>NZ_CP186006.1:3117500-4622500 GCF_049311625.1 Paenibacillus sp. EC2-1
CAGTCGTAATATCTTTTAAGTTATTATACAACTGCATATATGCGGTACCACTACTTTGCATATCTATCGTCTGTGGTGCCATGGTCAAAATAAAATCCGGTCCAACTTTTTGCTGTAGTTGACGTACAGCGTTCGTCAGATTCGCAACATTCATACCATTTTCTAAATCAATATCGAGACCATCCAATCCAAATTGGGTGATTACATTATATATACTATTCACAAAATTAGTTACATTGGGCGAGGCACTGCTCAGATTCACGTTCCCTTTTTCTCCGCCGATTGAAATAATGACCTTTTTGCCTTGAGCTCGTTTTGCCTGAATATCATTGATTAAATCCGCATTAGAATATCCACCAAGTGCATTAGAAAGACTTGAATCGACGTTAAAAGTTACTCCACCAGGTTTGGTTGGATCCATATCCGCAAAAGATAATACGATAATATCGTACTCACTAGGCACATCACTTAGTTTCAAGGCTGATGATCCATTGATAAAATTCTGCCAATAACCGGTTAATGTATGTTTAGGCAGGCTTCCATTACTTCCACCCGATAGAGTTGTTCCACTCACCGCCATACTTGCAGCAGAAACATTACCCACAGCATCTTTTGCTTTCACTGTAAATGTATAAGTTGATCCTGCCGAAAGACCAGTAACTGTAGCTGTCGTGCCTGGTACAGATAAGGCAAGTGTGTTCCCTTGATAAATATCATAACCAATAACACCTACGTTATCTGTTGAAGCGTTCCATGACAAAGAAATGCTGGAGAGAGTATTTCCTGTCACTAAGACATTTGTTGGAGCAGTAGGGGCCTGCGTGTCTGGACCGCTACTGTTATTATCCGTAGTAACACTGACAGCATTACTTGCATTCGATAGATTCCCCACTGCATCTTTCGCTTTAACAGTAAAGGAATAAGACGTATTTACATTCAGATTAGACACAGTATAAGCAAGTGTCGTGCCTGACACATTCCCTACCTCGGTCGAACCTTGATAAATACGGTATCCTGTGACACCTACATTATCTGTAGATGAGGACCAAGACAAAGACACGCTTGACGAGGTCTTTCCTGTGATTTGCAGATTACTTGGCGCAGTTGGCGCTTGTGTATCGGTACCGCCTCCACTGCCCTGAATTTCTTGCCATAGTGCTGGTACATTAGAAGGTTCCCATCCAGGAAGGGAGGTATGTGCTTGTATATCTTTATATGTCTTCCCTCCGTATGTGACTGTATCGTTTACAGCATAGGAAACGTAGGGAGCCCATGCGCCACGATCAGCTGCTGATGCCATCATCGGCAATGAGCTAAGAATAAGTAAAATAACTAAAACAAGCAGACCAATTTTCTTATGTCTGAGCCGGATAGCCTTAACACTTTTTTTCATAATATCTCCTCCTATAATTTCATATGGCCTCTCTCCAACCCGCTCAAAATTTCACCTCCTTTCATGAAAAACCAAATCAAGGCACGAAGAAATAATCGTCCAAAACAAATAAACCTGTATCTGTTGTGCAGTTCATTAATAGAAGGAGATCGAGAGAGTTGTACTGAAGCATAATATAGAAGAAAGGAATTGCAAAAAAACTGCGAATGGTATCCAAACAAAGAGGAACTTACAAAATTGGGGAGTTTTGAATTGTCTACAACCAATAATTACATTTTATATATGTATTGTAATTAATTGGGCTGATGCTGTCTATAACAATATTTTAGGGATGGGACAGGGGAAAGCAGATTAAGGAAACAAATTTATTAATTTTCATAAATATAGAAACTGTTTACATTTATAATGTGTCTATACTAAATATAGGAAAATCCAAGATGAAGCCAAGGAGGTTTATCGAATTGAAATTGAAATCATTTCTTCTCATTTGTTTTTCCATGTTTTTTGTAGTGTCCACGGTTCAAGCAGCCACAACAATATCAATAAGTGTTAATGGTACTACTGTTAAAACGGACGTTGCTCCTTTTATTGAAAACGGAACCACCTACGTTCCGTTGAGAAGTGTTGAGCAGATTGAAGGACTCTCTATAAAAAGCTGGAACAACAAAACTAAAACACTTATAATATCAGACCCTAGTAAGTCAATGACGTTTCGAGTCAATAATCAAAGCCAGTCGGATTCACCCCTAATTAAAAATAATCGTGTAATGGTTCCTATTCGTTTTATCGCTAGGAATTTCAGTAGTGATGTAGCCTGGAACGCTTATACAAAAACCGTTCATGTAGCAAAAATTAATGACAAAGAAAAAGCTAATTTGAAATCGGAAGACATAACAGAGTCCCGAATTGCAGCTATTAATATTCCGATAATCTCTACGTTAAAAGAGCTTACTGCAGGTGAAAGCAGTGCAGGATATTTCCAATTGATGTTTCCTGAAGGAGAGTCGAAAAATTTCTTCACAATACAGAATGGAATTATTAATCATTACCAAGTTAAAGAAAATGCAGCTTGGCTTACATGGAGTGGAATAATCGGAGGGAATAAGAATACAAATACATTCTGGGTAACAAACACCGACATATCAAGTGAAGTAGGGCAACGCCCTACGAGCAAAGATCGGTTATTTTTCTATAATATTTCTGAACATTCTGGGCAGTCTCAGCATGGATACATCTCCACTAATGGTGAGAAAACAATCCTTGGAAGCAAAGATATGAACAGCTTAAATGACTTATATCCAATCCCAGAAGAAGAACTAAAGCATTAAACTAAAGGACTGTGGGAAGCTTTATTAACCCAAGCAATTTCATATATACTGCGACTTCATCTTGCAGAGCCGCAGCAACATGCGAAATATCAGCATCAACAACATCGAGTCCGAACCCACACCAGTTAATACAAAAAACCTTTGTTGATGAACCATCAACAAAGGTTTTTCACGCTGATATATCGTAATTCTTATGCCGGAATAATCAGTCTTATCACTGTACCCTCACCCGGTGCCGTCTCGATAAGAAGTCTCGCCCCAATTCCATGTGCCCGCTCTTCCATACTGAACAGTCCGACACCTTGTTTCTCTTCACTACGGATAATACCTACGCCTTTATCAATAATACTGACCTCAACCGAAGTTGAGGTTTGTTCAATTCGGACTTCAGCTTGATCCACTTCAGCATATTTCCCGATATTTAACAGTGCTTCCTGGATGATACGGTAGATCACCGTCTCTTGTTGATAATTCAAACGTTTGGTTAAACCCGATTTGAAATCCACTCTTATACCATAGTGTTCGGTGAAGTTTTCGATATATGTGCGGATGGCAGGTACAACACCTAGGTCATCGAGTATAGAAGGTCGAAGCTGCCACGCCAATCCACGGACATCTTCTATAATATTAGAGACTTCTTGTCTAACAACAGTCAATTCATCAACAGTCGAACTCTTCATTTCTGAAATATTAGAGGAAGATTCCAACCGTTCCTGCTCAGCTATTAAGATCCGGTCCATACTAATTAACAATGAAAATAAACTTTGGCCAATGCCATCATGAAGTTCGCGCGAGAAACGCTTACGCTCTTCCTCCTGAATGTCCATCACCTTAACCATCATACGCTTTAATTCTTCTTCCGCAGCTTTAAGGCGGGTAACTTCATGGCGAATGGCTAAGAATTGTACAGGTTCTCCCTCTTCATCAAAAAGAGGCACGATTGTTGTATCAACCCAGTAGTACGTTCCATCCTTGGCTTTGTTTCTAATCTCCCCATGCCATACAGAACCAGATTTAATGGTATCCCAAAGTGTCTTCATAAATGCTTTATCATGATAATCCGAGTTGATAAGCCTATGATCCTTACCAAGTAATTCTTCACGAGAATATTTTGAAATCTGACAGAACTTATCATTCACATATAAAATTCGGCCTTTATAGTCCGTAACCGCAACAATGGAGGATTCATCTAGGGCGATTTTTAAATCACTTAATTGTCGCAGCGAATTTTTTACGTTATCCAAAATATCAGGATCTGCATGAATGCCATCAAGCTGATTCAAAAGTTCCATGACATGCTGACCAATCACCTCAGGGTAATGGGAACTTTGATTATTATTCAAAGGTTAGCAACCCCTTTTGCATCGCATATTTAATCAAGTCAGGACGTGATTTGAGACCTAACTTCTCCATCAAATTGCTTTTGTGGGTTTCGACTGTCTTTACACTAATAATCAGCTTCTCTGCAATTTCTTTGTTAGCATATCCCTTAGCAGTCCAGGATAACACTTCTTTTTCTCGATCTGAAAGGGATTCAAACTCGTCTGTCCCTTCGCCATTCTTAACTTTTTCAATATACTGCCCCATTAAACGTTTTGTAGCTAGTGGAGTTAAGTAAGCATTTCCCGCAGCCACATAACGGATAGCCGTTAGTAATTCTTCATGCGGAGCGTTCTTTAAAATATACCCTGAAGCACCCGCTTGAATGGCGCGAAATAAATATTGTTCATCATCATGCATCGTTAGAACTAATATGTAAATGTCCGGCATCAGCTTTTTCAATTCTTCTGTAGCTGTCATACCGTCTTTGCCGTGCGGCATGCTCAAATCCATTAGAACCACGTCAGGTTTTAATTCCTCAGCCATACGTATGGCCTCATCTCCGTCCGCAGCTTCCCCAACCACTTCTATATTCTGCTTCTCGCCTAGTAGCAACTTGAGTCCGGACCTTACTACAGCGTGGTCGTCCACAATCAACAGACGTATCATGATTCCCCTCCTAATATCCGTTCCAGTAAGTGTGACTTATATCATGATATAAGAAAACAACAATCCCAGCAAATACGGATTGTTGTTACTGTATAGAATATACAAGCATTAAGCACATTTAAATGTATACTAAGCTGTTTCTGGTTTTCTAGAAAAATACGTTGCTGCTTTCTCTAGCATCGCCAACTCAGGCGTCGTATAGATCGCGCCAATTCTTCTACCCATTAACAGAATACCCATCGTTTCATTGTCTTCTGTGCGCACAGGTGTAGCTGCAGCAACAACAAGACGTTCAGCCAGCATGATCGAATCAACACTTCGACGCTGTTCATCAGAAGTACATGTTCTCTGAACAGTTCGTCCGATCCGAATGACTTCACCTGAGATCCCCTGTCCTGGCCGATTTACCATATACCTGAACTTTTCATTGATGTTACCCGAAGCTGCAATCCATCGAATTTGACGGGATGAGGCATCATATAATGCAAGTGCACAAAAATCGCACTCTATATGTTGACGCAACTCCGATAAATAATGTTCCCACTCCGCTTCTCCGGCATTCATTTCGAGTCCCTCCCATATATAGTTGTTCATTATAATAATTATTGTATATTGATCAAAACAAATTGTAGATCGGGGTATTCCCTGAAAAAACACTAAGGGTACACGAGCATGAATTGCATGATTAGGCGATATCATAACGAATTCACTCGCTAAATTCTATGATATACCTCACTAAAATGAGGGGATACCCTCAGAAAAAATTCAGAGCGTTCCCCGATGTTCGATTGTTCCGTAATCTTTTATGATAGATACAACAAGAGAACAACACGGGAGGCTGATCATAATGGCCATGACGATTGAACATCAACAAACATTTAAAGCATGCTGTAATGCAGTGAAATCCAAGACAGAACATTCCGCTCTTAAAGGAATCGCTCAATATTTATCAGAAGAACAGTTCGGATGCTTAGAAATAATTATGCAGACAAGAAAAATTGCCAAGGGTTCCTATTTATTCTGGGAGAGCGAAGATGCAGATAAACTATATTACATTATTTCCGGACAGGTGAAACTGCTGAAATCAACAGAAGATGGCAAAGACCTTATTCTCTCCGTTATGCAGAAAGGTGATTTGATCGCACAATTCAACGGCCTAGCGAGCGCTCAGTACGGATTCAGTGCAGAAACAATGAGTAATGCTCAAGTGGGCGTGATTTTGCGAAAAGATCTGGAAGAACTATTGATCAACCGTGGCGATATTGCACTGCAATTCATGTATTGGTCGGGTCTAAACAATCAAATTATTGAATCTAAATTACGTGACCTTCTTCTACATGGTAAGCCAGGAGCACTTGCCTCCACTTTGATCCGTATGAGCAACACGTACGGTATTCCAGCTATAGATGGTTCCATTCATGTTCAATTAAAACTAACTAATGCTGAACTTGGTGAAATGATCGGCTGCACTCGTGAAAGTGTGAATCGTATGCTCGGAGATTGGAGAAACGAAGGAACTATTGATATCGAAGACGGAAAAATGATTATTCGTGAAATCGAAAAATTGCGCGAAATTTGCAAATGTCCGAATACTTCGGGCTGCCCTGTCCAAGTATGTCGTCTATAGGTCGATCTCTCGAATTAAAAAGACACCATTTTATTCAATGAATAATAATGGTGTCTTTTTATTTATTTTATAAAACTCGAGTTATGCGTCTTGTTGATTTTGTTTCAGCCGTGTCACAATTTCATGAGCAGTCTTCTCTCCATTACTTATACAGTCTGGAATGCCTACTCCATAATAAGAGCAGCCTGCCAACAATACATTAGGATATCTATGCTCAAAAGCTGTCTCAAGAGAATCCACGATTTCACGGTGCTTTAAATGATAATTCGGCATATTATTGTGCCATTTCGTCACTTCATAAGTAATGGGTCTAGCTGCTAAACCCAGACTTTTGTGGATATCCATCATCGCCACTTCTGTCAGTTCTTCTTCCGTCATATTCATCAGTTGATCGTAAGCAGGATTCGAACTTTTATAAAATAGCCTAAGAAGGAGACGACGCTCTTTAGACGTATGCTCCCATTTCCTACTGGTCCACGTACAAGCGTCACACATCAAATCACTATTCTTGGCTGTGATAAAACCTGTCCCATCACTCGGTAGTTGGCTATCCATAACATCAAACCCAAGATAAATACTAATCATCGACTTCGTGTGCAGCTGTGCTAATTGATTCGTGAGTGAATAATCCTGAAGCAGCTCTTGTGTCTGGTGGCTACCACCGCTGAGCACAACATAATCTGTCTTTAACTCGCGGCCATCCGCCAATGTAATAACATAACCCTCTTCACTCTTTCTCAAAGTCTCCGCTTTTACACCTTTATAGATAAGAGTATCTTCCAAGCGTTGTTCCATTCGGTCTATTAATGTAGACACACCCGATTTGAAGGAGATAAACTTTTTGTTGCTAGCGCCTAAATAGATGTGTCTGTTTTCACCGAGGCCCTTAATAATGCTTCCATATTTATTCTTGTATTCAAGTAGATAAGGAAATGTCGACGCGATGGTCAGATCATGCAAATCACCAGAATAAACACCAGAAATTACCGGTGCAATCTGTTTATCTACAAGCTCTTTACCGAGGAAGGCTTCTAAAAACAAACCAAGCGAATCTTTTTCCTCAAATGTTTCGTTTGGGATGTATAAATCTTTCAATGCCTCAACTTTTCCTTCGGCTGATACGAGCTCGCTTTCAGCGAGTGACCTCAGGTCGGTTGGAATGCCGAATACTGAATCCGCAGGGATCTTTTTCAATCCTGCTTCTGTATAAATATACGAAGTCCCTGTGGCGTTATAAACAACCTCTTCAGTCAATCCTAACTCTTCCAATAAAGGGGCAACATTTGTCTTCCTTGCAACGATGGAGTCCGCACCTGTCTCCATAATGAATTCACCATTCGAGAGGGTTCTTATTTTCCCCCCAAGGATTTCATCGCTCTCTACAAGAACCAATTGCATATCCAAGTCGCATTGTCTTGCTTCCTTCTGCAAATAATACAACGTAGATAATCCTGTAATACCACCACCAATAACAACCGTCGTTACCATGACAATAACACCTCGTATATGTAAGTTATGAACAATTGTTTATTATGATTTACTGTCTAACATTCTATCCAATTCAAAAGTATAACATAGGTGGACGGGCATACTGCGACATGAGCCTTTCAAATATGTGAACAGTTGTGAAATACTGGAGCCACTTGGGCATAAAAAAGAACTCTGCAAAAAAATCACAGAGTTCTTTATCGTGAGACAATGATCAATCTTGGGTCAATACATCTAACAAGCCCGAAGGAAGTTTAAATTGCTGGTTGCTGATCTGAATATTTCTTAACTCTTCTAATAATGACTCTTGAGGGTGTGAATCTTTAATAAGCTGTACTTCATGCTGCAAACGTTCCATTTGATGATCCAAAGCGTTAGCAGTATCTGCAGCAATCTTCAACTCAAGCAATAGTCTTTCCGGTACAGACTGGTTGTATTTATAAAAAATCTTGTGCTCTAAACTTGCCCAAAAGTCCATTGCAATGGTCCGAATCTGTAACTCGACACATACATGTTCCACGCGATCTGAAAGAAATACAGGTACTTCAAGAAGCAAATGTAGACTTTGATAGCCATTTGGCTTCGGATTCTTAATATAATCTTTAACATTAAGAACTTTCAAGTCGCTTTGATTCTCTAACATTTCACTGACTTTATATATATCAGAGAGAAAAGAACACGTGATTCGCAGGCCTGCAATATCCTTAATATTCTCTTCGACCGATTCTAGAGAGATTGGGACTCCTTTACGATTCAATTTTTTGAGAATACTTTCCGGAGACTTCAGCCTGGATTTCGTATGTTCAATCGGGCTGTAATCATGAAGAGCTTGAAACTCTTCCTTCAATATTTCAATTTTGGTTTCTATTTCGTCAAGTGCAAATTTATATTTCATCATAAAACGTGTGATTTCATTCTTCATTATTTTGAGCTGTCCGAGTTGCTGTTGGTTCATTTCTAGTCGTCCTTTCAGTACGATGATAGATCGAATGATGCATTTATGAATTGCATGTTACTCATTTATTATTCTAAACTTTTAAGGCTTACGACTGCAACTTTCATACATTAACTAATTGTTAGCTGTAATACTTCTGATACAAAAGACCGCTTAAAGCGGTCTACATCTTTACGTTGCTTGTGCTTTTTTAGTTCTTACCGCTGCGATCTGTGGATAGGCAATTCCAAGTAGGATAATAATGACGCCGATCCACTGTGTCATTGAAACATGTTCCCTTAACACAAGCATCGACACAATAACAGCCACAGGAAGTTCTCCGGCACCGAGAATCGTGGCGAGGCCTGTGCTAATCTTCGGCGCACCCAAAGCGAATAAAAGAACGGGTAGCACTACACCAAACGCCCCTAATATCAACCCATATATCCATAAGCCATTAGCAGGTGAAACCTCTAAGAATACTTTGGGGGTAAAGAGAACGGTCAACAAGATCAGTCCCCCACAGGACATATAGAAACTTCTTGTGATTGGCGACATCTGTGTCTCAACCCTGCCACTAAAGAATACGAACAACGCCATCATGAGTGCCGCAGCAAGACCTAACAGAGTCCCTCTCAAGTTAAGCTGTAGTTGCTCTGCTCCAATGATTCCACCTGCTAACACCGTTCCAACAAGCAAAATAATGATAGACACCAGCGTGGCTCGAGATGGAATCTTCCTGTTCACAATTGCTTCAATAACGACCCCCATCCAGGTAAATTGGAACAGGAGTACAACTGCTATAGAAGCTGGGATACTTTGAAGTGACAAATAATAAGTTACTCCAGTCAGACATGTACAAAGCCCCACACAAGCAAGTCTGCCAAACTGTTTCAGCGTTATTCTTCTCCTCGCAAAAACAAGCATTAATACAAGCAAGATGAGCCAACCTGTAAAGAACTGGCTGATCATCACTTCTTGAAACTTAAAACCCTTGCTGTACGCCAGCTTGACAACGGTTGACAAAATGCCGAAGCAGCATGCTCCTAAAAATACATACAGTGAATTTTTGAGTAATTGATACAATTGTTTCTCCTCCACAGAAAAACCCCGCTCCTTTTTGTTTTGGATACCAGAAAACAAAAAAAAGTGGGGTCAAAATTTACATTATTCATTTACGATTCATTGTATGATAAAAGTTGATTAAAGTAAACGGTTCGTAAAATATTGGTACAGCCTATCTTGCTCATAACATCGATTATATGCAAGATAAATTGCGGATAGGGTAACTTATCTTCCACGCTTAAGGCTCAATTAGAGCTTTCGTTGCATACCATCTTCCCTTCTTAAGTTTCAAAGAAAGACTAACCGGTTCATAAAATCCCATTTCTTTCGTGTCGTATTTATGTGTAACATACACTTTAGCCGTTAAGAACAAGTGAAAAGGAAAAGAAACTCCGATCTTATGAGCAGACGAATCGTATACATACCCTTTTTTTGTCATACCTCTTTCTACTGGATCTATTGATTTTAATGTAGATTTATTCATATAGTCAGTATAATCATAAGCACCACTCATTCCTCTTTCTAGGATGAAGCGAACATCCTTCGCAATCCAAAAGCTGAATGCAATATATACAGCGATAATGATTATCACAGAAGTTAATACCCAACCTTTCAATTTCACGTTACTCCCCCTTATTTGAGATTAATCTCCTTACTCTATATAACAACTTCAAAGATCATAATAAAGTTGCAGTACTCCTCAAAAAAATCCCCTCGGTCAACCGACCATAAGGGGAGCCTCTACACTTTTATGAGAATAATACGGGTTCAACCTCTTTTGACTTCCGGAAATAATTCACACTAGGTCTAGGTAACCCAAGATGATCCCTTAAAGTAGTCCCTGTGTAATCCTGACGAAACAATCCACGCTCCTGTAATACGGGAATGACTAGGTCAACAAACTCTTCTAATCCGCCCGGAAGAACCGGTGCCATGATGTTAAATCCATCGCAGGCGTAATCCTCATACCATTCCTGCATGAAGTCTGCAAGCTGTTCAGGTGTGCCAACAAACTGCATATGTCCTCTTGACGCAAGTACTTTTCTGCCGAGTTCTGCGATCGATAGTTTTTCTTTATAAGCCAAATCCAACAGAAGCTGAATTCGACTTTTCATTCCATTAGAAGCTGCTACAGGATCTGGAATATCAGATGGTAGCGGTTGATCTGGAGACAATCCACTCAAATCATAATTTAAAAATCCAGATAACACCGCAACTGCCGTAGACTCAGGAATTAGCGCTTGAAGCTCATAATATTTTCGCCATGCTTCTTGCTCCGTATTTCCGATGACGGGAGAGAGTCCAGGCATGATCTTGACATCTCCAGGTTCACGTCCATATTTAGACAACTTGGATTTCACAGATTTATAAAAACTCTTTGCTGCCTCAAGTGAAGTCTGGGCTGTAAAAATCACTTCAGCATACTGCGCAGCGAAATCTTGTCCCGCTTCTGATGAACCTGCCTGAATCAGTACTGGATAACCTTGTGGAGGTCTTGGTACATTCAGTGGTCCCAGGGTGGAAGACCACTGGCCTTTATAATCAACGGATCTAACCTTAGTAGAATCAGCAAACTTTCCTTGTTCCCGATCGAGTATCAGTGCATCATCCTGCCAGCTATCCCAGAGCCGTGTAGTCACATCGACGAATTCTTGCGCCATTTTATAGCGTAAACCATGCTCTGGATGCTTCTCTCTTCCGAAGTTTTGAGCTTCAATATCTAACTGCGAGGTTACGATATTCCATCCCGATCTTCCACCACTAATATAATCGAGTGAAGCAAACTTCCTAGCAACATTATACGGTTCATTATAGGTCGTAGACACCGTTGCAGTAAGACCTATCTTTTGAGTTACCATGGATAGCGCAGGCAGTAGAGTCATTGGATCAAGCATTCCCGAAACAGACTGCTCAACCTGCTGAACATGAACATATAACAAGTCTGCAAAGAATAGCATATCGAATTTACCTCGTTCTGCCGTTTCAGCTAGTTTTTGATAGAATGAGATATCAAAGAGTTGTTCTACTGCCGAATCAGGGTGACGCCAACCTGCATGATGGTGGCCGGTATAATAGATAAACGCTCCTAAATGCATCTGTTCATTTCTAATTCCCATATTGATTTCTCTCCTTTATTTACGTTAAGTCTTCAGCCCGTATAAGTATCTCTCCACCTCAGCCAGCGCTTCTCAAGCACTCTTACGACGGAATCCGACAGCTTGCCAATAATGGCAAAAATAATGATTCCTACAAATACAACATCTGTCTGAGAGTATGCTCTTGCATCCTGAATCATATATCCAATCCCTGCGCTCGTTCCCATCATCTCCGCAACAACCAGTACAAGCCACGATACGCCAAGAGACAATCGGACCCCTAGTAAAATATTCGGTAGAGCAGCCGGAATGATGACCTTATGAATCTGCTGCCATTTCGAAAATTGAAAAATCCGTGAAACCTCGAACAACTTAATATCCACACTTCGTATTCCAAGGAATGTGTTTACATATACCGGGAAAAAAGCTCCCAGGGAAATCATAAGCGTCTTGGAAAACTCACCAATTCCAAACCAAAGAATAAACAATGGGATAAGCGACAACAGTGGAACAGTTCTCAGCATTTGCAGAGACGGATCTAACGTTCGCTCAACGATCTTGCCTAATCCTGTAGACATTCCAAGTAGAAATCCTGCTAACCCACCCAGTACAAATCCAAGCATGGCCCGAATAAAACTAATCCGAAAATGATCCAGTATTTCCCCACTTACAACAAGTCTGAAGAACTGACGAACGATGGCATACGGCGTAGGTAGCAGGTTCGGTCCAATCCACCCTAGACTACCCGCGATCTGCCAAATAACTAGAAGAATCACAGGTAAAATCCAAGCATGCAATGAGCCCGGAATACCTTGAAGCCAAGCTCTGTGTGTAGTCTTCGAATTAACGTTGCTCTCAGTTTCAAAAAGCGGTGTAATATCTTTACTCATGATCGGCCACCTCCTTGGTAGCTATCTTGCCACTTCAGCATTCTCTTCTCCAACCACCGAACCAATGAATCTGATCCCTTCCCGATCAAAGCGAACACAATAATTCCAGAAAAGACGACTGTGGTTAATGAGAATGAACGCGCATCATTGATTAAATATCCGATTCCTGAACTTGATCCCATCATTTCTGCAACAACCAAGCCAAGCCATGCAACACCGATGGAAAGTCGCACCCCAAGAAATATATTCGGTAGTGATGCTGGTATGATCAGCTTCGTAATCAGATCCCAGCGACTGAACTGCAAGACACGTGCCACGTCGAACAGCTTACTGTCAACTGAACGAATACCCAGAAATGCATTCACGTACAGTGGAAAAAAAGAACCTTTTGCAATGAGCAGTATTTTGGAAGTCTCACCAAACCCAAACCACAAAATGAATAACGGAGCAATCGCCAAATGAGGTAGTGTCCTGAGCATTTGAAGGGATGGATCTAACAGGCGTTCTGCGGAGTAAGAGAATCCTACCCATATCCCCGCCGCTAGCCCAAGTCCGCCGCCAAGTAAAAAGCCTAGAAGCGCACGATATGCTGAAATGCCGAAATGACTAGCTAATTCTCCTGATTGGGCCAGACTAATCAGCTCTTCCAAAATATCGCTGGGTGCAGGGAGAAGGATCGGGTTTAAGATATTCAGCGCACCCGCAACTTCCCATATGATCAAGAGTGCCACAGGGACAAGTATGCCTAGAAGCGCATTCGTTATTGAAATCAAGACACGTCGATTTTTTGTTGTTCTCAGCTTATGATGAGTTCTCGGCTTTACAGCCGCTTGACTTATACCCTCTTGAAACATGTCCCTAGCCTCCCTTCATTTGAATCGTTCATTATTTCAACCTGTCTTTCAAAGCTTCTTCTATATATCTGTTATCGAATACTTGCTTCACGTCAATCTTCTTTCGAATGGTCTTTTGTTCGTACTGAAAATCTGCCGTCTTCTGCTGTTCAGCAATAATCTCATCTGAAACCGGAATATTGATCATATGAGATCTGTCGAATGTTCCTTGAATGACCTCACTAGGTACCCCACGCTCCTTAGCATATCGTTGAACAGCTTCCTCCCGATGCTCATTTTCCCAAGTCAACGTTTTATTGAGTACTTTTAAATACAAGGTAACAAGTTCAGGATACTGGTCGGCAAATTCTTTCCGAACAATGTTAAATGAAGGAGAAAGAACCCCCAGCTTCTCACCGTCAACCAGTACTTTACCTTTTCCGGTTAAGGAATTGAGCGTAATATACGGGTCCCATGTCGCCCAAGCATCCACGCCCCCTGATTCAAAAGCGGGCTGCGCCTCGTCAGGTTGGAGCTGTATAATCTCAAATTCGGATGGCTCTATTCCAGCCTCAGCAATGCTTCGATATAAGAAGTTATAAGCATTACTACCCTTCGCTACAGCAATCTTCTTCCCCTTAAGATCAAGTAGTTCTTTAGCAATACTATCTGGTGGCACAATAATGGCCACATTGTTCTTCCCCTCGAGTGTCTGGGAGATCACCTTAAACGAAATGTTCGCTGCTTGAGCAGCAACAATCGGCATGTTGCCAAGACCTGCGAAATCCAGTCGGTTCGATGCCATTGCTTCGGTCATGGGCGGTCCACTCTGAAACTCTGCCCACTCCACGTTGACGCCAAGTTTACCGAATTCGTCTTCGAACCACCGTTCTTCACGTGCTTTACCGAATAAACCTCCGCTTCCTTGTACCCCAAGCTTTACTGTTAACCCTTCATAACTCCCCTTAGTTAATGGTTTATCCGAGCTCGTATCCTGAGCTTGTTTCGCGCAGCCGCTCATCCAGACCGTTAACAGCAACAATAATATGGCTATGGCACGCAATGGTTTCATCGACAATCTCTCCCCTGATCAATTTAAATCTTTCTTGTACTCCCTTATATTCCGGCGCCATGATCAATTTCTGGCCCTTCTACTTTCTCGAATTCATCCAAAACCTTACGCCGAAACTCCTGAAAAGGCTGCGACGTTCTCTTTCTTGGAAAGGATAGTTCGATGGGCAGCACGGTACGAATATGTCCCGGTCTTGGGTTCATAATCACAACCCTTTGACCTAGGAAGACGGCTTCATCCAAATCATGAGTTACGAACATCATAGTTGTTCGGTTTTGTTGCCATATGTCAAGCAGTACCTCCTGCATATGTGAACGAGTAAAGGCATCGAGTGCGCCAAATGGTTCATCTAGTAGAAGCACTTCCGGATTACGAAGCAAAGCCCTTGCAATAGAAACACGCTGAGCCATACCACCAGATAGCTCCCTCGGGTAGGACTTTTCAAATCCCTTCAACCGAACCAACTCAATTAATTCATCCACTTTCTTTCGGACACGGAAATCTTTCAAGGCTAAATTTCCTGCAATATTTTTCTCTACCGTCATCCAAGGAAAAAGGCGTGGCTCTTGAAAGATGAAGCCTTTCTCGATCCCTGGTCCTTCAATCGGTTTGTCGTTAAGAAGTACCTTGCCTGTATAGTCTGTATCCAAACCAGCGATGATCTTGAGCAGCGTACTTTTACCACATCCACTTGGTCCAATAACCGTGACGAACTCACCTTTCTGAACCGACAACTCAATATTATGAAGGGCTCGAACTGTCCCCGTCGGTGCTGAGAAAGATTTATGCAATTGTTCGATTACCAGTGAATCTAATGCCATTACGATCACCCCTTTATATTTGATAAAACCTACCCGTTTACTAAGTATTATGCATAAAAAAAACTGGAGATTCAGCGTTAAAGAGTACTCTCGTAACAGAAGTACCGCGCTTTAATCTCCAGTTGTCTGGTCGATTGATTTAGTTAATCGTCATTTTAGCAACTTCATTTATGATTGTCAAACATTTTTTGGTCATCTTTAAGAATACAGTCCCGTAAAACTGCTCTCTCTCACACCCGGAGATACAGGTTTAATTTGTCCGCTACCACATACCGGAGCAGACACTCCGTCCTTGTCTGGAATGACATATTTTCCGAACCATTGTCCTAGACCCAAACGCAAAGATTCTAAGACAGGCAAGCAAGTTGGATCGTCAATCCGATTGTTGTTCTCATCAGGATCATTTAATACATTGTACAAAGCATGGGGGCCGTAAGGATAATTGTGAACATACTTCCACTCACGTGTTCTTATCATTCGTACTGGACCGTATTCATCATAAATGACGACGTCCTCACGTCCGGGTCCCTGCTTTCCAGCGAGCAATTCAGAGAAACTTCTTCCTGGAAGCGCGATCTCTAGCTCAGGTTGATTCAATCCTACGTATTCGAGTAGTGTTGGAAACACGTCATATTGGCTAAGTAATTCATCACAGACCTGTCCTTGAGCAATCACACCCGGATGACTAAATATAGCTGGTACTTTTACAGAGGTATCATACATATTGAGTGGAAATGTTCCATTTCCTTTGCCCCATACGCCGTGATGTCCCATGTTCATGCCGTTATCGCTCATAAAGATGACAAGGGTGTTACCGCGAATTCCCTTTTCCTCTAAGCTGTCAATAATCTGTCCAATGCCCATATCCATTGCGGTTATCGAAGCGTAATAACCTCTTAGAAGCTCTTTACGGTGTTCTCCTTCGCCGCGTGGACATGTTGCGATCTGATTCGGATGTATTGGAAGTTCCGGCACCGATTCAAACGGGCAATCATCATACATCGAGACATATTCTTCCGGATGCTCGGAGCGTTCCCATGGGGAATGAGGCGCTGTATAGTGAACACCTAAGTAAAATGGATTCGTCTCTTGAGTCAGATCATCCAGAAATGTAAGCGCATGGTCGGTTATAAACTCTGTAATGTATCCGTTCTCAATTTTGACCTCTCCATCCTCCACAACATCCGGTCTCATGTAAGAGCATCCACCGCGGGCGATAGAATACCAGCGACTAAATCCTTTTTGCGGAACGATGCTGTTGCCCAGATGCCACTTGCCGCTAAGCGCACAAGAATATCCTGCTTGCTCCAAGAGCTCGGTATAACAGGTCTGACCATCCAGATAACCTACCGCTTTCTCTTCATCTCTAAATACAGGATCAGCTGCGACAGATTCATCCAGTTTATCCTTATCCAGATTACCGGATCTGATCCAATCATGAACGCCATGCTGTGATGGAATGCGTCCTGTCATGATCGAGGCTCTGGCGGGAGAGCACACGGGTGATGCACAGAAAAAATTCTCAAACCGAACTCCTTCCGCAGCTAAACGATCAAGATTCGGCGTCTGAATCTCTTCATTCCCTTGTGAACCTAGTGCCCATGCCCCCATATCATCAGCTAAGATGAATACAATATTAGGCTTGTTTTGAACATGTTTCATAACTTATGAGTCCTCCGTTCAGTAGGATTAGAGATGAGCTTGTTCAATCATACATTGTACGCCCTCCATTATATTCCTTTATCCTTAAATGCCAAGGGAAAAATTGGTTGCCCTTTCACAGAACCAAAACAAGTAGATAGGACAATAAATATTGATAAAATAAAGGGATTCGCCATGACTTTTGCGACATCGTCTCATCCTTTCTTCCTTAAATAGCAGAAAACTATCCCCCGATTTCAGGAATAGTCATCTGCCATATTAGTATTAATACTTAAACAACCTGTTGATTTAACGTAAGCGTTTACAAGTAATTTTAAATTAACAATCCCTTCTCAAAATACCAATCAGTCAAATAAACAAATCATGTGTGAAATCGATATTGGCATACAAAAAGGCCACATTTCATAGGTCAAGCCTTGAGTTGTGGCCTTGTGCAATCAATTTTCCTTACTCACCCGTATATACAAAAGGTTCGTCGCCAACCTCTTGCTGGAGCCGGCCTAACTCTTGTTTCAACACATACACGACGTGTTCATAATCAGGGTCATTGTACACATTGATCATCTCATAAGGGTCTTTCTTTAAATCAAACAATTCCCATTCGGGCTTCTTCGGCTCATCCATTGTTCCTGAAGAACCTAGAGCATCAGCGTAGTAATATATCAATTTGTATTGATCGGTTCGTACACCATAGTGTGCGTAAACATTGTGCTCGGACATATGCATCCAGTATCGGTAGTACATGGAGTTACGCCAACCCTCAGGATTCCTTCCTTCAAGGATGGATCGAAAACTGACCCCTTGCATAAATTCAGGAGTAGCAATGCCCGCATAATCTAAAAATACAGGAGCAAAGTCCACATTAAGCACCATATGCTTACTTACTTGTCCTGCCGAAATCTCACGAGGGTAGCGAACTACAAATGGCATCTGCAAAGATTCCTCATACATAAATCGTTTATCATACCAACCGTGATCACCGAGAAAGAATCCTTGGTCTGAGGTATAGATTACCATCGTATCGTCGCTTAGCCCCTCTTGGTCCAAATAATCAAGCAATCGGCCCACATTATCATCTACAGAAGCAATGCAGCGCAAGTAATCTTTAATATATCGCTGATATTTCCAGCTTTTTAGAGCTCTTCCTTCCAGATGAGCAGGCGGGTCCATCTTCAAATCCGTCTTGGTAAGGTCACGGTCTATTCTCATTTCTGCGGCTGCGGCTGCACTAGCTCGATTAGCGTAATCATCATGGAAAGTTTCTGGTTCAGGGATATCGATATCTTCATACATATGGGCGTGCTTCTGATCCGGAATCCAAG
The DNA here is from genome assembly GCF_049311625.1 of Paenibacillus sp. EC2-1. NCBI lineage: Bacteria > Bacillati > Bacillota > Bacilli > Caryophanales > Paenibacillaceae > Paenibacillus > Paenibacillus sp. EC2-1. The sequence goes on from NZ_CP186006.1 coordinate 3,136,021, forward strand.
GGCGATGGGGTGCTTTATGGTGACACATTAAGAAAAAAGGCCTATCTTTATCCCTCTTTGCGATCCAATCTATCGATTTATCTGTAATAATGTCGGTTGCATAACCCTCTTCATGAATTGTACTTCCCATTTCATAAAACTTTGGATCCATATAATCGCCTTGTCCAGGAAGCACACTCCAGAAATCAAACCCCGTTGGATCACTTTCCCCTCCATGACCGAGATGCCACTTCCCAATCATCGCGGTCTGATAGCCATCTTCTTGCAACAATTTCGACACGGTCATCTGCCTTCCATCAAACCTGTCAGATAATGTTTTGACACCGTTTACATGATTATATGTACCTGTTAATATGCTTGCTCTGCTTGGTGTACAGATGGAGTTGGTACAGAAGCAATGGTCAAATCGAATACCTTCATTGGCAATTCGGTCAATATTCGGCGTTTCGTTAATCTTACTACCGTAACAACTGATAGCATGGGCAGCATGATCATCACTCATCATAAAAATAATATTGGGACGCTTTACATTACTGTTGTTCATCGTAAATGGTCCTTTCATTTCAAAGTTTCAATTCGTTATACTTATATTCAAATTGTACACTGTTTATAATTCCCTTTTTATTATAGTATTCAGATAAGAAATTGACAACCATTAAAAGGGAAGTGTTCAAAATGTTATATGGCGCTTGTTACTATCCTGAACATAGGGAACAAGACCGTTGGGAAGAAGATCTACAATTGATGAACAGTGCAAAAATTAATGCTCTTCGAATTGGGGAATTTGCTTGGAAGAGGTTCGAACCTGAAGACGGAGGATATGATTTCTCATGGATGGATTCTTTTATTGAACTTGCAGGAAGCTACGGGATACAAATCGTATTGTGTCCACCCATGAGAACAATTCCTGTATGGTTAAGCGAAAATGACCCTTCATTGCATATTGAGAACCATAACGGAGATCGGTTAGAGCATGCTAGTAGATACACCTTTTGCATCAATCACCCACTTCTTCGGGTAAAAGCTCACGCTCTTGCTTCAAGTATGGCTATTCGTTACGGAAGTCATCCACAAGTGATCGGCTGGCATTTGGATAACGAAATTGGTGACGAACCTGATTGTCACTGCCATCGCTGTCGGTCAAAATGGCAGCAGTGGTTAGAGGGACGATATGGAGATATTCAAGCACTTAACCGTGCTTGGGGAACGGTATTTTGGTCTATGGAATATGATCATTTCGGTCAAATCCCTACTCCCCGCATAACTAAAGCAGATTATAATCCAGGCTTCATCCAAGCATGGCGACATTTTCGAAGTGACTGTAACATTGAAGTCGTAAAACTTCTTGCAACTGCGATTCGTCCCCATTTAGGAACTGAAGGATCTTATATTACTACGAATAGTCAGATGCCCTGGAATAACCGTACAGACAATTATGAAATGGCCGAACATTTAGATATTACGGGTACAAATTACTACCCTCCGTATGGAGACCGTTGCCATGCTAATGCACTAGGATTAGCAGCCAACCGAAGCTTTAAAAACGCACCATTTCATGTCTATGAGCTGCGTAATGAAGGTCATTCTATCATGGGGGCCTCAGGTAACACGCCTGCTCCTGGAGAGCTCGAAAGGCTGACCATGCATACAATCGCGAATGGGGCAGACGGTGTCTTTTATTTCCCGTGGAAGCGATTCCCTTTTGGCAGTGAACAAAATCATGGTGCGATAACAGATTTCGACGGTAAACCTACTCGGATTTATAATGAATGTCTAGCTATTGGAGAGAAATTAAATGAAGTAGCATCATTCATCCAAGGTTCCCATGTCATCAGCGAAATTGCCGTTTTGTACGATTTCCCTAGTCGCTGGCATGTAGAGCATCCCTCTCCTTGGACCGGAGATAGCAGTCTATACATGAATCATTCCAACAAGTTATATCATACCGTGCGTAAACTTGGTCATAACTGTGATGCCGTGGGTAGGAACAGTGACTTTTCCGCGTATAAGCTTATCCTTGTTCCCATGCTTCCAATTGTAGATGATCTGTTGGTGAAGAAGCTTCAGCGTTATACGGATGAAGGTGGAGTCCTGGTATTTCATCCAATGAGCGGGGTTAAAAATGAAGAGACACGTTATTTCAACGATCGCCTACATCCTGGCATGATCGATCTAATGGGAATACGAACTTTAGAGGTAGCTACTGCAGGAGTCGGTCATGCTATTGATTTTAGCTGGAACGGACAGTCTTACTCAGGAGGCTTATTCATTGAGCTTATTCAACCAACTACAGTACAAATCGAGGGATCATTTGCAGGTGAATGGTACGAAGGGTATCCGGCTGTCACTAAACGATCAAGTGGAGAAGGATATTGCTGGTTTGTTGCTACCTTTGCAGAGGAGAATTTCTATATTGAACTACTGACGCATCTTTGCAGTGACATCGGCTTGTCACCATTACTTAACATACGTCCACCTGCCGAAGTAGAGATAACCATGCGACAACATATTGATGGAACGAAGTATACGTTTCTAATCAATGCGTCCGCACGAGAGAAATATGTGGAGTTAAATAGCAGCCTGCAAGACATATGGAATAACGAGGTTGTATCTGGCACCGTAAGCTTGCAACCGTATCAAGTTCGTATATTACGTTCTGCTGAGTAGGTATATTAAGATATCAAGACGAGTGAGTCTAGCCTTTCAAGTTTTCAAATTTTGATAAACTTAACACTGAACAATAAGACTTCAGCTAGACTCTCTCGTCAACTAATATTGATTACTGAAGCACACCAGCTGGTAGTTGAAAGTTCCCCTCAGCATCAGGTGCGAATTCTAAAGTCTGGATGATCGCATCTAAATTCAGTGGTCCGTAGATATGTGGAAACAGTTTACCTAACTCATATAAGTCCTCATATACAATTTGAGATTCTACTTTTGTGTCATCAATAAGCATCAGTAGTAGATCTCTCTTCCCTTTATATAAAGAATTTGCCACTCCTAATACTTGATCGGTTGTAGAACAATGAATGAATCCTTCCTGTTGCAGGCTGCTTGGAGCATACTCTCCATCAAGAAGCATTTGTTTCAAGGCTGCATGGTTCAGAATATGCATGATCATGAAAATTCCACCTTTGTATGTATAATTATTCCTCATCTCTAAAACTACTTATAAATCGTTGTGCACTCTTCGATAAATAATGATCTTTAAGCCATACAATCCCTACTTCGGATTGAAAATCCGCATCCACTATATCCAGCATTTGTACGACGTTAACAGGAAAGGATGACATGACGGACTTCGGAAAAATCGTGATTCCGATGCCGCTAGCAATTAAGGACATAATGATCGCCACACTTGAACATTCGCAGATAATATTAGGTTCAAAGCCATGTCTCTTGCACTCATTCATAACCTGCTCATGCATTCTTGTAGTCTTCTCTGTCTTCAGCGTAAGGAATGGAAATGTCGCTAGTTCCTTCATATTAACCGTATGATTGTGAAACTGTGGGGTCCATGCACTTGGAATAACAGCAACATAAGGATCAGAGGGTAGTGGAAGCACTTCATATTGATCGATGTGAGTCTGCGCCTCAAATGGGAGTCTCGCAACGACCAATTCAATCACTCTTTTTTGAAGTAGTTCTCCTAAGTATACATGATCTCCCTCTATAATTTTAAACGTAACTTGAGGGTAAGATTCTCGAAAAAGCTGAATGCGATTAGGAAGTAGTGAAATACAAGAAACAACCGAACCAAGAGAAAGAACCCCTCTTACCCCTTCTTCCATCTCTTTAACTTCTCGAAGTGTTTCGTCAAATTGTGCAAGCAAGATTTCTGCTCTTTGCCGAAGAAGCTCCCCTGCATCTGTAAGGTTCAAGCATTTAGACGTCCGATCAAACAATCTTACGCCCAGCTCCTCCTCCATAAGCTTCAATTGACGGCTAAGTGGGGGTTGTTCCATATTTAATTGCTTCGCTGCCCTTGTCACCTGACCCTCTCTTGCAATTGCTAGGAAATACTTCATTTGACGCATATCCACGTTCCATTCCACCGCCCATACCTAAAAGATATGATATTTAAACAAAATAGATACTTTAAATATACCTCTCAAAATGATAGCATTCAATGTAAGAATAAATTTTTAGGGAGCGATGGGAATCATGGCTAGTACAATAGACATCCAAACAACAACGAAGAAAAAACAAAAACCGCTTCAACACGAGCTTGGTTTTGGCATTCATTTTACCGACCACATGTTCATTATGGATTATAGCGAAGGTAAGGGATGGTATGATCCCCGCATCGTACCTTATCAACCCATTGTGCTTGACCCTGCTGCAAAGGTATTTCACTACGGTCAGACGATCTTCGAAGGCTTGAAAGCTTTCAAGACCGAAGAAGGTAAAGTTCTCTTATTCAGACCAGACAGAAATATTCAACGTCTAAACCGTTCAAATGAACGTCTTGGAGTACCACACATCGATGAAGATTTGGCGCTTGAAGCCCTAAAAAAAGTGATTGCGGTTGATCAAGACTGGATTCCTACTGAACCAGGAACTTCTCTATATGTCCGCCCCTTCGTAATTGCAACACAGCCAGCACTAGGTGTTGATGCTTCTACACACTATCAATTCATCATCATTATGTCACCTGTTGGCAACTACTACACTGAGGGAGTAAACCCTGTAAAAATATTCGTTGAGAACGAATATGTACGTGCAGTTAAAGGTGGTATTGGCGAAGCTAAAACGGCGGGCAACTATGCTGCAAGCTTGAAAGCTCAAGAAATTGCCAAAGAAAAAGGTTATTCTCAAGTGCTATGGCTTGATGGCGTTCATCGTAAATATATTGAAGAAGTTGGTAGCATGAACGTCTTCTTCAAGATTAATGGAACCGTTTATACGCCGAAGCTAAACGGTAGTATACTGGATGGAATTACTCGTAGTTCTATTATTCAACTTCTCCGTCACTGGGATATCCCGGTTGAAGAAAGCACAATGTCTATTGAAGATTTGTACAACGATGCAAAGAGCGGTGCTCTTGAAGAAGCATTCGGTACAGGCACTGCTGCTGTAATCTCTCCAATTGGCGAGCTGAACTGGCGTGGTGAACAGCTGACTATTGCAGATGGAAAAACCGGTGAAGTTTCAAGCAAGCTTTATGATACATTAACAGGGATTCAGCGTGGGACAAAACCAGACCCATTCGGATGGATGGTTGAAGTTACACTGTAAATCCATATGAAACAAGGTTCCTAGAGTGATGTCAACTCTTGGAACCTTGTTTTTGTATATTATGTAATTGTATTCTCCTCTGAGATCGGTATTCGGATCGTAAATGTGGTTCCGATATTTAATTCGCTATGTACGTAAATCGCCCCTCCATGATCTTCAACAATTTTTTGACATAACGACAATCCTAGACCCGTCCCCTCCTCTTTCGTTGTATAAAAAGGATCAAAAATCTGATCCATATCACTTGCAGCAATTCCTCTTCCGGTATCTTGCACCTCAATGATAGCTATCTTCTTATCCACCTTCAAAGAAAAATGAACGTGTCCTGTGGTCTCCATAGCCTGAAACGCATTACGGATCAGATTGATCAATACCTGAATGACCTTATCTCTATCCATGTACACCATAGCCTGATCTTCAGGAGTTTCCATTGTAAAGGTATGCCCTCTAGAAGCGGCCTCGGACTCACATAAAGAATATACTCTGGCCATACAAAAATGCAGGGAGTCTAATTTCATGTTGCTGACATGGGGCTTAGAGAACTGAAGGAACTCAGCGGTCAACTCACCGACCCTCGTAATTTCACCCATAATGACATCATACCAAGGCTCAATATTATAGTTTTGTATTTTGGATAACTGAATAAATCCCTTAATCGAAGTTAATGGATTTCGAATCTCGTGAGCCATGCCGGCTGCAAGTTCTCCTACTGTTTTCATCTTTGCTGATCGCATAAATTCTTCCTGACTCTTAAGCCAGCTTTCCCTACGCATTTGGAATATACGTTCTTCGGCCATGCTAATTACTTCTTGAAAGGTTGGTGCTTCTTGAGGAAAATGTGTCACACTGTAGGTTACCTGAATACCTAGCTCATCAAAAGACATTAAATCTTTCACCTTGTCTGACGAAGGAAGAAGGATTGCAAATCGGTCTCCTGCATATCGAGCGGTTGCAAGCATGTTCGTGAAGTGGTTTCGAATCGAGTGTGAGAAATGAATAAGTATCTCATTTGCTGAGGCAATGTCTTTAGCATTCAAAGATTTGAAGTTATTGATGTCGAGCAGAACAAGCTGAAAACTATTATTCTTCTGCGTGAGTTGCTGAACTGTCTTCATGTAACCTTCATAGTTGAGAAAACCAGTAAGCGGATCATGATTAATTAAGTAATCATTCTGTTTCGTTAATGATTTCTTCTCAGATTCCATTCTTATAATAATATGGAACGCGAGAATTATAAAAAAAGAAGTGAGTATATCAAAAAATGAAACGAGTATTGCGTATGTAGACAGCGGTGTGTACGTCAAACGGATTAAGGTAAATTGAAGGATCAAAAGCATCCCTATGGTTATCGTTTCTTTGAACTTCTCCTTATGCTGTATCATATGGATGATCAGAATATAATAAATCAATATACTCCAATTCAAGTGACTCGTGTAATGAAAAGCACCGATAAGAACAAACTGAAAGAAGATAATTTTGGGATATTTACGATCCAGAGCCATACTTGTCATCAACAATAGAGCAGTGATGAGCAAAATTTCCAAATTCACATGTTTACCAAGACTAATTGAAGAGATCACAACAAAGGCTGTCACTAAAGGAACAAACAGGAGCTTGATGATATTAATGGACAATTACAATCACTCCTATCTTCATATACAAACACTAATTTATGGTTATCACCCTTCCATATGTTATAACAAATACGAAGATATGCACAGATAAATCAAGAAGTCAGAAAAATCTTTAATCCATATGGGTATTGGCACAGGTACATCTGTCCTCCACTTCATACTATAACCCAAGATAAACACATAATCTAACTGCAAGGGAGATGCCTTAATGACAGAATATAGTGGATCAATGGGCAATACAGGAATGGGCCATGGAGCACCGAATGCAGATGCCCTTATGAATACGAGTTGGGGTTCACACACGAACGTATCCGGTATGATGGAGAATGCTAATTATCCATTAATGAATGCTGTCCACCCCAATTCAAAGCATGAACATGGACATATGCATGGGCATAAGCATGTTCACGCACACGGCTGTGCTCCAGCGCATGTCGTTCCTGCTGTAGTCAAAACAAGTATTAGTGCAGAATTGGTACTTTTTATTCTCCTCGTTATTATCATCCGTTGCGCTAATTGGTAATCCCCGGCTTCAATAAATTAGACTGCTTTGTGGCCATATGGCTACGAGGCAGTCTTTACTTTTTTTCAAAAGATTTGTTATTTACACATGTGGTTAGAAAATGAGAAAATAGGATTTGGCTTATATGTTTAACGGGAAAGGAAATAAAAATGGCACAGTTATATTTCAAGTACGGAGCTATGAATAGTGGTAAATCCATTGAGATCTTGAAGGTTGCACATAATTACGAAGAGCAGAACAAACCTGTTCTCATCTTTACTTCCGCTTTAGATCATCGAGATGAAGTTGGTTATGTTTCCTCTCGCATCGGTCTTAGACGACAAGCTACCCCAATTACGGAAGATACAGATATATTCGGGATAGTACGCAATCATCAGCCAAAACCTTTTTGTGTTCTTGTGGATGAGTGTCAATTCCTGAGCAAAGACAGCATCCTCCAGCTTGTACGAATCGTGGATGAGTTAGACGTTCCGGTAATGGGCTTTGGACTTAAGAACGATTTCCAGAATCAACTTTTTGAGGGAAGTTGCTACATGCTGACCTACGCTGATAAAATTGAGGAAATGAAAACCATTTGCTGGTTTTGTGAACGAAAAGCGATCATGAATCTTCGTGTAAAAGATGGAAAGCCCGTGTACACTGGCGAACAGATCGTCATTGGTGGGAACGATACTTATTTCCCTGTATGTCGCAAATGTCACACCAACCCTCCACTCTAAAATAAATGTCAATCATAAAGGAGAATACGCGCTCATGCCTATTGTCAGACCTTTGAATACAGATCAAGATTTTCAGGAAGCCGTGGATCACAAATATAAAATACGGATATTTAAAGATAATCATCTCATCGATTCCGGAACCATCGTGATTCGCTTCACGGACGATACCATCGTGACTCAGTCAGGGGTCAGTTCCCTTGATTATCATAAGCGTGAGCAATGCGAATTTTTCGAAGTTCGAAAATAAAGGTATGATATAACAAAATCCCTGCTCGTGGTAATCCACGTAAGCAGGGATTTTGAGGTTTAATGAATATCTTTTTTTACGATGCTTCCACCGAGAACATCTGCAACATTTTGAATGGATATGAAAGCATTCTTATCAATTTCCTGAACGACTGTTTTCAGCTTAGATACTTCAAGTCTATTGACTACACAATAGATCATTTGAGTCTCTTCCTTCGAGTATCCACCTTTACCATACAAAAGTGTTGTGCTCCGGCCTAGACGATCATTGATCGCATCAGATATCTCTTCATAGTCGCTTGATATAATCGTAACAGACTTAGACTCGTCTAAACCTTCTACGACAATATCCATGACCTTTGCAGCAATGTAGTATGTGAAGATGGAAAACATTGCGGAATCCGCTCCAAATACGAAACCGGCCACAATAAAAATAAAGACATTGATAAACATGACAATTTGACCAACAGGAAGACGCAGCTTTTTCGAGAGAAGAATGGCCACGATTTCCGTACCATCAAGTGCACCACCGTAACGGATAACAAGTCCTACCCCGAAACCAAGAATAAGACCACCAAAGAGAACAGCGAGGATTGTCTCATTCGTAAACGGTTGAACATCATGTAGTAAGACCGTCGTAACAGATAGCACGATAATTCCGTACAACGCAGATAACGCAAACGTTTTGCCAATTTGCTTATATCCGATATACAGAAATGGTAAGTTAAAGATAAAGAGGAATGCACCGAGTGCAACAGGGGTAATCTTGGATAGTACCATTGAAATACCCGTGATACCTCCATCAATAATGGTATTCGGAACGAGGAAGATTTCCAGGGCAACTGCCATGGCTACAGCCCCGATCGTAATAAAAATAAAACGTTTAATGATTTCGCCGATAGACAGTTTTCGATGCGTTTTGGCCATACTTAGGACTCCTTCAATGTAGAATATCACCGCTAGTGCGATAATTATCGAAATTTTACTTAATAATAATATAGGAATTTGATACATTGTTCAAATCGGAACAATGTATTATGAGCCTTAGGTTCGTGCATGATTATACATAAGTATAAGCATAACAACACATAACAAGGAAATAATGCGCTACCAAAGTTAACTCAGATGCAGCGACAAAGGTTAATATGCTATAATGAAACTCGTTGTATTTTATACAAGAATTTAAAGACTTAGATACATATAAAGTGACTGGCGCGAGTTAAAAACCAGGTATCGACAGGGAGAGATCGTACTCATCATGATGGATTGGATTGAGCAAGCTTTTACCTTTTTGAAAAATATAGATATGAATCAAGTCGAATCCTGGCTTCAAGAATACTCTAGCTTGGGTCCCCTTCCAGGCATACTTCTTTCTTTCATTGAAGCTTTTCTTCCCATTCTACCTCTTATTGTCATTGTGATGGGCAATGCAGCCGCCTATGGCTTGTGGTGGGGGTTTCTATTCTCGTGGATCGGAGTGTGTGCTGGTGCTATCGCAGTCTTCTGGTTATCACGTAAATTAGGGGGTAAGCTTGGACTCTATATTCAAAAGCGTATGCCAGGTACCCAGCGTTTCTTTCACTGGATTGAAGAAAAGGGTTTCACGCCTATTTTCATACTCTATTGTTTCCCATTTACGCCATCGGCACTTATCAATGTTGCATCGGGTATAAGCACTGTATCCATGACTACTTTCATTATTGCCGTAATGGCAGGTAAATCGGTCATGATCTTTATGGTTGCTTTCATCGGTCATGATTGGCAAGGGTTTGTTCAGCAACCGTGGCGAATACTCATTGCTGTTGGTGTGCTCTGGCTGTTATGGCTCGCCGGTAAAAAGTTAGAGAACCGTTATCATCACGCATAATTAAACTTGCGCTCATAAAGAAGAAAGGCCACTTGAGAAATTATCCTCAGGTGGCCTTTTAGCATTGATTCTATTATACGAATTGCACAAATTCCTCAGGGTGAGTGTGAATATACTGAGCAGACTTGTGATGAATCACTTCATCACATTGTAAGAACTTTTCATAGAATGCACTGAATGAATTCAACAGCTCTGTATCCTCTTCCATGTCTGTTCGAGATACCTTGAATCCTTCGAGACTACTAGGGTAGCCTTTGGCCTTCAGATAGAATTCAATACTCTCCAGCAGCACTGACGCCTCTTCTTCTCCGAAGAAACGCAAGCTCCCTTTTAAAGCCATCCATTTCGGTTGTTGAGCCAGAAAGTAGGCACTCCACCAAAACAACTCTTCGGGTGAATGATGCACGTGGTCGTAGTATACACGGTACATGAACAATAACTGCTGACCATGTGTCAGTCCATCATAGAAACGACTCTCTTCCTCCCCCCGCATTCTCGCTTCCTTGAAAGCTTGAATTAATGGGGCAAAACAGACATCCCCTAGGCGATGCTCCTCTAGCGAATTGAATTCATTACGGTTCATGCACACTCTTAGCAATAGATCAGCTCCTTTAGAGTGATTATCGCTATGCGATGAAATGATGTCAATAAGTTATTTATGAAGTGTACGCTCAGTTTGCTTCTCTTGCTGTACATCCTTATATTCTTTCTCCAGTGCAGGGCGAAGATCATCGTTCGTACTCTCACTCCATAACGGAACCCCGGAACGATAAGCTGCTCTCCCGTTAAGATGACCCGCTACTGGAGCGGTAATAAATACGAAGATGATGCCAAGCAGAAGCTTTGCGCTAATATGCTCAACATAAAATGCAAAGTACAGAAATGCACCTGATAAAATGAGAAGCACACCGAGCGTTGAGCTTTTCGTTGCTGCATGTGAACGCAAGTACACATCAGGCAGACGAATTAACCCGAACGCACTTAAAGCGCTTATCAAAGCACCTAGCAATATCACGATACCGAGCAGCAATTCTCCAATTTCACTCATCGTTACTCCGTTCAATGACATCACCCCTTTCAATATATCTCGCTAAGGCTGTTGTGCCTATGAAAGTCAGAATACCAATTAACAAAATGATGTCTAGGTATGCTTCTGTTCGAAACAGCATCGACAGTACAGCGATCATGGACAGCAAGATAATTCCGATCGTATCTAGTGACATAATCCGGTCATTCATAGAAGGTCCTTTTATTAACCGATATAAGCACCCTAGAATAGCAAGAGACAGGACGGCAAGTGAAATAATAAGTAACGTATTCAACATTACCGTGTCACCTCCAGAATCGCCTTCTCGAAACTATCTTTGATCTGCTGAACAACTTCACCTTTGTCATCGATATCCATCGCGTGAATATACAGCTTCTTTTTATCATGTGAGACTTCCATCGTCAGCGTCCCCGGTGTTAAGCAGATTAGACAGGATAGTACGGTAATCTCCCAATCTGTCTTCAATTCAGTTTCGTATTCAAAAATCCCTGGGCGAATATTCAGTTTCGGTCTAATGATCTGACCAATGACCGTAAAGCTTGATTTAAACAGTTCCTTCAGGAATAGCAAGAGAAGGGCGATGACCGCCCACAACTTCCGCAGATAAAAATCATGTGGCCAAAACCGATTGAGCAAACCTATGAGCGCTGCACCAATCAAGTAGCCAACTATGAATTGCTTAGCAGACCAGTCCGAATAAAGAAACATCCAGACAAAGGCAATAATTAGATTTAGTAAAATTTGATGGCCCATCTACACTACTCCTTTAATACAGCATCGATGTATATGGACGGATTCGCTAATACCTCACCCGCCTGTCCGGCAAAAGAATAGATCCACTCCGAACCCAAGCCGAGACCAATAACTAAAATGAACAATCCGATCACAGAAATGTAAGCCGTACTATGCCACTTTTTCAAATCCCGGACAGGAAGTAAATGATCTTCCTTCCAAAATGCTCCCATAAACATTTTAATCAAGGAGTATAGCACGAGCAGGCTTGAGGCAACAGCAACAATCGTCAGCCATATTTCGCCTTCACTCAGACCACCACGTACCATCAGTACTTTACCAGGGAAGCCACTAAGAGGAGGAATACCAACGAGCGCTAGCGCCAAGATGAAGAACATCCAGCCAATGAGTGGATAACGCTTGATCAATCCGCCCATCTCGCTTAGCTTGCTCGTGCCTGCGGCAGAAATGATCATCCCTCCCAAAATGAACATCAATGCTTTTGCAATCATGTCATGCATGAGATACATCACTGTGCCATCTAGTGATTCCTTTGTGGCCACCGCTAAACCAAAAGCGATGAAGCCGACACTGATAATCACGTTATAGTTGAGAATTCGATGAATATCCTTGTAAGCTACAGCTCCCAGTCCACCTAATATCATCGTGGCTGCCGCCATCCATGCAATGATGTTATGAGTGAACCCTTGATCGTGATAAAAGATAAGCGTAAAGGTTCGAATGATCGCATACAATCCGACCTTTGTCAGCAGTGCCCCAAACAAAGCCGTTACAGCCGTTGGAGGAACACTGTATGAACCCGGTAACCAGAAGAATAGGAATAATCCAGCTTTTAAAGCGAAAACGATCAAGAACATGATCGCGATCACATTCAGGATTCCACCCTGCCCGGCTTCAGCCACTCGAACAGATAAATGAGCCATATTCAGCGTACCCACTACTCCATACAGATACGCCATCGCTGCGACAAATAAGCTCGATGAGATGATATTAATCAACACATATTTCAGCGTCTCCCTAAGCTGCCGTTTCGTACCCCCAAGTACAATCAATGCATACGAAGCGATGAGCATAACTTCAAAGCATACAAACAGGTTAAATAGATCACCCGTCAGAAAAGAGCCTATCACACCTGCAAGAATGAATTGAACAAAAGGGTAAAAATAATACTTTTCACGCTGTTCCCCTATCGTACGGAAGGCATACAAGAGACAGCCTGCCGCTACGACAAGCGTCGTTAAAACAAGCAGCGCTGCAAACATATCCGCTACAAATACAATCCCGTAAGGCGGCATCCAGCCCCCCATGTAAAGAGTCTGTATTCCCTTGTCCTGCACCTGTCCAATCAAAATGACAACAGAGATGATATTAATTACAACACTGATTATGCTGATCCACCGCTGCGCTTTAACCTGCTTGGGCAGGAATATGAGAACCACTGCAGTTAATAAAGGGATCAGAAGTGGGAGAACGATCAGGTTATTCATCTTCATTCCCCCTCAACTCTTCCATATCATCTGTTCCGAGCCGCTGATATGCCTTATAAGCTAGCACGAAAAAGAATGATGTCACACCGAAACTAATAACGATGGATGTCAGTATTAGCGCCTGAGGGAGCGGATCTACATAAGATTCCGCTTGCTCTCCTAAAAGCGGTGCTGCCCCTGTCTTCAATCTAGCTGTCGTGAGCAACAATAAGTGAATTCCATGCGTTAGCAGGGACGTTCCCAAAATGATACGGAGTAAACTTTTGGAGAGAATCAAGTAAACCCCTACGGCGAACAAGACGCCGATGGCAAGTGACATATATAGTTCCATGGCTAGTCGTCCCTCCCAATTGAATAAATAATCGTCATGGTGACTCCAACGACCGCCAAATATACACCTAAGTCGAATAATACAGCGGTCGCCAGCTCCGTATCACCAAGCAGTGGTAGATCAAAATGATTAAAAGCATGGCTGAGGAATGGTGCACCAAACAAAAATGATCCCATAGCTGTAAGGTAAGCGATCAGAAGACCAACAGCTGCCATTGCTCTGTAGTTTACTGGAACAATCTTTCGGCTTACATCCAGACCAAAAGCCATAGATAGAAGCACTAAGGCAGATGCAGTCATGAGCCCTCCAATGAAGCCGCCACCTGTACTGTTATGCCCTGCAAGGAAGAGATACAGCGCAAATGTCAGTACGATAAAAATGACAATCTTCGAGATGGTTCTTAAGATTACGTCGTTGCTATTCGGAAGAAGAATATCAAGTCTCCGCTCTCTCTGTCCCAGTATCGCATCACCTGGATCAATCTTAATCATTGCATATATTGCAAGTGCAGCAACACAGAGTACCGTAATTTCAAGCATCGTATCAAATCCACGGAAGTCAACGAGTATAACGTTAACTACGTTCTTACCTCCCGCGAGTTCTTTACTTCCTTTGATGAAGAAATCTGAAATGGGTTCAAACATTCTGCCGCTGGAAGCTCCTAATGCAATCAATGTCATTACGATACCAACACCTGCAGAAATGAGCGCATTTGTCCATTTGAAACTAAGTTTAACTTTCTCCTTCTTCAGTTTCGGCAAATGATAGAAGCAGAGCAGAAACAACATAACAGAGACCGTCTCTACAATCATCTGAGTGAGTGCCAGATCCGGCGCTCTGAAGATAACAAAGAACAGTGTAACCATATATCCTGACATACCGGTCAAAATAATCGCTACAAGTCGTGTGCGGACAAATAGAAGTGCCAGCACGGAAACAACAAGTACGACAATAACGATTGCTTCATAGAACGACACAGGCGCAAAATTCGAGGTATCGATCTTAATACCACCGGTATATACGATAGCGTAACTTAATAGCGCGATCATAAAAGCAAATATATAGATGACATAGTGACGAATGGATCCAGTCATATATGTTCCTGTAATCTTATGACCTCCACGCTCTAATGTAGAGAGACCACGGTCGTAAGCGCGATTAAAAGTGATTCGGTTAAATAACGGTCTGTTTAACAAGCGTACTTTTCCATAGAGCTTGTAAAGGATCGTCCCTAGAATGATAACTCCAATCGTCATAAAGATCTCTGTAGTCCAGCCGTGCCAGAACTCAATCTTCACGAGGAATTTATCACCAGGTGTTAGCATATCAGGCATAATAGCTGCCATTGCAGGCTCGATTAACGAGTATGACAAAATGTTTGGGAATAACCCGAACAATACGACAAGCGAAGCCAAGATCACCGGTGGAATAAGCATGCCGAGTGGAGCTTCATGAGGTTTCTTATTAAGCTTGTTCGGTTGAAACTTCCCTGTAAAAGTTTTGAACACCAAGATCATGCTGTACAGGAATGTAAATACACTTGCTACCCAAGCAACAACAGGAATGAGAATACTCCATGTCTCCGCATTCCAGAAATTCATTTCGGTGGCGTGAAGCACAGCCGTAAAGAACATTTCTTTACTTAGAAAACCATTAAAAGGTGGTAATCCTGCCATCGAGAATGCACCTATTGCGGCGATCGTAAAAGTGATGGGCATCAGTGACATCAAGCCGCCAAGCTTGCGGATATCACGCGTACCTGTCTCATGGTCAACGATACCTACCACCATAAACAATGCACCCTTAAATGTAGCGTGATTGATAAGATGGAAGATCGCTGCGGTTGTTGCTTTTGTGTAGATGAGGGAGTCAGGATTCCCCGAGTAAAAGGCGGCAGCGGAACCAAGACCTAGCAAGCTCATAATTAGACCCAACTGACTTATGGTTGAGAATGCTAGTAGAGCTTTAAGATCGGTCTGTTTAATAGCCCGTATTGAGCCGTATATGAGTGTGGTTAATCCCACGGCTGTTACAATCCAGAACCATTCGGCTTGACCTGCGAACACAGGACTAAAGCGGGCAACCAAATACAGTCCTGCTTTAACCATCGTAGCAGAGTGAAGATAAGCACTGACAGGTGTAGGTGCTTCCATTGCGTCAGGTAACCAAATATGAAATGGAAACTGAGCTGATTTCGTAAATGCCCCAAGCAGAATAAGAATCATAGCAGGAATAAATAATCCATGACTTGTCATCTCACTGCTATTAGCTATGATTTCGCGAACACTCATACTGTTTGACATGATGGATAGCATCAGGAATCCAGTAAACATAGCAAGACCACCAAATACAGTGATGAGCATGGACTTTAATGCTCCGTATCTGGAACGATCACGCGTATGCCAGAAAGCGATTAGAAGAAAAGACGATACACTTGTCAATTCCCAAAATCCATAAAGCACCAATACGTTGTCTGATAACACAACGCCGAGCATAGCTCCCATGAACAGAAGCAGATAAACATAAAAACGATGGATTGCTTCTTTGTTCTTATCCATATAGAACACGGAATAGAAGACAACAAGCATACCAATCCCTGTAATCAGGAGAGCAAATAACAAGCTTAGCCCATCCAGATATACGGTGAAGTTAATACCTAATGAAGGGATCCACCGTAAGGTTGAAAGTACACCTTCCCCATCTTGTATAAAAGGGATCCTGCCAATGAAATATGCAAATAATAAGGCAGGAACAGGTAGAATAAACCATCCTGTGTGTACTCGTTTCATGTACTTGTAAAGCAGAGGTACCAGAACGGCATAAAATATCGGTACCATAATGGCGACGTGAAGCAGCGACAAGTTGATTCCTCCTTAGCCCAAAAATGTTAATCTTCCCTTAGTATTGCCAATACAAAGATCGTAAGACCGAAAAAACGCAAAAAGAGCCCGCTGTTGGCAGGCTCCTCCGGTTACTTCCATATGTAATTAGCGTACAACTTCAAACTGTGAATCAGTATATCTTAAATTCAGCGTTTTTGTCAAAAGAAAAATGAATGAAAATAATTCAATTGGGCATCACTCTTAAGTGAGGAGTGATAAAGAATGATCATCAGAAAGATCACAGTTTGCGTATTGCTATTCGCTGTTCTACTTATGGGTGCAGTCCTCCTGGACAACCACATCAGCCGGATCCATTACCCTGATTCTACGATCTCACCATTTAGCTACAATGATAATATAAACATTCATAATCCAATGGAAACAGAAAGCACTCGATTCTTTTTACCACGAGAATATATCCGAATTCTGTATCACCTAGACGAGTAAACAAGCGTTTAGGGTATCTAGGGTATATGTGTTACAGATTTTTAAAAGCTTTAATGAAACGCTCCGGGCTATCTTTTACCATATAGGAGTATACGCCGAATTTCGTATGCAAGTAAAGAAAGCCGCCAGCCTCTCCCATCTGACGATAGGACAAGTCAAATACATCTGCAACCTTAAATTCACGATACTGTGTTACAATCCGATCGTGGTACAAATACAATGTCCGGTTATCCTCATACATGATTTGTTCCGTACTTCCAATCTCTCTTTGAATTTTGTAATAGGGCTGTACAGCCAACCAATCCATATTCGCCCTCCCTGATCTAATCATTTCAAATTTATTACCCATTGTAGCACATAAAATGTGTGGGATTATTTTACACCATAGTCGAATAACCCTTGTAACCATTGGTGATGCATTCATGATCTAACTCAGAAAAGGGGCTGTCCCAAAAGATCTAGGATCTTGCGGGATGGCCTCGTTTGTTGTTGTGAGATGCTCCGCGTACGAAACGTTCCTCCCCTCGCTGTTGCCCCCAAATTTCCGGGAATTATTCTAGCAAGGAAGAAATTCGGGGGCAAAGGCATATGCTTCCGGTGCTAGCTTTCCTTCGGAAAGCTTTTAGGCGACCGCTACCGCTGGTCCGGAATCGTTTCGTTCTCTCCGCTGCTTCGTGCATACCATCCAAAGACAGATAACACAAAGAAACCGCCCTCTAGTAGAATGGAAGTACGACCAACCATCTAAAAAAGGAGCGGTTTCATTTGTATATTCAATATACCATGGATCAACTTTATCTGCCAATGGATTTAGAGGACGATATTCCGTCCAATCACCTTGTTAGTGTAGTCAATGAAGCGATCAATCGCTTAGATGACCGAATCTTCCAAGCTGCCTATCCAGGTGGAAGACGAAATAGCTACCATCCCAAAATGCTCAACAAGGTCCTTATTTACGCCTACACCCAGCGAATGTATTCCTCTCGTCAAATCGCCAAGGCACTCCGAGAGAATGGACGTGTGTGGCTGGATGTAAGCTGAGATTTTGATATGAAAGTAAGGAAAAGACAGAGAGCAGATACGAGATTCGAAAGCGACCCTACCGGAGTGAAAGCTGTGAAGGTTGTCCACTCAAAGAAGCTTGCACCAAAGCAAAAGGAAATCGTGAAATCACGGTAAGCATGGAATACCTGCGCTACAAACAACAAGCTCGTGAGAAACTTAGAAGTGAGAAAGGGTACGCACTGTCAGTTCGAAGGATGATGGAACCGGAAAGTGTATTTGAGCAATTCAAGAACAACCGAGGGTTTAGACGATTTCTGCTTCGAGGCCTGTCGAAAGTGAGCCTTGAGGTCGGATGGCTTTCGCTCGCCCATAACCTGTTGAAGAAGGCGGCAATAGACCAAAATAAAGACATGGCGGTGCTGGGATAACCTCCCTGACTCCACCATGTCTATATTTTTCGCTTCATATTTCACTCATGTGAGCTGCCTCGTAAACAAGAATCTATTTTTGGAACAGCCTCTTGTTTCTCTTCTTTTTCATTATGGTTAGTATTACTTCACAGCAATCTTCTCTGCTGCATCAACCGTATGCTTGAGAAGTGTTGCAATCGTCACTGGGCCTACACCACCTGGAACGGGCGTTATCGCACTTGCACGCTCATAACACGCCTCGTAATCACAGTCTCCTATGTTCCCTTCATTATAGCCTGCATCCATAATCACGGCACCTGGCTTAATCCAGTCTCCTTGGATAAAGTTCGGCTTACCAACTGCAGCCACAACAATATCCCCTTGAGAGACCAATTGATCCAGGTTCTGTGTTCTCGAATGACAGATTGTAACCGTAGCATTTCGGTTCAGAAGCATCAAGGATACTGGCTTACCGAGGATTGGACTTCTGCCAACAACAACGGCATGCTTTCCTTCCATAGGAAGCTTGTATTCGTCCATAATAGCTAGAATGGCAGCAGGAGTACATGAAGGAAATGCAGCCTGATCAAATGCATTTTGTGCAAACCCTAGCATTGTAACGCCATCCACATCTTTTTCGATAGAAATAGCTTCAAATGCAGCACGTTCATCAATATGATGAGGAACAGGATGCTGCAGCAATATTCCGTGTACAGAGGGATCGTTATTCAGATCTTGAATAACGTTGATCAACTCCTCCGTAGAAGTAGACGCCTCCAACACAACCCGTTTGGAATCAATTCCAAGTCTTTTGCAGGCGTTACCTTTCATGCGGACATATGTTTCAGAAGCAGGGTCATCCCCAACAAGAATCGTGGCAAGACAAGGTGTTACACCTTTTTCTAACAATTGGTTTACACGATCCTTCAATACCTCTTTAATATTACTCGCTACTTGATTACCATCCAAAATCAACGGTTCGTTCTTCATGCTAATCAGCCCTTTCGACATTTATGTTAATAAAACACAAAGAGGTAAAGCGATTCTGATTAGAATCGCTTTACCTCTGCCCAGGCGTACGGCTGTTATCTATGTGCTCCCTCATGGTATTCCATGTTACGCCAGTTACACATAGTAGTTTTTTTTAATATATCACGTTTTGAAGTAAGGTGCACCTGAATTTCCTGATGTGATTTACGAATCTTTTTTTCTACGATTCCTCAAGTGTTCCATCAATTCAAGCGCTCCTATAAATAGAACGAACAATATAAACATTGAAATAGACCGGCCATAATCGATCAGACCGAACTGCGGAGCGACCGCAGCCGTGATCCCTACAACGATTATCCCGAGTACAGACAATTTCCACCCTCTAAACATTGATGTATGACTCCTCGCTATTCAGCTTCTTGTCCATCATTATACAATGTTCTCAGGCAGAAAAAATCTATTTTTTGTTAGCAAGGTCATTCAGCATTCGATCATTAAATCCAAAGAACCAAGTTAATGTGAACGCAACACCCATCGCGACTAAGTTACACAAAATATAAAGTGGGAGCTGACTGTTCAAGTACAAGAGCGTTCCTGGTATAACTGTTACAGCCATGCCTGTCGCTTTTAACTGTAACAAAGAAGCCATAAAACCACCAACACCACCACCGATAAGCCCCATCACAAATGGTTTGACATATCGAAGATTAACCCCGAAAATAGCCGGCTCTGAAATACCTAGAAAAGCAGAGAATGACGATGGAAGAGAAAGCGCCTTTAGCTTCTTATTCTTGGTCTTCAAGCCCACAGCTAGGCAAGCTGCCCCTTGAGCAGCCATTGCACTTGTGACAATCGCATTAAATGGATTAGCACCCGTACGCTCTAGCAACTGAATTTCTAGAAAATTAAAGATATGGTGCACACCGGTGACCACAATGATCTGATTAAAGAAGCCAATGATAAGCCCCGCCAGTCCAAATGGAAGCTCTAGCAAGTAAGTCGTTGCATTTAGAACAACCTCTTCAACCGAGTGAAATACCGGACCAATGGCAAATAGTCCAAGCGCAATCATAACCACAAGTGTTAGGAATGGAGTTACGATTAGATCCAGCGCTTCCGGAATTCTTTTTCTAAGAAAACGTTCAAACTTTGCCCCTATGAGTCCCATGAAAAAAGCGGGAAGCACGGACCCCTGGTAACCTACAACAGGTATGAATCCAAGGAAAATAAGTGCTTCTGATGAACCATTAGCTACTTCATAAGCATTTGGAAGAGCAGGATTAACAAGCATTAATCCGAGCACAATCCCTAGAACTGGACTACCTCCAAAAACCCTGAAGGCAGACCATGCCACTAGCGCAGGTAGAAAGGCGAACGCCGTATCTGTGAGCACCTGAGTGAATAATAGGAAATTAGGAGAAATATCTGCTGGGGTTGCACCAAACCAAGCAAGCATTTGTTCTTGTGTCAGTAGCCCCCTAAGCCCCATGAATAGCCCTGTTGCGACCAATACGGGAATAATTGGCACGAACACATCACCAAATGTACGAATGGCCCGTTGAAAAGCATTGCCTGATTTTTTTGATTCCTTCTTCAACTCATCTTTACTTGTACTCTCAAGCCCTAGGTTTTCAACGGCTTCAAATATTTGATTGACCGTACCTGTACCGAAGATGATCTGATACTGACCTGAGTTGAAAAATGCACCTTTAACCTTATCGATATTCTCCACTTTCTTCTGGTCAATCTTCTCCTTATCATGCACCATGATACGGAGTCTAGTTGCACAGTGAGCGAAAGAAGCGATGTTCTCCCTCCCACCGATTGCCTCCACTACTGATTTTGCGATTTCCCGATTGTCCGCCATCTTAATACTCCCCTTTCTTTAAGTCTACGGCTTGTTCAAGATCCCACTTCGTTACTGCTATATCAGCACTGCCTCCCTCGGTGAACACACGTATTCCCTCACTTCCAGGCTGCGGAAAGATTCTACTCGTAAACACGGCTGACCCATCATTAACAAATAACTCCACTGAGGATATATCTACAAAGAGATGAAGTTTTAGCTGCTCTCCATCCATATGACACGATCTAGTCATTCCATATTCTTGACCAACAGGTTCACCGGATGCGGATCGATCCAGCGTTAGTGCGCTGCGCTTCCTGTCATATTTAATCACCGTCTGTTCATGCTCACTAGCACGAATTGCAATCCCTACAACATCCGCCTTTATATCATGAAATTCACATATCATTTCGTAACAAGTTCCGGTGAGTCCCTTATAGGTACGAACTTCACTCGTAATCTTGTCCTCTATCTCCATAGGTTGTCCCCGTAGGAGCTGGAGTTCTGGAACTGGCTGCTGTATTACCTGACCCTGGTCGATTTTGAGTTCTCTTGGGATGGTAAGACAGTGAGCCCATCCATGCGAATCCGTTGGGTAGTCAACTTCAGGCTGTCCCATCCATGCGACCAGAATCCGGCGTCCCTTCTCATCCTCCATCGTCTGAGGAGCATAGAAATCAAATCCACGATCGAGCTCATCAAAATTTCCATGATCAAACTCCAATGTATCTCGGTTCAGCGGCCTTCCTATTACATATCCTGATTGGTATATATTGTGATAACGCTCTCCCTCTGGATCCAATCCTTGAGGTGAGAAGATGAGTACACCATTTCCATCCAATTCATAATAATCTGGACATTCCCACATATAACCGAAACCGTTCAATCCTGTCTTTATCTCTCCTCGGAGCTGCCACTTTATAAGGTCAGGCGATTCGTATACGACCGCAGCTCCTGTAAGGTCTTGCCTTTGGGCACCAATTACACAGCGATACATGTCTTCGTCTTTCCATACCTTCGGATCTCGAAAATGATCTGTATATCCTTGTGGAATATTAGCTATAAGGGGTTCGCTTCTTTTCTTAACTAAACCGCTTTCATCCATAGTGGCTAAGCATTGATAAGGTTGTCTGTTCCAGTCTTGATCCCGCGTATTACCTGTGTACATCAAGTAAAGCTTGTTATCTTTAACAATCCCACTTCCCGAGTAGGCACCATGGGAATCAAGAGGATCACCGGGAGCAATGGCGATACCTTCATTATGCCAATGCACGAGATCCTTGGACTTGGTATGATACCAGTATTTCATTCCATGATACGTCCCGAGTGGAAACCATTGATAGAAGAGATGATACTCTCCTGCATAGAAACAAAATCCATTGGGATCATTCAACAGTCCGGTTGCAGGCTGAACATGGAATTTTTGACGCCATGGACTTCGTGCAACCAAATCGGTTAAAGCGGCCATCTCTTCGGGAGAAGCCTGTGTGAGAAGCCGATACTTCTGTTCTCTGTTCATCTCTCTTCTCCTTTACAAAGAATTATTACTATTCTAACTTCAAAAAACAGATATAACGGAACCGGTTCCATTCATGAGTAAAAAAATGAACTCAGTTCCAATAAGCTTTTGATGTCTTTTTTGGAACCGGTTCCGCATTTAGTATAAATGATTATTTCAAACGCTGTCAACACTTTCACGATCCATAAAATCATACCCAAGAATTGTTAATGGTTGCACAGATTCTTCTCTCACGAGTTTTATGATATTTAATGCAGCCAATCGACCTGACTGTGAATAACCATATTTAACCGTTGTAAGACTTGGATGAATCACTTCAGTAACGTCATAACCGCCGAATCCAGTAACGGATAACCGCTCAGGAATCCTTATTCCTTTCATGTAAGCAGCCTTCATGACACCCAGTGCAATGTTATCCGTAGCACATACAATTATAGATGGGTTACTTTGATCTAGAATGGATGAGGCTGCTATAACGGCATCTGACATTTTAAAGCCACTCTCATAAAAATTCACAACAACATCATCTCGTTCGTGGATAGCATCTTGAAAACCTTGTTTTCGATGAACACCAACGGCTACATCTTTCTCAGTGACACCAAGATAAGCGATCTGCTTATGTCCTTTATTCAAGATATACTGACCCACATCATAACCTGCGCCATAATCGTCATACACCATGCTATGAACATCCGGATGTTGTTGACCAAGAAGGATAACCGGAACCTCTATTTCTTGAATCGCTGTCAAATGAGCTTCTGTGACATGTGTAGCAAATAGAATAATACCCGAAATTTTCTGTCTGGCCAGATCATATAGTGCTTCTATTTCACGGATTAAATCTTGGCTTGTATTTACAATGAGCAGCTGGTAGCCCTGAGACCTAAGCTCTTCATCAAGGCCGGTAACCGATTGAGAGGCAGAGAATGAATCAAGCCTCGGAACGATGGCTCCAATCATATTCGTCTTTTTCGCTTTTAGGCTTTGAGCAAATGTATTGGGAGTATATCCTGTTTCTTGAATCACTTGATCAAGCTTTCTACGGGTAGCGTCACTAACGGATCCCCCATTTAAATAACGGGATACCGTGCTTTTTGCCACCCCTGCAATCTTGGCTATATCGGTAATCGTATTTTTCATTCTTTATCCTCGGAGATTGTGGCTGAGGACACTTTGTCTTCGCTTATTGTAACCCGGATCGATTTAGGCAAGCTCTTAACCACCAGATCATAAGAATGATTGATCATATCGTGAAGGTCAGAATCTGTTAATGAACCATCTATAGTAACGGTATTCCAATGTTTTTTATTTAGGTGATAACCTGGCTGTACTGCGCTGTGTTGCTCTCGCAGGTTCTCAGCAATAAGAGGATCACACTTTAGGGATATGCTCGATATTTGCTTATTTTCCGATTTGGAGATCAATGCAAACATCTTCCCTCCAACCTTTATCACAAGCGGTTCTGGGCCGAACGGGTAGTCTTCAATTGCTCCCTTTTTGGACAAACAATAGGCTATAAAATCGCTATTCATGGATTTATTCTCCTTCATCCTTCATTATTCACTTAATATAACATGTCAAAAGGATGATAGCGTAGTTCTATACCGCAGACATCCCTGCAGAGGAGATTAAATTAAGCTGCATAAGCCCTCTCATGATCCCATCTTGATCAACATCACTCGTTATATATTTTGCTACTTCTTTAACCTCCGGTTGTGCATTCCCCATCGCTACACCGTGTCCAACAAACTGCAGCATTTCAAGATCATTGTAATGATCTCCAAAGGCTACAACCTTTTTGCGGTTAATCCCAAGATGATTGATCAGATGCTCAATTCCTGCGGCTTTAGAGCCTCCGAGCGGTAGGACGTCTGTAGCAAACTCATCCCAGCGCACAAAACGAAGTATATCCTTATATTCCTGTTCGTATAAGACCTGTTCTTGCTCGGTACAAAATACAATCGCCTGATATATCTCTCTATTCATATAATAATGTGGATCATATTCTGGCATCTCAATCTTCAAAGGACCGTAACTTGAATCTACACGTATATGTTTGGCCACATTCATTCTCATATGCTCTTCACTGACATAAAGAATCGGTTGGTCTGAACGAACAGCAAATGCAGTCAACGACTGAAGCACTTCAGAAGGAATAGGATGTGTATAAATGACTTCTCCCTTGTACACCACATACTGCCCATTCATGCTGACATAAGAATCAATTTCAAGTTCTTCTAAGAGATCTTTGAACAGAAAAGGAGATCTGCCCGTTGCAATCGCAACCTCATGACCATTCGCCTTTAACTCCTTTATGGAAGCTTTAGTGGAAGGTGGTATATTTTTATCATGATCTAGCAAGGTGCCATCTATATCAAAAAAGATCATTTTTTTAGACTCATTCATTTCATTTCCTCCTTTGGTGACTCTTTTTCACCATCCAAGCATAATGTATGAAACGCATTTCAGGTCAAGGGACTAATTATTAACCAGCTGCTGATTAAGCAAATGGTTTTTTCTTTGTAATTGATAGATTTTAAAAGTTTTATCTGGGATAATGTGGTATATAATCATGTTCAACACTATGAACTAGGGGGAATAACAACATGAATGATAAACGCGCGATCACTGCCGAAGACTTGTACCAAATACAGTGGGTGAATGATCCTGTCGTTTCTCCTGAGAACGGTGCCGTCGCCTACGTCTTAAGGAAAGTAAATGATAAACATGACGGATACCATTCCCATATCCGATTGATGAATGCGGATGGGACTCACGATATTCCTTTTACAACAGGAGAACAGGATACCGCACCTGCATGGTCTCCTGACGGATCTCAACTCGCTTTTCTTCGTCGTAAGGAAGGTGTAAGTCAAGTGTGGATCATGCCGGCTCATGGAGGTGAAGCTCATGCTATGACGGATTACAAATATGGGGTGAGCACATTTAAATGGTCTCCTGACGGCTCTTATCTACTTATCAAATCGGAAGCTGTAAGTGAACTTTCTTCGGAGCTAGATGTTGAGAGGAACGACACACCACAATTACCCGAAGAGGTAATTGTGGATCGTATGAAGTTCAAATCAGACGGTGGAGGTTTATGGAATGGTCGTCGAAGTCATTTGTTTCTATTCGACCTAACGGATACGGAAAGCACTCAGCTTACAGAAGGCGCTTATGATGTAGGCTCTTTCGCGTGGTCTCCAGATGGACTAGAGATTGCTTTCACCACTGCATCTTCATCTGATCATTATCCTGATCCAGACCTTAGGCTGACGAATGATCTATTCACTCTAGATCTGATCAATAAGTCAAAGAAGCAGCTAACAGACGGATCCCTCGCCATTGACTTTATTTCTTACACACCCGATGGACAATCTGTACTCATGCTGGCTGATGACTTATCACATGGATTTGCAACACTGACTAGAATCTACTTAATCTCAGTAAACGATTGTTCATATCAAGTACTGTTTGATGAACTAGATATTCAGCTGGGACATAGCTGTGTGAGTGATATGAGGTCTGGAGCCGGGACTCCACCGCAGTTCAGTAAGGATCAGAAATCGGTTTATGTACAACTCAGCCGAAATGGTAGTGTGCATATTGGTCGATTCTCACTTGACGGATCAGAGCATCAAGTTATGATCAGCGGTGATCGAGAGGTCTACCAGTTCGCACTTACCTCTGAGGAGAATCTGATATTTGCTGCTGCTGATCCTATGCAACCCGGTGATCTTTTTACATACAATCGTAATCGTGGGGAAGAAAGTAGACTAACCCGGTGGAATGAATCCTTGTTAGATGAACTTCAACTAAGTGAACCCGAAGAATTCACTTTTGAAACTTCTGACGGTTGGCCGATTCACGGATGGATCATAAAACCAACTCAAATTGTTGAAGGCTCCAAAGTTCCAGCCGTGTTAGAAATCCATGGTGGACCACAAGCGATGTACGGTCACACTTTCATGCAGGAGTTCCAATTGCTTGCTGCATCTGGATATGCTGTATTCTATACGAATCCTCGTGGAGGTCACGGCTATGGACAGGTTCATGTAAACACGGTACGCGGCGATTACGGAGGACGAGATTATCAAGATCTCATGGAAGCCGTAGATTATGTATTAAAGACTTACTCATATATCGATGAATCACGTTTAGGGGTAACCGGCGGAAGCTATGGTGGGTTTATGACCAACTGGATTGTCGGGCATACAGATCGCTTTAAAGCAGCGGTCACGCAGCGATCGATTTCTAACTGGATCTCCTTTTATGGCATAAGCGATATCGGATATTATTTCACAGAAGATCAGATTTGGGGTAACCCTTGGGATCATTTGGAGAAACTTTGGAAGCATTCACCTCTTGCTTATGTGAATAACGTTCACACCCCTCTGCTTATTCTTCATGGTGAACAAGATTTGAGATGTCCAATTGAGCAAGGCGAACAGCTGTTTATCGCCCTAAAGCGCCTTCATAAAGAAACCCAACTCATTCGATTTCCTGGAGCCGATCACAATTTATCCAGAAGTGGTCATCCGCACCTTCGTGTAAGAAGACTTCGTCATATTGTACGCTGGTTTGAAGAACATATTGAGCGATCCGTGGACTCATAAACATATTAAAAACCGCATGAACTGAATGTTCATGCGGTTTCTTCTACCTGTAATTATTAATTTAGTATTACTATAGAAAACTCAGATCCGCGTCATCGACGATTGTGGTCCAATCTTTATGACTTCAATATTATGACGCTCTGCCCAGCGTATAATTTCACGAATTCCTTCACAATTAGAATCCATGAATTTGAAGTTACTAGCAACTCTTGGACTCTTCTTTCCTTTCAGCTTAAAGCTAAATGCTGCACTCCGGCAACCAGAAACGCGAATAACTTCAACGTCTTCTGCTCTTATGGTCTCTTCATGTATTCTGATCGTACTTGTATCATTCTGAATTTCAACACGACGTTTTACCATTCTAGCGTAAAATTCGATGACCAGTGCTGTGACCATCACCAAGTTCACAAGCATCTGAGCATAAAACAATACTGGATATGACTGCTGCGTCCAAACACCGATTTGAAACATAACAATGCTGAATAATAAGGATAAGAAAATAACTTCTTTCATACGAGTGGCATATTTGATCTGATAGTTCATATTAAATCCGCTCCTATCTGTGTATTGACCATCATAATGTAAGTGCTTACAAAACATCTTACCTTATTATACCACCTTTGTACATATTTTAGACACATTTAAGCCACATTTTCGTCAAATATTTTTTGTTTAATTCCTTGCAATCCATCTTTATTGTTGTTCTCATTCATATTCTCTTCCTAAAGTTACAGAAATATTATTCTTATTGCTCTAAGAATGAAGTAGTATTATGGATGCAACATCAAATGTAAACATCTCGGAGGGATTACGGATTGCAAAATTCATCTAAGATCAAAAAACTTGCTCATCCAAAATGGAACTACTTTATTCTGCTGCTCGTTGTATTTGGAGGATTTCTTATCTTTGGATTCTCTGAGAATATTAAAGGTCCGGCTATTCCTAGAATGCAATCCGAATTTCAACTTGATGAAATGCAGCTTGGATTACTACTTGCTTTTAATTCATTAGGCTATTTGATCGCTTGTTCATTCACTGGCATTTTATCATCACGAATCGGAGTGAAGTGGACTGGGATATTAGCCTTTAGTTCAATGGCTATATCCGGTATACTCATGTATTTGTCTACTAACTACGCCTTCTTATCTGCATCTTATTTTCTTATGTACATAGGCAACGGAATGTTGGAAATCGGGCTTGCGATCATGGCTGCCCGAATCTTCACAAAAAACACAGGCACGATGATGAACTTGTCCCACTTCTTTTATGGTCTTAGTTCTACCGTTGCGCCAATTATCGCATCATCCATGATGGGTTGGAATGTATTTGGCGGTGAGCTTGGTTGGCGAGGAATGTATCTCATCATGCTATCTCTGTCACTACTTCCAATTATCCCTTCTGTAATCGGAAAGTTCCCAGGGGATGAACAAATGGCTGGTGAACGGATCCCACTTAAACACTTCTTTAAGGATAAGATTGCGTGGCTCATTGTTGCCGTCTTGTCTTTCGGGGTTGTGTCGGAGATGGCTGTAGGGGGCTGGCTTGTTTATTACTTAGAAAAAGCATATGGCTGGTCCATCGACTCAGCTTCAAGTATGCTCTCCATATTCTTTCTCTTCTTCATGTTATCTCGATTATTTGTCGGACCGATAACAGATCGAATTGGTTATACCGTATCCATCATGCTATTCTCCGCTTTTTCAGGAATATGCACACTTATAGCTATTTTCGTCGGACAAAAAGGTGCCATTCTATTCGCTGTCGCTGGTATCGGAATTGCACCGATCTATCCTACTGTTATGGCACTGCTCGCAAAACGTTATCCCAGCAGTACGGATTCGGCAATTACATTTACAGTTACATTGATGGGAATAGCGAGTGTTATAGGTAATTTGCTCATTGGTGTAATTATTGACGGGGTTCGTTCTCTGTTCCAAGGTTATGGCGAAGCGGACAGCTCTATTATAGGTCTTCAAGCAGGCTATGGATTTATCGGATTTCTTGCTCTTCTGTGCTCAGCTACCTGCGTCATCCTGTATTTATATCTTCGAAGACGAAATGAATTGGTTTAAGTATATACAAATGCGTTAATATGAGGGAACCCTTATTAAGCAAGTTGAGGGTTCCCCTATTCTTGTTTAATACCACAATCTTCCTCTTTTTCAGAACTAAATAACATAATTACCAAACTGGTCTTAATCTTGCTGATAATTTACCATTATTCGCTTCAAAAACTAGTTTTGTTAGATCTTCTTTAAGCATTTGCATACGTTCAAGACCTATATTTTCAATCCATCGTTGCTCAATCTCATTTAATATCTTCTCTTTAGCCTTCACGACTAACCAGCCTCGTTCGGTCAATACAATAATTTTCCCTCTCTTATCAGTGGGATGAGATCTGCGTGTTACATACCCACTTTGCTCAAGATAATCCACCATTTTACTTACAGCTTGCTTTGTAATTCCTAAATATTCAGCTAGTTCTATCCCTGTTGCTCCGTTATGAGTAATACATTTAAACATAAAACCATGCACCGGTCTAATATCTCCAAATCCCAACTCAGACAATCTATCATGTAGTTCATGAATAGACGTACTAAAGGACAATGATAAAAGTGATGTAAGATCCAACTCACTAAATATTTCCTGATCCATATATAAAACCTCCTCAAATAAAGTCAATTAAGTTGACTTTATTTGAGATACATTGTACTATGCAGAACATGGTCAATCAAGTTGACTATGTTCATTCTTGTTACCGCAGATGCACAATAGATCAATATAATTAGCCAAACTAAATTTTAAAATAGAGGTGTATCACATGAATAATGTCGTTAAAGTTAGAGCAAGTGTATTTATTCCAATGGCTTGGACTGATCCTACAAAAGATTTAGAAACAGGAAACGTAGTTCAATTTGAAGGTGACTCACGAGAATTCACTGCATATACAGTCAACACTATGCGATCCAGAATTGAACAAGAAGTTATAATAGATTTTCATAAAAAAGAAATATTCACTTATAAAAATACGGGTATAACAACGAAAAAAGTCATTTCAACTGATGATTCTGTTCATACAAAAACAGGAAAAGCTAGTACTGAAGGTATTTTATGCACAGATCTTATATGGGGATCTGATGATGTTAAATTTCAAATGAGTGCAAGTGCTAGCAATCCATTAAATGATTATGCACCTCCTGTAGACTACCTATTAAACGTACAAGTAACAAAAGACGGTACTGTCAAAATGCAAGGGACACATGATGGGTTTCCTTGTTTTGAATTTTATAAGCAAGTAAACTTTGGCCCGTTTGAACAAATTTATACACATGATTTCAGAGAAACTGGTGATACTCCTGAATCTATGGCCGGTGAAATGGAGTATAGCTTTAAAAAGTTACTATAAAGATTATTATTACCCTTCATGAGAGATCAAAAGAATTAACAACATAGAGGAAACTACAGGAGGAACAAAGAATGACAACCATTTTATTTGTAAAAGCAAACAATCGACCAGCGGATCAATCGGTTAGTGTTAGATTATATGAAACTTTCTTAAGGAGTTATAAAGAATCACATCCAAATGATTCAGTGATGGAGCTGGATTTATACAATGAGGAATTACCATACGTAGGAGTAGACATGATTAATGGTACATTTAAGTCTAGTAGAGGAATGGATTTAACGACAGAAGAAGCCAAGGCAGTTGCAGTTGCTGATAAATATTTAGATCCCTTTCTAGCTGCCGATAAAGTTGTATTTGGATTCCCCTTATGGAATTTAACAATTCCTGCTGTACTACACACATATATTGATTACTTAAACCGTGCGGGCAAAACGTTTAAATATACACCTCAAGGTCCAGTAGGTCTTATTGAGAATAAAAAAATAATATTACTAAACGCAAGCGGCGGTATATACTCTGAGGGACCACAAGCTAAAGTGGAAATGGCTGTTAAATATGTAACAAGTATGATGAATTTCTTCGGTGTCAAAAATCTGGAGACTATTGTGATTGAAGGACACAATCAATTCCCTAATAAGGCAGAAGAGATTATTACTAGAGGGCTTGAAAAGGCTGTTAAGGTAGCAAGCACGTTCTAATTAACAAAGTTGAATGTCACTCTATAGGGCAGTACCAACACTTATTTAGCGTTGGTACTGCTTTTCTTATATTAATAGAATAAAAAGTAGGTTTACATTTAGTCTATTTCCTATACAGTTTCATCCCCACACTTACAGAATCGATAATGGTTATGATCGCAATTATAATGATCAATCCACCTTTTGTTGTGTTATTCCATATGGTCATCACAGTCTGATACGCTTCACTTCCCATTCTGATCAACCCTGCATGTTCTAATTGGTTCATAAAATCAGCATTCCAAATGGACGGATTAGAGAACATCACAAATATAAGAATCAGAGACGTGATATTGAAAAAGAGATGGGAGATAACAATTTCAGGGGTCCACTTTCTCGTCATCATTTTCAAACAATCTCTAAGGATTGCAATCGCAGTAATCACCCAAATAAACGGAATGTATTTACTAAATACTTCCTCATTAAAGACGGGTATTACCCAGTACAAATCATCATTGTATCTGTGTACACCGACTAAATTTAATGCAAAAGTAAATAAAACTAAAGATAAGATCGAAATGATAATCCCGAAGATCGGCTCACTTACTTTAATAAGAGTTCTTGGATTGGGGATAGGTGGCAAATCAGATGGACTC
Organism: Paenibacillus sp. EC2-1; assembly: GCF_049311625.1. Taxonomy (NCBI): domain Bacteria; kingdom Bacillati; phylum Bacillota; class Bacilli; order Caryophanales; family Paenibacillaceae; genus Paenibacillus; species Paenibacillus sp. EC2-1. Next base: position 3,168,321 of record NZ_CP186006.1, read on the forward strand.
CATGATTTCTTCGTATTTAATGTACGTTTGGAACTGCGGCCTCCCTTCCATTCTACCAATGCAAAGATGATGGTTACCCACGCGAAGCCTTGGATACATGCTGTCAATAAAGTTACTACATATTCCGCGAACTGCTTCATAATTTCAGTCGGGTTCAAAATCAATTCAATGATTGAAGCTACACTTATCGCTATAGCAATTGAAACAAGAACCACTTTCATAACGGTTACAAAAGGATCGAACATCTCCGGACTGATCAAATAACGCTCTTTCCCTCTATACTTTGCTGCTAATTCTGAAGGATCACCAAGCTCGATCAGTACTTCTTCCACATCATTTTCACGAATGGTTCCATCCCCAACTCTCTGCTCCAGCATATCTTCAATCAAGCCAGTTAATTCCTGCTCGATATCTGATCTTTGTTGTTCGGGAAGTTTCTGAGTTACCGCATAAACGTACTTCTTCACCAGATCCATTAATTAACCTCCTCCATGATCAATCAAGCCTTCAAGACTTCCAATCAAGCTTCTCCATTCCACACAAAGTTGTTCATAAACTTCCTTGCCTAACGGAGAAAGAGAGTAATATTTCCTCGGTCTTGTGTCATTGGTGTCCCACTGACTTTGAAGCAACTCTTGTTTCTCCAATCTCCGAAGAAGTGGATACAGCGTTCCAGGATCTACATTTATCCCCTTCTCCTCAAGCACTGTGACAAGGGAGTAGCCATATTGCGGCTCAGACAACTGGCTTAGTACACCCAAAATAATGGTTCCGCGTCTTAATTCCTGCATTAATCCATTGATGATTTCATTCACGTCAGCCATATGATCAACTCCTGGATCCAATATACTGTACGACACACACTATTGTAAATAGCAGAATATCATAAAGTGAATATTATTATCGAAATTCAGTCTTATTAACCTAATTTACACTAAAAAGAGCTGGTAACCGATTTTTGATCGGTACCAGCTCTCTTTACATTCATTGTTATCTCACATATTCCACGTATAATTCTTATGCTTACTTTGTCGCTACAGTATCCCAGCGATGACTGAATTTATCCAGTCTAGGATGAGGATGATCTGGATTCGAAGTGAGGATTAACCTAAGCTTTACAATCCATTCTTCGAATGACGAGAAGGAAGCAAAAGCATTAGCCATTTCTGGTGACATAAAAAGAAAATGAGGGGCTGGATATTTCTCCGTAAGATGACGCAGAGCCGCATCGATCGGTGTGTACTTCTTTCTTTTTCCTTCCCAGGATTCAACGATCACATCGGAACGACCAATCTCTTCCACCCAGTACCCAAGCGGCTTCTCACGCTTATGAAACGCGCTGGATGGTTCTTTAGACATTCGTTTCACCGTTTCCTCATGAAGCGGATACAGAATGAGTTTCTTAAAGGATAAGTTATCAAGTAGATCAAGAGCTACTTGTAAGTCTGACTCCTGGATGTTCTCAAATGTATCATAAAAGATCAGTGATCCTTTAACCCCTTCTTTAGGTGGCTCATACCCGTAAGGCACGTGTTGTAAATTGCGTGTCATTCGATTACCGCCCTTTCATCTTATGCGTTCCATTCCATGAAGCAATCCAAAATGGTTCTCTACAACTATTCCCCATTATTCGACTCATGACACAAATCGTCCATTATCGGAGGTTGGCGAAATAGGGTAGCCTGCTCATAACCGTAAGCTATTTTGAACAGGGTAGGTTCACTGAAGGCTGTACTCACAAATGTAACCCCCTGCGGTCCTTTCGTATTATACCCTCCCGGTGCAATAACACCATCTTTGGCATATCCACCTGGTACGGTGATGGATGGGTAACCAAGTCGTGCAGCCAGATCATTACAATCTTCATCACCTAAGAACATAAGGGCATCTAATTGATGCTCCCGAAGAACGTAATCAATTCCTTGTTTGCCAGCAAGTTCTAAGTTCCGCTGAACACTATCAAGGTATTCCTGCTCCGTAAGGGTACCACTAGTCTCTTCACACTTCATGAGGACATCCTGTCCGTATTTTAAAGTCTGTTCCGCATGTTTATTATTAAAAGCGATGACATCAGCCAACGAATGAACAGGAATGGAAACATCCAGCTTACTTAAGTAGTCATTCAAATACTTTTTGAACTCATAACGGAGAACATGAAAGTCCCATGATGTTTCTTGGCTAGATAGATCAACGGGATCGATGATTGTCGCTCCCTGCTCTTTCATGACTTCAATAGCTGCCTCTATGACTTCTAGTCTATCTTTATCTAGGTCCTTATAGTAGTGCCGGGGAATACCAATTCTTGCTTTCTTTAGATAGTCCTTGTCTAAAAATTGGGTGTAGTCTTGATTCACATGTTCAGCACTAGCAATTGTCTTCTCGTCTCTCTCGTCTACTCCAGTTAAAGCACTCAGAATAATCGCTGCATCTTCGACCGTTCTCGTCATGGGACCAGGAGAATCCTGAGTGTACGTAATTGGAATAATTCCGCTGCGACTCACTAAACCAACGGTAGGCTTTATACCAACAAGACAAGTCTGACTAGATGGCCTTATAATTGAACCAGAGGTTTCGGTACCGATGGATGCTGCGCATAAGTTGGCTGCTGTTGCAGCTGCAGAGCCAGAGCTTGACCCACCAATAAATACTTCTCCCGGTCCATACGGATTGAGCACAAGCCCTCCTCTTGAGCTGTAACCTGCCCACATGGTCGATGACATGGAGTTAGCCCATTCCGTCATGTTAGCTTTTCCGAGCAATACGGCGCCTGCAGACCTAAGCTTCTCAGCAACAAAGGAATCTTCTGATGCATATGAATCGGCTAAGGCTAAAGATCCTGCACTCGTATGCATCCGGTCTCCCGTATCAATATTATCTTTCAGTAGGATTGGAATTCCATGTAACTTTCCTCGACTGCCTTGCTCCCGGCGTTCTGCATCCAACCTTCTAGCGATCTCAGCGGCATCAGGATTTATTTCAAGAATCGAACGAAGTTTTGGATCATACTTGTTTATCCGATCTATATATAACTGCGTTATTTCTTCAGAGCTGACCCATCCCTGCTCCATGGCTTCCTGCATATCTGAGATCGTTGCTTCTATAATCCAGCTTTCTTTATCTATATTTTTTAGCATCTATGTGTTCCTCCTAATATTTATTCAACTATTGAAATAGATTTCGTATATTATTGATTCACATTTTCACCGCCAATATTTACAGATTATTCTATGTAATTCGGGGACAAGCACATATAATCCTCTATAATGAAGCGACACGAGGAAAAGCAAGCAGGCCACCCAAGGAATGTACCCTTGAATGGCCTGCCTTCTTCCGTTGAAGTTCTGTCACATTAATTTAAACTCTTTAGAAACATACTTTCGATAACTTCACTCCGTAATCTTACGAGCTACCAGAGCCAAGTCTTCTACATTAATAACGCCATCTTTGTTCACATCTGCACGCTTCGCTTGAACCCAATCTGGACTGTTGGTATCTTTGCCATAATTAGCAGCAATGATCGCCAAGTCACCGATCGAAACCTTGCCGTCTTTGTTTACATCGCCAGAAATACCTGGTTCAGGTTCTTCTGCGGTAATCGTGATTTTGTGATTAGAAGTCGCTGTAGTGCTTTCCTTACCTTCAGCATCTGCAACAATAACCTTTTCAATCTGGATGGTGCTTTCCACCGTATCTGTTACTGTCTTTGCACGGAAATCCAAAGATAACAGCTGCTGATCACCGGTTACAGCATGATCTGCACCTTCACTGACTACTAAAAATCTCAGTTTTCCTGGGATGCTATTCGCAGTCTCAAGAAGCTGTATTCCATTTTGCAAAGAGGCCGCTGTTTTGAATTCCAACTGCTCAGGATCATAGTTAACCATGATATCCATAGCATACACGGAATCTTTCACACTCTTCACGCCGAACTCCAGCTGGAAATCACTTCCTCCAGCGACAGTATCGACACCAGAGAGGACCGAAGTCATCTCGCCTGGAGGATCCACCTCACCATTTCCGTCTTTTTTGACAGTAATAATTTCGTGAATTTTAGGTTTTACTGCCCCCTCCCATTGGACCTTCACTTCAAATACATTGCCATACTTAGAAGTGTTAAATGAATTGTAGGATCGAGATAAGTTCCCAACATTATGCCATCCGCTTGCATCTCGAACAGACACCACTGCATTTGAAACATCTGAAGGGTTCTGTAAAATAATTACTTCTTTTACCTTCGTATCCTTCGACAACTTGTAATTTAACGTACCAGAGTTACCAGCACCCGGCATATAGAAGGTTGACAATCTTTGGTCAACCGACAAAGACGCCTCATTTCCAATACTTCCTGCAGGCTCCGCCTGAATCGCTGGTTTGGATGTTCCTGGTCTTTCAATTCCTTCATTAATCAAAATCTCATTCAGTGCAAGCCATGCATTATGATTGACGGTTGAAATCAATCTTACATACCTAGCTTGTTTGCCCCCATCAACTTGAACCCGCTTGTAACGATACGGCACTTCATGCTCTGGGAAATTTAAGCTTCGATCGCCTGGATTAGCAAAAGTATGGATTGTCTCCCATGTCTGTCCGTCCAAGGAAAGCTGAAGATCACCTTGACGGAAATAATCTCCTTCTCCGTCATTGATTACAACAGCAACATTCTGGACATTCACCACACCACCCATGTCCACCTGAACATACTTTCCTTTTGATTGTTCCGCACCAAACCAGACCTTGTTCTCCAGGGAAGCATTATATACATTATTGATTGAACCTTGATATATGCTTCCATAGTTATGAGAAATGACTGGAGCTGAGAACTTATTTAGTTTGATCAATAACTGTGTGAGATCCAAAGTGATATCTGTATTACCTTTGTTCACAACTCGGAAATAGGCAGCACTAGCATACGGACCATTCTCCGAGTTAACTTGTTCCCATTCAACACCATTCTTGGATGACTCAAGCACGGATTCACTGTTTGAAGTTTCTAACACCACTTGAGTGATCTCTTCGATCGCTTTTAAGTTAATCCCAACGTACTGAGATGGCTTCAATGTGATTCCAGTTAGATTCGTGAGTTGAGCAGAATTGTCCGTACCAGTAACGGTTGTATCCTTTAGCTCCGGCACATCCGTATATACAGACACCTTATTTTTATCTGGATTCACAGAGAACTCTCGCACCGCTGTCCATAAATCAGGCTTACCACCAGGTACACCCGCATGAGTCAAACGATATCGTACCATTCGTGCATCTACACTTAGCCCTGCAGCTGAGATTTTAAATCCAGAACGTTCTTCTCCGATCGCAGTCCATTCTTGACCGTCTACGGAATACTCAAGAATCCCTTTATGGAAAATGTCGTGATCTGCATCGTTTCTACCTTGCGTAATCGAGACATTCTCCACTTTAATGGTCTTGCCAAAATCAACGCCATACCAATCCCCATTCTTCTGAAGGGTTTGAATATATACATTCGTTGACAAATCACCATCGACCATCAGGTTGAGTCCTGTAGGTGATCCATAAGAGCTAATAGCTATCGGCTTAACATACTCTGGATCCATAGATGTATAAATCTGAGCATCCAGTTTGTTAATCAGTTGCTCAGCGAAAGGAACAAGTCGCTTTGCACCTGCTTCTACGGTCACATCCGGGTAATTTAATTTCTTGATTTTAAACGATTTAGATACGTTTAAGGCACTTGTCGCTTTAGCCAGCTCTTCCCAAGCCTTATCCGTATTCCCTTCTTGAATGGCCATGGCAGAGAGTACTGCCGATTTATCGGCAAGCACAACATTTTGCAAGCTATTCAGCCAAGGATTAATTTCCTCTAGCATCGCGTTGTTGTTACTCTTCCCTTTAAATGATTCGATTGCATTTAATATAAGATCAAATTCTTGAATCAAGGTATCCCCGGTTGCTTTCACGGACTGACCACTGGAATACTTACTTAAAAACTGCTCAAGATCAGTCTTGATATTCTCAGATTCACCTACCACGAGCCCATGACCGCTAGGGGAAGGGTCATTCATATGGTAAGCGATTGTGTTCAGCTCTGAAGCCACTTCAGGTGCAACGTATTTGAAGGAATCAAGCCAGCTCTGATCTTGATTAAATTCGTCTACATTCCAGCTGTAATCTGCTACAGCAAACAAACCAATTTTGGATAATTCTGCATGACCCATCGGATTAGACACAAGTCCAGAAATATTATGCGTACCCGGGATCAATATTTCTCCCTTACCGAGCATAAGTCTTGCATCTTTATAATCATTCACCGGCCAATTCAACCACATGTAAGGATCTCTTCCGTGTGCATCTTTTGGCCATTGCATGTCTGCAGCATTCAACGGTGCAACAACACTATTACCGGTCCACATAATATCTACATTCTCTGGTACATTTCTTAAAGCTTCAAGATAAGGTCTTCCGCCCGCTCCAGTCCAGCTTTTATTGTAATACGGAGGACAATAAATTAAAGGCTTAACATCTTTCTTGGATTTAACCCAGTTTGCAACATCCGTAATAAGTTTTACATGTTTGTCTTTATCAACTAAGGATTGCGAAGTACTGATGTCGTCCATGAATAATCCAAATTGGCGTACACCAACTCCGTATAATTGCTCAAGCTTTGCAAGTAAAGTTTGAAGTTCAGCATCGTAATTATTCCAGTTAATCATACTGAATCCAGGATGAATCGCCCATACGAACTGAGTCTTAGATTCATGACCTACATCCACCAGCTCTTTAATCTTTGCAAGCTCAGCTGCAGGATAAGGAGTTCTCCATGCTGAGTTATGATACTTATCATCCTTCGGCGCAAAAATGTAAGAGTTCATCTTCAGTTCTCCACCGAAACGCATCAAACTTATTCGATCTTCATGAGACCATGGGAATCCATAAAACCCTTCAATAAATCCACGAGACCCTGTATCAGCAAAATCCTCGATTTTCAGATCACGAATCTGCTTATCTGGCATTTGATCGAAGATCATCTTCAATGAAGCCAGACCATAATAAGCAGCATCGGTATCTTTACCTAATACCGCAATGACACCCTTCCCCTGTTGCTCACTACTTACACTTAGAACATAGGTGTCTTGTTGTGTGAAATTCGATTGTTCGTACGGAATATTCTGTGTAAAGTAATTGTCTACATAGCCTTTAGAATTACGGGTACCTATAATGACATTTGTCTTTCCTACTTCAACTGCTCCTGATTCTGATAGTTGCAATGACTTGGAGTCCAGTATTTTACGAAGAAACTGCCGTGTAGACTGGTCAATCGAATCTTCAATAACAACGTTTACATTTGGCGTAATTGCAAATGATGTTTCCTGTTCCGTTTGCTTCTGTGGCAATGGGTAGATTTCATAGGATGCCGCTACTTCAGCATTTTTTTGTGGGAGGTCACTCGAAATATCCGCTGCACCTGCGAAACCAGAGAACAAACCGGCCACCATCATAAGCGAGATGAAGGCACTGAAAATCTTCTTTGGCATGTACTTAACACCTCCGATAAATTAAATAGAAACAAGTTTAATAACCCTATCCCTTCAACGCCCCTGCAGTTAACCCACCAGTAATTTGACGTTGGTACAACACGTACATCACGATGACAGGTATCATAGAAATCGAAAGACCTGCAAATAGTGGTCCCCACTCGGTTCTGTACTGCATTTCGCCTTGCATAATTGCGATCCCTACAGGAATGGTGTACTTCATGGGATCGTTGATTAGTACCGTAGCCATAATGTACTCATTCCACACGGTTAGAGCATTCATGATACCAACAGTGATTAAACCAGGTTTTGATAACGGCAGCATGATCTTGAAGAAAACGCCGTATAGTGTAGAGCCATCAATGGTTGCGGCTTCTTCAAGCTCACGAGGAAGGGTTTTGAAGAATCCCACCAGAAAGAAAATACCAAAAGGAAGAATCCCAATCGTTCCGACAGAATAAACAAGGGTAAGCCCGAATAAGGAGTTGGACAAATTCATATCTCCGAGAAGAAAGAACAACGGTATTAGTCCAAGCGTTGTTGGAATCATCATCGAAGCAACGTATACAAAATAGAATAGTCCTCTTGCCTTAAATGTAAATCGAGCTAGTATGTATGCTGTCGTTGCAGCCATGATGAGCGATAACAGTGTACTGGATACAGTTACTATAATGGAGTTAAAGAAGTAATCGCCAAAATTCGCTCTACTCCATACGTTTGCATAATTCTCAAACCGAAAAACAGAAGGGAAATCCCACGGTTTTCCGAGCATGACCTGCTGGTTATCCTTTAGAGAAGTCAGGAATGTCCATAGAACTGGATATAGGACAACCAAACTCCACAAGATGAGGAAAAATCGAACTGCAATTTTGGATAGAATCAGCAGTGGTTTTGTGGTCGAATGATCGTTCAACAAATATACCCCCTTACATTTCAATGGACTCCCGATGCAGAAGACGTTGCAAAATTAAAGTTGTAATTAAAGATAGCAGTAATATCAATACGCCGATGGTTGCTCCGTAGCTCAAATGGAACTGCTTAAAGCCCATTTGGTACAAGTAATAACCGAGAACTTGTGTCTGATTATCTGGGCCACCATCCGTCATCAACTTCACGATGATAAAGGAACCATTTAGTGTCGTGATTACGATATGTATGATCGAGGTTTTGAATTGCTCCCAGATTAGAGGTAGTGTAATACGAGTGAATTGCTTCCATTGTCCCGCACCATCGATACTAGCAGCTTCGTAAAGTGAAGACGGAATACCTAGGATTGAAGCGATGATGAGCAGCATATAAAATCCGATACCCGCCCAAACGCTTGGAGGGAGAAGTGACCACATGGCAAGACTCGAATCACCAAGCCAGTTCGTTTCTACAGGTTCTCCTGTAAATAACGAGATGAAGGCATTCAGGAATCCAAGACGAGGATTATAAATGAAACTCCACAACACACCGATTACAGCTACGGAAATAATGTTCGGGAAGAAGAATACTACCCTGTAGAAACCGTATTCTTTCAACTTTAGACGGGTCAAGGATACGGCGAAGAACGTCGCAAGTAGCATAATTAAGATGACCTTCCAAAAAATCAAGAAATAATCATTCGAGATAGCCTTAGGTATGATCTCATCGGAGAATAATTGTCTATAATTATCAATACCGATAAAATTCATCGACTCCGAACCGCCTGACCAGTCAAAGAAACTTAAATACAAACCTCGAAACAGCGGATAGATTGTAAATAGACAAAAGACAGCAAACGTAGGCAACAAGAAACTTGCAATAAACAAATTACGTTTCAACCATTTATTGTTCTTCATGGGCGTAAGCATCCTCCCCTTTGATTTGAAAGAACAATCAGAGGAACACGTATGTCCTCTGATTGTTTGGAAAGAAGAGTATTGAACCTACTTACGGACTTTGGCTGCTGCCTTCTCCATACGGTCCATCCATTCTTCTGGTGTAATGGAACCTTGCAGCAAGGCGATGGTTGCATCATTCTCTGCCTGCTCAAGATCCGCGCTCAATTTAAATACTGGAGCAACAATGGTGTCACTACCGTTGAAATATTTCATTGCTGTTTTTACAACATCACTTGCACCTGAAGATTCCAGATCTGCCTTAACGTTCATCAAAGCACCTGTCAGCTCAGCCCAGCGTACTGCTGTTTGTTTCGTAAAGATAAATTCAATAAATGCTTTTGCAGCTTCTGGATTTTTAGCTTTTTTGGCAATGGCAATGTTACTAGTGTAAGGAATAGCTACAAATTTACCGCCTGGTTTTTGCATAACGGAAGGAATAAATCCGAATTTGAAGCCTTCTGGTACATCTTTTTTCATTTCATTCTCAAGCCACAGACCGTTAGGAATCATCGCATCCTTATGCTGCAAGAACAGCATTTGGGAATCCGTATGGTTCATACCGAATGATGCATTGTCGAAATAACCTTTTTCCCTCATATCAACGACCTTTTTCAAGGTGTTCGCTACAGCATCGTTCTTGAAAGATCCTTCTTTAGCCGCTTCTTGATCTTTTAAGATTTGTGGATTATCCCCATTCTCAGATACAAAACCTGTATTCAGGAGTCCACCTACAACGTAGTACGGGTATTTACCTGTATGGATGTAAGGGTATACACCATCAGCTTTAATCTTCTCACTAGTAGCTAGGAAGCTATCCCAATCCTTTGGAACTTCCCATCCTTTTTCAGTAAAGAGTGATTCATCGTAAAATGTTCCCCAAGATCCAAATACGAGTGGAATCGTGTAATTCTTGCCATCATAGTCTTGTGGAGGAGCGATCAGATTGCTTGTCAGCGGTTCGCCGTCCACATTCTTCGCATCTTTCACCCAATCTGTAATATCCATCAACTGATCATCAAGCACCATTTGTGTTTCGTTAGATCCAGCTCCATCGATGTATACAACATCAGGTGGATTACCTTGAATCCAACGTGGTTTCATTTGCTCATTGATCTGAGATCCTGCAGATTCTTTAATGTTGACATCTGGATACTTCTTCTTAAATTCACCGATGACTTCCTTCCACCACCCATCGCCATAACCACCGACAAAGTACTGGATTTCAAGATCACCTGCTACTTTTGGATCTTCTGCCTTCGCATCGTCTGTTTTTGGTGTTTCAGTCTGTGAAGTTTGTGTCTTCTCAGGTGTTGTCGGTGTCTCAGCCGTTTTTGCTCCTCCGCATCCAGCCAGTGATAATACGATGGACATCATTACTAGACTTAAAGCCGCTTTCTTTTTACCTTTTTTGCTTTTCATTAGCTATCCCCCTCTAATAATCTTGCTTGATTTCTTTATGCATTTTGAATTCACTATTCTGACTGATGGAATTTTAAGACATTTTCATTATATAGCTTGTGAAAACGCAACCAAATGATCTCTTTTGATGTAAAGTTGATACTTTTTGTACTATTAAAATTCTTATATACAAATTCGCGAAATATTAAAAACCACCAAATGCACCTTAATAGGTGTAATTGGTGGTATAAAAAAGGGCGAGGAAAGCAAATCGCTCCCTCACCCTTGAAATTCTATTTCCTTCTTAAATTAGTTTGCTGTATTACGATTTAGAATAGCCGCTGTTTGAGCTCTTGTGATGTTCGTGTCCGGTTTGAAGGTACCATACTAGACACATCGGGGAGTTACATTAAATCGTTCTGAATTAAAACTGAATAAAAACTTAACGTTTCGAAATTGATTTATCACAGTAAAGTGAACTTCATTTTTAGAGAACAAAAAAACAGTGTTAGCCGATGACATAAGCATCTTCCAACACTGTTCTCCATTCAATTGATCGAGCATTTATTCTTGCTGAACTTTCATTTCAGCAATCAATTGTCTCGAGGTCTTATCCAAAACAACCTTCAAACGATTGACCTCTTGTGCAATATCGACTCTGCCAGGATCTTTCACCCCGTTATATGGATCACGTTCGAGATCTCCGATCGCTTGCATAGTCCAAATGGCTGCATCAAGGTCTTTTCCTAGCGCTTGATCTTTTCCTGCGATATAGCTTACCTTAACAGCATCACGTATTCCTTCCTTCATGCGTTCGAATCGAACAGAACTGATGAGACCAGGATACACCATGGCTGAATCACCGGACTCCCAAGTTTTAAAGTCCGTCGTATCAAATGGATTTTCTACAAAAGAATCAAAAGCCCACCGAAGATAGCCATCCGCTTGGTGCCGAAGTGCATACCATGAAATCCATACCGATTCGGCTGGCACCGAGCGTGTGAAGCTGTTCGGGTAATGTCCCACACAATTATAGATCGTTGTCATAAGTCCAAGCGATCTTCGATGCTCCGCTATACTCGCTAACTGTTTGCTATCGTGCTCGATGTAGATCGAACCAATCGATATATTATAAATGCGATCCAGTCTAGCGTCATTCAGATTATTATAGTCCATAGCAGCCGATATTTTCAGTCTTCCACCGGATACCTCGTCAATTAAATCTGCTGCCTTGATCATATCATCTAAGGCACGTTCATCGTTCGCCATCGTCGTAATATCCAGCCATCCTTTTTCCTCAAGATGAGGCACGAATGCTTCAAGGAAAGCCCGCCACATCTCATCCCATTTAGGATCATGCACCGGCACAATTTCGATAATATCACGCGCCTCTGCCTCATCATAATATTTGATCTTACTCGCCCATGACACCATACTGTAAGCATCAATCTGTTTATTGATACCTAAATCCAACATAAACTGAACCCATTGATCAAAGATATCAAAATTAAATTCAAATTGGCCGTCCTTTTTCTTCGTCCATTTCACCATCGTGTCATACAGATCATAGGTTTGTGAATTCCAAGGATCGTACGTTACGGTCGTCGTAATCACTTTCTGACCGGCTGCTGCCAGCATCTCATAATGCGGTTTCATGGCATCAAAATGCGCCTTCGTCCATAACTGATCTTTCGGAATGTCATTCACCCTAGCAACGGCATAGGGATTCTGCCACAGATCCAGTGCAAAAGGCCATTCCTTTACTTCTGGCAGCGTTAGATCAAGTACTTCTAGTTCAAGATTGAAGATAACGCTTTCACTCGAAGCCGAAGATGCAATTAGTTGACCTTTATACACTCCGGCTGCAGCGTCTTTTGGAACATCGATGGATACCCAAATCGGCTGTACATGAAAGGCGTCCATATTTACAGATTCCGCAGAACCTAGTATATCTGGAATATCTTCCTGCGGATTACCAAGTGACGGATTTCCTCTAGCAGCCTTCGTCTTACTTATAAAATGAACGTTAATTTGGGAAGATTCTATACGATTGCTGCTGTCTGCAACCAAATCACCCATGGATAAAGTAACTTGTTCCAAATCTTCATTCGTAGTCCATAACACCAGTTGAGAACTTGCACGATCCCCCTTCCAAGCACTACCTTTCCATGTTGTTTCTTTCAATTGAATGGTTTCGTTGTAATCCATTCGCTTATAGTCATCAAATAAATTCTTGACGACATAGTGCATATCTGTCGTTCCAACAGCACCATTTAAAGTTCTGTTCTCTTGTCTGTTCAATAATATCATCCTCTCTGATGTCAATTTCGAGCCCACAGGTAAGTTGCTTCATCCGATTCACTCACTTTTATGCTGTGGCTCATTACATGAACCTTCTCTCTCAGTGGATCGATTCCCTGCCTTATTTTCTATGTATTTTCTACTATCTTATATATATAGCTGACATGAAATCGCTAGACGGCAAAAAGACAGCCCAAGATCAGATCTTGGACTGTCTTTTTATATAAAGAAGTATTACTTACCAACCGTTACTCTGTTATTTTTTTCGCTACAGCGGCAAGGTCTGCAATATCAATCTTACCGTCGCCGTTGACATCGGCACGCTTAGCCTGTTGCCAGTCTGGACTGCTCGTATTTTTACCATAATGAGCTGCTACAATGCCGAGATCACCAATACTCACTTTACCATCACCGTTCACATCAACTGTCTGTTCAGAGCCTCTTCCCGACACCTCAATGAGTTTCGACGAAACCGCTCCCTCCACTTCGTCCCCGTTCTCATCTCCAAGCGTTGCATTCTCCACGGAGATTTGACCTGCGGCGGAATCCTTAACGGAAGCTGCTGTAAAGCTCAGTTCAACTATTTGTGCATCACCCGTGATGGCGTGCGCCTCACCTGCACTTGCCATGATCAATCGAACTACGCCAGGAGTCTTTTCCTGTACTTCAATCAGCTGTATGCCATCAATAAGTGATCTCGCAGAAAGAAAATCCATAATCGCAGTATCATATTTCACCATAATATCTTGCGCATAACTGTGTCCGATTGTATTGCTTATACCAAGTTCAATCTCAAATTTATCCCCTTTATTCACTTTATCTGGTCCTGTCAGATATGTCGTTACTCCCTTCGTTTCCTCAGGAGGTAGAATGGGTTTTGCGGATATTTCGATTTTATCAAAATCGGGTGCGTAAGCATTTTTACCCGGGTTGCTTAATTTGATTGTGTTAACGCCTTTGTTTAATTCGATGTTCACATTTCGTGCCCGTACACTACTCCAACCACCTGAAGATGGAAAAGAAAGTTTCGAGCTCAGGTTTCCATTTACCGTGAGATCTGCATCCCTGTTTGCATCCCCGCTGACATAGTAAATGTTTAATCGGTATATTCCATTCTCAGGTACAGAGATATTGCTAAACTGCAGGGCATTTTCTGGCCCATCCCCAACATTGCCTACAACTCGCCCTCCCGATGCTTCAGCAACGGAACGGAAATTCGCCTTACCGCTGAGTGTGCCGGCTTCCGCTTCATGTACAACTGGCGGTGACGGTTCCGCCGGATTTGGATTATAAACACCAGAAATTTTCAGCATGACGCTACCATGTGCAGGAACGATATCTGAATAATTTGAAAGTCGTGTACCCATATTTTTCTTTTTCCAAAGATCTCGCACAGTAAACTTATCCTTCAGCCCAATCATATCAGAAGTGACCGTCATCTTGGCTGGAGCATTGGAGCGGTTAAGTAGTACTACAGCTCTTTCGCCGCTATTCTTACTTCCTAGTGGTTTTGAATAAACCTGCAAGTCTGGTATGGATTCATCAACTAGTTCGCCCTGAATACCAGCAGGGTCCTGATTAACAGCAATGACCTCAGCATTTTTAATAATATCGGCAAACTTGCTGCTGTACGATGTAGGATCATCAAGCGTCGTCACATCCAAACCTAGCATAAGAGGGGATGAAAGTACTGACCACATACTGAAATTAGATACAGACTCTTCGTAATTCAAGCTTTGTTGACCTGGGTATTTATCGGCTATAACCCCTACTTCAAGACTGTCTGGATCGTTAAAATGCCCGGGTCCAGCTACATCGGCATGCGGAGTTACCTTATCGATCTCATAAAGAACACCTTTCCAGTAATCTCCTTGGTTATCGATATCGTATCCCACTCTCCATGTATGGCCGATTTCCGGTGCCCATTTCCAAGGTTGCTGTTTCCCCCACTCACAAATATTAAATAAAATATCCCGTTTAGGATTCGCATTCTTTAGTGCATTACCGAACTGTTCATAATGGGTTTTAAAATCAAGCCCCATGGAATCCGCGCCACAGGCGTCCACCTTGATATAATCATAACCCCATTCCGCAAACAGATTCACATCCTGTTGATAGTATCCATAGCTTCCTAATTTTCCGCCACATCCAATTTTCCCAAGATCGGTATAAATTCCTATTTTCAAACCTTTGCTGTGGACGTAATCGGCAAGCGCCTTCATTCCATGTGGGAATTTTGTTTTGTCTGCATAAATGTTTCCGTTAGCATCCCTACCACCCTGCCAGCCATCATCAATATTAATGTACTCGTATCCAAGGTCCTGAAGTCCTGTTCTAACCATACTGTCAGCCACATCACGTATAAGCTGGTCGCTAACATTGAACCGCACCGCATTCCAAGTGCTATATCCCATCGGTGGTGTTAAACCAATCGTACCATTGGGTTTATGAGAAGCATTCGCTGTCTGGGCCTCAGATTCAAAGAAACCAAACGTTGTGAAGAGCAAAGCAGTACAAATTAAACTCAAGTAACCACGCTTAAGCCAGCCTACAGATTTCCCCAAGTAAAACCCTCCTTATTCTATTGCATAATTTTTGCTGCGATAGCCGCAAGATCCATGATGTCAATTTTCTTATCATTATTAATATCAACGTGTTTAATATTTGCCCAATCCGGACTGTTGAAATCTTTACCGTAATGAGCTGCTGCAATTGCCAAATCACCAATACTCACTTTACCATCCTTGTTAATATCCTCATCATTACCTACGGTAATTGGTAGAACCTCTACACCTATTGAAGCTGAAGCTACATCACTCTCAACACCCTGATCATCACTAATCATAAAAGCAGTAGTTTTGATAGAACTTGAAGCTGAGTCCACCAAAGTCTTAGCCCGGAAGTTCAGCTTAACGAACGTACCATCGGTGTCAATCTGATGGTCAGAGCCGACACCTGCCAGGATCAATCGAACCTTGCCTTCTTCCTTCATTGAACTCTCAATAAGTTTTAAGTTCTCAATAGTAGAAGTAGCTTCCCCAAAGACGAAATGATCCGGATTATAATTCACCGTCACATCCAATGCTTGAATAGGAGTCTTTACTCCCTTCAGCCCCAAATCCACTGAAAAAGTATCTCCGGCTTGAATAGATTTTGGTCCCTTAAGATCAGCGGTTGTTTCATCCGGTTGTATTACTTCGCCTTCCACTTGTTTAGAAGCGTCATATAGAACCGATTTCAATCGAGTAACTTCCAGTGGAATATCTACTTTCCCCGGATCTTTCACACCATTAAACGGATCGTAAGCCACCCCCACCGCTTCCATCTTCCAAATCTCTGCTTCGAGTGTTTTACCTACATCCGCATTCATATTCGAAATATACCTTACTTTCTCAACATCTCTAATGCCTTCTTTCATCTTCTCAAACCGGACGGAGCTTACGGCTCCAGGGTACACTTGAGCAGAATCACCTGATTCCCATGTTCTGAAATCTGTCGTTTCATACGGATTCTGAACAAAAGAGTCAAACGCCCATCTTAAATAACCGTCGGTTTTATGCCTAAGTGAATACCACATTACCCATACTGGCTCTGCAGGGTTCGAGCGGGTAAAGCTGTTCGGGAAATGTCCTACGCAGTTGTAGATCGTCGTCACAAGTCCGAGCGCTCTCCGATGTTCAGCCACCGCCGCAAGATCCTTGTTGTTATGTTGAATGTAGATTAATCCTACCGAAATATTATGAATCCGATCCAGTCTTGGATCGTTCAGGCTGTTGTAGTTCATGGCTGCTGATATTTTCAATCTTCCACCCGACACTTCATCAATTAAATCCGCAGCCTTAATCATGTCGTTTACAGATCGCTCATCATTCGCCATGGTTGTAATATCAAGCCATCCTTTTTCTTCGAGGTGAGGAACGAACGCTTCTAAGAAAGCTCTCCACATGACCGTCCACTTCGGATCACCCACTGGCACAGTTTCAATCATGTCACGCTGCGTCAATTCATCATAATATTTAATCTTACTAGCCCACGACACCATGCTATAAGCATCGATCTGCTCATCGATCCCTAAATCCATCATAAACTGAACCCATTGATCGAAGATGTCAAAATTAAATTCAAAGCTGCCGTCCGCTTTTTTCGTCCATTTCACCATCGAGTCATAACGGTCATACGTCTGTGAATTCCAAGGATCAAAGGTTACTGTCGTTGTGATAACTTTTTGACCCGCTTCAGCGAGCATCTTATAATGCGGCTTCATTGCATCAAAATGTGCCTTCGTCCATAACTGATCCTCCGGAATATGGTTCACTCTCGCTACAGCATAAGGGTTTTGCCAGAGATCGAGCGCAAAATCCCAATCTTTAACCTCTGGTAATGTCAGGTCTAACACTTCGAGTTCAAGATTAAACGTTACACTTTCTCCGGAAGCAGAAGTTGCTGTCAATAGTCCTTGATATATTCCAGGTGCTGCATCTCTTGGAACGTCAATGGACACCCAAAGTGGCTGAACGTTAAACGAGTCGATGTCTACTGGGTCAGATGAACCTAGAATATCTGGAATATCCTCTTGCGGACGTCCCTGGGAAGGATTCCCCCTTGCTGCTTTTGTTGTTTTCACAAAATGTGCTTTAATGTTCGATTTGTTTATTTTGTCGTTGTTACCAGCTGTCATATCACCAATAGTAAGCGTTACCTGTTCTTGCTTCTTGTTGGTTGACCATAATACAAGCTGAGCGCTTGCTCGATCCCCTTTCCAAGCATCTCCTTTCCATGTTTTTTCCGTCATCTGAACGATTTCGTTATAATCCACACGCTTGTAATCATCGAATACGTTCTCTACAACATAATGTGTATTCGTTGTTCCGACCGCACCCTTTAGACCATTACTTCCTGGTGTAATCTCAATTTCACGTACGGCTTTAAAGCCTCCATCTTCGGATGTTGCCGTTACACTCACTTTCCCGCTATTCAAAGCTTTTAACTTTCCTTTTGCGTCAACTTGGGCCAAAGTCACATCACTTGTGGACCATAGAACCTTCTTGTTCGTTGCATTAACCGGCTCAACTGACGCATTCATCTGCACGATGTCTCCTTCATTAATCGACGATGGAGTGTTATTTATTACGATCCCTGTAACGGGGACAACTTTAAAGGTAACTTCTGCATAATCAATCTGCATATCAGGTGCAGTTCCCGTCTTCTTTCCGGTTGCTCTGACCTTAATAGTATGTTCGCCAGATTTCAGCTTCCCTGTATCGAAAAGAACCTGTTTGAATTGTCTGGATGGTGCATAGGCATCAACCTCAACCTCTGTACCCCCATCTACAGATACGGCATAGATTCCATGATTAGGAGCTTTTATGCCGACTAGCTTAAGCTGTTCACCTTCGAACTTAACCGTGAAATAAACATTCTCAGGTTTACCTCCCCAGCTGCCAGAACTCGACCAATGCTCATCACCATTGTGCAAATTAGCAATACCAGTGCTGGTACTCCAAGGTCCATAAAATTTAAATTGATTCAAGCCATCCCCTGTTTCAAAATCATTAATAATCCGAGTCGTTGTCTCCACTGGTGGCTGCTGTACAGCTTCATCCAGCTCACTAAGTTTTAGTCGAACCGTCATTATATAAGGCGCTCGTGTGTCCTGCGGATTAAAGTAACCGTAAGATGTAAGTACAAAAGTTCCGTCTTTGAGCACCACATTGCCCGCATATCCTGTATCTCCCGCTCTAACGGATGGTGTAAAGTCATCCATCAATCTAACACGATACTGTCCTTCTTTATTGTTTACGAGGTCATCATATGTCCCAACCCATGCAACCCAATCCCCCGCAACCCAATCGTTAAGATCTGTAGAACTTCTCCGAATGATGTCCCTAAATGTAATTAAAAGTCTGCCTGATACTGGGTCATACTCTGCCTTATGACGTTCCCCCATTAATGCACCTTGCATCTCACGCGGCTCCGTCCACGTCTTACCTTCATCGTTCGAAAATGCGATCATCGCATTCGTTTTTTTATGCTGCGCTCTAGCTAGTAATGCCAGCTGATCGCCCTTAGGTGAACGTATTACTTCAATCTCACAAAGTCCGGCGTACTTCTCAATGTCATTATGTTCAGCAAGCAGTCTCTCGAGAGTACTCCATTGTTCATTCCCATTCTCATCAAAGGTTAAATATGTCTTCCAATTGTTATACTGAAAATCATGAAAGATTCCCATCCAGCGGTATGCCCAGCTACCGTCTGGATTCTTGAGTCTTGTTAGACTTGCCATAGCCACGATTCCTGCTTTGCCATTGTCCTTAAAGAAATGCTTGAGCTCCGACCAGGTCGCTCCATTGTCCTCGGAATAAGCCGTCTGAAATCCAACATCACCATTTCGAACCATTCCACTAATCAACTGAAGTCTGGTAGATCCATCAGGCATCTCCAACTTATAGATGGTTGGGGTTTCCTGACTCGATGCCCAAGAAGCTGGCGTACTCAGGCGATCACTCCAAGTTAACCCGCCGTCGGTGCTTTTCTTTACTACGATTGGACCAATTCCATGTCCTTTGGGATAGAACGTATAGATCGTTTTCCCGTCATCAAGAAGTACAGAATCCGGATGACCGAGATACTGACCGGGTTCTCTATCCGTCAGCACCTGACGATCGGTTTCACCAGCCAGGTCAATCATAGGAATGGTGTAGTCGAGCCGAACGGGCTTAGTACCACTAAGTTCAGCGATTTCTTCCAAAGTAAGTGTCCGGTTGTACACTTTTACGTACTCCATATCCCCGGCATAATGCCACTCGCCACCTGTACTATCTACATTTCTTCCTACCCACATGCCGTTTAGGGATGGAACGTTTGCAAAAAATGCAGTGGAGGTGCTACTCCCTTTCTCTGATCCATCTACATAAATCTTCGTGCCAGAGCTACCTACGTTCAGAACAGCGGTATGCCATTTTCCATCATTAAATGAACCGGTTGCCGTTATTTTTGTTGCATACACATTATTTTCACGGTTCTCAAAATAAATAGAGCCATTATTCATCGTAAATGAAATATTGCTAGAAGGCTTTGCTGTATTCGATGCGCTTAAGAATGTTTTTGCTATTGCACTGCTTGTTGACTTAAACTTCACTGCAATGGAGCCTTGGGACAACCCCGCTGCCTTGCCAATATCAGCTGTTTGATCGATAAAATCACTTGTTCCGTTGAATGATCGATTTACCTTGTAATCAAGCAATAATCCTTCCCCCAAATCTGAAGTTATTACATTCTCTTCCGGTTGTGAGGTTTTCGCAAAAACTGGATTCGCTAAGACCATAATTAATATGAGCGTTACGATGATAAAGCTGGATAATCTGCGATTCCTTATCATATAAAATTTCCCCTCCCTTTAATAAAGGTTCTGCCTCAAGGAAGGGGCCCTAGCTTAGGGCCCTCTAAGAAGAAAATGCTCACGTATTTATTTCAGTATGCTTTGCGCAATGGCTGCCAGATCCATAATATCGATTCTACCGTCATCGTTTATATCCGCACGTTTTGCAGTTTGCCAATCTGGACTGTTCTGATCCTTGCCATAGTGCGCTGCTGCAATCGCTAAGTCACCGATGGTAACTTTACCATCTCCATTCAAGTCTCCCGAATGAACCGGCGGATGTTCGTCTCCATTTATCTTGACCTGAGTACTTGAAGTGGCAGCTTCCGTTTCAATTCCCTCGCCGTCCCCCATCACCGCCTTCGATACTGTTATACTTGTGGTCGCTGTCTCTGTCACTGCCTTCGCGATAAAATCTAGATTCAGCAGCATCTTATCTTGTTTGATCGCATAATCCGGTCCTTCACTTACAACGATTAAACGTACTTGACCAGGAAAGCTATGGGTTGTATCAATTACATTAATGCCTTCTTGAGTAGAGCTAACCGATTTCAGCTCCATTAAGGAATGATCATAAGTTATCCGCACATCTTGTGCATAAATCGAATCAACTACATTTTTCACCCCATATTGAATGCTAAATGGTTCACCACCATTAACAGTGACGGGTCCTTTTAGTTCCGTCGATAATTTCAAGTCTTCCGGCGGAGTCTTACCATCACCTGGAACCAATATGATTTCGTGAATCATTGGTTTTATACCGCTAGCCCATTCCAGCTTCATCTCCAATACATGTTCAAAAGACGACGTATTAATCATGTTATAAGTCTGATTTAATACGCCAGCTTCGTGCCAGCCTTCAAGGTCTCGCACTTGAACTTTAGCATCCGATATGGATGATGGACTTTGAAGAATACGAATCTGATCAAGCCGCGTATGACGTGACATTTTATAGTTCAAATAGCCTGAAGTTGAATTCCCTTGTGGTGTATAAAAAGTTGCGATCTTTCCATCAATCGATGCCTGAGCTTCATTCCCAGCTTTTCCTTGGGGGACAGCTTGGATCGCTGGGTTATCCATTCCCGGTTTCTCGATCCCTTCATTGACAAGAATTTCATTCAGTGCAAGCCAGCCTGCGTTATCTACAGTCGTATATAAACGGATATACCGTGCGGGCTTATTGTCCACTTCAACTCTTAAATAACGGTATGGAGCCACGTGCTGAGGGAAGTTTTTAGTGATATCTTTAGGATTGTTAAAGGTATGGATCGTTTCCCATTTAACACCGTCAAGAGATATTTGTAGCTCTCCCTGGCGGAAGTAATCCCCTTCTCCGTCGTTAATTACAACTCCTGCATTTAGTACAGGAATAACACCACCCATATCAACCTGTACGAATCGTCCAGGTGTTTGTCGTCCGTTAAACCAGACCTTGCCGTCAATCTTACCGTCAAAAATTGCGGCTAGATTACCTTGATAAACCCCTTCATAATTATGGCTAACTACAGGCTCGGTAAATTTTTGATAACTGATCTGCAACTTTGCTAGATCGAATTGAATATCCTTTTCTCCCAAATTTATAAGTCTGATATAAGCAGCATTGGGATAAGTACCGCTGCCTGGAGATATCGTATTCCATTCAATCCCGTTCTCGGAAAGCTGCAATACGACTTCGTTGCTGGAACTTTCTAGCCTCACGTCCGATATCTTCTGCAAGCTAGGAAGTTGAAGACCCAGATATTCATGCTGCTTTAATGTAATTCCTGAAATTTCTGATAGATGTGAAGAAAAATCTGTTTCTGTCACAGAAGAATTCTTCAAAGAATCCACATTAGTAAACACGGCTGCTCTATCCTTTGTCTTATTTACGGTAAACTCCCGAACCGCAGTCCATAAATCTGGCTTTCCTCCAGGAATGCCTGCATGGGTTAGTCGATACCGAATATACCGGGCTTCCAAATCAAGTTGTGTCTCTGCAATATAGGTACCTGACTTCTCATCTCCGATCGATGTCCAATTCTCTCCATCCAAAGAGTATTCTAGCTGTCCTCTTTGAAAGATATCATGGTCTGTATCTGTTCTACCTTGAATGATATGGATGTCATTTACCTTAATGGTTTTACCAAAGTCAATACCATACCAATCGCCATTCTGCTGTTTCGTCTGTATGTATACAAAGGTGTTCAAGTCTCCATCCACCATTTTGCTGATATTCGGCAGAACTCCATAAGAACTAAGTGGAAGTGTTGAGTGATTGTTAGGATCTAAAGTGTTAGAAATTTGAGCATCAAGTGTCTGAATTAATTCATTAGCAAAAGGTACAAGGCGTTTGGCCCCTGCTTCAACCGTCTGAGGTTTATCGTTAATTACAGCTCTTGTAAACTTCTTCGATTCCGCCATCGAATTCGTTGCCTTTACGAGTGCTTCCACTGCAGCATTCATATCACCTTGCTTAAATGCCACGGCAGCTTGAACAGCATATTTATCAGCTTCAACGACATAGTTCAAGCTGTTAATCCAAGGGTTGATTTCGTCCAGCAAATTTTCATTCTTGATCTTAGACTTGAAACCTTGAATAGATTTCAGAATATGATCGAATTCAAGAACTAACTCTTCACCAATCTCCTGCAATGGGGTTCCCTTTCTGTACGCGTCTAAGAATGTTCCCAGCTGCTCCTTAACATTCTCAGATTCATCAAATACGACGCCCCGTCCGTTAGGTGATGGGTCGCTCATATGATAGGCAATGGTCTTATACTCTTCAGCTGCTTCGGGTTCGATAAATTGGAAGGAATTCTGCCAGCTGTCTGCCGCATCAAAATCATCAACGTTCCAAGTAAAATCAGCAACACCGAACAAAGCTACCTTAGAGAGTTCAGCCTGCTCTAGAGGGTTAGATACAATCCCAGAAAAATTGTGTGTACCCCTTTCAAGCATAGGTACTTCCCCGAGGAGAAGACGATTTTTCATGTAACCGTTTACCGGATAATTGAACCAAATATACGGATCTCTCCCAATCTCATTCTTAACCCACTGATTATCCGTCGTGTTCACACTACCGATAACATCTTTTCCGGTCCACATGATCTCGACATTGTCTGGAACATTTCTTAAAGCTTGGAGATAAGGCTTACCACTTGTTCCAGTCCATGCTTGATTATAGAAAGGCGGACAGTAAATTAGAGATTTCACATCTCCCTTGGAGGCTACCCAATTCGCCACATCGGTGACCAGCTTGACATGTCTATCTTTATCTGTAAGTGACTGTGCTGTACTAATGTCATCCAAAAATAAACCAAATTGCCTTACGCCAGCACCGTATAACTGTTCCAACTTGGCTAACAGAGTCTGAAGCTCAGCCTCATAATTGTTCCAATTAATCATGCTAAAGCCTGGATGGATAGCCCACACAAACTGCGTTTTTGTTTCATGACCCACATCGACCAGTTCCTTGACCTTGGCTAACTCATCTGGTGGATATAGCGTCCGCCAAGCAGAATTATGGTATTTATCATCTTTCGGTGCAAATATATAGGAATTCATCTTGAGCTTTCCGCCAAAGCGCATAAGACTAATTCGATCTTCATGTGACCATGGAAAACCGTAAAATCCTTCAATAAAACCTCGCCATTTCGAATCTGAAAAATCCTCAACTTTTAGGGAACGTAGTTCTTGCCCTGCGCTTTGTTCAAAAATCATGTTCAGTGTGGCTAAACCGTAATACACCGCATCTGAATCGTCTCCGAGAATTGCAATAAGTCCTTTCTGTTCCAATCCCTTGTCAGCTACTAACACATACGGATCTTCCTTACCACTGAAAATGGAAGCATCATATTCGACTTTCTCGGAGAAATAGGTATCAACCTGTTCACCAGAACCTTTAATACCGAGTAGAATATTTGTTTTACCTGTAGCAATGGCCCCTGATTCTGAATAGGTAATTGCTTTGGAGTCAAGGATCATCGCCAGAAAATCCTGTGTTTCGGCATCCACTGGGCCGTCTAGGACCAGATTCACCTCATCCGTAATTGTAAAACGGGTATCCGTATAAGTTACCTTTTGTGGTAATGGATATAGCGTGTATTCTCCGGTAGCAGGAGTACGATCCGCACTTGCTGGATATGAGAATAAATTTAAACATATAAAAATCGACAATAGGCAGCTCACCGTTCTTTTCACAATCAACTTCCTCTCTATTCAATTGAGATATCAAGAAGGAGCGGGCCCTTTAAAGGGCCCTCAAAGAACAAATAAACTTGTGATTTAGTTCAATATTCGCCGAGCAATAACAGCCAGATCCATAATATCGACCTTACCGTCATTGTTAATATCTGCACGCTGTGCGGTTTGCCAATCCGGACTATTCTTGTCTTTGCCATAATGGGAAGCCGCAATCGCTAAATCGCCAATGCTCACCTTGCCATCATCATTCAAGTCTTCGGAACGAACCGGCGGTTGTTCATCTTCCTTAATCTCAATCTGAATACTTGAGGTGCCCACTTCTTTCTCCTGTCCATTCTGATCCCCAAACAAAGCACTGGTTACTTTTATGTTGGCACCTTCGGACTTGGTAACGAGCTTCGCTTTGAAATTCAGTTCGAGAAGTTTTGCATCACCTTTTATGGCATGATCAGCGCCTGTACTTGCCGTAATCAGACGAAGCGTTCCATTTGGATCATTCTTTGACTCCAATACCTGAACACCATCCGAGACAGATTCACCCGAGATGAACTCAAGAAGATTTTCGTCGTATTTCAATCGAATGTCTTGTGCATAAGCTGCGTCCGTGACATGGGTAATACCCAGGTCTACAGTAAAGCTCTGCCCTTGATTAACCGACTTAGGACTGGATAAAGTCATAGCAGCAGATTCTTCAGGCTCATCATCGCCAACAGGTACATATTCAAAAGCATCAATCATCGCGATTGTATTCGAAGAGGCATTATTCTTTGTCCCCTTCACCACGATCTTGATCGTGTGTTCCTCTTTTGATAGATCTGCTTTTTGGAATAAAACCTGCTGTTTCAATGTTGCTGGACCATATCCATCCACACCTTCCGCCACAAGCTCTCCATCAAGATAGACATCAAAATAGCCGTGGTTCGGCTGAAGTGCACTGATGAATTTAATGGAGGTCCCAGTAAACGTGAAGGATGCAGATGCACCTTTCTCATTACTAAAGCTTTCTGTGCCTTGGTAGTTGCTAGGATTACTGTAAGGACTCCACACTCCGGTGTATACAATGGACGAATCTTTATCATCCACTTTGATCGGAAGCACTGGCGGTTTTCGACTAGACATAATCTTATACTGCTGCCCCTTCACTGTTGGGAATTCAATTACATTCCCATTCGCTGTATAGTTGACAGATTCCCCACTCCCAACATGTACAACCTTCGTTTTATTAAGCTCTGCAAATCCAGAATATTTTACTGTAGCTTTATTTCCTTGCTTCGAAGTAATCATTGCTTCTCTAAGAATCGTACCTTCCCAGCTCATATCGACTTCAAATCCACCTCTTGCAACAAGGCCTGTAACATTTCCAGTAGGCCATGAGTCTGGTAAAGCTGCTAGTAAATCAATACTTCCTGCATGGCTTTGCAGAAGCATCTCCGCAATTCCGGAAGTGGCTCCAAAGTTACCGTCGATTTGGAAAGGAGGATGTGTGTCGAATAAATTATCGAGTGTACTGCCCTTGAGCTGCTCCCCTAACAGTTTGTGTGCACGATTACCGTCTAGCAGACGTGCCCATAAATTGATCTTGTTCGCTTTACTCCAGCCCGTTCCCCCATCTCCACGCGAATTCAATGTAACTCTTGCTGCTGCAAACAACTCCGGATTATCTACTTCATTGATAAGTGTTCCTGGATATAATCCGATCAAATGCGAGATATGCCGATGTTGATCGGTAGGGCTATCAATGTCGTTCTTCCACTCCTGAACCTGTCCCCATCGCCCAACTTGCGGCATCCAGAGCTTGCTACGTTTCTCCATGACCTCACTACGAAGCGCTTCATCCACATCCAAAATCTCGCTTGCCTTTATGAACTGTGTAAATAACTCCCAGATTAATTCCTGATCATATGACACACCGATGGAAACATCCCCTTGCTCTGGAGAATACGAAGGAGATGATACAAGACTTCCATCGGAGTCTTCAACCAGGTACTTCACCCAAAATTGTGTGGTTTCTTTAATAATGTCATACACCTGACCCCTTAATAGATCTTTGTCTCCGCTGAATGCATAATGATCCCACACTTGTTGAACCATGAAGGCATTCGCCGCTGGAGACCAGCCCCAGTAGAAGTCAGATCCAGGTGCCGTATAACCAAACGGGTTATTTACCGTATGAATAGCCCAGCCTTCCCCTTCGATGCCATGATGTCTTTGCGCCGTCTCTCTTCCCGGTTCACGCAGTGAATCAATGTAATCAATGTAAGGAATGTCCGTTTCCGCTAGATTCACGACTTCAGAAGGCCAATAATTCATCTGCACATTGATATTGGTATGGTAATCACTATTCCAAGGTGGATTATTCACTTGATTCCACACCCCTTGCAGATTGGCAGGAAGTGATCCTTCCCGTGAGGATGCGATAAGTAGATAACGTCCATATTGGAAGAATAATGCCTCAAGGCTTCTTTTCTCTGACTCGCTAGCATTTGTTTTGTAACCGTTCAAAAGCTCATTCGTTGGAATATTCGCTACCGATCCACCTAGATCGAGAGAAACTCGATCAAACAACTCTTTATAATCTGTCACATGGGAGACACGCAGCTGATCAAACGACTTTATTGCTGCCGCCGCAAGATTGGCTTCAACAACTTCTTTTGGCGTCTTATCACTCTTATACGTTGGGTAGTCGCTCGCATAATCTGTTGCAGCGGTCATCAGGATCGTGACATTTGTCGCCCCGTTCACGGTTAATTTCCCGTTATTCGCTGTCACACTTCCTCCTTCATGTTGCACTTGAAGCTGAGCCTCATACGCCATCTTATTGCTCGGAACCTTACCGCTTAAAATCAGCTTCTTCCCTTCTGCCTTCACACTATTGGAGGGCTGAGCTCCGGTAAGACGAATATCAAAGGTCAGCGGCTGATTCTCTTCCGTGGTCAGTCTCATAACCATGACCTTATCGGGATAGCTTATAAAATACTCCCGCTTGTATTTCACATTGTTGGATGTATAAGACACTCTTGCCATTGCCTCATTAAGATCCAGCTCACGCCGATAATCCGAGAAAGTCTGACTTCCACTGTTATCAGAAGCACCTGTCATCTCCATTTCGGATAATTGAATTTTACTTCCACCTTTGCTTACCAGATCAAATTTATAAAACTTAAAAGCTGTACTATTGGCAAATGTATAAGATTTTTTCAACTTCCGACTCGCAAACTCTTCATTACTTCTTGTGTCCAACACGGTCCACTGCTGCCCATCATTCGAACCTTTTAGCGTCCAGTTCTTCGGATCTCGGTCCGGTACATCGTTTCCTGAAGTGAATGAATATCCAGTAATGATCTTGGATTCTTCATATGCCCATTGCACCCAGAAAGGAGGTGCTCCATCGCCTGAATACCATTTCGTATCCACTGAGCCGTCTGTTAGATTCGAAATCGGTTCACCGTATTGCGGATTATCTGAGCTTGCCGTTACGGTATAGG
The DNA here is from genome assembly GCF_049311625.1 of Paenibacillus sp. EC2-1. Taxonomy (NCBI): domain Bacteria; kingdom Bacillati; phylum Bacillota; class Bacilli; order Caryophanales; family Paenibacillaceae; genus Paenibacillus; species Paenibacillus sp. EC2-1. The sequence goes on from NZ_CP186006.1 coordinate 3,196,438, forward strand.
CTGATTGACGATTAAAATCCAGAAATACATCTCCAAATGCCTGATAAGCCCCAAAGGAACTATCTCCAGCACCCATGACACCTGTTATTTTCCCAACAAGCGCCTTGGCTTCATTGACCTTTCCTTCCTTTAAAAGTTGTCTTATCGTTTCAACATGGGCCTGCGCACCATCTTTAATTCCGTATTGATAATTTGGATCTGCACCAGGTCCACCGCTCCATAGCGTCTTTTCATTAAATTGAATACGCTCTTGTAAGACGCCTCCGAAAACCATGCCGCCCATGTGTCCATTTCCAATCGGTAGAGCCTGTGTCTCCCAATTCGTTGCCGACTGTCGATACCATAGGGACAAATCCTGATCACCCGCTGTTCTATCCACAGCCGGCTGTATATCCGCATGCAGTGTTGAACCTATAATTCCGTTAATCGGTAATAAACTGCTAAGTATCTGAGAACAAACGATCCAGATCGATAGCACCGCAGCTGTTCGCCTGAACAACCTTTTGTTGCCTATTTGCATTATGCTTACCCCTCTCATATTAGTCGTTTAAAAATAGCAGCCCCAAGATCAGCAAGTTTTTGTCACAGTGCTTTGTCCTGGGCTGCCATATGTTCTGGTTTTCCTATTCGATAATCTTTCTAGCTAGTGCCGCAAGATCAGCGATATCGATTTTTCCGTCGTTGTTCAGATCTGCATGCTTAATCTTAGTCCAATCTGTACTTGTGGATTCTTTACCGTAATGTGCGGCCATGATGCCCAGATCACCGATACTTACCTTTCCATCTCCGTTCAGATCGCCAGAGTATCCAGGTGTATCCGTAGTAATATCAAACGTGATTGACGAAGCTAGTGCCTTCGTTTCTGTTCCATTCTCATCACCAAGCGTCATGTTAGAAATTGTGATTTTACTTGAAGAACCTCCGGCACTTTCCTTCGCCTTAAATTCGAGATTCAGGATATCCGCAGCTGCTTTCACTGCATGCTCTGCACCTTCGCTCGCGGCAATCATTCGAACTTGACCAGGAACCTTCGTAACGGTTTCTACAAGTTGAACTCCCTCTACTAACGAATCAGCCGCGATAAATTCCATGGTCTGTTCATCGAACTGAATCGTCATATCTATTGCAAATATTTGTTCCGAAACATTGTTCAACCCAACTTTAACGGTGAAGGGTTCGCCTCCTTTTACCTTATCCGGTCCCGTTATGGTTGACGTCAAAATCTGCTCACCAATGACGGACGATTTGAATTTATCAAGTGCAACTTGCAGCTGATCTTTAGACTTTGTCACTTGTTCTTGCGTAGACGTCAGATCACTCGAAACGAGCTCGGCATCTTGAATTGCTTGATTTAATAATTGCTTGGAGCCTACCGGATATTGTCCCGTCTTGTTACCTTCCACAGCTTCATCATGGAAGCTTTTTGATTCCTGAATTAGTGCGTCTAGCTCCGCTGTATCAGCAACCTGAGAAACGGTTGGATATAGTCCAACTTCTTCCAAATGAACAGGACCTCTTGCTTTCAGAATGCGGATTCTGAATTCTGTGCCCGTTACAGCATTTTGAAGCAAAAGAACGCGTTTATAACCGATAACTCCTCCGGTTGCTATCTGTTCCCACTCCCCGGACGCTTTACGGACATCCACCGCAAAAGATTCTACTTGTTGACCCTGCGTAATATCTTCCTGAACAAGCACCTTATCAACCTCGACTGTTTGATTAAGCTTAAACGTAAGGGTGCTCGGCTGAACGGATGAAGATTGCCATGATGTCTTATTGTTTCTGTCAATGACCTTGTTCGGATCTGATCCTGCTGCACCGTTCTCTGCACTAACAACAGCACGAGAAGCATGATTCACCGCAAAATCACGTTTCATACGCAGATTCCATTCCTTCAAACGCGCAACATCTGCATCCGGAAGCTTTCCACGTTTATCGGGCGGGATATTAAGTAACAGAACTGAATTTCGAGCAATGGACTGATAATAAATGTTTCTTAGCTCTGCAACTGACTTTGGCTGTTGATTGGCATGATAGAACCAACCTGGACGTATGCTTACATCTACCTCAGCTGGGAACCAAGTTAAATACTCCATTCCTTTTGCAGCAGCATCTGCCAAAGCACTCCGACTTCCGAGATCCGATGAGCTATAAGAAGGATGATAGACCTGTTTTCCTTCTTCATCCATTTTCGCTCCCAGAACACTCCATTCGTTCTCTCTTGCACGGCCGGATTCGTTACCTACCCAACGAACATCATTTCCCGATACAGCGATTACGGCATTGGGAGCAAGTGAACGAATAAGTGAGTAATAGCTCTCCCAGTCATATTTCTCTGATCGATTGCCTGGAATGTTGCCTTGTGAGCCATCAAACCAGACTTCATCAATCTCTCCATACTCCGTTAACACCTCATATAGCTGATTAAGCATTCTTGAGCCGTAATCCGTTGCAGGCAGATTGAATGTTGGAAGTTCGCTTTTATTAGCACGATCATCTCCTTCAACCAGAGTAGGGATATTCCGTAAGCTCGGCTTGCTTCCATTGCCAAATATACCTTCGGTATAAGCTCGATGATCTGCTGGAGACAGGTACACGCCGACTTTGATACCGTATTTACGCATGGATGTTACAAATTCACGAAGAACATCCCCTTCTCCGTTCTGCCACGTACTCCCTTTCACACTAAAATCCGTGTACCTTGAAGGATACAGAAGGAACCCGTCATGATGTTTGACGGTTAGTATCGCCATCTTAAATCCGCTTTCCTTCAATGTTTTGGCCCACTGATCTGTATCTAGATCTGTTGGTTGGAATTTGTTCGGGTCTTCGTTAAAATTCCCCCATTCAACGTCATAGTAAGTATTGATTCCGTAATGTAAGAAGGCAGTTTGTTCATATTCCTGCCATGTGACCTGGCGAGGTTCCGGTCGTACTAAAGATGCTTTTGCAGCAAGTGCTGCTGGACATTCATTCTGATTGATAGGAATTCGGTAGCCAGGATTAAGTTCCGTAGGTACCAGACATGGTCCCCCTAGAAGCCCAAGCAGTTCAGGCTTGAAGTTTCCTTCCAAAGTACCAAAAGCGACTCCGTACACTTCACCCTTCAGACTTGCCTTGTCAGTTGGTACTCCTGATGCACCACCAAAGACGATAGAATCTTTAGTTACAGCTGGAACTTCAGCTAATGTTAACGTCTCACCTAGCTGTTCTTGACCTTTCCACAGACTAACTGAGGCAGTTCCATCACGATTTTCTGTGTAGACAAGCGATAAATGAATATAATCACCTGTCAATTTCCCTTCAATATCAATGGTCGCTAAAGTCTCCGAATGACTTACAATCTCCAAAGTCTCTTGTGAAGACCGACGAACCATTATAGCTCCTCCAATGTCAAACACTACCGTTCCAGATTGTATTGAAGAAGGAGCAGCCGATATTTCGATAGCAAAATCAGAATCAAACCTCCCTTCATTATTAAAGTTATGACTAGGAGCGAACACGATCTTTGATTGTTCGCCGCTCATTTTTAGACGTCCAAGTCCTGTGATTTGACCTCCTTCCACATTTAGCGTTCCTCTGACTATCTCATCCTCTGATGGGATGTATTGTGTTTGATTCACTGTCCCTAGAGCTCTGACCCCCAAATGTTTAGTGATGCTTGAAAGGCTCATTGTCTTTAATAGAGAGGGACTAAATTCCCCCTGATAGCCCGCCACCACTGCATGGGATATAGAACCTTTGAAACCACGATTAAGTGCTGCTGAATGAACCTCATTACCGAAACTGAATTTCCCTTTCTCACTGCCGCCACCACTTATAGCTGCACGGCCATTCTTAGATATTGCTGGCGTCAACTCTTTACCATTCAAAAATGCCTTTAGTTCTGCTCCCGAAGATGTAGGCTGATAAACGAGAGCAATAGCATGCTCTTTACCCGATTCAGGTGCTGAGGTCGTGCCCTTATACTCTGTCCAGCTACCGTTGTTGTTCACGGCAAAGCCATATTCCAGCGTAGTAGCGGATTGGTACCTCGCATACAAATTGCCCATCACCCCCATTAATGTACCTAAGGTATTTTGCGAGCTCTGGGGCTTAAAGACAGCTTCTACGATAAATGGTTCATCAATTGTAGTAGTCCCATAAGGATTTACGGTACGGAATTCTATCCCATTTGTACCACCACCCAATACAATACCTTCTCCAAATACAAGTTGCTCATTACCAGAACGACGATTTACCTCTCCGTCCATCGTTTCACCTGTAGAGGCTGTGTATCCTTTCTCCGTCGAGAACGAACCCCCAAAACCAATATCAAGCAAAGACTGGCTACTCCCTGCTGCCTCTGAAATCGAAGAGAATATGGGGAGTGTACTGAACACCATACATGTAGCCAATAAAAAAGAGGATAATCTTTTCTTCAAAGTATATTTCCTCCTGACCGCTATCAAATTTGTTCATGATATTCATATCGAATTGAGACAATCAAATGAGCGGGAAGATATCAATTATTGCATATCTCCCCGCCTCTACTTCTTACTCCACTAATTTTGTCGCGATGGCTGCAAGATCAGAGATATCAATTTTTCCATCCTTATTCAGATCTGCAATTTTCGCTTTATCCCAATCTGGACTTGTTGAATCCTTGCCATAATGGGATGCTGCAATTCCAAGGTCACCGATGCTGATCTTGCCGTCACCGTTAAGATCGCCAGAGATGCCCGTATTCTCAGGTGAAACATTGACTGTCAAAGCGGAACCTGTTACTTTCGACTCGACTCCGTTCGCATCTCCTGTCGTTACATCAGATATCCGAATTTCACCAGACTTAGCTTCAAGTAATTGTTTCGCTTTAAAGTTAAGTTCCATCAACTGAACATTACCTGATACCGCATGATCCGCACCCGTGCTAGCAAGAATGAATCGGCTCTGCCCAGATACTGAATCGACTGTTTCTACTAACTGCACACCATCAATTTTGGAGGTTCCAGATACGAAATCCATGATGTCTGTATTGAATTGTACGGTAATATCTTGCGCGAACACAGGATCCTTGATTTGATTCAGGCTCAATTGAACTTTAAAATCCTCACCAGAACGTACTTGATTAGGACCTGTCAACGTTGATGAAGTACCTTGTTCTTCTGTTACAGCTTTGGATTTAATAACTGTACTCAGTTTATTGATACTCGATTGTGTATCTAACGCGATTCCAAAGGTATTTCTAATGTCCAGACTTGTGCTGAATCCTGCTTCGAGAGGATATTCACCTGGAGCAAGCTCCGGGAATTCAGCTTCAAATACATACTCTGTACCTGCTGCATTGGATTTTTTGAGTTCAAAGACCACATCATTTTCACCAATCTTGCCTTTCAAAGTTCGGTTACCATTAAGCATCACATATTGATCAAAAATAGCTTTAATCTGTACTTTATCATTAGCAACATATCCATCTGATTGTACGGATTCAAGTTGAATCGAAGTTAATGAAGGATTCGGCAATTGTCCTTGACGTTGCCATTTGAGATACTCTGTGTTGAATTTAATGAAACTCATCGCTTCACTACCTGTTCCTTCATAGAACAAACCGATTTCTCCATTACCCAGATTCGCTAAACTGGAATACGCATAATGACCTTCCTTAACTAACTGAGAGTACTTCCAGTCAAACTTATACTTCGTTCTGCCATTGGCGTGTTTGCCTTCTTCCTTAATCAGACCAACTTTTACCGTTCCGTTAATTCGACTTGACGAATTACCAGGGCTTGCAAAGATCACGGCTTCGTGTCCGTCAATCTGACCGTCAAAACGAATAGCTGTCATTTGACAGTAAGCTGCTATTAGGTCACGCTCTGTCACCACTTCAGAATCCCAAGTCTCTCCACCATCAAAGCTCGTTGCAATTTGAGCATAACCGGAGTAATTCCGCATGAACATTTTCAATTGTCCATCTGGCATTTCTAATACTTGGGCTTCCGTAATCTCGTTAGCAGAACCATTAAAGGTTCTCTCATCAAGCGTTACTCCATTTACGATTCGACCATGGTTCGGCGACTCTCCACGATGCCATGTTGCTCCATGATCATCGCTATAAATTGTAGCGCTAGCCTGCCTATTATTCTCATTCGTAAAATACACAGGAAATACGAGTCTTCCAGCATGTTCCCCTTTAGTCAATTGAATACCTGTTCCTGGTCCAGCTCCGAGAAACACCATCCAGTCTTCTTTCGTTTCCGGATTTAGATTGACTGGACCTTCCCAAGTTGCTCCCTCGTCATCGCTATGCCACAGCTCAAGATATGAAGTGACAAGTGGCTTAAGCGGTGAATTACTAAGGAAGATGTTCCCGATCTTAACATTGTTGTTGTATAAATTTCTTAAGGAGTCCACTTTATAAGTTGTTTTTACATTTGAACTGTTGTAGACGTCTCCATTCTCGCGAACCGTAAATTCCTGATTACTGGAATCTTTCAGGAGTAAGTATTTTTTTCCGTCAATCGTCTTGTAGCCCGTGCCTCTTTGCGATGTAGGAAATCCACCGCCCTCAGGGAAACCAAGAACCAGAGAGAAGATCCGCTTTGTATCCTTATCCTGTAATAACGCCTGATCAATGTTTGAGGCATTACCAGGGTAGTTATTAATCAAAACTCCGTCATTCTCCCAAGTCTTTCCTTTATCAAAGCTACGTCTTACCAACATATCAATGTTAGCTGGTGAATCACCACCATGATTGATACGCTTGTCGATACCTGCAATGAGTGTTCCCGCCTCTGTGTACAGAAGTGCTGGAATACGGTATGCATTCGATCCATATAGACCTGGATAAAAAACGCTATACGGCTCTGTAATTAATGCATTATCAGGCAAAGGATTTTGAACCGGTGTTTTAGCAGTTACACCGGTGACTGCGATGAGATCCTGATCTGAAAGAGGTTCATTGTATACTTCTGCAAAATCAATCTCACCATTAAACGGATAATTATTCGACCCAGCTTTACGCTCAGTTCTGCCTAGCTCTGCGCGGTTTGGAGCATAGATATTATTTAGAAACTTTTTAGCTGTCGTTGTGTCCTGCTTGACAAGCTTTCCATCGAGGAAGTATTTGTAGCCATCTTCTTTATCCATGACCATTGCAACGGTATGCACTTCATTTTCTTTCACTGTAACATCTGCTTTAACGTGAGTATTTGATGCTGTCTTCCCAGGCTCTTCATATCGATTCTCACTTCCGATCGCAGAAGGTGTAATGTAAAGATGGAAATGTCCATTGGGTAGCGTATTATTGCTCAGTGAGAATAAGGACATGATCGAAGAACCAGTGTAGCGGAAGCGTACAATAATTGTGCCTTCGTCTAATGCTTTAAGCGCGTCTACCTTGTTATCTAGATTCGTAAAATTAGCATTGCGAATTTGTTGATTCTCCGCTCTAAGCACGAGTCTGGAATCAGCTTGTTCCTGTTGTTCTGCCGAATTGGCCATCGCTGTAAATGGCAACATAGCCGCTACCATCATAATGGTAAGAAAAATTGTCGCGAACTTCTTCAAAAAAATACCTCCTTAGTAATAGATCATCATTTTTCGACTAGCTAACATTTACTCTTGTTCTACTATTTTCTTAGCTACCATCGCTAGATCCGCAACATCAATTGCACCACTGCCATCCAGATCAAGATGCTTCACCTTATCCCAGTCCGGGTTGCTAGAATCCATACCATACTTTGCAGCAATAATCGCCAAGTCTCCGACACTCACCTTGCCATCACCATTTACGTCTTCAGATGATCCCGTCTTTGTTTTAATTTGAATCGTTAAGGACACCGGGGTAATAACAGATTCTTCTCCCTGCTCATTACTTAAGATGGCTTGGGTTAACTGGAGATTTCCGCCTTGATCTTGTGCTACATTTGCTGCTTTGAATCCAAGTTCAACGATTTCAGCATCTCCTGTAATTGGATATTGACTACCCAAACTCGCCAAGAAAACTCTTATTTTGCCAGGAGTACTTATCGTTGGTTCGTTGACAACAATTACACCTTCTTGAAGAGAGCGAATGGAATCTGGAATGTATTCCATGACAGCCGGATCATATTCAAACGTCAAGTCCTGTGCATACACCGCACTAGATACACTAGTGACTCCATATTTCACAGTAAAGGATTCCCCCGGTGCGACAATGCTTTTACTCCCAACCAAAGTCGCTGAAGTCCCTGCTTCAGGTGTCTCCGCGTTCACTGCCGGATTCGCCATGAATATCCAGCTCATAATCACAGCCATAAGAGTCACCATTACTCTCTTTTGAACCAATCCCATGCTTCTCATCAATTCTCACCCTCATCTTTTAAATTTTCGTTTTAGGATATCAGCGTGTATTATTGATTCACAATTTGTGTCGCTAGTTGAGCAAGATCCGTAATGTCAATCCTTCCGTCTTTATTCAGATCAGCGCGCTTAACGTACTCCCAATCCGGGCTGAACTGATTCTTACCGTAATTGGTTGCTACGATGGCGAGATCGCCAATGCTCACCTTGCCATCTCCGTTCAGATCGTAAGAGGTGACTCGATCTTGTATTGCAATCTGGGTTGAAGCCGATTTGGCCGAAAATTCATTCCCTTCAGCGTTTCCAAATAACGCACTCTCGATCGCTACATTTGTTGTTGTTTTCCCTTCGCCTTGATTAACTTGAAAGACCAGACTTAGAAGATAAACCACATCACCTTTTACAGCATTCTCCGACCCAGTACTTGCTACGATCAATCGCACTGAATCTGGATCCAACTGTTTCTCCTGTAAAACATTTAGACCAGATGCATATCCAACGCCAATATATTGCATAACATCAGGGTCATAATTAATCACGATATCCTGAGCTGTGAATGCCTGCTCTGCCTCCTTCACACCGAATTCAACCCATATCTTTTCATCCCAATTTGCCGTTTCTGGTCCTCGAAGTATCGTGCGAAAGCCCTCTTCAATCACGCTCTCACCTGGTATTTCTATAGCTACCTCATCTAGAAGAAAACTTCCGGTCGTATTTCCGCTAGGTACTTGAAGTCTAAGTTTAGAAATGGATTTGCTACTTGGCCCTAGACTCCCCGCCCCTACTATGACATTGTCTAAAAAGACGACATAGCGCGAACTATTACGATCGATAACAGCTTCGAGTGTATGCCACCGATTAGATGAATAAGGGGTTTGAGAATCGAAAAAGGTTCCTTGACTTGTATAACTAACCGTACCCAATCCATTCAGACTAAGCTTAAGAATCTCGCCGTCCTGCGCATCTAAATAGTGCAACCCTAGTGGCGTATTACTCTGTCCAGGTTTCACCCTAGCTACAAGTTTCACAGAATCGCTTTGTTCTGGAAATGTCCAGATACTTTTGTTTAGTGAACCTGATTGCGTTAACTGTAAGGCTTTATGGTCTAAAGTTTGTTTAATGACGGGTGGGTTGCTGCCACTCGTCTCCCATCCAGATGGAGACAGACCAACCGTCATGTTCTCGAAATCTTCAGACAGTAGCGTCTTCCACGAAGAAGAAAACAGCTCCGCTTCCACTCGTGACCTAGCTAACACCTTACCTTCAGCATCTTTTAAAGAAACATCGACCGGATAATCCCCCATAGCTTCAACCTTTTTTAGATGCAATTTGAAAACAACGCTAACTCCATTAAACGGTTTTAAACGCTCGATTGTCTTCATTTGAGGGCTAACCAATACATGTTCATATCCATCTGCAGAAATCGTAAGATCTGTAAAATCACCAGCACATGAACTTGTTAATAATGCCCTAATTCGTGTCTCTCCTTCTTTAGTGAAATCTCTTTCGTAATTCGTACTTATTCTAGGTTTACATCCCTCTCCAGAAGAAGCTGGTATTCCATCCCCTCCATACGCCCCGATATTAGGAGGAAAAGTACTCGATACTGGATTACCGAAATAATCCTTCCCCCCGTTACCGTTAATCAAGACTCCTGCGCCTATTGCTGGTGAACCTTCTCTCAAGCGATAGTCATTAGGTTCAAGCGTTCCAGCATTCAAGAACATCGGGTCAATCGTCATCGAATTCGTAGCCCAAGAAGGGATTGAAGAAAGTCCGTGAAGCACATTGCGATCCATCTTGAACTCATTTGAATTGAGGCCCCATCTGACAGTACCCGAACCCTCTTTATAAACAATGTTGTTGAAGAACTCCACATTCTGAATCGGTGAATTGTTCTGTGAATAGACATTAGGGGACAAGCCATCTCCGATATAAATCGTGTTGTTGTAGATTTTTCCATTTACGATTTTACCGCCACAACCATGTAAGAATATTTGCGCACGGTCGTTGATCGAAATATTGTATCTTACGATAAAATCTTTCGTATTCGCTGAATCAGGACAGAAGAGGAAGAATCCCCCTTCATTGTTGTAGGAAAGATTATATTGAAAGGTCACATGATTCGTCGCATGATCAATATCGTAAGCCATTCCATCCAGCGTACTTACACCGCCAGTGGTGCGATTGTATTGAAAAATAATGTTATCAGAGTTAGCTGTCCACATGCCGGCATTGTAAGATTTAGCGCGTACATTGAACCCATCAAGAACATTACGTTCGATAAGACCCCCATCTGTCATCTTGGCTACGATTCCGTCTCCTCCAATGTCAGATAATTGATTGCCCTGAATAAGCACATCCTTATGAGGGTACCAAGCGGCCGTGCAGTCATTCGCCCAACGACTTAAGTCCGGTCTCTTACACCAATTGGACCAGAAATAGATCCCACCGCGATCTACCGCTTCTATCCTATTATTCTTGATTTGAATCCCATGATAAGCAGTCGGTGTTACGGTCCCTTGTGCTTCTACAATAATGCCGCCAGATGCATTTCCAAATTTACCTGAGCTGGAATTCGCTCCACCACCCGTTGTCGAAGGCATTTGACCCCGAACATCATGTATGTACAAATCTCTCAACACAACACCCTTTAGATCTCCTGCATCCACGCCTAGTACATAAATACCGCGCTTCGCTGTACGATTATCACCGGGGGCAAGCAGTTCCAGATCCATTACTTGGACGTGGGCCATGTTCTTCAAAATAATTGCGTTGGTCTGACCATCAGCATTAATAATTGGCAGTTTATTGCCCGAACCATAGGCACCGATTACGATTGGAGCCGCCTCGGATCCTGATCCTTTTGGAGTGAATTGTCCAAGACAAGTAGATCCCCGCTTAAACAAAACAGAATCTCCCGGCTGTAATTGCTTGTTATTGATGGAACTTAGCTTGGAAAATGGACTATTTATAGCTCCGCTTCCTTCAACAGTGGCAGAACAATCAACGTGGTAAGCGGTTACATCAGTTGAATCTATTGGTGCAGCGTCTACTATTGTTGCTCTGCCTCCCATAAGGAGACAACATAATACTACCCCTGCTATAAGCATCCAAGCTTTCTGATTTAGCCCTTGCATTTGAAGTTTCTCCCTTCAATTTACTTGCAAGATAGGAGAGCAGCCGACGAGAAGGCTGCCCCACCTTCAATGCAAGGTTACTCCGTAATTTTCTTAGCAATGATTGCAAGATCGGCAATGTCGATCTTACCATCACCATTCACATCAGCACGCTTCGCTTGTTGCCAATCTGGACTTGATGAATCCTTTCCGTAATGGGAAGCGACAATACCAAGGTCACCGATGCTTACTTTTCCATCTCCGTTGACATCACTGTCTGGGATTGGCGTAGAATTCGGATTCACAGTTACACTAGTTGTTGAAGCTGCCGCCTCTGTTTCTTTCCCTTCCATATCACCAAGGATGGCCTTAGACACTTCAAGTTCTCCCGTTACAGACACGGGATTTTCCTTTCCTATGAAAGTTATCTCTGCGATGTCTGAGTTCTCTGACAAGGCATGATCAGGTCCCTCACTCGCAGCGATCAATCGTACTTTACCAGGCGAAGTTTTAGCCTCCACAAGGGCGATACCATCCTTGATAGATTCCGCAGATACATACTCCAGAACACTTGAATCGTATTCCAGCTCAATATCTAACGCGTATGCCGGATACGGAATGTCTTTCATCCCAAGTGTTACGGAAACAGTCTCGCCTGCACGGATCTCATCCTTATCTGTTATGAGGGTAGTACGAAGCTTCCCTTCTTCACCTGGCTCTTCGATGGCTTCCGCATTTACTCTGAACTCACGTACGATAACCCACTGCGTTTGTGATGCTGTTGAACGGAAACGAATAAATCTTGCTTTTACATCTTCATCAAGAGAGAGTTTAATTTCTGCCTGATTATTCGCCTCAGCTACCGTTCTCCATTCCTTAAAATCACTAGATACCTCAACAACACCTTGACGAATGTAATCATTCGGTTTCGCGGAAGTAGACATGAGTAGGTTAATCGCTTTAATCTTCTGAACGGACTTAAGATCAAGACCTACGTAATCTCCAATAGATGGATTGATATTCGACCAATAGACCGTCTCATCTTTACCATCTACAATGTTGCCAATGTCATTATTCTGGTAGGTACCAAACGTAGTCATTGGCGCTTGCTTCAGTTCTCCGCGATTCAGCTTATAGATCCAAGCCGATTGCCCAAAGCCACTCAGATATCTACGAAGAGAGTAAGAGTTCTGCAGCATGATGCCATCGAAACGATGGGAATATAATAAGGCTTGGGCTTGAAGCTTCGCTTCTCTTACTTTGGTTGCATCATTTCCTAATCTGTAAAACTCCGCTTCCGTATCCGCAATGGCAAAATCTATGTTCCATGCCAATCGTTCAATCATAAATGCCACAGAACTTGCGGTTGGCGCTATTTCTAAAGCAGCAGACAGTAGTGACTTAGACTGCAAGTAGTTATTCCGCGCCTTAGTTACGGCATTTAAGTTGTTATAATCACCTGTTGGTTGATTAAATACAGCTCTGCCCGCTTCCTCAACCAGATTGAAGTATTGAGCCATTTCCCCGGCGGCTATACCGAATCTAGCTTGCACATAATCGCTGATCAGTTCTTGCGGATTTGAGCCCGAATTCCAGGACATCTTCGCTAAGATTAGATGTGTGATTTCAAACGTAATCCAATCTCCTGGCTCTGAGTACGTACCTATTCCATTCATTCCAATCGTTTTATAGTAAGGAAGCTCCTCACCGATTAATTTTGGAAATACAACTGGAAGGGAATGAAATGCATACCTGCGGTAATATTCGTACATGGTAAGATCTCCGTTAAATACGCTACTCCATTTATTGATCAGATTAACCGATGGTTTATTCACCGAAGAATTCGGATCAAATACGGTATCCCGGTAGCTGCGGAAATAGGGAGCGAAGTCAATTAACACGGACTCATCATACATATACTCACTGCTTGGTGGTTGATCATGTGAGGAATACGCAATTGCCTCAATTCGGACACCAGGCAGTTCTTGCTGAACTTTCGCATGAAGCTTATTGACGACATATGCATATGCATTGGCGGAACTGCCGAACTTTGCAATAACGGCAGGTGGCCAGCTTGCGACATCCGGAGGCCATGCATCGAAAATTCCGATTTCAGGACGCTCTCTCAGATAAGAAATAACTTCATTCACATAGGTGTCTACAGCCTCTTCATTCGCGATATTGAATACGTTGTATCCAGAGATGAACCAATCTGGATGAGCTGCACCGTATTTATCCTTACGAAGGAAACTTTCAAACCCATGTCCACCTACCTCAACAATGATATCCCGCTTGCTTAGCTCTGGAATCATATGCTGACGCCAATCATCCCAGCGTGTATTCCCTTCGGCAATATAATCGTAAGGAACCACTAGGGTATTCAATTTGTTCTTCGCCATCCAATCAATTAGTGCAGGTAAATTATCCGATGAATGACTCCAACCTTCTTCAACATACTTTCTTCGAACCTTGAAATCAGGTTCTTGAAGTCCATTGATTAACTCCGAAATGACCACCGTATTAACCTGTGGCACTGATTCTGAGAAATTGTTATAGAACTTGAAATTAGGAGCGAAAAAGTGAACCCCCAAACTCTCAAGCATCTCATACGCAGAATACAAAGTTCCTCGATCATTCTCCCCTGCGAGTACTATGCGATTTCCAGCAGCCTCTGTTACAAATGAATCTTCTTTCGAACCATTAAGCTTGTTGTTAGCCGAACTCAGCCATTCACTAGGGAAGTTCGCATCTTGACTTGTATTCGTATAGTTCTTTGCATCATCCCCAGTGACAACAATCAGGGCACTCGTAAGGTGGTTAAGACCACTACTGTCGCCAGTTGCTATTCCTTTTACGATTGGTACTTTGCTACCCGTCATCTTCTTGAGGTAGCTCTGCAATTCTGAAGCGGCATATTGAGCAACAGTGGAGCTACTGTCCTTACTCCACCAGATTACAGCTGACTCCACACGCTTATTGTTGATCAAAGTTAGCTCACTCTGCTTCGTAACATCAACGTTCGAAGCAGAGGCGCTAACCAAAGGATTCATGGAGAAAGTTTGCAGAACCATGCACAGAATCATGACAGGTACAAGTCGCTTCGTTAATACTTCACGAATCACTTTGTACCCTCCTCATCTCGAAAAAGATTACTGAACGATTTTCTGAGCAATAACTGCTAAATCCATGAGATCGATCTTGCCGTCACCATTCACATCTGCACGCTTCGCTTGCTGCCAATCTGGACTTGATGAATCTTTTCCATAGTGTGCAGCAACAATACCCAGGTCACCAATGCTGACTTTGCCATCGCCGTTAAGATCACCGGATACTCCTGTTTGTTCTGGCTTCACTTCTACAGATACTGTCGCTGGAGCCGCCGTTGTCTCTGTTCCCTCTTCGTCACCTAAGAGTACATCTGACACGCTAATGTTAACGGTTACGGTCTCAGATACTTCTTTTGCCCGGAAGGTCAACTCAGCTATTTGTTGATTTCCGCTAATTCCATGTTCCGCACCTTCACTCGCCATAATTAGACGAAGCTTACCCGGTGTTTTGGTTGACTCTTCTACAATCGCAACACCTTCGATTAGTGATTTAGCGGAAACATAATCCAAGCGATCAGCGTCGTACTGAATCGTGATATCCTGGGCAAACACTTTACCGGAGATATGGTTCACATCATAACGGACAACAAAAGGCTGGCCTGAAGTCACAGATGAATCAGCACTCAATACAGCCTGCACTTGAGCGGTTTCCTGCTGTCCTTGATACACCGTAATTTCAGCTGCAGATGCGAATTCACCAACGCCTTTTACAGCTTCTAGCTTGATATGAGTCGCTTTCACCGGAGTGAAATTCGCTTCTTTCAGCTGCTTGTTTCTCAGCCAGTTCCCGCTTGTCACAAGCGTGTAATTCACACCATCGGTGCTTGTGTACACGTTGTAAGCGGTAATCGTTCCGTTGCCTTCATCCGGACGAGGTAAGTACCCAAGTTTACTAATGGTGTGCTCTCCGCCCAGATTCACTATGATGGACTGCGGAAGTGGATCAACGTTAAACCATTTTGTATGCCAGTGTGTATCTGGATCTCCATCGAGTACAAGACGAGGATCATTTACACCCGCTTCAGAGCTTGTAGCTGTAGCACTCATTTGGCTTTGTGGAATTTCAGTTAGGTTAATTTGACCCGAAACTGTCACCTCACTGGTTGCAGAGAACCCGCCTTCTTCCGTCGTCGCCGTTATCGTTGCTTTGCCCTGTCCTTTTGGTGTAACCATTCCCTTACTGTCAACACTTGCAATACCGGGATCACTACTCACCCACTTTACAGTCTTGTTCCCTGCATTGTCAGGTTCAATTATCGCCGTCAATTGAACCGGTGCGTTAAGCACCTGAAGTGAGAGTGTCTCAGGATTAAGCTTAATGCCAGTAACCTTTTGTCCATCTTCGAGCGGAATACCGAACAGCTTAAATTCCCGAATGGCTGCCTTGGACTCTGCATCAGGTAGTCCGGTAATCGTAATTCTAGCGTATCTACCTTGGCTTCCGAATGAATCCTTGATCGTACCTATTTCCTGATTGTCAGCTCGATTCGTTACCGTGATCCAGTTAGAGCTTGATGTCTCCCGAACTTCAATTTTGTATGAATATGGCTTGTTATTGTGTTCAAAAGAAACCTCGGAAGATTTAATCGAATGCAGCGCACCGAGATCAACCGTCCAGCTATGACCATTGTTTGTATCCGCTGCAGACCAGAATGTGTCCATGTTACCGTCGTTAGCGTGACCTGCTGGATGTGCTTGATCCACACTATCCGCTGTTGCAGACTTACCTTCTGAAATTAATCGAACTTCAGGCGCTGCCTTTGGCGCTTCATAAACATCAAGCTCAGAAGCCGATGCGAAACCTCCAAGTGCAACAACTGCTTCAAGCTTCACGTAGCGGGCGGAAACACTATCAAAAAGGATATATTTCTTCAAGTTGTTTCTAAGCCATGTACCACTTGAAACTTTCGTATAAGTCTCACCATCTGTACTAACGTATAGGTTGTATGAAGTAATAGTACCGTTCCCCGCATCTGTTCTTGGAGCATATCGGAATTGGCTAATATTGCGTACTTTACCTAAATCGAGAATGATGGACTGTGGAAGCTTATCGGACCCATCCCATTTGGTATGCCATACAGAGTTCCGATCTCCATCAATCGCTTTCGCTGCTTCTGATCCAGACTGGAAGCTTTTCGCTGAAGCTGTCATTTCATTCTTAGGAATCGCTGTAGGTGAAGGTTGTGTTAGATCACGATACAGGTTAATCTCTGCAGCGGATACGACACCCTGAACCGATTCTGTAGCTTCTAATTTCACAAAAACAGCTTCTACTGTATCAAAATTGATCGTCTTCACTAGTTTGTCATCGTTCCACTGTCCACTGCTTACGAGATTGAAGTTCGTTCCGTCCATACTCGTATACAGTTTATAAGCCGTGATTGTTCCATCTTTGCCACCGTATTGTCTTGGCATATATTTCAATTTATTCACATACTGCTTGATCCCCAAATCTAATGTGATGCTCTGCGAACCTCCAGCATTTGGAGAGGAGATCCATATGGATTCGTAGCTGCCATCCAGAACATTAGATGCAGGTGAAGCAGGGTCGCTGCTTGATGCTGTAGCAATCATATCTTCTTGTGGGATACGACTTGGATCTGTGTCCTCTTGAGGAAGCTCAATTTTGACTGCATCGATAAGTGGTGTAGTATCTGCCTTGAACCCTGCCACCTTCACCATGAATTCCTGAGTTGTCGAAATGGATGGTGTTTTAATGTACAAGATTCCACCTTTTTCTGATGCAGCATAATACCAGCCACTCGTTGCACTATCCCATGCCGCTTTCGACTGTAACTCTGGATAAGTAGCTTCATCTACATAAACCGCGGACGGCTGATTCGGCATGTGAATCGTGAATTGATTTTTACGGGATTCCAGTTTCCCTTGATAATCGCCTACACTTGCTCCTACTTTGATAACCAAATCTCCAGTTCCTTGTTCTGGAGCGGTAGATGTTATTAACGTTTTTGCAAATTTGCCACTGCGATGTTCTTTCGATGTACCGTCATCTTCATACATCGTAAAGCTTGATGTTTTATAAGGGTAAATATCATAAGTTATTGGATCAGGTGCCACTTGACCGTCGTATAACGAATCAGGGTACATCGGGATAATGGCCCCACCCTTCACGAGAAGAGGCAAACGATCCAGTGGAGCATTGTATTCATCTAACATTTTAGATCCGTAATGTTCTTCACCTGTCCAGTAATCAATCCATTTCCCTTTCGGGAGGTATATTCCATTTCTCATTGTTGTGTCGGTATATACTGGCGCTACCAAGAAGGATTCACCCGACATGAATTGGTACTGCGTCAACGTTCCCTTAGAGTTCGGATCATCTGGATAGGAATAGATCATCCCTCTCACCTGCGGAGCACCGCTTTCATAAGCTTCATTTAAATAGGTATACAAATATGGCGTTAATCGCTGTCTTAGTTTAAGGGCATCACGGTTGTAACTCGTGTATGGTTCCCCCCATACCCACGGCTGTTTATCTTTCGCTGCCCAACCGGACATATTTATCAAGATTGGAGTGAAGATCTTCCATTGCAGGTCGCGCACGTAGGTCTTAGCACTTCCTCCGAAAATCCCATCCACATCACCTGTCGAATATGGCATTCCGGAAAGTCCGGCACCGATCATCGACGGGATATGGAAACGAATATATTCCCAGTTACCGGACTGATCTCCGGACCATACTGTGGAATATCGCTGGGTACCAGCCCAGCCGCCTACGGACCAGACATAACCTCTACTATCTGAATTATTCTCTATCCCCGTATAAGCCTGCTTACTTGCGTCCAAGGCAAAATCATAACCTGGGCCTACCCAAGCCACATCGAGTTTGGCTAATCGAGTACCATCTACACCAACTTCCTGTGCAATTTTATCTACACCATTTTGAGTCCATAACCCGGTATAGAAACCTTCCTTATGTAGCTCATCAACCGTGTATTTCAGGTCCTGATAACCACAACCGTATCCGTCATTCGGTAAGATCCAGGCACCTGGCATATCATGCTCTCGATATTTTTTTGCGATAAGGTTAATGACATCAGATGTCTTTTCAGGAGCTCGGTTATAACAATCCGCATCACCAAGTCCCATACCCCAACGAGGAATTAAGGACGGCTTACCTGTAAGGTCAGTATAAGCATTCAAAATTTCTTTCATGGTGTTGCCGTAGAAGTAATAAGCATCAAACCGATTCTCATTGTGAGTCAGCTTGACCGTGGAATCAAAATCATAAGTACCACTTTGAAACGTGTTGCGAAGCACCCCATAACCCGCTGTGCTCAAATAGAATGGTGCTGGATTGGATACCGTGCCGCTTCCCCAATCCCCATAGTTGTTAGCAATGGCAATTTTGCGATCACGATGGTTAAAGAATCCATTCTGCATACCGCCGCCGTAGAAATATTCATCCTCACCACGGACAAGCTGTTGAGAAGATGATTGTCCGTTATAGTTCAAGCCAGCGGCTTCTTCCCACACTACCGTTTTGTTGTCACTTTGGTACATAGCGAACTTCAACGGATTTTTGTAGGCTCTTAGTACGAATTTGCCAGTTTCCATCTTGTAATACGTACCTTCGTCAGACCACTTCACATTAACGGGTCCGAAATCATCTTTAATAACGATAGGTTCCTTCGGCTTTTCCGAAGTTTTCCCTGACAATTCCTTGAATTGCCCGTTTACGCCAAGCCAAATCCGAAACATATCTTCCCTTTGAAAAATAACTTTGATTTTGTCTGAGCCGGAAGTGATTTCAAACGTTTTATCGTCTTTTTTGACGAATTCGGAAATATTGCCCACGGTAGCCCCGTGTGCGATTTCAGGACGCAAGATGAACCCCGTAAGAATAAAGATCATCAATGCAAACACCCACATACCAAATCGATTAATAGTGGTCGTCAATCATTTCCCTCCATTCAGCTTGCTTCATAAACTAAAAACAGCCATCCCCAACATTTTTTCTGATATGTTTCTGCTGATGATCACCTCCTTAAGCTTTAAAAAAAGAAAGCGGTAAGACAAGATACAGCCACTTCACTGTATTAAAATCCAAGTCTTACCGCTCTAATTCAGTCTGTTGTTAATTTACATGTTCTATTGCAGTATTTTTTGTGCGATAAATGCAAGGTCGCTAATATCTACCTTACCGTCTTTGTTCACATCCGCTTTCTTGAACTTGTTCCAATCGGAATCCGCTGATGTTTTTCCGTAAGCTGCCGCAGCAATGGACAAGTCACCGATCGAGAATTTACCATCCCCGTTCAGATCACCGATCTCTCCGGAAGGTTTAATAACAGATTCTAGGAATGTGTTGAGAGCATTCGTCAGTTCAAGAATCGATTGATCTACTTCGGATTGTTCAGCACCGCTGTTATCAGCTACACTTTGGGCTTTAAGAATCGCAGCCTGAAGTACTGCTTTAGAACCAACTGGATACTGACCTTCCTCAGTTCCTTCTACCGCTGCATCCAGTTTCGTCTGAGCATTGGCAATGAGACTGATCAGTGCTTCTTTATTAACGGTTTCACCTTTCTTGATCCGTATCTGATGTGAACCGCCAGATAACTCTTTCTCCTCACCCAGACTATTAGCAATCTGAAGTTTAGCAAGTGTAATCGTTGCCGTTTCCTCTTTCTCAGCTGCACTTGCACTGAAACGAAGTTTTAATGTATCTCCTTTGGCCTGACTGCCATTCGGGTTCGCAAGAATAATGCGAACTTGACCAGAAGATTGTAATTCATTGACAATCATCGTATCCTTGTCTGCTGCTTCAGCCGATATATACTCGAGCTGACTAGGATCGTAAGTGAAAGTCAAGTCTTGTGCAAAAGCCTCTTGTGGTGTGTTACCCATGCTGTAGATCAGATCAAAAGTCTTCCCAGCTGTAACTTCCTCTGGTCCTGAAAGATGAGAATCTGGTTCTTGAACTTCACCTTTGATCAACTTGGCATCCGCCCAATCACCATGGTCTTCGGAGTTGCTGTCGCCGTTGTCGTTCACTACAAGTTTGAGTTCCTTCACACCCGTAACATCTAAACTAACCTCTTTAGCTGGAGTAGCTGCCCGCATTAGACCACTATCAAAAGCTTTCTCGCCGTCAAGGAATACCTGGAACACAATCGTATTTTTACCTGCAGCGGTACTGCTGACTTCTTGGTCAACACCAACGAAAGTCTGGAATGTTTTAAAGTTTTGCCCTGTTAAATCATAAATCACTTCCGAATTAGCGTGTGTACCAATACCCTTCTCATAAGTTACTGCTCCTGTAGCACCTCTTAAACGGATCGGGTTACCTTCCACACTCTTATCCTTTTGTACGGTCATCCAACCTGTGGTTGCACTTTTCCAGTCCATATCACTAAGATAGTAATCCACCACATTAAACTTAATTTCATACGTTTGCGTTGTCTTTCCATCGGCAGACGTAGCCGTAATAATCGTTGTTCCAGTCAAGTCTTTAGCAGGCTTAATATCAATAATGACACTTTCACCTGCAGCTACAGCTGTAACAACCGGTACTTTCGTGGTGCCACGAAGTACATTGTAGGTGTAGTTAGACTTCTCCGGATCAAATCCCGTTAAAGGTTTTCCATCTACTTTAATCGCTCCAACCAGATGGACTGTTGAGACTGCTTTACTCAAGCTCATGAGATCTGTTGTATTCGATGGAATCGGTCTAAGAGTATAACTGTAGTTGTAAGTCTTATTAGCTAGAAGCATATACGGAGCGTGAGGTTTGGCTCCCCAGCTGTTGTCTCCTCCGAGACCCATCTGTTTATAATTCAATCTAAGTGTAATATCTTCACGATATGGCACTTCATGTGGATGTTTAGGACCATCTAGATCCTCTGGTGTATGATGCAGTGCATTGGCTTCAATCGTTGGACTACCGATAGCCATAAGCCCCGAACCATCATTATTTGTCAGAGCGACCCAACGAACGTCCGTCTTATTCCCCATTTCTGAAGGTTCAATATATGGGAAAAACTGATCTTTAACTGTCCCACTATACAGACCCACATCTGCGCCTGAATTACGATCTTGATAGTTCTCGATTGGACCGCGTCCATACCATGTCATCTGTTCGAACTGTCCAGGAATGGTCATCATATTCCCTACTTCAGGAATTTCTGGCAGGCTTGATGATCCTGGCTTAAGCTCACTAGATACCTTAACATCACCATTTCCAAAAATCGTAAATGAAGTTTTGTATGAAGATACGGTGGATGTAGGTAGCGTTTCTTCTACATCAATTCGTACCGTCTTCTCACCAATTTTTGTTACTTGAACCTTGTTCACAGTTCTATTCTTACCGGCATTCTTCCAGGTTGCCACTCTTGATGGGTGGCCATTTCCCTTATCGTTGTCGATTGGAGCTCTCCAGAAGTTCGGAACCGGACCATTCTTAATCAGTTCTGTTCCGTCATAACGGAAGGATTCAAGCGTACCTGTTGATTTATTAAATACAATTTCCATGTCTTCTGCTGATGCAGTGACGCGTTGATCATTCTCTTCCACTGTCAGATCAGGCATTTTGGAAAGATCCAGCGCAGGAGCACTCTCTTCATTCACAGGCAATTTGAATTGCTGTTTCGCAATTTCATGCCCCTTCTTCGCCCATAACTTATCTTGTTTTAATTTGAAGCTGATATTAATCCAGTACTCTACCCCTGGCTTCGCTGTAGGCATCTTGTAAGGAAGCGTAATTTGTTTGGTAGCAAGACCAGACGTATCAAGGACTGCTGCATCAATGACTCCTTGCTCAATCACCTGATTATCGGCTTTCACTTCCCACGTTGCGTCATATTCGTTAAGATTCGTAAATAAAAACTCATTTTTTAGTTCAATTTTGCCTGTAGTTAAGTCAACCGCTTTTACTTGAATGTCTTGATATACCTGCTTCACTTCCCACAGTTCAGGCTGAACAATGCGGTCAGCAGTAATCAATCCATTCGCCATGAAATTACCATCGTTCGGGGAATCTCCAAAATCTCCACCATAAGCGAGGTACTCGGTGGATTCGATCGGCTCCGATTTGGCATCCGCCGGATTAAAGTCCATCCATAGCACGGTATTACTATCTGGTGTGCGTGCATTGTCATTCAGTTCATCTAAAGTTAGTCCCTTGTTATAGACACGAACTTTATCGAACATCATGTTTGAAGTTCTTCCTAATTGAGCGTCTTTACCAATTGTCAGAGGATATGAACTAGCAGCAATATTTCCTGTAAATGCTTTCGTTGCAGCGATCTTTCCATCCACATAAAGTTTCAGATCCGTACCATTGTAAGAACCAGCTACATGATGCCAATTATTAAGCCAGTTGGTAGGTAGATCTGCAGAAACGGATGTCCATACACCGCTTCGGTAAACAAAGAATTCCAGCTTGTTATTCCCGTTCATCTTCAGCGCAAACTGCGTATCACCTTTGGCAATAATAGGACTATTTGCAATATTGGCAAGTGGCTTAACCCATGCTTCTACAGTTAAAGGTCCTGTAAGGTTATACTTTGAATCATTCGGCAACGTCACCGATGGAGCCGCGTTGTTGTTCGGCTTCAATACACCCGTTACATCCCCATCATTAGAAGCAACAACTCCTGTATAATTCGCTTCAAAACTCTGATTAGCATCCGTTAAGTAGGTTCGTTCAGATGGTGTTTTCACACGCACGGCCTGATCTACCCAATCCCAAATATGTCCACCTTGCAAGTTCGGGTACTTACGGATTACATCCCAATATTCTTGCAGATTACCTACGCTGTTACCCATAGCGTGAGCATATTCACACAAGATATAAGGACGAGGGTCACTGCTCTTAGCATAGGTCTCTACAGTTGTAACGGACGAATACATATGGCTCACCATATCCGTTACTCTCACATCGTTATATCCTTCATAGTGAATTGGCCGAGTCGGATCCAGACTACGAATGTATTCCGACTGTACGATAAAGTTAGATCCCGATCCAGATTCATTCCCAAGTGACCAGATGAGAACAGATGGATGATTCTTATCGCGCTCTACCAGACTTGCAGATCGATCTTTGACATTCTCTGTCCATTCTGGTTTATTCGTTGGAACTGAGTTCCAAACTCCATGCGTCTCTAGGTTCACTTCATTTAAAACGTAAATGCCATAACGGTTAGCAAGGTCATACCAGAACGGATGATTCGGATAGTGAGACGTACGTACGGAATTCACGTTAAACTGTTTCATCAATTCAATATCTTTAATCATGAGATCTAGATCCAGCGTTCGTCCCGTATCTGGACTTGTTTCATGACGGTTTACACCTTTTAGCAAAATTGGCTTACCATTCAGCTTCATTTGCTGCTTACCACTTCCATCGTCCGCAACCTCAACTTCAAACTCACGGAAACCGACTTTTGTTCCAGCAGCTTCGATTACACGCCCACTTGCGTCTTTCAGACTGAAGACAAGTGTATACAGATTCGGGGATTCTGCTGACCACTTCAATGGATTCGTTACTTGTTTCGATCCACTGACTTCGATCTCAGACTTTCCAGTCACTTTGGCATCCATCGTAATTGGAGCTTGAAACACCGGTTGATCGTTCGCATCATACAGCATAGCTTCAACGGTATGATTATCTGGTGCTGAATCGACTAAATTTCGAACATCTACCTTTACATTCAGGGAAGCATCTTTATACTGAGCATCCAAATCGGTGACTACTGTAAAATCACGGATCTGCACCGATGGAGTGCTATAAAGGAATACATCTCTAATAATTCCGCTGAGACGGAGGAAATCTTGATCCTCTAGCCAGCTGCCATCTGACCAGCGATAAACTTCAACGGATAGCTTGTTTTCGCCAGTCTTCAAATAAGGGGTAATATTAAAGTCTTTGGCTGTGAAGCTATCTTCGCTGTAACCGACTTTCTGACCATTTACCCATACATAAAAAGCACTTTCTACTCCTTGAAAGGAAAGGAATACCTGCCTGCCATCCCAATCGCTAGGAATTGTGAATGTACGCTGATATGAGCCGACAGGATTGTATTCTGTTGGTGCAAATGGCGGTTGTACATTGGTACTATTGCCATTCCCCCAGAAAGGATAAGTTACGTTCGTATAAATCGGAAAGTCATAACCTTGCAGCTGCCAATCCCCAGGGACTTTAATCTCATCCCAAGCACTTGTATCAAAATTATCTTTATAAAAGTCGACAGGTCTTGAAGCAGGATTCTTCGCCATATTAAATTTCCATTGTCCATTTAAGGATTGATAATAAGGTGAAGGGTTCTCTAGCATAGCCGATATCATATCCGCGCCTTTCAGCGCGGAATTGACATCACCATAGGGGATAAATGAAGCATGTGGAGCTTCCCGGTTAACTTGAAAAACTTCAGGATTATTATTCCATTCCGGATAATCTGCTGAGACGGCTGCATTCACTTTTAATCCGGAAAAACTGGAGGAAATCATCGATATGAGTAATAAGCACAGCATAGCTCGCCTTAATTTCATATTCTTATTCACCGTCCACTTCATTTTTTTGTAAGTTAATACAACCTTTATTCAATGACGATATCTTTGGCTATAAGCACCAGATCTGTCAGATCGATCTTGCCGTCACCGTTGATGTCAGCACGTTTCGCTGTATTCCAATCTGGGTCTGAAGATGTTTTGCCATAGTTAGCAGCAACAATTGCAAGATCACCGATGCTGACTTTACCATCACCATTCAGATCTGTGGAAGGTTCAGGATTCGTTGTTGTTGTAAACTCCACTTGTACATTAGAAGGGAGTGCACTGGTTTCCTGTCCTTCACCGTCACCAAGTATTGCTTGCTTTACAGCAATCTGTCCTGTTTTAGGTTCTGTCAGATCCTTAGCTTTAAAGGTAATATCAACAAGATCGACATTTCCTTTAATTTCTTTTCCAGAACCTTGGCTAGCCAAAATCAAACGTACGATACCTTCCGTACTCTTCGACTCTAGAATATCAACGCCATCCACTAACGATTTAGCGGATACAAAATCCATGAGGGAGGAATCGTATTCAATGATGACATCCTGTGCATACACAGCATCAGAAACCTGGCTAAGAGCTAACCTTACGTCAAAATTCTGTCCAGTTTGAACAGTCTGCGGAGCAGTTAAACGAGTTGCAGCCTCCCCTGGAACATCCGAAACCACGGTTAGCTTGCTTACTGCTTTATGCCCACCAGATACGGTTGTAGCGGTAATATCAGCTGTACCTGCTTTAATAGCAGTAATGATAGCTATCCCGTCTTTAACTTGAACCGTAGCTACAGCCTCATCACTGCTGGACCAATTCACTTGTTTATTCGTAGCATTAGCAGGTTGTAGTGAAGCGGTCAGCGCTGCGGTTTCACCTGGTTTCAGCGAAATCTCCGCCTTATCCAGCTCGATACCGGTTACCGCCACCTCAGGAACGTTATTGCTGTACACAAAGTCATCAAACACGGTGACTGAAGGACCGAATACTCTCGCGCCCATTTTCCCCGCTTCTGTCGGCAATTGAGCAATGGCACCTTCGTAATAAGTGGTGCCATTGACGATCAAAGTCACATGCTTCCCTTCAAACTTCACTTTCACGGTCGCTGTTTCGCCCTTTTTCAATTTCGCGCCTTGTGCATTTGACAATAAGCCATAGGTATCTTGAGCGTTAACCCAGTACCAAGCACCTTGATCAAAGCCCACAGATGCCCAAGCGTTATTATTGATATAGCGGAACAGAACTCCTGATCGAATCGCATCTGTCTGCGGAGTAATCTTAAACTCAATTTCTCCATCACCAATCATAGGAGACTGGCTATCGACAAACAGATTGTTTACACTATTAGACGTGAATTTAACAGCATGTTCACCTGCTTTGTCAGGTGCTTCTACAAGTTCCATCTTTCCGACACCCTTACCAATGACATGCTCCCAGCCATCCAGTGAATTATTCTCAAAGTTAGCTGTGTATCTCACTGGCTCTGGAACCTCTACTGGATCATCTGGATTAGGTGCGTAGACTTCAAACTCATACATGGAGTAACCATACGTTCCAGCTCGCTTCGTACCTAGCATTCGAACGTATCTAGCTTTTTCGGTTGGGAATTTAATGATTTCTACTCCCCCGACTCCAGCGTTGGTGGAATAAACATCTCGCCAGTTTTCTGCATTATCTGATACTTGAACTTTGTAGCCTTTGGCATAAGCGCTTTCCCATTTGAAGATGACTTTGCTTATGTCCTTACTCTCGCCAAGATCAACATAGATCCACTCGTTGTCTGTATATTTAGACGACCAACGAGAAGCACCTGAATCAATTTCATCCACAACAAGATTTGCTGGGAATTGAGGCACTTCTACAGAAGATGCTACTGCCGTTTTGTGAGCAGCCAAGTTGATGGTCCAATCTGGTGATCCTGCCTCCTCCGCAATTTCTTTCCCTGAAAGGGTGCGATTGAAGACCTTAACCTCATCGAGCAGTCCCTTAAATGATTTCGACTTGCTGCCAACAACCGCTGTATGAAGATATGTTGTTTCTGAAACGGAACCTTTTAGCTCCCCATCAATGAATAGAGAGGTTCCACTTAGATCTCCTTTGAACGCAACATGTACCCAGCGCCCGACCGGAATCGCAGTTTTAAAGCTGAAATCGTAACCTTCACGGCTAAATCCTGCATTCGGGGTGCCTTTTTGCTTCAGTTTAAGAGCACCATAAGCGGATTCCATCAATATCATCTCATCAGCCTGTTGCTCATCGAGCTTAACCCAAGCTGAGACAGTCCACGGAAGACCTTTAACCTTCAGAGGTGTCTCGATGTGATCCGTAACGCTTCCGAATCTCACCGCTTTCCCTGTTTTACCTCCATCAACATAAGTAGTGCCATTACTCTTTGTTCCATCGTAAGCATTGCCCGACTGATCAGCAGTTGTCTCCGCTGCATCCTCAAATGGATAATGCACAACGACATCAGAAGCAGATTCAACTTCCTGCAAAAGATTTGTTCCTGGCCCTTCTCCTAATTTTGCGAACAATTGTTTGAACTCGGCATACGTGCCGTCTGTGGATTTTCCTCTCCACATCTTTTCAGCCAGAACAGGCATAGCCTGCTTTATGCGGTCGTGAGCATCGGCTTCACTCACTTTTTGGCCCATCATATCGTTCCATGCACCGAACATACCGCCAAGCAGATTCGGTTCACCTTCCTGAAGCCGAACATTACCTCCGAAGTGTGTAGGGTCCCAGTTGTTATACAACCACTCGGAATTCAGATAATCATAGTAATATCCAGCCTTCGGCACGATGTACAACAAGCCATCCACCGTATTAATGATTTTAAAGCCGTCTTTCACGGATTTGACCGGATCTTGCCATCCGTTATTCCAAGCGTTTACTGCAATATCCTTATCTACTGCTGTCGATCCAGGGAATGCAGATAAACTGCCCCACATTCTTGCTTTTTTCCCCTTACTCTTAAAATGTTCATTCATCGTGTTCAGGAATTGTCGATAATCCTCAAATGTGGATGGATCATTCGGTGCGAATTCATCTCCACCAAAATGAAAAATTTCCGAATCAAACCAATTCCCATCTAGATATTCATCCCATACATCCTTGATAAAATCGATCGTTTCTGGACGAGTAATATCGAGATGATCAACAGGTAAATTCTCTTTTACAAGATCAGGTCTGATCTTCGTAAAAGAGAGAGCATGACTCGGTGTATCGATCTCAGGGGTTATGTTAAGCCCTCTGATTTTTGCGATATCCTGTAAATCACGCATATCCTGTTTCGTATAGTGTCCATCCTTTGCCGTTAATTCTGGGTACTTGGTACTTTCTAAGCGGAAAGCTGTGTATTTGTTCCAATGTTCACGGCTATTGTCTTTAAAGATTTCGTTATCATTCAGATGAAGCTGAAAATCATTCATTTTGTAATAGGACATGAATTTCGCGTAATCCTTCAGGAAATCAATCGTAAAGAATTTACGCCCTACATCGAGCATAAAGCCACGCTCACCGTACTTAGGAAAGTCTTTAGCTACTCCTTTTACAATGCTGGACTTCTCAGGGTCCTGCTCCAAAATTTGAAGGGCTGTTCTAGTTCCATAGAACACACCAGTCTCGGTGTTTGCATGGATTTTTACGTAATCTCCAACTTCAAAGAAATAGCCTTCCTTACCAATTGACTCATCCTCCGTCTTATCAATCGTTAGCAGGAAGTCGCCTTTGGAAGCGGATTTTGAAAGAACAATCGGAAGATCAAAGCCTGTTACTTCTTTCAGATCCTCCTGAAAGGCCTCTGCGGCAGCAGGGAGCTTGCATGAACAGACACTTGTAGGGATCACAATTTTGGAATTCGGTGTTAGCTTGAAAGAACCGCTTCCACCAGTCCACTCCTGCAAGCTAGGTATTACTTTTGGTTTAGCATTTTCTGATTCTGAAGCGGCTGCGGTTTGAAATGGAATGGAATATAGCAGCAGACAAAATACTGAAAAGGCATAAGCCCATCTCTTCATCCTTTTTCCCCCAGATTTTCAATTATTCGTACACTTTAAAAAAGCCAGGTACATCATGTTTTATTACTCACACATGTACCTGGCCTTGAAGCTGATTACTCTACAATTTTACGGGCTACAATAACCAGATCTTCCAATCCGATCTTGCCGTCACCATTAATATCTGCTTTTTTCGCTTTCTCCCAATCTGGGCTTGCTGTCGTCTTACCATACTGTGCTGCAATCATCGCCAGATCACCAATCGTTACTTTTCCATCACCGTTAATATCGCCATCCGTCGTCGTACCCTTCTTAGCAATCTCAACAATGACTGAAGAATTAGAAACCGGAATTTCCTTACCTTGATCATCTGACACGAGTGCGTTCTTAACCGCAATGGTACCGTTCGTCGTTTGATCTAGATCTTTGGCTTTGAATGTCAATTCCAGTACATCAGCACTATTCTTAATTCCGTTGGTTGCACCTTCACTAGCTACAATGAAACGAAGTTTGCCTGGTGTGCTGTTGATTGAATCGATGATACTCACTCCAGTGATTAACGAACGCGCATCGACATACTCCATAATGCTCGGGTCATACTCCACGTTAATGTCCTGTGCAAATATCGTATCACTCAGATTCTGGAGTCCGTACTGAACTCGGAATACTTCTCCTGCTTGAACTTTAGCTGGAGCAGTTAATGTGGACGCAGCTTGCAATTCACCGTCTGCTTCCTTGACATGAACTCGACTTGTCGCGGTAAATCCACCGTCCTCAGTCGTTACGGTAATGACCGCTTCACCAACCTTAATACCTCTAACAACAGCATGACCGTCTATCTCTTCTACGGTAGCGACAGACTCGTCACTGCTGCTCCAGCTTACTTTTTTATTCGTTGCATTTTCAGGCTGAATTACAGCATTTAATTCTCCAGAGTTCCCTACTTTGATCTCAAGTTGTTCTTTGTCAATTGTCACATTAGTTACTTTAATTTGTTCTGACTCATCCACGACCTTAAACACATTCAGCTCCGCTGCAGATGCAAAATTACCTACACCCTCTACAGCTTCCAGTCTCAGATGCGTCGCTTCTACAGCTTCGAAACGAACGGTTTTGGTCTTCTCGTCGCGTGCCCATGAGCCATTGGCGATTTTTGTGAAGTTCGTTCCATCAACACTTGTGTACAAATTGTAGCCTGTTATTGTACCGTTCGAAGCCCCTGATCTAGGTTTGTAATTCATTTGATTGATGTTATATTTACCGCCAAGATCTAGAGTAATAGACTCCGGTAAGTGAGCTGGGCTCCATTTGGTGTGCCATATTGTTGCTTCATCTCCATCAAGCGCGTTGCTTGGTTCATCACCAGGCTGAAAGCTGCTTGCTGTTGCAGACATCTGAGACTGCGGGATTAACGCGTTCGGTGCATACACATTCACGGTTGCACTTGCACTTAACTTACTACCGTCTTTCGTCGCTGCGGTAATAATGGCCGTGCCCGTTTGATGAGCTGTCACTTTACCCGTTTGATCCACGGATACCACCTCAGGTTTGTCAGAACTCCATTGCAATGTACGATCAAAGGCATTGACCGGTTCTACACGTGCAGTAATGGATGCTGACTGTCCCTTATTAAGATCAATCTGTTTCTGCGTAATTGTTACTTTCGTGACCAGAACACCTTCTTCTGGAACGATTGCACCCTTATCATCAACTCGAATGTTATCGACGACAAGTGTACCCGTTAATTCCTTCTGGTTGTTCACTTTGTTTTTGATAATCGCTAGATAAGCGTCTTTAGCATTCTCCGTCGCAAAAGACAGATCCAGTGTATGACGTCCTTCTTTCAAATTCTCAGAAACCAGATCACGAACGACACCATTCTCATTCACTCGAACAGCCACCGTATACATGTCAGTCTCGTCAGATTGATACTCCATCGTCAGATGGTAACGATTATCCTCTTTCATTCGAAGCGTGTGCGGAAGCGTACGAAGCCATTCACCCGTTCCTTCTTCGTTTGTTTTCAGCGACCATGTTCCATCCAAAACATAAGTCATGTTCTGATTGCCGCCTTTTTCAACCAAGTGGGTACGTACAGGACCTGATTTAGAATAAACGAATGGTCCCCAGCCCTCATCAACGTTCTCGAAATCCTCGAACAACACGGAATTACCTGCTTCAGTCTTGGTTGGGTTTTCCCAGATCTTAACATCATCAAAGGTAACTGCTGCATTCCCATCTTCTACATTAAAGAAGAGATTCGCAGTTTCACTTGTGGCATCAAACGAAACCTTGATCCGTTGGAAACTTGCTCCCACGTATTTGTGCTGTCCAGATAAGTACTTATGCTCTGTGTTATCAAGCATATTAGTCACTTCATCGTTCCCTTGCTTTACGCCAACTTCTACCTTACGCTTACCATCCACCTTGACCCATACCGATGCAGAATACGTCTTACCCGGTGTGAGACCTGTAAGTGTCTGCTCAATATGCGCATCTCCAGGACCTTTTACTTGAAGTTGGTCATCTGCATTACTGTTCTTCACGAAATTAATATGGTCTGTGCTCTCAGCTGTAGAAGATTTCTTCCAGTAGCCGAATTCTTGACTATCAAATCCCATGTCTTTCGCCGGACTTCCTTCACCCCATACCATTTCTGGCTCTTCTTGAGCCGTCGTCTTGTAAAGGGCATAACCAATGCCTTTTTCTGCTGTTAGTGTTACTTTTCCATCCGTAACTTCAACACTTCCAACATGTTCACGACCTAGGTCTGTCAGTTTGTACAACTGAGCTGTCTTTACACCATTCCATGATGCAGGAAGCGTCCATGTGGACTTACCACCAGCAGGATTCCAGTGATAGATTTTATTTTCCGTTTTTGGATCCCATGGAATAAATACGGTACTGTCACTGATGTTGCTGCTGTCTGTCATGATCGCAATGTCATTTCCATCCTTGCTCAGATGGATCTTGCCATTCTTTCTCTCCACAACAACATTGTTCTCGAAGTCGATACGGTTGTCGGTCATCTTAATGATCGGGAAATTCTGCATATACTTCGTCGGTAAATTGTGATTGAAGAATGCTGCTGTTGTAGAATTGTAACTGTAGAATGGAGAGCTATTCTGCCAGTAACCTACACCAACCTGTTTATTTCCTTTCAGTAAAGGAGTCGTTAAGAATCCGTCGAGGACCTGGTTACGGATAAAACGTACGACTTTACTTTCATTGCCTTGGTTCGGATATCCTGGATCTGTCCCCCAGTGAACCCATGCCGTCTGATCGAACAATGGGCCTGCATATTCCGTACCCAGCATCCATCCATTTCCGTTGATATATTCGGAGAGTTTTCTTGCATTGTAATCTGCCCCTGCATAGACATCTACATAAACAAAGGAAAGATTGTCTCCTGTATCGCTTTTCAGCATATCAAGGCGGCGTTTTAATTCACCTGACTCCACATCTTTCGTTTTGTTAACATAATAGGCTTGGTCTAACCAGCCCCACCCCTTGCTCAGTGGCTGAGTCAAGTTCTCCATCTTAATATCAAAAGCATCCAGCATATATTCTGTCGCATTAATATGAACTCCGCCGAGGATGTTGTATTTCTTGCCTTCACTTAATACATAGTTGAAATCTTCCGCTCCACCTTGACGAATACCAATATGACCGCCGTAGTCTGGATGAGAGTCATCATGACCTTCAGCTTGGTAACCTTTGAATAGAACTAGCTGTCCAAAACCGTCAGTGAGATTCGAAATTTTCTTCGCGTTATCAAATGCACGCAAGAATGGTGTGCTCGTTGTCGATCCGATGTTCATGCTAATGTAAGAAATATGATCTTTAATAATTTCACTGCCGTAAGGTGCAGCGGCCTGATCACGGTAGGCTATAGCGCCATCCTGCCAATCTACAACTTGGTCACCATTTGCATCAGGTGTCAGTACGACTTTGGCCCATGGCAGCGGCTCCGGATCAAGCACTTCACTTCCACGGTAAGTCCATGAACCACCAGATATTGCTGCTTTTTTGGTGCTCAGCGCTGAATCAGTCGCCACCTTCACATGTACTTTTTCCAAATCGCTAACGACGTTGGTAAGCACAGTGGCAGCCAGTTTATCGTTATTGGTAAATGCAAATGCGCGAGCTGCATTCACGTCTTTTACTGTACCTTTGAGGTCATAATGTTCATCAATTACGGGGATTGTAGCCCAGTCTGCACTCATCCAAACCGCTGTTTGCTGTGCTTTAGGCTCTGTACCTAGAACGGAGACAAAATCATGATTCGGAAATTCTATTCTCTTGACCTTCTCTGTTCCATTCTCTTCAATACCGGTTACATTAAAGTGGAGGACGTTATCCTTTAGTTCTAAGGCAACTTTAACGTTCACTTTAATTTCTGGCAGTTGAAGGGTGTAGGATGCCGTTTCCCCATGAGTAGCATCTGCTGCTTTTTTAGTAAAATCAGAAGCTACAGGAAAATAAGATTTCCCGTTTATTTTTAATTCATTAAATCCGTTTACCTGTCCGTGCATTTCCGCTCCGTTGCCTGACCATATGTACTTCTTCACCCGCGGGAATTCCTTGTCGATCTCAACGGTCATACGATCTGACACAAGAGAATCCGTTATTGTAATCGGCTTACGCTCTGGATCAGGAGTAGCCGTTACCGGACTCACTTTCACATCGTCGATGAGAATTGTTTTATTATCAAACCAGCTACGCAGCCCGATTTTACCTGCCTCCATGGATAAGGAAGGAAGGTTAGTCGTAAGTATGCTATTCCCGTCAATCCAGAGCTGCACACTATCTTTTTCATAACGCAGTTTCAGTGTATAAATCTGACCCGCAGCAAAGGTAAACGCAGGCGCCGAAATATTCCCGTAGGTTTCCTTGCCACCTTTCATTGCATCCCAACCCCAAGCACCCGCGTCATACTGAATAACGTTGTAGTTATCACTATCGACGAAACGATAAATGAGTCCAAAACGTGTCGCTGCTTGACTAAATTTCAATTTCACCTCATATTCAGCATTGGCAATAGAAGGTGATTCTTGATCTGCTAAAATAACAGCCCCTTGCGTTACTGCCTTTACTGCACCTTGATCTGCTGTAAAAGTAGTCGTACCTTTCGCAGCTTTCCATCCAGCGATGTTACCATCATTGTAATCCTTGAAATACACGTCCTTATCCTGGGCCGCAAATACCCCAGCCACTGGCAGACACATTTGTAAGCTCAACATCATCGTCAACAAAAAGCTAAGCGACTTGAAGCGTTTTTTCATTCCTACGAACCTCTTTTCACATTGAAATGATTTAAAACTACTTTTTTCCTGTGATCAACACCCTTTTATTTCTATATTTGTTTAATTTTTACATTTATTCCCTATAAAGACCCCTCCTTCCCTATGAAGGCGCGTCATGGTATGCTTTTTTGGAATAATGTCTACCGCACTTTCAATTGTTAATCTAACCCACATCTATTTGATTCCGGCTCTTCGCTTAGCGGTATATGCGAAGAGCCGGTACCAAGCCTTATTAAGATCTAAATTACTTTGAGTTTAACAAACGCTTGATAACGGAAGCAGATTCAGCTCTTGTCGCAGATGCTTTTGGAGCAAATGTAGTCTGTGTTCTACCTTTCATTAATCCGGATTTCAAAGCAAACCCTACCGATTTTTTAGCCCAAGAGCTAATTTTGCTATCATCTTTAAATGCACTCGTTGAACCAGAAGCCAGACTATCAACCTTTACACCCGAAGCATAGGCTTTCGCTCTCATCAACATCGTTGTCATTTCTTCACGGGTAATGCTTTTATCTGGGGCAAACTTCGTTTTAGACATACCACTGATAATACCAGCTGCATATGCTTTCTTAACCGTATCTTCGTACCATACTCCAGATTTCACATCCGTAAACGGATTTGTTCCTGAACCTTCTTTCAGGTCTAATGCTCTCGATATAAGAGCCGCAAATTGTGCACGGGTAATGTTTTTATTCGGGGCAAAGTTGTCAGCATCCATGCCTTCAACAACTCCCTTGGTTACCATCTCCATGATATCTTTCTTCGCCCAGTGTCCTACGATATCGCTGAATATCTTAGTAAACTCCGATGATTTATTTGGGGTGAATTCTTGATCCTTCAAATTACGATCCAGCATTTTAAGCGCTGTCCATTTCACAGCTGTTGTGCCTGCTTTTTTT
Organism: Paenibacillus sp. EC2-1; assembly: GCF_049311625.1. Taxonomy (NCBI): domain Bacteria; kingdom Bacillati; phylum Bacillota; class Bacilli; order Caryophanales; family Paenibacillaceae; genus Paenibacillus; species Paenibacillus sp. EC2-1. Next base: position 3,231,692 of record NZ_CP186006.1, read on the forward strand.
GCTTTAAAAGTGATGGTTGCAATATCCAAATTACCCTTCTCACCATTCACATTTCCGATCTTGGTGTGGGCTATTGTAATTTCATTATCTTTAACGATCGGAGATACAGAGAAGCCTTTAATCTTCGTCTCTGCTTTTACAATCTCAAGAACCTTCGGATCAAAATTGAATTTGGCTTCATAGGCATATAAGTCTTGAATGTCTTTTCCCGTCAATGTAACGGTGAACGTAGAATTAGCCGATTCTGTTGCCGATTGCTTCATTTCAAAATCTGAGACTTTTTCCGCTGAGACTGTATTCAGCCACATCGACGAACATAGTGTACAGATTATTGCTAGCGTGAATGATTTGCGTTTCATAAGAACATCCCTTCTCCCGGAAATTTTATGTTTGAGTACGTTATGTATAAATCCCCTCTCTTAATAACTCATCCTATCCTTATCATATAAATTCTGAAAGCGGATACACATGATCTATTTTGATCAAAAAATGATCATTTTTGTTTTCCTTGGTTTTTTCGTGATTTATTTCATAGACTAGCTATCATTCTTTCTCTTTCCGGTATGCTAATGGGCTGACACCCGTGATTTTCTTGAAGATCCGGCTAAAATGTTCAGGATTCACGTATCCAACCTGCTCAGATACTTCATAAATTTTCATACCGCTTTCCAGTGCCTTCTTAGCTTTCTCAATCCGTAGATTGGTCAGAAACTGAATGAAATTAATACCTATTTCTTTGGAGAATTGTTTACTTAAATAACTCTCGCTTACACCAACAATCTGACTGATATTGGATAGATGAATATCTTCATTAAAGTTCTTCTCTAACAGTTCCTTTGTCTTAGCAACCACAGGACTTAGCGACGGCTCTTTAGGTTTGTATTTTGGATGAAGTTTCTGATGAAGATTTTCTAGGAACAATCGGCACCAATGCACTGTGTTCTCCCAGGTCTCCTGTTTATAGATATGATCCGTAATTGGATATGGCAGTTGATCATGGAGCTTCTCCCAAGACAACCCTTTTTGATAAATTAATGCACTCGCTTCCCAGATCATATCAACTAGATCTGATTTGATATTATCGGGCGATGAAGGATATCGCTGAATTAGGAAGCTCGAACAACGTTCGTATACTTCTTGCCATTTCGCTCCATCTGAATCACTTAACGATTGCAAAATTTCTGTTCTAGCCAAGTACCATATCTCTTTCCAATCATTCACTTGAATGGTGGGGCGTCTTTCAGCTTCAGGATAAAATAATCGGTTATATCCTTGGTAATAACTTAAACCTGCTAATCGTTCAGCTTGTCGAAATAATCGATTCCACTGCTGATGACCGTCCGCGATATCACTGATCCCCATCGAAAGATTTAGATTGATGAATTGCTTTAACCTCATATTCACATCGGACAGAATCATTTCAGTCAATCGGCGAATAGCCATAATGCTGCATTGCTCAGGAAAAGAGAAAAATAACACATAATGCCGATCATCGTACCTGCATACATGGCATATTCCTTCGTTTCTACTCCGATTTGTTACGGAGCGGATCGTCTGCATAATCATTCGGTGTGAATCCTCAAATTGAATAGAATCCGATAACCTGATAAGCGCAACCTCTAGATTTTTCTCTCCCATATGTGTCCGTACAAGTTCCATTGAGGAAGTTAGATCTTCATCCTCACTCGACACTTCGAGGGAATCGGCTAGAGATAGTCTGTGAAGTACAGAACAGATGCTAGCCTCCACATCTTCCGATGTGGATATTGATTTCGAGGAGCTTTGTCGTCTCTTCAGCTCATCCACCGTCTTCGTCAGTACGGGTGCGATGTACGTCTCATCCAACTTGGCTTTAAGCATGTAATCAAATGCGCCGAGCACAAAAGAATCTCTTACAAAAGAATAATCTCCGTAAGCACTCAGCATGATGGTTAGCGGTTGATTCGAAATTGATGTATTATTAATTGCTTCGAGTAGCTCTACACCGTTCATATGTGGCATATGAATGTCTGCCAGAACAAGATCGACATCCTGTCGGCTTTGTAACATATGGAGTGCCTCTTTACCATCTCCTGCTTCTCCTGCTATCTCGAAATCCGTCGATGCAAGTGAAATGTATTCCCGAAGTGCTAACCTTGCTAGTGGTTCGTCATCAACAATGAGTGCTTTATATTTCGTCATAGTTCCCTCCATAATTGAGCCTTATGATTACTTCAAAGCTTGAACCGCTCTTTCCCAGTCTTGATTCAGTTTCTGTTGAATATCGGACACCTTAGCTCCTGAGAATATTTCTTGTGCCGCTTTTTTTTCATCGAATTGTACTGCATTTTTCACTTTTTCAAATTTCTCATCGATTCCGAGATACATGAAGGGCTCAAACGGATGCTCTTCTTGAACCTTTTTAAAGAACGGTAGAATCGATTCGATATTTATTAGTGTCGATGAATTTTGCGAATAGTTAATATACACTTGATACACATCTGGGCTGAACACCCATTCCAGAAATGCTTTCACTTCCTCTGTGTTCTTTGAATTTTTATTAATCGCCATATACTGATCTGGCATCGTGATTGCTTGAAGACTCTCAGAAGTCGATTGTCTCCAAGGTAATGAGAATGCATCTAAATCTTTATCACTATTAGTCTTCGACAGATGATCTCTTAGATACCACTGTCCTAATGCAAGCATGGCCGCTTTATTCGTTTGAAACAGTTGTTTGGCTTGATCGAAACCGATATTAAGGGCATCGGGCCCTGCAAGTTCATGCTCTGCCATCTTCTTAATCATCATTGCAGACTGTTCGAATGGAGAGTCTTTCCCGAATGGTCGTTCCTGCTCAGCGATGAATGACAGGTAATTCTCATTGCCGGCTAACAGCGGGGGTCCAAATTCGGTGAAGGGATAAAATGTCCAGCTATCCTTACCACCGATCGCAATCGGAATGTATTTACCATGAGATTTGATCTTCATCATCACATCCATAAATTCATCCTTTGTTTGCGGAATTTCAACGCCGACTTCTTGAAATATACTCGGATGGTAATAGACATATTCAGAGAATGATACAAGGGGTAAGCCAAGGATTGAATTATCTAACTTCGCAGGATATTTGTTTTTGATCGCTGCAGTTAATCCGTCCAGTGGTAGAAGCGCCGCTTTATAAGTGATCAGATCAGCAGGCTTCAAGTAAAATATATCGGGTAAATCATTAGCTGCTAATCGAACCTTTAAGTATTGACCACTATTATCTGGGATGGTCTCGACCTCAACGGTTACATTGGGCTTAATGATCGAATACTCCTTGACCTTTTCAGTCCAAAATTCGATGTCACTCTTCGCTTCCCACATACCAAATTTAATTTTTATCGGTTGATCCTGATTCACTTTTCCTTGTTGCTGCATTGTTCCTTCCCTTGGGCTGATATTACTCAAAGAGAGAACACAGCCCATGAAAATAAGAGAAATGATTCCTATAAAGGATGCACGGAGTATTATTTTCACTTCGATTAATCACTGCCTTCAAAAAAAAGTTAAAAAGTATTAAAGTATGCGCTTACAAGATTGAACACCATCATACCTCCTCTGAAGTCACAGCTGAATGATGTTTTCCGCCTAGACATTGATCTTTTATGATCCTCCGCTATATTTTCAGTTTACCTCCTTACCCTAACATTTGATCCTGAGCTTCCTCTGTCGTATGGATTAATGGTAATCTAATCGTTACGATGGTTCCTTGGGGCTCATTCTTCCCGTACTTTAATCCGTAACGCATCCCGTAGTGAAGCTGAATCCGTTTATGAACATTCCTGTTTCCCATACCACTGAATGAATGTTTATGAGGACTGCCATCACTATCCAATGAAAGAGAGCTCGTATCCGCCATCCCTACACCATTATCTGCAATGGTTATCAGGAGATCTTCCCCTTGTTTTCGTACGACAATCTGAATCATCCCGGGATACTCTACATTTTTGAGGCCATGAATAATGCTGTTCTCCAAAATCGGTTGTAACAATAGCTTCAATATGTAGAAACCCGCTAAATCCCCCTCCACCTTCCACTCTGTTTGAATCGGTCTACCGAAACGAATTTCCATAATGTACAAATAATGTTTCAAATGATCCATCTCCTCATCAATCGTAGTCAAGATTCCACCACGATTAAATGAAGATGCTAATAAACGTGTCAGAGCATGTGTCATATTCCTGATGTTATCTGCTTTACTGATCAAAGCCATAAATTTGATTGAATTAAGCGTATTGATTAAAAAGTGAGGATTAATCTGCGACTGAAGTGCTGCGAACTCTGCCTTTCTCTTCTCGATCTCCTGCAATTCGTGATGACGTAACAAGTCTTGCACTCGCTCTGTCATATGGTTAAAAGATTCGCCAAGCTTAACCAGTTCCTGACTACCTGTGGTCATAAATTTAGCATTTAAATCTCCCTCTGTTACCCGATCCATTTGACGAAGAAGCTCGCTTAACGGCTTGGTCACATTAGATACTAAGTAGAAGGACACTAGAATAAATGCCACAATAATCATGATTGCAAAAATCCATACAATATAATTCACGCTCAGATAATTGGCTGTTAAATCTGCATACGGAATCGACTGTACAAGCCACCACTCCGTCTGATTTATCTTGGCATACGTGATCAAATTTGTATTATCTTCATTTACATCTACAAAGTACCCTTTGTCCTGTGGGCCTCGATTCACGAACCAATGCATTGGGAATTCACTTCCTCTAGAGGCAAGGGTGTTGGAGGAGACGATTCGCCCTCCTTCCGTAACGATGTGTAGAGTGGATTCCGTATTATCCCTCGATTGCAAAATATGATCAAAAGCACTACTCTCAAACGTAAATAAGATCATTTCTAGATTCGATAAAGGGTTGATGACACTTGGTGATAAGGCGGCCACCATATTATAAGGATTGTAATTTCCATATAGAACATTAGGCAACATACCTAGAAAATGAACACTATCCGAATTTTTCAGAACCTGATCATACCATGGCTGCTTACGGAAATATGAGTCATCCATGTTCAGGTTTTTTAAGTATGAATAAGATTTATTGTCTTTGAAAAAAAAGTTCACCGATAGTACTCGCCCTGATATGGATGCTGTATATTTCTCAATTAACACCTTTAGCTCATCACTTGCTTGCTGTCTTTCAATTCCTGTCGTTTGATTCATTTCATAAAGCTTTGCCATTACATCTTTGTCCATGCCGATTGAAGCGAATAGCCCTGTCAACCTGCTAATTTCCTGACTAACAGAATAAGATATCGCCTGTGCAGTCTGCTGGGATCGTGAAGTATTTTGCTGAAGAATGTCTCGTTCATAAATATTTAGAATAATGATGGAGAATAGAATGATCGGCAGAATGACCACAAGTATAAAGAACAATCTCAACGTGCTAGACATCCGCCAATTTTTTCTCATATGTTCCTCCCCTTTAAGAGATAAGCTCATATACTGTCACTCCCACCTCCCTTGGTATATGGATGAAACATATTCCCTCTATTTTGTCTAACTTCCTGCATGCTGACAAAAGTACTCACAATGTTACAAATACAGACTTACATAGCAAGCAATTCTGAGCAATTCCCCGCTTTTCGACATTCCTTTAAACCTCTATTTTGCACAAAAAAGAACTGTCACCATATGTAGAATCCTCTACTTTAGTGACAGTTCTTTTGAGGTACTCACTAACTAATAATAGTAATGGTTGGAGCAGATATCGTCGGCTGTGTTGTCATCACAGATGTTGCTCCTGCGAAACTAGAGATTTCTACTATAATTGGAATTCCTGCGAGAATATCTATCGAATTTATCGTAAGTTCGGTTGGAGAAAGCGTCGAAATCGAGCTTAGCTGAAGCATACCATTAATATATATATTGAAGTAATCCGTATTGGATAACGCAGGAAAGCCCTGAATTAGAGCATCTGAATCATCTACAAAATTAGCCGCAGGCATCGTTGTATTCGTTGCACCAATCATTTCTTCGGATATTGTTGCGTAATATCGAGTCACATTCGGTTCAACTTCCGTAGTTATTGATCCCCCTGTTGCAATCGGGTTTGATGCAATCGCTGTAAATACATGTTTGATAACTGGCATGATCTACACTCCTTTCTACACGTTATTATTAATTAGCAGCAGCAACTCTGCGCCACTATCATTTAATGATTGAACTACAATACTTGCTTGAGGCATACATACTATTTATATAAATAAATTCAAAGACATTCTTTTGATATAAGTAGAAGTCCATTCATTTGATAAGCAGGTACATATAATAAGTAAACGATTGGTACGAGGGTGTGATTATAGCTTATGAAGCTTGGATGCAAGAAGAAGCATACCCAAAAACGAAAACGAAAATGTCTACCTTCAAAAAAGGTCATTCTTATCTACAGAAAAATCCGCTTTAATAAAATAGTTATCGTTCCTAATATTCAACGGTTCTTTCACGAAACAAAGACTGATATTTCAATTGATGAACCGCTTACGATTTCCGCTCATGAATTCACAGACGATCAAGGTAGACCCGTAAAATTCTTCTCGAACATAAGATCACACAGCCACACCAATCTATTTATTAACGGGATGCTTCAAGAAGGACGTATATATAAAGTCAGCCCACATAATCTGATTATCCACTCTGTGGGAAATCAGATCATTGCTGGAACTCCAATCATTATTGAAGTACTATCCTTCTCTGCTCGAATCGTCTCATAGACCCTTATTCTTCAAAAAAAAGAAGGTGTACCACGGTCAGATTGACCTTGGTACACCTTCTTCTCTAATGCAATGCTACTTATTCTACCACAACACCTTTTTTCAAAATCACGTTAGCACAAAGCGCTTTCTCTCCAGTAGAGACAATTGCATATGCTTTCTTCGCACGCTCATAAAAAGCAAAGCGTTCCACCTCTTCAAGCTCGATCGCTTTGAAGTGATGTTCTTTGACAATTTGACGATATTCATCCCAGATTGGGGTTTCAATCGTATCACCTGGCGTAACAGCCATCAATGCGACTGGGGACTCCACATAGATGTCAAGTGGGAACAGCGGCAATACCGCCTTTAACAGCTCAGGAATGCCATGACCATCCGCGCGAACCAGACGCTGTGCATGACTTGCTGCAGGGAAATTTCCATCACCGAACACAATTTCGTCGGCGTGCCCCATTTCCATGAGCACTTTTAGTAGTTCAGGAGATATCAAGCTTGAGATTCCTTTTAGCATCTTTACACAACCTTCCACTAAGGATCATGATCATACTATTGGAATTAGCTATTCTATACAGACACTGTAGTAATACTTCTGAAACTAGCAAAAGCCTGATCCCACTCTTCACCTTGTTCCGGTTCATACGATGACATAGGGAAGGATCGCTTCACAAGCTGAATTCCCTCTTCCCGGTTTTGAATCGCACCACTTGCAATAAATTGAACAAGCATATTACCAATCGCGCTTGCTTCAACAGGTCCTGTCCACACCGGGCGGCCTAGAGCACTGGCCGTAAATTGACAGAGAAGCTCGTTCTGAATACCACCGCCGACCATATGCAGTCCAGCATACTGATTACCGGTGAGTTTTTCCACTCGCTCAAGCACTTCTCGATATCTTAGAGCAAGACTCTCTAGTATGCAGCGTACAATTTCCCCTGCACTTTGAGGTACCTTCTGGCCTGTTTCCCGACAATAACTCTGAATTTCAGCAATCATATCCGGTGGATTCATAAATCGCAGATCATCCGGTGCGATAAAGCTACGGAACGGTTCTGCTTCACGAGCTAAATCCACAAGTTCACTGAACGAGTATTCGTTGCCATTACGATCCCAATGACGTTTGCACTCCTGCACAATCCAAAGACCCATGATGTTCTTAAGCAGTTGGAAGGTGCCATATGCACCTCCCTCGTTAGAGAATTCAAGGTCCAGCACATCTGGATGAATAAGCGGCTCATCAAGCTCCGTTCCGAGAAGAGACCATGTACCGCTTACTAAGTATGCAAACGTCTTCGATTCTGCTGGTACAGCGACAACAGCGGACTCTGTATCATGTGAAGCTACTGCAATCGCTTGAATCGCCGGAACGTTCAATTCCTGACAGATCGAATCCTGTAATTTCCCAATAATAGTCCCAGGTTCAATCGGATCAATGAATAGAGAAGGATCTAAACCGAGCTCCTCAATAAGCTGCGTATTCCAAGCTCTGTTCTTCACATGATATAGCTGAGTTGTTGTAGCCATCGTAAACTCACAGACCTGTTGACCCGTAAGAAAATAATGTAGTAAATCAGGTGTTAATAGGAGCTTTTCCGCGATTTCCAGCTTCGGAGAGTCTGCCTTGACCATCGCATGTAATTGAAAAATCGTATTAAAGGGCATGAACGCCAGCCCGCTTTCATCGAACAATCTCTGACGTCCAACCTGGGCGCTCGTCTTCTCCACCATACCCATTGTCTGGGTATCCCTGTAATGATAAGGAATACCGACAAGCTCACCATTTCGGTCAATAAGCCCGAAATCAACGCCCCATGTATCCATTCCGTAGCTTTGCGGTGTATACCCAGACTGAAAAGCCTTCTGGATACCATTCTTTACTTCTTGGAACAGGGCAGCGATATTCCAGTGCAGATGCTCACCAAATTGTACAGGTATGTTAGGAAAACGATGAATCTCAGTAATTTGAAGCTTACCCTGGTCTCCCTCATCCTGCCGGATGATCTCTCCGATCAACGCGCGGCCACTACTTGCTCCCATATCAAATGCGAGCACTGCAGGTGTATCGTTCATCACTAGCACCACCCAATACTTTATTTCATTTTTTGAAGTAACTGGATCCGATAATCTTCACTTTCCAGTGCAGCTATATCATCGACTTCTTGATCAGTTAAAGGCACTGGGGTTCCAGCAGCACGTGCACTCAAATAGATTTTGGCACTTTCTTCGACAACTTGAGTGCGGTAGTATGCCTCACGAAGATTTCTACCTGTTGTCACCAGACCGTGATTACCTAGCAGAATCGAACTTGCTTGGACTACCTTCTCTGCTACAGCATCAGCAAGCAAATCCGTTGTTGGAATAATGTAAGGAATATAAGCTGTTCTACCAACGAGCGCTGCTTGATCTGGGAACATAATGGGAAGATTTTGTTCGATTAACGTAAACGCAATACAGTGTGACGGATGCGTATGCACCATGGCACCCATATCAGGGTTCGCACGATATCCATACAAGTGCATGAGCACTTCAGATGAAGGACGAAGCCCAATATCCGTAATCTCTCCTGTAGGAATATCGACTTCAATCCACTGTTCAGGTTCAATCTCTTCAAGTGCAAATCCGCTCGGAGATAAGTACATCTTATCTCCGGTTCTAGCACTGATATTTCCACCTGGACCCACAACGAGTCCATCATTCACGATTTTACGTGCGTATTTACATAGCTCGTTTCGTGTATCTAAGTTTTGCATATGGTTTCTCCTTTTCTCACACCTGTTTATTTATACAGTGGACCGAAATTTTGACATGCGCGGAAATCTGCGCTTTCAGCATGCTCTGTACCAAACATTCCCCATGCTCTAGGACGGAACACTTGCTCAGATGGCACATTGTGCATATTTACTGGAATTCGAAGAATAGATGCCAAGGTAATGAGGTCAGCTCCAATATGTCCGTAGCTGATTACGCCATGGTTCGCTCCCCAGTTGTTCATTACTTCATATACGCTTGTAAAAGCTCCCTGACCTGTGAGGTTTGGTACAAACCAAGTTGTAGGCCATGTCGGATCAGTACGCTTATCTAGCGTGTCATGTACATGCTCTGGAAGTTCAACGGAGTACCCCTCAGCTATCTGAAGCACAGGGCCAAGACCTTTAACCAGATTCAGACGGGACATCGTCATTGGCATACCGCCACGAGTCAGGTAATCCGTTGAGAATCCGCCGCCTCTGAAGTATTCTACAGAAGCCGGTCTCCACTGCGAAGCCTTTAATGTCTTCTCAACTTCTTCGTCCGTAATTTCCCAGAAAGGCTTCATCGCAGGCTTACCATCACGCTCCTGCTCCCCTGTCCCATCAAGTGTTGCAGAACCAGAGTTGATCAGGTGAAGGATTCCACCTTCTGCTGCACCTTCAAGCTTATAGCCTGTAACGCGTTCAACCGAAGCGGGACTCCAGTACGTTCTAACATCTGCAAAGATTTGAGCCGTGTTTGTTAGCAAATATCCGAATAACATATTCACACCGTTCAAACTATCGTTCTCTGTAGCAACGATGTACGGTGAACGTTTACCATTCCAATCAAAAGATGAATTTAGCATGGTTTCCAGGAAATCACCGTTCGGAGCATGGTCCGTCCATTGTCTTTGTCCTTGGAATCCAGAAGCAATCGCGTTATGGCCTTGCGCCTCTTCTTCGAATCCAAGTTCAGCAAGACGTGGGTTTCCGATCATGAGGTCACGTGTGATCAGTGTCATTTTTACAACCGTTTCCCACTCTAGATCTTTACGCTCACGACTGGACTGCAAGTGTTCAGGGTTGTTATCCGGTCCTTCTGTACAGCTTTCTTTAACCCATTTAAGAGCCGTTTCATATTCCTCAGGATCATAGATTCCTTCTTCCAAACGACGTGTAAATTCACTCATATCAACATACTCGTTACGCATGCCAAGGTATTCTTGGAAGAACGAATCATTTACGATCGAACCTGCGATCCCCATGGATACGGAACCCATTGACAAGTAAGATTTCCCACGAATATAGGCAGCAGATAGACCACTTCTTGCAAAACGAAGCAACTTCTCCTGAACATCATCTGGAATAACGCTATCTCCTTCATCTTGAACGTCTTCACCATATATACCGAACGCAGGAAGACCCTTCTGAGCATGGGCAGACAATACAGCTGCCAAGTATACTGCACCTGGGCGACCTGTCCCGTTAAAACCCCATACAGCCTTCGGCAGGGATGGATCTGTATCCATCGTTTCTGTACCGTAACACCAGCAAGGAGTAACGGTAATTGTCAAACCAACCTCGGAGTTTTTGAACTTTTTCGCAGCCGCTGCGGCTTCTGCCACGCCTCCGATGCAGGTATCGGCGATAACACACTCTACCGGTTCTCCGTTTGGATAACGCAGGCTATCAGATAGCAGCTTTGCAACCGATTTTGCCAAATTCATCGTTTGATCTTCGAGTGATTCACGAACGCCTTTTCTTCTACCATCAATCGTCGGCCGAATGCCTATTTTCGGAAATCCATCTTTCCATCTGTAATCGCTTTCAATCATGATCTATTACCTCCTTGGATTTCTATCATTAATTCTATTCTAAAGAGGTTTATTACATGAGATAACCCACTATATTGTTATATCTTAATTACAAGACAGCAATAAGAGTGAAGATTATTATATAATGAAGCTATCATAGGATTTTGGAGGAACATCAGGTGCCAAAAATCGAAATACCTTACAGCAAAAGTGATCAATTCAGTTTCAAGCGCAATCCAGAGCTTCTATTTGCAGGTCAGGTTGTAGATGAGTCTTTTTTCTACGGACCTCCGCAAATTCATGACTACTGCGAGATTATTTATATCGTTGAAGGAAGCGGCGAGTTTATTATTGGAGGCAAAACCTACGAGCTTCACCAAGGTGATGTCGCTATATATAATCCGGGTGTACCTCATGAAGAACATTTTAGAGCGTCAGGGCCATTCAAAGTCATATACTGCGGAGTAGATCATCTTCATATTGATGGTGTTCCACAAGGTATGCTGCTTCCTCCTTATGTTGATCCCGTTATATCTTGTGAGAAGTATGCTTATAAAGTTGAGAGCTATCTATCTGAGATCCTTCAAGAGTGTGATTCACAAGTTCTAGGTTACGAGACGTTAAGTACGAATCTACTTATGTCCTTGATTACGGTCATCTACCGAATTGTCGATGTAAAACATCAATTTCAAGAACTCAAAGGCAAGAATGAAATCGCACTTCGCACCAAGCAATTCATTGATAAAAACTATACACAGAGCATCAGCCTGAAAGATATTGCAGATACACTTTATGTTAGCCAGCATCATTTGTCCCATCTCTTCAAAAAAGAGCTTGGCGACTCTCCGTTCAATTACTTAATTTCTCGTAGAATTGAGGAAGCGAAGAGACTCCTTGCGAAATCCACTATCCCCGTGCATGAAGTAGCTTCGAAGGTCGGTTATGGGAATGAGAAATACTTCTCCATGTTATTTAAGAAGGTGACCGGGCAGACTCCGAGCTCATTTAGAGATCAAGAACGAAGCCTACCATCAGGGTAGTTCACTCGACAAATTGAAGAAGCCGACTACAAGGAGGTTAATATCCTCTTCGAGCGGCTTCTTCTTTTTAATTCATATCTACTTATTCATAGATTACAGCTTTGATCTCATCACTATCGATATTGTTCTTATCATACCAGTAAAATCCAGTATCGATAACCGGCTCGATCTTCTCGCCTTTGATCGCTGCTACAGCTGCCTTGACCGTTTCATAACCAATACCAACTGGATTTTGAGTAATCGCTCCCGCCATGCTTCCATTTTTAATCGCGTCAATTTGTTGTTTACCTGAGTCGAATCCGACCACTGTAATTTGCCCTTCTTTCTTCATCTCAGCAACCGCATTAATAACACCAATAGCTGAACCTTCATTAGCTCCAAAGAACCCCTTTAGATCTGGATGCGCTTGCATGATCGCTTTTGCAAGGTCTGTGGATTTCAAGTGGTCTCCGCCACCATATTGAATATCTACGATTTGAATATTTGGATACTTGTCTTCAATCTGTTTCTTAAATCCTTCTCTGCGGCTAACTCCCGTTACACTCGTCTGATCATGTACGATCATAGCGATCTTACCTTCATTACCGATTAGTTCTGCCATTTTGTCAGCTGCTAGAGCTGATGCTGCTAAATTGTCCGTAGAAGCTGTTGCCAGAGGAATATCGCTATCTACACCCGAGTCGAACGCGATAACCGGAATATTGTTCTCTTTCGCTTTCTTCAGCAGTGGAATGGAAGCTTGGCTGTCAAGCGCAGCGAATCCAATCGCACTTGGTTTTTTATCGAGCGCAGCCTGAAGCATTTCAATCTGCTTATCCACTTGAGATTCGGTTTCTGGTCCTTCAAAAGTAATCTTCACATTAAACTCTTTCCCCGCTTGCTCTGCACCCGATTTTACCGCTTGCCAGAATTGGTGCTGGAATCCCTTGGAGATGATCGGGATATAAATTTCACCTTCAGCTTTCGTACCTGTTTCTGATTCATTTGGACTCGGTGTGTCACCGCCGTTTGCTCCATTCTTTGAAGAACCACATCCAGCAAGCAGACTTGTAGTCAACATAAATACCATGGCCAATATGGATAACTTTTTCATCATTCATTCTCCCCTTGTTTATGAAATAGTTACAATCTATAGAACTTCCTTCAGGAAGTGTCTACCTCAGTCATTGAATGGGTAGGGCAAAGAATAAGCATAAAAGAACTATGCTACGCTTTACGACGTCGAAGGATATCTGCATAAACGGCTAAGATGATAACGATACCTACCACAACGGTCTGCCACTCTTGAGGAACGGATAGAATACGAAGACCATTAGTAAGCACACTCATAATCAATGCCCCGATGACCGTTCCAACAATCGTACCTTTGCCTCCACTTAGTGAAGTACCACCTATAACAACCGCTGCAATAGCTTCAAGCTCGTATCCTGCACCTAATGCAGGATTCGCTGAATTAAGACGCGAAGCCATAAGTACCCCTGCAAGTCCGGTAAAAGCTCCAGTTAGGGTATAAATGACGAGTTTCCAGTAGTTAACGTTAACCCCGGATAAGCGAGTTGCCTCTTCATTGCTGCCGAGTGCAAAATTGTATCGACCAATAATCGTCTTTGACAAAATAATGTAACCGAGAAACGCAGCGATAAAGAAAATCAAGACCGCATTCGGAATATCAAATCCTGGAATGATCGATCCCAGTATCGAACCTTGTGCCACTTCCATAAAGATTTCGTCATCATTAAAATAAATGGGTTTCGCTCCTGAGATCACGAGAGCCAACCCTTTGGCAATCATCATCATGGCAAGTGTCGCAATAAACGGTGGAATCTTCAGCTTAGCGACAGCTGTCCCTGAGATCAGACCACAGAGAGCACCGGTTAATATTCCTCCAAGAATACCAAGTGGGACAGGTACATCCCAGAATGTAATGAATACACCTGTCATCACCGCACTTAAGGTCATTACTGTACCGACAGAAAGATCAATTCCTCCAGTGATAATGACGAATGTGGAACCGAGTGCTAGAACACCAATAACAGCGGTTGAGAATAAAATACCGACAATGTTAGAGAACTGAAAAAAATTGCCTGATGATAGCGAAAATGTAACGATGAGTACAATTAAGCTGGCGAGTGCCAGTACTTGCTGAATTGCTCCTGATTTCGATCGCAGTTTGATGTTCATTCCATATCATCCTCCTGACGTGCATTATTCGGTTACATTACATTCTTAAAGTCGCCAAGTGCATGATTTTCTCCTGCGTGGCCTCTTGGTAATCGAGCTCACCTGTAATACGCCCTTCGCACATCACGAGGATCCGATGGCTCATACGAAGTATTTCCGGTAACTCTGACGATATCATAATGATGGATTTACCCTGCTCTGTCAGATCATTAAGTAGTTTATAGATCTCACTCTTGGCCCCCACATCAATCCCTCTGGTTGGCTCATCGAAGATAAGAATGTCACAATCGCGAGTTAGCCATTTCCCAATCACAACCTTCTGCTGATTCCCACCTGAGAGAAATTTCACCTCTTGATCGATATGCGGGGTCTTTACCTTGAGCTTGTCGACTATTTCCTGAGTTGTTCGTCTGATCTTGGAGGATTGAATAAATCCAGCAAATTTAAATTTTCGATAAGAAGCAATCACAACATTGGATTTCACGTCTAGATCGACCACACAGCCGAATCTCTTACGATCCTCTGACAAGTATCCAATACCTTGTCGTACCGCGTCGTGAGGTTCTTTAATTGTGACTTTACGATGATGAATCCGAATTTCTCCTGATTGTATTTTGTCTGCTCCAAATATGGCTCTAGCGAGCTCGGTCCTCCCTGCTCCTACCAATCCAGCTATTCCAAGAATTTCACCTTTCTTGAGCTTGAAGTGAATATCATGAAGAACCCTATTTCGATTCAGTCCAATGACCTCAAGCACGGTTTCGCTATTGGTGCGAGCATTCTCCGGTTTCGAAGAATCATAGATTTGTCTGCCAACCATCATCGTTATGATCTGCTGGTTCGTAACCTCAGATGTAAAGACGGTATCGATATAATGACCATCTCTCATCACTGTAATTCGATCTGTAATCTGCTTAATTTCATCCATCCGATGAGAAATGTACACAATTCCAACACCCTGCTTGCGAAGTTGATTTATAATCCGGAATAGATCGGCAATCTCCGTTTCACTTAAAGCTGCTGTCGGTTCATCCATCACTAACACCTCGGAGTTAAAAGACAACGCCTTGGCGATTTCCACCATTTGCTGCTTAGCGACGGTTAAATCCGCCACAAGCGTAGAAGGGTCCAGATCAAGATCCATTAATTCGAAGAGCTGAAGCACTTTGCGATTCAACTCCTTCTCATCCAAGAACAATCCAAAGCCTTTCTTCGGTTCACGTCCCATAAAAATATTCTGTGCAACACTCAAATCTTGAGAAAGATTCAATTCTTGATGAATCATTCCTATACCAGCATCCTGAGCGGCTTTAGGACTCAAAATTTCAATAGGCTTACCTTTATATACAATGGTACCTACATCCTTCTGATAAACACCCGTGAGAACTTTCATTAATGTGGATTTGCCTGCACCGTTCTCACCCATTAATGCATGAACCTCACCCTTTAACAATTCAAATCGGCAATCGCTTAGCGCCTGTACACCAGGAAAGCTCTTTTCGATGCCAGTCATGGATACGAGTACTTCTCCCAAGCTTCTCACCTCTTTACACGAAGTCTGTGTGATTAATTGTATAAGTCGTGCTCAATGGAAGGAATGGAATATTCTCTTCTCCATGTTGAAAATTCCACTAAAAATTAAAATATCTTACTGGTTTAGAGAATAAAAAAACTACTCTTCCACAAAGGGAAAGAGTAGTTTTTGATTTTCTTCTGTGTACATATTATCTTTATGGATAACAACAGAATCTGTATATATCTCAGGCGGGACCTTATCTCCGTTCAGAACGGACAATGCGGTTTTTACACCGAGGTAACCTATGCTAAAAGGCTTCTGAACGACCGTTGATTGAAGCACACCTGCTTCTAGCAACTTCACCTCGGCAATGGAGCTGTCGAATCCAACAAGCTTCACTTTACCCATAAGACCAAGCTCTTGAATAGCTCTCCCGGCACCAACAGTTGAAGGTTCATTAAGTCCAACAATGCCATCGAGATCCAGGCGCTTTTGAAGCAATTCCTTCGTAATGTTGTAAGCCGTCTCTTCCATCCCTTCACTGTAATAAGTTCCAACAATTTCGGTTCCTTTACGATAACTGAGGATGCTACGAACTCCTTGTTCCCGCTCTATCTGTGTTGACGTTCCTTGAACATAACTAATAATTGCAACCTTGGCATTAGGTGGTAGAAGTTCTGCCATTTCTCTACCTGCCTTCTCACCAGCATCGATATTATCCGTAGATATTAGACTTTCTGCATAATCGCCATTAATATCGGAATCAATCATGATCAGTGGGATGCCTGCTTTTCTGATCTTCTGCGCAGTAGGTACAAGACGGTTATAATCACCAGCAGCCATCACGATTGCATCCGGATTCTCTTGAATGGCTTGTTCGATCATCGAGATTTGTAGATCAACCTCGATCTCTTTAGGTGGGCCTATCACTGATGCTTGAACGTCAAATTCTTTAGAAGCTGTCTGAACCCCATCGGTTAATACTCGCCAGAACTCAATCTCCTCCGTAGCTTTCAATACAACAATAATCTTCTTGGGTCCTGCTGAAAATCCTTTTATCCATAATGCATTTAAGGAAAAGCCCACCAAGATCATCGCTATAAATGCTAGAACAATGTAACGTAATTTGAACATTCTGATCAGGCTAACTCCTCCTCCTTACTGCCCTGTTCATCAAAATGAATTGCAGGAATAGTCACAATCGCTGTCGTCCCCTCATTCAGGACACTTTTATAGGACAATCCATATTTTGAACCGAAGTATAACTGAATACGCTGATGAACATTTGCGATCCCAACCCCTACCTTAGTCGTATTATGTGAATCTGATGGATAAAGGATCGTTCGGATGGTCTCCTCATCCATACCAATACCATCATCTATAACCCGAAGCTCAATATCATGACCGATTCGAACTCCATGAATATGAATCATACCTCTTCCTCGCTTGTTCTTAACCCCATGATAGATCGCATTTTCTACAAGGGGTTGAAGTAGAACCTTAAGCGTCATATACCTTTTGAGTGATGAATCAATATGGACCGTAAATTCGATCTTATCCTGATACCTCATCTGCTGGATTTTGAGATAGCTTGTAATGTGTTCAATTTCAGTTGCTAAAGGTATCAGCTCTTGGCCTTTGCTCAGTGATGCCCGGAATAATTTAGCTAGCGCTGATGTCATCAGAATAACCTCGTCATGCTTCTTACCCTCAGCCATCCAAATGATTGAATCGAGTGTGTTATAGAGAAAATGCGGATTGATCTGGGCTTGAAGGGCATTTAGCTCACTCTTGCGTTTGAACTCTTGTTCAACAACGATTTGATTCATCAATTCTTTGATCTTCATCATCATCAGATTAAAACTACGGGCCAAGCTGGATATTTCCTTCGAATGTCCAACTGGAACACGGATATCGAAGTTTCCTTTTTCCACCTCGTTCATATTCTCCTGCAATCTCTTTATCGGCCTTGTCAGATTCCGAGATATGAGATAAGAGACCATCACACCTACTCCTAAACAGAACAAGCCAGCTACTGCAAAAGAGAGCTTCATTTTCTTTTTGTTCTCAACCAGCGCATTCTCATAAAACACTCCGACAATTTTCCAACCGAATCCCGAATCCTTAACGGTGTATATCCGGCTTACACCATCCTCTTGAGTAACAAATCCACCGCTTGGCTCTTGAAGTACTCGTTCAATCTGCTCTGTCTTCAAATTGCTATAAAGAAGCTGTTGTTGTGGATGGTACACAATATTACCTTCCCGATCCACTACAAATACATAGCCTCTATTCCCAAGGTCCAACTGATTTAACATATCATTAATGACTTTAAAATTAAGATCTATGAGCAGAATACCAAGTCCTTGTGAACGATCTATCCCGCGCAGTTCACGGCTTAGCGAGACTACCCATTGGTATTCATCTTTAATCACAGGTTGCACATGGGATGAAGAAATCACGGCCTGCCCAGCTGCCTTCTGTGCCTGCTGGTACCAAGACTGCTCTGCTGGTGGACTGTTCGGATTTAACTGAACACCGCGCCGATCTGAAATAAATGTCCCATTGTAGCCGAATATATTAACCGATGTAATATCTTTTCTAGAGACTAGAATAGAGTGGAAATACTCCGATATTTTGGACTCTAGCGATGACAAATCTTTCGGTGAAAGGGATTGGGCATACGCCAAGTATTCTCTCACGTCCGGATTATTCATTGCTGTCAAGGAGATATCCTTCATGCCTGTAATATAAGTCTGTATATTGGCGTTTACTTGATTGATTAATTCGGCGGTGTAACTCTCGGCCGTTTCTCGCACAGCCGATTCTGACAATCGGTAGGAAATGAATATTAACAGTAATGCCGTCAACAGAACAAGCAAGACAAAGGTGCCTGCTATTCTAGATTGGATACTTTTGATTTTCGTATTACGCCACATCATCATGCACCGTCTGCCATCATCTTCTGGCGGTAGTCAGTCGGTGTATCCCCTGTATTTTTCTTAAAGAGCACACTGAAATACTGAGCATCCTGATAACCTGTTTTCATAGCAATCTCATAAGTTTTGAGAGTAGAATGCTTTAACAGCTCCTTAGCCTTTTCCATTCGAATACGGGTTACAAATTCTACAAAAGTCTTTCCCGTATGGATCTTAAATAAAGAACTGAAATAGCTTGCACTCATAAAAATCCGGCTGCACACCGTTGTTACGGAAAGCCCTGGATCATCGTAATGGTTGTGGATAAATTGTACCGCTTCTGACATCTGATGACGCGAAATATCCTTACGTGTCTCGACGACTCCTTGGATGGCCTTCTTACACATATCCTTGAGCCAGTATTCTATCTCTTCCAATGAACGAAAAGAGTACAACTCTGTTAATAGACGAGTTTCCTTCCCAAGTAAATCTTTCTCACTACAGCCGATTTCGAGCAAAGCCTGAAGTACAGCCAGCATCGTCCTCAGCACTCGAATGTAGCACTGCTCAATGGATATCGATGCATGCTTAAGTTCTCCGATTAACCGACGGATCGAATGATCAACATCTCCTTGTGTACCTGTCTTTATAGCAGATATAAGGGCATTCTCCGCATTTGTTCCGTCATATAGTGGCATTGAACTTCTATTCTCTAGATCTAATATGCTTACAACTTGATCACTACCCATTAACAGACGATATTCCAGCGCCGCTACGGAAGCTTGGCAAGAGTGTCTGAGATCTTTCAGTTCACGACAGATCGTTCCCACACCAACCGTTACCGTAAAGGACAGATAGCGTTTAACGGAACTGCGAATGGCCTCGGCTATTTCTTGAGCATGTGTATATATCGCCTCTTCTCCCGTTCCGGTTAATACAGTAATCACCTTATTCCCTTTATAACGAAAAACAGCAGAAGCGGGTTCATCGCTCATAATTTCTTGAATAATATTGTAAACAGCAAAAGCATACAGCTCATTATCGGTACCATGGTCATCAGGACGCAGTTCATCCATATCTGTGGCTATAGCTACAAATAAAGGACCGGTCAGTGCAATATCGAAGTATGCCATTTTACTCGTGATTTCCCATTCGCTCAGTGCTGAGGATGCTAGACGTTCAAGAAACCTCTCTTTGAGCAGCGGAAGACTCTCGTTTAACTGTTGTTTCAATTGATTAAGATGTTCCTGATTTCCACGCTCTTCATCCATTTCGACTTTTAATTTATCCAGTATCTCACGGAGTTCTGCTGATGTAACCGGTTTCAAAATAAAATCTGTCACTTGTAGTTTCACTGCTTGCTGTGCGTATTCAAAATCATCATATCCCGTCAAAATTATGATCTTCGTGCGTGGATACAGCTCCACTATGCGACGGGAGAGTTCCAGTCCATCCATAAAAGGCATATAAATATCAGTTAATACAACATCTGGTCGAAGACTAGCAACGACTTCTAATGCCTCTTGTCCATTCTCACTGACACCCACACATACAAAGCCATGTTCTTCCCATTGAATACGATCCCTGATTCCTTCTCGGACAATGGGTTCATCATCCACTATGATGATCTTATACAATTGAAACGCCCCCAACCAACCTAATAATATAATGTACGGATGAGCATGTTACCTGATTACTCCCTGCAAATCATGAGAAGATTCCCATTTGGATCTTTAATAACAAACCATTGATTATTCTCGATCGTCGTCACGACATCAACTTCTGTTTCCACAGCGTAGGCGAATGCTGCTTCCAAATCATGCGTAAGCAGCATAAATGCAGGCGTTGTAATGTGTGGTGCTCCACCCAGTTCCTCTCCTCCCCACATGGGCATTGTGTCTAAGATGAGTCCGGTTCCTTGCATAGGGAGAGGACATAAATGTCCATTCAAAATTTCACAATCCATTACATTTAGCCCAAAGAGCTGGCAATACCACAGGCGAGATTCCTCAAGGTCTCGAACCGGTACAAAGACACTACCTATTTTGTTTTGAATCGGGCTCTGCAATATAGAGCAGTTTGTGTCACTATCGTAGCGCTTCATCATAATCCCTCCAAATTGAACTATTATTGTATTTAAGATAAAAAAAACCGGATAACCTGATTACAGGCCTCCGGGTACGATCATGATGAAATATGTTTAAAAGTATGGTGCGTGCTTAATAGAAACAACGCCTATTCTCTCGAATTTCGTCTGGCATCCTAAACGATAACCATCGTCAATCTCTTCAGGATCCAGTCTATTCTCTTCCGCTTCATTCGCAGCGGACATATGCTCCATTCCTTCACTTATATGACAACGACAGCGAGCGCAAGTCCCCCTTTTGCAAAAAGAGTTCCAATCGACCTCATTCCGTTCTGCAAGTTCGAGAATCGTCATACCGACAACCGGAGCAACATCCTGCTCGGTGTTCCTTCCTCGTAACAGTACAAGCTTCTCTTCTGTACTTGCTTGTATACTAGGAGTGGATGCCTCGGAAGCTTCAAGAACAGATTCTTTCTTCTCCCGACCTTTCCAAAATTTAAACACGCTGTACTTCCCTCCTCAAACAGATAGACTAAACTTATGTAATTAGGGAATTTGGCAGAAGATGCTTATGGAGCAATCTCTTGATTTCAAAAATATCATTCAGTTCTGTAATTTCTCTGCCCGTATATTTCTCATAAATCGCTCTTACAAAATTCGCGCCAAAATCATGCATCAGCGTTCCTGCAAATAATCGATCAATAAACTCATTATACTTCATCCCCAACCCCTTAATAAACTCAAAAATGCCTTCGATATCACTTTGCAATAACTCAAATATAATTGGAGGAAACTCATATTCAACCGGTGCAATTGTACTATCAGCGAAATCAATAATATAGAGCTGTCCAATCGAATTGATCAGTACATTGTCACCTGTTAGATCACCATGCACATGAACATAAGTTTGAATCTTATACTCTCTTAGATAATCATTAATTTGCTTGCCTACTTCGGGTGCTACAATATGCCATCTCTCGTTATGTAATGCTCTATTTATAATGAATTCACGACTAAACTCTTCATCAGGACGAATATTCAACTTCGATAAATTATGCTGCATCTCTTCGATGAACTGTTTCTTTTTTTCGAGAGTTAATTGAGTGAAGACATCGCCAGCACTTTCCCCTTCAATATAATCCATAATGAGGTATTTGAATGCATACTTATCCTCTAACGTGCCCGCAGCAACAATGGATGGTGTACGAATCCCTTGCTGGATGGCTCTTTGCATTGCTGTTTGTTCAGCTCTATAATCTAAGTCTGTATCTAAACCCGATTCTAATGGGGCAACAATCTTAATGACATAATCCCCTGTTTTGAACACCGCGTTGGTTCCTGGCTTCAAGTGAGAGATATGCTCTGCTCCAGTCAGTTGTTCTCTTGCAAATATTTCTTCGATTAATAGCCTGAAATCTTCTATGGACTGATAAACAGCTCCCCAGGAATGCCAGTTGTTAATTTCTCTTCGAAATAAGTAAGACATAACGAATAATCCCCCATGTTCATCACTTTGAAATACGATCATATATTTAAAAAGCCCGCGATATTAATCGCGGGCTTTGATTCATTATTAATTAATAGTTCCTACCATCTGAACATAATTCTCTTGACTGATCACGCGGCGTGCAGTTACATAACGAGTCTTATAGTAAGATTCAGACAATTTACTGATTCTTACACCCTTACTTGTTGATGCGTGAGCAAATTGATCATTTCCGACATAAATTCCTGCATGAGAGACTCCACGACCACTTGTATTAAAGAATACCAAATCTCCCATTCGAAGGTCTTCTTGATCAACATGAGTCCCCGCTTTGGCTTGTGCAGCTGATGTACGAGGTAAATCTAGATCATATTGATTCATTATGTACAGAATAAATCCTGAGCAGTCAAATCCACTTTCCGTTGTTCCACCCCATTTATACGGAGTTCCAACCAACTGTGTTACTTGACTTTGAAGCTTTGGCATATCAGCGTATGCTGTGAAGGCGCCAGAAGAAAAAATAAGTGCAGACCCTAGTAATGATATAATGACTTTCTTCAAAACACTTTCTCCCTTCGGTGCCTACGGAGTTAGCTAAGGGTTCGGCTGAAGGTCTCCTATATTCCCTCTATTGCAAGAATAATTCACCCGGATCGGTTCCCCCGTTTTCAAAAACGAAATTCGGCAAAATTCATTAATATTTTGTAACCCTATCATACTGTAATATATTTTGGCTAGATATGTCAATGATATGAGTGACAAAAATGTAATTTCTTCCTCTACTTATTCCTTCTCTCACTATCATTCCCCTATTATTTACCTATCCGTAAACGGTTGGACTATACCAGATGATATTTCAAATGAAGACATCAAAAAAGCAACCGGAAAAATCCGGCTGCTTTTATTCCTACTATTCGACTCTACTAATCTCGTTTAAGCTGCCATAGCTCGGCATGCATCAGCACATCTGAAACATGCCTCAGCGCAGCGCTGGCAGTGTTCATGATCATGCTTTTTGCATTCATTGCCGCATCTCTCACACATCTCTGCACATGCCTCGCAGATTTGTTTGACATAAGAGCTATTAATAGACATTGCATGTGCTGCAAAGGCACATAAATCTGCACACTCCCGATCTAGGCGGATACACTCCTTCATCATTTCCATATGTTCTTCTTCCAGACAAGCGGAATAACAGTGGTTACAAGCTTGCATACAACGTAGACATTCATCAATACATTTCTGCATTTGTTCATGTGACATAGGTAGTTCTCCCTTCAGAATCGAATTTCACCTTTTGCAAAACGAGGCTACCTCTTATTAAACAGAATTTGTGTGGTTTCTGTGTAGAATGGCTATATACTCACAAAATTTTCACAAAATACATCACAATCGAGCTTTCATTGACTAGTCGTTTCAACTTCTTTAAACTGAACTGAACAAGAAAATCGGCAATCAAGAAACATGTATAGAGGTGACTTATGATTAGAGAGATATTTGAAAGCAAAATGGCAACCATCATCGACCCCAATCTAAAACTTCCTTTGATTCAGATTGGATACATCCGAGATGTCATGTTGAAGGAAGACAAAGCTGCACTGACCCTGATCGCTACCGAACAAGATCAGACACAAGGCGTAACAGAAACCCAGAAACAACAGATCGAAGAGCTGCTTCGTACCATAGGAGTATTAAGTATACATATAAGAATAAAGACAGTATCCGAAGAGGAGAAACAACACATATCCATTAGAGCACTGGAGATGCAACAATCACAGACAAAATCAGCAGCAAGACCTGCAGCTCCGAATCCCTTTCCAGTGAGCCCCATGGTTAAAGCTGGGGTGAAATTCATCGCCATTGCTAGTGGCAAAGGAGGCGTTGGTAAATCTACTGTGACTCTGAATCTCGCAAAAGCTTTGCATAAAGTCGGTAAAAGAGTCGGCATTATTGATGCTGATATTTATGGCTTCAGTATACCTGACATGATGGGGATCCATGAGAAGCCTGAACCTACGAATAGTCGTCCCACACCACTGCAACGAGATGGAATCCAAGTGATCTCTACAGGTTTTTTTGTCAAAGGTAATGATCCTGTCTTGTGGCGTGGCCCTCGGCTTGGAAGAATGCTCTCTAGCTTTTTGAACGATGTAATGTGGGGTCCTCTGGATTACATGCTTATCGATCTTCCCCCGGGGACTGGTGATATTGCCCTAGCTATCCATCAGATGCTCCCAGAGTGCTCTGAAATTATCGTTACGACACCGCAATCCACAGCTACAGTTGTTGCAGAACGTGCAGGAATGATGGCACTCCAGACCCATCACCACATTATTGGGGTTATTGAGAATATGTCTTACTATGAAGATCCGACCGGAAATAAACATTATATCTTTGGTAAAGGCGGCGGTTCAAAGTTAGCAGAACAGCTAAATACCTCCGTGCTCGCTCAGGTTCCGATCATCCCGGATGAACAACAATCCACGAATCCTGATCTTCTGAAGCAAATCTACGATGATATAGCTATTCATGTTGTTCAGACGCTTTCATAATGATTGTAAATTAAAAACACCCTTCCCTATAGGTGAGCTGAAAGTAACTCTGCACCTATGAGGAAGGGTGTTTATTTAAGTATTAGCTTCATTTGTTCTTATAGTATTCTACAGCCTTTTCGTAATAAGGCTTCTCTTCTTCCGGCAAATCATCGATATAAAATACTGCTGTCACGGGACAAGCTGCTTCACAAGCGCCACAGGAAATACAAATATCCGGGTCAATGTAGAATTGATCTTCTCCTTCTTCAATGCAATCAACTGGACATACGTCGACACATTCACCAGCTTTTTCATCTATACAAGCTGAGCCAATAACATACATGGATTAATCCCCTCTTTTCACTAATCTACTCTAAGCTACCTCATTTAATCATACATCAAAACTAGAAAAAGTAGGACAAGAAATATCCTCACAAGGACTTTTTAAACAAAAACATATAATAATTATGTGAAACATTTGTTGCTTTGTCAATTCATTTTAGGAAAGATCTTCTATTCTAATCCTCCGTTAGTACTTATACGCTGGAATTATATAGATGTTTGAATTCAACAAAACTCTTGGGGAGCGTGAATGATAAATGGGACTATTTACTAATGACTTGTTAACAGACAAAGTTATATTAATTACCGGTGGTGCCACAGGACTTGGTCGCGCTATGGGTGAGAAGTTTTTAGAGCTGGGAGCTAAACTTGCGATCTGTGGCCGCCGCGAAGAAGTACTGAAGAATGCAGCAGAAGAAATGAGTCCCTTGGGACACGACGTCTATTATAGAAGCTGTGATGTACGTGATCCCCTTCAAGTCCACGCGCTTATCGATGCTGTAGAAAGTCACTATGGTGGCATAGATATTCTCGTGAATAACGCTGCCGGCAACTTCATCAGCCCCACAGAACGACTATCTTCACGAGCTGTCGATGCAGTACTCAACATTGTACTTCACGGGACTTTTTATACAACCCTGGAAGTCGGTAAGCGTTGGATTGAGAGAGGTTCATCTGGAACCATGCTTAATATCGTGACAACCTATGCTTCAACGGGTTCCGGTTATGTTGTACCATCCGCGGCAGCTAAGGCTGGGGTACTGGCGATCACCCGTTCACTTGCCGTAGAATGGGCCCCCTACGGTATACGTCAAGTTGCCATTGCCCCTGGTCCGTTTCCAACAGAAGGTGCATGGTCTCGGTTGGCTCCTACTCCAGAGTTTGAACAGAAGATGATTGACCGCGTTCCACTCGGGCGTGTTGGCAATAAGGATGAATTGTCCAATCTGGCAGCCTTCCTAATATCTGATTACGCAGCCTACATTAATGGCGACGTTATTACAATCGATGGCGGTGAGTGGCTTCAAGGTGCTGGACAATTTAATGATCTTGGTGAGTTAACCTCTGAACAGTGGGATGAGCTTACTGCATTAACCCGGCGAGGGAAGTAACCGGATTGGTATCCATGGTTAAAGTTAGGTTGAAGTTCGTGTTAAATACCTAAACACAAAACACCCTCTTCTGTGTACCTATTAAGCCCTGTACACGGAAGAGGATGCATATAAGAGTATTACACAATAAACATGAGTCTGCTCTATTCGAACTGATCCACAAGCAGTGCATAGACAATTCCAGGTCCATGGACACCAATCGTCAAGTCGTTCTCTATATCCGCAGAACGGCTAGGACCCGAGATAAAATGGATACCCGCTGGAAGACTCTCTCTTCCAACTTCATCAAAGTTCACTAATATTTCTCCAAGACGAGTCTTTAAGCGTTCTATCGGAATAATGACGATGAGTACTGTAGGAAGCAAACTAACAGATCGACCTTTATCCGGCGAGGACATGACAACCATCGATCCGGTATACGCGGCAGCATGATCCGCCACAACGAGTCCGAAGTCAGCTTCTGCTGCTGTTGAGCGCCAGTCTGTTTCAGGATTGTCATTCCATACGGAGATATTGATTTGAGGAAGTGCACCTTCCAGATTAAGTTCTGAGAGCTCCTTTTGATTTTGCCTTAAAATCCGACTAGCACTCATATCTCCTGCTTTCGTCGTAATGAATTGCTTCACTTGGTCCATGCCCGCTACATGCACAACATAACCACCTGCAGCTTCCATGTTCGATGTGAAATGTTGAATCCGCTCTTGGGGTGACCAGCTAAACTCATTCCAGAATTCGGGAGCGCCGCGGAAAGGCTGTTCCGGCTTCTTAAGCACACGTGGTCTGTTCAACTTAGCAGCAATTCTATTCATAAGCGCTTCCTGTTTCTTCTTCGACTGTGACTCTAGATCTGCAAGCCATTCCTGATGAGATTGCTGTTTAGTCATGGCGTCCCCCTCCCGTCTCCCGATCCTTCATGATCTGCTTCAGCCTATTCTCCATTCCTTCATCCATTTCCTTAACACCATTACGGATTTCCTGCTCCAGTGTCGGCCACTTATCTCGGAAAGATTCCTTCGGCAAGCTCGGAGTAACACGGTATGAGTTCCATCCTTTTAACGGGCCGAGTTTCGTACGGATCTCGCCACCACGAACAACTAACTTCTGTCCAATCTTCCCAAGTCTGATCACAGCTTTATAGCGCTTAGAATTGCCCATGATGGCTGCAAATCCACTCATTCCTGCTCCTTCAAGCTTATTGCCTCTGCCAGCCTCAACCTTACGCCGGCGCAAGGAGACAAGCATATCGTGTAGAGGGATTTTTACAGGGCAAGCTTCATAACAAGCACCACATAAACTTGACGCATTCGCAATGTCATCCCATTCCGCTACATTCTTCTTAAGAGCAGGTGTAAGTACCGCTCCTATAGGTCCACTGTAAGTTCCGCCATACGCATGTCCTCCGATCTGACGATAGACCGGGCAAGCATTTAAACAAGCTCCACAGCGAATACAATTCAGAAGCTCCTGAAACTCCGGATCTCCAAGTTGCAAGGAACGACCATTGTCGATAATAATGATATGCATTTCCTCAGGACCGTCTCCGTCACGTTCTCTACGTGGTCCTGAAATACCGGACATATAAACCGTCAGTTTCTGCCCTGTAGCCGAACGAGGAAGTAAAGTCGCCATCACTTCGAGATCGGTCCAAGACGGAATAATCCGTTCCATCCCCATCAGTGTAATCTGTGTCTTCGGAAGTGTCGTTACCATACGAGCATTACCTTCGTTCTCGAACAATACCATTGAACCTGTTTCGGCAATAGCAAAGTTACAACCGGTCATACCTATATCCGCATCCAAAAACTTTTCTCTTAGCTTGTTCCGAACAAATCCAGCTAATATCGAAGTATCCGGTGGCAATGTCTCTCCGGCCTCCTTCGATAACAAATCTGCAATCTGGTAACGGTTTTTGTGAATGGCAGGAATGATAATATGCGACGGAGTTTCGTCTGCTAGCTGTATTATATACTCTCCTAGATCGGTCTCTACGGCTTCCACCCCAATGGACTCGAGTGCTTTATTCAGATGCAGCTCCTCAGAAACCATCGATTTCGATTTCACAACGGATTTAGCAGAGTTCCACTCAGCAATCTGAAGAGAAAGATTCACGGCTTCTTCAGCCGTATCTGCAAAATGGACATGAACTCCATTCGCGCGGGCATTATCTGCAAAAAGATTCAAGTAATAGTCAAGATTCGCAATCGTATGGAGCCGGATTTGACGTCCACGTTCACGCCATGTATCCCAGTTGCCATGATCTGCGGATGCTTGAAGCTTCCCGCTTCGCAATCTCTCTGTCGTAAACCGTACCGCACTTCGTAGAAAATCATTGTTCAAGGCCAGGCTGGAGCGTTGTTTTACACTCATCTTTTTGATCTCCGTTGTGCTCATGCCTCTTTCACCCCTTCATAGAGAAGCTCGGCTAAATGCATGACCTGTACCTTCTCACCACGGTATCTCAGGTTACCCGCAATATTCATCAGGCATGCCATATCAAGGCCAACCAATACGGAAGCTTCGGTCTCAATGACATGATCTACCTTCTCTGTAACCATTGCTCCTGAAATATCCGCCATTTTCACAGCGAACGTACCACCAAATCCGCAGCAGTCTTCTGCTAAAGGAAGCGGTACGAACTCCAGACCCTTAACTTGCTGAAGCAGCTCCATCGGTTCATCCTTTACACCAAGCAAACGGCTGCCGTGACAGGATGGATGATAAGTTACTTTTTGAGCGAATGTAGCGCCGATATCTGTTACACCGAGAACCTTAACGAGGAACTGAGTAAATTCATAAGTTTTCTTTTGTAAATCTTCAGCTTTCATTAAATAGATAGGATCATCTTTAAATAAGTCTGGGTAGTGATGAATCATGTATGTGCATGAACCTGAGGGAGACACGACAAAGTCACTGTCCTCAAAAGCATCCAAAATGGTCTTGGCGGTTGTCCGTGCCTCATTCCAATAGCCGCTATTGTAAGCAGGCTGTCCGCAGCAGGTCTGAATGTCTGGAAATTCAAGTTTAACGCCATAACGGGCTAATAGCCGAACCATCGCTTCAGATACCCGTGGGAATAAAGCATCACTTAAACAGGTTACAAATAAGGATATTTTCATAAGTAGCACCCCACTTACTATTCAGTTAGTCATAAGCTGGCAGATTATACAGAGATCATTCTGATTCCACGCTTTATAAAAGGTTCCGCTTCGGTTGTCGCAAGACGCTGATCTGTAATAATGGTATTCACACGCTCAAGATCCGCCACTTTAGTGAAAGCTTGAACGCCGAATTTACTCGCATCTGCAAGAAGAATGACCTGATCCGCCATCCCGATCATTTTGTGTTTAATTCTCGCCTGCAGCTCATTGGATTCGCTTAACCCTCTCTCGACGTGAACACCTTTGAAGGAAAGAAATGCTTTATCCACATGATAGGAGTCCAGAGAACGCTCTGCTAAAGGACCTACAAACGACAAAGAACGATGAGCCAATATACCACCAGTGGAGATGACTTCAATCTTCTCCTTGCCACTTAATTCAGCCGCGACTTTAATCGAATTCGTCAGCACCGTTAGAGGGTAATCTGGAATCAGTCGTGCCATATACCAAGCAGTCGAGCTCGCATCGAGTAAAATCCGCTGATGAGGTTCGATCTGTTTCACAGCTTCCTCGGCAATGCGCTGCTTCTCTTCGGCATGCATAATTTCTCGTTCAGTAAAAGGAATCTCCGGTTGCGAACGCCAAGAAAACGGTTGATCTTTCACACTAACCGCGCCTCCATGGGACCGGCGAAGACGTCCTGAATCCTCAAGCCGATCTAAATCCCGGCGGATCGTTTCCTCCGTTACACCACAAAGCTCGCTCAGTTCGGTTACCCGGATACTTCCTCTTTCATTGACCAACTGCACAATTTTCTCATAACGTTCAGCAACCAGCATAAATCTCTTCATCCTTACTATTGTATTTTTGAAGTCAAATTCAAGATTTGACGAATATTTCGTAAGCTTCAGCCTACCTTGCCACTTATTCCGGCTCATTTACCTTAACCTCAAATGATTCACAGATCAACCGTCTGGCCTTTGAAATTCGTCCAACCTTTTCTTCTCAAAAGAGACGCTTCAAACTCCGCTATAATAACCGTGTCCAAAGCGTCTCTCTCCTATTATTCATTTATTGTATTACAGAGTTAATTCTGTTTTTAACGGGTAAATGCAGCAGGTACACCACCGTCAATGGTGAGCATACATCCTGTCGTTTTTTCCGAACGCGATGACGCGAAGAATGCGATTCCTTCTGCGATATCTCTTGGATAGATGTTTACTAATAGTGTTGTCCGCTTACGGTAATACTCTTCAAGCTGATCCGGTTCAATACCATAAGCGGCTGCACGCTCATTGCGCCAATTGGAATTCCAAATCGCAGAACCTTGCAAAATCGCATCCGGAAGGACCGTATTCACCCGAATACCATACTGTCCACCTTCAGCCGCAATACAACGTGCCAAGTGTGCTTCCAGTGCCTTCACAGAGCTATAAGCTGAGGCATTCTTGCCAGCATACACAGAGTTCTTCGAACCCACAAATACCATACTGCCCCCGATACTTTGCTGTTTCATGATCTTAAACGCTTCACGAGCAACCAGGAAGTAACCTGTTCCAAGAACATTCATGTTCAGATTCCATTCTTTAAGTGTTGTTTCATCAAAAGGACTGGAAGTTGCAAGACCAGCATTGTTCACGATGATATCAACACCGCCATAAGTAAGTGAAGTAGCTTGATAAGCAGCATACACCGCTTCTTCATCCGTTACATCCATCTTCACAGCGATCGCACGGTTTTCACCGTATGTCTCATTAATCTCTGCAGCCACCTTCTCTGCACCTTCAAGGTTCAGGTCTGCAAGGACAACATGTGCTCCTTCAGAAACGAGTCGACGTGCGGTTTCACTGCCAATTCCACCTGCTCCTCCAGTAATAAAAGCTACCTGACGGGAGAATTCAGCTTCCTTCGGAGCCAAAGTTAACTTATAAAGCTCTAATGGCCAATACTCTACGTTATAAGATTCGTTCTCACTCAGAGATACGAATTGACCGAGTGCTGTTGCCCCGCGCATAACAGCAATTGCCCGATGATAAAGCGCACCACTTACTTTAGAATTTGACCAGCTTTTGCCGGAGTTAATCATCCCAACACCCGGAATCAAAATAACACGAGGAGCGGCTTCAAACATTACATCTCCTTCATGCTTGTTACGGTCAAAATAAGCTTTGTATTGTTCTTTATATGAAGCAATACCTTCTTGCAGTTTCACTTTAAGTCCTTCAATATCATTTGCATTAGGTGTCCAGTCAATAAAAAGAGGGACCATTTTGGTATGTACCAGGTGATCTGGGCAAGCCGCTCCAACCTGTGAAAGCTCTGCTGAATTTTTACCACCGACAAAATCCAGCACATCTGCCTCGTCATCAAAGGAAAGGATCATCTTCTTCACATCACTTACCGCACCACGAACCAAAGGCATCACTTCTGCGGCAATTCGATGACGTACATCAGCAGGTAGCGCTTCATGTTTCACACCACCAAATAATTGATCTTGCTTAAATTTACTTTCAATAAAACTTTCCGCTTCACTGATGATTTTGATCGTTTGAGCATAGCACTCCTCAGAAGTTTCACCCCAGGTTACAAGGCCGTGCTTCTCCATTAATACCAGTTCAGCATTCGGATTACTTCGAACACCTTCAGCGATCATCTTGGATAGCGTAAATCCAGGTCGTACATAAGGAACCCAAACGAAACGGTCACCAAAGATCTCCTTCGCTAGCTCCTTACCGTTGTCCGCACAGCAAAGACTGATGATGGAGTCGGGATGGGTATGGTCCACATGTTTAAAAGGAAGAAACGCATGCAACAATGTTTCAATCGAAGCTCTTGGATCTTTGGCATCAATCATACAATTCGCGAGATATGCTACCATCTCTTCATCTGGCATTTGATCGCGCTCGAACAATGGTCTAATATCATCCATTCGAAGTCCTGTAAAATTGCCTGCTTTCATAGAAGCAAGATCAGACCCACTTCCCTTAACATACATCACTTCCACATCACGGCCGCGGAAATCTTTTACGATGGTTTTGCTTGATGTATTTCCTCCGCCCCAATTGCACACGCGGCGATCTGAACCAATAATATTAGAGCGGTATACAAGTTCATCTAGCGTGTTGTTCGCTTGAGCTGCCTCTGTATTGTTCCATAAACTTTGAACCATGAATGAATCTCCCTTCGGATGCGTTAATTTGGATTTGTAACGAAATATTCACAATGTATTTGAAAACATAATAACATGCCCGTTTACTTTTGAATAGGTGTTATTCAAAAATAAACGGGCTATAAGTTGATCGTATATTTCGTTTTTTTTGTTAACGAATAGCTTTATTCTAAGTGAAATGCTTCTTTAAGATCTTGGATCTTAGCCTCATCGATATGCTGTACAGGTCCCAAAATAAAAGTATCTATTAATGCTTTGGCACTGTACTCTGCCACTTCGAGCCGATCAAATGCGTTAAGCAAGGATGAGCCGGTTACGATGACGCAGTCATTCTCCGCAATGGCAAGTGGAGTATCCTTTTTGAAATAAGCTGCGGCCTGTTCAGCTTGATGAACGACCATACCAAACGGAAGTTTCGGCATTTCTCTAAGCAAGATATAACTTTCCGGAATCGTACGTGAATCGAATGATGTATCTGTCACAGCAAATGCCATAATGTTAGGTGGATGCGCAATAATAATGGACTTCACATGGGGTTGTGTCTTATAGATAAGCTCATGGAACTCCACCGAACGACTCGGTATTTTACCTGCCTCATATTTTCCTTGTTCAACTCGAACTAAATCTTTGGGTTGCAAATACTTCCTGTCATCCCCATAAGGCGTAATCACGAAGGAGCCATCTGACATTCGCTGCGAGAATGTTCCTTGTGTGCTGATGAATAATCTTTGGTCATACGCTCTAGAGATAAGCATACACATTTCTCTTCGTATTTCGCGTTCCTCGGTTGTATATTCTCCCGGTTGAAACTCACTCATTGTTACTTGAGGCTTATCTCGGCTAACCATCTGCAGTGTGATCGGCGTACCGATCCGATGAGCATTAATTTCTAATCTCGCGCAGTATTCCAACGTCTCAAACGCACGGAAGGCTTCAAATAAATTGTTCCCACCTACAACCACACCGTGATTCTCAAGCATGACACTATTCATACCTTTAGCGAACTCTGCCGCGATATTCTCACCAAGCTTTTCACTTCCTGGAAGCGCATATTCAGCCATTCCTACGTCGCCCACAATAAGTTCTTCATTCGGAAGCAGCTTCGTGTTTGGAATTTTCCGAACGATACTAAACGATACTAACGCAGGAGGATGAGCATGCACTACGGCTTTTAAATCTGGACGTGTGCGGTAAATTAAACGATGAAACGGAAATTCGCTTGAAGGTTTATGGTGACCGTTCACCGTTCCATCTAATTTTACACACACGATATCTGTTCGTGTTAAGGCTCCCTTATCCACTCCAGCGGGCGTGATCCATATATCCCCGTTCTCATCTTTAATGGACAGATTCCCTCCAGACGTCGTGGTCATTCCATAGCTGTAGATCCGTTCCATCATCATTAATAATTGATCAGCCGGATGAAGCATTTCTGTTTGCATGTTCAGCGCCTCCAATTAACAAAAGATTTCAAATAAATCCAGTATTTGTTTTCTTTTGTTTTTTTGTTTTTAAGTTTACTTCAAGGAATTGTATTCGCCAATGATGAATCGCACTCACTAATCCTTTTCTATGTATATGAATCATAAAAAAAGCAGCCCTGAATAGAGCTGCTTCATACTTATTCTATCTATAATATTAAATGAATAAAAAAGGCACTAAGAATAATAATGCAATCGAAGTCCAAGCTAAGGCAGCCCCAGGGTAACCAAACCCGCCTCCGTATCCATATCCGTAACCAAATCCAGGTCCAAAGGCCGAGGTTTCTGCCTTCTTCACCATAGACTTCAGTTGTTTTTTCGCCTTGTCTGGCTTTGTTGACATTATATTAGCGCTTGGATACGCTTCTTCAAACTCCAGTCCTTTGTCACTTACACCTCTAATAGTTCCAGTTATTTGTGTACCATCATGAAGCACTGCGCAAACCTGACGACCTATATAAGGCTTGCAAGTATCTGCTGAAAGTGGATAAATGTTATGCACCGCTCATCCTCCTCACCCGTTGAATTGATTCATTTTATTCCAATGGGTGAGTTCCTGTCAGATACAAACGTCTACTTTTTATAGATTACTTCAACTTATTAGCTGTATTATTTCGATTTTTCATAGGCTTTCACCATAATGCTATGATCAATGGCCCCTTGAAACCGGTCTGTAATAATTCCTTGCTTATTAAGAACATAAGTCGTAGGATATGCAACGATCTTGTACTTATCCGTCACCTCTCCCTGAAGATCATATACCATTGGAAATGTTGCCCCTACTTCTTCTAGAAAAGCTCCCGGATCCTCCGCATTCTTCTCCAGATGTGTCATATTCACCGCTAATACAACAGTATCCTTGTCTTGATATTCTTCATAGAAATCCTGCATATATGGCATTTCAATTTTACACGGTGGACACCATGAAGCCCAGAAATTCAAGAGCACAGTCTTTCCTCTGTA
Organism: Paenibacillus sp. EC2-1; assembly: GCF_049311625.1. Lineage (NCBI taxonomy): Bacteria > Bacillati > Bacillota > Bacilli > Caryophanales > Paenibacillaceae > Paenibacillus > Paenibacillus sp. EC2-1. The sequence goes on from NZ_CP186006.1 coordinate 3,266,911, forward strand.
ATCTGATAGTTGAATTGACTCCCCATCTTTCGTCTGGAGGGAAAACGCTGGTGCCCTATTTCCAACTTTAAGCCCCTCAGGTATCGTTTCATCCACTTCCATATTTCCATTGCTCATCTGCGTTTGAGTTTCGTCTCTCTTGCTGGAATAATCATATATACCCCAAGCAATAAGACCAAGTAATATCAAAATGGCAATTCCATTTTTCTTCACGAGCATCCCCCTTCATTAAGTTCATCCAATGATCAGCCTATTTTGTTCGATCTACTTAAAAACACATCCAATAACAGCAGGGCGAACGCTACAATGCCAAACGTAATTTGAACCGAATTAAATCCAGCCACAACAGCGTAACGATTCGGATCAAAGAAAGGGATCAGTACCGAGCCAATGCTGTACCATAAGGCGAGTGAGCTAAAGACACGTATCGAAACATCATATTTCACCCAAACGAGCACCAAGAATACGCCTTGGAGTATCACATACATAAAGCCAATGATCCATAAGGATTCATCCCACAACCATAAAAGGAGGCATCTTGTAAAAGCTCCTGCTAAATATGCTAATATGGACGCCTTTAACAATGGAATGATCCACAACTTATTTTTGTTCAGCCGAAATCCTATATATACAAGGGCTAATGCTGTTCCTAGAAGGATCCCTTTGTCCCCACCCGTAAAGTACAATAGAGATAACGGATTCTGAATCGTGCGTATCGGATCGAATACGATCATGCTGAACTTCCAGACGACAAACCCAATGATCAATGCATTAACATAGGTATCTAGAATAAAACTCGATTCTTCTCGATCTCGAAGACGAATCTTTAGAACGATAAAGCCGACTATCGCAGATAAAAGAAAGATCAATATATCCGCCCGGATCATGAATGGACCCAAAGCTATCGTACTCAAACGCTTCCCTCCTTATGTACCTCTCAACATAAATTACCTATAGGGGTATACTCTATATGTTAGTAAGATCAAGTTCATATGTCAACTCTCTCAACTATCTTTTGTCTGCGATAACTAGAAAAAAGGTAGCCACTGGACCTAACAGTAAAGAAAGCAAGAACCAGTTCAGGCCGCTTCGATTCTTCCCTTGAGCAATTCCTACATTAATTAGAGCCAGTGTGCCCCACCCTACAAAATAACCTCTATCCATCGTTAATTCCTCCAATCATGCGTTCATACTAACAACTACTACGTTTAACATATGTCATCGTTCCATCCTAATGCTCTAATACTATTCAAATTGTCTTCCAATCTAATAAAAAAAGAGGCCGAAATTGGCCTCTTGGTCAGCTCTTATATAGCTGCATTTCATTTTAGATAATATGATCAATACAACTTATTAAGCGCTGCTCAATCTCCTGAGCAATTGCAGACAGCTTATCGTTCTCTAAAAAATTAATGAGGGCAGTCGGTTTAGGCATACCGATCTTTGTGGTTCCCTGGTCCTCATATACAGCAATTTTACAAGGAAGAAAGTAACCGACGAGCACATTCTCGGATAGAACACGATTCGCCTCTACCGGGTTACATACCTCAAGAATATAATACAGCTGATTGAAGTCTACACTTTATCATTCAGCTTCTCTTTCATATCAAGGCTCCAGAGAACACCAAATTGTTCTTCTTTCAAGCTGTCCGTCAAATCTGAAATAGCCTGTGTCGGTGATTTATTCGTCTGAACGGTGTAATGAAACATGTTGACTCCTCCTTTAGAAGTAAAATACCTCTGACATATGATTACCCATACATTCAGGAGCAGATTCAACAATAGTAGAATACGCTTATTACAATTAAATCTTTACTGCCTCGTAAGTGAGCATTTGCTCAGCGTGGCTTGGTTGCTCACCATATTTATAATCTGCTGAAACTGTAATCTCACGAAACCCGATTTTCTCCAAAAGGAGTATAAATTCGTAGTGACCGTACCAACTAAGAGGAAATCTCTGCAGCTCTGATTGAAGTAGCCGCCCATCTTTCCACTTTTCATATTTTAATAAAGACACCATTCGCTGCTCAAGCAAATTAACCTCTATTCGTTTCTCCTCAAGGGTAAGGACCTCTCCCGCTTCTGTGTCCCAGGTTCTTGTGGAGACAGACTTGGTATCGTAATCCGTGGGAAGAAATAGGTCAAGTATGATTCTCCCGTCCGGAGCGAGATGTTCATATATCGTATGAAGTGCTGTGATAGCCGTCTCCCTGCCTTCGAGCAGTTGAAAAGAGCCCGCTGGAATGATAATGGCGTTGTACTGTTGCTTTAATTGGAAATTGTGCATTTCCTCCTTGTATAGACGCGGTGTTAATTCTAGCTCAGAACATCTACTACGACAAGACTCCAACATATCCTCTGAATTATCTAACCCATCCACCTTACATCCAGCCTGCAGCAGTGGGATTAGCACCCGTCCAGAACCGCAACCGACTTCCAGTACGCTCTCTGATGTATCGCCCAGACGTTCCTTATAATACTCTACATCACCAAAAGAATGTCCAAGCGGTTTGCTGAGATCATATACCTCTGTACATAGACTTCCATAATATTGCTGCATATACTCATTCCTTTACGAGTTAATAGATTACTAGATTACAGATCATACAAATTCAGTTCTTATTCACAGTATAAGACTTATAACGCCCGCTTACTGTTCCGTTTGTGCTAAATACAAGTTGAATGCCTTCTCCGTTGCTGGTATAAAAATACCCCCTAGAATTTCATTGGATTACCCTGGGGATAATCCAATGTATATCCTAAGAGGTACCCTTTACGAAAATGAACGCTAGAGGAGGTCATTATTAGGTCTTCTGTAATACCATCCACCACTTCGGATCAAAGCCTTCCAGTTCTACTTCTTGCAGCCCAAGATCTGCCTCATGAATCCATTCTCTGGCCAACTGAATGTAGTTACTGTGGAAATCTGAATTGTAGCCCATGTCCTCATAGCCTGCATAGGTACAATTATCAAATATAAAGTACCCATCTTCCTTCAGCAGTTTCATGCAGGTTTCTATAATGCTAATGAACTCGCTATAAGCTGCGGTCTTTAACTCTCCTCGGTTATGGTAGGCCATTACTGTCTGGAGCATCTGAGGTTCAGCGGTCCACCAATCCACATTAACGGTATCGTTTCCTTCTCGCTCTGCAATAATGGTCTGTACAATATCATTCATCGCATGATGAAATACAGCGACATCCACCTTACCTTCTCCGCAGTAACTCAGAATATTGATACCATTGTCTTCAATGATCTCTAGCTCAATACTTAACTCTGATGCCTTTTCCCTAAAACCGCTTGTTAGACTTTTATTGAGATTTGCTGTGATGTACTTGGCTCCTTCGTCTGCATAGGCATTCAACGCTTTAGGTATGAAGATTGTATCACCAGCAGCAATTTCAAACAGCTTCGCTTTTTTAGGAATATTGAAAGTCTCAAACAGATGAACATATGAAGAAGTGTAATAAAGTTCAAGTAATTCAGAATCAGTACGTTCATTCAGGGTAATCGGAGGAGTAATCATCCGAGCTAATTTCTGTTGCAGAGCCTCTTCAGATAAACTGGTTATTAATTCTAGCGTTTCAGCCGAAAAGCCTCTCGTCAACCGTTCCATCTGACTGCCATCATGGTGAGATTTCGTCCGGTCCATAACCGTCACTCTCCCTCTATTCAAAGATCGATGATGTATACACTCAGAAGACTTTCTAAATTATAAAATGAATATGTGAGAATAACATCCCCTACTATGTATAATAGTTTTTTTCAGCTCTTAGTCCATGATCTTCTTGATTATTCTTCCTCTAAAATAACCTCGCTCAATGAAAATACAGACATGTAAAAAACAACCTGTCTGGATAACTCCAAACAGGTTTCATACAACAACTCATATCTTAAGATTCTCACCAATAAACTCTCCTATAAAAAACTCACTCCATACCAACCTGCTCTTTATCCATAATACCTTGCTTCAGCGCATAGTTCCCCCAATGCGGCTTTCTCCCATCGATATCAATGAATCCATACACATCCGACAACACCCAACTACTCAGAGACTTACCCGACTTCGTAAATACATCTGGATCTGCAGCGAGTGCCGCTACTGCTTGCCCAACGAAATACGGTGTCTCCGATTCGATAAAATGCGGTTCTTTCGCTACAGCATCGCGCCAATTCTCTTCCTCCACCTCATAGAACGCAAGCATTTGCTCTGATCGTAAGAAGCCTGGCGTAACTGATACGGCGGTTACATTATAGGGACGAAGATCCTCCGCCATTGCGGTAGCTAAGTGGATCGGAGATATTTTGGCCAAGCTGTAATATAACTGCCCCCGGTAGCTGTAACCTACACCATCTGTCATCTCGATGATGATCCCCTGCTTGCGCTTCACCATAAGAGGAACACCATAATAGCTAGTAATCAGATGCGCCCGAACAGAGCGCTCTTGAAGCAGCATACCGGAAGCCAGAGAATGCTCCCAGAAAGGAACGCCCCACTCTACATACTGCTCTCCTCCCCATATATCGTTGACAAGGATATCTAGCTGTCCGTTCTGTTCTTCATCCACACGTTTAAAAAACGCTTCTACTTCTTTCTCTTCTGTATGGTCCACACGCACTGGAATACCCTTCCCGCCGCGTGCTGTAACCATCTCAGCCGTTTCCTCTATCGTCTCGGGTCGGTTGATATCTGACCTTCCTTCCCTCGTGCTTCTTCCTGTGCAATATACGGTCGCACCCGCAGCACCTAGCATAACTGCAATACCACGCCCAGCTCCTCTTGTTGCGCCCGCTACTACGGCTACTTTTCTTGACAAAGGTTTGTTATTCATATTATAAATCCTCCATTTATCATCGTGATCAGATTGAATATGTACCTAGTGTAGCAAACTATATATGACATCCTTTGTCTTATTTTCATGGTACACTAATAAAAACATTTACTTGAGAGAAACGGGGTGAGCATCATCAAAGCTGATCGATTGATATCTATCCTTCTAATCTTGCAAAACAAAGGCAAAATGACCTCCCGTCATCTTGCAGAACAATTAGAGGTATCTGAGCGAACGATTAATCGCGATATGGAAGCTCTTAGCGCCGCCGGTATTCCCATCTATGCAGAACGTGGAATTCACGGGGGCTGGCGTCTATCTGAGCACTACCAGACCAAGCTGACTGGCATGAAGAAGGAAGAACTGATGTCCCTGCTTCTCTCCAATCAGGATCATCTCCTCGGAGATTTAGGCATCTTGAAGCATTATGAGACAGCCTTTCAGAAAATATTAGCCTCATCTCCAGATTCCATCCGTAAGGAAGCAGAAGTGGTGAGATCTCGTATTCATATCGATGGTGCAGGCTGGAGCCCAGCACATGATACTATATCGTGCTTATCAACGGTTCAAGACGCGGTGTGGAGTGAGCGAAAGCTAGCGATTCAGTACCAGCGTGAAGATAAAATCGTCGAGCGAATCATTCATCCCCTAGGCCTCATCGCTAAACGGAACGTTTGGTATGTCGCCGCTGAAACTGATGGCGAAATGCGTACATATCGAATATCCCGGTTATTGAACGCCAAGATGCTCGAGGATTCTTTTGAACGGCCTGCTGACTTTAACTTATCCAGCTACTGGGAGTCCTCCATGAAGGAGTTTAAACAAAACTTGCCCCGTTATCCGGCTACTCTTTATCTCGAAGAGTCACGACTAAGTCGACTTGAGCGAGAGCGCTACGTTAAGATTCTCAACCAAGCCCCTTATAAGCAGGATTGGATAAAAGCCGAAGTACAATTCGATACATTGGAGTCTGCTTGCGAGATTATTTTGTCACACGGACCGTTTATTCGCGTACACAGCCCTGTAGAACTCAAGGAACGGGTAATCGCCCAAGTTAAGCTAATGATGGAACAGTATGAATCTACAAACGAGGAATGGATCTGATTCCTTTTCTATGACCGGAGGTATATCATGTCACAAGTTTCACGATCGACCAATAGCAGTATCAAAATCGCAGCACCCAAAATCCCCAAAGTACTTGATTCCATATCATTATCTAATCTTGAGATCGAGGACGAATCCAGCTTCAGACAAGTCGTTATTGAGGATGAACGCATCTCCTATACGAACGCCAAGAAAGTATTATTTGATCAAACGGTATTTAACCGGGCGACTTTTGAACACACTTCACTTCAAAATGCTGAGCTAACCGATGTCGTATTTAATCACTGCGATTTGTCTAATGTCGACTTAAGTGATGCCATCATTCACAGAACACAATTTAATCACTGCAAAATACTAGGGCTTGATCTTACAGCAGCAACCATCCGAAACACTTCATTTCATCATTGCACCGGAGATTATGCCACCCTTCGTTTTGCGAATATGAAGCAGGTATCCTTCTGCTCTACTTCACTAATTAAATCGGATTTCTATCATTCTGAATTATCGAAGGTAGATTTTGAAGATACCAACATTGACCAAGCGCAGTTCTCCGGTACGAAGCTCGCTGGAATCGATCTAAGCAAAACAGATTTTCATAATCTAGGTTGTACATTAGAGGACCTTCAGGGATGCATTATCTCACCCACTCAGGCCGTTTTATTCACCAAAATATTTGGACTGATCGTAAAAGAATGAACTATCCCAAAGAAGACAAGCTTTCGCCCAAGAGGACGATCACTTGTCTTCTTTATTCTTATGAGAAAAAGAGCGGACCTTAGCAAATGTTGTATAATAATAAAATGGTTATCTGTATCTATCTCATCACGAAGGAAGCGAACATACATGATTATCTTTTTCACCATGCTGCTCATGGGGCTTCTTCTTGGATTTGTAGGAGCCGGCGGTTCGGGATTCATCATCGCTTTACTTGTAACAATATTTCATATCCCCGTTCATACCGCTCTTGGCACATCAATTGCCGCAATGGTATTTACGATGCTCGCCGGATCGATCAGCCATATGCGGGAGCGCAACACCATCTTCTCCGTGGGATTGGCCGTCGGGCTATTTGGGGCAATCGGAGCTTATGCAGGTAGCTTTGCAGCCCGTCTCATTCCAGAGGACAAGCTGGTATGGTGTACGGCCCTAATGCTCTTTCTTTCCGGTATCTTAATATGGGCAAGGACCCGAATGACTCTTACGAGTCGTCCCATTCTCAATTCCGTTCGATCATCTCATTTTTGGATGATGGCTGCGATCTCAGGACTACTCACAGGTGGTATGTCAGGGGTATTCGGAATCGGCTCTACTCCCTTTATCCAGCTTGCACTTATGATTCTGTTCCATATGCCCATGAGGCTTGCTGTAGGCACAACAATGCTTGTCATCATGCCAATTGCTTTATTCGGAGGCTTCGGCTATTTCCAGGCCGGATATATCGATTGGAGTCTTCTTCTACAGGTGGTTGCCGGCACGATGATCGGTTCTTATATAGGTGCTAAGTTTACTGCTAGGGCACCTAAGATATTACTCAGATTAGCCATGATCGCCGTACCTATGTTAGGTGGAACAATCATGTTATTAGGATAAGATAATATATAAATACCGAATGATTCCCTTTTTAATCTGTATTTTCATCAGCTGACAAATTGTCCGTGAGAGGATCGATACTCTCATCAAATTTTTGGGGGCTCGGGACATTCGTTATTCCTTCAGACTGTTCCACCCAATACCCAATGTTTCGATATAATTCTGCATAAGATTGATCCAGTATCTCTTCGGGAATATGTTCTGCATTTATGAAATGATCCGGGTCTTGCTGCTCCATATTTATCGCCTCCTTGTGTAGATTCTCACCAATGTATTTCCCGCCCCCTTAATATTGTTGATGATACATTCTTTTATTCTTCTCACATCAAAACAATGCGCAATTCATAACTACAACAAAAAGACGAAAGCGCAGCATTTTTAATGCTATCACTTTCGTCTTTTCTAATTAATGTAATGCCCGGTTCAAAAAAGCACGGGTTCGCTCTACTTTCGGGTGATCAAATATTTGTTCCGGTGTACCAGACTCGATCACTTCACCATGATCCATGAAGATGACACGGTCTGCTACATCTCTTGCAAAGCCCATTTCATGCGTTACAATGACCATTGTCATATGTTCTTCAGCAATCTGCTTCATAACTTGCAGCACCTCTTCAGTGAGCTCTGGGTCCAATGCCGAGGTAGGTTCATCGAACAGCAAAATGTCAGGGTTCATCATTAGCGCTCGAGCAATGGCTACACGCTGCTTCTGCCCGCCTGATAGCTTGCCTGGGTGAACTCCTGCCTTGTCTGAAAGACCAACCTTCTTCAGCAGTTCTGCACTCTTATGACGTACATTCACATCTGACTCCCCTTTTACGTGTCTAGGAGCAAGTTCAAGATTCTTCTCAACCGTTAAATGTGGAAATAGATTAAAGTGTTGAAATACCATTCCCATACGCGAGGTAATTTGCTTAAGCCTTTTAGAATCTGTGTAATTCCCATTTTGAACGAGGTATTCATTCTGGACGCGGATCGACCCTCCATTAACTTCTTCCAGATGAACGAGGCTGCGAAGCATCGTGCTCTTTCCAGAACCCGATGGCCCTATGATGGCAACAACTTCGCCTTTATTTACTTCAAAGGACACATTTCTCAGCACGTCCAAATCACCAAATGATTTTTTAAGATTAGAAACTTCAATAATAGCCATTTCTTAGACAGTCCTTTATTCGAATTTGAACTTGCGTTCAAGGAACTTAAACAATAACGTTAACACGAGGGTCATAAGTAAGAATATTATCCCCGCTACAAAGAATGGTAGTAACTTGAAATCCCGATTGACAGCTGTCTGGGCAAAATACAGTATCTCGGGAACTGCGACAGCGTACAACAGTGCCGTATCTTTCACTAACGTGATCGACTCATTCGATACGGAGGGCAGAGCAATACGAAACATCTGAGGCAAAATAATACGAGTTGTAGTCTGCCAGCGACTGAGCCCTAGCACCTGTGCCGCTTCGTATTGACCTTTATCAATGGCAAGCAAGCCACCACGGAATATCTCCGCAAAGTATGCAGCATAATTCAGTACAAACGCCAGACTAGCCGCTACAAAGCGGTCCATAATTAAATGCTCTCCTATCCCAGGCAGCAAGGGAAGTCCATATACAAAGAACAACAGCTGAAGTAAAAGCGGTGTTCCTCGCATGACGTAAATATAAGCATTCGCGACCCACACTAGCGGTTTAATCGCACTCTTCGCCATCATAGTCAGACCGAAGCCAAGAGGAATGGAGGCAAGGATTGCGATTATAAACAGCAATATCGTCGCCTGAGCACCCTCCAGCATTGGGATCGTGATGTCAATTAAATAGTTGATGTCCATGATTTCAAGCTCCTATGTTATAACCTGGTGTTCAGGATTTTCTTTATTTAAAAACCTTATCTTCGCCAAACCACTTCTTCGATATTTCTGCGGATGTTCCATCTGAATTGAGTGTATCCAAAGCTGTCTGAAGCTCATTTAGAAGGTCATCCCTTCCTTTCTTGATACCAATTCCATAATCTTCTGGAGCCAATGTATCCTCAAGCAACGTATAAGTTCCTTCTTCTTTCGACATATAGTATTTAATAACAACTTCATCGATAATGACAGCATCCACACGGCCATTTTTTAAATCGCTAAGCGCAAGTACGTTGTCTGGATATTCAGAAATATTCTTGATTTGTGATTTGATCTCATTACTATCAAGCGCATTAGCAGCGGAGGAAAGTCCTTGCAGCCCTACATTCTTATCTGCTAAATCATCAATCTTTTTCATTTTCGAATCATTCAAGACAACCACGACTTGACTGTTCTCTAAGTATGGTTTCGTGAATAAAACCTTCTCCTTGCGTTCATCTGTAATCGTGTAACCATTCCATATCAGATCAATTCGGCCGCTCATTAACTCAGATTCTTTGGCCTTCCAATCTATAGGTTGAAACTTTACTTCATAGCCCATCTTCTCAACCGCGGCACGCGCATAATCAATATCAAATCCGACAATATTGTTCTTCTCATCACGGAATCCGAGCGGAGCGAACTTGTCATCAATGCCAATAATCAATTCTTTTTTTCCACTCGAGTTGTCAGCGCTGGAGCATCCAATCATAGAAAATAATAATAATCCACTCATCAAAAATAACAATGTCTTTCTCATTCCAAAATGCCCCCTAGTATGCTTGGACTGGACATGTCTTCATTGCCAGTCATTTCTTTTGCGCTTTAGCACGTTATCAGAGCTTCATGATACCATATTAGATGACAAAAGTCGACGTTTTGCGACACTTACTGTCATTGATCTCGTTTCAAATTCAGGAGATCTTAAGCAAACCTTAAGGATGAATTCAGGTTACACGGAAACAATGATGGATAGAAACACCAACTAACGATGAAAGGCGGTAGATTGTATTGCGTAATAAACACATATGGACCAAAAGGCTACTTAGCTTTGCTCTCACCTTGATATTCTCGTTAACACTTCAAGGAATATCTAATGCAGAGATGTCTAAAGAGGGAGTCCTTCAAGGAAGTGAACATATCTCTAAACATGGTAGCAGTATGCTGAAGGAACTCGCCACATTCCTTAACCTGGAGTCTAAAGTTATGTACGATAAGCTGCAGAAGGAATCACTCGCTGATATCGCAAAACAGCAAGGTGTTGAACGTGCAGCATTAAAGACTAAAGTGATTGAATTGATGAAGGAACGTGCAGCTTCAAGACCAACACCACTCGGTGCTAACATGGATTTTTCAGCAGTAGCTGATAAGCTTATTGATAAGAAAGGCGGATGGCATCATGGTAATAAACGGCGTCACGGTCGCCTAGCTAATGCCGATGAATTGTCAAAAATACTGAAAGTGACTCCTGAACAGCTTAAGCAATCCCTGCATTCCGGAAAATCACTCGCTGATATCGCTTCAGAAAACGGCGTCAGTGTTCAGACTGTCATTGATCAGCAAGTAAAAGCGGTTACGGATCATTTGGACCAACGTTTTGCAGAGGGGAAGCTAACTAAAGAATCGTACGAGGAACGTAAAGCGAAAGTTAAGGATTTTGTTACGAGTTTCGTTCATACACGGAACATTGAGCTTAAGAAAAATCCTTCCAAGCAGCGAAGTGTTTCACAGATCTCACCTGAACAATAAGCTAGTGTGAAGACAACGTGTTAGCTTCTTCAAACTATAAACAAAGGGGCAGTTCAGATCATTCGATCTGACTGCCCCTTTAATTTCGTTTATGGAGTGTATTGCTGAATAATTTTTACAACGGTACCATCTTCGATTGTAATATGATACGGGAACCACTTCATGTCGATGATATCATTCTTATTATACACAGCCAAGAATTTCTTCAAGCTTACGGCTTGGTTCCAATTAATCTGAGCATCTTCCATACGTCCTGTGTGATCGTATAGTTGAAGCTGTACTTCCGCATGATCAGCGACATTCAGAACCACTTGTTCTTCCTCGTCATTCACAATATAATAACCATCCGGCGCTTCTGTCATTTCAGGATCTTGTTCGCGTTCACGGAAGATTTCGTTCGCTTCTTCGCCTTCGTACCACTGGATCGGATCAACATTTAGATACACTTTTCCATCTTTTATGTCTATAGAATTAATGAACACAGCCTCTTGATTGGGTGTCTTCACAACCGGTGTATATTCCTCATTACTTGAAGCAACACCTACCGACGTCATCATCATCAATACCACTAACATCATCGCTATCATTTTCCATACTGGCTTTTTCATAAATAACAACTCCCCTTATGTATTCAATGGAGAACGGATATCTATATAACAATTACCCTGATTCATGGAACATAAAACCATTTCTTAGGTAAAACATCACATTTCTTCGTCGTTCTATATGATTATTATATTCAGATTAGCTACAAAAAGGGTTTCATTTCGTCTTCAAAACATTACAATAATTCAATCTTCCGCATGCAAATAACCCGTCTGTCACACCAAAGTGTAACAAACGGGTTACCAAATGAAAGTTTATTATTACTTGTTGAACGACTCCGTCAATACAGGGACAATCTGTGATTTACGGGAAACGACACCCTTTAAGAATGCTTGGTTATTGTTAAGAGTGACATTGTAAGCTTTCTCAACCGCGTGAGCTTCCTGTCCCAGCGCAAGTGCAACGGAATCATTATTCAAAATATCTGTGACAACAAAAACGAATAAGTCCAATTTCTTCTCTGCAATGATCGCGGAAATTGCATCTTCCAATTCAGCTTGACGGGAGAGAACATCATTCGTATCTACTGCGTTTACTTGTGCAATTTCAACTTTAGCTCCGCCCATTTGGAACTCTTTAGCATCTAAAGAGATCAATTGTGCAATCGTCTTATCACTTAGATCTGCTCCAGCTTTAAGCATGTCCAATCCGTAAGAATCAGCATCAACACCAGCAATCTCAGCTAATTCACGAGCTGCAGCTACATCTTCTTCTGTGCAAGTAGGAGATTTGAAGAGCAAGGAATCGGAAATAATAGCGGACAACATAAGACCAGCAATTTCCTTACGGATCGACACACCTTTTTCCTTGTAGATCTTGTTTAGGATAGTTGCCGTGCACCCTACCGGTTCAGCACGATAATAAAGCGGATGGCTTGTCTCAAAATTAGCAATACGGTGATGGTCAATTACTTCTACGACGCGAACCTGGTCAATATCACTTGCACTTTGTTGACGCTCATTATGGTCAACGAGAATAACTTCTTTTGCTTCATTGGCTACGGTCTCAACAAAACGTGGTGACTCCACTTTGAAGTAATCAAGTGCGTAACGGGTTTCTCCATTGATCTCTCCAAGGCGAACTGCTTCCGCTTCTAGACCGAGTTCTTTCTTCAATTCAGCATACGCAATTGCAGAACAGATTGTATCCGTGTCCGGATTTTTGTGTCCAAAGATTAAAGTTTTTTCCATAATAAATGCCCTCCGTCGTTTGATTATCTAAGACTCCTGAGAAACTTCTGTAGGTATAATTCTATCTGATTATATCGTTAAATTCTACTTATTCCAATTACTTTACACTGATTTTAAAAATTTCATTACACAATAACAATTTCAGGTTCCGGTACAAAACCAAATTTCCGATCAATCGCTTCCGTAATGACTTGCATTAGGTACTGAATATCGGAAGCTTTAGCATGATTCTGATTCAGAATCATGTTCCCATGATGAGGAGATATAATCGCTCCACCATGTTCCGTTCCTTTCAAATGAAGCTGTTCTACAAGTGATCCAATGGCGACTCCGTAATCGTAGTTATTCTTAAACACCGACCCGCATGAGGGATAATCAAAATGCTTTTTGCTTGTGCGGTATTTAATGATATCAAGCATGGACTGCGGTGCCTCGATTCCTTTTCCGGCTAGTGCATGTACTTCACCTAAGAAGAAGGAAAAGAAATGTGGAAGTGAGGAAGGATGACTCCCTCTTTCTTTCCAAGCAGGTACCAACGATGACATGTACTGAATCTGTTCTTCAGAGTGAACAGGAATCTTTAAATCTGCACCTACAATAATCCATGGGTGATGTTGAAAAATAGACTGCTTGTATGCAAAATCACATTCACCTGCCGGAATGGACTGAACGATGAATGACGAAGAAGATAGATCTATATAATATACGGTATCAATGATGTCGCAGATTTGCCGATGATTATACTTGGCATTCATATAAATACCTGCCCCCAGACAACCTGGAAGCAAGAACGTAAAGTCTAACTGATCCGAACCACCGCTAAGTCCCATTAAGGAGAGCATAGACATCGGCGTACCCGCAGATACAAACCATTTACCGTTCTCTGCCCGAAGCTCTGTCAGACGTTTGAGTGATATAAACACCCGATCTCGTTCAGGATGATCAGGAAATAAAATATTGGAACCCATGCCAAAATTGTACCAAGGAAGCCCTTTTGTTTGGCAATCTTGATACAAGGCTGTCAGATCTTCTACTGTTTCTGGCAGAGCCACATAATTAGCTGCTCCTCCAATGCCATACGTAGAGTAGCTCGACAACGGTATATCCCGTAAGCATAACCGCTCAATAGCGGATGTATGTAAACTCATCGGTGTCATGTCACTCCTCTATCAGTAATCGTGTTACCCTGATTAAATCTATTCACTTACGTTTCATAATTATGATGGAAGCCCTTGACCCATGTCAATTCATTCAAACGCAGTTTCCACTGTCAATAAAAAACAGCCCGTTGAAAATGGCATGTAAGCTGCCTTATTTCAACGGGCTGTTGTGAATATCATTTCTAAGATTTGGGATTAGAAATATCTCTCCATTCAACAACAAACTCTTCTTGTTCTGTGCCTTCATATTGACTGTGTTCCTCTAATGCATTTCCACACTCACAAGAGATTTGATCTGAGCCATAGTTATCCGTGCCGAATACAATCTGTTCTTTACGGTAGTTTCGCTTTCCTGGAACAACTGAATGCTCCGCTCCGCATTGCAAACATGTAATCAGAAATCCCGGTTTCATAACCTCAGCCTCCGTCTCATCAATTTAAGCAATCATGACACAAAACAGAACTATTCAAGAAAATCTTTCAATCGTTTGCTTCGGCTAGGGTGTCTTAATTTACGAAGTGCTTTTGCTTCAATCTGACGAATACGTTCACGAGTTACACCGAACACTTGGCCAACTTCCTCCAGGGTACGGGTTCTGCCATCCTCAAGTCCAAAACGAAGACGAAGTACATTCTCTTCACGCTCCGTGAGCGTATCAAGCACCTCTTCTAGTTGCTCCTTCAACAGTTCAAACGCTGCGGCATCCGCAGGAGCAAGTGCATCATGGTCCTCAATAAAGTCACCCAAGTTCGAATCACTTTCTTCCCCTACCGGAGTTTCAAGTGATACAGGTTCCTGTGAAACTTTAAGAATTTCGCGTACTTTTTCTGGACTGATGTCCATCTCTTTACCAATCTCTTCAGGTGTAGGTTCGCGTCCCAGATCTTGAAGAAGCTGACGAGAAATTCGAACAAGCTTGTTGATTGTCTCGACCATGTGCACAGGGATACGTATTGTTCTCGCCTGATCTGCAATAGAACGAGTAATCGCTTGTCTTATCCACCAGGTAGCATAGGTACTAAATTTGAAGCCTTTAGAATAATCAAATTTCTCAACAGCCTTGATCAGACCCATATTACCTTCTTGAATAAGATCTAAGAACTGCATGCCTCTTCCAGCATAACGTCTTGCTATGCTTACAACAAGTCGCAGGTTCGCTTCAGCCAGGCGACGCTTGGCTTCCTCATCACCATTGTTAATCCGCTTAGCAAGTTCCACTTCTTCCTCTGCCGATAGAAGGGGTACCCGACCAATTTCTTTCAAATACATACGAACTGGATCACTAATCTTAATACCCGGAGGAAGCGTTAGGTCATCATGCACCGAAAAATCCTCGGAAGGAGAACTCACTGTTTTTTCCGGTTCCGCAGCCTCTCGTTCCATTGCGAAATCCGCATCGTGACGGTTTTCCATTCTATGCCCCCCTGTTGACATTTCTGATATTTTATGCTAATCTTATTGTAGATTATTATGACTTTAAACAATAATTATTTATCCGTCATTCTATCATATTAAACCTATGATTTCAACTTCTACTTTATGTTAATACAACCGATCTCCTTAGAGATCGGTTTTTTTGTTGTCATTTCTTCTTACTCATCCGAAATACCGCTCTATGACCTCTATTAATTCGCCCCTCTTGATCGGTTTACTAATATAATCATCCATCCCAGCCGCAATACAATATTCCCGATCTCCCTTCAGTGCATTAGCGGTTACGGCTATGATGATAGGCACTTCATTTAAAGGGAACATCTTCTTAATCGCCTGCGTTGCTTCTATCCCGTTCACTTCTGGCATCTGCACATCCATCAAAATGAGATCATATGGCAGCATCTGAACCTTTTCCAGGACTTCCTTACCACTTGATGCGATATCCACTTGATAACCTGACTTCTCAAGCATTTTCTGAATAACGAGTTGATTCGTCTCATTATCTTCCCCAACCAATATCTGAAGGTTCTTGCTCTTCTCAAGCGGAGACAAGCTGCTAACGTTCTCTTCATTCTCAAGGATCTTTTCATTGCGATCAAAAATAACCTTGAATTTAAAAGTCGCACCCGGCTGCTCAGTCGGTTCGATCCAGATCTCACCGTTCATCATCTCTACCAGCTTACGACTAATTGCAAGACCTAGGCCCGTTCCCTCATGCTTACGTGTCATGAAGTGATCCAATTGATAAAAAGGTTGAAACAATCCCGCTACCTTTTCATCCGGTATGCCTATCCCTGTATCTTGAATCGTGAATTCCAATTGAATATGCTCCGGTTCTGATTCAAGCTCCTGAATGTTCATATATACTCCACCCGTAAATGTGAACTTCAAGGCATTGCCCAGAATATTTAACAACACTTGCTTTAATCTTTCTGGGTCTCCGATCATTATCTTTGGTATTTCTGGTGTCATTGTATACGCCATCTTTAAATTCTTCTGAATAGCTTTGGGATTTAATAGGTCGAACGTTTCATCAATAACTTCCTGTAGCCGAAATGGTTCATGGACTAGCGTCGTTTTTCCAGACTCGATCTTTGAAAAGTCCAGAATATCATTGATGATATTTAGTAAGGATTCTCCACTTTTCCGGATGATCCGGACATACTCTCTCTGCTCGTCATCAAGCCCATCTGAGTCCATAAGCAGATCTGTCATTCCTATAACCCCATTCATGGGAGTTCTAATTTCATGACTCATCATGGCTAGGAATGCACTCTTTGCACGATTCGTGTTTTCTGCTGTTTCCTTTTCAATCAGCAATTTTTTCTGTTCCGTAATATCCTTGGCAATGACATAGAATCCAACATTCTCCTCATTAATGATAATTGGAGCTATCGTTGTCATCACTTCAATTGAACGACCATCTTTATGTTCAAAGTAATCAATACTATGATTGCTTGATGTATCTTTTAACGAATCCTTCAAAACCTTGCTCAAATTGCGAACACCTGTAAAACGTGTCAAACTCATACCGGCCATATCTTTAATACTGTAACCCGTAAGCTTCTCAGCCATCATATTGCCATGTACGATATTTCCGTTTAGATCAAGAGATATCACGGCATCGTGATTGTATTTTTTGAGAGATGTATAGCGTTCAACCGTTTCCTGCAGTTTAAGTTCCATTTCAATTCGTTCTGTAATATCTTGAATGGTCCCAATCATCTTCAAGGGTCTGCCATTATCATCATAAGATACAATTCCTTTGAGATGAAAATATTGAATCGTATCATTATCATGTATTAGTCGATATTCATAATTGAAAGCACTTCCCTTTAGCGCCTTACGAATAGCTCTCTCTAAGTCTGCTCGATCACGTTTATCAACAAAATCTAATATATTAAAAGTAGCTACATCAAGCTTGTCCCGATCCATCCTACATATACGATATACCTGCTCCGATAAGTCAATCTTCTTACGCTTGATATCCCATTCCCAGCTGCCTATCGCTGCTATTCGTTCTGCTTCATTCAGCATCTCTTCACTACGTTTACGCTCTGTTATATCTCGACCTACACAAAGAAAATTCGTAGCATTAGCAACGGTTACTTTTTGAACTGTTGTTTCGAACCAACGATAACTCCCACTCTTTTGACGGAATCGATATTGTACAACCCCTAATTCCTGACTCACCATTTGATGAACTGTATCTAGATCATCGGGATGGTAAAGTTCCTCGTTATATAGCCCAATGAGTTCGGAGGGGTGATAGCCTAACAGTTCTAAGACTGAAGGTGAGCAGTCATTCCATATTCCTTCTGGCGAAAGGTAGAATATCATTTCCTGTGCATTGTTCGAGATGAGTCGGTATAACTCCTCCGTATCAAGCAGCTTTTGTTCCGCTTTCTTCTTCTCCGTAATGTCGATAACATAACTTACGAAGTATAATGGAGCATCTGATTCATCACGAACACAAGTTATATGTAATGATGTGTATACAATGGAACCATCCTTGCGAATAAAACGCTGCTCTATCTCATTATTCGTAATATGATTCTCTGCTAGCTTTGACATCTTTTCAAACCCTTTGTGATCCTTAGGGTGAGAAATATCATCGAATGAAACCCGCTTAATTTCCAATTCTGAATATCCAAGTATATGAGATACGGCAGGATTGATTTTCAACCACTTGCCTTCCAAAGAAACGATGGCGACACCAATAGGTGCGTGTTGGTACATATGTTCAAAAATGGATTGATGCTCTATTCCTTCACCTAACATAATCTTCCTCCGTCCCACTAAGCCAGCTTATCCCTAATAATAGTATGTAAACGTTTTAAAAGCGACACTTCAAACCCTTTCATTCAAAATATATATAAACTACTTAACGCTATTAATCAACTTCTGAGCATTCTTATTGAGTAATTTCACATCCGGCTCTTTAACAAATGTATCTTTAATACTGTATTTCATTTTTAGACGTAAAATAGGAAGCACTCGCTCATCAAGTACTTTTTCCGTGATACGCTTACTTTTAACCGCCTTGAGGAGAGCTTTAACCACCGTTTCTTCTTTATCGTACTCATGACCTACAAGAACGATATTACTCCCCGCAAGTACAGACCGAATTGCGATTTCACCGAGTTCGATCTTACCATTGTCAACTGCACCCATGGTCATATCATCCGTAATAACAACACCTTTGTACCCAAGTTGTTCTCTTAATAATCCTGTAATGATAGGCTTAGAATAGGAAGCTGGTGTTTTGGGATCAATCTTCGACATCAGCAGATGGGCCACCATCACAACATCAGCCCCTTGATCGATGGCTTCCTTAAAAGGAACCAATTCGAGCTTGTTAAGTCGATTCATATCAACATTTACAACAGGCAATCCTACATGAGAATCAACCACAGTATCACCATGACCAGGAAAATGTTTTACAGCCGCTACCACACCCGCTTCTTGAATCCCTTTCATCGCAGCCGTCCCTAGACGCGCCACCTGTGCTGCATTACTGCCGAATGAACGATCACCAATTACCGGATTATTTGGATTACTGTTCACATCAAGCACAGGAGCAAAAGCCATATTCAAACCAAAGCCACTTAATCTTTGACCAATTTGGCTCCCCATCTTGTAAGTTAGTGCGGTGTCATTCTTCTTCCCGACAACTCCACTCGCAGGTAGACGCAGAAACGATTCGGGCATACGCGACACACGACCACCTTCCTCATCAATACTCATCCAGAGTGGCACAGGATTAGTTGCATTCTCTTTTTTTAGATGGTTGAACAGATTTACCGCCTGCGTTGTACTAGCTATATTATCTTTAAAGAAAATGAATCCCCCGACATGATAATTATTTATCAGTTTTTGGGTGTACGAATCTACTGAAGTGCCCTCCATACCCACAATGACAAGTTGTCCCACTTTCTCTTCAAGGCTAAGTTCACTTAGCATCTCTAGTGCTGGGTCTATTTCGGGGGGTTCTGTTTTAGTATTGGGTTGATTTTCTGCATCTTTATTTCCCTTCGCACTTTCATTTGTTTGTGTATGAATTGGCTTGATTACTTCTAAAGCCCCTGTACCCTGATCGGAACTCTCTTCACAACCAATGATTCCAATGAACAAGAGACACACAAATAACGGAACGTATGTATAACGTCTCAATACCATACCTTCTTCCTAATCTTAGTATTCAAATCTTTATTTATATAGTATGATCCATAAACCAACACAGACAGAATAAAAAACAGCCCGCTTAATAGAATGTAGGCTGTTTAGTCAGTATATTCAATTCATTATGAAAAAGTAGGTTGATTTTTGATCCAACACATAGCAATGGTGCCTTCACCCGCAAGATAACCAACAACAGGTATAAATGTCATAATCTCTGTTTTTAGTGTTGGATTAATTTTGCTCAGTTCTTGCTCAATTTCCTTAGCCTCTTCCATGTTATTGGCATGCATGATGCATACCTTCTTAATCTTCTGAATATCTTCTTTTAGAATATCAACCATTTTTTGCCTTGCCTTTTTGAATGTGCGAATCTTCTCCGCAACGACAACTTTTCCTTCGTCAAATCGAAGTAACAAATGAATGCGTAGTAAGTTACTTAATAACAATTGGGTGCCTGATACTCTTCCGCTGCTATGGAGACGGCTAAGACTTGCCGGAATAACATAAAAAGATGTATTATGAATCATCTCTTCGATCTTTTCTTTAATTTCATTCGCTGAATGACCCATTTTATGCCAATGAACACCCGCGATAATCATCTCACGAAGTGGAAAAGCTCCAAATTTAGAATCAATTCCAATCACAGGCACTTCAGCAATTTCAGCACCTTGCATCGAGGAATTTAAGGTTCCGCTTAAAGCCGACGAGCAATGAATGGCGATCACATCATCATATTTTTGTTTAAGTGACTCATACAGTTCAATAAATTCACCTATGGGTGGCTGAGAGCTGCTGACTTTAGACTCTTGGCGCATCTTATCATAGAAATCGTCTGCCGATATATCAACACTTTCCCTATAAGTTTCATCACCAAGGATAAGCCGCAGCGGAACCATATAAATATGATTTTCTTTGGCAAATTCTAAGTCTATCGTACTTGTGCTGTCAGTAACCCATGCTATGGATCTCATTTCTGATCACGTCTCACTTTCGCGTATTTCAAACATAGTTGTAGTAAACATTATAAACCGTTATAAAAATAATATATCAACCTCATCCCCCCATGCAAATGGAAGTAATTATCCAGTTGTCATCTTGAATGGAATGGTTGAGGCTTTATTCATGTTCGTGGACGAACATTCCCTTATTGAAATGATCTATGCCCATAAATTTAACACAAATCAGACATCTTGTTCCATATGTATGTGTCGTTATAGTGTAGAATTAAATAAACAGAGGTGCGGACACTTCGCACCTCTGTTTATTTAATTCTGAACATGGATTTATATTATTACGTTCGTTTCATTGAGTTATACCCGCGTTCACCATAAGACTGCAGTTCAGAAATCCAGAATTCCTCTCTCTTATTCACTGCATCTTTTACATTATAAAACGGATCTTTTTGGGGCTCGATGATCTCTAGAATTTCAAATTCAAAAGAATCTTCACCATATTCATTCCACTCTTGCTGCAATACTTTATTGATACTCGTTCCCATTTGAAGTTCAAAGCGTTTACCGTTCATCGTCTTTAGATTAGGTGTTCCTACAACAAGAACTTTACCATTCTTCACATTTCTTATCTGATAAATACCTGCTTCAATCTTGATCTCCTTGTACTTTTGAACTAATTCAGTTCTCCGATTCATCATTCTGTTTCCTCCCTATTCCTAAAGTTACGATATTAGCCAGTACTTACTTCCGTCTGGTTCCCGGTCAATAAATCCATACTCAATTAAGAACCTTCTAACCGTAACATAATCATCATAGACACCTTTTAATATTTCGTTAACCTCAGCCTCAGTATAGATCTGCCCCGATTGAAATCTCGTCGATATTTCGCGGAGAACAACATATCTCTGTTTCTCTTTCAAATTGAATTTGAGTAATTTCCCGTTCGTGCCAGAAGGAAAAAGCTTATTCAGAATAGCTATTCGTTCTTCTTCGGTAACATTGTATCTGTCATCAATCATTTTGGCGGTTTTGTGCAAAGGTACAAAGGAAGGAGCATGCTCGTCTTTTTCCTTCAAAAGTTCCATCATCGTTAACAGAACCTTCGCTTGCCTCTCTTTCTCCTTCAAAGCAAATCGATGATTCCGTATCGTGGATGCACTTCCAATGCCCATTTCTTGTTGGACCTCTGTATCGCTCTTACCCTGATAGAACAATTGCAATAACCTGCTCTGATGCTCTGTAAGGCCCGTCAACTTCTTATCTAGCCCCGCTAAATATTGAAACACGGAACCATGCTCACGCTCTACATGTAAGGCAATATAACGTTTAGGCTCATATAGTAAGTCGTTATTAGGATAAATGATTCCCTTCTCTATTCCTCTTCCACATATTAAGCAAACAAAGCCCTGTACCTCTTCAACAAATCCCTGCTTCAACTCTTCAATAGAAGCATTCCAAAAGCGCTCATGAAGTTCCATGTTGTTAACACCCTCTCCTTCATTTATATAGACATAATAATAATCTGTCTATAAAATGTCAAACCTATATCTTCAGTAATAACCCTACCGAATAGAAGAATTATCCTTTAAAGGCCTCAATTAACCTGCTAGAATAGAGAAGTTGCTGGTGTAAAGGAGGTCTCTCGCGTGCGAATCATACAACAGTCGGCAAAAGAATGGAAAGATTGGCCACGGAACATCAAACTTTTTTTCTTGGCTAATGTGCTATACCAGATTGGAACAGGGATGTTTAGTGTTCTATACAATCTATACATAAAAGGTTTGGGCTATCCGGATGCCATGAATGGAACCGTCGTAAGTGTCCAGTCGTTGGCGACTGCACTTCTATTTATTCCAATCGGCTTTTTAGGTGATCGAGGTAGCCGCAAAAAAATTCTCGTGGTAGGCGCATTACTGAGTGGTATTGGACTTATGGCCCGCTCCATGCTGGAATCAGAGTTTAGTATGCTTGGCCTTGCAATATTCACTGGTATTTTCTCGTCCTTCTTTCAGGTGTTAGCGATTCCATTTCTGGCTGAGAACACGAAAAAAACGTATCGAATGCGAATTTTCAGCCTGCATGCTTCACTTGTTCTAGCTGCTCAAGTTCTTGGGGGCATGGGCGGCGGATTTCTAGCTGACTTCATTCAAATATTCGGTATCGAACAAGTGTTGAGTTTAAAAATCGTGTTAATGATCGGCGGAGCTTGTACTTTCTCAGCTTTTATTCCCTTGTTATTCACCAACGATTCTAAAATACAAGAAACCGTTATGCCTGAACCATCTAACATTTCAGAGCGTATAAAGACGTCTACCACCAAATCTGATTTCAAAATCATTGGTCAATTTGCCGTAGCACAGCTCCTAATTGGATTAGGTTCCGGTTTAGTTGTTCCCTATCTCAACCTTTATTTCACGAATCGTTTCTCGGTATCATTATCTGCAGTAGGTATCTTAATCTCACTTGGACAAGTTATGACGATCGTATCCATGTTGATCGGCCCTTTCCTTGTTAATAAGGTCGGAGCGGTACGTGCTGTCGTTAGCTTTCAGATTTTGTCGTTACCATTTTTATTACTGACAGGCTTTACGAATATTTTCGGTGTTGCTGCCATCGGCTTCTTATTCCGTCAAGCACTAATGAATGCGGCTAATCCGATTCAATCTTCGATTCTGATCGATCGAATCCCTGACCACCGCCGAGGCATAGCGAACTCATTCACTCAAACGGCCTTTATGCTTGGGTGGGCCACAATGGGCCCTGTACAAGCAATGCTAGTCACCACTTACGGGAATTACTGGGGGTACGCAATTACATTTTGTATTACAGGCACTCTCTATGTCGCTTCCTCCCTACTTTACTTCTGGATGTTCCGGGAACGGAACAAACAGATGGATAACTCGTTATCAACTACAGCTCTATAAGTCAGTAAATAGGAAAAGCGGAGTGGTCCAAGCCACTCCGCTTTTTTTAGATTAATCAACCACGCTCTCTATTCCGCTTAGTTATCTCATGGTATACACCGGACGCGAGGGTCCTGGTTCAGCCTGAATCCACCCTATACCTAACAGTACGATCAGGATAACTATTACTGCAGGAATAACGAGACGCCAACTCCTAATCAGCACTAGAAGTGCAGGATAGGCATATGACAGTATTAATGAAGCAATCATTGAACTAAAGAGATTTATGCTCAAAGGCATCATTATAAACAAGATATAGAAGAATGAAGTAAAAATGAGTATAGGTATGACCCACGTTAAAAGAAGGACAATGGGATGGTGTAATGTATGAGAAGGATCTTTGGAACGAACAACACACACAATTGCGATGGTATGAGAAAACAGTGGAATCGCAAATAAATAGCTTGCACCAGGCAGCATCCAAGTCGATAGAATGAGCAGCAAAAGGAATAGCAACATGCCACTAACCATCATCTCGATAACACGAACTTGCTTTTGCACCAACTTAAAAATCAACACATTTACGATGAGCGCTAACAGTAAAAAGCAAATACTGTACAGCATTGCATCATATGTAGCCCCCGATCGCATGGTCATCCGTTCAGCCCATCCATTATTTACTAACTGCCATAACCCATATGAAATGCCGCAGGATAGTAACATCGCCGTAATCGTCATGATTATGCCGAGCGTTATGCCCTTCCAACGGATTAGGGATCTCCGACTTAAGATCATGATCAATGCTAGCAAACAAGCTGCAAATATAATACTTATTACGGTGGCCCACGAAGCAGGGTATTGAATAAATAAACCTAATAAATTGAAATAGACATGATCTCCTGATTCCAGATTGGACAAGTCCATATTACCAAAATGCTGTGCAACAGATAGTGCATTCTCTCCTTGGTGCTGCATTGTATTTAGAGAAACATTATCGACATTGTCCATCGGTGTGTGGTATGCTGTCCAGCCATCCCCGTAAGCAAAATTCAATCCAGGTAAACCATAAGCTAAGGCTACGGTTAAATCGGTATCATTCGGCAGTTTTTTGTAAAGATCTGCAAGAAGAGAATTACTTACTGGATTCCGAACGGCTTTTGCAAATTCCTTAACTAAGCGGCCATTCCCTTCACTCGTCTGAAACATAATGTATGCACCCTTTGAACCTCTTGCTTCAAAATTAGCCACCATACCTACGGCCCCACGATGTATCGGATCTCGAAAAAACGCCTGTGCTCCCAGTAGCCCCTTCTCCTCCCCATCTGTTAACAAGAACCAGATGTCGTTCTGAAGCTGTGGTCCTGCCCTCAAAGCCCTGACCGTCTCAAGAAGTGCTGCAACACTTACCGTAGCATCATTTGCCCCTGGACCTGATGACACCGAATCATAATGAGACATTAGTAGTAGTGGTTTCCCACTCCCCGATCCTTTCAATACCCCCAAAATGTTCGTCAGCTCAACATTGCCTTCAAAATAATCTGTTTTTATATGATCCTTAGACTCCTGAAGCTCCGGATTCAAACCCATTTGCTCCATTTCACTCATGATATAACCTCTAACTTCTTCAATCGCTAGTGACCCGTTCGGATGTGGTTTCTGTGCCATTTGAATGACATGATGCATTGCTCGTTCTGAGGAAAAGTATAATTCCGATACATTCTCACCTTTCGTCTGAGGTGGTTTTTCCGACCATAACACCATTAATACAGCTAATACTAATGTTCCTGCGATAAGCATTGTTTGAACATAGGGCCGGACTTTTCGTGTCAGATTACTCGTGACGATATCCATCCTTCGCATCCACATCCTTAGGTAATAATTATATTCAGCACAACAAGGTAACTAATTGTTATCGCAATGTAAACTTTCAGTTTACATTCAGTTGTTCTTAAGAAAGGAATCAGGAAGGACTGTTAGTATAAATCCCATAGAAATCACCGTAGTTCAATGCTGATTGAACAACAGTGTAACCAATTTAGAAAGTAAAGGGGTGAAAACATGAATACGAAACTGAAATATCGACATGAGCTTAAGTTTTTTGTGAACCAACATCAATATCAGATTATTGCTAAACGACTGAGAAACTTGGTGTCTTATGATCAACACGCTAACCCATCTGGAGAATATCATATTCGCAGCTTATATTTTGATGACATCAATAACAAGGCACTTCACGAAAAACTTGGCGGAATCAGGGATCGAGTGAAATATAGAATTCGGATCTACAATGTTGAGGATACAACCATTCATTTTGAGAAGAAGATTAAATTCAAAGATTTCATAGCTAAAGTTAAGGAGCCTTTAACTAGAGAACTGACCGAAGAGATCATGGCTGGACACTTTGAAGGATTAAATAATCCGGACAAACCACTCTTTATGGAGCTTTATCATGAAATGAAACATAATCTTCTACGTCCAAAGGTCATTGTAGATTATGTCCGTGAACCTTATATTTGTCATCACGGAAATGTTAGGATCACATTCGATAAAGAACTCCGCAGCGGACTTCATTCTATTGATTTATTTAATAAGAATCTGAACCCCATTCGGGCGATTGATGAGAATCTTATTATTATGGAAGTCAAATACGATGAATATTTACCTGAATCCATTAAAGCAGCACTCCAGTTAGAGGGTCTAAACAGACAATCCGCCAGCAAATATGTCATGTGCAGAAAGTTTTTGAAATATAACACTTGGGAGGACTATTAAAAGAAATGAACACCACAACGACTGAAACAACCACTAATTTTTCTGATGTCATAAAAAAATCCGTCATGGAGAATTTCGTATCTGACATTAGTCTATCTAAAATGTTAATCACACTAGGTATCGCATTTATCATTGGATTATTTATCTACTTCCTATATAGACGTGTATTCAGTGGGGTCCTATACTCCAAAAGCTTTAATGTTTCGTTAATTGGAATGACGATGATCACAGCGATGGTTATTATCGCTATCAATTCTAACCTAGTACTATCGCTCGGTATGGTCGGTGCATTATCCATCGTTCGCTTCAGAACTCCGATCAAAGATCCTACAGATCTCATTTTCTTGTTCTGGGCTGCAGTCGCAGGTATTGTAACAGGCGCAGGATTCTATACGCTTGCTGCCGTAGGTTCTATTATTATTGGATTAATTCTGTTCTTCTTCATTAAGAAAGCATCTGTAGAAACCCCTTATCTACTTGTTATTAACTGCGATGGTGATTCCAGTGAACAAGAAGTTCATAAACAAATTAGCAAAATCGTCAAACGATACAATGTGAAACAGAAAACCGTTACACGCGGTAACATTGAAATCACGCTCGAAGTTCGTCTACAAGATGAGGAAGGTCGTTTTGTAAATCAAATTTCTGAACTGGGCGGTGTTAAGAATGCCGTACTAATCAGTTACAGCGGCGATTATGTATCATAAGACAGGCGGTGTCAGGAACATGAAATCTAATTTCAAACCCATTCTCATGGGCTTCTGTTGCCTACTTCTGCTCTTTAGTATTACGGGCTGTACTACTCTGACAAATCGTATTTCAGACACGGCAGAAACAAGCACAAGCACTGTAAATTCAAGTACTGATATGAATGGGAAAAAGGCTACTCTCAATGACATTTTCCCAAAAGATAAAGTCATTGATGTGAAAATAACGATCGATGAGGCAGATTTTCAAGATATGCTGGATAACGCCAGCAAAGAGGAATATAAGGAAGCATCCGTTAACTATAATGGATACCAGTTTGATCATGTAGGCATTCGGACCAAGGGTAACTTAAGTCTTAGAAGTGTAGTGAGTTCGGACTCGGATCGATACAGCTTCAAGTTATCTTTTGATGAGTATATAAACCAGCAATTAGGTGGTATCAGTAAAATAAATCTAAACAACAATTATAGCGATGCCTCCTATATGCGTGAATTCTTGACTTACGAACTGGCTGAATCCGTGGGGCTTCCAACACCTGGGTTCTCATACGTGAATGTTTATGTGAATGATGAGTTATGGGGCTTTTACCTAGCTATTGAACAAGTAGATGACGCATACCTCAACCGTAACTTCGGCAATGCTACAGGTGCCTTGTACAAAGGAGAAATGACAGGTTCAGGAAGTGACTTAACTTGGCTCGGAGATGACCTAGACTCTTATACAGGATTAGCAATGAAATCAGAGAAATCAAACGACGATATCCTGATTGATATGCTGGATGAACTAAATAATGGTTCCGATTATGAGAAGGTACTGAACGTCGAAAATATGCTTAAATATATCGCACTTAATGTGGCAGCCTCCAACATGGACAGCTATCTCGGATCCAATAAACAAAACTATTATTTATATGAAGATGATGGCATCTTTAACATTCTTCCATGGGATTATAATATGGCTTTTGGAGGATTCGGAGGTAGCAATATACTTATCGACGAGCCAACACAAGGCGCTGTTGCGGAACGTCCACTTGTAGCTAAATTGCTAGCAGTCGATGAGTACAAAGAACAGTATCATCAGATACTAAGCGAAATGATTAACGGTTATCTGAAAGAAGAGAATATTACAGCAAGAATTCAGGAATTACAAGAATTAATCTCTACTCATGTGAAGAACGATCCAAGACCATTCTATTCGTATGAACAATATGAACAAGCGATCCCTTCTCTTACGTCTTTCATTTCAAGTAGTAATGAGAGCATCTCGAAACAACTAGATGGGACGAGCCCTTCTTCAGGAGACGGAAGTGGAAGCGGAGGAGGAATGGGTGGTCCTGGCGGTGGTGGTGATCGCGGCATGGGACGAGAAATGAGACAAAATAGCACGAATACTGGAGACAACAATTCGAATACAGGCAATGTCGTAGATCAAATTCAATCACCTATGAATAATGGAGACACTGAGGCTAACGGGCAGGCCACACCGCCTTCCCCACCAGACGACATGCAAACAAACGCTGCTGTTGGTGTTCCTGGTGATGCTCCTACTAATGTTCCTGCAGGTAATCCACTTGGTAATGACACTATGCCTAATACTACCACGGGTGATCCAAACGAAACTTCTAGCAATGGTGCACCACAGATGCCGTCTACGACCACTCAAACCGAGTCGGAATCGTCTCAGAATGGGCAGCAGAACAATCGCCCCGATCTTAATGGCGGTGCTGGGATGAACCCAGGACAAATGGATGGAAAAATGCCAGAAGGAGGGTTTGGTGGTGGCGGCTTCCGGCCAGATGGCTTCGGCCGCGATGGGGTTAACGAGCAAGGAAGCAGTCGTGAAGCCCTCTATACAGGAGTTGCTCTAATATTACTTATATTATCCTCACTATTCGTGACCTTGTATAAGCGTAAACGATTGTAAAATAACCATAAAAAAAGAACAATTCTCCACTCTTGGAGGATTGTTCTTTTTTACCCTAACCATGAAAGAATAGCAGGTGTTACGATCAAAATAATCCCTAAAGATATAAAGCTACTCGTTACCTTTCCGGATAACTTTCGCTGGGTTTCAGCGGAGCGATACCATCCGTGAAATTGCAATTTATTGCGGTACAGAACAAGAAACAATAACACATTCCCACCGAGCAATATCATTCCATAGTAGTCATGCCACGTCATCATTGATGATAAAATCCTCTTTTCCACTTCTCCAAGCACAGCAACGATAACCATCAACATAATCATCATTCTTATCACTTCGATTAATGCGGTCCAAAGTTTGGTCATGGTTTGTAAATACTCCTTACTATCCATAGTTGTATCTATTATATACCAAACAATGGAAAATTTAAAATAATAGAAAAAGTGTTACAACTATTCAGGTGTAAGGTC
The DNA here is from genome assembly GCF_049311625.1 of Paenibacillus sp. EC2-1. Classification (NCBI taxonomy): domain Bacteria; kingdom Bacillati; phylum Bacillota; class Bacilli; order Caryophanales; family Paenibacillaceae; genus Paenibacillus; species Paenibacillus sp. EC2-1. The sequence continues at coordinate 3,296,374 of NZ_CP186006.1, forward strand.
TGTACTTTTCTGAGACGTATTTGTGCCTCTGAGAATAATTGCTTCTATTTTCTTACTGATCCAGAGAAGTACAATAACCGCAGCAACTACCCCCAACAGCAGCAATGGCTGATTGATAAATTCCATAAAGTTAGCACCTACAAAAGATACACAGAACACCATAATTCCCTTGCCTAATGTAACAGCTAGCAAGTAGGAACGAATATGCATCCTTGCAATTCCTGCAGCCATATTCACGGCCACAAATGGACCAACTGGAAGAATCCCCAGCAGAAATACATAACTAAATCCGTTTCGTTGAATCCATCTCATACCACGTTGTACCTTAGGTTTTGCTGCCCATTTATCCAGATATCGCGATCCAGATATTTTGCGAACGACCAGAAACGTAAGCAGACAACCACTCACAAGACCAATCCAAGAATATATAAACCCGGGCCAGAAACCATATACAGCCGCATTCACTCCAACAATAAGTACTGTCGGTAGCGGTGGAACAAATGACTTCATAAATGTTAGGAGGATCCCAGGAATAGGTCCAAGAGACCTGAATTTCTCAAGAAACAAGCTTAAATTTTCTTCTGTGAACAGAGCCATAATGTCTTGTACACTATCCAATCTATTTCCACCTACTTTATTAAACAATTAGATATCTTAAGTGTAACGGATAAATGGTGAACAATCACTATGATTTTATAAACTATAACGGGCTTTATTGGTTATTCATTAAAGACTTAATTTGATTCATATGGTGCTGATCATGCCAAATGAAATCACGAATAAATACAGGCACTTGAAATGGGTGCTCATCTGCATCTACATATTCCTTAGTATATTCCTCTTCAGATAGGCCCTTGATGCAGTCAATGATGTTTTGACGATAAGCCAGGGTTTGTTCTATCAATTCCTGAATAGACATTGTTCGACCATAAGTCTTAGCCCTTTCATTGAAAGAATCATAATCCAGATGCTTAACCGTCAGTTCTTCTTTACGGCTTATTTTCAGGATAGCCCCTTCTAGGAAATACTCGTCCCATTTCATGATGTGACTCACTACATCGCGAACTAACCATTTCCCTTCCCCCATCGATTGATTCCAGAGCGTTTCATCCTGTTCTTTCAACACCCTAACATAGTCAATCCACTCTGAATACTGCTCTAACAGTTGTTCTTTCTCGTTCATGGCAAGAGTACCTCTTTCTATATTATTTATCACATAAGTTCTGAGTCGGTCATCAGACCATTCTGATAACATGTTCCACACTCATGTGCATGTAACCATTCTGCAACGCAGTTGGTACGGGCTGTGCAATATTTCGAAGAGATTTCCTTGAGTTGAGGTTTATCCCCTCTACTTCCCCGTCCATGTAGTTCTTACATACCCGAGTTTCATCCCGGTCCTCTCCATATTTCGATGGCTTTGTGATAGAAATGAACACTGACTTACCGCCAGCCGACATTTCTCTTCGATTGCTTTAGCCAGTCGTCTTCTAAGAAGCGCTTGCTGCAAGCCTTTGGATCTGTGATCAGGTATAGTTGCTGCAAAGGTCAGGGATGCAATTCCATTCTTTATGTACATAACACCTACGGCGGCTGGCTTATGTTCAACATAAGCCATAAAAAAAGTCCAACCAGGACGTGCATAAAGCACTTCATTATTTCTAGCGACTGGGTCTATGCCTTGCGGTGGTAACCCTGTCCCCTCGCAGTGGACAGCTGCATACTTCTCGAACTCATCACACTTAATCGGTTGTATCTCTATACTGTGCTCTTCTTCTGGAATACCCAATTCCAGCTCCATATACATGGATGTATGGAACCCAGCATGATACAATCCTTTCTCTGACAAGACCTCTAGTAGTCCTTGATCCACCATAGATGGAACGATTTCAATCTGAATTTTACGGCCTTTTGATTGGTAGAATCGAATCATATCATCGATGTATGGGATATCTGTGGATCGTATTCCTTTCACTGTGTTAAAAGAAGGCCACGGCATGTTCTTACTGTATAAACATATCGCACTCCCTATATGCTCAATCTCTATTCCTTCCGGGTTCCCTCCTCGCTCCTTGATAGCCAGCATTCGGTCAGTCATATAATCCATTTCAGAAGTCTCTATATCAAGAATCAGGGACTCCGATAGAAGTGAGGGTTTCCTCATACAAACGCTCCCTTTCCTTCAACTTACATTATTTCCTATTATTATAGAACTTACGTTCCTATCTTACAAGAGTAAATTCCATATGATTCCAAACATAACCTTGTGCTAAAATCAAACAAGCGACTCACGGATTATGCTCCCGAGTCGCTTGTTCTGATACTATTATAAAGTGTAATAATTACGATTTTGACGGGATATCACAAGAACCATCGGTGCATGCTCCCGCGCTGTTGTCATCCTCATTTACTAGAACCAATGGCTTTTCTTCACCATACGCTTTTTGCAGCGCATCCATAAACACCTCTTCTGGTTGAGCACCAGACACCGCATATTTACCACCCAATACGAAGAATGGAACCCCCCTTACACCGATTCGCTGAGCTGCTTCTTCATCTGCACGAACTTCAGATGTGAATGTATCACTATTCAGAACAGAAGCTGCCTCATCGCGTGATAGACCAATTTCTGCGGCCAGATCAGCAAGTAGCTCTTTATCCTCCAGATTCCGTGTCTCCGTGAAATAAGCCAAGAAGAGACGCTCTGTCATTTCTTTCATCTTGTCATGCTGAGAAGCAAAGTGCACAAGACGATGAGCATCAAAAGAGTTCGCTGGAATGATTTTGTCCAAATGATATGTAAGACCTAATTGAGCCGCTTGCTGCGTAATATTACGGTTAGAAGCCTCTGCCTGCTCAATACTCATTCCATACTTACTCGCCAATAGTTCAGTCATGGATACACCTGGTTTATAAGATGCATTAGGGTCCAATTCAAAGCTACGGTACACCACTTCAACGTCTTCTTTATTCGGAAAATGGTTTAAAACCGCCTCAAAACGGCGCTTACCAATATAACAAAACGGACACATAAAGTCCGACCAGATCTCAACTTTCATTTAGCTAAACCCCCTATGGTATTTGAATTGACTTACTTATTGTAACCTACATTCGAAATTTCTTCAAGCTAATAAGTAAGCCTTTCTATAATTTATTAGTAATCATTCGGTATTAAAGCTTCTCTCGCTTCAACTAACCAGGGATGAACCACCTTCATGTTTTCCCTATTTTTCCACACATGTTCCAAGTATACCTGTGCTGCATTATCTAATGATTGTTCAACACTGATTCTCATTTCTTTAATATAAGGAGCTGCGTCTGTATGATCCCAGCTCAGCTTATCAGCTACAAATAACACTTTATCCATTGTAGTCATATTCTGCTTTAATGTGGTATGACATTCGATCGCATTGATTAGCTCCGGCTCTGTAAGACCGAATACTTTAATGGTCATATCTTTAGATAACTTCTGATGTAATATATAAGGAAATATCTTCTCCTCATCTATAACAGGAATATCTAGCTTTCCACACAATCGTACTTTCTCCTCATTCGGCACTACTGTTCCTATGTCATGTAGCCAACCAGCTTGCTCCGCGATTACAGGATCAACACGATTGGCTTGAGCAAGCTTTTTTGCTTCTTCCGCTACCTTTTTACAGTGCTCCCATGTATCTAAGCTATCATGACGAACATAGAATTTCTCCAAGTAATAATACAATCCTTCACTATCATTATACGTCTCAAAATAAGGTACTAATGCTTCATGATTCATCTTATCGTCTCCTCAGTCAACATTCATTGTAATATTACCTTTCATCATCACCGTAACGGCATTCAAATCGGAAAAAGTATATGTCGGTTGTATGGTGTCATGCTTCGCTTTCCGAGTTCGATTAAGCCACACGGCATCTATACCACACTGCATTGCACCCCAAGCGTCATTGTTAATGGAATCTCCGATATGCAGTACCTCACTCGGCTGTAGACCAGCTTTGCGTAATCCCTCTAAGAACATCTCTTGACGTGGCTTGTAGGATTGTACATCTTCACTTGAGATGACACCATCTACCTTTAAGCCATGATATTCAATTGCATTGCTGACATCCTCCGTATCAATATTTGACAGAATGTACAGAGGAACCTGACCGTTCCACTCTTCAAGAAATGGCTTCGTATCCTCGAAAATAACAGGCTTTTTCCAATTTTCAAATTGCAGCTGAATCAGTGTTTCCGCATCTGCATCCGATTGGAACTCCCGAATTGTCTCTGCAAGAGAGTCTACACCGATTTGTCGTTGCGGTCTAAAGGAGGGTCCATAACACGAATCCGATCGTCGCAGGAAAGCTTTCCACCAATATCCACCAATATCTCGAATCGAATATGCTGCACTCGAACTTGAACTTGTACGTACCCGTTCACAGATTAATGGCAGAATTTCATCATCTTCATGAACCAAGGTCCCATAAAAATCAATAAAAATAGCTTTATATTTCTTCATCATATCCTCCTGTTGTCACATGCCTCGACTTTTCATTTCAATCCACCGCAGAAGCATGTTCATTCCTTTTCTCGGACCTGTTGCTCCGTTCATGATGATATCTGCAAACCATTTCGTAGGTTCTACGTATTGGTCATGTCGATACCGGACTAAATCCAAATATTCGGCAACCGTATCATCATATGTATATCCTTTTTCAAGAAACCACTTCATGCGCCGCAAGGACCGTTCATCTGCTTGGCAGTCGATATATACCTTTAAGTCTAGTGTGTTTCTAAGCTCTGGAAAATGAAATAACAAAAATCCTTCGATGATAATCACATCAAAATTTTGCCCTTGAACAGCCGCGAAATAATCTTGAAGAATTCTGTGTACATCTACTGCATCCGGATGATTAAAATCCTCATATTCTTTATCCGTGAAGGAAGCACGAGATTGAGGTCTCACCTCTTTATAATAATGATCCATATGAAATATTTTGACTACTAGGGGTTGAAGTTGCTCTTCAAGTTGTAGGCTAAGCCTTGTCTTTCCACTACCAGATCCACCTGCTATACCAATCGTCTGAACGTGATTACGTCTCATGGGCTACCACAATAACATGCCTTCAACATATTTCCTCCATTCATAACGGAATTCTATAGAAGATTTTATCACCAGATATCACAGATCAACCTTCCATAATTATACATGGGTAAGCGAATGGATGATACCACTCGAAAAAAGCGAGTAGGCTAACCCTTAAAGGTCTAGCCACTCGCTTACATTTTTTCTTAATTCTTATTAAACAATGAATTTACTATGATTGATCCGTTCCTTCTTGATCTTCTTGAACTTCTTGATCTTCTTGACCATTCTCCGGCTCGCGAATCCAGCTTCGAATCATAGACAACAGTTGTTTACTATTCACTGGTTTTGTAATGTAATCAGATGCTCCTGCTTCCAGACACTCCTCACGGTCGCCTTTCATTGCCTTCGCTGTCAGAGCAATAATTGGCAGATCGCTGAATTGCGGTTGCTGGCGAATTGCGCGAGTCGTCTCATAACCATCCATGACCGGCATCATGATATCCATGAGGATCATATCTACATCCGGTGTCTGATTTAATATATTTAGAGCTTCATGGCCGTTCTCAGCAGGAATCACTTTCATATTGTGACGTTCAAGTATAGTCGTTAGCGCAAAAATATTTCGTATATCATCATCAACCACTAACACCTTCTTGTATTTAATCATCTCGTCAGATTGATGAAGTTTTACGAGTGTCTCCCTTGGACCCTCGGGGAGATTTTCCGACTTCCGGTGTAAATATAATGCTGTTTCATCCAGAATTTGAATCGGTGACTTCACTTCTTTTATCACTGCATATTTAGAAAGTTCCTCGAGTTCTTCCTCTTCTTCGGCACTCCACTTCTTACTGCGATTCAACACAATTGGCAGGTGTTTATGCTTCGCCGTCTTCTGAATTGTCTTGAGGAAAGTGAAGACGCGACCTCCTCTTATATCGTTATCAAGCATCATACAATCGAATTCTAGCGTCTCAAGCTGATCTAGCGCCTCTTCGGCTGATGATGCAGACGTTATATGGATATCGGTGTTATCGATCATCTCCACAATTTCCTGACGCCTTGCTTCATCGCTCACAATAAGAAGGAGTTGATGTATTGATTTCTGTGCATAATCTTTTAAACGATCAATCGCATTCTCAAGGTCTTCATTCGAGACTGGTTTGCACACATAATCAAACACGCCTTTCTGTTTCAATACAACCTCATCTTCTTCAATTGTAATGACGCATACCGGGATATGACGCACACTAAGATCGTTTTTTAATTGTTCGATGACAATCCAGCCATCCATGTCTGCTAGACGAAGATCTAGAGTTATTGCATCAGGCTTATATTGGCGAACCAGTTCGAGTGCATTAGATCCCATTGAAGTAATGATTGCTTTAATACCTTTTTTGTGCAAAACATCTAGCAAAATCTCATTAAAGGCCAGATCATCCTCAATGATCATAAAGACCTGATCACCTGGCTGAATGTGATTCCGATCGTCCACGATACTCTTAGGTGATGTTCTTGTGAAGGAGCGCGTTCGAAGCGGAGGTGTAACATCTATCACCTCAGGTTCGTACTTAGGCTTCGGTTCTGGTCCAGATAGCTCTTGATCAAGCGGTAGATACAATATGAAAGTACTTCCTTTACCCTCAACGCTGAATAAAGATATTTCACCACCTAAAAGTGCAGCAATCTCACGAGAAATCGCAAGACCTAACCCTGTTCCACCATATAATCGGTTCGTACTGCCATCAGCTTGCTGAAATGCTTCGAATATAATCTGCTGCTTATCTTCAGGAATACCAATTCCCGTATCATTTACAACGAAACTGAGAACCGTCTTCGCATGATTGAGGAACTCATTATCTCGGCTCCAGCCATCCACAGCAGGTGCAATATACAGAGAGACTTCTCCATCTTCTGTGAACTTAAAAGCGTTAGAGAGAAGGTTCTTCACAATTTGCTGAAGTCGTTTAAAATCCGTAAGGATTATCTCCGGAACTCCAGATGCGATCTTGATGTTATAGTCGATATGTTTATCTTCAGCGATATGCCTAAAACTACGGTCCAAACCGTCGACCAACTCGCTGATCTTAACCTCATTATAATCCGGCGTAACTGTACCAGATTCGATTTTAGATAAATCTAATATATCGTTAATTAAATTCAATAACTCAATGCCAGAATCCTGAATTGTTTTGGCGAATTTCACTTGGTTGGAGGTTAAATTCGCATCCGGATTCTCAGCCAACTGCTCGGCAAGTAGTAATAATGAATTCAGTGGTGTTCGCAATTCATGAGACATGTTTGCCAAGAACTCTGATTTATACTTTGAAGTCAAGGCGAGCTGTTCTGCTTTTTCTTCCAGAAAACGCTTTGCCAGTTCAATCTCGTCATTCTTACTCTCAACCTCAGCCTTTTGAATAACAAGCAGCTTTGCTTTATCTTCCAGTTCCTCATTCGTATGTTGAAGCTCTTGCTGCTGATATTGAAGCTCTTCCGTTAAGGATTGGGATTGGATTAATAATTCTTCCGTTCTACGGTTTACTTGCATGGTATTAATGACAATTCCAATCGATTCAGTCAGCTGATCAAGAAATGCCAGATCAATTTCATTAAACAGACGGAAAGAAGCAAGTTCAAGTACAGCAAGCACCTGATCTTCAAAAATAATCGGAAGAAGCACAATGTTCAGTGGCGTCGCTTCTCCAAGCCCTGACGATATGACAACATAATCGGATGGTACATTGGTAAGCAGAATACGCTGCTTCTCAACAAGACACTGTCCTACTAAGCCTTCTCCCGCACGGAACTCATTCGAAAGATGTTTACGCTGCTGATAACCATAACTTGAGAATAATCTTAGAAGCGGAGTACCATTCACATCTTCATTAAGATAAAACACGCCATGCTGAGCAGATACGAGTGGAGCAAGTTCAGACAATATCATACGACTGACCGCACTTAGATCCCGCTGGCCTTGAAGCATCCGAGAAAACTTCGCAAGATTCGTCTTGAGCCAATCCTGCTCGGTATTAATACGCGTGGTTTCTTTAAGGTTGCGAATCATCTCATTCACATTATCTTTCAGCGCAGCTACTTCACCAGCCGCAGCAACATCAATTGAACGAGACAAATCACCTTTTGTTACAGCTATAGCAACATTCGTAATCGCACGTACCTGTGTTGTCAGTGTGCTCGCCATATAGTTAACGTTGTAAGTAAGGTCACGCCAGGTGCCAGCTGCCCCGGGTACATTAGCTTGACCTCCAAGCTTCCCTTCAGCTCCCACCTCACGCGCAACGGTCGTTACTTGGTCGGCAAACGTTGCAAGGGTATCAATCATATTATTAATGGTGTCCGTTAATTCCGCTATCTCACCTTCAGCATCCACATTCAGCTTCTGCTTCAAGTTACCATTCGCTACTGCGGTTACGACTTTCGCAATACCCCGAACCTGATCTGTCAGATTGGAACCCATTGTATTCACATTATCGGTCAGATCTTTCCAGATGCCGCCGACACCATGAACCGTCGCTTGTCCACCTAACTTTCCATCGGTGCCCACTTCACGAGCGACCCGAGTGACCTCAGAAGCGAAGGAGTTAAGTTGATCCACCATCGTATTAATCGTATTTTTCAGCTCTAGTAGTTCACCTTTTACATCAACCGTGATTTTCTTAGACAAGTCACCATTCGCTACAGCTGTTGTTACTCCGGCTATGTTCCGCATCTGAATAGTCAGATTACTCGCCATAAAGTTAACGTTGTCGGTCAGATCTTTCCATGTTCCAGATACGTCTTTCACATCGGCTTGTGATCCAAGCTTCCCTTCCGTCCCAACTTCACGAGCAACACGCGTAACCTCTGATGCGAATGTACTAAGCTGATCTACCATCGTGTTTATGGTGTTCTTCAACTCTAAGATCTCACCTTGTACATCCGCTGTGATTTTCTTCGATAAATCCCCTTTTGCAACGGCTGTCGTGACCTCTGCGATATTACGCACCTGGTTCGTGAGGTTGCTGGCCATATCATTAACGCTTTCTGTGAGATCTCGCCAGGTTCCTGCAACTCCGGTGACCTCAGCTTGACCACCTAATATCCCTTCGGTCCCTACCTCGCGTGCCATCCGTGTAACTTCAGAAGCAAATGTACTAAGCTGATCCACCATCGTGTTTATGGTGTTCTTCAGCTCTAAGATTTCACCTTGTACATCCGCTGTAATCTTCTTCGACAGATCTCCATTAGCAACTGCGGTTGTAACCACGGCTATATTTCGAACCTGTTCGGTCAAATTACTAGCCATATCATTAACGCTCTCTGTCAGATCACGCCAAGTTCCAGATACACCTTTTACATTGGCTTGTCCACCTAGCTTACCTTCCGTACCTACCTCACGCGCCATACGCGTTACCTCTGATGCAAATGTGCTGAGCTGCTCGACCATCGTATTGATCGTATCTTTCAACTCCAAAATCTCGCCTTTGGCATTGACCGTAATCTGTTTCGATAGATCCCCTTTGGCGACCGCAGTTGTAACAGCGGCAATATTACGAACCTGATCAGTTAGATTATTCGCCATGTTATTGACACTATCCGTTAGGTCTTTCCATGTTCCAGATACACCCTTTACATCGGCTTGGCCACCAAGTATCCCTTCAGTACCTACTTCGCGGGCTACACGGTTTACTTCTGATGCAAATGTGCTTAATTGAGTTACCATCTGATTTATGTTATTGGCGGTTCGAAGGAATTCACCTGTAAGCGGGCGGCCTTCGATCTCCATCTCGACCTTTTGTGATAAATTACCTTGGGCTACTGCATTAATAACTCGAACCATTTCATTCGTAGGCTGGATAAGATTCGTTACAAGCCCGTTTAAGGACTCTACCATTGTCCCCCATGAACCACCATTATTCTTATGTATAAATCGACGATGAAGTTTACCATCTTCGCCAACCACCTTGGCTACCGTCTGTACTTCGGTCACCAAGCTTTCCTGCATATCCATAATCTCATTAAAAGAATCCGCAACTTTACCTGCTACACCCGTCCACTCATAAGGCATTCTATGGGAGAAATCGCCTTTCTTCAATGCCATTAAAGCGTTTAACAACAAACCTACGTCCAATTGATCTTGAGAAGCATCTTGGATCTGTTTTTGATCAGACATGGGCATATTCCTTTCATGTTTAAGATGATGGAATGAATACTATATATGAAAACAGACGACCGTTAAGCCGTCTGTTATTTGAATTTGCGCCAATCCATTCCACTGTTCTCCAGCAGATGTTCAAAATCATTATCCAATCTTTTTTGTTCTGCTTTTCTTGCTTCTTCCCGCTTCAGACGCTCTTCCTCAACTCTTTTAGCCTCGTCAGCTTTGAGTGAATCAGATTGGGCCTTCAGACGCTCAATAACCTGTGGATTCAGCAAATCTTTGAGTGTAGCAGGCTTATCTATGTGTTCATTCATACGGGGAGCTTGAGTTCTACCCTTTTTCTTCGCCATACTCTTATCACCTCGGTTCTTCTATATTATAACATCATCAATCTGTCACAGCATCCAGGCCATATGGATCAGACTTAAACAAAAGCATAACTAACATAAACCATAATCAATAACCCTATGATGAATGAATAGGTTGAAGGTCGCTCATAACCATGCCCATGACTTTCAGGAATTAGTTCTTTATAAACGATAAACATCATCGCACCCGCTGCAAAAGCTAGACCATAGCCAATTAATGATTCGATATAACTAGCTGTAAAATAGCCCACTACAGCTGAAATAAGCTCCATCATTCCAGTCAAGAAGACGATCATAAACGCTTTGAACTTATTTACACGAGAATTAATTAGGAATACGGCCAAGATCAATCCTTCAGGCATATTCTGAGCACCAATGGATATGGCCACCATAGGACCAAGTCCTACATTCTCACTCGCATAACTAAATCCAGTGCTTAATCCTTCCGGAATGTTATGAATGAACAAAGCGATAATAACAAGTAGCGATTTAGAATCAAAGGATCCGATCTTCGATTGGTTCTCCACATCGATATGTGGGATATTCTTCTCAATCAGATCCAGAACTACAATACCAAGCAGAAGTCCAACCGTGAGTGAGATAATTCCACCTTCCTGAAGTGCTTGCGGCATGAGTCCAAACGTGGAGGCCGAGACCATAATACCAGCTGTGAAAGCAATTAGTATATCTTTCCACTTCTCAGACAAAGTCTTTACAAATAATAAAGGTACAGCACCGAATACCGTTGCCATCGCGGAGATAAAGCTACCCCATAGTGCCGATTCCATATCTCGTATTCTCCTTTAAGTTATCAACTCAGCAGAATGCTTAGTACTGTTATTATATAAACATCGTTTTAGGAAAATGAACATGGGAAGAGATACCAAAATCAGAAATATCCGCCCCAATTGGAGCGGATATCGCTGTCAAATGATAGTATCTTTGTTCTTGCCCTTTATTATTCTTCGCCGTATATCCTTAAGCTTTTGATACTTCATATAACCTAGACTAAAGTCTAGGTTGACTTTCACCTAGAGACGGAAGACACGACTTCCTCCGCATGGTATTCTTTAGCATATTAGTACATAGGAAAGGGGCACGTTTAAATTTATGAAACGAACCATTTTCGCGCCGCTACTTATCTTGCTTGGTGTCTATTTGTTATTGAATCAAGGAGGATCTATCGGTGCAGGAACGATTTTTTCAACTTTCTGGCCAACACTCTTCGTCATTCCACTTGGCTTGTTCTTCCACTGGATGTACTTCTCTATGGTGGGACGCAAAGGAATCGGGCTCCTGATTCCAGGCGGAATATTGCTCATGGCAGGGATCACCAGCCAGTTCGCGATCTTGTTAGATAGCTGGGAGACCATGTGGCCTGGCTATATCCTTGCGGTTGCTACAGGACTCTTCGAGTTTTACTGGTTCGGTTCCCGCAATAAGTGGATGCTCATCCCAATCAATATTTTGTGTGTACTATCACTTTTATTCTTTGTTGTCTTCTCCATCGGACCCGTTCTTAACTACTTATCTTTTGTCCAGCCTTTAATTGCTGTCTTGCTTGTTCTAGGCGGTGTATGGCTCATTGTAAAACGTAAGACAACCTAAACAAAAAAGGAACGATCTAAGTAAATTACTTAGATCGTTCCTTTGTGCTGCATTATGAGGGCGATCGATGGGACTTGAACCCACGAATGCCGGAGCCACAGACCGGTGCGTTAACCCCTTCGCCACGACCGCCATATCCATCAGCGACTTTTATAATTTAACATACACGTACACACCTTCGCAAGTTGTAAGTTTTTCCAGCTATTATTAGTCATTCACCACTTGAAATATTGAATCCACGATGATGGGTAGATTATCACGAACGGAAACGGCCCCCAGTACTGATCGTGCATGGACACCCTGTTCCCTGAACACATCTAGCAGTAGATCAGAGTAGCCATTTAACACCTTATGATTCTTCAAAATTCGGCGTAGCATTAACAAATCCTTGGATTTTCACAACCCGCTTCACCTTATTAAGGGAACCCAGCGTTTCTTGAAGTACAGCAAGCACCTCAATCCCCGCCTGACGCGCAAACTCATACCCCTGTTCTGTTGAATATGTTTCTCCTAGTTTTCCATGGCATGGTCCTGGTAGTCCTTTACCGGATACATAGAGAAGATCGTTAATTAAGACAGCATTCGCGTACTTTGCAGCCGGGCTACTTGCTTCAGGGAGTGTGATACCGAGTGTCTTTAGGCGCTGTTCGATTGAATTCGACATACATCAAGCCTCCTAATCTCCAAGTTATGTGACGTGATCTCTTTTATTGTTAAGGACTGAACCAAATAATATTTGGTATATTATAGCATAAATCCAATCTTTTGTAGGAATAAATAAAGTGCATGCTTCTAATCAGCATGCACTTGTCAATTCGAATTCAGTTAAATATCAAACATATAGCTTTTATATCGCTCCATATTCATTATGGCTTGCCATACATCAGGCGTCTCTGAACCAACATACCAATATGCATATCCAGCTGGATTCCGATCTGCTAGCATATTGTGCTTCATAGATAAGGAACGTGCATCCTCCGTCCATATCCTTCGATCGATTCCGCCCTTCACATATCCTGCTTCATATTGACCTAGCCAATGATTCCACACCAAGGAAGTTGATGAAGAACGAATGCGTTGTCCTTGCTGCGTAAGACTAATTTCTTCTGATGACACCACTGGATTAATTCGCCATTCCCTAGTGTAAAGCGGCAATGCGATGACCGACTTAGAGGCTGGAACCTGTGTTAATAGCTTATCAACAGCTGCGGCGAGCCAGGGGAGTGAAGAAACGGATCCTGCCTTCGGCGACCCTCCCCAATGCTCATCATAGCCCATCAACACCACATAATCCGCATATCTTCCTAGTGCTTTATAATCGAATGCAGCCGTCCAATCCGTCCCCAGATCAGGAGATACATCTATCGAGATCACTGCACCTTGTTTATGCAACTCAGTCGATAATTCTTGAATAAAAGATGTTAGATAAGAGCGGTCCTCCGGTATAACATTCTCAAAGTCCACATTGATGCCGTCAAGCTTATACTTCTTCACATAGGCAGCAAGCTTTGTAATAACCTTTCTTCTGGCTGTTGAATCACTTAACACCTTATGGGTTATCTCTGCATTGGAGCGGTTTCCAAGCATCGCCCAAACCTTACGTCCATTATTTTGAGCCCAGTTTAGGAGCTCTATATCCGTTTCATCTGAGACGTTCCCTGTGCTCTCAATATAATACCAACGTGGCACTAGCGTATTTATCCCTGATGTCTTTGCATAGGAAATATATTGCTTCGTTGTCCCATTATATAACCATCCCATCTGGATCTCGGATGCATTATTAGCGAAAGCGGGATCATTTACCCTATTCAAGACATCAATTACATTTCCGTCATATAGTATACGGTCCATCAACACCGCTACCTCTTCTCTTGTAATTGGATCATGTGGTCGGAACTTCCCTCCACTTCCCTGCAACCAACCATGAAGTGTGGCAACACCCACCGCAGCACGAGACCAAGCTGCTAGTTCTGCTGCATCTTCATAACGACGGTATACAATCTCTTCTCCTGTAGAAGCATCAACCTTCATGGCACGCACCATCATTACAGCTGCTTCCTGTCTTGTAACAGGATCTATCGGTTTAAACAAGCGTTCACTTCTACCATGAATGATTCCTAAATTCGTTCCCGCGTGAACCCATCCGTAATACCAAGCCTGTTCCGGGACATCTCGAAAAGCTGAAATATCGTTATCAACCGGATTCATCTGTAGCAGTCTGCTCATCATTGTCGCCATTTCTGCACGAGTAACCTTATTACGAGGCAGAAAAGCCCCTGCGCCATTTCCACTCACTATATTTCTCTTCGTCAGGCGAAGAATTGCTTCTTTCGCATAGCTAGTAGAGATATCGTGATAGACGGTCTGGCTCGGGGCCTGCTTGGCTTCCACTGGTGATAATCCTGTTGAGAAGAATACTATACACACGAGCAGAAACAACATATATTTTTTCACTAGTACGCCTCGATTCTTTCATCCAATTCTTTCAACAGCATATCAGACGAAAGATATCATAGGCACTAATCAGTTGTTGGTAAATTATCAGTTTATAACCTACTAATCTCTTGAAGCGAGTATAATCGTTCCGATTCCGTCAACTCTTATCATTACATCGTTCATCATTTCAACACACTCTTCTCCAAACAATAATCGCCATTGTCCTAAATTCGGAAGTTTGACTTCTATGACTGATCTCCCAGCATAATGAAGCACATACAAGTGTTTCTCAGGGTCACCATTGGCATGATCCCGGATCGAGAAGGCAATCGCTTGCTCCGGAGCTTTCTCAAAAATCAAATGCTTGCGTATCGACTCAGCATCTTTCATTCTAAAAGCTGGGTGCTCCTTGCGTAGCTTAACCAGTCTTTGCACGAACGTTATCGCCTCACTGTGCGCTTTTGCCTGATCCCAATTCATTTGATTTACATCATCACCTAAGTTATAGCTATTGTCAGCACCGTTTTTCGAACGATAAAATTCTTGGCCAGCATGGAGAAAGGCAATCCCTTGACTGGTTAATAGTATTGAGGTTGCTAAACGATGCATAGCTCGTCGATTCTCATCATTCTCGCTCGGAGTAGATAGTACTATTTTGTCCCACAGGGTGTGATTATCATGACACTCCACAAAGTTCACCGTTTGATTCGGTTCAACTGCAAATGAAGAGAGTTCATTATTGTAATGGATTCCTGCAACGATACCTT
Source organism: Paenibacillus sp. EC2-1 (assembly GCF_049311625.1). Classification (NCBI taxonomy): domain Bacteria; kingdom Bacillati; phylum Bacillota; class Bacilli; order Caryophanales; family Paenibacillaceae; genus Paenibacillus; species Paenibacillus sp. EC2-1. The sequence goes on from NZ_CP186006.1 coordinate 3,311,779, forward strand.
TTTTCACTCCGGTTTCGAGCGTTTGACCACCACTAATGAACCCTTTCTTATCGAATACAAAAATATCACCCTTCACAGCATCTCTAAACCCATCGTTAAAGTATGCAATCCTCGGCATCTCTGCAGCCTGAAGCTGATTAGCTCGCTTTTCCTTGGCCAGTTCGGTCTCCATAATCCAGCCCTCACCAATCATAAGGAGCGAGGGATCTATCTCATCAAGTCGCCTGCGTATTTCATTCATCGTATCTTTATCCATTAGCCCCATTAGATCGAACCGAAAACCATCGACATGATATTCCTGAGCCCAATGCAGAATGGATTCGATGATATATTTACGCATCATCCCTCTCTCACTTGCCGTATCATTCCCACATCCCGAACCATTCGAGAGTGTCCGATCCGCAGCGTAACGAAGGTAATAACCCGGAACCAGCTTATTAAAATGAATGAGATACGCATCATACACATGATTGTATACAACATCCATGATAACCCGGAGTCCTTCATCATGTATCGCCTGAATCATCTGCTTCAGTTCTCGAATACGAACATCAGGTCGGTATGCATCTGTTGCGTATGATCCTTCTGGTACGTTGTAGTTCTTCGGATCATAACCCCAGTTATATTGCTCTTCTTGACAGGTCTCATCAACACTTTCTGTGGCAAAATCATAGAACGGAAGTACCTGGACGTGAGTCACACCAAGCCTTTTAATGTGTTCAAGTCCTGTAGCGATTCCACTAGCACCATGTGTACCGATTTCGGCGAGTCCGAGATACTTCCCCTGATGCTGTACACCGCTTCCAGGATGAACCGATATGTCCCGTATATGCAGTTCATAGATGATAGCATCAACTGCGTTCACAAACTCAGGTTTATCAGATGTCCATCGTAATGGATTCGTCTGATTCATATCTATGATCGCAGCACGATCTCCGTTAACTCCTACTGCTTTTGCATAAGGGTCGACAGCTTCATTCCACTGACTTCCGATTCGGACAAGATAAGTATAATAAAGTCCCGCCGCATCACCTTCTATTTCAGCGACCCACGTACCCTTTACGTCCTTTAGCATCTGTACTTTTTGAGTCGGCTTGCTATTCCAGTCTTCATAGAGCATGACAAAAGCCTCGCTTGCCGTTGGCGCCCATAAACGAAATTTAGAACTCTGCTGGGTATAGGTGAGCCCTAGGTCACTGCCTTCGTAATAGAAGAGATTGTCAAACTCATCCGTAAAGACGGAAACACCTCCTGTTACAGCGAGATCACCATAGTCGATTGCCGTCTTGTTGTCTTTTTGCACAGACACACTGTCCACTCCTTATTTATGGCGTTTTAGTTCTTTTAGATTGTTATTCAACTCCTCATCCCGAATAGAACGGTGCCCATATCTAGCCTGCTCGTACAATCTTATGAACTCATCTGAGATGGGCTCCTCTGATTCTTTCCATACCTTCATATCCCTTTTCGTTTCTCTCGGTGTCTTTGAAACTTTCCATTTGTATCCTTCCCGAATTTTATGGGTCAATATTCTTCTATACGCGCGCCGAATTTGAGTCGCATTATCTACAGATTCACTTTCCTTATGAATAGATCCATTTAAACGGACTCCTTCGAGCAGGCGTTTCAAACGACTTGACACCTTCTCATGCTCGATCTCTATTTCTTCATCCTCATAACCAAGAAAAGCTCCATCATGAACTTGGTGAGACATGAGTCGATTTAACCAAGCTGAACCTTTTCGGAGCAGCATCGGAAGCACTTTAACGAACCGATAGAGCAGGTAAATTATTAGTGCGATAGCTGCAATGTACACAACATAGAACGCAAGCTTTTCTAGGAATTCCATCAAGGAAGAAGGTTCTGATGGCTCATTAGCAAATGGCATCTCTGCAGCCTCTGGATCCATTTCAGGTGTTGATTCTGGTTCTCCAGGAGAGGTCTGTAGCAGTTGACCAATCCATCTAGCAAAGCTTCTGCCGAATGCAGATAGCCACGCTTGAAGCATCGGAAGTAAGGAAAGCCCCCCAATCGTGGCTGTTAAAATAATGATCATCCCTCTATTTTGCCGAAGAACCCGTTGTTCAACGATTGGTTTCTTAGAACCCGAAAGTGTCTGTTCTTCGACATAATGCCGATTTAACATAAATAAAGTCATGACTAGAGCAGACGCACCCGCTCCCGTCATCACTAAGGTATATGGCTGGAAACGTTCCATGAAGCTTAAGATAAAGCTACTTACTCCATAAATGGCTAGCCCTATAAAGAAGTACGATCCCGAATACAGAAAAGATATACCCGTCTGCTTTATACGTATACCTCGATAACATGTCACATATAAGCTAGGCACCGCCACTGCTAATCCAATATCTACACCGAACAAGATATAAGATACACTTACAGCAATGACAGATGACCATAGAAATGTCATGAGAAATGTCTTTATCCGAAGGATGTAACTCCCTGCATAGCCTAAGCCATAGCCAAGAATTACAATTAATGTCCATAATGGGATGAATGATTCTGGAAAAAGATATACCATCGGAATGAAAAGAACAGGAAAATATAACAACGTCTCAGCAAAACCCATGCCAAGAACACGAGAGAGTCCCTTCAGCTTCGCGCTCATGAAGTTCCCTCCTTCCATTCCCCTCCTCTTTCTTCAAGCATCGTTACCTGCACTCGGTGTCCATGCTCATGGAATTGGTCCAATACCTTTTGAAGACGATCGCTCATATAGGTGCTCAGGATGAGAATGTCATAACTTCCTTCCAAATGTTGAAGCTCTTGTTCCAAGTAATCATGAAAAGAAAGGACCCGAGTTAACTCCAATCTTGCAAGAGCTTCATAGATAAAGTTAAGCTGTTCCCTCCCACCTGAAACAGGGATATTGATTAATTCACTCCCACCATCGTCAAGACGTCCGTTCGCGCCAAGTCCAACTTCCATACCTTGTGTTAATAAATGAGCCGCCACCCCAGCGGCTAAACGAATTCCATATTCCACAGCCTCTGGACGGGTGGCATGACTCCACATCTGCTCGTGATCTTCGATGTTCAAATACAGTTTAATTCGGCAATCCGCCGTTGCATCTCGTCTACGTACTTGAAGTGAACCTCTTCGTGCGCTTGCTTTCCAGTGAACATCCTTTAACGGATCACCATCGCGGTAATCCCTTATTCCGGATACAAGGAAGGGGTCTTCTACGATCCATCTCCGGACGATAAGATCACCCAGCCAAGTCTGAACGGGCAGCGTCATTTCCTTAGGGTCTAATGGCTCAGGATAGACTGTCAAACCACCGTCAATTGGAAAACTTCGCACATCTGAACTACTACCCAGAAGATCACCCGAAGTCATCGATACCGTGCCAAGTTTATAAACACCTCTGTGAGTCGCTGTCACATGATGTCTGCGGACCATTTTGGTCCACGGCATAAGGCTGAAAAAACTTTTGTGATTCTGGTTGTATTGACCTTCACTAATATCTAGATTGTTTTGTCCACGGAAAGCTATTCCTGTTCTGAACTGAGACTCTACCCGTAACCATGGCACAGGAAGAACCTTGCGGTTCTCAATAATCTCTACAAGCTCAAGTGCCTCTCCTTCAAAACAAGTCGTCACTTTAAAGGATCGGCTATACGTGATTCGCTTCAGGGCAAGTCGTCGAAATAAGCCTGCCTGTAGCACGATCACAACTGCCGCAATGAGTAGTATCCAGTATGCTCCCATATGCAATCCTCCTATGGTGAGACGCTTTCTTCTGCAGGCACGGGGACTTCTTGCAAAATACGTTCAATGACGCCTTCTGCAGCTCCTGCACCACCTCTTGACCGTAACGTACCTTTGAGAAGCATGCGATGAGCCCATGTATAAGGCGCTAGGTACTTAACATCATCCGGCGTAACAAATTCTCTTCCTTGCAGAATAGCTTGCACCTGTGCTGCTTTCAATAAAGCTTGACATCCCCTTGGGCTAACACCCGATGCTACAGCTTCATCCTTACGTGTCCGCTCCGCAAGATCAACAATGTACTGCAGAACATCATCGTTCACATGAACTTTTGCAGCTGTCTCTCTTGCCTGTATCAATTCTTGAATGGACGCCGCAGCTTGCAGCTGTTCGAGGGGTTGCCCTTCTTTAAAGCGCTTTAAAATATGAACACTTTCATCAGCACTAGGATATCCCATACTGAGTTTGAACAAGAAACGATCTAACTGGGCCTCTGGGAGAGGGAAGGTACCTTGCTGCTCTAACGGATTTTGTGTGGCAATAACAAGAAACGGATCTTCTAAACGATGGGTTACTCCATCAATACTCATCTGCCGCTCCTCCATACATTCAAGCAAGCTGGACTGTGTACGTGGTGTAGCCCGATTTATTTCGTCTGCAAGCAATATATGGGTAAATAAAGGGCCTGGACGGAAATCGAATTCAGCACTTTTTTGATTAAAATAATAAATTCCACTTAAGTCAGAAGGGAGAAGATCCGGTGTAAACTGAACTCTTTTAAATGTACAATCTACGGATTTTGCCAGTGATTTTGCAAGTAGTGTCTTACCGGTACCCGGTACATCCTCAAGTAGAACATGCCCTGCAGTAATTAAAGCAATAAATAATTTATCGATGAGATCCTCTTTACCAACGATGACTTGACCAATATTCATTCTAACCTGTCCGGCTAACTCACGAACTGCGTTATAGTTTGAGATGGGAATCACTCCTTATGCATATCTACTTACTCACATAATAAAGTTCGGCAACTTCACCTAATAACCCTGTTTATTCACCCTCTTTTCTGTCGAATAAAAGCAAAAACCCCGATTCCAAGGAGTGGGACCGGAGCCTGAAAATAAGCATTATAATTTTTTGAGCCACGTATTTACCGTCTCATTGAATACATCTGATTGTTCCAAGTTTGGAAGATGTCCTGTATCATGAATTCGAATCAAGTGCGCATTCGGAAGATGCCTCTCCAGCAGCTTACACGTTTGAATATTGAATGATAGGTCGTCAGCCGGTTCCACAATTAAGGTTGGAGCCGATATTTCGGATAAGCGATTCATAGCCGGAGGTTGCAACTTCTTCGTTAGCTTCATATTCCATGTATAAAATGCTCCGTTCGATTGAAAAATGTCCATAAATCGTTGCCTTTTGCTCTCGTTCTTTGGTATAAAATACTTCCAATATCGATTGGCTTCAAATTTTGCCGCAGCCGTATGTATGCCTTTCTTCTTCGCTGTCATATAACATTTTATACCCTCGACCTTCATTCTGAATGGAAGCTTATTTCCGTTTACTGCAGGCCCAGCAAGTACTAAAGCTCTAACTCGGTCAGGATACGCTAATGCAAAATCAATAGCAACACTGCCACCAAAAGAAGCCCCAATAATAATTGCTTTCTCTACACCGAAATGGTCCAGAATCTGCCTAACATCCTCTTCATATGCGAAGGGCTCTAAAGGAATGTCCGTATGTCCATACCCCCGCTGATCATATGCAATAACCTTAAAGTTCTTATCGGCAAAATAGGCAAGTTGATCTTCCCATATATCAAGATTTGTGTGTCCACCATGGAGCAGAACCATTGTATCTCCTTGCCCGGCAACAAATATTCGGTAATTAACCCCTTTAATACTGCAAACTTCTGTTGACATCATTCTCATTAATCACCCCATTCCTCCAATCTCAAGGATCGGTCATTGCACCTAAAACTTCACTCGCCCATCGTTCACGTTCATACTCTCTTCCACCAACTCGGATATCGATATAATGCTTCACCTCTGGCTCTGGATCATAATAAGGCTGTAGGAGTTCTACCCACTCCTTATACTCCTGCGATTGACGGAATCCGATGGTATGGTCCTTAATTGCATTCCAGCGGATAAGTAACAGATATTCGTCCCTATTTTCCACACACTTATATAGTTCATGTCCAAGATAACCTCTCATTTTGGATATAATGCCATAGGCTGATCGGAATGCACTCTCAAAATCATTCATAGCTCCAGGCTTGATAACTAATGAAGATGCCTCTAATATCACGCTTATATCCCCACTTTCATATCGTAATAAGGTTATACTGTACCTATATATATGCTGATATAATAGGATAGAATACTGAATTGGAGATGAAGCATTCATGGCATTCGGCATCACGAAACAAGAGCTTAGAGAATGGCAGAAAGCAGTGGCACGAGGTGAAATTGCTTTCCTAACTCATTATTGGTATGACGAAAGATTTCCTCAGTACAAAACGGTAACCAAAGTCGGATGCAGTGATCTAAACCTCCTTAAACAATGGTGTGTGGATCATGGACTTGATCCTAGATACATTCATTACCGTATGCCTTACCCACACTTTGATCTGATAGGCCCAAAGCAAGTTGAATTGCTTCAAGCAGCATCATTAGATGAACAAGTACAACGTTTCCGTCTCTAGGTAAATAAGTGAAAGAATGCATAAAACCCACCGCCATCTCATCGCCAAGGTGATGATACTTCGGTGGGTTCTCTCATACCATATTATTACAAAAACTCTTCTATTTGTCTACGATATAGACTGTTCATTTATGGACATAAGTTCTTTGTGAATCCATATCGCAGCTGTTGCACCATCACCCATTGCTACGGTTGCTTGTTCCGCATGTACACCAAGATCACCAGCAATCCACACATTGGGAACGTTAGTCATCTTCGATCTCGGATCGGCCTTTACATGCTTGTTATTTTCGAGATCAGCACCAAGCTGCTCCGCCAGCTCCGAATGTACTTCATTACCTCCAAAAGAGATGAACCCACGCTCTGCTTCAATCTTCGCCCCGTTCTCCAGCATTACAGACCGGATCATTCCATCCGCATCACATAACACTTCCGCAATCGTTTCATCAATATACTTAATACCTTTAACTTTCATCTGCTGCAGAAGCTCATCGTCAACCGGTGTTCCCTCATGATTAATATATGATAAATCATCAGTCCGATTTGACAATAGCAGCGCCATGTTCGCCCCTGCTTCACCAGCACCTAATACAATGGTTTTACGGTTCTGCACTTCATATCCGTCGCAATCGGGACAGACGTAAACACTACGTCCGAGCGTCGGGACAAGCCCTGGAATATCAGGGAAACGGTCAGACAACCCCGTAGCAATTAATATTGTTCTCGCACGATATTCCTCCCCGCTCGTCCCGATCAGATGGAATGAATCACCCTGTGATTCTGCTTTATCGATGGTGTCATTAATAAATTGTACACCAACCGATTCAGCTTGACCTCTCCCACGCGACCTCAGCTCATCACCCGATATTCCTTCAGGCCAGCCTAAAATATTATGATAATCTCGGCACAATGTTGAGCGCCCTTTCCCTTTATCGATCACGAGAATATCGTGTACACTGTATCGACCTAATTGGATAGCCGCTTGCAAGCCAGCAATGCCTCCGCCGACAATAATGCAGTCTTTCATAGATTCACTTCCCTTCAACAATCATCACATGTGTATGGTTTCTGTTTATGTATTTATGTCCCTCAATACATTAAACAAAACCGAGCTTATTCACTCTATGTACTATTCTTTCCCAAGCTCTTCATCAACATAAAAAAACGTTGGCAACAATAGACACCAACGCTCTTCTAACTGATCATATTAGATTTCAAAGCTTCTCACAGCCATATCTGACCTGCCACTGCCCCTAAAATAACAATCGTCCATGGTGGAAGTTTCCAGAATACAAGTAACACGAATAAGGCAGCTGCAATAATAAATTCGATTGAGGTAGTAACAGAAGATGTCCATATGGGATCATAAAGTGCTGCAAATAAAATACCCACAACAGCTGCATTCATAGAAGCCATCGCACCTTGCAATCTAGTAATACGGCGCAAACTGTTCCAGAAGGGCATGGACCCGATGACTAGCAGAAATCCTGGAAGAAATACAGCAACTATTGCCAATACTGCTCCTGGAACACCTTGAATAAATACACCTATGTAGGCGGCAAACGTAAACAGTGGTCCTGGCACTGCTTGGACAGCTCCATATCCAGCCACAAACTCTTCCTTACTCATCCAACCATTCAGCATCGTTTCTGTCTCCAATAGTGGGACAACCACATGCCCACCCCCGAAAACAAGCGAACCTGTTCGGTAGAAGCTGTCCATAAGTACAACCCACTCATTCCCTGTGACCAGACGAACTATAGGCAAACCGATCAATATCACAACAAACAAGGACAAGCAGATGATCCCTGTCTTATAACTAACTCGAACAGACTGGTGCTGAACGTCAGGGGATCTTTCCTCCTTAAACAATAGCATTCCCGCTACTCCAGCTGCTGCAATGATGGCAACCTGAACCCAAGGAGCTTGCCAGAGCAGCACTGCAGCAAGTGCACCAAACGCAATACTCGCTCTTAATCGACCTGCTGCTAATTTGTTCGCCATACCTAATACTGCTTGAGCCACAATTGCAACAGCCACAAGTTTTAATCCATGAATCCACCCAGCCCCTCCTACATCAACGCCATAGATCAAATATGCAAATGCAATAAGGAGTAATACCGATGGCAGCGTAAAACCAAGCCATGCTACAATTGCGCCAGATAACCCTGCACGCATTGCACCGATACCAATTCCAACCTGACTGCTTGCCGGACCAGGCAGGAACTGACACAGTGCAACAAGATCAGCGAAAGATTTTTCATCAATCCACTTTTTTCGCACAACATAGGTCTTATGAAAATATCCTAAATGTGCGATTGGACCACCAAACGACATAAGCCCCAGTTGTAATGCTGTCCACCAGACATTCCATAACTCACGCCCCTGCTTTTTGTTTGAAGGGACATTGGGAACATGGTTTACCGGTTGTTTAGAAGACAATCGCTTTCCTCCTCATCCATTCTTAAACAGAACATTTCACATGCAGTTCCCATGATAACTGACATTTGTAAACCCTGTGTAAAATCACATAAAAAAAGAGCAACCGCTAATGACGGACTGCTCTCTCTACTCATAACAAGCTGAATCTATTTCACTTATTCACCTGAATGATTATACTACTTCAACATTCTTTTGTTTTACTCTGCTGACGTTGCAGATGATGTATATCCTGGTTTGGCTGCACCGAATCCAAATACGAACAGCATAACGACGACACCTGCCAGAATCATTAGCGGTATACTCCAACTGTTTGTAAAGTCATGCATATAACCGATCAACATCGGACCGATCGCTGCAAGTAAATAACCGAAGGACTGTGCCATTCCTGACAATGCTGCTGCTTCATGTACCGTTCGAGTCCGAAGCGTGAAGAACATGAGTGATAAGCTAAAATTCGCTCCACCAGATATTCCGATTAAGATCACCCACAATATATTAAGAGACTGTAGACCCGATAATAGACCTACATAACCTACAAACATACTTGCTGCGGATACAAACACCAGTAGACGCTGATTCGGTCTTCGACCGGCAAGAACAGGGATGATGAATGAGAACGGAAGACTGACGAACTGAAGAATTGACAGCATCCATCCTGCAGACGTGTAATCTAATCCCTGACTGTGTAAAATTTCTGGTAGCCAAGAAATATTTACATAGAAGGTGAAAGATTGGAGTCCCATGAATAATGTAATCTGCCAAGCAAGCTTTGACTTCATTAAACTTGATCCCTTTGGAGGTGCAGATACATTACTTACTGTAGCCCGTCCTTGGTGTCGTTGACCGATCCATACTAGACTAGCAAGCAAAGATAGCGCCGACCATACAATAAGTGATCCCTGCCAGCCAAGACTTGGTTGTGTAGCTAGAGGAATACTAATACCTGATGCGATTGCAGCAAGCATGTTCATTGACATGGAATATGTTCCAGTCATCAGGCCAATGTTACCCGGAAAATCCCGTTTTACAAGACTCGGAAGCAGGACATTGCCTACTGCGATAGCCATACCCAGCAGCGCTGTTCCGAGCATTAAAGTCCATGGTGACGATATGGAGCGCACCCAAATTCCTGCAGTCAAGACGATCATGCTTATGAGGAGCACGGTCTCGATTCCATATTTTCTAGCTAAACCAGGTGCCATAGGCGATAGTATAGCAAAGGCAAGCAAAGGAAGCGTGGTAAGCATCCCAGCTAATGCATTTGAAATTCCAGTATCATCACGAATGATCCCAATCAATGGACCAACGGACGTAATGCCAGCCCTCAAATTTACGGCAATTAAAATAATTCCGACAAAAAGAAGCCACTTCCGTGTCTTCGATGGCTGGTTCGTTTCTAAAGTTGTGTACCTTGATGCCATGATGCAAACCCCTCACTATAAAGTAAATATGTATATTCTAACATTTAAAAACAAACTTATCACAATTATAAGCTATCCAGCAAACACACTACCAAGTCAAAAAACCGCATCTTTTCGATGCGGTTCTTCATTACATGCTATTATTCCTTGGTTTATCGCAGTCTTGAGAAAGCTATCATACTTCAACCAAGCATTAGGCGATCATCGGACAGCTTATGTCCGCTAATCTGTTCAAATTCACCCAGTAGCTGTTCGACTGTCAGATCCTGCTTTCGATCTTCATTAACATCAAGAATGATTCTACCTTTGTCCATCATAATAAGACGATTTCCTAGACGTATAGCCTGCTCCATATTGTGAGTAACCATTAAAGTTGTTAGATGAAGGTCTTTAACGATCTCTTGAGTGAGCCGTGTAATAAGCTCTGCACGAGCTGGATCGAGCGCTGCTGTATGCTCGTCCAATAGTAAAATTTGTGGTTTTGTAAAGGTTGCCATCAGTAGACTAAGCGCCTGCCGTTCGCCACCTGACAACATACCAACCTTTGCGCGTAAACGGTTCTCAAGACCGATCCCGAGCCTTGCAAGCTGTTCTTTGAACATTTTCCGCTTATTTGTGGTCACCCCTATACTTAACCCACGAGATTGACCTCGGCGATAGGCCATCGCGAGATTCTCCTCAATCGTCATATGCGGCGCGGTACCTGCCATAGGGTCTTGGAACACCCGTCCAATCCAGCGGCTCCGCTTAAATTCTGGTAAATGACCAATGGAGTTACCATCAATCCTAACCTCTCCAGCATCAGGCTTCATCACCCCAGAAATAATGTTCATCAGTGTGGATTTACCTGCACCGTTACTACCGATCACAGTTACGAAATCTCCAGGATGTAAATGAAGGTTGATACCCATAAGAGCTACCTTCTCATCCACCGTACCGGGATTAAACAACTTAGATACACGATTCATCTGCAGCATTAGAATGCACCTCCCTCAGTTTTGCCCTGATCTAATAACTGAGCGGAACGCCTACGTGCCTGAGAGCGCTGTTTCATTGATCTTCGGATCGTTGGGACAACCAAGGCAATAATAACAATGATTGCTGTAATCAACTTCAAATCCGATGCTTCAAGCCATTTAATCTCATACGCAAGTGCAACAACAATACGATAAATGATCGAACCCAAGACCACTGCTGCTGTCGTACGGAAGACAGACCCCGTACCGAGAATTGCTTCACCGATAATAACAGAGGCCAAACCAATAACGATCATTCCGATCCCTGAACCAATGTCAGCAAAGCCAGACTGCTGCGCAACGACAGCGCCTGAAAGAGCAACTAGACCGTTAGAAATACTTAATCCAAGGATGGTTGTTGTATCTGTATTCACGCCGAAACTTCGAATCATGCGCTTGTTATCTCCAGTTGCTCGGAGTGATAAACCAAGATCCGTTCGGAAGAAACCATCGAGCAATAACTTTCCTACAATGACGATGACCAGCATAACGTACAGGGGATCCAGACTTGCAAAGATCGTCTCCTCATCCCCTATGGATACATTCGGCTTACCTAAAATTCTCATATTAATGGAATATAGTGCAATCATCATAATAATACCGGACAATAACCCGTTAATTTTCCCTTTAGTATGAAGCAAGCCTGTACACACTCCAGCCAGCATTCCTGCAGCTAAAGCACCTAGTGTAGCAACCCAAGGATCAACTCCTTTACTAATAAGAACAGCTGCTACCGCTCCACCCGTTGTGAAGCTTCCATCAACAGTTAAATCTGGAAAGTCCAATATTCTAAACGTGATATACACACCTAACGCCATCAGAGCATATAACAATCCCAATTCTATGGGACTATCAATCGTTTTGATAAAATCAATCAGGAATTCAAACATGCGTTACCCTCCTATAAGATTAAGCAAAGGCGCGGGCAGTGATGTCCGCGCCTTACTGTTACTGAATGATGTTGTTATCCGGGTCTTTGACTTCCTGCTTCATTGCATCCGTAACTTCAATACCGTACTCAGCAGCTACCTTAGTATTCAGAATCAAGTCCAATTTATCTGGAATCGTAATTTTCATATCCGCTGGCTTCTTACCATTCTTCAGGATATCTACAGCCATTTGCCCAACTTGATATCCATGGTCGTAGTACTTGAAACCAACTGTAGCAAATGCACCTTTCTCGACTGTATCACGGTCACTTGAGAAGAATGGAATCTTGTTCATTTTTGCAGTATTAATAATTGCATCTGCACCACTAACCACTTTGTTATCTAGCGTGATATAGAATGCATCGACCTTGCCTACTAATGACTCAGCAGCTTGTTTTACCTCAGAAGTATTCGTTATGGAAGCTTTTATAAGCTCAATTCCATGTTCTTTCAGTGCAGCTTCAGCTGTCTTTGACATTACAACTGCGTTGGCCTCACCTTCATCAATAATAAGTCCAATCTTCTTCACGTTAGGAAAATGAGTGCTAACAAATTTCATGAGTTGTGTCGTCGCTTCTGGATTCGTGTCCGATGCTCCTGTTACGTTGCCGCCTGGCTTTTCCAGATCGCTAACCAACTTAGCGTCAACCGGGTCAGTAACTGCTGCAAACAATACCGGAGTTTCCTTTACATTTTTGACAACTGCTTGTGCAGAGGGTGTTGCAATTGCGATGACTAGATCGTTCTTATTATCTTTGAGCTTTTGTCCAATTGTCAGGTTGTTGGTCGAATCGGCCTGAGCATTGTTATAATCCAGCTCCATATTGTCCTTCTCAATAATCCCGCCATCTTTAAGGGCTGCCATAATTCCCTCACGTGTTGCGTCAAGCGATGGATGCTCAACGTATTGGGAGATGGCAATCTTGAACGATTGCTTGTCCGTGCCACCTTCCGAACCTTTCGATGGCGTGTCTGCTCCTTCTTTATTTCCGCATCCAGCCGCTGTCAGCAACAAGGCTGACAATGTTAATGATAACCACATTTTTTTCTTCATGATATTAAAACCCCTCTCTTTATCGAACTAATTAATAATCGACATAAAGCGACACCGCTTAGTCGCTTTTATCAATCAAAGCATTACTGCAAAAAAAATTCGAACAACGGTATATTATGGATATTTTATATGGAGGGAGATGGTTACGTCAATTAAGATTTTTAAAGTGAATCATAAAAGTCTACAATATAAGTGCTTATATCAGAAGTTCTTATAATAGGTCCCCCTTCATTCGTAGAAATTTATCCTATTGGTAACTTTCTATACATTTAAGTTGACTATGTGGCAATAATTCACTACAATTTTAGAAGTATGCATTTTGAGTAGAAATCCGATAAAAGAACAGGTGATATATCATGGCTGAAGAACAGCAGTCCTACCAAATTTTATTATATTATAAATTCGTCCAAATCGAAGATCCTGAAACTTTCAAGAATGAGCATTTGCAATATTGTAAAGATCTCGGGTTAAAGGGCCGTATTCTCGTTTCCTCGGAAGGCATTAACGGTACGTTATCGGGAACTATTGAACAGACCGAACAATATATGAAAGATATGAAAGCAAATCCGCTATTCGCAGATATGGTCTTCAAAATTGATCCTTCCGAAGGTCATGCTTTTCACAAAATGTTCGTCCGTCACCGTAAAGAACTCGTAACCTTCCGTGTAGAAGATGAACTAGATCCTAATGTCATAAGCGGAAAAAGACTTTCTCCTCAACAATTCTTTGAGCAGCTTCAGCAAGACGATGTCATCGTACTTGACGGTCGCACAGATTACGAATATGATATTGGCCATTTCAGAAACGCGATTCGTCCAGAGGTAGAGTCGTTCCGTGAATTCCCTGATTGGATTCGTGAGAATATGAGTCAGTATAAAGATAAAACCATTCTTACCTACTGTACTGGTGGCATCCGCTGTGAGAAGCTTACCGGTTTCATGCTGAAGGAAGGCTTCCAGGATGTTGCTCAGCTAGATGGCGGCATTGTAACGTATGGTAAGGATCCAGAAGTACAAGGAAGACTTTTTGATGGAAAATGTTATGTGTTCGATGAGCGTATTTCCGTACCTATTAATCATACGGATGAGGATATTATTGTAGGTAAATGTCATCACTGTGGTGAACCTGCAGACCGCTACATCAACTGTGTCAATGATGCTTGCCATCTACAACACATTTGCTGTGACAAGTGTGACGAACTGCATAACGGCTTCTGCTCCGAAGCTTGTGAAGAGACCGTAGCAGCTGGATAATATATCGTATACGTTTATCGTAAACACAAACGGCATGCTCGCTTAATAAGCGAAGCATGCCGTTTTGTTATAGTAAAGTCTTATTAATCTTCATGAAATACAACGAGTTCCTGCTCAATAGCCGCTTTAATCAGCTCAACACACTCTTCTGTCGTCTTGCCGAATACACGTTTACCATTGACGAGGGCATACGGACGAATCTTACACAAACCACATAAATTCATACAGTCTGCGCGAAGGACAGCAATTTCAGGATACAGTTCCTCTAAGTGTTCAAGATCCAACGCACTCATTAAATTGCTATCACAAACTTCCACTACCACGATCCCCATCATTACAATCACCTGAATTCTTTTGTTAGAATGTCCGTTAATTATGAGGAAGGCAGACGTTTTTGTCAAATGGGAGTTCTTGAATCATAGATTAAACTTTAAACACAGCAGGTTTAACGCACACCGGTTTCGATTGCTCAATAGTCTTACCTGTAAACTGAAGCATTCCATTCTCTGGGTTAACCGTGTATAGCACTAGATTGTCACCGTCACGGTTCGCCACAACCATAAATTTACCTTCTGGCATTAGTGAGAAATGACGTGGATGACCACCTTCTGTTGAAATGAATTGAATAGGAGTTAGCTCACCTGTACTTGGATCAACGGAAAAGACCACAATACTATCATGACCACGATTCGATCCATACACTGTAAGACCGTCTTCAGAAACTGCAATTTCTGCACAATAGCTCTCACCCGTAAAATCATCAGGGAGTGTAGATAACATTTGAATTGCCTCTAAACGCCCCTCTTCAGATACATAACGGAAAGCTTTCACCGTTGAATTCAATTCATTAATAACATAGGCATATTTTCCGCTTGGATGGAAAGCCAAATGTCTTGGACCTGATCCTAACTCTAACAATGTTTCGCCATGAAACTTGAGTGTATTATCCTTCTTATCGATCTGATAGGAGATGATTTTATCTAATCCCAAATCCTGAATGAACACATATTTCCCATCAGGACTGAAGAAGGCCGAATGTGCTCTAGGCTGTTGTTCCGCATTCGAACGATGTCCCTCATGAAATTGCTCATTTAACCATTTCGAAGCCACAGCATGCTCATCTAACGCGATTAATCCAACACTGCCTCCGTGATAACTAGAGACAATCAAATACTGATCTTCAGGATCTCTCTGTATATGGCAAGTTGAACTGCTGCTTCCTTGAACTCGGTTTAATTCAAGCAACGCTCCTGTAGAAGGGTTAATCTCAAAAGTAATAACTTCTCCAATCTTCCCCCCATCTTTAGCAACTTCGCCAATGGCATATAAGCGATTTGTTTCTGTATTGATATTAAGGAATGTTGGATTCTTGACTCCAGATACTTGATGCAACAACGTCAAATCACCATTATCCTGATTGAATGAGTACACACAAATTCCATTTTCACTTGCTTCTGCATAAGAACCTGTAAAAACTAAAGTTTTTGTTGAAGTTTCCATATATGTACCTCTCCTTTAAACTGCCATCTTTCGATGGAGTATGTATATGTCTCTACCATGTTACACTTCCTACTTCGAAGAAATCAATCCTGCTTGTATTAATGATGCATATATAAAAAAAGCTGCCCGACAAAAATCCTTCTGCCGGGCAGCCTTATATCTTCTTATATTAACCTTCCAGCAATAGAGACTCCGGATCTTCAAGGAGTTCCTTAACGGTAACTAGGAAGCGTACGGCTTCTGCACCGTCAACGATACGGTGATCGTAAGAAAGCGCGATATACATCATCGGACGATTCTCAGAACGTTCTGCATCGATAGCAACCGGACGAAGCTGAATTTTATGCATGCCTAGAATACCTACCTGCGGAGTATTCAATATCGGAGTTGAGAGAAGTGAACCAAATACTCCTCCGTTCGTAATTGTAAAGGTTCCTCCTTGCAACTCAGATAAGGATAAAGTATTACTGCGGGCTTTGCCAGCAAGATCCACGATTTCCTTCTCAATCTGAGCGAATCCCAGTCGATCTGCATCACGAACCACAGGTACAACCAAACCTTCTTTGGCTGAAACAGCAATACCAATATCGTAATACTTCTTAAGGATAATATCCTCACCATCAATTTCAGCGTTCAATAAAGGATATCGTTTCAGAGCGCCTACAACTGCTTTGGTGAAGAATGACATAAATCCAAGGCCTACATCATGCTTTTCCTTGAAAGCATCCTTACGACGTTTACGAACGTCCAGAATAGCTGTCATATCTACTTCATTAAAAGTCGTAAGCATGGCCGCGGTATGTTGCGCTTCAACCAATCGATTAGCAATCGTCTGACGACGACGTGACATACGCTTACGTTCTGTTGGCTTCCCTGCAATCTCAGCGGGTGCAGATGGAGCCGCAGCCTGAGGGGCTGGTTTCTCAGACACAGCTGATTTACTTGCCCCATTCGAATGGTTCTTCACATCTTCATGATAGATACGACCGATTGGGTCACGGCCCTGTACCTGGTCCAGATCAATCCCGCGCTCACGTGCTAGTTTCCGTGCAGCAGGTGAAGCTTGAGGTATAGAACCTTCTCCACTCTCTGCCGGAGGTGCTGGCGATTTCGGTAACTCAGCAGCAGCCTGAGCTGCTGGTTGTACTGGTGCTGGAGCCTCAACCTTTGCTGGCTCACTGCCCACTCCTTCTTCTGGGGAAATCTGACCGATAACTTCTCCGATCGTTACATTGTCCCCTTCTTGGCGAAGGATCTTTTGCACAACACCGCTTGCCTCCGCGCTAATTTCAAGATTGACCTTATCCGTTTCTAACTCGAGCAAAACGTCACCGATGTTAACGCTATCCCCTTCTTTAACATGCCATTTGAATATCGTTCCTTCGGTGATGGATTCGCCCATAGCTGGTACAGTTATTTCGTTCACAGCCGCTTACCTCCCCAATGAGATCTGTTGATTTATAGTTTTGCGATTAAGGGCAAAAGAAATGATGGTCTGTTGTTCATAAATATGCACATCCTGATATCCGCTTGCAGGACTAGAACGCTCCGGACGTCCGCTATAACGAATTTCGGTTCCCTTAGGTGCAATTTCACGAATTCTTGGTTCCATGTAACTCCATGCGCCCATATTCTGAGGTTCTTCCTGAACCCAAAGAATTTCTTTCAACTTCGGATACTTGCTCATAATGCGTGCAATTTCCTCTTTCGGGAATGGATACAATTGCTCTACACGAATGATATGCAACCAAGAGTGATCTTCATCTTTCTGTTTCTCAATTGCTTCTTCGAGATCTACAGCAACTTTACCCGAGCATAATACGAGACGTTCAACTTTCTTCGGTGTTTCACCAAGACCTGGTTGTTCAATAACCTCTTGGAAAGAACCTTCGCTGAAAGCTGTCGCAGGTGATGCAACTCGTGGATTCCGTATAAGACTCTTTGGAGCCATAAGAACAAGTGGTCTAGCATCTTCCGTATTTACGATAGAAGCTTGACGACGAAGAAGATGGAAGTATTGAGCTGATGTTGTCAGGTTAGCAACCGTCCAGTTGTCTTCGCCACCCAGTTGCAAGAATCTTTCCAATCTTGCACTAGAATGTTCAGGGCCTTGACCTTCATAACCATGAGGAAGCATCATCACGAGACTAGATTTCTGTCTCCATTTGGAACTTCCAGATGTAATGAACTGATCAATAATAACTTGAGCACAGTTCGTAAAGTCACCGTATTGAGCTTCCCAAATGACAAGCGTTTCAGGTGAATACACGTTATATCCATACTCAAAGCCCAAGACTGATGCTTCGGAAAGCGGGCTATTGTGAATGGCAAAAGAAGCTTTTGCCTGCGGCAAACGGTGTAAAGGACAGAAAGTCGAGCCATCGACAGCATCGTGAAGCACAAGATTACGATGTGCAAAAGTTGCTCTTTCTGCATCCTGGCCCGTAATACGAATAGGCTGAGCGTCTGATAGAATGGTAGCAAACGCTAATGTTTCAGCATGTCCCCAGTCTACTTTTTCACCTTCTTGAAGTGCACCACTACGACGTTCAAGAATTCGTTGAAGTTTAGGATACACAGTAAATCCTTCAGGCCACTTAAGAAGCTCAGTATTGATTGCGCTGAGTGTCTCAACAGGTACACCTGTCTTCACTTTCGGCTTGACGTTCTCGTTCGATGGATTTAAACCAAGTAACACATGATCAACAGGCTCTTTAGACTTAACCCTGTCGTAAGCTTCTTTCAAACCATTAAGAACTTTAGCCTTCAACTCATCAGCTTCAACTTGGCTCATTTCTTGATTACTTACTAGTCTATTCATGTACAGATTTGCTACTGTCGCATGTTGTTTAACCTTTTGATAAATAAGAGGTTGCGTCGTTTCTGGATCATCTGTCTCGTTATGACCATATCTGCGATATCCAACAAGATCAATAAGGAAATCCTTCTTAAACTTGTTACGATATTCGCTTGCAAGACGCGCAGCAGCGATACATGCTTCTGGATCATCTGCATTCACATGCACAATTGGAATTTCATATCCTTTAGCGAGATCACTCGCATAATGAGTGGAGCGTGAGTCCTTACCTTCTGTTGTAAAACCGATACGATTGTTAACGATAATATGAATCGTTCCACCATTTCTGAATCCAGGAAGCTTATTAAAGTTAAGTGTCTCTGCTACAATGCCTTCGCCAGGGAATGCTGAATCACCATGAATAAGAATGGTCGCAGCTTTATTCACATCTTGTTTCGGATACCCTGGTTCACTGCGGTCTTCTTGTGCAGCGCGAGCAAAACCTTCTACTACTGGATTAACAAACTCCAAGTGACTCGGGTTATTCGCAAGGGTAACACGAACTTCATGAGCATCTTCTTCCTTCAAGAAACGATCTGCACCAAGATGGTACTTCACATCTCCCGTCCAGCCATAGTTAATTCCCATGGAACCTTCTGAAGGCACAAGGTGTTTATTCGGAGAATTAAGGAACTCCGAGAAGATTTTGCTATAAGATTTGCCGAGAACATGCGCAAGAACATTCAATCGTCCACGGTGAGCCATTCCCATGAGAATGGAGCTAACATCAGCGTGAGCCATTTCTCTTACAATCTCATCAAGCATTGGAATGAGAGCATCATTACCTTCAATAGAGAAACGCTTAGCTCCTACAAAAGTACGATGTAAGAACTCTTCAAACTGCTCCGCTTCGAGCAATCTCTTAAGAAGATGCTTCTTCTCTTCCGCGGTCAAAGGAGCTGGGTTAGTACCAGATTCAGCTTGGCTGTTCAGCCAGTTGCGCTCTTCTTCTTCATGCACATGACTGAATTCATAGGCGATCGTTCCCGTATATATTTGATGCAGCCTTTGGATCGCCTCCCACCCATTCTTTACATCGCTAGGAGCTTCCTCCCAGACAACTTCTGCAGGTAAGGCAGCTAAATCCGCTTGGCTGAGTTGGTATGTTTCAGGTTGAAGTAGACGCGTGTCCACTTCCATTCCGATGCCAATCGGATCAATGTCTGCAGCAAGATGACCGTAAGTTCTGATGTTCCACACCAGCTTACCGGCACTCACGCCCTTTTTCAATAAACTACGATCGCATGTACTACCGGATTCCTGCGTATCCGCTTTCTTTTCTTTGTTTGGCAAAGATGGAGGAGATCCCCAACTTGCGAACAATTCACGATATGCTGGTTCCACAGATTGTGGATTTTGTAAAAACTTCTCGTACTGGTCTTGAATGTACCCCAAATTCGGACCGTGATATTTCTGCCATGGTCCCTCTGTCATTCTGTCAAGGGTCTTCATCGCTGACTCCCTCCGTCAGATTATTTTGATAGTTCAAGGACGGAAATTCTAATTACAAGTTCATTATAATACACTTAAGCACTATACCGAAAATAACCTTTTTATATAATAATCATCTCATAAACAGATGAATTTACGAATATTTCGTGACATTTCAGTTATCAAAGAGCTGGCAAGTCCAATGAATTTACATTAAAAGGATTAATATCCATTAATACTGATATTCACAACCATTCCATCTGCCTAATAGGATCAGGCCCTGTTTCTTGACCGATAAGCCCCATCAATTGTTTAGCATTGGCTGCAGCATCTCCACCAGAGTTATTGTTAAATATAAGCCAGCATTCTTGGGTGCTGTTAAGCAAGGTTAGCAGATTCTGCTTCCATTCCTGCAATTCTTCTGTATTATAACGATATAAATATCGCACCTCACGCCAATTCGCTTCACCACTTGAATGCCAGCCCGCCGTATTTCGTCCGTGAAGACGGATCATCGTCGCATGAGACTGCGTGGGTTCAAGCACAACAGGTATCGAGCCAATACCTGCATCCGGTTCATCAGCAATACTATGAATCCAGCCCTCATCTCGCATGAACTGAAGCGTCTTATCACGATATCCAGGTGCAAACCAGCTCCTATTCCGGAATTCAAGCGCAACAGAATATCCGTCCATCCATTCCCTAGTTCTCTTTAGTATCTCAACATGTTTTCGATCACAATCGAACCATGGTGGATACTGGAATAAAATCGTCTTCAGCTTATTCTCTTTACGCAATACATCTGCCGACTCCTTAAATGCTTCAAACATGGATCTCATATCAGGATATGGGATTTTGCCGCGCGAATGACCCGTCATACCTTGATAAGCTTTGACAATAAAACCAAAGTCATCAGGGGTTTGGATGCTCCATTTGTACATTCGATCTGGCGCGGGTATAGCATAAAACGAATTATCCATCTCTAGGATCGAAAAATGCTGCGCATATACTTTTAGCTTATCCCCCGGCTTTGTACCCTCCACATAGAGATCATCGTGGTCTCCCCAACCTGACAAGCCAATATATATTGAGTCTCGTACCACTTCTTCTATGGGCATAATCTTTCCTCCCTCCATATCTCTGATTTAAGAAACAGCATCTTTCTTTATTAACCTATTCTTCAACATTTCAAAAGTCAGGGCTGCCAAAGCGTAGCCCCTTTTTCTTCCGCCTTTTTCACAATGAGCTCACATAAACGATGCGTCTCAAGAGATTCCTCCATTGAAGGATACGGATGAATGCTACCTGAAATACTTCTCAGGAAATGCGTAATAATATCATTGAAGCCCCTTCGCTTTAAAACAGGCACCCAATCTCCAAAGGTCCGATGCTTCTCTTCACCTTCACTTAAATAAATCTTATTGTTTAGATCACGCACCATATGTTTTTGACCAGAACCTATCACTTCAAGACGCTCTTCGGTCATGCCACTGTCACGGTTCATGAACCCGATAGATGTATAGTTGTCTCCATCAAGCTTGAGCATAACCTGCACCAACAATCCATTGTGGACCTTTACAGAAACAGAAACATCCTCTACTTTACCCGGAGACAAGTAAGATATAGTATCTACTACATGAATAAAATCATCGAAGATAAATCTTCGAGCAAAATCAGGTTGGTATACTCGGTTCTTCTCCATATAGATATAGCTTCTGTCGTTCACTTCTTTAAGCTCTGACACCAAAGGAGCAAACCTTCGATTAAAGCCCGTCATAAGCACACAGTTCTTCTCGCGAGCAAGTGCTGTAAGTGCTTCGGCCTCTCCGAAATGATAAGCAATCGGTTTATCGACATATACGTGTATGCCTGCGTTTAATAGCTGCTTAATAATATGCGGGTGAGATTCAGTTGAAGTATGTATAAAAGCAGCATCAATTCCTCTCTGTATCAAGTTCTCAATCGTAGGCTCTGTTTCAGTAAATCGATATTTCGCTTTAATCTGTTCAAGCACATCTTGATTTCGTGTACTAAGAATCCACTGCACCTCATGCATAGAAGACATGATTGGTAGGTAAGCTTTCTGTGCGATACTGCCTAATCCAATAACTCCAACCTTCATTTTTTCTCCCCTTTTCCTATGAAACGAACATATTTACTTCTATTATAAACATTACGTATTGAAAACAAAAAACACGCCTTGAATAAGGCATGTTCTCAGAGTGGAACAAAGATAGCTTCATGATTCACGGAAATTAAATATCGTCATGTTTACCTGGTACTACCATAATGTGATCCCAAATAAATTTCTTCTCTTGCTCCGTTAAATTGCTCTGTTCAAGTAATGATCGAATTCGTTCTTCAAGATGACCCACCCAATTTAGAAACTGATCAATATCCGGTAATCGTTCAGTTGCCACTTGCTATCCCCGCTTTCCGCATCATAAAAAGATTTAGGGCTAAAGCTGAAGTAGTCATACCTTGTTACTTGTATCAATCATACTTGAAATTTGTTAAGTAGGCGTCAACTGAACATAAAATTACAGTTAGTCATTCTTGTTTTCATAAAATACATGCTGCGCATTCAAAACACCGTTATTCAACTCGATTATTCCATATGAAAAATGCGATTGCCGACGTTTATCCGTTGGTGATCCAGGATTGAACAGGAGAACATCTCCTATCTGTTTCATCACAGGAATATGTGAGTGACCAAATATGATACAGTCCACCTTCTGGTCCGCAAAAGTATTTATAGCTCTACTCTCAGTCGTTCCCTTAGTTCCATGACCATGGACGATACCCAATCGGTGTCCCTCAATTAGCAACAGCTTACTTAACCCAAACCTCTCAATAATTCCCTCTGAATCTGCATTTCCTGCAACGCCCTCGACCGGTGCAATCTCTTGCAAAGCTTCATAAACTGATTCATTTGACCAGTCACCCGCATGAATAATCAAGTCCACGGATTGAAGCCCTTTTAACAGCTCATTAGGAAGCTTCTTCGCCATTCGAGGCATGTGTGTGTCTGACAATACCCCGATTCTAAATATGCTAGGCATCTCATCCCTCCTCCCCTCTCCATGTCATGTCTATACTACAGAGCCTATCATGAACATTTATTTTCATGAAGAGGTATTACATATTACATGTCCTGAATACAATGTGTACAAGCATTTTAATAACAATAAAATCCTTGTCTTAGTGAACAGGAGTGAGAACATGAGTCTATTTTTAAGCTATGTTATTCTTGGACTGTCTTTATCCGCCCCAATCGGGCCTATTAATGCCGCCCAACTGGACAGGGGTATCAAAAAAGGGTTCTGGCACTCTTGGTTATTCGGACTTGGAGCTGTGCTTGCAGATATTCTCTACATGGTACTTGTCTATTTAGGTGTTGTTCATTTTCTTAGCACACCATTCATGCAGACTTTCTTATGGCTATTTGGTGCATTTGTTCTAATATATACAGGCATCGAAAGTCTGATTAACGCAGGCAAGGTCAATATCAGTACCAAGAAGAAAGATGAGAGCTTAATCGCCAATCTATTCTCCGGCTTTCTCATGTCTCTTTCCAATCCCATGACAATCTTATTCTGGCTCGGAATCTACGGTTCCGTACTTGTTAAGACAGCATCCGATCACGGGAAAAGTGACCTGTTCTTATTCAGTACCGCGATTATTATCGGCGTATTGATCTGGGATTTGACGATGGCAGGTATATCAAGCATATTCCGGAAATTGTTAAGCACTCGGGCTATCACATTGATTTCTGTCCTATCTGGTCTTTCACTCATCATTTTTGGTATCTACTTCGGAGTACGAGCACTCAAGTTGTTACTATTGTAATAAAAGCTCATCTAATCCGTCTATTCTTAAGCTTCTTTGGCCTCTCGCCACTTTGTCCGCAGCATGATTAAGACGATTACAGCAATGATTACTATAAAACCAAGGCTTATCCAAAAACCAGGCCGGCTCGTTTTGTGAAAAAGTGTTCCGCTTACAGCAAGCAATATAAGGATCATTCCTAGGTATCTCTTCATTTTACCCCAAACCGATAAATCAAGATTTCGTCCCGCTGAGATTAGAATAAAGAACCAATTATACAAAAGCATAAGCCCGGCAGCCGTCGTTAAGTATTCGTATATTTTTCCTGGCATCAGTAGAGATAGAACAATAGAAACGATCAGCCCGGCTGCCGTTAAACCGAGTGCGTAAATGGGTGTCTTCCGTTTAAACATTTTCTTAGAGAATAGCTGCGGAGCATCATGATCTTCTGATAAGGTCACGAGCATTGTTGTCACCGCATATAGAGAAGCAACCATCGTTGAGAATCCCGCAATGATTAGAACAGCATTAAATACATGGGGAACAAAGGGTAAATGATAGGATTTTAAAGCTACAATAAATGGACTCTCTGTCGTTGAAAACTTATCCCATGACAACATCGTGAGCGCTAACCCTAAAGAAAGTACATAGACTATTGCCAGAAGAAGGATCATGACTCGACCTGATTTCGGAGCATCTTGCGGATTTTTTAGCCTTATCGCCATAACCCCCATTACCTCAATACCTCCAAAAGCATAAAACGCAAAAATGAGCGAGGACCATAATCCCAGTCCACCTGTTGGGAAAAATGAAGAGGATATGCCAGGTACCTTCGGCTCAGTCCCACCTTTTATCCACCCCATGAGTGCTATAAATGCGATCACAAGAAACATCACTATCGCAGCAATTTTAATAATTGCAAGCACATGTTCCAAACGATCAAAACCTTTATTCCCAATCCAAATAACGAATATGCCTAATGCAGCAAATATAGCAGCGAACACCCACAACGGAATGGCTGGAAACCAAAACCTCGAGAAAATCGAGAGTGCCGTCATCTGGCTCCCCATAATAAGCACTTCTGAACACCAGTACATCCAACCTGTCGAGAACCCCGCCCAGCGTCCATGAGCTTTCTTCGCATAAGATCGGAAAGATCCTTTTTGCGGGTCTTCTGCTGTCATACGAGCTAATACATCAAATACGATAAAAGTCCCGATTGCAGCTAATATAAATGATATCAATATTGCAGGTCCTCCAAGTTTAATCCCAAGACCTGATCCCAGAAAATACCCTGTACCAATTGTAGAAGCTACCCCAAGAAGCGATAGCTGCCACCATTTCAGCGTTCCTTCTGTTTTGCCTCCTGATTCCTTAGCAGCTGTCTTGCTCATGGGAATCCCTCCTTTAAATCGGTTGAATTATCCATATTTTTCAGCGCGAAAACGCAACTGTTCATGGATCATCCTCAGTATGTGCTGAGCGATTGATGCATAATCTCCCCTCTAATCGCGAAAGTTATCCTTAAACACCGTTTTTTGGAGGGATCTGTTTGACAGCAACCCGTGGCATTCCTATATCTCAAGGATTCATGCTGTTAATGTTGACAGCAGGATTAACTAATCATGTCATGATTATTCCAGTTGTATTAGAGAAATCGGACCGTAATGCTTGGATTACAGTGGTAGTTGCCGGTATTCTCTTTGTTCCCTGGGTACTTCTCGCTTACCGTTTAATGACAAAAATAGGGACTCGATCCATCAGTAAAGCCATAGAAGATAGCGCTGGTAAATTCGCTAGAATACTAATATCCACGATGATGGCTTTGTATTTAATAGCCTTTTCCTTTTACACATTAAAAGAAGTAATTGATTGGACAAAATCAACTTATCTGCTTCAAACTCCCATTCTTGTTACTTCGGTTTGTCTTATAGCTCTCTGCCTAATAACGGCTAGAAGCGGAATGACCACCATTGGTATTACCGCTGGTATCCTACTGCCGATCGTTATCATCCTCGGTATTTTTGTAGCAACAGTCAACGTGAAATATAAAGACTATTCATTTTTATTACCAATACTTGAGGATGGTTTCGGGCCCATATTAAAAGGTCTTCCCATTGTATTCGGAGGATTCACCCAGTTTATTCTTGCAGTATTTATCACACCACATACCAAAGGAAAGATGAAGCTATGGACAGCTTTAGCTTTTCATGTGGTGCTCGTTATTCTTACACTTGGACCTACAATAGCGGGTATAACAGAATTCGGTGCGGATGAGATGAAGTTGCAGCGCTATCCCGCCTATGAGCAGTGGAGACTCGTTAAGTTAGGGAAATTCATCGAACATGTAGATTTCCTATCCATTTATCAATGGTTAAGTGGCGCATATATTTCCATCAGTCTATGTATGTATCTGGCGGGGGAAGCGTTATTTAAGAAAATGAATCGGACTGCAGGGATGATAGGCTTCTCCTTTCTTCTGATCATTTTGTGCGCTGCACCAATCAGCAACTTAAAAATGTACTTTTGGATGAGGGATTATTTCATACCTGGTTCCGCAATCTATACCACCGTCCTCCTACTGCTTATGACATTCTTGATTCGGGGTGCTAATAATGAGCCGACCCATACTCAGAAAGGAGAGCCTCCATGTACTTCACCCCACAAAACTTGAAAGAGCAATTTAGAGAATGTGAAGATGTAATAATAAAAATATATCCCGATCCATATTCAGACGGCGATCAACAGCCATGGGCGATAATTATTTACAATGTGATGATATGTGATCCTTCCGTATTATCTGAAATACTACTACCGGTAATCGGTGATGAATGGAATCGTTCTTGCTCGGAAAACAGAAAACCAGATCCGGACGATCTCGAATCTACACTCACCTTACAGCGAATACCCGTCGAATCTGAAATACTTGTCGAAAATGTGTTTTCTGGGATGGCTGTCATTATCCTTGCAGGAGAAAACTTTTTCTTCACATATAATGCCGCATCAGATATAAACCGATCGCCCGAAGAAACCAATACAGAGATTGCGATCAAAGGGGCAAGAGATGGCTTTGTTGAGAGCTTGGAGACAAATATAGCTTTGATACGAAAAAGACTTAAAACAACAGATATGGTGTATTCCTCATTTAGTGTAGGTAGTATCTCACCAGCTAAAGTAGGAATGGTTTATTTAAAAGAGAAAGTTGTACCTGAAGCTGTAACTATGATAACTGATAAACTAAATAGCTACACAGGGGAGTCCCCAGCTGGACCTGGCGAACTGATTGAACATTTGTCCCCTTATAAATTCTCATTACTACCTGTTTTTGACTATACGGGCAGACCTGATTACATTTTGGATTCACTCATGAGAGGGAGACTAGCTCTTATCGTAGATGGGAGTCCGATAGCTATCATCGCTCCTTCGAGCTTAATGCAGTTCTTGTTCTCTGCTGAAGATCCGACACTACCTTATTATTTTGCTTTTCCTTGGAGGATTCTGAGGTTGATTGGGATCATCTCTGCTATTTTATTACCAGGCTTTTATATCGCATTGATGTCTTACCATCAGGATCAGATTCCTTTCCCTTTACTTGCTACCGTGGCCAATACAAGACTTGGACTTCCTCTTTCCGGTTTCTTTGAGATGGTTCTATTGCTTTTTCTACTCTCTTTACTCAAAGAAGCGGGCACAAGAATGCCAGCTCCTGTAGGTTCAACCATCACGGTTGTATCTGGTATTATCATTGGCGATGCAGCTATTAGAGGCGGATTATTCTCCCCTACGCTCACCGTAATTGGAGCCATATCGTTTGTTGCTGGTTCAACCATTTCAAACCAAGATGTAGGTGTATCCACAACATTAGGCAGATACTTCGTGCTTATCTTATCAGGGATTTTAGGGCTGTTTGGTTTTTTTGTTGCCTTGTTTTTTGTCGTTCAGTATGCTGCTTCACACCGTCCATTCGGACAGCCTTTTTTTGCACCTTTTTCCCCCTTCTCATGGCCAAAAATCATTCGAAATTTCATGAGATTTCCAGGCAAAAATAAAAAAGGTGGCTCCCTATGAAACGATTCATTCCGCTGTTCCTTATCGCTGTTTTTTCGTTATCGATCCTTCCGGGGTGTTGGGATATTCGAGAAATACAAGAAATAAACTATATTACAGCGCTTGGTATTGATTTTCGGAATGAAGAATACATCGTATACGCCCAGATGCTTGACTTCTCGAGCGTAGCAAAGCAGGATAGTGGAAAACAAACAGAACAAATACCAATTTGGGTCGGAAGAGGATCCGGTAAAACGTTATCCGAAGCTATAACTAACCTCTATACGACGAATCAGCAGCATCTATCATGGGCGCATGTAACTGCGCTGGTCCTTACAGAGCCCGTACTGACCGATGATCGTATGAATCAGGTATTTGATCTAACCAATCGCTCACAGGAAATTCGTTATACCAAATGGGTATATGGAACACAAAACCGAATAGAAGAACTATTCACGACCACCCCCTTTTTTCAGTTATCTCCCCTTCATTCACTGCTGCATGAACCGATGGAGAGTTTTAAACAATTTTCATTTATCCGACCCATACAATTCAATGAATTTATTATTCGTTACCGAGAGAAAGGGGCTACTGTTGTGCTACCATCTTTACAAATATCAAGTGCCAATTGGTCAGAAAATATGCGGCAACATCCGTTAATGCAACTTAGCGGAGCCTTTTTTATTCAGAATCAAAAGAATAAAGGATGGATGAGTCGGGAGGATATTTCCGGTATACGATGGTTAGCCAGCCGAGCAACAAGAGCTGCTGTAGAGATCAAGAAAGAGGGAGAATCCTTAGGTAGCATTATACTTGAAGCACCACACTCCGTTGTCGAGGTCATTTGTCAAAACAATGATGTTTCTTACCGTATTAAATTAAATGTCAATGCCACCGTTCAAAATGTTCGCCAACAAATTAGTCTACAAGAAATGAATGCATCGGCTAAAAAAGCTTTAACCGATGAAATTATCCAGACTTTTCGTAAAGCAACCAAAAAAAATATTGATCCATATCAGTTATCACTGCAACTGTATCGAAAAAACCCTAAGTTGTGGAAAAAATTACAAGAGGAAGGCAAGGATGTTACCTCTGATTCGCTACAGGATGTTGAAGTTACGATTGGTCTTCGTTTCTGGGGTCAGCGTAAGGATATGAGAAACTGAGAGAACAGTACACAAAGAAGCTGTCCCAACATTCATGGGGACAGCTTCTTTGCTGTTTTGATATTAAATTTTATTAGGGGGCTAACGTTTTATAACATTTTCTTAATATCTTCTTTAAGTGATTCCGCTTGTGGTCCAAACACGACCTGTACCGCGCCTTGACCCAGTCTCATTACACCGGAAGCGCCCAGTTTCTTAAGTTCAGAATCTTTAACAGCTTTATCGTCTTTTACGACAAGACGAAGACGGGTTATACAAGCATCAATACTTGTAATATTCTCTGGTCCACCGATGTTCGCAAGAACTTTTGCAGCTTTGGAATTCCCAGTTACCACACCCGATGCGTTCCCCTCGGATACTGCTACTTCCTCTACAACCGCTTCGTCCTCATCCTCTTCTCGTCCAGGAGTCATTAGATTTAGTTTTACAATGATGATCCGGAACAGGAAGTAGTACAACACGCCAAATGCCAAACCGACCGGTATTAGCAACCACGCATTGGTTGATAGTTTCAAGTTCACCAAGTAGTCAATCAGACCTGCTGAGAAAGCAAATCCTAAATGGACATCGAGGAGGTACATGATCAATCCGGAAAGGCCTGTCAGAATCGCATGCACTACGTATAACACAGGAGCAAGAAACATGAACGAGAATTCAAGTGGCTCAGTAATACCTGTCAAGAATGAGGCGATGGCTGAACCGATAAAGATGGATCCAACAAGTTTTCGTTTCGAAGGTTTCGCTGTGTGAATAAATGCAAGTGCAGCAGCTGGCATTGCAAACATCATAATTGGGAAGAAACCTGTCATAAACATACCTGCTGATTTATCACCCGCGAAGAATCGATATAAGTCACCTTGAACGACTTCACCAGCAGCATTCGTAAATGTACCGATTTGGAACCATGCGATAGAGTTAAGTACATGGTGCAAGCCAAGTGGGATCAAAAGACGGTTCGCTGTACCGAATAGGAATGCTCCGATACCACCAAGACTTACAATCCAGTTACCGAAGTCTGCAATCACATTCTGTATTGGGTACCAAATCATACCCACCAGTACAGTTAGAACCATCGTTGTGAAAGCTGTAATGATTGGTACAAACCGTTTACCTGCAAAGAACCCTAGCCAATCAGGCATCTTAATATCGTGGAACTTGTTATATAAGTACGCAGACCAGATACCGACGAAGATACCGCCAAGCACACCCATATTTAATTTAACATCGTCTGCGATAAAAGGCATTTGTCCAGGTACCGCAGCCAAAATGTTAATCATAACCTGATAGGAGATAAGCGCGGAAAGAGCGGCAACCGCATCTCCAGCGAATCCAATTGCAACCCCTATTGCAAAGATCAGAGCCAAATTATCTAGTATCGCTAGTGCTCCTGATGTCATAAAAGGGGTTACATATTGATTCAGGAATGCACCAACGGCACCTAAAGGTATATCTTTTTGATAGTCGATCAAGCCTAAACCTTGCAGGATACCTGCAGCAGGTAATGTAGCAACAGGTAGCATGAGTGACTTACCAAGCTTCTGTAATTTTGCCAACATGTTAATCATCCTTTCGATATCAATAATTTAACATCTCACTGAAAACGTTTACATAATGCATCGAATGAACAACCAGTTTGTTCCATCCCATTGTCTTTATACGCTTGTCTTTGGATACCCCCAAACCAAAAAATAGTGTATTAAACATTTGAATGCGTCTCACTCTGGCTATCCGGTCCTATGGGAATCAACAAAAAAAGCCAAGAAGAAAGGACGACTATATTCCTATAGTCTCATTCTTCTTGGCTCATGCCCATATTTATGGTAACACGCCTTAAACGTATTCATTTGATGTTGTTATCTTAAATCAGACGTTTAAGATTGTCAATAACAAAATATAATTATTAAGAATTTAGCGTGATGCTAAGTACGGAGTCCGAGCCCGCAGACACTTTTCCTGTATGACCTTCGACATCAGATGCTAATTCATCCGCATTCGTAACAATGACTGGCGTAACTGTTGGATAACCAGCAGCCTTAATAGCATCAATATCAAATTCGATTAAAGTTTGTCCTGGTTTAACGGTATCACCGACACTAACATGACTAGTGTAACCTTCACCCTTTAGACCAACGGTATTGATTCCGATATGGAACAAATATTGCAGACCTGTTGCTTTTTCTTCAAGCATAACTGCATGCTTTGTTTTTATGACATGAGCTACCGTACCTTCAAATGGTGACACTAAACGCCCTTCCGTCGGCTCTATAGCAATCCCTTTACCCATATGACCTGCAGCAAAGGCTTCGTCCGGCACTTGAGACAAAGGTACAGCCTCACCAGTTAATGGGGATTTTACCTCAACTTTATTTACTACTGCTTTCTTTCTCCAACGTTCAAACATTTAATTGTCCTCCTTATTAAGGGTGTTGTCTTGTGTGCGTCCTCTAAATAGTCGGTAAAGATGCATGGCTAAGAAACATACCTCAGCTTCAGGAATGGTTCTTCCCAAGTCCGTTTCCATAACAGTGGCAAGACGTTTAGCCAATTCATATTCATCTGTAAATTTAGCCTTGATCTGATCTGCGAATGGATTATCAACCTTAACAGAATGATTCAATATTCGATCTACAGAGAAACGCAAGTGCATCAGTAGACGGACGTAATCCATACTGCCATTCTTAAACTCCAAACCTCGTTCTTGTTCAATCATACTTACAAGGCGACCTACCATATTGGATGCTTTCACAAGCTGTCCAACGGGAACGTGGCTTACTGCAGAATACACGTGATACGTTAGAAAGCCCACCTCATCTTCCGGGACTTTTATGTCAAAAGCCCGGCCGATCATTTCAGCAGCTTTCAGAGCGATGTCATACTCTTTAGGAAAACTGATCTTCGTCTCTTCCAGAAATGGATTAATTATATCCATCCCTTTACGAATACGATAAATCGTAAACTGAATATGACTTGGTAATGCGAGATATACTTTGTCATTTAGTTTGCCCGGAAATTCTGTGGTGATGCTGTTCAAAATCTCATCTGTTATTTCAAGCACTTTCGGATCGAAATCCTCTAACAGATGATGATACTGGCTCCATTGTTCCCGATCCTCCAGCTTAAACAGCTTCTCGATGCGGGGATCATCCGCTGAGATCGTTCCACCAGTCTTTGTACCAAAACCGATACCTTTTCCAAGGATTACATATTCCAGTTCCTTTTTAATGCTTTGGACCATGACTACATTGTTTCCGATCACACGAATGACCTTAAACGTTTCCGTCCCGCTCATGTAGATCCCCCCTTCTATTAGCTTAAACCGAATATGGCTGAAGGATTCATTGGTTAAAAAAAGAAAAGCCAAGGAAAGCCTTTAATCCTAAAGGCTTTCCTTGGCTCATGCCCGTAAAACGGTAACACGCCATTACAATGTCGTAGTTATAGAATAATCATAATGCATATCAAATCCACCGTCAACTTGCACAGGGAGTCGTCTATATATGCCATTCACCATTCAGCCAAAGATCGGATAAGACGATTTTTCTACTATGCTTTTTGTTAAAACTCACAAAAAAACATTAAACAAAATCATGTTCAAATGAAACAAATCAACGGTTTATTTGCCATGTCACTTACTATCCATAAGAGATACTCGAATTGCTGCAATGACATCGCTCAACTGAACGGGTTTGTTCATATAGCCACTAGCACCCGCTGCTAGGCATTTATCTTTGTCTTCCTTCATCGCTTTGGCCGTTAGCATGATAACAGGCAGTGATGCTAGCTCCTTATTTTCTCGAATTCGCTTCAATGTTTCGTAACCATCCATCTCTGGCATCATGATATCAAGCAGCACCACATCTATGTCTTTCTCCATCTCGATAATTTCCAGACATTCATAACCATTCTGTGCCGTTAACACCTTCATCTTAACCTTCTCGAGAGCATTCGTAAGACCATAAACATTCCGAATATCATCATCAACCAGCAGGACCGTCCGTCCCTCTAATTGCAGGGTCTGATCCCATTCTTCAAAATCATCCTCAAGCAAAGAGTTTATATTCCAGCGACTAGTCTTCTCGATGGTTGCAGCAACTTCTGGAACGATGAATAAGTTTTCATTCTGAGGAACTTCTTGTTGAGATGGGAGATAGAGGGTGAATCGACTCCCCTTTCCTTCCCTGCTCTCAACAGATATGTGGCCTCCCAATAAATTAGCTAATTGTAAAGAAATCGACAAACCAAGTCCCGTACCGCCAAATCTTCGTGCTGTCGCTCCATCTCCTTGGCGGAACGCTTCAAAAATAGGTTTGAGATTCTCTTCCGAGATGCCAATACCTGTATCTTCGACCATAAAGGTAATCATTTGTCCACTACAACAATACTCCTGTGATTTCAAGAAATCTACTGTACCAATCGTTAGTTTCACACTGCCCTCATCCGTAAATTTAATGGCATTAGATATTAGGTTTCGTAGAATCTGATGCAGCCGCATGCCATCACTATATATCGTATCTGGGACATCATGCTGTACTTCAATATCAAAACTTAATTGTTTCCTTTCAGCAGATTTAGCGAAATAATCATTCATTATTTCTGGCAATTCTGTTAAGTTGACCATATCTATCTCTACTTGCATTTTACCAGCTTCAACCTTTGAAAGATCGAGAATATCATTAATTAAATGCAGCAATTCACTGCCAGACTTATGAATTACAGAAGCGTAATTCTCTTCTTCATCACTTAAATTCCCTTGCTTATTCTCAGTCAAAATTTGAGAAAGTATGAGCATACTGTTAAGAGGTGTACGCAACTCATGAGACATATTAGCCAAAAACTGCGACTTGTACCTAGAGCTCTGCTCTACCTGCTCCGCATACTTCTCTAATTCTATGGCAGTATGCTCTGCAGCTAATCTTTTCGCTTCTAATCGTTCGTTTAATATTTGCGTTTCTTCAGCATGCATCTGAAGCTCTTCCGTCTGCGCTTGAAGCTCTTCGGTCTGGCTCTGAAGCTCTTCAGACTGCACTTGCAATTCTTCATTTAACGCCTGTGAATCTCGGTACAATTGCTGTATTTCCATCTTGTGAAAGAGTGAATTCATCGTATTTCCTAAAAGTTGAAGAAACTGTTCTAGCAGTTGTACCCTTTGTTCATCTAATGGTTTAAACATCCCCATCTCTATTACAGCAAGCACCTTACCCTCGAACATAGCCGGTGCCACTAGCAAATTCGATGGTTCAGCATCTCCCAAACCTGATTCAATTCGAATATAGTTAGGTGGTATGTCATCAAACTGAATTGTACGTTTCTCCACCATACATTGTCCTACTAGTCCTTCACCTATGGAGAAACGGTCTCGAACCTTATCCCATGGTTCTCCATTCGGATCGGCAAAAGCTGCTGCCTTAACCAGTTCCTTATCATCACGATTAACGAAAAGAGCAGCATAAGGGACCCCCATCACACCGGCTGTTTTATGGATGAAAAAACGAGATAATGTGTCAAGACGATCCGCGCTTTGAAGAAGTGTGGACATGATGGTGACCTGATCTTTCACCCATGATTGACGGCTTACATTTGTTAGTAACTTATTCGTATTTTCAGCCAAATCATAGACCTCATCACGGCTGTTTACCTTAATTCGTTGTGATAGACTACCTCCAACAGCTACTCCGTCAGCGATATCAGAGATCATCTTAGAAACTGCACGTATCGGTCCAACAATGCTTTTCGATATGAATATAGCAGCCAAAATGGTAGCTAAAGCTATACCTATCCATAAGGAATACATTGTAATCATCAGATTTGTATTGCTGTTCTTCATCATTGCAATACGCTCGGAGGTAAGCTCCCTCTCTGTAGAACGAAATGTAGAAAATTGGTTGTGTATCGTTTCCATCGCTTGCTTGCCTGGATCGTTAATAAAAAACTGCAATGCTTCTTCGTCCTGACCAACTTGTTTTAGACGAACAGCTGGTTGTCCAGCAACTTCAATCCATTTATTAATATTACTCTTAATATTCACTAGGTTCTGTAATTGCGTCTTATTATCGGTAATAAGTTGATATAACTTATTGTAATTCAATTCCCAAGTTGATAAAGCTTGCTCGTAGGGTTCCAAGTATGCAGAGTCACCCGTAATAACAAATCCACGTTGTCCTGTTTCGAGTTCAAGCATATTCTTCTCTATCTCATGAGTAAGATTATGAACCTCTATATCATGTTTCTCTATAAAATCCGCTTCTTGTTGGAGTGAAGACAAACGTCCCGAAACAACAAATAGAAATACGCCAAGACAGATTAATACAAGGGTATAGCCAAGTATTATCTTTGTGCGAATATTTATTTTCAGGTTGCTAGACGACAACATGCCAACCTCCTTTGCACTATCATTTATTTCCTTATTATTATAGTAATTGTTATGAAAAAGGTTTACAAGAACAAAGGTGTCGCGTCCCTTTCAACGTGACTTTTGTCGTAGGCCCTCCCGCATGGATTTAGAACATTTTTAAAAAAACAAAACCACGATTCCCAATTAAAGAAATCGTGGTTTTTATGTAAGTATTCCTAAAAATTATGATTGATTTAATCAATAAAAAATTGCTGTTCAGGACGTATTCTTTTTTTAAGCAGTGCCAAATCCGCTTCCATCTTAACCACGATTTCCTCAATCGCAGAAGGATCGATGGTTGGACGATCTGGTTCTGGCCTTACTCCAGCTTTCAAATCGCGAATCAAGATCTGCTGTTCCTGCCACTTATCCATTAAATCGGAGATGGTAGCGTAGAATCGTTCGTAATCTTTAATAACATCATCTAAGAACGAATCAACTTCTTCCGCATCATAACCTCTCAATTTGTTTGCAAATTCTTTTTCATGGATAGACAAAGCGTCCAGTTGAATGCCCAGCTGTCGGAATAGTTTTTTTTGTTTATCCAATCGGCGTTTCATGTGTTCATCCATTATCGATTACCTCCAAATATTGGTGCGGACCCTGTCTTCACATCCTGCCCCTTTCTTTTTTATATCACATTCAACGTGTTGATTAAAACCGTCTACAGATTTTTTGGAGAAAGTTCCAAAATCCGCTCAATGACTTGAAATATTAAATCTGATTGCCAATAGCCCATTTAGGGTAAGGAATGTACAGAACGCAAGTCAACAGACCTAGGAAGGGAGAGTTATTTTATCATGCCACATCTTAATGACAAACAGCTAACTGAGCTGAAACATAAGTTGATTGATGAGAAAGAACAAATCTCCAAACATTTCAACCCTTCGGATAAAGATCATAGACAACATACATCCGACTCCTTACGAGAATCCACAGGTGAACTCAGTTCTGTAGATAATCACCCTGCTGATATTGGGACTGAAACATTTGAACGTGGGAGAGATCAGGCCATTGATAGTACCTTGGAAGCAGAACTGAGCCAGATCGATGCCGCTCTAGATCGTATGGAGGAGGGAACTAACGGATCCTGTGAAGTATGTGGAAATCCTATTCCATACGAGCGCTTAGAGGCTTTACCATACACACCTTACTGTATTAATCATGCTTCTGATCAGAAGTTATCAGACGATCGTCCTGTGGAAGAGGATGTTATGACCCCCCCTCCTTCTGGAGCAGGTGTACATCGTCAAAAAATCGCAGGCAGATTTGATGATGCAGGTGCTTGGGATGCAGTGGAAGATTACGGTACAGCAACTTCACCAGCGATGGATGTAGAACCTGAAAAGGATAGCTACAAAAAAGACGTATAGGTAGCAACGATTTCCTGACAAACCGGGCACCGGAGGATTCTCCGGTGCCCGATTTATTTCTATTCCAAATCATTTCGGATATTCGTAGCGAAAAATTCGTATGACCGGTATTGATCACCTTTTTTCTTATCTTTGTATTGCTCACACATTTTCGTGACTTCTTGAAAAAAATCACGTGCCTCTTCATCAGTCATATATAGTGTATTATTCACCATGCTTGCAAATGCCCTGTTGGAGTTCTTGACCTGATTGAAGAAGCGTTCTTTATTTTGCTCATATAGTTCAGATAGTAATTTATACGTTTCAGACCGCATCAACTCAGTGGCAGAAGGCTCATTATGCGCATCTTGACGTTTGATTTCAATCGTACCTGTAAAGGGCAAATAATATTTAGCAACAATACCATTTATCTCTTTGGTTGAAACCAAATAAACTAAACCAATCTTCTCCAGCTTTTTCACATGATAGTGAACTTTAGCAGGCACCTCTCCCATCTCATCAGATACTTCTTTCACTGTGGCTGGTCGATTCAATTTATGAAATATATTTAAAATTTGTAGACGGTACGGATCAGAATAAATCTTAATTTCTTCAAGCGTAGTCAGAACCTTTGTTTCCACGTCCGAGCACCTCAATTTCACGAATCAATAGTATGATTTCATTATAGGCCGGAAGGGTACAAATTACAAAGTTCAATCAGATCGCCCAAAAGCTCTTTTTACCCAATAGTATGATTACTGGAATAATTAGAACTATGCCCATTACCAAATAAAGAATTGCAGGTGTACTATATTGAGCTGCTAAACCGGTTAAAAAGCTTCCGATTGGCATAGCAGCTGTACAAATTACAGAAACCAGTGCTCCGATACGTCCGAGCATTTCCCTTGGCGTAACTTCCATGAGGTACGTAGAAAAGGGTGTACTTGAAAGTGTAACTGCAAAGCCTGATATGAACATACTTACAGTTGCTACCTCCATCCTCCCGACAGATATAGCTGCTGGCAGACTCATCATCATGTATCCGAAAGCAAGCAATAAAGTTCCCAATAAAATAAGTGCGCTTTTCCTGAACCGTCCTCCGTAATTACCAATCCATATTCCTCCGGTGATCATGCCTATGAGCAAGCCTGTTCCAAGCACACTCATACCACCAGCTCCACCACCTAGCGTTTCACGTACATAAATGGGTTGTAACACATTAAGAGGGATTAGACAAAAATTAATAAATGCACCTAAAAAAATTGTTGTCAGAAGAAGAGAATCTTTGTATATAAAGACCAATGCCTCTTTCATGTCCCCTATCACGTTATTAAATGCGCTTTGTGAACCCTTTGGATGCTGAGCCGTAACATGGTTTCCCTCACTACCTTCAGGATTAGGTATCAATGCGATAATTATAGCCGAAATAATAAAGGTCAGCGCATCGATTGCTATGGTTCCGGCCATACCTATAAATGCGATAAATGTACCAGCAACGGAAATCCCGATCAGCTCAGCCGTTCTGCTAACAGAAGAAGAAAATGAATTACCAGCAAGCAGTTTCTCTTTTGGAAGTAGTCTTGGGACAAGGGAGACCTCTGCGGGCCTTGAGAAACACTCCAGCGTGGAGTTCATGAAAGTAAGAACAAATAAATGCCAGACATGGAGTTGATCCAGCGCATACAAAATCGCTGTTAGAGTTACAAAAAAACCGCGACCTGTATAGGTAAGGATGAGTACCTGCTTTTTAGACCATCGATCTACCAATGCACCAGTCATCAAGCTAAACATTAATCCTGGAAGAAAGTTAATTGCAAATAACGAACCCATTAATATTTCGGATCCCGTTAGTGTGTAAACCATCCAACTATAAGCAATGGAGTCTAGTGAATCTCCGAATCTGGAAATGGTTTGTGCAATCATATACATCATGTATGATCGCACCTTAACAAGCTGACGAAACCCTTGTTTCTCCATGACCGTTGCCGTGTGCATGTTTAATCCCCTCTTCGATAAATTTATTATTACGTTAAATTTATTTTAACGTTAATTTTATTTTATCGTTTTTCTAATTTAATGCAATAGACAAAAAAAATAAACCGCTAAAGTTTAGCGGTTTATTGATCGCTCTACGCTTATCCAATTAGAACTCTAGTTGATGTTCGTGCTGATTCAAGGCAAGCATCAATGACACGGATATTCTGAATCGCATCTTCTGGGCTATACGGGAGTGGAATGCCGTCCTTGACAGCCGCAGCGATCGCATCGGCTTGAAGTGCGAAATGATTATGAGCTCCAAGTCGTTCTTCACGAGTACCCTTCGCGGTATGAATTAAAATCTGCGCTTGATCCTCCATACGTTCCCAACCAAAAGCCGATGGCAATTCTATCCTACCTTCACTTCCGGAGATCTCTAAGCTGCAACGTGAATAGGCCCACATGCCGCATTCAAAGGTTAATCCAAGACCATTCTCAAATTCGAGCAATCCATGCGCCATCATGTCTACACCGTCATGATCCTCAGAATAAGACGCATGGGCTGTAATCGCTAAGGGTTCTTGACCATATATCATACGGGCCGCAGAGATTGGATAACACCCAACATCATAGATCGAACCTCCACCCATTTCTTTGCTGTAACGGACGTTTCCCTTATCCGCTGCATTGTTAAAGGTAAAGCTTCCATGTATACTTCGGACTTCCCCAATTTCTCCACAATCAATCAACTCGCGAACACGGGCATGCTTCGGGTGATAGCGATACATAAATGCTTCGGCGAACACTACCTTATGCTCTTTTGCTGCATCTACCATTTGACGCACGTCCACTTCGTTTAAGGCAGCAGGCTTCTCACATAAAACATGCTTTCCTGCCATAATAGCCTTAATTGTCCATGGCTTATGCAGGTGATTAGGCAAAGGTATATAGACCGCATCAATCTCTGGATCATCAAGCAAAGCTTCGTAGGACCCATAATACTTTGGAATGTTAAAATGTTCTGCAACTTCAGCGGCTTTGTCCTTATTTCGGCTCGCGATGACGGTTACCTCACAGCGTTCTGACTTTAAAATACCTGGTATCATTGAGTTTCTAGCAATTCTAGCCGTACTCATAATACCAAAGCGAAGTTTATTACCCATGAAGTATTCCTCCTTTGATCTCCTCAATAATTATCTATTACCGCTTTATTCAGTATACCTAAACAACGATCGAGGTCACTTTTCACCTGTTTCTTATAGAGTTTGGCCTTTTCCTCCCCATCACTAGTAAAATGATAGAGTACGATCTCTTGAAAATCGACCTTAGGATCATTCCCCTTCAACTGCTTCGTTCGATACAGTACCCCTTCTTGTACAAGCTCATGAAGTGCTCTATAAATCTCACTCTGAGGAGGGGAGTAACCATGTTTCTTAAATTCCTTTCTCATTTCTTCCAGCATCTGATAACCATATCCTCGCTGCTGTTCTACCATTGTAATCAGATATACTTTAATAAATGCCCTTTGAGCGATCATGAAAGCCATCTTGCCGCCCCCTTCCTTGAGATCTTAAATTCGCTATATATACCATTATAAACCACCATTTCTCACTTTGCACAAAAGGGGTAGTCCTCCTTTTATCCTCTCAGAAAAGTAGATAGATACGAGAGTAATAGCAGAATATGAGCAAGCTGAAATAGATTAAGTTAATTTTTTATTATTGTGAATTTTTCACTTGTTGAAAATATTATGTATACATATAGCTAAAAAAAACCGCCATGTTGGCGGCTTTAATATATTTTACATTTTCACTGTCGTAATAGACTCCCTCTTCGCCCCTCGACTTCTACCACCAGGCACACCACCTAACCACTTACCATGAGGTAGGAGTGAAATAGCCCTAGTGCCCAGATAAGCCAAGGTTACACTAATTAACCAAGAAGAAATAATTCTTACCCCTGAAGGCATGGAGATCATGATGCTTTCATCTACCACATAACTAATACGTAATGTCAGCAGATGCATCAAATATGCACCAAATGAATATAGACCAATACTTGATAAAATCGTATTTACAGCGCGTCCACTTCTCCGACAAATCCAACTCGCAAGATCATACATGGACATAATCGAACTTATGAGAAAGAGCGCCATCAATGGACGAAGTAATGATAAAGAATAGAATGTAATCCTTGTTCCTTCTGCCATTCGAACTTCCTGTATTCCTTGAGTCAATAAGAAACCAAAAAAGAAGCAGAATACAGCCCAATATAATGGCCTAGCACGTGAAATCCATGAAGACCACATCCCCGGATTCATTCCCGCGGCTGCTCCCAGAATAAAATAGAATGAAAAATAGAGAGCGTTACGATCTGCATAGGTTGTAAACAAATCACTCCACACCGGAATATGTAAATTCTCCATCCAGCGCCCGATAGTCGTAATATTTGCTGTCATTACGATAAACAGAATCCCTGCCATAATTAACAAAATAATATTTATCTGTCGACTAAACCGACTAACAATACCCCGCAAAGCAGAACGAAACAGTGGGTATAGTAGATAAAATTGAAATAGCATAATGATGTACCACAGATGTGTACTTGCCTTACCCGTGATCAACATTAGACCTAATTCAGTCCATCCAGCAACAGAACCCAAATGAACAGAACCATTAATGACCACATGAATTACGGACCATACGACAAATGGAATATAGATATCACTGATGCGCCTTTTGACAAAGGGAGCATATCTAAATTGCTCAGAATCATTGTAGAACAGAACCATACCTGTAATAAATATAAAAACAGGAACAGCAAATTTTGATATCAAGAGCAGCACAGCCATAAGCACACCGTCATTCATCGTCATTCCTGGAGCTACTGTATAATGGGCAATAGAGTGCTGTAGGACAACAGCTAAGAATGCTAATCCCCTTAGACGTTCAATTTCCAGTATTCTCTCTTTCCTCAATCCATTTCTCTCCGATCGTATTAAACTATCAATCATTATATATTCCTACGACGGAAACAACACTGTTCATATCTTCCAAGTGATTTTAGATTCCACTGCTCTTATTCATTAAAAAGTCCGGTCCCTGATAAGGAACCGGACCAACCGTTTATCTTAATACCATTTTCCAACTACAAGATTACAGTATTGTACCACGAGGAGGTAGCTCGTCTTCTGCTTTTACACCATTCCTACCATAGGTTTCTGCGTTGAGAGAGCGATTCGTACGGAAAATATCATGAACATCAACATCCTGTCGACCTGCTTCAACGAGTACTAGAATACGTCCTTGATTCACGTAAGATTCATACTCTTTTGCTTCCTCTTCAGGAATGCCGAGCCCAATTAATCCGCCCACCAAACCTCCTGCTCCTGCTCCTACCGCTGCACCTGCGAAAGTAGCTGCGATCGGACCTGCAGCTAGAATAGGCCCAATCCCAGGAATAGCTAGAGCTCCGATTCCTGCGAGGAGTCCCGCTGCCCCGCCAAGAACACCTCCTGTAGCAGCACCCGTTGCTACACCTTCCGGCGCCTTCGTACCTGTTTCATCCGTTACTGCTTCAACATCGCGCTCATCCTTAGCAAGAATCGAGATTGCGTCCTTAGGGACACCTCTATGCTGTAGCTCTTTTATAGCCTCAGATGCTTCTTGCTCTGTTTCAAATACGCCAACAATTTTCCTTTCCATAATGCGTCCCTCCTGTAATCGATTGTGGATTTTAGTTATCCATCATTACCCGATTGAGGGACGGCCCAAACGTTACATTTTTGCTCGTGTTCGATTCGTAGCTACTGCCTGTAGCGGATCTTCTGGCCAATAATGCTTCGGATAACGTCCCTTTAGATCTTTCTTTACTTCAAAATAACCACTGCTCCAGAAACTCGCCAAATCTGAGGTCACTTGAACGGGTCTCTGCGCTGGCGAGAGTAAATGTATAGTTAACGGAACTTTCCCACCTGCAATACGAGGTGTTTCTGGTAATCCAAACATTTCTTGTAGTCGCACAGCCACAAATGGCTTGGATGGATCTTGATAGTTTATGGGGATGGATGAACCGCTAGGCACCTTGAAATGGGTCGGCGCTTCCTTTTGTAGTATCTGTCGATGTTCCCAGCTTAACAGATTCTCTAACAACGTAGCCGTTTGGAGCTTCTGTAAAGCTTGACGGTTGCGTGCATCATCCAGATAAGGTTCTAACCATCCTTCTAGTTGTTTCAATAGGGCTTCTTCTGAAACATCTGGCCAATCCGAATAATAGAGTCTCATAAAAGATAACCGCTGTCTGAATTGGAGGGCCTGCTTCGTCCATGACAGTAGTGATAATCCTTCTTTTCGAATTCCACTAATAACAGATGCTGCAATTTCTTCGTGCAGAGGTTGATTATAGACCTGTTCCTTCATAACTATTGCCCCAAGTGTCCGTTTGATGCGTGCGCGCACTGCACCTGCTGAGGAATCCCAGACAACTTCTTTTAGATCTGTAATTTCATCCTGATAATAGTGCCAGATCAGTGTCTCATCCAAAGCAGAGGCTAATTGAATATTGCCTTCTATCCCTTTGTCATCCACCGCCGCCACGACGATATAGTCAGCCTTACTTAATGACTGCCTAGTCTTCAATACCACTCCTCGCCCACTTCGAAGTAGGAAGCTGCCATCACCTCGATTTTTGGCAATACGATCGGGATAGGCAAATGAAAGAAGAAGACCTGTTAAATTAACGTCTATTATTTGTTCTTCCGGCACATCCAACTGCTTCCTTAGATTGCGAATTTCTTGAATGATACGTTTTTTTGTCCCCTCATTCCCCTCAGTCTGTCCCGTCTTATCATTGCCTTGCTCCATGAGCAGTAAGCGTTCCACTCTGGTCCTTATGTCACTATCTGTTGCTGCTTCTGGGCCTCCAATTAGATCTCTTTCTTGTAAAAGCACCGCGAGTCTGCAGGCTAATGCCCCTTGGGAGAGTTCCTTTCCCTTCAAAAGCATATGAGCAAGTCTAGGATGAACTCCGATCTCTGCCATCTTACGACCATGCTTGGATACTGCTCCTCCAGAATCCAGTGCACCGAGTTGATGCAGCAAAAGACGCCCTTGCTCGAAAGCTACAGTAGGAGGGACGTCTAACCAGGATAACTCCTCAGGATCTCTCACTCCCCAAATAGCCAATTCAAGTGCAAGCGGCGTGAGATCCGATTGCCGAATATCTGGTACATTCATCTCAGGCAGTCGCGAATGTTCATCTTCACTCCATAATCGATAACATCTTCCGGGTGCAAGTCTTCCTGCTCTACCTCTACGCTGGTCAGCAGATGCTTTGGAAACACGTTTGGTGATGAGCTGAGGAAGCCCGGTTCTTGATGAAAACACTTCTGTACGCATCAAACCACTGTCCACTACCACGCGTATACCTTCTATAGTTAAGCTCGTTTCCGCAATTGAAGTTGACAATACGATCTTACGTTGCCCTTCACCAGCAGGCTGTATTGCTTCATCCTGTTTCCCTGGGGGTAACTGACCGTAAAGTTCACGAACGATGACATGACTCGGCAACCCAGAACGATATAACTCCTGAGCTGTTCTACGGATTTCGCCGATTCCAGGTAAGAATACCAAAATATCGCC
This sequence comes from Paenibacillus sp. EC2-1, assembly GCF_049311625.1. NCBI lineage: Bacteria > Bacillati > Bacillota > Bacilli > Caryophanales > Paenibacillaceae > Paenibacillus > Paenibacillus sp. EC2-1. The sequence goes on from NZ_CP186006.1 coordinate 3,356,523, forward strand.
TTCATCTTCGTTCAAGGCACGTTGTATCACACTAGAACATACTTGTTCCATTCGTTCAGTTCCGACTCGTACATAGTTCGTTTCAACTGGGTAACTTCTGCCTGTACAATAAATGACAGGTGCTTGCCCTAAAAGTTCTGCCACAGGTTCAGCATCCAGTGTGGCCGACATAATAAGCAGCTTTAAATCTTCACGAAAGACAGATTGTGCTTCAAGCGCCAAAGCAAGCCCTGTGTCTGCATGTATACTTCGCTCATGAAATTCATCAAAAATAATCATAGCGATATCTGACAACTCTGGATCGTTTTGAAGCATTCGGGTTAGAATCCCCTCTGTAACAACCTCTATAATCGTCTCAGCACTCACTCTACTGTCCATACGGACTCGATAACCAACAGTCTTACCGACAGGCTCTCCTATCGCTGAGGCCATATATGAAGCTGCTGAACGAGCAGCTATCCTACGGGGTTCAAGCATTATGATTTTTCTGCCTTTAAGCCAAGGTTCATCTAGAAAGGCTATTGGTGTTTGTGTTGTTTTTCCCGCTCCTGGTTCAGCTATTAAGATTGCTGAATGATGATGACGAAATGTTTCTTGAATTAACGGTATCACTTGTTGAATGGGAAGCTCATTTCTATGCATGTATTCTATTCCTATCTTTTATCCGATTATTTCATTCCGTTAGTTGCTTCTTAATTTGTAGTTCATACTGCTCAAATACTCCGCTAGAACCGAGTCCCCGCTGTTCTAGAAGCAATTGTAGGCGTAATCTTTTCTCATTCAATTGCTCTAGATGCTGTTCTTTCTCACCATCGTTTCCACAAGCATGGATGAGATCGACTAGTCTAACACATTCTTTGTGAAGAACAATTTCCTCTGGAATGTAACCTGAATTTTTGAGCAGTCGATACGACATACGTAGATCTTCTGGAATATGTGACAGATCATCTATCGGCAGTGACTTACCAGCATAAGGTGATTGATCAAGTTCACCATTTCGAATAGCCTCTTCAATCTTCTGTTCAGCTAGTCGGGAGAACATACTCATTAGATAGGTACCTCCTCATTTATTCATTATTCCTATCATAAGGGATTCCGATATTAAAAGAAAACAGCTAAAAAACACCCTATAGAAGTACACTGGATTTACCGAAAGAGGTATGTCCTGTGTTTATTCTAAAGGGTGCAATTTACTCAAACGACTTCTGTTAATTGTTACCGCAGAAGAGATTCCGCGCCATCAATAAAAATTTGGGAACCTGTGATATGCCGCGATTCATCGGATGCCAAAAAAGCAACCAGGTCTGCAACTTCTTCCGGTTTACCAGGACCATCGGCAAGCGGCTGCCCACCATCTGGATATTCAATCGGAATAGTGATTTCATCCAAATCCCCTTGTCGATCCGTGCTCTGATCAATATTCGTAGATATAGCGCCAGGACAAATTACATTCACTCTGATCTTGTACCTAGCTAACTCCAAAGCTGCCATCTTGGCAAATGCAACTTGTCCAGCCTTCGTCGTACTATAGGCGATCATCCCAAAACCTGTGAACACCCGAGTACCGTTAACCGAACTCGTAATGATAATGCTGCCCTGACCTCGCTTCTTCAGATGAGGAATTGCATATTTGACAGTCAAGAAGGTACCATTCAGATTTATGTCCAGTGTCTTCTCCCAATCTTCCAGACTCAACTCTTCAATCGGAGCAAGAACACCATTTATACCTGCATTGGCGAACACGATGTCGATGCCACCAAAGATCTCCACCGCTTCGAGCACGGATCTTTCAACCCGCTCCGGATTCGAAGTATCTACATCGAAAGCCCGAGCACAGCCTTTGCGAATCGAATTTAATTCCTGCTCTACTTCAGCCGTACGATCATCCTTCATATCAAATAAAGCGACATTCGCGCCTTCTTGAACAAGCTTTATAGCAGCAGCTTTACCAATCCCCGAGCCTGCGCCAGTAATAATTGCTGTTCTTCCCATAAATCTATCTCTTCCATTATTCATATATAACACTCCTTTTTTCGTAACATAGTGAACCTACCTGTCACAAGATTACCCAAAAGGCAGATGTTTATAATCATAAAAGAAGAATTATTACCACATTATTTCAAGAAATGATGCGTCGTCTTCAAGCCCATCCGTATGAAGCGCATTCATTAAAACCTGTACTTCAGTATCCGGGACCCATTCTGAGATTGGATCTAAATCATTTAATCCATCACTATACATTAGCAATCTATAACCAGTCAGGTAATCCAAATTACATTGAAATACATGTGGCTTACCCCCTACAGAGCCATGACGTGTGGACCAGCGTTCAGATGTGTGAAAATTATCTCCGAACCTAGAAGAAAGTTCCGTCTGATTATGAAATAATCGAAGCCTGGAATCTCCTTGCCATGCGAGCCATAGTCTCCCTTTTCGGTGAATACGGTTAGGCAGATCAACTCGGCCACATATATACATGCTCTCACTACCGAGTCGCTGCTTCTCTTCGAGCACTTCCTTCAGCAATGGGGGTGTTCCTTCCTCAACACGATATAAGTCGGCCTCACGAGAAGACAACTCAGTCAACTCTTGTAATTTTCGTTCGAATGGTTGTGCTGACAAATCATTCCCTTTTCTCAGCCATTCAAGAAGGTTCCTCCCTAAAAATTTCGATGCAAAGTCCCCTCGATAACTCAATCCAACGCCGTCGCAGAGGACAAAACTGCAAGCACTGCTATCTACAGCAAAGCCCAAATAATCCTGACCCTTCTCTGAAAGTAATACCGTTTCAGCAGCTCGGCCATAAGCAAATCTACAGCTGAATACCTGTTCAAAACTTGAAATTGGCTGTTCACTATTCTGTTTACTCTCATAGAAATATGAAGGATGGGATTTAAAGGCGTCAGAACTTTTCATAAGCGTTACCTTACCGGAGTAGCAGCTGACATCTGAAAACCGATCGATACCAGTTCAGCACATGTTCCAGGAAGCATCATTAGCGCCCCTGGACTTAGTTGATAATCAGCTTCTACAAGCATCTCACGGTAACTTTCAGGCAAGGCTGAGGACATCAGCTTTAATTTATATGCATGCTCATCTTCAACTGCTGTATCAGGGAGTATTCCCTTCCACCTTCTTGGTTCGCTAATGGGCTGACTCATCAAATGATCAGATATAAAAATATTCTCAACGAGCACATTCCCATCGGGTACACTCATACTCATAATCCGGCGAGCGATCGGTTCGGGATCTTCACCTGTCGCAACACCGTCAGTCATATGACACACAAGGGGTGCCGGGCAATCCTGCATATTTGGAATTTCAGCTTGCAATATTCTCTCTGCTTGAAGGAATGCTTTCGCGGAATCAGAGAAGCGCTTTGGTGTTAAGTCCGGCAAAGTCCCCACAGCTGCAATCTCATCTATTCCTTTAATCCCATTTAAGAGATCATACACATCGTCACTGTATGCTAATATCGCTATCCGATATCGAGGGGTAAGACGATTTCCTTTCGTAGAACGAAATACCATCTGCCGGATCGCCAAGGATAATGCATCATAGACAACATCAATCCGTCTGCGTCCTTCCATCAACATATTCATAGATGCACTAATATCAATCAAGTATATAATGAGCGCTGGTGTGCGCTGTGAAGCTTGTATTGTATAATTCACTTGGAACACCCCTGCACTTTCGTTATGTCATATATTTGGTAGCCAGTAGCTGCTATTTTTTATAAAATTTTTAATGCTTCTAGCACGCATACTCATTTGTCCAATGCTTTTATAGTAAGCTGCATCCTTTTGATACAAGCTATGAAACTCTCTAGCAAAATTCCTAGCTCTGTCTGTGTTACCCGTAAGCTGGGCATTGTATGCTTTGTCATAGGTTGCAATAAGCTGCACAACATTTTCAGCACGTTGTTTTTTTAACTTTTGAGCTTGGTCAGCTTTCGCTTTCACTTGCGCTTTACGTTCTGCTTCCTTCCTTGCCGTTTCAGCTGCTATCGCGGCCGCAGTTGCCTCACGCTTCTTCTTCTCTGCAAGCTCTGCTTGGTAAGCTTCGTATTTAGCCTGATTATCATACTTCTCTTGAAGTGCTGCCTTCTTCTTATTCTCTTCCAATTGAGCTAAATATGCTTCGTACTTGGCTTGCTTGTCGTACTTGGCTTGAAGCTGTGCCTTCTCCTCATCAAGTTTTGCTGTCTTAGCTTGCTCGATGGCTTTCGCAGCTGCAGCTTTCTTGGCAGCTTCCGCTTTAGCACGCCGCTCTTGTTCCTGCTTTGCTTCCGCTTGCTTACGCTTCTCCGCAGCTTTCTCTTCGGCCGCTTTTAACGCCGCAGCCTCCTCTTCGGCTTTTTTCGCAGCTTCCGCTTCTTGCTGCTTTCGAGCGTCTTCTGCAGCTTGAGCTTCTCTCGCCGCTATCAACTGAGCCTCTTCCTGCTGCTTGCTGTCAGCTTTATCTGCTAATATTTGATTAACCGTTACAGCTAATCCTGCCAAAATAACAACAGTAGCAGCAGCGGCTATCAACCATTTCTTAGAGCTGATAATATTTCTCCACCCATGGTTACCTGTAACCGGTGGAAATAACTGTTGTTCAAGTCCTTGTATCGCCGCAGCTAATTCTACTTCTAGTGGGCTGTCTTTTTTCACAAAATGGTAAGCTGATCGAAAGATCTCAAGCGCTCCGACCAAGTTGCCTGCATGCTCAAGATCTCTAGCTTGATGAAATAAGCGACCCACGACATTATCATTAACTTCCCTGTTACCTGGTACAATGCCTAGTAGATCAGCGTTTTCGTCTTCGAAACGCTCAGGTAATGGTCTCGCTTCTTCAGATCCAGCAGCAGACAATGGGCCTGCATCCTCCTCCAGTTTCTCTTCCACGATCTCATCCTCAGATATCGAAGAAAGAACAACGAGCCATTCTCCAAAGGTAGGACAACTGCTCAAGTCATGGCTATCCCAAGCCCTAACAAACAAGTCCGAAATTTTAGTGCCGAACCGCTGTCCCAAGGATTTCTTAAGTAAGAAGTATCGTTCGCACGGGGTCTGCATCTCATGCTGATCGAAATAGCTTTCACCCCATGCTTTATTTACAATTGCTTGGTCGCTCCAGCCCAACATTTCAGCGATAATAATTGCCCCAGCAAAACGATCCGCATACGCACTCCATAATCCGCTATGTACTGTTCGGTGAGCAGCGTACCCTGGAGATCCAGCTAATAACACATCAGGACGATCCATCTTTGGACTATAAATCTGTTCTACATCAACGAGTTCTACAACTGTTGAGCCTTCAGGAAGCTCTACTTCCGAAAAAAACGGAAGCATGACGTTTGGTGCAGACAAATCGCAGTGTGCCAAACCGCGTTGTTCCATACTCGAGCCAATTGCAGCCAGTGCTTTTGCCAACATGAGGCTTTCGCCTCGACCAAGAGTACGCTGATCGCTAACAACATCGAACCACGTAAACCCATGAATCCACGGCATTAGAACGGCATATAACAGGTCCGGATATTCTGCAATCAAATTTCCGTTTCTTTCGGGAGTGAGCACATCGCGACTGCATACCTTCAGACCAGGAACCTCACGATAGTTCGCCATATGCTCTGACTGATAAACCATGGCAGGTATTCTGAACTTGGGAAAAAACACTTTAAGTGCTTTTGCCTCATGCAGCGCTCCATCAACTGGAAGTAATTGATATACAATGCCTTGCCTTCCCGCTTGAGCATAGGCAAGTCCTGGGGCGGCAGGATGCTGTCCCACCGTGTAGGTTGTTCCGTTTATGAGAATCTCATCACCCGGATTCGGCTGATAAGCCATAAACATCCCCCTCTCTATAGTGCTTCTAAATTTATTTGTTCTATCAATTTCACGCGAAGAATCTACGATTGCAAGAAAACCGGGAGTCAGCTTGAACACCCGGTTTTCTTGTATATGAACTTAATTATATATTACAAAAGCCCAACTTTAGAAAATTAACGAGATTCGTCCGCCATACGGAATTTTTGAGCAATAGCTTTCAATTCTGCGCTGATGCTGTCAAGGGTTTGAACGAAAGAGTTCATCAAACGGCTTGCTTCCTGAAACTCTTGGAAGAAGCGCTGTTTTGTCATACCGTCCCACTGACCTTCCATACCATTTACAGATTGAGTCAGACTATTCACGATTTGTTGACTCTGTTCACCACTTTGTTTGAATTGATTCGCTACTTGCTCCACTTGTTCTGGTGTAATTAAAATGCGACCTGCCATGTATGTACCTCCTTGGTATTATCGGTTCTGATCAACAATTGTCATCTTATTAGATATTGGTAAGATTTTCAAAATGTCCTCAGACCTAATTTCCAATTACCCCCAACGACCCAGTAATGAAACCTATACCCATGTATTAATTTGCGATACTCAAATTAGAAGGATCGGTAAACGTCCATGCTTGCCCATTTAACGCAGCTTGCTTTACTGAAACATCTCCATTATCACTATTCATACCTACAGCGGCAGCTGCTGAGCTAGGATTAGAAATGACAGCCCCTGATGTTCCAGACTCAGGTAAGATGGAGTTACCTCCTTCATGTTTGAATGCCGCAAACAAAGCAGTGGGGGATACTCCCCCAGCTGTGACATGCTCTAGAATTGTATGATATTGATGATCAACTTCCTGAAATTGATCAGCCTTCATTTGTAAATGCTTGCCCATTTCATTTAATAGAGCTCCCAAGCTCTCTCCAAGCCGCTGGGCCGACTGCCATTCATCAATTACCGCCGCTTTCATCGACGTTTCCCACACGAGCGAGCTCATTGCCTGATTAAGCTGATTTGTAATGGCTAAATACTGCTCGCCGGATTGCTGAAACTGACGGCTTAATGCCCGGAGTAATTCCGGTTCGACAGATATACGCATAGGTCCTCACCTTTCATACGGGCTCCTTTACTGTTTCAGCCACATGAGAAGCATATGATGAAATTGCTCCTTAGTTGCAGGTGCTGCGGTCAACCAATCCTGATCGCCTTGAAGACTCATACGCAGCAGCCAGTTCATAGAATCATTCACAATAAATGCTGCATTTTGACTCTCCCAGTTATACCCGTTCCATTTTGACAGCTGAATTTCTCCCGAAGAAACCTTGTTTTTCAAACATTTTGCAAGTGCAATCGAACCTTCGACATCATCCGTCAGCTTGGCCAACCTGTCGCTAAGTTCGTCACTGTTCATATCCGAAGCACAAGTATATATATCCGCAAATTCTTTACGGCTAAGCAAGAGGGCTGGAATCTCTCCCGGTGACTGATCACTAAGAGCTAAATCCTCCACTAGCTTATTGCAAGTATCTTCAATTGAGCCAAGCTCACTGAGCATATAGCACCGACCATTTTCATCGCATTTACATACTTGAATGACTTGTTCTTCCGTTACATGCAAATAGCCTTCGAAAGACTTATCATTGTTCTCGTATTTCAACCAACAGGCTCGTTCAGCCAGGCCAGCAATAGCTACACGTGAGAACACATCAGGCGGAATTGACAATTCTCCACTTTCCTCGCGAATCAAGTAGCTTTTTTCGAGAAGCGATACCTTCGACGCCTCCCACTCACTAGCAATTTCTTCCGTTAAATAACCGCTGAATGGGTCTTCTACACCAAGCAGACGATCTGAACCGAGAATGCCGGCCAAAAAGAAAAACTCTTTATCATTTAACGTTACGGTCTCCTGTTTGGAAGCATGAATTGTCAACATTATGAGCCACCTCCCCTCAAACTACAACATGCCATCGGTCGCGAATTTCCGTGACCCATTGTTGGGCGTTCCACTGCTCATCGAATGGAACTGCGCCTTTAATTCTGGAAAATTTTCGTTTAATGTAGTACCCTTGGCCTGCTGGTAATATTTTTAGTCCTCCAGGACTATTAGCTGACTCCGAAAAAGGGATTCTAAAGAACGATAAATCATTCGAATCGAGAGTCCCAAATAAAAATCCAGATTGTGACGCTTTGACGTCAGTAAACCAATCTACTCCATATGTTGGGAAATCTGCCGGCACTCCAGAGAGGACCACATGTACTTTCCGGTCTCTGCCAAGTCTCACGATTGAAGATAATTGATCTTTTATCGTAAAATCACTTAGTTGCTTACTCATCACATCTGCATCATCTATTAGTAATAGAATCGCAGGATCTTCACCTTCTTTTGTCCGACTCTGAACTTTTTCATAGATCTCAGTTATTAATGGAGCCAAATCTTCTTCATTCTCAGCATGGCCTTTAACATGTGGCAGATGGTTTAATCTGCTAAGTCCACTGCTTCCGTACCTTGTATCCACCGTATAAATCTCAAGTTCATCAGGTGATGCGTGATACGCAAGAGACAACATCCAACTAAGTAGAAATGACGTTTTCCCGCCTTCCATTGGACTTGCCACGATAAAATGCGGACCTTCTTGTAAATTCACAAGGAACGGAGATAGGTCATCTGTAGACAATCCGACGGGTACTTGATACTTTGACGTACCGGATTTTCGTTCATACGGTTGATCCACGCGAAGAAGCTCGGAGAGGGCTATCTTCTCCGGCAATGGATTAATGGAAGGAGCCTGCTCTCCATCCCAGGCACTCTTCAATCGTGCAATCAAACCACGCAGCTCAGAAGACCTTTCTCCCTCATCCTGACCAGACGCGGAAAGCGCAGTCTGAAATTCAAGTGGAGGCACTTGACCTTTAATAAGCCCTCTTCCTGGCGGAAGCTGGCTCGGCGCTTTAGAAGGACGCCCCACTGCATAATAATAGTCCGCAGGATCGGAAAGCTCAAATGAAACAGCTTGGCTGATGTTACTTCGCACTTTTTCAAACATATCAGAAATTCGGTTAGCAGAGATGACAAAGGTTATACCTAAGCTTCCGCCTTCTCTAAGCAAGTACTCCAGCATGTCATTCTCTTCTGGGTAAGAATTCCGGAAATTGAGATACCCATCAATGATAATGATCAATTGGGGAACCTTTATAGACATAGCACGCCTGTAAGCTGCAATGGTCTTTACACCAGCATCAGCGACTAAGTCTTTTCGTGCGCCAACATGCTTCGTTAAAAATCGGAATAATCGCTTTATACGATCATCTTCCTCGGCTGTCATAACACCACCTATATGCGGCAGACCTGAGAAATCTCTCATCATTCGTCCCATATCAATGATATATCCATGCCATTGTTCAGGGGTATACTGTTTAGCCAAAGATATCAGAAGAGTCTGAATAAAGGTTGTTTTTCCTAGCCCTGGCATCCCGTACACGGCCAAATGTCCTTGCTCCAAATTTAATTTCAGTGGTTTCTGACATTGGTTCGGTAGATCATCTACGACTCCCACATAGGCATTAAGCAGAGGGTTGACATACTCATGATCAGTATACTCTTTACCAACTGTCAGGACATCATCCAGCTCTAAGCTATCAGGTAAAGGAGGTAGCCAAGGACCTTGTAGTCTTTCAATTCCTTCATCTTTCGCAATTTCAGCCACCCGCTCAATTAGAACTTGAAGCTGCTTTGGTATCTCTTCACAGTGAACTTTAGTCGAGTGCATCTGTGCTAACATCGGCTCAAGCTTACCGTTAAGACGAACTTCACGAATATTAATCAAACCTTCTGAATCTTGTTCTTCTATATAAGGAGCACCGCTCCATGCGAACTGCATTTCTTCAAAAACCTCGTCGCTACCGACCTGGAAATATCCACGACCTGGCTTATTAATCCACGCAGCATTCGGAATTTTGAGCATATCCCGGCTGTCTCCTTCGCTCTGTACACGTAAACAGATCCGGAAACGGGAGTTACTCCAAATCTTATCATCCACGACGCCTGCAGGCTTTTGGGTAGCCAAGATTAAATGCACTCCAAGCGTTCGACCAATCGCAGCAATACTAATCAGCTCATCCATAAATTCGGGTTGATCCTTTTTGAGCTGTGCAAACTCATCAATAATAATAACAAGATGCGGGAGCGGCTCTCCATGTCTATTACGAAGAAGCTTATAGTATTCATCAATATGCTGTAAATTTCCTGCATCATTTAATATTTTCTGACGACGCACTAACTCCGCTTTCAATGAGATTTTAGCCCGTTCAATCAGATTATTGTCTAGATTCGTTATTGTACCGACGACATGGGGCAGATCAAGGAACGTATTCGACATGCCTCCCCCTTTATAATCAATTAACATGAAGGCAAGATCGTGAGGATGAAATTCTGCAGCAAGAGATGCAACGATAGACTGGATGACTTCACTCTTACCAGATCCCGTCGTACCTGCGATTAATCCATGTGGCCCATGACCCTGACGTTCAATCTTATCGTGAAGATTTAGATTGATCCTTTTGCTGCCCGCTCTAACACCCATCGGTACAGGCAGCGTATCTGGGTATCGATTCTTCTGCCATCGGCTCTTGACATCAAGCTCTGAAATATGATCAATATCCATCATTTCAAACAATGTCAATACTGCTGGAATATCAGAAGCGGACGAACGCTTTAATCGAATTGGAGCCATATAACGGGTCATTGCTTCCATCTGCTCACGGTTAATATGGTCAGGTTTATAGTTCTGCTGTCGAATGACACCATCCTTCTTCATGGTGTAGACAGCCTGCTCTTTTTCCACCTCGACGATCAACTGACAATGCATAGGTAGATTCTCTTTGCGGTCCGACAAAATAATCGTGACAGCATCAACCTCTTCCCCATGTTCTAGTAAAAGCGGTAAAAGTGGCTCTTCCTCAATTAGCTGACTGCTCGACAATATAACAAAGTACACGGGTACCTCAACCGATTTCCCCCCATACTCTGATCGGTTACCTTTACGACGATATAACTGCATAAAAAGCTCATCTGCCAGCTGATGAGCACTGCTCCGTCGATGTGCTAAATACCTAGACGAACGATCATCGTCCCATGTATGAGGAAGCCAGCGAAGATAGTCCCATTCATGGGCTTCCTTCTCCTCGTAAAATGCAGCTACTTTCACTTCATCCGGCGAGTGACGTACTGCAGTTTGAGATATAATGACTCGTAGTGTATTCAATACATTCTCTCTACTGCCTACAATACCGATGACTTTGGAATCGTATAACGGCACTGTAATAGAAGCATCATCAACCGTTTGATAAACATCTGCAAGTTGTTGGGCTGCTTCAATTAAAGGATCTTTCTCGTAGCCATCCGCTCGCGGTGCTCGAACCTGAATATGAAACGGCACAGTCCCTTTTCCTACGCAGATATCTAAAAAATCAACATCCTCAGGTGATCTTTCCCATAGAGAGCTGCTTCTGTTCTTCACAACCTGAAAGCAAACATCGGGGTCGCCGTGAATTTCAAACATAACTTCCACCTGATTACGCTGACGTTCCTTCAATTCTTCTCGGTGAAGATCAAGCTGAGCACGATAATTAAGATTCCGTTCTGCTAGCTTTTTCTGGTATGTCTTCTTATTACCTAGGTACATAAAAAAGGGTAACGTATATGAAGTAAGCATCATAAATATGGACAGCATATAAAACATCATATAGTTGGTGTTTCCCATCTTGCCACTCATATTCATATATATATAAAAACTAATAGTAACTACCGTCATTATAATAGGAATAATGATAGAGACGAGTGAAAAAGACGGTTTATTAGGCTCTGAAGGAGGTTTTAGTATCTCCATCTCTTCGCTTGGTAAAGCCGGTTTAATTCTTGGCGAACGCTGATATAAGACGTTCATCATGGTCCTCCCCTTTATAGTAAACATTGGGTAAATAGAATTATGTAATCTGCTGATTCCTTCTTAAATCAAAGGGTTATTTACCCATTCCTATGCTTCCTGAAACAATGATCTATGGCCATAGACAGGCGCTTCTTCATTCGTTGTTGAGAATGCACGCTGTAACCTGATATACGCCCCTTCTCTTAGGCCTGCCTCTCTGACTGCCAATTCATCTTTCACCGTAAACCATAGACCCTCGGGGAACTTCGCTTCCAATATATATTGTATTCCTGAACTTGAAGGCTCTTTAAAGAGTCGAATTCCTAGCAACTCGTTTAGTCGGGTAATTGAACAATCATCAGGAACATCAATATCAAACCATTCTCCTTCTGCTCGTCCACAAATCACTGTAAGAATCATCTTGCTCTTCCTGCCCTTCTATATATCGTAATGGTAGAGTATTCCCTATGAAAAGGCCGAACCCCTATATCATATGATATAAAAATAGGTTACAGTATTGTAACTGTATCACTCTAGAGTCTATCCTGTCAATTTGTGTCATATTTCCTATGTCCTATTTTCGTGCGGATTTGCGTAGTTCATAAGAACCTAATTTAATTTGAAACGGGTAAAATTGCTTTAATTTAACTTTAAAATAACAATTTTTGAGCATAAAAAGAGAGAGTTCACAAATTCGACACTCTCCTAAATCCGTCTATTGATTTATTCATTGATTTTAAGGTTATTTTAAGATTGGCAGTTTATAATGCAATTATCATGAAACAAGACTTTTCGTGAGGTGATTTGATGAAAGCACTCATTATGTTTCAAAACAAACCTGTACCTGTTTATTTTACAGAAGAAAACAAACAGCCAGTACAAAAAGTATTAAAGCTCTTAACCAGCGCACTTGATCATAAAATTCGGAATGGTAAAAATGCGCTGCAAAAATGCCTGAACTCCCTCATAAGCATTGAAATCGAGGGTTCCGAGGCAATTCTTCACAGTAAAAGTGAAAACGACTCTCTTGCGCTATCTCTCTTTTAAAAGGGGGATAGCCCTTTTTTTTTGCCTGAACACTGGTGGCCCTCCCCCTCATTAAGCTATATCTTGCGAATTAGTAGTGATAATAACGCTCTGCGACACTCTGGGCTTTATAAATACGAATCTGAAACAGCCGCACCAAATTCATTCGCGTATGCAGTTCTTGGCAGCTGTCCAGCTTCTTTAAAATAAAGCGATCAATGGACATGCCATTCACTCCTTCTATTCTTATTTACGTATGGGATTAATTGCCTCCCTCCGTATTTCCTATTAACCCTCCCTCATGATTTTAAACAAATATTTACATAAGATTTCTCAACAGTACCTTGCATTATTCAGTACCTAATGTTATTCTCTGAATATGCTATTGAATATTAATCAGTACTGGTTTCTATTCAGTTCCTAATAAGATCGGAGGTAACGTCTTTGGAAGTCAGTATTCAGTTTAAAAAGGGAGTCCTTGAATTGTGTGTGCTTGTACTCATCCACCGCAAAGACCAATACGGCTACGAGCTTGCTCAATCCGTCTCCCGTCACATAGAAGTTGCCGAAGGTGCACTCTATCCACTCCTGCGTAGGCTTGTAAATGAGGGGTACTGCACAACCTATCTTCAGGAATCATCTGAAGGACCTCCCCGTAAATATTACAGACTGACTGAAAGAGGGGCGAGTTACATGAACGCCATGGTGAAAGAGTGGAAATCATTTGTAGGCAATGTCACTAATTTAATTGAGGAAGGACAAGAGAATGAATAAAACACAATTTTTATCTATTTTAAAAACTAGGCTTGCCCCCCTTTCAAGGGAAGAACGCAATGAACTTCTTAGTGATGTGGAATCCCACTTTGAGTTTGGTCTACAAAATGGCCGCACAGAAGAAGAAATTGCTCGTGAACTCGGAGATCCGTTTGAAATAGCTAGAGAAGCACTTGGTGACCGATTTACGGATATGCCTATATATCTTGAGAAGTCACCATCAACTACAGGACGTATCTTCATAGGAATTGGTCTATTCTTCAGTGGTCTTGTCATGGTGCCTTTTCTCATCGCTCTTTGTGCAGGATGGATTGGACTCGCTGGGGGCGCTGCCGCCACTATACTCAGTCCATTACTCGTGCTACTGGATTATCTGTTTAACGGTACTTTCTATCCGGCAAAGCTATTCCTCTCCATATCTATGGTAGGTGTTGGCATTCTGCTTACGTACCTCGTAAAATGGGCCCTCACCGGTCTCAAAATGCTAATTCGAGCGTATTTCAGATGGAATAAACGAATGTTGAAAGGAAGAAACGTTTAATGAGACATAAATTTCTGGTAAGTACAGCAATTCTCCTTATATTAATAGGTGTGGTTGGAATGGCTGCATATAAGTTCAAGTTTCAAGACAAATATCCAGATCATAAACAAACCTGGACGCTTCAGGCTAATGAATTAAAGAAACTTTCAATTCTAAGTGATTATGATATGGATATTTCATTTACGACTACTTCAAGTCAAGAGGGGTATATCGAATTTGAAGGCACCGTTCATCCGAAGGTAGTGGAGCATCTCAGAAATCTAACCTTTAACGGTCCAGACTTTTCTATTGATTTGACTCCACCGTCTACAATGGAATTTTTCAGTGTCAATTTCACTTTCCCCAAAGCAAAAATAATTGTAGCGTTGCCTCAAGGAGCGGAACTCGATAACTTGAATGTCTCTAGTTACTCAGCACATATTAACATTGAGGGCGCAACTTCCAATAACATCGAGGTTTCTTCGTTATCAGGTGACATCTCCGTTTTAAACATCACTGCTAATCACTTGAAACTGGATACGATGTCTGGAAATATTGAAGGAGATACCCTCACTGCAGACGCGGAGATAACGAGCCGTTCTGGCGATATCGATTTATTACACGTCCAAGGTGATGCTATAATCGATAACGCATCAGGTAATATTTCAATTGGCCAGCATGGTGTGGCTTCAATCAACGCGAAGACCCTATCAGGAGATATCGACATAACTGTTGACCCGGAATTTAATGGTTTATATGAGGCTCATACTCTATCCGGCTCCGTGAACGTCCCTACTTCATTAAATGAAGGACAACAAAAGGTCATAGCTGACTCCCAATCTGGTGACATCGATATTCGCTTACCTTAACTTCAAAAAGCAAAAAAAACACCTTTCTGTAGCGGTTTAATACCGAAAAGAAAGGTGTTTTCCCATGTTTATCCCACTACATAAATAGACGCAGGATGAACCAACATCCAATCAAATTACGGGGTCAAAGCTCTCCAAATATGGTTATATACCGTATGTTGGATTGCTTCCAATGTGGATTTATCTGTTCAATTGCGGTAGGATTATTATTGCTGATTATTCGTACACGCTTATTACATAAGGAGGTTCATCATGCAAGACGTTCTAATCATCGGCGCTGGCCCGTGTGGTTTGTCCGCAGCTATTGAATGTGGAAAACGCGGCCTGTCTTCAGAGCTTATCGATAAACATAATATCGTTCACTCCATTTATCTGTATCCTACACATATGCAGTTTTTCAGCACAGCAGAAATGCTTGAAATCGGGGATGTGCCATTTGCTCTGTCGAACGATAAACCTTATCGAGACGAAGCGCTTGCCTACTATCGCAAAGTTGCCGAGCATTACAAGCTAAACATTTCACCTTACGAGGAAGCCACTTCTATCACCAAGCTTCCGGACGGATCGTTTCGGGTCTATACACGCAAACGCAGCGGTGTAGAAAGCTATCGCGAAGCTAAGAATGTCGTGATATCGACTGGATATTTTGATCACCCGAATTTTATCGGAATCCCCGGTGAAGATTTGGACAAAGTAACTCATTATTTCCGGGAAGCCCATCCATACGCTGGTATGAAAACAGCCATCATTGGAGGAAGTAATTCCGCTGTGGATGCTGCCATGGAGTTAATCCGTGTAGGAGCTGAAGTCACAGTAATTTACCGAGGTCAAGAAGTGTCTGAGAACATTAAACCATGGGTAAGACCACTTTTTGAAGGAATGGTGAATAAAGGAAAGATCAAGCTGCACATGGAGTCTACGGTTACCGAAATCCGGGAAAACTCTATAACAATCACTTCTAAAGACGGAGCTCAGCAATCCATTGATAATGACTTTGTTCTTGCTCTCACAGGATTCCGTCCAGATCGTAAGCTGTTAGCTTCTTCCGGTGTAGAACTTGACGATTCCATGGAGAAGCCGAAATACAACCCTGAGACCATGGAAACAACGGTACCTGGCCTTTACGTTGCTGGTGTTATTGCTTCCGGACGAAACGCGAATGAGGTATTCATTGAAACCGGTCGTTTACACGGACGTTTAATCGCTGAGCACCTTATAACCAAATCGTAGTATCTTTAACATGCACCCCAAAGGAGATGACGTACACGATGGATGTCACCTCACTCATCCTATTAGGTATGGCTGCGCTCGGAATTTTGAGCAATAACACGACGATCACGATTGCAATGCTGGCGCTTCTGCTAATTCGAGTAACTGGCTTTCAGCAGGCTTTTCCGTGGTTAGAGAAATACGGACTGACTATTGGAATCATCATCTTAACCCTTGGGGTTATGTCGCCACTGGCCAGTGGGAAGATGAGTCCACAACTCATCGGAGAATCGTTCCTTAACTGGAAGTCCCTTCTCGCTATCGGGGTAGGCATGCTTGTTGCTTATTTAGGCGGACGAGGAGCTTCTATGATGGGGACTAACCCTACAATTGTAGCTGGCCTATTAATTGGAACAGTTCTCGGCGTGGCTTTATTTCGCGGTGTTCCCGTTGGTCCTCTGATTGCGGCTGGTATTTTATCGTTGTTACTCGGAAAATCATAGTTTTACTTCAGAGCAAGAGGCTGCCCTAAGGCCTTCACAGACCTACAGGGAGCTTCTTGCTCATCTTATTTCCTAACATTTAACATTTATAGGAGGCATAGTCACGTGCAACCGCCTAACCCAATTAGCAAACCCGTTATTCATCGGCAGACTCCCTATCTGCTATTTAAACAATTGAGACCAAAGCAATGGACAAAGAACCTACTAATTTTTGCTGCCCCATTATTTTCATTCGAAATCGTAAATGCTGCCACACTTTTAGATACAATAGCAGGTTTCTTCTTACTCTGCTTCGTCTCCGGTTGTGTATACATCATTAATGACTACATGGACCGCGAGGCTGACCGTAACCATCCTGTGAAACGGCATCGCCCCATGGCTTCTGGGCAATTAAATCCAAACCTTGCACTCGCATTTGGTGCTGTACTTTTAATTGGCTCACTTGCAGTCTCATCCCTTTTAAGTCCATTGTTCACGGTACTGCTTGGACTTTATTTTATGATGAATGTCGCTTATTCTTTTCGATTGAAACACGTTGTCATTATTGATATTATGATCATTGCTGCTGGATTCGTACTGCGTGCAATAGCCGGTGGTTTAGTTATTCATGTACCTTTCACGCCCTGGTTCCTGTTATGCACAATGCTTCTCTCCCTCTTCCTTGCGATAGGAAAAAGGCGCCATGAACTTGTTCTTCTTCACGAGGACAAAGGTTCCCACAGAAAAGTACTAGAACATTATTCACTCGAGCTGCTAGATCAATTTAGCGGTATCGTAACGACTGCCACCATCATCAGTTATTCACTTTTCACCTTTACATCTGGCCGTACTGTTCATCTCATGTGGACGATTCCACTCGTTATTTATGGAATGTTTCGATACCTCTATCTCATTCATATTGAAAAAAAGGGTGGTGCACCCGATCGCATATTGTTTGAGGATAAGCATATTTTGATAACGGTGCTTATTTATGTTGTCAGCGTCATCGGAATTCTCGCCTATTTTGAATAATTCAAAGATTTGAGGATGTAATTATGAGACAAAAAGTAGCCTTGTTCGATGTAGACAAGACGATAATTCACAAAGATTCCATGTTTCAATTTATGCTATATGGATTAAAGAAAAAACCGACTTCCTTTTATATTCTATTTCTTATCTTTTTCTACTCTGTGCTGTACAAAACGAAGCTCATGAAGGCTGAAACGGCAAAGAGTTCTTATTTTCGGTTCATCAAGTTTATGAGCGAACAGGATTTGAAGGTCTTTTTTGATACGATGATCATGCCTTATGTATATCCTGAGGCGCTAACTGAAATGAGAAATAAAAAAAAGGACGGATATTACATCCTCCTTGTGACAGCTTCTCCCTATGCATATATGAAGTATTTCGAACAGCTTGATGTTGTTGATGGTGTAATTGGTACGACACTGGCGATGAAGGGTGAACAATTTACGCATGTCATCGATGGGAATAACTGTAAAGGTGAGGAAAAAGTCACTCGCATCAAATGTCATTTGGCAGACAAGGGAATCACAATCGATTATGACAATTCATGCGCATATTCTGATTCAATATCAGACATGCCGATGTTGAAGCTAGTGAACCATAAGTATCTGATCAACCGTCACCAACATACAGCAGGATGTGAGGGGCTAACATGGAGCTTGTAACCAAGAGCAAGAACCGGCATATCGGTAAATGGTTAATGATTATTTCTGCATTTTTGACAGCTACGGGCCAACTGTTCTGGAAATGGGGTCACACGAACCTGATCTATATGGCTATCGGATTTGTATGTTATGGTCTTGGGGCGATCTTCATGATCAAATCTTTAGCATTAGAGAAGCTTTCTGTTGCATACCCGCTTATGTGTATTAGTTATATTGTGGCCTTATTTTATGGTGATATCTTTCTTGGGGAGCCTATAACGATCAAAAAAACGGCGGCCGTAGTTCTCCTTGGAATCGGGGTGACCTTAACATCCTATGAAAAATGATCCGCTGTTGTACGCCCTTCTACTAGCTATGACCTTGTTTGGCTCCCTGGGAAGTGTACTTTTTAAAGGTTTTACTTCCAAAAAGAAGCTTTCCTTGCTGTTCCTCGGCTTTGCTTCCTATGGAACCGGCGCACTTTTGAATATCTATTTATTAAAAGAACTTCCGTACACCCTTGTCATGCCAGCAAATGCTCTAACTTTTTTATGGGCGCTGTTGTTTGCCAAGATCATATTCAAAGAAACGATTGGAGTAATAAAAATTGCAGGTGTTGTCTTTATTATGTCCGGTTTAATACTCTTAATCTGGTAAATCTAAATAACATTTGGAGACTGGTGGTTAAACATGACTTTTTACAATTATTTGTTCAGGGACAAAAAAGATAATTTGGCCGCATTAGGCTTATGGGTTCTCTTCTGTCTGTTTTATATGTATCTAAATATGCCATTCATTCAATATATTAGAGATAACGCAGAGATGCTAGGTAAGTTTAATCCGTTCTATGGTGCACCCTTCTCCCTCAACCTATTTAATTTCGATCCTTCAATGGAATATGGGAACGCCACAGCAACGATTATCCATCCACTATACACCTTTCTATCAACTCCGCTTACATACATATCAAATCATACGATAGGTAACCTGCTGTTTCTAATTCTGCAATCTGCAATGAATGCCCTTACTACTGTTCTGGTGTTTTTCATGCTCCGCAGAAATGGATCTGCGATGTCCGTTTCACTATTGTTCTCAGCTTTTTTCGGTGTAAGTTCTTACAGTATCTTTACAGCAGTTATTCCTGACTCATATCCCTATGCGCAGTTTATAATCGTATTGTCCGCATTGTATTTACAGAAATGCCGAGCAGAGCAATCGTTCCCGATTATACCTAATGCTGCGTTTACTGCACTTAACTTTGGGATCACTTCAACCAATGTAGTTACTTATGCAGGTGCACTCTTCATCAGTCTTTTTAGCCGAATCAGCAAGAAGACATCTTTTCGATGGTTCATGATTATTATGATAACTGCCCTGATGATCATCCTCGGTCTGACTGGATTACAGTATGTACTATTCTCAGGGAAAACATGGCTCTCCAATGTGTTCGGGGGACTATCTAGTGGTGGTCTAGGTTATGTAAGTCCGTTCTCCTTTGCCCATCATACTAAGGTATTCTACATGCTTATAATAAGCCCTATTTTAACACCAGACATTGCTTTGATCGATACGGGAATTACTGCATTCGCAACGGATCTCAGCAAGCCCTATCCGTTCTATGTCCATATTGTGGGCCTTGGTGTAATCTTAATGGCAGTTCTCGGATTCATTAAAGGAATCAAGTCCAAAGATACCTGGGCTGTCTCCACTTACATTTTATTCGCGTTAGTCCTCCATATTGTTGTAGGATTCGGACTCAGCGCTTACAGCTATGATATGTACCTTTATGCAGGTCACTATCTATTTGCTTTCTTTATTCTAGCAGCAGCCTTTGTTACGAGACTTCACAGCGCTAAGCTCAAAAGATTTATGCTTGTTGTGGTTGCGATCTTCCTCGTCATAACGGTTGTGAACAACCTAGTTAAACATCAATCAAGTCTAGATTATATTAAATCTTCCTATACGAATGTTCTGACACAGCAGGAGAAATAATATTTTCTATTCTGAGACGCTCCGCGTACGAATCGTTCCTACAATCGCTCTTGCCCCCGAATTTTTTTGGATTATTCTTTTGCGGAGAAAATTCGGGGACAAAGGCGAACGCTTACGCTTCTTCGGAATCGATTCGTCCTCTCCGCTGCTCCCTGCTTATTCACTTCATAATATAGACCAATAAAAGATAGCCCTTGAGCAGATTGGATTCGACGAACATCCACCTGTCCCAAGGGCTATTTTTTCTAAATAATCAACATAATAAGATCAATTTAAGACTCCAAATGCTGTACATTGTACAGCCTTGCATAACTACCATCACGTTCCATGAGTTCAATATGTGTTCCTTGCTCCGTAATTTGTCCATTCTCAAGCACTACAATCATATCCGCATGTGTGATTGTAGATAAACGGTGCGCTACAATCAAAGTCGTACGATCTGCTGACAACGATTGGAGCGATTGTTGGATGAGATGCTCTGATTCCAGATCCAGCGCTGATGTCGCCTCGTCCAGAACAAGTATATCAGGATCTTTCAAGAAGACACGGGCAATGGCAAGACGTTGTTTCTGTCCCCCAGACAATTTTACGCCCCGTTCTCCAACTTCTGTATCATATCCCTGTGGAAGATTACTAATAAATTCATGGGCATTAGCTGCCTTCGCTGCTGATATAATCTCCTCATCAGACGCTTCAGGATTACCAAACAATATATTCTCACGAACAGATCCACTGAACAGGAAGTTGTCTTGCAGAACCATCCCCACAGAGCCGCGAAGACTATCGAGAGTCCATTGTCGGATATCCGACCCGCTGATCTTAACGCTTCCCTGCTGCACATCATAGAACCTTGGAATAAGACCAATCAGTGAGGATTTACCTCCCCCGCTCATCCCAACGAACGCAACAGTCTGTCCCTGCTCAATTGTCAGATTAATATCTTGCAGGACCCAGCCCCCTTGTTCATTATACTGAAACCATACGTGATCAAACTCAATACGTCCAGCTGAAGATAATTTCTTAGCGCCGGGCGCATCCACAATATCATAGGGTTCGTCCAGCAACTCTTTGACACGCTCCAATGATGCAGTTGCTTGCGTGAGCACAGTCGAAGAATTAATCAATCTACGTAATGGCGCATATAGTCTATCCAAATAACCGAAGAACGCCACAAAAGTTCCCAAGGTTAAATCACCTTGAATAACCCGATAACCCCCGTAACCAATCACTAAAATAGGTGCGATGTCTGTTAATGTGTTAATAATCGAGAACGTCAGAGCATTCCAGCGTGTCTGAGCCATCGCTTTATTTAGAAAGTTTCCATTAATGCCTTCAAATTTCTTTTGATCATAGCGCTCTAGCGTAAAACTTCGAATCACCGAGATCCCTTGAACACGTTCATGGAGATACGACTGAATGCCAGCCAGTGCTTGTGATCTATCTTTGGTGAGCTTTTTAAGCCGCTTATATAATAGGTTTACTGCTATTGCATATAACGGCAATACCGAGATAGCCACAAGGGTCAACATGGGGTTCATAAAGAACATCACGATAAGGACAAATATTAATGTGAAAATATCCAGCCAGATGTTCATCATTCCAACTTCGACGAGGTTCTTAGATTGTTCGACATCATTGATAAAACGTGAAATCGCTTCACCAACTTTTGTATTCTGATAATATCTCAAGGACAGACGCTGTAGATGAGCATACAGACGATTCCGCATATCAAACAAAATCCGACTCGTAATAAACTGGGCAAAATACTGCCTCAGATATTCCACCGGACCACGAACAACAACAAACAATACCAGTGTTCCCCCGAGTATGAGCATTAACTGGTTCAACTTCTGTTCTACTGCCATCTGAGAGTTAATGAGAAGATCATCAACAACGTATTTCATAATCATTGGAAGCAACAAAGGAATTGAGAACTTAATCATGCCAATGATCAGCGTAAGAATGATCCACTTTAAATAAGGTTTAACGAATGGATAGTAAATTTTCCATGACTTCAAAAGTAATAACGACCCCTTTCTTATGCATCAGTCTAGTTGCATTATTTTTTCACCCGCGATTTGGCTGCTGGTTGACTTTTGTGCGCTTCAGTGCTTTATTATCTTTAAACTTATTTTATAATTGCATTACCCGCAGGAGGAATAACATGAGTACAATATTTGTAACCGAAGCCGTCATGCTCGCCATATATGGACAGCTTCTTACACCAACACAGCCCGTAGAATATATCATTCCCTATAAGACAGTCTTGGAGCTATATGAACTGAAGAGCAGTGATGAACCGCTCATGCATTCTACACCCGATGACCATCACGTTCGGACCAAAATCAATGAGTTAATTCGTTATTTTGAAGAGCCGCTCAATAAGAAAAAAATAGATCGAGCATTGCAAGTACCATGGGCAAAAAGCCCATCCATCCCACTCACAGAAACAACGCTTGTTACGATACTAAACGCAATGGATACAGCTCCTTATGGGGAATTATTCGATCCCGTGGAGACTGAACTCTTATTGACAGCACAACGCATCAAAGCTCCTATGCTTACGGATCAATATGAGTTTATCCAACGCATCATCGATGCTTCCATTCCGGTACAGGTTTATGACATTGATGATTTCGACTTTGCATTAGAAGTAACGGAGTGACTTACATCACAACAGGTTAAATCAACGCGAAAAAAAAATTCCCCTTCCGGGGAACCTCATCCACCTAATTGATTTCATTCAAACAGATACTGTGTTAGCGTATCTGTTTTTTGATTGTATCCATCAAGTGAACCGAAATCGTATCCATGATAGGCATATTCTCCATATCACAATACTTTAAAGATATTTCGCTTGCGACAGGCAGATCAATAGCGCTACGAAGTCCTATGGCTGAATACACACCAATGACATAATAAACTTCATCTCCACCCGCATGCCTTTTCACAAATTGTGGTCCTGATAACAGATCGATTAATCGCATATCATCCGCAATAAGGCCGCTTTCCTCCCAAAGTTCTCTGGATGCCGCGTCCTCCATGGATTCGCCGGGCTTCATACTGCCAATCGGAACACCCCAAACGTCTTTACCTTGACGTTTCAGGAGCAAAATCTCCTTATTGTCATTCAGCACGATCACAGCAGCCTTTACACTGACCGTCGTTCTCTTGCCAATATACTGACGAATATCACGGTGATATACGCTCATCTCTGGGAACCTCCTTTCCCTTAGATAGCGCTTCATGCTATTAATCTTTCGCGTTAGTTCACTGCGCTCTCTTCTTTATAAACATATACAATATCATCTGAGGAGTCTTCATATTCAACATGAAGATTATATCCCCGTAAATACCATAAATCATGCTCTTCCATAAAAAAAGTTACATCCTCTGCTTGCTCCGTTATCCCAGGACTAACAGGCTCTTCAATTGAAATGCCTAGTGAAAATCCGGGATGCAGTCCACCGCCAGAGCTGTAACGCGGGAAGAAACGAATAAAGGTGCCAGCGTTCAGTTCCAATTCTTTCTTGTACCAACGCGCTGCCTCATTGCTGACTTCTATAACCATGCTAACACACTCTCCCCTTGAGGTACTTGCCTGATTCTCAGGTCATTGCCTATTGGTCGTATATGTATCATAACGCATATCTACATGGGGTTACAAATCTTTTCGCAGGAAAATCGAAAGCTTTACATTCTCTCCATTTTTACTCATTTCAAAAATAGGTTTGACATTTTCAGCTACTCGGTGATAAAATTCAGTCCATACAAGTTTCAATTTATTGTAAATTCAAATGAAAGGGTGGTTAAGGTGTTCAATATGTTTATTGTCTATACTCATCGTCCGATGGATAATACTTTACAACTGAATACCGAAGACACCCAGCCGGTGCACCCTCAGTTCTAATTCTGACCAATGGTTCATGGATTAATTGAACTATAATTATCTCTTACGCATGGTTGTTGTCATAATCCGTGCGATGATAAGTTAATGATTGAAAGCATATCGTCCGTTTTCGGGACCGATATGCTTTTTTTGGTTTCATAAGAGAACTGAACAATGTCCGGCACACGAAAGGAAGGGATATTTTTGTTCGCTGTACTAAAAAATTTAGGATGGTTTTTCAAGCTTGAGAAGAAGCGATATCTAATCGGTCTGTTCTTTCTCATCTTTTGCGGCTTGCTTGAGCTGCTTCCGCCGCTCCTGCTTGGTAACGCCATCGATGATATCGTAAGCAGTTCGATATCATGGCAATCGCTCGCCAAGTATTTGCTCCTGATCATGGGAGTCGTCGCTATCATTTATGTGGGTACATACATATGGATGCATCGTATCTTTGGAGGAGCTAACCTTGTAGAGCGATTGCTACGCACACGTTATATGAACCACCTTCTCGGCATGCTGCCGCCATTCTTTGAGAAGAACCGTACAGGAGACCTGATGGCCAAGGCAACCAACGACCTCCGCTCCGTTGCTGCAACCGCTGGTTTTGGTATGCTCGTTATGACCGACTCTACAGTCTTCCTCATTGTCATTCTATTCGCAATGGGATTCATCATTAGTTGGAAGTTAACGCTTGCAGCCATCCTACCTTTGCCCATTATTGCAATTGGTATGGTTATCTACGGAAAAGCAATACATAAACGCTACACAGCTGCTCAAGACGCTTTCGGAGTCATGAATGACCAGGTACTGGAGTCCGTTGCGGGGATCCGCGTCGTTCGTGCCTATGTACAAGAACGAGAAGATCAGCGCCGTTTTCAAGAAATTACGGATGATGTATATCGCAAAAACCTGGCTGTCGCCAAAGTTGATGCATTATTTGAACCTACCATTAACTTTTCCATCGGCTTAAGTTACGTGATCGGTCTTACTTTCGGCGTATACATGGTGTTCCAGAATCAAATTACCCTTGGAGATCTGGTTTCCTTCAACATGTATCTAGGCATGATGATCTGGCCTATGTTCGCCATTGGAGAGTTAATTAACATTATGCAGCGTGGTAATGCTTCTCTTGACCGGGTAAATGATACACTATCCGTTCCGCCAGATGTAATAGATCCTACGGATCCTGTTCATATGACATCTCCAGATTCGATAGAACTGAAAGAGGTCACGTTTCGGTATCCGAGCTCATCAGTCGATAATCTGAAAGAAGTGTCTCTTACCCTGCTCAAAGGCCAAACTCTAGGTGTCGTTGGGCGTACTGGAAGCGGGAAGTCTACTCTTCTTAAACAACTGTTGCACGAATACCCAATGGGTTCTGGCGAGATTCTCATTTCAGGGGCTCCGCTTGAGATGTTGTCTAAAGATCTCCTTCACAGCTGGATCGGATATGTTCCTCAGGAGCAAATTCTATTCTCTAAAACCGTGAGACAAAACATTCAGTTTGGTAAAAAAGACGCCCCTGATGATGTCATCATGGAAGCCATTGCAACGGCCGCCTTCGATCGAGATCTGAATACCCTTACTGATGGTCTAGATACTCTTGTCGGGGAAAAAGGAGTCGCGTTATCCGGTGGACAGAAGCAGCGTGTATCACTGGCTCGGGCCTTTATCTCTGACCCAGAGATATTAATTCTGGACGATGCTCTTTCTGCGGTCGATGCACGCACCGAAGCTCGAATTATTGAGAATATTCGAAGTAAGCGCGCTGAAAAAACAACTTTAATATCTACTCATCGGTTATCCGCTGTCCAGCATGCTGACTGGATTGTAGTGCTTGATGAAGGAAGAATCATTGAGCAGGGAACGCACGATCAGCTTCTGACGCAGAACGGGTGGTACCGTGAGCAATATGAACGTCAACAAGTTGAGAACAATCTAACCTCCGAGGAGGTGTCTTAATTGACTCCGAACGATCAAACCATTTCGAATGAATCTGGATTTGCCAAGCGGCTCTTTCGTTACGCATTAACAGCGAAAGGAACTTTTATAGCAGCACTCATCATGCTCACGATCGGTGTAGCAGCTGAGTTGGCAGGTCCTTTTATAGCCAAGAACATGATAGACAATCACATTTTAGGTATTGAAAAACCATATTATGAAACATCATCGAAGGAACAAGCAGCTGCTTATAACGGAAAGTACTACAAACGTGAAGATCGGTTTGAAACTGGTGAAAGTAAGGGACCGGAGGTTCGTGTCCTCCAGACCGGAAGAAGCTTTTATTTTATTAATGAACCCGTTGTCCGTTCTGAGGGCGAACGCACTTACCAAGATGGGACACTCACCATTTCATACCGAAATGAAAATGCATCCTATCTCGCTACAAAGCTTGACACGAAAGAACTTTTTGCATTCTATGAACCTGAAATCCCGGGTATATACAGGCTGGTACAATTCTTTCTGATCGCGTTGGTTATCTCTATGATTACGGTATTCGCACGTACATACTGGTTACAATCTGCTGCCAATCGGGTTATTCAAAAGCTGCGTACAGATGTCTACGCCCATATTCAGCGTCTTCCCGTGTATTTCTTTGATAACTTACCTGCTGGAAAAGTCGTATCCCGGGTCACCAACGATACGGAAGCTGTAAAGGATCTGTTCGTAGCTGTACTGTCTAATTTCAGTTCTGGTATGGTCTACATTACTGGGGTCTACGTTGCACTGTTCCTCCTAGACCTAAAGTTAGGTCTGATCAGCTTGTTTATCATTCCAATGCTAATTACTTGGACAGTACTTTATCGAAAATTTGCTACGAAATACAATGTTATCATCAGATCGCGTTTAAGTGAGATTAATGCAATCATTAACGAATCCATTCAAGGGATGCCCATTATTCGTATTTTCCGACGTCAAAAAGCTACCAAAGAAGAGTTTGAAGCTCTAAACGAAGACTATATGGCACATCAGAATAAAATGCTGAATTTGAACTCCCTGACCACGCATAACTTGGTTAATGTGTTACGCAATCTCTCTTTCGTTGTTATCCTGTGGTATTTCGGAGCTGGATCTCTAGATGGTGCTGGCATTGTATCCATCGGCGTACTTTACGCTTATGTGGATCTTATGGGACGAATGTTCCAGCCGATTACCGGCATGGTTAATCAGCTCGCAGCGCTGGATTCCTCCATTGTATCTGCTAAACGTGTGTTCGAACTGATGGATGAGACTGGGGAAAAGGTTACTGATGGCACGATGCCGCGCTACGCAGGCAATGTGGAGTTCAAGGATGTATCTTTTGCTTACAAGAAAGACTACGTCCTTAAAGATATCTCCTTTGAAGCCAAGCAAGGACAGACGGTTGCTCTTGTAGGGCATACCGGTTCAGGAAAAAGCTCCATTATCAACCTGCTGTTCCGCTTCTATGATCCACAGAAAGGAACAATTACTATTGACGGCCAGCCTGTTACCGATATTCCGAAACAATGGCTCCGCCAGCATATGGGCATTGTTCTTCAAGACCCCTATCTGTTCACAGGCACAATTGCTTCTAATGTAAGTTTAGGGGATGCTCGAATCACACGTGAACAGATTAATAAAGCGCTCTGTGATGTTGGTGCCGACCGATTACTCGCTCATCTTCCTCAGGGGTTTGACGAACCTGTCATTGAAAAAGGAAGCACGTTGTCAGCAGGACAACGCCAGCTCATCTCTTTTGCACGAGCACTTGCATTTAATCCTGCTATCCTTATTCTAGATGAAGCAACCGCGAATATTGATACCGAGACAGAAGCTCTCATTCAAGATGCGCTGGAGGTGCTTAAAAAAGGACGTACCACGTTCATTATCGCCCATCGTTTGTCTACAATCCGTAGTGCAGATCAGATCCTTGTGCTCCATAGAGGAGAGATTGTTGAGCAAGGCTCCCATGATGAGCTTATGGAACAAAAAGGCCGCTATTTTAAGATGTATCAGCTTCAGCAAGGTGGGACGGCTGTTCCACAAGTAAATGATAACAGAGAACCTGTCATCTCAGGTGCGCCTGTAAATCTTGCAGGTGGTAACGTCTAATATTTTGTAATGAGAATTTGGTATGAATAGCAAAGAGGCTAACCTTGAGGTCAGAAGATACTCTGCCTAGGTTAGCCTCTTTATATTCACAAATACAAATCTCATCAAGCTCATTTCTGACTGATTGTAGCTTCTTCTTTCACTTTGACTTCATAATTAGATGGCACATAAGTTTCCACCGATGATTTAGAAATCACTTGAGGGTACATCTTGTCCGGGTCCGGTTGGATTATCATATAATTTATAACAGCTTCTTTACTGCTCACGAAATCAATAGAAGTAACTGCCAACCCGTATCCCGGATGAGGAAGGTTGTCTTTCGTTATGATGACCTTATTCACCTCGGCATTTACTTTCTCTACCTGAAACGAGACACCATCCTGTACTTTCTCGCTGTCATCTACATTTCTCAGCTTATGATTCTCGATAAACTGCATAGCTGCGTGTGTCATCTCAGCAGCTTCGATCCGCGTCATTTCCTGTTTTGGATTAAACTGACCTGCCTTACTAAGCTCAGCAATTTTAGTTAACAGGAGAAATTGAACAGCTCCACGACTCTCTTCCTTTATCTGGCTTTCATCAGCAATGTTCATATACATCAAGATCACAGGATAATTCCCTGTTTTCTGCACCGCTGTTGCAAGCAAATGAGCAAAATCCTCTCGTGTCATCGGTTCATTCCACTTGGTCTCGGTCGATACGGGTAGCCCATGCTGGGCTGCTATATTCACCGCATCCGCATACCATGCTCCATCCGGAACTGTACTGAATGATTTTCCACTGAAATTCGGGTGTTCTTTCAGAGCTGTTGCTTTTACGACCATTTGAATAGCTTGTGCCGATGTAATCGTTCGCTGTGGAGCAAACTTATCAGAAGTTATCCCCTGAATAATCCCTTTAGATTGCAATGATTTCACAATAGCCAACTGATCACTGTCCTGGACATCAGAGAAAGCTGATGCCGAAGCAGCTCCTGCACCAAGGAGCGAAGATGAGATAAGCAGCGCAGATAACAATTTAGTCGTTGTAGTCATAACTTGCACCTCCTATTATGTCTGACGTGCAGGTAATGGAAAATGTTTCAACCACGGAGTTGATTGGTTTACCTAAATTCATAAGTTAAAATTCGGAATCTCTCTCCCCTTCTAATCCTAACTTGATGTACATCTCTCTAGAGTATCCTTGCAGCTTCTGTTCCAATGCCTGAGCCTGATCTTTAAAGGCCGTCAGTTCACGTATCATACGCGAGCGCCCAGCAGGGCTGAATGTCTCATGAATGCGTTCTTTGAAATAGTCATGAACGATATGATTTCGCTGTTTCCAAACTTCTTTAAGCTGTAGCGTTTCTTCTTCGGAAAAAGGAAAGTAATGTTGTATTTCCTGAACTAGCTGTCCTAAAGAGCTGCTCAGTTTTCGTTGATACAATTGTGCAATATCCTCTTCCGACAGTACTTTACCCTTCGACAACTTGATGAGCATCAGCAAATTAGCTAACTGCTGCTCCAATGCCTGGGAGTAGTATACCGCCAATCCGAAATAGGCAAACAGCTCTTTGGAGTGGTCACTGTCCAGCAGTCTTGTTTGTTTCATGTTATCCTCCTGTTAGATAAGCTGCCTTTTTCGTCTTCATCTTTCCTTCTCTTTATGGTATAGGAAGATTCATCCTTCATCAACCTGATTTTCTATTAAATTCCGTTGCATCCTTCGCACATGCTGCTTTTATATAGACGATTCCTAAAACTACGGTGTATACCAAAGAATAGGTAAGCGCTATCACGCTAATCCATAACCGTCGTTCATCTGCATGCATCAGCATATCGATGATGAGTGACACTGGAGGTAGAAGGTACGCAATGAACACAAAACCATGTGGGAGGGAATCTGTAATGGATAAACCGGCTATGGAAAGTACGATAAGAACAAGCAACATACCAACAGCCCTACCATGGTTCTCCATCCATCCAGACTGAAAAAAGAGCGCAATTGTAGATCCTAGCCAAGCTAGGAATACATGTGCTAAGAGTGCTAGACAAAATCGAACAAACCCAACTGGTTCGGCAAACATGTGGGTCGCCATCGGATAGATTACAGATAGTATACTTACAACCAAACTCATCATGATAAGAACAGAATACTGTGTAATAAAGAACGTTCTCGCACGCCCCGTATGTAATATAAGCAGACTGATCTGCTGCCCTCGATCATGATTAAGATAATTCAAGCTAAGCCATGCAAATCCTATGAACAGCAGCGTGGAAGTTACAGCATAACTATCCAGGACAGGACTCGGTTTATAGGAGTATAACAACATAACGCTTATGATCATAAACGCAATAGGTGCGAAATATTTATAAGAACGTGTATAGCTTGCTAATAAGTATCGTAGAAGCGGCCAATTTAACATATGTTCTCCCCCTGACGCAGGGAAATCACAGAACCACCATGGGTCAATATGAACATCAAAAATGCATCTGAAAATTGTCTATCAATGACTACTTCAGAAGGTGAACCTCTCGAGATCCAGTATAGAAAACCATTCTTCGTCTCCAATTCCACCATCGATTCTGGTGAAATACCATAAAACCTCAATCTGCTTTCCACATTCGCTTCGGCACATTCATGTATAGCGTCACGTATGATTCTCCCTTGCTTCATAACGACCACTCGATCTGCCAGACTTGCCGTCAGAAGTGGCTCGTGTACTGACATCACAATAGCAGTTCCTTGTTGCTTGACTTCACGCAGAACAGCTATCATATCATGCTGAGAAGTTTCATCCAGCCCGGATAAAGGTTCATCCAGCATAAGCAAGTCCGGCTTTGCAAGCATGGCTTGCATCAGATTTACTTTTTGTAACATACCTTTGGAGAAGAGATTCATACTGCGTTCAGCATGTTCCTGCATATGGAACAGGGATAACATACCCGATATCATTGTAAGGGCATCCGCTGTTCTCATTCCTTGTATCCTAGCCATATGTAATAAGTATTGTGCTGGGGAGAATCTTAAAGTTGGGAATTTCTCAGGAACATAACCAATCTGTAGATGGCTAGGCATTATGACTCTCTTACCGTGAGATGGATTAGCCAGTCCAGCAACAATATGTAGAAAAGTGCTCTTACCCGCTCCATTTCTTCCCGTTACTGCTACACATTCTCCTCGACTAATGTGCCAGGACACCTCTAAGAGTGCCACATGCTGTCCGAATTGTTTACTCACATGATCTAAAACAATGAGTTCCTCCATCTTTAACTCCCCGCCTCTACAACCAATCTTTTAGCACATTGTACCTTTAAATTCCAAATAAATACAAGTCTTGGTTACTTCTATGTAAAAAAAGCCGCTCACGGCTAATCCATGATCGGCTTCCACTCAATCCATTGATTCACTTCCATCAATTCAACAAACTTGACTAGCCTAGGTATTAATGGCTCCGCCGCTTCCCCAAATTCAACTTGCAGAGACATTGCGATGTCGGAGATGGAGTGTTGACCATCGCATCTCGTAGCCACTGCCGCACCCAGATCATCAAGCTTTACTTTAATTATAGCCGGCTGATTTAAAAAGCGAACAGCTTGTCGTTCAATCCAGGATTGCCTTGGCATAAATACAATTACAAAATCATTTCCTTGCTCGATTGTCAATCCTTCCTTTAGTAAGGGAACCATATCGAGCAGGTTTTGATCTTCTGCATTTTTGTTACCTTTTATAAATCTCACTGTGCTCACTCCTTACTGTTTAAACTTGCTTCTCTTTACTAGCTAGCGTACCCCAGGTCAAGATCATCGTAACCATGAAGAATATCAGAAGTGGTAGCCAGTTATTCTCAAATCGTGTATTCGTCGGAATATTTACATTCATCCAGATTAACACAGCGATGATGACTCCGATTAACGACTCACCGGCAATAAGCCCCGAAGCAAGAAGCGTTCCTGTTTCTACGCGCGCTCTGAGCTTCGCTTCATTCTTACGGGACAATCTCTCAATCAACCAGCGTACAAGGCCCCCGACCATTATTGGTGTGCTCACATGTATAGGTAAATAAATACCTACTGCAATGGTTAAGGAGTTAAGTCCGAGCAGTTCGAATACGATGGCCGAGGCTGCCCCGATAAAGATTAATTCCCAAGGGAGATTACCAGCCATGATCCCCTCTACAATAATTCGCATCAATACCGCTTTAGGCGCTGGGAGATCTTCCGAGCCTAAACCGTAACTTTCATTCAATACAGACAGGA
Source organism: Paenibacillus sp. EC2-1 (assembly GCF_049311625.1). Taxonomy (NCBI): domain Bacteria; kingdom Bacillati; phylum Bacillota; class Bacilli; order Caryophanales; family Paenibacillaceae; genus Paenibacillus; species Paenibacillus sp. EC2-1. The sequence goes on from NZ_CP186006.1 coordinate 3,389,002, forward strand.
TAAATCCGATCACGAGACCCGATACGAGCACGCCGATCATCATAGCCACCTGCTGTTTCCACGGAGTACCACCTACCAAATATCCAGTCTTTAAATCCTGTGAGATGTCACCGGATACCGCAAGTGCAACACACACGATGGCCCCAACTGTTAACGATGCAACCATACCGGTCATTCCCGTTAGACCCGTCAATTTGAACACAAAAGTAACGATCAACAGCGTCGCTATTGTCATACCGGATACCGGTGAAGAGGAACTTCCGACAAGCCCCACGATACGAGATGCTACGGTTACAAACAGAAAGCCGAATATAGCTATCGCGATTGCACCAACAATCCCCACATCCGTAAGTGGAGAAAATCCAATAATTACAATCAGTACAGCAATCATCGTAAAGACCCATACTCCAGGAATATCATGATCTGTTCGGTCCAGTGATACCTTGCTGTTATCCTTTTTTTGCAAACCACGAAGGGTTGCTGTTAATGAACCGAATAGCATGGGAAGTGTCTTCACAAGTGTGATTAACCCTCCTGCGGCTACGGCTCCTGCACCGATATAACGAATGTAATCACTCCATATACCCCATGCATCCAGCTTCCCAATTGGAGTGATTGAAGGTACAACGATATCTGCACTCCCAAATCCAATAAAACCAATGACAGGAATGAGAACAAGCCAAGCAAGAACGCCACCCGCAAGCATTTGCCCTGCAATTCGGGGACCAATAATGTAACCGACACCTAATAATGCCGGGAATATATCCATCCCTATGACTGCATTTTTAAATTTGAATACAGATCTTTCGATTTCGGTTCGGAACCATTTGAACCCGTCACCCATCGCTTTCACAGCTCCACCTATTACGAATCCATACACGACCATTGTTGCACTTTTTCCTCCAGTGTCCCCAGACATAAGCACTTCGGCACATGCAGTTCCTTCTGGATAAGGAAGTGTCGCATGTTCATTCACAATGAGGAGTCTGCGAAGGGGAACCATCATGGCCACGCCAAGAAATCCCCCTACCAGAACAATAAAGCTAATGGTCGCCATAGAAGGAATGTGATTCCACATATATAATGCAGGCAGTGTGAATATAGCACCTGCAGCAACCGCTTCACCTGCCGTCGTCATTGTCTGTACGATATTGTTCTCGAGAATTGATTTTCTTCGAAAGATTCCCCTTAATACACCTAATGATATGACCGCTGCTGGAATCGACGCACTAACCGTCAGACCAATTTTCAAGCCCAGATAAGCATTAGCTGCAGCAAAAATAACTGCAAGAACAACCCCAAGTACAACAGCAAACGCTGTTAACTCCGCCATTGATTTCGAGGCAGGTATGTAAGGAACGAACCCTGCAGGGTTGTCCTTCCCATTTCGATCTTGCATTTCGTTCTCTCCTCTCTAAGCTATGATTCAGTGTTCGCACCAATCCATCATTATCATTGTTCGTATAAAGGGACCAAAATATGATTTCATTTCAAAACAAAAAAAGCCTGCTGATTACATGACCGTTTGGGCCATCTATTCAGCAGGCTTTGTTATGAAGAAAGCGTATGACTACGCTACACAGTACATCGCACGGAACACCTCGACACATTTTCTGCAAGCTGCAGCACACTGTTTACAATGATCCTGCGCATGTCTCTCGCACTCAGCAGCACAAGATTCACACATCTTCATGCATAGTTCAGCAATTTCAGAAGCATATGGACTCATTCTTGTCATCGCCTCTGCCGTAAATGTACATATTTCTGCACATTCCCGAGTTAGGGTTATACAGTCACGTAACATAGCCAAATCATATTCTTTTAGACAAGATATGTAACATACATTACTAGCATTCATGGCTTGAAGACATGCATCGATACAATCTTGATATTGAAGTTCATTATACATTGCATTTTTCCTCCTAGACAGGTTTTTGCTCTGTTATGGTATTAAACCATTGACTACATAATGAACCAAGTAATATGTATATGACGTCATAAGAAAGCTCGTCCTTTTATTACCACCAACATCTCTACTGCGAAATCGATTGTTGATCCAATAAGACAAGACGATCGTGAAGCCATAACTTGTTGAAATGTTCACCAATAAATACGACTACATCCGGAAGATCACCTTGAGGATTGATTTTCATAAAATCGGATTCTCGGTAAGCGTATTGAAATAAGAAGCGACTAGCGGTGTCACTAAAGGTTAGAATCCCCTTCGCCCGATATATATCTCTTGGAAGGTCTGCAATGAATGCTTCAAAATCATGGCTATGAACAGGCCCCTGAAGATAATAAGTGTATGACATCACATGCTCATGTGTATGATGCGTATGATGATCATTTTCATGTCTATGCTCACTTTCATGCGTCGTATTGTCTGTTTCATCATGCACTTTCACATAACGATGATGATCTAATTCTCCTTCTAATAAGAGTTCTGGATCTACATTGCAACGGACCGCTGGAATCAATGGGGCAAAAGAATTCCACCCTCTTACAATTCGAGAACTTTCCTGTTGCTCTTCCTCAGAAATCTGATCTATTTTGTTCATAATCAACAAGGAAGCACAGCGGATTTGTTCTTGCATTAATCGATAGGTTTTTCCTTTTTGCTCTGCGTGTAAATGAAGTAAATGAGCGGAATCTACAACCGTAATTACATTTTTCACATCGATTTTAATATATAAAGATGCCTCCGCGACAGCATCCAAAATCTCCATAGGATTCGCAGCACCCGTAGCTTCAATCACAATTACATCAGGCTTCTCCTTCTGAATGAGCATCGCCAGCTCCGATGTGAGGTCCGCACGGATCGAACAACATATACAGCCGCTTAACATTTCTGCTGTTGGAACATCTTGCCCTGTAATCATTCCTTCGATATTGACCTCACCAATCTCATTCATCACAATGGCTGGCCTTAATCCCTTTGCTTTCCAGTAGGTAATCATTCTTGTTAAGAGTGTTGTTTTACCACTACCTAAGAAACCTGATAAAATATATATTGGAGTAATTTCATTATTCATATGTATCGTCCTCTCTAACGTTCCTCTGTTAGCGAGTTTACTACACAGAGCTTCTACAGAGCAAGGTAGGCATGCTTATCGGAGCGTTACAAGAAGATCATTTTGCTTAAAAGACAGGAGTTGTTCATGATATGAATGCTGTTGAAGAACATCGATTAACAAGCCCGCAGCAGGTATCCTGCTTCGTTGTAACTGTGTCTGATACGAGAACAGTAGATACTGATGAAAGTGGTCCCTTGATGAGAACCATGCTTGAGCAATCAGGATATCACGTTGTGGACTACCGGATTGTGCAAGATGATTACGAGCTAATCCGTGAACTCATTCACGAAGCATCAAGTAACCCAGAAGTGCATGCCCTTCTTTTATCTGGTGGAACAGGTATTTCGAGTCGTGACTGCACTTATGAAGCGGTCTCCTCCCTGCTCGATAAAGAATTAACAGGATTCGGTGAAATTTTTCGTTTGTTAAGTTATGAAGAGATTGGACCAGCTGCAATCTTAAGCCGAGCTATTGGCGGTACGGTTGGCAGAACAGCCGTCTTTTCAATGCCTGGCTCACGGAATGCTGTTCGCTTAGCAATGGACAAGATCCTGTTGCCTGAATTACGTCATGTCGTACGCGAACTAAACAAGCAGCCCTAGAATGACATGCTAAAAAGACGAGCACCGAAATGATTCGTTATACGCTCGTCTTTTTACTGTTATTCCGTAATGATTTGCATCGAGTTTGATCGGCGCGGTACATGTTGCAACACTTTCAAGGCCACCTGATTCACTTGTTCGATGTACTGGTCTCGTTTAATCCCTCCAGAGGTGTATACTAACGCCGCCTCTTTAAAACCAATAATCCTGTTATGATTCGTTTTCCCCGTATCATTGATGCCATCAACTCCGTACAATTCCTTCATGGCATTAACTCTTGTCTGCTCGTCAGTAAAAACATACACCGTGATGAGTTGACTAGAGTCACTATTCATTCGATATTGATACGACAAGTTCCCAGCATCATCTTCTGCATAAGTTTCATTCGTTAATTGAATATTCATGTCCTTAAATAATTGCTGCATGGTATCCAAAAACTGACCATTTAGCCCAAGCCCTTGTGATTCAGCCGCTTTATTCCCGTCCCGATAGGCTTGCATATTATACTTCCGCATTTCATCCTTAGCTGTGTCTCTGCTACATCCACTCAATAGAGACGTAAGTAATGATATCGCAAGTATCCCCATTACTGAGCGTTTCACCATCGTACATACCCATCCTTTCCAATCATACTTCATGAATAGCAGTATGACTTCCTAGGATTAGGATGCCAGGCAATGAACGTGATTATGCGAATATATTATGCGAATAAACCTTTTCTTCTTAGAGTGAGATGATACTTCTTCCGGCTGCTTCCCCTCTTAAGATACCCGCTAAAATATCCGGAAGCTCATTAAGCGTATGTACATGAATACCTAAGCGTAACGCCGATTCAGGTTTCCATTCATCTGCTAGCTTGGCCCAGATCTCTTGTCTTGTTTCCATCCTGCAAAAAACAGAATCAATTCCGAGCAGCTTCACGCCTCTAAGAATGAACGGATATACTGTAGCTTCGAATTGCCCCCCACCGGTTAGGCCGGATAAAGCAATCGCTCCATCATACTTAACACGTTTCAATAAAGAACTTAACTGAGTACCACCAACCGGGTCTATTACTGCAGCCCATTGCTCTGATGACAACACACCTTTCGATTCGGCTGCAGCTTCTTCTCTTGTCACTACAGAACTAGCACCGATTGACTTCAACCACTCACCTTGAGTAGAAGCTTTTCCTGTAGATGCTATAACATTGAACCCAAGCTTGGACAATATTGAAATTGCAAAGCTTCCTACGCCGCCTGTAGCGCCTGTCACAAGTACCGGACCATCCTTTGGATTAATCCCATTCCGAAGCAGACTTGCTACGGACAGAGCGGCTGTAAATCCTGCTGTGCCGATTCCCATGGCTTCTTTATGCGTAAGTCCTTCCGGTAATGGTAGCAACCATTCTCCCTTTAGCCGTGCGTACTGACTGTACCCTCCTTCATGAGTGACACCAACCTCATATCCGGTACAAAGAACCTGATCACCAGGCTTGTAAGAGGGATGCGTCGATTCCACAACAGTTCCAGCTAGATCGATGCCCGGGATAAATGGATAACGCTTCACAATTTTTCCTTCTGGAGTACTTGCAAGGCCATCCTTATAATTGACACCGCTGTACAGGACCTTAACGATTACATCCCCTTCTGGGAGTTGATCCAATCCCCAAGCTTCAACGCCGCTGCGAAACCCTTGATGATCATTCCTAACTACAAACGCATCAAATATGATGTCTTTCTTCATATCCATATCTATACCCCTTCCCTTCATCCTTCTATGATAAATTCTAATGGATCTGGGCCGCTATTAAAAATGTCCAAGCTGAATCCGTAGCATGTTTTGTCGTCTCCTGCGGTTTCCCGAGAAATAATGCGTGAGCAGCCTATTAAAAATGGCAGGTCAAGAGATATACCTCTTGCCTGCCATTCGTTTATTAGAGTTTCAATATCATGTATCTTACAATCAAGCGCTACTCTTCGCTACTTTCTCCTTGATGCTCTTCCAAGTAATCTGCAATCAGCTTTTGTTTCATGTCCCACACTTTCTCACTCAAATTCACACGATAAATTTCTGGGTTGAGCTTTCTCAAGTATTCGGGCCAGAACTGTTTCAGCTGAAGATTGTGGTACTCACGAATTTCTTGCAACGTCGGAAGCTGATATACCAATTCGCCGTTCTCATAGATCGGTTCAAGCATCGATACAGCCTCGAAATCACGTACGTTTTTGCGCATATAAGGATGAAGTGGATTAAACAACTTCAATTTACCCGAATCAGGAGGCATTTTCTCTTCCGGGAAGCTGATATAGTCAGCAATTGCCTTTCCGCTCCCTTTAGACACGATACGGAAAACATTCTTTTTACCTGGAGTGGATACCTTCTCAGGATTACCTGAGATCTTGATTGTAGGAACCATTACACCGTCCACTTCACGTTCAACCAGCTTATATACCCCGCCTAGTGCAGGTTGATCTGCTGCTGTAATGAGCTGGGTTCCAACACCCCAAGTATCGATGCGAGCCCCTTGTGCTTTCAGATCCAATATGGTTCCTTCATCCAAATCGTTCGATGCAACAATCTTAACGTAATCTAGACCTGCATCGTCAAGCATTTTACGAGCTTGAATCGACAAATATGCGAGATCACCACTGTCGAGTCGAATAGCATTCATTCGTTTACCCTGAGCTTCTAGCTTCTTCGCTGTATTAATTGCATGTGGCACGCCGCTTTCCAACGTATCAAATGTATCTACCAGCAGTGTAACTTGATCCGGCATGACTTTTGCAAATATATCAAAAGCTTCTTGCTCATTATGAAATGTCTGAACCCAAGAATGAGCATGTGTTCCCTTTGTAGGAATTCCAAACATTTCACCAGCAAGCATGTTCGAGGTTGCATGGAAACCAGCGATATACGCTGCTCTCGCCCCCCAAACCGCTGCATCGGCTTCTTGAGCACGGCGTGTACCAAACTCTAACAATATATCATTTGGAGCTACTTGACGAATACGTGAAGCTTTTGTAGCTATTAAAGTTTGAAAATTCATAAAGTTAAGTATCGCTGTTTCAACAAGCTGAGTTTCAAATATCGTACCTTCCACACGGATCAAAGGCTCATTCGGAAATACGAGTGCCCCTTCCTTCATAGCATGAATATTCCCTCTGAATCGGAACCCACGTAGTTCTTCCAAAAATGCCTGGTCGTAATTCTCCTCCTGCTTAGCAAGGTATGCAATATTATCTTCAGTAAAGTGGAGGTTCTCAATATAATTTACGATTCGTTCAAGACCAGCAAAAACCGCGTAACCATTACCGAAAGGAAGTTTTCGGAAATAAGCCTCAAACACGGCCTTTGTATGATGGGAACCATTGATCCAGTGTGCGTACATCATATTAATCTGATATTTATCTGTATGTAAAGCGAGTCCTGCTGTCAACATCATGATCCTCCTCCTGTCACTCGGCTAAGATGCCGAATGCTTCAAGCTGTCAGTTATCTCCACTTCGAACAACCGCTGCACCAAGGCTACCCTTAAAATGACCGAGTGCCCAATGATGTCCCTCCGGATTAAAGCTTGCTACAGCATCTTCATATATCTTGAGGGAATATCCACGGTTATATGCGTCAACAGCTGTGTGAAGTACACAAATATCGGTGCAGACCCCGATCAGATGAATCTCCCGAATACCACGCTCTCTCAACTTCACGTCAAGATCCGTGCCACAGAATGCACTATAACGTGTCTTATCCATCCAATAAATCTTATCTTTGCGGGACTCGTATACTTCTTGAAGCTCTCCGTATAGTTGACGTCCTCGTGTGCCCCGAATATTATGCGGAGGAAATAACTTGGCCTCAGGATGAAATGGATCATCCTCCTCATGCAAATCTACCGCCATTACAACGAAGTCACCTTCATCAACATACGCTTTCGTCAACTCGGCTACGGTATGTTGAATTTCTACAGCAGGCTCTCCAACAGGTAAATTGCCGTCTACAAAATCATTCGTAAAATCAACAACAATCAATGCTTTCATTTGCAGCTCACTCCCTTTGATATAAGTTATTATTAAACATTATCATTAGGTATAAATCGAAAGCAGTGGAGTGTGGTCTGTAAAACGGTACAACTGAGCAGGTCGCTGTGAGTATTGATTGGAGTTCAATAGTTTACCATCCTTATCCCGCACTTCTTCCAGAATGCCTTGCCGGCTACGGGTTGAAGTGATCTTACGAATGAAGTTCGGCTCTTTAAATTCAGGCACTACAGTCTGAATCACCTGATATAACTCACTCAGTGTAAAATGCTCAGGTAAGAACTGCTTGGCAATCGTTGTCTGCAGCATCTGATGTTGAATTTTTCGATATGCATCAAGAATGATCTCTCTGTGGTCGAAGGCAAGTTCAAGCTCTTCTAATGCTTCATCGATGGTAAATAGCCCCACCTCTTCGGCATCATCAGCTGCCTGTCTATGTTCCAGCATCCATTCTTCTACAAGAGCATAGAATGCCTGACTAATAATCCATCCCCGTGGATCGCGACCAGGAGTACTGTAAACACCTAGGTATTCCAGATGACCCCCATCTACACCTGTCTCTTCCTTCAGCTCACGCTTCGCTGCATCATAAATAGACTCACTCTCACGGCAAAATCCACCCGGTAAAGCCCACATACCGGCACATGGCCACGATCTGCGCCTAATCAGCATGACTTTAAGCTCTCGAATAGGAAGTGTCTTCGTCACCGTCTTACGTTCCCGCTTCGTCAGTGTAAACATGACGATATCTGCAGGAACTCCATCCGGTGTTCTGTATTTCTTGATGTTAGTCATCGGCTTCTGTTCATTAACCGTCATATTCATCACCATTTATTTTCATTTTGATAATATCATTATGACATATTGATTCTCGATGTCAAGTTGTTACTGTTGTTATTTCTTTATATTATTCAATTTAAACGCCATCCTTACTAGCGCAACAGAAAAGGCGCGGAAATTAATCCGCACCTTTGCTTTAACCGCAGCTGCTCGGTGGAGTGTCTTTACCGGTCTCTACGTTTACTTTTTGTGAAACGGTATCGTGAATAACGGATACGACCAACTGTAGCAAATAGTTAATATCACTTTGGCTTTGTTGGAATTCAACAACAAGTGGGATTCCATCAATCTCATCTTGGAGCTGTTCGATTTCACGTTCAATTTTTGCAACCATGTCTTTATTCTGGAATGTCTCAAATGCAACGATTTCCTTTTGCTTTTTCTTAATCGTCTTAATCAGATCTTGAACACGTTCGTGATTTCGAATTTTCTCTTCCGCTTGTTGGAACATTCTCACTTCTTCGCTTGTGGAGATCAGTTCAGCAAGTTCTCCAGCTTTTTCCATGATGTCTTCGCGAATAATCAAATCACGCGTATTGAATGTCGGCATTCCATATTTATTTACACGACCCTGCTCCTGTGTCACGTTCATCGCTCCCAATTATTCATAATGAAAACCATATGAGTTAAACCGCGTCTATCGCCACGCTCGGATCTGTAATCATATCACCTTTAATGTACCAGGTCATCGGATCTGTAATCCGAACATGTACAAAGCTGCCAATTAAATCCGCAGATCCTTCAAAGTGAACCAGCTTGTTAGAACGAGTCCGTCCAGACAGCATGGACTCATTGTTCTTGCTAACTCCTTCAACTAGAACCTCTACGGTTCTACCTAGCATACGGTCATTACTCTTGCGACTCTGCTCATTGATGAGTGCATTCAAGCGCTGAAGGCGTTCACTCTTCACTTCCATTGGAACGTTATCTTCCATCACTGCTGCCGGTGTACCCTCACGCGGTGAATAAATGTAGGTGTAAGCAAAATCATAGCCTACTTCTCGAACCAATGACAGTGTTTCCTCGAACTGCTCGTCCGTCTCGCCAGGGAAACCGACGATGAAGTCGCTCGTCAATACAACGTCTGGAATCGCTTTTTTGATTTTCTGAGCCAACTCTAGATACGCTTCACGCGTATATTTACGACTCATCTTCTTCAGCACTTGACTGCTGCCCGACTGAACTGGAAGATGGATGTGCTCCACCAGATTTCCACCCTTCGCCAAGACCTCGATCAAATGATCATCAAAATCCCTTGGATGAGAAGTGGTGAATCGAACACGCGGAATATCAATCTTGTGGATATCATCCATCAAGTTCGCAAATGTGTAATTTATGTCTGTAAAATCCTTACCATAAGCATTCACGTTCTGACCCAGAAGTGTAATTTCTTTAAAGCCTTGGCGCGCTAGCTCTCTTACTTCTGCAATAACATCCTCTGGTCTGCGGCTACGCTCCTTGCCCCGTGTAAACGGAACAATACAATACGTACAGAATTTATCACATCCGTACATTATGTTGACCCAACCCCGCAGCCCTTCACGCTTCTTAGGCAAATTCTCAACAATGTCGCCTTCTTTAGACCACACCTCAACAACCATTTCCTTACTGAAGAGCGCTTCTTGGATCAGATGTGGAAGACGGTGAATATTGTGCGTACCAAACACTAGATCTACGAATCCGTGTTTTGATAATATCCGTTTAACGACGCCCTCTTCCTGTGACATACAGCCACACACACCAAGTAACATATCCGGTTTCTCGGTCTTCAAATGCTTCAAATGACCCAACTCACCGAACACTTTGTCTTCTGCATTCTCACGAATTGCACAAGTATTCAGCAAAATAATATCGGCTTCCATTCGTTCTTCCGTAGGTTTATAGCCCATCTGTTCAAGCATACCCTTAATCGTCTCTGAATCATGTTCATTCATCTGACAACCAAATGTGTATACAAGATAGAACTTTCCTAATCCGATGGTCTTGAATTCCTCCGGTAAAGCCGTATCATACAGGACTTGAACATCCTGCTTACCGCGTTGTTTCTCTTGTCTATGGTTAGGCTCCGATAGAATGTTGATTTCCCGTCCCCGGATTCGAATTCTCTTACCGTTCTCGTCCTCAGACAAAATCTTGGCATCCGAAAAATCAAAATACTTGGAGTAGTCCTTCTGTTCTTTGGACATTCGCTCGGTCACTCCTTAAAATCTGCAATAAATCCATGCTTATTTCACAAAACCTGCCATATAGGCACTGCCTCTAATTATATCATGATCTTCCATCCTAGGCTACTGTCACACGATTGACTCTATTTATTTCTATTGATATAGCAAAAAGAGCCAGCCACTGGTAGATCCAGTAGCTGACTCTTGAATAAAATCGAAATTAATCAACGATTTCTGCAGTATCTCCTGTTTTGGCACCAGCAGCATTCGCTTCATCCGTATCAATGTGCATATCCAGTGCAAAGCTATCAGATACACGTGCAATGACATTCTCAAGCACAAGAGCACGCTCTCCGCCAAGACGTACTTTCAACATTTGCTTGTCTTTAATGCCCCACTTCTCAGCATCGGAAGTATGGAAGTGAATATGACGAGCTGCCACAATTACACCTTCATCTACAGTTACTTCGCCAGCAGGACCTTTGATTGTAACGCCTGGTGTGCCTTCGATGTTACCAGATTCGCGAACAGGTGCTTTAACACCAATCGCAAATGAGTCTGTACGGGAGATTTCCAGCTGAGTAGCAGGACGAGCTGGTCCCAAAATTCTGACTTTATCAAATTGTCCTTTCGTACCGATCACAGCCACTGTTTCGTTAGCTGCGAATTGTCCTGGTTGGGACAATGGTTTGAATTCGGTTAATTGATAACCAGGTCCGAACAATGCTTCAATATGTTCTTGAGTTAAGTGAATATGGCGGGCAGAAACACCCACAGGTACAGTTTTACTCATGTGTCTCACTCCTTGTTTTCTCTATAAGCTGTACATGCCAACATCTATTATACTCCCTATTACCCAAAAATAAAAAGGCAGTACGGATTTCCCGCCTGCCTTAATTGATTTTATTTGAATTCTGCTACAAGATTGTCAAATTGTTCAGGTGTTAGTTCCAGCTCTTGATGAGCGAGAGGTGTGTCCTTAAATCCAGAAATTTGATTCTCATAACTCTTACGGCTTTTATCTTGATAGATCAATCCTGTAACAAGTCCATTCGTTTCCATTAGTTTCGTCATTGCACTAATTCGATTGGAGGAATCGTATTCAGGGAAGCTGTCTAAATTAACAATATTCTCTTTAAACCACTCATACGTGTTCACTTTGTTAAACGTAACACATGGGCTGAATACATTAATGATCGAGAAGCCTTCATGTTTAATGCCTTCCTCGATTAGAGCAGTCAGCTGTTTAATGTCACTGGAGAACGACTGAGCCACAAATGTAGCTCCTGCTGAAAGTGCAAGTTCGAGCGGTGACAGTGTCGTCTCAATTGACCCTTCAGGCGTACTCTTCGTAACAAAGCCTTCTGCGCTTCTTGGTGAGGTCTGGCCTTTTGTCAAGCCATAGATCTGGTTGTCCATTACAATGTATGTAATGTTAATGTTTCTGCGGATCGCATGAATGGTATGACCCATACCGATAGCGAATCCATCCCCATCTCCTCCTGAAGCAATAACCGTCAGATCGCGGTTGGCGAGTTTTACACCTTGTGCAATGGGTAGAGCCCGTCCATGAATACTATGAACGCCGTAAGCGTGAATATAACCAGATATCCGACCCGAGCAGCCAATACCTGAGATGACAGCCAGCTGATCCGGTTCTAATCCACAGCTGGAAGCAGCACGCTGAATGGCAGCTTGAATGGAGAAGTCACCGCAGCCAGGACACCAGTTCGGTTTGACATTGTTTCTAAAATCTTTAAACGTAGCCATCTTTATACCAGCTCCTTGCTGTCGACATAGACACTTTTACATTCGTTATAAATAATGGATGGCAGGAACGGGTTCCCGTCATATTTAAGTACACTGCTTAGCTTTTCATTTCCACCTGCATTCAGCTTTATCAGGTTAGCAAGCTGTGCAGTCGCATTATTCTCCACCACAATTACTTGTCTTGCTCCCTCTATATACGGCTTCATCTCTTCTGCAGGGAATGGGTGCAGCAAGCGTACAGTTACGTGATTCGTGCTAATTCCATCACGTTCAAGCTGCTCTCTTGCCTGATCAATCGTTCCCCCCGTGGAACCCATACCGATAATCAGTAGATCCGGATTCTCATATGGAGCGTCTGCCAAGATTGGATTGGTCACAACCACATGATTCAATTTACCAAGGCGTTTATCCATCATTTTCTTACGGTTGTCTGCGGACTCCGATGGACGTCCAGTTTCATCATGCTCAACACCGGTCACGTGATGGATTCCGTTTTTGACACCGGGTAGAACGCGTGGAGATACTCCGTCATCAGTCAATTCATATCTTTTGAATAGAGCCTTGTCCTCTTGAGCAGGTACATCGCTGACAAGATTTCCACGATTAATAACAATGCGGTTGTAATCCAGTGGTTCACAGGACTGTTTACCAAGCGACAACTGCAGGTCTGTTACAACGATGACTGGCACTTGGTACTGCTCAGACAAGTTAAAAGCTTCGATCGTATCATAGAAGCACTCCTCAATAGAACTTGGAGCTAGTACAATTTTGGGAATTTCGCCATGAGTGCCGTGAATCATTGCATTAATATCACTCTGCTCTTGCTTCGTTGGAAGGCCCGTACTTGGACCCCCACGCTGGGTATCCACAATAACGACTGGCGTCTCTGTCATACCTGCAAGGCCAATGGCCTCCATCATAAGTGACAAGCCTGGTCCAGCAGATGCCGTCATCGTACGAACACCGGCATAGTTGGCACCAATCGCCATCGTTACAGCAGCGATTTCGTCTTCTGTCTGCACGACAGTCCCACCGAATTTAGGGAGTTTTTTAATTAAATATTCCATGATTTCAGAAGCAGGTGTAATCGGGTAGGCACTCATCAATCTGCATCCCGCAGCTACCGCACCCAGACCGATCGCATCATTTCCTATCATAAATAGCTTTTGCTTGCCATCAGCAGGCATAAGCTTAAACTCATCTAACGGGCCACCCGCCAGATCAAGCACATAATCAGCACCACGCTTTACCGCTTCAAGGTTCTTCTCAACTACAGCTGCACCTTTACGACCGAACTCTTCTTCCACAGCGCGATTAAATACGTCTAACGGTAGTCCAAGCAGCGCCCAAGATGCACCTGAAGCAACCATATTTTTCATCAAGGATGTTCCGAGCTCCTCAGCTATGGCTGTAATCGGTACAGGAAACAGACGAATGTTTGCACCTTCTGGAACGACAGGAGTAAACTTCGCATCTGCAACGACGACTCCACCTTCACGTAACTCATGGGCATTCAGATCGATACTCTCTTGGTCAAACGCAACAAGGATGTCTAAATCATCCGCAATGGATCGAATCGGTTGTGTACTAATACGTATTTTATTATTGGTATGTCCACCTTTAATTCGAGATGAGAAATGTCTATAACCATAAAGGTAATACCCCAGCCGGTTTAAGGCTGTAGAGAAAATACGGTCGGTACTTTCGACTCCTTCACCTTGTTGTCCCCCGATTTTCCAAGATAATTGACTGATCAAGCTCTCCACTCCCTTTTTTTCTATAACAGCAATAATATTGCATCATCAAGTTCATTTAATCACGATAAAGTTTATCGGCTTAATAGTTAAATATCAAGAAATTTTTTCTATTTAACATTTCATAGATTATATTTTAGTTAAATTTAGAGGCTGTGTCGGCAAATGTTTCTCCAAGAAATTGAAGGCATTCCTTGACATCCATCCTTGAACCAACTGCTCAGGATAGTGCTTTAGCAGTGTATTTCCCCACTCTTGATAACGGCGAGGACTCTCTAATCCATCAACCCATTCATCAATTCCATCAAAATCAGACCCGAACATCAAATGCTCCGATCCTCCAAGAGAGCAGACTCGCTCAATATGAGGTAATAAATCTTCAGGCTTCACAGGATGCTTATCACGCTGTATGAACCAGGGTACAAACGTCAGTCCGATGAGACCGTCCATTGCAATAATTGCACGAATCTGTTCATCATTCAAGTTGCGAGGGTGCGAACATACCTCAATGGCATTTGAATGAGACGCAATTAACGGCTTCGTAACAAGTTCTGTCAGCTCCCAGAATCCGGCAACAGACAAATGAGATACATCGAGTAAAATGCCGAGTTCATTGCATAATTCAATCATCTCACGTCCTTTGCTTGTAAGTCCACCCCCACGTTTCTCCATTACACCATCTGCAGCCCAATTGGCATGATTCCAAGTCAGTCCCATAAACCTTACTCCCAATTCATAACAAAGACGGACATAGAATAGATTCCCTTCTAGCCCGTCCACACCTTCAAGGGATAAAAGCCCCCATCTACGTCCTCCATTTCGCACACTGCTAACCTGTTCACGCCATTTAAGCCATTCCAGATGTCCTGCTTGCACCAATCGGTCACGAAATATATCAATCTGAGCCGTCACACGTTCAAATGAAGCCCGACCATAACGCTCTGTCAAGAATATAGCAAACACTTGAAGTGCTACGTCCCCTTCTTCCAATGTCTCCATCGTCACATCTAAATTTGGATTCTGGGCAAAGCAAGCTTTCGGATTTTCCCACAGCTTACTCAGTGCATCGCAATGAAAATCTACAACCTTCATCCATCAAACCCCTCTCTTCCATTCCATAGCAAAAAGCCTGTTTACTTAAGATCGGTAAACAGGCTCATCCTCAACATCCCATCATTATCTAGGTTCTACGATTAGCTTTATCGCCGTCCGGTCTTCGCCATCTATCACAATATCCGTAAAAGCAGGTATGCAGATTAAGTCTACCCCGCTTGGTGCTACAAATCCCCTGGCAATGGCTACAGCCTTAACAGCCTGGTTCAGTGCTCCCGCTCCAATTGCTTGCAACTCCGCTCCGCCGCGTTCACGGAGAACTCCTGCCAGTGCACCAGCAACTGAATTTGGATTGGATTTTGCTGAAACTTTTAATACTTCCATGGTAAGTACCTCCCCTGGGAATGTTGAGTGATGGTTTGCTTCCGTTTACTAGATGTTATTCGTGAGGTTGGAAAAGATTCCTTCTTTTTGCCAATCGTTCCTTATTAACTCTTAAACAACTGGCCTCACTTTTAATCCATCCGCCACTCATCTTCGTAAAGGCGAATCTTTTCGATTTTTTTTGCTTTGCCGGTTGTATCGTCCAGCTGCACATAAACCGCATGGAAGTGCCATTTTCCTTCATCAACTTGGAACCTGGCTGGAAGCTGTGTCTTGAATTTATACAGAACCGCCTCCCGCTGCATCCCCAGAATCCCTTCCTTGGAGCCTACCATTCCCGTATCCGTCAAATAAGCCGTGCCATTCGGCAGAATCGTATCGTCATTACTCTGTACATGTGTGTGTGTACCTACAACGATTGAAGCGCGACCATCTAGATGCCATCCCATAGCGATCTTCTCGGATGTAGCTTCCGCATGAAAATCAACTAGAATATGCTTATACTTTTTGCGAAGCTCGTCTACAATTTCATCTGCCGCTCGAAAAGGACAATCAAGCGCAGGTAGAAATGTCCGCCCCATCAAATTGACTATTGCGAGCTCCTTACCATTCGCTTTAATCAGCGTTGAGCCAAGTCCAGGTGTTCCTGGTGGGTAATTTGCAGGCCTTACCATCCGGGGTTCATGATCAATGAACTCAAAAATATCACGGTTATCCCATGTATGATTACCCATCGTTATACCATGAATCCCCCAGTTAAAGAACTCGTTAGCGATCGCGGAAGTAATTCCCCGTCCAGATGCTGCGTTCTCTCCGTTAGCAATAATAATATGTGGGTTATATTTAGATTTCAGCTCTGGTAATGATGCTTTAAGCGCCTTTCGACCTGTACTTCCAACAATATCTCCGATGAATAAAACGTTGATGTCAATCCACTCCTCTAATCGCTTAAAAATTGTTTATGAAAGATAAAAAGTGGCCAAGAAGCGGCCACTTTTTATCTAGGACATTATTTCGCGTAATCAACCGCTCTTGTTTCACGGATGACGGTGACTTTGATATGACCAGGATAGTCCAGTTCATTCTCAATAGTTTTGGTAATGTCACGCGCCAAGCGGAAAGCTTCGGCATCATCGATCTTATCAGGTTGTACCATAACACGAACTTCACGTCCGGCTTGAATAGCGTATGATTTCTCAACACCTTCAAAGGATTCGGTAATCGCTTCGAGCTTCTCAAGACGTTTAATATATGTCTCCAGCGTTTCTCTACGAGCTCCAGGTCTTGCTGCGGATAATGCGTCAGCAGCACCTACGAGCATTGCGATAACTGAAGTTGCTTCACAATCACCATGGTGGGAAGCGATACTGTTGATGACCACCGGATGTTCTTTATACTTTTTCGCCAGCTCCACGCCGATTTCAACGTGCGAACCTTCCACTTCGTGATCCAGCGCTTTACCGATGTCATGCAACAATCCGGCACGTTTCGCCAAGGTGATGTCTTCTCCAAGCTCTCCAGCCATCAGACCCGTTAGATAAGCTACTTCCATCGAATGTTTAAGCACATTTTGACCATAGCTTGTACGGAACTTCAAGCGGCCCAGGATTTTGATCAAATCCGGATGTAGTCCGTGAACACCAACCTCAAAGGTTGCTTGCTCTCCGTACTCGCGAATACGCTCGTCCACTTCTTTACGGGACTTCTCAACCATCTCTTCGATACGCGCCGGATGAATTCGACCGTCCGCAACCAATTTCTCCAATGCTGTTCGGGCGATTTCTCGGCGAATCGGATCGAAGCCTGACAGAATAACTGCTTCCGGAGTATCATCGATAATGAGGTCAATCCCTGTAAGGGTTTCAAGCGCACGGATGTTACGTCCTTCACGGCCAATAATTCGGCCCTTCATTTCTTCATTCGGCAGTGTAACGACGGAAACCGTCGTCTCTGCAACATGGTCTGCTGCACAACGCTGAATAGCAAGCGTAATAATTTCACGCGATTTCTTATCTGCTTCTTCCTTCGCTTGTTGCTCAAGCTCTTTAATCATTTGTGCAGTTTCATGGCGAACTTCCTGCTCTACATTACTCAAAATGATGCTTCTCGCATCCTCCATGGTCAGATTGGAGATACGCTCCAGTTCTGTTACCTGGTTTTTGTAAATTAAATCAATCTGTTGCTGGGTTTCTTCAATTCGTTTCTCTTTGTTCGCCACTTGTTCTTCTTTACGTTCCAAAGATTCTAATTTTTTATCCAGCGATTCTTCCTTTTGCAACAATCTGCGTTCTTGTCGTTGAATTTCATTCCGACGCTCGCGAGTGTCTTTGTCAGCCTCGGCTCGAATTTTGTGGACTTCATCCTTAGCTTCGAGAACCGTTTCTTTTTTCAGTGCCTCTGCTTCCTTTTTCGCGTTTTCTACGATTTGGACAGCAGCATGCTCAGCACTGGAAATTTTAGCTTCTGCAAGGTTTTTGCGAATAAAATAACCGAACCCAAAGAATATAGCGGCAACGAAGAGAACGATTATGATCCAGATCAAGGTCTCCATCTGTTCACCTCCTCGTTGGTTCCTCCAAGGCATTCCTTGGGATGTTCAATTGTCATGTCACTCTAGCTTCATTCATACATAAAATTTCGGCAGCTTCGTCTACCGTCAACATTGCGCATGTAACCATACGCATAGCCCGCCTTTCGGCAGATTACATTTCACTATGAATTGGCAAATCATGAATCTTTCATATAAGTAACTTTTTTGGAAGGAAAAAGGCACCTGTACATGATAAAGATTCATTTTCATTTTAGTATTTATGAAAAGATATTGTCAAGGGAAAGCAATGGTTAATGACCATGTTCATCCAAATATGATTCTATTAATACCATAATATTCCATTTTTCCTTATTCGAATACTTCTAACTCTTCTAGAGAATTTTCAGCCTCTTTATCCTCAGTTATTAATTTATTGATTACTTTGCGCACTTGTTCTCCTGTAAAGCCCCGGCGCATTAAAAAAGCACCTGTCTTACGTTTGCGCTCAAGTGCATCTCCTTTGATCTGCTGCCACTTCTTCTTTCCTATCAAATATGCACTATAAAACTCATCCTCTTCATTCACTTCATTTAAAGCTTCTACGATAAGTTCACTATCAATGCCCTTCTGTCGAAGCTCCTGCCGCACCCACATGCGTCCCTTCTTCTGCTTCGTAATCCGCTGTTCAGCCCATTGCTTAGCATAAAGCTCATCATCAACTAAACGTTCCTGCTGTAGACGCTCTATCGTCTTCTCGATCCCGTCAGCAGTCATTCCCTTCTGACCAAGACGCTGCGCAATCTCCTTCTCCGTACGGGGCTTTCGTTCCAAGAAACGCAGTGCCTCCACATAAGCTTGCTGCCGTTCATCAGCAACAACAATCTCCTCTAGCTCTTCCTTCTGGAATACGGCACCTTTCATCAATCGATATTTGATCATGATATCTTCATGAACAGACATGCTATACTGCCCAAATCTAATCAGGTAACAATGCTTAGGTTTTCGCATCATCTCAACGGAGGTGATCACTAAGTCCTGGTCATTCGGAAAAAGAGATATTCCTCTTGACTCATCGTCTTCTATTGAAGACTGTTGATCATTGTGTATGTCCATAAAATCCCCTCCTGCTACACTCATTCTTACAATTATAACATTTTCGATCAGATCTAGATTGTAAAGAAGACCGTTTGGTGTAATAACTAACACCAAACGGTCTATCAGATACCGCTAAATATACTATAAATTATTCAGCTTTAAACAGTTCTTCTTCTTCCTGTTCTTCCTTAAGCTTTTCACTTTCACTAGCTTCAGGTACATTAGTTGACAGATTGCTTGCCTCACGAATTTTCCGCTCAATAACATCAGCAATCTCCGGATGCTCCTTCAGGAATTGCTTAGCATTCTCACGGCCCTGACCCAAACGTTCACCTGTATAGGAATACCACGCGCCACTCTTATCAACGATATCTAGTTCTGTACCAATATCAATCAGGCTGCCTTCTTTCGAAATGCCTTCTCCATACATAATATCGATTTCAGCTTGTTTAAAAGGAGGGGCTACCTTATTCTTGACGACTTTGACACGTGTACGGTTACCTACGACGTCATTCCCCATCTTGATACTCTCAATACGACGAACATCCAAACGAACCGTTGAATAGAACTTCAACGCACGGCCCCCTGGGGTTGTTTCTGGGTTACCAAACATTACACCAACCTTCTCACGAAGCTGGTTGATAAAGATAGCAATCGTCTTCGACTTGCTAATTGCCCCTGACAATTTACGAAGTGCTTGAGACATCAAACGAGCCTGTAGACCTACGTGAGAGTCACCCATGTCACCTTCGATCTCCGCTTTCGGAACAAGCGCTGCTACCGAGTCGATAACGATAATATCGACAGCACCACTACGTACCAATGCTTCTGCAATCTCAAGAGCCTGTTCACCCGTATCTGGCTGAGACAGCAACAGCTCATCAATGTTAACACCTAGCTTGCTCGCGTAAGCAGGGTCTAGAGCATGCTCCGCATCGATAAATGCAGCTTGTCCACCCACTCTTTGAACTTCGGCCACAGCATGGAGTGCTACGGTAGTCTTACCGGAAGATTCAGGTCCATAGACTTCAATGATCCGGCCTTTCGGAAGACCGCCTGTTCCTAATGCTATATCCAATGCCAAAGATCCGCTCGGCACGATTTCGACTTGCATGTGAGTTGATTCACCCAACTTCATAATTGAACCTTTACCGAACTGTTTCTCTATCTGACGAAGCGCCATATCCAGCGCAGCACGACGATCTGACAATTCTTCCACAACCCTTCAATTGTTGATAGATTAATCATACCTTGTTTCGTTTCGTTTGCCAAGTATTTTTTCGAACATACATTCGTTTTTTTTACTGAAGCATTCCCTCCTTGGTTTGGACCGCAGGTGCTCCAGAAACAGCAAAAACCGCGGCAACATCATTTGATATGCCACGGTTCTTCCGTAAGTCGATTATACTGAACAATAGTCTTTGATTCAAGTCTATTGTTAATTTTTTACTGAAATTGAGTTGCTGTAAGTCTCAGCCACAAACGGTACAAGATCGCCTTAGTCGCACGTAGACGAACCATCTCTCTGTCACCTTTAAGGTGAAGCTCATGTACTTCTGTCTTCTTGCCACGCTCTGACAATCCGATATACACAAGTCCGACTGGTTTACGTTCTGCATATCCTGGACCAGCTACTCCTGTCACAGATAAACCGAAATCACTATCTGTCACCATGCGAATCTGTTCAGCAAGAACCTCCGCTACTTCAGGGGATACTGCACCTGGCGCATCCTCACCTTCTAGGAGCTGTTGTGGAACATTTATCAGCTTATGCTTGATCTGATTCGTATAGCAGACAATGCCTCCTAGAAGCATCGTCGCGCTGCCTGGAATTGAAGTGATATTCTCCATTACCAAACCACCTGTACAGCTTTCCGCAGCACTAATGGTCCATCCTTGATCAGCCATCATATCAACGATAACTTTTTCAATGGGAACATCCTCGTTTGCATACATATGTTCTGGAACAATCCCCTTGATCTGTTCTTCGAGAGCAGTAAGCCGCTCCATGGCCTCACCTTCGCTGGAAGCCTTGGTGGAGATGCGAACCGTCACTTCGCCTTCTTTTGCATACAGAGCGATGGTGGGGTCGCTTTGCTCGCTGATTAGATCACTAAGCCGGTCATCCAGCGCAGACTCACCGATCCCCGCAAATTTAAGCATCTTGGAGTAGAGTGGCAACTCATCGGTGAGTACATGCTGCATTAACCAAGGCTTCGCCTGTTGTTCAAACATCGGCATCAGCTCTCTTGGAGGTCCCGGAAGTACGATATAATGAGTGCCATCATGAGTAATAGCATTCCCTACAGCAAGTCCTGTCTCATTCGGCAGTGGTGTTCCTCCATCTATTGACAAGGCCTGGCGTTTATTATTCTCTGTCATTTTCTTACCACGATCCATAAAGAAGCGGTCTACATTGTCCATAGCCATTCTGTCAATATGAAGAGAAGTCCCGATAAATTCCGCTAATGCATCTTTCGTAATATCATCCTGTGTCGGTCCTAGACCCCCGGTCAAGATTATGATATCTGTCCGAGCACTGGAGATTGCAAGTGATTCCTTGATACGCTCCATGTTGTCACCAACGACGGTCTGATAATAAACATCGATCCCCATACTTGCAAGTTGTCTGGACAAATATTGTGCATTTGTATTTACGATTTGACCGAGCAACAGCTCGGTTCCGACCGCAATAATCTCTGCTTTCATTCCGCGTAAAACCTCCTGATCTATTCTCTTTATAATTTTCACCGTTTATAACAATCTAATTAACCCTCACCATTATGGAAGAAAAAAGCAATAGGATTTCTCCTATTGCTATTATGCCCCGGCCCCTCTGAGAAGGTGTTTGTTTTTCACAAAATATTCTGCGCCAGAGTAGATCGTAATCAATGCGGCAGCCCAAATTGCAATCTGATCAAACGGCACTCCAAAGAACACGAACGGAAAATTATTGATCAACAGAGCAACAATCGCAACAATCTGAATCACTGTCTTTAACTTACCCGAATTTCCAGCTGCTACAACAGCTCCATCAAGCAGAGCAATCTGACGCAGTCCAGTTACGGCAAATTCACGGCTAATAATCACCACAACAATCCATGATTCCACTTTTCCCATTTCCACTAAAGAGATAAGAACAGCAGCCACAAGCAATTTATCAGCCAATGGGTCGAGTAATTTACCAAGATTAGTTACCATGTTGTTCTTACGAGCGAGATAACCATCAATTCCATCTGTGCTGGCTGCCACAATAAAAATCAAAGCGGCGATAAGCTGGTTATATGGCAGTTTAAAACCATTCCATACGATCGGCTCTGGATAAAAATTGAAATCCACCAGCAAAAAAATCATCATAACGGGTATCAGGCAAATTCGGGCCAGCGTTATGCGATTCGGTAAATTCATGAAGCAGCCTCCCTCTATTGGGGTTGTTATTACCCGCAACCGACTTCATAACAGTCAGTTTTTCGACCTAAGATTTGAATCCTATGTACCTAAAAGCTCAATAAGCGGATAGCAGCACATGCTAATGAGTCTATCCACACCTTGATATATCGAATTTCAGTATAATATTAAGGCTGGTTCCATGTCAAAAAGAGAAAGACCTCCTCCTCGCACACGAAGGGAGGCCTGCAGCCTATTTAAAGTTGGTAAACTGCAGATCCAGCGGTAGATCGGCTTTGCGCAATAACTGCATGATAGCCTGAAGATCATTCTTACTCTTACCCGTAACCCGAATCTGATCACCTTGAATCTGACTCTTAACCTTGAGCTTCGAATCACGAATCAGAATATTGATCTTCTTCGAGTTCTCCTGATCGATTCCCTGCTTCAGCGAAAGACGCTGTCTAACGGTTCCTAGTGATGCAGGCTCAATCTTACCATAATCCACATTCTTCAGAGATAATCCACGCTTTACCATCTTGGATTGCAAAATATCGATAACCGCGTTCAGCTTGTATTCATCCTCAGATGCGATGACTAGCGCGTCTTTATCTAGTTTCAGACTGCTTTTGCTGCCCTTAAAATCGAAGCGATTCTCAATTTCTCGCTCCGCTTGGTTAATCGCATTACTCAATTCCTGCATGTCCATCTTGGACACAATATCAAATGAACTTTCAGAACTCATGGTCATTCCTTCCTTTCGTGCAATATGTCTACTCTATTATAGGTTATAACTCTGGTGGAAGTCTAATCCTTCAGACCATGATTCCTCCATCACCCTAATACATCTCTATACAAAAGACTTCGTCTTCCCTCTGAGAGAGAATACGAAGTCTTCATCTTCTAATTTCCTGCCCCGCTCTTACCAGGTCCGCGGAACATTTCGAGAACGCCCAGTAGGATATGAGCTAATCCAAACCCTAGTATACCGTAGCCCCAATTATTCGGGATTAGAAAATAACCCAAGAGACTTACAATTACACCTAATAAAGTTACAATCCAACTCACAGACATCTTGATGCCCACCTCACTTGCTATAGGATGAAAGATAGCGGTGCGCATAAACCGCACACCGCTATTACTTTATCCTGAGAAAGGAAAATTTATTCGATATCGTTAGTTCCGGTTTCGCTACTGCCCGTAGACCCTGCATCTGCAGGTTCAAATAGCAATCGTGATGATGTTTTACCATCCGTTACAGGTTGCCCACCTACCGTAATTTCTGTAGCTGGTGAGTATCCAGACTTCACGTACATACCTTGGCTATCTAACTCAAAACTTACAGATTCACCAGCGTTCATCATTCCGAAAGAGAGCTTCTCCCCCGTGGAATTGTATCCCCGGTAAACCTCCACCCAGCTCTGTCCAGAAGCTTTAATTTCTACTTTAACTGGGGCATCTCCTGATGAAGCTACTTTGAAGACCACATTCTTGCCTTCCTTACGGTCTTCTGTAACCGTTATTTGACCTTGCTCGCCTTCGGTATTGTTCTCATCAGGATTTTGGGTGTCGTCCTCACCGTTAGATTCATCTCCTGGTGCAACATCCGTTTCTGGGTCTTTATTCGTTCCTTCATCCGTAGTACCACCTTCACCTTGAGCACCTCCGGGATTCGGTGTCGTAGGCTCATCGCTTCCACCTTGTTCAGAAGGATCATTCTGAGTAACAGGCGGCACCTTATCAGGCACGTCACTGTTAGTTTTATAAGCATATAAAGCAATGACAGCGATAATCAAAATAGGGAATATCCACATTAGTAACGTTGGAACCCAACTGATATTCCGGTCTGATGATGTCCTTGTGGCACGTTTCTGCATCACAGGCTCCATTGTTGCTTCCGGCTCAGGCTTAGGCACATCCTGTTTATGTCCCTCAAGCAGCTCATCCGGATTTAAACCTACCGCTTCCGCATAGGTTTTGATGAATGCCCGGACATAAAAGCTGCCTGGAAGCACCTTATAGTCCCCAGCCTCGATGGCTTCTAAGTAGCGTTTGCGTATTTTTGTAACTTCCTGCACGTCGTCCAGACTCATGCCTTTTTGTAGACGTGCTTCTCTTAATTGTTGTCCCAGTTCGGACATACCATCACCTCCTCTTGGAATTTCTGCGGTCATTACAGATCGTCACTGTACGAACCGGTGAATGTATCATAAACGATTTCCTCGCCCGGATTGTTTCGAAGTTCGATCAGAATATCAAAATCATCGTATGAGTATTCGGATTCCCGCACAAATATATCCGGATGCTCAATTACTTTCGTGCTCTCCATAGACATAATGTCTTGAAGTAACTGATAGTGCTTTTCGTTAGAACGTATGGTACTCACAATTCCGTCAATAATGAAGACATTGGTTGGATTCATTTCATCCTCAGATAGCTGACTTCGAATCGTCTGTCTTAGCAATGTAGAGGATACAAATGTCCACCGTTTCATGGCACATACACTACCTGCAATAATGGATTCTGTCTTGCCGACACGTGGCATTCCTCGGAGACCAATGACCTGGTTTCCTTCCCGCTTAAACACTTCACCTAAAAAATCAACAAGTAAACCTAACTCATCACGAGTAAAGCGAAATGTTTTGTGATCGTCAGAATCCCGGTCAATATAACGGCCGTGACGAACTGCCAGTCGATCTACAAGCTTAGGAGGCCTTAGTGCCGTCACCGTAATATTCTCGACCTTGTTTAACATTTTACCCATTAAAGTGATTTTCTCTTCATCATCCGTCTCTAGAAGCATACCTCTAGTCTGACCTTCTACGCCGTTGATTGTTAGAATGTTCACTTCCATCATACCGAGCATAGACGCAATATCCCCTAGTAAACCAGGACGGTTCTTATGTATCTTATACTCCATATACCACTGTTTAGATTCCACCAAAACACCTCACCCGAACTTCTATTCCATTAACCTTCGACAGGATTTACCAATCATAGACATGCCGAAAAAAGTTTAATAAATGGGTCAAGTTAATGATATATAAAATGAAAATGAAAGGCAAGGGCAACTCTGTAACCAATTTCGAATAAAAAACCCCCTGCATCAGGGGGCTGCTCTTCTGAACTATGCGTTCGATTTGGCTAACTTGACCATGAGACGAGCAATCGTACGGCGTTCTTCCTCATTTCCTACTTCCCAGAGCTCTTTTAGAGCACGGTTGGAGGAGTTCTGTGGATCAACTTTCTCATCCAGAAAATCACCGATTTCGTAGGCAAGCTGAGAAATCGTGTCTTCACTCATTCCCGCTTTTTCTGCTTGAACAACACGCTCGCCAAGAAACTTTTTCCACGAATCGAAATTTTTGAGTACGGATGACATGGATTAAATCCTCCTTTTGCTTGCTTGCAATTGAGATTTAAAACGAACAATAATAATATGTCCCCGTACGCAATCCACTATGAGTGGTGAAATACACCATATACACGAAAGTCTCTCTAAGTCACCCATCCACCGTTCGGACTAATCACCTGCCCTGTAATGT
The DNA here is from genome assembly GCF_049311625.1 of Paenibacillus sp. EC2-1. Taxonomy (NCBI): domain Bacteria; kingdom Bacillati; phylum Bacillota; class Bacilli; order Caryophanales; family Paenibacillaceae; genus Paenibacillus; species Paenibacillus sp. EC2-1. The sequence continues at coordinate 3,415,223 of NZ_CP186006.1, forward strand.
AACCAGATTCCGGCAAAGCCAAAAAGTACACAAGCGAGGAGATTTCATCCGGATGGGCAAGACGTCCAACCGGAATTTCTTCCTCTAGCATGCGAATCTCATCTTCTTCCAAGTGACCCAGCATTGAAGTATCCACTGCACCAGGAGCAACAGCATTCACTGTAACGCCTGAAGGAGCCAGCTCTTTGGCTAATGCTTTTGTGAAAGCATTAAGTCCTCCCTTACTGGTGGAGTAGAGCACTTCACATGAAGCGCCTGAAATCCCCCACACGGAAGAAACATTAATAATTCGTCCGAACCTTTGTGAGACCATTCGTCCCATGAAGGCCTGGGTGCAAAGGAATGTCCCTTTTAGGTTAACAGACATCACCGTATCCCATTCTTTTTCCGTCACATCGGATAGAAGGCCATAATGAGAAATCCCCGCGTTATTGACCAAAATGTCCGGCTCCATGCCATGATTCTGTAGCTTTTCCTTCATCCGCAAAATTTGTTCCTTATCCTTCAAATCCGCAGACACAGTCATCACCTTAGATCCATGGCTCATACATCGCCGTGCTACCTCATTAGCAGCTTCATGAGAGTTCATGTAATGAATAATGATATTCATACCAACAGCTGCGAAACGTTCCGCTATAGCAGCCCCAATCCCTCTGCTGGCGCCTGTGATCAGAACCGTCATTTCCCCAATCGGTTTCTGAATCTCTCCCAATAGATCACTCATTCCGGGCTTAACACCAATGAAACAGCGAGTTGATCCCAATCTACATGTTCCTGAAGTCTGCGGTTAACATCTTCTAGCGTAATCGACTCGTATACTGGTAATACAGCGAATAAATTGCTGCCTCTAAACTCGTATCGAGTAAATTCATGTGCAATGTTTTCCGGGGAATTGAGCATCCGCAGATAGCCACCCATTTTCTTTTTGCGTGCCCGTTCAAAATCGGACTGATTAAATCCTTTTTCTTTCAAGCGATCCACTTCTTCACGAATGCGCTTCAGCATCTGCTCCGGATCCCTTGTATCACCACCTGCTGCGGAAAATGCATACTGAGGCGAACTACTATACTCATGAGAGAAGCTGTCGGAAATCAAGTCCTCATCATATAATTTCTGATACAATTCTGTGCTAGATCCAAACAACAAATCAAGCATCAATTTTGTAGTCAAATCACGTCGCAGCTGATCTTCTGGTGCAAGACCAACTTCTTTTTCTTTGAAGCCAAATAAGCATTTCGGTAAGGAGACAGCGAGTCTGCATATCTTTTGTTTCTCCGCAACCTGTTCTGGTTCTGGATCGAACAGCCGATCGATGCTTCCCTGCTTCTCGTATGTTTTACGAGCCTGGTTCCCCTTTACCGTAGCAATCGTTTCTTCCGGATCTACACCACCAACAACGAATAGCAACATATTACTCGGGTGATAGAAGGCGTTATAACAGGTGTATAAATCTTCTTTCGTTATCGTGCCAATGGATTCAATCGTTCCTGCAATATCAATGTGTACCGGATGGACTTTATACAAAGCTTCGATCAGTCCAAAATACACACGCCAATCCGGATTATCCTGATACATGTTAATTTCTTGACCGATAATCCCTTTTTCCTTCTCCACATTCTGATCCGTAAAATAAGGATTCTGAACAAAATCAATCAGCGTCTCTAGATTCGTCATAATATTCTCTGTAGCTGAGAACAAGTATACGGTTTGATCAAAGCTTGTAAATGCATTCGCAGATGCGCCATTAGAAGCAAATTTCGCGAATACATCGCCGCCCTCCGGTTCTTCGAACATTTTATGCTCAAGAAAGTGAGCGATTCCATCCGGAACGCGTATCTCAGGTTTTCCTTCAACACGAAAATGATTATCTACAGAACCATATTTCGTCGCAAAAGTAGCATATGTTTTCTGAAATCCTGGCTTAGGCAAAACATAGACGTGCAGCCCATTATCCAGCACTTCATAGTACAATGTTTCTTGGAGATTTTCATAATGAATGCTTTGCACCGGCTATTCCTCCTTTTGGCCTTTCAGGAAATAAATCGTATCGAGCGAAAAAGCGGATGCAGCGCGCGTAACGTCATCGATTGAAACATTTCCCACCTGCTCCAGAAGTTCCTCTGCCGTGCGCTCCTTACCGGACAGTACACGATTAAAATCATAAGCAATTAACTCAAATGCGGAATCTTGCATTTCCTTAACTACATTACGAATCATCGCTTTCGTCTGGGTCATTTCAACATCCGAAATTATTCCGTTAGCCATATCATCTAGCTGTTTACGGATGATTTCGACCGCTTTCTCATAGTTCTGAATTTCAATTCCTGACTGGATCGTAGCAATCCCTTTGTGTCCGTCATATCGTGAAGAAGCATAATAAGCAAGGCTCTCTTTCTCACGGACATTCACAAACAGTTTAGAATGCGGATATCCACCAAGAATACCGTTATACATTAAAGCCGCAGCGTAGTCTTTGTCACTGTAAGTAATTTTACTTCGAAGTCCAAGATTCAACTTCCCTTGATTGATGTCCAGCTTCTCTACCACCGTCTGAGGCTCGCTTGTGTCGGAACGGACGACAGAAGCTGCGTATTCAGAAGTCTTTAGGCGGTCCATCGAGAAATGCTCTTCCACAAGCTTTTGAACTTCCTCAATAGAGGTATCACCCACGACGTAAAGATCAAATACAGCTTCGTTCATCCATTTCTGATAAGCAGTATATAAACTGTCCGCTGAGATGCCGTCCAGGTCCTTACGCTGACCTAGTGGATGAAGGCGGTACGGTTCATTTCTACACATAACTTCAATACAACGTTCAGCCGCATATCGAATTTTATCATTCACAATCGCCTCTAACTTTTTACGAACCGTATCCCGCTCCGTCTGTACATAAGAACTGCGGAATACTCCATTCTCAAGAGCGGGCGCAGTAAGCGCTTCGCCTAAAAAAGCAAAAGACGATTTCAAGAGACTCTCGGAGCTCTGAACAAATGAATCATTAATCGTGTCCATTCGAAAATGTACAATTTGATGATCTCCTCGTTTATAAACATCAAATCCGAAACCAGCTCCATACAACTGTTCGAGTCTTTCTCGGAAAGCTCTTGTCTCCGGATAGGAGACTGTACCTCTCCGGAGTACAAACGGTGTCAAAGCCGTGGTCGTCACTGTGTCTTCTTTCAGTGGACTTCCGGCATACAGCGAAATTGCAAATGTTTTGAAGCGGCGTGTCGGTAGCACGTGAATACGGATACCACCTGCTGAGCCGTGTTCAAATCCCGTTTTCGTCGTCAAGGTCCAAAACTCCCTTACCACATGAATTGATGGTGCTCTAGGCTTAATTTAGTTCCATTCTAACCCATCGTAAAGTGAAGAAGCAACCGAAGACAAGCCCTCGGTTGCTTCATGTATTACATACAGAAGATATGCTGTCCAATGGTTTTGACTTGAGGACGGCTCCAAATCCAGGACGAGGTCGCCGTCTTCGGATTAAAGTAATAGAGGCAACCGCCTGAAGGGTCCCAACCGTTAACCGCTTGAAGTACTGCTTTTTTTGCCGTTTCATTAGGCTCGAGCCAAATCTGTCCATCTGCTACAGCCGTAAAAGCACGCGGTTGGAATATGACGCCGGATGGTGTATTTGGAAAGCTTGGTGACTTCACACGGTTCAATATAACAGCTGCTACAGCAACCTGGCCTTCAAAAGGTTCACCACGAGCCTCGCCGTACACCGCATTAGCCATAATTTTCAAGTCATTGTCGGATAACCCCAGGTTATTAGCAGAGGATAGATTAGACTCTTGCTTTTTACCGGAATTCGTCTTATTCCCTGTTTGTGTCTTCGGTTCCGTTGGACGCCAATTCTTTGTTGCATTGTAAAGCTTGAGCTTTACCTTTGGACCGACAATACCATCAACCTTCATTCCAAACTCGGATTGGAACCATTTCACGGAACTGCGTGTTTTGGAACCAAATACACTATCAATCTTGCCGTGATAAAATCCTAAGAACTTCAATCTGCCTTGAAGCTCATATACATCATCACCTGTGGAACCAAATTTCAAAATAGCCTGACTGAATGTAGGAACTGCTTCCTGTATAAGTGGGTTTTGCTCCGATGTTGGATTGGCATTTGTCTGTGAAAAAACGGCCGCCGATAACAATACCATGACACCGAACAGTAGCCAAATCTTTATGTTTTTCATGATGCGCTCTACCTTTCTCTTGTGGTTTAACAAGCCTCGCTAAAGATATTATGACAAGCGATCCCTTTTCCTATGCACATTTCCAAGAGAAGAAGTAGAGCCAGCAATTCTTCTGATCTAGATGAAACCATTCCATACTCTCATTAAAGTGAAACTGGCCACTATCATTAACCGAAAAAACAGGCATCTTTCGCATAATCAAAATGCGTAAAAGATACCTGTTTCCTTGTTGTACTTATTGAATTATGAGCTTACACGGCTCTGCTGATACTGCTCCATCGACATCAGTACCTCACGAGGTTTACTCCCCTCATACGGTCCGATCACACCTCTAGCTTCCATGGAGTCAATCAATCGAGCTGCACGTGTGTATCCAACTCGCATACGACGTTGAAGCAACGATACCGAAGCTTGCTTCGCCTCCAAAATAATAGTTACCGCTTGATCATATAACTCATCAAGGACTTCATCATCTGCAGCTCCAGATTCATCGATCTCAGGAACCAGAGACTCATCATATTCAGCCTGCCCTTGGTCACGAACAAACCCGACAATATTCTCTACTTCCTGATCGCTCATAAATGCACCTTGAACCCTTACAGGCTTAGACGATCCCATAGGCATGAATAACATATCTCCTCGACCAAGCAACTTCTCCGCCCCGGCCATATCTAGAATAGTTCTAGAATCGACTTGCGAAGAAACACCGAACGCAATCCTAGAAGGAATGTTCGCCTTAATAACCCCTGTAATAACATCCACAGAGGGACGCTGGGTAGCAATGATTAAGTGAATCCCTGCAGCACGTGCCATTTGGGCTAGACGTGTGATGGCCTCTTCAACATCATGTGCGGCAACCATCATTAGGTCTGCAAGCTCGTCAACGATTACGACAATATACGGCAATACAGCGGACGGATTCTCTTTCATCAATGTATTATAACCTTCAATGTTCCGTGTACTAGACTTGGAGAACAGCTCATACCGTTTCTCCATCTCAACAACAATCTTCTTAAGAGCCAGTGAAGCCCGTTTCGGATCTGTTACCACTGGTGCTAACAGATGTGGAATCCCGTTATATACATTTAGCTCGACCATCTTAGGATCGACCATTAGAAACTTCACTTCATCCGGCTTAGCCTTATAAAGAATGCTTGTGATGATCCCGTTAATACATACAGATTTACCAGATCCCGTAGCACCAGCAACGAGTAGATGGGGCATTCTTGCTAAATTACCGACAATAGTCTGTCCGGAGATGTCTCGCCCGAACGCGATAGAAAGCTTTGACTGTGCATCCTGAAAGAATGGTGTCTCCATCACTTCACGCATCGTTACAATGGAAACCTCATTATTCGGAACCTCAATCCCAATCGCCGATTTACCCGGTATAGGTGCTTCCATACGTATGTCCTTCGCCGCCAATGCAAGCGCGATGTCATCAGTAAGACTAACAATACGGCTAACCTTTACACCAATATCTGGCTGAATCTCATACCTAGTAACAGACGGACCTCTGACAACCTCCAGCACTTTAGCACGAACACCGAAACTTTCAAGCGTAGCCTCCAGCTTACGGGCTGTCTGCATATAATCCTTCTGATCACCAGACTTGCCACCATTGTTAGGCTTCGATAACAAGCGAAAAGGAGGAAGCTTATACGGTTTGGGTGGGGGCGGTGGGGGCGTAACAGGTGCTGCTTCCTGATCCGCTTCTCCTTCAGTGAATTCTTCATTTGAAACTGCGGAATCCAAGTCCTCCTTAACTTCTTCTTGTCCCGATTCCGTCCTACTCATATCAGCAGCCTCTTCTGGAGTATCATACTGCTGAGTTTCTAACTCATCCAAGTCCTCTTCATCCACATTATTTTCTTGTTTAACCTGCTCGAAGAAATCACGAATAATGGGCGAAGAAGATGTTGGTATGCTTGTAATCGGGGAATCAACGTATCCAAATGGAGTGGCTTCGCCCTCCTCTTGAACGAAATTCACAGCTCCATCGTTCGCTTTATGGGCTTGTTCAGAAAAGCCCTCGTTTACCTGCGTATCCTGCTCTGTATCAACTTTGGATTTCGAATTTTTGTTACTAAACAGTTGGAAGAATACAGGGGAACCTTTCTTTCTCGACAAAGGCATCTCAACATCTTCTAGATCATCACCGTCATCATCCTCATATTCTGGGATAACTTGAGGCTTTTTCTTTCGCGAGGATGCGGATGATTTAGCTTTGGCCTTCGTCTGCCGCCCTTGCATTCTCTTCTGTAGATGTTCACCTGCTTTTACCAAACGGACCCGCAGCATTCGTACCAGATCCACATACGATAAGTTAGTAATGAGCATAAAGCTGATGAACAGCATAACGATCATAATAAGACGCGCACCCACACTACCAAAGAACATCAATAATAGAGCAAACTGCAATGCACCTATATATCCCCCGCTAACATCCCTTCCCATTACGGGGTGATTTCCATCAGCTTTACTGTGAAGGAGCTCTCCTTGCAAATCACTATGTATTTGAGCAAGCACATTACCTGAGCTAAGTTGACCAATAGGTGCTAGCTTAGGCTCTAGGCCGCTGATGCTGCTCATTAAAGTCAGCGATAGGACAAACAGAAGAACGCCAGTACGACGACTATTCCAGCGTTTAGGCCATTTCCGATGAATCATCACCATTAATCCATAGAACATTCCAACAAGGGGGATGATGAAGTAATATTTACCTAGTAGATAGCCTGACATCTTAGATAAAGATCGCCCTACCGGAGCCTCCCCGGATAAAGCTATCACCGAGAGTGTCATCAGTATAATTCCATAAATTTCATATTTGAGAACCGAGGCAAATACAGCTCTCTTCTTTCGCTTGCGTTTTGCCAATAGTGTCACCCCCGAAGCCATATTATAACATATATTCCGGTGGCGCACCTATGTTCTGTTTTCAGACTTTAGCCCTATTTTGGTCAAGTACAGGTACGAAGGAAATTGTACTTCCAGGAGCATATTGTGGATTTAAATAATCAGCAAGCTCACAATTCAATAGACGAATGATTTTGGCCTTGTTGTCATTCAGAGGCTCCACCTGCATATGAAGACCACCAATATTAATTTCCATTGTGGAGGGCGTGTCCTGTTCTAATGTATTTTGCCAGATAACATCTTCTGGCATTACTGTATATAAGGTCATTGGGTAAGACCTCCTGCGCTCATATTTTTACCAGTTCCAATCATCTCGTTTAATTTTGCCAGCGCTTGTCCAATTCCACCAACCTCGCTCATCAATCCGTACTTCACAGCGTCCATGCCCGAAACTGCAGTTCCAATATCACGATTTAATTCCCCTGTTTTGAACATCAATGCTTTAAACTGATCCTCTGTAATTCCAGAATGAGAAGTCACAAACCGAACAACACGCTCTTGCATCTTCTCCATGTATTCAAAAGTCTGAGGAACCCCTATAACCAGTCCATTCATCCGAATCGGATGGATCGTCATGGTTGCACTTTCCGCGATGAAAGAATAGCTGGATGCTACAGCGATCGGAACACCAATACTATGCCCTCCCCCAATAACAACCGTAACGGTTGGTTTTGTTAAGGATGCAATCATTTCTGCTATTGCAAGTCCCGCTTCAACGTCACCACCAACCGTATTCAAAATAATGAGCAATCCCTCAATGCGAGGGTTTTGTTCAGCTGCAACCAACTGAGGAATTAGGTGCTCATATTTGGTCGTTTTGTTTTGCGGTGGAAGAATTAAATGACCTTCAATCTGACCGATAATAGTCATACAAAAAATGTTGGATTCTCCACTCGCCGGTACTCCAGTTTGACCTAACTGCTGAATTGTATCTACAACGTTTGGTTTATTGTTGTCATCCGTCTGGATTGAAGGAGCCCCGGTCTGTTCAGCCCTATTACTGTTTATCGATCTCTTATCCATTTCTGCACCCTGCCTTTTATCATAGTCGTCTTACGCTATGGTTTAGTATGGCAAAAAGACATACTGGATTATGCCTTTCTCGAAGATCTTATCCAGCAGTTCATCATTTGGAACGCAAAAAAGCCCCTTTCGCGGGAACCGTCCAATATGCCTGCGAAAGGGGCGACTGTGTGCCTTAATATTCTGTTCGTTCGCTCAATTATACTTCCATGATAATTGGAAGAATCATTGGTCTACGACGTGTTTGCTCATATAAGAAGCGACCCAAAGCATCTTTCACGCTTGTTTTGAGGGATGCCCATTCATTTACATTCTCACTCATCAACTTCTGTAATGTGCTCGAAACGATTCGGTTACTTTCCTCAAGTAATCCTTCCGACTCACGTACATATACAAAACCGCGAGATATAATATCTGGTCCAGATACAATGGAACCATTCTGCTTGCTAAGTGTTACAACTACAACCAAGATACCATCTTGTGATAACAGTTTACGGTCACGAAGCACGATATTGCCGACATCGCCAACACCAAGTCCATCGATTAGAACATTACCTGCCGTGACTTTACCTGCTTTACGAGCCGAACCGCCTTGAATTTCAACAATTTCTCCAAGGTCCGTAATGAAGATATTGTCTGGATCAACACCAACAGATTCAGCAAGCAAAGCATGACGACGCTGCATACGGAATTCACCGTGCACAGGTATGAAGAATTTCGGCTTCATTAAGTTTAGCATGAGCTTGAGTTCCTCTTGACTACCATGACCAGAAACGTGCACACCCGAATTGGAACCGCTATAAATAACATTTGCACCTAGACGGAATAATTCATCGATTGTACGTCCAACATACTTCTCGTTACCTGGTACGGGTGTTGCAGCAATAATAACCGTGTCACCTGGCAAAATATCCACCTTACGATGAGTCGAACGTGCCATACGCGTTAATGCAGACATCGGCTCACCTTGACTGCCTGTACACAATACAACGACACGGTCAGCCGCCATTTTATTTACTTCTTCTGGTTCAATCAACATTCCATCCGGAATGTGGAGATAACCCAAATCAGAAGCGATAGATACAACATTCACCATGCTTCGTCCAATGACCGTTACTTTACGTCCCGTTGATTCAGCGGCATTAATCACTTGCTGAATTCTGTGTACGTTCGAAGCGAATGTAGCAACAACTACACGCTGATCTGCTTTACGGAAAATATCTTCCATCACGATACCAACGTTCTTCTCAGATGGAGTAAAGCCCGGTTTCTCTGCATTCGTGCTATCCGACAGTAGTGCCAGAACGCCTTTACTTCCGATTTCAGCCATACGCTGCAAATCGGCATATTGATCATTAACTGGAGTATGATCGAATTTAAAGTCGCCGGTATGAACTACACTGCCTTCCGGAGTATCGATACAAATACCGACTGAATCTGGAATACTGTGGTTTGTTTTGAAGAAGGTAGCTTTAAGTGTGCTGCCAAGCTGAACTTCAGAATCTGCATTAATGAGAATTCGCTTTGTTTCGCCAAGCAAATTCGCTTCCTTCAACTTGTTCTCTACCAAGCCTAGTGTCAGCTTTGTTCCATATACAGGAACGTTCAGATGTTTCAGTACATACGGAAGTCCACCGATATGGTCTTCGTGTCCGTGAGTAAGTAGAATCCCTCTCACTTTATCACGATTTTCAGTTAAATAAGAAATATCAGGAATGACAATATCTATTCCAAGCATGTCCTCTTCCGGAAATTTAAGCCCCGCGTCCACGACAACGATGTCATTAGCGTATTGAATGACATACATATTTTTCCCGATTTCACCGACGCCGCCCAAGGCAAAAATCGATAGTTTATCGCTATTTATTTTTTTTGACAAATCAATCTAACCCTCCTATAGTTTTGGACGTCCACCAATTGTTATATTAAATTTCAAAAATATACCGCACCCAGTCACTTGCATTCATTATACATGATGAAAAACTGAAAACACAAGTCACCCACCCAGTAAGGGGTAGGATACCCCTAGAAAGCGGCGTTTTATAAAAGAAAAACCACCTTCTTGTGAAATGAAGGCGGTTTTTCGGGATTTATGGTATAAACACACATGATTCGAGTTTAATGACTAATAGTTAGTAGTCAGATAGTACTTTCCGGATATAATCAGCTTCGTCCTCACTTGGTGAAGTCAATGGTAAACGTACTCCTCCTACCTGATAACCTTTCTCCACTAGTGCAAATTTCACTGCAGATGGATTAGGGAGCGGATCAGGACATTCAAAGAGACCTTTAAATAGAGGGAAAAGTTTTTGATGCAATTGAGCAGCCACTTGAATCTGGCCTTCCAGGTAAGCATTTATCATATCCTTCATTTCACTACCCGCAATATGACTAGCCACACTAACAATTCCGTAGGCACCTACTGACAATGCAGGTAACGCTGCTGAATCATCACCGGAATATACAATAAACTCCTCAGGTGCTCCAGCTACAATCTGTGTCACCTGATCTAAGGATGCACACTCTTTCGTTGCTACAATGTTCGGTATTTGAGCAAGTCTAAGCGTAGTCGCTACGCTCAAACTAATTCCTGTTCGACCTGGTACATTATAGAGCATGATCGGAAGTGAACTTGATTCTGCAATAGCTTTAAAATGCAGGAACAAACCTTCCTGATTCGGTTTGTTGTAATAAGGTGCCACAAGTAGAATTCCGTCAACACCGCATTGTTCTGCTTGTTGTGTAAGCTTTACGGAGTGTTCCGTGTTATTACTCCCCGTTCCAGCAATTACTTTACATCTGCCAGCTGCATGGTCGACGACGAATTGGAACAGTTTAAGCTTCTCGTCTTCGCTTAATGTAGGAGACTCGCCTGTCGTTCCTGCCACGACAAGAGAATCAGACTTTTGATCTTCAATTAAATAATCAATTAGTCGTGCAGTCTCGTCCCAATTAATGTTCCCCTTCGAATCAAAGGGAGTAACCATTGCCGTAATCAATCTTCCAAAATCCACCGTGTTTCCTCCTTAACTATTGCCGGCAACATCAAACTCTACCGGTGAAGCTCAAATTTATTGTGCAACGCCCTCAATGCTTGAACCATATCCTCTTTCTTTACGAGCAGCCATATCGTTGTATTGGAATCTGCCGATTGTAGTATCGAGATATCATGTTCACTTAATGCTTCAACAATTTTAGCCATGATCCCGGGAACTCCGTTAATTCCACCGCCAATCACGGAAACTTTAGCACAACCAGACAAGCTCTTAGGTTTCAAGCTCAAGCCCTGCAGTGCCGAAATTGCTTTCTCTGAATCGCTGTCGAATATGGTATATAGAACTCCCGTAGGAGTGACATTAATAAAATCAACACTAATTGAGTTCTCCGCCATCGTCTTAAACACCTTCAATTGAAGCCCGTCCGAACAATCACACTCCACTGATATCTGAGTAATGTTACTGACATACGCTATCCCCGTGACATAACGGTCAACAATACCCGTTTGAACGTCCTTAAAGCCATCCGGTTGTGTAACAAGCGTACCCTCAGTTTCCATAAAGGTTGAACGAACACGAAGCGGAATGAGGGACTGCATTGCAATCTCTACAGCTCTCGGATGGATGACTTTCGCACCTTGATGCGCCATATTGCATATTTCAGAATAACTTACATGAGTAAGCGGCCTTGCGTTCTCTACTATTCTTGGATCTGCCGTTAATATACCGTCAACATCTGTATAAATATCAACCATCTCTGCACGTAGCGCAGCACCCAAGGCTGTAGCCGAAGTGTCACTACCACCTCGTCCAAACGTCGTAAAATCACCAGATTCCGTCTGTCCTTGAAATCCGGTTACAATAACGACTTGGAATTTCTCTAGCTCTACTCGGACCCTGTCTGGCCTCATATCCATAATACGCGCATTACCAAACTGATTATCGGTGATGAATCCAGCTTGCGCCCCCGTTAGAACAGTAGCTGGAATCCCCTCGTGCTGAAGTAGACTGCAAAGCGTTGCAGCAGATATGATCTCTCCGCAACAGAGCAATAGATCTTTCTCTCTTAGCGGAAGAGCGTTACCATTCTGCTCACTCCAATCGAGTAGAGTGTCTGTGGCATATGGTTCACCTCTGCGCCCCATCGCAGATACGACAACAACAAGTCGATAATTCTGGGCAAGCTCTCGGCGGATATGTTTAATGACATGTGCTCTCGCTTGAGGCGAAGACAAGGATGTACCTCCGAATTTCTGAACCAGAATGCGCATGAGAATTCCTCCGTTTATTATGCCGGAGACTAAAACACAGGCGTCGATTGAATGAAACGGCCAGCTTAGAGCCTGGCCGTTTCGCATGGAAACGATAATTTCTGCAATAAGGTTAACGTCTACAGATTCGCTCGCCCATTATTTTTTTGGCCTCACGGACCATTTTTCGACAAATAGCTACTCTTTGATTGCTGTCGGGGGTGCTTCGTCTAATGTTATAACTTGATCTTTGAAATGGATCACCTTCCCTGCGGATCTAACCGAGGACAGCTCGTTCACTGGTATGTCTCCCCTTCATGAGAAACTGTCTCTACTTCTGGTTATCGTTGTTATGCTGAATGAAACCGTTCAATTATCATTGGCTGCAGCTGTCTGCCTTCCAAGGCTGCATAACAGGTTTCCGGGATCAGTTCCATTTTGGCAACAAGCGAATTCGGTTTCTGCTGTGGATTATCCTGTCCGAAAGGAACAAAATAAATATTTTTTGTAACCAGCAGTTTTGCGATATTTGCAGCATTCAATCCAAGTCCGTCATTCGTGGATATCGCTAGCACAAGTGGTCGACAATTTCTCATCTGCGCCTTTGCAGCCATCAGCACAGGACCATCTGTCATGGCATTTGCGAGTTTACTCGTCGAATTCCCTGTACAAGGAGCAATAACCAGAACATCCAGAAGCTTAGAAGGGCCGAGTGGTTCCGCCTCAACAATTGTAGAAATAATATCATTACCTGTTATTTCTTTCAACTGTTTCTGCCAATTTTCCGATGTGCCGAATCGGGTATCTGTCGTCATGATTGTTCCTGATACGATGGGTACTACATTAGCTCCGTCTTCTTTAAAGCGTTTGATCTGTGGCATTACTTCTTCGAATGTACAGTGGGAACCAGTTAAGGCATAGCCAACCGTTTTACCTTTCCAATCCATTTACGCATCCCCCCGAATCTTGACTTCTTCTGAAATCAACTCCACCAACGTATTAGCCATAATAATACCGGCTGTCTTTGGAGCTACGATTCCGGGTAGTCCGGGTGCAAGCATGGCTTTGATTCCCCTCTTCTCGGCGTACCTGAAATCGCATCCTCCAGGTGCAGAGGCAAGGTCGATTATAACGGCCTCGCGGGGCATCTTAGATAAAATCTGTGCTGTGACAATCATCGTTGGAATCGTATTGAAAAGCAGATTAATATCGGACAATTCATCGCTGAGATCCTTTATCATAAAAGGCTTCCAGCCCATTTCCTCCGCTCTTGCGTAATGCTCGCTTTTGCGGACTCCCATTTTGATCTTTGCTCCCAAACCTTGTAAACTTCTAGCCATCGTAAATCCAGTCCGTCCCATACCTAACACCATACTGGTCGATCCATGAATCGTAAAATCTGTATTTTGAATAGCCATCATCAGCGCGCCTTCGGCAGTCGGAATTGAGTTGTATATCGCTACATCATCACGCTCTAACAGCTCAACCAGCTTGATGTTATTACTTGCGCACAGAGCTCTCAAGTAGCTCTTAGCCATGCCAGTGTATACAACAGCGTGCTTCGGCAGAGCCTGAATATGCTCCTCCTCCAGCTTTAGCGGACCTTCCGCATAAAGTGCGCCAATACGGCCCTCATCATCACAACCAACAACGGGCAGTATCAGGACATCGGCACCTGACAGCAGCTCAAGTGTAAGCGGCTCCCGGGTTACTCCCTGGAAGGAATCCTGCAATTTGTCAAATCCGGCTATTACAATAGAGGCATCCAATTCGGCACATTTGCGGATAACCTCAATCTGCCGTGCGTCACCGCCAAGAAATACGGTTCGGACTCCTGTCAGCATGCAAGGCGTCGCTCCTTTCCAAACCAATGTATAGACTATCTTATGCGCTGGCCTATGAAGAGGTGAGCAAGAGTGAACCTTAAACTTGAGTTAATGTGGTTGAGTCCGTATGGGATACAAAAAACCGTTACAGAAGTAAAACTCCGTAACGGTTCTTTGTTAATGCTCTAAAGGAGCATTATTCTTGTCTATTTGCCCGTATGACCAAACCCACCACTGCCGCGAACCGTATCTGATAGTTCATCGACTTGAACGAGCTCAATCGTCGGCACTTCTTGAAATACCATCTGAGCAATACGCTCATTACGAGTAATGGAGAATGGTTCTTGACCAAGATTGATCAACAGCACTTTAATCTCTCCACGATAATCGGCATCAATTGTGCCTGGTGTGTTTAAGCAAGTAATCCCATGCTTGAATGCCAGCCCGCTGCGTGGGCGAATCTGAGCTTCCAATCCTCCGGGCATAGCGATAGCGAATCCGGTTGGGATCAATTTTCGCTCTCCTGGCATCAGAACCACGGACTCATCCACCGCAGCATGCAGGTCAAAGCCGGAAGCTAGCTCCGACATTTTGACTGGGAGTTTTATATCTTCATTTTCTGATAATCTATTGATTTGAACGTAATGCAACAAATTCGTCCCTCCTAATTTTGTTAAGCACCTTATCTGAAGATCCGACCATCGCCAAAGAAAATGGGGTTTCAAACATCCGATCAAGGACAGCATTAATATCATTCATATTAACCTGTTCAATCCGCTGAATCAATTCATCCATGCTATTGTGACGACCAAGCATAAGTTCATTTTTTCCAAGGCGGTTCATACGGCTTCCCGTACTTTCCAGACTGAGAATCAGACTTCCTTTCAACTGTTCTTTGCCCTTATGTAGTTCATCCTCGGTCATTCCGTTCACTGCTAAATCGGACATGATTTCGTTCGTCAGATCGAGTACATCCTTGGTTTGTTTGGGGGCTGTACCTGCATAAATCGTAAACATCCCGCTGTCTGCATGAGAACTATGATAGGAATATACGGAATACGCAAGCCCTCTCTTCTCCCGAATCTCCTGGAATAGACGTGAGCTCATACCGCCACCAATCGCGTTGTTAAGCAACACCATAGCGTACTGGAGATCATCTCCGATAGAGCTACCGGGAAATGACAAACAAATATGGTTTTGTTCCGTCTTTTTCCTGCGGAATAGCAATCCGTCGTGGAATGCGGGAACCGTCAGACTCTGACTTGTGCCGCTATTCTTGAAAGCACCAAAATGACGTTCCAGCAGCTCAATAACACTGTCGTCAATGTTTCCAGCTAAAGCGATAACCGTATTCTCGATCGTATAATGATTGTTCATGTAAGATCTTAACGCATCAGAGTCCATTGCTTCCAGACGCTCTTTCGTGCCTAAAATCGGATAGGCTAGTGGATGTTCACCATACGCCGCCATCGACATCAGATCGTGCACAAGATCATCTGGCGTATCCTCATACATTGCAATTTCCTCAAGAATGACATTTTTCTCTTTTGCAAGCTCCACTGGATCGAGCTTAGAATTAAAGAACATATCTGACAACACATCTACAGCTATCGGAAGATGCTCATCAAGCACCTTAGCATAGTAACAGGTATATTCTTTCGATGTAAATGCATTCACATTCCCACCGATCGCGTCAAATTGCTCAGCAATTGCACGCGCATCGAAACGGTCTGTACCTTTAAACATCATATGCTCGATAAAATGTGTAATCCCGTTTATATCTAACGATTCATTGCGGGACCCCGTCTTGACCCAAATCCCAAAAGAAACTGACCGACATGTTGGAATTTGTTCCATAACTACTCTCAGGCCGTTTGACAACTGTATTTTTTTCACGAAAGGCCCTCCTAACCTGCTCCTTGGTTTCATTCCATGGATATAAATTGATGATTTGATGCCATCCATTCATTGTATCAAACTTAAACCAGTCACTCAACTTCCATACGGCATAATTCGTTCAGGTGATAATGTTTCACTCACCGTACCAATATGTAAACCTTTAGCGCGAATACCTTGGATCATACCTTTCATCGCTTTTGAGGAGGAAGAGGTCGGATGCATTAATATAAGAAAACCGGGTTCAACTCTTTTTGTAATTTTTTGCACGACAGATTCTGGTGATGGATTCATCCAATCCACCGTATCCAATGTCCACAGGACGGTCTTTAATCCTCTTCCATAGGCAATTGAAACCGTCTGCTGATTAAAATCCCCAGAAGGAGGCGCAAACCACTTGTTAGTAACTCCTAGGCTTTCTTTAAGGAGCTCCTGGGTCTTCGCAATCTCTAGTTCTGCGCGACTTCGACTGAGTTGACTCATATTAGGATGAGAGTATGCATGGTTCTCCACCTCATGCCCCCTCTTCAATATCATTGCAGCTAACTCTGGATTTTTCTTTAACCAACTTCCATCCAGAAAAAATGTTGTTTTGATCTTCTCCTCATCCAAAATGTTCAACATAGGCTCAATAAACTCATTCCCCCATGCCACATTGATCATGAACGAAACCATAGGTTTATTCGGATTCCCTCGGTAGATGGGCTGCTCACCTAAGTCCTCCAAGTTAACCTTTGCCGGAATTTGCTGATAAACATATGAAATCGGCTCACCCGATTTTCTTTTTAATGCACGCTTATACGTTTCTTCCACATTAACCTGCTGCCCGTTATAACCAGGCACCGCCTTCCATACCGAATCCACTTTGGCATCGATGGGCTCAATTCGTGTCTTAGCAGCCTCCGCTTCAATCTCACCAAGAAGATTCAAGTCGACAGACGCAGTCTGCTGTTCTAAGTTTATCGCACCTCTAGATGCACTTAACTGATTGATATAATCCCATGATCCCGTTAATATGGCGATCCCAGACACCGCTGCAATGCTTATAAGTAGAACAGCCACCTTTAATCCTTTCATTGGACGTATCCATCCCCTTTATTTGCTTTGTCCCATTTTATGAGACGAGGATACGTAATATGTGCCTTAACCATGTTAACTAACATGTAAGGAAAGGAAAAAGGTCGTTAGCAGGTTTGAAGCCATAAAAAAAAGAGCCAGAATAACATTTCTGTCTCTTTCCTTCATTATGATTCTTATCTATCCTTATTTCGTTTCAGCCGTCAAAACAGCTTTGCGAGAAAGGTTAATCCGACCCTGCTGATCGATTTCAGTTACTTTCACTGTAATCACATCACCAATGGCGATAACATCTTCCACTTTTGCTACACGCTCAGTAGACAACTGAGAAATATGAACAAGGCCGTCTTTATTCGGAAGAATTTCAACAAATGCGCCGAATTTCTCAATCCGCTTCACGGTACCTGTATAAATCTCACCTACAGCTACTTCACGTACAATACCTTCGATAATCGACAGCGCTTTTTGGTTCATCTCTGCATTTGATGAAGCGATAAACACGCGACCATCTTGTTCGATATCAATTTTTACGCCGGTTTCTTCAATAATTTTATTGATTATTTTACCACCAGCACCGATAACGTCACGGATTTTATCCGGATTAATATTCATGGTAATGATTTTAGGCGCGTATTGGGAAAGTGTTTCTCTTGGCTTTTGGATCACTTCCATCATCTTGCCAAGAATGTGCATACGGCCATCTTTGGCTTGATCTAGAGCTTCTTGCAAAATTTTACGGTCAATACCGTCAATTTTGATATCCATTTGAATCGCAGTAACGCCAGCTGGAGTTCCAGCTACCTTGAAGTCCATATCGCCGAGATGATCTTCCATACCTTGAATATCTGTCAAGATGGAAACATGCTCGCCATCTTTGATCAGACCCATAGCTACACCAGCAACAGGTGCTTTAATCGGTACACCCGCATCCATCATAGCAAGCGTGCTTGCGCAGATACTTGCCTGAGACGTTGATCCATTCGACTCAATAACCTCTGAAACGAGACGAATCGTGTATGGGAATTCAACCTCGGAAGGAATAACTTTAGACAATGCACGCTCTCCAAGCGCACCGTGTCCAATTTCACGACGTCCTGGTGCACGCAGTGGACGAGCCTCGCCGACACTGAACGGAGGGAAATTGTAATGATGCATGAAACGTTTAGTTTCTTCCAGATCGATACCGTCTAGAATTTGAACGTCACCAAGTGCGCCAAGTGTACAAACGCTAAGTGCTTGTGTTTGACCACGAGTAAATAGGCCTGAACCATGTGTACGCGGCAATAAGCTTGTATCACAATCAATTGGACGGATCTCAGATAGTCCACGACCGTCTGGACGAACCTTATCATGTGTTATAAGGCGTCTAACTTCTTCTTTTACGATATCATGAAGAACCTCTTTAACATCTTTCAAAAGCTCAGGAGTTTCAATATACTTCTCTTCAAACACGTTGAAGGTTTCATCGTTAATTGCATCGATTGCATCCTGACGAGCATGCTTTTCAGCTATGCGCACAGCTTCCACCAAACGCTCTGCTGCAAAATCACGAACTTCACGGTTTACAGTTTCATTGACAGCATGAAGCTTAACTGCCATCTTCTCTTTACCAGCAATGCTCACGAGTTCCTCGATGGTTGCAACAATGCTCTTAATCTCTTCATGACCGAACATAATCGCTTCAAGCATCACTTCTTCTGGCACTTCGTTCGCTTCAGCTTCAACCATCATAATTGCATCTTTTGTTCCAGAGACAACTAGATAAATGTCACTTACTTCCTGCTGAGCGATGTTTGGATTGACAACGAATTCTCCGTTGATACGTCCTACAGCTACTCCGCCGATCGGTCCGCTAAACGGAACATCAGAAATACTAAGAGCTGCCGAAGTACCAATCATAGCTGCAATGTCAGGTTCACAATCCTGATCTACACTCATAACTAGGTTTAATACCTGAACATCGTTCCGGAATCCTTCAGGAAACAATGGGCGAATCGGACGGTCAGTCAAACGACTGGATAGAATCGCTTTCTGGCTTGGTCTTCCTTCACGCTTAATGAAGCCGCCTGGAATTTTACCCACAGCATACAGTCTTTCTTCATAGTTCACAGTCAGCGGAAAGAAATCCAAGTCTTTCGGCTCGTTTGAAGCAGTTACCGTACACAGAACAACTGTATCACCATAACGAACCGTAACCGCAGCGTTAGCCTGTTTAGCTAAACGACCTGTTTCCAGAACTAGAGGTCTTCCTCCTAGCATCATTTCAACACGTTTTTCCATATAACCCCTCCTCGTGAGGATATTTATTTTACTCTGCTAAATTAAAGTATTACCTACACACGCATTCTTCATAAGAAAAACGTCTAGCGACGTTTCTTCTATGTAACAAAAAAACAATGTAACAAAAACAAGACGTATTCTAAGCTCCGATTCAAACCGAGCAAGAATCAAAATCAAAGGAAACTGCAATCGTTCCTATAATTTAAAAAAGAGCCTAGCTGCACCGCTGTCGTTCCAAGAAGGACAGTGGACAACCAGGCTGCTTTCGTACACCTTATAGATTATTAGCGGCGTAATCCAAGCTTCTCGATCAAAGCGCTGTAACGTTTAACATCCTTGTTTTTCAAGTATGCAAGCAACTTACGGCGTTGGCCGACCATTTTCAACAATCCACGACGGGAGTGGTGATCTTTCTTGTGCGTACGCAAGTGGTCAGTCAAGTTCGTAATGTTTTCCGTTAGGATAGCGATTTGCACCTCTGGAGATCCTGTATCGGACTCGTGAGTTCTGTGTGCATCAATCAGTTGTTGTTTACGTTCTTGAGTCAATGCCATCCTGTTCACCTCCTTCATAATAATCGCCTATGGCCTCGTTACCGACGGTGAGATCGAACAACCAAGCCAAGGTTACGGTGCCGGATAACCCGGGCAACCTCTACGAGTATATCATACTTTTTTCAAAAAAGAAAATATGATAATCAATAACATTATTAAAAATGAATTATCTTGCTAATATTTCTCTAGTCTTATCTACATCGCTTTGAATTCCTGCAATTAATTCGTCAATCGAATTAAATTTGAGTTCTCTACGTATAAACTCGACCACATCAACAACCATAGTTTGGCCGTAAAGGTCCTCATCAAAATCAAGCAAATGAACTTCATAGATTGGTTTAACGATGCCATCATGAAAAGTAGGCTTAAGGCCTACACTCATAACACCTGGAAGCCAGTCATCATGGTGAGTACAGCGGGCCCATACTGCGTATACACCTAGTGCAGGCGTAACGTAGTGTTCCTCAAGTTCCAGATTGGCTGTCCGAAACCCTAAAGCTCGTCCTCGCTTCTCGCCATGAATCACAGTGCCCCGAATTCGGTAATACCGTCCAAGCCAGCGTGTTGCGTCCGAGATTTGACCATTATATAAAGCTGCTCGTATCGATGAACTTCCTACCTTCTCACCATCTATTAAGAACGGTGGAACCGTAACAACTTGTATTGTTTCTCGGCTCAGGTCATGAAGCATGTCAGCACGACCAGCACCTTTAAAGCCAAACCGAAAATCAAAACCAACGACCGCTGTATGAAGCTGAAGCGGCATAAGCATCTCCGTTACGAAATCTTCAGGGCTGACTTGTGAGAATTCTTCATTGAAATCCACCACATATAATATGTCAACCCCCATATCAGCCAGCAGCTTCTGCTTGTCCTGTTGAGGTGTTAAATAGCCTTCATAATTCCCTTTTCTCATGACATCTTTAGGGTGAGGATAAAAGGTTATTACGGCTGATGGCAAACTCTCTTTACGCGCCAAATTAACAGCAGTCGATATAACACTGGCATGACCCGTATGGAGACCATCAAATTGACCGATTGCCGCGATTTGCGGGATGCCGTGTTCAATTTTCTGTTCTGAGGTTAACGGATAAGATAAGGATACGATTTTCATGTGCTTCTCACCTGCAATTCACTTAGATAGACATCAATAATATTAAACCGAGAAGACCTTAACAGGCGCAATTGCTCCGGACTCCTCTTGTTTTTGGAAAATACCCAAGAACTGGTTCTCGGTGTCATACAGACGTATGCATCCAAAATGATTGACCGGAGGACTCACAACCTGTGAAGACAGTCGCTGGCCTTGCAAGGCAGCACTTCTCTTCTCATCTGTTACCGTGTAGGCATGCAAGTGCACAATGGCCTCATCCGCCGGGACTAACCAGGATTGGAGTGTACCATCAGCCATAAATTGCTCAATTTGTTCAAGTGTCAGACATTTCGAGGCAGAAATACCAGCTGATAAGGTTCTCTCCAGCTTAGCCATCGTGGATGGAAGCCCAAGTTTCTTACCAATATCCACACAAAGTGTACGAATATAAGTACCTTTCGAGCACAACACTCGAAAAGAAACATCAGTGTAAGATCCATGCGCTTCAAAACCTGTCATCTCGATTTCATGCACGGTTACTATACGGCTTTTGCGTTCAATAGTCTTCCCCTCACGGGCAAGCTCATACAATCTCTTACCATCAACCTTCACAGCCGAATACATCGGTGGGACCTGAGAAATCTCTCCTAAAAAGGAAAGGAGCGTTTCCTGCGCTGCTTCTGGTGTAATGTTGACCTCTTCCACCGATTCAATCACAGTTCCAGTTAAATCCTCAGTATCTGTAGAGACTCCCAGACGAAGCACTGCTTGATATTCTTTTGGTAGGTCCTGCATGTATTCTACCACACGAGTTGCACGTCCAAGGCAGAGCGGCAATACGCCAGTCACCTCGGGATCAAGTGTACCCGCATGACCGATTCGTTTCATTTTAACAAGACGGCGCACTTTAGCAACAACATCATGTGAAGTCCATCCCGCTGGTTTGTTGACCGCCAAAACACCTTCAAGTTCTGTCATAATGCTTCTTTCACCCGCTCTACTACTTGAGTCATAATACTTCCTAGCTCACCTTCGATTCGGCAACCTGCCGCACGAACATGGCCTCCTCCACCGAAGGACTGGGCCAGAGCTGCAACATCCACTTTTCCAGCAGATCGTAGGCTTACCTTTACAGCCCCCGTATTTACCTGTTTAAACAATATACCAACTTCTACACCTTGAATATTACGTGGGTAATTAACGATTCCTTCCAGATCTTCATTAATCGCTCCGCTATCAACCATATCCTGCGGTGTAACATGGACCCAAGCTACTTTCCCATCCGAAGACATCTTTAGTGTATTGAGTGCTTTAACAAGCACGTTTAACTGGGGCAGTGTCATCTCTTCGAGCAGCGTTTCCGCAAGTTCCGGACCATTCACTCCATACGACAACAAAGTAGAGGCAATACCCATTACTTTAGGTGACGTATTGGAGTAACGGAATCCACCAGTGTCTGTTAAAAGTCCCGTATAAATGGCTGTAGCAATCTCTACATCCCATTCGATATCGAACAAGTTCAACAGATCAAACAGAATTTCCGCAGTTGCGGCTGCTTCAGGAAGAACGACATTGACAGCACCATATCTGTTATTCGTAGGATGATGATCAATATTTACAATGACTGCATCCTCTGTAAAGAGTTCCTTAGTCCTGCCAACGCGATCAAAGTCTGCACAATCTACGCAAATAATGGTATTAAAAGAACGCTGTGGCGACTGTTCAGACATATTAATGAGTTCAGCTGCATGCCATAAGGAATTCATTCTTTTCGGAATGACTCCTTCGTTGATCATTGTGAATTTCTTGCCCAAACGTGAGAGAAGCCAGCCCACCGCTAGGGTGGAACTGACTGCATCTCCATCGGGCTGAACGTGCGACACGATCAAGTAATCGTCATGCTCCAGCAGAAATTTTCTGACCTGCTGCAGCTCTTGTTCATAGGTCTGCATGCGCCCTCTCCTTTATAAAAAACAATCTGATCTGTCTAATCCTCTTCTCGTTCGATTTCACCAAGCAGCTTCTCAATTCGGCTACCATATGCAATCGACTCATCGAATTTGAAGATTAGCTCCGGCACATGCCGGAGACGAATTCTTTTCCCTAGCTCGGAGCGGAGAAAACCACTGGCTTTCTCAAGAGCTTTCAGCGTTCCCGCTTTCTGATCTTCGTCGCCAAGAACGCTAAGGTAAACCTTAGCCTGTGAAAAGTCGTTCGTCACATCAACCCCCGTTACGGTGATAAAACCAATTCGAGGATCCTTGAGCTCTGTCTGAATTAGCTGACTGAGCTCTTTCTTAATTTGTTCGCTGACGCGTCCTGTACGGATTTTAGCCATGTCTGATCACCTCTTTACGTTAGCGCTCTACCGTTTCCATGATAAAGGCTTCAATGACGTCGCCTTCTTTGACGTCACTATAGCTTTCCAAGGTAATACCACATTCATAACCCTGCGCTACTTCTTTTGCATCATCTTTGTAGCGCTTGAGGGAATCGATCTTACCTTCATGAATAACAATGCCGTCACGGATCAGACGCATTTCTGCGTTACGTGCAATTTTACCGGAAGTAACCATACAACCTGCAATGGTACCTACCTTAGTAACTTTAAAGGTATTACGTACTTCTGCGTGGCCGATGACGTTCTCTTTATAAATTGGATCCAGCATACCTTTCATAGCCTGCTCGATCTCTTCAATTACGTTGTAGATTACACGGTGTAGGCGAACATCCACTTTTTCTTGCTCAGCGGTCTGTTTCGCTTGTGTATCTGGACGAACGTTAAAACCAATTACAATCGCATTGGAAGCAGCAGCCAAGATAACATCTGACTCTGTAATAGCGCCTGCACCGCTGTGAATAATTTTCACGCGAACGCCTTCCACTTCGATTTTATTCAAGGAACCTTTCAGGGCTTCAACCGATCCCTGTACGTCACCTTTGATAATTACGTTAAGATCTTTGATCTCTCCATCTTTAATATGTTGGAACAGATCATCCAGCGTAACACGAGTATTCGTATTCAGCTCAGATTGACGATGTGTGATTGAACGTTTATCGGCAATCGAACGAGCTTTACGCTCATCTTCAAATACCATAAACGGATCCCCAGCACCAGGAACTTCAGTCAAACCTGTAATTTCTACAGGCGTTGAAGGTCCCGCTTCTTTCAAGCGACGGCCCTTATCGTTCACCATTGCACGGATACGTCCGAAGCAGTTACCTGCTACAAATGCGTCTCCAACTTTAAGTGTACCGTGTTGTACGAGAATTCTGGCAACAGGTCCTCTACCTTTATCAAGCTCTGCTTCAATAACGGTACCACGTGCACGCTTATCCGGGTTCGCTTTATATTCGTTAACCTCAGCTACGAGTAGAATCATCTCAAGGAGATCTTCGAGGCCCATGCGCTGTTTAGCCGAAACGTTTACGAAGATTGTATCTCCGCCCCACTCTTCAGGTACCAGTTCATACTCGGTTAATTCTTGTTTTACTTTATCTGGATTTGCATCCGGTTTATCGATTTTGTTAACGGCTACGATGATTGGAAGTCCAGCTGCTTTCGCATGGCTGATCGCTTCAACGGTCTGTGGCATTACACCGTCATCTGCTGCAACAACGATAATTGTCATGTCCGTAACCTGAGCACCACGAGCACGCATGGCAGTAAACGCTTCGTGACCTGGTGTATCCAGGAAAGTGATTTTCTTGTTGTTGATTTCCACTTGATACGCACCGATGTGCTGTGTAATACCACCAGCTTCACCGCTGGAGACATTCGCTGAACGGATCGCATCCAGTAGTGTTGTCTTACCATGGTCAACGTGACCCATGATCGTCACAACTGGAGGACGCTCAAGCAGATCCGTAGGGTCATCAACCTCTTCAACCGTTTCGAAGCGGTCTTCTTCAACCGGAATTTTCACTTCTACTTCTACGCCGAATTCGCCAGCCAATAGAAGGATTGTATCAATGTCAAGTTCCTGGTTAATCGTAGCCATCACGCCGAGGAAAATCAGCTTCTTAATGACCTCGGAAGCGTCCTTATGAAGCAGCTTCGCCGTTTCACCGACGGTCATGTTGCCACGGACGATAATTTTCTTCGGCGTGTTGTCGATTTTCTCACGAGGCGGCTGCTGGCTCTGATTCCGTCCGCGATTGTTCTTACCTCCACGGTTGTTACGGAAACCACCTTGACGATTATCATCAAAGCGCTTAGAGCCTGGACGGTTATTGTTGTTATTGTTGTTACTGCTGTTATTACCGTTACTTCTGTTACCACCACGGTTACCAGCACTACTATTGCTGCTACCTGCATTACTACTAGGACGGTTAGAGTCAAAACGTCCACCCTGGGACTGTCCTCCGCCTTGTGGTCGGTTTCCTTGGGATTGACTTGAACCTTGAGGGCGTGCTCCACCTTGTCCTGCACCTTGAGGACGGGAACCACCTTGTTGTCCTGCATTCTGAGGACGAGATCCACCTTGCTGACTAGAGCCCTGTTGCGGATTTCTGCTCCGGTTATTTTGCTGGCTTCCTTGGGAAGATCCAGTATTTGTTCTCCGGGAATCCTGACTACCTTGTGGGCGCTGTTGAGAGCCTGTTACATTTGAGTTGGTTTGATTTCTATTGTTCATACCTACCTGCTTTTCCTGTTGTTTTTTGGGCTGTCCTTGTTCCTGTCCATGACCAGATGGTCTTTGACCTTGATTACGGCTGCCGTCTTGCCCACCACGACTGCCTTCGCTGCTTTGTGTTGGAGCGTTTGTCTGAGTGCTTGCAGCTGGAGCTGGAGCTGTACTACTTGTACTTGCTGCTCCAGAGACCGCCGGTTTGCGGCTTTCACTACGAACTGTATCTGAGCCATCACGTTTAGCAGCAGCATTTGACTTAATGTCTTTGAAGAACTGCTCCACCCTTGATACTGTATCGTTCTCCATAACACTCATATGATTATTAACCGGAACATCTAGACGCTTGAGTATCGTTATAATTTCTTTACTGCTCATATTCAACGATTTAGCATACTCATATACTCGAAGTTTATTGTCTTTGTTTTCCTGTTTACTCAATATACTCCACCTCCGACATTATCCCCACTTGCTTGGAGATCATTTCTGCGAATCCTTGATCCGTAACTGCCAGCACAACACGTTCAGGTTTACCTACACTTGTGCCCAGACTTTCCCGGTCAAATCCGATTACCAGAGGGATTTTATAAGTACCGCACTTATCGCGGAACTTTTTTTTTGTATTATCTGAGGCGTCACCCGCCAGAATGACCATTTTCGCTTCAGAAGACCGGATTACTTTGAGCACGATCTCATCGCCGGTAACCACTTTACCTGCACGCATGGCAAGGCCTAAATGAGAAAGCGCCCTATTGTTCATCATCGGCACTCTCCTTAGCCGCTAGAAATTCATCTTCTACCTTAATGAAATCCTGAGCCAGCTGTTCATAAATTTCAGGCTGAACATGATGCTTTAAAGCACGATCAAGCGCTTTGTTTTTGTGGGCCAATTTAAAGCAGGATAACTTCCCGCACAAATAAGCGCCTCTACCCGACTTCTTGCCAGTCAGATCAATAAGCACTGTATCTTCGGGTGTTTTCACGACGCGAATAAGCTGCTTCTTGGACATCATTTCCTGACAAGCCACACATTTACGAAGCGGTATCTTTCTCTGTTTCAAAGCTAGCACCCCCGTCCCTTTACTTTAATCGACGGAGACGGAATCCTGATGCATTTCACCCGATAGGGTTTTTGGTCTGCCGTATTCCTGTTCCGCCTGACTCTCGCTTTTAATATCGATCTTCCATCCTGTCAGTTTAGCTGCAAGACGGGCATTCTGCCCTTTAATCCCGATAGCTAGGGACAGTTGGTAATCAGGAACAATGACGCGAGCCATCTTCTCATCCTCAAATACCTGCACTTCCAATACTTTAGAAGGACTCAAAGCATTTGCTACATACTCTTCAACCTGTTCTGAATACCGCACGATATCGATTTTCTCACCGCGAAGTTCGTTAACGATAGTCTGCACTCGCATACCTTTCGGTCCTACACAAGAGCCGACTGGATCAACTTCCTCATTGCGGGAGTATACAGCGATTTTGGATCGGAACCCAGCTTCACGAGCTACGGAACGAATTTCTACTACACCGTCAAAAATCTCAGGAACCTCAAGCTCGAACAGACGCTTCAAAAGACCAGGATGCGTACGAGACAACATAATCTGCGGTCCCTTTGTTGTGTTCTCTACTTTTGTAATGTACGCTTTGATCCGGTCGCCGTGCTTGAATTTTTCATTAGGCATCAGCTCGGTGAGCGGCAGAACCGCTTCAATCTTACCCAGGTCAATGTAAATGTTACGTGGATCCTGACGTTGTAGTGTACCTGTAACAATATCGTCTTCTTTATCAATGAAGGCGCTATAGATCAAGCCACGTTCCGCTTCACGAATACGTTGTGTAACAACCTGCTTCGCAGTTTGTGCAGCGATACGACCAAAATCACGTGGTGTTACTTCAATCTCGGCGATATCCTCGATTTGAAAATGCGGGTTGATATCTCTTGCCGCAGTCAGTGAAATTTCAGTACGTGAGTCAAGAACCTCTTCCACGATCAATTTCCGGGCATATACCTTAATAACACCAGTATTGCGGTTCATATCCACTCGCACATTCTGTGCAGCGTTAAAATTACGTTTATAGCTGGAAATGAGTGCCGCTTCAATCGCTTCAAACAGCACATCCTTGCTGATGCCTTTGTCTCTCTCCAACTCATTCATTGCTTCAATAAAATCCATACTCATTGAAAATCGGTTCCCCCTTTCAAAACTTCCGTCTAAAAAATGATGGCCAATCTGGCGCTGGCAACTCTTGCATATGGAATAACGTGCTGTTTCTTTCCGGATTTAATGACAAGCTCTTCATTCTCAAAGGACTCCAGCTTGCCTTCAAACTCCTTCATTCCATCCACAGCCTCGTAGACCGTAACGAAAACATCTTTTCCGACTGATTTAGCAACGTCTTCCATCTTCTTCAACGGACGCTCTGCACCAGGTGAAGAAACTTCAAGAAAGTAAGCTGTCGGAATGGGATCATTCTCATCCAGCTTTTGGCTCAGGTATTCGCTGACCAATCCGCAATCATCAATATCGATGCCGCCCTCTTTGTCTACAAACACACGTAAAAACCAATTGCTGCCTTCTTTAACATATTCCACATCTACCAGTTCAAAGCCGTGCTCATCCAAATACGGCTGCACCATTTCTTCCACAGTCGTTTTAATCTTCGGTGTGCTCAAAGAACATAACCTCCAACACTTTCATTTCCTATATACCAAAGAGTAAAGAGTGGGTTGCCCCACTCTTTACACAACGGTTTTATCTCCATGATTACCAAAAAAATTATAACATAGTCTGGCAGTAGTGACAAGTATGAGTCCTTGACTGTCAAGTTGTCAAGTGCCCTCATATCCCCTGTGTTTACAGTATTAATTTAAAACAATGAGAGTTGATTACTCTCCGGCAATCCTCGGAAGCAGCCCATTTGCGTGAGCAGTTCAACCGCTGTTTTACTCGCTTTAGATTTCTGTTGGAAGTCTTCGATTGACAGGAATTCCCCTGCCTCTTTAGCAGCAGCGATGTTCCGTGCCGCATTATCTCCGATCCCCTGTAGGGCTGAGAATGGAGGAATAAGCGCGTCCCCGTCCACCGTGAAACGAAGTGCATCGGAACGGTACAGGTCTATATTTTTAAATGTAAACCCACGCGCTGTCATCTCCAAGGCCATCTCGAGAATAGAAAGCATACTTTTCTCCTTAGTGCTTGCTTGGAACCCTAACTGTTCGATTTCAACAATCCGTCTTTGGATCGCATCGTAACCTTGACAGCATAATTCGATATCAAAATCCTCAGCACGAACAGAGAAATAGGTAGCGTAATATTCAATAGGATGATAAAGCTTAAAGTAGGCGGTACGAACAGCCGAGATAACATACGCGGCAGCGTGCGCCTTCGGGAACATGTACTGGATTTTCAGACATGAATCGATATACCACTGAGGTACTTTACATCTCTTCATTTCATCTATCCATTCCTGCGACAATCCTTTACCTTTACGAACGCTCTCCGTAATCTTAAATGCAAGTCCGGCATCCATTCCAGCCTTATAGATTAAGAATAGCATGATATCATCACGACAACCAATAACCGTCTTGATGTTGCATGTGCCATTCTTTATCAGCTCCTGAGCATTACCTAGCCATACGCCTGTTCCGTGAGAAAGTCCAGATATCTGCAAAAGGTCAGCAAAACTGGATGGCTTCGATTCAATCAACATCTGACGAACGAATTTAGTCCCCATCTCCGGAACACCATAGGTAGCAACCGGTGAGCGAATTTGTTCAGGCGTAACACCGAGCGCTTCCGTTGAGTTGAACATGCTCATAACCTTCGGATCATTCATCGGAATTGTCGTCGGATCCACCCCGGTTAAGTCCTGCAGCATGCGCATCATCGTCGGATCATCATGACCCAGAATATCAAGCTTGAGCAAGTTCGCATCAAATGCGTGATAATCAAAGTGAGTTGTTTTCCATTCAGCTTTCACATCATCAGCTGGGAACTGAACAGGCGTAATATCTTCAACTTCAATATAATCTGGAACAACTACGATACCGCCTGGATGCTGACCCGTGCTACGTTTGACACCAGTACATCCTGAAGCTAGACGATTAAGCTCAGCCCCGCGCCAACGCTTCTGATGTTCTTCTTCATACTTTTTGGCATAACCAAATGCCGTTTTCTCCGCAACCGTACCAATTGTTCCCGCACGGAATACGCTTTTTTCACCGAACATTACCTTGGTATAGTTATGCGCTTCTGGCTGGTATTCACCTGAGAAGTTCAAGTCAATATCAGGGACTTTGTCCCCTTTAAACCCAAGGAACGTTTCAAACGGTATATCCTGCCCCTCACCTTTTAGCGTGCTGTCACATTTAGGACATTGCTTATCGGGAAGGTCGAATCCACTGGGTACACTACCATCAAGGAACCATTCACTATATTTACAATCTGAATTTTTACAAATGTAGTGAGCTGGAAGCGGGTTTACCTCAGAAATGCCAAGAAACGTAGCAACAAC
Source organism: Paenibacillus sp. EC2-1 (assembly GCF_049311625.1). Taxonomy (NCBI): domain Bacteria; kingdom Bacillati; phylum Bacillota; class Bacilli; order Caryophanales; family Paenibacillaceae; genus Paenibacillus; species Paenibacillus sp. EC2-1. The sequence goes on from NZ_CP186006.1 coordinate 3,445,488, forward strand.
AGACGAACCTACAGATCCCCGAGATCCTACCAAGTATCCATCCTTATTCGATTTCTTAACGAGCTTCTCGGAGATGAGATAGTTAGCGGAGAAACCGTACTTTATAATCGGCTCCAGTTCCTTCTCAAGTCGTGCTACAACTACCTCTGGCAAATCCTCACCATATATTGATTTGGCTGTATCGTAACATGTATTACGAATCTCCTCATCTGCTCCATCAATAATCGGGGTGAACAGCTTAGATGGGAATAATTCTAATTCTTCAAAACGATCGGCTAGATCATTTGTATTCTTAACGACGATTTCATAAGCTTTATCTTCCCCTAAATAAGCGAACTCCTCTAGCATCTCGTCCGTGGTTCGGAAGTGAGCATCAGGCTTACGGATATCTTTCAGGGGACTAAAGCCCGTAATACCATGAATCGTAATATCACGGAACAGCTTATGTCCTGGCTCAAGATAATGAACATTTCCTGTTGCAATAACCGGTTTGTTCAGCTTCTCGCCAATTTTAATTACTTTGCGAATGGCGTTCTTCAAATCATCTGGACTGGCTACAAAACCTTTATCCACGAGATGCATGTACATCGTAAGAGGCTGTACCTCCAGCACATCATAGAACTGAGCGATCTCTTCAGCTTCTTCCTCTGTTTTGTTCAGAACCGTTTCAAAGAATTCGCCCTTCTCGCAGCCTGATAGAACGATGAGCCCATCGCGCATTTCAACAAGCTTAGATTTCGGAATGCAAGGCACTCTTTTAAAATACTCGGTATGGGACATTGATATAAGCTTGTATAAATTCTTCTTACCAATCGGGTTCAGCGCATAGATTCCACAATGAAAAGGTCTTGTGTTGGATAAATCATTACCGACATAGTCGTTAAGTCGATCCAGCATCTTGATGCCTTTCATTTTATCCACATCTGCTAGGAGACCGTTCAAAATACCTGCAAGTGCAATTGTATCGTCAATCGCCCGGTGATGGCTCTCTAGCAATACCTTGTACTTATCAGCCAGCGTATTCAAACGGTGGTTCCTCATGCCCGGATAAAGCAGCCTTGCCAGCTCAAGCGTATCTAAGTATGGATTCTCAAGGATGGGCATGCCGGCATTCTTAAGTGAAGCTTGAATGAAACCCATATCGAATCGTGCATTATGAGCGACAATCACAGCGTCCCCTACAAATTCAACAAAATCTTTGAGTACGGGTTCGAGGTCTGGAGCGTCTTTGACCATCTCATCCGTAATATTCGTTAACTGCTGAATATGATAAGGGATTTTCTCATGCGGGTTAACGAAGGTAGCATATCTATCGATTTCTTTACCCTCGTGCATTTTGACTGCTGCAATCTCCGTAATTTTGTTACGGGTGATCGATAGACCTGTAGTCTCGATATCAAATACGACGTATGTGGCAGTTTTCAGGTCGATGCCCGGCTTCGCTTGCTCAACTACATTGACCGCGTCATTTACAACATTGGCTTCAACACCGTACATCATCTTGATACCGTTCTTTTTGGAGTGCTTATCCGCATCCGGGAAACACTGAACACCACCATGGTCACTAACAGCAATTGCCTTGTGCCCCCATGATGCAGCAGTCTTTATATATTTATCAATGGAAGTTACAGCATCCATTGTACTCATCGTTGTATGGAGGTGAAACTCAACTCGCTTCACTGGTGCATTATCTTTACGTGCTGGTGGAGCCTTCACTTCAGTCAAATCTGAAGGTATCATTACAAGTTCTGGGATTTGCATAAACCGATCAAATTCCACTCGGCCGCGTGCCTTCAACCATTTTCCGTTTTCTAACAAACCAAACACTTTTAGATCTTCTTTTGTTTTAGCAAACATCTTCATCTGAAGTGAATCTGTGAAATCTGTAAGATTGAACGTAAAGAGAGTCATTCCATTTCGAAGCTCCTTACGATCAAGACCGAAAATAGTTCCTTGAATGGCAATCTTCTTCTCTTCATCTTGAATTTCTTGAATCGGAACAGGCTGGTCCTTAATTTCATTTCCAACTTGAAGCTTGATGTCGCCTTCTTCCTCTTCTATAGCATCCTCGGACTCAAGACTCGTCATAAGGGCTTGAATTACTTCTCGTTCTTCCTCACGTTTCTTCTGTTCGAATTCTTCATAAGCAGCCAGTCCATTATCACCGACACTCATCTTCACTCGAAGATTAAGCGAAAAATACTGATTGAAAAAACGCGTAATCGCCTCATCAATCTGCTTCTTGCGCGCAAGCTCTAGAGACATCCCATCTGACATCGTGAGATGCAATTGACCTTCTTCTACTTCATGCTTAGCTCTAGCCATCCAGCCGTTAACGGATGGAATTTCCCGGTGTACCCACTCTAAGAAAAGCCCCCAGTATTCTTGTACAATATCTGCTTCACGAACTGAACCTTGATAACGGAACAAAAATCTAATTTTCGCAATATGGTTCATTTTTTCTTGGATTCTTAAGCAAAAAGTTCTATATACCTCTGACGGAACAAGGTTTTCCTTCGCAATGGTAACCAACCATTCCTTACTGCCGCGGCTTATTTCTACCTGTTCAATCCAGCCGTCCATAAAATAGGGTTCTATCAAACCTGCCGGGACTTCTCCCTGCTTCATCAGCAGCTCAAACCTTTTTCTCTTCTCTTCCGCTGTGCCCATGGTTCCCTCCCCCTGCTTACGAAAAAATGAGACGAAAACAAACGAAAAGCTTCTGAGGCAGCACCCATTCGTCCTGTTGCCCACAGAGCGTCATGCCATCCAGAAGCTTTCCGGAATACTTCTCTTTTATTCTCAAAGCAACTTTCGATATCTATTACTCTATCATATTAGTAAGCTCTTGCGAACAGTACGGTATGATTTGCCTCTTCTCCACATACTAGGCAAGTCTTCTTATGTTCACCTGGCTCAAATGGAATATTTCGGCTAGTAGCCCCTGTTTCCTGCTTCACTGTATCCTCACATGCACCAGATCCACACCAGCCAGCTAGTGTAAAGCCGCGCTTTTCTTCCATGCTTTCTTTCATTTCATCCAGTGTATCTACGGAATAGAAATGATCTTCGCGGAATGCTTTAGCGCGGTTAAACATTTCTTCATGCACCTGATCCAGCATTGCTTTTACTTCTTCTACCAGGTTCGCTTGCTCAATTACTTTCTTCTCTCCGGTGATGCGAGATACGAGCACACAAACGCCATTCTCCATATCACGAGGTCCGATTTCAAGGCGTACAGGTACACCACGCATTTCATATTCGTTAAACTTCCAACCTGGACGAACACTTGTGTTGTCGTCTACACGGACACGAACTCCTGCTGATTTCAGTTCTTTGAACAGCTCGTCTGTGCGACCTACAACAGCCTCCCATGTCTTCGGAGGTCCGATAGGAACCATAATTACTTGTGTTGGAGCAACTTTCGGTGGCAATACCAAACCGCGATCATCTCCGTGTACCATAATTAATGATCCAATGAGACGTGTACTTACACCCCAAGATGTAGTGTGTGCATACTCCAGTGTATTGTCACGATTCAGATATTCTATATCAAAGGCCTTGGAGAAATTAGTGCCCATGTAATGGGAAGTACCAGCTTGTACAGCTCTTCCGTCTTTCATCATAGCTTCGATGGAATACGTATCTACTGCACCCGCAAATTTCTCTGATGGTGTCTTCTGACCTTTAATAACCGGAATAGCTAAGTAATTCTCTACAAAATCACAATAGATATCCAGCATCTGCATTGTTTCTTGACGTGCTTCTTCTTCCGTCTCATGCGCAGTGTGACCTTCTTGCCATAGGAATTCACTTGTCCGCAAAAATGGAAGTGTACGTTTCTCCCAGCGAACAACGTTAGCCCACTGATTGATTAGTACAGGGAGATCACGATAAGATTGAATCCACTTCGAGTACATATGTCCAATCATCGTCTCGGAAGTTGGTCGAATTGCAAGACGCTCTTCGAGCTTCTCGCCTGCAGCTTCTGTTACCCAAGGCAGCTCTGGATTAAAGCCTTCCACATGTTCTTTCTCTTTCTGGAAAAAGCTCTCTGGAATAAAGAGTGGGAAATAAGCGTTACGGTGGCCCGTCTCTTTAAAGCGACGATCTAACTCATCCTTGATATGTTCCCAAATTTCAAAACCGTCCGGCTTAAATACGATACAGCCCCGAACTGGTGAGTAATCCATCAAATCTGCTTTTTTGATGACATCAATATACCAACGCGAAAAGTCCTCTCCTTGCGGTGTAATTTCAGTCACGAATTGTTTATCCTTAGACATAAGAATATTTGTCCTCCCATATGAAAAGCGTCAATTATGTAGCTTTAACAAGCTATTGTTAGATACTTTAATAATAAAAATAGTCAAAAAAATTTACGGCTCAGTGCGGCTGGCGCACCGAGCCGTAAATTAATCGTTAACCGTTAATTAATCGCAGTATATCGTTATAGGTTACAGCGATCATCAATAGGAATAGCATAGCAAACCCAATGAAATGCACCATACCTTCACGATTAGGATCGATTGGCTTGCCACGAAGTGCTTCCACGCCTAGGAACACAAGACGACTTCCATCTAGCGCAGGCACAGGCAACAAGTTAAAGATACCCAGATACAAGCTCAGTATCGCTGCCCAATAGGTCAGCTGAACGATGCCTTGCTTCGCGATCTGCCCTGTCACTTCAAACGTCCGAACTGGTCCTCCCAAGTCATCCATCGAGAATTGCTGAATAAGCTGACTGAATCCTTGGAAAATGATGTTGGTTGTATCCACCATCGCTTTTCCAGAGCCCGTAATGGTCTCACCAAGTCCTGCCGAACGAGTTGGAAGTTCAGGAACAATCCCGACCTTACCGCCTTCCTGCCCCTCCATAGAACGAGGGGTTAACGTCACATTAAATACTTGGTCACCGCGGCGTACGGTCCAATCCATCGGCTTGTCCTTTGAATCGGAGATGAGATCAATCATTTTTTTGTAATCTGCACCGATTGCGGTACCATTGACAGTTTCAATGATGTCTCCTTCACGAAGGTTAGCTTCAGCTGCAGGCATGTTCTCCGTAATCTTACCAATCTGTACGTAAGTTGGATTCTCAACCGGAATTCCCGCCATTTGAATATGAAGTGCGAACAATATAAATGCCAATATAAAGTTCATCACTGGTCCGGCAAAAATAGCAAGCGCCCGCTGTCCAACCGTTTTACTTCCAAACTGACGATTTTTAGGAGCGATTTGTGTTTCGACTCCCTTGGTCACCATCAGCGCCTGAGGGTGAACCTCGTACTGTTGAAATTCTCCATCCACATCTAGACGAAGGGATAAACGCTCCTCCAGATCGATAAACTGAACCTCGCCCCGAATTACATTCTTGCGATTATCAAGCTGATCTAGATAGATTCGCTTCACCTGATTGTCACTATTCACCCTAACGGCAATGGTCTGCCCAGGCTGAATTTCAACCAATTCAGGGTCTTCACCAGCCATTCGGGCATATCCACCAAATGGAAGAAGCCGCAATGTGAATTGAGTTTCGTTACGCTTATAAGAGAACAGTTTCGGACCGAAACCGATCGCGAATTCACGAACTAAAATCCCAGCTCGTTTGGCGAAATAGTAGTGCCCCCATTCATGCACCGTTACGATTACAAAAAACATGAGCACCGTTAAAAAAACAACCTGCACCATTTCCAATATTGACATCCCCCTTTTCCTCTGAGAACGCAGTATGTCCCTATAGATTATCATTATTCTCTTATTGACCACAAGAGAATCACATGTTGTCAGCTTTTTTCAGGGAGAATTTTCGAAATAGCTTTAGATTCCTATAGCTGCGCTGCTAATTCACGAGCCAAGGTGTCACTTTCTTCAATAGCCTCCAAAGCCGGTTCAGGTGTGTTTTGGTGCTTGTTAAGCACGCCTTCGATGATATCCTCAATCTGCAAGAAAGAAATTTCTCCACGCAGAAAACGGGAAACCGCAATTTCATTGGCGGCATTAAATACCGTTGTTGCCGTTCCACCCATTTTACCACATTCATAAGCAAGTCTTAAACAAGGGAACCGGTCAAAATCCATTTCTCGGAATTGAAGTTTCCCAGCTTCCGCTAAAGACAAGCCTTTGGATGGAGAGGGCCAGCGTTCAGGAAATGTAAGAGCATACTGAATTGGCACTCTCATATCTGGGTTTCCAAGTTGTGCGATGATACTGGAATCACGATATTGTACAAAAGAGTGAATAATGCTCTCTGGATGAAGCAGCACTTGTATCTGTTCATAAGGAAGTCCGAACAACCAGTGAGCTTCAATAACTTCCAAGCCTTTATTAACCATCGTTGCCGAATCAATGGTAATCTTGGCACCCATAGACCAGTTTGGATGTTTTAAAGCATCTTCAACCGTTACATTTTTCAGTTGTTCACGTGTGAGATCTCGAAATGATCCACCCGATGCAGTCAAAGTTATAAAATCAACATCCGCACGACGCTCTCCGTTCAAACATTGAAAAATTGCGGAGTGCTCACTATCGATAGGAATGATGTCAACACCCTGAGACTTGGCTAAGTCCATGACGAGATGCCCAGCGGTTACTAGTGTCTCTTTATTCGCTAAACCAATCGATTTACCCGCTTTGATGGCCGCTAAGGTTGATGGTAACCCCATACTTCCGACGACTGCGGTAACGACAAAATCAGCTTCCGTACCTGCTGCGACCTCGATCAAACCCTCTTGGCCATAATAAAGCTGTATACCTGCAGGAAGATCTGGACGAATGCGATCCGCCAGTTCTTTCGTAGCAACAGATACCTTTTTCGGATTAAATTCCTTCACTTGTTGTGTCAGTAAATCCACATTACTACCTGCTGCTAAACCCTCGATTTGAAAGGAGTCACGGTATTTTGACACAACATCTAATGTCTGGGTTCCAATGGAGCCAGTAGAACCTAGCACACTAATTTTTTTCATTCCTGCACCTTCCCTTTCATCAGTAAGGCAGAAGACTTAATATATGTACAAATGGGAATACAACAATCCAGCTATCACAGCGATCCAAAATCCCGCCATGACCTGGCAAAAGACTACCCGAATCTTTAATGCCGTATACCCGCTTATAAGCCGACTGCACGAGATCTCCAAGCTGTCCAATGACCGCACAAGCAATCCCGATCAACAGGGCGTTGCCGTAAGGAAGCAGCCCATTCGATAAGAGGGCAAAGATCATCGCAGTAAGAACTGCAATGACCACGCCCCCAACAGCACCTTCCACAGTTTTGTTCGGACTGATTGCTGGCCAGAGCTTGGTGCGACCCAGCTTACGACCTACAAAGTAGGCACCTGCGTCACTTGCCCATATCGATGCCAGAAGCAAGAACGTCCAAAACAGACCATGTCCATCAGGTGTGCTTCTCGATTCAGCAATATACATAAAGCCCATTCCGATGTAGATCGACGCAAGAAACAATAGCGAGACTTGCCCAATTGGAGTCTTGTTCTTGCTGAATACCGTAACGAATAAAAAGAGTAGCATCACAAGCCAGATTACGTGCTCCCACGAGAACGGGAACGTTATATCCAACAAATTCCATGGAAAGACAAACATAAGTACACCCAGATAACCTATCGCCGCTGTCCCACCAAAAGGTGCAATTTTTGTCATTCTAGCGAATTCATAAAAACCGATCAGGGACATAGCTAAAACGAGAAGATGATACCAAAGACCGCCCATGAAACATAATCCTAAAAAGACAGCTCCCGCTATAATTCCGGTAATCAAACGCTGTTTCATAACGTCCTATCCTCCATAACTACGTTAGGCCGCCGTAGCGCCGTGTTCTGCGTTGATATTCAGCAACAGCCTCCACCAGATGTTCACTGGTGAATTCAGGCCATAAAGTCTCGGTAAACCACATTTCGCTGTATGCGAGCTGCCACAACATAAAGTTGCTGAGACGCAGTTCACCGCTTGTTCGGATTAATAAATCCGGATCCGGCAAATCACCTGAAAGAAGCTGTTTGCCAATTAGTTCTTCGGTAATATCCTCAGGCCGAAGGGTCCCCTCGCTTATGTCCCGCCCAAGCGCTTTGACACATTCGGTGATCTCCTTGCGGCTGCCGTAATTCAACGCAAAATTCAAAACAAGCCCATCATTATTCGCCGTCCTTGCAACAGCTTCTTTCATAGCCTCCAGCGTATGCGAAGGAAGATCCTCGGGATAACCCATCATGGTGACCCGAACATTTTTCTCAATCAGTTCTTCCAACTCTAGCGCTAGAAACTCTTGCGGAAGCTTCATCAGGAAATCGACCTCATCCTTGGGACGCTTCCAGTTTTCCGTTGAAAAAGCATACATCGTCAATATTTTGATCCCCAAATCATCCGCTGCAATTGCGGTCCTTTTGACTGCCTTCATGCCATTCTGGTGTCCTAGAATCCGCGGTAATCCGCGCTTCTTGGCCCAGCGGCCGTTGCCGTCCATTATGATGGCCACATGCTGAGGGATGTTGTCGGGAGAGAGCCGGAGCGCCTGCTGACTGTCCTCCTGATTCAACCACGATCGAACCCGTTTGATCATTCCATTTCCTCCAGGCATCTTTCTGCAAAAAAGAGACAAACCCCACCTAACCGGAGGGGCCGAAGTCTCTATACTTCCATAATCTCTTTTTCTTTTGCAACGAGCACTTTGTCGACTTCGGCAGTATATTTATCCGTAGCCTTCTGGATATCTTCCTGATGTCTCCGGGACTCGTCCTCGGAAATATCAGTTTTCTCCAACTTCTTAATGTCGTCATTGGCATCACGGCGAATGTTACGGATGGCTACCTTCGCTTCTTCACCGAATTTCTTCGTCATTTTCACAAGGTCAGTTCTACGCTCTTCCGTAAGAGCAGGAATTGACAAGCGAATTTGATTACCATCATTCGCTGGTGTTAATCCAAGATCAGATTTCATGATCGCTTTCTCAATATCACCGAGCGAGGATTTATCCCACGGCTGAATCATAAGCGTACGGGAATCCGGTGTAGTAATATTAGCAAGCTGATTAACCGGAGTTGGAGCTCCGTAATATTCCACTTGAATACGGTCGAGCAGAGATGAACTTGCCCGGCCGGCACGCAACGTCGCGAGATCGCGTTTCAATGACAGGATCGCTTTTTCCATGCGTTCTTCTGCATTCTTTTTCACCGTTTGTGGCATTAATCTACACTCCCTTTAACGATCGTTCCAATCTTTTCACCTAGAACGACTCGCTTAATATTACCTTGCTCTGTAATGGCGAATACAATAAGCGGAATGTTATTGTCCATGCACAATGAAGAAGCTGTAGAGTCCATAACACCCAGGTTTTTATTCAACACATCAAGGTAAGTAAGCTGTTCATACTTCTCAGCTGTTTCATCCTTAAACGGATCTGCGGAATAAACACCATCCACTTTATTCTTAGCCATCAGAATTACTTCAGCTTCGATCTCAGCAGCTCTCAGAGCAGCCGTAGTATCGGTAGAGAAGTATGGGTTACCTGTGCCCGCTGCAAAGATAACAACACGGCCTTTTTCCAGATGACGGATCGCTCTACGGCGGATGTAAGGTTCAGCAATTTGCTGCATGGAGATCGATGTTTGAACCCGTGTAGGCACACCGATTTGTTCCAATGCATCTTGCAGTGCCAGTGAGTTCATCACGGTTGCAAGCATTCCCATGTAATCGGCAGTTGCACGATCAATACCGTTCGCGCTTCCAGCGATACCACGCCAAATATTACCACCACCACATACAATCGCTACTTCTACGCCGAGTGCAACAACTTCTTGCACCTGTTCTGCGATGGATGTAATCGTCTCCGCATCAATACCATAACCATTTTGGCCCGATAGGGATTCCCCACTGACCTTCAAAATAACTCGTTTAAATACAGGCTGTTCCAAATGTTAACCCTCCACTTTAAGACGGCGCCTTTCAAAAAGACGCCCGTTTGAAAAACGACAGACAGACGCAAAACACTGCTTGACGGCACATAAAAATCGGGTAAAAACTCCGTTTCGCGGGGAAACGTCTATCGACACATCTTCAGGTAGCAGACCGCCTTTAGATGAAGTTGTTCCTTCAAGATAAGGATCGTCTTTACTCCGAATTTTTACACTTTCTTATCTTATAAGAAAACCAAATATATCGATGTACTTCAAGTAGAAACGCTTCTTTCATCCTTATTTAAAAGGATGAGGATCGTTTCCGCGAGAATATAAGCCAAGTATAACATGAAGGTTATACTTTCTTACATTTTTAAAAAAGAAGGAACACAAAGTGTTCCACTCTTTTTTTAAAGCTATATTTAGCCTAAATGGCTTATTTATTCACCTGAGACATAACTTCTTCTACGAAGTTGTCAACTTTCTTCTCAAGACCTTCACCAAGCTCATAACGTACAAAACGACGGATGGAGATATTCTCACCGATCGTGCTGATTTTTTCGTTAAGAAGAGTGCTGATCGTTTTGTCTGGATCTTTAACGAAAGATTGATCAAGTAGGCAGTACTCTTCATAGTATTTGTTAATGCGGCCTTCAACCATTTTTTCAACGATTTTCTCAGGTTTACCTTCATTCAGAGCTTGAGCTTTCAAAATTTCTTTCTCTTTCTCTAGCTCATCCGCAGGAACTTCTTCACGACGAACATATTTCGGGCTTGCAGCAGCGATATGCATAGCGATGTCGCGTGCAAACTCTTTAAATTGATCTGTTTTACCAACGAAGTCAGTTTCGCAGTTGATTTCAACAAGAACACCGATACGACCGCCACCGTGGATGTAAGATTCTACTACACCTTCAGTTGCAATACGTCCAGCTTTGTTCGCAGCTGCAGACAAACCTTTTTCACGAAGAAGCGCGATCGCTTTATCGATATCACCATTTGTTTCGTCAAGTGCTTTTTTACAATCAAGCATACCTGCGCCTGTTCTTTCACGAAGTTCTTTTACCGCACTAGCTGATACTGCCATTGATATTCCCTCCAGTTATAATTAGCATATTAATGCTGTTTCTCAGCATTTTTTCACATTCTGACCTTAAAAAAAGGGCAGTGAGAGGTTATCCACCTACCAACCACCCTTTTCATTTAATTCAATCTTTATACGTCCAACCTATATTAGGCTGTAGTTTCTTCACCTTGGTGAGCTTCTACAACGGCATCAGCCATTTTACCTGTCAGCAACTTAACAGCGCGGATCGCGTCATCGTTACCTGGGATAACATAGTCGATTTCGTCTGGATCACAGTTAGTATCTACGATACCTACAATTGGGATACCCAATTTGCGAGCTTCTGCAACTGCGATACGCTCTTTACGAGGGTCGATGATGAACAAAGCGCTTGGAAGACCCTTCATGTTCTTAATACCGCCGAGGAATTTCTCAAGACGATCTTTCTCTTTGCGGAGAAGGATAACTTCTTTCTTAGGCAATACTTCGAACGTGCCATCTTCTTCCCACTTCTCAAGTTCCTTCAAACGATTAATACGTTTTTGGATTGTTTCGAAGTTAGTCAGCGTTCCGCCGAGCCAACGTTGGTTGATGTAGTACATACCACAACGTTCTGCTTCTTCTTTCACGGAATCTTGAGCTTGTTTCTTTGTTCCGACGAAAAGGATTGTTCCGTTCTCGCCAGCAACACTCTTAACAAAGTTGTAAGCTTCCTCTACCTTTTTAACCGTTTTTTGCAGGTCAATAATGTAAATTCCGTTTCTTTCAGTGAAGATATATCTGTCCATTTTCGGGTTCCAACGACGAGTCTGGTGACCGAAGTGTACCCCAGCTTCCAAAAGCTGCTTCATGGAGATTACTGCCATCTTCACACACCTCCTAAGTTTGGTTTTTGTGTGCCCTCCGCCAAGGTCATTTCTCGTTAAGACTCCCATAAGGAAGCACCCCTAACGAAATCTCTTAGCGTGTGTTTTAACACCGTCAATTAATATATCACAATTAAAAGGCTTATGCAATTATTTTATGTGCTTAAATGCACATTTTTCCTGTTTAATCCTAGGATGAATCATTATTCTAAAAGAACCTAAAAAAACCGTTCGGAACCTCTTAACGGTCGCCGGACGGCTTTTCAGAAATTTTTTTAATTATTGATTGAAAACTCTCTCCAGCTGTAAACGTGTATGTACCCGTCTGAATTTGAGAATTTATCTTTTTTGCTGAAGCTGCTTTTATAAAAGATACTTTATCGGTAATAACACCTGCTCGCTTCAAGCCTTCAGCTACATGGCTAAGATTACTTCCCTTCGTAATAACATAGCGAATTGTAGCTTCTTTAGGGGATGAAGGTTCTTTTACAGTAGGCGTATTTGTATTCTTCTTGTTATGATCTGGTTTCTCAGGTGTCTTGGGCGAATCTGGATTCTGCGCATCCGTTACCTTTGAGGGTGGTACTACAGATGTCCCATTTAATTTACCGCTGTCTTGCTTCATCTTCTCTTTCCATTGCTCTTCTGTCATCAGCGGATCTGCTTCATCGACTATAGTTAGGTTGAGTGATTTTGCCCCTTGTTCAATCTCTTCTTTAGTCCATTGCTTCTCCTGTAGTTCAGTAGAAGACATGCTGCGTTCACCCATAATACTGAGCTGAAGTAATACGGCTCCAAGGACGAGGCCAATGCCAAGACCCATCATAAATACACGGTTCTTGATCACGGGGTTTCCTCCTGTTTCGCTAACTGAATGATTAACTGTACCTCTCCACGCTGCATGCCCGTAGACTTAGCAATCATATCCATGGACTTACCCGCTTCATACATTTCAAAAAGTGCGGTGTAGCGCCGCTTAATTGTATTATCAGGAGACGGATTAGACTTCTCTCTATCAGTTATTGTAGATGCAGCCTCGTTATCTGCTATAACGGCTCTGTTTCCTGATGACATCAAACTCTCTACCGTATTTAGCTTTGCGTTAGTGGTAGAAAGCTGCTGTTCGACAACTAACAGTCGTTGACGCATTTCATGCATCTGCTCTTGCTGAGAATCTTGCTTAGCAGAATGCTCTTGCTTCATCTGACCAACTAAATGAAGTAATTGCTCATTTTCAAGTTGAACTTCACCCATATACTGCTCTAAGGTGGTTTCTATCTCTTTGACGATCTGTTCATTATTAACTGTCTCTTCACGACGTTTAGGCAGCATAAGAGCATAAAGGACAGCTCCAATGCCCAGGAGTACGATATAAATCCATGAGTCCAAAACGATTAACTCCTTTGTGCCAATAATCTACTTTATAGTGAAATGTCAAATATGCGTCCTTTGTAAGGATGCTCTGCAGGTTGTTCTACGACTTGCTCCTTCGAATCGGAAGAAGAATCTCCACCTTGTTCGGGTGTTTGCCTGTTTCCATCATCACGAATTGCAGATTCAGCTGTTTCGCTGACCTCTGTACTACGCTGTGCCGCCTGGCGGCTTTGTTTCATTTGTTCTCCGGCTAAAAATGTCTGGTCCTGGGTTGGGCGCTGATGGTTCTCTTGTTGAATCTTCCCTGCCTCGCTCGTTCTCGGAACCGCGATCTGCATCTCTACTGATTTCAAACTCAAGCGGAATCACCTCGTCCCTTATTGATTAACCTTCACTCGGCATCTCATATAAGATCCTATTCCTGCACTACACCAAAGGAACCATACTAATATCACCTTCATGATAATAAAAAGAAACCCGCTGAGTCGGATCCTTTATAAACCGTGTATAGCGTCCAATGACAATTTTGGCTCCGCCATAGATCGTCTTAACAATATCCACCTTTGCAATGGCGGTGTCCTCAAGCATTCGCTCAATTTCAAGCATCCTGTCTTTGATTTCAGCCTGTTCTGCCATATTAGACTTTTTGGTTACATTCAGCTTAACACGAAGAGCTAACTTGTCTGGAGAAAGTTGACCGGACGCAGCTAATTGATTCAGTAAATATAGCGCTTTATCCGTTTTATCCATACTATCAACCTGTTGCTTTAATTGAGCTCGAAGTTCAGCAAGTTCATTGCGTAGTTCAGGCAGAACACCGACTTCAATAACAGTTGCTGTTGACATTGTGTTTCCTATCGTGCGGGCAATGACTTTCTCACCAGCTTGAACAACCCCACCCACAATAAGTCCCTTTGTTCCATTACAGATAACATTCTGACCAGCTCGAATATTGGAATGCATAATACTTTGGCTAATTGTGATATCGGCTCCTGCAATGACATTGCCATCCTGCACAAATGTACTTTTCACATTTTGTCCAGCCTTAACATATCCCTTGTTATATCCGATAATGCCACCTGAAATATCGATTGAACCTTCCGCTTCAAGCTCAGCTCCTTCGACAAAACCCGTAACACGAATATCTCCCGCCGCTTTAATTCTGAACCCTGACAACACATTCCCTCGTATGACAACAGTCCCTACAAAGTCGATGTTGCCTACGCTGTAATCAACGTCGCCATTAATTTCATATACGGGAAATACGTTGATTTTACCTTTTTCGGTCTTCGTTAAAAGTCCATCTATAGCAGCATACATAGCTGTTTTTTCAGGATTGATGACGACATTCTTACCGATCTTAAATTGTGCCTCTTTACCAGGTTTGAATGGAATCTCATCGCCGGTAACTGCTGTTCCAGGAACCCCTGGTTTCGCCGGTATACGAGCTGCGATCAGTTGGCCTTTTTTAACATTATTAAGACGCGTTATTTCCTTATAATCCACTTTACCATCAACCGTTTCAAGTGGACGCAAGTGTTCCTGATCTCCCATTTCAACCCTTAACTCAATCCGACCATTCTCTCCGTGTACAGGCTCAGTCCCGATCGCTACGGGAGCTCTACTATATTGATATTCTTCGGAATGACTGACAATACGACCTAAGGTATCGTGCTGAAGCCCGTAGCGGATTTGGTGGCCTTGGAGAAATTGTTCAAGGGCTTCGATACTACATGTAAAACCCTCATCCCAATCAGACATCTGCACATAGGCTACTGTCTTATCATCCGAAAACGTGACATTAAAGTATTTATCAAGCGCATAATCAACAGACAATCCGTGAACCCCCTTCCATATTGGCAAGCGTCAATCGTTCTGCATTAACAAATCCCGATCCTTATCAAGCGTGCCTCTTAACCTTAGAATCGCTTTGGAATGAAGCTGCGATATTCTAGATGGAGACAACGACATGACTTCGGCGATTTCACTAAGCGATAGATCTTCGTAGTACAGTAAGGAGACAACTGTTCTTTCTTTTTCCGTCAACTTTCCAATCCCTTTCACTAGGGACTCGTGCAAATAAAACTCATGCACTTTATGATCTGGATTTTTTGCTTTTTCGTCTACCAAAAGGTTCATTCGAGTCTCTGACTCTTCTTCACGAATAGGATCTTCTAACGAGCTTAGTGTCATTACTGCAACTTCCTGCAGCATATGTCTAAACTCCTTTTCAGAAACTTCAAGATAATCGCTCATTTCGGAATCACTGACAGTTCTGAGATACTTCTGCTCCAACTGTTGATAGGCTGATTCGATCTTCTTTGCTTTCTCTCGAACAGAACGGGGGACCCAGTCTCCTTGACGGAGTGAATCCAGTATGGCACCTCGAACACGCCACGATGCATATGTTTCAAATTGGAGTCCACGTTTATAGTCAAACTTCTCAATGGCATCAATCAGGCCCATAACCCCATTACTTGCTAAATCGCCTTTAGAAACGTTACGGGGTAGTCCAATTGCCAAACGGCTTGAAACATAGTCAACGATGTGTAAATGGTATTCGATTAGCTTCTTCTTTGCTTCTTGATCTCCATCTTCCTTCCATGCTTCCCATAAATCCATATGGTTGAGGGGAGAAGCTTTGCGCTCGTCCAATTGCCTTCACCATCCTTATTTTTCTGTCAGGTGACGAACGGCCTTGGCCAGTTCTTCGGGATCCTTAGTTGAAACTAATTTCGGAGGATTTAATGGGACAAAGCCCCTACCCTCTTGACTCTGCTCTGGTTCCGGTTTAATAAGATTCATGAGTTCCTTATCTTCATCCGGTGTTGTCATATCAAGTCTATTTCCTAGCTGCCCATTAGCGGACTCGTCAGAAGTATCAAATCCTTCAGCAGGTTTAAATGCCAGAGTGAAGACCCATCTGAGCAGGTACGCTAATGCAAACCATATTACAAATGCTATTAAAGCCCTATTTAAGCTTGTCATCCACAGATTGTTTCGTAAAGTAAATAGAAACGTAAATACAAATCCGGCTAATCCAGCTAACAAATTAAATCGTATATTTCCTATCATGGCTACAATTCCTTTATACCCTTTTGTACACTACGTATGGTAAATATACCCGTTGAGCAGTTCAATTCAACCGTTCTTCCGTAATTTCCTCCGGTATCTTCCCCAATCAGTGGAATCCGTAGCTGTTCCAAAACATCTTTACAAGACTCCACATTCCGAGGTCCAATCCTCATGCTGTCACCTGCACCAGCAAAAGCAAACATCTGCGCTCCACCAGCCATCTTTGCGACCAACCTTCCTTGCGAAGCCCCCATATCCTTGAGCTTGGTTAAAAGAACTGGAAGGGCCGTATCTGCATACTTAGCCAAATTCACTTGGCCTTCTCTGGCAATGGAAGATGTGGGAAGCATCACATGCGCAAGGCCTCCAATCTTTAGCAGTGGATCATATAAAGTCAACCCCACGCAAGAGCCCAAACCTGTTGTACGAATGAATCCACTCGGACCCACAACGTTCAAATCCGCCATTGCCACTTTTACTACACTTTGTTCGTCAATCATTCTCTAGAGGCACTCCCAAAGCTTCGAATATTTGAGCAAATGACTGAGGATCAGGTATTAAAAAAAACTGTCCCTCCACTTCATAATGCTCTTCCAAGAACGTGGTATTGATTAGCAACGCATCATCGCCCATCTCGCCAAACTGGAGAAGACCGTAGCTCAGTATCGCACCTGCCATATCCATCGCAAGTCCTGGAACAGTCGGTGTCATCGAGAGCTTAGTGAAATCAGCTAACGAAGATAAATAAGACCCTGCTAAGATGTTTCCAATCTCATTTAGTGCAGATTGCTCCATCTCTGAGAATTCAACATCATGCAGCACTTCAATTCCAGCCAATCGCTGAAGAAGTTTCTTACCGGCCTCAGGACTCATGATAAAAAAGAGATTACCCGGTGCGTCACCCTCAACTCGGAGGAAGACTGCAATGACGATTCGTTCAGCTCCTCCAACACTTTCGGCTATCTCTTCAAACGATAGGAGTTGAACGGTTGGTACTGCCATATCAATCGGCTTATTCAAGAGTTGGGAGAGGGCGGTTGCGGCATTTCCCGCCCCTATATTGCCAACTTCCTTGAGAACGTCCATTTTGAAGTCTTTATCATACTTGAAGAGATCCACCAGACTATTCCTCTAGACCTTCAAGTTGAATAATTTCACTTTTGTTTAGAACCTCAGACAGGTTAAGCATAACAAGCAGGCGCTCGTCATCAATCTTAGCTACACCGCGGAGATACTTCGCTTTCACCCCACCTACAACTTCTGGTGGAGTATCAATACTGTCGCTGTTCAAATCGATAACATCACTAGCAGAATCCACTATAAATCCAACCTGCATTTCATTAACGGAAACAATGATAATTCGAGTCTGATCAGTGTATTCAGCTTCTGGCAAACCGAAACGCCCACGGAGATCAATTACAGGAATGACTACACCACGAAGATTTACAACGCCTTTAATAAATGCATATGTTTTGGGAACACGAGTAATCGGCATAAGCCGCTCAATCGTCTGAACCTTTTCAACTTCAATTCCATACTCTTCACTGCCGAGCTTAAAGACGATTACTTTTAATTCTTCTCCCATTTAAAACCCTCCTTATAATTTCACACTCTACTACCTAGCGGATATGTTACTAAGATCCTGCTACTTGATAAATGCATTGGGATCAATAATGAGTGCCACTTGTCCATCTCCAAGAATAGTAGCTCCGGAAACACCCTGTATCGAAGGTAGATACTTACCCAAGTTTTTAATTACGATCTCGTTTTGACCGATAAAATCGTCAATAGCCAAAGCAGCTAAACGCTCACCTTTACGAATAACAACAATTTCGGTTTCTTCCTCAGTCGATTCATTAAAATCTGGAACTTCAAACACACGGCTAAGTGATATAAGCGGAATATGGGCTTCCCTGAACGGAATCATGCGCGTACCGTGAACTGTACGAATCTGAGCTTGTTTTATAATTCCCGTTTCCACAATCGATGTCAGTGGGATTGCATATTTCTCAGAGCCCATCTTAATAAGCATTGCAGCTATGATGGATAGCGTTAGCGGAAGTTGTACTGAGAAGTTCGTCCCTCTACCAGGTGTTGAATAAATCGTGACATTTCCACCTAAGGAATTAATCTTTGATTTAACTACATCTAAGCCTACTCCCCGACCCGATACATCCGATATTTTCTCAGCCGTACTAAATCCAGCTGCGAACAAGAGTTGATGTGCCTCTTCATCAGACAGTGCAGCTGCTTGTTCTTCCGTTACAACGCCCTTTTTAATAGCACTATTGATGATATTTTCCCGAATGATTCCGCGACCATCGTCTTCGATCTCAATAAACACATGATTTCCGCTGTGGAAAGCTCTTAGATGAACCGTTCCCGTCTCTGACTTTCCAGCTGCAACTCGATCAGCAATCGGCTCAACACCATGATCGACAGAATTACGAATTAAATGGACCAACGGATCCCCAATCTCATCAATCACGGTGCGATCAAGTTCGGTTTCAGCACCTGTTATGATAAGATCAATTTTCTTATTCAAGGATTTGGCAAGATCGCGCACCATTCGTGGAAAACGATTAAATACAGTATCCACAGGTACCATCCGTAATTTGAGTACGATATTCTGGAGGTCACTGCTAACCCGGCTCATATGCTCAACGGTATCCGTTAGTTCTTGATTCTTGGCCTCATTGGCAAGCTGCTCCAGACGTACACGGTCGATCAATAGTTCACTAAATAGGTTCATCAATACATCAAGACGCTCGATATCCACCCTGATTGTTCGAGATGGCGCGGCTGTGCCGGTGTTTTTGGATGGAGCTTTACTTGGGGAAGGAGCACCACTTCCTTCATTTTTAGAAGAAGTTGTTGCGATAGCATCAGCCGATGTAGAGCTTGTCTCATTCTCTTTTTGAACTGGTTCGGCTGTTGCCGCACTCTGCTGAACCATCTGTTGCAATGACTCATGATCCAAATTAGTTACTGCTGCTGTATCCATTTCTGAAATATTCAAAATTTGGCTTTCAAGATTAATTGGATCTTTCTGGGTTATAAAGTACAGCGAGAACGTTTGGTCGAATTCTCCCTGTTCAATTTCCTGGACATCCGGGTAAGTCTTAACGATCTCACCCGATCTTTCCAGCAGTTCAAATACCATATAGGCTCGTACTGCCTTAAGCTGACAGTCTTCCCGAAGCTTTACCTGGATATAGAGTACCTTATGACCCTCTGCAATAGATTGATCAAGCACCGAGTACTGAAATTCATCCAGTTCAATACCCGGATAAACCGGAGCACTGTCTGGTTGCTGTGTAGAAGCAGCTTCTGCTGATGGAGCGACTGCGCCTTCACCACGTACGATAGCTTGAAGTGAAGCAACAATAGAGGAAACATCAGCCTTCCCTTCTCCACCCTGTACAATATCCTGGACCATCGATTCAAGTGCATCTAAGCTTTTAAATAAAGTGTCAAAAATAAAATCTTGCATCTTTAGCTTTTCATTCCGAACCAGGTCCAGCACATTCTCCATTTGGTGTGTCAGAGATGCCAGATCTTCAAATCCCATTGTTGCTGCCATCCCTTTTAAGGTATGAGCTGAACGGAAGATCACCTGTACTATACCTAAGTCATCCGGACTGCTTTCCAATTGAAGCATATTTTCATTTAATGACTGCAGATGATCATTCGACTCATCAATAAACATGGATAAATATTGATTCATGTCCACTTCCGAGATACCCCCTCTATGAGTTTCACTTACCGAGATTTACTGCTTGTACCAATTCCCCTGCAATATTTTGCAGTGGTAGTATATTGCTTACACAACCTAATTCAACGGCTGAACGAGGCATTCCATACACAACGCAAGTCTGCTCACTCTCAGCAAAAGTTGAGGTAACTCCAGAGTCGTATAGTTCTTTCATCATTCTCGCACCGTCACTTCCCATCCCCGTCATCAACACAATATGGCGTTTCAGATTAGTGAGTGGTAACAATGATTCAAACAGCACATCAACCGAAGGGCGGTGACCATTACAAGGATCACCCTTACGGATTGAAATCTGGTACTGTCCATTCCCAGAAGAATACATCGTCATATGGTTTCCACCTGGTGCGATATAAGCAGCCCCAGCGCGTAAGAACATTCCGTCTTGTGCTTCCATAACGTCCAGATCACTAAAGGAATCCAGTCGCTGAGCCAACGACTTCGTAAAGTTTGGTGGCATATGCTGAACAATCACAATCGGAGCTGGGAAATTCGCTGGCATTTGCTCCAGTAAAACCTTCAAAGCTCTTGGTCCGCCTGTAGAGCAACCTACTGCTACGATTTGAGTAAAGTTCCGCTGCATGATGCGATCTTGAACAATCTCACGCTTAACTTCCAAACTTTCCTTACGATCTGGGCTAACCATCTTATTAGGAGAAAGAATATCGCTTTTACTACTATTAATGACTTGGGCCCAAACTTCTCTCTCTTTAAGTATCGGTTCTGTGCCACGGATCATTTGGTTATCTTTATGATTTTCATCACCAAGCAGCCGATCTGGTATCAGCGGTTTAGGAGAAGGTTGCTCTACATTTTTCTTATGGATATGTCGAATAGTTGGAACATCTTTACGCACCGATCTTTGAATCGGGGTCTTTAGTGGCTCGTCCACACGTAACGAGCTTGATCGGTCGGAAGGCCTTGGCGAAAGACGACTAGCTTTTGATTTCTCTTGACGTTTCTGCTCTTCTTCCTCCCACAATGCCCTCCGCTCTTTGGCTTGCATTGCTGCTTCTAGCTGACAGAGCAATTCCCTGCCAACCTGTTCTATGTCTTGTGCATTTAATATAGAAGGCTTACGTAAGAAATCAAAAGCGCCAAACTCCAGTGCAAGAATTGTTTCTCGCATCCCCTGCTCATTAACGCCTGACAACATGATGACTGTTTGATTCTCTGTTTCCATAATGGACTTTAGTGCATCAAGACCATTCATTTCAGGCATTTCTACATCCATCGTGATAACATCAGGGCTCAGCTCTTTGACTTTCTCAACGGCTTCCTTGCCGTTACTTGCAGTACCTACGACTTGAAACTGGTGATCCCGTTCAATTAGATCCGAGAATATCTTCCTCATAAACGGTGAATCATCTACCACCAGCACACGAAATGGCTTCACCTAAGTCCACCTCTGTTCCCTTATAGTCAAAAAAAAGAATCATTACGTTCGTTTAAGCCACCGCTGCATGAATCCCTTGATTCCAGTAAGGGGGCCTGATTCCGAGGGTACCGGAACAGCCAGGTAACGAAGAGCTAATCGCTTTACATCTCGTGTTGCCTCACACGTTGGAAAAGCAATTGAGAATGGAATCTGACGTTTTACGGATTTCACAACAAATGGATCATCCGTTACGTAACCTAACATTTTTATATCTAAATTCAGAAACCTGTTTGCCGTTAAAATGATCTTTTCTGATGCTTGTCTCGCTTCTGATTCATCTCCAGCTTTATTGACTACCAAGCTAAAATCAACTTCAGGATAGCTCCCATGAACGACCTTAATTAATGCATAAGCATCTGTAATAGACGTCGGTTCAGGTGTAGTGACCACGAAACAGTAATCTGCAGAAGTAATGAATTTCATGTTTTCTTTAGAGATCCCCGCACCCGTGTCAAACAGAATATAATCCATCTCAGATGATATACGTTCAATTTGTGAGATAAAAAAATTCAAATTCTCCTCAGATAAAGAGAGCATATCTACGATTCCGGAGCCACCCGCTATGTATGGAAGATCTCCGGGGCCGTATTGAATAACATCTTCGATGTTCTTTTCTTTACGAAGTAGATGATACAAACTGAATCTCGAAGATACTCCCATAAGCACATCTATGTTCGCCATTCCAATATCGGCATCAAATACCAGTACCTTTTTGCCCATTGATTTAAGTGCCAGGGCAAAATTCAGTGTGAAGTTAGACTTACCAACTCCCCCTTTACCACTGGATACCGTGATAATCTTAGCTGAACCTCTCGAAGCCGATCTAGTTGAATCTGTAAATTTTGTAGAAGCTAGTTGTCTGAGCGCTTGAGCTTGATCCGTCATATCCAGCGCTCTCCAAGCAACATCTTGGATAACATCACAGTATCCGGCATTAAAAGATCATCAGGCACGTTTTGACCATTGGTCATGTAGGATAGTTTAAGTGGATAAGCATCCAGAAGATCAAACAATGAGCCATAGCTCCCAGTTTCATCAAGTTTCGTTAAGATCACCTTATCTAAACCAAACTTGCTGAAATGATTCGTTATCTCAACCATGTCACTACTCTTTGAAGTCAGACTCAGAACAAGATATGTTTCGCTAGAATCAGATTCTGTTAATAGACTCTGTAATTCAGCTACCAGCAGCTCGTTACGGTAGTTGCGACCTGCGGTATCCATCAATATTAAATCGCAGGCTTCCAAACGGTGCATTGCCCGCCTCATATCCCCTGGTGACTGAACCACCTCGAGCGGGACATTTAGTATGGAAGCATACGTTCTAAGCTGCTCAACGGCAGAGATTCGGTACGTATCTGATGTGATGAAACCTACTTTACGTTGATACTTGAATAGCTGTTCTGCTGCTAGTTTAGCGATTGTAGTCGTCTTTCCCACCCCTGTAGGACCAGCAACATAAACAATTCGAGTATCTCTTTTTATACCGCCACCAAAGCGACCATCTAAAAATGACTCAATCTGTTCTAAAACAGCATTGCTTAGCTGTTCATCTGTTAACGTCTTTCCGCTTTCATTCCATTGCTCCACGATAGGAAGTAACCATCTTTCCGATAGAAGATCTGATAACCCCTGTTTACTAAACTGATCTCTTACAGACTCCAAAGTTGCAGGAAGCTCCTGTGACACATGACTTTGACGTGATAGCTTAGCAATCCACTCTTTCATCTCTCGAAGCTCTTCTAGCAGCTTATGATCGGAGCTGGTCTGTGCATTAGCGTTCACAATTTCTTCCCCTTGAGACTTTACTGAGGCAGTTGCTTTCTCGTTGTTGCTCTGCTCATTAGTGTCCATATGGAACAATTCATGATGTTCAGGTTGACTGTTATCTGTCGCACCCGATGCCGTTTGAGCCATAGCCGCTACTAGATCAACTGCCGATCTCTCACGATCGGCTAGCTCCTCCGAAACCTCTATTTCCAGCTTTGAATCCTTCGAACTCCCCTCAGTTTCTGTTCCATTCTGATCCTGAGAAACAGCATTTGAGGTTTTTTTATAGGCTTGAGGTACTATATTCCTTGGCATGGGTGTGAAAGGTGTGTTCGTCTTTTCCGTACTAGCCTGTTTGTCCGCTTTTGATTTCTCTTCTTTATCCACTGCTGCGATGACTTCAATCTTCTTTTTGGTGAATAGCCCCATAATTCCGCCAATTTTAATCTCTTTCGAGCTTAGGATAACCGCATCACTACCGAGTTCTTTACGAATATGCAGCATTGCTTCCGGCATCGTGTCAACGATATATCGTTTCACTCTCATAAATTCACCACTCCGACGCTTTGAATTTCGACATTGGGTTCAAGTTCACTGTACGAAAGCACGGGTATATCCTGCATGCTGCGTTCAATAACTTGACGAAGATACATCCGAATCGCAGGGGAGGTTAACAAGACTGGCTGCTGACCCATTTGAATCAAACGATTCACCTGTTCGCTAAGCTTTTGGAAAACATTTTGAGTCGATACTGGGTCCATAGCGATATAACTACCCTGATCACTCTGTTGTACGCTTTCCGCGATCTTCTTCTCTAGAGCTGGTCCCACCGTAATAACTCGCATCGCTTCCCCTTCTTGCACATATTGCTGTGTAATTTGGCGCGACAGTGATTGTCTAACATATTCCGTAAGGACGTCGGGATCTTTAGAATAGTGTCCATAATCAGCTAGTGTCTCAAAAATAGTAACCAGATCTCGAATGGAGATCTTCTCCTTCAAGAGCTTAGCCAATACTTTCTGCACATCACCAATTGTAAGTACGGACGGAATAAGCTCATCGACCAGAACAGGGTAACTTTCTCGAATATTGTCGACCAATGTCTTCGTTTCTTGTCTTCCAAGTAACTCATGAGCATGTCTCTTAATCAGTTCAGTCAAATGGGTAGCGACCACGGATGGCGGATCAACTACCGTATAACCCGCAAGCTCTGCCCGCTCCTTAGCAGGCTCATCAATCCAAAGTGCAGGAAGACCAAAAGCTGGCTCTGTCGTTTCAATGCCTGTTACAGAATCATCCTCATACCCTGGACTCATGGCAAGATAGTGATTTAATAATAATTCACCACCGCCGACAGCATTCCCTTTAATTTTTATGACATATTCGTTCGGTTTTAGTTGAATATTGTCGCGAATACGAATAACAGGTACCACAAGACCTAATTCAAGTGCGCATTGTCTACGAATCATAATGATCCGGTCAAGCAGGTCACCACCTTGTTGTGTATCTGCTAGTGGGATCAGACCGTATCCAAATTCGAACTCGATAGGATCTACCTGCAACAGATTGATAACACTTTCTGGACTCCGTACTTCTTCAATCTGTTGTTCTTCTTCCATCTGTTCAACCTCCACCTGCTTCCGCTCCAGATTACTCTGCATTCGTCTTGCAGCAATAAAGAGAAGCACCGCAATAGGAAAGGTTGTTATGAAATGGATCGGGGTAAACAAGCCTAGAAATGTCACGGTAACCGCAACTATGTACAACAATTTTGGATATGAGAATAATTGCCCTGCCAAATCATCAGATAAATTACCCTCAGATGAGGCACGAGTGACAATAAGACCAGCAGCAGTGGAAATTAAAAGAGCTGGAATCTGACTCACCAAACCGTCACCAATTGTCAGTATTGAATATGTGCTCATCGCCTCAGCAAAAGGCATACCATGTATAGAAATACCAATGATAAATCCGCCGATCAGGTTGATCAAAAGGATAATGATTGATGCAATAGCATCACCTTTAACGAACTTACTCGCACCATCCATTGCACCGTAAAAGTCTGCTTCACGTTCAACCTTACGCCTGCGTTCGCGAGCTTGATTCTCATTGATCATGCCGGCATTCAAATCAGCATCAATACTCATCTGCTTACCTGGCATTGCATCGAGTGTAAATCTGGCTGCTACTTCTGCGACACGCTCAGAACCTTTCGTTATGACGATAAACTGAACAACTACAAGTATGAGAAACACGATGAACCCTATCGCGATTTCTCCTCCAGCAATCCAGCTTCCGAAAGTAGCAACAACTTCACCCGCTTTACCTTGCGATAGAATAAGTTTGGTTGTTGAGATATTGAGAGACAAGCGAAAAAGTGTGGTTATCAGCAATAGAGATGGGAAGATCGAAAATTCGAGCGCTTCCTTCGTATTCATTGCCACAAGTAATATCATGAGTGCAAGTGAGATATTAACAATAAGCAGTACATCCAATAGCCATACAGGGATCGGAAGAATCATCATGAGTACAATACCGATGACACCCGCTAGTACAGATATTTCTTTTATTTTCACTGCTGCCGGCCTCCGATCCCTAGTTATTTCGCTTTACCTTTAAGTTTGTATACATAAGCCAGCACTTCGGCTACAGCTTGAAACAAGTCACCGGGAATGGAATCCCCGATCTCTGCTCGTTGGTACAACGCACGTGCCAGC
Source organism: Paenibacillus sp. EC2-1 (assembly GCF_049311625.1). NCBI lineage: Bacteria > Bacillati > Bacillota > Bacilli > Caryophanales > Paenibacillaceae > Paenibacillus > Paenibacillus sp. EC2-1. The sequence goes on from NZ_CP186006.1 coordinate 3,471,473, forward strand.
GGCTTGTTTTCCATGGTTATCACGCCATTCTTCTTGGCGATCTCTTTGATTCGCAGTGCCATATAATCCTGTCCCTTAGCAATAATCTGCGGTGCTTCCATGGAGGAACCATCATACTTAAGCGCTACAGCAAAGTGTGTAGGGTTCGTTATTATGACATCAGCGTTGGGGACTTCCTGCATCATACGTTGCAGTGCCATACGTCTTTGTCGTTCACGAATCTTACCTTTGATCAGCGGGTCCCCTTCCATTTTTTTGTACTCATCCTTAATGTCTTGCTTGGACATTCGTATGCTCTTCTCATGCTCATATTTCTGATATATGTAATCTAGCACGGCTAGAACGATGAGCCCTACCGCGATTTTGATACCAAGAGAAACGGTTACGTCAGCTGTAAACTGAAATATAGCTGTCGGACTCATCAAAGATAATGAAGACAAACCTTGTCTTGCACCCCACAGCGAGGTATAAACCAGATAACTGATAATACTTAATTTGAGAATCGATTTTAGAAACTCTGCAAGAGAGCGCATAGACGCAATATTCTTAAATCCTTTGATTGGATCTATCTTACTGAACTTCATCTTCAAGGATTCTCCTGTTAGAAGAAACCCTACCTGCATGTAGTTAACGGCTAATGCGATTACAAATACAACAAGAAACACTGGGGCAAGTAGTAGCAAGATTTGAATCCCGTATTCTCCGAGGAGCATGATCGTGTTATCTACCGTAACATCCATGGATAGACGGTTCAGGAACACATCGGTGAACAGCCTTACCAGATGATCTCTGATATAATCACCAAATATCATAAGGCATAAAAAAGCAGCCATTAGAACCGATGAACCAGACAACTCCATACTTTTAGCAATCTGCCCTTTTTTACGGGTTTCCTGCCTCTTTTTAGGCGTTGCCTTTTCCGTCTTCTCACCGCTATCACCAGCGAATAACTGCAGATCAATGCTATACTTCAATGTCACCCCTACCACTCCTAATTTCACCCCGCTGGTCTATTACCGATCGTTCCCAGCAGTTTCTGCATAGCTTCGAACATTTCAGCAAACAGATGATCAAATAGCGCTACTAGTCCTGGCATCAACAGAAATAGCAGAACCAACCCTACGATAATCTTCAGAATGATCCCGATTACAAATACATTAAACTGAGGTGCTGTTCTCGCCAAAAATCCAAGTCCAACGTCAGTTAGGAATAGTGCCGCTACTAGCGGAGCAGCCATTTGCAGAGATAATACAAACGAATGTGCAAAGGTTGTAATCAAAAAATCAGCTACACTTCCATCCTGAAACTTCGTAAAGACATTCCCTGTAATCGGCATCCAATCATAGCTGTACATAATCGCATCAAGCAGATAATGGTGTCCATTCATGCTTAGAAACACGAGAAGTCCTAACATATATTTAAAGTTACCGATCAGCGGTGATGAAGCTCCCGTAAATGGATCAATCACATTCGCCATACTGAAACCGATCTGAATATCTATCAGGGCCCCTGCTGTCTGAACGACAGCCATCATCAAAAATGCAGTAAATCCAAGTAATAACCCTACTAGAACCTCCTGTATGATCAGCAGAATGTATGACATATCTTGAGCGACTGTCTGACCAAGACCGGAGCTAAGAAACACGAGCACCGCAATCATAAAAGAAAATCCAATTTTATACTGTGTTGGAACACCTCGGGACGAATAAATCGGTGCTACAACAAAAAATGATGTTATTCGACAAAAAATAAGCATAAAGACAGGAATACTTTGTTCCAACCATTCCATGAACACTCAGCCTATCCAATATATTTGTGGAGGTTTTCTAATATCCCACGAGTAAAATCCACAAGTGTTGTTAATATCCAAGGACCAAACAGCAGTAGTGCGAGCAATACAACGATTATCTTCGGTACGAAGGCAAGTGTTTGCTCTTGGATTTGTGTCGTTGCTTGAAATATACTGATGACTAATCCCACGACCAACGCGAGTACAAGCATCGGCGCACTTACTTTAAGCACGATAAAAACTGCCTGTCCCGCTAAACCGATAATAAACTCAGCACTCACGGCGAGTCCTCCTGTACTTGAATTACTTGCCGCTACGGATTGAAGCTCATTAACAATGACTTCACAACGAGATACCAGCCGTCAACTAACACGAACAGTAGTATTTTGAACGGCAGCGAGATCATGACCGGTGGTAACATCATCATCCCCATAGCCATCAAGACACTCGCTACAACAATATCTATAACAAGAAATGGAATAAAGATCATGAAGCCCATTTGAAATCCGGTCTTTAGTTCACTAATAGCAAACGCCGGCACTAAAACCGTAAGCGGGATATCCTGATAATTGTCTGGCTTTTCGGCTCCCGTGTACTTCATAAACAGCAATAAATCTTTCTCTCGGGTATGCGAGAACATGAATTTCTTCATGGGCTCCTGAGCCTTGTCCAGCGCCTCAACCTGCGTCATTTCCCCTTTAAGATAAGGCTGCAATGCAACATCATTCATCGTTGAAAAAGTTGGAGCCATGACAAACAATGTCAAAAATAACGCTAGACCAATCAGTACCTGGTTCGGAGGAGTCTGCTGTGTACCTAGAGATGTTCTTACAAACCCTAGAACAATAACAATTCGCGTAAAACTCGTCATCAGGACAAGAATTGCGGGAGCCACACTTAATATCGTGATCAAAAGAATCAACGATATAGCACTCGTCCCCGGCTCATCTCCGCTATTACCAATCTGTAAATCAATATTCGGAATCGGATCCGCCCAAGCCGAGGTGGTCAGGATCAATCCGACTAACATGAGCAACGTGACAGCAAACGCAATCTTTTTATTCATGAATCTTTATGATCCTCCCGCAGCAATTCTTCAACCTTTTGTTTCCTGCCCGGTACGCTGCGAAGCTTCGATTCAAACACCTCATGAAAAGATGATGTATCTTCAAGCTCAATATCCTCAGACTTCTGTTCCTTACGGAACCGTCCCACAAAGTTAGCGATAAACGGCGGCAGAACTCCTGAATTCATTCCATGTTCCTGTTCTAACGAGGTAAGAATAAGTGCAACTTCAGTTGGATCGGAAATCTTGTCGATGAGCGAGACATTTTCACCAACACCGATCAGGTAAATACTGCCTCCTACCTCTACTAACTGAATGGATTTGTTCGGGCCAATTCCAACCGCACCAAGTGTCCGGATGGAACGGCCCTGCATCCAACTCTGATTCTTTCGGCCTAAAAACCGAATCAGAATGACTATGGCTGTTACGATAATAGCGAGAACAATAAATACATAAAAAAGTTGAAGATAATACCCTGACGTATCCGATCCTAATCCATCTGAAGCTGCTATCATAACCAAACTACCTTACACGCCAAGCGTTTTGTTGATCGCTTCAATAACACGGTCAGACTGGAATGGCTTCACGATAAAGTCCTTCGCGCCAGCTTGGATAGCGTCGATAACCATCGCTTGTTGTCCCATAGCAGAACACATAATAACTTTAGCGTTAGGATCAACTTTTTTGATTTCTTTCAAAGCAGCGATTCCGTCCATTTCAGGCATTGTAATATCCATCGTGATCAAGTCTGGGCGAAGCTCTTTAAATTTCTCGATCGCTTGGGATCCATCCTGAGCCTCTCCTACTACCTCGAACCCGTTCTTCGTCAAAATATCACGGATCATCATTCTCATAAATGCAGCGTCGTCCACAATCAGAATTCTGTTAGCCATTGATTAAAAATCCTCCCTAAATTTGTGCTATTGTAATTTTTGTATTCGGTCCCATTGACTTACGATATCTGTAACACGGACGCCAAAGTTCTCGTCAATAACAACAACTTCACCTTTGGCGACGAGCTTGTGATTCACAAGAATGTCTACAGGTTCACCAGCGAGCTTGTCCAGTTCAATGATAGATCCTTGAGACATTTCCAAGATATCCTTAATTTGCTTCTGGGTCCTTCCTAATTCTACGGTGACTTTAAGGGGAATGTCCATCAGTAAGTTCAGATTGTTTTCATCCACCTGAGCGTACGGTGCATTTTGCAGGTTTGCGAATTGCACAGGCTGTACATTAACATTACGATTTGGCATTCCGCCATATTGTTGTGGTGCGTGCTGATAAGGTACCTGTTGTCCATATGGCATTGATGTCGGCATTTCCCCTCCACCCATCATGCCTTGGTTGTATCCATAACCTTGATCCTGTGGATATCCTTGCTGATGCATTGGCATTTGCTGTTGCATTGGTACTTGATTTTGTGGTTGTACCTGTTCTTGTACTGGCTCAGATCTTGGAGCTTCAACTGAGGCTGAAGATTGAGCCGTTGGGGCAGGCTCTTCTGCTCCATTAATCAGCGTATTAACCATATCCTTCGCGAACTCGATCGGTAGAAGCTGCATAATCGAGGAATCGATTAAGTCACCAATAATGAGTCTAAAAGATATTTTAATCAGCGTCTCTTCAACAGGTAATTTATTAAGCCCATCACCACTTGACATATTCAAAATATCAATTCCTGGTGGAGAAATGTTCACGAATCGATTAAAGATCGTGGACATGCTCGTTGCCGATGACCCCATCATCTGGTTCATAGCTTCCTGTACAGCACTAATATGAATTTCGTTCAGCTCTTCTTCCTGAGGATCTCCCTCTCCCCCAAGCATCAGATCTGCAATAACCTGTGCATCCCTTGTCTTGATTACAAGAGAGTTAATCCCTTCAAATCCGTCGACATAAGTAACATGAACAGCCACATGTGGCTTTGGAAACTCTTCTTCAAACTGGCTTCTAGAAATAATAGATACTTTCGGAGTTGTGATATCTACTTTTTTGCCAAGTAATGTTGATAGAGCAGTCGCTGCGCTACCAAATGTAATGTTACCGATCTCACCTAACGCATCTTGCTCCAAAGGTGTTAATACTTCATCAACACTTTGCACCGAAGAAGAAGAGGGTGATGCCATTTCCGTTTGCTTTAACAATGCATCAATTTCTTCCTGGGATAAATAATCTTTACTCGTCAATTTCTTCAGCTCCTTCGCTGACGATTTCATCGATCTGCACCGCAACCCGATCTTTGATCGTTCCTGGGCTACCAATGTACTTCAGCTTATCGCCCACTTTAATGGACAGCCCATCATGAACAGGTTTATTCAGTGAAATAACATCACCTACACCTAATCCTAGAAATTCTGAAATGGTAAGCTGGGACTCACCAAGCTCAGCTATGATTGGTAGTTTGGCTTTGCTTACCCTCTGCTTTAAAGCATCTACTTCTTCAGGTACTCTTGCCTTTTTCTCCGATATAAACCATTGATGAGCTGACAGCTTCGACATGATTGGCTCCAGAACAACGTGTGGAATACAAAGATTAATCATTCCGGTCGTATCTCCGATTTTCGTGCTGAGCGATATCAATGCAATAGTTTCATTCGGAGAAACGATTTGCATAAATTGCGGATTAGTCTCCATCGCTTCGAGACGAGGAGAAATGTCAAGCACTGTCTTCCAAGCCTCTTGCAAGCTTTCGAATGCTCTACTAAAAATACGCTCCATAATGCTGGTTTCGATTTCAGTCAGTGCGTTCATCTTCGCTGGAGCGTTCCCTATCCCGCCAAGAAGGCGGTCTAGCATGGCATAAGCGATATTCGGGTGAACCTCTAGTACCATTCGCCCTACAAGCGGCTCCGCCTCAAAAATATTCAAGACTGTCATTTTAGGTATCGATCTTATAAATTCATCGTAAGGCAGCTGTTCTACCTGTACGACACTTATTTGCACAAAAGTACGTAGCTGAGCTGAGAAATAAGTTGTTAAGTATCGAGCGAAATTCTCATGAATACGAGTCAAGCTACGAATATGATCCTTGGAGAAACGCACCGCTCTTTTAAAATCATAGGAGCGAATCTTCTTTTGTGTATCTTCTTTTTTCAGTTCTTCTGCATCCATTTCGCCGGAAGAGAGAGCGGCCAGCAGAGCATCAATCTCATTTTGTGATAAAACATCAACCATCATCTCACCCCCTTACGTAATCCAAGTTTTCGGTCTATAAAGGTGTAACCAGCTTGTTTGTTATCTCTATCTGGTGGACCTTCCCGCTAGAAAGGGCTCCATTAATCTGATCTAACAGTTTAGAAGTAAATTGTTCTGTACTCTTGGAATCTTTAAAGCTTTCGGGTTTGGTATCAACCAGTGCTTTGATGATGATTGGTTTAATCTTAATTTCTTTGATCTTGTCAAAATCTTCTTTAGCTTTTTTGTCATTTAACTGAAATGAGAAACTCATTTTAGCAATATAATCAGGATCTGCTAAATTGGTAGTTACATCACTAATTTCAGAAGTCATTTCAACGATCTGATCAGCTGATAAATTGTGGCTCGGAGCCGGTGCAGCTGACACATCTTTCTCATTTTTGCCAACCAATTTATCAGACAGTAGAAACACAGCTAGAACGATTAACGTTATTGAGAGCATAATCGTAATTAACCATGGCAGCATCTTTTTCATGAAGGTTCCTCCATCTGTTGCACTTTAATAGTTGCTTGGTTCACACCGAGCTCACGATGATAGGCTTGGATCGAGGCGATAACAGCCGCAGCTTTCTCCAAAACAATCAATCTTTTACCAGTTGTCAAGGTCACGTAAGTGTCGGGTGTCTCCTCAACCATTTCAATCAATAGCGCATTCAGCCATAACTGCGATCCATTTAACCTTGTAACCGAAATCATGTGACAGCCTCCTTAAATTTGGGGAGGACTTAGCCTCCCCTCATCTCATTCTTATCGTTTCAGGTTAACGACTTCCTGAAGAATTTCATCAGAGGTTGTGATAATTCGGGAGTTAGACTGGAAACCACGTTGTGCCACAATCATTTCCGTAAACTCTCCTGTTAAATCCACGTTAGACATTTCAAGCTGCCCTGATATAATTGCACCCGTACCATCCTCAACACTATTCGCTGGGAGTCCTACGACCTCGCCGTCAGCATCACCGCCGAGTGCATTCGCAGTAACGCGGTACATGTTACCACCAATCTTCTCAAGACCTTCTGGGTTAATAACTTTAGCGATACCAATCTGGACACCATCGTCTCCATCTCCACCTTGCGTAACAATCGTTCCATCCTGAGCGATAGAGAAGCCAGTAACTTCTTCACCAAGCGTTATAATTCCACCATCTACGTCCAGTACAAACATACCGTCAGAAGTAACCAAGTTTCGATTACCGTCAATGTGGAAATCACCGGCTCTTGTCAAGAAAGGAACTTCTTGATCTTCAGACATCTTAACCATGAAGAATCCATCACCATCAATACGTAAGTCGGTCGGAACATTTGTCGTCTGGGCACTACCCGGTGTATGGATCGTATCAATGGAACCTACTGTGGTACCCAAACCGATTTGTTTGGCATTCACTCCGCCTTGAGTATCACTAGGAGCAGTTACACCAGAAACCGTCTGACTCAGAATATCCTTAAACATAACACGACCAGCTTTGAAACCTACCGTATTTACGTTCGCGATGTTATTACCGATTACATCAAGTTTCGTTTGAAATCCTCTCATACCGGAAACGCCCGAATACATGGATCTTAACATTGAACTTCCTCCTTATAGTTGGGCCGCGTCAGTCGATCAGCGGCCACCTGGTTTCCTTTACGGGCCAACCAGTAATTATGAAATAATGACGGCACTATCGATTTGGGTAAATACATTGTCTTTCATGGATTGATTATCCATAGCAGTTACAACTGTACGGTTAGGTACATTCACAATTAAAGCCATATCATTTAATAATATGAGTGAATCTTTGCTTCCTTTAGCGGCTGCCTTTTCAATAGCTGAATTGATCTGTGCAAGCTGATCACCTTTAATCTCAATGCCTCGTTGCTCCAGACGTTTCGCAGCATGATTGCTAAACTTAAGTAGGCTCTCTTCAAGAAGCTCCTTAAACTTTCCAGGCTGCACACTCGGGTTCGATGTTGTACTACGATCTCTTTGCAGTGATGCAGGTTGAATTTTCCCGGGAAATAGTTGCCCAATAGTTATGCGATCATTCATCACACTATCCCCCCGCTTTCACTACCATCTGGCTGAGAAGAATCATCAGTATCGACTGGAGTGTCAGGCGTTTCCGAAGGTGCTTCCGGTCCAGTAGTCTCCCCATCACCTGGATTGTTAGCATCCGGTACAACATTTTCAATCTGCGTAATGTAATCCAGTGCCACTTCGTCTTTACCAATTTTGGCATAATGTATCCCGTCACGAATAAGGACAGAATCAACAATACCACTCTTCACGACCGTCTGACCGCTGCTACCTTCAGCGAATTCAACCCAGCTCACTTTCTTTCCGATTAAGCTTGATGCCGTTCCGAGTGACTGCCTCATGTCTGTAATCTGTGAAGAAATATTCATCAGCTGTTCTAGTGATGTAAACTGAGCCATTTGCGCAATAAATTCCTTATCTTGCATAGGCTGCATCGGATCCTGATAACGGAGCTGAGTAATAAGTATCTTTAAAAATTCGTCTTTCCCTAGCTCCTGCCCATTAGATGTACCTACCTTATTCACATTCTCTTTTGAATAATTTGGCCAGACATTATTAACGGAATTAGTTGTAGCCATTTCATTCTCACCTCCTTTTGCCTATACTGATGCCGTAAACGCACCTGTATGAGACCGAGCATCCACTTCTTGACGTTCCGCTAACCATTCATTCCATTCCTCAGTTATAGCCGCTGTTGCAACCGCATCATCGGATGGAACATCCTTCTCTCTGGAGCGTCGATTCGAATCTTGTTGACCAGAACCTGGTTGTCTTCCCTCCTGATAGAACTGGGAGGAAGAGGACTGACTACTCTGAGTAACTTCAAGCTTCTCAACTTGTAGTCCCTGACCTTGAAGCGCAGAACGAAGCTGTGACATTTGCTGGTCAATTAATTCTCTGGCATCCGAATTTCGAGTCATAAACTGAGCTACCAATTGTCCATTTTGCATCGTGATCCTAATATCAACCTGACCTAAATGCTCTGGATTCAGGGAGATCCTCGCCTCAGTGAACCCTTGAAGTTTGACAAACTCCAATTTGTTAACGACCAGGTTTGTCATCTCGTTAGCGAATTGATTTACAGGTACAGGTTGAGCCATAGCTTTAACAGGAGCTGTGTTACCTGTTCGAAGCGCTAGCTGTCCAGCTGTAAAGTTCTGTTCCGTTATGCTGTCCGTATTTCCTGCAGCAGCTTCTTCCGTCGATCCACCGTCAATCAGTTTCGCTGTTAAGCGCTCTTTGGCGTCAAATGTTTGAACTGAAGAAGTGACAGGTTTCATACTAACTGGAAGTTCTTTACGATCTACACTCACCGGTGCCTCACCATCAAGATAACTGGCAACTGCTGACGCCACTTGAGACTTATTTTGAACGATTTCCTTGCTATTCCCGCTCCCTCCCTCTGTCAATAATGTCTGGAAGGATTGCGCTAATTGCATAAGCTGGGACTTCGCTTGATCGCCGAGCGTGTTGTTCTTCACCATGTTACTTAACTGTGTCAGTGTATCCTGAACAGCAAAGCGAATCGTGTCAGGGTGTGCAGCAAGTGGTGGAATACTCTGGAGCTCACCCTCAGGAAGTTGCTGCTGAACGCCTGCCTGCCCTTGTACCTGCACATTGCTGAGTACCGTCGTTGCCTGCATAAGCCATGCCTGAAGCTCTTGTAACAGAGAAGGATCTTTCTCTAGTGCCTCTTCTAGTTTCTCTAAGTCTTTCATTAGAGAAAGAATCATTTGACTAAGGTCTAAAGTTCCTTCTTGGTCAGTGTTACCCTCAGTCACAGAAAGTTCGGGCTTGTCTATCGCTTGGCTGACTTGTGAGAACATCGTTAAATCCTTTAGCATTTGAACGGAGGCATTTAACATCATCGCCGCTGTATCCTTAGCGGTAGGTGTGGATGTCGTTGGCGTCCCCGCATTCGTCATTTGTTGTACTAAAGCTTGTCCAAATCCATCGACAGAGCTTGTTTTGCCGTTATCTGATGTTTTCCCTCCAGATATCGCTCCGCCAACCGTTGATGTTGTGCTTTGAAATACTAGTGTCATAGTTTTCACCTCCCTTCATATAGGAGTGATTCTTATCACAAATACTACTTAGATCCCATCAACCTGTTAAGAACCTTGGCTGTAAGTTCAGGATCGATCGTGGACATCGCATTTAATATCCGAGCTCGTGTTCCGTCATCTACTGTGTTCAAGATCGTAATTGTCTTGGCTGAACTGATTTTATAAGTTTGTAAAAGTAAGTCTGCCGCATTCTTCGGCGTCATCTGCGAGAATGTTTGACTCAACTGATTTTTATCTAGATTCTCTGTCGATTTAACTGTCTCTTTGGTAGCTTCATTCTTCTTCAATCGTGCTTGTAATGCAGCAATTGCCAAATCTTCTGCCGGCTTAGCATCCTTAAGCATCATTGTTGCATCAGCAGCCGTTTTAGGGTCCATTTTCTCCAAAATTGCCACTCGCTTAGCACTCTTCATTTCACTAAGCATTAATACCATTTCCTCAAGCGTTAGGTTTTGCATGATCGGTGCTGCTTTACTAGGACTCATGTCAGCATACACTTTAGCCAACTCCCGAATTTGTTTTGTATAGGAATCTTCTTCGGGCTCATCCGTCGCTGACGTTCGATTCTGCATCTCTTCTACCTGTGCCTGGAGATCTTTCACCTTGTTCGATTCGACCTTCTTCTGCTCAGACAGTTCTTTCAGAGACGTTTCCTTCTCTGCTAGTTGTTTCTTCAGTTCCTTGATTGTGGCCTCATCACTTTCTTCTTGATCCTTAATTGCTTTAAGTTTCTCTTCTTCTGGTGTTAATACAGGATCAGGCACCCACTCTTTAATAATAGGTACTTTGTTAGCTAGATCTAGGACACCGTTCCGAACATTAATGTTGAAGAGTGTCAATAGCACCCCCACCAATACAATCGTAAAAATAATCGGTATCAGAAAGATCAGAATCCGTTCAAATCCTCCATTAGACTCTTCTTTATCTATTGGCATATCATTTCGAGCCACTCTCTACTCCTCCTTTGCGGGCATACCTTGTGGCAGTTAAGAGCTTAGCGGGCGTTTATGGCAAAACGAACCGTCGCCATTTCGTCCAGCTCGTTTTGTTCCCGAAGGAGACTTTCATGCCGGAACTTTTCTTTCGATTTATCCCTAGCTTTCAACCATACTTTTTCATCAAGCATTCTCTCATTCAATTGCTCTTGTTTCTTATTGACATTGACATGTGCAAGTCGTATATCATCACGCTTCTTCGCAATACAGGACTCTAGGTGTTCAACATACGCTTGTATATTCCGAATTTCGGCGACCGGAGCACTAGTCTTGGCCGCATTCTGCAGAGCTTCATACATCTGCTCACGCATCTCAAAAAGATCACTCAGACTTTTTTCTTCTGCCTGAAGCTTACCTATCGCGGATGATAACATCCACTCCGCTTGTGTCTTCTCGTTACTTTTTAGATCCACAATTTTCTGAAATGCGTAGTGAAATTTCATCTTTCAATGGTCATCTCCTTGAAAATTCGGATATTAAGCGCTCTTGCACCTCGCTCAATGTCACTTTTTCATTCACTTTTTGCTTCGTAAAGTCCCAAATGCTCTGCATGTACTCTATCGATTCATCAATTTCCGCATTTGATCCCCGTTGATAGGCACCGATATTAATGAGATCCTCTGAATCCTTATACACTGACATCAATCTCTTGATGTTATCTGCTGCTTCAATCTGCTCCTCTGGCGAAATATCTTTCATAACCCGGCTAATACTCGCAAGTACATCAATTGCAGGAAAATGCCCTTTATTCGCGATATTACGATTGAGAACAATATGCCCGTCCAATATACCCCGAACCGCATCAGCTATAGGCTCGTTCATATCATCACCATCTACCAATACCGTGTAAAAAGCAGTGATCGATCCTGTAGGACCCGTACCTGCACGTTCTAGCAGTTTAGGCAGATTGGCGAATACAGAAGGCGTATAACCACGCATTGCTGGCGGCTCCCCGACAGCTAAGCCGACCTCACGCTGCGCCATGGCATAACGTGTTACAGAATCCATCATAAGCATTACATTTAAGCCACGATCCCTGAAATATTCTGCAATCGTTGTTGCAATCAATGCACCTTTAATCCTTATTAGTGCAGGCTGGTCAGAAGTAGCTACGATAACTACAGAACGTTTCAGTCCTTCTGGTCCCAAATCTCTTTCAATGAAGTCTAGAACCTCTCTCCCACGTTCACCAATCAAGGCAATAACGTTAACATCTGCCGATGTATTTCTTGCAATCATGCCCATCAGTGTACTCTTTCCGACGCCCGAGCCAGCAAAAATTCCGACACGCTGGCCCTTACCAATGGTGAGAAGACCGTCGATCGCTCGAACACCGATGCTAATCGGCTCAAGCACCCGAGGTCTATTCAGTGGATTCTGAGGAATATTATTCGTTGCACTGTATGGCATTCTAGCCGGAATAAGTGATCCGTCTAACGGCTGACCTAATCCATCAAGTACTTTCCCCAGCAGTTCTGAGCCAACCTGTACGCTAAGGGGTTTACCTGTTCCGACTACGTCGCATCCAGGTCCAATCGAGTGCAATTCTCCGAGTGGCATCAGCAGCACCTTATTGTCGCGGAACCCTACAACTTCTGCTTGAAGGGGCTTGGATTGTTTACTTGGATAGATGTAACAAACTTCACCTACACTTGCATCAGGACCTTCTGATTCAACCATAAGACCAATGACCTGTGTAACTTTACCATTAATGCGTACAGGATCGATATGTCTTAGGTGATCTTTGTAACGGTTACTGTCAAGCTTCTTCATCTTGATTTCTCCGTTCTTCATCATCAAGTGATAGTCGGATCAGCTCTTTCTTAATCTCGGCTAGCTGTGTATCTATCCTCGCATCAACACTACCGAATGAAGAGCGAATAACACATCCACGATCTTTCACGGTAGCGTCAGGCAGAATCTGCAATTCAGCTTGAGAGTCGAGAGACATAGCTAGTTCTTCTCTAGCAGCATGCACAAATGCGAAGTGAGCTGGAGAAACACAAAGAGAGATAATCCCCTTTTCACGTTTCCGAGTAAGATTTTTTCTTATGAGCTCTAGCATATAATCCGATTCGACTTCTAACTGTCGATCCAACACTTTCTCAGCAATGGCACAACTCAGATCGACAAGAAACGGTTCTGCCTCTTGGATTAAGGATTCTTTAGCTTCATAAGCCTGCTTCAAGAGTTCTTTGGCCTCTTCCGTTGTCCGCATCCTCATCTCTTTCATCTCGGACTCGGCTTTGGCTGCTCCCTCTTCATATCCTTGGCGGTAACCTTCAGCTTTCAGTGCTTCAGCAAGGTCTTCATCCTGACTTCGTCTTTCTTCCCACCATGCTTCGATCTGTGCCTGCGTATCTGCTAGTATTTTCTCAGCTTCTTCAGAGGCTTCCCGAATTTGCCGTTCAGCGAATTCCTTCGCATCCCTTAGTATTTCTTCCTTGATCTTCTCAGCTTCCGCTATCGTGGGATGTAAGGCCGGCTCAACCGGCTGCAGGAATTCAGGAGAATCTTCATTCTCTGCGACCACTGCGTAGTGACGGGCTAAATCCAACTCTTTCAAGACATCCATCGGCATGTATTGGGACGATTTGATCAAGTTAGACAATAATGTCATCTCCTCCGCCGCGAGCGATAATCACTTCGCCTGCTTCTTCAAGTCTCCGGATTGTACTTACGATACGAGTTTGAGCTTCCTCTACATCACGCAATCGCACCGGTCCCATATATTCCATCTCTTCTTTGAAAGTCTCTGCCATGCGTTTGGACATATTTCGGAAAATAACATCTCTAACTTCTTCACTAGCCACTTTAAGCGCAAGCTGCAGGTCTGCATTCTCGATATCACGGATAATCCGCTGAATCGAACGATTGTCCACATTAACGATGTCTTCAAAGACAAACATCCGCTTCTTGATTTCTTCTGCAAGCTCCGGATCCTGAATTTCGAGAGCATCTAGAATGGTACGTTCTGTACCTCGGTCAACCCCATTAAGGATTTGTACAATCGATTCAATACCTCCAGCACTCGTGTAATCCTGAGTAACGGTTGCAGACAGTTTCTGTTCCAGTACACTCTCCACTTGAGAGATAACCTCAGGTGAAGTGCTATCCATTACAGCGACTCTCCGTGCAACTTCTGCCTGTTTCTCTTGCGGAAGGGACGAAAGAATTGCTGCAGCTTGCTCGAACTGTAGATATGAAAGCACAAGTGCAATGGTTTGAGCATTTTCATTCTGGATAAAGTTGAGAATCTGGCTTGGATCTGCTTTTCTGGCAAAATCGAAGGGCCGTACTTGCAAGGTAGCTGTCAATCGGTTAATGACTTCCATTGCCTTTTGTTGACCAAGAGCCTTCTCCAGAATTTCTTTTGCGTAAGTTATACCACCTTGCGTGATATATTCCTGTGCCAGACAGATCTGATGAAATTCGGACATGATGAGTTCCTTCTCACCACCGTCTACTTTACGCACATTGGCGATTTCTAACGTTAACTGTTCAATCTCTTCTTCACGAAGATGCTTGAATATCTGAGCAGAAACTTCAGGTCCCAGCGTGATTAATAAAATGGCTGCTTTCTGACGTCCGCTTAATGTTTGATTATTTCCTCTAGCCAATTGGTTCCACCCCTATTCCTCAGCAAGCCAAGTTCGAAGTAAATTAACGAATTCATCTGGTTTCTTCTTCGCGAGCGTTTCCAGCTGCTTACGAACTTGACTCTCATTCGTCACACTCTCTAAATTAATAGACGGGAATTCCGTTGTTGGCGGAAGTGGAATATCCTCTTCCAATAATTCCTGTTGTTGTTTCCGTCTCCGTATGATGAAATATGTTCCGCCTGCAAGTAATGCCAATGCAGCTAGACCAATACCCCACATGAGTGGCTGAGAAAGAAGTGTTTTCGCATTTTCTTCTGTTTTCGGATTCATAACTTGTGAAACGACCGAAACTTTCTTAGCTAGGTCCGCGTCTGTATAACTAACTCCTGAGTCAGCTAAAGATGCTCTAACGATATTGACCAAAATGTTCTCAACTGCACCTCTTGTTGTCTCATCCATAATTTCTTGTCCATTAGGTGGTTCAACGGATACATTAATGGTTAAGTCTTTAACAGTGTATGGACTTGAGATAATATCACGTGTGATCCGATTCACATCGTAATTTTTAGTACTGGACGTTTCCTCCGACTGTGTTTGCCCATTAGTCGAATCACTTGGATATCCAGGTACTTCTTCTTCTCCCGTACCAGCGACTCCGCCAGTTGGACTGCTCGTTCCAGAATAATTCTTCTGAATCTCCTGGACACTGATTTCAATCCCTTTCATCTCTTCTTCATCTACGGGTGTTACCAGATTTTCTTTGCTGGAAACCTGATCGAAATTCAGTTTGGACGCAACAAGTACGTTCACCTTGTTCGGTCCCATGTATTGGGATAAGAACTGTTGAACGTTTTGACGAACTTCTTTTTCAAAATTCCTCTGTAAAGCAAAGTTTTCTTCCACCTTACCGACTAACCCACCTTGACCACCTTTAGCCGTAGCCAGAAGTTCAACCTCATCATTTGAGATGGTAATGTTCTCGATTGGTAGATTCGGCACCGAAGTTTTGACCAAGTTATAATAGCTATCAATCGCTTCTTGGGTAGGACGATATCCTGGTTTAAATTGCATAACTACTGAAGCAGTCGCCTTCTCCCGATCCGCTGTTGTTGCAAAAACACTTTCTTTCGGCAGATTAAGGAGTACCGTTGCATCTTTTATTCCGTTCATCTTCTCGAGCATCCGCTCTACTTCACCATTCAGAGCATTTACATACTTCACTTCAAATTCATTCTCGGTCATACCGATAGCTGAAGCATTCTGCTCAAAAGTCTCTAGGCCTATTGTCCCATTCTGAATGATCCCCTGTGATCCAACATCAATTTGCACTTTGGTTGCATTGGTGCTTGGTACGGAAATACTAGTTCCATCTGGACTTAGTCTATACGGAATGCTCTGTGACTCAAGGTGACTAATAATACCAGCTGCATCACTAGAGTTTAAATCCCTAAATGCTACCTCATACTCCGTTTTAGAGAATTGCATCGTCAAAACGATAATCGCAATCAATGTAATTGCAATTGTGGAGATAAGCATAATTTTAGTTTTTTTGCTGAATTGGTTCCAATACTGGGTGAATTTCTCCCGATATTGGGCTATTCGTTCATTCACATTGTCACCCCATCCGAAACTTTGCTAGAAACATTAAATTTGCGTGCGCATGATCTCTTGGTAGGCTTCTACCACTTTATTTCGGACCTGTGTTGTGAGCTGCACGCTCAGCAAAGCCTGTTGGGCTGATATCATTGCTTGGTCTACATTGACCTGGCCTAGCATTAATTTGTCAGACATTATGTGTGAGTTTTGTTCTTGAGCTGAAACAGATTGAAGAGCGTCTTCAAGATATGAACCAAATTGGCGAAGCGATTCTGAAGGCGTTGAATCTACTTTTGCAGAGGTTTGCATCTGTAAGGGTTGTACTACACCATTGTTAAACATCGTGTTTTGAATCATGAATGTTCCCTCCTCTTCCCTCTATATGTATTTGAATGTCCCCTATCTTCCAATCTCTAATGCTTTCATCACCATCGCTTTCGAAGCATTTAATGCTGTTACATTTGCTTCATAAGATCTACTGGCTGAAATCATATCTACCATTTCTTTCGTGATATCTACATTTGGCATGTATACATATCCTTCGGCATTCGCATCCGGGTGAGATGGATTATACACAGGTTTTAGTGGTGACTGATCTTCTTGGATTGCACTCACCTTAACGCCTTGTCCAACTCCATTACTTCCGCCCATCTTCGATTGCAAAATACTATCAAAAGAATTCTTCTGTGGTTCCATAACAACGACCTTACGGCGATACGGAACGAATTCTCCATTACTAACCTGAGCACGTGTTGTTTCCGCATTTGCAATGTTAGATGAAATCACATCCATCCTTAGCCGCTGCGCAGTTAATGCAGAGGCACTAACACTGAAACTATTACTAAAATTCATACCACGTTATCTCCCTTCTACGGCAGCCCGCATAATCTTGATTTGTTCCGTTACGGATTGAACATAGGAATTATATCGAAGCTGGTTCTCCGCTAAAAGAGACATTTCACGTTCCACATCGACATTGTTTCCGTTATTGTTCATCGCACTCGATTCATCGGTATTTACCGATATTCCAGGGATATTGCTCGACGGTCCGATCTCAAAATGTCTAGGATCGGTTCTTTTTCCGGGCAATGTTGTCTTTACTCCGTTCATTTCCTTCTGCAAAAGACTCTCAAATGAAACATCCGACCTTTTGAAATAAGGGGTGTCCACATTTGCGATATTGTTGGCAAGTACCTGGTTTCTAAGGTTTGCCGCATCCAATCCGCTTTGCAGCTTTTGAAAGCTGCTGTTGCTTAATAGATTCACCAGTCATACCCCTTCTCTTCGACATTGTGAAAAAGATATTCAACATGACCCAACTAAATCCTCTTTTTTTCGACAGTAAGAATTAATACATATGCCCTATCCTAGGTCTTAAGTAGAAAACGACAACATGATGTCATATAAATTAAGTTTCGTAGAGATTGGGACTTTTTTCAATGAGAAAAAAGCCCTATCTTTTACCAAAAAGAAGGGCTTTTAGTTCATTTTTATTCATTTTTAACCTAAAATCTGCAAGTATTCGTGAAAATCTATAAATTGAGTATTCACAAAATTGTTGCTAACTAGGTCTTATCAGCGAGTTCGGCTATACCCTATCAGTCCCGTTTGCTTGCCCACTTGTGAAATGATTTCGACAATTGTAGCTTGCTAACTTCGACATTAAAGGATATATTGGCTCAAATCTCGATCCTGCGCAATATCCGATAACTTCTCTTTTACATACTGAGGGGTGATGATCATACGGTCCAACGTTAATTCTGGAGCTTCGAAAGACAAATCTTCAAGTAGCTTCTCCAAGATGGTATGCAATCTACGCGCACCAATGTTTTCAGTGTTCTGATTAACGGAAGCAGCAATTTGAGCGATTTCCCGAATTGCTTCAGGGGCAAACTCAATTTCGATATCTTCAGTTCTTAGCAGATTTACGTACTGTTTCGTTAATGCATTCTCTGGTTCTGTAAGAATAGATACAAAATCATCAAGTGAAAGACTGCTGAGCTCCACACGGATCGGAAAACGTCCTTGAAGCTCTGGGATGAGATCCGATGGCTTGGCAACATGGAATGCACCCGCTGCAATAAATAAGACGTAGTCCGTCTTCACAGGCCCGTATTTGGTCATAATCGTAGATCCTTCTACGATAGGTAAAATATCCCGCTGTACGCCTTCACGAGAGACGTCAGGGCCAGAGGAACTTCCTTGGCTTGCTACTTTATCAATTTCATCAATGAAAATGATCCCCGACTGCTCCGCACGTCTTACTGATTCCTGTATGACATCATCCATGTCAATTAACTTCGTTGCTTCTTCTTGGATTAGCACTTTCCGGGCTTCCTTAATCGCAAGCTTCCGTTTCTTCGTTCGCTTCGGCATTAAATTACCAAACATTTCCTGCATGTTCATGCCCATCTGGTCATTTCCCTGACCTGCAAACATATCAAACATATTCGGAGCTGTGTCTTCAACATCTATTTCAATTAAATCATCTTCAAGATTTCCTGAGAGCAAATTAAATCTTACTTGTCTACGCTTTTCTTTGATAGTGCTGTCTTTTTCAGGGGTTTCATCCTCGATATCATCATTCGAATTATTTCCTCCACCAAACAGCATTTCAAAAGGATTTCGCTGACTCTTTGTCTTCTCTGTGGAAGGAACTAGAAGCTTCACAATACGTTCATTGGCCATTTCCTCAGCTTTATCCTGAACTTTCTCGGTCCGCTCGGTCTTGATCATTCGAATTGCCGTCTCTACAAGATCCCGGACCATAGACTCTACATCACGCCCTACGTAACCGACCTCAGTAAACTTGGTGGCTTCAACCTTAACGAACGGGGCATTGACGAGCTTGGCAAGACGTCTGGCAATTTCCGTCTTACCTACGCCTGTTGGACCAATCATCAATATGTTTTTCGGAACAATTTCATCACGTTCTGCATCAGACAGACGACTTCTCCGATAACGATTGCGTAGCGCAACAGCTACTGATTTTTTAGCTTGTTTTTGACCAACGATATATTTATCTAGTTCTGCTACGATTTGTCTTGGGGTCATTGATTCGTTATTCATCGTCATTCCTCCACCCGTAAATGGCGTTCAATGTTTTGTTAGATTACAATTCTTCTACGATGATATTACTATTCGTATATACACATACTTCAGAAGCAATTTGAAGCGCTTCTCTAGCGATATCACGAGCTTCCATATGCCCAGCATGACGTTTCAACGCACGTCCAGCCGATAACGCAAAATTGCCGCCTGATCCTATGGCAAGCACATCATCATCAGGCTCAATGATTTCGCCTCCACCGGAAATGAGCAGCATTCCTGTTTTATCCATTACGATCATTAACGCCTCTAACTTACGAAGGATCCGGTCCTGTCGCCAATCCTTGGCTAATTCCACAGCAGCACGCTGCAGGTTCCCATGATGTTCCTCCAGTTTTCCTTCAAATTTCTCAAACAAAGTAATCGCATCCGCCACAGAACCGGCAAAACCGGCGACAACTTGTCCCCGGTAAAGACGGCGCACTTTTTTGGCGGTCTGCTTCATTACAACACTTTCCCCGAAAGTTACTTGTCCATCTCCAGCAATAGCGGCTTTACCGTTATGCCTAACTGCACAGATGGTCGTCGCGTGAAAAGTCATTTCCATGATGGCGGACCTCCCCTAATACGGATTATGGGTTTACGTTAAGAGCATTCGTTTCAATGAAACCGCGAACCTGATCGAGTGCTCGATTAGCAAGCGCCTCATTTTTCTCTTTTTTGTTACGAATACGAGTACCTAGACTTGGTAAGAGGCCAAAGTTCGCATTCATCGGCTGGAAATGCTCAGGATCAGCATTCGTGATGTAGTATGCCATACTTCCGATGGTCGATTCCTGTGGGAATACAACTCCATCAAGATTCTGTACAGCTCTAGCGGCGTTAATGCCGGCAATAAGTCCAGAAGCTGCTGACTCTACATAGCCTTCTACACCTGTCATCTGACCAGCCAAGTACAGGTTCGGACGATTCTTCACCTGATAAGTAGGCTCCAGCAATTTAGGAGAATTCACAAATGTGTTTCGGTGCATAACACCATAACGTACGATTTCTGCATTCTCAAGACCAGGAATCATGGATAAGACGCGCTTCTGCTCGCCCCATTTGAGATGAGTCTGGAAGCCAACGAGATTATAAAGTGTACCTGCTGCGTTATCCTGCCGAAGTTGTACAACAGCATAGGGTAACTCCCCTGTATGCGGGTTCACAAGTCCTACCGGTTTCATCGGACCAAAGAGTGCCGTCTGTTTCCCGCGTTTCATCATGACCTCAATTGGCATGCATCCTTCGAAGTAAATTTCCTTTTCGAATTCTTTAAGTTGTGCCACTTCGGCGTTGATTAGCGCATCATAGAATGCATCGAACTCTTCTTCTGTCATCGGACAATTTAGATATGCAGCCTCACCCTTATCATAACGGGAAGCAAGATAAACCTTGCTCATATCAATCGAGTCTTTTTCAATGATCGGAGCCGCTGCGTCATAAAAATAAAAATAATCTTCGCCCATGAGGTTTCGAATTTCTGCGGACAGCGAAGGTGAAGTGAGCGGTCCTGTTGCGATAACAACAATACCTTCTTCAGGTATATGCTGAATTTCTTCATTTACAACCTCGATCAAAGGATGATTATGAAGTGTATTCGTTATTTCACCTGAAAACCCATCACGGTCTACAGCAAGAGCTCCCCCGGCCGGAACGGCATTCCGATCGGCGGAGCCGATGACTAAGGAGTTCAGCATCCGCATTTCTTCCTTAAGTACGCCTACCGCATTGGTCATCCCATTAGCTCGAAGTGAATTACTGCATACGAGCTCGGCAAATTTATCTGTATGATGAGCCGGTGTCTTCACAACTGGCCGCATTTCATATAAAGTTACTGGCACGCCGCGACTTGCAATTTGCCAAGCCGCCTCGCTTCCAGCGAGTCCAGCGCCAATAACGGTAACTCTTTGTGTTTCTGTCAAGTTAATACCCCCTGTGTACCTTACAAATCATCTGTTTCGTCTTGTTCTTCCACCATTTCTGAGTGGTCGCATGCTGTACATTGCAGTTTGATACCCTGTTTACTCTTCTTCTCGACCATCAAACTACTGCAATTTGGACATGGCTTTAGTGATGGTTTATCCCAGGATACAAAGTCGCATTCCGGGTATCGGTCGCAACCATAGAAGACACGTCCCTTTTTGCTACGTCTCTCTACAACATGGCCATCTTTACACTTAGGACATGCTACTCCAATATCCTTTATAATCGGTTTTGTATTTCTGCAGTCTGGAAATCCTGAGCAAGCTAAGAACTTTCCAAATCTCCCGAGCTTATATACAAGATGCTTTCCGCATTTTTCACAAATTTCATCTGAAACTTCATCTTCAATCTCAATTTCTTTCATTTCTTCTTCAGCAACTTCAAGCCTTTTCTCAAAGGACTCATAGAATACGCCAAGCACTTTAACCCAATCCTCGGAGCCTTCCTCAACATGGTCAAGATCCTCTTCCATATTAGCTGTAAATTCAACATTCAGAATTTCAGGGAAGAACTGCTCCATCTGTTCAATAATGAGTTCACCTAATTCCGTTGGAACGAATTTCTTCTCTTCGATCGCAACGTATCCACGTTTCTGAATCGTTTCCAGTGTAGGCGCGTACGTACTTGGGCGTCCAATACCCAGCTCTTCCAAAGTACGAACCAAACGTGCCTCTGTATACCGCGGTGGCGGCTGAGTAAAATGCTGTTTCGGCTCAATCTCTTCTCTGGACAGCGCATCACCTGTATGTAATTCAGGCAAGAATTTCTCTTCTTCTGTCGTACCATCATCGTTACCCTCTACATAAACCTTCATAAAACCAGGGAAGCGTACTTTCGATCCCGTTGCACGGAATATAGTAGGCCCTGCGGTAATGTCAACAGATAAGGTATCCAGTATGGCTGAGGCCATCTGACTAGCCACAAAACGCTCAAATATTAATTTATACAACCGAAGTTGATCACGGCTCATAAAAGGCTTCATGCTTTCCGGATCACGAAGTACCGAAGTCGGACGAATCGCCTCATGCGCGTCCTGTGCATTAGCCGCTTTTTTAGAATAATTCCGAGGGCTCTCTGGTACAAATTTTTCACCGTATTTACCCGCAATAAACTCTTTGGCTTCATCTTGAGCTGTTGTTGAAATACGCGTGGAGTCCGTACGCATATACGTGATCAGACCGACTGTACCTTCTTTTCCGAGCTCAACGCCCTCATAGAGTTGTTGAGCAACTGACATCGTCTTAGCAGCCCGGAAACCTAACTTACGAGCAGCCTCCTGCTGAAGTGAACTCGTTGTAAATGGAGCAGATGGATGACGCTGACGTTCTCTTTCCTTAACATCCGCGACTTCGAACGAGGAACTCTGGATCAAAGAGAGAATCTCGTTAACTTCCTGCTCATTATTAAGTTCCTTCTTGACTCCATTAAGCTTCAGAAACTTCGCTTCAAAAGCAGTACCGTTGACTGCAAGCTTAGCTGTAATTGTCCAATACTCTTCCGGCTCGAAAGCACTGATCTCATTCTCTCGGTCCAAAATAATCTTAACCGCAACGGATTGTACACGTCCCGCGGATAAACCCTTTTTAACTTTCTTCCATAATAGTGGACTAATCTTATAACCCACCAGACGATCCAATATACGTCTTGCTTGCTGTGCATTTACTAAGTCCATATTAATTTTGCGAGGTGTTTTAAACGCATCTTTTACCGCTGTTTTTGTTATTTCGTTAAATACAACACGAAGGCTTTGAGTTTCATCCAGCTCTAGTGCATGAGCAAGGTGCCATGCAATTGCTTCCCCTTCACGATCGGGGTCAGCCGCCAGATACACTTTTTTCACCTTTTTGCTAGCATCCTTAAGTTCCTTCAAGACAGAACCTTTTCCGCGGATCGTAATGTATTTCGGATTGAAATCGTTTTCGACCTCAACCCCGATCTGGCTCTTCGGCAAATCGCGTACGTGACCCATCGAAGCTTTAACGATATATTTACTGCCGAGATATTTGCCAATCGTCTTCGCCTTGGCCGGCGACTCTACGATAACGAGTGAATCCGCCACAGGTTCATCCTCCTCTCCAACATTCAAACTTTCGATTAAATTATCTTATATAATGCACCAGGTAATTGGGTTATCTGCTTTTTTATGATTAAAGATAACAGAACTGAATGCAAATGTCCAAAATCCCAACGGGTCCGCTCCAGCAGATCATCTAGCGTCCCTGACCCCTGTTGCAACATATGGTATATTTCCATTTCGTCTTTTGTCAACCCGTTTACATCATATTTGTCGGAAGCAGTATCATCATTATCATCCTTAAAGACACTCTTTTTCACTTTAGGGAGCCATGAATCATACTCTTCCAGAACATCTTGACTACAAGTAACCAATTTAGCACCTTGCTTGATTAAATCCAGTGTTCCGCGACTCTTTGGTGATGTAATGGGACCTGGAACAGCAAAGACATCTCTTCCCGCCTCTAAAGCAGCATCGGCTGTGATCAGTGAACCACTTCTAGCATCTGCTTCTACCACCAAAGTGCCTAAGGTGATTCCAGCGATTATACGATTTCGTTGTGGAAAAAATCCCGGATGTGCCTTTGTTCCTGGAGGGTATTCAGAAATTATGAGACCTCTCAATGCTATCTCTTCATATAAAGATCGATTTTCCGGTGGATAAATAACATCAATTCCCGCTCCAAGAACAGCGATTGTTCCACCCCCGCATCGCAATGCTTGATCATGAATAACACTGTCAATCCCTCTTGCCATACCACTGACTGCGATAAATCCAGCCCCGCACAACTCTTCCGTTAACATCGAGCCGATCTTTCGACCATAGGCGGTTGGTACACGCGTGCCAACAATGGCAATTCCCGGTTGTTTAAGCAGATGAACATTACCTTTCAGATATATAACCCAAGGTGCCTGAGGAGATGACTTTAACATGTCAGGGTATGTCGCATCAAGTGCGGTTATGATCTGTTGGGATTCATTAGACAATTTCAGACAATTTTCATCAATAATCTGACGAAGTTGCGTAGACAATCGACGTGCAATTTCAACATTCAATCCAAACGCAACCCAATCCCTCTCTTCAAATCGAATCATATCCTCTCCAAAAATACCATTCACAATAAATCGGTGAATCGTCTTCCACCCAATTCCATCGGTCTCATGAAGAGCAACCAACAAAGCTCGTTCAATCAATTCCTTCATTAATATAACCCCCAAATTATTGTTATTAAAACACAAAAAGCAACCCTTCATTTCCGGTCAGGAAATAAAAGGTTGCTTACCTACTTCAATATGAAGCTACTTCGCGCTTAGTGTGTTGTACACAAACTAAGAATGCCTTTCTCTTCAAGCACACTTACAAGTGTTGAACCCATCTCAGATGGTGTTGGTGCGACTTTAATTCCACAGGCCTCAAGAACGGCCATTTTTTCCTTAGCCGTACCTTTTCCTCCAGAAATGATAGCGCCTGCGTGTCCCATCCGTTTGCCTGGAGGCGCTGTAACACCGCCGATAAAGCCAACAACTGGCTTCGTCATGTTCGCAGCAATCCATTCAGCCGCTTCCTCTTCTGCTGTACCACCGATCTCACCGATCATAATTACAGCGTGAGTCTGAGGATCTTCATTAAAGAGTTTAAGAATATCGATAAATTCAGAACCCTTAACCGGATCTCCACCGATACCTACGGCAGATGATTGTCCAATTCCGCGCGTAGTTAGCTGATGAACTGCTTCATACGTCAAAGTTCCGCTTCGGGAAACGACGCCCACATGACCTGGCATATGAATGTAGCCTGGCATGATACCGATCTTGCACTCACCTGGAGTAATTACGCCAGGGCAGTTAGGACCGATCAAGCGAGTCTTCTTACCTTCCATATAACGTGCAACTTTCACCATATCTAATACTGGAATACCTTCTGTGATACAGATGACAAGTTCCATTTCCGCATCTACGGCTTCCATGATGGAATCTGCTGCAAATGCTGGTGGTACGTAGATAACGCTAGCTGTTGCACCAGTTGATGCTTTAGCTTCTTCTACTGTATTAAATACAGGAAGGCTTACCGTTTCACCATTCTCTAGTGTAATCTCAACTTCAGTTCCGCCTTTACCGGGAGAAGTTCCTCCGACCATTTGCGTACCGTAATCGAGTGCACCTTTTGCATGAAACAGGGCCGTTTTACCTGTAATCCCTTGTGTGATGACTTTTGTATTTTTATCGACCAAAATACTCACGATTGATTCACATCCCCTATCTTTATTTGAAAATGAAAGCAACCGCACGGCTAGACGGACGAACCATCCTACGTGCCATGCCCCTTCAGGAATGAATATTACTGAACGAGTGAAACGATCTTCTGCGCTCCATCAGCCATGGAATCAGCAGGAACGATATTCAGTCCGGATTCAGCCAAAATCTGTTTGCCCAAATCAACGTTTGTACCTTCTAAGCGAACAACCAATGGACGTGTAAGTCCAAGCTGTTTCGCTGCTTCTACCACACCGGATGCAATGACATCACAGCGCATAATTCCACCAAAGATATTAACGAAAATACCTTTTACCTGTGGATCGGATAAAATAATCTTGAATGCTTCGGTTACTTTCTCCGTTGTAGCACCGCCCCCAACATCGAGGAAGTTAGCAGGGTCGCCGCCGTAATATTTAATAATATCCATGGTAGCCATAGCAAGACCTGCACCGTTAACCATGCAGCCAATATTACCATCTAATGCTATGTAACTCAGGTCATACTTGGATGCCTCAATTTCCTTCTCATCTTCTTCTTCCAGGTCACGCAGTTCTTGAATGTCTTTATGACGGAACAATGCGTTGGAATCAAAGTTAAGCTTGGCATCCAGAGCCATAACGTTTCCATCACCTGTTACAACCAATGGATTGATTTCAGCAATCGAGCAGTCTTTTTCAACAAATGCGGTATACAATGCGATCATAAATTGCGCCGCCTTGCCTACCAGCTCTTTCGGAATATTGATCGCATAAGCTAGTTTGCGAGCTTGGAACATCTGCATACCAACAGCTGGATCAATAGCTTCCTTAAAGATCTTCTCAGGAGTTGCTTCAGCAACTTCTTCGATCTCTGTGCCGCCTTCTTCAGAAGCCATCATAACAACGCGCCCGGTTCCCCGGTCCACAACCACGCCGATATAATACTCCTTACGGATATCGCAGCCTTCTTCGATAAGTAAACGCTTAACCTCTTTACCTTCTGGACCCGTCTGGTGAGTTACCAGCACCTTACCCAGAATCTCTTCGGCATAAGCACGAACCTCATCAAGGTTCTTGGCAACTTTAACGCCACCTGCTTTACCACGTCCACCTGCATGGATTTGAGCTTTGACAACGGTTACGGGACTGTTAAGCGACTTCGCTGCCTCAACAGCTTCCTCTACCGTGAAAGCAACCTTGCCGTTAGGAACGACAACTCCATATTGCTTCAGTACTTGTTTTCCTTGATATTCATGGATATTCATTCTGGAATCCTCCTATCAACATGACTGGAACAAGGCTTTATAAACCTATCTATACAAACCCAAGCTATTGTAACATGTTTTTAAAACGCTTACCTTAAAAAGTTCACAACTTATCCACAGCTTTTTGATATGGATATGATTGCACCGAGAGAATGATTGGGAATTTATGTAAAATAATCCTGTACTATCTTTGAATACTTCACTCCAAAACATTGCTATATCAACGCTTTTTTAACCATTTGATTAAAAGTAAAATTAATATGATAAATGCAACGATCAAGATCATAGCAAAAATTAATGATATGATAATCGTTTCCCAATGAATAGCCATGAGTTGCCTCCTATCATCTATTATTAATACACTTGTAAATCAATTTCTCTTCTTACTCATTAAAACACTAGCATTATGTGGGAAAATTGTAAACGTTATGGATCTCTTTACGTTTGACTTTAGGTATGTACTCTCTTAAAATACCAACTATAGAAAATAAGGAAGCACCTTTTTTCAGAAATCAGTCCGACTGTCCTTTTGACAGTGACAGAATTCAGAAAGCAGGTGTTTTTGATATGTACGGAAAACTTTACAGTGCCTGTCTATACGGTATTGACGGGGTTGTCATTCAAGTTGAAGTTGATCTGGCTAACGGTCTTCCACAGACCTCAATTATCGGACTCCCCGACTCTTCGATTCGGGAATCTGTCGAACGTGTAAGGGCTGCTATTAAGAATTGCGGCTATACCTACCCCATGCAAAGAGTTACAGTGAATTTAGCACCCGCCGATCTGCGTAAAGAAGGCTCCTCCTTCGACTTGGCTATTGCCCTTGGTATTCTAACAACAAGTGGACAACTGACTTTAGCTTCTTCAGATCGATTGCTCATGCTCGGAGAACTTGCACTAGATGGTAGCTTAAGACCTGTTACAGGTGTACTTTCGATGGTAGAACGTGCAAAGAGAGATGGATTTCAAGGCGTGCTCCTCCCACGTGACAATGCGGCCGAAGCTTCTTTAATCGGCGGCATAAAGATCTACGGTATAAGCCATCTGTCAGACCTTACAGAGGTAGAAATGCCGGATAAAGAGAACTCTAACGATCATAAATCTTCCGTATCACGTAATAAGAAAGAAGAGCCTATTACCGTATCTCTATCCCGCTTACAGTATCATCCTGAAATCACAACTAAGGATCGTAGGAATGACCGCCCGGAAGCTTCAATCGAGGATTATAGCGATGTTCTTGGACAGCTCCATGTCAAGCGAGCATTAACAATTGCAGCGGCGGGAATGCATAATATCTTACTTATAGGACCACCGGGTACAGGAAAGACGATGCTCATAAAAAGGCTTTCCACCATCCTACCTGCATTAAGTGAACAAGAATCTCTTGAAACGACCAAAATTTTTAGTGCAGCAGGAAAACTGAAACAAAGTGAAGGTCTAATTCATAACAGACCTTTCCGTTCACCTCATCACACAATATCAACCGGCGGCTTAATCGGCGGTGGAACGATCCCGAAACCTGGCGAGGTAAGTCTGGCACATCGTGGAATTTTGTTTCTTGATGAGCTACCCGAATTCTCTCGAAGTGTCCTTGAAGTGTTGCGGCAACCCTTAGAAGATCATGAGGTGACCATCAGCCGAGCACGTGCTGTATTTACCTTCCCTGCCCGCTTTATGCTGGCTTGTTCCATGAATCCTTGTCCGTGCGGGTATTACGGAAGTGATCACCCTCTTCATCGCTGCTCTTGTTCATACCAGCGTATTTCACAATACCGCGCCAAAATATCTGGCCCTCTACTTGATCGGATCGATCTTCAAGTAGATGTACCTAGACCGAAAGAATGGCCAAGCGGCACCATGCCATTGTCATCTGAGGAGATGCGTTTGCAGGTGAATACCGCTCAGCGTATACAAAGTGCTCGGTACCGAAATACTCCTTTTCGTTCCAATAGCGAACTATCGGGAAGCGCCTTACGTCGATTCACTAAACTTGGAAATGACGCAGCTGATCTTCTTCACTCCACGCTCGATATGCTTGGTCTGAGCATGCGCGCCTATGATCGAATATTGAAGCTTGCTCGAACTATTGCTGATCTCGAGGGGTTAGCTGAAATCTCCTTTGATCATGTTGCTGAGGCGATTCAATACAGGCAGCTGGATAAACAAGCAATTACCACGGATGAAGTTATGCATTAAATGCGATTTCTAGTTAATGATTAGGCTAGCCTGCGGATGTACCAGAGTTCCACAATCAAAATAAGAACAGGACCGTAAAATTGACGAACAATTAATTCGTTTGTTACAATCTCTCCAACACATAGGAAAAGGATGAGGACGATGATTCGTCGTTTGAAAAGGTTTAAGAACGTCGCTACTGCGTCAAGCTTCTAAGTAAAACTGATTTATACTACTTAGAAGCGAGGAAATAGAAATGAAACAACATCAATTCGAACATTGGTCTGAAATTAAGTATCTAAAAGATATTGTTACGAACCCCATGATCAAAGTAGGGCAATACTCTTACTATTCAGGTTATTACGATCAACATGATTTTGAAGATGGTTGCGTTAGATACTTATGGGGGGATGAAAAATCAAGAAAGTTGTTTAACCCCATCGAAGATTATGGTTGGCATATAGATCAATTGATTATTGGAAATTACGTTTGCATTGCAAGTGGAGTCATCATTTTGATGGGTGGAAATCATAATCATCATGCGGAATGGATTACCGTGTATCCGTTTGTGGATCAGCTTGAAACTTCTTACGAACCGAAAGGGGACACAATCATCGAAAGTGATGCTTGGATCGGTATGAATGCGATGATTATGCCCGGTGTGACTATAGGAGAAGGTGCGATTGTTGCTGCTGGATCGGTTGTTACAAAAGATGTTCCGCCATACACTATCGTAGGTGGTAACCCTGCTAAAGAGATAAAGAAACGCTTTTCAGACAAAGAAATCGAAATGTTAAAAGAAATGCGATGGTTCGATTGGGAACGCGGGGAAATCGAAAGATCCAGTCACCTCTTATCAAGTTCTTCTGTAAATCAACTGTATGATTTTTATAAACGGGAAATAAAAACACAACACTAATCTGTACCTTTTCTCTACTGCGCAGCTTATTTCTATTAATCATTTATCACACTAAAAAAGCCTGAAGTTCAAAAGGTCTCGACTAGACCCCCGAGCTTCAGGCTTTCTATTTATTCACATAAATTCTAATGCGTTCGCTAAAGTCATCCTTACTTAGAATGCTTGCTCAATATGTTCTATCGAAGTGACTGACATGTCAGAGTTAAGGATGACAGCCACCACGTCAAAACGAATGGGAACATCATAATGTTTCTTAAAATGAAGATATTGCTCGGCCATACTGCGAACTTGGTTAATCTTCCGCTGGTTAACGGATTCGGAAGGAGTTCCAAATGCCAAGTTTCCACTACGACTGCGAACCTCTATGAACACCAGCATATCCTTGTACTCTCCAATAATATCGATTTCCCCTGTACGATTCCGCCAATTCTGTTCCACAATACGGTAACCTTTTTCCATCAAAAAAGTCGCTGCTGCAGCTTCTGCCAAGGCTCCTTTTAGTTTACGAGTATCCTTCTTATCATCTGGGCTAGGACTCATATAATCGACTCCCTTCCTTCGCAGCACTTTCTGCTTGGTACACATAAGTTAGCACCTCAGCCACAAGTTGATAGAGTTCTGGAGGAATCTGCTGATCTAAATCAAGCTTGGATAGCACTTCTACGAGCGCTGCATCCTCCTGTACCGGAACACCATTCTCCTTGGCCCGCTCTAGAATGGTATCCGCCAGTTTACCTTGTCCCTTGGCAATGAGAATTGGCGCTTCATTTTCTTCAGGGGCATACTTGAGAGCTACTGCCTTTTTCATGGCTAGAGGGGTTTCTGATTCTTTACCCTTCATATTCTGTAGTCCACCCCTTTATAAGTTTGTGGTGTATATTCGGAAGCTGTGTTTCCATTACTTTGATCCATAACAGATTCGGAGATCTCAGGAAATGGACTTGTCTTCATGCTGAGAAGCTGATATCCAATAGATTCTACTCCAGCTGCCAGCTCTTTTTTTCTGGATTCAAAAAGTTCTGAAACCCAAGGCTGGTCATTACGCAAATTCAGGCTCACAATCCGGTCTACAACATGAACATCAATCACCGTCGGACCCAAATGCTTCATATCTAGGTCAAACCACAACCGGCAGTTTGTTGCATCCAGTTCACCTTTTCTACCCCTACGGGATTGAATATGTACGGACGCTGTCTGCTCTCCGTCTGCCCCATGAAGCGGGATAAACATCGTAACCTGAGCAAAGGGTGCTGTTCTATCTGTATTTAATAGGAGCTGTTGTCCGGTCATATGCTGAATAAGTTGTCCTGCAGCTTCTTTAAGGGCTGGGGGAATGTCATTGCTTGCAGCTAACTGAAGTAGCAAGCCCTTTAACGTTTCCTTCGCATCCGTTGAACTAGTGGCTAATGGTCCAGTGTTGTTGAGTGGCTGCTGCGTATTCATATCCGCTTGATCTACTGGGTTAGCAGCAGCTGCTAGATTGGCGGCTGCACTCTGAACACTATTAGCCGTCTGTACCTGAGCAGTTGAACCCGCCATTGTCGCTTGGGGCGCCTGAGTCGTCGATTGTAGGGGCGACCCTGGCTGGAATACACTCGACTCTTGTATGCCGCGCTGGGCAGCCTGTGTGACTGGCGTAGTGCCTGTCTTTTCTTGCGCAACAACAACAGAAGGAGCAACCGCCCCTTGAGCTGCTGGCGCCGCAGACGGCTCCCTAGGGGCTTCTGCAGCGATGTTAGCGCCGGTTCCCGAACCTCCGCCAAGCGGGTTCGGGCTACCGGCTTGCCCGGCGGCAGCGGTGCTCGCCGCCGCACCCTGCGCGGGTGGATGCGCCCCCCCGCGCAACACCTGCTGCTCGTGCTCTGCACCGAGCAGCTTCAGCAGCCGCCCCACCCACGGCTCCGCACCGTGGGTGGGCGGCTTCGGCGAAGGGCCTGCGGCCCCTTCGCCAGGCTGCGCCGCCTGTGCCAAAGGCGGCGGTGCACTCTCTGCCGCCGTCCCCGTGGCCACGGCGGCTTGCCCTGCTGCCGGCGGCATCGCCGAGCCGGCAGCCCCCGAGGCCGGCTGTGGCGTAGCCGCGCCGGCCCAGGGGCCTTGCTGCGCAAGCTCGCCGCGCAGCTGAGACAGCAGGCTCTGCAACTTCGTCAGCAGAGCCTGCTGTCCGCTGCGAGCGCTATCCGCAACAAGCGTTGATCTATCGCCCGGTCCTGTTTGCAGCGCAGCCCCCGCTGCTTTATCCAGATTAACTGCGGCCATGTTAGCCATTCCTTCATTTTTACCGTTCGTACCAGCCACAGGACTATTCCCAGCAGTTTGGACTGTTTGACCTTTATTAGATATCTGAACTTGCAGCGCTTCGCTAAGCTGATTTTCAAGCGATTCAAGCAATACATGAAGCTGAGGACCGAATACAGCCTGATACAATCCTTTGACGCTCTCCGGAGTAATCGGCAACCCCCGATGAAATGCAATAGCCGAAGACTCCATCCATTCCGTTAATGAAACTTGAGGAGGCTTCACAGCAAGCATCTCTTTAAACTGAGCTATATTTTCCTTCGTTAATGGAATTCCTACGCTCTGCATCCCGCGAATCATTTCCCGATTCTCTTTCGTATCCGGTAAATTAACGAATTCAAGCACTTCCATCATCGAGGATGGACTTAGCGTCTGATTGGCAGATGGACTTAAAGGTTTAAGTACAACCGCCCCTTCCTCCCCTGGTGGCTGTACTTGAAGAAGAGCTGTTTCCCCTGCTCGAAGCGGTGTCTCCAGCTTCGCCTTCACTTGAACTCCTTGTATTTGCACGACGGCTTCCTGTCCATCCTCTGATACATTCATAACAACACCGCGAACGACCTGACCTGGCTTCATATCCAGTGTCTTGCTCTCGCCCGCTCTCTGTTCACCAAGAAGCCCTCGAATCAACGATCCGATGTTCACGATCTGTTCCTCCCTAAGCATCCATTTTCCTTATATATCGGCAAAAGCCCGCCTTTTTACAAGGCGGGCTTTACAAGAAATTCAAAATAATGATAACTGCTCAAACTCAATATTTCTCAAAAAGCTCCGGCGATGCAGTGGTGTAGGACCCAGAATTCCGAGCTGCTCACGATGCAGCTTCGTTGCATAACCTTTATGTATAGCAATCCCGTATTCTGGATAAGCCTCGTTCCATGCTCCTTCGCATAACCGATCTCTAGTCACTTTTGCGACAATAGATGCTGCAGCAATCGATTGACTGTTGGCATCACCTTTTATAATCGCTAGTTGTGGAATATCACAATCCACCTTCTCTGCATCAACAAGTAAGAACTGCGGAGTCACCGCAAGCTCCTCAAGCGCCATCTTCATTGCCAACCGAGCAGCCTGTTTAATATTAATTCGATCTATAGTCTCGGCATCAACACATCCTATACCTACCGCAAGCGCCTCTTCCATAATCTGATCATACAAAGCATCCCGCTTCTTCGCACTCAGCTTCTTAGAATCATTAATTCCCTCAATCACTAATCCTTGCGGGAGAACAACAGCAGCAGCAATAACATCACCAAATAAACAACCGCGTCCTACCTCATCAATTCCCGCAATCAATTCATATGCAGGCCAATATTCACGTTCATAGGATAACAAATCACTCATCATAAAACTCCTTGGTGCCTGGTCAAAAAAGGCTACTATTTCATTTATTCTTAGAATAAAGAACAACATTCAAATCTATGAATCTATTCTAAAATCATATCATATGTACCTAAAGACAGTCACCTATCTTTAGGCTTTTTAAAATATCCCATAACAAAAAAACCACCTTTACGGTGGTTTCCCAAAAAGCGATTAATAAGGTGCTTCCATGGAGAAGCGTCCCATTTTTCCAGCACGTAACTCACGTAAGAATAAGCTTGAGGCTTTCTCCAAATCTACACGCCCCCCACTAACAATACAACCGCGTTTACGGCCAATGTCTTCCATTACAGTCACAATCTCGTCCGGATTCTCAAAATCCTCAGGACGCTGCTTTAAGTCAAAACGCTCACTCATCGGCTCCCAGTAATATTTCGACAAGTATTTAACCGCAAAAAACGCAATGTCCTCAACGTTCAATATTTCCTCTTTGATAGCACCGGTCACGGCTAGACGGTAACCAACATTTTGATCTTCAAACTTCGGCCACAAAATCCCTGGCGTATCGAGCAGTTCCATCTGGCCGCCTGCAACCTTAATCCATTGCTGACCTTTTGTTACACCTGGACGATCTCCTGTTGCTGCAATGCTGCGGCCAGCAAGACGGTTTATTAATGTAGATTTACCTACATTCGGAATCCCAACGATCAGGACTCGCATTGCACGGGGATTTATACCCTTGGATAACATTTTATCAATTTTTTCTTTCAACAAAAGTTTTACCTGATCTGGTATCTCTTTGACCCCTGATCCTGTCTGAGCATCTACCGGAAATGCAGTATGACCCTGCTCTTTAAAATAAGTTAGCCATTGACGTGTCACCTCTGGGTCAGCCAAATCTGCCTTGTTCATAATAATGAGGCGCGGCTTCCCCTGTAAAATATCGTCGATCATCGGATTGCGGCTAGATAGCGGCAGTCTGGCGTCAATCAGCTCTATAACAGCATCAATCAACTTCAGTTTATCCTGTATTTGACGGCGTGCTTTTGTCATATGTCCTGGAAACCATTGTATCGTCAACGTCGTCACCTCACAAAAATTCCAATTCCGTTATTCTTTTTATTCCCTGTTAGTGATTAATAAAACCAATATCTTTAAGTGGCCAGAAGATCAGATCTGCTCGGCCGATAATGTCTTCGAGTGGAACGTATCCAATCATTCGACTATCTGTACTATTGGATCGATTGTCTCCCATTACAAATACATGCCCTTCAGGTACCTTACCGTCTGGGAAGTCTGTGTTAGGGAAATTCAGACTGTTATATAGTCTGTCTTCTGAATGAGCTTGGTCAATTGCATCTTGTATGTAAGTCTCGCTTACGGTTTTACCATTCACAGTGACTTTGTCGCCTTCTACTTGAACTGTATCACCAGCAACAGCAATGACGCGTTTGATGAAATCTCTTCCCTCGGAAGGCACGTGGAATACGATGACCTCACCACGCTCCGGTTTACGAATGTCGTATAGGATTTCATTCACAATAAGCTTCTGACCTGTTACGAAGTTAGGCTGCATGGACGGTCCTTGTACGATGAAAGGCTGAAACAGAAGCCATCGAATAAGAACTACGAGAATTAGTGCAATCAGAAGGGCTTTTAGCCACTCCACTAACTCATTTTTTTTCTTCTTAGCGGGACTCTCTGATTCTTCTTTTGCTTCGAATGTTTCCTGATGTGTATCCTGTTGCATAATTCACCGTCCTCTCTTTTAATTGATGATCTACAGCACTATGATCAAATTTGGATATACAAAAGGGGCTTGTATATGCGCACAAGCCCCTTTTACCGTCCGTTGATTAACGACGAATTTCTTTAATTCTCGCTGCTTTACCACGAAGTTCACGAAGATAATAAAGCTTCGCACGACGTACTTTACCACGGCGAGCCACTTCGATTTTCTCGATTTTAGGCGAGTTGATTGGGAAAGTTCTTTCCACACCAACACCGTAAGAAATTTTACGAACTGTAAAAGTCTCACTGATTCCGCCACCGCGACGTTTAATTACAACACCTTCGAAAACTTGGACACGCTCACGAGATCCTTCGATAACCTTAACGTGCACTTTTAAAGTGTCGCCAGGACGAAAGCTCGGAATATCCTTACGAAGTTGTTCTTGAGTAATCGCTTGTACGATATTCATCTAGGACTCCCTCCTCTCACACAGGCGTTCTTGCATCTTCCGGAAAATCTTCTATTCCCCATCATTATCCGCAGAGGACCACCGTATTCACAACAAAAGAAATTTTAACACGAATCTTAGGAAGAAGCAAGCGAATAGTATATTTCAGACCAGATTGATGAATCCTATTTTATCATAGAAAAAGCCACTGCATCTTACAGTGGCTTAAAGACACGATCTATGACATGTGATAAATGAAATAACCAGTTCCTTAAGCATCCATCAGTTCAAAGCATCTTCACTACTCTTCTCCCTTGCCCCATGACGCTCAGCATAATATTCTAATATATCATCTACGGTATGGAACTCTACTTCATCATCCTGCTTATCCATACGGTTATATTGTTGATCATAGTTTGTATTTGTCATTTGATAAATCCTCCTAAATATCTTTCCAGTAGCTCAGCCATGATATAATTACCCCGATTTTTCGTTTTTGCATCGTTTTCACCTCTACTATTTTTAAGATTCGATTTTTATAACAGTGAATATTGTACTTACTGATGGAGAACCAATTTCTTTTGATCCAGAAGATAGATTATAAAGCTCCACCCTATTTCCTTCATCTAAATTCAACACAATTGAGCCGGAAACCGTGCTAGCCATAGCGCTGGACTTCGTATTTGACCGATTAACGATATCTCCATTGATCACAACACCAAATGCTTTAGGGTCCACTTGGTCATCTGTCAATATTATTTTCCATTCCATATAATAAAAACCTGATGTGGGGATAATTAAAGCTGATGTTCCATCAAAAGATATGTTATCCAAAGAGCTTTGATTAAAACGAATGGGCATTGCAGGCATCACCGTTTGGGATACTTCTCCACTAAGATAGAGCAAACTTCCACTCACAGTTGACTTTTTGCCTATGTTATTGGATTCTCCAATTAAACCTCCCGATTCCGAAAAACGTGTAGCACTTACAAGAACATTCAAGTCATCAATAGAAGTAGCCAAAGCTTCAGTAAAGTCCGTCATTTGTCCATGTATTTGAGAAGTTGGACGCAGTTTCTGAACATGTGATGATGCAACCTCAACCTTATCACCTAGCGTTAAAGATTGATCATTCAAAGAGGTCTTACTAATCGGATTCTCTTCTGTTGTAGACACGATCATCATTTGTAACATTCTCATAACAACATCTAGGTCGGGGCGAATTATCTCCTCTAGACCGATCCGGGCGGATAATGGTGTAATGATGGCATAAAAAGCGGTGATCTTCTCCCGGACGTCTTCAATGTTCGATAGACTTGGAATTACAGCGATCTTCTGAGCAGCAATGCGAGCAATTTTCTTTTCAGTTAAAGTGTATGGCATTTCATTTATCTGACGACTAAGATTCTGCACTTGAAACTTCAGAAGTGTAAAACTTTCATTCGCTTGAGTGGTTAATACTTGAGATGTATAGGTACCTATCTCTCTCAACAGAAACACGAACTGATCTGTTTCTGATTTTTTTACACTTAAACGTGAAGAAACTGGGATATGGACTTTTTGCTGCTTCTTTTTGGTACTGCTTTTTCTCCTCATATTATGTCCTCCATCCCTACTACTCCATCCCCTTCTACTCAGACCATGAACAAAAAAGCAATCATCCCTGGAGAGAAGGAAGATTGCAGGATCGGGATCACTCGATTCTCACCACATGCCGATCAGGTATAAAATGGATCTCTCTAGCAACAATCTCCGATGGATTATATCCACACTGATCAATTTCAAATGCCGAGTGACCAATACTCCATTTTTTACGAAATCTTTCGGCGTTTTCAAGTGATAAGAGCTTATACTTCATATCCCTTCCACCAAACGTCCCATGTCCTTCGTGATGTATAAAAACATTCTGGGCGACCCAAAGTTTATACCCCGCAATTCTGGCCCTGATACAAAAATCATCATCCTCGTAGTTTCCAGGGAAGAAGCGTTCATCAAGTACCCCGATTTTATCAACAACTTCCTTCGGGAATAACAAACACAATCCAATTAACCGATGCGGATAAAAACCTCGCCCTTGATAAATTACACTTCTAGACCTTGCGTAGTTATCCATTTCTTCCTGTGTTTTATACACAGCATCGTCTACTCGTTGAATTGGGGCTACAAAATTAGAAACCGGACCAACAATACCGATGGAAGGGTCCTTTTGAAGCCACTCATGTAAATGACGTAACCATCCCTCTGTGACTACAGTATCATTGTTAATCAACAGATAGTATTTACCCTCAGCTACCGCGATTCCCTGGTTGCATCCAGCAGCAAATCCCTTGTTCTCTTCATTCACGATTACTTTTGCACGATCGATGCTTTTCAAATACTCCACCGTGCCATCGGTGGAACCATTATCCACGAATACCCATTCATAGGGTACATCCGTATGTCGAATAATACTTTCAACACATTTTTTCGTGAGTTCAATTCGATCTCGGGTTAACATGATTATCGTGGTTAGCTCTAAAGTCATCTTATTTCCTCCATCCTTAGATAATGCTGAATCATAAACCCGAACTATCTAAAATATAACCGATCGTTGATTGAAGGCGAGAACCCTCTGGAATTAACACCCCCAGACCATTATTGGACTGTAATTTATAATAGTGAATAGGTATAGAAGTTTCATTCAGGAAATCATCGATGGCACCATGGACACCATTCTTTTCTCCGCCTTCTGAAAGTGCATTCAGTGCGATATGATTAAACCCACCAACCTCCAGCAGTTCAGATTGCCCTGGCTTCATCCCTTTTGCAGTATGTGGCTGTCGATATTCTTCTGGAATGGACTCAGGATAGTAATACATATCTCTCCGGCCATACGGCCAATCCACATCATGCATGAGAACGATTGGAAATCGTCCTGTTCTTAACGCCATTTGCTCTACCGATTTTAATTCGTGGTATACCGTATACCAATTATGGTCCCCATCAATGAGAATCAAATCATATTGATCAATCGTCGGGAGCGCCTCTAAACTGAATTGTTCAAGAATCGTCACGACTTGCTCACCATAATACTGCCGTAGCAAGGCAATATCATACTGCGGACTTGGATCCACTACAATGCAGCGGGACTCCATATGTTTACAATACTGAAGCAATTTGAACGTGTTAATCCCCGTTAAAGACCCTATCTCTACAATTGTCTTCGGCTCTGCTGCGATAAGCACAGGCTTAATAACGTCATTCCAGAAACGATGCATAACTAACCTCCATCCAAACAATATGAGACAATGATGATGGATTATGTTATGCAGTATAGCCCATCCAATATGTAACATTTTCCTACAAAAAAAGAGAAAGCCATTAGACAGGCTTTCTCTTCTACAATATTTGATAATCAATATCATTAATCGGTGTGCTTCTCACTCTCTGTTCGGAGCTTTTCTAAGTATATCTTATCCTTTTTAGTAAGCTCAATATCTTTCAGCATCTCGGGACGTCGCTCCCATGTCCGCTTCAAAGCCTGCTCTCTACGCCACACCTCTATATTCGCATGATGTCCGCTAAGCAGTATATCAGGCACCTTCCAACCTCTGAACTCAGCTGGACGGGTATAGTGTGGATACTCAAGAAGTCCTGTACTGAATGAATCTGTAACTGCAGACATTTCATTACCTAGTACGCCAGGAAGAAGTCTAACTACGGAATCAATGATTACCATCGCAGGAAGTTCTCCGCCTGTCAGAACATAATCTCCTATAGACAGCTCATCTGTTACCAGATGTTCGCGGATTCGCTCATCATAACCTTCATAATGACCACAAATAAAAACCAAGTGATCTTCTTTGGCAAGCTCCTCAGCCTTTTTCTGTGTAAAGGTCTCACCTTGAGGACACATCAAGATAACACGAGCTGGTTTCTTCTCAGCAATCTCCCCCGTTGATTGTGTTGCTTCATCTTTCGCAGCATCTACATCTACTGCAGACTTCATGGATGGCGTAGACAGTACTGCCTCAGCAGCTGCAAATATCGCTTCGGGCTTAAGTACCATGCCTCCTCCACCACCATATGGCGTATCATCTACCTGTGAATGTTTATTCCCAGAGTAAGGCCGGAAATTGACTGCATTCATAGATACAATCCCTTTCTCAGCAGCTTTACCCAAAATACTAGACTGAAATACTCCATCGAACATTTCAGGGAATAGCGTCAAAACATCAACTTTCATGTTATAACAGTCCCTCCATGAGGTGGACCCGAATAAGTTTAGCATTTTTATCAACATCGAGTACAACGTCTGGAATCGAAGGGAGTAAGATCTCTTTTCCCTCTGGAGTTTTAACTACCCATACATCATTAGCTCCTGGTGTAAGAATCTCAGTGATCGTGCCTAATTCTTCAGCAGGTTCTTCATCTGTTACTACGCGGCATCCAATAATTTCATGAAAATAATACTCGTTCTCCGGAAGTTCCTCTTGAAGATCTTCACTGATCTTAAGAAGACTATCCTTGAATTTTTCTGCTTCATTTATTCCGTTAATTTCTTTTAATTTAATGATGTACATATTTTTATGAAATCGGGATGTTTCCACCGTTACTGGTAAAGGTCTCCCGCCCTTTGCTGACACAATAAATAAAGAACTTTTACTAGCAAAACGTTGTTCTGCAAAATCCGTATGTGGTACTACCTTGATTTCTCCACGAATACCATGTGTATTCACGATTTTTCCTACAGTAAATAACTTCTCAGACATGGTCTTCCTCCTGCATCTTGTTATGAACTTAATTCACTAAGGCATATTATATTTCTTCAGCATGTACGAAAAAGGGCTAGGACATGCATCCTAACCCCCTTTCGTATATCTTTAAGAAAAATTCTCTTAAGAAATGATATCAACGGTTACCCGTTTATTCATTTTAACCGCCGCCGATGTTACGACCGTGCGCAGTGATTTGGCGATACGCCCTTGCTTGCCTATGACCTTCCCGACATCGTCAGGATGCACGTACAGTTCATATACAATCAAATGCTCCTTCTCCACTGTCTTCACGGTCACATCTTCTGGATGATCCACTAAAGCCTTAGCAATAACACGAACTAATTCTTCCATAGATGACCCTCGCGATCAGTCTTATTTCTGATGCTTAAGCTCATGAAACTTCTTCATTACGCCCGCTTTGCTTAGCAAGTTGCGAACAGTATCAGATGCTTGCGCACCATTTTGAAGCCAGTTCAGCGCTTTTTCTTCATCGATCTTAACTTCAGCCGGTTGAGCAACCGGGTTGTAATAACCGATTTCCTCGATAAAACGGCCGTCACGTGGGGAACGGGAATCAGATACCACCACACGGTAGAAAGGGGCTTTGTGAGCACCCATACGTTTCAGACGAATACGTACTGCCATTTGAAAATTCACCTCCTTCGAAAAATGTCCTACTCGTTCCTATCAATCTATCTAATCCTTAACGGAAAGGGAACTTCATACCTTTACCAGCTAGACCCTTCAATTGCTTCATGGCCTTGTTTTTGCCACCTTTAGGTCCCATCATATCAGAGAACTGTTTCATCATCCGGCGCATTTCATCAAACTGCTTGATAAGACGGTTCACTTCAGCAAGCGAAGTTCCGCTACCCGCAGCGATCCGTTTACGGCGATTATGATTAATAATGTCCGGTTGTTGTTTCTCCTCGGTCGTCATCGAGTGCACAATTGCCTCAATTCGGCCCATCTGCTTCTCGTCTACTTTCAGATCCTTAGCCTGCTTCATCTTGCCCATGCCAGGAATCATATCCATTAACTGATCTAATGGACCGAGCTTCTTCACTTGCTCCATTTGCTCTAGGAAATCTTCGAACGTGAACTCTGCATTACGCATCTTCCGTTCCATTTCCTTCGCTTTATCAGCATCGATATTCGACTGAGCTTTCTCAATCAAGGAGAGCATGTCTCCCATACCAAGAATACGAGACGCCATCCGTTCTGGATGGAACGGCTCCAATGCATCAATCTTCTCGCCAAGCGCAGCAAACTTAATTGGACAACCTGTAACTGCTTTGACGGACAGTGCAGCACCACCACGGGTGTCTCCGTCCAGCTTCGTCAATACAACACCAGTCAGTTCAAGCTGCTTATTAAAGCTCTCTGCCACATTAACGGCATCCTGACCTGTCATTGCATCTACAACGAGCAATACTTCATCCGGAGTAACCACACTATGAATCTGCTTCAGCTCTTCCATCAGCTCTTCATCAACATGAAGACGTCCGGCGGTATCGATAATGACATAATCATGACCATTATCTTTCGCATGTTGCAGACCTTGCTTAGCAATCTCTACCGGGCTTGTCTTGTCACCAAGAGAGAACACCGGAACTTTAATCTGCTCTCCCAGAACTTCCAACTGCTTGATCGCCGCAGGGCGATAAATATCACCAGCAACGAGCAATGGGCGGCTGTTCTGCTTCAGAAGAAGCTTCGCAAGCTTACCGGATGTTGTTGTCTTACCAGCACCCTGCAAACCTGCCATCATGATGACCGTCGGTGGCTTGTTGCTCTTCGCAAGCTTGGACTGGCTTCCACCCATCAGCTCTGTCAGTTCTTTATTGACGATATCAATAATGATCATGCCTGGCGTGAAGCTGTCCATAACTTCCTTACCAATAGCCTTTTCTTTAACCTTGGCTACAAATTCCTTTACTACTTTAAAGTTGACGTCGGCTTCAAGAAGCGCCAGACGAACCTCGCGCATGGCTTCAGTTACATCCTCTTCGGATACTTTACCTTTACCACGAAGCTTACTGAACACATTCTGCAGCCTGCTGGTCAATCCTTCAAATGCCATATCCGTCACCTCCGTCTATACAAACTTAATCCCATAACATTAATTGATTTACCATATCAGTCATTATCTTCTTATCGTGCTCATTCAGGCTACTGCAACTTAACAGACTCCGAAGTTTATCAAGCTCACGGATACGCTCATCATGCTTCTTCAAAAGCCCGAGCTTCTCTTCATAAGTCTCTAGCACCTGCTCTGCACGCTTTATGTGCTCATAAACCGCTTGACGGCTAATTTCAAATTCACTCGCAATTTCCCCTAACGAGAAATCCTCATGAAAGTAGTGCTTTAAAAACGTCTGCTGCTTCTCTGTAAGCAGTCGTTCATAGAAATCGAACAGCAGATTAATACGGTTCGTCTTCTCGAGTCGGTTATCCTGACTCATCTAAGGGCACCCCCTCGTCAAGTAAAAACACTTTACAGTTCACTTGACGAACATTATCATACAAAAAACAAAGAAGGATGTCAAGCTTTTCTCCTTGTCATCCTTTTTTAAAATGTTAATGGGTGCTCCTTAACAGATTATTGAATTGGGAGCAGATAGAACAGAACCGCAAAAAAGTGCAATATACTGCCGGCAAGCACGAATAAGTGCCAGATGGCATGATGGAACGGGAAGCCTCTCCAAACATAAAAAATCGTACCCAATGTATAGAGTAAACCACCTCCAACCAATAGATTTATGCCTTCTTGAGCCACGACTGCGGTCAGTGGACTCCACGCAATCACGATCAACCATCCCATCGCAATGTAAAACACGGTAGACATAAACAGAAACTTTTTGACAAAAAAGGCTTTGAAAATGCAGCCAAATATTGCAATACCCCAGATAATGCCGAACAAGCTCCATCCAAGAGAACCACGAACAGCTACGAGTAGAAACGGAGTATACGTCCCGGCGATGAATAAATAAATGGAGGAATGGTCCAGAAATTCAAACACATCTTTGGCCTTTCCTTCTTTAAAACTGTGTACCAGCGTGGAACTCATATATAGCAGCAGCATGGTTGTTCCATAGATCGTAAAGCTCACGACATGCCATACCGTTCCTTCTAAGCTGGAAAATACAATCAACAGCACGAGTGCAGCAACACTGAGCGCGGCACCAATACCATGGGTAATTGCATTGGCTATTTCTTCCCTACGGGGATAAGTATGCGTATTCGCCATAAGCAACTTCCTTTCGTTCTTTCATTTCTTTTCATTATACGTGTTGAGTAACTTCAAATCCAGCTATCGAAAGATGATTCCACTTAAATCAATGTAAATGCATTTTTTGCAAATAACCATCATTCATCCAATCTATTAAGATAGTATGGCATATAATAGCACATAACGTTGAAAGGAGGCTTCTTATGGCTGTAGTTATTTACCCCCAAACCTTGAACTGGACCTATATGAAGCAACGTCCTCAGCAGCTAATGACACAACTGGGAGCTCTTGGACACCAGGTTTTCTTCGAGAATCAATCCCCATTACCGCTAGATCAAGAGTTTATAGAAGTCGAAAAAAATGTATTTTTGTTTACAGATACCCAAACATTCATATATCGAACTCTCCCACAATTACGTAAGCAG
Source organism: Paenibacillus sp. EC2-1 (assembly GCF_049311625.1). Lineage (NCBI taxonomy): Bacteria > Bacillati > Bacillota > Bacilli > Caryophanales > Paenibacillaceae > Paenibacillus > Paenibacillus sp. EC2-1. The sequence continues at coordinate 3,515,692 of NZ_CP186006.1, forward strand.
CACTCGATTGTTGTCTGGACTACATGGTCAAAATTGCGAACACGGATCTACACTTTATTTAATCCGGATGCGGTCATATATGACTGCTGTGATGAATTTCCACAATGGGCTAAATATGAGCACAAAATGGTTGAATCTGCGGATCATCTCGTAGCAACTGCAGAAGTCATTCAAACTCGGTTAAGTCTAGCCTATCCTGAGAAAAAAATCACATTAATTCCTAATGGGGCCGATACTTCCTTTTTCCAAATTCCGTATCAAGAAAGGCCCTCCGATTTACCATCTGGACCGATAGTTGCATATATCGGAGCTTGGGCTTATTGGGTGGACCATGCATTATTCACCAAACTGGCCACTGTATTCCCTCATGTGCAGTTTATTTCGATAGGAGCTCCATATGGAGACACCCATGACTACAGCAATTTGCCTAATGTGCACATTCTTGGTGAAAAGCCACATGATCAACTTAAACGCTATCTGCCTTACATTGATGTAGCACTCATTCCATTTCAATACCATCCCATTACACTGGCTACTAACCCTATTAAAGCCTATGAATATATGGCAGCCGGTGTGCGAGTATTATCAACAGCCTTGCCTGAGTGCATACTCATGGAACCACATATAACTACAGCCACTACTCACGATGATTTCATTAATAAACTTTCTCTTATGCTTAATAATCCCGATAATCAAGATCAAAGACTTGCTCGAATAGCTTACGCACAACAACATCGTTGGGTGGATCGCGGCATCCAGGCAGACCTGGTAATTCAGAGTACCCTTGCAACCAAACGCTAGAACGGTGGTGTCAGGTATTGAGATCATTCGAATACAGCCATATGGCTACTCGTTAGAAGATATCAGCCGCTATCGTGACCAAGTTCTGAAAACCATAGTAGATTTGAAGGGAGAATGGGTATATTGGGAGCCGGGTGCTTTCCGCTACCCCCCACTAAACTTTTTTAATCCAGACAAACCTAACAAACAGATTGAGCATCAATTAAAGCACCTTAATTGTATATACGAATACAACTTACCTAGATACTGGCGTAAGGAATGGCTTCGAGCACGCTTGGAGGACTGGAAAGGTCACCTTCCGGCCGCACGTTTTCTGCCTCTTGACATCGCACCCTCTAATGCTCATTCCTATTTCCTACCTTCCACACTCAATGGCCAAGATACGAAAACATCAGGATATTGCAAGTATTCCAATCATCTATTTACAGGTTTTAGTGGAGTTCACGAACAAGAAAGAGAACATATCTCCATAGTTTTAAGCCGTACACAAAATGAAGAAGAAACAGTAAAAATTGATACGTGTTGCACTCATCCAACTAATGCCTACTCTAACCCGAAAGTATCGATCTTGATGAGTATTTATAACATGAGGGATACCGTCGGATGGAGTATTCGATCTGTGCTTGCACAAACTTTTCAAGAATGGGAGCTTTGGATTGGTGACGATGCGTCGAATGATGATAGTTTTATCGAAATGATGTCTATTCCCGACATGAGAATCAAGATATTAAAACAGCCACACAATACTGGAAAAGCGCAGACGATGAACAAATTACTTGAACACGCTAAAGGAAAATTCATCCTAGAGCTAGATGGAGATGATTGGCTTCCTCCGACAGCGCTCGAAAATTTAGTCGATATCCTCGAACGATCTCCTGCAGCTGGTATGGCAACCGGAAGTTATGGTTGCTGGTTCCGAAGCCGTCAATTGGGATGTAGATGGAACGGTGTGGTCCAACGAAATGATATTGAAGGGATTAACAGCCAACATCTAGTTCATCCCCCTGTACCAAGAATGTACTCTAAAGCCGCTCTACAAGACCTTGGAGGCTGGATAAATCAGTCGGATGACTGGAATCGTTTATTCGAAGATATGGAATTGACATCTAGGCTACAGAAACGATACCCCATTATATCTTCGCCCGAGGTTCTTTATCATCGTGTTATTCATCAGGGTAGTATGAGCCAACGTCACGGAGCTTGGTTTGCTTCATGGAATCAATACAACCAGCATAGGAGGTGAATCTTCATGAAAATTGCTGTGTCCGGATATTATGGTATGGGGAATTTCGGGGATGATCTATTTTTGCACACACTTCGCCAAATATTTGATAATCATACCCTTTACCCTTGGACATCACATATAGATCCTCAGCATAGTGATGCCGTAATTATCGGCGGTGGAGATCTGATCACTCCCTACTCCTTTAATTCTTACTATTTCCATCCATTGTTTAAGCAGCTCCCTACTTGGCTATACGGTGTTGGCATTGTCGATGTCTATCCTGAACATACCTGGCCGGCAGATCAAGTTGCAGAATACAGAGCGATAATCTCCAAAGCTAAACGTGCTGTGTTCCGGGATGACAGATCCGCAGCTATCGCAAAGCGAGTTCAATTCCACCATCATGTAGAGACTGATCCAGATATCGTCTTTGGCTACCGCGAACCACGCATTCCCATCAAACGTTACTCCAAGAAACCGACCATTGGCCTATGTGTGTTCTCCTATGATTCGTTTCCTTTGGACAATATGACAAAACTACTCTCTCACCTAATGCAACGTGGCTACCATGTGGTTCTCATTCCAGTTATCCACCATCCTGGAAACCGTTATGCCGACTACGAAACATGCCTTTCACTTCAAAAAATGGTGCAGACTAATTCTCCGGCTTCGTCTATTGAAACCATGCCGTTTCTATTGGACTTGGAGCTAACCTATAGTTATATTCAAGCCGTTGATTTCCTGATCAGTTTTAAACTTCATCCATCCCTCGTGGCCTTAAGAGCCGGCGTTCCAGTCCTTGCATTCAGTCATATGAATAAAGTCGAAAGTCTACTCAGCTGCTTCGATTTAGAGCGTTATTACTGTGATTATAATCTTCCTTTGGAAGCATTAATTGATCAGACAGAGTTGTTTTTACAAGAGAGCCCTGCTCTAGTTGATAAAGCCAAACCGAAGATACGAAGAATGGAAGAACGAAGTTTAACATCACTATATGAACTGAAAAAAAATATCGAGATGACTATTTCATAATAAGGAGGAATTCATTTATGAATTTATTATCCCTCGCTTTTCAAATCACCCTGAAACTCAAAAAAATATATTATAAAGTGGAGTCTCTCAGCAGAGAAATTCGAAGACTAACTCAAAGACTCAATTCCCTTGAGAACCAACTGGTCTCTGGACTTACTGTGATACCGGAATTCACTAAATATTTCACAAATCGAATTGGCCAAAATGTTCAAATTCAAACGATGCTTATTACACTTCAAGGTGAGGTTGTTTCCGTCGCTGATGATGGTGTACAAATCCGTGAAACCTCAGGCGAAATCGTATTGATCCCATTTGCAAAAATAACATCCATTCAATAAAGTTTATTTAATTTATAAAGGTGGTGTATATAGCTATGCGCTATATTGATTGGCTTAAAGCAAGTATCGGTTCAGAGGTCGAAGTATCTGTCGTAGGTGATGTTATTATTGGAGAGCTGTCGGAAGTGGATAATGCGTTCCTTTCTGTGAAAATCCCTCCCATTATTTATGGACCCCCTACCGAGACTTCAATGATACCACTTCAATCCGTTCAATTTGTCCGTATTGTATCGTTATAATGCCGGACATCGAAACTAGCAAGGAAGACACGTACCATAAGGGAAAATATAAAGGAGCGGCACACCAATAGACCCTAACAAAGAAATAGCGACGCGAGGGTGATCCCCCAGCATCGCTATTTCTTTGTTTTTTTTATTTTTACTCAGTTTCCTCTGTATTCTCTTCTTCTTTAATCAGCCCGGCAAATAATGCATGAACGAACTGTTCGGAATCGAAAGTCTGCAGGTCACCCATTTTCTCCCCGAGACCCACAAGCTTCACCGGCAGGTTCAGTTCTTGACGAATAGCCACGACGATACCACCCTTTGCTGTACCATCCAGCTTCGTCAATACAAGACCTGTAACTCCGCTCTTCTCACCGAATAGTTTTGCCTGACTGAGCGCATTTTGACCTGTAGTTGCATCAAGCACCATCAGCACTTCATGGGGAGCACTTGGAATTTCACGCTGGATAACACGAAAAATCTTGTTCAGCTCTTCCATTAGGTTGGTCTTGTTCTGTAATCGGCCTGCTGTATCACATAGCAGAACGTCTACTTGACGCTGCTTCGCTGCTTGAACGGCATCGAACATAACAGCTGCAGGGTCAGAACCAGGTTGCTGCTTAATTACCTCAACACCAACACGCTCTCCCCATACTTCCAATTGCTCGATCGCTCCAGCACGGAATGTATCACCCGCAGCCATAAGTACTTTTTTACCTTCTTGCTTAAATCGATGAGCGAGCTTTCCAATTGTAGTCGTCTTACCTACTCCATTCACACCAACAAATAGGATAACGGTAATTCCATCCGGATTCATGCGAAGCTCATTATTGTTATCGCCTTTTAGTAATCCCATAAGCTTCTCAGACAAGACGGGTTGAAGATCCGCTGCATCTTCGATGCGGCGTTTCTTCACTTCAGCACGGAGCTCATCCATAAGATCCATTACCGTGTTAACACCAACATCGGCGCCAATCAGAATCTCTTCGAGCTCCTCATAGAACTCCTCGTCAATTTTTTTGCGGCGAATCACCAAATCTGAAACTTTCTCCACAAGCCCCTTACGGGTCTTCTCGAGTCCATCTCGGAATTGTTTTGTTACACTTTCTGTTTTGTTTGAAATGCTTTCCTTGAGTTTCTTAAAAAAGCTCATACGTTCCCTCCATTGGTTGTATATAGTTAGGCGATTACCGCTTCCTCACTCTCAAGTTTAACGGAGACGAGCTTGGATACGCCGCCTTCTTCCATCGTTACGCCATACAATACATCGGCTTCTTCCATCGTTCCTTTACGGTGAGTAACCACGATGAATTGCGTTTGTTCCGAGAATTCACGTAAATATTGTGCGAAACGCACAACATTCGCTTCATCCAAAGCTGCTTCAACTTCATCAAGAACGCAGAATGGTACTGGTTTAACTTGTAATATGGCGAATAACAAGGCCATCGCTGTAAGTGCTCGCTCTCCACCCGAGAGCAGCTGCAGGTTTTGAAGCTTTTTGCCTGGTGGTTGAGCTACGATATCGATCCCTGTCTCAAGGAGACGTTCAGGATCAATCAAAATTAGATCAGCTCTTCCACCTCCGAACAGCTTCGTGAACACTGTGCCGAACTCTTTGCGAATCGCATCGAAGGTCGTTTTAAAACGTTTGGACATCTCATCGTCCATCTCTTTAATGACCTGATAGAGAGTCGTTTTAGCTTCTACTAAATCTGCCTTCTGCACACTGAGGAATTCGTAACGCTCGTTCACTCGCTGATACTCCTCAATTGCGCCAAGATTAACATCTCCAAGCGCAGCTATATTCCGCTTTATTTCACGGACTTCATCCTGCACAGCTGGCACATCCTCAGGTACGGGATAGCGATGTTTCGCCAGCTCATAACTGAGTTCATAATCTTCACTCAGCTTTTTCAGGATATTCTCCAGCTCGACATCCAGTCGATTCACACCAATCTCCGTTTGACGAAGCTGCTCCTCCACAGACCTCAGCTGTGTACGCTGCTCTTTCGTCTCGCTTTCCTCAAGCTCAAGCTTCTTGCTCAGCTGTGCTCGGGATGCACGCTTGAACTCAAGCTGCTTTGCTGCTTCGTCTTTTTTCAGTTTGAAATGATTCAAGTCTTCAATCTGCTTGACGCTTTCAGATGCGTTCTGTTCCAGTTCCGCAAGAACTGAGGATAACATAGTTCGGTTCTGCTTCTGTTCTTTCTCATGATTGTTTACATCTGACTGCATTCGCTTCAACTGTTCCTCAAGAGAGAACGTTTCTTGATCAAGTTTACCTTCCCGTACCTTCAGTGTAGTCAATTGGGTCTGAAGCTCATCCTTGGCAGACTCATTGGCTTTGCGGGCAAACTCTGCAGCTTGTATCGCCTGATGCGTCGCTTTCTCTTCATCCTCAAGTTCTGACAACAACTTAACCGCACGAGTCCGACTTTCCAAGATCTCTTTAGCTTCTTGCTCATGACTCGTCTTCTCCTGACCAGCCAGCTCAGCCTGCTCGAGGACGTGACGAAGCTCATGCTCCAGCTGCTTCCGGTCACTTGATGCCTGCTGTTCTTCAATTCGCTTGTCATCACCAGACTTACGTAAATGATCCAGCTTGTCCTGAGATTCAACCATTTGTCCTCTTACTTGTTCAATCCCCTTTTGAAGCTTGCCAATCTGCTTCTCTGTTTCCGTGATTTCCTGATCCAACTGATCCAATTGGCGCTTCCTACCTAAGAGATTATTGCTCTTCTTATGGTGGCTACCACCCGTCATCGAGCCGCCTGCATTGACAACATCGCCCTCAAGCGTTACGACACGGTAACGGTACTGAAAACGGGATGCTATTTTGTTAGCCTGCTCCAATGTCTCTGCAATGACAACATTTCCAAGTAAACTACCGACAATATTACTGTATCTTGGATCATATTGAACCAGTTCCGAACCAAAGCCTACGAATCCTGGTTCCCCTTCTGCCATAGAACGATCAGAGGATGAAACTTGTCTTGGACGAATTACATCCAATGGCAAGAACGTAGCTCGGCCTAGTTGCCGCTGTTTCAGGAACGAAATTGCTTGCCGAGATACAGCTTCATTATCCATGACGATATGCTGAACCGAAGCACCAAGTGCCGTTTCCATTGCTAACTCCAGCTTCTCTGGCACTCTGATGAGTTCTGCAACAGCGCCGTGAACTCCATGTAATGTAGATTTGCGGGACGCTTTGAGCACTTCTTTAACCCCAAGCATAAATCCGTCAAAATCATCCTGCATTTCTTTCATCGTATCGCGGCGAGAAATTTGCGCTTCTCGTTTCTGCTCCCATTTACGAAGGGCGCTCTGACTTTCTTCTAGCAGCTTTTGCAGTGATTGATAGCGCTCGCTCTCTGTGATATAACCGCTGCGTAGTTCTGCAATTTCCTTACCAAATCTTTCAACATTTCGGTCAATCTGCTCTTTGCGACTGAGAAGTTCTTCTTTTTGCTTCTCCCATTTCCCTGTTTCTTCTTGTGACCTGCTCATCCGTCGCCCAAGTGCCTCTGTCTGCTGATCCGCATAGCGAATCTCATTACGGGCTTGAGCCATTCGGTTCATCAGGTCAAGGAGATTGCCCTTCAGACTCTCTTCTTGTTGCTGGCTAATCCCACCCGTAACACCAACAAGCTTGGCTTCTTCTGCAGAAAGCGTATCTCTTAGCTCAGCTAATTCTTTTTGCAAGGCAGCAAGCTTATCCTTCATTCGGACCAATTCTTCCTGTCTTTCAGCGAGCCTCTCTCCTCCAGAATCCACACTCGTTGTCAGCTGTTCTCGGGTCCGCTCTAAGTTACGACGACGTTCCTTAAGCACTTCGCCGTAACCCTCATTCTTCTCAAAAGATTCACTATACTGAAGCAGCTCACTCTGGGTTCTCTCAACTTCTTCTTCGAGCTGTCTCAGCGCAGAACGATCACTTTCAAGCTTAGCATCATGAGCGGACACAACTGTGGAGAGTGCGAGCTGTTCTTCTTTGAGCTGTTCCAGCTTAGCATTCGCTTCGCTCCATGCGCCATGAATCTGTTCAATCTGATACACATATAGAGATATCTCTTTTTGCTTAAGCTGTTCTTTTAACTCTTTGTAACGAATTGCCTTCTCAGATTGATCCTTTAAGGGTCCTATCTGGTCCTCAAGTTCAGTCACAAGATCGTGGATCCGAAGCAAATTCTGTTCCGTTTCATCCAGTCTGCGCACAGACTCCTTCTTCCGGGATTTATATTTCACAATACCTGACGCTTCTTCAAAAATACCTCGACGATCCTCAGAACGAGTACTCAAGATTTCTTCGATTCGGCCTTGTCCGATAATGGAGTATGCTTCTTTACCAATACCTGTATCCATAAACAATTCCGTAATATCTTTAAGTCTACATGACTGCTTATTAATCAAATATTCACTGTCACCACTACGATGTACACGACGGGTAACCGTTACCTCATTAAAGTCGAGTGGCAACACATGATCCTCATTATCAAGGGTCAAAGAAACTTCGCCATAATTAACCGCTTTACGAGCATCACTTCCAGCAAAAATAATATCCTCCATCTTGCCGCCGCGAAGTGATTTCGCGCTCTGTTCACCGAGTACCCAGCGAATGCCGTCCGAGATATTGCTCTTCCCGCTTCCGTTGGGTCCGACGACTGCAGTAATTCCCCGCACAAATTCCATTTCCGTCTTATCGGCAAACGATTTGAAACCCGCTAGTTCTATCCGTTTCAAAAACATATATTCCAAATCACCTCTACCGTTATTGTACCATACCGAGTTACCACCAATAGCAAAGGGACAACGAAAAAGAGCAAAAAACAGTCGTGACCCCTTGGTTTCCGGTTGCCGCCTGACTGATCTTTGCTCTTTGTTTGTCCTCACATCGGCGAAGCTTAGGCGTTCAAGCGCTTCAGCTGCTTCAAGGCTACCGCCGCTGCCTGCTGCTCGGCTTCTTTCTTGGAACGACCGCTTCCTCGTCCAAGACATTCGCTTCCCATAAATACCTCAGAGACAAACTCACGTTCATGCGCAGGTCCCCGCTCTTCAACGATACGATATTCCAGCGTACCCATACCGTGATGCTGTGTTAGTTCTTGAAGCTCGGTCTTATAATCGCTCATTTGAGGCCGGCCGTTCACTGTGACGGACTGAAACACATGGTCACTTAGAAATGAACGAACTGCCTCTAACCCTTGATCGAGATAGAGCGCTCCCACAAAAGATTCGAACACGTCAGCAAGAAGAGCCGGGCGGGTTCTACCGCCCGTCATTTCTTCTCCCTTGCCTAAGAGCACATAACGGCCAAAATCTAATCTTTCAGCGAATTTGACCAGCGAGGGCTCGCATACGATTGCAGCCCGGAGTTTTGTCAGTTCCCCTTCTGGACGATCTGGGTAAAGGTTGTACAAAAACTCACTCACTGTAAGTTCTAGTACAGCATCCCCGAGAAATTCCAGACGCTCGTTATCCTGACTCTGACTAAAACGATGTTCGTTGACATATGAGGCGTGGGTAAAGGCCTGCTTCAGCAGCATTCCGTTACGAAACTGGATATGAAGTTTATGCTGTAACTGCTTCAGATCTCCACTCAACACACTGTCCCCTTACTCGGTGTATTTTTTCAGGATAATAGTGGCATTATGACCACCAAACCCGAATGAATTGGACATTACAATGTTCAACTCAGCTTCTCTTGGTTCATTCGGTACATAGTCAAGATCACATTCAGGATCTTGATCCTCCAGATTGATCGTTGGAGCGATAATCTGGTGTCCTAGACTCAAAGCACATATAACAGCTTCCACACCGCCTGCAGCACCTAACAAATGGCCTGTCATCGATTTCGTGGAGCTTACTGCAACTTTATAAGCATGATCACCTAATGCCATCTTCACAGCCTTCGTCTCCGATCGATCTCCGACCGGCGTTGATGTTCCGTGTGCATTGATGTAATCAATATCCTCCGGATTGATTCCTGCATCACGAATAGCCATCTTCATACAACGCGCTGCGCCATCCGGATCAGGTTCAGTCATATGGTGAGCATCGGCACTTAATCCATAACCGATAACTTCGGCATAAATTTTCGCACCACGCTCTTGAGCATGCTCTAAAGATTCCAGAATCAGAACTCCTGCACCCTCACCCATGACAAACCCGTCACGACCCGTGTCAAACGGACGACTTGCCTTAGCAGGCTCATCATTACGAGTTGACATTGCACGCATTGCACAGAAACCAGCCATGCCTGTTGGACGGATTGTTGCTTCTGCACCGCCACACACCATGACATCTGCATCTCCACGTTGAATCAAGCGGAAGGAATCTCCGATCGAATGGCTACCTGTCGCACAAGCTGTTACCTGTGTCGTATTCGGTCCCTTTGCTCCCAAGTTGATGGACATTTGGCCAGAAGCCATATTCGCGATCATCATTGGGATAAAAAATGGACTTACTCGCTTAGGACCTTTCTCCAGCAATACATTATGCTGATCTTCCCAAGTTCCCAAACCGCCAATACCGGATCCGATGGATACACCAACACGTTCTGCCTCAGCATTCTCACCGATCTTGATTCCACTATCTTCGAGTGCTTTCGTACCCGCAGCAACTGCGAATTGAACAAAACGGTCCATCTTGCGTGCTTCCTTACGGTCCATATAATCCTCTGGATTAAAATCCTTTATGGATGCAGCAATTTGTGTTGGGTAGTCGCTGACATCAAAAGCTTCAACATGGGACACTCCAGATTTACCAGTCATAAGACTGTTCCAAAACGTATCAATGTCCTTACCTATCGAAGTCATAACACCCATACCAGTAACAACAACTCTTTGCTTCAAACAAACTCACCTCTATATGGACTGCCCTTACACCCGTTAATTCTCTTCAGGGTGCTTGGATCAGCAATAATCTATCATTATTCAAACACTTGTAATATTAAAGTCAGGAAATGTGGAGAAGTCCCGCCTTACAACAAGAACGGGACTTTGGTTTTATGACTTAGGTATGAGATTGTATGTACTTAACAACTTCACCTACGGTCGTAATTTTCTCCGCATCTTCATCAGAGATCTCCATATCAAACTCATCTTCCAACTCCATCACTAATTCAACTACATCGAGAGAATCAGCTCCAAGGTCATCTTTGAAAGATGCTTCTAGTGTTACGTCGGCTTCGTCAGCACCCAGGCGGTCGACGACGATGCGTTTTACACGTTCCAATACATCGGACATCCGGCTCACCTCCTCTTGGTAATTATATAAGATATAATTTCAAATTGCCATAGAAGGCACTTGAAAACGTAATTAATGCAGACTCTTGAACGGTGGATTAACTCTTACATATACATTCCACCGTCTACATGAAGGGTCTGCCCTGTCATGTAACCCGCAGCGGAAGAGGCAAGGAAAGCAACAACACCTGCGATTTCTTCCGACTTTCCAAGGCGAGCAAGTGGGATATCTCCCATTAGCTTCTCACGCATGTCTTCAGGTAGTTCACGCGTCATGTCTGTATCAATGAAACCAGGCGCAACAGCGTTCACTGTAATGCCACGGGAAGCTAATTCACGGGCTGCCGATTTGGTCAGACCGATCACTCCCGCTTTTGCGGCAACGTAGTTAGCTTGCCCAGCATTACCAAGCGCACCTACAACCGATGAGATATTAATAATGCGACCATAGCGCTGTTTCATCATCGGACGGGTCACTGCTTTGAGACAATTAAAGACGCCCTTCAGATTCGTTTCAATCACTTGATCGAACTCTTCTTCTTTCATGCGCATGATTAAATTATCTCTAGTAATCCCAGCATTATTCACCAGAATATCAATTCTACCCCATGTGTCAAGCACTTGCTTGACGAGGGCATCCGCTTCAGCACTTTTTCCAACGTTAGCTTTTAACGCTATGGCCTCCACGCCTTTAGCCTTGATTTCAGAAACAACCGCATTGGCTGCCTCTTCATTACCAGAGTAATTCACAGCAACATTAACTCCCATATCAGCTAATGCAAGCGCAATACTGCGCCCAATGCCACGGGAAGCACCTGTAACTAGAGCTGTCTGTCCTTTTAAAGCTTCGATCATAAAATGTTCCTCCTTTCCCCGAGTCTACCCATAAAATGGAGATCTCAACTCTCAAATACATGTTCAGAATCAAAAGAATCATTAAATCTGGCCTCAGAACCAGACTTTTAGAACATGAATTAGAGAGTCTCCAGTTCTTTAATACTGGCTAGACTATTTATATTAATTAGCTTCACATTTTTGTCTATTTTCTTAATCAGACCCGTCAAAACATTCCCAGGTCCAATCTCCACAAAGGTATCGACACCTTGGCTTATCATCCATTCCACACTGTCATGCCATAGTACTGGAGAATATACTTGTTCAACAAGCAGCTTCCGGATTTGTTCAGGATCGCTGACCGGTGTCGCATTGACATTAGCAACTACAGGTACTGATGGAGCTGTTAATTGAACATCTTTAAGCTTTCCTGCAAGACGCTCAGCAGCTTCTCTCATCAATGAAGAGTGAAAAGGCCCACTAACTTCAAGTGGAATAGCTCGCTTGCCCCCCGCTTCCTTTACGCGACCAGATACAGCCGTAACCCCTTCTGTAGATCCAGAAATAACGATCTGTCCAGGACAGTTAATATTCGCAAGCTCAGCCGGAGTTCCTTCTTCCGTCACACTGCGGCACAATGTACTTAGCGCTTCACGATCCGCACCTAGCACTGCTGCCATAGCTCCTTGACCACCAGGGACAGCTTGCTCCATAAACTCACCACGAGCACGCACAATCGTTATCGCTTCCTTAAGAGATAATACGCCGGAAGCTACAAGTGCACTATATTCACCAAGACTGTGGCCTGCAACATAATCAGGAGTGATCCCTTTCTCACGGAAAGCTTCCAAATATGCCACACTTGCAGCAAGAAGTGCAGGCTGAGTGTTATATGTTTGCTTAAGTTCCTGATCCGGACCTTCAAATATAATTGAGCTCAGTGAAAAACCAAGTGCTTCATCTGCCGCTTCGATCACATGACGTGAAGCTGGAATTTCATCAAACACATCTTTTGCCATACCTACCGATTGGGCACCTTGCCCTGGAAATACAAATGCTATCTTTCCCAAATGTATCGCTCCTCCCAGCTAGATTACCAATTTCACTACCATTTGAGAACGGATGCGCCCCAAGTCAAACCGCCACCAAACCCAACCATAACAACCGTATCGCCTTCCTTCACTCGGCCTTCTTCAACCGCTTCAACCAGCGCAAGAGGAACGGATGCTGCGGAAGTATTAGCATACTTATCCACGTTAACAACGACTCGCTCAGCTGGTAGATTTAAACGCTCCATAGCGGATTGAATAATGCGAACATTTGCCTGATGCGGAATGAAAATATCGATATCTTCTTTCGTTATGCCAGCTTTAGTCAATACCGTCTCTGTTGCAGAGCTCATAACCCGAACAGCAAATTTAAACACTTCTCGTCCATTCATATAGATGTAATGCTTCTTCGCTTCCAAGGTTTCAGCAGATGCTGGTAGACGCGATCCACCTGCTTCAAGATACAAGTGAGCCCCACCTGCGCCCTCAGCCCCGAGATCGAAAGCTTGAAAGCCTCTTCCTTCCGGTACTTCGCCAAGCACAACAGCGCCTGCTCCGTCACCAAACAAGACACAGGTATTACGGTCTGTGTAATCCGTAATTCTGGACAGCGTGTCAGCACCTATGACAAGCGCATTATTATACATTCCCGTCTGTAAGAAGTTGGTCGCTGTCGCAAGCCCATAGACGAATCCCGAGCAAGCAGCAGACAGATCAAACGCTGCAGCTTTTTTTGCGCCAAGACGATCTTGCAATATACAAGCCGTTGAAGGGAAGGACATGTCTGGTGTTATCGTCGCTACGATGATCAGATCCAGCTCCTGAGCTGTAATACCCGCTGATTCAAGTGCTTTCACGGCAGCCTCGTAGGCCAAGTCAGATGTAGCTTGTTCAGGAGAGGCGATATGCCGTTCCTTTATTCCAGTACGAGATACAATCCATTCATCGCTCGTTTCTACGATTTTTTCCAGGTCACTATTCGTCAATATTTTCTCAGGTACATACTTACCTGTCCCAATAATTCCTACTGATCTTAAATTGTTGTTCATGTTCTCACTCATTTCCCGCTGATTTCGTTTGAAATACTTTCTACCAAACGATTTTGCATGGCTACTCGGGCCTGACGAACAGCGTTCTTAATCGCATTGCCGTCGGATGAGCCATGGCTCTTAACTACCAGACCACTTAATCCGAGGAGAGGTGCCCCTCCATGCTCTTTGTAATCCATAACAGATTTCAGGCTTCTTAACTGTGGCATCATCATCGCTGCCGCCATTTTTGTCTTTAGGTTTTGCCCGAACTGTTCTTTCAACAGTGAGAACAGTGCTCCCGCTGTTCCTTCAATGGATTTCAACAATATATTACCAGCAAATCCGTCGCATACCAGCACATCACACACACCATTCATCACATCACGCGCCTCAACATTACCTACAAAATGGATCGGCAACTGTTCAAGCAAGGGATACGCATGCTTTGTCAATTCATTTCCTTTACCTGGTTCGGTGCCGACATTTAGCAGTCCGATTCGCGGCTTGGCTATGCCATGTACCTTTTCACGGTACAAGCTTCCCATCAAAGCATACTGCTGAAGATGCTCAGGCTTGGAATCCATGTTCGCACCCAAATCAAGTGCCAGCATTCCTTTCCCATCCAAGGTAGGGATCATTGGAGCTAGCGCAGGACGCTCTATGCCTTGCATTCTGCCTACCACAAGCAATCCAGTAGTCATAAGAGCGCCTGTGTTCCCTGCGGAAATCATCGCATCTGCTTCACCCTCACGGATCATTCTTCCTGCGACCACCATGGATGCATCCTTCTTGCGTCGTACTGCTCTTACAGGCTCGTCTTCTGCATCAATGACTTCACTAGCATGGCGTAGTATCAGATTAGATGGTGTTTCCTTAAGAAGGGGCTGCAGTAGAGCCTGATCACCCACAAGAATAATTTCGGTATCTTTCCATTCTTGCGCTGCGGCTATTGCACCCTCCACATTACTCTTAGGAGCGTTATCGCCACCCATAGCATCTATAGCAATTCTCATGTTGAATCCTCCTTTTACCCAAGGCTCTGTTACTGTTATTCCCCTGTAGATCGGTATACGATAAAGTTCCCCTGGAATACCATTTCATCGCCCACATATGTGAACACTTCAACTTTAGCTTTGCCCTTCTGGCCAGTATTTGAACGCACATAAGCTTTTGCAATACATTTCTCTCCCAGACGAACCTGACGAATAAATCGGATATCTGCGGAAGAAGTCAGTGCAATCTCATCGTTAATTACCGCGACAGCTAAAGAATTCGCCTGTGCGAAAACATAATGTCCGCGAGCTATCAGCGTTTTGCTAAATACATGTTCTTCTCGAATTTCAAAAATCGATATCCCACTCTTGTCCAGCTGTAGATCTACCACATCACCGACAACTTCATCTAGGGACAGTGAGCGGACCTGATCATAGGAATGCTCCGCCATCTGCTTCATCCGTTCCCGTAGCTCCGGGATGCCGAGTTCCATTCGATCAAGACGAACGGTCTGTATGCTCACTTTGAGTTGGCGTGTTAGCTCTCGGTCCGTGACAAAAGGGTTCTCATCAATCAGCTGGATCAGCCGCTGGTGCCGGTCTTTTTTGGATAGACGTTCGATGACGGTGCAACTCCTTCTGCCTCCATTTGGCATGAATCTTTTTAATCTATGTAAAAGTTAATCCTTATATTAGAACCTGGTACTAATGTGTAGTATAAATCATGTGACTGCAAAAAGAAAGAGGCATTCAGACAAAAAAAATAGCACCTCACCAAAGATGAAGTACTACTTATTAAAAACTATTGTTTGATAATCTCTCTTGCTTTGTACGTTCCGCACACTTTACATACGCGGTGAGCTAGTTTCAATTCTCCGCACTGTTCGCATTTCACCATGCCTGGCACAGCCAACTTAAAGTGAGTACGACGCTTGTCACGACGTGTTTTGGACGTTCTACGTTGAGGTACTGCCATGTTCCCACCTCCTTATCAGTTAACCCGCTTTCACGGGATGTCATATCCATCATCATTTAAAGAAGTCTTTCAGCCCAGCTAATCTCGGGTCGATCACTTCCGTGTCGCAATTGCAGGAGCCTTCGTTCAGGTCTTTACCGCAATTTGGGCAAAGTCCTTTACAATCTTCACTGCACACCGGGGCAAGTGGTAAGTAGAGTACAAATGCTTCTTCCACATACTCAGCAAGATCCACACTCTCGCCTTTCACGTATGTAATGTCTTCTTTGTCATCCTGATGCTTGTCAGGATCCTCTACCGGCTGGAACACTTCATGAAAAGGGATGTCCAGTTGTTCAGTAACCGGTTTAAGACAGCGCGAGCATGTAATCTCAAGCTGACCTTTCAACCGACCATGAACGTCTACCGCGCCAGTGACGGATAGAATTGCTGTTAAATCCACTTCAAGCGGACTTACAGAAACAATTTCCTTCCGACCTTTTACTGCTTGGCTAACATCCACGGTTTGATGGAACTGTAACGGTTGATCGCTGGTTGTCAATTTTCGAAATTGAATAATCATATCCATCACTCCAAGCAAACAAAGATTATTATACCGATTTAAAGAGTCTTTTGTCAACAGCCTATCATTCATTTTTCTATACTGGACTTGTTATAGTATAGCACCGACCACCCTGTACTACTTCAATTATTCTTGCAGAATTGTCAAGGAATTATGATATATTTTTAGCAAGGAGTTGGTTTTGTGAAAACAGTAGGAATTATAGTGGAATATAACCCCCTGCACAATGGTCATGTGCTTCATTATACAAGATCCAAGGAAATAACAAATGCCGATGCAGTCGTAGCTATCATGAGTGGTCCTTTTTTGCAACGTGGTGAACCCGCTCTGGTTAGTAAACGTGCACGTACAGAGATGGCGCTACATATGGGCGTGGACCTGGTTATCGAGCTGCCAACAGCCTACGCTGTACAGCCCGCTGAGTGGTTCGCCTATGGGGCGGTTGCTCTTCTGAATGGGACTGGCGTAGTAGACTGTCTCTCTTTTGGCTCGGAAAGCGGATCGCTAGAGGATCTCTTCCCTCTGGCCGAGGCTCTCTCTGAGGAGAGTGGACAACTTCGTAATGAAATCACCAAGCACATGTCTTCCGGAAGCAACTTCCCATCTGCTTATGCGATTGCGGCTGCAAATGTAACAGGCTCATCCCAGCGTTCAATCAACGAACTAACACAGATGTTGGCAAAACCTAATAACTCACTTGGGCTACATTACTTGATTGCACTCAGGCGCCTCCAAAGCCGCATTACTGCCCATACAATAACACGGGAAAGCGCTAACTATCACGACTTAGTCCCCACAGACAAGACCATTGCCAGTGCAACTTCGATACGTAAGCTCATTCTCGAAGAAGGGCTTGAGACCATTTCATCATATGTCCCAAACTACACACTAGATATTCTCTATAGAGAATTTACTAATGGTCTCGGTCCCATGGACTGGGAGAGATTCCGTCAGCCAATGTTCCAGACATTGCTAACCCAGGAGCCAGAAGAACTAGAATCATATCATGAGGTTACAGAAGGGCTTGAACACCGAATCCAGAAAGTGTTGCCACAACTTGGCGAGCCAACGATAGACGCACTCCTTAGTGCTCTAAAAACCAAGAGATACACGCGAACCAAACTCCAACGTATGCTGCTGCATATTTTGCTTAATCATAACAAAGCAGAAATGAGCCGAACTAAGCTTACGGAAGGTCCCGGATATATCCGTGTGCTCGGTTTTAGCGATAAAGGCAGAGTGCTACTTAAGCAAATGAAAAAGACGGCCTCACTTCCAGTAGTCATGAGACCGTCCACCTTCTCGCACCCCTATTTAAATATGGATCTGCAAGCTTCTGCCGCTTATGCAAGCGCATATCCGAATCCTACAGTATCCAGCATGTTCAGCGACTATCTTGCGCCTCCAGTTATCCTTTAGGGGCAAGATCATTCATATAATCGATTGCGTCCTGCAATTTGTCAACTGGAATTAACTTCATGCTGGTACCGATGCGGTCAGCTTTTGCCTTGGCTTCATCGTAGTTCTTTCGTGGAACGAAGAACAGCTCTGCCCCTTCGCGGTCGGCTGCCACAATCTTGTGCTTCACGCCCCCGATCGGACCCACTGTGCCTTCTTTAACGATGGTTCCGGTTCCAGCTACACGGTAACCTTTACTAAGGTCTCCTGGTGTGAGTTGATTATAGATTTCCATCGTAAACATCAAACCCGCTGAAGGACCACCAATCTTCGTGTCAGCGAAGGTCACACGGTCATCTGGGTTGCTCGGCTCTATATCCTGCATGGTCGCGATGATGACACCTAGACCTGGTCGTTCTGACCCGGTCTTTTCATCTTTGATGGGTACGAGTGGCACCGTTCCAGTAACCACCTTATCACCACGAGATAGTTTCACTTCGATCCTGTCTCCGATCTCTTTGCTCGATAACTTCTCAGCTAACTTCGTATTATCTGAAGTTGGTTCTCCATCGACAGAAATCAGCTTATCACCAGGATGGAAAAACTCTTTGTTCGCAGAATCTTTTGGCACCGAGATAACAAACATATATGCAGGAACGATTTTATACTCTACATTCGCTGCATGGTAGGCCGCCTCCATGGCTAAAGACTGAGAAGAATTCATGTAGTAGACCTGAGTAGCTGCATACTCTTCCTTACTTTGGTTGCCCATCTTCTCTTCCTTTTGCACCACTTCCGCATCCGAATTAAACACAGACATCATCAGTAATGCCATATTGGCATAACTTGCTGATACAGTCGTCAGCATAAAAGTCCCTTCTTCAGTCGGATCACCTTGCTCAACAGATATCATCGGTTTGACATCCTCAGCACTACCGGGTTGATAGATCAAATAAGGTGTGGGCATATACACAACTACATAGAGCAATATTCCAATGAGCAAAAGATATAAAAGTACTCTTAATCCATTTGGTTTAACGGTTCTTTTCACGGTTTTCCCTTCCCTCTGGAATGTCTCTTGCCACTCCCCCTCAGACCTCGTTTGGTCTGACGGTTGTCTCCTCTGCATAAATTGGTACTAGCCATGTTCTCGGAGAGGAGATTCCTTATGAATAAAGCTCACATCTTCAAACGAATTTTTAGCCTCTGGTCCACAATTCTTCTAGGAGCAGCTGCTATTTTGCTTGTTTTCGCAGTCGTTAGTTCACCTGAAACCGCTTTTCAATCTTCTCTTCAAGCTTTAAAGCTATGGTGGAATATTGTTTTCCCAGCGCTTCTCCCTTTTCTTGTACTAGTAGAGATAATTAACGCTTATGGGTGGGCTCAAGGCATCGGGGTCCTTATGGAACCATTGATGCGCAAGGTATTTAGACTTCCTGGCAAAGGTGGTTCTGTTCTAATTACCGGCATGATCGCTGGCTTTCCGGCTGGAGCACAAGTCTCAGCTACGATGGTGGAACAAGGGGAGCTAGACGCTAAGGATGCTGGTAAACTTGCAGCACTTTCCCATTTCTGCAATCCCATGACCATTCTCATTGTTATTGGTAGCGGACTACTTCATCAACCTGCAGCAGGTTATTTTCTACTCGCGATCCATTGGATCTCAGGACTTCTCGCGGCTTGGACTTACTCCGCAAGACGCGTAACTCTGACACGAAAAATGTCTTTACAGTCTGAGTATGCTACCAAGCACAAAAAACAGAACAAAAACGCCTCATTACTACTTCAAGCTGCAAGAGCAGCTTCCGAGGCCAGAACGCGTGATGGGCGAAGCTTCGGAAAACTTCTCGGCGAATCCGTGTCACGTTCAGTCCATACCCTTATGATGACGGGTGGATTCATTATGATATTTTCAGTGATCGTGAACGCCATATCCAGCTATGTGTTACCAAATGTTCCTTCATATGCCACAGCTAGCTTGTTTGAATTCCATCTTGGAGCCCAAAGAATTAGTGAAGGTTCGTTCGTGTCTCCTACCATGCAGTTAGCTATTCTATCAGCGGTTTTAGCATGGAGTGGCGTCAGCGCACATCTTCAAACCCTTTCCGGAATGAAAACGAATAGTGGGTTAAAATGGACTGTTTTCGCCTTCAAACGACTTGTCCATGCCGCATATGCCTTCGGTCTTACCCTTGTGTTGTGGGAACCTGCTTCTTCAATCACTTCGTCAGTACTTCCCGCGTTTGGATATGTTCCACAGGACACGTTACAGAATGAACATTCATTTAGTCTATGGAGTGAGTTCTACAAGCTTTTTCAGTGGCAAATTGTAACGGCCATCGTGCTTATCGGATTATTCTTGACCATGTCACGGTTTATAGGCCGGCTTTCTCGTTGAACTTTTTGCGAAGTGCAGCATCAACCTCCGGACTAACTAGATCGGTTGTATCTCCATTGAAGTGAGCGATCTCTTTCACAAGACTTGAGCTAAGATAGGAATATTTCGGGTTGGTCATCATAAAGATCGTTTCCGCATCTGGGTTCAGCTTGTGATTCGTTGATGCCATCGTCAATTCATATTCGAAATCTGTAACGGACCGAATGCCGCGCACAATCACTTGAGCTTCTTTTTCCCGTACATAATTCGCAAGTAAATCCCGGAAACCATCCACCTCTATATTGGGCAAATGTGATGTGACCTTCCGGAGAAGATCTTTCCGTTCTTCTAAGCTAAAAAGCGGGTTCTTACTTAAGTTATTGAGCACTGCTACGATCAAGAGATCAAACTGTTTCGAAGCTCTAGTGATGATATCCATGTGCCCCATCGTTACAGGATCAAAGCTGCCGGGATATACCGCTACACGATATGTACTTTTTTGCTCAGTTCTCATGGATGACGTCCTCCTCGCCGGCTTGTCCGGGCTGTTCTTTTTCAATTGGATTATATTCAAATATAGATACAGCGGTCTCACCGTATTTGGCTGTACGCAAATGAAGGAACCCACTAATCTCCTCAGGATATGTGTAGTTAGATTCGTATTCCAGCACTAATAAGGCTCCTGCGCTTAGCAGCCCCCGCGTTGCCATCTCTGTCATCAGCGCATCGCCATTCTTCATACGGTAGGGGGGATCCAAGAAAACGAGGTCAAAAATATACTTCCTCTTTTCCAACGCTTTTATCGCCCTTCCCGCTTCGTTGCGGTATATTTCGGCATTTGATTCAAAACCTGTCGATTTCAAATTAGCTTTGACGGTTTCGATACTTTTCGACTCCATGTCAATAAACACAGCACGCTCCATACCACGACTTAGCGCCTCGATTCCTAATCCACCCGTTCCGGCGAACAAATCCAGGGCATCTCCTCCATCAAAATACGGACCAATCATGCTGAAAATTGCTTCTTTCACTTTATCCGTCGTTGGACGGGTACCCATACCAGGCACACTTTTCAGAGGCCGGCCTTTGGCACTTCCTGCTACTACTCTCACAACCACTATCACCCGTTCTATATCTAAATATGGAATGCCAACAGAACATTACGGCTGTCATCCCTTTAATGGGAAGGCGTCTTTTCTTAGTATGGCATTTTATGAGGTTATCGTAACACAATCACCCCGCATATGAAAAATGATTCATACGCAGGCCCATTGTTTTTTCAAAGAACAGGTATATTTCGGCGTGTAAGGGGCATCCTTGAACTATCGACATCAATGTATGTCGTAGACAACCGCGGAGAAGACTTACGTTTCCCCATAAGCTCTTCGTCCGGTTTCTCCTCTCCCATGAAGGAACCTCCTCGGAGGTTCCTGAACACAAACCCTTTAGAATCAAGCTTTTTCTAGAGGTTTTGTGTTCTTTTTTTATGTCGAATTCATTATTTGGGTACCATTTGGGTACCTAATCACTGACTCTTGTCTCTAAAGTGCTTATCTACTCTTTTCCTTCTCTCCCTTCCAACCAGTTAATAAATGATTGTTTTGGAATTAAAATTTTCCTTCCAATGGTTATATGATGAAATTGATTGGATTTCACCAAATTATAGGCCTGATTCAGTCCCACTTTTAAAATCCTCTGAACATCCTTTGGTGTTAATACCTCAGGTATGTCTTTCCAAGTATCTTGAACTACTAGTGATTTATTAGTAACTATCTTAGAACCATGAACTTCTTCTTTTTTCTCCAGTAACTTGATTTCATCTAATATCATATCGAATTCTCGATTAATGTATCGCTGTAGATCAGTAAGTCTCTTCTTCAGATATTCAATTTGTTGCTGTCCATTGTTCATACGATCTCTTGTCTCCTATATATAATCACCCTTTATCCTCCTTTTCATCGATAACCGGTTGGTCAAACTTCACATGCTTTCTAATTGCATCTTTGAGGTCAATTGTAAGACTTACTCCGTGCTTGGTCAGCAGTCTCTGTAGCTCTGGATAGATAATACCGTAGACGGCCTCTACTAGATCACCCTCGGAATGGACTGCCGTATACTCCCGAGACTTTTTTTCCTTCATAATCTTATCCCCTACTATTCTTCAGCTTGTAGATACTTCTTAACATGAACTGTATTTGCAAACTTAATTCAAAGAAAATATAAAATAAAGCTCCCATTTCACGAAGATTGAAACGGAAGCGAAAGTGAAAGTGATTTTAAAAATTAATATCTAGGGGTAGACCGGGCATTCGCCTACCCGCGATCGGTTTTATGCTGGCTGAGGACCCGTGGCTTAACCGCCATTTATCTAAGATCACTAAATGTTATTACCTCTGTCTTTAAATCCCCAGAGGCTGCTATTAACTTAGCTTTCCTGTATTCAGATATGGTCACATAGAGCACATTCGGAAAATCACCGTACTTCGCTTGCCATTTACCTGTATCTCGCAGTGATCGGTACGAAGCCAGTTTCTCCCCGTTCGTCTTCATACTCTGCGTAAGATCAATCTCCACAAATGTATATTCCATTCCTTTGCGATAGATCGCATCCGCTATGAGCTCATTACCTTCCCATTTCACGCTATATTCGGGTTTCCACATATCAGGTTCTCTTGCGATAAATACCTCATTCCTCATTATAGTGTGTTGCACCAGCTGGGTACGCCGCCTGATCTTCTGGCTTCCGATCTCTCGCCTTCCTCTGGCGGAAAGGTAGTAAACTGCCTCTCCTTCCCGAAATGATGAAAGTAACTCTCCCATATCAGTTAAGATTCTGTTTGTATTACGGCGACCCCCGAGCTTGTGTAAGCGTTGGATTTGTGATGTTGTAAGGAATCCATGACTATCCAAGCTCGATAAAATCTCTGTCCATCGGGTCAGTTTGGCTTGAACCATGTTCACGCTGTCCTTCCTCCTTCGTATTGGCTTCACGCTTTGGTAAACTCGAAATAATTGACTTAGCCTCGCGTACTGAAAGAAATGGAGCTTGTAACGTTTCATCTCTGGCCGTTTGAAATATTAGTCTTCCAGGTACATCCGGTAGCCGAGCTGCTCCATCATGATCCAAAACGATACGGGATTGAACTGAATCACGCGTTCTAAAACATATCGATGCGGCTATATTCGTCTTGATTAAGCCATCAATAACATCCGCGCTCGGTCTCTGGGTGCAAAGCAACAGCAGCACACCAGCTGCACGCCCCTTTGCAGATATCCTGGTGAGGATAGATTTGATCTCATGCTTTAACTTAGCGTCGGGATCTCCTGCTCTAGTCTTGAGATCCGCAAGTTCATCCATGACAAATATTACTTTGCGGCCTTCCCAAGACTGTGAACCATTAGAAAACATCACGGAATATCTCCGGTTCATTTCTGCTTCTACACATGTAGCTGCATCACGGCATTGCATGAGATTGATCGCAAGCCCGTTCACACATGCAAGAGTCCGGAAGATGCCGAGTTCCACTCCGCCCTTGAGATCGCAGAGCCACAGTTCAGGGGACGGACCAGAAACCAGCTGAGTCAGAATCGCTCTGAGAATTACAGATTTACCTCCACCAGAAATGCCTCCGATCAGCAAATGGGGGAATGGACCCTCAAAATCATAGTGCCTATCTTCACCCCGATTGTTTACGCCAATAAAGACCTTATACCCTCGGCCGCTGTAGTAAGGTACAATTGTCGGGATTGGTCGCTTGATAATATCGATAATTAGACCATCCTCATATCGCATCTCCATATTGTCCGGATTTACCCGGAGAGCCTCAGCAATAGCCCGCTGCTGATCCATAACTTTTGCAGACGAAAGTCCTATAGGAATTCCAACAAGGAGACGCGTTCCCCAAGGATTTTCATATGTAGCATTTACAATCGGAAGGGCATCTCCGGAGGACAGGTTGAGCGTTTTGCACGCCGAGATGAAGGAGTTACTTAAAGAAAATTGAGAAGAAGGAATTAATAATGAAATACACCCACAAATCAAACCAAATCCAATAGACCCCAACATGATAACGACCTCCTTTCAAAACTAGAGGTTATTTCACTTCATTGGAACATTCGTGTACAAGCATAAATACAGCTACAGTAGTAATCGAATCGAGATAGTGTTTGTTCTAGGGAGGAATACCAACTGGAATAGTAGTTCGATGATAATACATAAACAAGTCCTTACGTTTTCGGAATAACAAAAGGAATAAGAGCTGGTATAAATGTAGATGGGATAGGGATTGGGTCTCACGAGGGGATTCCCCCTCGACCCCACGTTAATTCAAGAGCTCGATCATGCCGGCGATCCATTGCCAAGATACTGCAACACCTGCCCCAAGCAAAAAGAATCGTCCAAACCTCTTAGCAGCCAATGCCGACGTAACGTTCCCCTCATTTAGTAGGCTTAATTCAAGCAATCCAGCAGAAATTGTAATAGCTACTATAACCCCATACGTTATCAATGTTCGTTCCTCCCTTCGGAATATTCCGCGGAGTATTCGTGCGGTATGGTGAAGTGTATGGGCTATCGCTTGTCTAGTATTCGCAAAAAATTGTGAAAGGTTCGTATATTTTCGCTAATCATGGACAACATGAGTAGTAAGGAGATGATTTATATGTGGGGATTAGGTAAGAAAAGAAGTCCTTTAGGAAAATGGATTGATCGATCAGGGTATAATCAGGAGGACTTGGTTAAAACGTCAGGAGTAAGCCGTAATACAATAAGTAAAGCGTGCTCTGATCAAGAGTATATTCCATCGACGATCATAATGAAGAAAATATTAAAGGCCCTTCGGGAAGTTGATTCCTCCGTCCGGGCCGATCAATTTTGGGATATTTAGAAGAAGAAGGTGGTTAAGTTTAATGTCTATCTTTTTTCATCTGTAATAACCTGCTAACATGTTTTATATCTTCGACCGGAACCCAAATAACACCATTGTTTCTACGTAACTTGACTCGATCAGAGCAATTCTCAGGAATTCCTTGAAGCACTTCTCCGTCTAAAAGTCTTATCGTTACAGAATGAATATTTTTAATAGCAGCATTTAATTCTTTACTCCACATTTTAGGCCATAGAACTCCCTTCATTTTGAGCTTTTATTGCGTAAGAAGAGATTAAAAAAGCCGCCTTATGACGACTTTTATGATTCTGTATCTTCACCTGTTGTAATAGCTGGATGTTTTTCAGCCAGAAACTTCTCAAAGTTTGTTTGTAATCGAAGTGCCTTCATTTTCGCATCAATTAACTCCAATAAACTCGCACCCTGATCAATTTTTTTAAAATCTTTAATGTTGATATCGATTATATAAGTACGATCCTCCAGTTTCTCTTTAAGCAAGAATACCTTCCTCGTTAACCCTGAAGCAGAATTCCAACTACTCCCGGCTAGACCATAATACGAAAAAAGAAAACCTATCTTTGACTGATTGGAAGCCAGCAAAGTATATAACTTCCCTACCCAAGTTACCCCAATTTTCTTATTGTAATTTTTACACTCAGAAAGAAAAATATCCCCAGGAAGAGTGATGAATTCTTTCATTTTTTTCCCAATATGATTTAATTCCATAAGTTGATCGATCTCATTGGTAGTATTTCTTATATTATCAAACACATTAAAAACACTTGATTTTTTCACTAAAAAAGACACCAAACCTTCCAATGCCTTTCCCTTTTCTTCGGTGGATGCATTTACAGATCCTTCATGTAGCTTTATTAAGTGGTCAAGAAGTTCTTTATATTGATGTTTGTCTTCTTCATCTAGTCGAGTAATTTCTCTAAACCTATCTTTTTCATCTTCATATTGACTCAACAGATATTGCTTAGTGGTAAGACCAATATTATTCATCTAGATATCACCTTATATATTACTATGCTGTCCTTAATAGGATCCAATTCATTAAGACATTCTTCACACTCCACATATGCCGGAAGATTATTAATTGTTTCAAACCCGATACCAGTAAATTTTCTACAAGAACTACAATAGATTTCGTAATGAGTTCTTATTATGCCAAGTTTTTTAATGACTTCCAATATATTATAGACCTCATTCATTGGAATATTAAGGTGTCTTATTAAAACGCCAGGATAAATGTATTCATCTCTATTATACGACCCTATTATCGAGAGCAAGTTCTCTAACTGATTCGGACTTAGATTCTGAGATTTGATTAAGTTCCTCTTGATTTTCAATAATATACTTGGTGACATCATTCATCTTCTCCATATCAGATTGTCGACCATAATATTGTAATATGGTGTAGTCATCATCTGTAGCACCGAATTTGAATTTCACTTTAGTTTTGTCACTTTTCCACACTAAAGTTACCCAAGGTAAGTCCGATAGGGTTTCAGTTTCAGTGATAAATGTTTCAATTAACTTTTTAATTTCGGGGCTTTTATCAAATGTATCTTGGTTAACCTTTATCAATTCTTTTAACTCACCAAGTAACGGAAGAACATAATTTTCATTTATTCCATTTTCAAGCACAGCTTTGCTACCATTCTTGAAGCACATCGATTGAGCATCTACAACAACTTCATTTTGTTTATGAGTTTTAATATACTCAATTATTGGCGGGAAATTAATTTTTCTAAAGTTACATTTGAGGTTTTCCTCAAACCAATCTAAAACCAAATTAATTTGTTCTTCATAAAAAAGCTCACTTTGTCGAAACATTGGACGAGTGCTGTCTAATCGAATTTCAAGAACATTCATTTTTTTGAAATAGACACCTATTATTGGATATTTGATCTGCTTTTTTACTCCTGATCCAGGGATAAAGCCAGTAAGCACTTTACTAAACTTAAACATCATAACATTCCCAATAAAATAGTTTGTTGGCTTGGTAACTCTATGATCACCACTTGAAATGTCATGATATTGCTCAGAATCAAAAAAATCTATAACTTCCTCTCGTTCTTGTAAGCTGTTAATAAGATCTACATCAATATTGTCGACATAAAATACAGCGGAATATTTGTAGGATTTATGAAATTCATTTCTTTCAAAATACTTTATAGCTTCCTCTTCATTCTCAATAGCCATAGAAATTTGGTCTAGGGTTTCTTCCACTTCTGACAAATCAAGAATATTGCTATTCTGTGGAGTCTTTGCTCTTTTCTTTAAAAGAAGAACCGCTCTTTTTTCCATACTCTTTAGTAAATTTTCTTGTAAGTACTTGGGATAACCTTCTGATATTGTTGATGTTAATAGCTCTTTGTAAAAGGCATCCGGCTGATCCATCGTCTCTGTTTTAATAATATCCGTCATAAAGACCACCTGTTTTATTATTTTGGGTATATCTTCCTAGAATAATAACACAGATCACAAAAAATGGAATCATCTTCCTCGAATAGCTTTATAAATTAAAATCGCCTTCAACGACTATTACGAAAAATATGCCTCGTTCGTTTTTTGCTTCCGATAATCGGAACATCAATTTCGAGGTTTCATAAAAAAACACCGTCCAAATAGGGAACGGTGTACTTGTTTCTCCAGCTACTGGAGGATAATATTGAGGATTTTGCTGCATGCACTATCCCGTATTTTTGCAAAAGTCAAAGGACTAACGGGAGGATCCATCTTTTCGCTGTACACAGTCTGATCGGTAATGTAATCATGCTCAACAGTCATGTATCTCTCTTCAATTACTACTTTCTCTCTACCCGGCAGCTGAGATACTAAATTCTCGATGTGCTCACAGTACTGAATAAATTCTTCAGATTTCGAAGGGTCGTCGGATCCTAAACATAAGAACTTGTATAGACGGTACTTCTCGAATATTCTTGCTATTGTCTTTTTGTTGGATTTGAAATCATGTACAGAACTCAATGAACGAACCTCCTACCGTGACAAACTCACTCTTTGTCTCTGCCTTTGCATCTCATTGAACATTTGTGTAAATTCCTTCAAGGACATTTTTAGGCCTGCTACGACCTGTTTGGAAACATCGCTACCACCACCTGATACTTGCACTGTGGGATTAAAATGAATCACTGTACTTTCACCTGATGATCCAGAATCTACTCCAAGCAGTCGCCCAGTAAGAGCGTGGAGATCTCTGGAGCGTTGGTCTTTCCGAAGTGGGATTGCCATCTCAGGACCTGCCTCGCCAAAGATAGAAGGTTGATCAGCATAACCACCATCAGCGAATGCTTGCATGGTCTGTTTACCGCCAATTCTCGGAGGTTCTCCATATTGTTTCCACTGAACACCGATGGTTACCATTTTCTCTATTGGAACTTCAAGATCGCGTGTTGCTTGGTTTA
Organism: Paenibacillus sp. EC2-1; assembly: GCF_049311625.1. Taxonomy (NCBI): domain Bacteria; kingdom Bacillati; phylum Bacillota; class Bacilli; order Caryophanales; family Paenibacillaceae; genus Paenibacillus; species Paenibacillus sp. EC2-1. The sequence continues at coordinate 3,544,095 of NZ_CP186006.1, forward strand.
ATTCCTGCATTTTCTCTTTGGCAGAATCAATTGACTTCCTAACTTTCTCATCAAATGTTCCATACTTGGAGATCGCTTCTTCGATCGGCATTCCCAAGTCTAGTTCAATCATCGCAACCTGTTTATCATAAAGATCTTGGAAACTATCCTTCGCACTGGCGAGATCCTTTTCAGTATTATTAAAGTTCAGTAAATTCTTCTCAAATGCTTTCTTGAGATCATCAGTGGCACCTTCAAGATTAGCCCAATTGTCTTTATAATACTGGCCTGTCGCTTCTCTAATCTCATTGGCCAGATCTTGAAGTTCTTTTTCTTTCTGGATCTCATTTGGGGCAGTTGCGATTATTTTCTGTTTTCTATTCAGGAATTCTTGATACTGAACATATGATTTACGAGCATCTTCGTAAGCTTGTTCGTATTCACCTAGATTTGAAGTCAGCTCGTCATATTCCTCTTTAAGCTGTGGGAGTTGGGACTTCTTATCAAGAATCTCTGCATCGATCTTTCGCTTTTCCATTTCGAGCTCAGTGGTGTTTAGTTTGTCTGCCAACCCAAGAAGTTCACGATAATTCTCTTTTTTAGCATCCCCCGCCTTGAGGATTTCAGGGTTTAACTCGATGAGCTGTTCTTCCACAATCTTTTGTTTCCTGAGCGCCTCGGCTAACTCAGCAGCTGGGGTTGCGCTATCGTCAATTTTTTTGGCAAGTCTGTCGTATTCACGAGTAAGGTTGCGGGTACGCTTCGTTCTATGCTCGATATCTTCATAGTTATCAAAAACACCATCGAGAGCATCACCCATGTTAAGGAGTTCTTGGCGAGCCTTTTCCTGATGGTTTTTGTAGGCAATTATTCCTGCAGTCAGTACCCCAACAGCCCCAACAGCTAACCCAACCGGGTTGGTCAGTAAACCAGCCATACGACCGAACTTGCTAACGCCCTCTGTTGTGTCAAATACAGCCTTGCCCACTTTACCGAAGTCCTTGGCGATCCCGACTGTATTTTTAGCAAGCAACGCAGCTGGAACCGCAAGACCAATAGCTTTAATTACATCTTTATTGTCTTTGGCCCATGCAGTTATATCCTTGAGTGTAGGCACTAATTCCTCACCGATTGGAATAATTACTTCATCCATTAATTCTCGGCCCAGCACCTTGAGTTCCTGTGTGAGATTGTCGTACTTAACGGCAGCCATGTCTTCCATCGTTTCCTTAGTCATGTCAAACTGACTTTGAGTTGATCCGAGAGCAGCTACAACTTCTTTCTCCAGGTCTTCCCACTGAGTACCAAAGAGCTCGACACCAAGAATGTTACGATAAACTGTGTCATCAATGCTGTTAAGCTCAGTGATGACCTGTTGCATAACATCCTTACCTTTGACCGCACCAGTACTTAACTGATCTAGGATACCGTAGCCATCTCCCATAATTCCGGAGAGTGCTTTGAAAGTATCCTCAGCCCTTTTACCGCCTTTTTGAAGGTTCTTTACCATCTCCTTAGCTGTATCAGCAGAAACATACTTAAGTAACTCAATGTATTGGGCTGACTTGGCTCCACCTTTGGTAAGTGCAGCTGTAAACTCTTCGATCCCATCAGGGGCAAATAAAGCGGCCATAGCATCAGCAGTCTTTTCACTACCATCTTGGAGACGGATATTAAACTCTTTCGCAAGGTCACCGACTTTATCACATTGTGTTCAGCAAGGATCGCTACACCTCGCCCGCCAGTTTTGGCAGCTACATGTTTCCATGCAGATCAGACTATATCAAGAACTCTTAACGAGTCCCCTCCCATTTCCACGCGCTTGCGTGTACTCGGTTTTTCACCGATAGTCGTTGCACGTTCCTGCTTTTAGCAGGCTTCGCTCATGATTTCCCTCGACTTTACGTTAGGGTTTCCCATGAATTAGAGAGGTTTCGATATGGTGTCGCCACCATAAAGCCCTAATAAAAAGGTTCCAGGCGCCAGCTTCTAATCCAGCATTAAAAATATCGAACATTTCATTCGCTGAGTATCCAAGAGCAGCAAATTGCGGAGCGTATTCGTTCGCTGAATCGAGCAATTCGCCAGACTTATCCAGCCCCCGCTGTGCCCCCTGAGCAAGCAGGTTCATGGATTCTTCAGAGCTGATGCCAAACTGCCGCATCATGGTGTCGGAAGCTTTCACAGATTCAGGAATATCAAAGCGGAATACATCCTGGAGCACGATCGCATTACGAGTGGTCTTCTCAAGTTCTTCACCTTCTTGTTTGGTGACGTTACGAGCAATAACAAGGGCGTCTGTGAGTTCGTTTACTCCTTCTCCAAGTCCTTTACCATATAAAGATCTAGAAATGTCTTGGAGTTGCTCTAACTCATCCGCAGTAGCTCCTGTGGCGGCTCCCAATTGGCCTGTTTGGGAATCGAGTTCGCCAACGGTACTAATCATGTTACTGATCGAATCAGTTGCCTTATCGATGATTGCATAAGCTCCTGTAAATTGCAGAGTCCGCTCGAAGACTTGACCAAAATCCCTAACATCTTCACGGAGCTCTTGAAAGGCGCCTCCGGCTTCTCCTGCATCTCGGGTTAGCCGATCAAATCCCTTCGCTTTCCTGATCATCCCCAGGTCTTTCTCAAGTCCTGTGAGATCTCCGCTAAGATCATCGAACGCCCTCTTTAGTCTGGGGTCAATTTCGCCGTTCAGTTCGAACTGCATCTGATATTTCTTTGACATGTTTTGCAGCCTCCTTTACTTTGAAATACTCTTTCACACTGTTCATCGATGACTTACGCCTGCAAGTGCAACCGATGCCTTCAAGACCTCTAAGGCAACATCAGACGCCGTTCGTCCGTCTCTAATTGCTTCGTTAACAAGTCCTGAACCTCCCGGAGATTTAGAAAGTGCAATAAGAGCTGTAACACGGTCGCGTTCATTCTGAATAGCCTCCTGAGCAACTTCCGCTACCACTTGTTTGTAAACTTCCGGGTATTTATTTATGAGTTCTTCTAATTTCATTGGATATTCATCCTTCCTTCGGTTCTTTTTATTAGCTCTTTAACTTTCGCTTTCACTTTCCTCAATTTGAAGATCCGACTTTCGCTTTTATGCCCGGTTATTAGGGGTATTTTTGGAATGACTTAATTTGAAGATATTTTTCAACTGTTTCTGTATCTAAAAGCGAAAGGGAAAGTGATTTTAAAAATTAATATCTAGGGGTAGACCGGGCATTCGCCTACCCGCGATCGGTTTTATGCTGGCTGAGGACCCGTAAATTCTGTGGGGTCGCTTCAACCGACCCCATGTTCCGTCGTACTAACAATCAGCTAACGTTTCTCGCAATTTGCGACAATCAATTCGTTGATATCGATAATTTTGAAGTAACTCAAATTGAATGCCAGACTATAAAACGCAGACCGCCTAATCTTTGCGTATGTGTCTCTGCTCATTGGCATAACGTCCGTATACATCCTTATATCAGTCACATGGTTGTCCTTCATGTAGCGTTCGGTGACCAAGAATTTCTCTTTGGCATAGATCTTATCGACTGCCCGTTCCACTTTCTCACAAAAGGACCGGCGTGCCTCAGGGTCAAAGACATTGCTATTGATCTCATCACAGACGCTTGATGCTATATTCGCTTCTGGTTCTTCAAACGTCGTTGACTTGAAGAATTGGTATTTCTTAAATACTTCCTCTATGACCACTTGAGTATTTTTATGATCTAACTCTACAAGTTCGTCCTTCACTGACATGGATTAAATTCCTCTCTGGATTTCAGATCCTATTTGGCACCTGTCTTCCCTGGAGTTCGAGTATGTCCTTTTTCCAGCTGAATGTGCCGGTGATCTGAATCCAGCCTTGTGGTTTGATACATTCTTTGCCTTCCACTGCTTAAAACTCTCGCGTTGCAGTCCCTTTTGCGCTTTGGTCCATGCCATTAGATCACTCCTCTCATCGTCTCCAGTTCTGATAATTCAACGTACAACTACTCTTTTCGTGATAATCCCGATCTTTCGAAGAGTTTCCTCATGGATCTTGATGTTGTCGTTACCCCCGAACTTCAAAGCATCTCTATTGAATTCACCGGTTACATAACCAGTCGCACGAACATTTGAATTGGTGGCATCGACCTCTGAATCTTCGAGTATCGCAAAGGAATCCTGGGAACCGTCTCTGCTGGTGGAATCCACTGGCCTGACAATATATGTCCCGTCCGATCGTTTGCCTTCGGGCTGCCTAACTACCCCAAGAACCATGCCTCTTCGTATCACACCTGATCCGGATTGGACGATTACTGGGAGTGTCCTGAATACCCCCGGTCCTGCAATTAAATTGTCATAACCGCATTCCTCGTTATCTTGGCGCATTGTTACCGCCCCGAGCTAAATCTAAGGCGCGATCCATTAGAACCGCGCCTCTCTTCACCTAGTCCCCGTATACTTTGGAATCACTCCCAGTGTATTTTCGTCATGTGTGGTAAAACATCCATTGGCCAAACTTCTTCTTTTTTGAAATACTGTTCTGTGTCATGACCAGCCAACCAGGATCTAATAAATAAATGTTTGCCGTGATCTTTGAGTGAATAAGCTCTCGGATCAATGGTCGCGAGATAGGGGTAATGATTCAATAAAATTTCAATACTACTTCTACCAATAGTTTCGCATTCTATTTCATTGATCTGTTTCTCGATTTCTTTAATCTTGGACTTCAATGCATCTCGTTTAGAAAAAGACTCTTGCTCCAAACGAATCCGTTCTTCCTCAGCTTTATTGGCGGCATCTCTAATCTTGTCTAAGTCCTTCCCATAGAAGTCACGTGAAGTTCCTAATTGATTTTCATACCCTGCAATAGAGTCCTGTATCTCTTCAAGCTCAAGCCGTAGTTTCCGGTTTTCCTTCTTAAATTTCTCAACACCACTGGTGTTATCCTCACTCATTTCAAACTCGATCATTTGATCAGAGTTCTCTTTGATCTTTGCCTGAATGACCGCCACTTGCTCTTGGAGTCCATTAATATTGCTTTGGATCAGTTGCTCTCGTTTCTCAACCTTATCGCTGAACTCCTGCAAGAGCTCCTTCCAGTCCTTTTTCTTTAGCATGTTTCTACCTCTCCCTTGATTTAGTTATTAACGATGTCCATTACCGACGATATTTTTTTGCCAGAGCGACCATTTGTTCAGTCGTTTCCTGCTGTTTCATAGATGCCCGAAGAATCCGTAAAGCTGCATCCTCAGGAGCTTCTTCAGAAGCTATAGCTGCGTCAATATGACGGCTGTTTTCTGGAGTCCTCCATGAATTAAGTACCTGGACTCGTTCCTGCTCGGTTTGATGAGAATTCTCTTTATTACTCATTGAAATTACATCCTCTCTATATTGGGTAGTGCCTTAATACGTCTTCATGAGTTGAGCTCCCCAAACGCCTATACTTATAAGCAAATGACGGGTAAAACGATGAGGTGGAGAACGACCACACTCTTTGGCACACATATGGCGCATACACTTATTCCTCCTAACAATAAAAATTAACTTTTCTATAGTTTATTCCTATAAGCGAAATCTGTATAATGACTATTAGTTGAAATTACATACATAGTTCGGTACTTGGATTCTCCGTTGTTGGCGCAACGGGGAATTTTCCGTTTTCTAAGACTTGTTCAAAAAAACCACTCGGTAATTCAAGATTTCTTTCAACTAACGTCAGCTCAATGGCTTTTTGTCCAGATGTTTCACTATCCACTATCGATAGGTTGAAGACTGAAGTTACCTCTTTTATTGATTTGTTGCAGTAAACCGAGAGAGCTTTGATCAGGATAGACACTAAGAAATCGTTATGCATGCTAAACTCCTCCTCTGATATAAGATGGTTACTACAGGGCCACCTCAGTTTCTTACATTCCGTATACTACGGCTGTTGATCCGGAGAATAGGCTGCTGAATGAATTCTATTTGAACTGCTGGTTTTATCTTCTTGACTCCCTTCTGTTGTTCAAACATCAAATACCGCCTTCTTCACTTGACCAACAATGAAGATTTCATCAGGAGAATATGGGTGTGAGATCCCCTCGGAATCTTTCAGTACCATGGTATCGCCTTCGTAATAGACTCGCTTCAATTCGCCTTCAATGTTGCCAATGACAACCAGACCTATTTTGCCGTTCTCACAATAACTCTGTCTCTGCACCAGCACTTGCATACCCTTTCGAATGCCTTCACCAGCCATGCTGTCATCCTTGACGTTCAAGTAAAAGCACTCTCCATCAATCGGTTCGCTTGAGGCTTGATTCCAGACCGCTAAGTTCATCGTATATCCCCTCCGATATTTAATTGTTTATTCCTGCGCTCCATCATTTACGTATGCTGCCTTGGTTGTATGTATGGTGATGGAGCGAGCTTATGTTGGAAAGTCTTAAGTCGCTTTCTTTCTTTGCAGATTACGAAGGATAATAGCGCATTGTAATGGATTTCGATCGCGCCACAGCTTAGCCAATTCATTTAGTGACATCCTACTCAACTCCTTCCGCAGGCATTGTTACCGTGCGAAGAAGCACCGCTCGAAGATATCCCTCTGAATCTAAGTGATTATCAAACTCCTCAAGAAGCCATCCTGTTTCAGTATGTTGAATAACACTAGCGAGCTTATCATCGGCTCCGGTTGGATTGTCGACCTTTGCATCAATAACAATCACTTTACGCTCACGGCAAGCCATTAACTGGTCATGTGCCTTCTTGATGGCCTTCAGCAACTGACGATATATTTCCGGATGTTGCTCTTTACTGAATCCTAGAATTTCAGTTGCAATTGGAGCAACAATCTCATACGCATCCTGCTGATCATGAGGCGATTGTAATGCTGCATCCAGAATGGACGAAAAGTAAGGTTCGTAGATCTCTCCGCTGTTGGTTAACGGAATCATGTGTCCCTCAAAGTTTATTTCTCCACTTTCAGCAATAATTGGGGCGACCAGGTTTCTTATTTGACTCATGGTTATCATCCTTATCTTTTTTTAGATTTAATTAGTTCTTACTGGTAGTGTTATTGCTGGATATTAGGATTAAGATCCTGCCAAGCTTCCCTGATTGCGAGTGCAAGTCTAAGGTGAATTCGTCTGTCCTCATGCTCGGCTGCTTCTGAGAGGACCTGACGAGTGATGGGTGCCAGATAATCGTCAACTTCGTCCCAGGGTGTGTGAGGATTTAAAGCCGCGTCAAGTATTTCTCTAATCCTTATAGTCGGGTTAAACAATTCACCATCACCCGCGTGATCACTCAAATATTGAGCAAAAGCAACCTCCTCGCCAGACTCGTTAGTGATTTTAGGAGCAATTTCACTTAACTGTTTATTCATGCTTATAATCCTCACTTTTCAATTGGTTTACTGGATGACTCCAGTTACAAAGGCATTTGGATCATTTGATAACTCGCTCTCCACGAACTTCCTGAACTCTTCCTGCAGCCCCATCTTCTCAACGAATTGCATAGCAGCCATCTCAGACAAATCCGAATTCAGTATGTTTGCAAGATGCTCTTTTAAGATCTCCATATTATCCGACGTCTCCTGGATCGCCTTCTGATAAGTCTGAACAATCTCCAAGATGTACTTCGTCACGACTTCTTGAGTTTCTGGTTGGGATCTAACGCATTGTATTAGTCCTCTAATTCGGTTTTGTATGGATTCGTTGATCACTTTTCTCCTCACCTCCCTCCCCATATTATCCAAGCTGTTTCAGACCGTCGATTTGAAGATTTAACATCAGTGCAAGTAGAGCCATTGCTTTATTCTTTAATTTCGCGTAGGTAGCTTCAGTGACTGGTGGATCCATTAGCAAGCTGTATACGGCATAATCGAAAGGCATATCTCTTTTCATGTATCGCTCTGTGATGAGGAAACGTTCCCTGTGGGGAAGTTGCTCAACTGCCTTCTCTAATCGATCGCAGAATGCTCTTCGGCGTGCAGGCTCGTCCACGTTATACACAGCTACATTTGATGTTTGATCACTTGTAGTACCCGTGAAACTTTTGGGTGTGTCGCTAATAACCGTTGTTATGTTCACTTCTCTGTCATGAAACAAGGTGTATTTGTATATGTGATACCGCTCGAGCTCGTTTTCGACTGCAATCCGGATCTCTTTTTTCACATCAGGCGGTAGCCTATCTATACACTTCACATTCATCTGCCCCTTTGGTAAGATAGATTTAACCACCGCACCTTACCAGGTGCTTTTTTTTATGACCTTCTGCTGGTCGTTGTGCAGGTCGCTCTTTTAAATCCTGCCGGTCGCCTTGCTCTGAAATACCTTGTGGCGTAAGGTTTTTTGCTGGTCGCTTTTCTTTTTCCTGCTGGTCATTCTGCTGGTCACTTTCTAGGTGTCAAACTGATCGTATCTTCCCACATCAAAATACCTGTAGGTTATTTCTAGAAAGTAAACAATACTGCCGTTGTTCCCCTCTGGTACTTCACTTTTCAGATACAACACGCTTTTTTCTACCCATTCCTCCTCTGTCACTCCAACATCTATGAGATAACCTATCTGTTGGTCTATAAAGACAAAACTTTCTTCGGAGATTCTAACGTGCTTCTTACCTCGTATCTTTTTGTAAAGATTTAGATAGATTGTTAAAAAGGGAATACCGTCGATTTTCTCAAAATCGATGTAATGTTTTTCTTTACTCTCTTTTTCTTTTGATTCTTTCTTTATATGACTATCTAATGAGTTAGTACCTCCACTATCTAATGAGTTAGTACCATTACTAACTAATGAGTTAGTTCCTTGAAGTGATTGGGGGATCGGATTAGTTCCCTCAACCTCGAGTAAAGGATTTATCCGCAACAACCTCTTGCCCTCTTCATACTTCTCGATGAGGATCTTTTGATCGATCAATTTTCCCAATTCTCGTGTAACCTGAGGATTGCTACAGCCTGTTAACAGTGAGAGGAAATTGAGAGAAAACCAGTTCCAACTTTTATGAAAGCCGTATGTGTTCCTAATGACCGCATTAATGATTCGGAACTGGGTCATATTTAACTTTGCTTTCATGAGAAAATCCATCACCCAATGTGGGACCTTAACAAAAAGTTCGTCTGTAGAATCAGGCATTTCACCTCACCGCCGCACCTGCCGTAAAAAGCAGACTTATAAAATCATGTTCTTCAATATCACCTGAAATGTAGTCGATCAAGGATAGATGCAAAGGGCCGACACTCATTGGCTTAACTCCATTTATTTCGAACATGGTAGCCGTTATTTTCTCAATCATCTCATCAGTAGCCACCAGTTTAATTCCAACCCCCTCGAGCTCCGTTGCCTTATTCGTCAAGTCTCGTATTAATTGCAGTAAACTAAGGGTAACCGAACGATTTATATTCATTTCATACTGTCCCCTATCTGCCACTGCAATCATTGGTGTTTTCCGATATCCATTTATCAAGTTCATACCGGCGGAAGAAATATCTGTTCTTTACCTTGAAAAATGGAATGCTCTTTGTTCGAATCAAGTCGTATATGGACCACGCCGACACTCTAAGATATTCAGCTGCCTCTTTCACATCGAATGTCTGGACAGGCGGTTCTGGTGATTGAACCTGTTGCTGGGTAATCATTTGAGCAAGCTGCATAAGCATACCTTGCTGATCGATGGGTTGTTGGCGCTCCACCACTTCAACAACTGAAGGTGTGTGATAGGTGGGTCGCTGAATAATTACAGTAGGTGACACTGAACGCACGTTTCTTTTCCGCATAGTTCGTTCCTCCTCAAAACATATATTGGTGATCACAACTCAATAATTCCTTTAATATTTTGGCGCGCAATGTTTCGAGGTAGATTTACCTCAACAACTTATTAGAGCCAAAAATATCTAAAGAACTCTAGACCATTTCCCACTAAGACAACCTGTTACTTACCAAACCGTTTCCTCGCACGTTCCGCCATGGCTGCACGTTGTTCATCTGTGTACTGTCTCTCTACTGCAAAACGAACCTGGTTTCCGTTAAGCTTCCATCTGGCTGCAGTAACTCTGTCGGTGCCCTCCGCTCTTTCCTCCCAATATGGCTGAGAAATCTTATACAACTTGGTCAAATGCTTTTGAACGCATGTATACACGTCCCAACTGTTATCTATAAAGTCGTATCGACAAATCGTTTCACGTTCTTCGTTTGTGTAGGTCATTGATTTGATCTCCTTCCCGAATTTCTAAAGAAACTGTTTATGTTTCTTTGTGTCTAACCATTAGTTAGGGATAATGTAGCGGATGGATTAGTTCTCCCATATTTTCAAAACAAATTCTTTAAATATTGATCATCTACTTAAATCGCAATGCAATCGCCTCGAACGCCAGCTGCTTATTCCTTGAATCCAAATAATCCATGTCACTGAGATTGACCTTGTTTCTTTGATTAAATAAGTGGAGCGCGAGATTAAGCATGAATTTCTCTGATTCACTCCAGGGACGAGCAGTCCGCTTGAGCGCAGCGAAATCAATTGTGCCTTCCTCGAAATCGAAATACTTTGAGTTTAGGCAGCCATTCAGCTGTCATGTTTCGAGAACAGATGTAATGTGCCTCTCCAGTAACGATCTTGTAATTCAAGATGAGCAGGAATTTCCATACCTTTGTCTCCTTTTGTAATAGAGGATTACTTTCCAGCACAGTTTTGTTCTTCTTGTTTCGCGATCCATTCATCAAGACTTGTTTTACGAAACATAATTTTGCTTCCGATCCTATATGCGGGAATATTTTTATCTCGGACCAATTCACGAAGTTTGTACTCACTTGCTCCAATATATAGTGCAGCTTGTTTGACAGTCATAGTACTCATATGTATTCACCACCTTTCGTTGATGTGTCAAATGTTGTTGATGTGTCAACTATAATGTCTTCTTGTTGTTGTGTCAAGAGTATTGTTGTTGTATTAACAAAGATGATGTATTATTGATTTGAAAGGGGCGTAATTACAATGGATATTGTTAAATTCGGAGAATATATCAGAGGAAAAAGAAAAGCGATGGGCTATAATTTGACTCAACTTTCTGAAGAGTCAGGTGTTTCGCATCCATATTTGTCCCAAATTGAAAATGGGAAACTAAAAAAAATTCCTTCTGCAGAAATACTGGGTAAACTAGCTCCACATTTAGGAGTGAGCCATACAGAACTTCTGGTACAGGCAGGGCACTTAACGAGCGAACAGTTAGATCAATTATCCGAATGGGAGAATCGAATCGATAATAGACCAGAACTGAAGGTATCGTTTATGGAGTTACAATTTCAGCTATGGGCCAACTATGGAGATGAGTTTTCGAAAAAAATGGCTCCAATAATTCAAGCCCTAAAGACTGGTTACAGTGATATTCTCGGAAACAACTTTAAATTCAATTTTAATTCACTCCGTGACTTAGAAAATAAAGCTTTAACTGCAGATCCCAAAGTGAGAGAGCGAATTGAGTCATTCTTCATCGAAATATTAAAAGCAACTCAAGCAACAAGAGACAATTTACTATTGCGTGGTGACCTGGATTATCTAATAAATCTCCCCATCGCTAACTACAAGGGGATCAACCTATCAGCGACGGATAGAAAACATATCCAAAGTTTTTTAGAAGGTCTTTTTGCCAACAGATTGCACAATAATGGAGAATAGACATGAAAAAGAAGATATCTATTAACGTAGAATTCGTAAGAATAGGTACCGATGAAGAAGCAGAGGCTGCCATCAGATCAGCAATCAAATATATCATGCTGGATTGCCTAGATAAACACGGGACTGTAGCACACAATCACGATGAAGTATTGGATAAGTACATTACTGTGGAATCCGGAGGAACTTAACATGAAAAAGAAAAAGGAGCTTGTCTTCACTCGTGCCTTTTATGATAAATATACAGGTGGATACTTGGGGGATAACCCGGAAGAGGTATTTGCTAAGCTAACCCCTGAGAGACTTGCTCCTCTGAAGGCTTTGACAATGGAGATCATAACCGGGAAACCGCACACGCCGGTTCTCTCCAAAGTTGAATATTGAGGTTCAGAGAGATCCCGCTGAATCATCGGCCGGACGTTACCACCTTGTACACCATTCGCGTATTAATCTGAATTTCATAAGAACTACCATACGAAAATACACCTAACGTCATTCAGAGGTACATTCACCCTATCTGATGAATTGGTGTCTTTGGCGCTTGCAAACTCTTTAGTTTTCAGTCGATGCCCGTTTTACTGGATTGAGGGTGCGCATCTAATACCCGCATGGATCTTCTTGGGGTATTACTCTCCACCACTAAAACACAAGAAACGCAATATATATTGTCTTTATTTCTTTTGTCTTTCTTGGGGGGGTCAAATCGTCCCCCTTTAGTGGGGGAGAATTACCCCCTTCTATCAACCAGCAGACCAACCAGCAGAACTTCAAGCGGCACAAGTCATTTCAGCTACAAGCAACCAGCACCCTAACCAGCAAAAGGAGATGAATCATGGATCAGTATAAAGATAAAATACTAGGCTCTAAAGTCATCAATGGACCTCATGGGAAAATAACGGTATTTGTTGTTGATGACGGAGAAAACTCAACTGCATTATCAGATCTGTACGATACTCTAGCGAAAATTATGGTAAACCAAGCAAAACGAAAGGCAATACGAGAAGCAAGAGAATTTACAGAACAAGAAACTGTGAATGATTAATCAATATGAAATAAGGAGGAGTCTTTTATGCCAAGTATTCAGAAACGAGGTGAGCGTTCTTGGCGACTCATAGCCGAACTAGGGTATGATGCAAACGGTAAACGAATCCAAGAGAAAAAAACCATCAGAGTTGAAGATCCAGCTCTTCTAAGAGCTCCAAAGCGACTTCAAAACTATCTAGATGCAGAACTCATCAAGTTTCAAATGGAAGTAGAAGCTGGTAACTATATAAAACCGGAGAAAATGAGCTTCGAGGCATTCGTGGAAAAGTGGACAAAAAAGTTTGTGGAGACAGAGCTTGAAGAGAAGACACAGTTAAATTATAAATTCCATGCAGAGAAAAGAATCGTCCCCTATTTTGGCGCCATGCACATGGACAAGATCAAAACCTTGCACATTACTGATTTCTTGGATTATCTAAAGACACCAGAAGCTATTCTGAGGGGTTCTAAGCCTCTAGGATCCGCAACTATAGTTTATAACTACCGAGTACTCAGAAGCATCTTTGCGAAGGCTGTAGAATGGCGTGTGCTCAAAGACAACCCTATGACGGGAGTTAAAAAGCCAAAGGAAGAGGATCTGAAGGAAATGGAAGTATATGATGAAAAAGAGATCGCCAAACTGTTCGAAGCGTTAACGGACGAGCCTCTTCATTTACGTGTTCTCGTTAGCCTTGCTGTTACAACTGGAATGCGCCGTGGAGAATTAGCTGGGCTCGAATGGAAGAACATCGATCTAAGTAACGGATTCATCGATATTAAACAGACCATTCCAATGTTCAAAGATAATGAGCCGGTGATCAAGGGACCAAAAAACAAAAAATCCGTTCGTAAGATAGCTCTCTCCCCTGCTGTTATAGAAGAACTAAAACTTTACTATTCAGAATGGCGGAAAGATCGATTTAAAATAGCTGATAAATGGGAAGGTGGAGCATATGAATTTTTGTTCTGTCTGCCCAACGGTAAACCAGTATCACCACAACGATTAACAGCTTGGTGGATAGACTTTCATCGTAAGCATAAATTAAAGCCTATTCGATTACATGACTTACGCCATACTTCTGTTTCATGGATGATATTTAAAAAGGTCCACTCTGAGGCTATAGCCAAACGTGTAGGTCATACAAACACAAAGATGCTTGAGATATACGGCCATATATTCGAATCGGTTGATAAGGCAGCTGCCAGTGTCTTTGATGATATAGCCATCCCATCCAAACGGAAAGCATAATTGGGCACGTAAGTTGGGTACCATTTGGGCACCAAATTCACAATATTAGCCCAAAATGACCTTAATCGAACATATGTAAAATGAACAAAAACCCTAATATACAAAGGATTTCGTTGATATGACAAAACATTCAAAACCGCATTTTTCACATCTCCCATGAGGGCGCTCTGCAAAGGGCGCCCAAATTTTTTTGTCCAAAAACCCTAACTAGCCTTTTTCACAGCTGTTTACTAACCCTTCCAAAAAACAACCCCAGAACATATCTGGGGTTTTCATGTTTTCATTTTCATATGTAAAAAAAGTAATCTCTTGAGCTATGTTGTAATCAATTCACTACGACACGGGTGTACTTATCCAGCTTTATTTAGGCATTTGTGTAAACGCGAAGTTGGGAAGATGGTTGGCTTGTGATGTCCTTCATCGTATATTCGCTCCTCGAGTATGGAAACTTCTTGAAATGTAACACGTATAACTTAGAAGGAGTGATTTCTATGTTAGTTATAGCTTTGTTTATTATATTGCTCGGAATTATAGTTACCGTACCAGCGTTTCTTTTTTTGTTAAAACCTGATTCCGACTGGGTTAGATGGATCAAAAAAATCCCTGAAGACGCCACTCTCGATGATACCGATATATTAGGTTTCAGAATTATTGGATTATTAAACATCGGAGTAGGAGCAGCTCTTATCGTTGGTTCAATTTTGAAAATTTTTGTATGGTAGTCGTAGATTATGCAAAGTTAAGGTTGTTAATCCTTAATAATAAATCACACATAAGGTGGCAATCTCGTGAGAAACGAGTTCCTCACTTTTAAGTAAAACAGACCAACCAGCATCGCCGGTTGGTCTGTTCATTTCGAAGCATGCTATCAAGATCTATACGACCACTAGAAGATGGCTGTTCGTTAACGCCTGACGCTGATTGCTGTATCATAAATTTTAACGAAAAATTAGATAAATGCGCGTGTAATAATAACTAACAGAATAAACAATACCAAGATAGCACCTACCGAGGAACCCATACCGTATCCACCGCAACCATAACCTCCGTGTACTCCGCTCACATAAATCCCTCCTCGTTTAGAACATAACACATGTTATGCTCTAGCCCTTCAAACGAACTAGGCGAGCGCCTTATATCCCAAATATTAAGTCAATTGCCTATAGGCGCTTCTGATTCTGTGTTGCAGATATAAGCTTCTAAATAAAAAGCGTGACGGAATTCGTTCTCCGCACGCTTATGTTGTAAGTTACTGTGGAAACAATGTTACTCAGCAGCTCCAGCTGTATGATCTTCCTCAGGAGAGGCTACCTTTCTACGCCGATCAATAAGCCCTTCTTCACCATGTTCCCTATACTTTCTCATCCATACTTTTAAACGGCCGATATCGGAAATTTCTAGAGCTGCTGCAACTTCTCTTTTAGTCATTCCATCTAGCCTCATGGCCACTGCCTTTTTCTTGGTCTCCAGGCTATAATAATGAAAAACCTGCCCCTTTTTAGCCATTGATATCACCTCTACCGATATATATCGGCTAGGCTTTGCATTTTTTCAATATATGCATGTCATCACAAGCTAATAATAATTAATGGAATGAACTACGGAAGTAAATATCCCTTCTGGACAGCATCAGCAATTAGCTCTTTCGCCCAACACCCTATTTCTGGTACAGATAACGTAATCGAATCAATCCGGGCTAATACCTGAGCCGAAGTTACCCCATGTTCAAGCCATGCCTTCCCCTCTGTCGCATAATTGTGAAGAATAGGCTGAAGACGATCCACTGCAGCAGCAAATTGCGCCTCTATTGTTGATCCATTCTCGAATTCAAGCCAAAGGTTCATCATCTCCTCGCCTTGATCCTTTGGTAAAATATCAAAAATTCGCTCTGCTGCTGCTCGCTCACGATCAAATTTATCCATGTTCCCTTGAACATCATATGCAAATGTATCGCCCGCATCGATCTCAACTAGATCATGAATCAATAACATTCGAAGTACATGTAACATATCCGGTTGTTCTCCAACAACATGTTCTTCTAGTACCGTGGCCATAAGTGCAATATGCCAAGTATGTTCCGCATCATTTTCACGTCTACTTCCATCTGTAATATATGATCTTCTTACAATATGTTTCAGTTTGTCCACTTCTCGAATAAAATCCAATTGTCTTAAAAATCGCTCGTTCATGTCTTGTTACCTCCCCTAGAAGTCTCTTATTAAATTAGCATAAAATTCGTATCTTCCAAAATTTATCCTATGCTATAATCATGAATCATAAGTATACAACAACAAGGAGCTTAAATAGATGCTTAAGACCCCGATTCGAAATGTCGGTATATTCGCCCATGTTGATGCCGGAAAGACAACAACAACCGAACATCTACTGTTTAAGAGTGGCGCTATTCGTAAACTGGGGAGTGTGAATGATGGAACTGCTCAGACAGATCGGATGGAAGTGGAACGCGAGCGCGGAATCTCAGTGAAATCTGCAACCGCCTCATTAGAATGGAATGGTGCGCGCCTCAATCTGATCGATACACCTGGACACGCTGACTTTCTCTCAGAGGTTGAACGTCCTCTTCGGGTCATGGATGGCGCAGTTCTGATCATTTCGGCGGCAGAGGGTATCCAGTCTCAGACCGAAACCATATGGCAAGCACTTCGTAAGTTCAATATCCCTACTTTAATCTATATTAACAAGATGGATCGAACAGGTATCGAAATAAAGAGACTTATGGAAGAAATACGCCTAGTTCTCTCACCAAATATCTTTCCTGTAACCGCACCTGATGGGGAAGGCCAAGCTTTTTATAAAGTGTATTCCATTTGGAATGATGAGAACCGATGTAATCCGGAAGTCATGACATCCTTGGAATATGCTTCAGAACTCTCAGCTGTACTAGATGAGAAACTGTTGGAACTTTATCTTGAACATGGGACTCTTCCGGTAGAGGACGTCCGGCGAAAGCTTCAAGCTTGTGCTCTAAACGGGGAGGCTTTCCCTGTCTGCTTCGGAGCTTCTCAGCAGGGGATTGGAATACCAGAACTACTTGATCATATTCACGAATATTTGCCTGAAGCTAGTGGTAGTGAAGACAATGATTTATCTGCGGTCGTCTTTAAGATCGAGCGCGATGCTCACATGGGCCGCATTGCATATGTACGCCTTTATCATGGTACCTTACAGAACCGCGATTCCATCTTAAACGTTACAAGAAATTCCACGGAGAAAATCACCCAAATCCGTAAAATAGATAGCGGTGGTAAGTTGATCGATACGGGGCAGGCTGCTGCAGGAGAGATTGCAGCGGTGTTTGGCCTAATCCAGACTCAGATTGGCGACATCCTTGGAAGTAACGAGGGAATTCCTGAATCTCCCGAAATAGCTGTACCCCTATTGACGGTACAAGCACGCAGCAAAGATCCCTTGAAATACCAAGAGCTTGCAGAAGCATTACATGAACTTACAGATGAAGACCCCCTACTCGATTGCCAGTGGCTCCCAGCGGAGCGTGAGTTGCATCTGAAAGTCATGGGAACCATTCAGCTCGAAATACTTGAAAACATATTACTGAACCGTTACCAATTAGATGTCGTGTTCGACACGCCTTCCGTGATTTACAAAGAAACGCTTGCTTCAAAGACGCAGGGCTTTGTCGCCTATACAATGCCGAAACCTTGTTGGGCCATTCTTCGTTTCGATATGGAGCCTCTCCCTTTGGGGAGTGGTATCCAGTATAGCTCTATCGTACGAAATGAAAATCTTCTACAGAGCTACCAAAACGAGGTTAAGCGGCGCGTACCTGAGGCACTTCGCCAAGGTTTATACAGCTGGGAAGTAACCGATCTTAAAATCACGCTCATCGAAGGTGAGCATCATGTATGGCATACACACCCACTAGATTTTGTTATCGCTACTCCGATGGCTTTGATGAATGGACTTGCGGAGGCGGGCACTATTCTCCTTGAACCCATGCTTCGTTTCCGAATGACCGTTCTGGAAGGAATCGGTGGACGAATGCTCAGCGATCTTGTACAGATGAGGGCTCGTTTTGATAGTCCTGTTATTGTGAATGGCCGCTGCATCGTAGAGGGTGTTGTCCCCGCTGCTGAATCACTCGATTTCCCAGTCAAGCTTCGCTCATTGACTGGAGGACGGGGTATATGGACTACGACATTCTTCGGATATGAGCCATGTCCGCCTGAGACGAAAGTGGCAAGAGAACGCCGTGGTGTTAATCCGTTAGACCAGGCCCATTTTATTCTCAGCATGCGGAATGCTTTATCAAGTGAGCATTGATTCTAGATCATTCCTAGAATTGATGAAATTCTATTCTTGAATTATTTATTAATGGGGGATATTCATGGGTAAATTCATTGGCTTTTTCTTATTATGGAGACTAATCGGTAATCCGTTCATTGCCATACTCATCATTTTATTGATTGTGTATCTACTGGATCGCCGGTTTGTTGGACTATTTCCGAGCATCACTCGTCCTTTCAAGCGGTTACGTCATATCTCTAAACTTCGTGCACAGATTGCAAGCAGTCCTAGTGATGTATCCTCAAGACATGAGCTTGCAAGACTTCTCATAGAGCGTCGTAAGTATAGTGAAGCGTTGGCTATTCTAGAATCCATTCGATTAAATTCAGAAGATTCTGCGGAATATTGGGATGATCTGGGCACCTGCTTCTTACATACAGGAAATATTCCACAAGGTGAACAACATATCTTAAAAGCATTACAGATGAATCCAAGAGTAAAGTACGGTCGACCTTACCTTCGTTTAGCAGCAGCTTTCAAACACAGCGATCGGGAAAAAGCGATTACTTATGTAAAAGAGTTCCATTCCATACACTCTTCCTCTAGCGAAGCTTACTATCTCTTAGGTTCCATGTATAAGGATCTGGGTAGGATAGATGAGGCAAAATCAGCCTTTAAGGAATCCGTAATGATTTATAAATCCTTACCTAAATATAAAAAGCGTCAAGAGCGCAAATGGGCCATTCGCAGCCTATTAAAAGGTGCTATTTAATTCTACAGTACTTAAACTTGTACCCTGATAAAAAAACCGACTATCCTTTTTGAACTAAACACCTCCAAGTCGTAAGTTATTCCCTTACAATGGAGGTGAAATTCAAAAGATGCCGGTTTTTTTGATTCTTTATTTATTCTAAAATTGATTATTTTAAAGGCATATAACCAAGCTGGTTAAGTTTCTCTGCGATCACTCGATATCCTTTAGAACTGGGATGTATTCCGTCAAAGGATAACATCTCTCGTTCTCGACCAGCAAACCACGAATATACATCAGCTACACCTAAGTAGCTTCCAGTAGTCAATCCAAATAAATATCTATTGAAACGAATTACATACTCTGCTGCCTCATCCCATGTGGGGTATGGATTATACAGACCGACCACTCTTAACACATAAGGGTGACCTTTACCTGATTTAAGCCTAGAGATAACTGAAAGACAGCCTGATATATTACGCTGACAACGCTCTAATGCTTTTTCCAATCGCTTTCGCTCAGGTAGATCCCCCCCTGACTTCACAGCTCGAATGAGATCATTCCCTCCGATCGAGATTGTGATGATATCCGCATGATTAAGCTGTCTCTTAAACACTGGATCTCGTAACAAGCGATCATACAATGCATCCGAAGTTAATCCGTTAATAACTAAATTCGTATAATCAATCGATTGCCGCAAATGCTCTTCTGCCATCCTCCGGTATATAGGAACAAAACCGCTGCCGGGCAACGCACCGATCCCAAAGGTCAGAGAGTCGCCAACAGCGGTGTAATGATACACCACTACACTCACCTCCACCCTGCTCAGCTCCATATTATATGTGGGACACCTGTGTACTGAAACTGACAATAGTCTGGTGTACTACAAGAATCCAAGCAAGGATGAGTGCAATCATGATTATAAGTGTACGTTATTTTGTTGTTGTTCCTGTTGACGGGCACCACTGAATGGCCACCAATTTGCTCTACCGAACATTTTCACCATCACGGGTACAAAGAACGGCAAGAACAACAGAGCATAGAGTATAAGCCCACTTAAAACAACCGTAGCAATCTGCATCATAGAGAGTACGCCGGATGGATACATCGCTGCAAATGTACCTCCTAATATTAAGACAGCAGATAGTATAACCGTACCCATGTTTCGCATCGCATGAAGTATTGCATCTTGTACGTTCATCGTCTTATTCTCGTTAAACCGATCCATAAGGAATATGCTGTAATCTACACCAAGCGCCGTAAGCATAACAAATCCAAAGAAAGGAGTTGCCCAGCTTATACCGGAATAACCGAGTAGATCAACAAATACAAATTCCGTTATACCTAGAGATACGTAGTAGGTAATTAATAATGAGAATAACAGGTATAGCGGCATTATAATGGAACGTAGAAGAACAATTAGAATAAGTAGTATTCCGGTTACCATCAGGATTACAGTCCGGTTATAATCTTCATCCGAGATCTTCTTCAAATCCGCATACGTACTCGTCACTCCACTAATCGCTCGCTCTGCATTCTCAAGCTTCGTACCTTTGACGGCACGGATTACCGCATCTTCGATATTGTTAATACTGTCCAAAGTTTGTGCCGCATAAGGATTCCCTGCGAAAACCACATCAATAGTCATCATTTTACGATCAGGTGACAAGTAGATATCAAACGCACGCTCCATGTCTTTATTATCAAGCGCCTCCTGAGGTATAAAGAAACCGCTCAGCTCTTGATCCGGAGCAGCTTGAATCTGTGCAAGATAATCTTGTGCTGTGGTTAACCCACCGCTAATCTTCCCAAGTCCATCCACACTTTGATCAAGACCATCCGTCAACTGTCCAAGCTGGCCAGCTAATTGATCGAATCCTTCAACGATCTGTTGTTGTCCTCCTCTTAACTGCTCCAAACCGTTCTCAATGGATGGAATCTTCTGAATAACCTGACCTTGGCCTGCAGTCGCTTGCTCCAGTCCTTGTTGTAAAGCATTCATACCAACGATCAACTGATCGAGTCCTTTACCTAGAGCTTGTTGACCAGCTATCGCAGTTGCAAAGCCTTTATTCGCCTTACCAAGCCCGTCTGCTGCTTGTTTGGTCTGCTTTTGTATTTGAGTAAGACCAGAGGCAAGTTGTGAGGAACCTTTACCTGTCTCTTCTACTGTTCCTCGAATCGTTAAATAATCTTTATTTTGAAGCAGTTCCGGTATCGATGTCTCTAAGTTTCTAAAAGAAGTTTCGAGTCCGTCCAGCGCTTTAGCAACACCGCTTAGCTGTCCCGATATCGTTTTCATAGCCTCGCTTAAAGCGCCCATACCTTGAGCTGCATCATTATAGCCTTTTAACAATTCCTGATTAGCGGCCACCAGCTGATCTGCGCTCTTCTTAGCAGTCTGAAGACCACTCTTTAGCTCAGATACACCCATAGAGCCACTTTGGATGCCTTTTTGAATTTGTTTCAGAGCATCTCCTAACTGCCCAATCCCCTGCCCCAAATCAGCAGTACCCTGTGTCAGCTTGCCGCTACTCGCGGCTGCTTCTTTCAGCTTAGGTTCATTCTGACTTAGCTGGCGACTTGCCTCAGACAATCCTTTCTGAATTTGGGTTAATCCATCCGTTGTCTGGTCCAGTCCATCATTCAAAGCGCCTACTTGCTCAGTAACTCTGAAATCCTTAATCTCATCACCAGCTGGTCGTGACAAGCTACGTACAGATTCAACACCATCTACCTTCAGAATCTCCCTAGATATTCTTTCTGTCAAAGCCATATATTCACCGGTATCCATCCGGTCATCATTCTTCATAACAATCGTTGCTGGCATAGACTGTCCTGCTCCGAATCCTGCCTCAATCAGATTAAATCCTCTTACAGATTCATAATCTTCACTGATTTCTTCCATACTGTTGAACGACAACTGCCCGTTATACGAAATCAGGAAAGGAGCGCAGATGATAGCAACGATGAGAAGAGCAGCCCATGGGCGTTTTAGCGAGAACTTACCTGCTATTCCCCATACTCTACTTTCTTTGTGCTCTAACGAACCTTTTGACGGCCAGAATAACTTATTACCTAACACCGCCATAAAGAAAGGTACAACGGTAAACAGTGCTATCAGCATCACGGCAACACCAACAGCCACCGCTACTGCAGAACGATACAATATAAATTGAGAAAAACCTATGGATAAGAATCCAATAAATACAGCAAGACCAGAGAAGAACACCGTTTTACCCGCAGTTCTGTAAGTTTCTACAATCGCAGATACCGTATCCTCCTGACGCATTAATTCTTCCTTATATCTACTAATTAACAGAATACAGTAGTCCGTACCGATCCCGAACATGACGGCGACCATAAAAATTTGTGTAAAGGTAGACAAAGGGAAATCAGCAGTGTCCACCAAAAAAGCTACAATTGACTGAGATACAAGGTAACTTATTCCTACAGTCAGCAAGGGAACAAATGGGGCTACTATAGAACGAAACACTGCAAAAAGGATAACGAGAATAAATATGATTGTTATGTATTCCGTCTTCTTAAGTCCATCTTCCGAGCCTTGAATGGTATCTTCGTTAATCAATTCATTACCCGTAAGATAATATTCTACTCCGATATCGCCAAGCGCTTCATGAACCTTAGATCTCATCTCATTCACAGGCAACTTATCCATGTCAGATGAGATGGCAACCATCATCGTCTTGCCATCTTTGGATATCATTTTGTCTGCAAGGGTTGGCTCATCAAAGGGATTCATGATTGTATCTATGCTTAAATCATCCCTTTTTGATTTTAATTCGGTCACAGCTTGCTTGACCTTATCCTTCCCTTCTTCACCTAGACCATTAGATGCGTAAAATACCATAGCTGATTGAACTAGATGTTCTCCACTCTGTGCTGTGTTCATCTCTTTCAACATCTCAGCAGCCTTAGTTGATGAGTAACCATCTGGAACAGAAAGCTGCCCTTTCTCTCGGACAAGCTCAGTCATTGAAGGCGCTGTAAACATCAACACAACGGTTGCCACCAACCACACTGCAATGACTGCCCACTTTGCTTTAAGTATCGCTCTCACGCTCTTGATCCCCTCCATGTTCCTGCATTAATCGAGCCAATTTTTCATATAGCGTAATAAAATGCTCCACTTCATTTTCATTAAAATGAGTTAAATAGGAAGCCACAAGCGACTGTAAATGCAGTTCTGCTTGTTCATGCACACGATGTCCGGCTTCGGTTAGTGTTAAATAAACGACTCTTCGATCATCCTCATCCCGAGATCTCTCAATCCAGTTTCGTTCTACCATCCGGTTCACAATGGCTGTAATGGAGCTCTTACCCACAAACAGATAGTCAGCCAAAAAAGTAGACGTACATCGTTCGTTACTGCGGATCAGGCACATCACTTGAAATTGTTCTCTTGTTAAATCCACATTGATGCCATCTCTGGTATCAGCAAGAATACGCCGGCTCACCATCATGTCCGCAGCAATATATCGCTTGATCCAACTTTCCGCATTTTGAAGTTCGATCTCATTCACCCCCCTGTCCAATTAGTTCGCTTATAAAACTATTCAATGATAAAACTATATTATTCCAAGACGCCATTGTCAAATTTAAACAATAAAAAAACCAGCATGCCTCAAATGAGACTTGCCGGTTGTTCTTTACAGTAAAATTTTATTCTTCTTCTACTTCATAAACGCAACGATAACGCTCTACACCAGGATAAAGTTCCCCTAGACTATAAATTTCAAAACCGATACTGCGGTAGAAACCTACAAATTCTTCATCCGTCTCTGCGATTACCCGTACAGGCTTTAGCTGAAGCATCAGCTCCAAAATCATTCCCCGTCCGTAATCTTTTCCACGGTTTTCCGGTGTTACTGCAATATGCTTAATCGTCAGTTCATCCTCACTAGCATCGACACCAATAATGCCGACTAGTACGTCATCTTCCTCATAGCCATATAAATCTAGACCATTCGGCTTACGATATGCCTCAACGGCTTGATCCATTCTCTCTGGATCTGGAAAGACAGCATAAGCGAGCAGTTCCTTTACTTCCAGATCATCTAATCGAGAGGAAATTTCTTTAATCATCATCCAATCTCCATTTCCACATTAAATTCCTGCGCTACAGCTACAGCAGTTCCTCTGCGGTTGTCCCGAGCTTCCGAAGCAACGCTGCTGCTTGTTCTTTCTCTTCATCAGACAGTCCACTTACTGCATTAACGATCTTATTCTTATGACCCGCGAAGATCCCCTCAAAAAAAGCAGTACCCTCCTCGGTCAATTCAGCATAAATCACCCGGCGATCCTCTGCTGAAGCTCTTCTGATGAGCAGATTTTTTTTCTGCAACTTGTCCACTACATATGTAATGTTCCCGCTCGAAATCAGAACCTTCTCACCGATTTTTTGAAGTGGCTGTGGTCCCTTATGATAGAGCACATCCAGTACACCAAATTCCGTTGAGTTCAGACCATGACTTTGAATACTTCGATTCGAATGAGCCATCACTGAATTATAAGCTCGTGAAAGCACTACTAGTAAATATAATGACAATTCTTCGTGTTCATGCTTATCTGACATGCTCCTATAACCTCCGAAATTATCTACTCTTTGTTGTTGTGTTACGTGGTTCGGTCAATAACAACAACAGAGCCGTCTTCATGTCCAATAAAAGCCCTGTCTGCCATACCAATAAACAAACCATGCTCAACAACACCCGGAATCTCCTTTAATTGCTTCTGCAGCTGTTCAGGAGAGTTTATTATACCAAAATTGCAATCAACTATATAATTTCCATTATCGGAAATATACAAATTATTCGATTCACTCTTTCGAAGCTGCACTTTGCACCCTAGCTGCTCTAAGGCAGACAATGTCCATTCACTTGCAAACGGGACTATTTCAACGGGCAGAGGAAAATTCCCAAGTCGATCTACAACCTTGCTCTCGTCTGCCACGATGAGCAGCTGATCGCTATGAAATGCTGTTATCTTCTCGCGTAATAGCGCTCCGCCACCTCCTTTAATTAATCGTAGCTGAGAATCTAACTCGTCCGCACCGTCAATGGTTAAATCCAGCCTATCGATCTGATGAAAAGGAATCAATGGTATCTCGTGCTGGACAGCTAATCTTTCTGATGCTGTGGATGTTGCTACGGCTTGAACCCGAAGCCCTTCCTTAACTAATTCTCCAATTCGTACGATTGCAAAGTATGCCGTTGAGCCGGTTCCAAGCCCAATCTTCATTCCATCACGTACGTACTGAACCGCTTTTTCTGCAGCATTTTTCTTCTTATTCATGTTGATTGATCTCCTTATTTATTCCTAAAATATAAACGGGGCTGCCTTGGCTAGCCCCGATAATCATAACGACCATGTTATTCAAAACGTTCAAGCCAACGCATATATAATTTAACATTATCCATTTCAAAACATACAAAATCAATCTGCTCAATCCGATGGTCCAGCGGTTCGACTTGCAGAAATTCAGATACCGCTTTCAATGCAACGTCACAAGCTGGAGATTTGGGATACCCATAAATACCGGTGCTGATATTGGGGAAAGCAATGGTGCGCGCGCCTACTTCAATTGCCAGCTGTAAGCTGCTACGATAACAATCCGCGAGGGTTAACGCTTCACCACGTCCTCCTCCTTCCCAAATAGGACCGACGGTATGAATAACGTGCTTCACATCCAAATTTCCAGCACCTGTTATAACCGCATGACCTGGAGGACAACCTCCCTGGAGCTTACGTATTTCTTTACACTGCTCCATAATCTCAGGCCCACCAGCTCTGTGGATGGCGCCGTCAACACCATTTCCGCCCAATAGGCCGGAATTTGCTGCATTAACGATTACATCGCCCTTCCAAGTTGTAATATCACCTGATAAGACGGAGATCCTTGTGTTTCCGATCATTACAGTTTTCATTCGGAAAATCTCCTTTCGGCCTTTTTCCTTCATTACCCCAGCAAAGGGCCGTTTGACCCGAACTTCAATCTGTGTTTTTTCAGCAGCTTTTTATTTGGTATTAGTATGTGTGAGTTGCAGCTCACTACCGACAACTTGAGCAATCCGGTCTGCCATTAGCATTTCCGCTTGACCTTGTAAAGAGCCTTCTTCGGTGTGATAAGTTCTAAATGTTCCTTTATGAAGGGATTGTTGTATGTGATTTATGAGAATACTTCCCGCCTCTTCTAACTTCAAATCACCACGGTCTTCATCTGTAACTCGGCATAAGATTACCCTCATCATTCCATTCAGATCATGATACTCTAAAGAGCCCAGCGGTACCATGGTCCTTCGGTCCTCTTCCGTAAATACTTTTGTCATATAAACTGTATATTCAGCTGGAGGCACTGAAATGTATGCTCCCTGCTTCTTCTCGGCAATCAATTTTGAATTTCGATAAGCCAAGTAACCCGAAATGCCCAACATCAGTACACATACCACGATCCCAAACCAAAGCATTCAAACCTCTCCTTATGTATAAACCTTGTATTTAAAGCCTAATAATCAGATGAATATCTTTCGGCTCAAGCTCAAACAACTCCGGATCTTTGTCTGCCGTGAGGATGCCTCCATTGAATCACCCTCCGTTAACCATTTTGATTAGTACTTCCACCATTGCAAAATAGCCAGCAGTGACAAATGAACCGGATAAAACGATCTCCATACCCAGGAACGAACACGGAGCAATTCTAATCGTCTCCATAATACGTCACCATATACGAAAATAACTGTCGGCAGGATGCTCCACAATTGTAGAACCCAACCGTTTAAGAACAAGAAGAGAATATTTAACAAGAAATGCCACCAAACCAGCAAATGTAGCGGTGCGTACCGGAAAATCAAGATTAACAATAGACCATAAGCTCCATAATCAAAAGGAATGAAATCCATGACAAAACTTGCCACAGCTACAATCAGAACGGAAATTAGCATAGATTCAGTGCGATCTAATATCAGAAGCACGAATACACCAGCTAGAAGAGACACAACCACATTTAAACCTGAGGAGTCTAGCGCTAATTGATAAGGTATCTGTGATAACAACGCAATGACACCAAGTCGCATGATGTACCGAGATCTTGATGATGTACGGGTATACCCTTGAACTAAGGCGTAAACATACAATGGAAAGGCGATTCGCCCTATAATTCTCCATATCTCTTGCTCTGGAAAAAAGACAAGTCCAACATGATCAATGAGCATGGTTAGCATCGCTAGCAGCTGCACAACGGTTCCTCCTATGATTATAGCTTCAAAGGCTAATTTCCATTTCACCCTTTCCATTATGAGTTTCTTTATGGTCCTCTGCAAGTTCATTTCGTCACGAATGAATCTGAGTCTTTAATTGCAAAAAAAAGCCCGTACCCATTAGGTGGGCACGAGCTTGCCTTACTTCGTTATATAGCGTGTATTACAAAAGTCTCTTACGAAGTTCAGCAGGTGAATGAGGAGAAAGCATGCCAAATGGAATATCAAACACGGTTTTCGCTCCAGCATCGCCAGCTTGTCCAAGCTTATAAGCAGCACGAGCATAAGCAACAAGCACGCTTGCAGTAAACTCAGGATTACTGTCCAGTGTCAGGCCGAATTCAATAATCTGTGTATTATTCTCGCCCGTCCGGCCACTGCGAAGAACCATACCACCATGTGGCATCGAGGAGTGATCTCGTTTCATATCTTCCTCACTGATAAAGTTCACCACAGTATCATAGTCAGCGAAGTAGTTCGGCATTTCTTTGATTTCAGTCTCGATTGCTGCTGTATCTGCACCTTCCTCAGCTACGATGAAGCATTCACGTAGGTGCTTATCACGCGTACTTAGTTCAGGGTTCTCACCATTACGAACACGCTGAATCGCCTCTTCACGAGGAATGGTGTATTGTACACCGTTCTTAACACCAGCAACGCGACGGATCGCATCAGAGTGTCCTTGGCTTACGCCTTTACCCCAGAAAGTATACTCATTACCTTCTGGAAGCACTGCTTCTGCAAGCAATCTGTTCAAAGAGAACAGGCCTGGATCCCAACCCGTGGAGATGACGCTAACCTTGCCACCTTCACGAGCAGCTGCATCTACACTCTCATAGTAAGCAGGGATCTTGGCATGGGTATCAAAGCTATCTACCGTATGGAACTTTCCTGCCAAAGCTGGACCTTGTTCCGGTAAATCTGTTGCTGAACCACCGCAAAGAATTAAGACATCAATTTGTTCTTTATAGTTATCTAGTTCAGATATGTGTACTGCTGTAGCCTCAGAGGAAACACCCTGTGGATCCCGACGAGAAAATACAGCCTTTAACTCGAAATCGGCATTTTGCTTAAGGGCTTTTTCAACCCCGCGGCCCAAATTTCCGTATCCTACAATCCCCACTCTTATCTTGTGTGTCATATTACGCCTCCTCTAAATCTTTAACTTTCGCTATTGTACCAAGAGTTTCGTAATATTTAAACAATTACCAGCATAGAAGTACAAACTTTCCGTCTAAATATCCATGTGGAATCCAACTATCGTTTTATACGTTAAAAACGATTAGTGATGAGCTTACGAATTCATCATGGATGAAGTGTCGCATTTGGCTTTGAACGACTCATTGTTTCCGGATGACGAATCATAGATACACAGAATAAAGCGACAAGCATACTGCCTGCTGCACAGTAGAATAAGATCGAGTAGCCGAATACATCAATAAGCTGTCCAAGCAATGGTGGAGAGGAAATAGCTGCTAACGAAGACACAAGATAGTACAAGCCAGTACGTGTCCCGATACTCTTCTCAGAGCCTGTCGATACGATGAACGGATAGGAATTAATATTAATGCATGCCCAGAATAGTCCCCCAATGATCAATAAAATCCGCAGCACAAGCAGGGAATTAATGAATGGAACGAGTGCAAAAACAACAAATAATCCAGTAACGCCCGTAAGAATAACTCGTTTCTTCCCAAACTTACTGCCAAGCAATCCGCTTGGAATGGCGAAAAGCACGAAGGCCAGAGAGAAGAATGTCAACGAGAAGGAAGCTTCTGATTCCGTTAACCCCATCTCATTTTTGCCATATAAAGTGAACAACGTTTCTACACCTTGATAACCTACAAACCAAAAGAAAATCGCAGCCAGTAAAAAAATCGTTGTACGATCTAACTGCCCTTTTAATGAAACTTTCGTCTTCATTTCGGCAGTCTGGGCCGCATAACCAGGCGCATCACGCCTTTCTTGAATAAACCGCAACAATATAAATAATGAAATGAGCGTAACACACGCAGCTGCTATAAATGGAAAGGATGGATTGGCTTTATACAGTATTGACCCGACACCGAAAGCCAGAATCGAACCAAGTCCCCCCATAAAGTTAATAATTCCGTTAGCTCGAGTTCTGTTCTTCTCAGCCGTGATATCAGGCATAAGCGCTACGGTTGGTGAGCGGTAGAGGCTCATCGCAAGATTCATCAGCATCATGAACAATATTAATGTACATATCCCAGTATGGAACGGTATGAAGGCTGTAAATAAAGCACCGAGTGGCATTCCGATAAGCAGGAACGGCATACGTCTCCCGAACCTCGTATGCGTCCGATCACTTTTGCTACCTATCCATGGCTGTAAGAACAGAGCAAAATAATTATCAATGGTCATTACAAAACCGATCATTGCCACGCTAGAGATGTAACCTTCTAGGAAAAAAGGTACAAACGCATTATATAAGGCCCAAGTAATACTGATACTGAAAAAACCAAAACCGAGCAGCCACGTTTTTTTCACTTATTTACGCTCCTTCGATCTGAAGCAAGTGGTGTAGCCGGTCTGGATGGTCGGTAATAATACCTGCCACTTTAGCTACAATCAGACGCTTCATTTCCTCAGAATCATTTACGGTAAAAGGGTGATACACTATGCCGTTTGCCTTCGCTTCTTCTATCCATTCTGGCAGGACCGCATACTTATTCGCATGCAGTGCATCTGCCGAAACCGTCTTAGCGTATTCCCATGGCTCATAGAGCCCCTCCATGTACAGAATACCTGTGCGAATTTCTGGGGCAATCGACTTGCATTTTACAAGGGAGTAATGATTAAAGCTGGATATGACAATCCGATCCTCCATCCCGAAGCTACGAATGGTAGCGATAACCCGCTCCTCTAATTCAGGATATTGAATAATTCCATTCTTTAGTTCGATATTGATGATTGTTTCTTTATCCTTTGTTAGCAGAAGTAGTTCCTCAAGAGATGGAAGATGCTCCCCACGGAATGATTCTTGAAACCAAGATCCCGCATCGAGCTGCTGAATTTCATCAAATGTATAATCTTTAACCCATCCTTGTCCATTCGTTGTACGATTTACCGATTCATCATGAATGAGAACAAGCTTTCCATCCTTCGCCATCTGGACATCGGTTTCAATTCCCGTTGCGCCTAGCTCCAATGCCTTACGAAAAGCCACCATCGTATTCTCTGGGCAAACAGCCGAAGCACCTCGGTGTGCGAAGTTGATGATTTGAGTCATTTTTGGATTCCTCCTGAATTGTCTTTAAGAATTTATACGTTCTATCATAGCCTTCAAGTGTTAAGGCTGTGTTTAATAAGAGAAGAATATATCGTACGTTATTCATTCTCTACTTTCCATATTCCACATCTGATCCACAAAACCTTGTAAGCGCAATCAATCGAGAGCGATTTTTGAGAAAAAAAAACAATCCATGCACTCTGCAGTACCTGGATTGTTAGACTAAGTTCACTTGGTGTTTTGATCAATAAATGCTTTTATATCTTCAAAGTTCGGCTCTTCAAATTTCACTCCATTTACGAAAATGGTTGGGGTGCCATTCACACCTTGTTTATCGGCAATATCCAAATCGCGCTTTACATTCTGTATATATTTCTCTGACTTCAAGTCCGCTTTAAACTGCTCGAGCGGCACTTCTGGCATTTCCTTCTCAACCAATTTCGTAATGAAAGAGTAAGTCGCCCATTCCGTATGCTTGTCACCCTGCTGCTCAGTCATAAGCTCGTGGTAAGTCCAGAAGTATTCGGGATTCATCTGGTATAGTGTCTCTCCCGCTAATGCAGCCATGACGGAATCCGGAGCGAGAAATGCCATATCAACATATACAAAATTGGCTTTTCCAGTATCGATATACTCCGATTTTAATCTAGGAAATACTTCCTCAGTCCAAATCTTACAATAAGGACATTTATAATCTGAAAATTCTACGATCTGAATCGGAGCATTCACATCACCTAAGACAGGCTGGTTCTGAACATCAAAATCTTCAGGTATATCACCTGCTTGTACTTTCGATAAATCAGGATACTCCACTTCAGATTTATTATTCATTACGATCAAGGCAGTCATCGCCGCAATAACAATAAGACTGATGATGATCCCTATATAGGTCTTGTTACGAGAAGCTGTTTTTTGTACTGATTTATTACGATGTGTACCCTGATCTGACGGATTTTTGCGTTTACTTTCTCCCAAGCTTGTCTTCCCCCTCCAATATTTTTAATACCAAAATTATAAATAACTACAATGCGCTTAACCTAGGACATATCTCTCTTAATCCAAAGTTTCTAATCATCATTATTATGCACAGGTTATTGACCACATTAACTTGTTTAACATATAAT
The DNA here is from genome assembly GCF_049311625.1 of Paenibacillus sp. EC2-1. Classification (NCBI taxonomy): domain Bacteria; kingdom Bacillati; phylum Bacillota; class Bacilli; order Caryophanales; family Paenibacillaceae; genus Paenibacillus; species Paenibacillus sp. EC2-1. The sequence continues at coordinate 3,575,644 of NZ_CP186006.1, forward strand.
TGTCTAGACAACTATTTATATTTTAATGAAAGCTGGTGTATTTCTTGAAGGTACCTGAAGACAATCATTCCATCGGTTTTCAGCTTGGATATACATATCGCCGAGCCTCAAACCTATTCATGAGTAAATTAAAACCTTTTGATATTACACCTGAACAGTGGTCTGTTCTCAATCAGATTGCGCTCAGTGAAGGACTTAATCAAAAAGAAGTTGCAACAAGAGCAGATAAAGATCAGCCTACTACGACTAGAATACTCGATTTATTAGCAAAAAAAGGACTTATTTGGAGAGAGGTTTCCCCTCAAGACCGCAGAGCCTTTCTGCTTCACGTTACTGAAGCTGGTGAAGATCTACTCGCAATTACTACTCCCATCGAGCATGAATGCAGTCATCAGATTTCCGAAGGCATTGATCCGAGTGAGCTGAAGATATTTAAGGATATCCTCTCCCGAATGAATGCGAACCTCGAAGCGAAATAAACATAACAGGAGATTTGATACTTCATGAACCATGAACATAATAACAAGCTATGGACCAAAGAATTTATAACACTAACTGTAAGTAACCTCTTTCTATTCCTTACACTTCAGATGCTGTTAACCACACTTCCCGCTTATGCAAAAGAAGCGTTCGGGGCCAGTCCAACTCAGGTAAGCTTAATTACCAGCTTATTCGCATTCAGTGCTATCGCCTCGAGATTGTTCTCGAGTAAGGCCCTTGAAAAAGGAAAACGACGTCAGCTTCTTTATATCGGATTGTTCATTTCCTTACTTGCCATACTGGGATATTACGCTGCATCCAGCATTGGTTTTCTGCTGCTCATGCGTGTATTATTCGGCCTCGGCTTTGGTATGACCAGTACATCCTTTCCAACCATGGCCTCGGATATTATTCCGGCAAAACGACTAGGCGAAGGTATGGGATACTTCGGGTTATCAACGACACTAGCCATGTCCATTGGTCCGATGATTGGATTGACTTTACTTCAAGGTGGTGGTTTCACTCCACTTGTCTTTATAACATCAGCCATTAATATTCTTATCTTTCCGTTAGCATTTCTACTGACTTCAAGAACACCAAGACAACATAAAGAGCCTGCGCCAGCAACAATTCAAGATGGCAAGAAGAGTAAAGTCATGCGCCGTCTCCTTCTCCCAGCAGTGTTGAATTTTCTGACATCCATCACTTACGGTGGACTCCTCAGCTTCTTGGCATTGTACGGAAAAGAGGTTAATCTATCCAATCCTCAATATTTCTTCTTGTTCAACGCCCTAGCCATTATTCTTATTCGGCCTGTATCTGGAAGACTATATGATCGCTATGGACATAAAGCTATTCTCATCCCAGGAGCACTATTCATGGCTGCGGGATTAGTACTTCTTACGTATGCAACAACTACAAGCGGCCTACTTCTATCTGCACTGTGTTATGGTCTTGGGTTCGGATCTATGCAGCCATCACTTCAAACTTGGATGATTCAGGAGGTTCCACCTCAACAACGCGGGATGGCAAATGGTACCTTCCTGAACTCACTCGACTTTGGTGTCGCTATCGGCGCTATGGTTCTAGGTACTATAGCGCGGTTCTCAAGTTATACGATCATGTACCGTTATTCTGCCATTGCCGTCCTTTTAGTAGTCATTATTTATGCCGTAGCTCTGATCAGTAAATCGGCTTCTCGGAGAAAAACTGATTCTACCTCATCTATCTAAACTTAAACAAAAGGCATTAACATCAGATCTGCGTTATGAAGCCTTTACTTTGCACCGGATAGATTACACAAACAAAAACCTTGCCTATTTACGGGCAAGGTTTTTGTTTCCTAATGCAGACTGCTTTTGCTTTTTAAATGCCATTTTGTGTAGATCATTTCCTTTATCCCCCTCTTTTTTCTTCTCCTCAGGTTTAACTGCAAAGAAGGTAAGGAGGGCACCTATAGCTGAAACTGCCGCTAATACGCTGAACAAAACCCAATGATTAGCTCCGAGCAGGAGAGAAACAACGGGAGGCCCAAGTGAAACACCAATAAATCGCATACTGCTATATAATGATGTAATCGTACCACGTTGCTCTTTCTCCACTCCTTGCGTGAGCAAGGTGTCCATGCTTGGAAGGGCGAGACCGATACCAATGCTTCCCAAAGTCATGAAACCAACAACAAAGTAAATCTCATCACTGAACCCCGTAATAATTAGAGCTACTGTCAATAATGTCATTCCCACGAAAGCTGTCCATTTCATTCCTACCTTATTATCCCCAATAAACTTTCCAGCGAGAAATGATGCCAAACATAATGCCGCAAGAGGTATTGCTAATACTAGTCCTTTCATAACTCCTTTTAGCTGGTATGTTGACTCTAATGTCTCTGATAAATAAAACAACACACCAAATACACCAAACATCGCTATGCCGCCGATTGCAAAAATCGCATACAGCCATCGTCCTTTTTCATGGAGCACTTCTTTTGTCGTCTTCAAAAATTCACGGATGGATTGTTTATTTTCTTTAAGCTTCGGAGGCTTCACAAGAAAAACAACTAAAAGAATAGAAATTAAACACAATGCAGGAATCGCGATAAACGGTAAAAACCAAACTAAACTTCCGAGATAAGCTCCAAGAATTGGACTGATTACCTTACCGAACGTATTGGAGGTCTCTATTATTCCAAGACTTTTGCTAACTTCTTCTTCCTCTTTAAACATATCACCGACAAGTGGAATAACGATTGGAAAAGCTCCAGCAGCCCCTATACCCTGAAGCAATCTTCCCGCCAAAATCACGCTGTATGCTCCCATTCCATCCATCATCCAGGCAGCAACAGCCGAAACCCCTCCGCCCACGGCAGCAATGATTAAGCTTGGAATGATGATCTTTTTACGGCCATATCGATCCGAAAGATATCCCGCGATAGGAATAAGCAGTATAGCAACAACTGCATAAACCGTAATCAGCATACTGACCATTAATGAACTAATACCCAGTTCTTTAGAGATTTGAGGAAGAATAGGAATCAGCATGGAGTTGCCGAGTGTCATAATTAACGGTATGGATGCAAGGGCAACCAGATCCCACTTCTTATTTTCCACGAGAAGACCACCTTTAACATCATTTACGTCTGCTTATATTGTGGGTTCATTTGCCCATAATATGCATGACAAAAAGGTGGCTTGTTACACTTTAAATCCAGACATTAACTTCTTAAGATGAGCTGATAACTCATGAAGGGTCTGTACACTAACAGTAACTTCCTCCATAGAAGCGAGCTGCTCCTCTGTTGCAGCACTTACGCTTTGAGAGCCAGCTGCCGTTGTCTCCGTAATCTCTGTAATTCGACTGATCGAGGTTACAATTCCAGCTGCTCCATAGTTTAGCTGTTCCGTACCCGAACTTACTTCGGTGATCTTGTCGTTAAGTTGTCCTATCGACTGCTCAATCTTCATAAATGCATCTTTAGCTCCAGTCGCAACTTCCATCCCATCCGTTACGGACCTTAATCCTTCTTCCATAATTATCGTCATATCCTGGATGTCCAGCTGAATCTGCTTCACAAATTGACTAATTTCATCTGATGATGCAGATGTCTGTTCTGCAAGTTTTTTCACTTCAGAGGCTACAACAGCAAATCCTCGTCCATGTTCCCCAGCCCGGGCGGCCTCAATGGAAGCATTCAAGGAAAGTAACCCTGTTTGCGTCGCAACATTTGTTATCACGTCACCCATGGCCCCAATACTTTCAGCTTTGCGACCCAATCGTTGAACTGCCTCAGCTGATTTCGTTACAATGGTTCTTATATTCTTCATCTCCTGAAGGGTATGGACTATCGCTAAATCTCCTTCCCCAGCAAGTTGATTCGTCTTTTGCGAGAGTTCTGCAGTAGTTTGGGCAGATTTTGAAATCTGATTCATTCCTTGAGCCATTTCATTAACGACCGCTGATGTAGCTTCCGAATCTTTGAGTTGATTCTCAACTCCAGCGGCAAGCTCCTCCATAATGCCAGAAGTATGTTGTGTCGCTTGGTGAATTTCTTCAGCGCTAGACTTAAGCATAGTCGTAGAATCTGCCACCTGATCCGCTGCCTTCTGCACCTGCATAACAAGATTCCGGAATCCCTCAATCAACTTATTGTAAGCATCTGCAACACCCTTGATCTCATTGTTCGAACGCACGTCCAGACGTGTCACGAGGTCCCCACCCCCTTCTGCAATCGTGAGTAGCTGTTCACGCATCCGGTTCAGCGGTTGTATTGAACAAACGAGCATTAAATTGCTCAACCAAAAATAGAGGACAGCGATAATACCAATCCCCAAAATAATACTATTTCGGTGACTAGCACGTGTATTGATTGCTTCTTTACGCTCTTCTATATGTGCATATTTTTGATTTACAAAGTTCGAAATAACAGGAGCAAATGATTTGCGAATCTCTCTTTCTTTCTGAAACTCATCATGGTATTCGCTATATGAAGCGAGCACAACTCCCTGCTTATCCATACCCGCCTTCTTCAAGACCATATCCACAGCAGTATTATATGTAATGAATCCAGACTCTATATCATCTAACATCTTCAAATCATTAGGACTTGCTGTCACCAATGGTCTTGTCGCTTCACCTAACTGAATAAACAACTCTCTCTTCTGATTTAGAGAGTCTATATATGATGTATCTCCTGTAAGCAAAAATCCTCTTTCATCATTTGCCATTCCGGTAAAGTAGAGCTCCATCTCATTTAAATGATGAACGATCTGCTGGTCTACATCAATAATGGTTGTAAACTTCTTCTGCGTATTATGAGATGAAATAAATGCACTCAGGATCATGATCATGATAACCGTTGACATAATGATTGCGGAGATTAACATTTTTGTTTTGATTTTCATCGGTGAAAGCACCTATCCCTCAGTAATGTATTTGAGACCACTTATTATTTTCGACATTATTCCGGCGAAAATGAATAGTTGTAGCTGTCACAAAAAAAAGAAACCGCCCTTTATTTACTGGAGAATCCAGCAACCATTAAAGGAACGATTTCTTTAATATTCAATACTGATTTAGGTCATCTTCTATCTTTAATCACGAGGAAGAAAGCGACTCTTCTCACCTAAATGGTAAATATGAAGTTCATGCATTGCACGCGTGCATGCCGTATAGAACAATTTCCGTTCACTCTCTTTGTTATACACTTCATTCGAACCGTTATAGATGATCACGGCATCAAACTCTACACCTTTTGCCAAGTATGCTGGAACAACCAAAGTTCCTTTCTCAAATGCAGGGGTGCTTTTTGTAATCAACCTTACAGGAATTTCAGCAGATAACTGTTTGTGAACACGGAGACTTTCGGCCTCTGTCTTACATATGACCGCAACATAATGGTATCCCTTCTCATGAAGATTACGAATATCAGATATAACAGACTCGGTTAGTTCTGATTCGGTATCTACAGGGATGACACGAGGCTCCTCACCAGGTCGATTAAAGGGTACGATCACTTCGCCTCCTGGAATCATTTTTCGAGTGAAATCAACAATCTCATAGGTCGACCGATAGCTTCGAGTCAATGAAATAACTTCAGTCTCTTCCTCTCCATATAGACTAACCAGATTCTCCAGGCTACCTAGCGCTTCACCATGAGCATAAATGGCTTGGTTCAGGTCTCCTAAAACAGTCATCTTAGCACGAGGAAATAGTCGCTTTAGAAACTCCAGCTGAAAAGCAGAGTAATCCTGCACTTCATCGACAATAACATGCCGAATAACTGTATTCGTACGGAAACCTTGAAGAAGTTCTTTCAAATAAAGAAAGGGAGTTGCATCTTCATAAAATAACTCTTTATTCTGAATCATTTGCATAGTTTGACTGCACACTTCACTCCATGAATCAGGCAAGATAGCATCATTTCCGGCTAAACGACGGAATAATCGTTCATCTGCAAATAGCTTACGATATAAACCTTTAACATCGACAAATCGATATCGCTTCACCCAACGTCTTATAGGCTTGAGCCGATTGCTCACCACCATCCGACCCAGCAGTTCTCTTTCCTTATCAAAATCATTAAAACTAACTTCTTTCTTCTTCTGCTTGCGGCGAAGCGTCTGGAACGCCCGGTGATAATCATCTGGGTCCATCAATTCGATCTGGTCTTCAACCCACGGCTCTTTCCGCTCTTCATGTGCAAAATCTGACAGACGTTTAAGAATCCATTCCTTCATTAATTCGAGTCTGCCAGCAAGCTTCACTGCTGAGTCATAGCTATAAAAATGCTGAACCATCTCATCGCCGCTAACAATCACTTTACCTTGGAAAACGATCGGTCTAAACATCATACCTTCCCGCTCCAATAAATCTTTATAGGAACGGATAACATCAAGATAAGGTACTGAGGATTTATATGTGATTCCCTCTAAACGGGCACGATGTGCCGGTGTATCAGGAGCATTCAGTAAGACTTCTGTCTGGGTAAACACATCTTCTAACTCAAATTCTCTGCCAAGACGATGCTCCAGATAAGATTGGAAAGTTGTCTGCTGCATATTGTCTTCCCCGAGCTCAGGGAGAACGGTTGATACATAACTGTTAAAGAGTGGGTTGGGTGAGAACAATATCATCTGATCTGCACTTAACACCTCTCTGTATTTATACAGTAAATACGCAACCCTCTGTAAAGCTGCTGATGTTTTGCCGCTACCCGCAGCTCCTTGTACGATCATCATCCGCATCTTATCATTTCGTATCACAGCATTTTGTTCTCTTTGAATCGTTGCCACAATGCTCTTCATGCGATCATCAGCGCTATGACTTAGCACTTGCTGAAGCAGTTCATCCCCAATCGTCACCCCCGTATCGAAGAGAACTTCAATGACACGATCATGGATAACAAATTGGCGCTTCAAGCTCATCTCTCCGGAAACAGTGCCTGACGGGGTCTCATACTGAGTTATTCCTGGAGATCCATCATAATATAGACTGGAAATCGGAGCACGCCAGTCATAGACAAGAAAAGTGTCTGAATCTGAGTCCATGAAAGATCCAGTCCCAAGATAAATCGGCTCAACCTGACTCGTTCCTTCTTCTCGAAAATCAATTCGACCAAAATAGGGTGAATAAACAAGTCTTTTATACTTTTTCAATGCTTTACTGGACTGCAGGTGGGATCTCTCTCTTTCTGAAAGCACCTGTGATTGCTGTCGAAGATTGGTTGACGTCTCCCCCAAATCATCGGGATTGCTAAAATTGACAGTCACTTCATCCCAGAATTCTTTACGCATCTCAATGACATCACCGCGGACTAAGCCTACATCTGCCTCAAGTTGCGTAATTTTTCGGCCAATTTTGTCTGTGACTTCCGTGACCCGCGCTTGTTCATCCTTCCAGTCCTGATCGCTGATCGCCATTTCTTCACCCCCCTATTTTTAGTTGACAATGGATTTGATCTGTGCTAGAATTGAAATATATTAATTCTGTTCGAATGTAAACAAAAGAATCAGACCAAGATTTATTGTAACAGTCTATATTACAATAATCAATATGAATACCCAGAAGTCGGCTAATCTAGCCGGTTTTTTTATGTCTAAAAAAATAAATTCATACGATACTTCCCTTTAAATGTAAACAGGCTGCACCATATGTCAGCCTGTTTACATTTTGAAGAGCATCTTCATTTATTTTTTAAGCCATGCTAGTATGCCCCCAACGTTATCCTTTTTCTCTACGAAGCGGCTAATGTGATCCGCAACTCGATTTAGACGCTCTAATGTGTGGCCATAATCATACATGGCGGCAGCCACAACGGTCATCCGAAATCCTCCTGGTTCAGAGCCAGCGCCACAGATCACTTGATCCATAAATGCTTGATTCTGCTCAGCCATAATTTCTGCCTCATCCTCATTAGGCTTCAACTTGTCTTCGAATTTCCAAAGAATGTGTTCATGAAATTTAATCAGTTGTTCAAGATGTGCATCAAACTGCTCATCAATCTTCTCTGTACGATTTGCCTGAAAATAATGATTCTCCACAGCATTAAGTACTTCATATCCCTTTTGAAGAGAAACTAATAAGTGCTTATACACGACGAGCTGCCTAGAATGGCTATATTTCGCCCTCTTCAGCTTCTTTTGCTCTTCCTCGAACAAATTATATTTGTCAGCTAAGGATTTAATGGTTCCTTCTAAGCTGTTCATCTCATCACGGTACACGGTATCCTTAATCTCATGTGAAATCGCTGTACGCAATAATAACGACATTTTATCAAACACATTATTAATTTGTTTAAAATACTGTTCTCTCGGCTTTGGTGGGAAAACTATAATATTGATTAGAAATGCAGAAACAATACCAATCAGCGTTAGAAAAAATCGATTGAAGGCAAAGTCCCATTGTCCGGACGCTTCCATAACAGAAATAACTGTAACGAGTGTTAAACCTATGGTCTCGCCCATATTGAGTTTAATACAGATCATAATCACTAAAATACACACGAGCCCTACCGCAATCGGCTGATTCGTTAAAAAGTAACCACCAAGCATCGCAAGCCCCGCACCTAGCGTACTTGTCTGAAGCTGATCAAGGAAATACTTCCAGGACCGATAAATTGAAGGCTGCATGGCAAAAATCGCTGCAATTGCAGCTCCGACCGGTGATGAAATCCCTAGCAGCATCGTCAGATAGAGGGCTAAAGTTACAGCTAAGCCCGTCTTTAACATTCTTGCACCAAAGGCCACTGGCAGCCCTCCTTATAATATTTTCTTACCCACTAATCATGTATAATGGGGGTACGCACCATTTATTTTCTATGAAACATCTCATATACGAACTAATTACCCTATGCGTTGCAATATTATACAATTCTACTTCCGCCGAACCTCGTACACTCCAATGGAGAACATCAGCCAAGCACAGCTTGCCAAATAACCACCAAGTACATCACTTGGATAATGAACACCTAGATAAATTCGACTAAGTCCAATGCACAAAATGATGACACTAAATAATAACACAACCAGGTTTCTGCGAGAAGTCGTATGAAAGCTTTTCCACAGCAAGTATGTCAATATACCGTACATTGTAAATGCTGCCATCGAATGGCCGCTCGGAAAGCTATATCCTGTAATATCAATCAGACGGTTTATGTCAGGTCTAATACGTCTAAACATGTTTTTTAATATAACGTTTATCATAGCAGAACCCAATATCACAACAGCAAAAAACATCACTTCTCTTCGAAGATGCAGTACTTTGTACATCCATATAACAATCGCCAGACAAATAATAACAATCGGGATATTAGAGCCGAGATAGGTGAATCCCTTAGCAACCCATGTTAAGGAAGGCTGCTCAAATCCACGAACCAGCTTTATAAAGAAACTGTCGAAACTAACTACTTTTTCCGATATTACCAATAAGGATATGGCTACAAAAGCGATTAATGAAACAATGGAAATGATCCAAAACCACCTGATTCGGGTATTAGAATATGTGTGATGTTGACTCATGAAGTTCGCTCCTTACGCTTGTCTCCTAATAAACAGTCAGAAACAAGATAGTATCATGTTACATAACCCTTGTACAGCTCTTTCCAATCAGGTTCATATTTTCTTGAAATTTCAATTATTATCACCGATTTACTCGGAATCATTCAAGGGAGGTTCATATGAAACACAAACGCTGGATTAACGCTGCAATAGGTGTAATGGTAGGATTATCTTTAACTACACCGGCAGATGCTTTTACTGGAGAGACCTACGCTGGGGAAGGATCTTATAGTCATGTTCTACCCCACGCCGCTGTGGATGCACAGGCTGATATCTACAGAACTGCAAATGTAACAGGCAAGATGCCAACGAATAAATGGTGGAGCAGTCTAGCTTGGAACTCTTACTCTGAAGCGCAGTACCCGCATCCATTAGCTGTTAAAAACGAGCCCTCGGGCTTTCGGGTTTATAATCCGAGCCCTCGAATTGTATCAGACACTCATGCGATCTCTGGGTCAATGACATCCTCAGGTGACTTTACAGTTGGTCACTCCGAAACAGAGTCATTCCCTGATGCCAAAGTAGATGGGTATAATGATTGGTTCGTAAGAGCCAAATATAGTTTTGAATCCACTTCAATGCAGGTAACTTATGGACATGGATCACCTTATGTATTTTTTACTTATAACAACGGAAATCCTTACATATCATTTGAATCCTCCCCTAAGATCTGGTATGGCAATTCCTCCAGTCCGATACTTGGGGTTAGCATAAATGGAGCACATTATGGACTCTTTGGTCCATCAGGCAGTACATGGAGAGGCATTGGCACTCCCAAGCTCACCAATTCATTGAATGGCAAGAATTACTTCTCGATTGCGGCACTGCCAGACAACAAGCCTGAGACGCTTGAAAAGTTCAAGAAGTATGCGTATTCGCATGTTACAGACACCGAAGCAAACTGGGATTACGATACAGCAACAGGTGAAATTACCACGACCTATACATATAAGACAGAAGCAAAGGAAGGATTAAGCAATGGCACGATTTTCGCCATGTATCCTCATCAGTGGAAGCACTCCTCTAATGCTAATCTTCCGTATACCTATCCATCTGTTCGCGGAACAATGAAAACAGGCGAGGGAAATTCTTTTGTAACAACGATGAAATTCAACGGAGTCCTCCCTTCCCTACCAGATGATAAGGGCATCTATGATCGGGCCCCATTGGCAAAGTACATTGAAGAAGCTGCAGGCGAAGATTACTATGGTGCTCCAGACTCCTATTCCATCGGCAAAAGACTTGGTAAGCTAGCAACCTTGGCACCAATCGCTGAACAGATTGGAGATACGGCATCCGCGGACAAGTTCTATGATGAGATTAAATCTCGTCTGGAGAGCTGGTTAACCGCAAGTGATGAATACGGCAATGTTAAGCAATCCGAATTGTTCTATTATAACAATGTGTGGGGATCACTCATCGGTTATCCTGCAAGTTACGGTACAGACAGGGAGCTCAGCGACCATCAAGCGCATTATGGGTATTTCCTTAAGGCAGCGGCAGAGCTGGCTCGTAAAGACAAAAGCTGGGCCGAAGATAGTCATTACGGACCGATGATCGATCTCCTGATCCGAGATATCGCGAGCCATGACAGGAATGATCCTATGTTTCCATATCTTCGCCAATTTGATCCCTATGCTGGTCATTCTTGGTCATCAGGACATGGGAAATTTAATGACGGAAATAACAACAGCTCCTCTTCGGAATCTATGAATGCTTGGGCTGCTCTTATTCTGTGGGGAGAAGTAACTGGAGATATCGATACAAGAGACTTAGGAATATATTTGTATACAACAGAGATGAATGCCATTAATGAATACTGGTTCGACACTGAGGGTACCAATTACCCTCAAGCATTCACCCGCTCAAGTGGAAGTATCATCTGGGGTGGCAAAACTACGGGAGATTCCACCATGTGGACAGCAAATCCAGCTGAAGTTCATGGTGTTAACTGGCTTCCTATCACAGGGTCCTCCCTCTATCTTACACAGCATCCTGATTATGCGGCCCAGAACTACGCAACTATGGTTAAAGAGAACAATGGAACTGAGTTTACGACGTGGAATGATCTCATCATGATGTACTTGGCGATTTCAGATCCGGAAGAAGCGATAAAACAATTCAACACTCAGGCTGCTTCTATGATTCCTGAGCCAGGTAATTCGAAAGCGAATACGTATCACTGGATTCAGACGCTTAATAGTCTAGGTACTCAAGATTTAAGCATCACGTCGGACTACCCTCTATACGCTGTATTTAATAAGAATGGACATAAAACTTATGTGGTGTACAATATGAGCAATTCTATAAAGACGGTGCGCTTCTCCGACGGCACAGAGGTACAGGCATCCCCGGACCGTTTCACTACTTATGAAAGTAAGCACTAATCCATAACAACAATTTACATCCGCCCTTATTCATATGCTCAACATAAAATAAAGAGAGTCCTGTACGCAGACAGGACTCTCTTTATTAATACAAATGACTATTCACGTAAATCAGTTGTTCATTACCCATATGGTGATGAAAGCGATCAGAGAAACCCCATAAATCATGATCAAACGAACAATATTCGCTTTTGATCTTCGTTCATATTTTGGGTTCGACTTCTTGTTCTCTTGAGACATGCCTAACATTACCGTTGATATACCTCCGATTAACACTAAAGAAATGACGATGATATAAATAATCACGCCCATCCCCCTTCTGTATTAGAACCGCTGATTCACTAGCTCCTTCACCGCTTGCACCCCTTCAGTGGTACTTCGGACATGAACTACAAGCTGCTTACTCTCGTCGTAATGACGGGAAGAATGATCGTATTTCGGATCATAGTAATGTGTCAGCAGCAGATGAATAGCTTCCGGAAAGCGGTCTTCCGAAAGATGGCGGCCTATCTCTGCGGCAATCGGTGTATGAATTCGATCTTTAATTCGATTAAAGGCTTGAATGTATTCATCCTTATATTCGGCTGGACGATAATCATTCATAATCTGTGTAACACGCTCTTCTATCGGCATATCGATAACAATAGCCAACCCTTCTTCTTTCTTCTCTATCAGGAAGTCCGGAAGTACAACTTTGCCGATCCGTTTGCTCTCCGCTTCAAACAGAACATAGGGAGCTTCACCAATTTCTCGTAACTGTTCAAACAAGAGTGAATCAAAGGTCTTCTGGTTATGCGAGTTAAGACCGATATGACCAAAGATGGATCCGCGGTGACCCGATAATCCTTCCAGATCAAGCACAGGATAGCCTTCTTTCTGAAGCTGCTGGAGAATTGCAGTTTTACCCGTTCCAGTAAAGCCGTGCAACACCAAGGCTTCTGCATTTAAACGGGTTTGATTAAGCGTATCCACAACCAGCTTTCGGTATGCCTTTATTCCCCCATGAATTCGGTATACATGAACATCCATCAAGGAAAGCACAGTTGCTGCTGTCCTGCTCCGCATCCCACCTCGCCAGCAGAATACCACTTTGTTACCCTCTAACTGCTTGAATTCTTTCACAAAAGCAGGCAGCTTAGCGGACATGATCTCTAGTCCACGCTCCTTAGCTGCGTCAACACTTACCTGTTTATACAGGGTTCCGATCTCTGCTCTTTCCTCATCGTTAAACACTGGAATATTATAGCTACCAGGTATTGTTGACTCCTTAAATTCTGAAGGAGATCTTACATCAATTAGACTAAATTGCTTGTCCTTCTGAAGTTTTAAAAGTTCTTCCACACTGATGTCTTGAAACATATCGTACGCTCCTTTTATCCATACCGGACCACACTAGCTGTTATTCTACGACAATCGTTCCTGGATGCTGATCTGTCACGCGTCCAATTATCCCCGCTTCTACGCCAGCTTCTTGTAATTCTTGAAGCAGCTTTAAAGCTTCCTCTTGATCAAGCGCAATAAGTAAGCCCCCTGAGGTAACCGCATCACACAAAATTAAGCGATCGATGTCATCCATTGCTTCAGGGAACTGAACAGAACCACTCACATGTGCATGATTATTCTTAGAACCGCCCGGGATAACTCCTGCCTCCGCCATTTCACGTACACGTGGAAGCACCGGAACATCGTCTTTAACGATAACAATGCCAGTACCGCTTCCCTTAGCCATCTCAAGCGTGTGCCCCATAAGGCCAAAACCCGTCACATCTGTACATGCATGTACATCGTAACGATCCATAACTTCAGCAGCGGTCTTGTTCAAACCAGCCATCACAGATGTTACACGAGAGATTTCTTCTTCACTAAGGAGATCCTTCTTGATAGAGCTGGTCAGAATGCCTACACCGATTGGCTTTGTTAAGATAAGCGCATCTCCAGGCTTAGCCCCTGCATTGGTTCGAATCTTATCCGGATGAACAATGCCTGTTACAGCCAGACCGAATTTAGGTTCCTTATCATCAATAGAGTGTCCGCCAACAAGAGTAACTCCTGCCTCTTTCAATTTATCTCCTGCACCACGTAGAATATCGGAGAGGACCTGCTTGTCCAGTGTGGTGATCGGAAAGGCAACAATGTTAAGCGCAGTTAACGGTTTCCCGCCCATCGCATAAATATCACTGATCGCGTTCGCTGCTGCAACCTGACCAAATGAATATGGATCATCAACGATCGGAGTAAAAAAGTCAACCGTCTGCACCATTGCTAGTTCGTCCGTCAGGCGATACACACCAGCATCATCACTTGTATCCAAGCCAACGAGAAGGTTCGGATTCGGATCGGCAGGTGGAAGTGTACGAATCACTTGTGCCAGGTCAGCAGGACCGATTTTACAGCCGCATCCTCCTTTGGAAGAGAAAGAGGTTAGTTTAATTTTCTCAGGTTGTTTCATGATGGATCATCCCTTCTTATCTGTTCTATATCTACACTCAGCTTGAACATATAACAACCCCTGAAATACCACCATGCCGGAAAAGCAGCATGTTGACACCTCCAAGGGCTAATCAATAAACAGTCGTTTTTAGTTCATTTATTTTGCAAAATGCTCAATATCTTTATTATATGAAAATACCAGCTTTAAGTCTATTCATCCATTCTTCACACGAACGCTTTCACACGAAATTCCCAAGTAATCTAAATCTTGGAGATTCTTTTTCAGATTTTTTATCATTTCTTAAGGTAAGCTCGTACTTTATCTGGTAAAGTGATAAAAGATAATAACAACTCATTATTAGAAGCAGTTGAAGGGAGTCATTAATTTAATGAAAGAAAATGATGTACAGCCAACAAATAACGAACGTCCGGAGGATGATTTCGGGCAATCTCAGGAACAGAATCCAAATACAACACCGGAACCTGTTACACCTGAAGAGAATGATATGGTAACAGAAGCAACGAATTCAGACAGAAACGATGACCTTAATCCATTGGATGATACCTCGGTACAATCATCGGAATCACAGGTTGCAGGTGTGGTCTCATCTAACAATCATGATAATAATCAACCGCCTGCTACATCCTCTGGCGGCAATGGTGGTAAGGGCTGGATGATCGCATCCATCGTTCTAGCTGCAGCACTGATCGTTGTCTTGATCGTTAACCCATTCGGCAAAAACGATGGCGATAAAGCAATCGCAACGGTGAATAACGTAGATATTACGAAAGACAAGCTGTATGATGCACTGGTTGAAGCTGGCGGTGAACAGACGCTTGAGTCCATGATTACGAAAGAACTCGTTCAGCAAGAGTTGGACAAGAAGTCCATTGTAATTACGGATGCCCAAATCAACGAAGAAGTTGAATCCGTTAAGAAAATGTTCCCATCTGAAGAAGCATTCAACTCCGCTCTTACTTCAAGCGGTATGACACTTGAAACTTTGAAAGAACAGACTAAATTACAACTCGAATTGACTCAACTGTTGAAAGATAAAATTAAAATCACTGATGAAGAAATTAAAAGCACCTACGAGCAGTACAAAGACAGCTTTGCAACTCCTGAACAAGTTCGCGCTTCCCACATTCTTGTAAAGACTAAGGAAGAAGCTCAAGCCATTATCAAGCAGTTAGATGAAGGTGCCGACTTCGCTGCAATTGCTAAAGAGAAGAACGAAGATGCAACGAAGGATACTGGCGGAGACTTGGACTTCTTTAGTAAAGGTCAAATGGACCCTGCATTTGAAGAAGCAGCCTGGAAACTTGAAAAAGGTACTTATTCCAAAGAACCTGTAAAAAGCTCTTTTGGATACCATATTATCAAGGTAACGGATAAGAAAGCAGCAACCAACCCAACACTTGAGGATAAGAAAGAAGAAATTACGAAGCAGTTAGAGTCCACGAAATTGAATGAACTTACACCTGCATATCTGCAAGAGTTGAAAGATAAAGCAAAAATCACGAACACACTTGTAACAACAAAAGATAATGAGAAAGAAGACATTAAGACCGAAGAGCCAGCGAAGTAATATTAACTTTAAGTCCCTTATACCGCACAGGTATAAGGGACTTTTGTTGTTATTTCCAAAAAGTTCTTTTATGAAATGCAAAAACATGATAAAATGAAAGCGTTATCACAAAATGATAATTAAATAAGGGGGAGTCAGAATGATGAAGTGCGAACCAGAATCCAGAAATGTGTACGAGGACTTCGTGGTTGAGACGGACATTCTGTTCTTTAAAACCGGAACCCACGGTTTGGTCAGTTTTCACGGCAGGAATTATAATATAAAGAAAAGAATGAATGCCGAACAAATCAGCTCACTTTTATCCAGAAAACAATTCTTTAATGTTGGTGGCAACTGTTATGTTAATGTTAACAAAGCTACGGATGTCGAACAGGGAATTGTTTTTTTTGGTGAGAAAGCGCCGTCTTCAAAAATCCTTCGAATTCCTCGAAGAAAGCAAGAACCACTCAAACGGTTAATGATGGGGCACAAACAACCTGTTACTTAACCACGCCATAAAACCGCCTTATTCCCAATATAGGCGGTTTTATTATTTTATAATGATCTGAATGGTGATACCAATCTGTATCCTATGTAAAAGAACACCTCACGAGCAAGAAATGGCAGCTTCGTACGCATGCTTCGATATGCACTCGTTGTGGTAGGTGACGCATGCACATTCATATCTAAATCTCGCGCCAGTAACATAGCCCGCTTCATATGTAACGGATCACTGACTAGCAGGAACGACGACACACCAACCTCAGCTGCCGCGATCTTAGCATTTTGTAAATTCTCCTCTGTAATCGTAGACGTTATCTCAATGATGATGTCTTCGGCTGCTACACCCTGTTTTAATGCATACTTTTGCGAGGACTCCGCTTCACTGATCGCCCCTTTATCTCCACTTCCTCCTGTGAATATGATTTGGTTAACGTATCCGCCGTTATACAATCTCACAGCATGATCAATTCTTCCTTTCAATACGGGTGACGGTTCCTCACCATCAGTCGCCGCACCTAATACAATTGCTGCATCGGCATGAATGAGCTCTGATTTTTGACCAAAAGTCCATATCGAATAAGCCGTATAGCCTACAATCATTACGATGATTGCGAGTAGAGCAAGAAACAACCGGACCAACTTGCGCTTTCTCTTCATCTGTTTTGGATTGTATGACTCCAACATATGAGGTGACCTCCTTTCTTACATTTGAGCATCATCATAGAAAGCTAATTCATGGTAATATACATAACATAAGAAGCGTTAATACTACTGTACGAAGGGGGATTTCATGAGAGCATTATTTGATCCGAATTATCCATATGAATTCAAAGCTTTCTCCATAGAACATGTACTTGTTATCGGGTTACTCTTTGTCATGATTATGACATTATTCTTTTGCCGTAACATGATCTCTTCCAGACCTATCGTTCAATCTATTATCAAATGGATCTTAATCGCTGCTTTGTTACTTCCTGAAGTTTGTCTTCAACTATGGTACTTTACTAGCGGAATATGGGACCGGACCTCGTCTATCCCACTGGAGTTATGCAGCTTGACCATGTTTCTTTCGGCCATTATGCTCCTAACAGGCAGCCGAAAAATATACCCACTCGTTTATTTTGCCGGTATTGGTGGTGCACTGCAGGCTGTTCTTACTCCAAGTCTTGACTATCCATTTCCGCATTTTCGCTTCTTCCACTTCTTTACTGTCCATCTTGCCATCATTCTTGCCCCTCTTTATATGACTTGGGTCCGCAACTATCGCCCTCAATGGAGATCCATTGGCTGGACTATGATATTCTTGAACGTCGCTGCACTTGTGGTCGGTCTCATTAATTTCACTCTCGGTTCTAACTACATGTATTTGATGAGAAAGCCCTCCACTCCTTCTCTACTCGATGTATTGGGACCGCACCCCGTCTATCTTCTGGTTGAAGAACTGTTCGCGCTTGTATTCTTCACTGTGATGTACACGCTGTTCTTTGTTATACCTGATCGGATTAGAAAAAATCGCCTTTCTAACCGCTACCCGGCTAAAGAGCAATCCTACTAACCATTTCGGATAGGCAAATTCCAACTATACAAAGCTGAAAAAAGCGTATGGATCCCTCTTAACCTCACAGGAGTCCATACGCTCTTTTTAATGGAATACATTAAATTACTTCAAATAAATTCTTGCTGTCTCTTCCCAAATCTCTCCTGGGGCAAGACCGAATAACCCGATTTCTTCTGCGGGTAAATCCACATTCGGGGCATTAACCAGATTGATCTGTGGCTCTGGGCAGAAAAATTGCTCACAAGCGTTATTGTTCCAAATCATCCACTGCTTATAGGATGTGCCTACATCGTATACCAATGTCTTACCAAGTCTAGTATCGGTAAGCTCCATACGGTTTCTACCGTTCTGCGGCACAGCCTTATAGTGATTATCTAGCGAATCAAAATACGGACTAATACCTTCCGTGCGCATCTCTTCCTCTTCCGCCGTTAATTCTTGATGCTTGCCCGTTGGCAGCATACGATCGCTCATTTCCCAACGCTGACCGATTGTCATTTTCAACTTACAATCCTCAGGTGTACTGCCTTCCGCGAATGGTGCATTAATTGCAGTATGAAATGCAAGTAGACAAGGCATGTCTTGATCCCCGTTATTACGAATAAATACATGCTGAGACAAGCCCTCTGCACTGAGTGCATATCGAAGCCGGAAGGTAAACGAATGAGGTAACATAGCAAACACCGGGTGGTTATGATCAATGCTTACACTTACGGATACATAGCTTTCAGTGGCTGTAGTTCCAAATTCATCCACCGTCCAAGGAATAGTATGTAAAAAACCGTGAAGGTGATTACCCGTTGCTACTTCATTCACCGGAAATTGATAGGTTTGTCCATTCCATGGGAATTTACCATCTTCATATCGGTTCGGTGGGAATAATACGGGAATGCCATGCACACCAGGGTTTTGTTTGAAATGCTCCATCTCAGATTCAGCCGGCTCTCGCAAGAAACGGTAACCGCTTTCTAAATCTCGAAATGCAATCAAGTTGCCTCCGATTTCAGGTAAAACAACTGCTTCATATGGACCAAATTGCAGCCAAACGGCTTTTTCTCCTTGATAAGATCCTTCGTATGCCTTGTGATTCATCGGTTGATCTCTCCTCTCAATATGACTACTCTAGATTACCATACAGAAGGGCTAGGATTCTATATCTCACACCCTAGGTCAGCCATCGTTAAACATAGCAAACGAGGCTAACCGAAGATGTGCTCACTTGCTTTATCAGGTCAAAATGATTCGTTAGAACCTTATCTTACTCTGATCTTGCCGGGCTGGTTGCTTTCATGATCTCTCGCTCAAGCTCTAAAGCATAAACCTCCTGCTGCTCATTCGTCCAATTCAACGTATCAGCCATGTATTGAATGACGGATTCCTTCCATTTTAGGGTCCAGCCGATATTAAAGAGCAATGAACCCGTGCGACGAATAAAAAAGTCCATTGGCTTTAGGGCCATTTCGAATTGTACTGCATAAACGAGTGGTATAAACACCTCTAGTGGAAGCTCATAACTTTTGCCTTCTTCACCTACATCAAGAGCGAGCTGAAACAGCTTCTCCACATTAGAGCCATACGTGCGTACCCAGTTTTCAGAAAGTGTTACATCAAGACCAAGACTTACACCTTGCTCGGTCTGTTCTCGGATGTACGCGGGAAAATTTGCAGAGCCTCCTACATGACCTCCGGAAATGGGATGATTCTTCGTCTGGCAAATGCCAAAAGACTCACCACCATGTTCGCGTATTCGCTTCGCAACGAGATCAACAACGGTAGCAGCCATTTTTCGGTATCCCGTCAACTTCCCGCCTGCAATCGTAATAAGCCCCGAAGGAGATTCCCATATTTCATCTTTTCGTGAAATCTCGGAAGGATTTTTCCCCTCCTCCAATATAAGTGGCCTAACGCCTGCCCATGCTGACTCCACATCGGATTCGCTCAGCTGTACATCAGGAAACATATCGTGAATTGCCTGTAAAATATAGTCGCGATCCTGCACCGTTATAACTGGATACGTGGGATCCTTCTTGTAGACTGTATCCGTTGTTCCAACATACGTCTTCCCACTCCGAGGAATGGCGAATACCATTCGCCCATCGGGTGTATCAAAATATACAGCTTGACTGAGTGGAAACTTCGACTGATCGATAACCAGATGAACACCTTTGGTTAACTGAAGCATTTTCCCCTTCTTGGACTGATCCATTTCCCGGATATGATCAACCCATGGGCCTGTAGCATTCACGACTTTATTCCCGTAAGCCGTATAGACATTACCATGAATTAGATCTTTCACGGTAATTCCGATAATTCGACCACTTGGATCATAGTTTAAAGACTCTGCTCTTGTATAATTGATCAGCTCCGCTCCTTGCGCTGCGGCCTCTTTCATTACCTCTAGCGTGAGACGGGCATCATCGGTACGATATTCCACATAGTACCCGCTGCCCTTTAACCCCTCCTTCTTTAATAGGGGTTCTTTCTGCAACGTCTTCGCAGAGGATAGCATGGAGCGCCGCTCACCGCGTTTTACCCCAGCCAAGAAATCGTACACTTTTAGTCCGACCGAAGTACTTAGTTTACCGAACCCCCCACCTTGATAAATCGGTAAGAGCATCCACTCCGGAGTTGTTACATGAGGGCCATTCTCATAAACAACAGCACGCTCTTTCCCAACCTCAGCAACCATACTCACTTCAAATTGCTTCAAATATCGGAGTCCTCCATGTACAAGTTTCGTAGATCGACTGCTAGTTCCAGCAGCAAAATCCTGCATTTCAACTAATAAAATACGCATACCTCGCGTCACAGCATCTAATGCAATACCCGCACCTGTAATTCCACCGCCTATGACGATCAGATCATAGCTTTGACCATTCATCTCTTCAAATTTCTGAATCCGCTCCAAGCTTGAACAGGATTGTTTCTGAATCATCTTGTAATGCCCTCCCCGAATCACCATTCTTATTAAGAACCAAACCAAAAAAGAGACCACGAATCACGCAGTTAGCACCCTATTACGAGGTGTACCGCGATATGTGGTCTCTCCAGATCTCCTGACGAATATTAACTTATGGATTATTATAGCATATAAAAATTTAATGAAAAGCCATCGCTGCAAAAACTGCCTTTTTCCAGCCCTTATATAGCTGCTCCCGGATTTCTTCATCCATGCTTGGCTCGAATCTCCGCTCCACACTCCATTTACGGCAGATTTCATCTTGGTCCTTCCAGTATCCAACAGCGAGACCTGCTAAATAAGCGGCACCTAAGGCAGTCGTTTCACTGATGACGGGACGTTCCACAGGTACATCGAGGATGTCACTTTGGAACTCCATCATGAATGAGTTCGAAACGGCTCCCCCATCCACACGAAGCGCCATGATCTTACACCCTGAATCCTCTTCCATAACAGTTAGTACATCCCGCGTCTGATATGCAAGTGATTCCAACGTTGCGCGTATGAAATGCTCCTTCGTCGTTCCTCTTGTTAAACCGAATACAGCTCCCCGTACGTCGCTGTTCCAATAAGGACTGCCAAGCCCAACAAAAGCAGGAACGACGTACACACCCTCGGCTGATTCGACCCTGCGCGCATAGGGTTCACTATCCTTAGCCTCACGGAACATCCTCAATCCATCTCGGAGCCACTGTATGGCTGATCCCGCTACAAACACACTTCCTTCAAGTGCATACTGCACTTTTCCATTCAAACCCCAAGCAATTGTTGTGATCAAGCCATGCTCAGACTTAACAGGCTGGTCACCCGTGTTCATGAGCATGAAACTACCCGTACCATAGGTAGTCTTCACCATGCCCTCTTTGAAGCAAGTCTGCCCGAACAGCGCAGCTTGTTGGTCCCCTGCAGCACCCGCAATCGGTACTTCACGTCCGAAGAAATGATAAGATGCGGTAACTGCATAAACCTCAGAGGATGGTCTAACCTCAGGAAGCATGTGTGCGGGAATACCTAAGATTTCTAGTAATTCTTCATCCCATGTTAACTCATGAATATTAAATAGCATCGTACGTGAAGCATTGGAATAATCAGTCACATGCGCCTTTCCTCCAGAAAGCTTCCATATAAGCCATGTGTCTATCGTACCGAATAACAACTCTCCACGCTCAGCTCGATCCCGTACGCCTTCCACATGATCCAGAATCCACTTGATTTTCGTTCCGGAGAAATAGGGATCCACGAGTAAACCTGTTTTGTCACGGACTTTCTGATCATGCCCCTCCGCAATCATCTGTTCACATATTGCTAGGGTCTGACGAGATTGCCAAACAATTGCATTATAAACCGGAACGCCTGTCTTACGGTCCCATACCACCGTCGTCTCTCGTTGATTCGTTATCCCGATGCCGGCAATTTGGTCCGTCTTAACCCCGGATTCAGACAAACAGGTAGCAATGACTGCGAGAATTGAGCCCCATATTTCGTTTGCATTTTGTTCTACCCAACCAGGTTTGGGGAAATATTGCGGGAACTCTTTTTGAGCCGAATATACGATATTACCCTCTTGATTAAATAATATCGCCCTTGAGCTTGTCGTACCTTGATCCAGAGCTAATATGTATCGTTCCAATTCCATCTCACCCTCTCCAAATCGTTACATAAAAGATTACGTTCTCATAGAAATCATGTCAAATCATTGAGACAAATAATGCTTAAACAATTCTTTACTGGAGGTGGTAACCGCTGTGGCACCTGCTGCAATCGCTTCTTCCACTTGAGATGGCATCCGTATGAGTCCCCCTGCAAAGATTGGAATACCTGTACGCTTTTGCACTTCTTCAATCATATGTGGCATTGCACCGGGAAGCACTTCAATATAGTCAGGCTGCGTTTTTTCAAGGAGGGCATAATTCTTCTCAAGCGCAAGCGTATCCAGTAAGAACACTCTCTGAATAGCAACGATCCCTTTCTGTTTCGCCTTCAAAATCACACTGGAACGAGTTGAAATCAGTCCATCCGGACGGATCTCCTGACATAAGTACTCTGCGGCGTATTCATCATTCTTCAATCCTTGTACTAAATCTGCATGAAGAAACATTCGTTTCTCGGCTTCACGAATCAACCGGTACATATGACCTAGACGTGCCACATGTGTATCGAGCAGCACACCATACTGGTACGTACTCTCTAGAATCTTGTCTAACTGCTTCATCTGCTTTGCAGCTGGAAGTATTTTTTGACCGTGAAAGCTCAACTGGCTTCACTCCTCTGGTATGTCTTACGTCTGAATATTACATTAATTCGGTTATCGAACAATATAAACCTCTATTTTGTCTAATCATGGTTCGTATTCCTACTACAACCTTATTTCATTAAAGGAATTGCTATGAACGGAATTAAAGGGTAACCACATGTATATATTTGTACAAGATACTTGTATGCACATTGGCGTGTAGAAATGATGATGATTTGGGACGATCTCATAATCGGTACAAGGGGGACAAATATCATGCTGAAAGGAATAAATCAGTGGGGATTCCCAGAAGGAACTTCAATGGAAGACATCTTCCATCATGCTGAGGTAGCTGGTTATGATGCAGTAGAACTTAACCTTAATCCAGCTGGGGGTATCGGGTTAACCATGGAGAGTACAACAAGAGAAGCACAGGCTATTTTGGCACTAGCTTCGCGCCATGGAATCAAGCTTCGAAGCCTATCCACCAGTTTATTATGGCGTACACCTCTATCCTCAGCAGACCCGGATGTTAGAGCCTTAGGTGCAGCAGTTGTGACGAAACAGATTGAACTAGCATCTTTACTCGGAATGGATACGATTCTAGTTGTCCCTGGTGCAGTAAATGCTGACAATTCCTATGACGAATGCTACACTCGGAGCCAAGAAGAAATTAAAAAACTTCTCCCTCTGGCACAGCAGCATGGCGTGTACATCGGGATTGAGAACGTGTGGAACAAGTTTCTACTCTCACCACTTGAAATGAATCGTTACATCGACGAGATGGACTCGAAGATGGCTGGTGTCTATTTTGATGTTGGGAATATTTTATTGTACGGCTTTCCCGAACAGTGGATTCGAATTCTTGGATCACGGATCCGAAAGATACATGTTAAAGATTTTAACACTCAAGTTGGCAATGGAGCAGGGTTCGTCCCCCTACTTTCTGGAAACGTAAACTGGGTTCAAGTTCACCAAGCTTTACAAGAGATCGGGTACACGGATACACTAACAGCAGAGCTAAGCCCCTATGCCGCTAACCCTTTTCAAATGGTCTATGACACATCTCATCAACTAGATATCATTATAGGTAGGTCATCTATTTCGGCTAATTGATAGGCAACTTTAGAAAAGCCGCTCAGGATTAATCCTGAACGGCTTCTTTGACATGAGACACACATCTGTTTCAACGTAAGACTACAATTCCATTCATTATAGACCAAGAGAGATGTACTTCGTTTCAAGAAACTCTTCAATCCCAAAATGTCCACCTTCTCTGCCAAGACCACTCTCTTTGAAACCTCCAAAAGGAGCTTGCGCCGTCGAAGGAAGAGGATCGTTCACCCCTACAATGCCATATTCTAGAGCTTCAGCTATACGTACCGCTTCATTCAATCGTTCGGTGAAGACATAGGCAGCAAGTCCATAAGGACTATTATTCGCCCGCTTCACAGCTTCTTCAACTGAATTGAAGACCGCAATAGGAGCTAATGGACCAAAGGTCTCTTCCGTCATACATAACATGTCATCCGTCGCATGCATAATAACTGTAGGCTGTACATAATGCCCTTGCTCATCATTTAAGTGCTCTTCTTCTCCAGTCAATAGGATGCCACCCTTATCCTTCGCATCTTGAATATGCTGTCGCACTTTCTCGGCTGCTTCCTTATTAATAAGAGGGCCCACATCAACCCCCTCATCCATCCCGTTACCTACTCGAAGCTTCTTCGTCAATTCAGCCACTTTCTCCGAAAATGAAATTGCAACTGATTCCTCTACATATATTCGATTGGTACATACACAGGTTTGACCAGCATTTCGAAACTTTGATAAAATGACTCCTTCAGCGGCCTTGTCTAGATCAGCATGTGCAGTCACGATGAACGGGGCATGACCACCAAGTTCAAGCGATATTTTCTTCACATTAGCAGATGCTCCTGCCATAAGCTTCTTCCCTACAGCCGTTGAACCCGTGAATGATAGTTTTCTTACGCGATTGTCTTGTTGCCACACATCAGCAATTTCACTTGAGTTGCCCATGACAATATTTATCACACCTTTGGGCATATCCGCTTTCTCAGCTAACTCCACTAGTTTAAGCGCAGTAAATGGTGTCTCCGAAGAAGGTTTAATGACGAGCGTACAGCCTGCTGCAAGTGCTGGTGCAACCTTACGTGTAATCATAGAAGCAGGAAAATTCCATGGCGTTATAGCAGCCACTACACCAACGGGTTGCTTTGTCACAAGAATGCGTTTATTGGGAGAGGAGGATGGGATCGTCTCACCGTATATTCTTTTGCCTTCCTCTGCATACCACTCGATAAAAGCATTGGCATATTTTATTTCCCCAGCTGCTTCTTTTAACGGTTTACCTTGCTCAAGCGTCATTATTCTGGCTAACTCATCTGTATTTTCCTCAATCAACTCGTACCAGCGCCGAAGGTATTGTCCTCGGTTCTCAGCTGTTAACTTTGACCATGATGTAAATGCTTCATGTGCAGCATCAACGGCTTGGGCTGCTTCTGCCGAGCCTCCTTTACTCACGGTTCCAATAACTTCTCCAGTCGCTGGATTAAGAACTTCAACCTGTTGAGATGTGCTTATCCACTCTCCGCCTATATAAATTTGATTAGGATACATATGATAAACCTCCATTTAACTGTCAGTATATAATATTGTCCTCTAATAGTAACCGACTTTCAAATAAACAAAACACCGGACCCACGAAGTAGGAACCGGTGTTTGTGCTTAATAAATTATTTTACGCCTGCACTAACTTCTTTGACCATTTCAGTTACAGATGTTAGTCCACCACCAGAAAGGTACCAGTAGTTAGGATCCAGATAAACGATGTTTCCATCTTTATATGCACTCGTTGTTTTCACGAGCTCGTTCTCTACAACGTCTTTTGCACCTGAATTTTGACCTGTTGCCACGACAGCTCCGCGGTCAACCACGAACAAGTATTCCGGATCCTTCTCTACAATGTACTCACTGGAGATATCTTTACCATGTGTGCTTACTTCGATGCCAGGATCTACTGCTGTAAAGCCGAACACATCATGCAGTATGCCAAATCGGGATCCTGGACCATAAGCGCTGATTTTACCTTCGTTGGCGAGAATGATCAATGCATTCTTACCTGTTGCCTTAACCTTTTCATTGAGAGTAGCAATCTCTTTATCGATCGATTCCAGTTCCGATTTCACTTGATCTTCTTTACCAAAAATCTGTCCAAGCGTATTCATGTTCTCTTTGAAGGAATCCATGTACTTAGAAGTGTCTACACCCATGAAGATCGTTGGGGCGATTTCAGAAAGCTCTTTATAAGCATCACTTTGTCTACCAGAGATAATGATGAGATCTGGCTTGATTTTATTAATCTTTTCGAAATCAGGTTCTTTCAAGCTACCTACATTCTCGTACTTAGCATCTTCAAATTTAGACAGATACGGAGGAATATTGGCTTGAGGAACACCTGTAACTTCAACGCCTAATTTATCTAAGGAGTCAAGAACACCGAAATCAAATACGACGATTTTTTTAGGGTTTTTCGAGATTGTTGTTGTATCTAGTTGGTGCTTAATCGTTATTTTGTCCCCAGAAGTTTCCCCACCATTACCTGACGCTGCATCCTTCTTCTCGTCTGATCCGCAAGCTGCAAGAGCCAGTGTAAATACCGTAACCATAAGCAACATCAATACCTTTTTCATAACTCCACCCCTAATTATTATTTTTATATTGTATTGCAATCATAACAACTGTAATTTTTTATTAATAATGTAATATTTTTACAATATTATGTCATAGGAAGCCCTTCCGCTTATGAAGCAGACCCCCTAGAAGAATATTCGGGATAAGCATTCTGGTCCAGCTTTTTTTGAATCTCTCATCCCACTTTATGTGCACGAAGATTAAGCGTAGTAAACACAAATCTTATTATCATTAATTTCTTCAATCTCGATATCCATATCATAAATGCTTCGAAGTACATTGCTCTGAATAATCTTATCTGTCTTGCCTTCATTCTCAATCTTACCGTCTTTAAGCGCTACAATATAGTCGGAGTAGCAAGATGCAAAGTTAATGTCATGAATGACGATGACAATCGTTTTATTCAGGTCTTCGACAAGCTTTCTTAGAATCTTCATGATCTGAACAGAGTGTTTCATATCCAGATTATTCAGTGGCTCATCGAGTAGAATGTATTCTGTATTCTGGGCGATAACCATGGCAATATATGCACGCTGTGTCTGTCCACCACTTAGTTGATGTAGGTATTTGTCCTGCATTTCTTCAAGCTCCATGTAACGGATCGCTTCATCAACATATTTCTTGTCTTCAGCTGTCAATCTACCTTGAGAGTAAGGAAAGCGTCCGAAGGATACGAGTTCTCTCACGGTAAGACGAAGACTGATATGATTAGACTGCTTCAGAATTGAAATTTTCTTAGCCAGATCGCTGCTCTTCCACTCACCGACTTCTTTACCTTCAATCATGATCTGTCCACTGTCTTTCGTTACGAGTCTGCTGACCATGGACAAGAGGCTGCTTTTACCAGCTCCATTTGGGCCAATAAAGGACGTAATCTTACCTTTTGGTATCGAAACTGATACATTATCTACGACTTTTTTGCCACTGTAAGCTTTAGATACGTTAGTAACCTGGATCATGATTTACTCTCCTTTAATAACAGATAGATGAAGTACACGCCGCCGACAAAGTTAATGATGACACTGAGCGTAGTTGAGAATGTAAATACTCGTTCAACGATCAGCTGACCTCCGACCAGAGCAATAATACTGATCAGAACGGAGCCTGCAATTAAGTAAGAATGTCGAAATGTTTTTAAAAATTCATAGGATACGTTCACGACAAGAAGTCCGAGAAATGTAATTGGACCGACAAGTGCTGTAGCCACTGAGATAAGTATAGCCACAACAATAAGTAGTCTCTTCACCACAAAATCATAATTCACACCTAGATTGATTGCCTGCTCGCGTCCCAGCGCCAGCACATTTAGGTATTTAAAGAATCTGGCGAAATAGATCAATGTCACACCGACAACAATGAATGAAATAAGTAACAAGTCGGTTTTTACATTGTTGAAACTAGCAAACATTTTATCAGATACAAATTGAAACTCATTCGGATCAATCAGCACTTCCATGAAAGAAGACATGCTGGAGAATAATGAACCGAAAATCATGCCGACCAGTAGCAGAAAGAATATACTGTTTCCTTCCCTTCGGAACAAAATCTTGTATAAGATCCCAGAGAAGAGAATCATACCGCCGACATTAATTAGAAAGTTAAGATTGCCGAGCTCATACATTTTAAAAGAACCAAAGGCAAAGATAACGAATGTTTGTATTAAAACGTATAAGGAATCTAATCCCATGACGCTAGGGGTCAATATCCGGTTGTTGGTAATCGTTTGAAAAACCGTGGTCGACAGGGCAATTGCTCCGCCTGTTAATGCGATTGCCAACACCTTTTTGATTCTTCTCGGAAATGCGTAATCCCAGCTACCACCAAGATCTATAAATAGGAAGAGGGCAATTAGGATCAGCGCCACTGCGGCCAATATGCCGGTCTTGGCTTTATAAGTCATAGGCCTTTCTCCTCATCAGTAAGTAAATGAATATACCGCTTCCGATTACGCCCACGGTTAAGCTGATCGGAATTTCGTAGGGATAGATGATAATCCGGCCGATAATGTCACAAAAGAGAACAAACCCGGCCCCCAGCAGTGCGGTATGCGAAAGGCTTTTCTTCAAATGATCTCCTAAGTAAAGACTCACTATATTCGGAATGATTAACCCTAGAAAAGGTATCATACCTACAGTTAGAACAACTGAAGCAGTTACAAGTGCTACAATGATCAAACCAATGTTTACGACTCTCCGGTACTTGAGCCCTAGATTTGTTGCAAACTCTTCACCCATACCCGCCACCGTAAATTTATTGGCGAATAGGTAGGCTATGATAACCAGTGGAACACTTATGTACATCAGTTCATATTGTCCTTTGATAATCATCGAGAAGTCACCCTGCAACCAAGCAGACATGTTCTGAATAAGATCATACTTATAAGCAAAAAATGTAGCGATGGAGCTGATGATATTCCCGAACATCAAACCAACCAGCGGAATAAACACCGCGTCTTTGAATTTGATTTTGTCGAGGATCTTCATAAAGACAAGCGTACCAGCAAAAGCAAAGAGAAATGCAACTAACATCTTGATCAACGGCCCAGTAGTTGAGAACACCAGCATGGACACTAAAATCCCAAGTCTAGCCGAATCCATCGTTCCCGCGGTTGTCGGTGATACGAATTTATTCCGGCTAAGTTGCTGCATAATCAAACCGCAGATACTCATACTTACTCCAGCTAGAATCAAACTGATAAGTCTTGGTACACGACTGACTACAAAAATATGCTGTTGTTGCTCTGTCATACTGAACAGATCAAGTGGAGAAATATCCTTAACCCCTATAAATAAGGAGATGAAGGATAATACCACGACTGCTGCGATCAAGTATCTTTTCTTCATGGCTCTTCCTTCTATGCAGGTATGCAGTTACCGGTAAGTTCCGGTTAGATGTCGATTTCATTCTCAATGAGATTGATTATCAATCGCGATCTGTAATGAATTATATCATCCCATTCTCAACCCTTCAAGTACAATTGAGAATCAAACTCATTTAAATTTTTCATAATATGTACACTTGTTCACTAAATGTTCATATAATTCGGTTTCTTTCATTAAAACATCATCCAATCATCATGCCTGTTTAATGAATTGAGAAAATGAATAATTTCCCTTGACAAGACATTCTATAATATACTAAGATACTAACATATTAATCATCACTAACTATTAGTGAGTTAATAAGCATAAAATTAGCATGAGATCGAGCTTTGAAAGCATCAATGCATAATCCGAGATATTCGGACAACCTTATATCAGTGTGCATGCAAAAACAATTTCAGGAGGTATAATACCATGTCAACAGATTTCAACACAGCTCTTAAGAATCGCCGCTCTTATTACGCGATCAGTAAAGATCCTGTTATTTCCGATGATCGTATTCAAGAAATCGTTAACGATGCTGTAAAACATACTCCATCCTCTTTTAATTCCCAGAGCGCTCGCGTCTTAGTTCTTCTTGGAGAACAACATGATAAACTGTGGAACCTCACAGAAGAAGTACTTCGAGAAGTTGTTGGTGGAAGTGATGAAAAGTTCTCTTCTACAGCACAGAAAATGGCTGGGTTCCGTGCAGGGTACGGTACAGTTCTGTTCTTCGAAGACAGCAGTGTCATAGCAAACTTACAAGAAAATTTCGCTTTATATGCGGATAACTTCCCGATCTGGTCTCTTCAATCATCCGGTATGCTTCAGTTTGTTGTCTGGACAGCGCTTGAGGCAGAAGGACTTGGTGCTTCCTTGCAGCACTATAACCCACTGATTGACGAAAAAGTTAGACTTGAGTGGAACCTTCCTGAGAGCTGGAAACTGCTGGCTCAAATGCCTTTCGGTAAGCCAACGGCTGAACCAGGAGAGAAAGAATTCCAACCTCTCGAAGATCGCGTGAAAATTTTCAAATAAATTTAATTTCTTCTATATAGTAATGAATCGGTAATTGCAAAGCCCAGCCTATAAATAGGCCGGGCTTTTGTAATTATTTATGGTTTATTAAGCTAGACTACACCCAAACAGCAAGAATAATTACGAGCAGGATATAAAGAACCAAAACAATACCTACTGTGTTACCCCATCCGCCACCATATACTTCGCTCATTGAGAATCCCTCCTGAGTTTTAATATCGTGTGATCTGATCACAATACTAATGTATTGCGGCGAACCGTTTTGTGTAACGGCATTTATCCCTATATGATATTTACTCCTCATGTCCGATCAAATAAGGTCCTCCAAACGGCTTTAATAACTTCTCCGTTAGCTCAAGAAGAGATGACTTGTCTTTATGAACATACAATAACCGCAACGACCTCTCCAAATCAGCAGCTACCCGAGAGTCATGCATTAACAGTAAGCGAAATAACGTCTTCCCCTCCCCAATCCACTGGCGGTTTGCTCTTAGCACAAACTCACATAACAAAATAGTCATCTTCTGAGCAATAAACCACTGCTCGACCACCATGTCCGATCCTTTTAAGTCCATCATAAATTCAGTAATGACATAACGGTTAACATCAATATCATAGGAAGTAAGCGGCAGCGGCCCCCCTTCCAGATCACTCTTCGCTTCTTCACGAATCTTATCTCCCACGGTGCTGGTACATATAACTATTCCCTCTACAATAATTCTCTGCAAAGTCGGATTAGCAGCGATTACGCCCACATCAAATTGTTCCCGATAATCTAATGGGTTTAAGAAAAACAATTCAACGACCCAACCATAAGCCCCCACCGTTTTCCGAGTCAAACCTTCGGTGCTGTCATCTACAACCAGAATATCAAGGTCTGAATGTTCGTTATGTTCTCCTCTACTCGCACTTCCACCTAATACGGCCAGTAAACAAGCTGAATAATCCCGTAGGATCAGTTGTCGTGCTGCTACAATTGGCTCAGTTCTCACACAAGGTTCCTCCAAAAATGATCTTCTTTACTTCAAAAAAACGGGCTCAAATTATTAAATTCAGCAAAACCCCAAACGTACCTGAAACATATGCTAAATAACGAAGACTGTTTACACCGAATAAGGGAAGAATTGGGGGACCTAAATACATGAATTACATCAATATGCTATCTAAATTAGGAATGGGTAGTGCCCATCCTGGTGGATTCGAAGCAACACTACGTTTATTTCGAAACGAACCGATTGCTCCGAACAGTCGGATTCTGGAGGTCGGTTGTGGTACGGGAAGAACCGCCTGCTATTTGACGGAAATAGGGTATAACGTAACGGCCATTGATTTACATGAGAACATGCTTAAGAAAGCCCAAGTAAGAGCTGAAGCTATGGGGCTCAACATCAACTTTCTTAAAGCGGACGTTTGTGCGTTACCATTTGAAGATGAACAATTTGATCTTGTCATCGCGGAATCAGTCACTGTGTTCACAAATGCTTCAGAATCTTTATCTGAATATTGCAGAGTATTAGCTAAGGGAGGTACGCTCTACGACCGTGAATTATTATTAGACAAACCAATGCCATCGGATCATAAGAAGGAGCTGGAGAATTTTTTTGGGATCCCTCGCCTAATGGACCGTGAAGAATGGCATACACGTCTTATAGAGAGTGGGTTCTCACATGAGGAAGCACTGGAATATAATCATTTCACAGATCAAATGAAGCAAGAACAAACCCGTCACGTGGATACACTTGAACGCCGAGATGAAGGTGCTTTGCTTGATATGAACTTATGGGAAACGCTATTTCAACATGACAAAATGATACTGAACAACGCTGATTTCTTAGCATCTGCATTATTTAAGGCTATAAAGTAAGTAGGTTAATCATTCAGAGGGTGCAAGGTGCTCTGTTACCTGCACTCTTTCTGATCCATTTGTATTTATAGATCATTTGAACCACTTTTCGACAATGAACATAATTCTTTATATCTACTTTTGTCGAGCGATGTTATAATGATGGTAAAAATATCCTATGTCAAAGGGAGGAAGTCAATCAAATGTCGTGGTTTAATAAACTGCCGATCTCCAGTAAAATAACTGCCGCATGTTACATGGTTGCTCTGCTGTTTGCTGTTCCAATGCTGCTCACGTTAATACTACTTGGGAAAAGCTTAATTGGAATCTTGCTCGTCTCCTTACTCGCAATTCTTACATACCCTCTTTCACGCGTTGTTCAGAATGCGCTTACACACTCTTTTGCGGATATATCTAATGTTTCATCTAAGATTGCTAAAGGAGACTTCACTTTTAAAGTCGAAGAGGTCGGAGGCATGACAGATCTAAGCCGCACTTTTAACAGTATGGTGGATAGGCTTCGTAAAATCTTGCAAGAAACATCAGAGATCACACGACAAGTTATGAATTCCAGCCGAGATATAACGAATAAGAACCATGATCTCATTCAGGTAATGAACCAGGTTTCATTATCATCCAATGAACTCGCTTTGGGGGCCAATGAAATCTCTGAAGGGGTGTCCGAAATGACAGGCTCCATTCGCGAAATTGAACTAAAAGTCAGCAACTATACCGATTCGACTAAAGTAATGAACCAGCGTTCCCAGGAAACCCTCAATTTAGTGGAACAGGGACGAGTATCTGTTGCAAACCAGTCTGCCGGTATGCAAAGAAACATTGAAGCCACTGAAAAAGTTGCAGATTCAATTGAAGCACTCGCTAAGAATGCGAAGGGGATATCCAAAATCACCGAAACGATTTCAGAACTCGCTGAGCAGACCAATCTCCTCTCCCTAAATGCTTCTATAGAAGCCGCAAGAGCTGGAGAACATGGTGCTGGATTTGCCGTTGTCGCTCAAGAAGTACGTAAACTTGCCGAAGAATCGACTTCATCTACTCGTGAAGTATTCAGCTTAGTACGTAGCATTGAGCATGATGTTAAACTTGCAGGCCAGAATATAAAGATCAATGAAGAGGTAGTACGTCAACAAACCGAAATGATTCAAGAAGCAGAACAAATTTTTCTGCAGATCGTTAACAGCGTCCAATACATAACAGAGCAAATTTCTGCCTTCTCCGAGGAAAGTGACGCCATGCTGGAAAGCGCACAAAATATATCCACTGCCATACAGAATATATCTGCCATTACTCAGGAATCTGCGGCGGGAACAGAGCAGGTGTCCGCATCCATGAATGAAGGAATTAATTCGATCCAAAAAGTAGCTGATGAAGCAAATGCCATGACAGATGCTGTATTCCAGTTGCAGAAGACAATTAATATATTTAAGTTTTAAAAGTTAATATTATAATATAAACAGATCACCCTATATTCAGGGTGATCTGTTTATATACTCTGATATCTCAGAAATCATTCTTTCATCCATTTCCTCGGAAATAATTAAATGTACATTAATGTTCTGATGATAACTCTCCAATTAAAGTCGTCACAGCTTGACCCTCAATGATGACTCTCTCCGGATTCAACTTCAACTTAAGGATTCCTCCACGTGCTGAAATCTGCTCTGCAATCAATTCATCTTTACTCAATCTCTGCTGCCAGAAGGTGCCGAGACAGCAATGTGCAGAACCCGTGACTGGATCTTCATTGACCCCTAGAGCCGGATAGAAACATCTAGACACAAAATCAACACCTTCGCGATCACACTTACTCGTTACGATAACACCTCTAGCATCAAGCATTTTCCAAGCCGAGAAATCGGGATCTAGGTTCCTTACATCTTCTTCATGTTCTAATTCAACGATGTAATCTAATCTGTTTTTCCCTACATATTTATAATTAGTTCTAAGACCATCAGTAAGATGCTTTGGTGGAATGCAAGGTTTCTCGGCTTCTATAGGGAAGTTCATCTGAATCCAATCACGATCTTGTGACACAGTCAACAATCCACTTTTAGTCGTGAATTGCAAGTTTGGCTCATTACAGTAATGCTGTTCCCACAAAATATGAGCGCTAGCTAAAGTAGCATGACCACATAGATCTACCTCTGCCTTTGGGGTAAACCATCTCAATTGATAAGAGTCATCCTGCTTTATTAAAAAAGCCGTTTCTGATAAATTCATTTCGTTTGCAACTTTTTGCATCCATTCTTCAGTCTTTGCATCCTCTAGAATACAAACGGCCGCAGGATTACCTTGATAGGGAACGGCTGCAAATGCATCCACAATGTATATTTTCATAGGCTCATCCTCTTCTCTCACCATGATCAAATGGTGCTTAGCAAAATTCAACTTGGATATCTACTTATTAAACGATTCCTATCCATTGAATCTAGATTAACCCAGTTAAGCCGAATTAATCTTGATATTCCTCCTGCTCTTCAGGTAAAAACTGCTCTGTAACCATCTCTACAAAAGGAGTCAAAGGAATGAACTTCAACTTTTCAAGTGGTATCCACTCCGCCCCAAGTGAATCTTGTTGATCTCCCTCTCTCTTAATTGGAGCTCTCACATCGTCTATATTCACTTCATAAATAAGGCCAATATGGTGCATTTCCTCCAGTTCGCCTTCGGTGTATTCATAAACTATGGTACATGAAACAGCCGTCTTCATAGTTCCATGGATTCCAGACAATCCGGTCTCTTCCAAAAATTCGCGCTTTAACGTCTGCTCAGGCTCTTCCCCAAATTCAATGGCTCCCCCAGGTAAATCCCATTTCCCTAGATAGGGTCCCCTTGCTTTACGAATTAATAGAATTCGATCCTCATGAATTAGAACACCGTAAACTCCAAGATGTGTATATTTCTCCATTATACTCACAACCTTTTATCTGAAAGTCTTCCCTAGTCTAACATTGGTAGATCCTTATATTCCAGCAGACAGCACTAAGCTTATGGTTCCAACACTTCTGAACAACCATCTGTAAAACGGGCAACAAACTCAGCTACACTTGTAAAGCGATTCACTCGATCTGGACTAACTGCTTTCAACGCGATCTTATGTAATTCATTCCCCGCATCCCATCTCTCCAATGAGCGATCTCGTTCGCCTCCAAGTAGACTAAAAGCAATGGCACCCATATTAAATACATTGGTTATACTGTCAATAGGCGCGCCTAACTCAAACTCTTCCGGTGACATAAACCGCGACGAGCCCCAAAGTCTGCCCATCGTATTATAAAATGGCTTTCGTTGATACAAATCTATATCGCATACACGTACAAGGTGTTGATTGAAATCGTACAAGATGCTACCGTCATAAAAGTCTAAGGCCACATAGCCGCACTGTTCAACCTGAACATGGAAATCGAATATTTCATTCAGTGCTTGTAGTCTTTGAGCTACCGATAACTGTTTAAACCGGAAGTATGGGGAATTAGGATGAATATATTTCTCCGGGGGAGGATAGGTCTCATGAGGATGAAGGTTCTCACCATCAA
This sequence comes from Paenibacillus sp. EC2-1, assembly GCF_049311625.1. Classification (NCBI taxonomy): domain Bacteria; kingdom Bacillati; phylum Bacillota; class Bacilli; order Caryophanales; family Paenibacillaceae; genus Paenibacillus; species Paenibacillus sp. EC2-1. Next base: position 3,611,829 of record NZ_CP186006.1, read on the forward strand.
ACCATTCGAATTCTGCGACATATCCGTTTCCAGCAGGATAATGGTTCAGAAGTTTGATTAAAGAGGGATGGCTGAGTTCATCGTACAAGAGAACTGCTTCTTTTAGCCGAGTCACGGCATCATCCGTTTCTCCTCTATATTCCGTAGTCTTTGCACCTGCATACTTAATAAACTTTCTTCCTTGATCTTGAGTTTCTATACCAAAGCTGATATTACCTGAGTCCTGTTGAGCAAACACTTGAAAGATACGCCCTTGATTCTCAATCCAGCTAAAATCATGAAACTCCTGCAGAGGAAAAGACACCTTCCCCAAACGTATCTCTACATAAGAATCACTCATCCTATACACCCCTTTAGGCAAAAAAATAGACCGCTCTCACCAGGAAAACGGTCTTTACATCACTTGATTTGCAATCCTATTATAGGCGAATATTCTAACTATCTCAATCCAAGATCATCAAATCGATTATGCACATCTTCTGTAAATAACTTTCTTAATTCCTCAATGGCCATCGCTTCATACTGTTGTGCATTCTTAAATAGAGGTATCAGCAACTTGCCATCCTCATTAGTTCTACTAACTATGACATCAAATAAATCTGCTACGTGAGCATACAGTTCAGATACCCTAGTGCACGGTGGCCAAATATGTTGCAATGAGGACAGGTAACGAGCGGAATCCCGCTTAGCTGCACCATAACAACGAAACGTTTCAAATGCTCCATCGTGATCATAATCACCACTTGCTAGAGCTTCTACGATGGCATCATATGCCGCTCTACCACAAGCATAATCGTTCTGTGGAAGTAGCACATCGTGAGTTTCCCACTTGCTTACCGCCTGCATCAGCGATTCCTTGTACACTTCGTAACGGTCCAGTTGGATTTTCCCTTCATAGAGTTGATAGTACCAGTAAGGTGATTCATTTCGTCCGAAATCTTCATATTTTAAACTTTGAAGCTGTTCACTTGAACCATTACAATATAGCAGCACTCCCTGCTCATCATCGTATCCGGAGACGACAACAAATGAATCCTTCCAGATCATAGCCCCTGTTCCTTGACGAATGGACTGTTTGATGATGTGAACTGCTTGTTTTTGATACAAAGGAAAGGTAGGTTGAAATGAATATCCTGCATGCTGGGACGTCTTAACTCCTAGAAGATCAGCAGCTACGAAATGCTCTGCCATCCAGTTATAAGCTGTTGATGATTCAACAGTTAACCTCCGGTTTACAGTAAATCGAAATGACATGGCTGTCATACCAGCCATAAGTTCCTTGGAGCATGCTATCCAATCTTTAGATGTAAGAATGGCATGAAATGCATCTATATAGGAATAAGATTCGATCTTCATAGTTAAGCCAGTCAAAATAATCTGGTCCATCTGAATGTGTCCTTTCAATTATCTAACCATATGTGCTCCCCACCGAGGGATTATGCTACGCTTGGGATCAGGATGCTGTGCTATGATGGCTTTAAAACTGTTCATTGCCTGTTCTTCAAGTCCTTTAGACACTTGTAGATGTTCACATATTAGTGGAATATGTTCCTTATCAATCCTTCTTCCGCTTGTCGTTTCAATACAGTATCTAGCCTTTCCTTCCTCCAAGAGTTGCACAAGTTGTGAATAAATCTTATAAGCTTCCTGGAGGTCATGCCAGATCTCCTTGGCCTCTCTCAAATAATCACATATCTCATTCCTCGAATATATATAAGATTCCAATATATAAACCGCACCCGTCTCATCGTAATTGCCACACTTTAGTCCACCTACTAAAAAATCATAGGCAAGTCGTCCAGAAGCAATATCTGTGGAAGGGAGAGTCTTATATGGGGTATCCCAATCTTCAACTGCAAGTCGCATGGACTCTAATATCATATCTTGTATAGCGACATCTACCTTATCTCCTATAAACTGAATATACCAAAAAGGAGTACTGTTTAGACCAAAATTGTCGTAGAGTACGATTCGATCCCCATATGAGATCCCATCTTGAATAAAGAAGACGCCATCTTCATCATCATACCCACGAATAACGCCGAATTCCGGTAACCAATATATCACACCCTTACCTTGATCAAGGCTTTCTTTTACCCACTGAATAGCATCCTTCTGATAACTCTGCGATGTTGGATGCCTTGTGAACCCTCCATCAGTTATTGTAAGTATTCCGAGATTATCCACTGCAGGCCAGTGCTCAATTCCCCATTGACCGTAGGCTGTCACAGACATCGAAAGTAGTTGCTTATGCACAGTGAATTTAAATGCCATACCTGTAAGACCAGATAGCATGTACTTCGGTCCATCGAACAGCTCAGACGCTGAAAGAATGGCGTAGAGACTATCTACAAAGGATTTCGATTCTCGCTTCATTGAAATATCGTTCAAGTACACTTCTGACATGCCTTTACCTTGTACCTTTCCATATTTATTAAGATATTCATCCAAGTGAATTCAATTGTTCGATTAGTGTCTCACAACGAGTTCGCAGCTTTCCTCTCAACCATTTCGGGTTAATTATTACTGACCATTCGTCCATATGGAGCATTAGATCCTGTACAAACTGCTCAATATCGTAGAATTCGATCTTATATACCTTGGGTTCTATTTCCTTATAAGAGTAGCCATACCATGAATCTACAGATAATAGTTGCTTCATCTTAACCGTTGCCTGAAATGGCTTAGATCTTGACTGAAGTACCCGCTCGTTAAAAGACTCGCTGGTGATTCCGCACACTTGCTCCTTCGTTATTCTTAAATGCAAAATCCGGTCTAAACGAAGTTCGATCTCAGCCTGCTGCTCAAAATCATGGACACGCACATAGTCCGCACTAAACTTAGATAAAAGTGCAAGGGGACAGACCCTTAGAGAGCTCTCGTTATACTCTTCTCTATATTTGATATGTACGATGAGTGAGTCACGAATGGCATGGGACAGTTGTTCAAAATATTGTAGAGTCTGAGCACTCACATGAAATACTGGAAGACGGTAATTCTCCTTCATCTGCTCTTCTGTAAACCGACCTAGTAAGTGTGCCACCCGCTGAACGGAAGCAGAGTTCTCATAATCGTAGTTTCTGTAACGATGAATAAGATAGTTAAGGACACTTTTCTCTTCTTCCGTCATATATAGCAGGGGTAGCAGATACGTTTTATCTTCATAGCAATAGCCCCTTTTTTTCGCAACATAGGTGAGGGGAGCTCGTAAGGACATTTCCATGTACTCAATGTCACGCTGCGCCTGACGCATAGAGATTTCAAATTCAAGCGATAATAACCGGCTGTTAGGGTATTTCCCATCTCGAATCTGCTGATCGAACCATTGTATTCTATGAACATTACTCATGCTTTCTTGTCAACTCCCCCTCGACCGTCTTGGAACGAACATTAAACGCCCGCTCCCTATAAGGGAACGGGCGAGCGCTTGACCTAGCTGCTATGTTCAGCTAGCTGTTATGGCATCTATCTTCGATTGCGGCGCCTTATCACACCGTTTGCATACTTTAACAGTAATGCCATCGGCTTTTGTCCGAGGATATAGCAGCTTAATTCGTGTGCTGCAACAGACGGGACAGGTGCCTCTTCCTCGAGAAGGTAAATGCCAGAGCGAGCGCCCTCTTTTTGGCTTGGACATCTTTTTCTAACCTCTTTTCAACTAATATCTATCTTAGAGTGACTTCCTTATAATGGGAAGCACTTTTATTGTATTACACATGGTACGACATAAAATGTCGTATCAGTTGACGATCAGATTAGATTAAGGAAGTTTCAGACAACGAAAAAGAAGCCCTACAAAGGGGCTTCTCGCATATTTAAACTCTAACCTCTTCTTCAATCACTGCATATTCCTTGGCGTGGAACGGGCCACCTTCCTTCATCACCGTCCACAGTGGATCGACATCATACTCCATAGTAGACATCATCTCGTCATGCCATTCGTTAAGCAGGTAAACCGCCTGCATGCAAACATCACGACGCTCTTCAGCAAGATTATACTGCTCATACGGATCATCTTGTAGATTAAACAGCATCTCTTTAGGGAATCCATGATGCCCATCATGATAGGAACGAATGTACAGGTATTCTCCAAAACGGACGCTTCGTTGGCACACATGAGCACATTGCGACACAACTAGATAGTCTCTACCTGTATCTAAACCGGATGTAACTGAATCCGCATAGCTTATTCCGTCCCAATCCTTCGACTTTGGAGCACCAATAAGATCGGCAAGTGTCGGAGCAAGGTCTAGATGGTAATGAAGTCCCTCGTCTACCGTCCCCTGATTTCCACCATCCGGCCAGCGAATAATCATGGGAATTCGGCAAGTTCCCTGATCTGCAGTTCCATGTTCGGAATAGATCCCAAGTTCGCCCATGTTCTCTGCGTGATCTGCACTAACGAGAATAGCCGTATCTTCCAATATCCCGAGCTCTTCCAGCTTATTAAGTACCTGACCAATATGATCATCCATATAACGGATGGCGCAATCATAATTATCAATGATCGTCCGAAGGTCATTATATTGCTCGATCTGGGTGCCATGCCGCTGATGTCTGAAATAATGTGTCTTCGCAAGCTTATTCATATCCTCTATACTATGTTGGCCTTTCTTCTGTTTATGAAGCTGGAACACATCCTCCGTAATCCATTCCGGCATCGGATCGTTCGCAAAAGGATTACCTAGTTCATCCGGTGTTCGATAAGGGGTATGTGGATCCCAAAAATTCAAATGCAGGAACCAGTCCTCATTATCTGCGTTATCATTTAACCACTTAAGAGCAATAGGCAACACCTGCTCAGCCGTTTCATGCCCCTGTCCACCATTATTAAAAATCTCATTGAATCCAGCATTAAAAGTCCATACGGAATGTCTTTCAGCAAATGTACTAATTGAAGCGGTCTTATAACCTTTCTTCCGGAACATACCCGGAAGACTTTCCGAGCGCAGACGATCTCCGAAGCTACGGGACGCTCCTTCACGTCTCATATCCGCAGCTGTACCCCCATGCCCTACAACTCCGTTATGAATTCCGAATTTGCCAGACATAAGCGCCGTTCTAGACGGCATACAAGGAGCATCGGAGCAATAATAATTCGTAAAGCGCACACTTTTCTCTGCTATACGATCAATATGTGGAGATGTATTCCGATGATATCCGTAACATCCCAAGTGATCTGGGCGTAATGAATCTAAATCCAAATAAAGAATTCTCATAATTATATACCTGCCTTTGATGTTTGATAATTTCGCTAGTAAACGATGAAGTTAACCTTTCACAGCTCCGGCTATTCCATCGACAAAGTAACGCTGAAGGAATAAGAACACGATAATAATCGGAAGAATTGCAATGGTTCCCCCTGCCGCAATCCCAGTCCAATCCACTACATTTTCGCCACGAAGTGCATATAAACCGACAGCTAAAGGACGCAGATCTGGCTTACTCAGTGTTAATATCAATGGAACCATAAAGGAATTCCAAGACCAAATAAATTGCATAATGGTGACACTACCCACAATCGGTTTAGACAGCGGCAGCATGATCGAGGCGAAAGTTCTAAAAAAACCACTGCCATCCATGATTGAAGCTTCCTCAAGCTCCTTCGGAATTTGTCCGAAGAACGTGGCGAATAACAAAATGAATATAATATGAACCCCGCCAGCCTCTGCCAATATAACACCCATGAGGTTATTCAGAAGTCCCATGTTCTTAATCAGATCATAGATCGGAATAATGGCAAACTCCATCGGAACGAACATACTCGCTACGAGAAGTCCCATGACGATCTTCTTCCCTTTAAACACATATCTACCTAGCACGTATCCGCAAGTCGCCGTAGCCACAAGCACAATAAGAATGGTGCTGATCGACAGAATAACACTGTTCAAAAAATACCGTTCGAAATTGGCTTCATTCCAAGCACGAATTAAATTCTCCATGCTCGGGCTGCTCGGAATGAGTTTCAGACCATTCGTAAAGAACTCACTTTGAGTTTTAAACGAAGCCGATACCATCCATAAGAACGGGTAAATCCAAGCGATGCAAAATGCGATCATGACGGCATGGAACAAGCTATTTTTCAGTATCCTCATCTTATTTACCACGACCTTTAATTCGCTTATTGAGCACAGATTGGATAATCGCAAGTACACTAATCGTTATGGCGAAGAAAATACCGGCTGCCGATGCATAACCGAGCTGCGGAAGACCCATCTCACTGGAGAACGCATATCGGTAAATATACGTGGATACAACATCCGTAGCAAAGAACGGTCCACCGTTTGTCATCGTCTTGATTAAATCGAACACTTTTAATGAATTGACAACATTCAGAAGTAGAATCACCGCACCGATAGGTACTAGGAGTGGAACCGTAATATGAAAGAACAGCTTCGTCCCTCTAGCACCGTCTACTTCTGCCGCTTCATACAGATCTTTAGGTATACCTTGTAACCCTGCTAGCCAATAAATCATATTAATACCGAGATTCTTCCATACGGAGATCAGGATGACCGTGAACATTGACCACTTGGCATCACCCAGCCAATTGATTGGTGCGTCGAGCAGTCCGATTTTCACAAGTGCATCGTTAACCGCCCCATCACTTCCCCAGATGAAGACCATAATAATCCCGACGATTGAGGTGGTTGTCACAACAGGCAAGAAGATCAGTGTACGATAAATACTTGCACCTTTCAGACGAGGACGATTAAGAATTACCGCCAGTATTAATGGGACAAATAAATGAAGAGGTACAACACCGAGCATAAATACAAAACTATTTTTGTAGGCATTCCAGAAATAAGGATCTTTTGCAACATTGATGAAATTCTGCAACCCGACATAGGAGGAATCAGACGTAAGTCCTGACCAATCACGTGTTGCATAGAACAGGCTGGCCACAATTGGCCAGCCCTGAAACATAACAAACAGAGCTAAAGTAGGAAATAAGAATATCCAGCACCACAGTTCAACTTTTCTTTTTGCAATCATGGCAACGCCTTATAATCTTCCGCCGTATACGGTTTGTCTGAACTCCAGTTCGGGAAGACAAAATCATTCTTATCGACATTAGCTCCCTCAGATTTGGCTTGTGCGATCGCCGCATCAAGTGCTTTGTCAATGCCATCTGACAATTGTTTAAGTGGAGCTTCTGGATCATTCAGTGCACCTGCTACAACACCTTGAAGGATATCTCCGATGCCTGGCTGAACATCTTTGAAATTCGCATACACGGAAGCCAGTTCAGGGTTTCTAATCTGTGGACTTGGCACCAAACGTGACATATCCTGAGCAATATCATAATACTGTTTGAACTGTGGAATTTCCGAAGCGCTTTCATTTACATCTTTTAGAATCGAGAAACGATCGCCCGCTTTAACCAGGACAGATTGATAATCCTTACTGAAGTATTCCTTCAGATATAGTGCAGCCTCTTCTGGGTGCTTAGAAGTTTTAGACAATCCAATCCATGGACCGAAGTTTGCTCTAGGTAAGTAGCCCTTTTGCCCGTCATCCGGTACGGGAGGAGCCATTACACCAAAATCAAGATTCGGGTTGTCGCGCTTCCATACACCGATCGACCATTCGCCCTGGAGAATGAAACCTGCTTGACCTTCGCCAAACAACGCCCTGGCTTCTGGTGCAGAAATACTCATCGTTTTCGGATGAAAGCTTCCGTCATCCTTAATCCCTTTGAATAAATTCATGACATCCATAACGGGCTTCGAATCATAATTCGCATCATTCGTAATCAGACTAATCGGTGAGTGTGGATTCAGTCCACTTCCACCAAGCGCTGACCAATCCACCGCTGCTAACTTAAAGCGACCGATTTGTTTACCGCCTTCAATCATACCGAAGGCTTTACCATTGCCAGCTTCCGTAATTTTCTTAGCAGCCTCTCTAAATTCCGTATACGTTTTTGGAGGATTCTCCGGATCAAGCCCGGCATCCTTGAATAATTGCTTGTTATAAAAAACGAGTGTACTCGGAACGCTTGTCAAAGCCGGAATAGAATAAATCTTGCCATCCAGCATTGTAGAACCTTCAACGAATATTCCATCTACAAACTGATTCTTAAACTCATCATCGAGATACGGGTCGAGTGGCTGATACCATTCTCCTTTTACAGCCATGCTGAGAGACATATTAGCGGGTATCGGAAACAGATCTGGTGCGTCTCCTGATTTAATAGCCGTGGTAATCGTATTTTGGAATTGATCGACAGTTAATAGGGTGTATTCAATCTTGATGTTCGGATACTTGGCTTCAAAATCTTGTATAAATTTCTCACGGTATGGCTTCTCGCTGTCCGCCCAGTCCATGACACGAAGAACCACTTTGTCACCGTCTTTGCTACCGCTATTTCCATCCACTTCGGATTTACCGCTATCAGAACTAGCACAAGCCGTAGCGGCGAGAACATTAATCACAGCCAGACAAACCAATCCAAACGTCTTTAATTTCTTTATCATTGATATCCCCCTAGTATTCGATTTTTCCAAGTCTCTAGTAGCATGGTGTGAAAACGCTAACAACACCTCCCTGTATAGTATTTGATTCTAAGTTACACGTCTTCCTCGGACAATGTAGACATGATTCTTCTTTTTGTATTTTTGATACTTTTTCTATAATCGCTAGGAGATTGTTTGAATGCTTTTTGAAATGTGCGGTTAAAATGAGAGGCATCATAGAATCCACTTTTTTGAGCAATCTTCTCAATCGTATTTTCAGGGTCTTCTAACATTCTCTTCGCATGAAGGAGCCGAAGTTTATGCAGCATTTTCATCGGTGTTAGTCCGTGTACCTTCTTAAATGCCCTGCTAAAATAAACCGGATTCATATGATATAGACTCGCAAGCTCGTTTCTCGATATGCTCTTCTCCAAGCTTTTCTCCATATAATGAATCACTTTATTAAATCGATCAATTTCGTAGGGCTCTTTAGCTGAACGTCTCTCTCCTACTTTGGAGCTTTCAACCACTTCATGAAGGAGGAACAGAGCGAGAAATCCCGACTGAACTGTCCGAATCTCGCCTACCTCCTGAAGCCAAATACTCCATAGCTCGTCGAATTTCTTCTCATATATGAGAGCATCTCGTACCGGAATGACTCGGTCTAACGGGAAGAATTGAAAGAAATCTTCATTTCCCTTTACCTTCAAATCTAAATTGAACAGGTAATGTACCCCATCGGTTTGAGATATTACATTGAACGGAATATGAGGGCGATGAATCATGATATCCCCTGTTTTGGCTACATACTCTTTCCCCTCACAAATCGTAATGACATCCCCCTGATGTATATAAGATACGGTATAGCAGGATTGGATATAATCAAAGATAACTCTGGATTGATACTGGACTTTTTTCACATCAAACAGCGTGATTCCAATCTGGTCGCTAACGGTAAAAGACACCTTAACCCTCTTTTCCGGAGCAACTGCCCCTGTAAGTTAATTGAAGTATGTACGAAAAAACTTCCGGGTACTGTGCAATATATACAACACCGGAAGCTCATCAGTTGATCAAAGATACTTGCTATGTCTGAATGGTCGATTTGCGATATTGATCTGGCGTAAGCCCCGTAGCCTTACGGAAAGTACGGATAAAATAGTTCGTCTCCATCCCTACATACCCTGCAATATCTTTTATAGTAATCATTTCGTTTGAGCTTAAGAGATGGATCGCTTTCTGTAAGCGTAGTTTTTGAACATACTGAAGCATGCTCATCCCATAGGTCTTATGAAACAATTTATTAAGATATTGATGGGTGTATCCTAGAGATGAAGCTACGTTAGATAATGATATATTCTCATTGTAATGCTCATTTAGGTAGTTCGCTGCCTGTAATACGACATCTCTTGATAAATCCTCTGTAGATGGGGAAGCTGGCTGCTGATCCATCTGCTCTTGAGTCAGCCTCTCTCGATTTAATTCCAGTAACAGATTATATAAAAGGCGGGCCCCTTCCCACTCCGAACCGTCCTCATTGTTATCAGCAATCTTCCATAACTCCTCTAAAACAGACCAGACGCTATCTGCATCCATCATGCTGTGGAGCTCACAGCTTTCAAGACCGAAATGCTCCAGCAAGGATCTTACCTTTGTACCAGAAAAGGAGATATAACCGACTTCCCAAGGCTCGTCCGAAACAGGAAAATACTCATGGGGAATATCTGCTGGAAGAAGCATGTACTGCATCGGACCAAATGAGAACGCCTCTCCACCAGCTAAACGCACATGACCTTGTCCTCCTCGTACAAATAACAACTGGTGGGTTGAGAACCCCTCGGGTCTTGTCATTAAATTCTGTTTATTACAACCAACCGTATGAACATAAAGTGGCATCGGAACAACTGGCGGGCGGAATAACCGGATAATACGAATAAGCATGTGCATTCCCACTCCAATATAATTCATTTTGTTATATAGGATATTCAAATTTAATCTTTTATTCTGATAATTAGAGTATATAATTCGGCAATCTATTTGACAATAACTCCCTTACAGTATTTCAAAATGTTATATCCCTTCTACCAAATATACATACAAAAAAACTGCCAATTCTCGCCTAAACGAGAACTGACAGTTTTCTGTAGTGTTATATCCTATGTTGATGACATGTAGTAGGCAATCAGATCGCAGCATCAATGCGAGATTGAACTGCTTTGTCGCACCGCTTGCATACTTTCAAAGCCGTTCCGTCCGACTTGGTCCGTGGATACAGCAGTTTAATACGTGTACTGCGACATACGGGACAGGTTCCTCTGCCATGAGATGGAAGATGCCATAGAGAATGTCCTCTTTTTGATTTTGCCATGATTCAAAACCCCTTCGTCTCAAATAATAACATCGTTGTAAAGGGGCGGCGCTGCATAAACCGCTGATCTGTGACGCCTTAAGCCTATACTCAACAAAAGGTTGAACTAGTGCTGAATTCCCCTCATGTCTACATATCTATGATCCCTTTTGTTGAATTATCCATATAAAAGCTAAATTCATAGAGATTATTTATGAGACTTCCTACTTGTTGTGAGAATCCAGCGGATCGTACCGTATAGAACACTTAGCAGAACACATCCGCTCACATAGATCCAAGTATTGAATCTTTCGGTAACACCGAAACTAATCTTGGATGGTAAATTCTCCTGCTGAGCATAGTTATTTATAACTTCATGAACGAAGTTAGCCGTTAATATTTGACCTTGAATTACCGTAAACAAAATATAAGCAAAGAAGATCAGCATACCAAAAACAATAGATTCCAGTACAAGCCTTTTTTTACTCATGCTTACCTCCAAAGTATTTAAATAGATGATCTATAAAAAAGACACGACCACACCAATAAAATAAGAAGCAGGTATAAGGAGTAACTGAGCAAGCATCGTTCCGAAGAATCGCGATACCATGAGCAGCATATATATTTTTCCTAGCTGATCACGCATTCTTGGGTCATGTGTTGCTTTATCTGTTATGAGACCTAGCTGGGGATCAATGAATATCGTCAATATAATCGTAGCAATCCCATTAATAATTCCAGAGGACTGAGAAGCAGTTGTACTTAATGCAGGTATCAAATGAGCCGCATAGAGTGACGATAATACCCCTACAGTATAAGTGGCCGTCACAACAACATTTAATAGGATAAAACGTTTCGGAATGTCTAGGTAGCGGAATTGACTGATTTTTAACATCGGTTTACGCAGATAATGCTTCGTATTCTTAAGTTGGCCAATCGTTACGCTGGAGACTAGTTTGGGGATGGACCCCGCTACTTCGAGCTTGGTGATAATTCTTCCAAATATACTTACAAACGTAGGAAACAATATAATGGCTATGAGTGTGCCTATGGACGATGCCAGTATAATAAATCTTAAATATCTTAATACATCAAGCGAAGTATCCACTTTTGCATAATCTACGAATTTAGCTGTAAGTGGCGCTTGAATCAGGTTCGAAGTACGGGACACGAGCACGATAATCCCCGACAGAGATAGTGCAACAGCGAGCTTGTTCAGCTTTACCCCCGCATATCTCACCGAATATGACAGTGTCTCTGCCGTATGTATAATCATCGTGAGGACGAATGCAATAATTAAACTATTGATCATTATGCGCTTCCTTTCCCCAGAGGTTCACTAAAAGTCTTAGACCCTCGCTGATGTTAATCCAAGCACTTCAGCTACTCGGCGATACTCGTTATGTAATTCATCCTTACTTATTAATGTATGATCATGCTCAAAGGTAACATGAAAGGATGAATTCCGCTCAGCCAGAAACTTTAGATAAAGATAGGAGTCTCCATATTGTATGTCCTCATCGTGTTCTGGCAGTACAGGTAAATGGTGTTTAAAATCATCCGCTGTGTAGAATACGTTGCTATAGTGTACCAAATAGACCTGAGATGCGAGTGCATCCAAAAATGAATATGGATCAAACCCCGTAAATGCCCGTTTCGCGATATCAAGTCTTGCTGTATCCACAACCAACTGGATATCTGGATGATTCAGAAATGCGCGCGTAAATACATCTTCGTAATCCCCAAAAAAATCATGCTCTAACACGATCCGCTGCCGATACTGTTGTTGAATTTCAGAAAGGCGCTCAAATAATCGTTCTGAAATATCCTCAAATTCGGCTTTATTTAATTGGTCCGATTCATATCGCTTCAAATGGTCCGGGAGTCTTGGATAAGGAATAAACGGATGCTGGAACGTTGGATAAAAGGGATAGTGGAACAAAATATAATCCGCGCCACATTCCGAAGCCAGCTTCACTTCTGTCGTAATCTGTTCTAGCGCTTCAGCATATTGAGATGGGTCCGGTGAATTGAGTTTCGGCAGTTTATACCCATATGAATTCAAGATAGGACCATGTACCCCAAACTTGAAGTTGTAACTCTTGCAGAATCTTCTTACCTTTTCAATCGCTTCTTTATTTTGAAATTGTGAAATCTCCATGCCACGAATGAATTCACCCGACAGATCGTTCCAACGTTCTATCGTAAAATCCTTCCACATTCCGATTTGAAGACGTCTCATATGATAACCCCCAATTTACATTTCACCACAGCTCACTGTGATTGTTGTGCCAGTGCTGTTCGATTATTTTTTTCAATTCTTGATTTCGATACATTAAAAAGCGTCTCATATACGTCTTCAGCACAGCTCTTTCCGCGATCCAGCCCAGAGGACCAAGTGGAGCTTCTAATTTCAATACATCCTTCATGATTGTGCTTATCCCTAAATCAAAGAAATGATGTTCGTGCTTCAAGCTTTTGAAAGCACCCTTGGTCATGGTATCCACAAATAGATACGGCCTTCTATATTCCGTTATTTGTGAAGAAAGCTGCTGCCGGACTAAAAAATGGGTTGCCTCAAATGTAACTATACCGTCCTCACCGATCATGCCGCTCTTTACACCAGCAACTGCACGCTCTTGTGTATGAGGCCATACTGTCTGAGTATGCAGACCGATATCTCTGGCAAAGTCAAAACAAACATGAACAGGTGCCTGTATTTCAATTTCTGTCGTTATTTCAATCACAAGAATTCCCCCACCTTATGTATACTCTTTGCTGCTTAATACGACGGAAGTTTCAACTTGCCTTGCAGGAATGTTCCAATACGATTGGAGTAACTGCATCTTGTGATGCTCAGGTACCAAATAAAATCCGTTTTTGATATAAAACCGGATAGCCCATTCTGCTGATGCCCATGTCCCTATCAAAATTGGCTTATCACTTAAAGAGCACAAATGGGACAACAGCTTCGTTCCTAATCCACTGCCACGCTGATTTGTCCTGACATACGCATGCCTGATTAAGGAGACTTCGCCTTTTTTCTGAATTCCCATCACACCTACAAGCCCATTCTCATCCTCCAGGCCCCAGAAAATAACGCCATCTTCCATTTCCCTTATGAGCTCGTCTAGTGACATATAAGGTTCGTGATATCGATCCTCAGGAATGATCCCTTGATATGCCTGTGCAGCATCATTAATGATAGCAAGCACAGCTTCCAAATCTGAGCGATTACACCGTCTCAAGTCACTCACTCCTCCAACATAGATATTTATTAGGGTCAATAAGATTATCACTCCTTATCTAGTAAAAAAGACACCAAGCGTGATTAAGCTTGATGTCTGCTATTAAGACTGGTCCTTTGGTGTCATCTATTTGGTATTATACAACAAAACAATCCTATATTTAACAGAAGTTGTCTTCGCTTAATCAAACCACACGTCTTTCGCTGGATTCCGAAGATACTCGAACATCGCTTTGACCTGCACCTCCGTATTACGTTCCAGCGATAATTCAGGCAGGTTATCCTCTCGGAAAAAAGCTACTTCCGTTGTTTCTAATCCACCAGAAGCTTGTCCCCCAGTCAGTTCACATTGAATGAATATCTTATACACATGCTGAGAGGCCGGAGGATGATCGTGGAACTTCTTATCCAGTACGGCAAGCAGTCTGATCGGCAACACGTCATAACCGGACTCTTCCCGAATCTCTTTCACAGCAACCTCTTTGGCCGAAAGACCAACATCCGCCCAGCCCCCGGGAAGTGCCCAAGCTCCGTCTAGTCGTTCTTTGACCATGAGGATTGCGCCATCCTGAAAAACAACGCCACGAACATCCACTTTCGGTGTTGGATAACCGGTATCACTTGCAAATAGAGAACGGATCTTATCGTGCTCGATCTCGGTATATTCATGTAAAATTGAAACGCTTAAATCTCTTAATTGTTCAAATCGTTCGATATCATATATATCCTTGGAGTAAGCAAGACCAGCTTGACTTATTGCCTGAATCTCTTTCGCCCACTCTAGCCATTTCTGTGTCATCGTAGTTCCCTCTTTTCATTCAAGTGGCTTGGTCATACCCATCCAGTATGCTTTAAAATATCTATTGGATATTTCAAGTGCTTCTGCGCGATCTTCGGCAGGTGCGGAGATCATTAGACCGTCCTCGCTGTCCCAGCCTTTTATGCCTGAAGGGGTTTCCTCAAAGCGAGTAATCGTTAATTCACTCAAGTCCTCATTTGTAAACAAATCCCCGTATGGGAATTGATATATACTGCTATTATGAATGCCATGATAGATAATTAATTGGTGATAAGAATTTTTAGGGAATCTTACTTCGAGCTCTCTCTGATCAGGTGGTACGGAAATCTCTTCACCCTCAACTAGAATAGAGCCTGTAAATATCCGCTCTCCCTTCCAATTCCGGTTCATCCTGCCATCAATATTTACAGTTATCAGCTCTTCAAATTCTCTATTCTCTTCACCCAGTCTATACTTAATTCCGTCAAGGGAACGATGAATTTCTCTAGGGATGATATACCACACAGCAAAGGAGATAGCTGCAATTAATAACAATACAATCGAAATTCTGATTACTTTTCTTGCATGCCATATATGAATAAACCGCCCTCCCCCTTCCATAATTTTCAACAATAATATATCATATACAAAAAATAAAAAGGAAGCCGGAAAGCCGGCCCCCTTCAATTAAGGTTTCTTACTTGTTAAATGTCCAGTAAAAACTCCATAGCGATATCACTAAAACCAGGCAAATCCTCATGAGCAAAGTCAGGATATACCTTTAAATGCTTCGGCGCGGTGATCTTGTTATAAACGGCAAACTGAGAAGACGGCGGACAGACTGTATCCATTAATCCTGACGCAAATAAAGTCTCTGCCTGAATCCGCGGAGCTAGATGCTGTACATCAATATATCCAAGTCTATTAAAAATCTCATCCTCGCGCTCGTGAAGTGGATCGAACTTACGGAAGAAGGTCTGAATTTCTAAGTATGCCCCTTTCGTAAAGTCCATTTCCCATACACGTTTGTAATCACATAGGAATGGGAAGATCGCCACTGTTTTTTTAATCCTTGGCTCTAGTGCCGCACAAGCAAGAGATAGAGCTCCACCCTGTGAACCACCATTTGTTACTACACGATGCTCGTCCACCTCGGGAAGATTCATAATCACTCGTGCCAGCTGAACGGTATCCAGAAAAATATGACGGAACAATAACTGATCAGGCGCATCATCCAAACCACGGATAATATGTCCATGATGGGTGTTACCCTTGACTCCGCCAGTATCTTCAGACTCTCCTGCTTGTCCTCGGCAATCCATTGCTGCAACTGCAAATCCTTGGGATACATACGGCAGCAGCCCGCTCCAATCTCCCGCAGCACCGGTATAGCCGTGGAATTGTAGTATAACAGGAAGAGGTCCACTTACATGAGTTGGCTTTACATATTTCGCATGGATCGTTGCACCTCTCACACTTTTAAAATACAGATCATAACACTCTGCATAAGGCAGAGATCGTCCACTTGGTACGAATCGAGCTTCCGGATCAACCGCTTTCAATTCTTCTAATGCCGATGTCCAGTATTCATCAAAATCCTCTGGCCTCGGATTTCTTCCTGTGTATTTCTTTAATTCATCTAAAGACATATCAATAATAGGCATATCTGTCGTCTCCTTCTATGCATGTGCATTTAGTCAGTGCATTCCAAGCTTAGATGATACCGCTTACACATTCTCTGCCTACATCTTCATCATCTTCTCTCATAAGACCCGATATTAAATTCAAGAAATAACTAATGTTATACTACATTTCTCGATTTATATCGTCAATTTATAAAAGAGAAATGAATCTTAAAATATTTTGGCATGTTCCTCTCAATGTTGAAATATAAAGAAAGAAAACGTTGCACTATATTTGAGGAGGGTGATCATCCCGATGGATACCATAAAAGTAGCCATTATCGGATGCGGTACTATCGCTAAGACCGCTCATATTCCAGCTTATCTCAATCATCCAAATGCAGAAATTAAATATTTTTGTGATTATTACAAGGAAAATGCAGAGCGTTTCGTGAAAGAGTATGGGTGTGGTGTTGCAATACAAAATTATCATGACATCTTGAACGATCCCGAAATCGAAGCAGTCTCAGTCTGTACGCCAAATAATGCTCATGCAATCGTCTCTATTGATTGTTTACGTGCAGGCAAAAATGTACTTTGTGAAAAACCCGCAGCTAGAACGTACGCAGAAGCACTCGAGATGCAAAAAGTTCAGAACGAAACGGGTAAGGTACTCAATATCGGGGTGGTAAACCGTTTTAATAACGCGGTAAACATCATTAAAGGCTTGATTGAAGATGGCGAACTTGGTGAACTGTACCATATGTATGCGAGCTTCCGGGCTCACCGTTCAATCCCAGGTCTTGGAGGCGCTTTCACAACGAAATCCATTGCTGGCGGCGGTGTGATGATTGATTGGGGCGTTCATTTTCTAGATGTAGTTATGTATTGCTCCGGTGACCCCAAACCAGTCTCTGTATCGGCTCAGGCTTACTCGAAACTAGGCAAGAATATGAAGGGTTATACCTATACGAATATGTGGGCAGGCCCCCCGAAATATGGAGGAACCTATGACGTGGATGATTTTGTCTCCGCATTTATTCGTACCGAAGGTCCGAGCATTACACTCAATGGAGCATGGGCCCAAAATATTGGCGAGGAAGAAATGTATATCGATTTCCTAGGGGATAAAGCAGGCATTAGGCTGCAATATGGCGGAGGTTTCAAAATGTATAGCGCTAAAAACGGTGCTCTGCTGGAAACAAATCCGACATTCGTTACTGGTGACCATTTTAAAAATGAAATTAACGCATTTCTGGAATGCATTCGAACCGGGGAAAAGCTGCCATCACACATTGATACCGTCATTGTTACTGCAAAAATGATTCAAGCGATTTACGATTCTTCGGAACAGCGGTGTGAGATTACATTTGACTAATCATCTAGGAGTGTGAAGAAATGGTTAAAAAAATCGGCTTCATCGATTATTTTCTTGATGAGTGGCATGCAAACAAATACCCCACTTGGATTGAAAGTGCATCAGGCGGTATGATGAAAGTAACCTGTGCTTACGGTATGATCGATTCTCCTCATGGACGTAGCAATGCGCAGTGGTGTGAGGACCACGGTATTGAGCTTCACTCATCCATTGAGGAAGTGATCCAAGAGAGTGATTATCTAATCATCCTCTCCCCTGATCACCCAGAATATCACGAAGAACTAGCACAGCTTCCGCTTCGCTCAGGTAAACCAACTTACATGGATAAGACATTTGCCCCTGATCGAGGGACGGCAATCGCATTGTTTAATACAGCACGTGAATATAATACCCCCCTTTACTCCAGTTCAGCTCTCAGATTTGCCTCAGAGTATACAGAAATCGAACGAAAGGGCATTGAAACCATCTGCAGCGTCGGGTCTGGATCATTTAACAATTACTCTATCCATCAGATTGAGCCGATTGTGTCACTAATGGGTACAGAAGCTACACGTGTGATGTTTATTGGAACTGCGAATTCACCTGCAATGATTATTGAATTCTCTAACGGACGTCAGGCGACCATAAATCATTTCGGTCCTGAGTGTCCGTTTACGTTAACTATGAATTATGATTCCGGTGAGGCTAGGGTCGCCAAGCCAGAATCGGACTTTTTCGGTTCTTTTATCGCTCGGATGTTAGCATTCTTCGAGAACGGAGAGCCTGCTGTTGATCCAGCCGAGACCATTGCAATTATTACGATTATAGAGCATGGACTAAAAGCTATGCATACACCCTATCAATGGATCGAGCTACCTTCCTAAGTATGCACCCTATCAAAACAACCGACTAGATTTAACTAGACGGTTGTTTTGTATTAAGATCTATTTTTTAAACCTAATTCTCCGCTCCTCATTGTCCTCTCTCAGGTTACTCTTAATAATTGCGAATGCAATATAACCAGCCATCCCCAAGAACAGCCCACTTCCTACGACGATATATATCATGGTAAATACTTTACCAAGGTCGGTCTGGGGTACAAAATCAGGGTGCCCTACCGTACTTAGTGTAGCAATGCAAAAATATAGCGCATCGATAACGGACAATCCCTCTTCTTTTGTATAAAACAACGTTCCGGATACTAGCAGTAGCAGAATTAATACAAATAAAGCCTGAAAATTTCTAAGCTTAAAAGCTCCCCATATTCCGCCTAAGAGACGTTTAAGTGTCAGTAAAAATGATATCATGTTGTTCGTCACGACTCCTTCAAATCATCAATATTCCCCTTATTTCCTGCTCTGTTAGCGCAGAAAGAACTTCCTCACCAGGTTGTATGATTTCCTCGATTAAATCTTTTTTCTTCTGTTGCAGTTCATACATCTTCTCTTCGACCGTGCCCTGAGTAATAAGCCGAATCACCTGCACAACCTTCTTCTGGCCAATTCGGTGCGCACGGTCTGCCGCTTGCTGCTCCACAGCAGGGTTCCACCATAAATCGTATAATATCACCGTATCTGCTCCTGTAAGATTAAGCCCGGTTCCACCCGCTTTTAGTGAAGCTAGAAACAAATCCCGCTCGCCCTCATTAAATCGATTGCATAACGTAACACGTTCTACAGCAGGTGTGTTGCCATCCAGATAGAAATACGGAACACCCTGATCACCAAGTGTACGTCCAATCAGGCCTAGCATCTCTGTGAATTGGGAGAAGATGAGCACTCGTCTTCCTGAATGCTGGCACTCTTCTATCATTTCCATGAGCTGCTCAAACTTAGAAGAACCCCCATCATATCCCTCTACGAAAAGAGCAGGATGACAACAAAGCTGCCTCAATCTCGTGATTCCGGCGAGAATTTTTATGCGATTCTTCTGGAATCCCTTCTCATTGAGGTGCTTCAAGGTTTCATGCTGGAGCTTCGCTAGATATGCGGCATATAGCTTCTTTTGTTCCGGATATAGCTCAGACGCTTGAAGCGTCTCAATCTTCTCTGGCAGTTCTTTCAACACATCACGCTTCAGCCGCCGCAGCAAGAACGGACGAATACGCTTCGCCACTGCCTCCCTCGATAGCTCATGAAAAGCCATCCGATTAGTAAATAACGCTGGGAATACAGCATCATATATCGTCCATAACTCTTCAAGTTTGTTCTCAACCGGAGTTCCTGTTAATGCAAACCGATGAAGAGCCTTTAAAGATTTTACAGCTTGGGCCGTCTGGGTCACATGATTCTTAAAGACCTGCGCTTCATCCAATAAGAGTGTATGAAATGATTCACGTGCATAATCAGAGATGTCTCTGCGAAGAAGTGGATAAGAAGTAATAACAACATCAACTTGTCCTTTATTTCTAAGAGAGGTTATCCGCTCTGACTTCGTTCCGTCGGCAATGACGACTCGAACTTGCGGTGCAAACCGTTCAAATTCATGAAGCCAATTATACGTTAAAGATGCTGGAGCAACGACCAAAGCAGGCATCTCATGTTGCCTAATCTCATGCAAGACTGACACGATAAATGTGATCCCCTGTATCGTTTTGCCAAGACCCATGTCATCAGCTAAAATGCCTCCGAAACGGTAGAAAGCAAGTGTCTTCATCCATTGATAGCCATAGCTCTGGTAATCTCTTAATACCCCTGCCAAGCTTTCTGGTACTGGAAAATCTAGATGATCGGGATTACGCATATGCTCTAGCAATTGACGTAGCGATTTACCCAGTTTAATAGTGTCACCCTGTCGATCCGAATCCAGGAAGTACAATCCTTGAATGACAGGTAAGGTGAATTGCGCATCCTTAAGTTCAGGTTGATGTATACCGATCCCATTC
The DNA here is from genome assembly GCF_049311625.1 of Paenibacillus sp. EC2-1. Classification (NCBI taxonomy): domain Bacteria; kingdom Bacillati; phylum Bacillota; class Bacilli; order Caryophanales; family Paenibacillaceae; genus Paenibacillus; species Paenibacillus sp. EC2-1. The sequence continues at coordinate 3,632,523 of NZ_CP186006.1, forward strand.
ATGAGACGAACAATTTCTTGAAATTCACTACTCTGTAGCGGCATCAGCGCACCGTCTGGCAGCTTATGATATTTACGTTTCTCTTCGAGCGATTTTAGAATGTTACGCACTTCCGCATCAGGTATACCAGCCATATCAAACTTGAACTTTAACCACTCTGTTCTCTCATCCATACTTACTGTGACTCTAGGTGGGGTGTCACCTCTATACAGCCGCACTTTTACGGCTGAGGTAGCATAGATCTTCAATAATTGCTCCAACTGAGGCACAATATGATACAAAAAGTCATATTCATCGTCCTCGTTATCAAGGAAATATCCCCCCTCCGTCCTAGTAAATCGGCTTTGTTCCATCAGTTCTAAAATACGATTCTCCTGATCTCCATTACGAATAAGAATCTGTCCATCTGCTCGTATATCTCTTTCTTCTTGGAGTGGGTTAATGATCAAATTTCCATAATGAAACTCAAGTCCTGCAAGCAAACGGTCCCTAACCCTGTCTAGATACAGATGTGCTGAGAGTGGTGTCTGCACAATCTTATTCGAAACCACTGTCGAGATTTCAACGCTGCCAAGCTTTCTTAACCCCGGTATAACCTTTTCCATAAAAGGCTCCATCTGTTCCGACAGGATAGAAATCGTGTTCTTGCCTGAATTGCCCAGCATATGCTTCATTTCAGACAGTCTTACACATTGATCCACCGGTATCCTCCACAATTTCCCCTCCACAATAACCAGCTCATATGCCTCCAAAACTGCCAACTGTTCTATTCCTTGAAGTTGCAATTGAAACTGCTCTGTTCCTTTGTCGGTCTGGTCAAATTTAAAGTGAAGAGGGGGTGGTCCGTCTGTCAGTGCAATTCCATCGTATATATATCCATCATGTTCTAGTTTAATCGAAGGCGACTTTAGAAGAAGTTCATACAAATCATCCCAAGCATAGGGTGGAATAACAAGCATCCGCTCACTACCTAGCTTGCTTGGATTCGATGATGTCTCATGAAGTAACGGTTCGCTGGCGGATATTTCGATAAGCTTCTGTACGATATCATCATGTTCTATTTGAAAGCTGTATAGTTCAGGGTCATAGGTGAAATGTTTAGAGAATGAATAACTTTCTCTACGCTGTACTCGGTCTAGAAAACTTCGAATATTGTGCACGATATAGGTTCGTTTGGGACCCACTTTCATCTCAATTCCAAACCGATACTTTCGAAAGCCATAAGAAACCACATGGCATATAAACTCTACTTCAAGCTTTGATCGTGTATCAAAATACGAACGAGCACCGCTCAGACGCTGATGGCCTCCACCGAATAGGTCCATCAGTTTGCTCGTCAGCTGAATATCTACATCATTTATTTCCTTTTCTCCCGTAAGGGCTTCAGATATGGCCGTTGATGAAGAAAGAAGGGGAAACTCCCCTTCTTTCTGAAGATTCATGATATATAACAGCGCTGCGGCTGTATGTTTACAGTGCTTGTCAAATGAAAACAAGGTTGAACAAGTGCATTCCGCTATAAGATCATCCTTACCTTGAATACGTACCTCTTCGGAATTAACCTGTGCATGTATAGTCATTTCATTGACATCATAACTTGCTATCGACACTTTGCCAGCCCGTACGTATGATGCTCCTTTATTTAAAGAGATTCGGCCGCACAACGATTCAATGACTCGCTCATTTATAGAAAAATTCATACCGATCCCTTTCTTCTTCCATCTGATTAATCCAGCAGACCGTTATGGATTGCCAATTTCTAATATAACAGAACAAGCCCAAGTAGAGCCACTAGCGAATGTGGTCGTCTTCCTGGGCTTGAACAAAAGACATATACAATTGCTGCGTAAAATCCAATAACATGATCGGATTGGTAGAAGTTAACGTTCATAACGTTACTCTTTTCCATATCTCACTTGAAACTCAGTGACCTTAACCGCTGTTCCTGATATATAAACATCCATCCCCTGATGCCTTACAGCATGAACATATACTCTTCCATCTCTACCTATTTCTTGTCCTTGTTCAACCACACATTGAAATTCACTTCGTTCCTGATCCACGTAGGTCAAGAAGTACGCACCCATTACACCTGAAGCTGTACCTGTTACGGGATCCTCTATTGTGCCTGAATATGGTGATGAGAAATGTCTTGCATGCATAAAGCACTCTTTATTATAGACCTCAAAGCAAAAAGGATGGATAGATGCTCTGGGATTCTCTGCTAATATGCTCGGAAATTGTTTATTATCTGGACGCATATGTTTGAAGGATTCAAGCTGCTTGATCGGCATTAATAAAGTCCAAGTCCCTGTGCTTCCATATACAATGGGCATCGTCTTATCAATACAATCTTCTGTCAAACCTATGGAAGCTGCTAGTTGCTTCATATCTCCTTCAAAAGGTAAAAACTCAGGACTGTGCTGTCTCATCGTAATTGTGAGATGATCATTCTCCGTCTTAAAAACGATTGGCAGTATTCCTATATTGGTTTCAATTTCTATCGTCTCTCGATTTCCCCAGTACCCTTGTGTCTTCAAACAGTATAATGAGGCTACTGTGGCATGTCCACATAAGTTTATTTCATGTCCAGGTGTGAAATACTTCAACCTTATATCGGCCTTGTCCGATTTCAATACAAATACCGTTTCATTAAAACCTACCTGCTTAGCGATATGCTGCATATCGTCATGTTCTAGATGGTCAGCACTCAGCACAACACCTGCTGGGTTGCCTTGATTAGGTGTATCTGAGAATGCATCAAAGTGGTATACCGTTACTTCAGCCATAAGCCCCTCCTTTATTATAAATGCACTTGTTGATTATCTCGCCTATCCGCGCGTTAGTGCTGAAAAACAAGATGTTAATTCGATTCATTATATCCTATAAAATGGAAACTAAATAGTTGAATAGCTGAATATATAACGCATAAAAAAAGCACCTCCTTTTGGAGATACTTTTCTACACAATCAACATTTGCTAATTACTACTTCGGAATGTTCCCACCCATGATACGGTCACCTGAATTTCCTGCTGGATCGGATTTATTATCATCTTCACCGGCATGGATAATGAGTGAACGTCCCAGAATCGAGTTCGGTTTATCTTTCTCTAACGTTGCATGCTGAATCGTGACTTCGGCCTCAACTGTGCCATCTTCTTTAACCATTAAATTCGGCATATCCCCGACATGGCTACCTTGCGGATTTTCAAGTCCGTGGTGCTTATCCGTAGGATTGAAGTGACCACCTGCTGACTTGAAGTCTAAGGATTCAATCGCATTCTCATGCACATGGAAACCATGTTTACCAGGGGTCAAGCCTGACGCAGATATTTTCACTCGCACACCATCTTCGACCTCTTCAAAAGTTGCTAACCCCAAAGCTTCACCCGATGCATTCAATAGCTTAACCGATGGCTTTCCTATTGAGACTGAGCGTGTAGTCTCGTCCCAGAACAACGACTTGTCCAGCTGATCTGCGATCATACGGACGGGAACATAAGTTGTACCCTGATGAATAATGGATGCTGGTACAGCCGTTCCATGATTCACATATTTACCGTCTTTATTGGAATGCTCTTCACCATTCAGAAAGAACATGATTTTTGCAGCAGTACCTGAAACGACATTCTTTGCTTCATTCGCATTAGCAGCTGCATAAGAAATCCCGGAAAACAACAATGCACCTGCTACAAAAGCTCCTGCCATTTGTTTTGTTGAAAATGATCTTTTTTTCATTTCATCGCCTCCTGTCTATAGTAATCACCTATACCCTCTTTTTTCATAAATAAACGTATTATTGGGGTAATTTAGTACTTTAGACAGATGATTCAAGATTTAATAACCTTCACTAAACTCTTTATAATAGATGACCGTATCCTCCAGAAGCCCGTTAGACGATTGGGCAAAATGAGGAATGCGCCCCGCTTCCACGTAACCCATTGACTGATATAGTTGATTAGATACATCACCTGCACGTGTATCTAACACAAGTAGTGTTCTTGCTTCAGCAGCAGCCTTTTTCTCTGCCTGTTGCATAAGGCCCCTTGCTACACCTCTATTTCGGTATCTTGGATGTACCATCAGCTTCGCAATCTCAGCTCGATGAGATGCATTCGGCTTCGTCGCTAGATGCAATTGAACCGTGCCAGCAAGTTCACCTGATATTCTAGCTATAAACAAGATTACACCTGGCTCGATTACACTTGTCCAATACGCTTTAGCCCGTTCAAATCCTACAGGTGCTAGAAAACCAACGGAAGCTCCATCTTCGACAATCCGAATCAATACATTGGAAAGTTCCTCTAGCACTGAGTTATCCAAGTCATTCATTTCAGAAATAATTAATTCCTCTCCCATTCTCGCTCCTCCAATCGCTCGGCCATACTAAAATAAATTCGTGACACTGCTCGCCCGACCATCTTTCCATCGTTTGAAGTAGTTTACAACGTACCCCTTAAACTCACTTAATTATACATGAGGATTATGAGTCGAATAACCTTATGGTACTTTTGACATAGTCCCGATTTACCATTGCAGAGTGTGGAAGTCTAATATATATTGTTGTTAAAGTTTTCCATTAATTAAATTTCGTGTTCAACTTACCTTCCAAATACATTTATATCTCAAATTTCGAGTTCATTCTCATTCCACGTATAACCTGATCTCACTCTAAACCACCCAACCATTACACCATTCCACTACCACTACTACCGAATTCACACACCAAATGATGACCCCTGAAAGGAGGTGAAATACAAGCTTGATAGCGATTACATTTCGGAATATGAAATGCTGATTTGTACATATTCCACCAACCAAAAAGGAGGCTTTTTTTAATGTCAACATTACAATTACCAAATCAAAGACTATTAAAAAAAATGATGACTGGCGGGTTATTGTTGACGCTAGCGATCATGGCACTATTCCTATTCGAATCAAAGGCATCAGCCCATGGATATGTAAGTAATCCATCCAGTCGTGCAGATCTTTGTGCAAAAGGAATTAACACGAATTGTGGACTTATTATTTATGAACCATACAGTCTTGAAGCAGCTAAAGGCTTCCCAGCAGCTGGACCTGCTGACGGCAAAATAGCAAGTGCTAACGGATTGTTCGCTCCACTGGATCAACAATCAGCAACACGCTGGACAAAAGTAAATATCTCCCCCGGCCCAACAACCTTCGATTGGAAATTAAAAGTTCCTCATGCAACTGCAAGCTGGAAGTATTACATTACTAAACAAGATTGGGATCCAAATGCACCACTGACTCGTTCTTCATTCGATCTGACTCCTTTCTGTAACGTGCCTTATAAAGGTCAACCTTCTAACACTTATTCTGATACTTGCAATGTTCCGAACAGAACAGGATACCAAGTTATCCTCGCTGTATGGGAAATCTCAGATACAGGAAATGCTTTCTACAATGTGATTGATGTTAATTTCACTGGAAGTGGTAATTCAGATACAACAGCTCCTACAGCTCCTACAAGTGCAGCAGCTTCTAACGTATCAACAACGAGTGCAAATATTACCTGGAACGCAGCTACTGATAATGTGGGAGTAACAAGCTATCGTCTGTTTAACGGTTCGACTCAAATAGGTTCCACGCCAGCTTTGAATTACAATCTGACTGGACTCACACCAAATACGGCTTACAATATTACGGTTAAAGCTGTCGATGCTGCAGGAAACCTCTCACCCGCAAGCAATACCGTATCTTTCACGACACTGGCTGTAACCGGACCTGATACGCAAGCTCCTTCAGCACCGACATCTTTACACGTCATGGGATCCTCCACATCCACAACAGTGCCACTGATGTGGAATGCATCGACAGATAATGTGGGCGTAACAGGTTACCAAGTATTTAAAGGAACAACTTTAGTTACGACTGTACCAGGAACAGCCACGGAATATCTTGTCACAGGACTTACGCCAAATATGGCTTACTCCTTTACTGTGAAGGCTGTAGATGCAGCTGGAAATATCTCATCGGCTAGTAATGTCATCAATGTAACAACACCAAACGCACCGACTACTTACCCAGCTTGGAGTGCCTCTTCCGTATACGTAGCTGGCAACAAAGTAACACACAACGGAGTGAATTATGAAGCGAAATGGTGGACACAAGGCGAAACTCCAGGAGCAGCTGGAGCAGATGTATGGAAAGTGATTCAGTAAACCATTTTACGAAAGTAGAAAAAGAGCTGTCCCTACGTAGAAAAATCTACGCAAGGACAGCTCAGCTCTACCTAAAAGACGATTATGATTGCTCCATTACAGCGAGTTAAATTTCATCCCAAATTCGTCTCAAGTTCTCAAGACCAATACGTGTTGCTTCACGACATTCTTCCATACCTTCAAATTCTAGTGTAATATCTCCATCATAACCAGATTCCTTAATTAAGCGCAGAACCCGGCGTACATCGATATCCCCTTGACCAAAGATCGAGCCCCGTAAGTAGTTACCATGGGAGGAACGGAACCAATCGCCGCCACCTGGATCTTGATCAAATGGACGGATATAGAAGTCTTTAACGTGTACGAGTGAAGCATATGGTAGGTTGCGTGCGACACCTACGAGCGGCTGTTCATCGACACACAAGAAGTTACCGATATCCAGTGTCGTCTTAAAGTTAGGACGATTGACAGCGTGGAGTACTCTCTGTACCCGATCACTTGCCTGAACACTAACTCCATGGTTTTCAATTGTTGTTGTAATACCATACTGTGCAGCATAATCAGCGATGATACGACATCCTTCAACAATCTGATCCAGATTGTTCTCCAAGTAATCGATACCGTGCTTCTCTGGTGGAAGCGTAAACGCTGTGACATCATGACGCATATGCTTCATGCCAAGTCGGTACACCGTGTCTACATGCCTTTTGACACGCGCCATCTCTGCTTCGAAAGCCTCTTCATCCTCTTGCACAAAGTTCGCAGGCATCGAATAATTAGATAACGTAATCCCTGCCTTCGCGGCGTGTTCACGGACAGCATCTGCAAGTTCTGGCTGATCCTCTAATGTAAATCCATAAGGAACAATCTCCATATGTTCCCCGCCATTCTCAGCGATCCAATCAATAACATCCAGTACGGTCATTTCTCCTGATTTAATTGCATTCAAGAGGCTATATGTGCTGACTCCAACTCTCATCGTTATTCTCTGCCCCCTACCTATTTTTGTTCAAATAATTCAAGTTCAATTACAGTGTCCAGCTCATCTGGAAGTCCTCCACCGGACAGATTGATAAAAGCTCCGCTTCCAACATCAGAATAATTCTCTGCCATCCACGGCGTTTCGACCTTGAGTTCACTTCCATCAGCAAGCAGTCTTGCTTTCTTAATTCTTCCTTTTAATCCTTGGAAATAGATCGGTCCAATACCACGATCAAAGACGTGAGCATACAGCTTATTTCCACGCTGTGTATAACGTCCCCATTCCGGTTTATCCAGCTCTGCGATTCCACATCCATAGATACTGTCTCCATTGCGGCGCATCCACTCTCCGACCGTCGACAAAATCTCAAGCGATTCCGAAGGTATTTCCCCTTCCGCATCCGGCCCTACATTCAGCAGCAGGTTTCCGTTCTTACTGACACACTCTACGAGTGCACGTACAACCTGGCGTGGAGTCTTATAAGCTTTATCTTGAGCATGATAGCCCCAGTTATTATTCAGCGTAATACACGCTTCCCAAGGCACTGGCTCTCCAACTTCGTTCACAATGCCACGCGGCGGAATAATCTGCTCTGGTGAGTAGAAATCGCCAGCGTAAACTTCCGGCTCAGCAGCCATAATGTTACCGCCTAGACGATTATCAATGACTATATCTGGCTGCAAGGAACGAATGGTCTCAATTAGCTCCGTTGCCCGCCACTTCTCTCCCGTCATATCATCATAAGAGAAGTCGAACCAAATGATATCGATCTTACCATAATTCGTAAGGAGTTCTTTCACTTGACCATGCATATAGTCCAGGTAACGGTTAAAATCCTGCTCTTTATCCTTAAAGGATTCAACACCACGCATCGGGTGAATGCGGTCATTGTATGCTGGATAGTCATCATGATACCAGTCAATAATGGAGTAATAAAATCCAACAGATATGCCTTCTTCACGAAATGCATCCACATATTCCCGAATCAAATCTCTACCCGCCGGCGTGTTGGTCACCTTGTATTCTGTCAGCTTACTATCAAAAAGACAGAAGCCATCATGATGCTTGGTTGTGAGTACTGCGTATTTCTGACCCGCAGCCTTCGCGGCTTTCGCCCAGCTGCGCGGATCATATCGCGATGGATTAAATTCATCAAAGAATGGCTGATACTGTTCGTTCGAAATTCGCTCAATGCTCCGAACCCATTCTCCTCTTGCTGGAATCGCATACAATCCCCAGTGAATAAAAAGGCCGAATCGATTATTCATGAGCAACTTGGCTCGGTCAAATCTTGGATGCATTTTTGTCATCCCTCCTTATAACATTATTTGCTCTTCGCATCGTAAGCCGTTTGATAAATCTCTAAGAAACGTGAGAGATTCATCGCGTCTAGTTGTTGTACATATCCATCCCACTCACTATCTAGATCTGCGTCACCAATAACAAAGCGAGCGATCATCTCATCCACGTAATCATTGACAGTCTTAGCTAGATCCGCAACCTCAGACGATTGTTCATTCGTCAGGAACAGTGGTGGTACGGTAGAAACATCCTTTGGCGCATAAGGCTCATACTTATTCTTCGTCTCTTTGTATAGGAATACCTCTAAATCATCGTCACCATTTGCTACAGAACTCAGACGAAACTCATTCGTACGCATCGCTGGACCTGTCTGTGCCCAGTTTACGTTCTGTACTGTACCGAAGGACTTAAGTTCAAACCAGACAGCTGGTTTACCATTAATTCCGATCTCGCCTTCTTTTGCATCACGCCATTCTTCATTCGGTCGGCCGTACACACTGCGAAGCGTATGCTCTCTTTCATACAAACCATCTGCCCAGCGCATAGCGAGTTCTGGATTTTTAGCCTTTTTTGTAATTACAAAAGAACCCGGTGTTAAAGCCGTCGTATCCGTAGGTGCATATTGAACACCATTTGGTCCTTTTAATGGAGGTACTGCTTTATACTCGCTCCAGCGTCCACTTTCACCCATCAGTTGTGTGAACACGCCTTGATGTCCACCCGTGGAAGCGCCCAATAATACGGTATCCGGATTTTCGCCAATCTGGATCAATTGATTATCGTCTTGTGTGAACGATTCCGGAGAAATAAGCCCTTCTGAATACAATTTATTCAGATAACGAAGACCTTCCTTCCACTCTGGCTTATTGTAAGCAACGTCAATCTTCCCATCTTTCACATACATATGTTTATAACTTGATCCGTAAATCGGGTTATAGACAAATGAATTCATCAGAAATGCATCAATGGAAGATCTCCAAGATTTCTGAGAAATAGACAGCGGAATCTCATCATTCTTCCCATTGCCGTTTGGATCCTGTTTTTTAAATGCCTTTAGTACATTATAAAACTCATCCGTTGTTGTTGGCATTTCAAGATTCAACTTCTTAAGCCACGGCTCATAAATCCACATCTTCTGACTCATGGAACAGTGATAGCAATCATTGATTTCCGGGAGAGCATATATGTTTCCATCAAGTGCTGTAATGGTTGATTTAATGTCAGGATAATCCTCAAACAACTTCTTGGTCTGTGGGCCCTGCTTCTCAATCAGATCATTAAGCGGAAGGAATGCACCTTGTGTACCGTAAATCATTTGTTGTGAAGGAGTAATATTAAGTCCCATGATGACATCTGGATAGTCCTCACTTGCTAGAACAAGATTCAGCTTCTCCTGCATACTTTGTTCCGGTACAACTTCCCATTCAATATGAACATTGGTCTTTTCTTCGTACCATTTCGTAAACTCATTGGTTGCAAAGTTCTCAACGAGCGGATTTCCTCTAACCATAATCTTTAAAGTTTCTTTCTCGGTTACAAGAGGATATGTTCCTGGCTCTGACAACTGTACAGGAGAAGCGGTATTATCCTTTCCTTTCTCCTCCGCTTTATCGGAACCGCTTGCACAACCCGCTAGCAAAATGCTGAGTGCTGTAAATGCACTAAATGCTACCTTCATTCTCTTCTTCATAATGACCCTCCCACATTTTCAAATGGATAATTAGCCTTTGATCGAACCGATCATGACACCTTTTACGAAAAACTTCTGAAGAAATGGATACACAATCAAAAGAGGAACAGATGTAACTACAATGAGTGCATACTTAAGCAATTCTCTTAATCCCTGACGTGCAGCTGCAGTCTTGGCATCGCCAAGCATCTCAATATTCACTTCGTTCTGCACCAAAATATCTCTAAGCACCAACTGCAGCGGATACAAATCCGCCTGTTTCAAATAAATCATCGCGTTAAAATATTGATTCCAATGTCCCACCGCGTAAAACAGCGCAATAACTGCTAGGATTGGGCCGGACAGGGGTAATACAATGCTCTTCAAGAATCGGAAATCAGTACATCCATCCAGCTGAGATGCTTCTAGCAGTTCGTTTGGAATCGTCGTCTGAAAATAGGTACGCATAATGATGACATTCCATACGGAAAGTGCCGCCGGAATTAACATAGCCCATACGGTATCGATCATGTGAAGATCCTTCACGATAAGATACGTCGGAATTAGTCCTCCATTAAACAACATCGTGAACACGAACAATAGCATAAAAAAATTACGACCCTTAAAGTCTTTACGGGAGAGCGGATAGGCTGCCATAACCGTAAAAATCAGGTTAATAGCTGTTCCCGCTACGGTATAAAAGACGGTGTTCATAAAGCCTTTGGTGACCATCGTGTTCTTGAATACGGCTTTGTAACCTTCCAGCGTAGGTTCAACCGGCCACAGCCACACTCGGCCTGATAGTACCGCACTACTTGAACTGAATGAAGCGCTTACAACATAAATGAGAGGATACAGAACAATGATGAGTACAATGGACAGCATGACATAATTAAAGATCGTAAACAGGCGATCAGAGCCGGATTCCTTTATAGTCTTCGAATGCATCTGTCTTCGCCACCCCCTACCATAAGCTTTCCTGTTTAAGTCGTTTGGCTGTTTGGTTAACAATAAGTAGCAAAATAAAGCCAATAACTGCTTTAAATAGTCCAATTGCTGTCGCATACGAGAAGTTCATGGCCTGTGAGACTAGACCCACCTTGTATACGTAGGTATCAATTACTTCAGATGATCGTAAATTGAGCGAGTTTTGCATGAGCAGGATTTTCTCAAAACCTGTTTCCATCATCTGCCCTGTATTCAGGATAAGCAGTATAACCGCAATGGGCATAATGCCAGGAAGGTCAATATGACGCATCCGCTGCACCTTTGAAGCCCCGTCAATGACAGCTGCTTCATGCAGAGCAGGATCGATCCCTGCAAGCGTTGCCAAAAATATGATGCAAGAGAAGCCTACGTTCTGCCACACGTGCGACCAGACATAAATGGACTGGAACCATGAAGCTTCCGCCATAAAGTGAAACGGTCCGAGGCCAATTCCGCCTAGAATGGTATTGATCAGACCTGTTCTCGGATCCAGAAACTGAAGGAGCAGACCCACAAGAACGACAAGAGAGATAAAATACGGAGCATATGTCACCATCTGAACCATATTTTTAAAACGTTGGTTTCGAACATAATTAAGTCCTAGCGCAAGCATAATTGGGAACGGAAAGCTCGCAATCAATGTGTAAAAACTAATGGAAAGTGTATTGCGTAAGAGCCTCCAGAATTCATGTGAATGGAAGAAGCGCTCAAAATGCTTAAGGCCTACCCAGTCACTTCCACCAATTCCTTTTGTTACATTAAAATCTTTAAAAGCGATTTGCGCTCCGTACATAGGCACATACTTAAAAATGATGATGTACAACAGCGGCAATGAGAACAATGCATACAACTGCCAGCTTTTCTTGATACCTTTCCAACCATTCAGCGCCTATCACTCCAATCCTACTTTGTCATATGAACCGGTCCGGTGATTTGAAGTATAGATGGGCCTCATGATCCCGTAAATCTACTCGTTTTAGGCATTATTCCGTTTTTTAGAATTGCATTATTCAGCATTTAAATATTTAACTATTCTTTAGAAAACAGCTTATCCAGCCGCATGGTTACGCCTATATTCCGTAGCACTGATTCCGTTGGCACGCTTGAAAGCGCGGCTAAATGTATTAAGTGATAAGTATCCCACAGTAGCTGCGATCTCGCTCACCGGCTGTCCACTCATTAACAATAGACGCTTGGCCTCACGCATACGAATATCCTCTAAATAATCCGAAAAGTTCAGCCCTGTTTGTTCCTTAAAAAAATAGGATACATATGCTTCAGAAGTTCTTGCCTCACGCGCTAATACGGTCAGACATAAATCACTTTCTGCGAAATGATCATCAATATATCGAATCAGACGATTTGTTAAGTCATCATTATGACTTCTCTTGCGTTCCTCATTCTTGCGGCATAAACTCAAGAATGAGCCGCATAACATTTCGATAGCCTCAGCAGGAGAGATCTTGGAATCAGCAGCTCGGAGCACTGTCTCCACCTCGTCTGTTGTATCGGCTCCTGCTGTCTGTTCACAGGACTTTAATAACGTTCCGCATAATTCATGAGCAAGTAGCCTTTCAACCACTAAAGTTAGCTGCCTTTCCTCCCCATTCTCCTTCAGGATCTGTTGAAGAAGTTCCCTTGTTTCCGTTTGATTTCCCGATTTCACAAGCTGAACAAGCCGTAACTCCACATCGGAAGGGTAGAAATAACTGGGTGCAGTTAGCTCCACATCAGAATGGTAAAGTATTGGTTTATTCTCACTCCATCTAGCATGTTGAAGTACAAATTTAGCTTCTCCGAATGAGCGATATAACTCCGTTAAGCGAGTCTGGCAACCACCAACAGCCATATAGAGTCCAGCCCCTGTTTCTAAAGTTAGAACTTCATGCATCTCTTGGAGTTGAATGCCCGTTTTTGCTACAAATTCATCAGTCTCATCTTCTTCACCATATAGCAATAAAGCAAGCAGATTCTCTCCCAAGTCGTGCACAAGAACACCTTGCGCTGAAGACTCTTCGATCCGATCACGAATTCTTAACTTAACGATGTCCATCTCCGTCAGTATTTCTTCATTATACGGAGCATGATATCCACGAAGGCGTAGAATAACGACAGTATACTGTAGCCCTTTTAACTCTAGACGCGAATGCTCCATTGCAGCTTCAACGTCACGCATTGATGTATATCCACCCTCAAAGAGTCGATCTACAAAAACGTTCCTCATCTGAGGGAGCTGTTCTTCGAGCCGTCCCTTCAAAGCATCGTGATTTTCAATTAACTCAGATACCGAGTTCCTTATGTATTCAACCGTGTTTCGGATCACCAATGGCTTATCCTCTACCTTGTTCACCGGCAGTATCTGCAACAGCTTCAGCATAGGTCGACTGCTCCGATAAGCAAAATATGCAGCTACAGCAAGACCAAGAATGAGCGCAAGTAAAAATACAGTGAACGTAAGCTGTTTAATATAATACGCTTTTTCAAGTACAACCGCTTTGGGCTGAGCCGAAACATAGGTCCATCCGTTATAGGCAGATGTCGTTTCGGTCACTAGCATCTCCTTACCCTTCCACGTTAACTGGGAGAAGTCTCCTTTTGTAGGAAGCGCTTTCAAATCTATCGATTCTTCATCAAGTCCAATATGACTAATTAAGTTCCCTTTCTGATCAGCAATGTATGCGAATCCTCCCTGTTCGGAGTCGATATTTCGAAGCATCTCTTGGATTTGCTGATTGTTAATGAGAACTGTAATAACACCTCCGCTACCCTTTACTCCGAAGGACTGCATAAAGCTAACAACAGAATATGGCTTTCCCTCGTACTCGACCGAAGTACCAGGCATATAAGTTTTATAATGATAAGTATCAAACAGATTACTTCTCCACTCTTCCAAGGTAAGATCATCATAATGAAGCTGTAGATCGTAAAACTGTTCCATGGTATAAATTTTGCGTGGGGAGATAAACATTCCATTGTTCTTAAAAGCCACATAGTAATCCACAATAAAATGATTAAACATACGATAATCGAACAGGCTCTTCTCCAAATCCCATAACGTATATGGATTTTTACCTCTAAATGGATCTTTTTCGAATTGAAAAGACTGCAGCTTTGGTTCACTGGACATCTGTCTAGCGATGGTTTCGATTTCAGCAAGACGCCGGTCTAACGCTTCCCGTATTTGCCCTAATACGGCCGAGCTACTCTTCATGGTTTCGCTTTCAACCAGCTCAGATGTCTTGTGATACGCGAACCAACCAACAAATAATGAGCATAAGAGAATCAACGCATACGGAACAAAAAACCGAATGAGAAGTGAAGCCTGCCTCCCTGATGTATCTTTCACGAATATCCCACCTTCATTAAGTTAGCAATAACAACAATATAGCAAAGAAGTACCACTGCGTCAGTAGCCCTCAGGTCTCTGATTTTAACGAAAAACAAAAGACTGCGCATCATGGATTAACAATCCTGCGCAGCCTTAATCAAGTATTGCTCCGTTTAAACCATGAGATCTAGTACGATTTCACCATGAATTACTTCGCCGGTCTCCACAAATCCAAACCGTTTATACAGTTGATTCACCACTGTATTTTCAGGTACATGAGATATTCGAATTTTGGTACATGCCGTAAAATTCTTCATATGTTGAAGAATTTCATCAAGAGCAGCTGAACCATACCCTCTACACTGATATCTCTCGTCAATCATAAATCGGCAGATCCAGAAATAACCGTCGTCAGGATATGGCTCTTCATCAAATAAAGCAAAACCAACCATGACATCCTCAGCATATATACCATAGGGTCTGGAAGATGGCTCTTTTTCGGCTTTCTTTAAAGAGTCTGCATTAGAAGCTACATATTTCTCCTGAGATACCTTCGGCTTTAACTGAATACACTCTTCTCTGTTCTCATCCGTGATTGGTTTTAAAATTACTGAACTCATGCGACACCTCCTTTATAATTAGGCTCCATCTTAGATCCCTTTCGTCCCAATCCGTTTCGCCAATTCAGCAAGGTCCTGTCCTTTAAGCGCCCCCTCCACTAGTTGCGGAAGTAAGGCTGGCGTACAAGCAAAACATGGTGTTCCATCTCTCGATAAAGACTTCGCAACCTGCTCATCATAGAAGGGCATTCCTTCATCTGACAGTGCAAGCAAGCACATCGTCTTGACTCCTGATTCCCGCATTTCACGCATACGCCGAATCAGTCCCGATTGATTGCCACCCTCATATAAATCCGAAATGATAATAAATAAGGTCTTCTTCGGTTCCTCGATAAACTGCTCGCAATACTTAACCGATTTATGAATATCTGTCCCGCCTCCGAGTTGAATACCGAACAGCATATCCACGGGATCATTCGCGCATTGCTCGGTTAAATCCACGACTTCGGTGTCAAATACGACAACTCGAGTATCTAGAGATGGAATGCTCGCAAAGATTGATCCAATGACGGATGCCCAGATGACCGATTCCGCCATCGACCCACTTTGATCAATATCCACAATAACAGTCCACTCTTTACTACGCTTTGCCCGGTCAAAATAATAAAATTTCTCCGGGATAATCTGTTTACTTCCCGAATCATAATTTTTCAAATTACGCTGAATCGTCCGCTTCCAATCGATCCCGCTTAATGAAGGAAGTGGTGTGTGCTGTCTCCGATTCAGAGCTCCCGTTACTGCCCGGCGTATGTCTTCATGCAGACGCTCAACCAATTCATCTACGACTGCTTTCACCAGCATTCGGGCGGTATCCTTCGTCTTCTCCGGAATTTTGCCTTTCAGCGACATAAGCGTACCTACTAATTGAATGTCTGGCTTCACCGTTGCCAGCACCTCTGGTTCGAACAAGAGCTGCTTCCAGCCCTTCCGCTCCATCGCATCATTCTGAATAACAGAAACAACATCCTCCGGAAAAAATGTACGCACATCGCCTAACCACTGTGCAAGCCGCGGCGCGGACTTACCTTGCCCTGCACCCTTCGCCCCTGAAGCGGCGCCTCCAGCTTCCATACTACCATCTGTGTTATCATAAATGGCTGCCAAAGCCCGGTCTATGATTAACTCTTCCTCGGACAGTTGAACACTGCCTTCAGGGGTATAGCCTGCTAACTGCGCTTCAGCTGACTCTCCGAGTATTAGCCGCCACCTTGTCATCATATGTGGATCTATCATTGTACTCATCTTTAAAAGTCCTCAAAATCAAAATCATTCAAATCGTCGATCATCTTCTCTTCTTCCTCCTTCAAGTCACCCGTCAATATCTCGGCAACCTGTTCCGCATTCACACCCCATAATTCACCCAGCAGCTCAGCGATCATCGTTTTCTCTTTTGGAGAAAATGTGCTGAACGCACGACGTAGAAATACAAGCGCACGCATAAATTCATCGTCTTCCAAAGATTGAATATAATCATTAAGCTGCTCCCATAGGCTTAATCGTGAGAGCAGTGCATAACGGTTACGCATCGATAAGCCCTCGAACCATCCTGCTCCTAGATCAGCCGGGATACCAGGAGACAATCTTCGGGATACTTCTTCTGCTGTCTGCTGCGGTGATATTGCATTTCGCTCCATTAATAGAGCACAGGCATAACCCGATAGCCGAGGATTAAGGTCATCCCGCTCTGACAGATGATGTAGCTCCTGAAACCTCATCACTACATTGACTCGCATCAAGTAAGAAGAGACATGCCCGCATAAACAGTTGCTGCAAGAGTGGAACTAACGGCTCGGTATCCATCCGTCTAATCCCTCCAAATCGGATCAAAACAGACAAATCCCTTGTCGCAGCAGCAATCTGAACAACATCTTTGCTATCAACGGCGAGCTTCTGCAGTGTTTGACGACCCTCTTCCATCTGATGAATCATACCGCACTCATAAGCCGTACGAATCAGTGCAGAAGCCTCTGCGATAGAAGCACATTCTGAAAGTTTCTGCTGCAGCACATAGGCCGCAGCGACTTCTATGGTCTCACCCAGTAAAGTCGATTCCACAATCTGAATCTCAACTTCTGGTGTCCACTTCACGATCCAATGCTCTGCCCACGAAGCCTGATCCTGCCCACTCGGTCTTTCACTTGCAAAATGAATGCCTAGCAGCTTCAGTCGATGCAATAACAAAGAACGGTTCAAATCGAGATAGGCGGATTCTTCCGACGATACTCTCCTGTTCTCGCGCAGATCCAGTACTAAGTCATTTGCCACAACCGATTTGTACTTATCCAGCTTCAATCGCTTGAGTTGACGATTCAAGTCATCTTGGATCGGAGTCTGACTCACCCCTTCAGCCAGCTCACCGATGGCGGTACCGATATCAGTCTTGGCAAGCTCTTCTGCAACCGTGGAAAACTCCCCACGTCCAAGTAAAGTCTGAGCTGCGTCACGTAGATCACGCAGTGTTGGAGCACTGCCACCATGCAGGGCTGCTAGAGACTCTGCAAGTCTAACGGCTTCTATAACTTCAGCTGTAGAACGATGCGTGCCTTTCTTCCTCATAGAGGCCGCTACGATAGATAAATAGCGATGCGGCAGCTCCGCTAACCTTCCTCGTAACATAAGGTCCCACATCATCTCAAAATATTGGGGGGCATTATTCCCCGCTCCATACCCTGATAGAGATGACAGCTTGTAATAGGAATAAGGCATAAGTGTGAGCTTTGTTCCACGAGATGGTAGACTCTTTAATTCCTGATCACTCATATAGTCAGACAGATCAGTAAGCGCTGAAGCATGATAAGCTCCACAGATGACCACAATTTGTTCTGGTTTATGCCCGGATTCAATGGCCTCTACAATCTGCCTGCGCATGTAAGCTTCTCTAACTGCGTTATAAGCATATTGAGCTGTATCCTCAAGACGTTCCTTCTCTTCCGACAACTCACGTATGTGACTAGAGTAGGCGAGTATCGCATCTTGATAGGCACCGGGATTTAGATTATGTTCATAATTACGCTCCCAGTACATATCGTAATCATATTCTCCAGCTAGCTCGGCGATATCTTCATAGATCGAATGACTGCTCTCTGTGCCGATCTCAAAGTTAAATCCATCATCAAGCGCTCTATCTTCCTGCTCCGGTTCGGGAATAATATCTAAATCCAACCCTTGAAGATCTTGCATGCATACGGCCACGGATGAAGGAAGATCGATAAATGCGGCATAAACACCCTTCTTCTGTGCCCATTTCATGGCCTGATACTCCGGTGAATACACTGCAAATGGCCACAGCACCGTCCTAACGGGTAAATCCTCTGTGAATCCTAATATCGCGACAGGAGGCTTCGTCGTGAGATTCGTCAGATGGATAATCTCAGAATTCGCATCTGACGGCCCTTCAATAAGCACGGCTGAGGGCTGGATTTGGTCCAAAAAGTCCAATAAATGCTTTGCTCCAGCAGGGGACAAATGCCGAACTCCAAAAATATGTACGCCAGCTGCGTTCACTGGTTTATCTCCTTGCATGCATTGTATAGACTACGCCACGAGGCCCCGCGCTTCTTCATCACATTATCCAGATATTCCTTCCACACCAGTCGATCCTTATCATCGTCTTTCACAATGGCCCCCTGAAGTCCAGCCGCTAAGTCTTCATCCGTCAGCTCACCGTTGCCGAAGCTTGCTGCAAGCGCCATGCTGTTCGTTAAGAGGGAAATCGCCTCAGCCGTCGAAATGACACCAGCTGGTGACTTCACCTTTTCCTTCTTATCGAGAGTCATGCCACTGCGTAGCTCTCGGAAGATCGTCACAACCTTAAGTAAAGCTTCCTCCGCAGGTACAGTTGCCTGTAAATCGTATGAAGCTGCTATTTCAGATACACGTTTCTTCACAATTTCAACTTCTGTATTTAGATCCGCTGGAGCTGGGAGGACAATAATATTAAAACGCCGCTTCAGCGCCGTCGACATTTCATTAACTCCCCGATCTCTCGTATTGGCTGTGGCAATAATAGAGAAGCCCTTCCGTGCATTCATTTCCTTGCCCAGCTCTGGCACGGATATGGTCTTTTCAGACAAAATCGAAATAAGTGCATCCTGAACCTCTGATGCGCACCGTGAAATCTCTTCAAACCGTGCAATCCCGCCCGTCTCCATCGCCCGCATAATCGGACTTTGAACAAGCGCCTCCGGTGTAGGTCCCTGAGCTAGTAACATGGCATAGTTCCATGAGTACCGCACATGCTCTTCACTTGTGCCTGCTGTTCCTTGTACGACCAGTCCAGAGTTGCCATAGATTGCTGCTGTCAGATTTTCCGATAACCATGACTTGGCTGTTCCAGGCTCACCAATCAGTAGCAGCGCTCGATCGGTTACAAGTGTAGCGATAGCCATTTCAATAAGCCGTTTGTTCCCGATATATTTCGGGGTAATATCAACCTTCCCAGCTTTCCCCCCTACGATAAACGTAAGCACGGATTGCGGAGACATCTGCCACCCTGCTGGAATTTTACCTGTGTCTGCTTTGCGAAGTGCCTCCAGTTCATCACGGAATAACACTTCCGCTGGCTGACGCATAATATCCTGCAATTGCTCTTGATCTGCTTTCATTTCTATCACTCCTTGAATTGGTCTTGTTATTCTTCTCTCATCTTCCGCATTACGTAATGAAGCTGTTCTTCAGCAAGGGCCATATATTTAGGTAACACCGCCTTAACACGGTCATAATAGCTTGAGGGCAGCTGAATAAGCTGTTGAAAAACAAAGGGCTCAATTTCATAGCACTCCGTATTACGCTCATCCTCCAAAGCGACCATCAACGCTTCATGAAGTGCATCCTCCTGAATACCAACTCGAACTAAGCCCATGATAAACAGATTCGCAAATCGGTTGCGAAACTCTGGAGACTTCTTGAGCTTGGCTAACAAATACGTCTCGGTTGCTTGATGACCAGGCCGTGCAAACGCGCTAACGAGCGTATATTCATCCTGCTCAATAAAATGATCAAGCCAGCGCCGATCAAAGCTTAGCTCTATCTGCTCTTGTGGCAGCATCTCCACGTAGTACGTATATCTTCCTTTGTCAGCGAAAAGAGTTACCTCATCGTAGTTTTTGTATTTACGATCGATGACGAGATCTGTGATGGTATCCAATAATCTTTTTCGTTCTCTGCCCGCATTACTCTGCGGCGACACTACATAACCTTTAAGCAAAATGTCCACATACTCCTCGTACACACGTTCAGGAGACAAAAATGATCGGGCGTTACGGAATACATCCTCTACATAGGGACCGCTATCCTTGTAATGAACTAGATCATACTCTGCATATTGACGCAGAAGTTCCCTTACATCCTCAGCCTCTATTCGACTCAAATAAATAACAGCTTCATGAACTAAATAATAAGACTCTAACATCTTCATATACATCGGGTATCGTTCCAGCACATTCCGATATAAAGCCTCTAGTTCCGTACTTTGCTTGTCAGACAATGCCCGGAGTTTCAGTCTCACACTAGACCAGATATCCTCTACCTTTTCTTTATCCTTCTGTACATCTGGAAGAGCAGAAAGCTCTGCGGATAAATCGCGAGTAAGCCGTTCTGTTAACTGGGTGGATTGGCATTTGTAAAGCGCAGAGTTTACTGTTTCTCTGTCTTTTCCAAGAGAAGCTTCATATAATCTCTCCACTGCAGAATCAGACCCATTCTCAGCAAGTGCATCATAAGCGGCTTCTCGGATCACTCTCTTCTTGCTCCGGCTCCATTCAATTAGCTCAGCTTCATATGCTTTATGAGGGGCTAGCAGCCTGATTGCAGTCGTTCTCACCTGATCCGATCCCGTCATGGCAGCCTGATAGATTAAATCAAGCACTTCATCTCCGCCTGTCTTTGCGATAACCTTCAGCTTGAGGGATTCTGCCTTTCCCCCTGCCGGATCAAAGTTCTCTACAAGTAGTGGAATAATCTGAGAACCGTACGCTGGCAAAATATGATCCGCAGCAAACTCAGCGATTTCTACATAGGAGTCATTCAGCGCCCCCATAGCAAGGTGTACCATACGAAGGTCATGGAACAATCCTTCTTTAAATGCTTCTTCGATAATCTCATAGCGTCCTCCGCCTTTTGTTGTTAGCGCAACCTGAACAGCGGAAAGCTTACGATAAGATAAATGTGAAGACAGAGACAAAGGGACGTTATTCAAGGAGAGTTGCTCTCCTTCCGGACTGGTTATTCCTTGTGTGTACAATACCGAGCTTAATAGCTGGTTTAATTCTTGTAGACGCTGTGCAGAATGCACCTCAGTCCCGATTTCCGGTTCTATGACTGCTATGATTCCTTCCCCTAAACGTTTGAATATCGGAGCTCGTTCACCGAGTTGCTCGAATTTCGGTAGTAACTTTTTTAATCGAAAATCACCAACAGTCAAGTCACTTCCAGCAATATATAAACGCCTAACTTCATCTTTAAGTTCTTGGAGTAATGCCGTACTCATGGTTGTTCCCCTTTCTTTAGC
Organism: Paenibacillus sp. EC2-1; assembly: GCF_049311625.1. Classification (NCBI taxonomy): domain Bacteria; kingdom Bacillati; phylum Bacillota; class Bacilli; order Caryophanales; family Paenibacillaceae; genus Paenibacillus; species Paenibacillus sp. EC2-1. The sequence continues at coordinate 3,654,105 of NZ_CP186006.1, forward strand.
GACTCTAATATAACAATCTAATGATTTCCTTATCCGTTACGATCGAAAGTGGTTGAGCCAGTAGACGTCCTGACTTGATACAATGTTCAAACATTACTAATATAGAGACCTCGTTCAGCTGCTCCAACTTAAGATATCGAAGCATAGAGACGGTAGGCGTTAACAGCACATCTCCTAATCCAATCGCCTGACCAGACTCATCCGTGATGGCATATCGTCCTTCCGCATTCTGACTGATACTCGAAACATGAAGTAACAAGATTGGATTGGAATCGCTTAGTGGGTTCTTCAGTTGATTCTTCACCTTTTTAATAGATTCTGGGTACGATCTGGCTCCATACGCTTGGATCCACTTCATATCCGAACCCGTTACGGGTCTTGTTAGCACTTCCTCAAACCGCACTCTCCGGTTCATATCTCCTGGATATCGGTACAACACAGGAACTTGTGCTACGTCGAAGAAGCTATCATCCTCACGCATCAGCTTTGCGGCTTTAAAAGGGCGGTACTGAATCGTACGATGAATCTCTCCGCTATCCCTCTGAATCCAGTAACCAACATCTACATATTCCTGTCGTGCATCATCCGTATAACTATGAAATGAAAGCTGGATCAATTCCACCTGCTCGCTAATCAATCCAAAGCCCTGAAGCTCGGTTAATTGCCAGGCATGCCCTAACCACTCTTCTATCGTAGATTCATGATCAGGCTGCATTTCTGGATCTTCCAACTTTGCAGATAAATACTGCCGTCCCTTTTTAATAAAAGCGTTCATAACAGCAAGCTGTTCTACTGCATATGTATAAGAAGTCTCTTGATCGAGATCCCCAGAAGCTTGCAAAAGCTTCAATAATCGGCGAAGCTCGAACTGAGCGCCTGATAAGTAGTGATTCCCCATCTGTTTCACATGGTCTTGGATGAGCTTTAGATCCTTGGTATCGATCGTACCTAGTCCGCTCCGTATAAGCGAGTGAATTAGTTTCTCAAGTACGTCGAGTCCTTCGAGTTGGGATATGATCTTCTTCTTAAGCGCGGACTTATTCACTTTCTTCGGCTTAGGTGATGATCCTTCTGCGGATTCTTTAAGTTTTCGTTCTTCTCGTTTCTCTGCCTTCTCTCGCTTCGCGGCCAGATCATCCGGAATACCAGCTGGTGTGAAGGAAGCACCCTCAGCATAGGCGTATAATAGACCCAAGACATGCTTGCATGGAAACTGCCTGCTTGGACATGAACAACGCATGACCGGCTTTTCCGGTATAGCAAAATCAGCAGACGGCTGATAATTAGAACTACCACTGCCGGCACAGGTCCCAAACAACACGATGTTATCCTCTGAATGATTCAGCTGCAGAAACCGTCCTTTTTTCACAAGGCCCTGACCATTCTTAATTGCCGCACTATTCGGTGCAACAGAATCTATCCATGTCTCTGTAATTTCAATCAAACTCATACCCTCCTATTAACTGACTGATCGTCTACGATTTATTAAATGATTCACTACACTAAATCATACCTAATCTCCTACGGGTGCCCTACCTTCTAAAGACCTATTTAAGAACATTTATTCTTATTTTATTAATCATATTACCTTTATATGGAATGTATTGACTCCTGTTTCCACAAAAAAACCTCAGGTATTCTCCCAAGGTTTGATTACATCTTATGCATTTTAAAAGTGTACTATTTCATTTAGGGTTGATTCTTTTGGTATTCGTTCATCGTTTTAATGCCTGTATTTATCTCGTCAAGCGTCTTCTGCAAATGCTCCATTCTCCTCAATCCAGAGTACTGATTGCCAATAATCCCAAACAGACCAGCAAGCACAATAATTACAATAAAGACCTCCAAGCATATCCACCTCACTTTCAGAATTACAAATCGTTCACCGTTCCTTTTCTATTAGCTAACTTTCATTTCCGAATAATAATAATAAGGTATAATTTCTCCAGACTCATCGGTAAACCGCTTCAGCTATGTTAATGGGTGTATCCACCATCCCTTGATTAGCCCGCATTAAGATTTTCTTAAAACCGGTTTGACGACACACATCCTATTACATACATCATTTCTCACTATTTATATAACAATAATTTATGGTGATAGTTATGCAAAATATTAAATTGAAATCAATCATTTCAAATTCTTATAATTCCTTGCAATATAATTGCATCCAGAATATAGGGTCATCAGAGTCGCTAACGTCATTATGAGATTATCTACCCGATAAGCTGTGAATAGGCTAAAAGGATAGTTGTTTAATAACACGGCTGTAATTCCCATGACTTGAAGTACCATCTTCCATTTACCATAATGATCGGCCGCAAGAGCTACTTTCTGCGAAGCAGCTGCCATTCTAAGTGCTGTAATGATAAATTCCCGACCAATAATCACAACTACCATCCAAGTCGAAACCATATTTTTCTGAACCATCATTATGAGAGCCACGGAGACGAGGAGTTTATCAGCGAGTGGATCAAGTAGCTTACCTAGATTCGTAATTTGATTGTATTTTCTCGCAATATACCCATCCAGTTTATCTGTCGCAGAGGCGAGCACAAATAATATGGCTGCTATAATAACCCCATTCTGACTTAGGATTTCAAACAGCGTAAATTTAGAAGTTAACCAGATTGGATACTGCATAAGACATAGCATGAAAAAGGGGATAAGAAATATTCTTGCTATCGTTATTTTGTTCGCTAAGTTCACTTATTTCACTCCTTTATCTACGGTGTAACAGATCCTCGGCATAATTAGACCCAGCATAAGAATAGTAAGCATCTTAGGGCTGGGTCATGGATTGTAATATGGAATTACACTAACGTTCTAGAATATGAGAGAGTGCTTGGTCAATCTTCATATATTTAAAAGGGTAACCCGCTCTCTCTAGTCGATCTGGTATCACCCAGCGGCTCTTTAGAATAAGCTCCGTTTCTGTTTTAATAACAACTGCCCCTAGTTCAAGCAGCCACTTCGGGGAAGGCAAGCCGAATTTTATGTTCATTGTTCTACGTAGCTCTGCCATGAATTCTCGATTCGTGACCGGGTGTGGAGAAGAGCAATTAAACACGCCGCTAAGATCCTCCCGCTCCTTCAGAAACATTATAATGCCGAATATATCCTCAATATGAATCCAGCTAAACATCTGATTGCCTGGGCCTTGTACTCCGCCTAGTCCGAACCGTGCCAAATTAATAAACGGAGTCATAACGCCACCATCAGGACCAAGCACGATTGCGATCCGAAGCGCTACTTGTCTTGTATGCGGCAATTGAAATGAGAAAAAAGCCTGCTCCCACGCCTCAGCTACTTCCACGGAAAATCCACTACCTATTTCTCCATCTTCCTCGGTCATCGGGCGATCTTCCGCATGTCTGTAAATGGTTGCTGTACTGGAGTTGATCCACAGCGGTGGAGGGCTGCTACAATTCTCTATCGCCTCTCCTAGTATGCTTGTTGTCTCTGTTCTTGAACTCATTATTTCCTGCTTATTCTTCTCATTATAGCGGCAATCTACTGACTTCCCGGCAAGATTGATTAACAGATCAGCATCATCTATAGCAGCAATGATCCCTTCATGATCCTCCCAGGATATATGCTGTTTCTGTCTTGATATGATATGAACTTCATATCCAAGATCCTTGAATTTATCTTCTAAAAATGTACCGATAAAGCCCGTTCCACCAGCTAAAACTACTTTCGCGTGCATATGATCAACTCACTTCTCTACTTTTTCACTATACAATCGATCCGTCTACACAACATGGACAAACATACTAAAAACCATGAGGCTCTACCCTACCTATTCGATTCAGGGGGGATCATTCCCTTCATTTTGAAAGGGATCGAATAACCATTCGCGAAAAAAGGCACCTTCAGTTCATGACTGAAAGCACCATTAACATCAAGACTCAATATTGTTATTAGCTCATTAAGCCACCATTGATATGACACCCGATTGACTGAATGAATAACCGGAAGAAGTAAACCCTTGGGGCGATTGCGCTGTAAAAGAACCAAACGCCACAACCATCTCTTGCTCTTCATTGTTCTCTTGGACAAGTCTTAACACTTCATCCACTTCACCATCCATATACGCAATAGCAAGTGCATTTAATCGTGCCTTCAGTTCTTCCTCACGTGAATCAATGTGCACCTCTCCTAACTCTTGTTCCTTCGTTTCAAGTGTCTTTCGGGCTCTATGGTAGGCTGCTTTAACAGCTCCTTCCGTTGTAAACAGTTTTTCTGCTGTTTCGGCAACCGAATACCCAAGAACACTACGCAGGAGCAGCACAGTTCGCTGAAGCGGAGATAGATGTTTAATTAAATAATAAAATGCGATTTCAAGATCAAAGGTGCTATTGTCGCCAAGAGCTGCCTGTGCTTCTCTTGCCAGTTCCTGCTCCTTATCTAGAACTCGATCATAAACTTGTCTTCGTCGCACTTGATCAATCCAACCGTTCTTAGCTGTTCTTAGCAGCAGGGCCTCAGGATTATTGTGCTGCCTCTCCTTTATCTTTTCCAGGATCTTTACCCATGTATCTTGAACCAGATCATCCGAATCCCATGTTGATTGTGTAAGCGAGAGACAATATCTGTGAAGAAGGGCATTTAAATGTTCCAGATCAAACTCAGCCTGTGTATGGTTGATTTGTGGTGAATTCGTCATCTTCAGCAGTCCACTCCTTTACCCGATCTATAGATAGTTCATATATGTAAACGAATGAAGTCACTTATTCGTTACGGAACACACAAAAATATATTTTTGCTACCCTTCTCGTATCTTTTGGCATCGTCGGATCGTTTACCAATTGTTAAATAACCATAATAATGGAGGTTACAATATGTCTAGTTATATCCCTTATGTTGTGGAGCAAACGAGCCGGGGCGAAAGATCCTATGACATTTACTCAAGGTTATTGAAAGACCGAATTGTGTTCGTAGGCTCCGAAATAAACGATCCGTTGGCGAATAGTATCATTGCGCAGCTACTGTTATTATCGGCTGAAGATCCTGACAAAGATATTCATATGTACATTAATAGTCCGGGTGGATCTGTGAGTGCCGGTTTTGGGATCTACGATACTATGCAGCATATTAAGCCGCAGGTGCATACCATTTGTACAGGATTTGCTGCATCTTTTGGTTCTATGCTTCTCCTCGCGGGGGCAAAAGGAAAACGATTCGCACTCCCCAACAGTGAGATTATGATTCATCAGCCGCACGGCGGTGCACAAGGGCAGGCGAGTGATATCGCCATTAGTGCCAAGCGAATACTAAAAACACGAGAAAAAGTTGTTCAAATTACAGCAGAACGGACAGGGCAGTCAATTGAACGCGTAGAGCGCGATATGGATCGGGATTATTTCATGTCCGCCGAAGAGGCCGTGGAGTACGGCATAATTGATAAGGTACTTACGTCGATTTAAGCTCTTACCCCATTTAAAAGCCACCATAATGAATTTCCCTTCATGCTAAGACAATTTAACATTGAGGGCTCTTCATCCATGGTGGCTTTATTTCTTAGGACAATGATTAGCTTCATTGAATTAGAAAAATATCCAAAACAAGAACAATTGCACAACGATCATCACCAGACCTAGAATTAATAACATCTTGCCTGTATCTCGCTTCTCGCTATCGTCGCTGAAGGATGCCAAACCTCCAACAATAAGTCCCACAATAGGGATTACGATTGTTGAGATTACGATGAGTGTCAATGAAGTGCTGTCTGGTACGGATGGTGCCCACTCCGCGTCATAGCGTGAATTAAGCTGAGCTGATGGAGTTCTAGATACAAAAGTACCGCAGTACTTACATTTCATTGCTCCTTCGTCCAATGGTTCACGACAATGGGCGCAAATCGTTGACCTCCTACTGGGAGGTGTTACATACTCTTTTTCCGAATTAAGTGTACCTTGAGCAGTAACACTTTGAAGAGAAGTCCCACATACAACACATATAAGAGCCGCTTCTTTATTTCCTTCACCACAACTAGGACAAACCTTAACCGCCATTCCTTGTACCTCCTTAAAAGCCTCTGGTAAAATTAGAAACCCCCTACTCGGAATGAAATAGGAGGTTCGATAAATGTAATTATATACTATTTACGATTTGCATCACGGATACGTTGCAACTGTTTAATATGCGCTGTTTCATGTATCGCAATGAAATGAGCCCACTGAGCAACATTCAATTCAAATCCAAAAGGATGAGGATAGAGCAAGTCATTGGTGTTACGCTCTGCAAGCTTTAAAATTAGTAACTTCGTTGCTTCGCGAACGTGGTTTAGCCTCTCCATCGCCTCGGTGTAAGAAACCGTGCCCGTCGGTTTAGCTTCCGCTGGTGCATCAATCTTCTTTCCTATAATACCGCTGTTTCTAAGGATATCGCTCACATCCGTCTTCTTCTCATCAATCGGTTCGGATGGTTGAATTGGTTCTTGCTGAATCCGTTGTTGTATCTGATATTGAATAATTCTCTCTAATAAACCTAAATGTTCAACAACCTCCGTGACATTCCAACCATCTGGCTTTTCACGTAACTCTTTCTCATTCGGTCCAAAGGAGTTCAATACTTCTATCAATTGCTCGCGAACATGATTCATATAGGGTTCAATATCTTGGAACTTAACCATTCGGATCCCTCCAGGTCTACTTAGCTGATAATAAGAAATGCTCTACCAAGTTAATTAAACCTATTAAATCCCATCTAATCCTATGATCATCATATCGTCCGTTAAGCTAAACTTTTTTATCAATAATATGTTTATTATTCTTGATTTCTTTCCTCTACGATCTCCGACCAATATACAAAAGATGAGAAGACAGCCCGAGTATATACGGATTTGCTGCCTCTGTATAAATCAGTTCCATCACATCTCTGAAATCTTCTTCCCCACGCGAACGCCAATAATCGAACTGCTCAGATGAAAATGAACCAGCAACACTTGAAGAAGCGATCAAGTCCATACTTTCGAAGCCATGAGATTCCATAAACGGCTGAATATCTTCGATATTAAAATAATAAGCCCCCGTAAATCTTCCCTCATCACTATGATTAAATATGCCCGTTTCCATAAAGCTAGTTAGTTCACGCATATTATCATTCGGTCTCCACTGTAATGGATTAAGAAGTGAGTTGGTTAGGTGTCTCGTTCTGGTCATAAAAGCTACAAAGACAACTCCCCCTCTTTTGGTAACACGAGAAAGTTCTTCAATTGCTTGATTTCGCCCTATTTCATCTTGCAAATGATACATTGGACCGAGCATCAGGGAAGCGTCAAATTGCTCATCTTCAAATAGGTACAGATTCCGGGCATCTGCAACTTCAAGCGTTTTAAATCGATCAAGTAGATTAAGCTCATTAGCTTTTACAGAAGCTTGCTCTACCAATCTTGGCGTAAGATCTGTTAGAGATATGTCATATCCATGCATCGCCAGTTCCATCGAATACTTTCCAGGCCCAGCTCCATTATCTAGTACATGTCCCTGAACAGGCAAATACTTCTTCATATAATGGAGGTTTACCAAGTACTCCATAGGTTCCCGATCCAAGCGCCCCCACTCATCAAACCTATTGTAATACTCCAGAACGTTCCCCATATAAGCGTTCCTCCAATTGTTTGAAATACGCTAACTTGTCATCAATAAAATCATCACCGAAATCAATAGCACCATGGATATGAGGGTCCTTAAGACAAAGTCCCATCAACCATAGCTGTCTAATGCCGACAAAAATAGGCACTGCCTTCAGGTCATTCTCGGATAATACTCTGATCGATTGGTACCCATCTAGAAAAGCCCCCCAAATGCGCTCTAACTGATCCGGATCATGACCTAATCGAACCTCTCTAGCTAAACGAAATTCAGCAATATCATAGGCGCGCCAGCCATATCCACATAGATCAAAATCATAGTGAGTCATAACTAATTCCTCGGTGAAGCTAACATTGGTGTTACCATGAAGATCTCCGTGACATATTCCAAAGTCTAATTGTTCTAATGGAATTTCACGCAGGGATTGCTCCATTTGCAGCCCAAGCTTCTTCAAGAATTGTACATCTTCACCCCGATGCTGCATGTTAGATTCAATAATGGCAAGCGATTGATGAAGTAGGAAATCAAGATCGATTGGAGTTCTTTCGTAACCGCTCTCATAATGATCCGTTAGCATATGAATATTAGCAACAGCTTGGCCGAAGGAATAACTGATTTCTTCGTTATCCATTCCCCTTTCATTGCCCTCGGCAAAGGTGAACAGTACGCCGAATCGCGTCCCCTCTGGTGCCTCAAATGCTTGGATGTATTCATCGTGAACATCGGAGATCGGTAAGGAAACCGACACTCCCTTACGATCCAAATAGCGTAAGAGCTCTAGTTCAAAGGCAATTTCTGAATACTCTTGTCTCCGGTCCCCACGGTACACCCTGAATATGTAAAACTCATCTGATGTAGTCACTAAATAGGTATCATTCATCCCCCTTAGAAGATAAGTCGTGTTCTTTACTTGATCCAAGTTATAATTCTTCTTGATATATTCGTTAAGAGCTAGGTCTGATAGTGTTGAATAGGAAATTGGAAAAAACATATAATGAGCACATCCTTCAATGGTTTGTATGTCGAATAAATTCTTCCTTCATGTCTTCTTCTAGATCATATTTGGACCAAGCAGCTTCGAGTAAGTTCCCCTCATTGTCCCTAAAATAAAAATATTTTGCTTCTCCCGCGCCCAACGTGTGCAGTTCCTCTACGTCTACTCCATTCTTCATCATGTATTCATGCGTATACTCAATATTCGGACAATTGATCGCCATCACGGGAAAAGGTTGACCATTTCGTGAGATTTGTAATCTACCTTGATCCTCTGTTTCAATCAGTAATACTGCAATCGAATACTTACCAGGATGATGAAGTACCGCTATACACGAACCTCGATCCTCAAATTTATTGATTAATTTAAACTCAAGGTTACTGCAATACCATTCAATAGACGCATCAATATTCGATGTAGGAATATATACATATCCAACTCTCGTAAAGAGATAATCTTTATCCATATAACAACCTCCGCAATCAATAGACTTGAATACCTGTTGTTATTATACGTTATATCCCGATACCACTTCCATATTTAGTTAGCATAGTGAATATCAAACAAATGAAAAAGCCCGAAACATATTGTTCCAGGCTCTTCGTTAACTTTCCATTTCATTTCCGTATGCTCGAATACCTTTTAGGAAAAAATCGATCAACAACTGTAAACTGTAATCCGGATCAATAGGTATATTGAAGTTTCCCGTCTGCTCTAGCGAAGCAAAACCATGCAGTAAACTATGAAGCCCCCTTACCGTATGTATAGCTGCATCACCTTCAAGACCATATGCCTGAAGCACCCGAACGAGTAAATCCACCGGAAGCCTAGCCACTTTATTGGTCTCTTCATCATTCCAGTCAGGCATACGTACCAGAGCGTCATATAAACCGGGATGCTCACGGGCAAAACGGATATATGCTTGAGCAATCTCATGAATGGCTTCATCTTGTGCTCGTCCAATCGCAGCATAGGTCAAAGCTTCATTCAGCTGTTTCATTCCATATAGAGCCAGTTTATGACGCACACCGTTCAGACCATCTACATGGTTGTACAATGATGGCGAACGGATACCTAGCTTTTTCGATAATGAGGCTAATGTTACTTCATCCAAGCCTTCTTTATCTGCTATGTCTGCTGCCGCTTGCATGATCATCTGTACGTCGAGTTTCACCCTAGGCATCAGTTCTTTCAACTCCTTAAAATAACACTATTACTAATTTAACTAATAAGATTAGTCCAAGTCAAGCTATGTTCCATATGTTTCATATCTTCTATATGCTTCATTCATCGCGTTCACGACTACTTGCAAGTTCGCATCAAAATAAAAAAAACAAAGGCATAAACTCTAATCGAGCTTGCCTTCGATCTTCTTATCTGTCTCAACTTTTATCTTCAGTAATAGCACAACCGATTCATCTTGAATCATTTTTTCTACTGACTGGCTGTCTTGATAATCATAGCTGCTTATAGTTTTCTTATTCGTCTTCCGATAGACACCTAAAAGTCTAGTCTCACCTGAATTTAAGCCAATCTGCTCATCTCCAATTGCATAATCCCAAGAGCTAGCCATCGTATTACTATGAAGCTGCATCTGATTATTCAACCTTGTCGGTGGTGCTTTCACTTGACCGGAATAAAGGAATAAAGAACCATCTTCACTTGTTGGATTAATTAGGCCGAACCCCATTCGTCCTTCTACCATCGGCTCAGGATTTAGGCCATAGCTTAGCTCAGTGAGATGAAATGGTTCCATTTTCTTACCATCAAGATAACCTTCCACCCAAATATTAACCCAGCTCTGATCAGCATAAGGTAACTTATAATCAAAATCATATAAAATCCCGAGTCCTAAATCTTTATATACTTTCTCGTACTCCGAGTTCAGATTAGCTTTAATATAAGCGACTGTATCATCCTTGGTCTCTTGTTTACCGCAGCCGATCAGACTTAACAATAAGACCGTGACAATCAATACTATAACGTGACGATTCATATTCCCCAGTACAATTCCCTCCTCTCAAAGCAGTCATCTCAAGCGTTCATTCAGTTCTTCATACGCCTCTCTTAACCAAGGATGGACCACTCTAAGTGTCTCCTTGCGTTCCCATAAGTAATTGATATATGAAAAGGCTCCGTGCGCTAATGAAATTTCTAGACTTTTATGAATCTGCTGTATATAAGGTGGTTTACCTGGCTGATCCCAAGCGATTTTATCTGCGACAAATAATACTTGGTCAAGTGTTGTTGAATTGGCTTTCAAGGTTGTATGACAGCTAACCGCATCCAAGATCCCTTGATTTGTAATCTTGAAAATATCTTGAGCCATGACTTTGGAGAGCTTCTGATGAATAATCATAGGAAATGATTCTTCCTCAGGAAGAACATCAATATCAAGTTTCTTTGCAGCCACAATCCGTTCATTGTTGGGAATGACCACGCTGATATCGTGTAGCCAGCCTGCAAGTTCTGCCTCATCTGGATCTACTTGAAATAACTGAGCTAGTCTCCTAGCCTCTCTCCCGACATCCATACAATGTTGTGCTGTCTCTGAACATTGATTCTGGATTAGAAATGTGGAAATGTCTTGCTTTAGGTCATTCGTGAAACTCATATCTCTAGTTAATTCTTTTAAGATAGCTTTCATTGAATTCACCTCATCATTATTTTATTTCTTTTAAGTCTCAGCATTCGCCCACCACTCCTTACTATTCTACAATCATAACCATATGACAAAAGGGACTGCTCTACGGATCTTTATAGATCTTTGGAGTCAGTCCCTATACTGTAGTGTTATCCGCTTATTGATTATTCTTGTGGTCGTGGACCTGCGTCTAATCCCGTCGATTCTACCGTCTTGATTAAACGGATCGATACATCCTCATGCACACGAACCTGGCAGGACAAGCGGATGGACGGATCCTCAATTCCCTTATTCTGACGAACCGTAGCTTCTGCTTCACCGATTTCGCCCAAATCACCTGTTAGCACTTCAACTGCGCAGGTTGTACATCTTGCATTACCACCGCAGCGGTGCAGCACATCTACACCTTCATCCTCTAATGCAAGAACAAGCTTCTTACCTTCTTCAGCCTGAATGTCCTGCTTTCCTTCTACTTGAATTACTGGCATCAATACGTCCTCCTCATTATTCATCTTAGAGCAAACTGTTGGAATATAAAGTATATCATTATTTCAATGAACTTATATACTCACGTTACTATTACTTAGCCTTAACTAAGGAATCTAATCACCTATTAACGGTGATCATCAATCTCTATAATACCTTGCATCTCATAGGGATAGTCAATTTGCTGCTTAACTAGCTTCATTTCCTCTTCTCCTGCAAAAAGCTTTATGATATATAGCCCCAAATCGATCGAAGTGGATACTCCACCTGCTGTAATAATATTTCCATCCCTTACAATCCTGGACTTTACAACTTCTCTGCAGTATGGCTCCAGTAGGTCATATGCTCCCGGATGGGTCGTTGCCGCTTTATTGGTTAAGAAACCAGCAGCTCCCCATAGTAAGGAACCTGAACAGACCGATACTTTATATGGAACTGCCTCAGCTGTTCTAACCCATTCGATAAACTCCTGATCATAACGAAGACTTCTCGTCCCCATACCACCCGGAACAAACACCAGATCATAATCGCCTAAATTCGGCTTAATCTTATTCACTTTCACGGTTAACCCAAGTTCATCAGTAACCTCTTCACTCAGACCACAGATATCCCATGTGGTACCTTTCGTTTGTTCAAATAGGTTCAACCTGTATATCACATCATAGAATCCCACAAAGTCTAAAAAAGTCACTCCATTAAAGAGAACTAATCCGATCTTCATTTACATCCTCCTCTTGAGCTAGATCTCTATCAATCAATTGATCGATAGCGTTCGGAAACAAAGGCTTACTTAGCTCTAAAATAGCCTTAGCGTAATCTTGAATTTCCTTCTGAGCGTCTTGCTCCAGTCTCTGGTTGAGGAAATGACACACCGACTGAAGGGAGGCGGTCCAATACCATCGAACATACATTCCATATGCAGGTAGAAAAAGTCTCGCTTGTTCAGGACATACACCGCTATCTAACGCTTCTTCATACTTTCGCATTCCTGAATCTATGTATACCAGTAATTCCGCTGTAAGTTTAGCTCCGATCCTATCATCCAGAACCTCACCACTGCCTTGCTTCGAATTCTCGGGTTTACTTCTCCACTCATCAGTAGCTGGGATATAAAATGTTGCCTCTTCTGTAATATATCTTCGACTGGATTCATTCCATGCTTCAAGACTGTCTCCGGTTCCCTCAAAATGCGCAGATCCAATCACATACTTCCACCATTGTCTAGCGACCATAAGAGGTGCATAAATTTCGAATTGAAGCATCGCATGTCTAAATGGAGAGGTATGACCTTCTCTTGCTAAGAACTTAATAAGTCTAATATCTCTATCCGTTAACACTGTAGATTCCTTGGCATAGGATACCCGCGCCGCATTAACAACGGCTAAATCGGTACCCATATGATTCACTAGTCGAACATATCCCTTATCCAAAACATTTATAAATGACACTTTCGTCCACTCCTTGTTGTTACGCTATTCTTTTACTTCAATAAAGCCTCTTCTCATAAGATTCCTTTAATGATCTGGATACATCATCTTCCTTAGCTCCAGCATGAGCCGCTATGATTCTCGCGGGCTTAGGTAATTCATTCACATCTTGCCAGCTTTCAGGATCCCATAACTTTGATCTTTTGAAAGCTTTAGCACAGTGCATGTAGCACTCTTCGATGGTTACACCAATCCCCAAAGTTGGCACTTTACCATTCGCCCTCATCGATTCCAGTATATGAGCATCCTTTATAACACACGCTCTCCCGTTAATTCGCAAGGTTTCCTCTAACTGTGGGATTACGAGAATAATTCCAATATGAGGGTTTGATAAAATATTCAATATCGAATCGAGTCTTCGATTACCCGGTCTTTCAGGGATTACAATGTGCTGATTATCAATAATATGTATAAATCCTGCTTGATCTCCTCGAGGAGAAACATCACAATTTCCGTTATTATCTGAAGTGGATATGAATATCATAGGTGACTTCTGAATGAAATCAATACAGTGACTATCCAGAGAATGGATTGTCTTCTTGGATACCAATGGGCTTGGATACCCCAGTAGATCTCTGAGCTCTGACTCACTAGTAATTCTCTCTCGAAAAGGATGATCCATATTTCAACTCCTCTACCATGTAGCTAATAGTTACGTCACACCTGCAAATCATAGTGATAGAATTCCTCGTCCTTAATAAACCCATTTCTCTCATATAACTTTTGCGCTACTTCGTTATCTACTGCCGTAGATAGTGACAGTCCCTTAGACTTTGTTTCCTTGGCAAGAAGCTTCGCCTGATCTAATAACAATTGAGCTATCCCCTGACCTCGATAATGTTCAGCTACATATAGGTCATTTAATGTCCAAGCTCTGCGCATCGATATGGAGGAGAATGTGGGATATAACTGTGTAAAGGCTATGATTGCATCCGTTCCGTTATCCACAGCAATGTAGATAATCGATTCTTCAAGCTTCAGTCTCTCAGACAAGAACAGCTTAGCACCTTCAAGATTCGAATCTTGCTTATAAAACACTCGATAAAGATTGAATACATCGGCTAATGGATTCAAATCTTCTATAGTTGCCTGTCTAACGGTAAACATCCTACTCATCCTCATTCGTCCTTCCTTTACAAATAATATTTTTCACCCTACGCGAGCAGATAATTACAGATCACGGCGTTTACTTCATCCGCTTGCTCATGATTCACGGCATGCCCAGCATCCTTCACAATCTTGTAACACAATTGATTGTCTCGTAGTTTCAGTATTGCCTTCGGATAATTAGATAATATATCTAACTCCCCTATAATGAACAGAGACTTATCTCTTAATAATTGAAGCTGCGTGTCGTCGAAAATAATTGTCTTATGCTTCATCATTGATTTATTGTTGAAATACTTAAGTAGATAATACCAATGATTCATAAGGATTGGGTGATTCTCAAACACCGTATAATTCGGACCACATAGCTTCCTTAATAGCTTTTTACTGTTCTTCTCTGTTGGGAAGATTGCTTCCGGTAAAAATGCCTTCATCATCGTTCTTATGATTTCCCCTTGGCTGCTAGCCACTCTTCCTGCCATACATACAATCTTTCTAACCTTGGATGGTCTCATTATTGCATAATGATATGCTAGATAGGCTCCGTAGGAAACCCCTGCAATATTGACCTCTTCCAATTGTAACTGTTCCAATATTTCATCAAGCCAGATGGTCTGATCAAATGACCTATAATAATGTTCATTCGGTTCGCTCCTACCAGACCCTCCAATTGCATCCACAGCAATAACATAGAAATGTTCAGACAACCGCTTGATGTTGTACAGCCACATCATCGCTGAGTTATCACCTACGCCATGGAACAATAATAATGGAGGATTCGTTATGACGCCCGCAATGATGATATGTGTACTTCCATAAGAAGTCAGGATATCTTGTCGTTCGTGAATTACATTCCAGCTATCTAATAACCGATTATACGTATCATGAATGAGTTCCTGACCTTCTTTGCTTTTATACCTTTTCATAAGTCCTACGCTCCTTAGGGTATAGAAACGGTTAACGCGTCAATAAACTCTTTCGTTGAATATACATTCACACCGATGTTTTGAATTTCCTCAATTCCTTTAGGATACACACCTGAAACGGCATCCTCCACCATTACGACTTTAAAATCCCGTTCACTCGCTTCATACATACTTGTTCGAGGACAGTTTGGAAAGTTACAGCCGATAAAAACCAAGGTATCTATATCCTTCTCTTTCAAAAAATGCTCTAGGTCTGTCTTATAAAATGCCCCCCAGCGAGATTTGTACATTACCCATTCCTCCTCGGCGATACACTGCATTTCGCCATTTAATAGTGCCTCAAAGTTCAAATTCTCTGCATGCAGCGGCATTATAGAACGGACAAGTTCAGCTCCGGAAGATTGAGGGCACACAATGCGAGCTCCAGATTCAATGAGTGATCTTCGGCACAAATCAACGTTGGTTCCATCTTCCCTATAGATGCGAATCACATGTACAATGGGAATCTTTTGAACTCTGCATGCTTTTAGAATACTTTCCATGTGTGGAATCACTTCATATGTCCCTTTAATTTCAGCAACAGCCCCTGGCAAGCTAAAGTCATTTTGGGTATCGATCGTAATGACTGCACATTTCTCAAAATTAGGTTCGGTATAACTACTCACAGTATCATTCACCTCCTCCTTAGAATGAACTAGCCCATTCAAGACAACAAAACCCGACCACAGATAGTTCCTATCTAGGATCGGGTCATGTTGATCAATTGTAAGATGTCCTTCATCATTATACGACATAAACATTTCATTTCGTTACCTTTTATTCAAGTCCCACAAAAAGTATCATTTATCATTAAAATGTATACATTACTTCATCTCGGCTCGCATTTCACCTGCACTCTTGCCCGTATACTCCTTAAACTTCTTATAGAATGCATCAAGCTGCTTGAAGCCGACTTCAAGAGCAATTTCGTAAATCTTTTTATCCGTATGAACGACAAGGGATTTCGCCTTCTCCATACGTGTGCGCATCAGATAATCATTAAATGACATTCCCACCGTTGACTTAAATATCTGACCTAAGTACGTCGGATTCATATGAATTTCTTCAGCAATCATTTTCAGATGGATATTATTAGCATAGTTCTCTCTCACCATCGCTTTAACTCGCTCCACTGTCTTGGCAGAGGAGGACATCTTGAGTCTCGCCAGATATTGGATCACTTCGAAACACTTCTGCTCTGTGAAATTCATTATCTCATCAAGTGTCTTGATATCTAGAATAATTCGAGTTTCATGCGTCTCGTCTTCGAATATATGATGATACGGCTCCTCCATATCCTTAATTAGACTGAATAAATGTGTGAATAGTTCAAGCACAAAAGACTGGACCGTTCGCTTGGAAGCTCCGCATGCCAAGAACCGTCTTTTCTGATCAGCTAGTAAGGAGGATAGCAGTTCCTCATCCTTAGCACTTATCGAATCGATGATCGCCCGAATATACTTGATCGCTGGCGAATTCAATGGCATATCATAGGCATTAAACTGGGCTGAAGAGATGATCTGTCCATGAAACAAAAAGTTCATCTCCATTCTCCGCAGCGCCATTTCGAACGAACTTGCTAATTCTCTCAGATCTTGAATCTCATCACCAATCGCGATAGAAACGGGTAGCTTCACATATTTTCTAATACTATCCCTAATCAGTTCAGCTAGCTGCTGAACCACTTCTTCACCAGATTCTGAAGTATCACCTATTAATACAACGCCCAACCGATCTCGCGATTCTTCGAAAATATAACCACGATGCACAAGTAATTCTTCCAACACATTTAGGACCGCAAAACGCTGTATCCCCATCTCATCTTCTGTCCAAGAAGAATCCGTCAGATCTTGAAAATGCATCTCTATAAGCAGTGGACAAATCCAAGACTTCTCCTCTACTGGTATATTGAGAAATTCCAACTCCGTGCCAATCTCCTCATCCGTGAGAAATCCATGCGCCCAGCGTTTTAGAATCCGCTCTCTTAATGCTGGAATGCCGTGATGTAATTGCTTATTCATTTGAAGCTCATAAGTAAGTTCTTCCTTAATACTCTGAAGCAGTTCTGAGAGGTTCTCTTGATCCACTGGCTTGAGGAGATAGTCCTTTACCCCATGTTTAAGACACTCTTTTACGTAGTCGAATTCCTCGTACCCACTCATTACGATGATAGGAATATCTTCTGATAGGGTGCGAATACAACGGATTAACTCTAGCCCGCTCATCCCCGGCATTCGAATATCTGTAATAACAAGGTGAAATATTTCATTCTTTAATAGCTCCAACGCTTGTTTTCCATTCGCCGCTTCACCTGTAATGATATAACCGTATTCATTCCAATCCAACATATATTTCAAAGATTTGAGAGCACCCGGTTCATCGTCAACAATTAATACTCGAAACATCGATCTATTCCTCCTTCTGTCTGCTCCACACCGTCGGCAGTACCATACTTACGCGTGTCTCTTCACCTGCTACGCTGACAATATCAAGCCCGTAATCCGTGCCGAATGTCATCTGAATCCGTTGCTGTGTATTGAGGAGCCCTAGATGCTGATTATGAGTTTCTACCTCCGGATTCTGAAGACGCTCCCATATTTCAGATAACTTCTCAGCAGAGAAACCTGGACCATTGTCCTGCACTGAAATCCGGTAGTGCCGATCATCAATCCATTCTCCTCGAACCTTGATTATCGTGTCACTCTCGTTATTTTCTAGCGCATGGATCATCGCATTCTCTAGTAAGGTATGCAGAGCAAGCTTAGGGATCGGAAATGGATGTAGTGATTCGGGAACCTCACTAGAATAGATCAAGCGACTTCCATAACGGAACATCTGCACGTTCATGTATGTGTTCACAGCATCCAGTTCTTCCCCTAAGCGCACTACATCTCCTTTTCGATTCAACATATTTCTAAAGGATTGAGCGAACCATTTAACGATATCTGCATTCTTATGGTCACCGTTCTCTAGTAAGTTACCTCGGATCGCATTCAGTGTATTAAATAAATAATGTGGATTAATTTGGGCTTGAAGCGCATACAATTCAGACTCTCTGCGCTTTAGCTCAAGCTCTTTACGTTCGATTTCCGCTTCGTACACTTGCTTAATCAGGAGGTCCATACGAGCCATCATCTGATTAAATTTATAGCTCACTTGGCTGATCTCGTCATTGCCTCTAACTTCAATAAATGATTGCAAGTTATCGGTGTTCATCTCTTTAATCTTAAGAGCAAGTACTGTAAGCCTTTTCGTTAATCCAGTAGATATCGCATAAATGATAACCATACATAACAGTAAGGATCCCACATACAATGCAAGCGCTATCCATTTCATCTGATTAACTTTACTGATGTACTGATCTATCGAGACCAGAGAGACAATTTTCATGCCAGATACACTATGTCTTGTATCGAGCGTCTTGGATACGAGTAAATATTTCAATCCATCTTCCATATACATCGAAGTAATGTTATCGTGTGCTGCAATCTCATCATAAAACCCATAATCCTGAATATGCTGTCCTTCGATGCTCTTCATCCCATTGTCCGCAATAACTTGGCCATTGTTTAAAGCGATAACGTATCGCTGCTCCTGACCTTCTTTTGAGATTAAATCTTGTATGACGCGCTGATCGACATCTACGGCAATGAATAACTCGGATTGATTGAAAATATTGTACAGCTTACCTACGAGCCTGAGTACATCCGCCTTATAAATATCCGAACGCCCCAGATAGGTCCACACTCGAGATAATCGCTTGTCAGCATAATGCGCTGCTTTATACCAATCATGTTCTTGAATTTCATCATCAATATTCTTAACATCGGAGAACTGGAACGTTGGATTATTCGTATACATCATTAAATTCAAGGAATCTGTAGTAGCCCGAATAACATTCATATAAGGAGTTACTACGTCAAAATATACACCCTGCGCCTCTGAATCCGTTTCATAATGAGTGAGAAGGGCTTCTTGTATATCATTATTAATATAGAAAGAATCGATGACCTGCTCATATACCTTCATGGAGTTATCCAGATTTAAAGCCAGCTGAGAAACAGAATAGTTAACATTCTCTTTGGCTTTGTCTAATAAAATCCCACTAACATATTGGATGAGCACATTGGTCAGTACACCCAAGAGAATCGTAACGACAAGCATGTTTGCCACAAAGATTTTTGTCCTGATCTTCATATCTATATCTCCACTGGCTTCAACTGGACAATCGCAAAACTGTCAGTCTAGCCTCTATCGTTGTCTATTATTGTCGTATAATGTCACTATTCGATCTTTTTCTTTATTATAACGCTCTTATTCATTCTGCCTACCCCTTATTCCATAAAATACTACAGCGAAAAACCAGCCGGAAAACGGAATAATTGACTTTTTCTTGGGCTTCAGGGGAACACAGCTCTGTGCCTTAAGATATCTGTCTAATTATTCTGTAATCCAGCTGGCTTATGCTAGACAATAGAGTTCGTCACTACTTTACCGCTTGATTATAACGAGCCATAAAGTCCTGCCATACTTTAGTCATGCTCTCATCCAGTTTTTGCTTGCCGTTCTTCTCAATTTGAGATACAGCTCCGTTCCAGCTGCTCTCGAACTCAGCTTCTGTTTTGGAAAGAATGACTTTAGCCGCTTCTTTATGCCAAATCTCTTCAAGTTTGATTGCAATCGGCTTTGCATCTTCCGGGGTATTCAACTGCCATAGCATAGTTGGGTAAATAACTGGTTTAGCTGCGAAGTCAGCCCAAGTTTGTTTACCATATTTAGCGAGAACTTCTTTAGTACGATCATCGTAAGAAGAAGCTACAAAGTCCTTCGTAATTGGAGTTGCATAATCACCATCATCAAGCTTAGCACCGTTACCATAACTAAAACGATTAAATGGTCCTTGAATTCCTTCGCTTGTTCCAACCGTTGGATCAGCTTTTATTTTCGCATCGAAATCAGCATTACGAACACGCTTACCGTCTACAATATCAAAGTGCTGTCCTTCAATCCCCCAGTTCATCAGGATCTGACCTTCATCCGTGAACAAGTAATCAATCAATTGAATGATACGCTCTGGGTTTTTCGCTTTAGATGTAATCGCCAGGTTCGTACTTGAGTTTGTTGGCGGGAAACCATTAGATTGGTCTTCGATTCCTTCGTTCAGCATAATCGGGAATTTTGCGTACAGCTTATCGTAATCTCCATTGGCAATGATGGAACTTTCGTAACCTCTCATCAACCAAGCTGGCATATAAGTTGCTAGTACACGACCTTGAGTAATTTTAGCTCCAGCCGTTTCTGCATTTAAGCTGAATACTTCCTTATCAAGCATACCTGCATTTTGTAGTTTATTCAGAAACTTCATATACTGCTTCACTTCATCACTTGTCATAGCGAAGCTAACATTGTCATTCTTGATTTCGTAGAAACCATGGTCAGGCAGACCCGCTGCGTTCAGAGCAGGGTTAATATCAAGCAGACCACCACTGATTCCGGAGAAAGGAATCACATCTTTCCCGTCTTCTGTTTTTGGATGCTTCTTATAATAAGATTCAAGAACAGTGTACAACTGATCAAGAGTTTTAATCTCAGGGTATCCTGCTTCTGCCAATACATCATACTGAACTAAGAATGATGCTTGGGAATCTGGAGAAGGTTCTGTTGCAAGATTCACGCCATAAAGTGAATAGATATGTCCCTCTTCATCTTTAAGCAGATCAAAATACTTGCCGAATTTCTTCTTAATGTTCGGTCCATGCTCTTCGATCAATTCTTCCAGCGGAATTACAGCGCCCGCATCTTTGTACTTACCAATCGTCAGCGGAGAATCATTAATAATGTCAGGGTAATCTTCGGAAGCAAGCCATACATCGACTTTACTAGCTCCGCTACCGCCACCATCAACGATTGGAAGGTATTCGAATGATACGCCTGTCTTTTCTTCTAGCTTCTTGTTGATCGGTGTATCCCACTTGTAGCTGGAATCCCATACTTGCATTGAATAGTTAATCTTTCCACCATCGTCACCACTGCTCTTATCCGTACCCGCGTCTTTACTTCCACAGCCCGCAACCATCGAAGCTGCCAGAAGCAATGACAGGCCTGTTAGCCAGCGTTTACTCATTTCTATCGCCCCTTTTTATATGTGATGATATATTATGCGGAAACTATTCTTTAATAGCTCCGATCATAATCCCTTGAATAAAATACTTCTGTAAGAATGGATATACGAATAGAATCGGTATTGTTACGATAATAGTCATCGTTGCGCGAATTGACTGCGGCGTAATTTGTCGCAATGTCTCACCGGCGAGCGATCCTGTCGCATTACTCGTTACCTGCTGCGTAGACTGCATAAGAATTTTCATCAGCTCATATTGCAGTAGGTTTAAATTCTCCCTAGTGTTATACATATAGTTATCAAACCATGAATTCCAGTGACCTACCGATACGAACAACGTAATGGTTGCTAGCACGGGCATACTGACGGGCAGCACGATCTTAAACAGTGTCTGAAATTCATTAGCTCCATCTATTCTAGAAGCTTCAATCAACCCATCTGGGAGCTGATCAAAGTACGAACGAATGATGATGACATTAAAGACGCTGATCAAGCCTGGAATAATGTAAACCCAGAAACTGTTGGTAAGTCCGATATTTTTGATAAGCATGTAAGTAGGGATCAATCCACCACTCACGTACATACTGATGATCATAATCCAGTTAATTGCTTTACGCAGAATGAACTCTTTACGCGACAAAGTGTATGCTAACATCACAGAACAGATCAATGACAATCCGGTACCTAGAACGGTTCTTGTAATAGATCGCAATGTTGCCCCTAGCAAAGCATCATTCTGAAAGACGACTTTATAGTTATCCAAAGTAAAAACATTAGGCCATAAGTATACTTGACCTCTCAGTGTATCCCCCGATTCGTTCAAGGATATGGCGAGCAGGTTCCAGAATGGATATATCGTACAAATCGTCAATAAAGAAAGCAGTGTATAGTTCACGACATTAAATAGAATATCTCCGGTGCTTTGTGATTTTTTCATGCTCTCCCCCCTCTTAGAACAACGATGATTGTCCGGCTTTTTTCACAAACTTGTTGACGGTCAGCACCAGGAATAGACTCACAATACATTTGAAAATACTGAGTGCAACCCCGATGGAATATTGCCCTGCTCCGAAAGACAAGTTAAGCGCGTACAAGTCGAGCACCTCATAGTAATCAACTGTCAGGGAGTTACCGAGTAGCATTTGTGATTCGTAGCCCGTATTGACAATAGAACCGAGCGATAGAATCAAAAGAATTGTTGCGGTTGGCATCAGACCGGGAATAGAGATATGCCAAATTTTCTGGAAACGTCCAGCTCCATCCACTTCGGCTGCCTCAAAGGATTCTGGATTCAAACCAGCAATGACCGCCAAATAAATGATTGTACTCCAGCCAAGCTCTTTCCATAGACCCGTTAGCGTATGGATAACCCAGAACCACTCGCCCTTAGCCATAAAATAAATCGGCTCATCGATGATCCCGAGCATCATCAGAAACTGATTGACGAAACCGCTATCCGGAGATAGGAACGTAAGCACGATGTTCGCGATAACAACCATCGATACAAAGTGTGGTATGTAGGTAATGGTCTGCACCGTTCTTTTAAATCTCACATTCTTGATCTCATTAAGGAATAGTGCAAGCGCGATCGCCCCAACAAATCCGGTGATGAGACTCATTAAGCTCATCGCGAGTGTGTTTCTCAATACGAGAAAGAATCTTTCATCATGAAACAGTGTGACAAAGTTCTCGAGCCCGACAAACTTGCTTCCCATAATCCCTTTACCTGGGGAATACTTCTGAAAAGCCATAATCCAGCCCCACAGTGGAACAAAGCTAAACAATATCAGTAAAAGCACAAACGGAACGGACATGATCAGCAATTGATATTGCGCTGCCAATCGTCTTAACAAAGATTTCTTGCGCGGCGTATCAATCATGTTCGCATCTGCGTTGGTATGAAGTGATGTCTGTCTAATAGTAGGCGCCCCCTCTCTAAAGTGTCTCCTCGTTGTTTTTTCTCTATTTGGTTCATTTGACCTAACTCAATTATGTTGAATTTATCCCCTGCACAAAACCCGTATTTCGTTAGAACATAACCTGTAAAATCTTACAACTTACCTTGTAAATCATATTTTCGATGCAAAAACAAAAAGAAGATCACCCTTTGATTGGGGCAATCCTCTTCTTGAAACTAGCATTATTGGGCGTTATAAAACACTTGCGTTCATGTCTTCCTAAGTGAGAGCGTTCGCTGTAACAATACTTTGATACGATGCATTAACATTCAGCGGAGCTGTTGGTGTACCCGTCTGATCATAGATCAGGCGCGCCTCTTCCAACTCTTCAAGTGCTTCTATATCTCCATGGATATAATCGAGCAAACGGTCACCTGCGGATTGAATACGAGCTTTCAGTCCACCATAACGAATATCGAGTACTTCCCAGCCGAATGCTTTATATGTAAGCATCCATACTTTACGATGAGATAGTCTCAATTCTTCTACACGACGAATCAGCTCGGGCAGTTCGGTAGTAGCGATCGCTTTCAATTCCTCCATCGCACCCGCATCATAACTCCGCTTGATGCGAACACCAAGGGTCCCTTTCACAGACAAAACGCTAGCCAGTTTCTCATAAGTTTCAAACAGTGCATTGAAAGGAGCGGGCATCTGTCCTTTAACTTCATACCATTTCTGCTCCATCTTGTCGTAATAGTCTCCAAGCATTGATTCTGTCTCTGGTTCAATATGCCCATCGAACAGTCCTAACAACAAGTCCTGCCACAATAGAAACTTCGAAGTATTCGCCATCCAGTGATTTCCTTCATCTACACCAGGAACTTCGTCCATATATTTCAGTGAAACCAATGGTTCGAACAGGTCAAGTCCTGTACAAGCTTTCAGACGTTTAGCAAGACGAGCATCGTCAACCTCATCTCCATAGCCGTGTTCCGCGAACAGCTGAAGACCAGCCAAGATTACGAGATGATTCGTTTCATTTCCATTGTCACCCCAAGCTGTGGCCAGAACTTCCCGTAGTCCTTTTTTCTTCGCAGCTCGTAGTGCAGGATGACTCGTCGTCCATGTCTTACCGTAGTTTGGAGCAATGGAGTTCCACATATGAATACCACCAGCAAAAATCGGCATGGAGCCGAACTTCATGTGCATGTCATATATTTTCTCATAGCCCTGCTCATCACCTTTACCATAATCCCAATATACAAACTGGACGCCATCAGGAATCTTGTCCATGTTCTCTTCCGAGAAATTAGCATTGACGTTGTATAGATGACCTTGATAGTCATTGGAGAGTAGGTTGAAATACATATCACTCCAGATCATCGGACGAAGCTCATATTTATTCGTAATGTCGAGCACTTTGCTCACATGTTCATTCATAATTTCAAAGCGGTCACGGAAACCATGCTTTCTCAAATAATTCCCCAGACCCACCTGGAATGCTTCATCCATACCAATATGAATCCGCTTCGAACGGAAAGTCTCTGCAGCGGTACGAATCATCTGCTCAATAAATTCGTAAGTCTTCGGCTCTCCAGCGAGCAGGATGTCGTTATGATCTTTGATTGCTCCAGCATAATTCCATTTCAGTGCTTGATGAAGATGGCCAAGTGTCTGAATGCAAGCAATCATCTCGATTCCGAACACATCTGCATAATCATCACATTCACGAAGCTCTTCCTTGGTGTAACGCCCTCTCATATATCCAAAATAGGGTAGATCCTCGATTTCATAGGTATCCTCTGTATACATCATTAAACCGTTCATGCCCATGACAGCCATGTAACGAATAAACTGCTTAATGGTCTCTACCTTCATGACACCATTACGGGACACGTCCAGCATCGTACCATTAAAATCAAATCTCGGTTGCTCCGATATTTCAAATGTCTCGCTCTCCTTGGCCTGTTCTACGAACAATCCCAGGGCACGGTAAAAATGAATTTTATTCTGGTAGTGGATCCTTCCACTATCTCCATTTCTTGTTACGGTAAGCGGGCCCTCACCTTGAACTACTTCAACAGTAATACCTCCTGCTTGAATCTGAATACCTAGCATATCAGCTAGTTCAGCAGTACCGCGGGTTAAATCCTCAGTCAATCCTTGAAACAACATTTTCATCTCGATTGATACCTCCGTCTGTCCGACTATACCAGTAACTTAATCAATACTAGTAGACCTTACAACCCCTAATATAATAGATCATCACCTATAATTAGCAAGATGAATACTCACTTATTGTCCAACACGATCACGGTAAGTTCGAGGTGACATGCCAGTAATCCGCTTAAATACACGTGAGAAGTAGAATGAATCTTTGTAACCAAGTGCTTCGCCCACCTCTTTTACGGTAAGTTCTGTATTCAGCAAAATATTCTTCGCTTCGGCAACCTTGAGTCTGTGTAAAAACTCATTCAAGGGATACCCCGTATACTCGTGAACGATCCTTCTAAGCGTCGATACCGAAATATGATGCCTTGCAGCCATTTCGGAGGGTTCATAATTCTTATCCAGTGACTTGGATAAATCATCAATTACTTTTAGGACAAAGCTCTCTCGATTATTCATTTCGGTACGATCCGATTGCGACACCAGATCATATAGGAAGGATTCCAACATTAAAGCGGCACGGTCCATATTACTTGGCACGCCACTATCAATAAGCATGAACATCATTTCCATGCGATGAAAAAGGGAGTCGTCAAAGGCGGCGCTTTTGATGAGTTCCGGGTTCATAAGCCAGTGCCTAACCCACTCCTCCACCCGGTACCCCTCCACGGTAAAATAATATTCATCCCAATATCCTTCCGAATAAGGACCATAGTTAAAGGAAGAACCTGGAAAAAGACAAAACCAGCTCCCAGCTTCTACCCTTTGTATTTCTCCACCGTCAACCTGATAATATCCACTCCCGCCTGTGATCATAACAAACGCCCAATCGTGGAATTTAGCATCCACTCGCTGCATAGTTCTTCCAGGTAAATGACCTGCATTAACAACCGCTAGTGACTTGATCTTCTGCTTGCTGGAATCCATCCTTGGATTATAAATTCTAATAGGGTGAGAACTGATCATATAATCCATGTATTTTGTCATCCTGCACATTCTCCCTTTAAAACAACTATGATAAATTAAACTTGCTTGAATAAATATAACATATCTGCGTTTTGTATATCCTGTCAGAAACAGTAAAAAAAGACGTAGATACCGAGAGGATGTAAGCGTAATCATGAGCAAAATCAAAGTTGGTGTGATCGGCTGCGGCTCGATCTCCGAATCCCATTTCCATGCTTATCACATTAATCCCGATGTAGAGATTGTTGCAGTCTGTGATCTAGTTGAAGACAGAGCTCGTGCAAAGGCTGAAAAATACAACGCATCGAATGTATATACCGACTATCATGAATTGTTAGCGAATCCGGAAGTTCAGGCTGTTAGTGTCTGCACATGGAACAACACCCACGCTGAGATCAGTATCGCTGCGCTTCGTGCAGGTAAAAACGTACTGTGCGAAAAACCGCTATGTAAAACGGTAGATGAAGCCCTTCAAGTAGAACAAGCCGTACGTGAATCAGGTAAGTTCCTTCAAGTTGGTTATGTTCGCCGACATGCTTCTAACATTGCTGTATTGAAGAAGTTTATTGATGCTGGTGATCTCGGTGATATTTATTTTGCCAAAGCTAGCCTGATCCGTCGTCTTGGTAATCCAGGTGGATGGTTCTCTGATAAAGAGCGTTCCGGTGGCGGACCATTAATTGATATCGGTGTTCATGTTATCGATCTCTGCTGGTATCTGATGGGTAAACCGAAGGTGAAATCCGTGAGTGGTAATACATACAACAAGCTTGGCAACCGCTCACATATCGAGAACTACGATTTCTATAAAGCAGCTGATTACAATGCAGCTGATAACGTGAATACAGTTGAAGATATGGCGAACGTGCTCATCCGTTTTGAGAACGGTGCATCGCTGATGGTTGATGTCAGCTTCACACTTCATGCGAAACAAGATTCCGGAACCATTAATATTTATGGAGACAAAGGCGGCGCTGAAATTGAGCCTGTACTGTCCATCTCTACAGAGCGTCACAACACGATCATTAATGTCAGCCCACAGCTCACAACACCGGGATTTGATTTCCAAGGTGCTTTCAATAACGAAATCACTCACTTTGTCGACAGCTGTCTCGGCAAGATTGAAACGAACAGCCCAGTTGAAGACGGTGTAGAAATGATTAAAATTTTGAACGCGGTATATAAGTCCGCTGAAGAAGGCATCGAAATTCGCTTCTAGGCGACTTTTGATCACGGAGTAATAATCACATATTTAAAATGATAAGGAGGCTAATGCCGCTATGAATTTAACGAATAAGATTGGTGTAATTGTAGACAGCTTTGGAGTTGGGGTTATGGAAGGCCTCAAGAAAGCGAAGGAAGTCGGAGCAGACGGTGTACAAATCTATGCCGTATCTGGTGAGATGGACCCAGCTGCCCTTTCCCCTGCCAAGCGTAAAGAGCTTCGCAACTATATTGATGGATTAGGCCTTGAAATTTCCGCTCTTTGCGGAGATTTGGCTGGACATGGCTTCCAAGATGCTGAAGCTAACCCAGAGAAAGTTGAAAAGTCTAAACGTATCCTCGATCTTGCTGTAGAACTAGGTAGTAATGTGGTGACAACCCACATTGGTATCGTTCCAGACGATAAGAACGGAAGAATCTACGAAGCGATGCAGCGTGCATGTGACGATCTTGGAGTGTACGCCAAGAGCATGAATGCTTACTTCGCGATCGAGACAGGTCCAGAACCTGCTGCACATTTGAAGAGCTTCCTCGACACGCTGAGCACGAACGGAGTTTCGGTCAACTTCGATCCAGCGAACATGGTTATGGTTACAGGAGATGATCCTGTAGAGGGTGTTAAATTGCTGAAGGATTATCTGGTACACACGCATGTGAAAGACGGTAAGCGTCTTCGTCCTGTCGATCCAAGAGACGTATACGGATATCTTGGATACGGTGCTATGGATCATGAGAAGATTGCTGAAATGGCATCCTCTGGCGCCGCATTTGAAGAAGTACCACTTGGTGAAGGTAAAGTAGACTTCCCAGCCTATTTCGCAGCACTTCAGGAAATCGGGTATAACGGATATTTAACCATTGAAAGAGAAGTGGGCAGCAATCCTGAGAATGATATCCGTAAAGCCGTTGAATTCATTAAAACTTACCGTGGCTAAGTGAATGAACATCTGAAGGGAGCGATCATATTGAAATTAGGAATTAGTTCATATAGTTTATTTCAAGCGATGAATGCTGGCAGAATGTCTATCGAGGAAGTCATTGAGTGGGTAGCTGAGATTGGTGGTAAGCATATTGAAATCGTACCGAATCTTGGTTTCGACTTCAACGCCAATCCTGAGCTCGAAGATAAGATCGTAGACAAGGCAAAATCCGTAGGGATCGATATTTCTAACTACGCGATCGGCGCTAACTTCATCACCGAGACGGAAGAGCAGTATGAAGCTGAAATCGCTCGCGTTATTAGCGAAGTGGATCGTGTTCATCGTCTGGGTGCCAAGCTCATGCGTCATGACGTTGCTTCAAGACCAGATACATCTATTGCTAATTTTAATGCTGATGTCGAGAAAGTAGCTCTTGCTTGCAGACGAATTGCCGACCATGCGAAGCAGTATGATATCACCACCAGTGTGGAGAATCACGGATATTATGTTCAAGCGAGTGACCGTGTTCAAACGCTGATTCATGCCGTAGATCGTCCAAACTTTAAAACAACGCTGGATGTTGGTAACTTCTTATGTGTTGATGAGAATCCAGTTGCAGCTGTGAAGAGTAACTTGAAGTACGCATCCATGGTTCACATTAAGGATTTCTATGTTCGTCCTTCCTACCGTAATCCAGGTGAAGGTTGGTTCACTAGTGCGAGCGGCAACTTCCTTCGCGGAGCGATCGCTGGCCAAGGCGACCTCGACATGTATGAAATTCTGCGCATCGTGAAAGAATCCGGTTATGACGGCTACATGTCCATTGAGTATGAGGGCATGGAAGAATGCACGAAGGGTACGAAGATTGCCTTTGATAATGTCAACCGTATCTGGAACGAAGTATAGCTTTGATTCAAACGAAGTAACGGGAGTCCCCCAAGATCCAAGGATCTTGGGGGACTCCCGTTTTTGTTCATGTCAGATGATCCTTCTTACGGACACTTCCTCATCGCTACTATCTTATTCACCCATTGCATCAACTAAAGATATCAGCTTATTCATGGTCTTCCAATTTCGAACTGTCACGGGAACTCCTAATCTGTGAAGATTGTTCGCAAGCTTGGAGTCTCTTACGCTCATATCAAATAATAGATATACTTCTTTTCCTTCGATATGATACCTGTCATGATCACTTTGGTAAGTGGCTAAACGTTCCACCCCTCCGAGTATAGGTTCATCTTGGAGCATGGCTACATACATGCATTCTTTATCCGATCTAGCTTCAGCCTCTGCGATTTCTTCTTCGGAAAAAGGATTATTCACAACAATTCTTCTCAACTCTTCAGCTGTTCTCATCATTACACTCACCGGAAAACCAAATGTCTCTTCGATCCCAACCTCAATCTTCCTTTGTAATACGGCTTCCTTCTCTTCCAATTTAAACATTACATTTCCACTCTGAATATAGGTCTGTACTTGACTAAAACCAAGAGCTTCAAGCATTTTCTTCAACTCTGCCATCTTGATCTTGTTCTTGCCACCTACGTTAATTCCTCGTAATAAGGCGATATATACCATTATGTTTGCACCTCATGCATTCAATATATTTGTACTGGAGATATATCCATAGATGTAAATCGAATCATTTTGTTTTTGGTAAGGGATATTGTACTTGTGCAAGATCGTTATGAAATCCTCTGTACAATCAACAAGTTCTGGATCAATTAGATTCCCTCTATGCTTCTGATAACGAGGTCTCACCCTGATCCACTCTACATTATAATAAGGTAATAATCCTTCCATCCAGTCTCCCCAATACCAGACATCACTTTCAAAGTCCGCCGGATACAGTCTATCCTCTAGTACGTATTTGGCTTGGTAGGGCGGTGGAAATGGCAAGGTCTCCATGACGGCATCCTGCAGTTCCCTCCATTTTGTATTGCTCATTACAGAGCTTAACTGTCTATCAGTAACAGCCTCCAGCACTCTTTTCCTATGATTCTGTTCCTCAGACATCCTATTTCCTCCCGGAATGGCATACATTCTAAAACTTTCCTATTAAATCACCATCTTCCCTATAATATCATGGTCTCTAGAGGAATTGACATTACCTCTGTGAAAATAAAAGAGACCCGTCCATAATGGAAGGTCTCTCTTTCCTAGTGCATATATACAGTATTAGTTACTCTTTTTATCCGGAGTCACCTTAACAAAAATAGGGTTCGAGTAGAACCAAAGATCATTATAATTGCGTTTGTTAATTTCCGCGAAACGGGTTTCGTTGTCTTCAATATCCGTCTTCACATCCATAAGCGGATTCCCATTTCTTGTTTCACCTTCAACATTAACACCAAGGTTTGTACCTCTTAGACGGAAGTACTGGTCTTTAGTAACCTTCATTCTATATTTGATAACGTTGTAACCGTCCTTATCGGTCTTCCAATCCTTGCTCGTGAAACGCTTAATCACTTTGGTCGAATCATTCGTGTCTTTGCTGTACGCAGCTGTACCTGGTTTCGCTTTATCCGTTACATCACCCGCGATCAAGTCAATATGATTGACCTGAACCGCATCCCCATTGTTATTCTTCTTAGGGCTTTTAAATCGGATTGTTAATTCAATGGGCTTCCCTTTTTTCAATTGAAGCTCTCCGCCCATATCTTCGATATCTTTACCATGATGGACCTGGAAGTCTAGCTTATTTACAAGATCTCCAAACACAGAGAACGATTTGCCTGAACGCATACCATCTAGTACCGCTTGCATATCGTTACCCTTTACCCATGTATAGTTCTTGGAATATTGTCCTGGCCAATACCCGCTTGAGTACAGACGGTTATCACTAATTTCGAAATGAGAATCCGAATTGGCGAAATTCCAGAAGCGGCGGCCTTCCCCAAGCAACGCATCCCACACGCCGCCAACTTTTGCGATCATGTAGTCTGCCCCACCATAGGTCCGATTCTCAGCTGAATCGAGATTCAATCCACCCCGATCAGGCTCCATTTGATTTCCTGGCATACCTTCCATACCGAATACCACGTTCGGTGCAATATTGTTGAAGTCACGAATATCAGAGATGGTGTACACTTGTTTTCTAGATGGGTGATTCAACAGTGCGTAACTCGAGTTTTTATAATTTCTCTGGAGCCAGGCTAGTGCCTTCCGAGCATCTTCCTTCGTGGAATACGTTCTTTGATCTGTATCATTCCATTTAGCAACATCCAGTGGATTGAACATTGTCATGTCACGATCGGTAAACAAGTATTCAAACTGCTCTACTGCCTTCAGGCTTTTGGATGAACCTGCCTTATCCCCGATAATACCAACTCCGACGTGCTCATATGTAGGCATATCCCATTCAAACCCTGCGAACATAATTTTGTTCTTATATGTAGCGGATTGCTCCAGTTCTTTTAGTTTAGGAAATTGAAACTCAGCCAGCCCCTTTGAGAATGAAATGGGCCCCCCAGTAATCGTGTTCCCCTCATCGTCCTTTGATGACATTCTCAAATGATCGGAGACTGCGATCCAATCCATATCATACTTTTTAAATCCGTTGTACATCAGTTCTTGAAGTGATTGCTGTGCATCGTCGGATTGATAGGTATGAGCATGATACTCTCCAGTTAACCATTTTCCAGCTTCGTTCGGCTTTACATTTTCTTTTGCATGCACATCCAGCCCCTGTGAGAAGATGGATAAACTGAGCGCCAAAACCATGATTGTCTTCTTTTTTGATAGCATTTTACGGCACCTCCGCTGTATTATGAATCATCAGTAATGTTAACTCTAATACCCTTGTGTTAACAGCGTGTTATCGCAAATCGTTGTTTATGTAATGATTGATTCAATCAGGACTATAGCAAATAAAAAAAAGTGCGCACCGTCAAATACTCGGCACACACCGTAAAGTCATTGTCTTATTCCATCATCTTAAGTCCGACAAGCCCCATGTCTGTCACATCGATCATTCCATCCCCGTTCAAATCCATATGACGGTTCCCGGACTCAAGTGGTACTCCAACTTGTTTGGAGATGATCATGAGATCTAGTACATCGACCTTGTTATCACCGTTGAAATCTTCGGGCAGTTTCGGTAAGCCAATCGTAATCGTCACAGGTTTATCCTGCAGAAGTTTGTCCATATGTCCAGTTTCATCCCCATCCATACGGATGGTTTCTGCTCCCTTCAATAACGTAATTACATAATCCCCCTCTGCTCCGACAGCCTTAAACGTGATCTCGACGAGATCAGCATTCCCCGTAATGCTGTTATCTTTCATTTGGGTCCCTACGATCGTCATTAGATTGTCTTCAATAGACCACGTTAGGTAACCATCCCTCCAGTTATCTCCTAGATCTACATCAACAACTTCCCATACATCTCGATCAAACTGAATTTTGGCTTTATATCCATACAATTCAGAAGCTTGTTCCATCTGAAGAATGAATGAAAAGCTTTGTCCAGGAGCAACCGAAGTCGGTGCAGTGAGTTTTAACTGACCTGCCTCCTCGTACTTAGCATCGGTAATGGGGATCATCATGAGATTTCCCATGCTGGATGCATCTGCATAGTAGATATTTTCCCGTCCATTAGCATCTTCTGCAATGTTCATGAATTTCACTTCTACACTATCCTCTACTAGACGTATATGGTCCAGCGTTTTAGGATCTATGATCGTGATTCGATCAGCAAGGTCCATATACAACAAACCATCCTTGCTCCAGTAGGAATGGTATGGACGCCACATGCCGTAGCTTTTAATATCTGGATAAATATTTTTATAATCCATAATGTCGTAGGTTTTAGCA
Source organism: Paenibacillus sp. EC2-1 (assembly GCF_049311625.1). NCBI lineage: Bacteria > Bacillati > Bacillota > Bacilli > Caryophanales > Paenibacillaceae > Paenibacillus > Paenibacillus sp. EC2-1. The sequence goes on from NZ_CP186006.1 coordinate 3,687,502, forward strand.
TTTAGCTTGAACAGAATCCCATCAACCCCGCCCCAAATGTTGCCATCGGGTCCTACGGTTAATCCACTAATCATTGGCGGGTTGCTTAGACCCGGAATGTCTAACGAAAATTCCTTTATCTTCTTCTTGCTCGCTACGTCCCACACGAACATTTTGGCCGAACGTTCGGATGCAGATATCCCTAAGCCACCATGAACCGTGGTTGAACCATAGATCAGACCATCTTTATAAGCGAGACCTACTATGCTTTGATTTTTGACAATATCCCGGAATACTTCATACTGCCCCGTAGTCGGGTCATAAATCGTAAGCGCTCCGCCGAGTTGGCCATAGTCCGGAATCGTCCCGATCATAATCTTATCTTCCATCGTCTTCATAATGTAAGGCCGGTCTTGATGCTCGCCAATCGTAAATACCTTCTCTGCTGATAAAACGGATTTCTTCGTATCTGCTTTATACACATGTCCGCCCGGGTACACACCAAAGTACATATCATCACCATAAGCAATCATGCCTTCGGCTTGTTCCAAACTAAACGTTGAGTATTGAAGCGTCACGGGATCAAACTGTGCTCCAACACCGCCTGGATAACCGGACATATATAATTTTCCGTCTGCACCCCTCTCCATGTTATGAATCGGGTTGGGCTGACCTTTCAGGACCGAAGAGAAATTTTCAATCGTTTCGTCGACTACATTAAAAATACTGTAATCACCATTCCCCTTCATCGTAGCAAAAGATGTCCCTAGACCAGACGTTTCATCATATTCCACCCATCCCGCTCCCCGGAATGACGTGCCATACTTGATCGCCATCATACGTGCTTCAAAGCTATCCAGATTCACCTCGGTTACATGTCCGTTGGCAGGTATATACAACTTGTTATCCCTTGTCACCAACTGATTAAATGAAAAGACTCCAGCGCCTGTAACACCTCCGATTTCTTTCCCTACTTTATGAGGAAGCCACTGTTCATTCTTCAAATCATAGAATAGTAGTGTCATCAACGAATCGCTAAACTTCACCACCAAAAGATCATTCACAATCGCCATGTCATATGCAAAAGGAACCGCAGCTTTATCTACACCCAGGATCGCAGGAACCTCATCAGATATAACTTGCTTCTGTCCCGTTTCGACATCCAGACGAACGACATCCCCCTTGGTGCCTATTCCTGCATATACGTATCCCCCATAATAAGCGATAGATCGAACATATTCCTGACCTTGAACCATACTTCCATAATCCCGGTAATTCTTCTTAATGGGATCATACTTAAACACTTTACCGCTCTGAAACGTACCTCCATACACATTTCCATGTTCATCCGTCGTCAAAGTCCAGATTGATTTCTCACCTTTAATGGGCTCTCCGAGATTCTGAACTGTTTTTGTTACAGGAGAGTATGACCACAAATCCCCTTTACTTTGACCTGAAGTTGTAATCCCTCCGATATAAACCGTCCCATCTGGTGCGATGGTGTGTCTCCAGCTTTGCTGTGTTCCCGTCAATGGAAATGAACGAATTAACTTATTACCCTTAATGTCCACGATATTAAAAATAGCTGTGTCCCCGTTGACTGTTGTATAAAATACATCTTTTCCATCCTCTTTACCTATGACAGCATCACTAACGGAAGCCCTAGACACGGGCACACCCAGATCAACGGGTTGTCCGAAGCTCTTTCCCTTAAATCGAACTATCTCTCCTGAAGCTGCGCCTACGGGTTGGGTTATGGATAATGTGACGGAAGATATCATTAAGAGCGCAAATGAGAGAATCATCCATTTCTTCATCTTGATATGCATGGTATACCTCCTCATATTGTGGTGTAGTAGCCTACGGGCATATGAATCCTAGTTCTTCAATACGACTTGAGCCACTAAACCAAGATCCGTAACGTCGATATATCCATCTCCATTCAAGTCATAATGTAGAATTGAGCCTGCCGGCTTTTCATCTAACTTTTTCGCAATTAACAATAAATCGATTAGATTAACGACACCATCACGATTCAAGTCTTCCATACTATCCAAAATGGTCATTCTAGCTTTGACATCATTCAGTAGATGAACAAGTTCATCATCTGTCTGCGCATGTGCAGGAGCTAGGATCGAACCTTGTTCGATCGTTAGCGTAGTATTGCCTGTCTGATCCAGCACCTGAAACGTGACGTTTGCGATCCCTTTATTACCGTTCACAACTTGACTCTGGAGCTGCGAAGTAATGATTCGAAGCCTTCCATCCTTGGCTTTCCAAGTTAGAAATGCTTTCTGATCATGCTCAAACTCTGGATCGAGTACAACGTCAGTTACCTTTAAAACGTTAGGATCATAAATCAAATTCAGATCAGCTGCATATAGGTCAACAGCATCACTCACTCCAACCTTAACAGTTATGGATGTGCCTTTTGTCGCTGTAGCCGGAGCTTGCAGGGTTACATTCATATCCTTCTGTTCGTAGGTCAATTTGAAGTCATCATAATAAGCTACGGCCGTAAAAAAGTTACTCAGTGATGCAAATACCGATGCATATTTCGCGTTTGCTGGTGCCAGCCCTTTAATCTCAGCCTTGAACCACTCATTCTTAGGCGTCCGATAATGGAACAGCGAATCCGTACCAACCTGCTTGTTGTTCTCATCATAAAAGCGAAGAAGTAGTGTTGCCGCTACGGTCGGTTCCTCAAGATACATCATGGCAGAGGCGGTATACTCTATCCCTGGTTTAACGGGAAGGGCAGCGCTTTGGAGAATCGCTCCTTTCGTAGTAGAAGTATCTTTAAACCTCACACTTTGCTTACCTGAATATGCTCGATCTGTCGTAATCTCGTAATATGCATCTTCATAAGGCTTCCATAGCGGGGTCCATCCCGGGATAACTGAATTCGTAACCTCTTCTTCAAAGCCTGCATTTGGAATCTTGACTTCTTTGATCTGGAATCCAGCTGCGGCATCCACTTCTCTTACCTCCATGAACGTAAACGCTGAACTCACCATGAGAATAAAAGCGCTAAACCATACAACTCCTTGTCGCCAATGTCTCAATAGACTCCCTCCTTATGGTTGGTCTAACCAGCGAAGCAGAATGATTGCTGCTTCCACGCGGGAAGCATGAGCCTTAGGTAGATAGTGATTCGATGCATTTCCTTTGAGAAGTCCTTTTTCCACAGCAGCATAAATGTAGTCCTTGGCCCAGCTACTGATCTGACTATCATCACCGAATTTGTTATGACCTTTAGCTTCTTCCATCTTTCCAGCAGCACTCACCGCGTTCATCATCATGACGGCCATCTGTTCTCTAGTCAGCTTCGCATCAGGTTCGAATTTGCCTCCGCTGCCTTTAACAATTCCAGCTTCCCAAGCTGCGAGAACTTCTCTTTCGTACCAGGCCCCAGGCTTTACATCTGAGAATACGTTAAACGTCTGAGTTGAACTCTTAAGATCCAGCGCCCTTACCAAGAGTGATGTAAACTCAGCCCGTGTGATGTCCTGGTTAGGTGAGAATTTGTCCTGACCTGTGCCAAACATAAGATGCTTTGCTGTTAAAGCTTCAATTGCATGTTTCGCCTCTTGATACAAGTTCTGAATGTCTGTAAAATCCACGGAATACTCCATAACGGCATACGTCCCAGGCTTAATCACATCAAGCTCAAACATTCCATTCAGCTGCTTCGCGTTCCGAATGTATTTCCAAATACCTGACTGCTCGTCCCACGCATATACCCCTAGCTTGTGAAGCTGATGTTCCGCTGCTTTAAATGGAAGGAGAAGTCCGATCGCTTCTGGCATTTGGGTAACAGGTACATTCTCAGCCCCGTTTATCGTCAAAATGGAAAGATCATATGAAACAAGCTGCTGTAGTGCGTTATCACTTGGACTCGATGTAGATGTACCTTTAGAGGTGGATAGGCTTAACCTTACTGCTGCTTGCTTCGGAAGCGATTTTGGGTACACCTTTACTTTTCCCTCGGTCCAATTCAGCTCAATCGTCATTCCGTTCTGTTCTAACAGCGATATTTGTTCCGGCGTCATCTGTAGTGATGTCACTTTTTCAGAGAGTGCTGGAACCGAGAAGCGGATGAGTTTATCTACTTCCGTTGATAGACCATGCTTCTTGGACAAGGCCACAAGATCGGTTAACGACTTCACTGCATATTTCAATGATTCATCATTCATTGTGGCAACTCCGCCAGAATAATTTCCAGGGGTTATACTCGTTTGAAGACCTTCAAGCAGCTTATGGAGGGAATCCTCCAATTTTCGCTTTTGTTCACTTGAGAAGGAAGAGAGATTCATCGTTAGTAGGTTGTTTACCGCATATATTGCCTCTTTCCATTGATCAGCATTGAGTAAACGTTCAATATCTTGAAGAGACTTGTTTACATCTCCAACAGAAATATTAGGTGTGCCAGGCATACTAGGTGCGGTTGGAAAGGTTGGTGTATCTGGATTGGAAGGCACCTCAGGAATCGTTGAACTCTGGATGGATATACGCAGCGGACCTTTATCAATTAGTGAAATAGACTTTAAATCTTTCAAACCTGCTTCATTTGTAAAAGACTCTGTAGATACAGCCTTGATCTCCTTCAGTTCAATAACTGCATTTCCTGATCCTTGAGCTACAAAGCTTAACTCTGCCACATCGAGTAATGCCACCTCTGACTGATTAGTTACTTGTTCACGCAGTAGCGGCAACAGTATAACTCCTTGATCGGTAGATATTTTCTTCCCGCCAAAATCGCTATATCCACCCACCGGCACGGCTTCCTTCAATGTTAGCTTCGATGGGTCAAACTTCACTTTAAACTGCACACCATACAGATCAGTGACATGGTGGACTGAAACTTTGACTTTTACTACATCACCTTTAGATACCGAAAGTTGGTTAGCCCCTAAAGAGATAGCGCTTTCATTTTTTGTATTAGTTGCAGCAAATACCGAGGTTGGGGCGACAGTGGACAAGACGAGACATAGTATTAACACAGGCAAGGTGATTACAATCCATTTCATCATCATTGATATATCCTCTCCTCAAACTTTCTATCACTTCTCCATCATCGAGAATGCGATTAACGCGACATCATGCATACTAATTATTCCATCCCCACTCATATCCAGATTGGACAAGTCTTCTGTTACCGAATTACCTGACTGTTTAGCCACCTTTATTACATCAAGGATATCAACCTTCCCATCACCGTTCACATCCCTTGAAGGCTGCGTGCCTGGCCCGCCTGGATCAACTGAGCCATTGCTATCGACCGGAATCATTTTCAGACGAGTTCCCTCTGCATAATAAATGTGACCGTCATCCCCCAATACCATATAACTCGCTTTAGGCCCGGTATATACGACTTCCATCGTATTAGTATTGAGCACTGTTATTTGTCCATGGAGATCCGTATATAGTAGTCCATCTTGTCCCCATCGTAGATGAATGGGATTCCACATCCCGTAATCTTGAACTTCCGGATAGACTGCGGCTTCTTTCACTACTTCGAGGGTCTCTGGATTTACTGCGAATAGAATGCCATCAGCCGCTGCCCAGAGCAAGCCGTCAGGGCCGAAGCTTAAACCGCTAATCATGACCGGATTTTTCTTGGCAGAATATAGTTTTGGCGTGAACTCGGTTACTTTGCTATTCATTTCCGTATCCCAGACAAACATCTTAGCCTCCGTCGCCGTTGGCTGTATTCCTAGTCCACCATGGATGCTGGTAGATCCGTATACCTTACCACCTCGGTATGCCAAGCCAACAATACTCTGATCTTGAACCACGTTTCTATAAACGGAATAGCTAACGGTTGCAGCGTCGTCAGCAGGTTCATAAGTTACCAATGCACCACCAAGCTTGCCGTATAAAGGTACTGTACCGAAAAATACTTGATCATCCCCTGCTGCGAACACATATGGTCGGTCCTGATCTTCGCCAATACTGAATTTATACGCCGGATTCTCATTCGGTTTGATCGGAAGACCTGGCGTGAGCTCATGGATCTGCGCTCCGGGATAAATGCCCATAAACAGTTTATCTCCGTAGGCCCCCATACTCTCCGCTTGATTCATCGTAAACATCTCACGGAACTTCGTAGCAGGATTGTATTTAGCAGCGTTCGCACTCGGATAAGCACTCATATACAGATTCCCATCCGGACCCTTCTCAAGCACATGCAGTGGTGCGCTTTGCCCTTCCACGATTGGAAACATCTCCTCACGAATGCCCTGCTCAGGCTGCATTAGCGTAACTATGCCATTGAACTGAATACTGGCAAGCTTCATATTTTGAGGGTCTGTCCCAATCCAACCGCTGTTCTTCATCGTCATCTGCTGTGTAATGCCTGTATCTCTAATCTCGTGAGTGGCAAGGTCAAAAGAAACCAGCTGTTTATTCTGTAAAAAATACACTTTTCCGTTCATTTCGGGTGACACTTTCACACCTTCAAATCCTTCCACAACCACATCTAGCCACTCTTTATTTGCCAGGTCATACACATGCAGCTGCTTAATCGCGCCGCCCGATAGGTGGGTGAATAAGTAGTCTCCGGCTACATCAAGATTGTATACAAACGGGTACTCGTTAACGCCAGGAATCAGCTTCAGTGGAATTTCCTCTTTATCAGCTGTTTCCGGATTCATCTTTATTAAATGTCCGGTTGAACCGGTTCCTGCATAAATCGATCCGTTGTGATACGCCAGGGACCTTACATATTGCTGACCTTCAACCGCGCTTCCGAAATTAATAAACTGCTGCAGAGAAGCATCATATTTGAACACCTTCCCTCCTGGAAAAGTTCCACCGTAGACATTCCCTTCATCATCAAGCGTCATCGACCAGATACCACCTTCACCGGGAATCGGCGTACCGAGATTTTCAATCACTCCGGTGGAGCTATCATAACGGTACAAAATGTTAGAAGTCGACCCTACGTAAACGCTTCCATTTTTATCCGCTCTATGTACCCACGCTTGTGCACTTCCCTCTAGTGGTAAAGTGGCTACAACTTCATAATCACTCAAGTTGATTACGTTCAGGACAGCGGGTGTGCCGCTTACTGTTGTATACATATAATCCTGTCCGTTCACCTTGTTATACGTGCTGTCAAAAATACTAATCTGCTGAATCGGCGATCCCAAATCAATAGGTTGTCCGAATTTGGTACTGCTTGCCTCTGCTCGCTCGGAATTGCCTATAAGCAAGGAAATTGGAATGAGTACGGACAGACATAAGATCATCGATTTCCGAAATAATGAATACATCAATTCATCTTCCCTCTCCCATAAATTTGGTAACTCTACCATCCTCTTGCCTTCAATCTCTCACGCTCCCTTAATGGTTGTTATATGAAAATAACTTCCTTATGCCCGCCTCATGGTGCCTCAATTAGCGGCTGACTATATACTAGTGGAGGCGAATAATAACTGTCAACGATTTTGCATTTACAGACTTTTTTTGGACACGGAAGGAGTACGTCTGTTGATCAAAAGCGTTAGATGTATGTCATATATATTTCATTTTCGCTGTCAGTCTCGGAATTGATATCCATAAATTGGTGCAAGTTAATTTGCTAATCATTATTGTCTTCAAATAACAAGATATGTTAATCTAACATCCGCTGCCAGAAATTGTTTATACGATTAATTCAAAATGATTGGAATGAAATAATGAAGAACACTTCTTTAAAGATTACTGTTTTCTTATCCATTTTTTTAAATATTGTACTGATTGTTCTATTTGTAAATAGGTCTATTGAAATCCATACGTCTTATTCAACGGGTGATCCCGGAGCATATAGAAATTTTGTAAGTAGCCTAGGAATATATGAGAAATATCTTGAGAATGCTGCTCAACAAAGTGCTTCTAACGAAATTATGAATTCCTTAGTTAATGGTAACGAAAGGTTAAAACGTTCCATAAATTCGTTCGCAGAGTTTAGAAATTCTTTAAATGAAACAAATCTGAATACTCAATATATTGAGGTTGCTCTAGCAGAGATTGATGAAATCACCTCTCGGTTGTTAGCTAATTACTCCATAAAGAGCTATCAAGTAGATGCAGAAATTTCTCACCTAAAAAATTCAGTAAATCGTATGCTAAACTTACTTCCTAAACAATATGATGTTGACAATCAACAGGAATTTATAAAAACGATAAATACGCTAAGTGGATCAAATTGAATTCACGCCTTAACGAATCTTAAAACAATTCATTCTATAAACTTACAACTAAAAAAGTATCATTCTCCAATACGGGAGACTGATACTTTTTAACTATTCGCTATTCAAGTTCTTGTTCATGAAGTCAGGTACGTTCCATTCTTGAAACCTTTCATTCAATTCATTAGCTGTTCTAATAATAAAGTCGTTCACTCTATCTTCTGTAAAATAATGAGTGTTGATCTGTGGTTCATTGGCGGCGTCCTGTAACCATCCCAATTTCAAATCTCTATATTGAGCTACTTCAATTTCTGTAACTAATGGCTCTATTGAATAAGCTCTTGCGGTCTGCAGCTCAAACAGGACCCTATCTGCCCAATCTCTGGATCTCAGTATTTCAAACTCCAGTTGACTAACCTCTTGATTGTATGTTCGCCTGATATTCTTCATTTCACCTTCTTAATTCAACTCAAAGTCAGCATATATCGTCTGTATCCATCTAAGATCCGTATAAATATGCGCAAAGTAGCCTAACACGAACAATTCCCATTCTGGTTCTCTGTGCATCCTTAAATACTCTACATACTTAGTCTTTAGCACTTCCACGCTTGGCAACGTATTGTTAAATACGAAATGAGTACTACCTTTAGCTTCTCTTGTCACATGCTCTCTTACATGGATCGCATCCGGAGCAATACTGCCCAGTAGAAAGCTAGGAGATCGTTGAACCATCTGTGTATGTACAGCTACGGCAAAATGAACCATGGGCCAAGGCATATTTTCAACTCCTTATCTAGTAACTCTCCATCTTTCAATCAAGCTTCCACACGGGCAATTACCCGGGCAATAGAAGAATCCGCTTGGATGCAGAGTGGCAGTGCTATAATCTCAAAAGTTTTCTTGTTCAGCAGCTGTTCTACATTGGCCAAGTTTTCAGCAATAAGAATATTATTGTGAAACAGAAATTTATGTATTTCAAATGGATATCGATCTGGTGACGGTGTATCTAGGCCAATCATCTTCACCTGCTTACGAGCTAGTAACTCCGCAAATTCTAATGTTATTACAGGATAATCGCTAAAATATATGGACTCCCCAAAGTGCTCACCGTGCCCTGTGTACAGAATTACAATTTGCTTTGGCTTTATTAATTGCTCATATTCTCTTTTGTAAATAACCTCGGACTGTTCGGATACATCCAGAAGACATCAATCACCCATAAAAAAATCGAGTGGAATTTGATTGAGATACACGTTCGAATCCGTCAGATGCATAGGACCATCAATATGTGTTCCTGCATGCATGTTAATGCTTAGCTGATGATTGTTATAATGATCCTTATGATAGACCTTGGAATGCTGCAATGTAGTCTCTTCATCTCCCGGAAACACGGGCAGACCATCTTGTATGGTATGAGTAAGATCGATGATCATCATGCTCCAATCACTCCTTGATTAGCCTTTATCGGTCGCATACCACACGGTGCACAAATTCCGTTTTGCCTTCTGTATAAGCTTTACGATCGTTTCTGTATTTCTCAGCCAGTTCCCTCTTTAACGCTCCATACTGAACTACCAAGTCTGGGCGATGCCGGAGAGTGTCCCTGAAAGTTAGATGATTCATTAAAGCCTCACTATCTTTGCTGCAAACATACAGATGATGATTGAATTTCTCGATAGTGTTTATATGGTAGGGCACATTATCGTCTCTTCTCCCAAACGCCTCTCTGTTCTCTATGCCTCTATTCCCTTCGTGATAGTAACCTAATCTATCCAATCTAAGGATTACATCTGGGAGTAGTGTCATGGATTCAACCACAATATCAATGTCAATGATTGGCTTGGCTGCAAGACCTGGGACGGACGTGCTTCCAACATGCTCTATCGACAGTATTAATCCCTCTAGTGGTTGATGCAAAATAGACTTTATCTCGTTAAACCGCTTCGGCCAATCCTCATTGTAATCTTCAATTATCACAGGATGTATGATGATCCCTCCCTGCTGTTCTTCTTGAGCATGACTCATACCGATTTTAATTCCATCTACCAATAATCCTCACTTCATGTCCTAGGGTCTCTAGGATCTTAGTGGCTTTCTCAATCGTTTGCTCGCTACTCTTGGAATTCGCTTCGAGAAAAAATCGATAAGTTCCCAGTTTCCTTGCTGTAGGACGAGATTCAATCCATGACAAGTTGATTTCAAGCGCAGAAAACACATTGAGTATAGAGGATAGAACACCAGCTTGTTCTTGGTCTGGCGTGATGACAAACATCGCCTTATGAGTCTCTATATCCCTATGCCTGTCCTTACTGATAACAATAAAACGGGTTTCATTATCCGGATTATCTTGAATATTACGCTCCAAGATGTCTAGATCCAATAGATTAGCTATGGATTGTGAGCCAATCGCTGCCACGTCCATTCGTCCACTTTGTTTTAATAACGTAGCAGCCGATGCTGAACTATCATGTTGTAGGCTTTTTATCTTATGTTGTCTTATGTATTTACGACATTGCGTTAGTATTGGTGAGATCGACCATACTTCATTGATATCTGATGTACTTGCATTTCTATTACCAAGCAGATGAAGAGAAACCGGCAATTTAAGCTCGCCTTCGATAGATAACGAATCATAGGATAATATAGAATCAATCGTCATATTTATCGTTCCTTCAATGGTGTTCTCGAGTGGAACAATCGCTTTATCTACATGAGACTCTCCTATAGCCTCGATCACATCTGGAATCGTTTCGTACATTATTAATTCCAGTTCAACTGGATTAAAGTATTGCGTCGCTGCTTCTTCTGAGAAAGTTCCCTCAGGTCCGAGACAAGCCACTTTCATTATATATTCTCCTTTTTATTTACTTGAGTTAGTTGTGAATCTCACGCATCGAAGGTGTTTAATCGAATGAGAGCACATATCCTGTCTTAAGCCCCCTCTTGAATCCTAGAGTTTCATAAAAACGATGCACTTCTTCTTTCTTCGACCCGGTCAGTAGCATGATCTTGTAACAATTTTGCTGTTGTGCTAGTTCTATTGCACTTTGGATTAACAAATGTCCATATCCTTGCTTTCTATGTTCCCTGTGCGTAATTACGTTCTCGATCAGCCCGTAAGGTCTTGCATTCCGAGTCAAATTCTTAAGGATATTAAGTACACATGATGCTACCAATTTACCATTTGTCTCAACTACCATTACTTTCATATATCGATCTGCCAAAATATCATTCCAAAGCTGCTCTAGCTGCGAATTAAATTCCAATTCCGGATCTTCCTCATGCAAATGCTTATACAGTTCAAGCAGTTTAGGTAATTCATCATTACGAATAAGCCTTGTTATCGCACCAGACATCGATCAAGCCCTCCTATACATTTTTTTCGTTGTTACAAGATGTACAATCTCTATGTGTCCTTATTCCCAACCGCAATCCAACGACCATCCACATCTTCAAAGACAAACTCTTTATTATTGTAGTCTGTTGTCGATAGGGGACGTACAATTTTCACACCTAAATGAACGAGTTCCTGCTCTAAATCATGCTGCTGTACTGCAACAAAATAAGCGTCATAACCATACCCATGAATCTCACGATTGGGTACGTATTTATCTTGCTTGGATTGAGTCAACACAATTTCAATTGAATCTCGATATAGACATATATGTGGCTCAGTACTGTTCAGGTAATAGACAGCTCTAAATCCCAGACTTCCATAATATTCAGCAGTCTTGTGAATATCAGGTGATGGGAATATTTGCAGACAATGAGAGAATCCATGATTCAAGTGTGTAACCTCCTCTAACGTCTTAAAATCAACAGACCCAGCCTTCATAAATGTAGGCCGGGTCGTATGTGTTAGAATATTCTGTTTTTTAGATTACATGAAGTATCCAATAACGTAAATAATCCATAAGTGCGCTGGATAAAAAATATAAAACATATATTTTGTGAATGTGTTATTTAAACCCCGCTCTCCGTTGTACAGCCAAAAGAAAGGTAATGCAAATACCATCATCCACTGATTATTATACCCGAATAGCCCCATATCCGTAAAAACTTCTCCGCTAGCGAGTAACGAAGGCACCTCTATTAATGAAAATAAAAGATAGATGATCGTGAGCCAAACTTTTTTCTCTCTAAAGAAGTAGAAGATGAGCACCATACCTATTCCAATAATAGAAGCTTCTGTGAAAAGCCCTAATGCAGCAATAACAACGGCAGCTGGTATGCCTATTACATATTTTTTGGTGCGTTTTATATAATCCATTACACATAATAATAGAATACCAACACCAAGAGACAGGAAGATATTATTAGATAACGCTAGATCCCTCGGGAATAAATATTGAATGAGTGTTGAACCTACAAACATGATCGCCGCCCACATAAATACACGAGATGCATATTTAGTACGACTACGAGTGTAGAAAAAACCTTCTACTATAAAATAAAAGAAAATAGGTGCAACAATCCGTCCGGGATGATGCATCCACATCGGCATACCAGGAATGTATGTGTACACGTGGTCCACAACCATTAGGATCATTGCAAAAACCTTTAATTGAAAAGCAGTTAGCCTCATCAAAAATTCAAGTCCTCCTTATGAATACGATAATCTTTGAACACTATACTAAAAAGCGTCATATCGTACCATAAGCGTTACTTACACCAAACTTACATTTTTGTCAGGTTTCTATAGTCGGTAGACATACTTAGCATCCTAACTGCTCAACCAATAGCGATTTCACTTCTGTTAAATTTCTCCCCGTCTTAAACTCTTCCTTCGGTTCGGACCAACTAAATCCATCTCCTATGTATCTTGGGATGACATGCATATGATAATGCGTCAGGTCATTGAACAACCCGCCATTTTGACAAATTGTAATTCCATCCGGTCGAAATACTTTTTTCAATAGCTTAGACAATCTAGAAGAGGCATTCATAATCGCAGCCATTGTCTCCACATCGATCTCGTCAACATCCACATAATGCTTTTTGGGTAGAATTAATATATGTCCATCATTAAATGGTGCTATATCTAGCACACACACGACATGGCTGTTTTCATACACCATATTCACGGGTACTAATTGATTTACAATCCTACAACCTAGACACTCCATCCACGATCATCCCTTCTTACGATTCACGCTTCACGTAATGTGTTGAATAAGCTCCATCTTGATACATAAGACCATTCAACTGCATCCCATATGCACAGCCACCATCGATTCCGATCTTGCCCTCGCCAAACCAAATATCTGAAGTCTGATGAAGTTCTATAGCCCTTGTATGCCCGAATACAATGACTTTCTCCATATTTAGCTTGGCACGATGAAACTCCCCTTTAATATACATAAAATCATGATCGGATTGTTCTTTCCAGTTCACATAACTTGGATTAATCCCAGCATGAACATAAATATGTGCTTCATCCTCATAATAGAAAGGTAGCTTCTTCAGAAATTCAATATGTCTTCCATACTCGCTACGAATGTGTTTCACAGCATGTTCAAATGCATCCGGATGGAACACCTCATTAGTGTAGCTTTCGAGTGTTTCTCTTCCGCCATGTTCAAGGAATTTCTTCTGGATTTCTCCGTTATTTACCTGAATTAGATCGACAAGTCTTTGGTCATGATTGCCACGAAGAGCTATAGCCTGATGATTCTCTACTAAGTCTATCACTCGATCCACAACTTCTTTACTATGCGGACCTCGGTCCACATAATCACCAAGCAAAATAAGTTGATCTTTAGAAGAATCATACCCTACCTCTTGAAGTAATGTATCGAACTGCTTCATACAACCGTGAATGTCACTTATCATAAGTGTTCTTTTCATGACCACAACTCCTCTTCGCCTCGAATTTACTTTCAAGTTTTTACGAACATGAGATTTATTACATGATAATACATTGATTATCGTCATTCTCCAATATTCATAAATTAAACCGTAACATTTTCCTATTCTAACCGTTGTCTATGATGAGAAGAATGCGTTACACAGATTGAGAGAATCGTTCGCTCAGAGATACACTGCAATCGGAAGGGGGATTCATAGAATGAAAGATGATTTAAAAGAGAGGGCCCCAGACATAAGATGGAGAACAGGCGTAAGAGTGCTTACAAACGTTTCGGGTGCCATTGTGTTATTGTTCTTGGTTTATTCACTCTACATTGCCGCAATCAATATGTACTTAGATACTACAGGGATGAAGGGGAAATTTATACGGTCGGTTATTTCTGTAGCGGAACTTCTTGAGGATGGTATGAGGGTAGATAAAGGACCATTCCCGACTGTCGAAGTTACACCATTCATCACTCAGAAAACCACCTTGAAGCTATATCGAGATGTTGGCAAATGGCAAGTCGTTACTGGTGAGATTCGAGCGGAACGGACCGTAACAGGTCAATTTTCGTATTCCATCGTAGATCTCCCTACCTATCTGAATACACAGCGGCAGGCAGCGTTCAGCTTGCCTTACACGATCATGTTTAATAAACCAATGGAAGTCACTCCACGCCCAGAACACAGTTTAAAGCAATTAAGTAAGATTGCGGACGGAAACGTAGCCCGATTGTCTTTCTCTGTGAGTACATTAATGTCACCAGATCAGCTTATGGAAAAGCTCGCAAGCTATGATGTATTTGTAACTGAATTACCCGTATATGCAGGGGAACTCAAAGAATTTAACACCAGTTTTTCTAAAAGCGAGGCAGATTATTATGTTCCTCATTTATCTTTAAGGCCACTCAATCACTTCGACGAGAATAATCAACTTTCTTCTTCGGCCATGTACTTCACGCCTGAGGACAAAGGCGCAATGTCAGAGCATGTATCGTATATGATGTCTGATTTGGAATGGATGACCACCCATATCAAATATAACGGTGTTGATATAGATAAGAAGCGACTAGCTTATTTGAAGAAACATGGAGTTCAGGTATACGGCGCGACTGTTACAGGACCTGTACGAGAGCTTGAAAAGCTGCAAGAACAACCAGAATTTCGTGATTTTCGCTTGGGCCTTATCGAGGTATGGAATTGGGAGTGAAGGGGACTTCACTCCTCTGCAGCCCCCTTTTTAAAAGGGGGCTTGTTCCGATTTATAGCTCCATATTTACTTTTCTTTTCCTTGGTAGACTAAATGCGAAGTCTCTTCCCCTGACAAAAACCCCACACTCGAGTATAAATACTCCGCCTTATTACCAGACGTAACGAACAATCGTATGACCTCATAAACCGATTCTAAATGATGAATAGCCTTACATAACATATGTCTCCCAATTCCTTGATTACAATAAGTAGGCGTAACAGCTATTTCATAAATTAGAGGAATCTCTTCCCACAGCGAGACCAGACATAGCCCGATGATTTCATTAGTCTCTCTGTGAATGAGTACCGTAGAAGCATCTACTAGGTGTTCTTGTTTATTGTGTTCAAAATAATAGGTAAGGTCACGCCGGTATGTATCTAAATCTTCTTCCTCCATTCCGCCTCTATAGGCTTCTTCCATCAGGAGGACCATCTTTGATAGATGTTCAGGCTCAGGTCTTACACTTATGAATTCATTTAACGCCGAAATTGAAATCTTTTCTGTGGGACGAATCATACACTTCCTTGTACTTACTAGATCAAAACCTACGCTTTTGAACGCACCCATGTGCTCGTGAAGAACGTTGTAAGCCTCTACCCTATTTTTATCAGTAGAAATCTCCAAAACATAATCTCTCAGAAAAGAAACCAAGTCTACGGATAACGTATCGCACGGCGGTATGATGAACAATGACCCGATTGTATTGTCTTCTATGGAAATCCCTGCAATCCTTTGGTTATTTTGAATAACCCAATAACAATTGCATGCTTCTAACATCATATTATGAACAAACAGCCAGCTTGGTCGAAACCATATATTCTTTCTATATGTAGCAAAATATGTTGAGTATGTCCTTTGGTCTGCTTCTAGCAATGAGAATGGAGCTTCATTGTCATCTGTTTCATAATCACACTTTAGGATCGAATACAATTTTTGATTCATAAATGTCCCTTTAATCTTTAATTGGTCACGTAAAATCCCTTCAAGTTTCATTCCGAGTTTCTCCATCACCCGAGCCGATCCGGTATTATTATAATTACATCTTCCCTCGATTCGATTTAACCCTAAATGCTCAAATCCATAACGAATGATTTCTTCCGTCGCCTCTGTTATGATCCCTTTATTCCAGTACTCACTCCCTATAGCAAAACCGATCTCTGCATGGCTATGTCTTAGATCCCAGCTAATGAAGCCTGTTCTACCGATCAATTTCTGATCCGGCTTATAAATAATCCCCCAGCGGAATGCCTGCCTCGCTTTGTGTTTATCCACCACGCTCTGCAAGTAACTTTCGGTATCAACAATCGTCTCATGCCGATCCCAAAGGGTATGTAAAGATACAACAGGATCTGAAGCAAATTCAAAATACGCATCTAAATCACTTAAGTCTAGTTGTCTCAGTATTAGCCGCTCTGTCTCAAATACAGGTGTTTCTGCAAATAACAATTCTACGTTCATCATGATCATCCTTAGCTATATAGTTCGATTCAATCTACTTCTACTTCAGAACAACGTTTTATTTAACTAGTTTCCTTCCAAGTTCATGACCAAGTAAGACGATCGGTACCACCAACAACCCAACAGGAATACTGAGCAGAACCTCGCTCCAGGATACTAACTCCTCACTCAGCACTCGATAAAACATATAAAGTGTATAAGGGAGAACGCAAATCACTGCACTGATTACACCTGGCGTATACATTTTTAAGTACAGAGATTGACCTAGATGTGTGAATACATGAAGTAAGAATAGTGAATTAATGGATAAGAAGACAAAAAACTTCTCGTGCTCTGCAGCTATATACGTAAAGGGAATGAATACAATAAATTCAAGCAAAACAGCAAATGCGAATTGGCCACTTGTGATATTAAACATCTTATTAAGCGGCTTCTTGAATCGCTTAGGTACTGCATGTATGACATGAGATTTATTTTTCTTAATCCATGCCTCAACCCATATAATTTCTTCTAAATCATGCAGAACAAAGACCACGATGAATAGCCAGACCAGGGTTTGTGTGCTCATCTAATCTTTTAAGCCCCCTTGAATCTCCAACTGCTCTCTCAATTCATTGGCATATTTCAATGGGATTTCGTATCCCTGGCTGGAATTTGATGTATTCACTAATAAGCCATTCATGGTTCTATCTGTCCCTAAAGACAAATGATATTTCAACTCTGTATCGTTCGTGTATGTAACCATCATTTCATACTCTGCAATATAGTTCAGCTCACCTGGCATTATAACTGCATGATTTATGGCATTTTCGAACAATATAATGGATTGTGTGTCATCAAAAAATTGATCCTTGCAACTTTCACCTTTAGCAGGCTGAAGACACTCTAGACTTATGGAAATAATCGAATTTCCCGACTCCTCCTTAGCTTGAGTACATCCCACAAAAAACACCGAGATTAGCAGGAAAACGATCAAACAACTTGTTTTAATGGGCATCATCTGCCGAACTCCTTCATTAATTTTTACTTCCATTCGTTATCTCTTCAAGTCTTTGTCTGGTTTTCGGATGCAGAACTAATCCACTCGATGCCATCATTTTGTTCGTTAAGTGATCCGGATCCTTGATTAGACGTCCCCATTTTCTAGAGAAAGACCTCCAATCACATACCATTTCAATGATATACTTTTCAGGCATAGGCAGAACTTCATTGGAGTTTGGATTAACCACCCAATATTCCCAATGATGCTTATTCTTATGTTGATGATTCAGCCACGCATATTTCCACTGTAATTCAGTCTCTTCACTTTTACGGGTAGAGTAGAACTTTCTAGCATAAGGGACGAACTCTTTAGGTGAGAACTTCGAGAAGTCATGGACGATTCCCTGGAGATACAAACCTTCTTTCCAGCATTCAATACACACATTCAGTTTGTGGTCCACAACATATAAGAAATATCGCCAGTATGCTCGAATCGTTAATCCCTCCTAAGCCGTTTTTCTTATTTTCATACAGTAGAAGCTGATACTTGAATAACGCTTATACTCTTCTACATGTTCTATTTCCATATTAATTTTAGGTAATAGTGCAAGTAGTTCTTCTTTCTTGTGATACTTATCAAAATCCATGTACATGAAATAACCACCAGGTCTCATGATTTCACTAATCTTCTCAAAAGTTTGGGTATATGCTCCGATCTCATGAAGTGCCGACCCGATCATTGTGACTAGATCATATTCCACCTGCGGAAGCTCACATGTTAAAATGTCATTACATATCACCGTTGAAGGATTCGTATGCCCCTCCCGCTCTTGCCTGAATCTAAATGTGTCACAGATCTGCTGATCGATATCGACACTCGTTAGTTGACCGCCAGACCCATGCAAGCTATAGCTAATAAAATCATCCCATTCCCCAACCCCAATACCGATATTACAAGCCTTCATTCCATCCCGTATTTCAAAATGTCTAGAAAAAAAGTCGCGCGTCTCAAGCTCAAGATACAAGCTTCTGGGCGACAAATTCCATTGATAAGCTTCTGGTTCACGCATGTTCAGATAAAATTGGAGTAACTGTTGGTCGTTCAAGCAGATCATCTCCTACATATATAATTGAACTTCCTGCCCTCTTAATCGAAACGCCCCAGCCATTGTTAGACTCGAGCGTTAGTTATCTAAACATCTATTCATCCGCTAAAAAAACCTCTGGATTCAATCCTTTAAGTTCATCAATTACAAAATAACCATCTTCTCTAATAAGCACATCATCAAACCACAATTGACCTCCACCGTACTCTGGCCTTTGTATACAAACAATGTCCCAATGTATTGAGGAGAGATTTGAATGAGTACATTGAATAGGTGCTGTTCCTACAGCTAAATGAATACTTCCCCATATTTTCTCATCGAATAAAATATCATTCATATGCTGTGAAATATATGGATTCAATCCAATACCAAATTCTCCGATGTATCGCGCTCCTTCATCTGAATTTAGTATTTGGTTGAGCTTATTGCTATCGTTAGCTGAAGCCTCGACAATTTTACCATCCTTAAATGTAAGTTTTACTTGTTCAAAGGTCGTTCCCAGATAATTCACCGGAGCATTGAATGACATATAACCATTAAGTGAATGTTTTTGAGGGATACTGTATACTTCACCATCCGGTAGATTTTGATGACCTGCATCCATTGCAGCAGGCATGTCTTTAATAGAAAATATTAAATCACAGCCGGGTCCCAATATTCTTACTTTGTCTGTCTTTTTTAGTAACTCAACCATCTTTGCCATTTGTGTGGAAAGTTTAGAATAATCTAAATTGCAAACATTAAAGTAATAGTCCTCAAATTTATCTGTAGACATATTAGCTTTTTGAGCCGCAGAGGCGTTGGGATACCTCAATATACACCACTTCGTATCACTCCATCGATGTGCATGAACTTCATCCTGCGAGATATGTTTCTTCCACTATTGCTTTTACGAGAAAATTTTCATGTCCTTCCACTTCAATCAATAATTTTTCATCCTTCTTAATACTCAGTGAATATTGCACAACATTACGAGCAAGTGTCTGCATTCTAGGATCCTTCATTACAAGCCTCCATCCCAAATTTTGTATTGAGATTATGTCTTGAATACATTATCAATTCGTTGTTATATGTCGTTAACTTTAGAGAAAGTCCGTATCTTGATAGATATGAATTTCCCCTTCCGACTACTCATCTCATAACTTAAACTCTAATTGAAAATCCCGTGGATCATTTTGGTAAAGCTTCTTATTGATTTCGACCGACTCTTTACAACCAATCGCAAAATAAAATGCAACGGTCTCTTCTGCAGACCCAGCACATATATATATTTTGTCTGCTTGCCATTCCCTTGCTACGTCTGTGATGATGAAAAATAGCTTTTTACCGATCCCTTTATTTCGATATTCTAGTGATATAAATAATTGTTCTAATAAGACATATTGATAATCTTCACCAAACATCTCACGGTTTACTGTAGCGAAGCCTATTAACTTATTGTTATCATCAAATGCACCTACCGCATAACCTCCAGAAGTAATGGTTGCTCGCAAACTATTGAAATGATGTTCGTAACCACTCGCCCAATCTGAATCTTGATAATTAATTTCGACTAATTGGCGTACTCCATTCACTTCTCTCCATGCTCTTCCTATGTATTGTGATGGATTCATATCATTGAGACGTTCACAATCTTCAACCAATAGCTCTCTATATTCGACATTCATTATGTAACCCCCTGTTATTGTAAAACAATGCTTGTGCTTGCACTTCATTCTCCATCATTAAGAGCTATTGTCAGAGCTTCAAGCTCGCCTTGATGATCTAAATGTCTTAGCGTATTTTCGACATCTTCCCAGTTTAAAGTTTTCATTATAATTAAATGTCTAATATGTATTCCAGGTGGGTCGATACTGTTACTCGCAAAATGTTCTACTAATTTATCAGGTGTGGTTAAGATACACCAACGCCTAGATCCATCGTTGAATGTCAATGCCACTTCTACGAAGCACTCTGTTTCAATATCATCGTCAAAGCACCAATTCTGGTACATCTAATTGTGTGATCGCCCATATTGAATTCATACAACTCCTCGTGTCATCCACTCCAATATTCGCTAGATAAATAAATGATATCGTCCCATCATGAAAACAACCAATAGCGGATAGCATCATTCTTGTATTAGATCCGTTATCATTTGTTCGATGTCATCATACAAAGGGGTGACTACTTCTGTCTCATGATCGAGATAATAAATTGTTTCTTCCATCTTTCCTTCAGGGCCTACCTTGAAGCACAATAAATCCCCTGTTCCATCTTCAGCGATAAATATCATTCGGTCCTCTAAACCACTATAATTGGATTCCTTATTGTTTCTAACAATGTCATCCCAAGTCTTAGCTACTCGTTTACTATCAATAATCGGGTATATCACCCACTCATCAATTTCTGCCTGATTTACTAACTGGATAAGCTCTCGAAACTTATCTGGAAATCTAGCTCCTAATTGTTCTTCAGTACGTGCTATATCTATTTCTTCAGCTCCAGGCTTTCTTGTAAATATCAACTTCCGCAATTCCTTCAATGGTTTTACCTCCATATAACTAAAACTAACGAACCCATAAAAATTAGATCTGTCTTGATATCCTCAAGATCTTCAAAGTATTGCTTTGTATCCATGAAATAACTTTCCTTTCTTAACACACATCACAAAAGCAGTGTGTCCATGATCTGATGAAATTTCATTTTGTAATTATCCAAAACATCTATTCCATACCCGTTCATGAATTCTGAAACTTCTTCTTGTCTAGCTGAATAGACCGTTAAACTCTTGATCATATAGTAAATATCCAAATAAGGATCCGAGATCCCTGCTTCGCCAACATCTAAAAATGCGTTAAGGTCCCCATTATGAATCATGACATTCCCAGAACCGTAGTCACCGTGAGTGAAAGTCAATTGATCGTTAGTAGCTTTATTGCTTTTAAGAAAATCCATTAATTGTTCAAGCGTATGATCAGGGAATGAAGTGCGAACTACCTCATTTACTTCATCCATATGTTCTAGAATGTTTTTCCTAACCATGGCTGTTAAATTATCGGGGGAGAATTGTTTGAAGGGGCAACCATCGATTTTTACGTCATGTAGCTTTCTCAATGCCTCTCCTAAAATAAAGCCCATACTTTTTTCTCCATCTTTTGGCTGATACTTAGAGGCAACACATCCGTCTATATACGTCATTAACAAATACTCTTTTCCCTCTTCTTCTTCGTAACTAATCACTTTAGGAACAGGGAGTTTACCCTGCATCCATTTCAATCTCTCAACTTCATCAAACAAACTCCCAGGGTATTCTCTACTTTTAATTTTAATTATGTATTTTCCGGAATGAGTTTCTAGCTTATGTACGGTTTGATAGTGTCTTCCTTCATTTATGGGCGTAATGTTTGTAATTTCCCCAACCACATTAAGTATGGTTTGTGGTAAATAGAGCGAATGGTCTATCTGCACAGCGTTACTAGTCTCATATCTTTTATACCACTCAAATAACAAATTACTAAACTCCGTTTGTTTATAAATAAAACTCTCTTTATATTCGTTATCAATAGCCTTAATTCCCATTCCAAAGTGATCATCTAATTCATGAATGATATATTCAAAGATTTCTGCTTGGTTCGCGCCTTGTTTTAATAGATCTATTAATTGGATAGTAATACAATCATACTCGTCATCAGGTGCGCCTCCACCTATCAAACCTACAGGGTCCCATTCATTGACGAGTTCTTGAACTTGATCAAATATGTCTACGTACTTCATCTTCAGCCTTTTTATCTCATTGATTGAAGGGTGCTTCCACATGTTTACACCTCCACTTTATAGATACTATAAAAGTTAGACGCTCCATACTCCGCTAATGTTCCTTCTCTTCTAGGAATAAAAAAAGGAATGGGATCATTCGATCATCCCATTCCTCTAAGCCATAACATATTTCACATAAATTTTGTCTTCATTCTATCCGACATCCACGAACACACATCCCACAAATCAGCGACAGGTTGATTCGTATAGGGTAGTGTGTGCATGTATCCTGGTGGTCCGAATTCAGGCGTAACAGTTGTATAAGCATGTCCTTGCTCCGTTCGAGATTTCAAGATTTGCCCCCACCACGACTCATGCGCCGCTAATTCACGGCTATACTCTGGAGCGCCAGGATGCGGTACTTGCGGGCCTTCCGCGTAGCCTACCCGGGCATGAATATGAATTGTTCGATCTATGGCAAGTTGTAAATGCTCAGCTTGATCCTCGAGCAGAGATTCGCAGACGCAACACCAGTGGCTGAAATCGGCAGTTATTTTCAAATCTGGGATAGCATTGAGCAGTTTTGCTGTCGTCCACGGCGTAAACATGGCACGGTGCCGATGTGTTTCATGTCCGATTGGAATACCATACTGTTTCTCTACTTCAATCGCATGATCAAAAAATTGTAATTGACGCTCAAACTCCATACAATCCCGCGCGCTGTGAGAAATGATTAATTTCGGCTTCAAGGCTGCTGCAGCAGCAACTTGTGCAGTAAAATGTTCTTCATGATTTCCTGATGTGCTAATGAGAGCAATATAATCGAGATTATATTCCTCAAGCAGCGCTGCAAATTCCTTATGATACTCGACCGGAATCCCACCTTCAACTCCTGTATATCCTGCTGCTGCGATTTTTGCCAAGCTTTCCTTATAGGAATATTGCTCCATTCCCCATAACGACTTAAACATCCTTAATTCCATATTGATCTAATCCTCCTATACGCCCCACTCTTTACGTGCTTCCTTAACCGACTTCGAAGGAGTCTTCCCCCAAGCGTAATGACCCTTCGGCTTTTTGCCAATCCAGCGCTCATCGACTGGTTCAGAAGCCAGTTGGTAACGCGTGTCTGAGCTTATCCGGAAGCGGTTTGTCGTATTGTTAAGTGAAGCATGCATCATGAACATCCCGAAGATAATCACATCACCCGCTTCAAATGCTGTTGTTGCCCACTGTCCACCGTACATGTCCACGATTTCTACCGGATCATCGGAGAACCAACCTGTTGCCACATTATCCCGATCGACATCCATTTGACCGTAGGTTTGCTTAATTTTCTCGTAGTTTTGCGAACCAAGCAGCATGGCAAGCGTACCAAGCTCAAGCGGAATATCACTAAAAGGTGTCCACATCGTGTAGACATTCTTCGTCCCGCGTCCCATGTAAACGTTATCATAATGTGCGCCCGTATTGCCTCCTTTGGCAATCGCTCGTGGCCATTTGAAATCATAAGTCAGGATAGGTCCACCTAGAAGCTGCTCAAAGAACGAGAATACTTTAGGCGAATTCACAACGTTCAGGAAATGAGGGAACTCCTCTTGAAGATCAGCGGCGCTTCTTCCCCACATGCCGCCCTTGTTCTCAGGACCAATGATCCCTTCCTCAATCGGTGCATCAGGATCCAACTTGCCAGCTGCCTGCAAGGAACGAAGAAACTCCATTCGGGCCTCAAGTACCTCTTCTCGGTCGTGAAAACCACGAATCAATAGATAGCCATCCTCCTGCAATCGCTGACGAAGCGCCTCCGTGTCATTCAAAATATCATTAGAGCTGCGCAGCTCCGTCAAATATGTACTACCCATTTCGAGCTCATGCTCACCGATTTGTACCTTCATATTTATCTCTCCTTCCGCATTATATAAGATTTGAATATATTCAAAGTATAGGGAAGGAAGAGCACAAAGTCGTTAATGAAAACCAGACTCGATTTACGCAAAAACCGACATCAATGTTATTCGATGATCTCAAATCATCTACCTTTGATCACTTTAAGTTCTCCGGATTGAGTCCCTGTAATTTTTCAGGAATAAACAAGCCATCTTTACGGATTAAAGTATCGTCAAACCATATTTCTCCCCCACCATAATCAGCCCTCTGGATATTTACAATATCCCAGTGTAACTCGGACCAATTCTCATTCCCTGGTGATCCAAGCGGAACACATCCAGGCGTGAGATGGAAGCTTCCCCATATTTTTTCATCGAATAAAGTATCTTTCATCGCTCTTTCAATATAAGGGTTCAGACCTATGCCGAATTCACCAAAATACCTTGCACCCTGGTCCGTATCTAATAATTTATTTATACGCTCTGTATCATTCGCAGTAGCTTTAACAATTCTGCCATCCTTCACTTCAAGACAAATGTTATCGTATGTAAAGCCTTCTTTTAATGAGGGGGTATTATACGAGATTATGCCGTTGACCGATTCTTTCACTGGCATGGTATATACTTCTCCATCCGGAAGGTTCATGGTGCCCGCATCTTTAATCGAAGGCATACCCTTGATTGAAAAAGTTAAATCTGTTCCTACACCCTTGATTCTAACTTGATCGGTTTGATTCATGAACTCAACGAGATGATCCATTTCCTTATCCATTTTGGAATAATCTAAATTGCATACGTTGAAGTACAAGTCCTCAAAATCCTCTGTCGACATATTCGCCTGTTGAGCCATGGCATGGTTAGGGTAACGAAGAATACACCATTTCGTATGATTATATCGTCTTCCATTGATGGGTTGAGCATAATGCCTCCTATACATCGCCATCTTCTCGGGACTAATCCCGCTTAACTCACTCATATTCTCCCCGGCTCTAATGAGTATATAAGCTTGCATATCATTCACTCTGTTTAATTCATAGGATGCCATGGCTATTAATTGTTCCTCGGTACAATCGATTAATATTTCTCTCAACAATTCATGATTATTAACGAGCAGAAATGGGACTCCAGAGGCACGATATGCCTGTCTCACCAATTCTTTAGCCAGAGGAATTTCCAACCCATCCACTTCAATTAATATTTTCTCTCCGGGTTGTAGTTTCACCGAATATTGAATGAGATTTGTAGCCAGTTGTTCCATTCTTGGATCTTTCATCCTTAGTCTCCTTCAGTAAAGCATATTATTCTGGCACTTCAATATGTTCAGATACTCTTGATTTCAATATCTCAATCAACTCTTCATCCATAAACCTGTAATCATCAGGAATATCGAGACAAATCAAACGTTTATTCATTAATTTATTGGAGAATTTCTGTGTAAGCCGCTGCTTATGCTTCTTCTCCATCACAAGAATCATATCCGCCCAGCCAACATGTCCTTCGGTTACCTTAATTCTTGCGCCATCTTCCGTACCAGCGGAGCGAACCTCATAGCCATTGTATCCATCAAAAATCTTCTCCGCAGTTAAACTGCGCCATTTGTTGCGGCTGCATATAAATAGTAATTTTATATCTTGTCACCTACTTCTTAATAATATCTTGGGTGCATTCCCATAAGACCCTATCATTCTATCACACATAATTTTGGAATATATCTACATTTATTCATGCTTGAGGAACAAAAACAGCCCGTTCGCACAAAATGCGCCCCGGACTGCTTGGAATACGATTCTTCTTGTACACCAACAACTTTTCAACTAATACATCCTGATAATTACCCCTTAACACTACCTACCGTAATCCCCTTCACAAAATACTTCTGCAAAAATGGATATACCACCATAATTGGCAAAGCACCCAAAAAGATTTGTGCGGTTCTCAGCGTCTTCTCACCAAAGCTCTGCATCGAGGCCAAGTCCTCTACTGAAATACTCTCTCGATTAGAGGAAGAGATCAGCGTAGACAAATACGTCTGAAGCGGATATTTCTCCGGAGAGTTCATATAGATAATACCATCAAACCATGCGTTCCAATGTCCGATGATCGTGAACAGCAAGATGGTCGCAATCGCAGGCAGCGATACAGGTAAATATATTCGGAACAGTAGCGCTCCATGCCCCGCACCATCCATGAGTGCTGCCTCGTCCAAATCTTTCGGAATATTACGAAAAAAGTTAAGTAACATCACTACATTCCATACACTTAGTGCGCCTGGAATGACGAGAGCCCAAATCGTATTCAATAGCCCGGCATCCTTGATGACCATATAAGTAGGAATGAGGCCGCCACCAAAGAACATCGTGATGACAAAAAACCACACGTAAACCGTTCGAGACTTGAAGTCTCTCGTTTCTCTGGATAAAGGATAAGCACATAATATACATAGCAGCATACTAATAACGGTACCAATAACAACACGCTGGACAGAAACCCATAGGGACCGGAAGAACTCCACTTTCTGACCTAGATATACGTAAGCATCCCATGTGAATTCTACAGGCCATAACCGGACGAGTCCAGCGACGGCTGCCGAATTCGAACTGAACGAGACGGCTAGTAAATGAATGAACGGAATAACGCCGAGCATGGTGATCGAGGCGAGGACAATTCCGTTGATGATCTGAAACGCCACTCTAGACATTGACGGTTTATAGTGCATGTATGACCTCTCCTCTCGCTAGAATATGCGGTAATTGGTAAATCGATAAGCCATATAATATGAAATGGATACTAAGAGAACGGATACCACAGATTTAAACAATCCAAATGCAGCAGCAGGTGAGAATTGCTGATCGATTAATCCCATTCGATACACCAGCGTATCGACAACGTCAGCACTCTCATATACCAATGGGTTATATAGAAGCAAGATCTGCTCGAACCCAGCATTTAATACGGAACCTAGACTGAGCGTGGTGAGTAGTACAATAATTGGAACGATTCCTGGCAGCGTTATATTCAGAACTTGCTTCCACCTACCCGCTCCGTCAATCTCTGCCGCTTCATATAAATTGGGATTAATCCCGATAATAGCCGCGAGGAAGATGATCATGTTGTATCCCATCCCCTTCCAAACGTCGGAACCAATCAAGATACCTCGAAACCAGCCCTTTTCTCCCATGAACATAATTGGTTCGGCTCCAAAATAAGCAAGAATGGAGTTTAAAGGACCCTGCAGTGAGAAGATCTCAAATATGACACCTGCCAGTATGGTCCAAGACAAGAAGAACGGTAAGAAAACACTAGTCTGAACCGTTCTGACCACCCAATTCCTTCTGATCTCCTGCAACAGCAAGGCTACAATGAGTGGAACTAATAGCGAGAATATGATTTTGAGAACCGCGATTATTATTGTGTTCCATAACACCTGATAGAAATCCGGCATGTTGAAGATATACTCGAAGTTTTTAAACCCAACCCACTTGGAGCCAAAGAATCCTTTTGCCGGCGAATATTTCTGAAAAGCCATTACGATGCCAAACATAGGTCCATACGCAAATACCAGGGTAATTAAAACGCCCGGGATCAGCATAAGATGGAGCGGCAATGTAGGGACTCTTCGCTTCGACTTTGGAGCAAGATCTGCTGGAGCTTTTGTTGTATTCAACATTCGTTCTTCCCTCCTATAACCGCAAGGGAGAGAGTCGAATAATCCTACTCTCCCCTACTGTCTAACCGATGACTACTTGTTCTTATACCATTCATTTACTTCGTCTGTGATATCGTCACCACCAAGCTTCTTCCAGCTATCTACAAATTTATCGAATTCACTGATCGGAGCTGAACTCATAATAATCTTCGTAAATGTCTCATCCATCATTTTATTGAGAGAGGTGCTTTTCTCCGTCATAGTCTGTGTGGCTGTACCATAGAACTCATTCATGACATGCGGCTTATCACGTAATTGACGGGTTATTCCCCAGCCGCCGTTCTCTGCTACACGTCCTGCATACATGCCCCACTGCGACTCGTCTCCGTTCAAGTATTTCTTAGAAGATTCAAATACAGAAACGGATGTTGCATTGACAGATTCAAGTTTGTCCTGCTTATTCTTTAATGCTTCATTGACTTCTGTGTACGTTGTTTCCGTATTAAACGGATTGTAAATTCGAGGCTGATACCAGTTGTATACATAACCGTTCTCTGCTTTAACTTCATCTTTGTACTGAGGCTTTTGTAATTCATGATAGAAGTTAGCCATTTTTATGATAGCATCTGGATGCTCGTATCCTTTACGTACCGCGTAGATGGAGCTTAGTCGCTGACTTGGAACCAAGGTTGCGCCTGGTTTTCCGTTGTAGGAAGGAATCGGAACGGCTACCCAATCAGCATCTGGATTTTGTTCGCGGTTCGTGTTAAGCGGCCATCCTGGATACCACCATTCCCCAAACGATATACCAACTTTGCTAGCTACGATATCTTCAACCACTTTATCCATGTCCTTGAATGCAAACTCTTTGTCAATCAATCCTTTTCCATACCATTGATTTAAGCGTTCGAGTGCCACTTTGGTCTCCGGTTGAATCTCGCCTGCAATGAGAGCACCTTCCGCATTCTTGATCCACGCTTTCGGGTAAGCTCCCATGGAGTAGAAGAAGCCCCGTGTATCAAATCCCCAAGAGATTAGACTCTTATGAAAAGCAATTCCGTAGGTATCTTTCTTGCCATTTCCGTCTGGATCTTGGTTCACGAAGGCTTCTGCGACCTTCTCCAGTTCATCTAACGTCTGTGGCAAGCTAAGATTCAGCTTATCCAGCCAGTCCTGACGAAGCCATAAGATCTGAGCAGACATAAATGGATCTTCAAAGTTAGGAAGTGCTAATAGCTTTCCATCGCTTTTAAACATATCAAGCGTCTTGCCGCCATCCGCTTCCATATATCCCTTCAACTCTGGGGAAGCATACTTCTCGTACGCTTCCGATAAATCCTGAAGCATATCATCCTCTTTTAATTTCTCATAATCGGTGATCCCGATGGAGAACACGTCCGGTAAATCACCAGATGCGATGGACAAGGAGAATTTTTGCTGTGCTTGATCACTCGGTACTTGCCAGAGGAACTCAACCTCGATGTTCAGCATTTCTTTCAGCTTGGTTAGATAAGCATTGGTTGCTGGAGTAGTCCCTTTTGGTGTCTTCGGATCTTCTGGATCTCCAAAACCAATCACTTGGGTTACCTTCACCGGTTCCGGGTACTTCCACAGTGGATCTGTCGAGATCTCCTGATCTTTATTGACAGCCGGTGTATCCTTTGATGGCGCCGAAGCATCCTCCTTACCACCGCAACCAGCCAAAACGATGAAGATAACGGAAATAAGCATCGTCCAAACGAATCGTCTCTTTTGCAATAATGCTGCCATGTGAAGCCCCCTTTTCATTAGTTACATGCAAAATGTCTACATAAATAAGCGTATTCTTTTATGAATACGCTTTCAATATCACTCTTTTTACATTGCTTTCGATTTGTTTACCATCTTACTGTAAATGTGCTTCTCTGTATTCCTGAGGTGTTTGTCCGGTTAATTTTTTGAAAAAGGTAGTGAAATAAGAAGGTGAATTGAAACCAAGTCGGAAGGCGACATCCTGAAATTTCAGCCTCTCCTCTACAATCATTCTTTTTGCAACCTGAAGTCTGGTGTCTGTAATATACTCCGACAGATTGTGACCCGTAACCTGCTTGTAGTATCTAGATAGGTAACTAGGATTCATGTGTACCTGTTCGGCAATACGTACGAGCGACAGATCATCATTCAGATGATCCGAAATAAATGCCTGTACCTTCTGCACCCAGCTCTCATGCCCATGATCCTTCTGAATATGGCCTACATCCAATATGGATAGGTGAATAGGCTCAGCTATAATAGACTTTACTTTGGTTTGCAAGCAATCCATCTCTCTCTTCCATGTAGACCATGTCAGAGGTTTACTCTGAAATATGAAAGAAATTTCAAGCTTTAACAGAGCAAGAAATTCATCTTGAATGTCCTCAAGGACCCCTCGTAAATAATTCGTCAACTGATTCCAATCCATCTGCCCTTCTGGATTCTGAAATGTTGTATCCTCCGTTTGGGGCTGAATCAGCCACACAAATAAAGAATCCTGCGTAACGAATCCATTACTTCGAAGAAGCGGGGGTAACAGTTCATCAAACACATTTAATACATGTCCATAACTCTGAATTCTGGCGTCCCAAGATATCTCATCTGTCCAGCAGGCATAGCCCATAAGTAGAATAAATGGAGCATTCGTTTGAATCTGCCACTTCCCTCCTCCTTTTTCCATCAAGGAAATGCCTGTGGCTTGCTCTTCTAATAGTGCCTGAAGCCACTCTCTTGTCAGCAGTGGACGTAAATATTCCAGCTCCGTATGAACACGCTCCAAAATATTCTGTTTATTTCGCTCACCATCCAGCTCATCTATCACACTTTGAATAACACTTAACAAATGATCATCATGCTCTGTCTTCAGAATAAAGTGAGCAGCCCTCTTCTTCATGGCACTATAGATGTAATTAAAGTCGTTATAACCTGTCAAAAAAATAATGCGACACTTCGGCCAATAATGCATAATATCATCTGCCATTTCAAGCCCAGACTTCCACGGCATGTCAATATCGCTAATTACGATATCTAGTTTCGTTCTTTTCATCATATCCGCAGCCTCTTCAGAACCATACGCTTTGCATAGATCCAGCTCATCCTTGTAACGAGCTGTAAGCAATTGCGATAAACCTTCCACGACAATAGCATCGTCATCGACAATCAATATTCGGTACAATGATGGAACCTCCCTTTGTGTTATATAGGCAGTGTTAGCTCTACACACATACCTCCTAAGTGACTTCGACTGACCTGTAACTGACTTCTTCCTTCATATCGCAGCTGTAATCGACGATAAACATTAACAAGTCCGGTCTTCTCGTTCAAGGAATTAGGACTAGATAGCTGATAATTTAGATCCTCGATCGTTTTGTCCGAAAGTGACTTGCCACTGTCTTCCACACGTATCACAACCTCTTCTGGCCGATGTTCCACCGTAATTAAGCATGTCTCATGCTTTCTTCCTTGTTCAAAAGCATGTTTGAATACATTCTCAACAATCGGCTGGATAATGAGACGTGGTACAGAAATATGTGCAATTTCTTCTGGAAGTGGTTCAATGCCAATGTGTACCGAACGTGCAAAGCGAATACGCTGAATATCACAATAGACTTCTGCATGCTCATACTCTCGCTCTAACGGGACTTCATCATTCCCGCTTCGTGTAACAAATTCATAGAAGGTGGCAAGCTTCTGTGATAACTCTGCGGCTCCTTCCATATCCTCCGCCCTGCACATACGATACACATTATAAAAACTGTTATATAAAAAATGAGGATTGATCTGAGATTGCAGTTGACGCAGTTCAGATTGTTGAAGTAGCATCTTGTGCTCATAATTGAGCTCAATTGAAGCATTTAATTCACTCCGCATCCGTTCAAATCTATCATTTAGATAGGTAAACTCATTGACCGGGAATGAAGAGACCATAGCTAACTCTTGCGGGTTCATTTCTATTTTTCGAAACGCCCGAATTAAATGGAGCAACGGTCTATGAATCATTCGGTTGACCGACATAGCAAAGATGACGATGATGATTAAAGCACCGACCGTAACCGCTCCAATAAGCCAATTGTATTTGCTAATTACACTAGTAATTTCTCTCTCATCAATATATGTATACAGCGTACTCCCTAATGAATTAATTCGATTATAGAGTACGAGATAATTTTTGTCCTGAAAGGTTATTTCAAACTCACCGATCTGCCACCTGCCATCGTTCTGATCCAGCATATGCTTCGCAATCTGAGCTTGTATATCATATTGCTGAGTGGAACTAATAATAGAATAAAAGTGATCATCCGCTAAGAAAAAGCCATTATTCCCTTGCTTCGATACAACATTCTCAGATAGAGTGAGCATATTATTCTGAGGAATCTGGATGAAAGTGGTGATGGTTGCGTTCTTCGATGTCTCTACGAAATACATTTGTCCGTAATAGATATAATAAGGTTTCTTCTGCGTTATTGCCATTTGGCGAATTTCATCCCACTTACTACCGGAGGAGAACGCACGAACCCCGTCCCCGAGCGATACAACGCGCCCGAGAGGTTCTATATATACCGCAACATCTCGCACAAAATCGCTAGAATTCCCTATACTCTTCATGGTATCCTGAATCTCTTTCGTAAGCATCAGTTCCTCATACTTGGTCAGGGTACGCGCCTTGAAACTGAGTTCCTCCAATTTAGGATTCGTCATGAAGACGAGATGCTGATTGCGTATAAACGTAATTTGATTGTTTAATTGATCTCGATAATAATTCACCTTTTCTCTTGTCGATTCGAATAGCTTCTCTTTCATATATGAAACCGCATTCATATTTACGATGATTGTTGTTGCAGTAATGGGAATTACCAACGCAGCAAAGACGATAATCACTTTTTGATAAACTTGCAGGTTCCATCTCTTCATCTTATGAACCTCCGGACGTATTTTCATATGTGCAAAAAAGCCGCACTGTAATATAGTGAAGTGCAG
The DNA here is from genome assembly GCF_049311625.1 of Paenibacillus sp. EC2-1. NCBI lineage: Bacteria > Bacillati > Bacillota > Bacilli > Caryophanales > Paenibacillaceae > Paenibacillus > Paenibacillus sp. EC2-1. Next base: position 3,720,561 of record NZ_CP186006.1, read on the forward strand.
CTAGAAGATAGCTAAGTTGTTTACATGATTCATCTCTAGTTCTAAGTTTCCACTACGGACTGTTATTTACGTTTTACAGATCAAAAAACATTTTCATTCTATGTTAGGAAGATAATAGTTGTATGATTATATTCACTCTTTGTCCTTATTTCATCTCCTCGATATAAACCGTTTCTTGTTCCACATGCAGCTTTAATCATCTCCTTAGTTAATTCAATGACAACGTCAGATTTCATCACTTCATCTATGTGCCAGAATCGCAAATCTGCAATCTCAAGTTCGTCTCTCATAACCATACCTGATCTATACTTCACTTCAAAAACCACGTAGATGCTTGTCAGGAGCACTCCATTACGTTCCTGGGTTCCTGAGCGCAAGCAAACCATTCTTACGATCTCAGTCTCTAAACCTGTCTCTTCTCTAAACTCGCGTACGGTCGCTTCTTCAATTGATTCTCCAAGCTCAACCATTCCTCCCGGTATCATCCACATTCCACGATTAGCACCATATTCAATCTTCACCAAAAGAACTTGATTATCCTTAAAACAGATACCACCCGCTGAAACTGAAAAAGCACTCATTGTTACACATCCCCTTACACATTTGCTCTCAGCATACGGCGTCTAGGGAAATGTATCCAATACTTACTTCATATAAGCTAGATCATAATTACCTATAGTTTCTTGACCGATTCCTTAATCGTCACCCTATTCTCTTGATCATATATCTCATATATTTCAAAAGTTCCTTCTTCAAAAAACAAAGGGAATCTTCGTTTAAACCAATCTTGCATCGGATAATTCATAGCTTCTTTGATCGGTATCCATTCCAATTCACCTTCAGGAGGATTCTGTAATAGCTCTCCCTCGAATGAAGTGGCCACATAATTAAATACCATATACCTGAAATTCTGTTTCGGGTCTACAAACTCATCAAGTCCTTTATATATGAGATCTGTTACTCTAAGTCCTGTTTCTTCCCAAACTTCACGTATAGCCCCTTCGGTAAGACTTTCTGGAAAGTCTACTTTCCCTCCAGGCCCGATCCACCCTGGAAATCCCTTACGGTTGGGTCTATTCACTAATAGAACCTTATCTTCGTCCTTTACCAAACACATGGTGTACATAGCAACTTTTACATCTTGAGGGTTCTGAGTCATTGAGTGCTGCTCCTATTCTTATGCATAGAATTTAGTTCATTTAAAAATCCACCATAGCGCTATATCCGCCACCCTTATAAAATAGATTAGTTTCTGTCATTTCGTCTAGATAACCTTTAATCTCAATATTAGGATTTTCGAAGTCAATTTTATTATTTCCTTCATACATTTCCTTCGCAGTATATACAGTAAGCATTACTTCTTCACCGGGCTTAATATGAAGTTTATTCTGCTTGGCTTCAATTTTATAGTCATTGCTCTTAGATCCATTTTCAATTTTTATAGGAAAACTTAAATAGACATTATTCTGAACAATCGTATATTTAGAGTTATTCTGTAATCTTAGTGTGAAGCGTGTTCCATCTCTATCTTCTTTTCGTTCCTTTAACACGAGTCTTATATTGTTTATTTCTTCAGGGGAGATTTCCTCTTTATTGCTACAGCCTACATTCATCAGTAAGAACAAGATCACAAGAAAGAATAGTGATTTTCTACCCATTTTTGAAATCGTGATAATCATCTTTCATCTCCTTTACTTTTTCTAATATCCCTACCACAATATCCCACTCAATTCCTCCATATTACGCGTATTCTTGCACTTCGTAAACACTACTTTCCTCCTGAGAGGATATCCCTCAAAGACAAAAAAGCCGCGACTAGCGCGGCTTCTTACCTAATACACTTCCAAATCCCTTATCTTCTGTCTCATTTGTTCTTGATGACAAGCAAATTGCTTATGGCGATGCCCGTTAGCACCAGAAGGATGTGGGAATCCCCATAAACACTGGTCAGTATTCAACTTTCCTAACTCCACAAGCTGCTGCAGTGCACTCTCCACTATTTTTCCCAGAGGAATTATAAGCAAGGGCTTGATCTGGCTCAGTTCTTCACATATAGAGGCAAGTGCTGCCTTTTGTAGAAAAGGATTCGTTAAAAGATGAGGATGTGCCCCACTGTAATTACTCTTCTCAACAAACACTGGAAACCGAAGTATTGATGTCGTATGTACAAGTGTCTGTTGTTCCTGAAACAATGCATCACAGCTTGAGATGTTCAGAAATCGATGAAGATCAATTCCATTAAGCATATGGATCAGATTCAATCTCATCGTACCTGCAAATCTTGCAGCTTCCTTCGCTGCTCTACATACTTCCTCATCTGATAATCCCTTTTCCAAGGCTGTTCTTGCTTCCAGTATTGCGGTTCTCATCTGTGTAAATCCAGGCGTTAATCCAACAATCATCACCTTAGCGGACGAATTAATGAACTCATTATGTGGTGCATAATACATTTCAAGCTTTCCGCTTTGAGCCATTAATAACTCATCTACGAGCAAATCATCTTTTACCAAGACCCTATCCTTAGGAAGCGCAAGTATTGCCTGTTTATACTGTTGTAAATGGGTCGAGATCAGCATTTATGTGCACACATCCTGCTATGAATGACTTATACTCTTTATTCGTTTAGGGAATAATTCCACCTGAGGTGTTGAAAAACATGATTATAAAAATATTATCCGTCGCATTGTTATCCTTTAATCTTTATTTTCAGAATCCAGATCAAACCACAGTGGAGATCTTTGATGTTAAGCAAGAAAAAGTAATAAAGCAGCGTCCTTTAACGCATGAACTTGAGAAATCAATCCTAACATTACTTCAAGCATCACCTGCCGTGCATAGTGGCTTTTCGATGGATCCGAAAGCTGGATTGATCTTGCATGTGGAGTTCAACCATCCAGTCAAGTTATCATCTGACATCTACCCTGACTTGGTTAAGGAAGCTTATCTCTTCCTTGAAAAAGGAGTGAGGCCAAAGGCTCTGTTATTCTTCAATACGAACAAGAATATGTTAGTCGTGCTTGATGGAGACAGTGAGCAGTTTATTAAGAAGAATGGCTTGTAAATAAAATCAACACCTAAAATCAATACCTTGTCGAATCCACTAACTAGATTCATTTCACCTTATAAAAATACGGTCCGCACATCGATTCATGGGTATTTACGTAAGTCCAAGTGAACTCTCTATCAAATAAATAGATATCTTGTTCATGATCAAAAATATCTGCGGTTAAATCCTTAGCGTTTTTGTACATGTAAACTTCAGGGGATCTTTGATACATGACATAGATCACATCTTTGGCTATATCATCAAAAGCTGTTCTAGCTTCTTCCCCCATTAAACAAGCTTGTTGTTCATAACTGAAGATATGCCATCTGAATTGGTCATAGTGAATCGCTTCCCTGATCACATCGCAAACGTTCTGTGCGAATGTATTGTCCCATCGATTAATGATCTTCTCAGATTCATCATTTGCGTCTGACAGCACTGAGATGAGTACTCCTTTATGCTCTAGGTTCTTCTTGAATTGAATTTGATTGTGCATGATCGTTTCAATCCAATACATCTTATGGAGCTCTTCATCGTGTAACTTGTCAATGAATTGATGGATCTCATCTCTCATCATATGAACCTCCAATATTACTACTTCCTACCTTAGTGTTCATTAAATCTTTATGCCGAAGATCATTAATCAACAAAACAATACTTAAGAGTAACAAAGCTACCGTTATACCAAAGCATACAATAAACATATCCTTAAAATCACTAACAGAAAACAATAAAAACTGACCCGGTATTAGTACAATACAACCAATAGGAAAAAGGTAGTGAATAACCGTTATAATCTTTCTTCTTCGATTCGAGTCACGCTCAATCATGATGTTGATGAATAATGATACGAAGATGGGTACAGGCACTAAAGTAATTAATGCATATAACCTATATCCATCATCCGGGCTTTTATCTGATACGAATAGAAATAGATCCATATATAAGTACAGCACATAACCAATAGCTGCAAGTAGCAAGGAATGAGTAGCTATTTTTAATCTTAGATTCCTAACGTTCAAATTGAAATCCCCTTCGCTAATTCATTACCTCCTAATGTATTAAACTAACGAATTGAATACAACTATGATTCATAAGAAAAACGCCCAAATCAGATCTGAGCGTTCAAAAAAAATCTTATGTGGTTACCCCTCATTCACTTCACTAACGCAACGGCTTTTCCTACTTCAAACACTTTACAATCATCAACCCGCCGCTCGGAGTGATGCATAAGCTGATTGCGATCAAATAGCTCTTCCAGCTCCTCTTTACTATGCCAGGTCCATCCTGCTGTAGTTGCTAGGTATGATACATAACTATCATTATATAAGAAGACGACCTTCTTACTGATCCGGTAAAGCTCTTTCAGCATGATTCCAATAAGCGGTTCGCTAAACATCCTGAAATAGTCAGTGACGATAATGACATCAAAGTGTTTGGAAGGATAGAGTGTATCTACCCCGAGAAGATAGACAAATTCTTTCTCAGGCCATACATTTGTATAACGCTCAAGCAATCTTTTATTCTGTAAAAAAACATGAGATACACCGAGTTCAGACAGCATCGCATGACTATCTGCTCCAATAACAGCGGTTCGCTCTGCGTCCTTCAAATACTCACCGTTCAGAAGCTCAATTAAACGATCACTATAGGCTGGAATATAATAATGAGCCACTAACCGATTAAACTTCGCCATAATCAGATCAAAATGCATATCTGCTGAATACGGATAAATCTCCGTGTCGAATGTACGATGCTTCATATGCATTTTTTTACGATTCAAGTAGCTTGACCTAATCTTCTGATCGATATTATCGTCTGAGGGATGCGGAAGATGTAGGGTATAAATATCATCTGTCGCATACATCAACGCTTTGTGCATGTGAAGCTGATACGAGAAATCCGTATCCTCCGCTCCCCAACCTTTCAGCGTCTCATCAAAACCGCCTGTTTGAAGCACAATATCACGTGAAGCGCATACGACTCCACCCCATCCCATCGACCATGGAGCATCCATTCGATTCAGGTCATGGTCCACCAATTCAAAATGTGAGGTTCGCATATCCTCCCATGCGGGATGATACTTCAACTGTTCACATACTGCAGCCAGATTTGAAGGTGTGATCTTCTCGATCACAGACAAATCGTCTTTACTTGGATCCGTGAATGCGCCCATGATATAAGGGTAGAGCACCGTGCTCCTACTCTCTCCAATCCGATTCACAACGCGTTTGATGAAGCATTCAGGAATAATAATTCCGCAGTCGAGAAAAACCAAAATGCTGCCGCTACTCTCTCGAATACCTACATTTCGAGTCCTTGATCTGCAAGAATGTTTATTTCGTTCGAGATAAAGATATTTGAGATTTGGGATCTTATCAGCATAAGAATCAATAATATTTTTGACAGGCTGGGTTGATCCATCGTCGATTACAACCACCTCAAGTGCGACTCCTATATCGATCTGGTGCGCAATGAAGTAAAGTGATTGCTCTAGCTGCTCCATTTTATTGTACACAGGGATAATGATTGAAACATCCAACATGCTCAATCCCTCCTATCTCTATTTACTTGCGAAGCTCCTCGATAAGCTGTGTAATCAATGCCTTCTCTGCAATCAACATCTCCTCGAGTGAGTTCACAAGTGGATGCAGTATGTCTCTATTGTTACTCATAAAACCTTTAAGCATGAGATTGCGATAAGTGTAAGACCGCTTTTCAAGACGCTTGGCCTCTTCTAAGAGTGGAGTCTCTTCTTGTAGATAACCCAACTCCATCAGATATTCGATCCTTGCAACCATCATTTTTTTATGTTCCCACAAGATATGAAGCTGTCTTACGTCGAAGTTCAATTCACCTTCAATCACGCGTGTTATGAACTTCTGGAGGTAAGGGTAAATCTCAACACCAAAGTAACCCTCCACGGGCTGCTGTTGTAACCGAAGACGCTCAGTGGAGTTTCTGCCTTCCAAGTAATCACTTAGCACATCAATGATCAGCTGTAGGTCGAAATCAAATCTACCCACTCCAGAACCGTATTTACTGCTCTCGTAATCTAAAGGCTCCAACCTTTTTATCGAATTGATTAGTGACTGTGTTGATTTACCTTGAGATAGATACGCCTGTTCAAATTGTTCAAAAGTAACTTCCTGCACTGTAAACTGACGATTCTTATCGAAGATAGCAACATGGTAGATTTGCCGGTCCAGATCAAAACCGTAAATAAATATGTCATGAACAAAATGATTCTCCTGATAACAAATCGAATTGTGAATATAGAATTCATCAACATACGTGACGACATAATAGTTATGTTCGAGCTGGCTAATCAGATAACGATGAATATCAACGCCTAGCTGATCAAGCAACACTTTATCGGAGTGCTTATATTGCAGCCATGGCGTATTGTTATATGCAATCATTAAATCTGGATAGAAATCCAGTCGATATTCTTGCAGATCATTCAAATAATGTTTGGATATAAATAATTGAATATAACTGGTATGAATCCAAGGCTTCGCATAATCATAAGGCTGGAGAATACCTAACACATAAGCATGGCCCAAAAATCCATATACCTGTGGCATCTCAAATGGCAGTTTAACACTTCGCATCGTCTTATCCGTAAGTACGGACTCCATATCCACAATATTCATGAGACTAACCTCCATATGTTGGACTACATTTTTGGAATTTTAGTAGGATTCTGGATCTGCAAACATCCGTGTACAGCGGTTGCACATCATCAGATTGCTTGTTCTCATGTAGTCACGGAATTTGGTAGCCCGTTCTCCCTCCCACATCTCCGTAAATGAATGTTCATAAATATTGCCGTATTTATAGTCCGGTAAATCCACACATGGGTAAACATCACCTGTACGGCGGATAACCATCTCATGCCATGGAGCCACGCACTTAGAACGACCAAAGACATTCTCAATGTCCGTATAATAATCGTGGATATCAATATAGTGGGAGGAATCGATGCCTTCGTCGGCCCACAGTTCTTCTAATTCTTTTTTCAAAAGCTGTGTATCCATCGGAATCGACTCTTCAACAAAGCCTTGCCATGCTGGAGACACATCACAATCCAGATCATGCTTCATCTGAGTCGCGTATGCGCGGCCTCGATCAGGTGTGGTGAACAGAAGGGGTGCCAAATTCACAGACAGATCACGTCGTGAAGACCAAGGATTCCGAGGATCATGAAGCTTAACATCTGTACCTTGGAAGCGTTCACGGAGCGCACTCATAAATTGCTTAATACTAAGATAATTAGAGGGAGAGAGAACCATTGTAATATGAATGAAAGGGAACATTTTTTTACGCTTACGCTTTTCTTCAATGAGTGACTCGATGTTCTCACATATCTTCTGGAAACTTCCCTTTCCACGAATGGCATCATGGAATTCTTCTGGCCCATCAATAGAAATGTTCATCCCTACGATGTTCTCCATAATAAACTCAACCCGGTTTTTGATTAACGAGCCATTGGTCAACAGATACACATTCGCCTTACGCTTCCTCAAATGTTCAACCAACTCTGTAAAATGCTTATACAGCATCGGCTCCCCACCTGTAATGATTACGCCTAGATTTTTGTTGATTGCGGTTACCTCATCAAGAAATTTCTTAAGTACATCGATATCTAGCTGCTCACGGATCGCTCGTTGCGGCTCTTTCAGAGCCCAACCTGTCTCTCCCCAAATGTGGCAGAAGTTGCAGCGATAATTACAAAGCTCGGATGGGAATAGTGTCAGTTGCTTAATTTCGGGTGCTAGATTGAGAACGTGTTCTTCTAGAGCCACGCCTCCAAGTTTACCTGCTTTGGTTAGCATGATGTATCCCTCCTATTGTTCTTCCTCATTCTGGTTCAGGCTAATATAGTTCATGATCTGATTAATGGTGCTAAAGTTACGAAAATCTAGATCCTCATCATCCCACGACACCCCAAACTCCATCTCTGTTGCAATCACAAGCTTGATAAAAGTTAGGGAATTAATACCCAGAGAAGATAAGTCATCGTCTGGTCCACATTGTTCTAGCATGCTAGGATCATCGACATTCTCCCTCAGCAGATCCATCACTCTATCTCTTAATTCATCCTTTATTTCAATCGTCATACGTTCTACCTCCTAATTATTGTTGTTATATGAACCTATATAGGTTGAAGCTCGTTAAAAAGTTCAGATAGAAACTGTTGCTCTGCGATAAGCAGCTGCTCCAATCTCGCATGCATTGCTTCGATTCGTACATTCTGGTAGATAGGCGCATAGAAGAATCGAACGATCCCTTTTCGAATGGTTTCCCAATGCTCTACGCAGGTAGAGTGCCTACTAAGAATTGAAGCTTCCTCGCCATATAATGCCGTCAGACGATATCCTTCAACTTGTTTAGCATTGAGAAACTGATTAAGCATTTCAATGATCGACTCCGTATGAAATTTAAGACTGACTTCGCTAGAGCTCACCTTGATAAACCAGGATACAAATTCCTGTAAGACATGCATGCTTTCTTGCAGACGTTGACGGTTATAGGTCAGATTCATTTCGAATTGTTGCTTTAACTCTTGGACACTAGTCTCTCTGTATAAAGAATCAGATTGATGTTGTTGAATGATATAATATGCAGCTCGGTGCTCAGATTCCTGATAATATGTTTCATAACCTTTGCAAGCACGGACAAGATCATTAAATGCAATTAAGCAAGGCTTGTAAGATAGATTCTCTCGCCGATCGTGCTCGATAATATGGAACATCTGAGTCCCTTCATCAAAGCCATAAACCAATATCGTATGATCTACATGCTGCTTCTTGTAGGCATCCGCACGGAAAGGGATTTCGTAGCAATCCACCCATACGATAACGGGATTTCCACGGCTTATGTTTTGAACGAGTACCGTTTCGATTTCTCCAAAATCGAATTCGGTCTGGAGGGATAGATTCATCTCTGTAAACAAGGTATTTTGCGGCTTAATCTCCTCATATCGCAGCTCATACCCTTCATCTTCCTCGTCGACATCATTTCGATTGAATAAGAGTAAATCATTAATAAGATACGGAAGGATACTTCCTCCAAAGTACTTGACCACAGGAAAAAAAGAATTATAAAAGCAGTTCCGATAATAGAGATCGTTAAAAGGTTCAATATTAGCTAGAATGACCGATTGTTGGGATTCGTGAAGATTATCATGTCTCCGCTGCGTGACTACAGCAGGCTTCTTGGATATGCTTGTTTTAACAAGGGGATCAGATCCGCTGGTCGGCACTTCTAGATAAGTAGCTATCTCCCGAATGGATGAGTACTGGTACAGGAGTTCTGAACTGAACGCAATCCCGACTTGCTCTAACTCAACTTCAACTCGTATAGCAAGAATGGAGTTACCACCAAGCTCAAAGAAATCATCATCCAGATCAACTTCCTTCACACCAAGCAATTGTCCCCATAACGTTGCTAGTTGTATCTCTAGGGTAGTGTATGAGTTGTCTTCCTTACCTTGTAGACTAATTCCAACATACATATCGTCGTCTACTGGATCGATCCAGCAACGCAGCGCTTCAAAGGGATACACAGGGAGATGCAGCTTCGTGAATGCCTGCCCCTCGTATAACTTCTCAAAATTCACATCAGCGCCTTGGACATAGTACTGGGCAAGCTGCGCAAGTATCCCCTTTTCGTTCGGAGATGCGGTTGAAGCAGCTTCATGAAACAGCCCATTTACTGACTCACTAAGAGCTTTAAGTTCGTCTGGTGTCCTCAATCTGTGGTTTTGATCCTCTTTTCGATGGCTTGATATGCGATACTCATTGTAAAAAATCCCGCTTTCTTCTGCTTCCCAAGGTTGATCAAAGCCTACTTCTAATGCAGTTTTCAGCTTGGTCATCAAGTTCTGAATTCCATCCGTAAGGATTGCCAATCTGCAAGTATAGTGACCTCGCCCCGTATTGGCTGTGAAGCATAGATCCGTAAATCTTTCATCAAGTTCAGGTAAAGCACACACATAGGTTTGGATGAGTCGCTCTAACGAAGATGTACTCTTCGCTGATAAGACAAACAACTGCTCCTCATGTTCTGGGCTAAATTGAGCCTGATCTGCAATTTCTGAAGGGGATTCCTCTAACACTAGATGACAGTTCGTTCCACTAAAACCGAATGAACTTACGCCGCACCTTCTTGGATAGGCTCCTTCCTTCTCCCAGGACTCCAAACGATCATTCACATAGAGTGGAGAGTTCTCAAAAGGAATATTTCGATTCGGTCTCGTGAAATTTAAGGTCGGCGGCAGCATTTTATACTTAAGCACTGCAATCGCCTTTGCAAGTCCGGCCACGCCTGAGGCTGCATCCAGATGCCCTACGTTAGTCTTAATCGATCCGATGGCACAGAACTGCTTACGATTCGTGTAGTGACGGAAAGCCCTCCGTATTCCATCCACCTCAATCGGATCACCCAATTTCGTTCCCGTACCGTGGGCTTCGATGTAACCTATCGTTTCCGGGTGAATCCCTGCATCCTTCCAAGCCTGCATTAGTAGCTTCTCCTGTGAGGCTGCATTCGGTGCAGTCAGTCCTACAGATGTACCGTCTTGGTTCATCGCACTGCCCCGAATAACTGCATGAATAGGGTCTTTATCCCGAATCGCTTGGTCCAGAGGTTTCAGCAGTAAAGCGACCGTACCCTCCCCCCAGACTGTTCCATCTGAACTGTCATCAAATGCACTTGTCTTTCGATTGGATGATTCAATACCAATCTCGAACAATCCATCTACAGGCATAAGGCTTACCTTTACTCCGCCTGCAATAGCCATGTCACACTCCTTATTCCGGAGCGCCATACAGGCGAGATGAACGGCAACAAGAGAGGAGGAACAAGCCGTATCTACCAGTAATGATGGACCTTGCAAATCTAGCAAATACGCAATCCGACCTGCGATAATGGAAGGGGTGTTACCCGTGCTTGCCATTGGAATCTGGGATGGCTGATTTCTCGTAATATACTGGCCATATACTGGCCAATCTGCGTACCCGATATAAATCCCCGTTCTACTACTCTGAATTCGATTTCCTCCATATCCTGCATCTTCAATTGCTCCCCATGCTGTCTGCAGAAATAGCCGCTGATTCGGGTCCATTAAGGCTGCCTCTTTAGGTGATAGATTAAAAAATCTGTAATCGAATTTATCGATATCAGGTATAAATCCACCATGACTATAACGAATACTGTCCTCCTGGAGCGGGGTAAAGGTACGGATAAAACCCAAGCTGTCTTGCTGCCGTGATTCGGGCAGAGGACCGATAAATTCTCGACCTTGCTGCAGGTTGTCCCAGAATTGCTGTAGGTTATCGGCGCCTGGCATCTTTAAGGAAAGACCGATAATCGCAACATCCTTAGACTCAGGTGGCTGCTGCTCCTCCTTAAGCGTTCGAAGTAGCTGCAGAGCAACCTTCTCATCCAATTGTCCACTAGCAACATGGTCAAAGATCTGGCTTGCTATTTTATCCATGTGCTACCTCCATCCCGCGATAAAGCTGGGTCGCTCGCTCGGAAGATAATTCTCTCTGCTTCACTTGCTTCAGTAGTTTCGTCAGAGCTTCATTCAAGGAGTCCGAAGCGATTATCTCAGCGGAAGTCTCATCTGTTTGTTTTTTCAGCAACACAACATCATAGAGATAGTCCGTTATCTTGGCTACCGTTGGATAGGAGAACATATCCGCTACCGTGGTCAGTCCAGGAAATACCTCATCAATGTAATGATGTACACGTGTGATCAGGATGGAATCTCCTCCGATCTCGAAGAAATTCGCGTGAATATCTAACGCATCATAGCCAAGCACTCGTTTCCAGATATCAATCACTTCTTCTTCAAGCTCACTTCGTGTTCCGGTCCAGTGGTCTGCGCCTGTATCCATTCCACCCGATGGTTCTGCTGAACGAAGATCATTTAACTGCGAGCCCTTCGACATGGATGAATTCAACAGCTGTTGAACCTGTTCGGATGGACGGAACGGCAGCCGATCTCCTAAGGCGAACAGATGGCTTCCGCGATTCCAGTTACCGACAATAACCTGCTGGATCGATACTGTTTTAGCTACAAGGAGAAGATGGCCGAATGCTTCTATTCCAACCTCCTGAGGCATGATGCAGAACATTTCCTTCGACTCATCAATCTGCTCTATCCCCGCTATATCTGATTGCTGCCAAGCCGGCCAATTTATTGTCAAGGTCCGCAATCCTAAGCGGTTTCGATAGGCCGAGTATCCGTCCAAATAGGCATTACCTGCCGTGTAGGGACCTGACCCGATTCCGCCAACTAATGTAATCGCTGAGGAGAAGAGGACGAAGAAATCAGGCTTATCCTGCCGCGTTAGATGATCCAGTAGCCAAGTACCTGTCATCTTGGAAGCAGTGATCTTTCGCAGATCTTCTTCCGACAAATGCTTTAGCAGATTTCCTTCGGACACCCCAGCTGCATGAACGATCCCTGCAATTCTGCCATGCCTTTCTCTTAAAGCGATGAGTGCATTGTTCAACTGATCTTCATTAGAAATATCCGCTTGGATGACTTCAATATGTGCCCCTGCATCTTCCATCTCTTGAATCGCATGTATGGCACGAGTCGTTCTCATGTCCTGATCGGTCTGACCCCATTCAGCCCACTGATCTCTTGGTGGTAATGGTGTCCTTCCAATTAAAGCCAGTTGAATGTTCCCTTTCATTTCTTTTACAAGATGTGATGCAATCAGAAGCCCTAAGCTGCCAAGCCCTCCTGTAATTAGGTATACACCACCTACAGCTAGAGAATTCTTCGATACGTATTCGCTCCCTAGGTTGGAATCTTTCTCATCAAGCCTCAATACATCGACTCGCTCTACATATCGTTTATTTTGACGATAAGCCGTCCAATATTCATTGGACGCACCTTCAAGCTCATTACATAAGCATTGTACGAGGTCGGATTGTTCGTCCAAATCGACCCAGCGCACTTTAAAATTTGGGTTCTCCCAACCAACAGCTTTACTTAATCCGATCATGGCAAGTTGTTCAGGACGAACCATCGTCTGCGCAGTGCTCACTTCATCCGCATAGGACGTCACCAGTGTCATGGCAATAGACTCACGCCCCCCCTGTTGTGCCAAGGCATGAAGTAGTCGGTAGAGTCGATACATCGTTTGATTCAAACCATGCTCATACGCCTCGATCGATTCACTTTCGTTATCCATAACAACAAACCGTAAATCCACAATATGGAGCGCTTGGTCATCATCCCTCTTCAATACATCAAGCAAAAGTCGCTCATAATCCTCGATTTTGTCACGAATCATAAATTTCATCTCATCGATTGGATCATAACGATCACCCATTACGGCCTCTATAATCGTTGATCCTTCTGTGATCCAGCGACTAATGAGCAGACTACTATCTTGATGAGCTTCAGTTAAGAGAAGAATGGTCCTTCGGTTATCGGGACTTATTCGATTCATCTCGGATAAGGGCTCGTGAAACCATCGCCGCGTGTGATAAAAGGAGCTTGGTTCTTGATGGCCCTCATTCAGCACTCCTTCGCCAGTATCATTCGGTCTAAGTGTAGGACGAACTCTACCTTTCAATGCTGTATCCGTCAGGTTCACCCAGCACCGATTCTGATTGAATGGATAAGCCGGAAAGCTAATCCGATTTCTAGGAGCTTGTCTATACAGACGATTCCAAGGAATACTGCCCCCTCGTACGTAGAGCCTTCCCAGTTCTGTGCAAATCGACCGACTATTCTGATTAGAGGACGAGCATGTCTCAAGGACACGATCCAAACGTATACGAATCGTTTCTGATTGTGATGGATCTCTATCTATTACATCTGCATACAGGGAGATCTCTTCTTCCTGTGAACGATCTTGGATAGCTTGGAATCCAGCATTTCTTAAACTCCTTAGCTCATCGATCAACTCATCCACACAGGTAGCTGCGATAGCAATACGATACTTGTGATGTCCTCTTCCTGTGGTGAGTGTATAGCACAAATCCTCATAATCAATGGATGGATGTTGCTCAAGATAATCAAGGCTTTCACCCACATAGGCCTCTAAGACTGTCTCTGTCTGCGCAGATAATACAAACAACCGATAATCACCATCATGAAGTGTATTCAACCGTAATCGCTTCTCAGGAGCTTCCTCCACAATGACGTGACAGTTCGTGCCACTAATTCCGAAGGAGCTTACCCCACATCGACGAGGATGAAGGCCATCCTCCCATTCCTTAAACTCATCGTTCACATAAACAGGAGATTGCGCGAAATCAATCACGCGGTTAGGCCGCTCAAAATGAAGGGTCGGATAGATGCATTTATTTTTGAGCGATAGAACTGCTTTGAGTAGGCCTGCAATACCTGCTGCATTATCTAGATGACCGACACTGCTCTTAAGTGACCCTATCGCACAAAACTGCTTCTTGTCTGTAAAGCGCTTGAACGCTCGGCTAAGCCCCTCCACTTCAATGGGGTCACCAAGTTTCGTAGCCGTTCCATGTGTCTCGATATATCCAATCGTCTCCGGATCGATGCCGGCCCGTTTCCATGCATCTACAATGACAGCTTCCTGAGCTTCGGCGTTCGGAGCTGTAATGCCAACAGACCCCCCATCCTGATTCAGGGCACTTGATTTAATGACCGCATATATGTGATCACGTGATTCAATCGCTTGCTCAAGTGGTTTAAGCATCATTACAACTACACCTTCACCCGTGCCTGTCCCGTCTGCTTGATCATCGAATGTTCTAGCCCTTGAAGTCGATGATTCAATGCCAACCTCATATTCCCGAATGGGGATTAGATGAAGCTGAATACCTCCTACAATCGCGGTATCACATTCCCCACTGCGAATGGCCTGACAAGCGAGATGAACCGCTACCAACGAAGAAGAACAAGTCGAATCGACAATAAAGCTTGGTCCACGAAGATCCATTAGATACGACAAGCGGCTAGCAATGATCGGGCGTACATTTCCCGCCATCGACAGGGGTACAGCCTCCGGCTCCATTTGTCTAATCAACTTCAAGTAGTCTGCATCTGAACCATAACCGGCATATACACCTGTTCGGCTTCCTTCAAGTTTCCCCCCACCATAACCGGCATCTTCGATTGCACGCCAAGCTGTCTGCAAGAACAAACGTTGATTTGGATCAAGTAAGCTTGCTTCACGCGGTGAGAGTTTAAAAAAGGAGTAATCGAATTTGTCGATCTCATCCAGATAGGCCGCCTCTCCGAAAGCTAACTCTTCTGGTTCGTTCCCCATCGCTTTGAAATACAATTCTGTATCTTGCCTACGTTGAGAAGGAATTGCTCTAATACAATCCCTCCCTGTCTTCAGATTGTGCGCAAATTGATCAATCGTATCTGCAAGCGGGAGCTTCACTGAAATTCCTATAATTGCGATATCCTGATGCGAGGTTGAATCTAAAGCAACAGCCTCAAGCTGAGCAGCAGACTTACGATTTAATTTGATTGACTGAAAATCCATCCAGATCACCTCCACACATCATCAAGTCATCACCCGTGAATCAGGCAAGAATTCTGGAAATAGTGCTTCTGTTCCGGTCTTTCTCAAAATATCTGCAAATCGCTCTTGCTGCTCTTGTTCCGGTACCATTTTCGTATCTAGCATCTGCTTTAGCCTTTCAAGCGCCTCCTGCATCTCAGCCTTAGTAGGAAGTGCCCCGCTCTCATCCAGTCGTTCCTGAAGTCGCTCGACTTCCCGATAAGGAAGAACGAAGCCTTGTTGATAAGCTTCAAGGTCCCAATTCCGATTGCGTGTACATACAGCAGCGGCAAGGCATTTTGTCACTACATTATTAGAAGCTTTTTGCCTTGCTTGTTCCAGCCTGTCAGCTTCCAGCTCTTTCTGAAGCAAATCTAGCTCTACTGAAGATTCATAGGGATAACAGACAATAGACTTGGCATCCGTTCGGATAAACTGTGTTAGCACTTGTTTCGCGCCTAGCTCAGCTGCCATACTAATGCCCTGCTCAACTAACAGTTTCATTGTCCAATCCCAGCGAACAGGAGCGGTAAGCTGCTTAGTCAAATAAGAGACAATCTGATCTGGCGAATCATATGGTTTCCCTGTGACGTTAGACACCACGGACCACTTAAATGGACTATAGGTATAAGCAGCTAGTTCTTCTTGAAAACGGGTCGCCGCTGTCTTCATTAGTGGACTGTGAAAAGGCGCACTCACTTTCAAAAATGCGATACGTGCTCCAAAAGATTCAAGCTCACGGGCCGCCTCTTCAACGGCACTGCGATGTCCGGAGATAACCAGCTGTCCGGAAGTATTGTAATTGGAGATCACCACCTCTTGCTGCTTAGCGATAGAAGCCTGTCTACATGCCTCTTCTACACGCCTTGGATCACTCCCCATCACGGCACACATCGCTCCAATTCCCTCAGCTGCCGCCTCCTGCATGAGTTGACCTCGACGTCTTACAAGCTTAAGCGCATCGTGAAATGTCATCGCACCCGCACATGTCAGTGCGGAGAATTCGCCCAGACTATGGCCTGCAGAAACAACCGGTTCTACACCAATCTCCTCCATGTATACACGGAAGGCTGCAATACTTACGGTAAGGAGTGCGGGCTGTGCGTTCTCGGTTCGTGTCAATTCCTCGGCACTCCCATGTGTAATAAGCGCTTGAAGATCGAAATGAAGTACATCATTGGCCTCAGCGAATATCTCTCTTGCTGCTGCCGATCGATTCAGTAAATCTTGCCCCATCCCGATGTACTGTGAGCCTTGACCTGGAAATAGAAGCGCGAGCTTTCTCATCTGTTACCTCCTCCTCACGACATCACGCGGTTTGCAGTCAGCTGGATTAGCAGATCAACATACCCACTAGCGAGCATTCGAACCGCCTCTTCTTTGATGCGTTTGTCGTTAAATTTGATTGAAATAGATAACTGACTTTCATCAACATGATCTTCTATTCCAAAAGCTATGTCGTATATTTCAAGCCAAGATGCTCCGACATCAAGATCTTGCAGACCATAAATAAGGGGGAGTACTTCATCTGCTGCCTTCTGAACATGTGTCGATGAAATATGATCTAATCGGTAAGCATTCAATCGATTCACTCGGCATCGGTTCACATACTGAAACAGCTCATCAAATCCATTCATCTTCATAAAATCAATCGGTATAGGCACTGCCTGTTCACCCTCCGCCAGCAAACAATGAATTGCAGCAAGTGGCTGATCATTCCATTCACGAAACATAAACAGCACCATACCTGTTAACAGATCAAGTGTTTCAACGTTGTGGTCCGAGGCAATTCCGGAAATAACCTCTCTATGATGAGACTTTAGATTAAATCGTACGACTCCTCTTCCATGCCCGTTCAAATTCTGATGAAAAAAGGTTGTTGGAAGCATTTGATATACATGCCACGTAGCTCGCTCGTCTTGCTTCCCTGTGCCCTTCTTATCATCAACCCATCTGGCTAATTTCGATATGGTTGTATAGGTGAAGAGATCAACGATCTCAATCCCAAATCCATATTCTTTCTCAAGCTTGGCATGGAGCTGCATAAGCAGAATCGAGTTACCACCAAGATCAAAGAAATGCTCATGAAGCCCAATATCCTCTACTTTAAGCACATCCTGCCACACACGCCGGATCTGTAGTTCAGACTCACTAGCAGCTCCCCATTCAATACTTGCTGCATCATCGATCACTGTTAATCTATCTGTGATCTGGAGCAGTGCATGTCGATCTAACTTACCGTTCGGCGTCTTAGGAACCTTATCAATACGGTAGAAAAAGCTTGGGATCATGTACGATGGTAGGCTACCAGTCAATGTATCCCGTAGTTCATTCTCAGTTATGTCTCGATTGACCTTAATATAAGCCGCAAGCGACATCATCCCATGTTCATTTAAATTCGTAAGCACAATCGCTTCATCAACAGCTAAAATCTCAAGCAAATGATGTTCG
This sequence comes from Paenibacillus sp. EC2-1, assembly GCF_049311625.1. Taxonomy (NCBI): domain Bacteria; kingdom Bacillati; phylum Bacillota; class Bacilli; order Caryophanales; family Paenibacillaceae; genus Paenibacillus; species Paenibacillus sp. EC2-1. The sequence continues at coordinate 3,738,588 of NZ_CP186006.1, forward strand.
ATCTCCCCTGGCTCCACCCGGTAGCCTCGGATTTTCACCTGTTGATCATTTCTGCCTACATAAAGCAGGCTTCCATCTGATCGCCAAAGTCCAATGTCGCCTGTACGGTACATGCGTATATGTGCATCAAACGGATCGCAAGTAAAATGTCGCTGCGTTAGCTCATCTCGATTCAGATAACCTCTCGCTACACCCGATCCGGCAATACAAATCTCCCCTGCAACCCCTACGGGTAGCGGATGTCCGTAACCATCAAGCACATATACACGGTAATTTAATATGGGTTCCCCGATGGGTATGCTCATTCGAGAGGTATATTCCGGCAAGCAACGATGGTATGTTGCACATACTGTCGCTTCAGTCGGTCCATAGGTGTTGTATACCTCTGCTCTCTTATGCAGCTCCGACATATACTCCGCTTTAAGGACATCACCACCACTGATAAAGATTCGAACACTGTCCATACCGGATTGCTTATTCAGCTCATTCATAAGCAGCGGGGAGCATGAGACAATCGTGACTTGATGACGATCGATTAATTGGACTAGTCTCGGCATGTCAATCACATCTGTCCTGCGAGCAATTACAATCTGTCCCCCCGCGAACAATACCGGATAGACTTCCTCTACGAACTGATCAAAAGAACATGATGACTGCTGTAAAAAGGTATCTTTATCTGTTAAATGAAACTCATGCTGAAAAGCATCCGCATAAGCCAGCAAGTTGCGATGTTCTACAACTACACCTTTCGGCGTACCTGTTGAGCCTGAAGTGTACAGGATATATGCGGTATCACTCGGTTTATGTGAAGGAATAACAGCATGAACCTTGGCTGTATCCAAACCTGACATCATCTTTTCTAAGCACAAGGTAGTACCATTAAACTCAATCGTATCTGGAATCACTGGATCATCCATTACCATGATTCTCGCCTTGCAATCAAGGAGAATCTGATTAATACGAGCTGGGGCATAATCATAATCAATAGGCACATAAGCTGCACCTGATTTGAGTACCGCTAACATCGCTATAATGAGTCGCTCAGATCGCTCTAGCCATAAGGCCACAGGTTCATCATTGCTGATACCAAGAGTGTTAATCTGATTCGCAAGCTGGTCAGCCCTCTGGTTCATTTCTTGATAGGTATAACTGTGTTCGCCACATATTACAGCTATTGCGTGGGGCGAGTCCTTAGCCTTTTTCTCAAACCGAAGATGCACAAGTTCTTCTAGGCAGGACTCATGTTGTATCGAAAATTCATGGGATGAAATACGCTTGTTAAACGAAGTGTCAATCTCATTCATTTCCTCTGCCGTCAAAAGACCAAGCTCACAGATCTTCATCTCTGTTTCACTGCACATTTGCATAACAATCTGTTTAAAGTGACCTGCTAGTCGGGTAATCATTGCTTCAGAGAACGATAATGGATCATACGCAAAATCTATTATCATTTCGCCAGACTCTACAGGCTGAACACCGACCGTCAGCCCATAGTGAGTAGATTCGGCCATCTCATATCGTTCAATTCCCAAGCTTCCCACTTGCCTGATGCTCGTATCTAGTGGGTAATTCTCCACGACCATAATAGAGTTAAACAAAGGTTCATGAGAATCAGCACTACAGTAAGTGTTCATATCCACGAGAGGGGTTAGCTCATAGTCAACACGATGCTTAAGCTTCTCGTTAACCGATTGGATCAACCGCCTGACCGATTCATCTCCTGACCAGCAAATGCGCAGTGGAATGGTATTTATAAATAAACCGATCATTTCTTCCATTCCAGGAAGCTCTGGTGTTCTCCCCGACACTGTTGTACCGAATAGTACATCCTCAGCTCGACAGTATCGCCCTAGGACTAATCCCCATGCAGTATACAAATACGCGGCAAGCGTCAACTCATGATGCTGAGTGTAGTGAGTAATAGCTTCTACCTCTTGAATGGAGAGTGCCAGAGTATGTGAACTCGTTGACTGTCCTGAAGCGTTTTCTATATACAGCTCTCTTGGTTCGGTCAGAGACGTACGTTCCTCCCACCCTTGAAATTCCTGCTCCCAATACTGCCGCTGCAAAGCTCTGTCTTGACGATGCAACAACTGTACGAACTGTTTGAATGGGGTCTTTCCAACTTTTCTTAAAGGTCTATGGTTCTCTTCAACCACAGCTTGATGTGCCTGCATAAACTCTTTTATAAGCAAGCCATTACTCCAACCATCGAACAAAATATGATGCCACGTGATAATCATCTCGCAAGAGTCATAATCGATAAGACATAGTGAAATCCGCATAGGCTCCACTTCGAGATCTATCTCTTGCGAACGATCATTAACTTTTAATTCAGCAATTAACGCCTCTGCTTGTTTAACCGAATAACTAGAGTAATCCAATACTGCAATTGGAAGATCTTTATCTTTTAACACAATTTGAACAGGCTTATCGAGCTGATCCCAACGGTACACGGTCCGAAGTACATCATTTGCGTTTACAACCTGCTTCCATGCTCCTCGAATAGATTCAACCGAGTAGAGACCCGACAATCGAACTGAAAACTGCTGAGTATAGTGGTCATGATTCTTATCGCTTCGGTAATGAAACAACAAGCCCTCCTGCATGGGCGTTAATGCTACGATATCTTCCACATTGGCCTTGTCCAATTTGGGTGAACGATTTTCTCTCATTTCGTTTCCTCCTCAACTTGCTGGAAGTAGATCGTTTCAACTCTTTGTCTAATAAACAATAGCCGCTTTACCTTGACCATCCTCAATCTGCTCCACCTTCACGACCTGGCCCAGATCCATCTTGATCACTTGATCTGCCATATGGAAATAACGGTCATCGTGTGTAATTGCAATAATGCATTTCCCTCTTTGTTTCAGCTCAGGCAGCAAGGTGTCATAGAAGAAAGCTCGATATTCTGGATCTTGGTCCGCTGCCCATTCATCAAACAAGCAGATTGGACGATCCTCAAGATAACTAATGAGCAGCGCCAGCCGCTTACGTTGTCCTGTTGATAGCTTGGTTGTATTGAGCGAGCCATCACGAATTTCAACTTTATCCTGTAGATGGAGTACATTGAGATAATGCTCAATTTCGGATTGCTTAGCATCATGAGGAACACCATAGAGTTTTTTAAATAAATAAAAGTCACTGAATATGGCGGAAAACTGCTCACTTAGCTCTTGTGTCGAAACATGATCGCCGTTCATCGTAATTGAGCCTTGAACGGGTTCATAGAGTCCAGTTATTAACTTCGCCAAAGTTGATTTTCCACTACCGTTACCGCCAGTTATAAACGTAATCTGACCTGCTCGGAATGAGCAGTCGATAGGCCCAACAGCGAAGTGTTCTCCTTCTTGATTGCCGTAGTGATATTCAACAGATTGCAGTTTAAGCTCTGTTGTTTCGGTCTTCTCCAAACTAGATGCAACCTGATGCTTCACTTCTTGAATTGAGTCCAGCTCACGCGACAGTTCATTAATTCGGTTCCAGCTGATACGAACGCGGAATATATTCGGGATTGTTCCCAAGATGCCATGCACAGGACCTGTCATATACAGAAGCACGAATACATAGTTGCGTAGCGTACCTACTTTCAGATCGGTGAATAGCAGCGGGAACAAGAAGACCACTGCACCAATGACGAACGTAAACAACAACTCACCAATTACATTTACATTCGCGAATTTCAAGTCGCCCCCGATACGTTTCTCACGATACGCATGGCAGTTATCCTGCATATCTTTCTTGAAATCCTCACGCTTGTTATGATTCAAGCTTAGTTCCTTGAACCCGCCTGTGAGGTCATGAATAAAGCGGAAAAACACATTTTGAATATCACGCATTTGCTCCCATAACCGATTCGCTTTCAAGCCTGTAAAGTAATGAATGCCTGCAGCTACTACAATAAAGCAGATTGCCATGACCACTCCCATGGGACTAATCATGCCCATATAGACAAAGCAACTGATTAAAGTAACTAGGCTTGTAGCTCCCGTAATCACAATATTGGAGAATCCACTGATCGTTTCCGTGTCATTATTAAGCGAAGCTGGTATTTTACCATCTTCAATGCCTTCTACTTTTTGATACGAAGTATTGAGAATTTTGCCAAGCAGCTCCATCCGTTTCTCGTAAACCATGTCATTGGCAATGCGTACGAGTCTTGTTCGAACAAGCTTCTGTCCAAATACATAAATCGCAATACCAAGTACAAAGTAAAGCAGCATACCGCTCTGGAATTGATCAAGATCTCGGTTTAGCGTCTCATTCACAATAAAAATAATAAGTGCATTACCGAATCCGCTTGCTACGCTAAGCAGTGTTATTGCAAAGAAAGAACGATCATCTGACTTCGGAAATACAGTCGTAAAGAGGAAGTACAATCCGAACAAGCAGATCGCAGCGAACAAGGAAAATACGGCATAGATTAAGGTGTTAGGCGCCCAGACCTGGACGAAGTCCCAGTTCACTCCCCAGAAGAGTGTATCTGGGATTTGATACAGGCAATAAGCAAGGCCTACCATGAATAAGCTAAAAATCATGAACCCCATAATTGTCGTTGAGTGACGACCTACATAATGTCGATTTTTCCGAAAGGCCTGCCATACCGCTTTCCCTGTCAGCCATAAGACCAACAACAGCACCGGCACCGTCAAGAGAAGCACCACAGAAGAAATAGCATCGATGCTCTTGTACATATCACCTGCAGGCTCAATTACTTCTTGGCCGACAAGCATATTCATGATGCCTTGCGCTGCTGCTCCCGAATAGGGAGAGTTCATATTAGCAAGAACCGCGACACCGTAACCATCGGTTGGACGAATGACAAAATAACTCGAGTAATTGGGATTGCCCCCCGCATGAGCCAGCATGCCAGTTCCATCCTGATATACGCTCCAGCCCGCTGCGTAGGAAGAACCATCAGAGGATGGAGCTACAGAGCGGTCAGGTTCATGAGATCGAGCTAGCCATCTCTCAAAATCTCGGGCTTCAACTGTTCCCATTTGGATTTTGAGCCACTTTGCTATATCTACGGCATTCGAAATGATATAACCGGCAGGTGTGTTTCCTCTATACATTGGAGCATCGTAGGCAGCTGGTCTTAACATGCTGAGCTTATACCCTACGGCCATGTCACCACGTGCAGCATCCTCACGAAACATATATGTCTGTTCCAAATTCAGTGGAGCTAAGACATTCTGTTCGACATACGCCTCGTACGAGATACCAGAGACCTGCTGAATAATAAGAGCGAGTACATCGTAATTAATCGTCGCGTATTCGTATTTCTCCCCGGGCTCGTGATTAAGCTTTTGCCCGATTTGAGTCCGAACCGTTCTCTCCAGCGCCAGCTCATCATCGGCCACTGGAATGTCCCGAATGCTATGGAATGGAATTCCACTCGTATGATGAAGTAAATGTTTGACTCGAATATCGGCTGGCTTCCCTTTATAGGTGGTGTTGAACCACGGAAGGTACTTCGTAACAGAATCTTCTAGATTCACGAGCCCCTGATCTTCTAATTGAATCAGTGACAAAGCCGTGAAGGCCTTACTTGTTGAACCAAGCTCAAATAATGTCTCTGGCAAAACCGGCACATCGTTGTCTGTATCTGCATATCCGAATCCTTTTTGATAGACCGTCTCTTCCCCTTGTACAATGACCACGGACATGCCAGGAATCTTCGACTTGTCCATCATATCCTCGATATAGGTATCAATATCATTTGTGGTAGTCGATCCAATCGAAAGGGGCGAAGCTGCCAAACTGCCTATGGGTGTACTCATTAGAAAAACAGCCATAAGGCCAATCAATAACAGCAACCGTGTAATTTTACTCATGGCACACCTTCTGCTTCCCGAATTGAATAATTTTTTGTACCGCGAAATCCATGCCACCTGCGGCCTTAAACGAATGCCTGATACGCTCGCAATTATCTTGATAAAGAGGCTTCTCCAGCACCTGCTTTACCGCCTCGCTCAATTGTTCTTTTGTAGGAAGTGGATCTCGTAGATATATCCCCGTTCCAGAACGCTCAACCATCAACGCTCCCATAAACTCATCAAACACCTGAGGTATGACAATCATAGGTACTACGCTGCATAAAGACTCGTAGATGCTATTCGCCCCACCATGGGTGATAAAAACGTCGGCTCTATTGAGTAGTTTAAGTTGAGGAACATAAGACTGAACAATGAAATTGTCCGGTACCGGACCTATGCATGAAAGATCTGTTTCCATGCCAAGGGACATAACGACCTGATACTTGGATTCACCCAACACATCAAAACATATCTGATAGAGCTCAGACAGATTATGTAAGATGGTCCCGAAAGCTATATAGATCAGCGGTCTATCATCCAATGCCTCAAAGGGAAAATCTGTAGATTCCACTCTTGGATACAGCTCATAACCGCAGAACACATGCGTATCGTCAAATACTTCCTCATACACTTGAAACTCCCGGGAACTAAACACCAAATTAAGCTGCTCTTTACTACAAAAGATGTCATTCATAACATTCATCGGAGGTTTACCATATTTGGTCCCAATGACACGGGAGAGCTTGTCCATCAGCTTACGATATACATCATGCTGTCCTTTATGCCGGAGATAGAGGGGTTCCTCCGATGCAAGCAGCACATACTCCATGAAAAATGCAGGGTCTTTCTGCGCCATCTCATCGATAAACGGAAAGTTTGCGAACAAGGAGATTCCCGGTATTTGAAGCTCTGCTGCCAGCTCTTTTCCCCATAAGCAAAAGCTGTCATGAATGATATAATCCGGCTGTAATTCACAGACCTCATCACGCAAAGCCTCAACGATGGACCTGCATTTGTCCATAATAAAATCCGCAAATACGAGCAGTGTCTCCATGCCTGTTCCGTTATGTCTCCCAAAACTTAGTAGACCTTGATAGCTGCGAAAAATGGCACCCGTTTGCTCAATTTTTTCACGGAAAGGCTCACTGCAATAGTAATAAACCTCCTCACCATTCTCACAAAGCTTATGGATCAAGCCAAGTGTCGGATTCACATGCCCATGCAAATCAACACCGAAGAACACGACTCTAGACATATTGAATGCCCCCTTTTTATCCCAGATCACGTACTTCCATTCATCTCTTGAAGAGATCTTGCTAGAAAAATAAACTGTCGAGATCCTCCTGAGATAACTTAGCAGCTTCAAAGTCTGAAGGAGTGTATTCCTTTACTTGATTCCCTGAACAATGGTTCAAGATCAACATAAGCGCTTTTTTATAGGAGTTCGTAAAACTCTCTATTGTCTGGTCTTCGAATCGAGCTCTGCTATAAGTGATACTAAACTGCAAGGATTGATTAACGACCATTGCCTGAATGTCTAGCAAGCAAGTTAGCTCATGTTGTCTACTCGTATCGAGTCCGCTGCTTTCTGGAGCTAATGCGAACCAAGGGTTATCCCAAGCACCATCAAAGTCACCCAGAAAATTAAAACGAATAAGCGTCTTAGGATCATACTCTTTAGATAGCTTTCCTCTCGACTGAAGGATGCCAAAGCCAATGCCTTGCATAGGAGTTGAGCGAATCTGCTCTTTTACCCCTTTGACAAGGGAAGCCACATTCGAACTACCATCTGGTTCATTAACCGGGTAAGTAATCTTTACGGGATACATGCTCGTGAACCAGCCTATTGTTCGAGAAAGATCAAGTTCCTCTACTGGCTCTCGTCCATGTGATTCCAATTCGATAACCTGCTCATGGATATGGAAGCTCTCATATATCGCTTGGGCCAAGGCTGCAACGAGCAATTCCAATGGCTTCGTCCCATACGCTTGATGGCATTCATATAATAAACAGTCCGTCTCCTCAGACGTAAATTTATGCTCCACTCTATGAGTACTACTCATCAATGCGACTCCATCACTACAATCAGCAGGGATTGGATGGATTGCAGTAATGGTCTCTTCCCAATATCGTTGTTCCTGTTCGGCAACTGAACATCTCGATAATGCGCTTGACCACATCTGTAAGGATGCTGTTTTAGAAGGAAGCAGGTACATTTCTCCACGCGAGTAGCTGCTGAGCGATTCTGCTAGGTCCTCCAGTAAGATGCGCCACGAGACACCATCAATAACTAGGTGATGAGCTGTAATTAACAGTCTCTTTCCCTTCGGTCCAAGATCAAATAGGCAACCTCCAATCAAACATGTATCTCGCAAGTGAAATTGCGCCTTTAAGGTCTCACCAATTTCAGACATGCGCTCCTGTTGTCTAGGATACTCAAATTCGGCTAAGGAAACGGATTGAAACAGCATCATTCGATCTGCTTGATTATGATACTCAAGCTCTTGGGTATCCATATTGCACTGCAATCGTAAACCGTCATGGTGCTCAATCAAACGTAGTAACATCATTCTTGCGATGTCAGCTTCAATATCAGCCTTTAACTCAAGGAGTACGGACTGATGATAGTAGTCTGGCTGCTCAAACTGCTGATTAAAGAACCAAGAAACAATCGGCCATGATGCAACATTTCCTACACAGCGCTCTTGAGAATAGATGTTTCCGTGATTCATAGATTCCAGCCTACACGCCATCTGCTCGATGATTGGATATTCCAGGATATCTCTGACCTTAAGCGAATATCCCATTCGATTCATCCGTGAAGAAACTTGGATCGCTTTAATCGAGTCTCCACCTAATTCATAAAAATGATCATGAACACTCACCACTTCAAGCTGCAAAACACCAGCAATTACTTCAATTAAACATTCTTCATCACGACTTAGCGATCCAGCATAATTGTGTTCCCGCGCTAAAGCGAAATCCGGCTCAGGAAGAAGAGCTCGATTCACTTTTCCATTAATCGTAAGCGGAATTTCGTCCAGTTCTATAAATGCTGAAGGCACCATAAAAGCTGGGAGTGTATGAGATAAATATTGCTTTAATTCATTCATATCTACTGATGATTGTTTCACAATGTAAGCACATAGATATTTTCCGAGCCTCTCATTTTCTCGATCCATAACAAATGCATCTAAGACTGCTTCATGCAAGGTGATAGACTTCTCAATCTCCCCGGTCTCAATACGATATCCTCGTATTTTCACTTGATGATCCACACGACCAACGTATTCAAGCTTGCCATCTGGAAGACGTTTTACAAGATCACCTGTACGGTACATCCGAGTACCCGGTATGAATGGATTATCTAGAAATCTCTCCTGAGTCAACTCTTTACGGTGCAAATATCCTCTAGCCACCCCATCCCCGGCAATATACATCTCTCCAATTTCACCGGGCAAAACCGGATTGTGATCCTGATCTAGGATATACAGCATGACGTTATCCGCTGGAATACCAATAGGTACAGATACTCGTGTATCTTCAATAGGATTAAACTTATGAATCATGCACCCCACCACGGTTTCGGTTGGTCCATATTCATTGTAAATTTCGATGGCTCCTCCAAATGAATCGGTGATTTCTCTAGCTAGACTTGTCTTTAGATCTTCACCACCAACAATAAAACGTTTTACGGAAGATTGTGAATTGTCACACTCTTTGAGCAGTGCTAAATGTGCTGGGGTGAGCTTCACGATGCTGGAAACATTGTCTCGCATAATTCGATATAGAATAAATTCATCTCCGTTATCTCGATAAACGATAATTGTTCCACCGCTTATGAGTGGCGTGAATATGGAGGTTACCGTTAGATCAAAGGCAAGTGAAGAATACAGCGGGAATGTAGGTGTAGAATCTCGAACATAGACTTTTTTTGCCCACCAAATGTAATTCGTTAGACCTCTATGTTCAATCATTGCACCTTTGGGCCGTCCCGTTGAACCCGAAGTATAAATGATATACGCTAGGTCACTAGGTTCATGAATATGACCAACATTGGAGGAATCGAAATCATATTCATGAAGTGAAAGATTATCGTAGATTAGAATCTCGCCTAAATACTCGTTAAGAGCCGTATCGGGTATATTTGTGATTACAAGCTTGGCACCTGAGTCCTCCAGCATATAGCGAATCCGTTCTTCAGGATAGGCTGGGTCAATCGGCAGATACGTTCCACCTGCCTTCATCACCGCTAGAATGGTAACGACTGCTTCAATCGAATGCAGCATCCATAATCCGACGATTGTCTCTCGTGTAATCCCTTTTTGGATCAAGTAATGTGCTAACCGATTGGCTTGCTCATTTAACTGTTGATATGTCCATTGATTCTGATCATGCGAAATAGCGATAAGATTCGGATGTCGTCTAACTTGTTTCTCAAACAGCTGTAATACGGTTTTATCCTCGGGATAAGGCGTGTCCGTTAGGTTATAGTCAATCAATTCACGTCGTCGTTCCGCAGGTGTTAGTAGACTAATACTTGTTATTGCTGACTGAGGTTTATCTAACATCTGTTCGATAATAAGTAACAACCTTCGAGACAGTTCCTCTATCTGCTCCGCCTGATACGCATCTAGCCGGTAATCATAATCTAGCGTTAACCCTCCATCAGCAGACCAATGTTTAATCACGATCTGGAGTTCGTATAGCTGATGCCCATTATAAAACTCTACATTCTCTACGGGGCTACCATTGAATCTGGTTTGAAGCTTCGTATTGTAATAATTAATGCTGGTTTGAAACAGCTGATCATAGCCTTTCCTCTTCAGCTCAAGTTCCTGCGCAAGTAAATCATATGGATAACGTTGGTGATAATAGCATTCCATCAAGCCTTTTTGAACAGATTGTATAGCATCTAGCACCGCCTCTTCAGCATTCAGCTCGTACCTGAATGGCATAGTGCTGGTGAACATTCCATACATCGACTTTTCCTTTTTGCCGGAACGATTTAATACAGGTGTTCCAACAACCTGATCACGCTGCTGTGTCGTCTTGTATGTGTAAATGAAATAGGCTAGTACAAAGAACGTATTCAATGATACTCCTGATTTCTCTGCCCATGATTGAATCCGGTGGGATAGGGCTGTATCGAGCTGTACCGTATACCTTCTTCCTTCTGTGTTACGAATAGCTGCTTGAGTTACGCTCTCGGGAATGGTTTGGAACTTATCATGCCAATATTGCTTGCTCTTCAAGAATCTAGGTGAGGTTGTGTAAGTCTGTGCCTGATTCACATACTCGAGATATGAAGGAGGTTCGAATGACATATCAATGGACTTGCCATCCAGAAGCTGAGTATAGAAGTTCGCAATCTGTGAGGTTGTTAATAGGTTTGACCAGCCATCTGAGATCATATGATGACTCTTTACTAGGTAGCCGTTATCTTCGTCTGATAGGCGAAACATAGCGAAGTAGTACAACTTGGAATTCACTAACGGAATTGGCTTCCTTGCCTCGCTATGCACCCAAGACCAGAAAGCAGCCTCAGGCTCAGGTTCATTCGAAAAATCAAAGTAAGGAAGAGTTGTCTTCTCAAAGGGACTGACCCTTTGTACCATCTCACCATCACATTCAGTAAGTTGAATTCGAAGCCCCTCATGAAGTTGAATAAAAGCATGAATCGCTTGCTCAAGTAAGACAAAATCAATTACACCTTTAATTCGAACAGGGCCGCCAATATTCGCCATGGATGTGCCAGGAAAAATCTGCTCCATATACCATATGCGCTTCTGAGCATGGATCAATGGATAAGTGACATCGTCGAGCGCTTGAACCGATGTCATTACACTCATGTGAAATTCCTCCCATATATTAAATTAGATGGATATATCTTTGTCCAAATCTAGAGTATAAAGTTCAAATGTGAGATCGATAGAAGTATAGATGGAGAAGATCCGAATAAATATTGCGGAAAATGTTGTTGGGTAGATTCTTGAAGGGGGAGAAATTTATTATTCATTAAATAAGCAAATGATTAGAAACATAATGGTTTAACAGCCTTAATCTACCAAATATTATCATAATAAGTCAATGTGACTATTGGATTATATTGTAAGTGATTTTTGTCGATATACGTCGATTTCCGTTGTATTTTAAGATTTTTAATCGATAACAATGATAAAAAACACACTATTTCTTACATTTAATCATGAATTATTGAAGAAAATTTGATAAATTGTAACATTTTCCAAGTGCTCATCTACATCCGACATTTTCGAAATTGCAACAACTAAAAAATCGAGCATTTACCATGGGATCTCCTGATAAACACTCGATTATATGAATTCGCTTCAAGCCCATTTCAAGCCAAATGATTAACTAAATCTTTATAGTCATAAATTTGTATGGATGCCGGTAGAGGAGTGCCAAGTGAACATGCAGATAGCTTATAAGCGGGATCAATGTCAAATTGAGTAAACTTACAGCCTTCGTCATTAGTTTCTAGCATGAAATGATTCTCTTTGAGGCGAATACTGAAAGAATCTAGCGGCGTAGACAACCCTGTACCTATGGCCTTGATATAGCTTTCTTTGAGTGTCCACAGATCATAGAAATATGTATTTCGCTCTGATTCTGGTCTAGATATAAGATCATTAAATTCAAGAGGGGAAAAGAACCTCCTAGCGATCTCAAGATCACTCTTCTGTATCATTTCAATATCGATCCCCACTGCGCCCTGTCCTCTAATCATGACAACCCAACAACCTGAATGGGAAATATTATAATTAAAATCTTCATGCCCTAACAGCATCGGTTTCCCATAATCATTCTTCACAAAATGTATCTCTTCGTTCAGCAATCCAAGCTCCTGACATATGACTGCCCTCACAAGCAATTCACCAAATAAAGAGCGGTACGCATCTTCTTGACGAGCAAATCGGTCTAATTGATTACGTCTTTCTACTGAAATATATGATATGCTTCGTTCATACTCTTGTATCTCCATCGTTACAGGAAGTTTAACAGCTACGATAGCAGACATTTTATTCATCCACACCTTCCAATTTCTAATCTCTCTAATACTACTTGAATACAGATATCCACTCAATATCCTGGATTAACTTTTCACCCGTAAAAGGTTACTACAGATTCAATGATACATACAACAAAGAGCCTTAGAGGTTCATGGCCTCTAAGGCTCTTTATAGATATTAAGGAATGACCTTCCACACGTTGTTACCCGTCGGCGTTTCCCCGAGTGTCCACCATTTAGCTTCATAGTTGACACCGTTGTATGACACCTTATTTCCGCCTACATAAACGGTTGTTGCACTCCAAGCTGGATATGTGGTCGTGGAGTTACCAGTGGTTGTAACCGTTAATATAGAAGATGCAGGAGAAGCGTTCCCTGAAGAATCTATGGCCGTCACCGTAAAGTTATATGATGTACCACTGACCAACCCCGTGTTTGTATAACTGGTAGAGGATGTCGTGGCTACTGCAACATTATTACGGAACACTTGATAACTTGCCGCATTCGCTACAGCGGACCAGCTAAGTGAAACACTGTTGTCTGTAACGGCAGTGGAAATAAGATTTGTTGGAGCCGGAATGGCACTTCCTCCGCCAAAATCCACATCAGCTACGTTAACATAAGCCGTTGGTGCTCCGGACACTTCCCAAATCGCCAGAATAACATGATAGCCTGTTCTTTCAGGAACATTGCAATTCGTTGTATGATAGTTGGTTGGACTCGATCCATTCAAATTTTCTTGGCAGAATGGCGTAAGATCAAAGGAATCACGAGTCAGGGGAGCATTCGAATTCCAGCCTGGTTTCGTGATAAAATATTTAAAGGTAGTTGTAGCATGCGCTGCGTTCAGTTGCCAACTGAAGGGTTGTGGACCTGCCTGTATAGGAACTTTGCTCCAACGCGTTGAGGTCTGCTCATCAAGTTTAGGAAAGGTATTGCTGGCACTCGCGATATGCCCATCGGCAGGTCCTCCATTAGGGAAACCTTTTGCTGCTTCAGCACTTTGAGGTTCGTAAGACGCCCCTCCGCAATCCGTATTCACTTTGTTTTTACATAGCAGTGCGCGACTTGCAGGGGAATCCAAGTACCCGTGAGCAGAGCTCGTTTTTGGAAATAAAAGCATAAGTACAGTGAAGACCAGCAGCATTCCACAGATAACGAACATTTTGTAGAGCAAAGCGTTTTTCGGTAAAGCCAAATTCATCTTTCCGTCCTCCTCAGATTCATTTATTCACCAACCACAATATGGTTACCTGTGTAAATTATGTAATAAGTATCCAGTTTATGACGATCCTTGCATATGAAAAACCCGCCTAACATTTAGACGGGGTGTATAACCGTTTTCTTGCGAGTTACTTGTAGGTAACAAGCAATAGAGTCAACTAAAAAAGAAAACCCGATTCGGGCACATTTCGTCCACAACCCCGATTTTTCTCTAACGGATTGGACGCAAAAAACGTCCTCTGTTCGCATCCCTGGAACAAAAGACGTGCTCATTTATCTTAGAATTGCTTCAAATTGCTAAGATGATTTGTGCTGAAGGTGCTTAGACATATTCACAAAACAACGGATTTTAGACATAAATTGGACTTGTGGTGGATATTATTGAAACTATTCTATCCTGTCTGCTAGCGTCGTAACGCGGCTGCCGATCCATACCGACAGCCGCGTTTTAGTTACTTTATTAAGCTATTGTATCCCGTTAATTTAATCCGAAATCTTGCGGGCAGACCGAGGGGTAATAGCCCCAATGCTTGAATATGTCGTTATCTGATGATTCGCCTTCTATTATGAAACAATAATCTCTCTTTTACTTAAATTCTTAAACACAGAGTAATCCTGATCGGACTTAATAAAACTTAATATTTTATCGGCACATTGAACTGGGCTGAGTTCTTCCGTGTTCACTTCAAGATCATATTCATCATAGGAATATATGTAGTCGAACTGGGAATGGGCAAGCCCAATCACGCGATCTCCCCTGCTTTGCTCTCTTCTGGTGATTTCTTCTTTCGAGCACCTTACCCCTACAAACAATATAGGATGATCAATAAGTACATCATAAAAATCATTAAACGACTTGTCATTTGCGATTATGGAATCTACTATTACATTAAAACCCATTTCAGATAACAGTTTAATTGTCGAATGGTATACTGACAATATGGAATGATCAATTATTTGCGAGACAACTTGATGATCTATTCCTCTTGGAGGTTCATCTGGAAATTTATTATTCACAAAATCATTGTAATTATTAAAAAATTCATCAATTGATAAATGATAAAAAGAAATCTCTTTCTGATTTATCAGTTCAGTCGATATGGAGGTCTTTCCAGAACTTGACGTTCCGTTCAAAAACACAATGAGTCCTCGCTTCACATGAACCACCCTTATGTATAAGATTTGCGTTTCAAATTTCATTTAATTATCCGACTGCTATAATATTCGAGGAACGATTCAACAATCCTGCCCGTTAACTTAATAAATTACGGACAAATATCGATCAGATTCATGCCTGATCGGTAATCGGATCATGTTCTTGTCCCCCGACAATTAGTTTTTTGTCTACTTAGAAAGGAGACTATAATGAGTTCTCTATACTATTTTATAATAGCTTCGATACTCCTTACTGATATTATTATGAATAAAAAACTAGTCGGGGATGAAGCTAGGAATTTATCTGAAGCAACTAATTATAAATGGTTTATTCTAATTTCAATAATTATTATGATTCCTTTTTTGGTTTCCATATGGATTTTAGATTTAAACCAACCGCAACCACTACCTGCATTATTTCTAGGACTGTGTTTCTGTTATAAAGCTTTTATGGAGTTTAGGTATATTAAGGAAACAAAACGCCATTTAGTTTCCTTACTGCAGTTTCTATATTATTAGGATTTGCGGGACTACTGCTAATACTTCGTATAATTTAGAAAACACCAGCGTTATTATAGGTGTATTCCAGGAACGCAGCTTCAAATTCAATTCGTTTATACTTAGAAGCATTCTATGAAAACCAAACATGCTTTGCTTCAAGTTTCTTTAGACCTGCGCTGATGAATTCTTTTAATTTTGGTTGGAAAGCTAAGTCATTTTTTTGTGTATACCCAATGCAATCTCCCCATCTACTGTAAGTCTTATGCTCATAACGATATCTTATTTAATATCAAAGTAATGTGTTATGTTCTCATCATTATAGACTTCTATAAAATTTAGTGTGTTATAGAATTTTCTCGCTTGAGAACTGTCTGTTTTTAATACAAGTCTTGTATAATAGGTTTGGGATTTATGTATTACGGCTTCAGTAAGTTTCCTTCCAATACAATGTCTTCTAAATTCTTTTAAAACATATAATCTTCTGAGCCTCCCCACTCCTTCGCCATAAAAAGGATCTCGATTTAAGCCGCATATTCCAATAACTCTGGTATCCGAAAAACACAAAAATAGAGCTTCACCGTCTTTACTAAATCGATTGGTGCCGCTCTTGTACTCCTCAACGAATCTCGTTATGTGCCGAAATCCTTCGCTAACACTTTCTGTTAGGAGTTCATCCAGCAACTCCAAGTTCAATTCTTTATGTATATCTTGAATAACATAATTCTTCATAAGAAAGTTCCTCTGTATTCTCTAAAATCTATCTTATCAGTAAATCCTGTCTCTCAGATCTTTATCCACAAATGATATTAGAATGTCTTCTACAACGTCTGTCCCGCTTAATATAATGAGGAACTCTCCGTTAGCATAAATCCCTGTGGCATTCTCAACTGACTTAAAATCATATGACCTTAAAATTTCCTCTGAGTCTTGTATTAAATCTCCATTCTTAATCCTAAATATTTCGAAATCCGTATTTGAGAACTTAATTTGACTTATTGCATTAAACAAATCATTATCTCGATCTGTTGCTATAGCAATCGATACACCTAAATCTTTGTACTCTCTAAACCGAGCACCAAAACCCTCATGGTATATTCCAGTCCCCCAGGATTTTATTAATTGCTCTTCAGTTAATCCGAGTTTTATTCCATTTGCATTCAAGTTATCGTTAATCATTGTTAATGTCATCTGGTCTTTAGAATTAGAATATAGATAAATAGCAGCTGCAATAAAAGCTAGTAAGCATAATATTATTCCTATGAATAGTATCTTTCGTCTTGGCCTTCTAATTATTGTATTCATATAAAAAAGGCTCCGTTTGATTCAAACAATATTCTAACTGTTCTTTAAAACCTCTCCAAGTAATTTTACTTAATGCTTCATCTATGGAAAAATAGCCTATTTCATAGCTTTCGTTTGATGTTCTAAACTCACCACCAACAGGTCTACCTAGAAACAAAGTGCTGCACACGGAATCCTGGACATTCTGAAATACCCCGCAAAATCTAACGATTTCAATGTCTATACCTGTTTCTTCTTTCGTTTCTCTGATAATGGCAGCTGACAAAGATTCTCCCTCTTCTACTCGCCCCGCAGGAATCTCCCATCCTCGCTTTGGACTATTAATTAGTAAAATCTCATTGTTAATGTTTATGACAACCGCAGCCGCAACTAAGATATGCCTTGGAGAAGTATCCACGATTTCATCCTTTCCTAAGCAAAATCTTTAACGTTTTACTCTTCTCAAAGCTTCTTCGTAAAGTTCTATGTGTTTTTGTACCCAAGGAATTAAGACGGCCTCATCCTTAGTGAAAAGCCCTCGACCCGATGATTCTGTATTTCCTTGAAAATCCATCAATTCAATAACCTCCGCACAATAAAACACCATATAGCTATCTGGAAATGGGTATCTATGTCCTTCCGGTTTAGCACCATGGAGCCTGATCATTTCGAACCCAATTAACTCTGCAGTACTAATCAAAGCTCCGGTTTCTTCATATACTTCTCTCTTTATTGCTTCTGCTGGAGATTCACCTAATTCAATATGTCCTCCAGGAATATCCCATCCACGTTCATTAAGATTCGTTAGTAATAACTTATCCTCTTTAAATGCCAATACAAACGAACAAGTTATTGATTCTTGGATTGGCATCTGGTTTGATAGCACCAACTGAATTTCATTCGGTAATGGCAAGCCATTTACATTTTTATGGACTCTAACAATAGACATATTGCTTGCCTCCTTGTTGACTCAAACATCGATCTTGAATCCAATATTAATCTCACTTGCAGGTAATCCACGTATCCCCCAATTCTCCATTGCAGGCTCGTGTAAGATGACCATGAAATCGTGTGGTTCTATTCCTAACTTGTTGAGGTTCGTCGCTAATGATCTATAAAGTGTTCTCTTAGCCACTAATGATCTACCGGCAAACATTTTAATTTCAATACTTGTGTATAATTCGGATTTATCAGGAGGTAACTCAAAGTGGGTTCTCTTATGCTCATTTAAGATTTGAATCCGATCATCATCAGGAATTTTTAGAGCTTCAACTAAAGCATGATGAACGGCATCAAGCAACGCTTTCTTATGTTCTTCGGATCGGCCTTCTAATATATCAATAATCACTTTTGGCATGGCAATACCTCCTATAGTCGATCCGGATTCAGTTCTTAAAGGTCAATCCCTTTTCCTGCAATGCAGCTCTAAGTTTAGGTAATGAAGCTGGGCCCATACCGTGTAATTGCAAAATTTCCTTTTCGCTATATGTTGATAACTCTTGTAGACTGGTTATTCCATGGTGCTCCAATGCTCTTCGTGCTGGCGCCGAGAGAAGCGAAAGAAATCCACTACTAGGCTTTCGTTGTTGTTCACACTTCGGGCAGGTTGGGCAATCACTGCTTTTGTAGTACTGGTGCCCTTTTTCACACGTTCTTAACTCTTTGTTCGCTGTCATTTCACTTCACCTTTCTTGTTGTATATCTTCGTCCGGGTTGATTCCAATCATCTAATTCGCTTTATATTCATGAAGATTTAATAACCTAAGCCTACCTTTATCATGCTCCTCCTCAGGAAAACGTGAAGAGTCAAGAGCATGTAGTGTTCTAGCAATGTTAACGCATTCTCGCATCTCATTATCAATTTCATATTTTCGTATGAGGATATTTTTCAAACGCTCAATCGTTCCCTCTTCCGCAGACTTAATCTCTATTAAAATACTTAAAAATGTCCACCGAGTGTTCTCTGTACTTTGAATAATCGTGCCATTTCCCGTCGGAATGTATCCCGAATACACCTCAAAAAGATTAACTACGTTGTCAGCAGCAATTGAACCTAATTTCACCAATTCGCCTTCGACATCAAACTCGGTTCGATACATTTGCTTGAATAAACGTACCTCCTCAGTATCTCTTTCACTTAAAAAATCACTTAATAAACCACACCAGTGGATAACTTGCTTTTCTTTAGGCAACGAATATATTATCTCTAAATAATGATCGTATTCTTTTATTTCAGGGAAGGCTCGATAGTATTCTTCAATAGTAACAGTCCTCTTAATATATTTATCAACATCTTCATCATGCTCAACGATATACGCTATGAAGTTGTCGGTCTTATTTAGAAGTGATAATGTTGTCTTAAGTTCATCTAATATCTCGACTAGAACATTAATAAATTTCTCCATTAACTCATTTAATGAGTGATCATCTTCACTATCGAAATAGTTAGTGATTGTCTCATCATACGACAGTCCAAATGTCTTTATTTCATTAGGCTGAATAGAATCCTCGTAGTAGAAATCTCCTACACTGTATTTTACTCCTGAAAAACCATTTAGCCTGTCCTCGGTGTATGATCCATAAAATTTTTCAACCCTCTTTTCAAAATCATATACCGTATTCCACCTCATATTAACGGTCCCATAGGTTGCATGTGAATCCAGTACAACAGCATAAACTTCCTTATTATTAACTGTCTTAGCAAAGTTCTCGAGATTAGTACGAAAATGATTAACTAATAAACTCTTATACATATTGAAATCTAGCTTCTTCATTTCCTTCTTTTCCTTTCTTGGCGCATTATATGATATGTAGGATTATTTTCTTATCGATCCACTTTCAATACCTTTTAAATGATTCATAAAATTCCTTTCCGTCATTCCCCACCCATTCGCTGTCCGCTCTATCGTATGTACACTTGTATTCTCAATCGAATGAAACGGAGATTTATTGGTCCATTCTTCACCATTCAGTAGATAATACAACACATTAATCACGCCACCATGCGTAACGATTAATACATTCGATTGCACTTTTTTGTTTTCTAGATTCATGCACAAATCATTAAATGCTTTACAAATTCTGTTATAAAAATCCTGTGGTATTTCTCCTCCTGGGAAAGCCGTATCCATTTGAAGGGTATTAAAATATATCCCCGGATACTTCACCTCCGCTTCTTTGTGTTCCATACCAGCGAGTTCCCCGTTATTCATTTCTCTCCATTCTACTGAATAGGTGGCTTCTAGCTTCAGAATGGATTCAATCTCCCTTGTTGTTTCAACCGCCCGAGTAAGATCACTACTCAAAATCGTGTTGATACCATATTGGTCTGATTGTTCAACGAGATATTGTGCAAGTTTTTTAGACTGATGGACGCCTTGCTCTATTAGCCCTCGGTTACTCCACCCTCCCCGAAATCCTTCCTCATCCATACCATGCCTTACTAAAAAAATCTTCACTAGCGACTTCCCCCTTCTAAAGTACGTTCCATTCCGTTGATTTCAATCCATACATGACTCGATTCAGAAATCTTCCGTTCATATATTCATAATCTCTGATTTCACCTTCACGCTTGAATCCTAGCTTCTCCGGAATAACACGACTCTTAGTGTTCTCTGTGGCTACACCTATTTCAATTTTATTTAAATGAAGCTTATCAAATCCATAATGGATTAACGCTTTAACGGAACTTGTCACATAACCTTTACCTTCATATTCTTGACCTAGCCAATATCCTATTTCCGTTTTCTTATTCTCTTGATCTATGTATAAAAAACCAATGGATCCTACTAACTCATTCTCATTCCATATGCCTAACCAGTATCCTTCTCCCTCGGAATATCTTAAACGGATTCTTTCGATAAAGGCCTTGGAATCATCCGATGTTAACGTCAGACTAGGGAACTTTAACCACTTCCCAATATGATCCCGATTCCTGTTAATTAATGCATATAACTTATCTGCATCCCTAATCTCTAACAAGGATAGATATGTAGAATGATCAATGGTATGTTTAAGCACGCTTCATCCCCCCTGCCTTTCACTTCCGAAGTTTATCACCAATATTCAACATTTTTTAGTCTAAGTAAGATGATACAGATTAAATAGAGCAAACTAATGAATCCGAAGAGCATATATATACTTGAAGTAATCAGCATATATACTGCATAAGGAATACCCCACAACAAAGCTAGAATCATTAACAGCACTTTTGATGTATATAACCCAATCTGAAAAAGAAGAGAAGGCAACAAGATCATAGTTACAGAATGAAATAAACGAATGCTATTCATTCCTTCAAAATATGGTTCATTCCAAATTAGAAGCAACCATAGCATGATCGAAGCATAGCAAGATAAATACCCCATGAATTGAATATGCCGTACCTTTATTTTCTCTATCATTTAATCTCCTTTATCTAGCAAAAAATAACCCAGCCTAAGATAGCCATTATCCTAAGCCGGGTAGTTCATCACTTATTCTGAATCAATCCGATACCATTCCTACGTGATCTAAAGAATCCATATATAGGAATATAATAAAGAATGCACGTTCGTGTGTAAAGAATATTATTTACTCGCACTCTAAAATTTCATTGATTTGTGCAATGTGTCTTTGTTCATGCAGAAATAGAGATTCAACCCATTGAATCAATAGCATCTCTTTAAAAAAAGGATGTTTATAATATCTTCTACTCAGCACAGAAGGATCTTCGATTGCGCTTAAGGTCTCATTTAATTTCTCTCTTGACCGGTTTAGTCTATCGATAATTTCTTCACATTCCAAAAGCTCGTCCTTTGGCTTTGCGATATCAGGAGCATTAATCTTTGTATTTCGATCAAGTAGTAATTCTAAAGGTTTGATCTCTATGAATGAATCCTTCGTGCTTTTTAATCCTCTGTTGATTGCTATGATATACAATTCTTCAGTCTTACTTAAGTGCTCACATATCTGACTAATATTCCAACTGAGCGGATCTCTCCGCTTGTTTAACTGTTCGCCACGAAGCCCGCTAAGAATGGTTAGTAATTCTTCTCTTGTTTGTTTTAATTGTTGATTCATTTCTTGAAGTTCCACCCGCAAACACCCTTTCATACAACTGGATTATTTCTTCCTCACTCAAGACTCCATATTATATTCTTATGTTCTAGTGCTATACCTACAGCTCTTTTTCCATTTGGATCGTGATTAATCTTCTATCGTCTTCTAGTTTCGTTATTCTTAGATCAAAGGGTCTAAACCTATGCTTATCATAAAATGCGAGTCCTCTTGAATTGGTGTTGTGACAGGAGAGAAGGAGCTTCTTCATTTCATATTTTTGTTTAGCATTAAACATCATTGTATTTAGCAAAACTTCCGCTACACCTTTGCCTCTATGGGCTGGTGAAACGATGACATTTCCAAGCCAACAATGCCTATCGCTTTTGCTTTCATCATAGAGATTGGCATATGCAACAGGTTGTCCTGATTCGATCTCAATCACAACCGTCGGCTCGAATCGATTTGTTAACATGGTAATAATCTGCTCTGGTGTTAGGGGGTATGTAAATCTCGGGCTCACGTACAATAGTTCCTCTGATGATTGCGGCCAGGTACATATTTTAATTAGATCCTCTTCTAAAAGTGGCCTGTGAGTATACATAGAGAACTCTCCTTAATTTACACGTCATTAAACGATTTCACTCAAATCTACATTAATCAAAAAACTTCATATGAGTTGTATTATTTCTATAATAATCCAATCTATCTTTCAATTGTCCTGTATGCAGTTCAAATTTATGTCCATCCGGATCTGTAAAATATATAGATCGCTTATCCCGCTCATCTCGATCTCTACCTGGCAAAATATGAACTTCATGCGCATGTAAATGTTCGATCCACCGTTCAAAATCTTCTTCTTGAACTGAAAAAGCCAGATGAGTATAAGAATAATTAATTTCTTTTCTTGGTATATCCTTCTCTTCATTTAATGCAATCCATAACCCGTTCAAATCAAAATAAGCAAGCTTTTTACCAACAACTAATGTTTTGGATTTAAAGACCTGCTCATAAAAAAGTATGGATTGCTTTAAGTCAGAGACGGAAAAACAAAAGTGATTAACTCCTTGAATCTGCATTACATTTCTCCTTACTCCGGTTTAAGCGTTTTAATATGTTCCAACGTCTACCCGCTCTTACACAACAATAGGATCTCTCATGGCACTGAATGTCATTTTAGCCTTATTATCAGCAGTCATGGTTAGTAATCCTACATAGATTTCTTCATTATCAATCCCAAATTTAAAATAATGTTCAATCATTGATTCAATAATCATGGGTTTATCTAATTCGTGAATGCTCTCAATATCTAACCAATGCAATTCACCTTCATCATTCTCTACTAGTTGCTGTTGATCCGTCCTCCCAAAATAGACGAATTGCTCTCTAATTTCATTACCTTTCTGACGAAGCAAAACATATCTCAAATTCAGATCCGATAATCTATGATTTTCTATTCCCGTTTCTTCATAGATCTCACGCTTAATAGCAATTTCAGGATTGTTTATTTCTTCGGGTTCAATATGACCCCCAATACCTGTCCAGACACCAGGAGCCAGCTTACGCTCTGCTGACCGTTTCATCATTAAAATTTTATCGTTATTAAACAAAAAGGCAGTAGACATTAAACGAGTCTTCATCATCTTCTCCTTATGAATCCTTAATACTTACTGTCCCAAAGGATATTTTCATGTTAGGTGCATAAACCAACCATGATTCATCATCAAATTCCTTTGCAAAAGTGGATTCAGCTTCATATTGTTTTCTAGCCTCAGCTTCGGTTAATCCTCTAGCCATTAAGTTGTTTGTGAACTCTGAACTATCATCAGAAGTTTGTTGTCCCAAGCCTTCTTCCTTCAATGCACTGAAGAGCATATGTTTACTTGAAGTATCCATGTTCTGATCAAGGAAGTTAACCTTATCGCTAACCCTGCACCCTACGTTCCTTACTCCCAACTGACTTAGCAGGACGGGTAGTTGGATTCCGATGTTCCCACTTTTTCCAGTTCGCTTCATATCTTCTTCATATAATTTCTGAAGTACACCCAGTTGAATCACTTTACTTAGTTCAATTCCATCCAGATAATAATTCGCCATATTCCCGATCCAATGCGGTTCGAAGCAGATCACCATTCCATTATCACGGACGCTATCCATCATTTTCTGTACAATTCTTTTGGGATCAACTATATGTAATAAAAAAGCATGACTTACTGCAATGTCATACTTCCGTTCTAACTCGATGTCTTCAATGTCAGACTCTATAAATTCAGTTTCATAAGATAGTTGTGAGAATATTTCTTTCGCTTCATTCATTAATGCAGAACCCTTGTCAATTCCCGTATATGTTGATCCCGGCGGTAGCAAAGGAAGGAGTTTCAACCCCAGATAGCCGAATCCACAACCATAATCTATGATCTTTACAGGTTTATGTATCTTCCACACACGCTGGATGAGAAATTCTAAGTAATCGTCGTTGTAATATAACCATCGGGTATTTTTAAGATATTCGATTTTGTTGTCCCAGTAGTATTTAGACATTAGCTCCTCAATCCTTCTCTAACCATTCTAATCAAGTCTTCTTTATGAGCTGGGTGGCAAGCAATAATATACGGCTCTTCATTCATACCGGTAAAGGGATTCCCCTCAAAATCGATCACAATTCCACCAGCCTCCTTAACCATCAAAATACCTGAATATAAATCGTCCCCTTCCGAATTGTAGAGAACAATTCCGTCTATATCACCTTTAGCGAGCATGCACCATTGAAGTGTGGGGGCCCATAATCTCATCATCCTTTTAAATTTAATATCAATATATTGCCTTAGCTTCACTGCCCTGATGTCGTTCTGTACTTTATGTCCTTGAATCCAGCCTATATTTCCTTTGAAAATGTTAGGGTTACTCTTCATTTGAATCGGTCGATTATTACAGGTTGTTCCTTGTCCAATCATAGATACGAATAATCGATCGGTTAAAGGTTCATATACGACTCCCAGGACAGGCTCTCTTCTATACATCAATGTTATGGAAGTCGAAAAGACAGGCAAACCAATCGCGAAATTATTCGTTCCATCAAGAGGATCAATTAACCATAACCAGTCACTCTGTGCTCCAATGGCTCCGGCCTCTTCGCTATGGATTTGGTGTTCTGGAAAAGTAGCTTGAATTTGCTTAATGATGATGTCTTCGGCTAAAAAGTCTACTTCGGTAACAACATCCCCAAACTCATCTTTAGATCTCACTTCAATAAAGTTATCAAACTTTTCTTTGGCAATCAGACCCGCTTCCCGAACGACCCTAACCGATAACTCTCTAGCACTTTGGATGACCTTGTTATCCATTTCGCACCTCACTTGTTTTAGAATCCACTGAGCCGTTTACCCCTATAATCATTGAGTGAAATTTCTAACTAAAACCTTCTTTTTCCCGGCAGGATGTGCTGCTTGCATGTCAGTATCACCGACATCAATTAACACAATGCACCTAGTTAAGTCCACTCCATATTTCTCGGCCCAGTATACAGCATTCCAGGATCAGTTTACGGAAGATACAACCTTCTGTTCTTCCATGTTGACATATAAAAGAATAATCAAAACCATATGTACAAAAATGTCATCAAGAGATTCTGTGCTGATTCGTAAAGACAAATACCTTTAACCTTCCTCCTTCAGGCTATGGATTGCTTCTTGAGCACTCTGGTACATCATGAAAATTGACCCGTACCTCCAATCGTACCGTCACGATCAGTAAATACCGCTTGCCATTGGTCCATTATTGATTTCTCCTTGACTAGCTAAAAATAAAGTTCAACACTTCATTAGTATATCTATTCGGTTCTTCAAGCCTCGGAAAGTGAGCACTGTGTTTGAATTCAACCACTTTACCATTACGTATATTGCTTAAATAAGCATGTTGCTGATCACTGCAGCAGACTGGATCGTATGACCCTGTGATTAGCATCGTTGGATGCGTTAAAGCTGATAATTCGGGCATCTGATTCTCGAAAAATTTACCTTCATCCTGTAATTTTTCATTATGAATCTTATTTTTGTTCCACATATCGTTTGAACTAATCCGACTATTAATTATCTCTTCATAATCATCTGGAGTTATCCCCTTAAAATATAGTAGATCTTTATCCTCACCAAGTAATTCAAAAACACTTCCGAGTGAATTCCATAGTTCTCCTGCTGTAAATTCGCTATCTAAATACTCATTGCATTGTATAATACCATCTTGATTACTATTTTTTTCAAAATGTTCCCTAGCTTTTGAGATGATCGATCTTGTTGCACTACGCACATCAAAACAAGGAGCTTCAAATATAATCTTTCGAATTGAATTCGGATAATCTAGCGCATACTTTACCGCTAAATAACCACCAAATGAATGCCCTAGTAATATCCAATTATTTATGCCTAATTGAATTCTCAGTTCCTCTAAATCGTTAATAATATCTTCTATTCCAAACTGTTCATCCTTATGTATTGGATCAGAACGTAATACACCTCGTTGGTCAATAGCTACTACCCTGAGTTGATTAGATAACGCCTTAGCTTGGTAGTAACAAAAATCAACGCAACTTGCCCCAGGACCTCCGTGCAAGTATAGTAGGGTAACTTTACAATCTTCGTTGTATTGTTCAACATATAATCGAGTACCACGAATAGTTAATAACGATGATTTCATAAGTCACTCCGATCTAATACATTATAGAAATAGATTTTGTAGTCAAAATAATGAGTCATCCCTATCGACTCAGCCAATCGAATGGACCCTTTATTCTCTGGGGTACAATCCCAGTAAGGATGAAGCCCTCGTTGAATGCACTCCTCTACAAAAGCGCTAGCCACGGCAACACCATAATTTTTTCTTCTATATTCTTCTAAAGTCTCGATATCAATGGCGTGAGTCTGATCCGCAACAAAAGAAGAAAAGCACGAACTTACCACATTGTTATTATGTACAGCTATATAGCCGAATCCATGCTGTAAGAAAGAGTCTATGGAATCCCAAAAATGATAGATCTTCTGCTCCAAAAACGAATGGTTATCTAATTGTATTGAATAGAGTAGTTCCCTATCGATACGTTGAATCGTTACTTCATGAATTTGAGACTCGATAGATGCCAATCGATCCATTAATCTAAACACATGTTGATTGTCGCTCGATATGTTGCGGTTACTGAATATTTCATCTAATGTACTGCCCCAAGTATCCATTTCGGCACCAATCTCCACCCAATGAACATCTATCTTTTGTAGCTGGGGTTCAATATGAGTTCTCATGTATCCTTCTAGATCGGAGAGGAAAGTACTACTACATACATCTCCAACGATCTGAAAGCCCTTTTGACCTTCAATCCAGATTAATGCTGCCGTAGGTTCTGCCGGATGGTCAACATATACTCTGCCAGGGTTATTCCCGTCTACTATTGCTCTAATCTCGATATTCTTACTCTTATCCGTTAAGTGTCGTACTTTATGAAAGTCTTGGTTTTTAAGTTCTGTTATCATGTCTTTATCCTCTTTTTTCATATAAATTCGCACTCCAGCCCTGCCCATCTATTCTTCTTATGTATTCAAATCCAAAGTCTGTATAGTACTGATTAAGCCTTGAATTATCTGCCATACAATCGAGTCTTATTAACGTCTTTCCATTTTGTTTAATATGGATTTCTGTCGATCTTAGAAGAACCCTTCCAATTCCTTGCCCTTGATAATCTCTATTTACTGCAAATCTATGAATATAGCCTGCATCTAGTGAATCTAGCTCTTTCCAAATCAACGGATCTGACCAGGTAATCACATAGGTTCCTACAATCTCATTGTCTAATTCAGCAAGATAAACATTCGATCCGTTCGTCATAAATTCCTGAACTTGCCCGAGATCAAAGTACTCTGGACGCCACTGATAAATTCCCTTTGAGTTAAGCCATTTTGCAGATTTCTGCCACAGCTCTAAGACCACAGCGGCCTCATCCAATAACGCAGGTCTAATATTGAGATCGGTTTCTAAGCGCTCCATAGACTTCACCTACTTAAGCAGATTTCGTTTCAGACTTTTTTGTTTAATGGAAAAGACCCCACCATAGATAACGCTTATCTTTGGCAGGGTCGTTGGTTGTCTAAAGCATATTCGATTATTATCAGTGTCCATTCACAATCATATCTTCTAGTCTACTAAAATACTCAAACTACTAATCTATTTTCCAACTCTTTAACGGTGTTAACCCAATCCTCATAATGTTCCGTTTCTTCCCATAAATCTTTGAGCTCGGATTCAGCAAGTATCTTTCTCAGCGCTTTTTGAGCCACTTCGAGTAGATTAGCTCCTTGTCCTTTATGCTGCTCGATCCACTCTTCAAGGTCTTCATCATCATGCTGTTCTGTTGCCGGTCTATTATGCAACGCCGCTAATACTTCAATCGCTCCAATTGCTGAAGATGCGGTATCTGCATCTAAATCATCTTCATCAAGCACCATTTCGATAAATTCAGAAACTAATTCCAAGCCTTCCGTTTCTACCAGGTCACCGATCCAATCTAGCACTGTATCATTATCAAAATTCCCATATCCCCAAGCTCCCATGTTTTAACCCCTTCAATCTGTTATTTATCCCAATCTTGTTTCAATAGTTTATAGTATACATTCACATTATCTTCAGATCCATTAATGATTCTCTTATATACTTTTGCGGGTGGGTAAATTTCTGATTCTCCTACTTTTAATGCAATTGCATCCTCAAATGCGCTGCTCATTATCCATTCCCCACCGCATTGTCTGATTATAGTTTCGCCTAAATACCCGCCCCATATCTTTGCCATATGATTAAGCTGTTCTTCCGTTGGACCTCTTGAAAAGATTTTCTTTATTCCTTTTGGAATACCCTTATGATACTGTTCAAGGATTTGATCCAATAGAATTAGACTTTCTTCAGTGAAATTCAATTCAACATTCAATTGTTTTGCAAGGTCTAAAGCATCCTCCGCATAGGCTTGCATCATGTCCGTCATGGTGTATTGTGTCATCGTCTCTGTCCTATTCTCTATGTATTTCCCAAGTGAAAAAATATAATAGGCTGTACATGGGCACACCAAGTATAGCCTATTTGATAACGTTTTTATAGAACAATGCCCTAACAGACTTGTATCAACCAGCTACGACAATGCCACATTTTTCCTGTCTTATTTATATATTTTATAATAGTTGTACTCTTCGTCATCAATTTCAATGACTCTCTTCAATTCAAAACCACACTTTGCAATTACTTTATTAGAAGGATTATTATTCAATAGAGCTAATGCGCTTAATTCTTCAATCTCTGTATTGTGAAACAGGTAATCTATCATTCCTTTAACAGCTTGTGTAGTATATCCTTTGTTTCTATAGTTTTTTGATATCCCAAACATAATCTCTCTATTAGGCTCAGGCAACTCGTCCTTTATTCCGGAACAACACCAGCCAATAAATTCACCACTGTCCTTTAATACCATAGCTAAACGTAACCTAAGCTGGTTCACATGTTCCTCTTCATTAACTGCCTGAAGAAACTGGTTATTCTCTGGAATCTCATAATGAGCTAACCAGTCGGCTCTCATCTCTTTGGATACATTCCATCCAGGTAAATATTCAAAAATCTCTGGCTGCCACGTAATCTCATGTAACGGATCAAGGTCCTCCATGCGGTATTCACGTAGAATGATATCTGTACAATCGATCGTAATTTGATGATTCGTGCTAGAATTCATGATCTAAGCTCCTTAATGTCTCGAATTGATGCTGTTATATCGACTTCCGTAGATCTTGATATAACTTCATAAAGAGGTCTATACCATCAACTACCCAATATCTTTCCTGAACAGGCACTAATCCATAGAAGTCTTTATATTCACCTAACCATCCCTCTGGAACATAATCTTCAAATGACATAGGTTCAGGATGCAGTGAATAGAACTCTCTCTTATCAAAATTAACATAGATCGTGGGTAGAAACTCCAACACTTCATCGTAATTTTCAAATGCATCCTTCAGATCTTCTAACATATCAGATAACTCTGAAGTTGGAACTCTATATTCTTCAATTCTTGGTAAAAAGTCCTTAGCTGTTGATTCATTCAATATTTCAATTCCAAATCGGTCTTCCATCTCAAGGTTCAAAAACCAATATTCTCGTTCAGTAATATACTAGCTCCACGAGCTCTGAAAAACAACTCCAACAATTAAAACATGGGCATATTCTGGCATTAACTTCA
Source organism: Paenibacillus sp. EC2-1 (assembly GCF_049311625.1). Lineage (NCBI taxonomy): Bacteria > Bacillati > Bacillota > Bacilli > Caryophanales > Paenibacillaceae > Paenibacillus > Paenibacillus sp. EC2-1. The sequence goes on from NZ_CP186006.1 coordinate 3,768,895, forward strand.
TATCGTATATTTCCTTTTTTATTAGTTATTCGGACGAGTCCCAAGCATAAAGTCCTCGCCACACTCGGAATTTGTTACTTCCATCTTGGTGAAGTGGGTTTCAACACCATCTGAGCTCGTAGAGCCCCCAGTACCCTTCACCTGTACACATAGCGGATCAATTACCGTTCGTTTCCCTTTCTGGTCCACATAATAATATTGGTCTATAACCTCACCGTAATCATACATAGGATTAGAAGTTTCATATCTTCCGTTCGCATGAACCGGAATTACGTCATATTTCCCTTCTTTTTCAAGTTTAGGGGCATCTTTAACGTTATAAGTGACTGTAATAACTCCTTCATAACCTTCAGGTATTAGATAGAGATCATAGGTTCCTCGATTGTATTTAGATGTGCACCCAATGGTAAGAATCAATATCAGCACAGCAAAAACTGTACGTTTCATAATTCACTCATTCCTTATCAAGTAAATTGATAGTTTTATTGATAGAACAGATTAGAAAAGGCTGCCTTTCAAGGCAGCCTTTAATGTTATTTCTGAATGGAGAGAATAAATCTCTCGAGAGGTCCTGTATCTGTAATGCTCTGATTACATACCGTGTTATCCATACATACGTATTGGCCAAAAGCAGCGTAATTATCCGGTGAAGCACTTGAGGATTTCGTCTTAACCGAGAAGAATGCGAGCTCGTGATGTCGATTGCAGAACATGCAATACCCCTTCTTGTGTGTCGGCGTAATTCTTCCCTCGATACCGACGAACCGATCTTCGAACGGATATACAATGAACAATTTGTTCGTTGCAATATCTGTCCAGCTTAGATATGTCACATATCTAAAATCAATGGATCCTAGATCAGGTACCTTCAGCTTCTTATTCTTAGGAAACAACTTTTGAATTTGTTTTAACGTAATTGGCGGATACGGAACTAAATATGATTCTAGTGCACTAAGATATTTCTGAAAATCTTCCGCTGTCTCGAAAGTTGATACTTGCTCCAACATCTTCTGCTGTTCCTCTGACAAATAGGAGAACGCGTCAACAATGTTCTTCGCAGTAGTATATCTTACCGTTTCCAAGACCTTCCGATCTGCCACAGTTCGCAGCGTCTTCAACAGGAAATTCGCATTTTTCTTAATCATATTATATTGATAGTTTCTAATAAATGGTGTATTCATAGGTTTCAGCCCCTTATTTAATATGAAAATCATAAGGTGCAAAGCCCGTTATTAGAAACGATAAAATTAAGTTGGGCGATCGAATCCATTCTATCGCACCTCACACAAAGTATCGCCCTAGGTTAGGCTTTGCATGAGGACCTCCTAGCTAATGAGCAATTCAGCGTTGCCATCTACATAACCCCCAATCACATATCACTCAAAATTATAACAAAAAGTCCCAGCAGGAGCAATTTAGTCTCGGTGAAGGAAATCATCAAAACAGCTCAAGTCCACCTATGAGGTTACTTTTATGTTGTTAGATGATGTGTTTTTCATCACCTTATCAGCTTTCATGTTTTCTTTAAGCTTCTGAAATGCACTTCCAACCTTATTAGAATTAATAAAGGCCAAAATCTCCTCTGCACATTCTTGGATAGAGGAATCGTAAGTGTTTACCGTAAGATCATACTCTCCATGAGAATGTATATGAGCGTATTGTGATTTTGCTAACCCTATATGTCGATCTCCTCTAGCTAACTCTCTTCTCTCTAATTCTTCTAGTGGACATTGAACACCCACAAAAATTACATTTAGGTCCCCTATTGATTCTAAACATTCGCTCATTTGTTCTTCGCCTACGATCAAGGAATCGACAATTACGCACTTACCGATTACAGCGAAATATTTAATAGTTTCATAAAAAAGCTTTACAACAGGAGGAGACAGTATCTCGTTTGTTTTGTCGTTGTTATCTTCCATGATTTCTTTAAATTTCGGAAACATTTCAATATAACTCTGGATGAGACCTTCTGAAAAGCGATCCACGGATATATGCATGAAATCATGATTCGTAATTCTAATGAGTTCTTTCGAAATACTTGTTTTCCCTGAACTAGAGGTCCCATTCAAGAAAACTATTAATCCATTTTGCATAGACTACACCTTCCCTTTTAAAGTAGTACTAGTAATTTACTATCGGTACCCCTCGCTCCAGTCGCTCTTGGCTCTCCTTAATGTATGTACTAGTCCAGTTATCTAAATTTGAAAGATCAAAACTTCGGTACATTCCGATATAAACGATAAGCTCCCTCAATTGAAGAAACAAACGAATGTTATCCATTGAAGCCGTATCAATCGCTGTATTTCGTTCATAGCCTTTAAGGAAAGACTTTAGAAATCTACTAGCCTGCTTATTTCTTTCTACTATTGAATCATCAAGTACAACATAAACCATATAAAACATTTGAATAGCTATGTCTTCTGCGTACCAGCTATATTGGCATTCATCAAAATCAAATAGCGTTATTTTATCATTGTCCACAAAAAAGTTTCCTACATTGATGTCACCATGAATAAGTCCATACTGATCATCTTTTCTTAACTTATTTATCTGATCCGCGAGCTCTTCATATCTCTCATATACCTGATGTTGATTCAAGGGAACAAATCTCTTCATGTTCTTTAGATAAGAGTTCTCTGTCCAATGGTGACGCACTATTTCCTTCCTACTTGGAACATATCTCTTCGATAATTCATGAATTTTTCCTGTGATTTCGCCACACATTTCGGATAAGGCATCATTATTCATGCACTCTGGGTAAAAGATCTTTTTGCCCGGTGCTTTCTCGAATGAAGTTGTTATAAAACTGGAGTTCTCAAGTTCGATAACCTCAACTTGTCTATCATACTTCGATGGTACAGGCTTACTGACGGATACTCCATTTTGATGCAGATAATCTATCCATTCAAGTTCCCCTCTGACCCCATCTGAGTTTCTATGAGAGCTGTGAGTAATTCGAAGAATATATTGTTGTCCATTTCGGTCATACTCATAAACGAAATTTTGAAAGCCACCGATATACTTTAATTCTGAGAAGTTTAACCCAAATGAACTTGCGGCATTTTCAAGTACCTTGTCATTCATGAGTTCTTTAATTTGTTGTTCCAAATGAGTTCAACTCCTATTTGCGTTACTCCAAATCATTAATGATTCCGACCTTACTTCAGCTTAATCCATATTTACGCACCAAATAGTCTTTTCATAGGCAACCACTTTAAAACCACTAGATATCGCTGTCTTAATGGAATTTGTATTTTTGTTATTACAGCAATATTTAACAACATGACCCTTGTTGATTAAATACTTCGATATAGCAGCCACATTTGAATGTGCATAGCCATTTTGTCTGTAATCCTCATGCGTTTCAAGACCAATATCTACAGCAGTAGGCATTTGTGACGATTCGACTACTTGATTAGTACCTACGATTGACACAATTTTGTTTCCGAGCAGAGTACCGTAATAAATTCGATCATGCAATAATTCCGTATAAGAATCTGTTACATTTATATAAGATGTATCTGATTTAATTTGAACTGTCGAGGTTTGAATCTTCGTATGAGCAATATGCTCTTGATCACCTAATCCGTATATAATTAAATACTTTTCTTGTTCCTCATTTGCTGTATAAGGTCTTAAATCATAATCCCTAACTCTAACACTCAAATGTTCAAAAATGTACTCAAATGCATTTTTACTGAAGAGATTTTCGGAATATAACTCATACAACTTTTTTGCAAAATCTAAATATTCAGATATCGTAGATATTACTATATCTCCGTCTGCAAATTGTGTATATTTTAAAGGAATGAATGCATCAGAAGATGGATCGTACATGCGCTGTTTGTCATTTTCTATATCAATGGTTTGAAATATTACCTTATCCTTGTGATCTGTTATGTTATAACTAGTTAGCACCTCTGACTTAATCTTGTTGAACGCTAAATCCAGCGTAATGAAGTTGGTATTTTCGTTCATGTTATATCCCCCAATTAATGCTCAATAATCCAGAGCGAAATAGGATTTTAATAATCTTGAATCTGAATATTGTTCATGCACAAGTTGCATTAACTCCTTCCAACGCACTTTAATCTCACTGTAATCCATATCTGCTAATTGTTCCTCACTCACATTACTATTCATAATCTTTAATATTCCTTCTAAGTCTGCACATGCCTGCTTCCATATCGTATAATCATTTTCAGTTTTGATAATATCGTTTAGATTCACTCGAATGCTCTCAAAAAACCGAGACACCTCAGCTACAGAGTCATGTCTATTCCTATCTCCAATGGTAAGATTCCAATGATTAGAAGCAATTGAAGATGTCTCTGTAGCTATACTCATGTTTGAAATAATATCATGAAGCCACACTTTTACATCCGCTTCATCAAGAGTTCCGTTATTTATTTTTTCATTGACTAGATGAATCGAGTTATAGGGTATCGATATTCCATATGAGTAGAATCTGTTAACCAGAAGAGAGTAGGTTGTCATCTCTGACTTGTTAACTTCTTTATACTTCATGAAGAAGAATATACTCGTCCCCACTAAGGCAAGGATTAAGACGACGACACTGATCTTTTTAAAACGTTTTGGCATGTTATAGCCTCCTTACTAAAATGAAAGACCAAGTGTCCGAACACTCGGTCTTCGTTATTAACACATAGCTTGGGCAGATTGAAATGCCTGATATTCGACATCATCGTACTCAATTGAACCTTGTGGATAATATTCTCTGCTAATTATTTCAACTTGAGTCCGATGCATCTCATTAAAGCTTTTCGTTGGAATAAGAATCATAAGGGCAAGAACTTCATTTAGATATTCTAGTAAAGGATCTATAAATTTTTCACCGGCACGAACAGTTGCAATTTTTCGTATAACGATAAAAAATGACTCACTCATTAAAAAGTCATCGGAGCTGCTCATATATTTTGTATTAAAATCAGTAAATTCAATTATTAATTCATCATTCGTTGCAGTCTTAATATTCACTTCAAGAACTTCGTCTATTAAAATAAGACTAGATTTGGCACTTGAATCAACAAGCATAAATTTTTCAATAAGATCTTCTTTAGATTGATAAAAACGTTGGAGTCTCATAAAATCCTCACGATCACGTCAATTTCTTCGTTAAATAAAGTGCGACATCATCGTCAATTAATACGGTATCTCCACGTTCAACATATCCTTCACCACGATATATTCCCTTTCCATCAGGAATATACCCGCGTTTTGCGTATAGAATTTGTGCATTACCATAATCAGAGAATACACCAACACCAATCCCGGCGATATCAGAACGCTCTTTAATAACCGCTTCCGCCTGTTCCATCAATTTAGAACCCACACCATAACGACGATATTTGATTAACACATTAAAATCATTGATCTCAGGGATTCCCTTCTCTTTAAAAGAGGGATAATGAGATTGCCATAGTATATTTACATAACCCGCAAAAGCTTGGTCCACTTCAGCAATTAAAGACACTCGATCACCATTTTGTTGTTCCTCAAGATATCTTAGATACAAATCAACAGGTTTATCCCAGCCTTGTTCTTTGAATGATTCGGAGATAACTACAGGGTCTTGCTCATTCAATTGTCTAATTCGGATATTCATATGTACGTTCCCTACTTTCATCTTTTGAATGGATAGCCTAGCAAAAATTAGGAATGATTAAATTATACCAGATAAAAGAAACCCCCGGTTTCCCGGAGGTCTCGATATACGATGATTATTTAACTGCGATGACCTCAATCTCTACAAGTCCATCCTTTGGAAGCTTCGCAACCTGAACAGCACTGCGTGCGGGATAAGGCTCTACGAAAAATGTGGCATACACTTCATTCACCGTTTGGAAATCGTTCATATCTTTTAGAAAAACAGTAGTCTTAACAACGTGCTCCATCCCATATCCTGCCTCTTCCAATATCGCTTTCACATTAGATAAGGATTGCTTGGCTTGTTCAAGCACCGAGTCTGGAAACTCTCCAGCAGCATTCATACCAAGCTGTCCGGAAGTAATGATCATATTACCAAATTGCACAGCTTGTGAATAAGGACCGATAGCACCTGGAGCGTTTGGAGTTGCGATGGTTTTTCTATTTTGGATTGTCATTTAGAATCTCTCCTTTATTTTACATATCACTTGCGTTTCATTATTCGTTCATCCTGAAAATACACACTTTACTACTGTATAATGGCTAAACCGTTTTCACTTCATCGTACTCTTTAAGCATTTCTTCTTGCTGCTCTGGTGTCAGCTTGGTGATCCCAAAGCCTGTGAAGCCCCAGATTGTTGCAAAGATTATACCCGTCCAGCATAGGATAGCCCAAGGTAAGTAGGACAGCGTTGCGACGCCAAGCGTACCCGCCATGTATGCTCCTGCTGCGGTCCATGGGAGAATCGGTTCAACAATTGATGCCGAGTCTTCAATCGTCCGGCCTAGGTTCTTCGGATGCAATCCCCGGCGGATATAAGCTTCTCTCAGCATTTCACCAGGCATTAAGATGGATACCTGACCATTACTTGTTACACCAATCATTGTCAAACCGGTTGCAATCGTTGCCAGAATCAGTGAACCCGTTGAATGCACATACTTGAGAATTTTATTCACAATCAATTCAAGAGATTTCGTCAATGAAATGGTACCTGCGAACGTAATGGCACAGAAGCAGATCAACAATGTTCCCATCATCGAGTTCATACCACCGCGATTTAGAAGACGTGGAATGTCTGGAAGTACCGCTGCCGCATCAAATCCCTGAACGTTAACCATTGCTACATCGAAGCCGTTAATAACGGAAGAGATCACATCATGCAGTGTAAATCCTTGAAAGATCATGCCGTTCGCCAACGCTACAAACGAAGAGATCAACATCACTGGGATCGTAGGTTTTTTGCGAATCGATCCATATAATACGATCAACACCGGGAGTAACAAGAGGAGATTCCAGTTAAATATGGTACTTAGCGTATCCATAATCGTAACAACCTTCTCTGGTATTGCTACATCGGCGCCGCCGCTGTTGAACCCCGTAATCAGAAAGACCGTTCCAGCGACAATAAAGGATGGTACTGTTGTATAGAGTACGTGACCAATATGTTCATACAGATTTACACCAGTCGAAAGCGCTGCCAAGTTAGTTGTATCGGATAGAGGCGATAGTTTATCACCGAAATAGGCACCCGCTACGACTGCACCAGCAACAGCAGCCAAGTTTACATCCAGACCTGCTCCAACTCCCATAAATGCAACCCCGATTGTACCCGCAGATCCCCAAGAGGTACCTGTACATAAGGAAACAATTGAAGTAACAATAAATGCCGTGATGAGCAAAAATTGCGGATTAATAATGTCGAGTCCATAATAGATCATCATCGGTATCGTACCGCCGATCATCCATGCCCCAATCATAAATCCAACAGTAATCAAAATTAGAATCGCTGGCATGGTCTTTGCAATTTTTTGCGCGATTGAACTCATAATATCATCATAACTATGTCCCAACTTAATAGCGATGATCCCAGCTACCACGGTGGAGATGATGATCAGCGGTTCTGGTGGCAATTCGAACAGAACGTACCCTAAACATAAGAGCAAGATCATGGTCACAATCGGTAGTAAAGCTAAGAACAGCGTGGGTTGCTTAATCGTCTTTTCCTGTTGTAGTTTAGCCATTGTAGGTTCCCCCTATGGATGTGTTCAAATTATCTGCTTCTTAAAGGGTAGTTCCTTGCCATTCGTTCAAAAGCCTCTTGCAATACCGCTCTAGGAGCACCGATGTTCAAACGTATAAATCCTTCACCATCTGCACCGAACGAAGTCCCAAAACTCACGCTAACTCGGCTTTTAGTCTGAATCCATTCGATTAAATCGCTTTCATGATGACTAATACTTCTACAATCTACCCACAATAGATAGGTTCCTTCGGCTTTCACGATTTCTAGAGCAGGCATATGCTCAGCGAAGAAATCTTCCGTGAATGATATATTATCTGTAATATAATTCCGAAGCTCATTTAGCCAATCATCACATTCGGTGTATGCGACCTCAAGTGCTGGCGGAGCAAAAAAAGTAGGATTATGAATACCAGCCTGACGCAATCCCTGCTGAAACCGCTCTCTTAAATGTTTGTTCGGAATCACAATGTTAGCGATTTCAAGGCTTGCTAAATTGAAAGTTTTCCCGGGTGAAGTGCAGATGATTGAGCGTTCTGCGATATGTTCTGATAGAGTCGCAATAATGGTATGCTCATGTCCTTCGTGAATAAAATCTGCATGAATATCATCCGATACGATCAACGCATCATAAGTAATGCACAGCTCGGCTATGCGTTCGAGCTCGCATTTTGTCCACACACGCCCAGTTGGATTATGCGGAGAGATGAGCAAAACCATCTTAACTCCCGCTTGCATTTGCTGTTCCATCGCTTCAAAGTCGATTTCATATAGTCCATCTTTAAGTTGCAAACGACTCTCTACAAGTTCCCTGTCATTGAGCTCAACAGCATTTGCAATCGGTTGATAGGCTGGGGTATGCATTAGAATACGGTCCCCCGGTTCTGTAAATCGCTGAATCATAATGGATACCGCTTGAATAATCCGAGGACTAAAGACAATCCACTCTTGCGGTACACTCCATCCGTAGGCTCGATCCAGCCACTTCTGCACCGTCTGATAATATGGAGGGAACGGATCGGTATATCCGTAGATTCCATGCCTTGCCATCTCACTAACCTTTTCTACGACTTGTGGAGGCGCTTGCAAGTCCATGTCTGCTACAGAAATAACGACCATATCTTCACCAAGGCTGTCCACCACGCCGTCCCACTTGGCACTATTAGTACCCAATCTACTGATCACTTGATCAAAGTTATAACTCATCATGTTCACCTTCTTGTATGGGTTCTAGATGTTTATTTCAGCTTTTGTAAATAACGATAGACGGTTGGCTCCGATATCGATAATGCGTTTGCTACCTGTGAAACGCCGCCCTTCAGTAAGAAAACGCCAAGATCATTCAATTCACGAACAATTTCAATCTTCTCCTGCGATGACAATCGTTCCGGTGGAATTGTTAATCTATTCGTGACCGAAGATACCATATGCTGAAGCAGATCATCCGCATTCCCTTGCAAATACTCGGTAGCTTGCTTTTCTTCCTTTGGCGCTTGATCTAGAGTAGCAGGTGCAATATAAGGGGTAGGTCCTCCCTGCAAAATATGTTGAATCCATTCCGCTGCTACTTCCATATGTGTAATATCAATGTTCAAGCATAGCAGTCCAACCAGCTTACCCTGATCAGTCTTAATAAAGTAAGTAGATGAGCGGAAGCTCTGGCCCATTTTCCCCGACGCTCTATAGTTCGCAATATACTGTTCCTCATGGTAAGCTTCGGTTTTAAGAATTTTTAACACGAGGTCAGTAGATGCATCTCCCACTTGTCGACCACTAATGTGTCCATTCTCAATATGAACAATCGAGTGCTCCGGATCACTGATATCATGCACAACGACTTCACATTTCGGACCCATAATGGCTGCAATAAAGGATGCGATCGGAAAATATTTCTCAAGATATTGCCTATTCTCACTCCCCATGAACGCCGAACTCCCCTCTCGGTTACTTTTAAAAAACAATGTTTATTTATTCTCTTAATAATAATTTATTATCTTGATAAAATCATATCATGTTAATAAAACGCTTTCAACTATTTTTTTAGTGGAAAAAAATATCAAAAAGACTGTATAACCTACCTCGGTAGATATACAGTCTTTAAATTTGCGTGTTACCCCCACAATAAACATTCTATAACTTGAAAATATCTAACCTTTTCAGGGTCAATAATATCCAGTCCATATGTATTATAAAATAAATCAACATATCGCTTCCCGAAATTCATAATAATGCTTTTCTCGGCAACTGCCAAATCATAATACCGCTCACCTATACCGCAATGACCTAGATCAAGGTATCCAGTCATCTGACCATTTCCTATGATAATATTCGGCATACTATAATCACCATGGATAAATACCAAATCTTCCGTAAGGTCCATGGCATATTTATGAATCTCAACTAAGGTACTCTCAACGTTCTTAATTCCAAATCTTCTTTTCAACTTTTCTTCGTTGATAGATCCAGTCTTAACATTCCGTTGGACCTTTTCCAACATAACTGGCAAGCAATTATCAAAAGGACAGTCAATTATCGGTACCTCATGAATGGTTCGGAGCCCTTGTGCAGCCAATCTAATAGCCTTAGAAATGCCATTCTGATGCGTTATATTGGATACCGGGGTGCCAAGCACTTCTTCCGTTAATAGATACTCAAATTCACCCAAAGTACCTTTTTCTATAATCTGAGGAACTGGCAGTTTATTTTGTAACCATAATAATTTTTGATCTTGAAGATCGACTGACTCATCAGTACCAATGGGTTGGATCTTTAAGTAGCAGTTGCTGCTATACTCACGCTGAATGTAAAAAGTGCTTGCGATATTTTCCCAGCATAGCGTTATAAGGTCGTTCTCAAGTTTTAATATCGTGATGAATTCTTCGAGTAATTCTTGCTTTAATTTCATATTAGGATCTCCATATAATAAAGCTCTCAAGTAAATGACCCAATCTACTTAAACAATGTAATTGTCCAGCTTTGAAATCCATTCTTCTCGTAAAATTCCATAGTTTTCTTCAAATCCTTGTTAGCTGAACTCACAATTATTCTATTCGTACCCTTTTCTTTTACATGACTAGTTACTTCACTTAATAATACTGAACCTATTTTTCGTTCCCTGTAATCTGGATCAATATAGATCTCATCAATTTCAAAATAGGATTGTTCGGATTCCTCAAAGATTACGAAGCCTTCGTTCTTCTTCACTTCGCCTATTAAATATCCAATAACTTTTTCATGATCGATAACAATCCAGAATTCATTGCTTACGTAATGCAGTAGATCATCGATTGAATTCCCCTTTAATCCATAGGTAATATCCTCTTCTTCCCACACCTTCGATAATGCCGCAACTTGATGTAGATCATTCATTTCTGCCCTTCTTATTATCATCATAAATCCCTCGTTTGATGAATTGTGGTTGTATATGATGTTTCGCCTAGAGGATCTCTAGCAATTCTCTTAAATGCTTAATTGTATGTTGAGGTCTGATTGTTATTTCATGTTTCCAGGGCTGATTGACTTCAATCCAAATGGTGTTCATCCCAGCTTTTCCTGCTCCTTCAATATCATTTATGGGATGATCTCCAATATAGACGCATTCTTCAGGTTTTAGTTCGATCTTCTCGTATGCCATTTGAAATATCTTGATGTTCGGTTTCTTAATACCTGCTTCTTCAGAGACAATAATGAAGTCAAAATCATTTCTAATGCCTAGTTGATCAATCTTGCCATATTGAATCATGTTTCTTCCATTTGTAATTAATCCAACTTTATACTTCTGACGTACATACTGAATCGTTTCTGCTGCATGTTCCATGAATAATGCATTCGTACTATATTGAGCACTATAATAATTCAACAAATCAGTGATATCCGGTTTCACTAACCAAGGGAGTTCTTCCAATAGCTCTGCAAATAATTTATTCTTGTCCTTATATCCATCCTCATCTAACTCAACAATCCGATGTACTATGTCCTCAATCTCTTCTACATGTTGAAAATATGTATTAACAAACGAATTAACAAAGTCTCTAAATGTGCTCATTCGATCTAATAACGTATTATCCAAATCGAAGATGACTGCTTTTATGTTCTCCATGGTCTACCCTCCGACTCCTTGTTTCTACCAAGGCATGTTCTGAACAAAAGGCTGTACAAACAATCCTGTATCATTAATGTCAACCTTTCTTATCCATTTATAAATGTTTTCTGCAGCAATAGCTGGATCTGTATCTGCATCTGTTGAGCGCCCTCTTGTTAATAATTGTCCTGGATGAATCGCACAAACGGTTATGTTGTCCTTCATCAACTCTTCGCCAAGACATATCGTAAACATATTCTGAGCAGCCTTAGCCATCCTATATGAATATGAAAATCCTGAGTTTTTAAATTCTCCAGATGCCATTCGACTTAATGATCCTAATCTTGATGAGATATTAATCACCCTTGGATTATCTGATTTTCTTAAATATTGGATACATGCTTGAGTCGTTCTGATCGCCCCTAAACAATGAATATTAAATAGGTCATTTACCTCTTCTGTTCTAACCGTTTCGATTAAAAATTCAGACCCCGATATTCCTGCATTATTAATCACAATATCAAGTGAATCTGTATTTCTACTTAAGTTAGTTTTTATGATTTCTATAGAATCATCACTTGTTAAATCCGCAACTATTGGAAAACATCCTGAAGGAAATTGCTTCTGTAATTGTTCCGCTGCTTCAACAGTTCTTACTACCGGAAATGTAATAAACGAACCTGAATGAAATGATTTTTGCAACTCGAGGCCTAGCCCTCGGTTGGCACCCGTTATTAATACACTTTCCATTGAACCCTCCTACAAAATAGTTTTTGCGAACACTAATTTAACAGAGAATTTTCAACATACCATTTTCTAAGCTGATTAATATGAGCTTGATGGTAGCGATTATGATCAGCCATATGCCACAGTCCCCAACGGATCGTTGCTTGCTTTTCATTTTCATGTCCGAAAGTGACGGTTCGATCTAGGTCAGCATCCGTTAATTGTGTGCTTGAATCCTTCAATAGGTTTATTACATCTTCAGATCTAGAGATCAGCGTGCACAGCGACAACCCTTTGACCATCGGAAGTCTATTATTTTCATCAATCATGGGGCCATATTGTTCTTTTAATGTCTGAGGAAGGGGTTGACCCTTTATTCTATAGACCCAATTCAGATCCACAACCAAGATATGTTTTATTAACTGAGCCGTACTATTAAATTTATTGTTAGGACCCTTGTAGTCTACCTCTTCTTGCGACATACCATCAGTAATGAATCGTAGCCGCTCATTATTCTGTTTAACTGCAGAATATAACATGCCTACTGTAGGTGACATATTTGCTTCGCCTTGTAGATCGTAAAGCATTTTAGGTCCCTCCTCATTATTCATTTCAGTTATCTCGATACGTATTTTAAGAGAGCAGAAAGACCCAACCTTAGATAACTATAATCTTAGGCTAGGTCTATTGTTGTTTTACTATCTTCCATGATTATACATCTGTAAAAGGAGATACGATAGCAAATTCTTACGTAGCCATCACATAGTGGACCTTTTCACAACTTTCTAAAAAATCATCCCGCTCAACATAATACAGATCATAAATCTGCTCCGTATAATTAATCGAGTCACATAATTGCTGATTTATATCATTTGCTAATTTGACATAGGGAAGCTTTTCTACTGCTTTCTTCGATCGTATATTTTGTTTGCGAATCTTTAGAAATACCGTTTCAATAGGATGTTCAAGAAACAATTCAGCTAAAAACGATTCCTTCGCACGTTGATTATACCCTTTTCCAAAGTAAGGGGATCCAATCCAGGTAGCCAAGAAGCCTGTTTTATGAACCCTATTATAGAGATCAATCGTACCGATCGGATGACCCATCTCATTTAAAATGGTTCTAGAAATACATGTCTCCTGTTCTTCTTCAACGATTAATTGTCTGGTCACGAATACATATTCTTCATACGATTGGCATGTATAACGAACATAAGGAAAAACCGCAGGGTCCATCATTAAATTGTACAGTGAATGGCATTCGAGCAAATCACGTTTTTTCAACATGTTATCTACCACCTAGTCCTTTTGATTCGCGGTATCAATCCATTTCAGTATATAAAAGGACATAGGGGAATACATAAAGTCTACATTTTCGTAGTGTAAAATTCAGCAAAATAATTACATTCCAACTCATTTTAGGGGTATAAAAAATCACCTACCAAGGAACTTTGTTGATTTTTCTGGAAATTGATCTAGAATAGGGAAGTGACTAGAAAGATCTGCTTCATACTTTATTTTTACAATTTTTCTTGAGGAGTTGTATGTTTGATGGAGTCAAGGAAGCTTCGAAACCGCAAAAAAATAAACAAAAAGAAATGGATTAGTATATCACTCTTAATTCTCATCATATTGGCAGGTGCGGGTTATCTATTTAGAAAGGAATTATCTATTTTTGCCTTTAACACACTTCTAAAAAAAGACGTTCAAACCGCTCTAAAAGAATCTTATAAACCATTAGACAATAAAAAAAGAAATACGAAAACCGTAGACAATGAACCTTTTTCCTTACTTCTTCTTGGAATTGATCAGCGCGATCAAGAGCCTAGTCGCTCCGATACCATTATCTATTCGGTCATTCGACCTAAAGATAACAAAATATTGTTAGTCTCGATTCCTCGGGATTCCTATACGGACATTATTGGTAGGGACGTAAAATCAAAGATCAACTCCGCTTTTGCTCATGGAGGAGCAGAAATGAGTATAGACACGATTGAGAATCTACTAAAAAATAAAGTTGATTATTATGGCACTGTAAATTTCAATGCTGTTATAGACACGGTTGACGCCCTTGGAGGAGTAAAACTCCCTATAACTAAGTTGATCGAAAATAAAAATCCGATTCATGAGAAACTAAGAATTGAACCTAACAAGCCATTATATTACGGGAAAGAAGCCTTAAGTTACGTTAGATACCGTGAGGATTCTGACTTTAAACGTACCGAGCGCCAACGTATTTTTATAAAAGCCTTGATGGAGAAAGTTTTAGAATTAAAAAACATCACGAAAATACCTGAACTCATCGAAATTGCCGGTGCTAACTTTGCTACAAGTATGGATCCCGATTATATTTTAGATTTAGCTGAAACCATTTTTCTAAAGGACGCTGCCCCTGTTATTGAGAGTTATATGTTACACGGTTCGGGAAAAATGAGAGGAAACACTTGGTTCTATGATATTGATCCAGCAGATTTAGAGTATACACAAAGCCTTATTTCGAATTGGCTAAGCAGCAGTATCACTAGTGCGGAACTTATTCAACCTAAAGATAAAGACGCGGAGTAGACATCAATTAAAATACATAATAGTTTATATGAACTTTAAAGGCACCCGTTATTTAAAACGAGTGCCTTTTTATGTATTTCAGTACATATTTATATATACCATCCCGCTTGCAAAGACCACATATTATGGTACTCCCCTTTACATTTTAGCAACTCATCATGTGTACCTATCTCAGCAATACGGCCATTTTTCATGACCACAATACGATCACACAAGCGCGCCATACCAAGGCGGTGAGAAACTAAAATCGCAGTCTTATCTTTTGCCATGCTTAGAAACCGATCGAATACTTCCGCTTCTGCCTTTGGGTCTAACGCTGCACTTGGTTCATCCAATAACACAAAAGGGCTACTGCGCATAAATGCTCGCGAGATCGCTATCTTCTGCCACTGACCTCCAGATAAATCCGTACCGTTAGCAAATTCCCTTGTTAATGGGGTCTGATAACCATTAGCTAGAGAAGCTGCTACTAGGTCGGCTCCTCCCAGTTTTGAAGCATTTTCTACTGCTTCCTGTACATGCATGTGTTCTACGTTCCCGTAACCTATATTATCGTATAACGTAAAAGCATAACGGTTAAAGTCCTGAAATGCAGCCGTCGTATTTACTCTCAGACTAGTCAAATCTGCATCTATTAAGGACACAGAACCATATAAGACTCTCCCTTTTTGAGGTTGATATAGCCCAAGCAACACTTTTACTAACGTCGTTTTCCCTGAACCGTTGTCCCCAATGATAGCTAATCGCTCACCAGCTTGTATTGTGAAGGATATATCGTGAAGTGTATTTTCCTTTTGCTGTGGATAACAAAAAGAAACATCTTGAACATCAACATCTACATTAGCATTTACAAGCTCTCTTCCTTCTTCCTCTTCAGGTGCCAGATCAAGATAGATGAATAAATCGTTCACTCGAAATAACATGTCACGAAAATAACTAAATCTACCTACAATGGTGTTCACTCCATCTTTTAATACTTGTAAAGCAATAAGAATCGCACCAAATTGAGATGCTAATAGATCTCCTTGTGTGACCGACCATGCTGCCCAACCCACCCCGAATGCTAGTCCAATAATCCCAATGATCGATAGACCTGCTCGTACAAAGTTTTGATTCCGTTGTTGGCGATATAATGGATCAGCAACTTCCCAGTAAATATTGTGCCACCAGCGAAGGAGTGAAGAAGACATACTGAACATTCGAACTTCCTTTGCAGCCTCGCGAGATGTCATCACGTTCTCTAAATAGTTCAACACTCTTTCCTTCTCGGTTTGTTGTCTTTTCAAAAAAAATGTTGATTTGGATTGGACCCACTGTGCAATAGGTACAGGTAAAGCAACAACGATCAATGCGATGAACAACCACATATTCCATGTACTGAGCAAGATAATAACAGAACTGACCGTAATAACAGATCTGATAATATCGAATATTTCCATTAACAAATTAAAAAACTCTCCCGGCTCGGTCATATTTTGAGCTCTGTTCAGAATATCGTGGAAGTCAGCCCGTTCAAATGTTTCTAATCGAAGACGATGTGCTTTCTCCTGTAGCTGTTTTGTGAGCGAATCTTCTAACTCTTGTTGTAACTGCTCTATATAAATCGAATAGAACGGCTGAATGAATCGATCCACAAGAACGATAACAGCCCAGATGGAGATGATCACTAACAATTCGGTAAACCTATGACTTCCTTGAAAGACAAGAAGTACTTCCTGAAAAATCTTACTGACGATATACACAGAAACTCCTGGTAAAATGCCTTGAAAAAGCAGCATACTGAAAATGATCAATGATTTTTTAAGATCAACAGTCATCATCCAATAGAAAAAACGATACAGCGAATGTAAGGCATTACCATTATTCATTTGTACCATTGTGACTGGACCTCCCACATACCCGAGTAAACCCCTTTTTGATCCAATAATTCTTGGTGACTTCCTTCTTCTACGATACATCCATCTTGCATAACAACAATGCGATCTGCTAAACGTGCCGACCCTAATCGATGACTGACCAGAAGTACAGCTTTCCCTTGAAACGCTGCTGTATACTGTGCATAAATGTTTGCTTCGGCGTTAGGATCTAATGCTGCCGTAGGTTCGTCTAAGATGAGAAGTTGTGGATTCCTAATCATCGTCCTACTTATGGCTATACGCTGCCATTGACCGCCCGACAGACCTTGTCCGCCATGGAATAGATGACCGATGTGCGTATCATATCCACGAGAAAGATTGGAGATAAACTCGTCAGCACCGCCAACGTTAGCCGCTTGACGAATCGACTGCATCTGAGAGGATACATCTTCGAGACTTTCTCCCTTTCCGGCTGCAATGGATTGAGCAGCAGTAAACTCAAAATTGAAAAAATCTTGGAAGCAAGCGCTTACAGATTGCTGCATACTTTTATAATGGATATCACTATATTCTATATCATCCACAAGAATTCGACCTTGCGTAGGTTTATATAAACCTAATAGTATTTTGACAAGTGTACTTTTACCCGCACCATTCTCGCCCACAAGTGCAACAAGCTCTCCCTTTTTAAGGTGAAGATTAATGTGCTGCAACGATGGTTTGCTCTGACCTGGATAAGTGAAACTAATATCTTGCAAAGATATGCCTCTTTCTATGGTTTCAGGAAACTCTGAATGAGGTGTGGTCTTCTCTCCTTCACCCGCTTCCGATAAGAAATTTCGAACATAGCCCGTTGCGATCGAATCTGTTATCATCTCTCCATATCCAGAACTCACTTGCTGGGCCGCATTCTGCATCCGTTCTACAGCTTGAAATAAAGATATAAAAACCCCTACTGTGATGGCCTTTGCTGACACAAAAAAAGCCAATAGGATTACAATAGATACTTCAACAAAATAGTAAATAAGAATAGAAGGCAGCATAGATAATTCTAAGTTCCTCTTCTTATTTAACTGTGTCTTCCTGAACTGAGTACGCTCTTCTTTCCAACGACCTATGAGGGTGCTAGAGAGTCCAAACAATCGAATCTCCTTTTGCTCTTTACGACCCGTTAGCAATCGATCAATATAGGAGATCCTTCTCTGCTCCTCAGTTTGATTATAGATAAGTTCCATCCATTGATTCGAGTATCTTGCCTCATATAATGCTCGTGGAATAACTACAGCTACAAGAACAATACTTATCCACGGCGATATGATCCAAAACAAACTTGCTATCGAGACAACCCCTATTATTCCCTGTAAAAACCAGAGCATATAGTGAAAAAAATGTTCCACTTTCCCACCAGGATTTTTACTGCGTTCTAACCGGTCGTAGCTTGAGCTTTCTTCAAAAAACAATAGTGGCAACTGCGTTGCTTTCTCTAACCGTTCTTTCCCAACAGAGTAATTCAGCTTTTGCCTCAATCTCACATTTAAAGGATCACGAAATCTCCATAAGATTTCGCTCGTTAGGATCAGCGTTGCTGCTAGAGCTACAATCCATGACACAACATCTTTAAACGCATCACTACCAGCACCTGCTGTTTGAATTACTGTATCGATCAGCCTTTGGGTAACATAAATCGTCAAGGCAGGCGCAAGTCCTTCTAGCATATTAAGCAGTAATAGTAGACTAGCAGGAATCGGAGCATTTCTAAATATGATGACTAATGACCACTTCAAGTTGGATAGCATTTTTCTAAATGTGATTCTTTGATTTTCACTCTCCAAGCAAATTTACACCTCTATTTTTAGATGCACAATATTCATTGTTATATGAATCATCAATATGTTAACTTCCAACTACATGTTCCGTTTTTATCTGATATTTTCTATTTCGATTCATCCATTCTAAGGCGAAATCAACCATATCTTTCTGTGGTATCAAATAACTCACAGCTTCTCCTACTTGTCCTTCTATTACTAAGTTAGTTTTTGATTTAAACTCATCAAAAATGTTATCAAAATCATCAGATTCATTATTAACATCATCATAAGTTTCCCATTGTTCTATTCCATTCACTAACAATTTCACTTCCCAGACTTTAGGTTCTATAAAAGTATTTGTCTGTTTATACTCAGCAAGATGTAATGAAGTATTGGAATTCGTTGAAACACCAAGTAATAAAATATATCCTTCTAAGTCATAAATTCTACCTAGCGGTGATGTCTCGCTTAATGCGTAATCCAATTGATGATCTCTCGTTATATCCCTAGCAGCTTTACCCCAAGCAGCAAATGACATATGAGGGTGTAAACTTCTTATGACTCCATCTTGTTTTCGAAATGTTTCTGGTATGAAACCCATATATGCAGTTGGTGTTAAATCAGGGTAATATATTGGCATATTTTCTTTTATTATTCTTATCTGCTCTAAGGTTAAGACATCATTGTTTTCCGTCGGAGCACACAAATGTTCCGATTGCGTCGGCATTACAATATTTCCGTTACATCCTACCGCCTCTTCCAATGCCAATATAACTGTAACAGGTCCCCCTATAACGTTTCCTATAGCTTTCAGAGAGGAGTGAACGATCAAAGTCATTCCTTCCTTTATACCTAGTCGTTTTAAATCATCGATAATTGTCTGTTTCGTCTGTAGAGTACTAGAATTCATTGTTATCTCCTTTAAAGATTGATTAATAAATCATCGAATAGGCTTACAAAATTCCAGTTTGTTTAAGATAGTTCATTCCCTGTATCCTGTACCATTCTATAAAATCATTCGTTACGAGCTCATGCTTGAGTTTCCTTCATTTCTTTAAATCTTCCTGATATCCAATGGTTCTTCCCATTTGATCCTTTGCCTTTACATCATGAATCCTTTAATTCTTGAAGTCTCAATAAAATCTTTGTTCATGCACTTTTAATCTCACTCATCTATGTTCATTTTGGAAGCGCCCACCTACATAAAAAAGAAATAGACCACATTGCTAAAGTAACGGTCTATTTCTCCACCTAATCAGTATGACAGACTGTGCCCTTTATGATGGGAAAAGTTCTTCGAAATTACTAAGATGTCGTTTTTCCTGGCATCAATCGTTTATAGTACCGGAAGTGTTCATTCACCTTCATAACTCTTTCAATCTAGCTATTCGATCAGGCTCATTACTTGTAAGCCACTGATCAAGAGAAAGCAATTCATAGGCCTTGCTGAAGTAGGGACTTGCCTCCACTCGTCTATCCAAGGCATACAGGCATTCACCTATCTCCTCATACACATATCCATCGGGTTCAACACCTTGCTCAACTTCCGTTAACAATAACTGCTGCATCTCTAGTGCCCTCGATGTCTGCTTCATAAGACGTAGCACCTTAGCTATACTCCATTTAGCAATAAAGATCAGATCTTCTCTTCCTTGCCCCTGTCTAAACTGAAGGGCACGTTCAAACAGATCAAGTGCCTCAGGTAGATTGCCTGCCTCCACCTGAGCCCAGCCAATATTGTTGTAGAGCGCGCCAAGCCAGCGACTGGCATTCGGATGCTGCTCAGCATACTCAAGCGCTAGCATATTCCAATCCATCCGTAGCTCTGGAGTGGTTTCCGCAATACCTAGCATATGTGCGGCATCAACTGCCAAAGCGTCTTCTCCAGACTCCCCCCCTAGTTCCCAAGCCTCTACGAATAACGGTAAAGCCTCTTCTTGTCTCGCTGAAGAATTCAAAACACGACCACGCTCTAATAAGTATCGAATTTGTGTTTTTGGCTTAGTATCTACCAGATTACTTTCAACCTGATCCAAGATCTCATGAGCCTCATCAAACTTCCTTTGCAAACCTAGAGCTCGTGCAATTTGGGTCAATAGTTCTGATATGTAGTTGAGATCTGCTGTATTCTGAACTTCCATTAACACGCGCCTGAATTTTCGTTCCGACTCATCCGCATGATTATAGTCCCATAGCTTGTCGAAATCTATCATGAATGACACTCCTTGTTATACCCATAATTTTCTCATCTAAAGTTGAATCATAACCTTTTTTCATTACTCTTCTATTTTATTCGGGCTCTGCCCGTGGATAGCTCTTATCTCAAACTGGGTCGTTTGTTGTTTGAATATAACACGACTACACATCTTGAATCCTTTAATTTTTGAAGTCTTAATAAAATCTTTGTTACATGCCCTTTTAAAATTACAGCAATAAATAAACCTTCATTGAATCGATCACCACGAATATAGCTAGTCATTAATTTCCTGAGCGTTACTAAATCTGCACTCATAATTCGTTCGTGAATACCAAGGTTATTTATGTCTTTGTAAATTTTATTCTCATCAAGCCACTGGCCCCAATCAAAAATCATTAAGAATCCCGTATCATTTAATACTTCTCTAAAACGAATCACTTCTTGGCTCTCAAGTCGGTATCCGTTCTTCTCTGTAAAAAAGTTGCTTTTAGAATCCTGAAAGTAATCAAGATAATGAAGCAATTCCTTGATTTCTTCGTTTGTAATCACTTCATCGTACGGCATGCTACTCCCCCTCCAATCTATGCTGAGACTAATAATCCGTTATTAATCCATTCTATTAGATTATCAGAAACTTTGATTGCATTTTCCGGGTTCATGTCTCCGCAATCTAATATAAATACTTCTGTAGATTCAGCTTTTTCAGCCATTACAAATATCCTTCCACCACTATCATCACCTATTGCAACGTATCCTTTCGCATAATCTGCAACTTCCCAAGTTATGTTTCTCTCCTCAATATCTTGTGTTCCATAAATCAAAACTCCATTATTCGTCAAGAAGCCATCCATTTCTAATAGTACACTCTTAAAAAGAGATGGGAACGTACTGGTCATCACTGCTTCTACTGAATCAATATGTATACTATTCCCTTTACCATTTTTAACGTGAAAATTAATATTTGAGTAATCTAATATAGGCATTCTATTCTCCTCGTATTCTTGATCTCTTAAAATTTCTTTGATCTCTCTTAATTCCTGTAATACTTCTCTAGTGTATTGGTTAGTTTTGGAGTTATCCACTCCAATTTTAACAATGAATATACCAAGAAATACGGAAATGACCAGCATTATAATAATCTCCAATATGTATCTCCTTTCTCAAGTAACAAAATACATACGTAATCTACTCTTAACCATCTATTTAATACTCGATAACGTTATGCATTTATTATCTGCAAGTAAGGAAAATCTTCGGCTGCCAAGATTTCCTCGACAGCCAGAGGCCATGCCTATGAATGATGCTTTTCTTTTTACTTGTTAGCCGATTACAATTTACGAACCGCAAACCAAAGCTCGATATAGTTAAGTCCGTCTTTTGTGCCGTACATTTCGAATTCCATCCCGTCCACTTGTTCATATCCTGCCGTAGGCAGCCATTCCGTATAGAAGCGTTGATAAAGTTTTTCGATCGTTTCGTTGAATTTATCCCATGGATGTGGATCTGATGGGAAAATGACCCAAGTTCGTGCCGGGATCGTTACTGAGGTATAACCTTCTGTGTTACTATAATTGTTTTTGAAGGCGCACAGCATATATGGGAAAGTGTCTGGACCGGTCTTTCGGTAACTGCATACAGCATGCACTGAATAAAGATCCCTACTGACGAACACCGGTAACTCTCCCGCACATGATTCTAATCGCTTCACCTCACCATTTGCATGACTTTGCTCCCATAACTTAGCCGGCGTCTGAAGTTCCTCCGAATTTCCTTCTGTATAGAATATGCCTTCAATACCAAATACCTCAAAGCTTTCCTTAGTCTCGATCCGATAATTCATTGCCTCTGCTCCTTTAATCGTGATCGAGAAGGATAGACGAGGGTAGGCTTTCATTTCAATTCCATTTTGACGTGCCATAGCAGGCGTGATCCCGTGCATCGCTTGGAATGCTCTAGCAAATGAAATTGGTGACTCGTATCCATACTTCAATGCGATATCGATCACTTTCTCGGTCACACCCTGTTGAAGCTCGAACGCAGCAAGCGTCAAACGCCTCCGCCGAATATATTCCGCCAACGACACGCCAGTAATGAACGAGAACGTTCTCTGGAACTGGTAAGATGAACTGCAGGCCATGCGAGCAACATCACTCAGTTGGATCTCCCCGGCCAAGTTTGCTTCAATATAGTCTACAGCACGATTCATCCGTTCAAGCCACTCCATCTCATTCCCTCCTCCTCTCGGATTCAATTATAGACAGAGCAAAAGATTACTTCGCAACATTTTATGCCCGAAATAGTTACTTCTCTAGAATCCACCTTCCATTACCTGTGATTCTTATTAATTTATCCTGATATACACTTATTTTAGCTTCGAAATGTCCTCTATTTCTCTCAAAATCATTTGTCCATTCAAACATCATTTTCAGCATTTTGAAATCAGACTTGTAATGTGCCTTTTCAAGCCCTAACTGTTGTTTAAGAAATCTAGTAACTATTCTAACTCTACGTTTCCACAGAGGCGTGTCAAGAAATATGATGGTATCAGCCATATCGTATAAACACTGGTATGACTCTCGATCTGTTCCTTCAAAAATCCAATCCCCGTGTCTATCAATATCTTTAATGACTTCAATCTGTTCTTGTGGTGTGCGCTTGATTCTTCCATTATTCGTTTGAACATGAACGATAGAATCAAGTTCATACCAAGGTATTTCGATGTGCTTTGATAAGCGTTTAGCGAGTGTTGTTTTTCCGCTAGCCACGATTCCAATTATAAAGATCTTCTTCATTGAACTTACCACCTTATGCAGCCCTTATGGTTTACGGTTTACCCAACTTGGAATATGGTGTTCAAGAATTGATTTGATATTCATCGTTGATATAATGCTTTATCTGATTCTTATCCTTCAAATTAAATAATTCAGTCTTTAATATGTCTGGATACACATGTAATTGATCTAATTGTTCCAGTGGAAACCATTTAAATATAAGTTTTCCTCCTTCTTCAATCCCTAGGAATTCTTCGTCTGTTCTTGTAAGCTCATGCCCTTCGGGTAAATCAATTAAGTAATAAAATCCAATCTCATGATAGCGTTTACCATCATACTCAAAGAAGTCCTCATTCACAAAAAACAATTCTTTAATTCGAACGTCAATATCTAACTCCTCTTTAAATTCTCTAACAATCGTTTGATCTGTAGATTCATTAAATTCCACTCGCCCCCCAGGAAGATTCCAAAAATCGTCTGTTTGCGTGGTATGTAATAACACTCGATTGTTTTGAATTGCGATGCCAGCTACCCTAAAGTTAAATTTATTATTTTCTCTTTCAAACGTGATCATTGTACAGCTCCTTAGTTATTTATTAATAAAATTCATATATATTCTCACAACTCTACCTAGTATCTCAATGCTTTCAGCCACATTGTTGGATTCTAGAGAATGATTTGCATTAGGTATTTCAATGACCTCTCTAACTTCATCGACATGTATATGTTTTGCAAATTCGCTATTAAACACTTCATCCTTTGTTCCATAGACTACTAGTCCGTTAAACTTGTTGATATATGGAATGGTGTCTTTTATCGGTGTCAAAAATATATGTCTTATTGGAATATCCAGCTTCTCGTGAACTTCTCCAGCAACTATGGTTCCTATACTCTTACTAATAAAAATAACTTGTTCATACTTGCTTATGATTCGTTGTACCGATTCGTGGCTTTCTTCTATTACTCGATGCAATTCACTCATATCCAAGTTGTCTCTCGCAGCTTGATATCCATATTCAAGTACCATTAAGTCATAACCACTTTGAATTGCAGATGTTCCAGCAAAATGTAAAATTGGTTTATCACAAGGATAGTTTTTTCCGGGAAAAAGGACGACCAACTTATCGTTTTTCTCTTTAACTTGATAATATTTTTGTCTCATATCCGTTTTCCAAGACGAGGCCACATTTAAAATCTCTAATTTCACTGTCTCCCACCCTTTCCTGCTTCAAGAACTCTCAAAAGAGTCACCAAATTGAACTAATACGTGCCACATATATTTTAATTCCTGAAGCACTTCTTCATAGCTCCCACGGTCTTTCCACAACTCCGGACTGCGTTTCAAGTCGTTAACCGCAGCACCGATCACACTAGCATCTACGTAACTATTTTGAGCTATCCTCTTGCCTAAAGAAGGCATCGTAGGTCCTCTAAAATCTGAAGGGATTTCTTCTACACGCATAGAAAATCCCATATGCCAATATAGTTTGATTGAATATTTAAAGCATATTTGCTCTAATAACTCCCCTATATACGTTCCTTTGAACGATGGATCCGCAACAAGCATATCTATATCGTCTTTTAAACGGATGTCACCGTGAACCTGGGCTTCAATATAGTGGTTTTGATTTCTTTTGGGTTCTCGGTTTGAGGGATCTTTGAATGGACTTTCAAGATCAATTAACAAATGCTCAATTAATTTCCTTGGCGTCAGTTCTTTCTCACCTAACCCTCCATTTCGAATAAAAGCCTCTTTAAATAATGATGCTAAAATATCATCGAACTCACTATACGTACCTTTTTCCTTCGGGTCTAGATGTGAATCTAAATAACTGAATGTACAGCGTTGGGAAACTTCTGGGGCAAGAAGAAAATAACAGGAACCAAACATGGGAGCAGGCCCATCTGGGTGTAACAATAGATTTAGTGCCCCATACTTAGGACGCTGAGTATTCGTAACTCCCTCTACAT
The DNA here is from genome assembly GCF_049311625.1 of Paenibacillus sp. EC2-1. Classification (NCBI taxonomy): domain Bacteria; kingdom Bacillati; phylum Bacillota; class Bacilli; order Caryophanales; family Paenibacillaceae; genus Paenibacillus; species Paenibacillus sp. EC2-1. The sequence goes on from NZ_CP186006.1 coordinate 3,794,561, forward strand.
GATAAGCATCTCCAAACATCTTTTTCTCCCAAAGGTCACGTGCACCTCCCGGATAAGCAGATACGCTGCCATTTGAAATGTTAGTTTCAAACTGACTTTTGTAGATCCCCTGCTCTAACAATGACTGCGCAACGCATTTCATGTCCTCAACTGGCCGGTCTGGATGAAAGTGTAGGGCAACCCTTGCATATTTATATATTTTTGAAATGGCATCCGCATAAGTTCCCCAAGGGATACTGGACATTAGTAAAACTTCCTCTATGGATTTCTGAGCTGCGTTTTTTCGTGTACGGGCATATTTTGTAATGTGTTCAATAGCTAAATACTGTGAATTTGATAAGTTACTAGACATTCATATCCCCCTTCCCACTTTAATGAAGAAACCTTACTGCATCTGTGCCATTAACCTCTCAATAAATAAGATCTTCTCGAAACTCTATTCCCATTTCATTACAATAGTCCTTATACTTCTTCATTACTGTATAAATATCATCTTGTCCAATGATTTGGTTATCTTCATCAAAATATTGAAGGCATCCACCTAATATAAACAAAGTAATGACTTCTTCATCTTCTGTAATAAGCGTATGAATATCCCCAGGTGGCTCAAATATGAAACTTCCTGGTTTTGCAATCCAATCACGCCCCTCATATCTCCATTGTCCTTGAAGATTATATCCAATAACAGATCCACCGGTATGCCGGTGACGAGCCAACACTTGATTGCTCTTAATTTTGAATAGATATATCCAAGTACCTGTTGCTAGGTCAAATCTGAGAGGCTTAAAGTAGCAATTCGCTTCTTTCCCTTCATCAAAAGGAACCCAAGGCAAATCATCAATATCGAATACTCTTTCAGGTAATTGAATCGATTCTGCTAGTTTTATAATTGAATCTTTAACGATTTGATTCATTATTCATGCTCCCTTTATATTTTTTTTAGATTGCTGGAATATCGTTCAAAAACCTGCAGTATTTTAAAGCTTTCTTGCTTTGATAACGAAGGTGACCGGAAACATCTTAGCCCTTCTTACAAAATCACTATTTTCATCGTGCATTTGTATGATCTCGCTCTCGGTCTCTTCAACCATTTGTTCAATCACAAACCCTGCTCTCGCAAGCGCATTGATATAGGTTGATAGTTTTCGATCCGATATAGCTAGTTCGCCTTGACAAAAATCAGGAGAAACGGAATACCATGATTCATCAAAATAACATTTGTTAAAAACAAATCTATCATTTTCTTTAACAACACATCTATGTATAGGATGAGACCAACTAAAAATAAATACGCCATCTTTTTTTAAATAAGAAGCAATACGGCAAAAAGTGCCTTCAAGATCGGTTGTCCAGCCTATGGCATAAATCGAATATACAAAGTCAAAATAATCGAGGGGTATGTCGCTTTCTTCTTCCATGGGAGAACAGATCAAGGTTGCTGAAAGACCACATGCCTTCAAGTGTTGCTCCGCCTTTTCAATCTGTTTCTCTGATAAGTCCATTCCCCACAATTCAGAAGCTTTGCGTTCCCCCTGATATTGCAGGGATTGGCCATTACCACAGCCTATTTCTAACATCTTTTTTCCTGAGACATCTCCAAAAAGTTGACATGTTTCTTCTGAGATAAATGATCCATAGTAAGGAAGCACAATTGCTTTTAAAAAATCATTTCCTTTGGTATCCCAGTAGAAGCTGTTTGTTTCATAAACATTATGCTTGTTCATCATGCTGAGCTCCTCTCTTACAATTTAGTTCGTAGCCATTTTTACTACATCAGCTTTTGTAAATTCATAATTCCTACGTTAACTGAAGTTTCAATATACCCTTTAATCTGTATGAAACTAAAGACATTTAGTGGTTCTTGAATTAATGATTGTTCATATTCCATATCAGCTAGAACATGTGGGACGAGATCAAGAGCCTCACTAGAGTTCACCTCTTGAAGATCAATGACTGCTCGGGCATTTTTCTGGAGGGCTTTCCTCATTTCTTCCGTACAATCATAGTGCTCTAAGAGCTTTCCATTAAGTAATCTGAAATCATGATGATAAAGTGGGTAGACTTCAGGATCTTCCTCCATCCGATTCCTCAACCATGGCATATAAAATCCCTTCATCCACTGTTCATCTGCGATCAAATGTGCAAAATATCCAAGAACATATAGGTTGTTAGAATGGATTTTATATTTATTTAAGAATCCAAGGTAATCTATATGTCTTGTGAAATTATGATGTTCTCCTTTATAGAAATGCGATTCATCTTTTGTTTGAACCGCATCTGGAGCAATGCTACCAAGTAAAAATGAAGTTCGATCTTCAACATTCAACTTCTCGGCAATTTGTTGTCCGATGATTAAGTGCATAATTCTCGATCCCATTATTAAATCTCCTCACAACTTAATGGTTATCTCCAATTTCCTATTTATTTCGAAAATCCATTATTAAACGATTCATTGACCTTTCGGGAGCAATCCCAGGCACTGAATAATTATCGCTTGTTGAACATATAACAGATTCTTCTTAAAGGAATGGCCTACAAAATAACTGGAATGTACTGTATCATCACTCACTTCCTGACCTCTGAAAAAAGGAGGACACGGGTTCAATAATGCATTTTTATTGGTTAAATTCAATCTTTCCATGTTTACTTGATACTGTGACAGGTATTCATCATTTTGATACTTAATTGGTAATGAATCGGTTAGAACAATATCACTGCCATTCATTGTTGTTTCTAGATCTGTTGAGAAATGATAATTCTCATCATCTTTGCATACATTATTTCCGCTAGTACAGACATGATTTAATTTGAGATTTAGGACTTTCGCGATTTCAACCCAAGACTTAACAATATTCCCGGCTGGGCTTACAAAAGTATACGTAAGTTCCCTAAATTCTGGCCGAATCTCTCGTATTGAATATATGTCCGAGAGAACTTCACATGGATGATTGTCAGAAGACATTGCATTAATAATCGGAATGAATGAATGTTCAGATATTTTCATCATTTTATTAAAATCAGGATGTCTAATAATGACACCATCAGCCCAGTTGTTTAAGTAACCTATTACATCTTCAAGTTCTTCTTTTTTATTTAATGTATCTGGAGGAAAGAGAATACAATTCCCACCGAGTTGTTGAATTCCTTTTTCAAAAGTCACTCTAGTCCTTAAGCTAGTTTCCGAAAAAAATAAGATGAAGGTTTTACCTTCTAGCACCTTTCTAAATTTATTATTTCTGAGTTCATCCGCAATATGAAATATCTCGTCAATTCTGTGTAATGATAAATCTGAAAGTTTCAAAAAATTCATAAAGAATCCCCTTTATTTCTATTCCTTGTATCTAAGAACCACTACAAATGAATTTTCAAAAATTCAATTAATTCTGTAAATGCCCTTTGAACCTGCTGATCTGTAAAATTGTGATCAAATACATGATCTGCACCATCAATTGTTATTAGCTTTGTATGTACTCCCATATCTTTGAGTTTTTCATGCATAATAATAGACTGTTCGTATGGAACATCCGTGTCCTGATTCCCATGAATAAATATAGTTGGCGGATATTCTTTTGTAACATTGTCAATTGGATTGTATGGTTTTAACTTCTCTATATCTAATGTAGGATCCATCTTCGTCACTTCTTGAATCCATCTTCCTTGTTGACGACAATAGACGTAATAATCAAACCTATCCCACTTACCATCTGTAATTTCAACATTACCAATTCGATTAACAGCACTTACCCTATCTATTAATGGTTTCTTACAGTAGTAGTCACTTGGATGTGTGTACCAACTGCCTAAAATATCCCCATACCCATAGAATGAGACAATAGCATTGGGTCTGTAATCCATTGTTCCAGTTAGTAGGCTAAGGTATCCACCTGCTGATCCACCCATTACTGCTATTTTATTAACGTCATAATCGTACCATTCCGTTGCTTCCGTTCGAACCCAATGGATGGCATCTCTAATATCTTCAATGATACATTCAAAGTCAGTTTCTGGCGCAAGGCGATAATCGATATTGACCAAGCTATACCCACGATTAGTCAAATACTCTATCTGTTCAACGGGCAACCATTCTCTTGTTCCAAATATTAAAGCACCACTATGGATATAGATGATTACAGGAGACTTGGCTCCTTGATAATATATATCTGCACGGATAGAACACTCTTCTGTCTGCTTATAGATCCTTGTTTCTTTCATGGATTCCTCCCAAGAGCTCGAGCATTTGCCCTTCACTTCATTGATTTTTGATTAATTACGATATACGAGCTTTTACAAAAAGGAATCCAGGTTTTCCAGATGGCTCCTAGTTCACTAATCAAAACTTTTCGGTTGTAAAGAGCCTCATTGCAGTTAATTGTGTATGGTAAAGAGTCAACTAAATAAATGAATTTTTCATCATATCCTACGGCTGGAACAAAGTGTAGATACCTCTTATTTGGAAACACTCTAACGAATAAGATCACCGGGATCCCTTGAGTTATTTGCTTCTTCAGTGTATCTATATTCCCAGAAAGATAAGTGCTATCCAATCCTAGTTTCTTGAAAAATACGATTATACCCTTTGCGTTTATAGTTCCATCTAATAATTTTCGAGGATATTTTTTATATAACTCATTACCATCAGCTTCTTTTCCGAAATGTCTCAAAATAAATGCACTTGAAAAAGCTGCACACTCATAATTTTTCTGAATATCTTTCCTGTTCATCGTTTGTATAAAATATGATTTTGGAAGGTCTCTCGTTTCTATTAAATCTTTTTTCGGAAATTTATAGTAATACGAAATAATAACGATAGTAATAATTACAAAGATCAAGGTATTAATAATTACCTTTACCTCCTTCTATATGTCTCCTTCTACAGTGCGGCTATTGTATTAATTTCTGGATCAAAATATGTAAGTTTTTTATTTTCCATGAAACAATCTCTCCTATATCGAGGTATGTAGTTAAACCGTCACATACTTCTATTTGCTTGAATCTAGTCTTTCACTTCAATTGCAAAAGCATAACTTGAGCTCCCTTCATTGAACTTCTTATCCTCAGAAAGCCAACTAGCTGATAAAGCATAATAATATATCCCCGGTTCACTCGGAGTTTCAAATTGATTGCTTGTAATTAGTCCATCATCGGTTTCATCCTTATTGTCTATATAAAGATATAACTCATTTGGCTGCTTGCCGTCGATCTGTATAGTGATAACTGTATTAGGTTTAACGATATTCTTCATTTCATCTTTTAGCATTTCTTCAGGATTGACATAATCAACGCAGCCAAGCTTCCCCCAGCAATAGGTACTCTGATGTGTAGTAATGGACTTACCGCCTGCTGTTAATTTGGGTGTTGGTGGATGGTTGCCTAACTTTGGATTGGATGGGTCTTCCCTTTCTCCGCAAGCGCTTAACATAAATAACATCAAGCACATAACAAGCAATAACTTTCTACTCACATCATCACTCCCCTTATAAAAGATAACGTAATGTGATCGATATAAGTTTCCTTATTATGTGAATACAAAATTCCATTGCAGATTCGATTCGTCCACATTTATACCTAACTATAAAAAAGAGCCACGCTACGCCATTAGATCATCAACGTAGTGTCGCTCAGTGTATAGTTAAAATATTCTAATATAAGGTGAAATACGACGATAGCAACCTTGATTTTGAATGCTGCTTGCGTACAAGTTCCATCGTTTCTTTCCACATGGTTTTGACCTCAGTATAATCAGCCGCTATGAGTTGTTCTTCACTAATATTGTCTTTAACGATTTTCAAAATATCCTCTAGCTCAGCACACGTCTGCTTCCAAACCCTAAAATCTTTCTCTGTGTTCAGTATATCTTTTAAGTTCATGCTTAAGTATCTAAAAAATCCAGAAATCTCACTTACAGAGTCAACTGCATTACTTTCAATCGTGAGATTCCAATGATTAGCTGCAATAGCGGAAGCTTCAGTTGCTATTGTTAGATCGGTTATAATTCCCTGCATCTTTCCTTCGAATCCATCCTGATCTAGACTATTATTCTTTAATCTTTCATTGATTAAATATACTTCGTCATAAGACTGTATCCCGTAACCATAAATTCTATTTACTAAGCTTTCATAAGTGTTCGTTTCTGTCTGCTTCATCTCTTTATATTTCATATAGGTCACGATATTGGCTATGAGCAGAATAATAATTACCAGCACAGTTATTAATTTATATTTCTTTGACAAAGAAACTCACCTTCCAGTAGTTCACAAGCTGACAAAAGAAAATCTGTAACGAAAAAGAATTTTAATTTTTAGCCTGAGACAATGATGTATGTAATGACCTGATTCATTATACAACACAGTCCCCTTCTTATGTGTAAAAATTGCACAGCCTGCCAGATCTTTATGGAATTACCTTAACTCTATAAATTCCCCATGACTTCTATCGGGCTTGAACATTTTCTAAACCCGCTTTTAATATGTGTATTAAACCAAGTTGCATGATATGGTATTAACCCTGCCCTAGCAGCTCCCTCAAGTTCCGATGAACCACCATCTCCAACAAAAATGGATTCTGACGGTTTAACCAATAAGCGTTCGCATGCTAATTCGTAAATTCTTTGATCTGGTTTCGCTAATCCAACCTCAAATGAGAAAATCGCATCATCAAAATAAGGAGTTAAAGCACTACCATTCCAATACCTCACTTCTTCTTCCGTGCAATTGCTAATTAATCCAATTTTAATCCCCTTACTTTTTATGTAAGTTAATAGATCAGTAATTTCGGAATGAATATTTCTAAAAGGTATACATTTCTCCTTAATTCGCTCTTGATGTAAGAAATCTATCGCTTCGATATCATCTTTAAGCCCTCTACTACTTAAAATGTCCCTTAGCACTGATGGATAATCAGAAAAGACCCCCGCCATTCGCCGTTCTCTTCGAATCCGCCATTCTTTCTTAAAATCTTCATTTGAAAGCCCAAGTATATTCATGTAGTCATAGTTTCGTTTGGAAATACGAATATTCTCAGAGAACTCAGTCACAAGAGTTTCAAATAAGTCAAAAAACACGGCCTTAATCGTCAAGTTGATCAACTCCTCCTGTATTCCTCCATTGTTTTCATAATGGTTTCCATCTTTTCTTCTAGTCTTCTTAATGAAGCCTTTGTTTCCAAGTGGTGTTTAATGATTCTGTTAACAAATAAAAACAAGCTAACAAAGAAAAGAATGATGAGTGCAAATACTATGACCTGAGCAGTTGCTGCTGTCCAAGAAAAATTCATTATTAAACCCTCCCTTCAGTATTTCATTTCTTTCTCAAGAGCAATGCTTGATAATTCAATTTCATTCCATCTAAATGTATTGTCCTGAATTCTTGAAGCTCAAATACTTGGCTTACCTTTTCTGTCATGGTTTCCTCATCATAAAATGAAAAAAATCGCTTAGGGTCACAAGAATCCTCTTCCCATATTCCTTCACTGTTGTACCCACCATAAACTCCTAAGTAAAAAGTTCCTCCGGGTTTCATTACACGTCTTATTTCTTTCAGAACTTCGATAAACTCTTTCTTGGGTACATGTAATAAAGTATTCATAGCCCATACATTATTAAAACTATGATCTTCAAATGTTAAATTGTAAAAATCCATTTCGTATGCCTTAAGTCCTTTTTGAAGACAGTTCTCTATCATTGTGGAACTTAAATCAATAGAAGTAACGTCCAGTCCCATTTCTTTCATATACAAGCTATGTTGACCTGTCCCTGCCCCGAGATCTAAAATTCTTGTCTGTTCACCTTTTTCTACAAATGATACAAAATAATCTATCTCCTTCATCTTCCATGGTTCAATGCTTAAAAGATTCCTTAGTTTTGCGTTCTCGTTATAACTGTTTTTCAGACTTTCTTTAAATTGCAAATCCAAATAAAATCATCCTCATCTAAAATTTATTCACGAATCACAACGCAAGCCGACCTTAGATAGTCGTATCTTAGGTCGGCTCGCAATTTGTCTCTGTCAGTAGCATGTTTCACTCTACTAATCTATAAAGTTTTAATAGTTCTTACAAAATACAAAACGATCCCAAGCATTCCAAACGTGAAGATGATCAGCTCGGTATCCTCGCAGCCACAACACATCGTTTATTCGTCTAAGATAAAAGCCTTTCGGAAAATCATCGTCTTCCGTTAGAATTTCCGATGCAATTGTAATGGAGCCAGAAGGAGCTTGTTGTCCCTGTAAGGAACTCCAACCATAATCTTCAGGCTGATCCAGATATGTCAGTCTTAAGTGAGGTCCTAGCTCATGCGGGCACAGTTCCAAACCAAGCTCGTTTGCTCTTTTGAAAATCTGAACTATAGTAGCTCCATCTGGGAAGCCAAGGTTACTAACGGTTAGCTCAACGGTCTGCAGGCTATATTTTGTATCCGAAGTTATAAATCTATCATCAGTCAGTAGCCGCTCTCCATACTCATTCATTAAGATAGAGAATTGTTGCAGTTTCTGGATAAGCTGTGATTTCGTAAGCCCGCCAATCTCTACTGTTCTTGTAACTACTGGGCATTCAGGGTATATTCCCTCATTATCGATATGCATTTATTGTCACTCCTAGTTGAGCTCTGCCTTGAGGAGAGCAAAGGGCAAATGCCATTTAATTACTAGTTCCTTATGTAGTCATTTAGCTTCTTGATATCATCTGTTATAAATTCGATATCCTGCGTCTTTTCTATTATTAGGACATATAATGGTGTATTGGATACATGAATTCTATAATTAAGAATACCTGCCCCTGGAGTTGTTATAGTGTGACTTCTTATTAAATGATTAGGATCTTCTAGTCCCTCAACATGGATGCTGTTACTTTTTGAATGTTCATACACAATAAGCGAATATTTAGTTTTCTCAAAAGCATTACTAGCACTTAAAAAGATGGAAAAACAAATAAATAGACCAATACCTAAGTAGTATAAATATTTATTTATTGAATCTTTCATATGCCGCTCCGACTTCTTAAAGATATTTTCATATTAATCTTTTCATGTCAGTAATGATCTGTAGACCGTCACTTCCGTTAATTTCTTTCAAGTTGTTCTGCCAAACCGATCAAAATTCCTTCGGTTCCACGAATATAGCAGAGCCGGTACGAGTCTCCGTACTGTACCACTTCACCAACGAGCTCAGCACCATACTTAATGAGTCGGGATACCATCTCGTCAATATTTTGAACTGTAAACATGACGCGTAGATACCCAAGGGAGTTTACAGGAGCTGTCCGGTGATCTGATGTCGTAGGTGGGTTGATAAATCGAGATAGTTCTATTCGGCTGTGGCCATCTGGGGTTACCATCATAGCAATCTCTACGCACTGAGAACCTAGTCCGGTTACGCGACCAGCCCATTCTCCTTCAACCGTGGTTCGACCTTCGAGATTCAATCCAATCTCCTCAAAAAAAGAAATTGCATCATCAAGCGATTCTACAACAATACCCACATTGTCCATTCTTAGTAATCTATTCATTTCCATCGAATTTCCCCTTCGTGTAAAAAGTCCTTATAAACTGCCGCAACTTAGATACGCTGTTATCTACTGGATTCCACTTCTATGAAACACTAATATTTCTTTCACCTAACTTCTTAAATACCGAGTACTCCTTATCAGACTTAATAAAACTTAATATCCTTTCGGCGCATTCTGATGAATTCAACTCTTCAGTGTTTACTTCAAGGTCATATTCATTAAAGCGGTATACTTGGTCGAACTGGGAATTTGCTAGTCCGATCTGTCTGTCTCCTCTTGTTTGCTCTCTTCTTATAAGTTCCTCTTTCGAGCATAGTACACCTACAAATAAGGTGGGATGATCAGAGAGTACATCAAGATAACCATTAAACCACTTCTCATTGTCGATTACGGTATCTACAATTACATTCAAACCCATTTCTGAAAACAGTTTAATTGTCGAACAGTACAACGAGTTTATGGGATCAAAAATGATTTGTGCGACAACATGATCATCTACTTCTCTTGTAGGCTCCATATCTGGGAATTTACGATCAATAAATTCATTATAATTATGTAGAAAATCATCTATTGATAAATGATAAAACGGAATCTCCTTCTGATTGATCAGTTCCATAGAGATACTAGTCTTTCCTGAACTTGATGTGCCGTTTAAAAAAACTATCATTCCTCGCTTCAAACGAATCACCCTCACATATAATATTTGCGTATCCTCAGACAAAATATTGTATTAACGAATTTGAGAACCTCAATCCACAAGTTACTCTATTCTTTCCAGAGTCTAGTGACTCCTTCTAACACTAGGTCTCTAAATTTCATTTTATAGATGTCCGGTTTCTTTGTTTGATTCATGAAATCTAATCCGTAATTCGAATTAAAATAATTCATCATCAATGTCATTACATTCCCATGTGTTCCAATAGCAACTTTCTTTCCTTTGTGTTCTTGTAATATATTTTTCAACACGACTACTGATCTATTCTGGCACACCGTATTAGACTCTCCTCCTGGCAATGAATAAGCAGGGTCATCAAACATCTTCTTCATAGTAGGTATGAATTCTTCATTCATAATAATATAGTCTGAAAAGTGCCTTTCCCTAAGGTCCTCAAATATCTGAGTCTCTAATTCTAATTCTTTGGCCAACCCTTCCAATGTTAGAATTGCTCGAGCATAAGGACTTGATATAATAGTGTTTATTCCTTCATCTTTTAATATTTCTGTTATTTTTTCAGCATCCACCTTACCCTTTGCGGTAAGCCCCCGAGTTCTTTCATTTCCTTCTGTATATGGTGACTCGGCATGTCTAACCATATAAATAATCGTCTCCATCTAACCCTCCCTAAATTGATTTCTTTAATGCAGTTATTTTCAAAAATCGCTCCCTTTAAATCCAAATCCCACCAATATATTCGATGGATCTAGGTGTGGCATCAGCCATTATGTAGTTATAGAATGTTGTTAGACGACGTTAATGCCTTCTAAAAATACTTATATTAAGTCCTTTTTAAAATAATAGTGATTACATCCAAGTGGAGCATTCTCAATTATTGCAATTTCTTTATAACCATATTTCTTATAAAACTCAGGAGCTTGAAAGCTGAATGTATTCAATTTAATAAATGTACAATTTTTTGATCGTGCTATCTTTTCTGCTTCAGCTAATAGTTTTTTACCAATCCCGTTTTTTCGATTTTCTTCTTCAACCCATAAAAATTCAATCTCCATCCAATTCCAACAAACAGCGCTGTTAAGACCTGCAATTATATCTCCGTTATCGTTCTTCAAACATAGATTGACCTCTTCGTAGATGCCTCTTGGACCATGTACGGAATTATATGCAATAAGTTTATTTCTTACATAACCAGCTTCCTCATTTGTTCCAAAATGTATCTGGGAGTTATATGGCATATTAGTCCTCCTATTATTCTTTTGTTTGACTTCACTTTTACCTGCCGCAATAAATAGCTGCAATACGATAACTAATATCATCTCATGAACTTCTGTATCCTTTGTTTTATTCTAATAGATTTATTTAAATGCAAAAAAATATGCCTTGTTACTGGCATGAGTATTAATCCTCCAATACGTTTATTCCCCCAATATTCAAGTAACCAAGAAGCTTCATCTTTGACAGCATTTTGGTCTTTCAGCTTTTGTATTCTATCTGTTTGAATTTTTAAATTAAAATCACCAGGCTTCAGCAATGATACAATCTCACGTGTTTTACGTCCTACTTCAATCCGATATTCAAATAATGCTGAGATATCAATCTGATTGCTTAAATTAGCAACCTCACCATCAGTCATTTCGTTTCCAGAATGAGGATAACTAATTCTAAGTTTCTTATTCCAATCATCAGTACTAAAAACTTGTTTATCATTATTGACTAAGACATTCATGGTCATATCTTCAATTCTTGTAATATGCCATATGTGCCAAGCAATAGAGTTCTTGGTATCTGGGGCTACTACAGGATACTTGCGGAAAGTCTCTTCTAAACTATCTTTAACTAATACATCTTCAAGAGTAGTAGATACAGAATGACTCATTTCTGAGCAATGTAACAAACTATGTTGATGTAAAAACAAATCTATACTTTCCTTATGTTCTTTGGGTTTCATAATGATACTTGTTAGTTTTTTGTGATTTTCATTCCATAGTTTTCGTTGGTTTAAATCCACGTTAAACCTCCATGTATTCCGCAATGATTTCCTATAATGTATTCGTACTACTGAACGCTGAATGGCCTAAGGTACGAATTGGCCGTGTCCGTCAGACTTAGTCTCGCAGGGTTGTGAGCTGAATCTTCCTTCGTCACTGCTATCTCTTCTAGCGAACTAACGAACCAAGGGTCGTACGGACCGCAGCGGAAATACTATGTTATATGAAGTCCATATCTTCTTGTGTTAGCTTAGAAAATCGTCTTGTTGTTCTGTTATAAATTGCAATTGGAGTTCTAATAAATCTTCTTTATACTCGTAAAACTTATTATCCAAGTCATTCAATTTCTCGCTTTGTATGTCTTTGTGTTCATCCGCTTTCATCCCTGGTGGATTCGGCTCTTCAACGATTCTTATCGCCTCTTCCAATAAACTAACAGTATAACTTGCATCAATTTTTCTTAAAGAATCCAGAGTTTCGTACTTATATTCACCACTACTATTCAAAAAGAATTGATCAAATCCACCATTGTTAACTTCTCTCTCTAATCCTAACATACAAAATATCACTTTTTCACTTTTTGTAAGTCCATTAAATCCAGTTGCATAGTACTTTTTATGTATTTCGTCTCCTACTGCAAGCAATAGCTTTAATTCTCCCTTTGTTTTCAAGAATTCTTTAACGTATTTCTGCACTGAGAATACCTCCTTATCTTGAGAACCAAAAGCTGCAAGTTCCGTAAATACGTTGTTATCCGATAAACACCTCCTCTTCTGAGTGTTTTCATTATCTACTTATATGTCTTTTCTACATTATTTTTTTATTCAATTTGTTCTTTGATTCATCTTTTCAAATATGGTAATATGCTACAATTGGCTTGGATTGGTAATCCCTTCTTAGTCACTTACGATCAGACACCCACCTTCGGCGGTCAACCTTAGGGTGGTTTTTCACTTTCTCTTGTTGTTATTATTAATGTAAGTTAAATGTGCAAGAATGAATGGATCCAAATAAAATAGAAACGTAATCGTTAGAGAATCTTTCACTTCCATGGCTTCACCTTCTCTCGAAGGGAAACCATGGCTACCCAGGATTCAGTTGTAGTTATATTTTACCTTTATTTACATTTACGTACAAGCGTTCTTATTACGCCTTTGAACCTTTTATTATACTCTTATAATGCGCTGCTGCTCTGATGCCCATGTAACTCTTAGATATATCTTAGATTCATATAAAAGAAGGCCCACAAGTCACTATCGTGACCTGCAGGCCTTCTTTCTTCGAAAACTTTAAGCTTGGCGTTATCTATCTCTATACTTCTATACCAATTTCATATCTCTGATTCAAAGCTTCTTACACTTTATCAATCTATCTACTCTACTTTCTCTCTATCTGTTCACATCCAACAGCTTAACTACACTTACTATATCCACAGTTGCTGCAAGTTTTGCAACCCTCGATGTTAATCAGCGAAGCGCCACCACAGGATGGGCATAGATCGCGAGAAGCTGACGCATGATTAACAGGTACACCATTTCCCTGTCCAGCGCCTGCAGTGATCTGCTCTGCCGGAGCCATCGTTGCTGCGACTGGTGCTGGATCAAAGTCATCGGAGATGCCGCTTGCCACATGGGTTTCAAGTGCTTTTGCTACGGCGTCCGCAATGGATTCCACACGGTTTGCACCGAAGCCAATGGCTCCAGAGCCACCAATACCTTTAAGATGTTTAATCAGCAGTTCTACCTTATTACCATGATCTCCGTAACGGAGGAACAAGGAGCAGACACGGCCGAGGGCTTCTGCCATCGCGAACACATCAGAACCCGCTTTACCTACATTCAAGAAGATTTCGCCCGGTATGCCGTTCAGATCATTGATTGTGATATATGCCATGCCGAATGGTGTATTGATCTTGTACGTTGCTCCACGTAGTATTTGCGGACGGCTCTTGTACTGCTTATCTAGACCACTCTTGCCAGCAGCAGGTGGTGCACTTACCGCCGTACTTGCAGATGCAGTCGTAGTTTCTACAGTTTCCTTCACTTCGTTCTCAGGCGCAGAGGTTACAGTTTCGGTCTTATCTTCCTTCTTCTCCGTCTGGAGTACCTGCACATCACGGCTACCATCACGGTAGATGGTTACTCCTTTACATCCAAGATCGAAGGCCAGTTCATACAGACGTTTCGTATCTTCCACGGTGAAGTCGGAAGGGCAGTTTGCTGTCTTCGAGATCGAGCTGTCAACCCAGCGCTGAATCGCTGCTTGAGTGCGAATGTGATCCTCAGCAGATAGATCCATTGCCGTCACGAAGTAATCTGGAAGCTGTTCACCCGGATGGCTGTCTATCCAATCCTGTGCAATCGGAACGAACTGCTCATCGAAGCCAAGACGACTTTGACGGAAGTATTTGAATGCGAAGTAAGGCTCAATACCTGTTGACGTACCAACCATCGTACCCGTGCTGCCTGTTGGTGCTTGGGTAATGACAGTCACGTTACGCGCACCCTTGGTGCGGACCGCTTCTTCAACTTCTGGGAACGCCTCGGACATATTTTTCATAAATCCGCTTTGCAGATAAAGATCCGCATCGAACGCCAGGAAGGAGCCCTTCTCTTCCGCAATATCCGCAGAAGCTAAGTAAGCCTCACGAGCGATGAATCCATACAACTTTTCTAGGAACTCCAACGATTCTGGACTACCATAACGGATTTTCAGCTTGATCATCAGCTCGGCAAGACCCATGGTGCCAAGACCTACACGACGTTCCTTCTTCTGGTTCGCTTCATTTTCCGGGAAATGATATGGAGTTGTATCAATCACGTTATCTAGGAATCGAACGGAGTAACGGGTTGTAATCGCTAGTTCTTCCCAGTCCACATCATCATTCTCTTCATCATAGAATTTAGACAGGTTCATTGCTGACAGGTTACATACACCCCATCCTGGCAAGCCCTGTTCACCACAAGGGTTCGTACAGATGATCGGATTGAAATACCAGCTGTTGGACATCTGATTGTAGTATTCCATGAATACGACACCCGGCTCCGCTGATTTCCAAGCAGACTCCATAATCGTTGTCCAGATTTCGCGAGCTTTCATGGTTTTGTAGGTAATGACTTTACGACCCGCTTGCTTCCACTTGTCGAGATCCCCATCCCATTCCTCATCATAAGCTGGTTCAGACGTATCCGGGAATACCAGATCCCAATCTAGATCTTCCTTCACAGCTTTCATGAAGTCGTTACTAACACATACAGATAAGTTCGCGTTTGTTACCTGACCCATCTGCTGTTTCACAGTGATGAAATCCATGATATCTGGATGCCAATCGTTCATCATCAGCATGAGTGCACCACGGCGGCTGCCACCTTGCTCAATGAGTCCTGTCGTATAGCTGAACAATCCACCCCAGGATACGGCACCACTAGAAGATCCATTAACACCTTTTACAATCGCACGGCGCGGACGAAGGGAGGACAAGTTAATACCTACGCCACCGCCACGAGCCATGATTTCAGTCATTTCAGACAACGTCTGCATAATGCCACCGCGGCTATCCTTCGGTGAAGGAATGACATAGCAGTTAAACAGTGTCAGTTCATCGCTTGCTCCTGCGCCAGCCGCAATCCGGCCCCCAGGAACAAGCTTCCAATCGTCCAAAATATGACGGAATTTAGCCTTCCATTCTTCCTGCAATTCGGGTGTTGCTTCTGCCGATGCCATCGCAGCTGCCAAGCGGTCCCACATTTCCTCAGGTGTCTTCTCAATTGTCAGCGTTAACTTTTCGACATCCGTCTCCACCAATTCACCTTTGCGGGTCTTCACGGTAACAAGTCGGCCATCACGCTTCACAATTTCTCCAACTTCCTTGGTTGGGAACTTCGGATCATCTTTTGTCAGAACCAGAACCACATCGCCAACCTTCGCGTTATGGGAATTCGCGTCCTTCCACGCATACCGGTCCAAAAAGATCTTCTCACTTAAACCTTCAAGCCGCTGATTTTGCATCGTACTCAAGGCAACTACCTCCTATATTAACTATAAATTCTTATTCATCCATACGTAAGCCGATATCTTCACGGTCTACTAAAATATAACCTTTATGTATACCGGCCAAACGTTAATTCCAACGAACACACACCATATATTGTGTCCGATATTCATAATAACACACTACATATGGTGAAACTATGCCGAAGATGTGAATTTTGAGGCTTGTAAGCCCATTAATATCAATCAACCTTCTTTTTTCTTATTCTCTCTCCTTTTTTCAAAAATCATCTTTGAAAAAACTTGAAAATATACAATCGCAGCATACATAAGGGCTGCCGAAAGCCATTTTAGTCCCCTTCATGAAATGAAAGGTTATGAAGTCTCCTTTTTTTGTCCATACTACACATACATCATGTGCCTTGAACCCTATAACAACTAGGAGGAGATTATGTGAATTACCAACCACCCGTCATTCCGGGATCTGTCCATGATTCGCGACTCCCTGTGCCTCTTCATATCGACCGTTCTTGGCTTGAAGACTTAGAGAACCGTCTGGAAAAAGGCGGACCATGGGGAGACTACCGCCTATCACGACTGGCCGTACAAGGAGAAGAATCTCGTCTTGTTACAAGCTTCGAAGAACTGCAATGTTTGAAATATATCGGAAATCTTTCTCCGCTACCCCATCAGACAGATACGGCACGAAAAGTGTTGTTTGAAATGTCCGGCAGAGCCATTCTCGCCGATGAAGTAGGTCTTGGTAAGACGATCGAGGCAGGTCTTATTCTGAAAGAATATATCGTTCGAGGGCTCGTCTCCAAAGTGTTGATCCTTGTACCCGCTTCTCTTGTATTGCAGTGGGTTCGTGAACTCAACTCGAAATTTGGTATCCCTGCCATCGCACAGAAAAAAGCCTACTCTTGGGGCAATGATATTGTCGTTGCGTCCATGGATACGGCTAAGCGGGACCCTCATCAAGAAATCCTATTAAATGAAGAATACGACATGCTCATTATTGACGAGGCTCATAAATTAAAGAACAAAAAAACGTCCAATTATCAATTCATTCAGAAGCTGCGTAAAAAATACTGCCTCCTCCTGACCGCGACGCCCGTGCAGAATGATCTCAGCGAGCTCTTTAATCTCATAACGCTCTTGAAGCCTGGGCAACTTGGACGTCAGGGAGACTTCTCAGCCAATTTCGTTGTAGACAAACGAAAAGCCAAGAACCAAGACCAGCTCAAGGATGAGCTATCTAAGGTTATGATCCGTAATCGCCGTGGCGAAGGACCTGTAAAATTCACCAAACGTACTGTACGTAACGTAGGCCTCGAGCTATCGCCCGAAGAAAAGTCATTATACGATGGTGTCACTTCCTTCGTCAAAGATCAGTATCAGGCAGCTGGGGGAAATTTAAGCAGTATGCTTTCACTAGTTACCCTGCAGCGCGAGGTGTGCAGTAGCCGAGATGCGGTCTTCGTTACGCTCGTTAACTTATCCAAAAAAATGCCTGAGGATTCTCCGCTCCGTGATAAGGTGTGGGAGCTTGTCCACTTAATTAAAGCAATCAAAGCCAATACTAAGGCCGAGAAAGCCATAGAACTCATCAAACAGATGAATGAGAAGGTCATTGTATTTACAGAATACCGGGCTACTCAAGAATATCTACTCAATTATTTTCGCGATCATGGCCTCATTTCCGTTCCATATCGAGGCGGCATGAACCGTGGCAAAAAAGACTGGATGATGGACCTATTCCGCGGCAAGGCTCAGGTTATGATCGCCACTGAAGCAGGTGGTGAAGGCATAAACCTGCAATTCTGTCACCAAATGATCAATTTCGATCTACCTTGGAATCCCATGCGAGTTGAGCAGCGAATCGGGCGAGTACACCGTTTAGGTCAGACGAACGATGTCCAGATTTTCAACCTGTCTACATCCGGTACGATTGAAGAACATATTCTGAATCTTTTGCACGAGAAGATCAATATGTTCGAGATGGTCATTGGCGGTCTGGATGTCATACTAGAACGGTTCGAGAAGAAGGAATCCATTGAGAAAAGCTTGTACAAGATCATGCTTGAATCTGAAAGCGATGACGAAATTCGAAATCGACTCAGCTCCTTAGGAGACTCACTTCATCATATTAAACAAGACTTAGAGCATGAATCATCCGCTGAAGAAGAAACCTTACGAGAGGAAGAAGCCTAATATGACCATGACGCCGCAGGAGGTGCAACAGCACTTCATGGCCTATTTGGAAGCCACCGAATGCACCGTCATTGAAAAATCGCCTGAGCATGTGACCGTTAAGCTGTCTCCCCAAGCCGATAAAATGCTGACCAATCGCCCGTATTACTGGGGATTTGTCGAACGAACCGGAGCACCAGCCGAAACGTTGTCGTTCAGCTTCGTATTCGATCCTCCTAAATATGATGAGAGGTTGCTCAAACAGACGGAACTCAGTCCAACGAAACCACAAGCAGGTGCACAAGATCCTCTTCTCTCCCGCTATTACGGCAGCGCCCCTATTCTACCTGTCATTGGTCCGGGGCGAATTCAGCGTGAAGATATACTTTACGGTAGCCGTAGGCTTGCTCAAATCTGGGATGCCTCCCGCGAGGAAGGCAATTACATGTTTATGTTCGAGCAGCCCGCTGATCCGCAGCGTCCCAAAGCTCGCTCTGCTCCGTATGAGCAGTGGCTTGGGATCTGTTTCAAGGCTGAGTTTAGCTGTGATTTGAAGCGAGAAGAGCTCCATTTTCTCGGAATATCCCTGTCACGTAAGACGATTGTAGAGAACTTCCCTGCACATCTGGACGGTCGGAATTTAACACCTAGACTTCCTGAGAATGTTCATGTGAGGCCAGCTGCAGTAACATTATCACAAGCCGCATCGATGCTCGAAGATCACCTGATTAATAAGCTCAGTAAACTTGATTATTCCTGGGCTGAGCAAGCGAAGGTTCGTCTTGCCGAAGAGCTGGCCATTGTGGACAGCTACTATCAAGATCTGTTAAACGAGCCAGATGAAGAGAAGAAGTCGGCTATTCAGCAGCAATATCAATCCAGGCGTTCCGAAATGGAGTGGCAATATTCTCCTAAAGTGAGCTTGTCCGCCATAACCTGCGGTATGTATCATCTCTGTTCGTCCAGTAACGGGGTCTCTTGAGCTTCATCAACAAAACAAGGCAAAAAAAGACCCCTTTTACAGGTCTTGACCGTGACAGCTTGTAACACTCTTTTTAAAGCTTGTCCTATAAGATAAATCTAACTTATGTGATTCCATTCGGTTGATTCTCGGAAAGGCGGTTGAACGTTGAAGGAACTTTCCTATCCAATCTTTATTCATGTCATTCGCATTACGATGTCCGTCATTTTGCTCACAACAGCATTCGTACCCGCCTCTTCTATATCTCACGCTGCCAATTCACCAACTACATCCGTGAAGCAACGGACATACACCAACGCTCCGAATAAGCTTGAAGTATTTGCAGAACAGACGATCGAAGATCTAGCAGAACATTTGCCTTTCAAAAGCTGGCAAGAAGCAAATCTGGACTACACCCCACTTGGACCAGGTACCCACAGCTGGCTTGTGACGATAGAAGACAACAGCAAGCCGCTTGGTTATTTAATTATTACCTCAGATGACATGGGGGGATATGTATTAAGTGAATATGGTATCGGATCGGAACTTCCCTACAGCCTTGCTCCATTAGAAGAAACATTGGTCAGGGTAGGATTACTTAAAGTAAATCCGAAAAAGCTATCCTCTACTCCTCCTTCCCTCCCGAAGGGAAGTAAAGTTGAAGCGTTGTACAGTCCGATCTCACCTTACTTCAAGGTTACTCTTAAAGGTAAGGCACCGACCTATGTTCACGCTGTGACATTTGATATAATGGATGACCCTTATATAGATAAGGTACCAACATCACTTACACCGAAGAATGGTACTGATCTTCTAAAAAGTTCATCCGAAGCCTGGCTACCTTCCTCTGTCATACGTACAGACGGCGAGTCTGATCCTTATCAGAATTTAAAATGGTTAACCACCCCTGCACTTTCCATCAAGAATGGGGATGATATCATTGACCTTCTCTCACCTGGGAATCGCAAGTCACTTGTTTTTACGGTTAAAGATCACAATGCTGCCTTCGGTGCCCCATTCAATCTGACCGGGTGGCAAAGCTGGTCTACAGGCAATCTTAGACACCAAGCGATCTACGTCACCGTTCCACAGCGAAATACAGACCTCATTCGGTTTGTTCCTGTTGTGAACTTGATCAGTACTGGCAAATTCCAAGAAGAAGTAAGTGAAATGAAATAACGCATACTCTTCATAACCATCCGCCCTTATCTAACTTTATCGCACACTAAAGGACGTACTCCTATTCTCAGGTGTACGTCCTTCATGTTTTCACTTTTAGTTGATCATCCATTTTCACCATAGATTCTCCAGCTTAACTCCTCCGTTTTTTATTCCCTTTTTTGGTCACGACTTCTTCCTTCCAGAGTGAAACTGAGAACGGAATCATACCGAACCAGCGAACAGACCATGGCTCCTTTGGCCGTTGTACTTGCTTTCGCTCTTCCTTGGGCGTGTCCATATAAGTTACTACACGCTCTGTAATATATTTTATAAGATCATTGCTACTCGCCATTATTACTCCTCCTTAGATCTTGGTTAGCGTCTACCTTATCAGGATGCACCGATTCGCCAATAATTAGACACCAGCATGATTTCAAGTTTATTGCACATCATAAAGGTTGAGGAAATAAGCTGTGCAATCGACAATTCACTTATTAACGAAAGAGGGCCGCATCAATGATCAAAAGAATCTCTATGGCAGTACTTCTGATCTACTCCTTCGCTCTCTTGGTGCCTAAGGCCTCGATTTACGCAGAGCAACAAGCGGCGGCCTCCACACCTAGTACCGTCATTCATACGAAACATCACGATCGACCGCGTCATGATCCTGCTGTCAGGTCCGAAGATAGCCTTTATCATGAACTGGTTAACCCTGAAACCACGCAGCACCACCCCTTCCCTCATGATGTCGTTCTAATTGATGTCGGACATGGAGGCATAGATGGGGGAACCTCATATGGCGATTTACTCGAAAAAGATATTAATCTCGCCATTTCACGCGAACTTTTTAAGCTACTCCGAAGCGAAGGATATCATGCCGTATTGAACCGAGATGCTGACTATGCCTTAAGTGATGATAACCGCTGGCACACCAGTCGATCTCGCCATCGCAAGGATTTAATTCAGCGGAAACAACTCAGCAGCGAGATCCCTACGAAGCTTGTCGTCAGTATTCACGTCAATTGGGGTAAGAACAAATCCAAGCATGGTGGTGTTGTCCTTCATCAAGCAGAGGGAAGGAGCGCCATGCTCGCAGAATCGATACAACGTCAGCTGAATCTGATGCATAAGAACAGCCATCAAACTTCGGTTGGCAAACCTTTTTACTTGTTGAATCGTATTGAAGTTCCGGCCGTTATTGTGGAGACCGGATTTATCAGTAATGCGGAGGACCGTGGGATGCTCACAAGTAAGGACGGACAGAAAAAAATTGCAAATGCCATAGCCAGCGGGATCGCCGAATACTTAACGGCCCTTTAACAGGGTCGTTTTTATTCATGGATCATAATACAAAAAGGGCGTGTTCACTCCAATCGAGTAAGCCGCCCTTTTCCTGTCTAAATCTAAAACAATGGTAGAGGATTCGGAGTCCAGCCAGATCTCTCCTGTACCAATTCTTGAATCCCTACGAACTGCACCTTCTTTTGAAGCTCAGGGATCGATCCCAAAATGCCAGTCGCTGTCCGTTCACCAAATACCCCAACATGCCCTATAGTAATGCAAGACTTATGTGTCTGTGCGTGCTTCGCTGCACTGTTCAGCTGTTTCGTAACATGCTGGACGGTGTGCACATCATCCAAAAAAATGTCATTCCCGATATTCGGCAGCCCTTTCTCAGCAGCCACCCGGCCAGCAACAGAATGATAATTTGTTTTGCTATCTATAAAGAACAGGCCGTGCTCCTTGCACACATCAAGTACAATGGACATAATCCGCTCATCGCCCGTGATTTTGGAACCCATATGATTATTTACACCTACCGCATGAGGAACCTGAGCTATAGCCTCTTCCATGCGTTTACGAACTTCTTCATCCGTCATTTCATTTGTAATGGCACCAGGCCCGAGCCAGTCTGCTTTGCCTTGTTTTGGTTCCATTGGCATATGGATAATCACATCATGCCCCATCTTATGAGCTTGTTCAGCGTCACTTTTACTCGTCGGTAAGAATGGCATGACTGCAACTGTGATTTTGATCGGCAGACTCAGCATCTGATCCGTTCCCTTTTGCCCATTACCAAAATCATCAATAATAATGGCCAACTTAGGCTTATCCACCTCATTAGCCTCCACTTCTTGAGGAAATACACTAGTCAACGACAGCATCAATATTGCAGTACATACCACGGTTAAGTATTTCTTCACATTTCGCATGGAATTCTCCCTTCACGATAGATCCTGTTCTATAGTGTTTGAGAAAGCGGCAACAAATATGTAGTTAAGCATACGAAAAGAAGACGTCTCCCAAAGGGAAACGTCTTCTTCATAATGCGGTCGAGAGGACTCGAACCTCCACGGGGGTTAGCCCACACGGACCTGAACCGTGCGCGTCTGCCAATTCCGCCACGACCGCGTATTGTTGATCACTGCATCAAGTACTCATTGCAGCGACAAGATATATCATATCACGCTAAATAAATGGAGTCAACATTTTTTTAGCTCTTGATTAAAGAATCGAAATTAGGTTAAAATAAGAACGTAAGTTCGTATAATATATTTAACTTCTAAATAAAGGCGGTGAGCATGTATGGCAATGACGGGAATCACTTCAGAAGAACGCGCCCTAATCAAAAGCTATTTGCTCCTCATATTCATTCATAAAGTCTTTGAACGAGACTGCCGAATCATTCAGGAAAGCGGTGTGTTTAAGACTCCACAGCTATACGTAGAGATTGTAGGTAATGGTGCCAAGAGAGCAGCTATTTTACTCCGTGAAGTGAAACAAGAGTTTATGAAGCGCACGATCAAAGTATACAACATTCAGCGAGGAGTAAATGGAATTGAGGCTCGTTATGCCTGTCGTGGATATGTGGGAAGTATGGAACTATTATGGCCTTCCTTCCGCGAGGAAATGATGTGCCGCATGCGTGCTTATCTTGGGCTGACACCCATAAATACGGAAGCTACCTCGCCCTCAACTCCAGAGCATTTGCATCTTAGCTTAAGTCAGTGATTTACCTTAACACTCTTATATACGAAGAATAACCAAACAACCGTCTCCTCACCAGCTTACAGCCGGTAACCAGAGACGGTTGATATGTTTGGCTTGTTCTGCATCTATTGTAAGTTAGGCTGAACACGCATTATTCCTTGGGCTAATGCATGCCCAGCACTGGCGGCTGAAGCAACAGCTACAGCTTCCATAATCTGAGCATCAGTAGCACCTTTCGATCGCGCTTCTTCCATATGATAATATGTGCACAATTCATTATTGGCGAATAAACCAATACCGAGCGCGATAAGCTGCTTCGTCATTTCATCGAGTTCTCCACCTTGAAAGCAGACACCTGTAAACTGATGATACGCTTCTGCCATTTGGGGCATTGCTTCTTTGAGATGCAATATCTCATTTTTGTACGAACTAATTTTATCACTTGATAAATCCATCGTGCAGGACACCTCACTCATTAGTCTGGTTTCCCGATTAAGGTGTCCTGCCTGATCTAGATCTATGCCTCTGTCTTCTTATGCCAATGGGCTTGTCCGTGGTTCTTCATACAGCTGGTAGCTGTATCTACGATCAAGCTTCACAACACGACGGTTACGTCTACGGATAATGACATGCTCCGGATCCCAAGCAACAACGATACCTGTCACGTCATTGCTTTCCAGATCATCCCGAACCACACGGACGCGATCCCCCGATAAACGCAGTTCATTCAACCGTTCATCACTTATCATGATTACATGCTCCTTTCGTACAATGTCGTTATTGTCAGGCGAGGTGTTAATATACGAAACGACAATTTCGCTAAAACGATTGTTCCCCAATTTCAAAAAGAGACCTAAATAGAATCATTTAGGTCTCTTGAGTGTGATATGGTTTAACATGAACACTCTGACAAAATGTTACTCTTTTGTTTAACGACTAGCGCTGTGCAGGCTCGATGCTATCATTCTTCTCAAACCAGAAATCAAGTACAGTTGACGACATGACTCGTTTTTCAACATATTCCACCTGCTGCGTTGTGAATTGTTCTCTCCAATCATAAGAGAGCTCCTCACACAATCCAGCGATCGTTAGTAGTTCAGACCAAGCAACATAGCGCTTATACCAGAAGAACTGAGGATGTTCAATCATATAGGGATAAAGATCATCAAACTCCGTATGCTTACAATCCAAAGCACGTTCAAAATGTACCTTCGCACCATTTAATTTTTCAATCAAAAACGGCTCGGTTACCGGTTCTTTCCCCATTGTGTTGCCTCCTCTCTCTTTCCTACCCTTTCATTATAAGACAAAAAAACGGGTCCGAAAAGAAGTTGTTAAGATTTTAGGCTTGGTTACATAAAAAAAGAGAATTAAGAATACATTCCTACCAGCTAGTCCCCAAATGTGATCTTTCCGTCTTCTAGAGAAGTGATCTGAACAAGCGATTCCACTTCAATTCCCTGTTCGCGAAGCGTTCTTGCACCTGCTTGAAAGCTCTTTTCGATGACAACACCAAGCCCTACTAGTTCTGCACCTGCACGCTCAATAATTTTGATCAATCCACGAGCTGCATCACCATTTGCAATAATATCATCAATAAACAACACCTTATCGGTCTCTCCGATAAATTGGCGGGACATCATGATATCGGTGACGATGCCTTTCGTGAATGAAGGAACCCGTTCACACAAAGCATCTGGATCGGCCAGCAGTGTTTTTTTGCGCCGTGCAAACACCATAGGCACCCCTAGCTCTAGCGCCACGGCAAAAGCAACGGAAATACCGGAAGACTCTAATGTGACGACTCTAGTGATACCCTTGTCCTTGAAACGAGCAGCAAATTCCTTGCCCATCTCCATCATTAATGCAGGATCCACCTGATGCGTCAGCAGTGCGTCGAGTTTAACAACCTGCTCCGATACGACCACGGCTTCTTCTATAATCTGCTTCTTTAACCAATCCATTATATATGACCTCCCACGACAATCCTTTGTCGTAAAAGTACCATATTAGCACTGGTCCGGCAAGTCTATAATCACAGAAGATCCGGACAAGATAGAGTCATGTCCTAGGACGAGAAGGCATACCTTGTACTAATGCAGTATAAGTGTAATCACTTCGAATAAGGAGGCTTCTCTGTGAAAAATCGAGTGCGCGTCTTCCAGATTGCTTTTACATATATCGGGACGATCGTGGGTGCAGGGTTCGCTACGGGCCGTGAGATTTTACAATTTTTTACCCAATATGGACACTTGGCAACCGCAACTATACTGATCTCTACAATCCTTTTTATTTGGCTTGGAACCAAAATTATGACCTTATCCAGAAAGATCGGTGCAAAGTCCTATGAAGATCTAAACAAACATTTATTCGGGGAACGTATGGGAGGCTGGATCAGTCTCGTCATGCTAGTTATTCTGATCGGGGTAAACTCCATTATGCTGGCAGGTGCTGGTTCGGTATTTATGGAGAATCTAAATCTTCACTACCAAACAGGTTTGATCTTAACGATGATCGGAACCTTTTTCATTCTTCGAAAAGGCATTCAATCCATACTATATATGAATAGCCTTGTCGTTCCGATGATGCTCATCCTATCAATATTGATCATTTCTCAGACCATGAAGGCACCAGGTGCAACCAAGTTCCTCACCCTGACAACAGAACATAGCCTCCCTACCGTTTGGCTTGCTCCCCTGCTTTATACTGCCTTTAACTTAGTGATGGCCATGCCGGTTCTCGTGCCTCTTGGCAGTCAGACCGGTAGCGCTAGAGCTGTCAAATGGGGAGGAGTGATTGGTGGAGCCGGAGTTGGCTTTATGCTTATGTCAGCACATTTTGCCTTGTCAGCACAAATGCCGGGAATTACTCAATTTGAGATACCCATGGGTAATATCGCCAATCAGCTCGGTTGGTTCGTACAAACCATATATATCATTCTCATCTTCCTTGAAATCTTCAGTACCTTCGTTGCCGATATTTATGGAATCACACTCCAACTACAGCAAAGAACTTCTCTGTCACGACAGACCATTACTATTGGAATCATGCTGATTTGCTATTTCTTCAGTCAGTTTGGATTTAGCTCGCTGCTTAGCGTACTCTATCCGCTGTTTGGATGTCTTTGCTTCTTTTGGGTACTTCGACTAACCATCTTTGGTTTCGTTCCTACGCGTAAATAAACAACTGCTGTCATGCTAAAGTGAAGATCAATAATGTTCTATACAAAAAGAAAACAGCAGTCCATCCAAGGATTACCTCTTAGATGAACTGCTGTTCTTACCGTGTTAAACCATCCTAGTATATCTACATCCGAATCAGTTGCACTGCCGGATATAGCTCTCTGATACGTTCCACTACATGTTCATGACAAGTCATCATTATAATCTGTCTCGAAGATGATACTTCCGATAATAGCTGAAGCGCATAGCTCAACCTCTCACTGTCAAAGTTAACAAAAATATCATCAAATACCATCGGTATAGATTCTTTATGCGGCATTAGCTCAGCAAGTGCAAGACGCATCGCAAGATATAATTGTTCTGCCGTCCCACGACTAAGACGGGAGCTTTCGATAACCGCTCCATCTTTCTGCTCAGCTAGCAGCATCTGATCACCCATTCGCATTAGTACGCGAATATAAGCGCCACCAGTCAGTTGAGATAGATATCCAGAGGCAAGTCTTAATACATGAGGCTGTTTCTCTTCTTCATAGAATTTTCTAGTCCTGCTGATGAGTTCATTCCCGATCGAACGAATGGCATATTGTACAACAATGTCTTTCAGCGCTGCTTGTTTTTCCTCCAGCTGCTGAAGCGCATCCTCTTGAACGCCCTTTTCTTCAAGATTCTCTTTCTCCTGTAATAATCGGCCCCGACGTTCTTGCAACTCATCTCTCAATATCTCGTCTGCTTCAGTCAGTTTTTCCTTTTCATTACACAATCTTTCTAACTCCAGTGCATCCGATTGTCCTAGAATAAATTCCAGTTGCTCCCGTTCATCCGAATTCCAACCACTGAACATTACAACTTCACCATGCCGAATATTCCGTTCCAATTGCTCCGAACGAATGGCTGCTGCACCAAGCCGAAGGAACTCTTCCTCTTGCTCGGCTCCACTCGCTGTCAACAGATCATTCATCTGTTCCTGTAGTCTATTTCTATCACTACTAACTTCTTGCTCCTCGTTCCATAACTCTGCTATACGAGCAGATAAAAGCTTTCTTTCATGAATGGTGGTCTTGTAACTCTCCCATTCCTTATAGATGGCTTCCAAATGAGGTACCTCTGTTGATTCGGTTACCCCCATCTCACGCCCAATAAGAAGACACTCTTCCTCATAATGAGCCTTCTCTTTAGAAAGGCCCTCTAATTTCGTAGCTAATTTCTTCAATTGCCTAATTAACTCATTGCCTTGTTCAGCCCATCCTAGGATATCCATTACCGCTTCCGGAGACAACTGATTCGGTAATGATCTCTCCAGCAACCAACTCTCCCATTGTTGTTCTAGCTCCAAGAACCGCTGTTCTTCCTGCTGGATTACCCGCTGAATATGCTGCAGTTCGAAGCGCTGCTGCGATACGCGCTCTTCAGCTGCATTTACTTCAGCCGTCAGGCGTTGAAGGCGTTGCTGCCAGGACTGCCATTCATCCATCATTTTCCGTATCTCTCGCAGACGCGCTTCCATCTGGACTGGATCTACAAGATAATTATCACTTCTTGTTAGTCCCCGCCGAAGTGTCATCTCGCCCGTTGCAGCCGCATACGGATCGTCAATAAGTTCAGTAATCAGGCTTGAAACCTCCTGCTCTCCAGCAGAACCATTCTCGCCTACTCCCCCCGAAACATCCGATAAACCTACTCCATCCCTTGATCTTTGACCAGTCCACCATATATAAATATCACTCGCAAGGAGCAGCACAGCTGACGCGATACCTGCCTCCGGAGCTCCTGTCCATAACAATACTGACGGCAACAGAATCGTAAGGATCGACATTCCTATTAACAATGTACGGTATTGCGGCGACATTCCTTTAGGTAGCTGCAGTTCACGGAAGTTTGAAGCGTCTGCACTGGACCTTGTTAAGCGAGCCTCCCGCCACCGCTCAGCTTCAAGCTGTAGCTTGCTCCAAATCGTCAGAATCTCGCGAGGTCCAGACGGCTTGATCATGAAGAAATGAGACTTTCCGTTTTCTGTTTCTTCTTGGAAACTCCGCTGCACCTCCCGCAAAGAAGATTCAGCAGCAGCCAATGTTCGCGTTGCCCCTCTATGTTCAAGAGATAATGTCTCCATCCTGCGATCATAACCTGCGAACGAAGCGCCCATTCTGCGGATTTCTTCCCGCTGAGCAGCAGATACTTTTAACGAAGCCAAATGGCTCGGAGTCCAAGAGTCATCAATATCCTGCAAGATACGGTAGAGACGATCTTCCAAAATTTCAAATTCAGATTTCAGCTTTTCTATTTCAGCCTGCCCTGCGATGTAGAGTGGTCTCCTAGACCATATATCTTCAATAGATGGTCCAAGCTTCTCCAGAAGCGGCTTTTCAGGTAACTGATCTAAATGTATCGTAGTATCTGCAACTTCTTTTTGAATCCGTGCTGAGCGTAGCTCCAATCCTTTGTATTCTTCACGCATCATTTCCCATCGGCTCAGCCCATCTAAAGGGAAACGGGAACAGTCAGGAAGTGAAGACCATTCAAGTGAATCTTCTTTCCACGCAAGCCAGACCGGCCGGATCTCCATCGCTTTACGAAACAATATTAGATCCTGTACATTACTGTGACGCCTTGCCTCGATTGCAGTTAAAGCAGTATCAATCTCGTCCAATTCAGTAATAACCTCATTGTACTGCATCAGATAGGAACCGCTCTCTGCCAGTAAAATACGTAGATGCTCAATATCTTGAATGATTTTAGCGCTTTCCTGCACCCTGCCCCTTGGTTTAAACAGCTTTTCCATTTCCTGATTCAGCTTCCGTTCCGCCTGCACAATCCCTTCCCCACCACCGATACCCGCATGGAATAAATACCGGTTCATCTCTTCGGATTGAAGTGTACGGATTTCTTGTAACTCACTCAGCGAAATGGCAAACAGCTGACGAAACATATGCTCAGACACACCACGGAGCAAATCACGTTCAAGTTCTTGAGCTCCTACCTCCTGGACCAATTCCTCACTGTTTCGGACCGTTACATGCAGGCGCTCCATTTTACTACCACCTGAAGCACCATCAGAGGAGCCGCTGTACCGCCGGATCACCCAGTTCCTCCCGTTCTCATCAAGCAGTGATAGTTCACCGCCGTGAACCCCTCCACCTAACGGTTCCCCGCGCTGTGCAGAATGAGCTCGACCCGGGAAACCATACAGCATAGCACGGATGAAATAAAGAACACTGCTCTTACCTGCCTCATTAGGTCCATACAAAATAGTGAATCTGCCGTTCAACTCCAATTCCCGCTCATGAACAGCACCGAAACCACGGATATTCAGCTTCTGTATCTTCATACCGAAGCACCCCCGGCTTGCTGATCATCAAGCAGTAGCATTGCCGTAAGTTCCATGGCCCTTCGCAGCCATTGCTTCTGCTCTTCTGGTGCAACTTCTGAGAGTAAATGTCTAATCTCGGCTTGTTCCATCAAAGGCTTTAGCGCATGATGTATGACACTATCTCTTCCTGTATCTCCATCAAGCTGAACCGCGGCTAACCGCAGCATTTCCCCCATAAAACTATCTTCCTGCAACAGCCGCTCCATCTGAATTTCCGCTCCCGATTCGAGACTGAAACGCTCAACCCAGACAACACCTGCAAAGCCAGCTACACCTGCTCGATTGTCTTCCCTCCGGCGCAGTTCAGTAATCATGTCATCTAAAATAAAACCATCTTCTAACTTACGATGAATTTTCCCTCTGCCCGTTAGACGTATTCGCACCATACTAAGACCTGAATCATAAGAACTTGCTATACTAGTAAGTCGTTCCTCTATATACAACCGTAATTCCTCAGTGTCTTGAAAAGGGTTGATAGGAACCTCTATCACACTCCAACGAACCGAATCCAGTTCGTGAAATTGCATGTTTACATTGCCGGTCTCCTCCACATCCACCACATAACAGCCCTTCGGACCGGTTTCACGAATGTGTCTTCCTTGAATATTTCCCGGATAAACAATATGTGGGGATTCTTGTAGAATCCTGCGGGAATGTACATGTCCAAGCGCCCAATAATGATAAGCAGAACGGATTAAATCCTTCTTCGTGCATGGTGCATACGTTTCATGATCCTGATTGCCATCAACATTCGCATGAAGCAGTCCAATATGAAACAAATCCGAGTCATGATTTCTTCTGCTGTATTGAAGGGAGATGTTCTCCTTCACCTTCGATGTCGGATAAGACATCCCCGTAATGACAGCAACCTCCTGTCCGTCACAACGACGAAATCCACTAACTGACTCAGACTCTGGCCCAAAGACATGTACACAAGGTGGCATGGTCACTGCAAGCCTCGGACTATCGAGTGGATCGTGATTTCCATGAATAATAAATACAGAGATATGTTCTTTATCTAGAACTTTAAGTGCCTCTGTAAAACGAAGCTGCGCTCGTAATGAGGTATTAGCACTGTCATAGATATCTCCGCTTATAACGACGAAATCGACCTTCTCCGCGATCGCCAGCTGTACCAAGCGGTCTAAAGCAATAAAGGTCGATTGCTGCAAATGTTTACGAACTCGATCCGTTAATCCAGACATGCCCGCGAACGGGCTGTCTAGATGCAGATCCGCTGCGTGAATGAAACGGAAGGGAAGCATGGTATGTCCTCTTTCTCATGATTGATATTTCAAATATAATTTCTTAAGCTCATTAACAGATTTGGCGAGTGAATATTCATTCTTCGCCTTATCCCAAGCTGTACGCGCAAGCTCGTAGCGATACATTGGATCAGCGATTACTTTCTCCAGCGCCTCACTAAGAGCCATATAATCTTCGGAAGGCACTAACAGCCCATTTATACCATCCTCTATCTGCTCTGAGATCCCTCCAACATCACTGCCTACAAGTGCGAGGCAACTAAGTGCTGCTTCTGCAAAGACGGAGCCAAAGGCCTCAGCGCGCGATGGAAGCACGAAGATATCAAAGAAAGGCATAAATTCTTCCGGATGAAGGGTGTATCCATAAAATATCGTTTCTTGATAAATACCAAGATCCTTAGCCATATCTTCAAGCTCTTGTCTGGAAGGGCCATCACCGATAATATGAAGTACATAATCATAGCCTTTATTCTTCAACTCTGCACAAGCTTTGAGAAGAATATCCAGACCTTTTGCGGGAACAAGCCGGCATACCGTGATCAGCTGAGGAACTTCATTCTCATGCGGAACAGGCTTAAATCTCTTCTCGTCAAATCCGTTTCTTAGAACCTTGATGGATTCAGGGGAATCAACATAGTCAGACAAATAATCCTTAAAGGATCGAGATACAGCAAGAAGCTGCTCACTCACGTGTTCCAGCTCCCGGTACAATGAGACGAGAAAACGATGTTCCAAGCCGTTCTCTTCGATCCTTCCATTCAAAATAAGTTCCCGCTCATAACTCGAATGAATCGTCTGGATAAGCGGTGTGTCTGGAAATACCGTTTTCATTGCCAAACCTGCAATCGGATGATGTGCGTGGATCAGATCATAGGGCTTCTGAATTCGAAGCCGAATCCACCATATGTAGTCAACATAAGTTTGTATATATTTACGAACAACAGGGCTCTGCTCGTATTCCTTCCAATCAAAGGTATGAAAAACGGGTTCCTCTTGTCCTTTGTTGCGGATCCTTTTTGGAAGCCAGAACATATCCATATCCCAGCGTGATGAGTGAAAGCGGTCCTGCAAGTAAGGAATCATCGAAGAGACGCCTCCCGGCTGTTCAGGAGGGAAAAATAACGCCTGCAGTAGTTTCATGAAGATCTCCCTTTCTGTCTATCTCTTTTCAGACACTTTTAGATTATGATATATTAGAACATATGTTTCAGTAAAGGAAAATAAATCCTATAGGAGTCTGATACTATTGCCGAGCGAACAAGCCATGTTCTCTTCTTTTCCTATCTTTAGCATTACAGCGATATGTGGTGCCTACTTAGCTGTACTCATGCTAATCATGTGTCTGTTAATTTATAATAAACAACGGAAAAAAGCATATATTTACATGGCTGCCGCGTTCTTCTTTATTATGACATATGAAAGTCTGAACATCCATCAGGCATTCTCAGGTCAAGCTATTTTGGAGGCTGCTACACGTCCTCTTCAGCTCTATTCCTTTGTTCTGCTCAACATGTCAGTGCTTCTCCTGTATCGACGTATCCGTCAAGTGAGATACTGGCTTCCTGCTATAACTGCTTCACTATTAACGATACCTATTTTACTTCCAGATTTTTTCACCCCTCGATGGACGAACCTTTATCTAGACCTATTTGAATGGATTACGATATACATAGGCTTCACCAAGATAACACCTCGAATTGGTCAGGGATTTAAATATGCCATTGGATTAAGCATATATGCACTTTCTGCGTTCATTCATAGTATTCAGCGCTACACCATAAGTGAGCATGGACAAGAATGGTTATCCTTTGCTGGTGCAATCCTGCCCATTGTCTTTTACAGCATCATATTCTTCATTTTAATTCAACGCATCATTGAATTAATGCAGTCAATCTATCGTTCTTCGATTACCGATGGATTAACTGGGTTGTACAACCGCCGATTTTTCATGAAAAATCTTCATCATTACGTCGCACAGCAACTAAAGGTATCCGCCATCTTCTGTGACATCGACAACTTTAAGAAGCTCAATGATACGGAAGGACACGCCCGTGCGGATGAAGTCTTGAAGCAAGTCTCCAACATATTGGAGGAAGAGCTTGATGGAATCGGACTTACAGGACGGTATGGAGGCGAAGAGTTAGTCGCGTTGGTTGTGAACCGAGGAACACGGGTCTCTCAAGTCGCCGAGAGAATTCGTTCCCGTGTTTCGGAGGAGACCATAGTAACCATCAGTGTCGGCTATAGTTCTCTGCGAAAAGGCGTAGATGGTGATGCGCTAATGAAACAGGCGGACCAAGCAATGTATATTTCCAAGACCAGTGGAAAGAACCGAGTAACTGCATACCGCAGCATCTCCTCTCGATCGTCCACTTCACATGAAGCAGCTAACTAACATTTAAACCGCGCACAAAAAAGTCTCCACTTCCCGTCGAACGAGAGGAGGAGACTTTTTCAATTCAGATTAAGACAAGCAGTACTTCACTAACGCTTCATGCACACCATCTTCATTATTCGAAGCAGTTATCGCATCTGCCGCCGCTTTCACTTCAACAGGGGAATTATCCATAGCTATTCCCATACCAGCGAACGTCAACATCGTAATGTCGTTATAATAATTGCCGATCGCAAGAACCTCTTCCGGCTTGACTCCGCGTTTTGCTGCCAGCTGTTTCAGTGCGTTACCCTTGGAAGCTTGCTCATGCATCAAATCCACAAAATACTCACCGCTGCGAAGCATATTGAATACAGGTGTCCATTTGCTCCATTCTTGGAATAATGCATCCAGATCCGCCACTTCGCCAAACGCAGTAAACTTCACAACCGGTTCAGTTAGTTCCTCCCAAGTAGGCAGATTAGATGGAAGCATCAGAAAATTCTCATACATATGACGAACAGGACCTGCCAATGTGTCCACGTTATCGACGTACATTTCAAATGCTGTGTTCACGTCAAAGTGAACTCCCTTACTCCGGCAGTAATCCATAAATGGATCCAAAGACTTCTTGTCCATCTCGAATTGATGAATAATCTTCCGCGTCTCCACTTCTACCGTAGCGGCTCCATTATGACTGATAACATAACCGCCTAAACCCATTTTCTCCATAAAAGGAATGGTGTTCTGAGGTCCGCGTCCGGTACAAAGAACGATCTCAACTCCTTGTTTCGAAGCTTCCATCACCGTATTCATCGTCCGCTCTGTCATCTTGTGATCATCATTTAACAATGTTCCATCCACGTCGAGTGCTACCAGTTTATAAGTCATGTCTCCACCCATCCTTTATGTGTATAATTCTCTATTTAGTTTGATTTAACGGGTCTACATTCTGTAATTTCCCAAGCATCGCTAGCTCATCTGCGGTGAGCTCCCGATAAGATCCGATTGGAAGTGACTCATCCAGCATGAGCTCCCCCATACGAACCCTTTTTAGATAAACAACCTTCTTACCAACCGCCTCAAACATTCGCTTCACCTGATGAAACTTGCCCTCATGAATCGTGAGCGATATTTTAGATAACGGTCCCTCTTCCTGCTCCCCCGTTGATAACACCATCAGTTCTGCGGGAAGTGTTACATAGCCATCATCTAACGTGACTCCTTGAGAAAACTGAATGATATCCTCTTCCGTCACAAGGCCCGCAACATCCGCCTCATATGTCTTTGGCACATGCTTTCTTGGAGACAAAAGCTCGTGTGCGAGCTTGCCATCATTCGTGAGAAGCAGTAGTCCTTCCGTATCTTTATCCAGCCTTCCAACCGGAAACGGCTCGTAGATCAGATAAGACTTATCAAGCAGATCCAGAACAGTCCGGTCTCTCATATCTTCTGTTGCTGAGATAACTCCCGGTGGTTTGTGTAGCATTAAATATATAAACTCCCTATATAGGACCTTCTCTCCTTCAACTTCAATGGCATCTAAATAGGGGTCCACATGCATCCCTGGATCTTTAGCAAGGGTACCATTCACGACGATTCCGCCCTGCTTCACCATCTTTTTCAACTCAGCACGAGAGCCGTAACCCATATTGGATAGTACTTTGTCCAATCTTTGGGTTGTTCTACCCTTAGAACTCATATTGATGTCCACCTCCAGCCTGCAGGATACTCATTTTTCAGTATTCCGGGATGCTGCCATTTACCCCAACCAGCCGCATACCCATCTATACATACTAACACATACCCTTTAGGCTCGGCGACTGACTTCCTATTAATCCTTTCGGCAGAAATCTCTAACGTTTCCCCTTTGAGATACCGGACAGCTTCGCCATCTGCTGAAGACAGATTTACCGATCTACAAGCTTCATTAGGATGAAGTGCGGTTGCAAGCGGATGTCCGGGCACGAACCGACCATTCTTGATCTGTCCCATATACCATCCAGCTCGTACTGTCTTTAGACCTTTCAACCGGCTCTCCGGCAATGGAGAGAGGTATATATTATTTCCATACATCACAGGATGCCCTGCAGAGATGTCCAGATGTAACTGTTCACGCACAAATTCATAAAAAGGCTCAAGCGAATCCACTTCCTGCCCTTTACGACCTTGCTCGTTCTGACTACGTCCATGTTTATGGCCAGCATTTCGTTTATCTTTTCGAGGAGAGTGGCCTCTTGCCTCTGACCGTTGTTCTATTTCAACTTCATTTATATTCATATAATCCGTCAGGTCACCGTCCCGCTGAAGAATCGCCATGA
The DNA here is from genome assembly GCF_049311625.1 of Paenibacillus sp. EC2-1. Lineage (NCBI taxonomy): Bacteria > Bacillati > Bacillota > Bacilli > Caryophanales > Paenibacillaceae > Paenibacillus > Paenibacillus sp. EC2-1. Next base: position 3,830,534 of record NZ_CP186006.1, read on the forward strand.
AATGCCCTTCCCCTTTAACACGATGCGGCCACAGTCTGCCGGTTCCTACCGTCTCTTGAATAAATGAATTAGCACCTTCTCCAGTTAATTCTGCCTGCTTCTCCAGCCACTGCGCTTCACCTGCCGAGAACCACTCGGAGTCACCAATAGGGACTACTGAAAACTCCGAATGGTCCTTCAGAAAAGCAGCGATCATCCCTTCATTCTCTTCTGGAGAGAATGTACATGTGGAATAGACAAGTCTTCCACCAGGACTTAGCATTTTCGCAGCCGAGGCCAATATCTCTTGTTGCATGTCTGCATATTTAAGTGGTGACGACTCTTCCCAGTATTTGAGCATATCTTCGTCTTTGCGGAACATACCTTCACCTGAACAAGGAGCATCAATAAGAATTTTTGTGAAAAACTCGGGAAAAGCCTCTGCAATTCGCTCTGGTTTCTCATTTAGAACGATAGCGTTTCTAACCCCGTACATCTCCACGTTCTTAGCAAGTGCTTTCGTCCGGTCTGGATGCAGATCATTCGTGATTAACAGCCCTGAACCAGCAAGCTTTGCTGCGATTTGAGTTGATTTCCCTCCTGGAGCAGCGCACAGATCAAGCACCCGGTCACCCGGCACCACGGATAACAATTCAACCGGCGCCATTGCACTAGGCTCCTGAATATAATAGAGACCTGCATGATAATAAGGATGACGTCCTGGTCGTACTCCTTCTTCTACATAATATCCTGTTTCAGTCCAAGGTATGGGTTCGAGAGCCAAAGGAGAAATCTCCTTAAATTGTTCCTTCGTAATCTTCAAAGTATTAATACGGATTCCTGCATAGGGTGTTTGCTCATAAGATTGTATAAATGAATCAAATTGTTCGCCAAGAAGTGATTTCATCTTCGCCTCAAAGGGCGCTGGAAGTCGAAAAGCCATGTATCTACCTACCTATCCTTTTTAAGTGTGTGAATAGCGGATTCCATGATATTCCGCAATGACATTTAATATTGTATAATAAAATACATTAAAAGGGACATGCCCTAATAATACTAATTGAATCGATGGGGGTGAGTAAATGAACGGCAAGAAGAAGAAATACACGGGGCTTTATGTTTTTGGCGGCGCTTTAGTTGTTCTCATTGGATTACTTGCATTTCTAAATACTCAAGGTGAGAAGAGCGAACTGTACGGAGGCAAAAAGGTAGCTGACATGAACCCTGCTACGAAGTTGATACTTGACGATCCTAACTATCAACAAATCATCCTGCCAGATAGTCTTAGCCAAAAAATCGAGAATAAAGAAAGCTTCTTTGTCTACTTCTTCGCATCAGACTGTCCAAGCTGTCAGGCAACTACACCGAAGCTGATGCCTCTCGCCCAAGAAAGCGGAGCATTCTTGCACCAGTACAATTTGCGCGAATTCCAAGATGGATTCAGACAATACAACATTGAATATACACCTACACTTGTATTCTTTGAGAATGGTGTCGAGAAAGAACGTCTTGTTGGTGGAATCACTGCTGAAGCAACGCAAGGCGGAAATACAGCAGAAGCGTTTACTGAATTTTTTGATAAATATAAAGGAAGTGTGAAGCCATGAAGCGGTCTTCCTCCCTTCTGATTACAGGAATGATTGGGATGCTTCTACTTTCCGGTTGTGGCGGGAAACAATCAGCAATGTCCTCCCATGATCATGGGCTTGACTCCGAAAGATATGAGACAACTTCCTCAGTCACTGTTATGCCTGAACTTCTATCCGTTTATACAGATAATACGCAAGCCTCGTATAAGGCTGTCGGAGAACTTGAAGACATTCTTAAAGAGCTAAAATGCTACTGTGGTTGTATGGATGACGATCAGAAACTGCATGACTCCCTTCACCGCTGCTTCATCGCTGAGAAGAATGATGACGGGGTGAAATGGACAGACCATGGTGCGCAGTGCGGTACCTGTCTATCTGAGCTTCAGGATGCAAAGCGTTTAAATGATGAAGGTAAATCTGTGGATGAGATTCGTGACTTTATTGATAATAAATATAAAGGAACGGCGCCGCAAGTTTAGTTTCTGCTGATTTCATGGAACGAAGATAAGCAAGAAGAAGCGAAGCTCCATAACTCTTGGAAGCTTCGCTTCTTTTTAATTTGCCTGACATATTTAATAGGATCAGAAACATTAGGAATAGAAAATGATTTAAGGATTGATGGAAATGAGCATAAATAATGAGCGGTGGGTCTATCAGCATGGAAACCATTCTAAGCTTGTACAACTATCGGAATTCGTTATGCTGGGTTATGATCGTTTCACCAAGGCAACGCCGCTGAGTGATCATATACATGAGCAAGATTATGAAATGGTTTATATTGAGCAGGGGGCTGTTAACTGGGAGGTCAATGGCGAGAGCTATCACACACGTGCGCAGCAATTATTCCGTACCTGGCCTGGCGAAAGACACAGAGCAAGTTTCAACTATATCGAGCCTTGTACAATATGGTGGATCATAATTAAGGATCCGATCCGCTGCTCAGACTGGTTCTCACTCAAAGGTGAGGAACGAGAGCAATTCAATCAAATTCTACAACAGCAACCGAGGATTATATCAGTAGATCGAGCGATCGCGGCTTCCTTTCGTCATTTGAGGAGAATCATTGAATCGACAGAAACAACACTTTTAGAATATCAAGTCCGTCATTACATTCTTGATATTCTTCTTCAACTGGTGAGGTCCTCTTTAACGTCAAACCACTCTCCAGATATCCATGATTTCACGATTAGCCTGGCCAGTCGAATAGAGGCAAACCCCACTCTTAGACTATCAACCGAACAATTAGCCACTACATTTGGACTGAGTGAATCTCATTTCTATCGTGTTTTTCGAGAAACGAACGGAATATCACCCGCTTCCTATATGGAGCGAGTTCGTATGGACTGTGCCTGTCGAATCCTTCTAGAATCGTCGACTTCTATTACGGATATTGCATTGGATCTAGGATTTAAGACGAGTCAGCACTTTGCAACCGTATTCAAAAAATACATTGGAATGACTCCGAAAGCTTGGCGCCTGATGCATAAGAGCTAAACCCTAAGCTCCTTCTGACATACCAATCAAAAATGCACCCCTTAGAATGCGATGGGCTTACCAGAAACTCGTGGTATTCCATACATTATTCTAAGGGGTGCATTTATATTTCACTACGTAATCACTTGGTTACTTACGAATGCTTCACCGCACGCTTCCGCCCTCGGCGCTGGAACAAGTTAGGCTTAATATCCTCCGAAGCATTAGCAACCATCTTCTTCAGTGCTGGGTCCAAAATTTCAATGGTAAGATCATAATATGCAAAGGGCTGCGTATCATAATTTGTTAACCGATCAGCATAAATTCGAACCTCATGAACGAGTTTTTCCATATGAATACCTAACTCTTCCGCAGAATACGGTCTTAACCTTACATAGGCACTATTCATCATTTTGTTTCCGCCGCGTACATTACCATTTCGAAAATGATATAGTCCCACAGCTACCTGCAACAACCCTTTATATCTCGGGTCCTTATTCTCAGCCAACCAGAGCTCCTCAAGGACCTCGTGGCATTCGAAGTAATCCCGATCACGATTGAAATATACCAGGTAAGCAGCGTACAACGGATCATATTTCATGATCGATGTCTTTCTTTTTGGCTTCAGCTAGTAGTTCCTTGACCTCCAAGAGCAGTTCCTTCACTGCTTCCATATCATGGTCCTGTCCCTCTTGCCAAATCTTATTAAATCGTTCCTGATAGTCAATCGCTTCATTAACCAGGTGGAAGAAGTACAATTGGTGAACTGCCTTAAGGAATTGAGAAGTAATATTGGAGTTATCCTCAAATTGCTTCTGAGCCACCAAGATATCCTCGCGGATACTCGACATTTCATTATCTAGTGTATTAGCAGCCTCCGCCGCTTTTTTCAAACGACCTCGAATCTCTTCCGGAAGGCTTTCACGATATTTATAACTTAAAGAATGTTCGATTGTCGCCCAGAAATTCATCGCAAGTGTACGCACCTGAATTTCGGCGAGCACGATTTTCTGACCTAACGCTGTCTGAACCGGATATTCAACAATCATATGAAAACTGCGGTATCCGCTATCTTTATAGTTGGTAATATAATCTTTCTCATAAACCACTTTCAAATCTTTTCTGCGACGAATGTATTCAGCGACTCGCCGAATATCCTCTACAAATTGACACATGATGCGGATGCCCGCAATATCCTCTATTCCTGTTTCCAACTGATCCATCGGAACATTAAGACGCTTTGCCTTATCCAGAATGCTAGATATCCGTTTGACCCGTCCGGTCACGAATTCGATTGGTGCATACTCTTCTCGTTTCTTCAACTCAGAGCGCATCGTCTTGAATTTCACTTTCAATTCTTCAACGGCCTGTTCATACGGAAGTAAAAATGTCCCCCAGTCTCTACCGTCCATCAATCGTGCCTCCTGTCTTTAACCCTTTAGCGGTGATTTGCTCCAACAGCTTCAGATATGTGTGCATATCCATCACGTTTAAGCAACTCTCTCAGGCCAGCATGCAGCCTACGATTCACCTCGGGCCCCTCATAGATGAGTGCTGTATATATTTCAACTAAACTTGCACCTGCGCGAATCTTATCGTACGCATCCTGGGCAGTAAAAATCCCGCCTGAACCGATAATCGGCAAGGCACCATGTGTCTGCTGATATATTCTTGAGACGATCTCAGTTGATCTCTCACGCAGCGGCTTGCCACTAAGACCGCCCGTTTCTTTCGCATTTCCATGGCTTAAACCATCACGAGACAATGTTGTGTTCGTTGCAATAATACCGGACACCCCACTGCGGGAAATCGTATCCACCATAAATTCAAGCTCTTCATTACTCACATCAGGAGCAATTTTGACGAGTACTGATTTTTGCTTCCCATGAATCTGGGCTTGGCGTGACATCTCGTTCATGACAGCTTCCAGTAATGAGGACAATTCACTGCCGTGTTGAAGGCTTCTCAAGTCCGGTGTATTCGGGGAGCTGATATTTACAACAAAGAAATCTCCATATGGGAACAGCTCCCGGATACATGCTTCATAGTCACGATGTGCATCTTCATTCGGTGTAACCTTGTTCTTCCCAATATTCACGGCTACTGGAATACGACGCTCCTTGAGACCCGCTAACCTGCGAGACATTGCCTCTGCACCTTCGTTATTAAAGCCCATTCGATTGATAAGTGCTTCATCCGGAGGTAATCTGAACAAACGAGGCTGCTCATTACCAGGCTGTCCTTTCGGCGTCACGGTACCTACTTCCATAAAACCAAAGCCAATGGAGGAGAACCCTCTAACAGCTTGCCCATTTTTATCTAATCCAGCAGCAAGTCCTACCGGCGTAGGAAAATGCAAACCGAACAAGTCAACAGCTAGATCAGGTGTTTCAGTGACCCCGTACATCCCTCTCATAGCGGCTTCAGCTCCAGGAAGCATCACCGAGCGTCCAAGTCCTCCAATGACAAGATGGTGAGCCTTTTCCGGATCCATTTTGAAAAATAAAGGTTTGCCTAAATTACGGTACAGCACATCATTCTTCCTCTCGTGGCTTATAATTTCTCTATCTTTCAGTTTATCCGTTTCTGGCGTAAAAAGAAAGTTTTCTTCATGTATTCGGGCCTCTATCCCCTATCCCTTATTGTAGCATTTCTGGGACAAACCCTTTACAATGTAAGAGAGCAAGTACGATAAAACGGGAAGAGGGGAATGGATATGTCAGCTAAGCGTAAACCACCGACACTGCAGCAGAAAAAAGAAGAGGTAAACAAAAAAGCTTTACTGTGGATCGGCGCAGGCATCTCTCTGCTGATCATTCTGATCATCGTTTTGATTATAATATCCCAGCCTTAATCCAGCCAGTGATATACCTTGCGGGGGTTACTCTGTTCAGCGGAATGTTTGAGCGCAAAACGCTCTTTCGGTATGACCAAGCCGCCTGGCAGTACCCCTTCTTCAATCCTCACTTTTGTCCCCATGGGTACGAGATCAAATAACTCTTCAACATCCTTCCTATGCATGCGAATACAGCCTTCCGATTCATTGCCACCTATACTATTTATATCCTGGGTGCCGTGAATTGCATAGTTTGAATCTGATAACTGCATTCCTCTTGAACCATATGTACCCGTAGCAGATCCGTTCGGATTTATAACCTTATCACTAATTCGGAAATCCCCAAGAGGGGTCTTCTCATCACGTCCCAGACCGACTTCATAATTTCGAATCAGTACCGAACCACTGACTACCCCAAGCCTGTGATTCTTACGGTCAATGATAACCTCCAAAGACTGCTTGAAAAATGCTGTCCCATCCGGCGAAGAACCGTACCCATCTGGTAAGCGTTGACTCACTTGACCACTTTCCTGGCCGTGAAGTAAACCTTCCCCATCTGTACCACTCGCTCCTGCATTAGCGCTGACTAATATGGGAAACAAGCGCTTCATCTCCGGTGATCGACCAGAAAGCCAGTTATTAGGGAATGGCTTTGTTAATTCCTCAAGACTCCTAGGCAGTCTACGGTTACGATCATGAAATTGTTGAATCGCCTCAGATAGAACAGCAATATGAACCTGTCTTTGTGCCCACGTCTTAGCTTCAATCTTCAATGCTCCATCATCTAGAGGTTTACAGTCGCATTCTGTGCCTACACCTTTGTAAGGTTGAATTCCAATACTCCCTGACTCAGCTCGATGGATTCCATACAAAACTGGCATCTTTTCAAACCATATTTCCCACTGACCCGCTCGCTTCATACCAAGTGCTATTGTCCACTCTGGCAGCTTATCTGGATTGGTAAGCAGTTGTGGCAGTGCGCTGGACCACTTCTTATCACGAGTGGCAGTTGCAGTAAATAACGGTCCTTTCCTCTTATCTCCTTCTTCCCTTTGGTTGACGCCAGCCCATTCTGTCTCTTTGACCTGATTATATACAACAAGATCTGCAGGGCTTCCCGGGGCATCCACCGAAGGAAGCAGAGCCAAGATCATTAGCATAACCGTCAAGAGTGCACGTCTGATTCTTTTGCGCTTCTTATCCTTTTCACTTTCAAGATGAAGAAGTCTTAACTCATAGTTCTTCCATATATCTGACGGGACCTTGCTTAACTCAAAAGCCTCGTACACTTCTTCGGCACGGTTGAAGCAATAATTAGCTTTCCCTTGCTCTCCATTAGCCGCATAATCCTTACCAAGCAAATACCAGGCCATTTTATTATCAGGATGAGTCTCCACATAGCGTTTGAGGTACAGCGAATTGTTCATCAGAACCTCCGTCTGGTGTTGTTTATTCTTATATTTTGTTTATCGGCACAACCTGTGCCTTTGTGTATTCCCCCTCATTTATTCGCTTGCATATGTGATGGAGTATATAAAAAAACGTCCCTGCCAGGGAGGCAGAGACGTTTCATTACTTCACTATAATAGAACCTGCGGAAGTCACCGCAGAATATGATGACTATTCGTTAAAAGGCTCATCTGCAACACGAATGGAGTCCGTTGGGCAGCCGTCACATGCATCTTCCATGTCCTCGTACATGTCCTCAGGAATTACCGTAACACCACGGTTATTGTCACCTTCGTAAATCACTTCAGCGATACCTTCGTCGTCATAATCATAAATATCGGGTGCCGTTGCTCCGCAAGCGCCGCAAGCAATGCAGGTATCTTTATCTACCCATGTATACTTCGCCATAGTTTCTCTGCCTCCTGTATATCTAAAACATTCTACAACATCGTCAACGATGCAGCACTTATCGCATTGCACCAACTACATATTAATACAAATTTTTGGGGAACACAAATAAATTTCACAACAATATTAGACAGTCTAAGCAACAATTATTCCTGTTCCGGTTTTCGTTCTGTATTTCTCACAAAGTCCATCTGCAATGATGTACCCCTGACTTTATGATTTCGAATCAGAGCGGAAGGATCATCCCCAAGCATCCCCGCTGTCAATACGGCACTCTCTCCAAACTTATTACGCAGTTCATCCATCACCTTCGTCAGTGATTCCTTTTTGGGCTGCTTCTCATAATTGAACAGATCCAATTGAACCACTGATTCTTCGCGGGCACTTAACTGCTGCAGTGTAATGCCAAGCAATCGAAGAGGCTTCCCCTGATTCCAATGCTTATCGTACAATAAACAGGCTTCCCGGTATATATCTTCTGTATTCTCCGTAGGTGTTCCAAGTTGGCGAGATCTCGTAATGGTCTTCATATCTGGCGTACGAAGTGTAAGCTGAACACCAGACGCCATCAGTTTCTGTTTTCTTAGCCGCCTCGCTACCTGATCACTTAGATTGAGCAGTACACGCTTCGCATCCTCTGTAGAAGTAATATCCGCTGGAAGCGTTGTGGTATGACCGATCGACTTGCTTTGCTCCCGGTCCGCATTCACAGGCGCATAATCCAGACCATGGGCAGCCTGCTTCATCCAATGTCCCATCACACCGAAGGTTGAGGTAAGGAGTCCTTCATCCGCAGCAGCCAGCTCACCTATGTTAGTTATGTTAAGTTTTCTAAGCTTCTCTGCTGTCTTGGAACCTATACCAAACAATTCGCCACAAGGACGTCCCCACAGAACTTTCGGCACATCACGGATACGCATGATCGAAATGCCGTTCGGCTTTTTCATATCAGAACCCATCTTCGCGAGCAATTTATTAGGAGCAATTCCAATGGAACAAGGTAATGACAGTTCCTCCCGAATACGGGTCTGAATCTCTTCAGCGATTTGAAGTGGTGTTCCGAACTGTTTCGAACCTGTAATATCTAAATAACATTCATCAATTGAAGTCGCTTCAAGTAACGGCGTATATGCATATGCTATATTCATAAATGCATTGGAGTATTTACGATACAAATGAAAATTGGGCTGAATAAGAATCAAATCCGGATAAATTTTGAGTGCTTGTCGCACATTCATGCCCGTTCTGATCCCCATGCCGCGAGCTGTATAGGAACAAGTAACAATAACCCCTTTACGAAGTTCTACACTGCCCGCCACAGCCGTCGCCTGTCCCCGGTAGCGTTCCGGCTCCTCCGCTTCATGAACAGAGCAATAAAATGCGTTCATATCCACATGGAGTATGACCCGGCCGCTCGTCGGGTAGTAATCGTTGATGTTTCCCACGATACATCCCTTCTTCTTATCCATAATTCTGGTCTAATTCAGCATACCGTTCTCTACAACAAAGGGTCAAGATTGGATGCTTGCAGAAAAGTTTCAATTCTTTGTCACTTTGCCGCAAGAAAATGCTATAATGACAACATTATATCACTGCACGGTCCATCCCGGACTCGCAAAAAGGAGGACATCATGTCTAAGTCCATTTCCATCTTTGATACGACTCTTCGCGACGGTACGCAGGGCGAAGGAATCAGCTTGTCGGCGGATGACAAACTCAAAATCGCCAAAAAGCTGGATACTCTTGGTGTCCACTATATTGAAGGCGGCATCCCGGGAAGCAACAGCAAAGACATCGAATTTTTCAAAAGAGTACAGGAACTTGGTCTGACATCAAAAGTAACAGCTTTCGGCAGTACGCGGCGTAAAGGCTCCATTGCTGATAAGGATGCCAACCTCCACCGGATTCTTGAATCCGGCGTTAGAGCCGCTACGCTTGTCGGTAAATCGTGGGACTTCCACGTTCATACCGCCTTGCAGACTACTCTAGAAGAGAATCTTGCGATGATTTTTGACTCCATAGCTTTCCTAAAGCAAAAAGGGCTTGAAGTGATCTTCGATGCAGAACATTTCTTCGATGGATTCAAGCACAATCCAGAGTATGCTGTCTCAGTATTGTCTAAAGCCCGTGAAGCTGGCGCAGATTGGCTTGTCATGTGTGATACCAATGGAGGTAGTCTTCCCCATGAGGTACACGATATTGTGACATCACTGAATGGCCTCTTACCTGGGGCTCCACTAGGCATTCATACGCATAATGATTGCGAGTTAGCTGTTGCGAATACACTTAGTGCTGTACAAGCAGGCGTTGGCCATGTTCAAGGGACAATTAACGGATATGGTGAGCGATGCGGTAACGCTAATCTGTGCTCCATCATCCCGAATTTGCAGCTTAAGCTTGGTTATAATTGCATTGGTGACGACAGTATTCACAACCTCACCAACACCGCTCGGTATGTGAGTGAAATTGCTAACGTGAATATGCCTGTGAATCAGCCTTATGTTGGTAACGCTGCATTTGCCCATAAGGGCGGTATCCATGTCTCTGCCATATTGCGTGACTCTAGAACGTACGAGCATATCGAGCCTGAGAAAGTTGGCAACAAACAACGGATCCTCGTCTCTGAACTTGCAGGCCAGAGCAACATTGTATCCAAGGCACAAGATATGGGACTGAATTTTGACCCAAGCAGTGACCAGTCCAAACATGTCATCGGTAAGATCAAAGATTTAGAGCATCAAGGATACCAATTCGAAGGCGCCGATGCTTCACTTGAGCTTCTCCTTCGGGAAGCCAATGGCGATCTTCAGGAGCTATTCACCTTCGAATCCTTCAAAATGCTTGTAGAGAAAACGGCAGGGCGACCTGTTGTCTCTGAAGCATTTGTAAAGATTAATGTAGCTGGTCAGAGCATCTACACAGCAGGCGAAGGTACAGGTCCAGTCAACGCACTGGATAATGCACTGCGAAAAGCGCTGCTTCAATATTTCCCTGCGTTGAAAGATATGCATCTGTCAGATTATAAGGTTCGTGTATTAGACGATCAGGATACGACAGCTGGTAGAGTTCGCGTTCTAATGGAGTCTAAGAACTACGAGAACTCCTGGAACACGGTCGGTGTGTCAGGTAATGTTATCGAAGCCAGTTGGGAAGCACTTGTCGACAGTATGCGCTATGCACTACTAGGACAGATTTCTCCTTCAGCGGCTGAAGATGAATCCTTACCACGACAAGGCCTTGTTAATCACTAGAGCCTGAGAGCTTTAGGAAAAGTAAAGAGAGCACGTCCCCACCTTATTTCAACGGGACGTGCTCTTCTTTATTTTATAATTTTCAAGATTTGATTAGCTTCTTTATCTTCTTCTCAAGTTCTTCGGGATCAGGTGCGCCCAGAATAATCTCCGTAATGACACCTCTGTGGTCAATCAAGACGTTCGTCGGAAACACTTTTCCCTTGTAAATCTGCTCAAACACCTTACCTTCAGTATCGAACATGATGGGATACTTTAGAGCGTATTCCTTAACAAATTCCTTCGCCTTCTTCTCATTATCATATTTTGTTACGTTAATCCCATATACCTCCAGATCGTCGGCATAGGCAGTAACTAATCTCGACAATTCAGGTGCTTCTTGTTTACAAGGATCACACCATGATGCCCAGAAGTTAATAATGAGCGCCTTATCTCTTGTCCCATGACCAGAGTACGTCTTTCCATCCAAACCTTGCAAGGAAAATTCTGGAGCGAGCAGACCAGCTTTCGCACCTGTCTCAGTAGGTAAGGGTTCTTCAGCCATAAACACTGACTGTATCTTATCTCCTGCTTGATTATAGATAACCACTGCTGCAGCGAATAGAATTATCGTTAATATGATCAAGTTACGCTTCATGAGTCAATTCCTTTACTGGTAGACTTTTTATAGTCACTATTGTACCCTGAATACCATAACTTTCAAACCAATTGGACCTAACTATCTTTATAATATAGAAGGAGGATGAATCGTGAACATTTATAATCCGGCTGAAGGGCACATTAAAATGACAACGAAAGTTCTAGATTCCATCCGCCAGCATACTTTTGCTTGTCTACCTGAGGAAGCTTGTGGAGTCCTTCTTGGACAGACTTCTAAGGATAATCAAATTATCGATGAGTATATCCCCGTCCGAAATACAGCTTCTGATCCACGTCATCATTTTTCCCTTGATCCCGTAACATGGACCTCTCTTGTATTAAAAGAACCTCGGATTTGCGGTCTGTTTCACAGTCATCCAGCAAGCTTTCCTATCCCTTCATGGGAGGACATTAGTCAGCTGCAATACTTTGGAAGCCTTCTTCAGATATACTTCATCGGCACCCCTAACCTATTCGTTCCTGATGATTTCAATCTCGAAGCATATCAGATCATGAAAGAACCCACACTCCAATCTGCGTGGAAATCCAATAGAAAAGTCGATGAAACGAAGCGCTACATGTTGAGACCACTAGATTACGTCATATCATGCTCCACTTAAGTATACATATAAATCGCCCAAGGTCTCAGCATATCCTAGGTTCTGAATCTCTTCTAAATAAACAGCCCATAACCTTGCGGTCATCACAGCGTCACACAGCGCATCATGGCGCCCTTTAACGGGGATGCTCTGTTCTTGAAGCAGATTATCTAGACTATAATCTGATCGACCAGGAAATAAATGCTCAGCCAGCATCATCGTATCCAGTAGTCGATGCGTTAATCGAACCTTAGAAGTTTTCCACAACGCTGCATTCAAAAAAGCACGATCATGACCTGCAGCATGGGCAACCAACACTTTCCCTTCAGCAAATGCCATGAAATCATGCAACCCCTCCATCAAGGAAACTGCATTATTAACCATTGCTTGAGAAATACCGGTCAGTGCAGTAATATGCTCTGGAACAGTTACACCGCCATTAACAATGATATGAAAGCATTCTCCCTCAATAACAGTCTTTCCGAGAGTACGTACGGCTCCAATGGACAAGATCTCATCCCCATGCTGATGTGAAAAACCTGTTGTCTCCAGATCAAATACGACAGTCTCCAGTTGGTTCAATGGTGTACCCAGCACCTCTGGTCGCCGCTGCTGCTTCATCTGTGAGCGAATGAAAGCAATCTGCTGCGCAGAAGGGTTCCCCTTCATGGACGTAATCGCCGAATTAATATCCCCCATACGTAGGGAACGCCAAAATCCTGCCCCAGATTCCCTTGGATCTTTCACAAGCCCTTCCGATCTAAGAAGCGAAGTTCTCTTTCAAGAGAGCGGTGTATACGGCGTATAACACCAAGTGAATCTTTAAGCTCGTATTGAACTTTTTTATTCATTAGTTGCTCTTTGGGAATGTAACCACTACTCACAACAAGCCCTTCATTAAAGTACACCGGTGTTTCCATCCTCATCCGAAATGAATACATCAAAGCACGTTGTACATTTTCCAGCAGCAAGCTGCCCCCTTCCAACTGAATAATCCGCTCCATTCGTTTTATCGAAGTGGTCTCTATGATTCCACGCTGTAAAGCCATCGTTCGAATACTGTTCACTAATGGAATGTACATACCATACTTCACATCAAAATCACCAGCATGCTCGCCAAACCGCTCCGTCACGATTCTACCCATGACATTAAGCGTCGCTTTATGGTGGACCGTATTGCGAAGAAGTGCCGCGTTCATAAGTGGCTGCTGCTGAACAGCGTTCCGAAGATGAATCTTCCAACTAGAAGATAGCTCTGCATTACCAGTTATATGTCTCATATCGGAAGCAATGATGAAGTGCCGAGTAGGTTCCCAAGCATGATCAGAACTCCAATCTGTTAATTGTTGCTTCCATCCCGATAAAGTTCGCCTCCACATCGGTTCAGAACACATTACCTTTCCCGTACATTTCGGATATCCAGCAAACTCAAGTATTCCTACCAAGCTGACCCCAAACTTCAGGAAATAGCCCGAATCTTCCTCCTCCATCTCATCACCAATAATGAGCCCATTATCCTGATCACTCCACAGTGTCGCTTCTTGTCTCCCACTGCTGCCAAAAGTAACGAAAGCATAACGGGCAGGAGGCTGGCCGAAGCCAGCCTCACTTAATTGCATTTCACATAGTTGAACAGCCCGCTGTGCGATCTCATCATGCATCTGGTTAACCCAAGCGATCCACACATCCAGTTTCGTATCATTCTTCATTTCAAGAAGTTTATTTTGACAGGAAATTCGTGCATTCCTCAGTTCTTGTTCTTCTCCTGCCTTCTGTATTTCCAAAAACTCCGGGAATGAATGTATCGATCCAAAAGTTTTCATGCTGAGCCCTCCCTACAACGAATGATTCTACTTTCGTTAAATGGCTGAATCGCCCCGAGCAGAAGTATTAGACATGCCGGGGGATCGAGCGGACTTAGCTTCCGATTCAGTAAGCAGCTTCATTTGTTCAGGGTAGCCATACGTTCCATGCTCACTAATATCAAGCCCCATTAATTCTTCCTCTTCTGTTACCCGAAGTCCCATAGTGATCTTAATCAAGCCAAGAATCAGGAAGGATAACACTAGCACGAATGCAAAAGTTCCAATTAAGCCAAGCAGCTGAACGCCAAGCTGTCCAAATCCACCACCATAAAACAATCCTGCGTTCCCCACGCCGGTAATCTCCACGAGCCTAGGAGCAGCGAAGAGTCCCGTCGATACAGCTCCCCACATCCCTGCAACACCGTGCACTGAGAATGCATATACGGGATCATCTACACCTCTGCGCTCAAACCACTGTGCAGTAAAGAAAGTAATACTTCCCGCTACAGCACCGATCACAACCGCTGCCCACGGCTCAACAAAAGCACAAGCTCCAGTAATCGCTACAAAAGCAGCCAGCACACCATTTAACATACTAGGTATATCAGCTTTTCCTAGGACAGCCCACGAAATGAACAATGCAGCTAATGCGCCTGCAGCCGCAGCAATATTGGTGTTGAGCGCTACAAATCCGAAGAAACCATCCGTCAACGCTGAAATTGTACTTCCAGGGTTAAATCCGAACCAGCCAATCCAGATAATTAATACCCCTAGAACAGATAAGACTTGATTGTGTCCAGGAATACTGTTAGGTTTACCATCTTTACTGTATTTTCCAAGACGAGGCTTCAGCATAATCGTTGCAACCAGAGCCGCTGTAGCACCTGTTAAATGAACGACCGTTGAGCCTGCGAAGTCCTGCATACCTAAACTTCCAAGCCATCCACCACCCCACACCCAATGTGCCACGACTGGATAAATGACGATCGTGAATAATATTCCGAATATAATATATACGCTTAATTTAGCTCGCTCTGCCATACCACCACAAGCAATTGCAAGCGATACAGCTGCAAAGGATAAATGGAACAAGAACATGATCGTTGTTGGAACATCATAAATCGCTAATGAACTAAATGATGCCGCCATGTTATCTCCACTTAGGAAGAATCCTTCCAATCCGAAAAAGCTATTTCCATTACCAAAAGCTAAGCCAAATCCCATCGCCCAAAAAGCAACCACACTGATTCCAAATGTCAGTACTGTCTTCCCCGCAACGTGGCCAGCGTTCTTCATTCTTACCGAACCCGCTTCAAGAAGTGCAAAGCCAGCTTGCATAAAGAAGACAAGTAATGCAGCTAGAAAGACAAACACAGAGTTCAGGCCGGCTTGAAGCTGAACATTAGTCGCTCCATCATCAGCAAATGCACTTACCGGAAACGCTAACAGGGTACTAATAGCCATGAATGAACCAATCCATCCTTTTTTCATACTCCCCACTCCTTAAATGTCATATTATCTGACGTAAACTAATTTATATGAACATTATAAGCAGGCATATTCGGAGTTAGCAATGGATTTATACCAATTTGACGCTTTTATCCATTCTTTATGTAATATAATATAACATAGTATAATGTTAATCCTATAAAACCAAAAAAGTATGACGTTTGACTGTATGGTTCACGATCATGTATCATATTTCTAACAGGAAATAATATTATAAATCATACAGGCCTGCGGGGTGATAATAACGTGAGTATGAGTAAACACATGAATCTTCTTCGCATTGGAGAGCTTGCAAAAGCAGCAGGGATCAGTGAGAGAACCATCGACTACTATACGAAGATTGGTCTGATCTCCCCTGAGAAACGGACGCTTAAGAATTACCGTTTATACAGTCATGAAACTTTAAAGACTTTGAAACGTATTAATCATTTAAAACAAGAGAAATATACCCTCGAAGAGATTAAGACTACACTGGAGCGTTGGAGTTCAGTCACTGAAGATGCTGAAGTCACTGATAAATTGACGAAGCTCGAAATCCAAATTCAGCAGTTAGAAAGGGATGTAAAAGAACTCAACCCTATACTGCAAGACTTAAAGCCGAACCAAGCACGTGCAGTATTATCCAATATCCTTCCAAAGGGAGCGGCTTGCATCGAGTCGCTACAAATATTACTCAACCATTTCACACCAATGTAACACCTACACTAAACTTGGAGGTTATTAAATGGACCCTATGTTTTTCCTAATTATCATCGCATTTATCTTCACGCTTGTTGCTCAGTTCCGGGTAAAAGGCACCTTTAATAAATGGGCTCAAGTCGAGAATACTAGCGGAATGACCGGATACGATGCAGCACGTCACATGCTTGATGCCAACGGACTTCAAGATGTACCTGTTGAACCCGTACCTGGTACATTGTCTGACCACTACGATCCCATACACCGTGTTGTTAGATTGTCCGAACCTGTTTACTACGAACGTTCGATCGCTGCTGTCTCAGTTGCTTGTCACGAGGTTGGCCACGCCATCCAGCACAAAGTAAGTTATCCAATGCTTGTTGCACGTCACAAGATGTTCCCAATTGTTAACTTCGCATCCGGAATCGCTCCTTTCTTATTGATCGCAGGATTCCTATTCCAAGCCTTCAACCTGATCGGACTCGGTATTATTTTCTTCTCGGCTGCAGTAGCCTTCCAACTTGTAACACTACCGGTCGAGTTCAATGCTAGTAACCGCGCTCGTGAGATTATGGTTTCTGAAGGTTATATTACGAACGAAGAAGAACGCGGTGTCGCTAAAGTCTTGAACGCCGCAGCATTAACTTATGTAGCAGCAGCTCTCTTGTCCTTGCTTGAATTGCTTCGCTACATTATGATTTTCTTGAATAATCGCGATTAATAACAAAAGGTTACCGCTCTTTATGAGCGGTAACCTTTTTGTTGTATGAGGTGGCTAAATTAGATTATAAAGTACTCGTATCTTTAGCAGATTTCGTTGATATTGAACCAAGTCCAAAATATTGCAATAAAAATGTTCTAAAAGCTTGAGCAACGGGCGGAAGCTTCTCATCTGCACGATGAATAAGTCCGATCGAGCGCGTTACTTTCGGTTCGGTAATACTAACACGTGCTGGCTGAAGTGGATTGGTCTGAAACAGTGCCATTTCTGGCAGCAGACTCACTCCCATGCCCGCGGCGACTAGACCTCGTATTGTATCTGTCTCTTCACCCTCAAAGGCAATCTTTGGTGTAAATCCAGCCTCCAGGCAAGCATGCCACACAATCGGGCGAAGGGAGTAACCTTTACTGAAAAGTACAAATCGCTCATCTTTAAGTTGCTCCAGCTTAATACTCTTCTCACCTGCTAAAGGATGGTTAGGAGGCAAGACAGCAAATAACTCTTCGGTAAGTACCACGTCTCCCTCTACTTGATCGTGTCGTTCTGGAAACGGAGATACGAAAGCAAGATCTACTTCTGCAGAGATAACATCTCGGATAAGCGTTGGAAACATCCCTTGTTTAAAACGAAATTTCACATTCGGATACTTCTTCCGGAATTCTGCTACGACTGAAGGAATCAGATGAATACCAAGACTGTGCGGGAATCCAATCCGGATTTCTCCCTGCTCGGGATCCAGAAATTCATGTATTTCGGTCACTGCACGATCTAGATCCTTCATAATCCCTTCAACCCGTTTACAAAATAATTGCCCCACAGGTGTCAACTGAAGATTTCGCCCTTTCTGCATAAAGAGATTCACACCAAGCTCTTCCTCTAGCTGATGAATCTGCCGGCTAACAGCCGATTGGGCAACGTGAAGCTCTTCTGCCGCTTGGGTAACGTGTTCTTTCTGCGCAACCTTTACGAAGTATTGCAACTGTCTTAATTCCACGCGATAATCGCTCCATTCTCAATTCCCTTGCTACTTTGAACTTATGAATACATACAGACTGCGAAACCTCACTCAGTTACGATGAACGTCGTTTGAATAGTCTTATAAGCAGGCCGTAAATGAAGAAACCACTGATCATACCGCCGAAGTGAGCCACCCATCCGATACCGGGAGCAAACGAAAACATAATACCCATGATTAGCAATGTGTAGAGCATCTTCCTAGATGCTTCATCCATCATATGACGCTGAAACAAGGCAATGTATAGAAACGCACCATAAACCCCGTAAATGGCACCTGAGGCGCCTACAAGAATAGTATCATCAACTTTAACATTAGTGTAATAGGCGACACTAATCACATTGCCTAATATACCACTCATCAGATATAACAGTGCATATCTAAACGTACCCATAATTCGCTCAAGCGGTGGTGTAATGACCAAGATGGCAAAACTGTTAAAGAACAAGTGATCAAACCCGCTATGCAAAAAAACAGCTGCAATATAACGCCATTCCTCGCTACGAAATGGCTCTAGGTTCGTAACTGCTCCATATTCAAGCTGTGTAAGATAGTTCGTCGATCCACCGTTAAACGTCATTACGAAGAACATAACGATGTTCGCAATGAGCAGCAGCGATGTGAACGGATAGTATCGCAGATAGCTTTTCCAATTCTCATATCTAATAAATATCATGGCATCCTCCTATCCCTTATGTATACACAAGATATCCTTAGGTGGACATTCCCTTTTTAAAAAGATTATAATGTACCATGAACTTGATCACAAACTTTGATACTCAAGGAGGAGATTTTTTCATGACTCAAGAACGTACAGGCGTTGCCACTTTTAAAGGTAACCCACTTACTCTTATCGGACCCGAACTTCAGGTAGGAGATACTGCTCCTGATTTCACGGTCAGCAAAAATCTGCTGGAAGATGCATCCCTTAAGGATTTCGCAGGCAAAATCAAGCTAATCAGTGTCGTCCCTTCACTCGATACTGGCGTTTGTGATGCACAAACACGTCGTTTCAACGAAGCTGCAGCTGGGCTAGGTGAGGATGTTGTCATCCTGACTGTCAGCGCTGACCTTCCATTCGCTCAAGCACGCTGGTGCGGAGCAGCAGGTGTTGACCAAGTCATCACACTGTCTGATTACAAATCTCGTTCCTTTGGGCAAGCTTATGGCGTGCTGATTAAGGAATTCCAACTTGATATGCGCTCCATCTTTGTCGTAGATCAGAACGATAAAATCACTTACGTAGAATATCTCGGTGAAATGACCGAGCATCCAAACTACGAAGCAGCAATCGAGGCCGTTAAATCACTGCAATAGTTAATGCTATATTGCGTGTACATATTTGAGGCCACACTTTTAAAAGCGGGAGAGCAGCTCTCCCGCTTTTTCATGTTTAGCTATCGATTTTGTACTTACTTAATTTTTTGTCCAATACGGAAAATAAATGTAAAATAACACGGTAGTTAGCCCCAAGGTCACCAAAGGAACCTCTTGAAGCCGAATACATATCAACAGCAGATCGTACAGGGTTAATCCCAAGTACTGATACTGTTATATCCAATGTTCGTCCAAATGAGGTCTTCTTCTCAATTGTAATTTCGCCAACAGATGCAACCTCGTGAAGCACTTTGTAACCTGGAATTTTTTTGAGTGTTGAGGATACTTCTTCAAAACATTTCTCTTTCGAGAGATTGTAATAACGCGTCTTCAGCTTGGGGTCTTTAGCACGGTCGCTTGTGCCGTCATAGCTGCGCACGATACCCGTTAGAACTCGTTTTAATGACAAAGACCGTTCCTCCTTTATATATGACCGTTCCCTTTTCACTCTCTAGTTTAACATTGTTTATGCTTTCAGCAAACCTTTATTCTATGTAAATACACGTTCTTTTGTTTTCAAAAAAGCGCCTCTTCACTTCGATGAATCGAAGGAAGAGGCGCTCATTCATAAGCTTGGTAAGAACCCGCCTATGCCGTCCGGTAACATTGTCTTCGAACCTGCGTAAACAGGTGGGTGATCTCAGAATCGTTTATGAATTCCCCTTGTCATATAGACAGGGCATTCCAGCCACGAAACGATGTTGATCTCCCGAGACATCGTCATTGGTTCAAAACAACGGAATACCGAAACGCACATCGCAGGATGTAGTCTTATTATAGGGGTTTTTTTCGAAAAAGTAAACCTAAGATTTTCTCGCTTTATCGTCAGATTTCACATGTTCCATCTCTTCTAGCATCGCTTGTTCTGCAGACTCTTCTTCTTCAATCTGTTTCAAGCGTTCTGCCTGTTCTTGCATCTTCAGATATGTCGCATAGAAGTTAAAGAATGCGAACACAGCCATAATGGAGAATAGGAAGAATACGAAGAGCACCGGCATTTTCGTACCAATAAATATTAAGACAGCGCTTCCCGCAAGCGTTGAAAAGACGCGGAAAGGTCGAATCAAAGTCAATAATATTGCATTTTTTAGTAACTGACGGGTCTTCATTTCATAGTGAACCGCCATGGAAAAGAAGTTAAACATCGACACGAACAGCACCAGCAGCAACACCAGCATCACAATTCCGACAAGTTGCATGCCTTTAATCTGTGTCATGTAAACAGTGTAATCTACGTACATGATAACAAATAATAGGGTGTATACAAAACCACCAATCATCGCTTGTTTGTAATTCTCTTTATAACCTCTGAAAAAAGTCTTGAAAATCGGAATGTCTGGATCGCCCATAACCCATTTTCTCACAACGGTAAACATTGCAGCAGTTGCTGGGAATACTAAGAACGGGGCCAGAATCCCCATCACCCAGTTAGCCAATAACTGCTCATTGTGCGCACCAGGCGTTTGCATCGCCATTAAGACTTTTGTTAGCAGCATAAATAAAAAAGGCGAACAACATAGCACCCACAAAACATTAGTAAAAGCGATGCGGGTTATCCATTCGGTAATTTTATATAAGCCGCCCATGGCTCCTTTCATTTCCAAAACGATTCCTCCTCACTCAGGTCACATGCATGTATATATTAATATACCTTATTTTATACACCTATGACCAGAGCCTAATTTACATATGAATGGACATTCGTCCAAACTGACAGAGTAGTGCCCCCATATGATATGGACGTAGTACATTCCAACCTTATAGAGAAGGAGTTGAATGTTACATGTCTAATTGTGGTGGCGGCGGTTATGGCTACGGTTCTACCGTAGGTATCGTATTGGTTCTCTTTATCCTATTGGTTATCGTTCTTCGTGCATTCTTCATCTAAGTAACTGACTAGTTCACTAGTTCCTATGAAAGAAAAAAGACGAGGATGCCGCAACAGCAGCAACCTCGTCTTTTCTATTAATACGGATATATCTTGAAATCAGATTAACCTTTGTAAGAATCTTCTCCACTACGGTTAGGACGGCGATCTCCGCTGTTTGTCCGTGGTTTGCGATCTCCGCTGTTATTACGATCACGGTTATATCCACCGCTACCGCTACCGCCACCATCACGGCTGTATCCACCTTTGGAGTATCCACCACGTCCACCGCCACTGCCGCTGCTATTACGGTCGCGGTTGTAACCGCCACTGTTGTTGCTACGGCCATATCCTGTACTAGGCTTACGTCCATTGCGGATGTCTGGCTTACGACGTTTAGCACGAATCGGATCTTCTGGTGTAAGTTGTACTTCTGCTTCTTTCTTGGCATCGCCTGTCAACAACTTCATAGCTGCTGCAAGCAATTGTACGGAATCATATTGCTCAAGAAGTTGGATAGCCAAACCTTTGTACTCGTTCAGTTCACCCTTCTCAACAATTTCAAGTACGCGTTCTGCAGTTACACGTTGTTTACCTTCAATAGCTTCAGCCATTGTAGGAAGTGGCTTACGTGGAATACGGTGACGTGTTACACGCTCGATGAAATGCAGGTGATCCATTTCGCGAGGTGTTACGAAGGACCATGCAGTACCTTCTTTACCAGCACGACCGGTACGGCCGATACGGTGTACATAGCTCTCCGGATCCTGTGGAAGGTCAAAGTTAACTACGTGGGAAACGCCTGATACGTCAAGACCACGAGCAGCTACGTCAGTTGCTACCAGTACATCGATGCTTCCGTCACGGAATTTACGCATAACAGTATCACGTTGATGTTGAGACAAGTCACCGTGCAATCCATCTGCGGAGTAGCCGCGTTTTTGAAGTGCTTCAGCAAGCTCATCTACACGACGCTTCGTACGACCGAAGACAATGGCAAGTTCTGGAGATTCCATGTCAATCAAACGGCTAAGAGCTTCAAACTTTTGACGCTCAGGCACTTCAATGTAAGCTTGATCAATCAATGGTGCACTTACGTGCTTAGGAATGACAGAAACATGCTCTGGATTCTTCAGGAACTGCTGCGCTAGCTTCTGGATGTTCGGAGGCATAGTAGCTGAGAACAACATCGTTTGACGCTCTTCTGGAACAAGCTTAAGAATGGACTGAATGTCATCCATGAAGCCCATGTCAAGCATTTCATCTGCTTCATCTAGGACGACAGTCTGTACATCATCTAAACGAATTGTTTTTCTGTTGATGTGATCAAGCAAACGACCTGGTGTACCGATAATAATCTGAGGCTTCTTTTTCAAAGCGCGAATTTGACGGCCGATATCTTGACCACCATAAATTGGAAGAGAACGAATCCCTTTAAATCGGGATAATTTACCGATCTCTTCAGCGACCTGAATAGCAAGCTCACGGGTTGGTGTCATTACAAGCGCTACGATACGCTCTTCCTCTTTAGCAATTTTACTGATCAATGGAAGACCGAATGCAGCCGTCTTACCTGTACCCGTCTGCGCTTGTCCAATCATATCTTTGCCGGAAAGGGCAATCGGAATAGATTGGGATTGGATTGGAGTGGCTTCTTCAAAGCCAAGCTCTGTAATTGCTTGGAGCACCTGGGGCTCCAAACCGAATTCTGCAAATGTTTTCAATAGGTTCATACTCCTTCTATCTAGTGGACATCCCACATTCTTCTCTGTATTCTTAAGTAGCGGTAACGTTTATAGGCTTTCCCGGCCCGCAGGATTTTCTGCATGAGGTGGACCGTTTTTTTATCTGACCGCCAGTCCATGGGTCGGCTAATGTATAATAATCCTGTTAAGCATGCAAAGTTTTCATTGAAACTAACTACTCAAGAATATCCAACACACATTATACCACAAAACAATCGAGGAATACCAGCAAGCTCCTTTAACTCATACTACTTCAGAGGTGATACCTTTTGCTAAAGCATATATGGAGCTATGCCGCCATTTTGTTCGGTGGATTCGTTATTGCATGTGGATTCAACTTGTTTCTAATACCACATCAAGTACTAAGCGGAGGGGTATCCGGTCTTGCGATGCTGATCGGCTATTTCTCACCGTTAGACATAAGTGTGATGTACTTCGTTCTTAACATTCCAATTCTAATCGCAGGCTGGATTAAACTCGGCAAACGATTTATCTGGCTCAGCATTTTATCCGTTATCGTCGTCACAATCTTACTGGAGATTATCCCTGTAAAAGCTGTGGCTTCCGACATGCTTCTCTCTTCTGTGTTCGGAGGTGTTCTTGTAGGACTTGGTGGTGGATTATCGTTTCGAGTTGGCGGATCTACAGGAGGATTTGACATTATTGGGTCACTCGTGACTCGATACCGTGATTTTCCAGTCGGAACCATACTGGTGGGGATGAACGCGTTGGTTATATTGGCTGTAGCGTATCTAAAAGGCGATTGGAATTTAGCCCTTGCCTCTATGCTCTCCATTTTTGTAACTGGAAAAATCATCGACCTGGTTCATATCAGTCATATTAAGGTAACTGTATTTATTGTCACTGACAGAACAGAGGCCCTCTTGGATAAGCTCCTTAAGCGACCTCGCGGCGTTACAAAGATCAAAACCGAAGGTGCTTTTACACATAAAGAGAAAGATATGCTAATGACTGTTACGACACGATATGAGCTGGCCGAGCTCAAAACGATCATTACGGAAACTGACCCCGAAGCATTCGTGAATGTTGTGGAAACGGTAGCCGTCATGGGACAGTTCCGCAGAAGTTAGTTTTTTCCAAACCTAGAGATAAAGATTTATAATTTGTGGTATAATATGAGTGTGTAGTCCTTACAATATTCTTGAGGTATCCGAAAGCACCCCTTCGGCAATTTTTATTAGCTTTTCCGTTTTACTGCAGACGACCAGCCTAACCTAATGACAAGGGAAGGAAAGGGTGATTTTTGTGGAAATGGAAACTGTAAAACTGTCAGAAATCGTCTTGAAATGGTTTCCGGACATGATGCCTTTCTTTAGGCAGAACGAGCTCAATTCCATGATCGTTTTGCGGGACGGACTGAGTATTCTGGAAGAGGACGACGCTTTGGAGATTATTCAATACAGTATTTGCGAGTATCAGAGTCAAGCTTATCTTCATTAATCTTGATCAATCGTTACAGGTTTTGTAAACAATGCCGTGTTTCCCGGTTACTAACTGTGGAAATACGGCATTTTTTATTTACTCTTCTCGCGTGAGTCACATTTCATTTTGTGTTTTTAGTTTGGATTGGAACGAATTCGTTTATAAACACTAAGTAAATGGTTAAAATAAAAAGCCCTCTTGTTACGTTTCTGCTTTATTGTAACAAACCTGTTCTTTTTATTTACAACATTTCCATTATAATCATGTGATGAGTGTACACAAGGGAGAGAAGCAATTATGAACATCATCTTAGCTTTAATGATCTGGGCAGCTGGAGGAATGGGACCTGTTAGTACATCTGATGGTCAGGTAAACAGTTTAATCCAAAGCTCTGTTAGCTCTGCATTCAACAATCAACAACAATCAGGAAAAACAGATTCACAAAGTGCCGTTAAAGGAGATCCCCAAGAGGAAGCTCCTAAAGTAAAAGGTGTATATGTTACAGCATACAGTGCGGGTGGAGCCCGTATGGATCAGCTTGTTGATCTGATGGACAAGACAGAACTGAACTCGATGGTAATAGACATCAAGGATGATGAAGGATACATAACGTACAAGACAGACAATCCTACACTTCAAGAGCTGGGCAAGCCTCAACCTTTCATCAAAGATATCCACAAGTTGATGAAGCGACTTGAGAAGCATGATATTTATCCAATAGCCAGAGTTGTTGTATTCAAAGATACGATTCTCGCTAAGAAAAACCCTGAGCTTTCTTTCACCAAAAGTGACGGAAGCGTGTGGGAAAATGGCGGTGGAGACAGCTTTGTCAATCCATACAGCAAGGAAGTGTGGGATTATAATATCGAAATCGCGAAGGAAGCAGCCAAACTTGGATTTAAAGAAATTCAGTTCGATTACGTACGCTTCCCTGAAGGATTTGAGAAACGAGCTGATTCGTTAAAATATACGAAGACCGATCAATCTCGTGTAGATATCGTCTCGGAGTTTGTTAAATATGCTCGGAAGGAACTTGCTCCTCTTGGTATCCGAGTGTCTGTTGATATTTTCGGGTATGCAGCTTCCGTGCCTGCAGCTGAAGGAATTGGTCAAGACTTTGTTAAGATCTCTAAGCATGTAGACGTTATAAGCCCTATGATCTACCCAAGTCATTATTCTACCGGCTGGTTCGGTTCTAAAGCACCCGACAAAGCCCCATATCAGACGATCAAAGGCTCGATGGTAGATACGCACAAGAAACTCGATCCACTGGGATCTTACAAACCAATTATCCGTCCCTGGATTCAGGATTTCACTGCTAGTTGGCTAGGAAGTGGAAATTATGTGAAATATGGTAAAAAGGAAGTTGAAGAACAAATTCGCGCGCTTAAAGATATGAATGTTGATGAATATCTGCTCTGGAACGCTGCAAATCGTTATACGGAAGGTGTAGATTACAAGTAAATTGCAATTATGCTTCATTTTTTGAAGTCCGGCCATAAATGCCGGACTTCTTTTTGTGGATTAAACGTTTGTTATACGAGGGAAAATTGTTTACAATAAGAGGTTGTGTTCAATAAACAATTTACTTAGTAAAGAAGGCTCTAGATCATTATGGAAGTAACTCACACAACCAGACAAAAAATCAAACAATTTGCAGTTATTCTGCTTCCTATTCTCATTACCCAACTTGCCTTGTCGGCCATTTCATTTTTTGATACGAATATGTCCGGTAAATTCAGCTCTGCTGATCTGGCCGGTGTTGCCATTGCGACAAGCCTCTGGATTCCCGTTCAGACCGGACTTAGTGGAGTGCTTATGGGGATTACCCCCATCGTCTCTCAATTCATAGGAGCGCGTAGAGAGGATAAAGTCGCTTATCAGGTCATTCAAGCTATATGGCTGTCTATAATCCTTGCTCTAGTCGTACTTGGCATTGGTTACATGGCAGTACCAAAAATCCTAAACGCGATGACCTTGGAACCTGCTGTAAGAGATATCGCCGCTCAGTTCTTAATGGCCATTTCTGCAGGTATCATTCCGTTGTTTGGATACACAGTACTCCGTAGTTTTATTGATGCTCTCGGTCAGACACGAATATCCATGGTAATTACACTTACGATGCTTCCCATTAACGTTACACTTAACGCTCTATTCATCTATGGTCTATGGGGGTTTCCAAGGCTAGGTGGGGTCGGAGCAGGAATTGCATCAGCGATTACCTACTGGGTCGTATTTATAATTGCGATTGGGATTGTTCATAAAATGAAACCTTTCTCCAGCTTTCAGCTGTTTCAAAGTCTTCCTAAAATTTCGTTTAAAGCTTGGAAAGACCTGCTGAAGATTGGCGTGCCCATTGGATTCTCAATCTTTTTTGAAACAGCCGTTTTTGCTGCCGTCACCCTGCTCATGAGTAATTTCGATACGGTTACCATAGCTGCCCACCAAGCTGCTATGAACTTCTCAACAACCTTGTATATGATCCCACTCAGTATTTGTATGAGCTTAACAATCTTAGTCGGATTTGAAGCTGGATCTGGACGTATGAAAGACGCCAGAAAATATGCCAAGCTCGGCATTATACTCGCTGTAATTCTCTCGCTGATCACAGCAGTGATTCTACTCGTTTTTGGACGCCAAGTAGCGAGTCTATATTCTAACGAACCCCAGGTGATAGAATTGGTTCAGCAATTCTTAATCTTCGCGATATTTTTCCAGATATCAGATGCCATTGCTACGCCTACACAAGGAGCTTTAAGAGGATATAAAGATGTTAATGTGGCATTCATACTTGCCTTCCTCTCCTACTGGGTCATCGGTCTACCGGTTGGATATGTCTTAGCTAATTTCACTTCTTTTGGCGCATTCGGTTACTGGATCGGTCTAATCTTAGGTCTTGCCGTTGGAGCCACGCTGCTGCTATTACGCTTAGTTAAGGTCCAGCGAAACTTTCACCAGCCATTGTCATCTAAATAACCATATAGAGAAAGGGACTGCCTGATTGGCAGTCCCTTTTTCTATTAAAATAACTTTTCGCAACGCCCGAAATTAAATAACCCCGCAGGATTCCCTGCAGGGCATATTCAAGAATGAACTATTGAGACAAGCGTAGAGCAAGCTCGTACATATCCATATCGAACTCTTTTTTCGTATTTACGACTTTATCGATATCAGTTAGCGTAAGCTCACCTTTGATAATGCCGCAGCCCTTATCGGACTCACCCTGGATCAAGCTGCGAACGGCAAAGTCACCGAGACGGCTTGCAAGATTGCGGTCAAATGGTGTTGGCGCTCCACCACGCTGAATATGACCAAGTACAGTTACACGCGCATCAATAGAAGCATGACGCTGTTTAAGCGCATCCGCAACATCTTCTCCGCGTCCAACACCTTCAGCTACAATGACGATACTATGACGCTTACCATTCTCAAAGTTATCTCTCATCCGGTCAGCGATTTCATCCATGTTGTAAGGAACCTCAGGAACTAAAATTGCTTCTGCTCCAGATGCAAGACCTGCATGCAAAGCGATATCTCCGCAGTGCCGTCCCATGACCTCTACAACAGATGAACGTGCATGAGATGACATGGTATCACGCAATTTGTTGATTGCATCCACAACAACGCTCACCGCAGTGTCAAAGCCGATTGTATAGTCAGTAAAAGAAATATCATTGTCGATGGTGCCTGGAAGTCCCATCGTTTTAATTCCCAATTTACTTAGTTTATTAGCTCCCTGATAGGAACCGTCACCACCAATAACAACAAGACCGTCAATTCCGTGCTCATTTAGTACATCAGCACCTCTTTGCTGGCCTTCAAGCGTCTTGAACTCCGGACAACGAGCAGATTGAAGAATTGTACCTCCACGCTGAATGATATCGCCAACACTGCGCAGATCCATTTTGTAAATTTCATTGTTAAGTAATCCCTGATATCCGCGTTGTACCCCGTATACTTCAAGACCGTGATACAGACCACTCCGGACAACGGAACGCAGCGCTGCGTTCATCCCTTGGGAGTCTCCCCCACTTGTTAGAACTGCGATTTTTTTAACTTCTGCCATGTAGTTCTTCCTCCTTATTGTCACTCATTCTTATGCCTACGGATCCATCTACTGTTGACAAAAAAGAAAAGACGGGTCATTGGGCTTCCCTTCATCAACCGTTTGGATACTGAGCGAACCAGGTGTTGTTCGCTGACTTTGGGATCGGATAAATATAAAGCCAGTAATCCCTCAATGATCATACGATGAAATGGCGTTGAGGGGATTTCCGTTACATCCTTCCGGGCCCATTCAACGATTGAAGTAATACGATTCAGCATCGTCTCGGCGTCTTCATAGTAGTTACAAAAGTTAAGGTCACCGCCGAGCCTGTCTTCATCTTGATCGATCAGATAATCCAGCATAATGTGGAGACTGCATACATTGGGAAAATATGAGGCATGAATGGCAGATGCATCCTGATCATCCAGAAATGGATCTGTCGCAGCTAGAAACAACATGAATACCCCTAATGTAGATCCTGTTGCAGCAGCAAACTCATTCCACCTCAAATGAGGCGTGCGATGGGCAAGTTCTGACCACCATTCCAGGAGTGCATCCTCCCTCTTTTCCGGATGGATATGCTTATACACTTGCAAATCGATATACAGCTTAGCCAGATCCAATATGTACGGCTTGGCAGCTTCATATCCCGAAAGCTGACTAATACAATCTCGGCAGGTTTGTACAAGACGTCCTAAGTAGCCACCGTCCTCTTTTTCCGAACGCAGTGCATAATAGTCCACTATCTTTGTATCCGGAGTCACCGCATCCAGCATTGATTGGTGCAACTGCCTAAAATCTGCAGGGTCCAAGGAAGTACTGCGGTCGCATAAATTATCGAGATAGTCACTAATTGTCTGATATGCCACAATTAATGGAATCAAAATATGCTTATCCGGTAAGCCTGCCGCGGCATAAACTGCTCCGCCCTGGCAATGAAACTTCTTCGTCTCAATGCTGGCAAGCGCCTGCTTTCGAAGCTCCTCATCGGGAATTTGTTCAGCGTCAAGACGCCACCTTTCCAGCTCGATTGACACTTCAGGGAGTATGTATTTATACACCCGTCTCATGAGGCTGATCGGGCTGCGCGGAACTTTACGGCTTAGCTCTTGATTATTCAATGAACTCTGCCTCCACATGGTTGTCTTTTTATAATATCCAAATCAAACCTATTATAATATGATCGTCAATTTTGCACAAATAACACATATCACAGAATAAATTTATGGATTATACGGGACCTAGCAATCAAGTAACTCGCTGAAATAACACAACGACACCAAAAAAGGCAGCCCCATGTCCATTAGACAAGGCTCCCCTATTTTGGATTAATTCACACCCATTATAATCAACATAAAAAGCAAAAAGACACAGATCTTCAACAAGATCTGTGTCTTCGTGCCTTAGTAAACAAATTCCTGATTAAGAAAAATTCTTAATCTATAAGATCTCCATTCTGGAGTTAACTTACAGTTTTGTTACGTTGGCTGCTTGAGGACCACGGTTACCGTCAGTGATTTCGAACTCAACCGCTTGGCCTTCTTCCAAAGTTTTGAAACCGTCTCCTTGGATTGCGGAGAAGTGTACGAATACGTCTTCGCCACCATCAACCGAAATAAAGCCGTAACCTTTTTCTGCATTAAACCATTTAACTGTACCTTTCAAATGAACAACCTCCTAAAATACCGCCATCTATGGCGAATACCCATATTATATCCCATGTTTTCTGACATTGCAATCCGTCATTTTACTGCCTGAGCTCTTTTTTTACGTTTATTCTTATTTGCTTTTCAGGCCATGTCTGCGTTATCATTTAGCCAAAACCCCAATAGTAAACGGAGATATGCATATGATTAAAAAACATGAAATATACAAAAAAGACAAGTGGAACATGATGACGGTTGAGGTACAGGGCCGATACATCGTTCTTCGCGAGATTTCAGATCAATGGGGTGAAGAAACACACACCTTCATGAGCCGCCCAGCCATGATGCAATGGGCAAACAACCGTTTTCCGAAAGAAGAATATGAAGGACAGGAAGAAGAATGGCACCGCATAATGGAAGCCTTCAAACAGGTTTAGTTCTATGGACTACAGCAATGCTGTTATCTTCATAATTCTTGCGTTCAGTTTAGGGCTTATCATGATCATGAACAAAGACCGCATCCCTCAAAAGATTCGAAGTGGAATGGCTTTGACTACTGTCGCCTTGATCCTGTTTGCCTTCTGGATTATTGTATACAGTCTACTCAATTTGGGTTCCTCCTAATTTAAGGATGAAAGTAGTGAACACGCGGCATACTATCCTTACGTAGCTACACTATTTAAGGAGTGTTGTCCATGAAATGTGCTAAAGCCGTTTGCTTAACTTTAGCGCTCAGTCTCCTGCCTGTTCCTACTTTCCATCCTGATATTTGGGCAGAAGGAGCCCAGTCTATATCATACTCTCATCATTCAAGGAGGATTCCCATGGGAAAATTATTGAAACGTTCTGAGGTACCAACTGAACATCAATGGAAGCTTTCTGATCTGTTCCCTGACCAAAAAGCTTGGGACAATACTTACACTGAAGTTCAGCAACTGATGAAAACCGCAAAAGATTTCCAAGGAAAATTAAACAATGCAAGTTCCATCAAGCAAGCCTTCGAACTTGAGGATGAAGTAGGTCTTCATATCGAAAGACTTTATGTGTATGCGCACATGCACCATGACGAAGATACAGCTAATCCTACATATCAAGCCCTTACACAAAAAGCAAAAAAACTGAGCGTTGAGGTCGGCGAAGCCCTTTCCTTCATCACACCTGAAATTCTCGCGTTGTCAGAATCTGAGCTCGACAAGCTAATCACCGATCCTACACTATCTGACTATAAATTCACGTTAACCGAAATGAAACGCGAGAAAGCGCATATCTTGACTAAAGCTGAGGAAGCGTTACTTGCTCAGGTTGGGAATCTTTCCTCCGCACCGCAGACTATTTTTGGCATGTTAAATAATGCGGATATGAAATTCCCTGCAATCAAGGACGAGACCGGCAAAGAAGTTGAATTGACTCACGGCAGCTACATTCAGTTCTTGGAGAGCCCAAACCGTGAAGTACGCGAATCCGCGTTCAAAGCCGTATATGAAACATACGGTAAGCAAAAGAACACGATAGCTGCTACCCTTACAGCTAACGTGAACAAGAATATTTTTTATTCTCGTGTCCGTAAATACCCTTCTGTTCTAGAGATGTCACTATATGGCGATAACATTCCGAAGGAAGTTTACACGAATCTTATCGATACGATCCATGAAAGTCTACCCCTACTTCACCGTTATATGGATCTGCGCAAGAAACTGCTCGGTGTGGATGAGCTTCATATGTATGACCTATTCGCTCCCCTTGTGGAAGAATACAAAATGGACATCACTTATGATGAAGCGAAGAAGACAATCAAGGATGGCCTGCACCCTCTTGGTGAGGACTACTTAAAGAATCTTCAAGACGGCTATGACGACGGCTGGATTGATGTTTATGAGAACGAAAACAAACGTACAGGCGCATATAGCTGGGGTGCTTACGGTACTCACCCTTATGTGCTTTTGAACCATAAAGACAATTTGAACAGCATGTTCACACTGGCGCACGAAATGGGCCATGCACTGCATTCCTTTTACTCTGACACGAACTTAAAGTATCGTGATGCACAGTACACTATTTTCCTTGCAGAGGTAGCTTCCACTACTAATGAGGCACTGCTGATGGACTATCTTCTTAAGAAATCCACAGATCCTAAAGAAAAAATGTACCTGCTCACCTATTATGCAGATCAGTTCCGTACTACCGTATTCCGTCAAACCATGTTTGCGGAATTCGAAAAAATCGTACATGAACGTTCAGAGAATGGTGAATCATTAACTCCGCAGGACCTATCGGAAATCTACTATGATCTGAATGTGAAATACCACGGTAAGAATATGACTGTAGATAAAGAAATTGGTATGGAGTGGGCTCGTATTCCTCACTTCTACAACAGTTTCTATGTTTACAAATATGCAACAGGCTTCTCGGCAGCAACAAGCTTTTCGAAGCAAATCCTTGAAGAAGGTCAGCCTGCAGTTGACCGCTATCTCGGCTTCTTAAAAAGCGGTGGCAGCGACTTCTCCATTAACATTTTGAAAAAAGCAGGTGTGGATATGTCTTCGCCAGAGCCAATTCGCGAAGCAATGAGCGTATTCGAGAATGTCATCTCTCAGATGGAAGAGTTGACAAAATAACACTCTCATCTAAGCCGTAATAAAATCCCTTGCCCATGCCGGCAAGGGATTTTATACTTGTGATGGAAGGAGGTGTCCAAATGAAAATGCAATGGTCCCTTATTGCCGGTCTTTTGTTCGCTTTACTCACAGCGATTTTTGCTGTCATCAATGTCGATCCCGTAAATGTAAACCTTCTATTTGGAACGGTTCGCGTCCCTCTTATTTTGTTGATCATTGGCTGTACGTTAATTGGCGGCCTCATTGTCGGGTCATACGGAATCTATCGGCAGTACCAAATGCAGAAGGAGATTAAATCTCTGGCAGGACAGCTTATACATATTCAGGAAGTAACAGGTTACACGCCTGACCCTACAGAGATGCCGGAAGCCGCACCTCAGGATAAGGATAATCTGCCGCAATAAAAATATTTGTAAAGATTTATCCATTATCCATCCAATTAGCCATCTATTACTCTACCCCAATCAAGTTAGGAGTGTTACATCATGTCTATACAACCAAATGAAACTTATATTCTGTCCTTACTCAAGGAGTTATTGGATACACCTAGCCCAACCGGATATACCCATCATATTATGAAACGAATTGAGCAAGAAGCAGCTAGTCTTGGCGTTAATCTGACGTGGAATGAAAAAGGTGGAGCGATCTTGAGCGTTTCAGGCCAAGACGAAAGCCACACCATCGGATTAAGTGGTCATGTGGATACGCTCGGCTCCATGGTCCGTGCCATTAAATCGGAAGGCACACTGCGTCTAACAAGAGTCGGCGGATTCATGATGAATAGCATTGAGAATGAGTACTGCGTGATCCATACACGTAGTGGAAAAACATATACAGGCACGATTCTTTCCACCCACCCTTCCGTCCATGTGTATAGCGATGCACGGACGTTTGATCGAGAAGAACATCATATGGAAGTTCGTATAGACGAACTTGTTGAAACGGCAGAAGATGTCAAGAAGCTAGGTATTTCTGTCGGCGACTATGTATCGTTTAATGCTCGTGCTGAATTAACACCTAGCGGTTATATTAAGTCACGCCATCTTGATGATAAAGCAAGTATTGCTGCGCTCTTTGGTCTGCTTGAATCGATGAAACGGGAACATTGGAAGCCGCGTTGTAATGTGAAGATCCTAATTTCGAACTACGAGGAAGTAGGTCATGGCGCTGCATATATCCCTGAAGATATTAAAGAATTGATCGCAGTCGATATGGGGTGTATTGGAGATGACTTAAGCTGTAAGGAAACGGATGTATCGATCTGTGCTAAAGATTCATCAGGGCCATATGATTATGACATGACAGGTCGTCTCATTGAATTAGCTGAAGCTGAAGGAATTCCATATGCAGTTGATGTGTATCCACACTATGGTTCTGACGCTTCTGCTGCTTTATCAGCCGGAAGCAATATCCGAGCAGCGCTCATCGGTCCTGGTGTTCACGCTTCCCACGCTATGGAAAGAACACACAAGCAAGCTGTTCTGAATACAACCAAGTTACTCGCAGCTTATGTGAAATAAAGTATAACAATGCAAAAAAGCAGGGTATCTCGAAGGTCCAACAACCTTCAGACGCCCTGCTTTTATTAATGATAAGCGATCATTCTTCGTGGCTTAACCTTTACTCTGTTCAATTCTTTCAGCCAGTTCATTCAGATAAGTCCAGCGATCCATCAAACGTTCAAGTTCTACTTCGGTGGCTTGAAGCTCATTCATGAGCTCCTGAAGACGTGAGGCATCACTTGCTGCGCTCTCCATCTCAGACTGAATCCGTACCATCTTCTCCTCGGCAGCTTCGATCATTCCATCAATCTGTTCATACTCTCGTTGCTCGTTATAACTGAACTTGACCTTCTCCCGTGGTGCTTCTTTTGCTGGAGTTGATACTTGCTCAGCGCTTGCTTCTGAACTTTCACTCTTCTTGGATGAAGATGTGACCCCGCCACTAACATTTCGGGACATCCACTCTGCGTATTCACTGTAAGAGCCGACGTGTACGCGAATTTGACCATCACCTTCAAAAGCCATGATCTTATCTACCGTCCGATCCAGGAAAAACCTGTCATGAGATACAACAATGACAACGCCTGGAAACTCATCGAGATACTGTTCCAGCACCGACAAAGTCTGAATATCCAAATCATTGGTCGGCTCATCTAATAGCAGAACATTGGGTGCGCTCATCAATACTCGCAGCAAATATAATCTACGTTTTTCTCCCCCAGACAGCTTAGAAATTGGGGTCCACTGGAGCGCAGGTGGAAACAAGAAACGCTCTAACATCTGCCCAGCTGTAATGGATGAACCGTCCGCAGTACGCACTACTTCTGCTTCATCTTTAATATATTCAATAACACGTTGATTACCATCCATATCCTGATGTTCTTGCGTGAAATAACCTAGCTTAACCGTTGGTCCTGTAAGCACTTCACCACCATCAGCCTCTAGGTTACCTGCGATCAGGTTCAGGAGTGTCGATTTACCGCTGCCGTTAGGCCCTACAATACCAATTCGATCTTCTGGAACGGCTATATAAGAAAGATCCTCAATCAGTACTTTCTCTCCCATCCGTTTATGAAGATGCTCTATCTCTAGTATTTTCTTACCTAAGCGCGTAGATGCTACTGATACATCGATCTCAGCAGATGAATGAACGAGCTCTTGATCTTTCAATGCTTCAAAGCGTTCAATTCTAGCCTTTTGCTTTGTCGTGCGGGCTTTAGCCCCTCTACGCATCCAAGCCAGTTCACTACGAAACAGATTCTGACGTTTCTGCTCTGCCGCAGCTTCTCTCTCTTCACGATCCGCTTTAAGTTCAAGAAATCTGCTATAGTTCGCTTCATACCTGAATAGTCGTCCATGATCCAATTCCAGCATAACATTGGCTACTCGATCAAGAAAATATCGATCATGGGTAATCATGAGAAGCGCACCACGTCGTTTCTGTAGATATTGCTCTAACCAAGCGACAGACTCATTATCAATATGGTTTGTCGGCTCATCGAGAATAAGCAAGTCCGATGGCTGAATCAGAGCAGCTGCAAGTGCTACCCGTTTCCGTTGTCCACCAGAGAGGGAACCCATTTTGTCCTCATAATTGTTAATGCCCAGTTTAGATAGAATTGTCTTAGCATCACTTTCTAACTGCCATGCCTGAAGCGTGTCCATACTTTGATTAAGCTTGAGCAGTTTTTCCTGAAGCTCTTTATGTTCGGGATTGATCTCCAGCAATTCCATCGTTTCAGTATAGTCACGAACAAGCTTCATTTCGGGTAGATCACCTGAAAATACTTGCTGCAACACAGTGTTATCCGGGTCAAAATCAGGATTTTGAGCCATATACTGAATCCTAATCCGGTTACCTACTGAGATCTTACCGGAATCGGGCGGTTCAATGCCTGCAATAACCTTCAAAAAAGTAGACTTACCCGTTCCGTTTACTCCAATTACACCAATCTTGTCTTGATCCTCCATGCCGAAAGAAGCGTTCTGAAACAATATTTTATCGCCATAGCTCTTGGCCAATTGCTCAACTGTCATAATATTCATCGATATATTCCCTACTTATATATGAATTTGATAAAAACAGGATAGCTTATCAAGCAAGTTTTCCCGGAACCTCATCATATCATGGCCGAGGTCGACTGTCGAAACCCATCCTTCACTATAATAATCCTGCTACCATCCAAGCAACAAGGCCGCCAATTAGTGAACTGATCAAATTTACTGCATCATTAGTCATCCAGCTCCAGCCACCGGAGCGCTCCGTGCGTGTATCACAATGAGAATGAACTTCTACTGATTTTCCGCAGACAACACATCGATACATTTTTTGTACCGTTGCACCCATCCATGAGTCAGAGAAAGCTCCTGCTAATCCTCCAATAAGACCCGCTAGTACATACGCAATAAAACTTGGATCGAAACCAGACCAAAGACCAAATAGCCAAGCTCCAGCTCCAATCATAGCTCCCCCTATAGCTGCCGCGGTAGAACCAAGCCAAGATACACCACCGGACGTTCCAGCAGGAAGCGGTCTGCCATTTAAGATCGATCTTGGAGGCTTGCGACTCAGACTTCCACATTCTGTAGCCCAAGTGTCCGCAGTAACTGTTGCCATCACGCCAATAAACAATAGCTTCCATATATCATGCGGATAAATAAAATGGAGGAGACACAACACCATACCTAAGCCACCATTAGCGAATACTTGTCCCGCATCCCGGTTGCCTGTTTTCGCATAAGACTTCTCTAAATCCTGTTTGCTTCCTTGACGGTATTTAGATAATGTTGTAGACGTAATGAAAAAAAGAAGCAGGGTTCCAAACCAAAACAGGTCCCCAGCTCCATAATAAATCGTCCCCATGAGAACAGCCGCTGCCGCTCCCGACAGGGTCAAGGATTGTTTGCGATACGCCGCTCCCGCTACGATCAGTGCACCTACAGCCCCAATCAGCCAGTTCAACACTTAACCACCTCTGTCTTCTTTTGAATCTCTATCCGATTTCACAGCGACCAAGTCGCACATCACCCCAGAACAGCTCAAATACATCTCCGCTCTCGGCTGGCCCTACGCCTGCTGGTGTACCTGTAAAGATTAAGTCTCCCTTGCCCAGACCGTAGTGCTTACCAATGTAATCGATGATATTTTGAAGAGAAAATAACATGTCCTTCGCATTGCCACGCTGTACCTCTTCCCCATTTTTAAGTACTGTAAAATCCGTAAGAAGTAAAGCATCATTTCCCGGGAAACTAATGTATGGAGTCAAAGGCGCTGAATTCTTAAATCCTTTAGCTGCAGTCCATGGATGTCCTTTCTCTTTAATGACCGTTTGTACATCCCTTAACGTGAAATCAATGCCAAGAGCCATCGTCTCGATCAGCTCATCTACGTTCATACCAGGGATATAATCCTTAGCCAACTGAATGACAAGTTCGCCTTCAAAGTGTACAACTCCCCGTCCCTTAGGTAGTTGTAACTTGGCGCCATCAAGCGGAACAACCGCATGAGATGGTTTCATAAATATCATGGGTTCATCCGGAACCGCATTCCCTAATTCAGCCGCGTGAAGCCGGTAATTACGACCAACACAATAAACGTTGTTCACTAAAGCACACATTTTAAAACCATCCTCTCCATTTTTTGCGCCAGAACGGAATCCGTGGTGCAATTTCGTCTAAAAATAATTCACCCCACATATCAGGACGATTGGTGCATATCATGATCTCTGGGTTCATCTTAGCTAGAGCAGCCATACTACGTTTATCATCTACAGTCCATGCCATAGGTGTAATCCCATTTCTAATCAACTCGGCTGCAAACGGTGCATCAAGATGAGAATAT
The DNA here is from genome assembly GCF_049311625.1 of Paenibacillus sp. EC2-1. Taxonomy (NCBI): domain Bacteria; kingdom Bacillati; phylum Bacillota; class Bacilli; order Caryophanales; family Paenibacillaceae; genus Paenibacillus; species Paenibacillus sp. EC2-1. The sequence continues at coordinate 3,868,569 of NZ_CP186006.1, forward strand.
CCGATGGATAGGAAGGTACAACCCATTGTTTTAAGTCGCGATAGCAGATCTCTTGGATGTGCGTCTATGATAAGGCCTACCTTTACCTCTGGATCTATTTCCTTGGCTCGAAGAAGCGCCTTCGATTCAAATGATGTAAGTACAACATCAGACGTCATATGATGTGCATGAATTCGCTCCAGTACAGCTTCTTCCAACCCGGGATACATATTCCCACTCGTCTTAAGTTCGATATTCAGCTTTAGGCGACCTTTTACAAGCTGTAGCACTTCATCTAATGAGGGTACCTGTTCTCCTTGGAATTCCCGACCCTTCCAAATCCCTGCATCCAATCTGCGTATTTCCTGCCAAGTTAGATCTTTTACTTTCCCTTTGCCACTCGTTGTCCGATCCACACTAAAATCGTGAATAACAACAGGCACACCATCTCTCGTCAGCTGAACATCAATCTCCATCCAGTGTACAAAAGGTTCTTCCATGGCAAGTCTGAAGGCAGCATTTGTATTCTCAGGCGCTTTAGAAGAAAATCCACGGTGAGCCACACATAGATTGTTCATGATAGGACCTCCTCCGCCACTATTTTACATAATTGCAGATATACTAGGAACATATAAAGAGGTACCTATCCCCTCCTGTTCCTTCAATGAAAAATGATAAAAAAGCAAAAATGCAATGACAATAATAAGCCCCAAATTAAGGAAAGTCCATACACGTAATTGCTTTGTCTGTTTGGCCTTCATTTGAGTTTTTTTACGCTCTGTACGTGATGAGTACATCATTCACCCCTATTTCCCTCGCATATGCGGCTTTCCATGTGCTCCTTTCATTATAACAATTTACATCAGCAAGTAGAAACCACATCAAATTTTCTAAACAACAAAAATATACGAGAAATATTATACAAAATGAACCCTCCGACATAGCCGGAGGGTTGTGATGATTCTATTGATCGCTACCTTGTCTCCAGCGAGTAATGACACAATCACTCAATGTCTCCATATAGAGGGGATCGCTATTCAATGACTCAATACGTTCTAATCGCATGTCCATCTCTTTAGCCACAGCCTTAGCTTCAATATCCAAGTCATATAACACTTCTAGATGATCCGAAACAAAGCCAACAGGAGCTACCAGCACATCTTCCACTTGTTCCTTACTTAGTTCCTGAAGCGTTTCCAGAATGTCGGGTCCAAGCCAAGGCTCATGAGTCCGCCCTGCGCTTTGCCAAGTGAACTGCCATTTGCTTACATTAGCAAGCTCGGCAACAGCTTTTGACGTCTCTAGCAGCTGATCTTGGTATGGATCACCCATCGACAAAATCCGCTCAGGCAAGCTATGCGCACTAAATAATACGCGAACATCCTCACGAAGCGCACCAGCTTCAATGAATTGATCTAGCTTAGCACTCACACGTTTCGCTAGTGCTTCAATCAGTAATGGATGCAGATGATAGCTTTCTACAAAGGATATGTCTAGACCTAATTCCTCCGCCTTTGCTTGAGCACGTTTCACATAAGTACCAACACTCATGACCGAGTAGTGTGGTGCAAGAACAATACCGATTGCCTGTTTGATTCCATCCTTCACCATCTGCTCTACACCATCTTCAATGAGTGGAGCCGCATGCTTTAGACCTTGATAGCATACAAACTCTACACTCTCCGAGCGCTTGTCACGGTTAAGTGTATCTTGCAGCGTTCTGACTTGATGGTCTGTGTTCTCCCGAAGTGGAAACACACCACCCACGATCGCCTCATACCGGTCAGTCAGCTCCTTGAGCTGCTCCTCGGAAGGCTTGTTTCCACGCCGAATATGTGTGTAGTATTCCTCAATACCTTCCATACTTTCAGGTGTTCCATAAGACATCACCAATACACCAATCTTATTACTCATCCCAATCACCTCTGCTATTAAGAGTATTCTATATCATCATTTACCCGCTTTATGGTCGGGCACCTGCTTTAAGAGCTTCTTCTGAATATTCATGAATATAAGCGGTTAGTTCACGAAGCTTGTCCAGTGATGCTTCGGGGAATAAGCCATGCCCTAAATTGAATATATAACCTGGCTCCTGAATACCTTCATCGATAATTTCTTTGGCATATTGTTTAATAACTTCTATAGGTGCTGTCAGTACCGTAGGATCCAAATTACCTTGAACCGCAAATTTACCGTTAAGTCGCTTACGTCCTTGAGGAATGGATACTCTCCAATCCAATCCGATGACATCTGCCTGCAGATCTTTCAATGTTGGAAGCAATTCTCCCGAGCTTACACCAGGGAAATAAATTTTGGGTACATTCAAATCCTGAAGTTCGGCAAAAATACGGGTAACGGTTGGAAGTACGTAGATCTGAAAGTCACGAGGAGAAAGTGCACCCACCCAGCTATCGAATAACTGAAACGCCTTCCCTCCGTTAGAGATATGTGCACGCAAATATGCAATGACCATATCACCGAGTTTATCCATTAAGGAGAACCATACTTTAGGTTCACTGTACATCATTTCTTTCGTACGCAAGTAATTCTTGGATGGTCGGCCTTCAATTAAATAGCTAGCAATCGTAAATGGAGCACCAGCAAATGTAATTAAGGGAACTTCTAGTTCGCGATCTAGGATGCGAATCGTCTCAAGCACATGTCCAAGATCACCCTCAACATCAATAGGTCTAAGCTTCTCTACATCTGCACTACTTCGAATTGGATTATCAATGACAGGGCCGATATTCTTCACAATATCAAAATCTACGCCAATGGATGCGACAGGATTCATAATATCTGAATATAAAATAGCAGCATCTACACCAAGCTTACGAACAGGCATCAGCGTTACTTCTGCGGCGAGTTCAGGCTGCTGGCAAATTTCTAGAAGTGAATACTTCTCCTTAATCTTGCGGTATTCCGGATCATAGCGGCCAGCCTGCCGCATATACCATACGGGAATATGATTCACTTCCTGCTTTCGACAGGCTCGAATAAACTGATCGTTGTAAGTCATGTCTATGCCCCCATTAATGTATATAAAGTTACCTAGAATACATTATGCCCTACTTAAAAGTCAGTAACAACTATCACACCAGGGGATTACATGAAGAACAAATGACAATACTATGACATTGTTGCCTTTTGGAATAAAACTTATATGTTATACTGAAAGAACGGCTTTTTTCGAAGACTACATAATCTCGGTTGCATCTGAGATGGACAGCTTAGAAAGGAAGTGAAGGGCACATTGAAAACTTGGAAAATAAACCTCATTGTGCTTTGGTTCGGACAATTTCTAGTTAATGCGGGAATGACTATGATTACTCCCTTCCTGACATTGTATTTAGCTCAGGATTTGAACGTAGTGGGAGAGCATGAAATCGGGGTATGGGCAGGACTGATCTTCGCTGCCAACTTCTTGACTTCATTTATATTTCAGCCAATCTGGGGGAAAGTCGCGGATAAATACGGCCGTAAACTTATGCTTCTCCGATCAGGATTCGGCATGGCCCTCGTTATTGCATGTATGGGCTTTGCAACACATCCTTGGCATCTGCTTGTACTTAGGCTCTTGAATGGTACAATCTCAGGCTTTAATCCGGCTGCAATTTCGCTCGTGTCTGGTACAACACCAAAGAACCGAATGGGCTTTTCCATGGGGATTATGCAATCTGGACAAGTTGCTGGAACCATTCTGGGTCCGTTAATTGGCGGTTTGATGGCTGATTGGGTTGGGTTCCGCCCGATATTTTACATTACAGGTACACTTATCTTTATTGCTTCCTTGCTTGCGTTGTTTCTCGTTAAAGAGAAGTTCAATCGTGAAGAAGCACTTCAGACTCCTCAGGTATCGGTTCTGGCTGGTCTGAAAGAGCTCAGTCATACTCCGCAGCTACCTGCGCTGTTCGCTGTTACATTTCTACTTCAATTCGCTATGATCAGTCCGATGTCTCTTCTCCCTCTTTACGTGCAGAAGCTTCACGGGTCAAGTGTAGACATTGCACTATGGTCTGGATTTGTAATAGCCGTCACGGGGTTATCAAATATGATCGCCTCTCCGATTCTTGGCAAACTTAGTGATAAGGTCGGAGCTCATCGCATTCTGACGTATGCCTTGATTGGAACAGGTCTATCGCTCATTCCACAAGCATTCGTTCAATCGGTGTGGCAGCTTATTATTGTTCGTTTTATGATGGGTGTATTTATGGGGGGGCTTCTCCCAAGTGTAAATGCGCTTATAAGATCCTATACACCCGACGGTATGGAGAGCCGTTCCTTCGGCTTTAATACAAGTGCGTTAGCTCTGGGTAATATGCTTGGAGCGATCATTGGCGGATTTTTATCCGGATTCATCGGTATTGAAGGACTCTTCCTGGTTTCCGGAAGCCTCCTCATGATCAATATGATCTGGGTCAAAACAAAGCTGTATTCCAACAAGCCCACACCAAATTTCAGGTAATGTTAATATAGAATACGAATAAACACAAAACCCAGAAACAATCAGATTTCCGAACCGTGGAGGAATCTGATGTTTCTGGGTTTTTCATTCCAAGTCATTCTAGTATCTAACCTTTTTTTTCTTATCTACGTTAACCACCGTATCATCCTCAATCACGTTAAACTGCTGATCCTTATTGTGAAACCAATATGCAGGAGTATCCGTTACATGTCGAATACGCAGTTGAAACTCTTTTCTAGGCAATTGTTTTGATTGAATAATTAGCATGTTACCGTCTACTGTGATGTTCTCAGGTGCGATAGGAACCTCGCCCTTATTCGTTAAGATCATAAGACTACCCGGAAGCTTCGCAGAGGCCTCATCAATTCGCTTCTGAAAAGAAATAATTACTTCTTTACGATGTGGACGTGTTACGGTGATCGGTCTAGGTGGTTCATCGTACATATACTTTCCGAGATGGTATTCATATGCTGTCCACGTTTTGAACCCCATATCTTGTGCTACTTCACCCAGTCTGTGATACCATTGTCGATCCTTCACCATATCGGGATTTGAACCAATATCAACTTGAATACCTAAGGGAATATTCGGATGAACGGCGCGGATCTGATCTACAAAACTCTGATAATCTTGAATATATGTCGGTGGTAGTTCCATCTCTGGTTTCGTCCAGTCTGGCCAGTGGGTTTGAAGAATATGAATGTCCGGTCGAACAGAGGAGATCATCTCTGCGGCGTCTAGTCCTTGAAGCTCCCTCAGCTTGTCAACAGAATCATCACCTGCGATCGCAAGCGACCAAGTGGCTACACTTATATTTTTCCTGACATCTCGTATACCATCATTCCCATTGATCACTTCATTCAAAAAATGATTTACCGCGTTTACCCGAAACTGGACCCACTTCTGATACAGCTCTTTATTCGTAAGATAGTAATCTGGATGCGCAGCATCCGTGAAATTCGGAATGGAATCTACACCATACTGCTCTTGAAATGCTGCCTTGGCAAGCGGTCCAACATCACCATACGCCCCGGTCTCCATTCCGTCCCACTCTGGAAAATAAGGCTCCGCGATCTCGATACCATCAAAGGGTATATCTGTTACCAGATTCGCAAGCTTCTGCTTCTTCCATTCTACATAACTTGTACTATGTGGAGAAAAGCGGTAATATCCATCATTCACAGGCTTTAATAGTTCCATCTGCCAGCTAGGCCATTCCGAAGGGAAGCCCTCCACTGAATAAGAACCATTGCCTAACACAAGAGCCCAGACGAACAACCCTCGTTTCCTTAATACCTCAACAAGCTCACGGTCCACGTTATTCTCGTTAACAACAAAATACCGAACCGTTGTATATCCATTACGTACAAACTCATCGGCAATACTCTCAGGCGATCGATCTTGGTAATACTTTAAGCTGGGATCGAACTGAATACTTGGGCCTGACAAACCTGATTTCTTGCGTTCATCTTCATGACTCTTCTCAGCGTATGCAGCAGCGATTGTCAGAATTACGACGAGAAGACATATGATAAGTATACCTATTCCCAACTCGCGGATATGTTTGAAATTACGGGAGTTGTACAGTGTTAGTCTCCCCTCTCACTGTATGATTGCTAGGAATATATAAAGGTGGGACCTTCTTTCCTAAGCTCTTACCACTCTATGTGTTAGTTAACCCATATTCGGCGCCTCTTACACCCTAAGCGTATGAAATCTGCAATAAGTACGAATAAACCAAAGAATACATATCAAAAATGCCAGCCAAGCTTCCCTTGGATGGCATTTTCATATTACTTTCATCTTCAGCGCATAGCTGCGACCGAGCTCACACGCTTCCTTTTACTTTACACGCGCCAAGATAAGCCCATCATAAGCTGGCAGAAGCGTGCTTGTAAGTCTTTCGTCAGAAGCAATTCGCTCATTGAAATGTCTTACTGCTTGTACAGAAGGTCCGTTCTTCTCCGTATTCAGCGTCCGGCCACGTAAGAAGCAGTTATCTCCTGCGATGATCGCTCCAGGATTCGCAAGCTCAATCGCATAATCGAGATAGACAGGGTAATTCTCTTTATCTGCATCAATAAAAAAGAAATCAAAGCGTCTGCCTTCCTGTTTGAGCAGGGCCAAGTTGTCAGCTGCTGGGCCAATGCGGTATTCCACCTTATCCCCGAATCCTGATTTTTTCAAGTGTGATCCAGCAAGTGCTGCATATTCCTCTTTTAGCTCGAGTGAAGTCAATCTACCTTCCTCGCCTAAACCACGGCAAAGACAAATACCGCTATATCCACCCAGAGCCCCGATCTCGAGTATTTCCCTAGCCCCAGCTGTCTGAACCAACAAGGTCAATAAACGCCCATAGGCAGGTGCTACAGACACTTCAGGCATTCCCCGCTCCTTAATGGCTTGTTTCACATGCAGCAATTCCTCATCTTCTAGATATAATTGGTTAACATAATCATCAGGGGTGATATTCAAAGAGATTTCCTCCTTCAAGTCATACATAGATAATGTCCATTAGAACAGATTCCAACGAATCCTATCATATGATAATTGTCTTGCCTTGTACAATCGCCTATACTATATAGATTGACCGGCGGTGCTATTGCGCCGTACACATCGTAAATGGAGTTGACTTCGTTAATGCCTCGATTACAATTAATCGCTACCGCCCCTATGGGACTAGAAGCTGTAGTAGCACGCGAATTGAAAGAACTAGGATATACGGACACAGAAGTGGAGAACGGAAGAGTAACCTTTTCCGGTGATCTCATCGATATTTGCCGCTGTAACTTGTGGCTTCGTACATCGGACCGTATCCTTGTCAAAATGGGCGAATTTAACGCCCTCACATTTGACGAACTGTTTGAAGGTACCAAAGCTCTTCCTTGGGAAGACTGGATCCCTGCAAACGGCGAATTCCCTGTTGAGGGACGTTCTCACAAATCTCAATTAAGCAGCGTACCTGCCTGCCAAGGAATTGTGAAAAAAGCGATCGTCGAAAAGTTGAAACTTTCCCATCATACGGAATGGTTCCCTGAGAATGGTCCACGTTATGTCGTGGAAGTGTCTCTTCTTAAGGACCGAGCGATCTTAACGCTCGATACAACTGGTCCAGCGCTGCATAAGCGTGGATACCGCAAGCTGATCACAGAAGCACCGATTAAGGAAACGATGGCTGCAGCTCTTATTCAACTGAGTCGCTGGGGTCCACATCGTCCTCTGTATGACCCTTGCTGCGGGTCAGGTACGTTTCTCATTGAAGCAGCTATGATTGCTTGGAATATCGCTCCAGGTCTGCGTCGTTCATTCCCATCAGAGCATTGGGACATTATCGGCAGTGAACGCTGGGCAGATGCTCGTGATGAAGCTTTTGATGCGGTAACAGATGATATCCCACTTCAACTTGTGGGCAGCGATATCGACCCGAAAGCGATTGAAGTGGCTAAAGCTGCTGCTAAAAGCGCAGGACTGGCTGGCGTGATCGATTTCCGTGTACTTCCGGCTTCGAAGGCACTTCCAGAGGGTGAGTATGGTTGTCTCATCACTAATCCCCCGTATGGTGAACGTCTAAGTGAGAAGGAAGAAGTGGAACGTCTTATCCGACAGATTGGTGGAATGGCCAAGCGGCTTCCAACATGGTCATTTTTTGCGATTACTCCGACAAAACAGTTCGAGCATTATTTTGGCCGTAAAGCCGACAAGCGTCGTAAACTGTTCAACGGACGTATTGAATGCCAGTATCTTCAATTTCTCGGACCGCTTCCACCCCGTCCTCGTCCAGCAGAATAATCTAACCTAATCTAACATTTTAAGCCGCCGCCAAGGCGGCTTTCTTTCTTCACATCTAGGTTTGAAACGGTGTTTTATCGTTATATAATAAGTAGACTCGTCAGAAATAGGCTATTCCAGCCGCTTCAAGGAGGATATTCCATTGTACACATTGTCACCTCTAGGGATTAGGGACCGTCTTCGCCGGATATTTTTGAACCGGTATGCCGCCTATTCCTTGTTCATCATTATCATGTTAATTAAGCTAGTCCTATTTCATTACAATCTGAAGGTAAAGAGCATCGACATGAATCCAGTTGATTATATTATTGCTATTGGTTCACTTCTGCTCGTCTCATTCTGGACATTCTGGCTTCCTCCAAGAGGGAGAATTGCGTCTTTAATGCTAATGAATCTCATCCTTACGGGTTTGATTTATGCTGATTTGGTTTTTTATCGCTACTTTGAAGATTTTATTACAGTTCCTGTACTCATGCAGGCTGGACAGGTCGGTTCGCTTGGCGAAAGTATACGCTCGTTAATCCATTGGCAGGATCTATTCTTTTTCATCGACTGGATTATAATTGTACCACTCACCGTCTCCCTTAGCTTTCGCAAACGTCGCTTGCACAGCAACACAAGACCATCAATGAAACCTTCGCTCTCTCGTAAAAATATCATGGTACGGAGATTTATCGCGGGTACATTGACGCTTCTGCTAGGATGCCTTCTCACTTTCGCCCCGATCAAAATCGCATCCAAAACGTGGGCAGTGGGTCTATTTGAGAGCAATTGGTGGAATGTTACTCTTTACAATGTTGCCGGTCTTATCGGTTTTCACGGTTATGACATCTATCGTTATTCCAAAGACAACCTCGGTCCCAAGCCAGTCCTTGGTCAGGAGGAGGTTCAAAAGATTCAAACTTGGTTTGATGAGGAGCGTTCCAATCGAACAGTTAAAAACAACACTTTTGGCAAATATGAAGGCAGCAACGTCATTATGATTCAAGTCGAAGCATTTATGAATTTTGTTGTGAATCAATCCATTAACGGACAAGAAATTACGCCAAACTTCAACAAACTGATCAAGGAAAGTATGTATTACAGCAACTTCTATCATCAAACGGCTCTCGGAAGAACTTCTGATGCTGACTTTGTAACACAGAGCTCATTACTTCCACTGCCTATGGGATCTGTCTTTACACGGTATGCTAACCATAAATATGATACGATTCCATCCATTTTAAAAGAAAATGGCTATGCCGCTAACGTCTATCATTCCTATGACAGCAGTTTTTGGAATCGGAATAATGTATATAGAGAAATGAATTATGATCGCTACTATAGTAAAAAAGATTTCGTTCAGGATGAGATGATTGGCTGGTCAGTAAGTGACGCATCTTTCTTCAAGCAGTCCTTAAACATGATGAAGGATGTTAAAGAACCATTCTATTCTTTTCTAATTACGTTAAGCAGTCATCACCCTTATGGAATACCTAAAGAGAAACAGAAGCTAGATACTGGAGATTTTCAAGGAACGATATTCGGAAGTTATCTACAGTCCATGCACTATGTTGATGAAGCCCTCGGCCAATTCGAAGAACAGATGAAGTCCCAGGGATTGTGGGATAACTCGATATTGCTCATTTACGGTGACCATGACAACTCGATCAAAGATGAGGCTTTTTACGAACAGTTTCTCAAGCATGATGTTACGGAACTCGATATGAAGCAGATCATGAATCAGGTTCCGCTGTTAATTCACTTACCGGATGGTGGTCAAGCTGGAGTATATGAGGAAGCCGCAGGCATGATGAATACTGCACCAACAATTTATCATTTGCTCGGCATCTCTCAAGAGCCCTATTATCTTATGGGAGATAGCCTGCTAAGCGGTAAAGAACGACTTGTACCATTTCGCAGCGGCGCCTTCTCGAATCATGATGTGTTCTTTATTCCAGCAGAAACAGGAAGTTTTGAGAATGGAACATGTTACGATCTATCTACTCGAAATCCTACGGATATCAATGCATGTAAGCAAGGGTATGAAGAAACAAAGAACCAGCTGAAAATATCAGATCAAACGATCACTTATGATCTTCTCAAGCAGTTTAAAGCAACTTCATCCAACGAATAGTTTCTTATTTGCGTTTGTTATTTGCGTATGAGCCTACGTGTATCACCTAAGCTCATACGCTTTTTTTACGCAAAAAAACCCGCCAGGAGACTCTCTCAGGGCGGGTTAATACAGGACTAGCGCGTGTTACCTTTCATCTGAATGAAGCTTGGACAGACGTTCCTTCTCTTCACCGAGCAGTTCCTCTGCTAATTCAACAGCGTTCTTATTCGCATACCCTTGGGCTTGAATAACAGCCTGCTCTGTATGAGCTAAAGAATTGTTCGCTTGTTGAATTAATTGTTCCGTTGGATGGGACAATGCAGAAGATACGGCACGATGTAACTTCTCAGCCGAATCTAACGCGCTATTGGCCGGATTATTCGAGTGAAGACTGGAATCGTGACTGTTCATTATGGTTGCTCCCTTCTAAATTACAAGGTTCTGCCTGCACCCATAGCATGGATGTGTTAGCGAAGAACTATGCACTAAAGAAGAAAAATAATTAAACTGATAAAAATAAGTCAAACTACTTAATGAAAGGCTTTGCCTTGGCCAGTACTTCTTCTTCGGTCTGGGCACTGATATAGCGACCATTCACATAGACAAAAGCACGTTTCTTACAAGGTCCACAGTATGATTTGCAGCCGACTTTGATATCGGCATCAGGTGCAAGTTTCTTCAGCTTCGGAATGATTGTCTTCAAAGATGTAGCTTTACATTTTTCACATACGCGAATATCGTTTGCCATGTCATATAACCTCTTTATATGAACGACCTAATGGTCGCCGTGATTTCCTTTGGATGGATTGGTGATGATAAATCCTTCTTGCGGGAGATATAAGTAATCGATTTTGACGCCATCAAGCAGTTCTTGACCTGACTCCAAGATCACATCAATTTCTTTATCCGTAGATACCACTACATCCGTTTCCTTCGGCGTATCAAGATCGAGACCATAATGAGCATGATCTCCATGTGCGTGTGTAATGACAACACGGAGTTTCTTGCCTTGATTTTCTTCCTTTTCAAGTTCTCTCTTTATCACTTTAGCCGCATTGCGGGTAATTTTGCAGTTCATTTATGTTCATCTCCTCATGATTCACTCACTCAATATTTTATTTTATCCCTCGCGGAATGTTTTCGCAAGCAACGATTCGGTTAACGAGCAGGTGGAATCCGACCTGGCTTGTCCGAATTCAGCTCAGGGTATTTACGTTCAATTCTGCCAACGAACCAGTTCATAAGCAGCATCGTCACACCGATATCATCGATCGGCATGAAGGGCATAAAATCCGGTAAAACCCAGTACAGTGCAGCAGGAATAATAAATAACAACTTGTCCCCTACGGCAATACCCGGGGAGAACAAGTATTTGAATATTCGTTCAAAGACATGAGACCAACGCCGAAGCGACAGTAACCTTCTCCATTTCATGGCGTTCCCTCCGATTCATAAATGTATCGTCTACAAGTATTAATACCCTATCGTGACCGATATGATAGAAGGGACAACCACCGAAGTCTCTGATGCTCAATTACGGTGGCTGTCTCTTCACGTATAGCTTACGCATTATCACTGAAATAGTTTCACGCCATTTTCAATCAAGCGACATGAACGCCGCCATGACTGAACTCACCTCAACACACAAATCCTCGAAATCTTCTGCCGGTAGAGGATTTGTTCCTCGTCCGATCTCTACAGTGAAACCTGGTCTGCGAAAATTTTTAATAAACCAATCCTTATAACCCGCATCACTTCCTTGCAGCTTAACGGGCCGATGTCCACTTGCCTGGCCTAAACGAACTGCATATGTTTCACTATGAGGAGGTTCATATCCCCTATAGTTCCAATATATCTCTTGACCTTGACTATGAAGAGATATAGCGCGTTCAGGCAATGTGTGTATCGTGTGTTTAACTAAGGCTTCTGCCTCTGGTTCACATAGAGGTGCAATACCAGCATAATCTTGTGAACTCGGGGATGCCTTACCTCTTCTCTCTACTTCCTCTTCCCAATGTGCTGGAAACTGATCCCCGAGATCGACGCCTCGAATATTAGCTTTCCAGCGTCTGAAGTCTTCCCTTCCTTCATTCCACTGTATCAACTGATCATAGTATATGTGATTCGGCAAAATTCCCTCTTGAACGAGCTCAACACCATCAGGATTGGCCATCGGTACAAGCCATAGCGTGTAATTTTGGTACCATGTCTTTGGATCATATCCATGTATAGAGGAGCCTGTTGCCAACGCTGATGCATAAATCTCTAGGAATCTCAGGAGACATGGACTCGTGATCCATTCATTCGCATGTATCGCCGCATTGACATGAAGATGCTTTAGACCATCCCCTATTTTGACCGCATGTAGCGGTTTCCCCATGACACTTGAACCAATCGTATTGCATTCGATAACAGGAAACTGATCAGCCAAATAATCCAAATCTTTTGACAACTCCCTAGGACCATACTCTCCTGCAAGTCTTACGTGGTATTTCGGCTTAGAGGGAGGAAGAACGATGGTTTTTCCAATAGGAAAGGTATAGATCGACATCCCCGGGTTCATTTCCTCCAATTGTTCTGGCTGAAAATGAAATGTACGGGCAATACTTTCAGGACTATCTCCTTCTTGAATCACGTATCTTCGGCGTAGTGATGCCGGAAGATATATCATTTGACCAGGCAGCAAGTAAGGCTGCCGGTCTGCCCAAGGATTGGCGGTAATTAGCTGTTCACGAGCTAGACCATGTCTTGCCGCAATCCTTTGAAGCGTATCTCCTTTTTCCACGATATACTGCCGCATGACGTTTTCCTTTCCGGCAGCCGCAGCCACCCGCTTTTTTTACCGTCCATTGCATGTATATGAGTTACAGGTTGTACGAAATGTGTCGCTTGCCTGCGGATAAACGAAAGAAACCGGACTCCCGCGGGAATCCGGCTTCCAAAAGTATTAAAATACAAAATGAATTAGAGCTTCGTAATCTGCCAGACAACGGGTGTCCGCTTAATCTGTTCCCCTAGCCATTCTGTAGCAATGCTCTGGAACATCTCGGCATCACCAGTACAGAAAAATTGGTGAATTGGTGTCTCCTCACCACTCGAAAGTTGGCCTTTGTCATACAGAATCGTACTGATCTCCCGAGCCGTCTCATCGGCTGAGCTGATTAATTTTACACTAGGTCCCATTACCTGCTGTATTGTATCGACTAGGAATGGATAGTGAGTACATCCAAGGATCAAACAATCTATCGTGGTTTGTTTAATTTCACGGAGTGATTCTTGAACGATATCAAATGAATCTGAAGAACGAAAGAGACCATGTTCCACAAGTGGAACTAATGCAGGACATGCCTGGCTCTCTACCTCTACAAAGGGTGATAGTTGTTTAAGAGCTAACGTATACGCACCACTGCCTATCGTACCAACAGTACCGATGACACCAACATGTCCGGTCTTGGTTGCACTGATAGCAGCACGGGCACCAGGATGTATGACACCAATTACTGGAACAGACACCTTGGCTGAAATATAATCAAGGGCTGCCGCAGTTGCCGTATTGCACGCGATGACAATCATTTTGGGATCATATTGAAGTAAATAATCTACGATTTGTTCCGTAAATAAACGGACTTGTTCCGAGGTACGCGGTCCGTAGGGTGCGCGGGCAGTATCTCCGAAGTAAATAATTTTCTCTCTTGGGAGCTGCCTCATCACTTCTTTGGCAACGGTTAGCCCACCTACACCCGAGTCTAGTATTGCGATTGCTTGCTGCACGAACACACCGCTTCCTTCTTGTCATTATTCAAATCTTAGCTGTGTTACCATATGTAATACAGACATGAAACGTACCTAAATCTTAACCCAATTCCTTTCCTTCTTCAACTTGATATAGAGGCCAAAGTGGCATCCAGCTTCGTTTTTGTCCACAAAATGGAAAAGAACTACGCCTAATTGCGGCCCTTAAATATCGTATACTAGAGGGGGTTAATGCAACTAACAGAAAGTCAGGTGAGACGAAATCATGCTTGGCACAACGGAACTATTTAAAGCCGCTCAATCCTTCATTGAACAAGCGTTTGTTGAGATGAATAAGTCACCCGAGGAAACACGGGATCGAATAAATGAAATTTCATCTGAGATTCAGCAGACGGGAACTTATGTACATACGTTCGAGGAGCTAGAACATGGTGCCAAAATGGCTTGGCGTAACAGTAATCGCTGTATCGGCAGGCTGTTCTGGGACAAGCTTCGCATCATGGATGCAAGGGCAGCAGAATCCCCCACAGAAGTGGCATCATTTCTTCTTCAACATATCGAGAACGCAACGAATGGCGGGAGAATTATGCCTACCATTACAGTGTTCAGTCCAGATTCATTGCGCATTTGGAATCATCAACTCATCCGATATGCAGGTTACGAAACAACAGATGGTATTATTGGGGACCCGGCTTCCATCGCATTCACCCAGGTATGTGAAAAGCTTGGCTGGATTGGAAAAGGAACAGACTATGATGTTCTCCCCCTTGTTATTCAACTGAATAATCAAGAACCGGAATGGTTTAATATACCCGATCATTCCGTGATTGAAGTCAATTTAGAACACCCGGAAATCCCATCATTCTCATCCCTAGGACTGAAGTGGTACGCTGTCCCAATCATTTCCGATATGTCTCTTGAAATCGGAGGAATTATATACCAGGCTGCTCCGTTTAACGGATGGTATATGGGAACTGAAATCGGAGCTCGTAATCTTGCCGATACATTTCGCTATAACAAACTCCCGCAAATCGCCCAATTAATGGGTCTGGATACACACAGTGAAACGACACTATGGCGTGATCGGGCACTCGTTGAACTGAACGTTGCCGTTCTGCATTCTTACAAGAAGGCAGGTGTAAGCATCGTAGATCACCACACAGCTGCCATGCAATTCCGTTCATTTGAAGAACGGGAATCTAAGAGTGGCCGAGAAGTTACTGGGGACTGGACATGGCTCATTCCTCCGGTGTCTCCGGCGACAACGCATATTTTTCATAAATCCTATTCTGATGATTTGCGTAGTCCTTCTTTTCAATATATGGATAAAGCCTATTAAATCACATTAAATTCAAAAGTCACTCCTAAATAAAATGGTTTGGTTCACTCCTCCATTTTTCAAAGGGGTGATTTCTTTTTGTACAGGGGGATTTTCCATTCGAGTGAAGAAATTATACATAAACTAATTCTCGGAGATACGGAGGGAGTTTAATCCATGCTAAGGAAACATACAGTACTGTCCAGATCTCTAACATTATTAATGATCCTTACAGTCACTACTACGCTGACGGGTAGCTTAACCGAGACATCATTCGCTGATCAGTCCCCTTGGGATATTGCATCAAATGAATATGGTAAACCAGCAGCTGTATATTTTGACAATCTCAATGTAATACAGGGCAGCCCGCCCATAAACCACAAGGGAACGATCATGATCCAAGCGGGACCGTTCTTAAGAAGTATCGGTTATCAAGTGACATGGGACGCTACAACGAAGAAATTAAGTGCCACGAAGTCTGGGAAGCCACCTCTTACATTCTGGGAAAATCGTAAAGAAGCAGAAGTTGATAACCAACTCATTAAAAATTTGCCTGCCGCTCCATTTGTAATTGAGGATGAACTATGGGTTCCTCTTCGTTTTACTGCGTCAAGTTCTGGATTATTAGTAATTTGGAATCCATATGGTTCTTTTGCTACTATCCGCGATCCCCATGCACAAATTCAATTACGTGTAGGAACAAGAGCAGATAATGAAGTGACCGACAACCCCGATGCCCTAATCCAGTACATGAAAGATAACTGGGAAACGAACGTTCAAGTGAACCTTACTCCCCCTAGAAACTTCCCGGACAAGACCAAAATTAAAATAGCAGCCGGTGATATGGAGTCGCTTATGCTTCTTCCAGATAGCTTTGAATTTCAAAATGATCTATTCCAGTCAATAGCGCTGGATCTAAACCAAAGTCTTAAGTCTTACCCAGCCTTACAAAAGATTATCGATGAATCTGGCATGCCTGTCCGTAGAATCGATGGAAAGACATACACGATTCCAAGACCTTATGATCCAAACGACGCCCCTTTCCCTGCCCTGCGTCAAGACTGGCTCAACAACCTAGGAAGCAAGCATCCGATAACGATGGACGACATGTTCAACTTACTGAAACAATTTGTGAGTAAGGATCCTGACGGGGATGGGAAGAACAATACCATTGGAATGTATGCTTATGTGCAAGGCAACAACCTGGGATCACTTAGCTGGGTCGAGCATGCCTTTACAGGAAGTCCGGACCGGTTCACTCTTTCCAAGAATGGTGAAGTGATAGATCATGCGATAACAGCCGGCCAGAGACAAGCTTTAGAATGGCTCAATCGCGCCTATACTGATGGTCTATTCAATAAAGATTTTGCAACGATTGACCCTGATCAAGTGAAAGAAAAAATTCTTAAAGGTCAGACTGGTCTCGCTGTATTGAATTTTGATGTTGCGGCTAAACTGACACTGGATAACAAAGGAACCTGGACTCCGGTTTCTGGATTGAAAGCCACATCAACCGCAACAGAATTCGCTCCCTGGAATTCGATTGGTGGCGGCGCATATGTCGTATCCAGTATGTCGAGAATCGAGCCTGCGAAAGTCTTGAAATGGCTGGATCAAGGTATTCAAATGTCTGAGTCCGGGAAGTGGGATGCTATTAAGGAATTGAAGCAAGCAGACAAATCCGCCATTCAAAATTTATTCGGTCGCAAGGACGTTTTACAATCCAATGCACTTCTTGACGCGCTAGTACCTGAAACTAAGAAATTGTATGAACAAGCCGCTACAAGCTGGCACCGAATCTCTTATGCTGGTCAAACAATTCCAGAAGCGAGTCAATTGTGGAGCCAAGGTCTTTATGCTGAATCTATAAGTGAACTGAATGAGATGAAGATTAAAGTCATTCAAGGGGAAGCTACACTTCAGGACTGGGATCATTTCATAGAGAAACTGACAGCTAGTCGACAATACCAATCCATGATAAAAGACTTAAACAAGCTTATTAAGACCCAATAAGCATTCGCAGATTGAACAGCCCTGATCGAAGCTCGGTAATCCGAGGTTCGATCAGGGCTGTTCCGTTTCATATTTTGCTTATTTTTCTTCTTCCTTAACGCTGTCACCGCTATCATTGAAAGAGGAGATCTGAGCAACTTCCTCTGCTTCAGTAACCCAAGGTTCTTTCTTATTCCGCCAAGATTGAATGTCAGAGATCACGCCCTCAGCACGATCTGTTACAACACCGATCAGATTTATTCCTTGCTCTCCCACTTTACCTGCAACCTCCTGAACTTTCCCACCAACTTGGCGAGCGCCATCCGCAATATCCTGACGCAATTCTTTACCCGATTTTGGTGCCAAAAGAAGTGCAGTTATAGAGCCGGCAATACTCCCGATCAAAGCTCCCCACAAAAGCCCCTTATTCTTCTCTTTCATTGTCCATCTCTCCTTCTAGTCTATTCGGCATGCCCGTCACCTGACTTCGGAGTGCGGCGGTTCCACGTATACCAGAGAGTCATGCCTGCATCGACCCAGCGAAACACTTCACCAATGCGGCGTTCATTCTCTAGACGGGCCCGTTCCATATGTTCGATAGCTGCCAGCGAGGCCCGTTTGCTAACTGAATGTATAGCATCGGCAGTCTTCGTAACAGCGGATGCTGCCTCGCTCACAGATGTCACTATAGATTCACCTGCTGCCAGCTGACGCTGAATGCTGTTCAAGGAAACCGATGCCTGCTCTAGCACCCGCGTGGCTTCTTGCGATAACTGTGTACTTTGGATTTCCAGATTTCCAAGCACAGTTTCGGTGCGTTGTAGCATTCTTCGGACTGACAGCATGATACCTATCGTTGCTACGGCAATTAGCAAGACACCGACAGCAACGGCCAGCGCGCTCCATTCCACCATATGTCCACCCTCCTTAATGTTAGGCTGACCGGGCGAATGCCTAGTCGCATGATGCATTATAAGCAGAGTGGGCTTGGCTTGACACACGGTTTATGAATTTATTTTTTACTCGCACAAAAAAAGCCCCATACCAGAATTGAATCTGTACGAAGGCTTTCACAATAATTATTGCGGTAGCTATGTATAACTATAACTATAACTATAACTACATCCATCAAACGAATTACATCCTACAACTCTTGCTTCAGATAATTCCTAACATTCGTCGCAAACTGCTCCAATATATCCGCAAGAACTAGGGACAATGGATGAAGAGTGTGGCGCGGCCAATCATAATATTCCTGAACAAGAGGCTTACGCAGACGAACAAGTTCAATCAGAACAGAATGAACTTCACTTGTCATTACTTTCTCTTCATGAATAATATCCAGTATGTCCTCATAACTGCTGGCATCTCTCATAATAAAGCCGTCAATCAGATAACTACCTACATCCGTTACGACTTCAATAGCCAAATGAAGAGCACGTTCCTGAACTAATCCAAAGACCAGTCCCCCATCCCATGACTCCGCCGCCTGACGCAATCCGGCTGAAATTTCGGGAATCGCCCCCAGACGTCGTTCAATTTGTTCCTGATTTACATAATACACAGGTGATCTCCTCCAGCATTTCTTGTATGTGTTCTAACGATTCTGTTAAAGAACAT
Organism: Paenibacillus sp. EC2-1; assembly: GCF_049311625.1. NCBI lineage: Bacteria > Bacillati > Bacillota > Bacilli > Caryophanales > Paenibacillaceae > Paenibacillus > Paenibacillus sp. EC2-1. The sequence continues at coordinate 3,887,583 of NZ_CP186006.1, forward strand.
ATGGCAGCAAAGACCTACACTTCGTAATCTACACTTATGGAATGATCTTTGACCGTATTAATATAACGAATAACCTCTTGATGTACAGGATGTACTTGATACGCTTGTAAATCTTCCAATGTGTCCACTTCCGAGATCAAAGCGAGATCATAAGAACGTTCTGAGCGGATAATATCACTTCCAACTTCCAGTGAGCGAAGCTGCGGAATTTTCCCTTGCATGTCTCTCAGCACCTGCACGGTACGTTCGATATTATCAACTGTCGGCTCTTTCAACTTAAAAAATACGATATGTTTGATCATCATCTGTTCCTCCGTCACTGAAATATTGTTTCACTTGTCTATCATACCTCTCCTGCTAAAAAAAAGAAATCGCTGTCATGAGAACGATGACATTAGCATCACACTCGTATCAAATATAACCTGATTTATGATAAGTTATTTTATCTAAAAAAAGAACGAGCCTCTCGGCCCGCTCTACGAATTTACATTATTCGGTTGAGTCTCTACTATTCCCCTATCCGTTCTATCATATTTCGAGCAACCCATATTCCCGCTGCTCCGGCTTGCGCTAGTCCACGGGTTATTCCTGCCCCATCTCCGCCGCAATAAAGTCCCTTAATCTCCGTCTCAAACGTTTCCGTAAGCTTCGGACGTGCAGAGTAGAACTTCGCTTCCACCCCATAGAATAATGTATGCTCAGAGGCTATACCAGGGGTCACTTGATCCAGGGCTTCCACCATTTCAATAAGGCTCTTCATCGTATTGTACGGAAGCACAAGACCCAAATCCCCGGGTACAGCTTCTCTCAGTGTTGGCTCTAAGAATCCTTCTCGGATTCTTCCTTCCGTAGTTCTGCGTCCTCTCAGGATATCTCCATATTTCTGAACAATGACTCCACCGTTGGAAAGGTCGTTCGCTCGTTTGCATATTTCGCGTGCATATTCATTCGGCTTATCAAACGGTTCCGTGAATTTGTGGGACACAAGAAGTGCAAAATTCGTATTGGATGATCCAAGAGCTGGATCTTTAAAGGAGTGTCCATTTGCAGCCATGACACCGCTATGATTCTCTACGACCACATGTCCAGATGGATTGCTGCAAAAGGTGCGGACGCGTGTTCCAACCGAAGTATTAAAAATGAACTTGCCCTCATACAAATGTTCGTTGATCTCTCTCATTACGATGTCTGAAGTCTCGACCCGAACACCAACATCAACCTGATTGTTATGCATTTTGAGCCGGCGCTTCTTCAGCACACTGGTCAACCAACCCGATCCATCTCGCCCAGGGGCAATCATAACTAGATCCGCTTCATATACTTCACCATTTTTCATAGTGATACCGGTAATCCGGTGAGCACCATCCTCCTTAATGGTGTTTATATCTTCTACTTCTGCTTTAAAGACCATATCAATACGGGTATTCAGATACTCATAAATCGACTTAAGGATCTCCAAATTCTGCTCCGTACCCAAATGTCGAACTTGAGCACGCAATAGCTTGAGTCCTGCAGCATAACCACGCTGTTCAATATCTGTTATAGCTGCTGTTGTTGGATCCGTTATATTGGTCGTAGCACCATGCTTTATATTAATATCGTCTACATATTTGATGAGTTCAAGCACTTTTGATCCAGATAAATAGTCTGTCATCCAGCCGCCGAATTCTGTTGTTATATTGAACTTACCATCACTGTATGCCCCCGCCCCACCGAATCCGGCCGTGATCGAGCAAGCAGGCAAACAACCGGCAAAATCTTTCCGCCCTGCAGCAGGAGGACACAACTGAATCTTCTCTTCTAGTATCGGACAGCTTCTCCGGTAAATATTGTGTCCCTTATCTACAAGCAGCACTTTGCTCTGCGGCGACTTCAAACTTAATTCATAACAAGCGAAAATACCGGCCGGACCGGCTCCAACAACAATCACATCATATTTACTCATCTTATCCCCCTGTTTGACTATACTATTGTCGCAGATGGGTGCTGAACATCCTCGGGAAGTCCATGCAAATAAGCTGGCACAAAAAAATCCCGACTATGAACAGGTATGCAAAAGCACCCCTATTCGTAGCCAGGAATTTACGGTCCCCTGTAGAAACCCTCAAACCTTATCATTGAGGATATACGAATTTGTACCAATTCTATTGTTTTTGCTCAACAACAATTTACTTCAATTATACGAAAGTGTCAATAGATACAGTTTCAATTGTTCGTCTTTTTCAAGATTTAACTTCTTGATCGCTGACCAAATCGAATTACACCCCACCTATATACGAATGTTTAATTTCCAAATGCCATTTCTCAAAATTTAAGCCAATCATCACGATCTATAATTAATTGATATATATAGTTTTTATGGAAATAAATTATAGGCTCCGCCTATTGAAACTACCTTGTCGAATAATGTAGTATGGTGGTAAAAAAAGTCGGAGGAATTATGCCTACACAACAGCAACAAGTAAAACACTCCATCGAGGCGTGGTCCCTGATCAATCGCAAATATTTAGGAAAAGGTGTGCGAGTTAAAAGATTCCGCAGACCAACCCGATGCCAGATTCGTAACCGCGTGCTTCTCGCTATTTTAATGGCGAATGATATCAAGCTATCCCAGTTAGCCGAAGAGCTCGGCGTTTCTTCCCGAAGCGTTAGTGCTTGGGTATATGAGGGTCGTATTCCTGGAAAGAACAATCTTGAAAAAGCTTGTGATTACCTAGGGTATCCTCGTCATATTCTTTTCAGAGAAGAACTGCTTGAGCAATCACCACTGATCTGCCAACCTGAACCTTCTCGCTTTATGAAAAGAACGTTGACTCGATCACCTGTAAGCAACCGTATCTTAACCGGCCTTTGCATGGTTCATGATTTATCCGTAAGCGATGTAAGTCGGTGGATTGGCGTTCACCCTGGTACATTCCGTAAATGGCTACACCAAGGAACCCTGCCATCTAGTGCTTTTCAGGATAAAGCAGAACAATTTTTCCGCATTCCTAAATCCGTACTATTCGCAGATTGTGTACTACACCCGAATACGAAATCACCCAAAACGAAATCTTCCAAATAATTTATACGATGTTCCAAGCCTGGATATGTGCCACGGTTTGGAACATTTTTTCTAATTGTGCATATTTGTGCACCTAAAGGGAATACCAAGGAACAAAAACGAATAAAGGAGCATGCTCATATGATAAGGCGAGATTCCGGTATGGCTCTTGGCTTACTCGCAGGGACGACCTTCGGAAGTGGAATAGGTTTTCTCCTTGGCTGGCATTCCTACAACCTGGTGTGGATCGTAAGTATTTGCGGTGTAATAGGCGTACTGACTGGTCTTTGGTATGCTCATAGAACCTTGATATCTAACGAATCACAGTAAAAAAACAGTAAAAAAACAAGCTGCCTTTACGTTTACAATAACGATTCAGGCAGCTTATTTTTTGTTTGTCTATATTTTAATGACTTCTACTTTGTAATCATTTACTCGCCAGACTTCTTCCAGTGTATCCCGCCATCAGTAGTCTTATATAAAACTGCCGATTTCTCACTATCCAGCGTAATCATCCATCCATGGTTCTCATCTGCCATAGCAAGTATTTGCCCACGGCTTCCGTCCAGTGCCTGTTTACCATTCTCCCACGTCTTCCCACCGTCTGTCGTTCGCCCTACAGTATTAGGCTTATCACATGGTGCACAGAAGCCCCCCATAAGAGCTGTATTCTTGTTAACCACATATAGAGGTCCTGGGGCAACTCCCTCGTTCTTAGGCGCATCTGAGTCCCCCTTAGGATAACCAGGAGCCGGACCACCGCCTGCCGTTGAATTAGCTACAACCGTCGTCCAAGAGTTACCACCATCAGAAGTATGAAAGAGCGAATACGCCGTCTGATTCATTCCACTACCGCCGATAACTTCCATCCACGCATCCTGCTTACCCATCGAACGAATAACGACATCCCCAAGTGGATCCGTTGTTTCTTTAGATGCGGTCTTTCTCCATGTTGCTCCGCCATCAGTCGTTCTCATAAGCTGGAATGAATGATCATTTGACTGACTTACAGCCCACCCAATCGATTTGTCATGAAAATACACCTCACCTACTGTCCCGTCTGGAGCATTCAGCTCAGTCCAGGTCTGTCCCCCATCTTGTGTTAAGGCATGACCGATAAACCCAGTATCTGATGAAGTGAAATGAAGGAATCCCTCCATTGGTGCTTTACCGATCTTTCTCCACTCCTTGCCTCCGTCTTGTGTACGATAAAGTTCGAGTTCCTCCGTAACTGCCCAAGCTTCTTTATCATTTAATGCAAATATTTGCTTTACAGTACCTTGCAAATTCATTTGCACTATCCAACGTTTCCCACCATTATCAGTGCGAGCAAGAAAGCCTTCTCCCCCTACCCAACCAGAATCATGATTAATGAGACGTAGTGCCGATACTTTATTCATGTTGACTTTGGTATCATTCACTGGAATATCGACGGCTGAGTCATCACCGTCTCCCGCATTCGTGGACCCCGAATCGGAATCATCTGATGGAGAAGAAGGGTTATCAACCGGTGGAGATGTCGTTCCCTGTGATGGTTCCTTCTCTATAGGTTCTTTTGCAGTGCCTTCTTTCTGGCAACCTGTAACAAAGACGATCATGATTAACATCAATAATGCCCCATATGAAACAAAACGTTTAGATCTTAACATGCTTATTCCTTCTTTCAATAGAATTCATTCTTCAAATGCTCCTTACACTACTATGTATCCACTTTGGATAATTTCACACACAAATAATAGAAAAAAAAGAATCCCTTGATAGATATCAAGGGATTCTTCGTATGCGGTCGAGAGGACTCGAACCTCCACGGGGGTTAGCCCACACGGACCTGAACCGTGCGCGTCTGCCAATTCCGCCACGACCGCAAAATATGTATCTTCCTCGTATGAATGACGAAGATTTTAATGCCTAAATCGAAATATTAACTCAATTGCGGTAATTAAGATTATACCTCTTTTATAGATAAAAAGCAAGCATTTTTCAAGCTATTAAGGGACCCACGATGCCCAAGCATAGGGCCCCCTAAGCTTCAATCCATCAGATTGTCCATTCATCATTTATAACGCCGGATAACAACCAATTTCCACTCTCCTGTTGGAACACGAGCCTTAGACTCCGCCAATCTATACCAGCATAATCTGGATTAAAACCATCAAAATGGTATTCTACCATCACTGCATCAGGATACTGCATACTTGCATTGTTCAACGTATTTCCGTAGCTAAGCGATTCGTTGTAGCCTACGAAGGGTGCTTTTGCAAAATCCTCACTGTAAACAAACCGCTTATAATACGTCTCAAAATCCATCGAAATCGGTTTGCCACTCCCATCAAAACTTCCCCATTCATATATCCTTTGATTAGTAAATCCTTCCGATAAACTCTGGGCACTTAAAGTGATATCTTTAGTTCGATTAACGTAGGCATAAGGTGAAAAAGTGACTCCTGAAGGATGAGAGAGTTTAGCTAATGTCTCAAAATCTTGATCTTGTAAAGAATGAATAACCTGTTCAGCAATCTTTTTCACTTCTCTTTGAGCCTTTTCCGGAGTGAGATTAGGAAAGATTGATGCTTCTTTTAAAGTCTGATTCCATCGTATCGTTCCACCTAAACCTTCTACCGAAAATCGAAGCGGAATGAATAATCTGCCTTCACGCATCATGGGCGCTGAATCCAGTATAACCAATCGCCCATCCTTCTTAGCTTTCACCTCATTCGCTGCTACCTCAAACCCATGTTTACCTTTAACCACAAGGGCTGTCCTCTTAGCAGCATCCCATGTCACTTTGGCTCCCATAGCCTCCGATACAGTACGTAAAGGAACCATAATACGACCACCTTGGAGAAATTCAGGAATATCAGACAACAAGGATGCACCATTCACTTTAAGGACAATCGGAGCCCTCACATCTTGATCATCTGCCGCATAAGCCAAGTTCATTCTATAGCTATGCAAAGATAACAATAAGAACATAACTATCGTCAAAGCTACAACGCGAAACTGTTTCTTAGTATTAAAGTACATTTACTTACCTCCCCTAATTAAAACATTTATCATCTTTGATAGTTAATACCCTGTTTATTCTTCTCAAAACGTCCTTTATATCGAGATATCATCATACGCCATTCTTGAAGTTATCATGACACAAAAATAGCATTCTATCTAAAGACGCTACTTTGGCTTCGATGATATTAGACCCTATCCAGCACATTAGGAGAATATATGATCAATCTGCCACTGCAAAGCCCCGCTCATCGTACAATCCGTGTATTTCGAACATCAGTATTTTGTAAAATCAATGATATATATGTTTAATCTTGCAGTAGTTTGATGAAATCAAAAGTACGAATATTGTCAAATCGATTTTTATACTTATCCATGTTTTTTTATATTTTTCAATTAATTGTAAAAAAAGTACACACAAACTTCACAAATGCGTTTATAATCAGGACAAGTTTTCCAGTTCTTCCACGAGATAGACTGAAAGCGATTGCAGATTATGTGATTTCAGAAAGGAGAGATATGCTTCGTATTCATTACACAAGCAGAAATAAAGATTTTGAAGAATAATGGAAATTGAAGGAGGAATTTTACTATAGGCTTCAGAGTTCCGACACAAGGTATTGAAAACCACGTTATTCGCACATTTTCTTTTAAACTAAAGGAGGATAATTTAATGACATCTATTCGTCTTTCTAATTCTAAAACAGCAAAATTGTTTGCAGTCGGTGGAATTATGATCCTAGCTGCATTCCTAATGATTATCTTAGCTCAAAAAGCATCCGCCCACGGCTGGGTCGACAGCCCAGGAAGCAGAGCTCTCCTGTGCAAAACGGGTCAGAATACAGATTGTGGTGCAGTCGCTTATGAACCTCAAAGCTTAGAAGCTCCAAAAGGCTTCCCTGCAGCTGGTCCTGCAGACGGCAAAATTGCCAGTGCTGGCGGAGTGTTCCCGAAACTGGATGAGCAATCTGCTACTCGCTGGGCGAAAGTAAATATGTCCCCAGGACAAAATACATTCACTTGGAACTTGACAGCTGCACACGCAACTGCAAGCTGGAAGTACTACATTACGAAGCCTAACTGGAATCCTAATGCAGCACTTACTCGTGATTCCTTTGATCTTACTCCTTTCTGTTCCGTGAACTACGGCGGTACTCGTCCTCCATCAAACTATTCCGATACTTGTAATGTTCCTGAAAGAACAGGATACCAAGTAATCCTGGCTGTTTGGGAAGTTGCAGATACACCTAATGCATTCTATAACGTAATCGATGTTAACTTCAGCAGTGGCAACAACTCCGGTGACACTCAAGCTCCAACTGCTCCAACTGGATTGGCAGCAGCAGCTACTACTTCTACATCTACCTCCCTTTCCTGGAACGCATCTTCTGACAATGTTGGTGTAACAGGATACAAAATTTACAATGGTTCTTCCCTCGTAACAACCGTCTCCGCTTCAACTTTGAATTACACTGTTACTGGCTTAACAGCAAACACAGCTTATACCTTTACAGTAAAAGCTACAGACGCTGCTGGTAATGAGTCGGCTGCAAGCAATGCTGTCAGTGTCACAACAACAGGTGCATCGACTGGCTATCCTGCATGGAATGCATCAACAGTCTATGTAGGTGGTAACAAAGTAACGCATAACGGTGTTAATTATGAAGCAAAATGGTGGACTCAAGGCCAAACTCCAGGTACGCCTGGCGGAGATGTGTGGAAAGTTATTCAATAATAACAGCACATTAGGTCACACAACTAAATGTAAGAAACTTTGGTGACAACTAAGGACACGCATAACCTCGATTGCGTGTCCTTAGTTCATTCTAACACCCTATAAATAACCTCTTCAGGAAAATCACAATCGATGGATTTTCTTACACCAACACCTTCACTATTAATCGTAGCTTATACCTCCCCTAAATCGTAGAATAACCCCTTACCCTATATAAGCGCTTATGAATTTTGAAACGATGATATTTCTCCTACCCTACCTAAAATTCAAACCTCTATGATCTTCATGATCTCTATTCTTACTTCTATTCCTCCAAGGCGAAGTTTCTTTATGGAACACATCCAATACGACCTCACTATTCTTTGTGATTCACGCCAAGTGCTCTTTAACCACGGATATAAACTCTTTTTGAGTTTATATATATATTCGATCTAAGGAAAGGAGAGATGATCCAGCTCTATCGAAACATCCAGATACTAATCAATACCTAGGAAGAAAGGGGGCCTTCATTTTATATTCGCACCAGTATCAGCACCTAGCTACTTCGGAACGATCCCGTAAATCAATTTGATTTATAAAAATTAAAGGAGGCTTATTAATATGACTTCTATCCGTTTAGCTAATTCAAGAGTAACAAAGGGGTTTGCAGTCCTTGCAATCATGGTTCTAGCTGCATTCCTTATGGTTATCATTGCTCAGAAAGCATCTGCCCACGGTTGGGTTGACAGCCCAGGAAGCCGAGCCATTCTGTGTAAGAACGGACAAAATACAGATTGCGGAGCCATCGTGTATGAGCCTCAAAGTCTAGAAGCACCTAAAGGCTTCCCTGCAGCTGGTCCTGCAGACGGCAAAATCGCTAGTGCAGGTGGCGCCTTCCCGAAACTCGATGAGCAATCTGCTACTCGCTGGACGAAGGTCAATATGTCTTCCGGGCAAAACACATTTACGTGGAAGCTGACTGCCGCACATGCAACAGCAAGCTGGAAGTACTACATTACAAAGACTAACTGGAATCCGAATGCTCCACTTACACGTGACTCCTTCGACCTTACACCATTCTGTTCCGTAAATCATGGAGGATCACAGCCCCCATCCACCTATTCTGACACTTGCAACGTTCCTCAAAGAACAGGCTATCACGTCATTCTAGCCGTATGGGAAGTTGCCGATACAGCCAATGCATTCTACAACGTCATTGATGTTAATTTCAGTGGTGGAAGCACCCCCGTCGATAATCAAGCACCAACCGCTCCTAGTGGATTGGCTGCAGCAGCTACTACTTCTACATCCTCCTCCCTTTCCTGGAACGCATCTTCTGACAATGTTGGTGTAACAGGATACAAAATTTACAATGGTTCTTCCCTCGTAGCAACCGTCTCCGCTTCAACTTTGAACTATACGGTTACTGGCTTAACAGCAAACACAGCTTATACCTTTACTGTAAAAGCAATAGATGCTGCAGGTAATGAGTCAGCAGCTAGCAATGCTGTCAATGTTACGACAACGGGTGCATCAACTGGATACCCAGCCTGGAGCGCTTCCACTGTCTATGTAGGTGGCAACAAAGTGACGCATAATGGCGTAAACTATGAAGCTAGATGGTGGACCCTCGGTCAAACTCCAAGTTCTAGTTCAGATGTCTGGAAAGTGATTCCTTAAAAATAAGTTGATCTAGTCATTTAAACAACCCAAAAGGAGGCTAAATTCTATGACATCTACTCGTATATCTAACTCAAGAGTAGTGAAGCTTTGGGCCATCGGAGGAATCATGATTCTAGCTGCATTTCTCATGGTTATCTTAGCTCAGAAAGCTTCTGCCCACGGTTGGGTTGACAGTCCTGGAAGCCGGGCGATCTTGTGTAAGAACGGACAAAATACAGATTGCGGAGCCATCGTGTATGAACCTCAAAGTTTGGAAGCACCTAAAGGCTTCCCTGCAGCTGGACCTGCTGACGGCAAAATCGCTAGTGCAGGCGGCGCTTTTCCCAAACTGGATGAGCAATCTGCAACCCGCTGGACGAAGGTCAATATGTCTTCTGGACAGAACACATTTACGTGGAAACTGACTGCCGCACATGCAACAACGAGCTGGAAGTACTACATTACGAAACCTAACTGGAATCCCAATGCAGCACTTACTCGTGACTCCTTTGACCTTACCCCATTCTGTTCTGTGAATCACGGAGGCACACGCCCGCCATCCACCTATTCTGACACTTGCAACGTGCCCCAAAGAACAGGCTATCACGTCATTCTAGCCGTGTGGGAAATTGCTGACACTGCAAATGCCTTTTACAATGTCATTGATGTCAACTTCGGTGGCAACAACCCCGTCGATAATCAAGCACCAACAGTTCCTGGTGCGCTTACATCCACAGCCACAACATCCTCATCAACCTCCCTATCCTGGAATGCTTCTACGGATAACGTAGGGGTAACAGGATACAAGATTTACAAGGGTGCTTCTCTCGTAACAACGGTCTCCGCTTCAACGCTGAACTATACGGTTACAGGCTTAACAGCAAATACAGCCTATACCTTTAGCGTGAAAGCTGTAGATGCTGCAGGTAATGAGTCTGCAGCTAGCAACATCGTTAATGTAACCACAAGTCCTGTAGTCGTTGATACCGAAGCACCGAATGCTCCTAGTAACCTGCACGTTATGGGTGCAACTACGTCAACGAGTATTACACTCATGTGGAGTCCTTCAACAGACAATATTGGGGTAACTAGTTATAAAATCTATCGTGGTTCCGTACTCGCTGGAACAGTATCAGGAACGACAACTGAATACACTGTTTCCGGCCTGACGCCTAGTACCGCCTATACATTTGTCGTCAGCGCACTTGATGCAGCTGGTAATGAATCCACTGCAAGTAACTCCGCAAGTGCAACAACGTCGGATGCGCCAGCCGTTCAGGCTTGGGCACCTAATACTTCGTACACGACAGGATCAAAAGTAAGCTACAATGGTTCTGTCTATGAATGCCGTCAAGCACACACCTCATTGAATGGCTGGGAGCCATCTAATGTTCCTGCCCTTTGGAAGCTAATATAATTCTTGCTTCGTCTGCTTCTTTAGACAATCGACCTTAGAAGAAGAGTGCCCCTTTGATCGAATCCCCTCCTGAAAAGAGGAGATATTCTGATCAAAGGGGCTATTAGTGTTTACTTAGTCATCGAGACGCCTTAATTCGCTATCCGGTACACACTTCAAACCATTATTTCAAATTTTTTATAATTATTTTTAAAAAACTATTGATAATGATAATTATTATCAATATAATGATTATGTTATCAGTGATAATCATTATCAATTATGAAGGGAGAAACAAATGAAATTATCCAATTTCAAACCTGCACTTGTCCTTACCCTGTTTACGGTTATCGTTGCAGCCTGTGGTCAAGCACCGGCTTCCAATAATACATCGTCACAGTCCGTAGCTCCGTCCACAGCAACATCATCTACATCATCACAGGAGGATAAATCCAGTGCCTCTAACACTTCTATTCCTGTAGATGAAGCGAAAGTAGAAGAACTGCTCGCGCAATTCAAAGGAAAGACACCTGACACCGTCGTGACCGTGTCCGTATCTATCTCAGAATTACTGAATGAGCTTGGGGTTATGCCTGCCGGGGTACCGACAACAAGTAGCAAGCTGCCAGAAGCTTTCGATCAAGTCCCTCGCATTGGCTCATCTCATCAGCCAGATCTGGAACAGATCGCTAAGCTGAAGCCTGACTTTGTTCTTGGACCAGCGTCTATTAAAGAAAATCTGGATAAATTATTCCAATCTGCATCTCTTCCATCTGCATACATACCTGCTGATTCTTTAGAAGAATTGAAACTATCAATGGTAGCTCTCGGACGTCTATTTAATCAAGAAGCTAAGGCAGAGGCATTCCTGCAGCAATTCAACGAGAAAGAAACTAAACTCGTTGAAGCAACGAAAGGTAAAACAGCCCCATCCGTTATGATCCTATTCGGCTCAGCTGAATCACTTATGTTCATGAATGAAGATACATATACCGGTAGTTTGGTGAAAAAACTCGGCGCTGCAAATGTAGTCACCGATGTTCTTAAACTAAAGGAAACTTACATCCCGCTTAATATGGAGAGTATTGTCGCTGCGAATCCAGACATTATCCTACTCGTTGCACACGGTGATCCAACTGCTGTTGCTAAGAAATTCGAAGAGGATACGAAGAAGAACGGAGCTTGGGAGAAACTGAATGCTTTCAAGAATAACAAGCTGATCTCGCTCGACTATAACTTATTCGGCATTGCATCCATTACAAAAGCACCGGAAGCATACGAAGAAATGTATAACATACTGTATAACTGATGGAGGAATTCAGCGTGACGGAGAAACATATCAGGAAAGCCGCTTTACTTGGCATCACCGTCCTACTTCTTCTAGCGGCAATTCTGCTATCTATAGGCCTTGGAAGTGTCCGTTTATCTCCATCCGATACACTCAGTACATTGTTTGGTTCTGGAGATGATGCCAATCATACAATTCTGTGGGACATTCGAATACCGAGAGTCATTCTTGCACTCTTAATTGGAGCTAATCTGGCTGCTTCAGGAGCATTACTTCAAGCCGTCATGCTGAATCCGCTAGCTGACCCCGGTCTTACCGGGGTTTCAAGTGGTGCTGCAGTCGCTGTTTTGTTCATTATGCTTGCTCAGCCTAGTTACTCTTCACTGATTCCAGTAGCCGCAATTATTGGTGGTATTATCGCTGCGTTCCTCGTATATGCCTGGGCATGGAACCGGCGAACAGGATTCACGCCCATCCGCATTATTTTATCTGGTGTAGCTGTAAATGCCGTATTCGGCGGAGTCATAGGACTACTATCTCTCCTTTATAGTGATCAGCTACCCTCAGCCTTACAGTGGCTAAATGGTAGTCTATCTGGAAAAGGGATGAGTGCTGTATACGTTCTGCTCCCTTATTCTATTGTGGGATGGATCGCGGCACTTCTCTGTATTCGGCAAGCAAATATTTTACGCTTAGGTGAGCAGGTTGCCCATAACCTCGGACAGGATTTGAACCGCATCCGCTTTATGCTCTCATTCATTGCCGTTTATCTAGCAGCAATCTCTGTCTCCACTGTTGGACTTGTGGGATTTGTCGGACTCATTGTTCCGCATATTGCTCGAATGCTTGTTGGTACGGACTATAAACATGCATTACCGATGAGTCTCGTGCTAGGCGCTCTCATTCTGCTCGTGGCAGATACTGCTGGCCGTACCGTGTTCTCACCGACGGAAATACCTGCCGGAATTGTGATGGCGATGCTTGGTGGGCCTTATTTTCTTTATCTAATGCGTAAGGGGGATACATAAATGCTAGACGTTCAGTCGCTGACCATACGCTATTCAGATCGAACGATCGTGAGCAACTTTTCGCTCGAAGTACAAGAAGGCGAAATTGTATCGATTATTGGACCGAATGGTTCCGGTAAATCTACGATACTCAAAGGTTTGTCGCGCAGTATCCCTTGTGAGAGTGGGCGTATCTGTATTGCCAACCATGAGATATCCTCCCTCAGCAATAAGCAGGTATCTCGCATCATGTGTATGCTCTGTCAATCTAATACTTGTCCACTGGATATGACCGTCAAAGAACTCGTTGGATACGGGCGTGTACCGCACAAGAAATGGTACGAACGTTTCGATTCAAGCGATGAAGAAGTGATCCAATGGGCGCTTGAACAAACTGGAATGCTTCCATACGAAGACAGATTAATCGTCTCCCTATCCGGAGGCGAAGCACAACGAGCCTGGATTGCAATGGCACTGGCGCAACGACCGAAAGTACTTCTCCTTGATGAGCCGACCACTTATTTGGACATAGCCCATCAACTAGAAGTCCTTGAGTTGATAAGCAGGCTGAATCGCGAATTAAACCTTACGGTCGTCATGGTACTGCATGATTTGAATCATGCAGGTGCCTATAGTGATAAGATCGCTGTAATCAAAAGCGGCGTTATGCGGGAATACGGACCACCACAAAAAGTACTCACACCGAGATTGATCCGAGAGGTTTACGGTGTCGAGTCGGAAGTAGAATACGTTTTAGGCAGTACAGCTCCCCGGATTCATATTATAAAGAAAAGTAGAGGGATAACTCATGAAGCCATTGGATAAAGAAAAAGTTAAACAGCAATACCTTGATTTCTTAAAAAGCTTGAAAACGATCATGCTTAGTACGACAGATGATGAAGGCAAGCCGTTCATCTCTTATGCTCCTTTTGTTCAGAAGGATGGGCACTTATACATTTATATCAGCCAAATCGCAAACCATTATAAGCATCTTGAAAATGATCCCGCTGTAGATGTCATGTTCATTGAAGACGAATCACAATCCGCAAATTTATTCGCTCGCCAAAGAGCAAGATTTGTGTGTACCGCCGTCAATATTGGCAACGAAGGCCACGAGGACATTTTCGAGTTATTTGGTGAATCTTTTGGTGAGAATATGATTCGTATGCTGAAGGGTTTAGATTTCTCATTATTCAAGTTGACGGTTCACGAGGGGCGTTACGTGGTAGGATTCGGTCAAGCGTTTGACATGGATCTGTCAGGTGAACGTTTAGATCATGTTGCAAGGGATGGACATACACCTGTAACACAATCGAAATAGATAAAGGAAGTGAGCGAATGACAACACTAGATACTGTATCTCAAATCTGGAATTCCATTCAGGAACGATTCCATAAGACAGCTGAGAGTTTACCTGAACAGGATCTCCCTTTGAAAATAGGAAATGCTTCTATCGGCTATATGCTTCGCCATAATGCAGAGGTCGAGTATATGTTTGCTGATTGGTTCTTTAGCCGGCCCATACCAGAAGGATTTGTCATTCAGACCGCTCGAGGAGCTGCTGGTGCCGATATGGAGTTTACGAATCTGGAAGAACTCATTGCTACCCTGAAAGCTTCTAATGAACATATATTATCCGCTATGCGCGAGCTGCCTAAGGAGAAATGGAACGAACCGGTTAAATCTCCAATGGGCGTATCGACACCACTTGAAGCCGTGGGTAGATTGATGTATCACACAGGCATTCATGCCGGGCAGATTTCTCTCATTCAAAAAAATGCAGCCATCTGACAATATAGCGAAATGTTTCAATACATAAGAGAGGGAGCCGAACAACAGGCTCCCTCTTTTTTCATTCATAAACCTCATCACTCATTCTCCGTAATTGCTTCATAAAGCGCATCAACATAAGCAACCGCAAGCTTGGAGAGTGTAATGTTCTTATGGCTAATCCAACCTACATTAATACTCTCATCACTTTCAAGAGGTACTGGAATGATCTCGTTACCGTTCAGGTCGGCACTCAGCACTCCTGTGGAAATGGTGTACCCATTTAACCCGATTAGCAGATTAAAAAGTGTGGCCCGATCATTTACACGAATGCTTTTTTTGTGAGACAACGTACTCAGAATTTCTTCAGAGAAATGAAACGAATTGTATTCTCCTTGATCAAAAGACAAATACGGGTAGTCTTGTAGCTGTTCAATCTTCACAATGGATTGCTTCGCGAGCGGATTATGAATACTGATAAAAATATGTGGCTTCGCCCTGAACAAACTATGAAACTGCAGACCCGCATCCTTGAGCAGCTTGTTGATCACCTTGGAGTTAAATTCATTCAAATAGAGAATGCCTATTTCACTATGGAGTGTTTTGACATCCTGTATAATTTCATACGTCTTCGTCTCACGTAGAGCAAGCTCATATTCATCTTGTCCATACTCCCGTACGAGATTTACAAAGGCGTTGACTGCAAAGGCATAATGTTGGGTTGATACTGAAAAATGCTGCGGTGAAGGCTTAGCGTTTACATAACGATTCTCCAGTAGCTCTGCCTGTTCTACAACCTGCCGAGCATACCCTAGAAATTCAGCGCCCTCTTTGGAGAGTGATATCCCCTTGTTCGTACGTTCAAAAATCGTAATCTGGAATTCTTCCTCCAAATCTCGAATCGCATTTGAGAGACTCGGCTGGGATATGAACAACCGCTTCGCCGCTTCATTCATCGACCCCCGATTAGCAACTTCTATGGCGTACTTTAGCTGCTGCAGCGTCAATGGGTTCACTCCTCTTTTAAATTTACTACTTCTATTCTATTACATTTAAGGTTGTAACGACGATTTAATTAGCCATTTCAAAGTTAGAAAAAGAATGTATTCTATTAATCCCGTTTAACACAACCGGCTTTATGGGGATTGACGAGAAAATATGATACTATAATGAGAGTAGTCACCATATAAAGGAGTGATTCATCCTGGCCAGGTATATGGATCAATATATACGTAGTGAGGCAGAGCAGAAACGTTTGGATCAAGTTGAGCTTCTCGCCGAACGTTTTGCCACAAGAGCATCCCTTCATGATCAAGCGGGAAGCTTCCCATTCGAAAACTTCAACGATCTTCGAGAGACAGGATATTTAAAGCTAACCGTTCCCCGCAAGTATGGCGGTGATGAAATTTCGCTGTATGAGATGGTACAAGTGCAGGAACGTCTAGCTTATGGAGATGGATCGACGGCCTTAGCCGTAGGATGGCATCTAGGTCAAATACTACATCTAAGAATGACCGGTAAATGGCCGGAGGAATTATTCGCTAACTTATGTCATGATATCGTCCAACAAGGCTCCATGATGAATGTATTTGCGAGTGAAGCGGGTACAGGAAGCCCTAGTCGGGGTGGAAAACCTGAAACGACCGCTGTTCGCACCCTTGGAGGCTGGCTCATCACAGGACGTAAAACGTTCAGTACACTTTCCCCGATTTTAGATCAGTTCGTCGTAACCGCATATGTTACTGAAGAGGATACGGTTAGCGAATTTCTCATTCGTCGAAGTGATCGAACTACCATTGAAGAGACCTGGAACACGCTGGGTATGCGTGGAACAGGAAGCCACGATGTCGTACTCAAGGATGCTTTCGCCCCTGAGCAATTTCGCATTACAGGTTCGGGAATGGATGACGGTAGCGGATGGCTTCTTCATATTCCAGCCTGCTATATGGGAATTGCTTTGGCTGCAAGAGATTATGCCTTGAATTTTGCTAAATCATATAAACCAAGCAGCGTTCAGGCCTCCATTGCCACACTGTCAACCGTGCAGCAGTCCATTGGCAAGATGGAAGCGGAGCTTCGAACCGCTCGAGCGATGTTGTATGAAGCTGCAGAGCGGTGGGATAACTCCCCTTCGATCCGCTCCGATATGCGTGCACAACTGGGTCTCGCAAAATATACAGTCACCAACAATGCGATCACGGTTGTTGACTTGGCTATGCGAATTATAGGCGGATCGAGCTTGTCTAAAGATTTACCGCTCGAGCGATATTACCGAGACGTTCGCGCTGGCCTGCACAATCCACCGATGGATAACACGGTTTTAAATCAGCTTGCAGCTGAGGCATTAAATGAAGAATGATTAAACAACGTACTATTATTTGACAAGAACAACAAGCAGCTGCCCTGGCAAAATATTGACCTAGGACAGACAGCTGCTCTTTTGATTATTTAATATAGAATACAATAATAGTTCCGACGAAACCCCGACATCCTCAGGAACATTCCTTGGCTATTAGTCTCCATAATAGGTAACGAACTCACCGTTCGGTTTACGATAGCCGCGTGGTCTAGGTTTACTCGTGTCTTCCTTTCCTAGTGTTATCAGCATAACGGGGACATAACGCTCAGTGATCTCCAGTGCTTGCTGAATAGCGTCCGCATCGAATCCGATCATCGGACATGTCTCCCACCCTTTGTCTTTTGCAATAAGCATAAATTGCATCGCCGAAAGACTTGCGTTACGTATCGCTTCATCACGCTTAAATTGATCTCCTCTCGATTCATACATCGTATGTACTTCCCGAACGGTTTCATTAAACTCGATCTGATCCATGACACCAAGATGGAGCATCCCTTCATTCATCGCTCCCACATCCTGATAAGCTTCCAGATCACCTAAAACAACAATAACTGCTGAGCTACTTAACACTTTGTACTGTTTATATGCTGCGTCATATACTTTTTCTTTTAACGCTTTATCTGTAACGACTGCATAATGTGTATGCTGCAGATTAAACGCCGATGGTGCAAATTTCGCGAGGCTGAACATTTCTTCAAGTTCCTCTCTGCTGATCGGAACATCCGGGATAAATTTCATGGCAGATCTTCTGGATTTGACAAGCTCCGTAAATGAAATGGATGAATTAGCTACTTGATTCATGTCAGACTCTCCTTATGTATACAACTTTTATATTATTTTATCATAGTGACTATATAAAAGTAAGTATAAAATGTCATAGCTTTGGATATTTTTGCTATGTCCTGTATTTGGTACAGCCAAGAAAAACCCTTGCTAGGCAAGGGTTAATTAGGACTGAACTGACTACATTTGTTCCCAAAATGCATCAAAGACAACAGGATCCAATTGAAAAAAGACACCTGCATTTGCATAACTCACATAATTTCCGTCTTTAAACAACCTGAGTTGAACTTCGGTCTGATCCTGAAGCTTCAAATAGATAAACTTCTGATTCTCAGGTAATGAATCATAAATTCCTGCTTCATATAGCGCATCTGCTGATACAGGTCTAGCCTCATATAAAGAGTCAATAAAAGCTTGTAATGTATGGTCAACTTGGATATCTGTAAAATGGGCTTCACTAAAATTCCAACTGTTAAAATCCTGCCATTTTGCAGATTCAATATGCTCCTTCAAATGGAGCTTGCCAATGAGATCCTCACCCCGGGCAACCGTAATACCGTTAAGTTGTTCGTATAGCTCGGCAAATATCGCCCCATCCATCTGCATATATGACATGATTCTAAAATCTGAATCGTACCCCTTTACCGCGTATAAATCCATCTCGCCTATCGTCGACGCCATTTCAGTGTAATCAGAAGAAGTGCTCCATTCGTCTATCCCAGCTTTTGTACGCCCAAGCTGTTTTCCTTTCAAAAGCTTTGCGGTTTCAGGAGATATTGAAGTAGATGTCTGTGTATAGATGTTGCCTTTGTAAACGATCAATCCAATCATATTGGCTTGCGCATTAGATTCTTTCGGCAGTTCGATCTTCGGGATGGCCACGGCGTGTGAATCTTTATTACTTACCGACGGAGTCTGATCGAACTCAGGCACGTTATTAGATGTGACAATCGTGGTATGTTCAAGATTCAATACTAAAGCAACTACCAGTCCTAGGCATGCAATTACAGCCAATCCAGTTGCTGCTTTTAACAGTCGGTTTATACGGTTACGAGCGCCGCTCATACTTCTTTTATGTTCATCACGTTGTCTCAGCCTCTGAATGATCCGATGCTCCATTCCTTCATCCGGCTCGATCTGATTCATTAGATTCCTATAATCCTTCCGATCCATGATTCATTCCTCTCCTTCTAAATCCATCTTAAGCAGTTTCCTGCCACGATTGAGACGCATTTTTATAGCAGACTCACTGATCTGCAAGATTTCAGAGATCTCCCGAACCGAATAATCTTCATAATAATACAAGTGAATCACTGTCTTGTACTTGAACGGCAGCTTTAAGACATGATCCATAAGCGCTCGATCTGGAGAAGAAAACTCGAAATATTCGTTGATCTCTTCCACCTTCATGACACGTCTTCGCCACAAGCTGCCCTGCATATTCTTGCAGTGATTCGTTATGACCCGAATTAACCACGCCTTTTCATGCCCCTGATCTTTAAATTCTGGCGATTTATACAACAGCTTGATAAACGTTTCCTGCATAGCCTCTTCCGCATCTTCTTTGTTACCCAAATGAACCATCGCTATTTTAAATAGCATCCTCCCATAGATTTCATAGGCATCTGCTATATCTCCGCCCGGCCGGAGCGAGTCACTCTGCATGATGTTCTGACCTCCCTTTACCTCTAACACAACTACGGACGTTCTTTGGTCACATTTTGTTATCAAAAAAACGATGAGCACAAAAAAACACGCCATAAATGACGTGTTCTATTGCAGGTATCACTTACTTCTCAATACCACCTAGTACTGCACCTTTCGCAAACAATCGCTCAATATTCTTTTCTACGATTGGATCGGGTATTAACGGCGGCGCTTGATGAGGTTTGGTACGGGCATCAATAATAACATTATCGCATCCCCAGTGCTTGTACTCATAGCGGCTATTCACACCGTAAATATCATGAGACGGGTTACTCCTTGTGAAGGTAGCCCATAGGAAGTTATTCAGCGTTTCACTCATGAACGTACTGTCATCACAGACGATGAGCATCGGACAGGAGTCAAGCCCTCCTCTTTCCCGAATCGCATCACTGAAGCCATTCATATGCTGCTGCGCTTCTTCATAGCTCTTAAATGACGGTCCTTGGATCGCCACAACCCCTGGCATGACTAAGCTTGGAAGCTTAAATTCAGGTATATCCCTCAAAATCTCCGGAACCTCGCTGCACAGCTCCCGTATCGAATCACCTACAGCTGCGAATATGACCTTACTGCCCGTATTCAACCCTGTCCCTGAATAATCCAAGGTGTCAATCGTCGTATTCGTCTGGAAATGAAGATCCCGCTGCAGATCGATTCGTTCTAATATATAAGATAAAAACGCCTCAATCTTATACGAGCTTATCGGCTGCTTCTCTTCTGCAGTTATGAACAAATACTTCGCTAAGCTTAGTTGACCGGTTCCCAATATCCGATTGGCTTGGGTAAGGATTTCAGCAGGCTGTTTTACTTGCTCATAAGGCGTATAGCGTTCACTGCCAATCGCGAACAAAAGCGGATGTACACCTGCTGCATCAACAGCATGAACTTCTTTCACACCAGGGATTTCCTTCCGAATCGCTCCACCAGTCAGCTCATGAATTAACTCACCAAACGAGGTATCCTCTTGCGGAGGACGTCCTACGACAGTAAATGGAAGTATGGCATTCTGCTTCGCATACACTTTATGCACTCTCATGACCGGGAAAGGGTGGGTTAAACTATAGTAGCCCAGATGATCACCAAAAGGTCCCTCCGGCTTGGTCTCTCCAGGATGAATTTCTCCCGTAATCACGAAGTCTGCATCAAGGCTGATACAATATCCGTCTACATAGCTGTACCTGAAATGACGACCAGCAAGCAGCCCCGCAAAGGTCAGTTCACTCATCCCTTCAGGCAATGGCATAATCGCTGATAGCGTATGTGCTGGCGGACCTCCGATAAACACACTTACTTTCAGAGGTTCACCTTGCTTGGTCGCTTTGTCCTGATGGATTCCAATACCCCGATGAATCTGATAGTGTAGTCCCACCTCTTTATTCAACACATATTCATTCCCGCTAAGCTGAACACGGTACATCCCTAGGTTAGAGTTCATGATGCCTGGTTTCTCTGGATCCTCCGAATATACTTGGGGCAATGTGACAAAAGCGCCGCCATCTTCTTTCCAGTGCTTAATAAGTGGAAGATCCGATATTTGAATCTCCTGGAACCCGGCTGGCTGGCTGCCAGACTTCTTCAATGGTAAAGCTTTACTTCCTGACAAGCCGGTACCGATATATTTAAATGGATTTTTAACAACTTGCATTGGGTTGTTACGAACAGCGATTGCATTCTGCGCTGCATTCCAAGTATCCCTAAAGATAAACTTACTTCGCTCGATTGTACCAAACAGATTAGACACCGCTCTGTACTTCGAACCTTTTACATTCTCGAACAATAATGCTGGACCCCCAGCATCATATACTTTCCTATGTATCGCTGCCATTTCAAGATCAGGATCGACCTCTTCATGAATACGAACCAGATGTCCGTTCTTCTCTAAATCGATAATGCATTCTTCTAGATTCCGATAGCTCATCCATATTACTCCAATCCATAGAAGGTAGTGAACGCATACCCACACTTGTGAATATTGGCTGTGTAAATCATAACACAAATAAGCAGCAATTCCGATTCGTTAGGTCATGCTCAAGTATCCCAAAGAAAAGATGCCAAGAACCTCTTATCTCAATTTCATTGTCCCCGTTAAAAGATACAAAAACACATAAACCACCTGTCAAAATAACAAGCGATTTATGTGTTCATCTTTATGACTTATTCTCATGAGTTATTTAAAATCAAGAATGTAACTCTGACCCGCTTCTGTATTCAAAGATATCTGCTTACCTGAATAAGAAACGTTACAGATTCCACCGTTCAGCGATAAGATCTTGCATTGTATTAATTCGCCCTGCTCCCATTCGATATCCACTTCAAACCCGCCACGTGCTCTTAGACCTGTAACCGCCCCATGATCCCATGCTTTCGGGAGCGCCGGGAGCAATTCGATTAAGCCACCATGACTGTGAAGCAGCATCTCTGCAATTCCTGCCGTCCCACCGAAATTCCCATCAATTTGGAATGGCGGATGGTTATCAAACAGATTAGGGAGGGTGGAATGCTGAAGTAGCTGTTCGAGGTTAAAGAGCGCCTTCTCCCCATCCTTTAAACGAGACCAGAAATTGATGATCCAAGCCCTGCTCCACCCTGTGTGGCCACCGCCATGCTGCAAGCGATATTCTAGCGACTTGCGAGCAGCTTCCATTTGATCTGGCGTGGAAGCATAACTATACTGCTCACCTGGATACAGTGCATATAAATGGGACATGTGCCGGTGACCCGGCTCGGCTTCTTGAAGAGGATCACACCATTCCAATAGGCGTCCATCGGGGCCAATGTCTGGTAATGCTAACTCACTAAACATATCAGCGACCTTAGCAATAAACTCATCCTGTATCCCCAACTCCTTGGCTGCTTCCGTTACACAAGTAAACACATCCCATATAATCTGCTGATCCATGGCAGGCGCCATGCACAGAGCAACTCTGTTACCAGCAGGTGATATGTAGGTGTTCTCCGGTGAAGTCGAAGGGCCCGAGATCCACTTCCCCGTATCCGGATGCCTTACGAGCCAATCCAAGAAGAAAAGTGCTGCTTCCTTCAGTATAGGGTAAGCACGTTCGGCTAGAAATTCGCGATCTCCTGTGAAGCGATAATACTCCATAAAGTCGCGGACGCACCAGCCTGCCCCCATCGGCCACATGCCGTAATTCACATTCCCTACAGGTGCCGTAAACAACCACGCATCCGTCGTATAATGAGCGACGAATCCATTACAGTCATACACTTCACGCGCCGTCTTCCGCCCATTCTCCACCAGACCTTCTAGCAGTTGAAAGTATGGTAGATGACATTCAGACAGATTCGTCACTTGAGCGGGCCAATAATTCATCTGAATGTTGATGTTAATATGATAGTCACTGTCCCAAGGAGCTTCCATTAATGGATTCCAAATTCCTTGAAGGTTCGCTGGCATATATCCTGAGCGACTTGAGGAAATGAGCAAGTATCTGCCGTATTGAAAATACAAGGTAAGAAGCCCCTGATCCTTATTTCCCTTACGGAAAGATTCCAATCTCAGATCAGTAGGTATGTCTTGAAAGGATGATAATTGTTCATCCGCCTGACCTAAACGAAGCTGAACCCGCTGAAACAACCGCCTGTGTTCCTGAATATGATCCTCCTTAATTTGAAGGTAAGACTTCTTCAAGGCACTCTCCAGATCAGCTTCACACTGCTGTATCAAATTATGCTGAAGCGGCTCTGACGGATTCGCAAATTGGTAGTCTGTGCGTACAGCCAGATATAATGTGAGAACGTCTGCATCGCTTATGATGAGAGCTTCTCCCTCATGGCTAATCATACCTTCACCTGCATCTACCTTCAGCATACCGGTAAATTTAACACCAGGATGCGTCGAACCGTGTGCTGCTTGCGCAGTAAGCAGGAGGCTATCTTTACTATGCAGCTCAACACTTGCATCCGTTCCCCGAGATAGCTCTACTCGTGTATTAATCCGTCCTTGACCTTCCGTATAATAACGAACGACCAGAACTTGATCCATATTACTTGAGAAAGCTTCACGACAATAACGAACCCCTTCACGTACATAGGAGACTTTAGCTACAGCCGTATCCAAATCCAATTCACGTCTGTATTCACTGACGCTATGCTGCTCCGTAATCCCGAGATCTGTAATCCATAAATCCCCAAACGGCTGATAGCTTCTTGGTCCTGTATGAGGTGACAGTACTTTCTCTTGTACTAGCTTCTCTGCTTCTTCGCACTTGCCAGCAAGTAGCAGCTCTCTGGCTTCACGAACTGCTTCCTTTGCTTCAGGGAGATGTTCGGGCATAGGTGGCCCAGCCCAGATCGATTCTTCATTTATCTGTATCCGTTCGGAAGGACAATCCCCAAATATCATGGCACCAAGACGTCCGTTCCCAATCGGAAGTGCACGGTTCCAATTCTGCTCTGCTGTCTCATCTGACCTAGATGAGGGCTGATCGTACCATAACTTTAAATCACCCACAATTTTCGTGACTCCTCTCATACTTTGATGCCAAAACCACTACCAAGCTTGTTGCCAGCGATCAGAAAGGCTTTCGCTCTGCGCTGCAAACTTGTACGTTCCTCATATGAAGACGGATCGGAACATACGCTAATAAATATTCGCTGCTCAGCTTCTCTTGAGTTAGGATCGACCTCATAAATATGAAATTCACGCTGAAATTGAATGATGTTGGAGTCGCTAGGCAACACCTCATCTAATTGCGGATACAGTAGCCAGCTATGACATATAAAAACAGGATTGATTCCTCTGAAAAACGCCTTTGCCCTCTCGAACGACTCCTTCGTTCTCTTAGGATCCAGTGGCTCTCCTTCTGGAATATGAACATTAAGCACCACTTGATTTTTATAGATCATTCGACCATGCAGCTCGATATCACGATCAAATGCAGCGGGCTGGAACTGTAATCTTCCTAGTCTAAACAAACGGAGCTGGACATGCTCTTGCAACCAGCTGAACTCCTGAATTCCATACTCATCATAATCACGTTTACAGGTCGAACACCACAATTGAATATCGGAAAAGGTATCGAAATAGACCTCATTATCGATATCTCTAATCTGATATTCCTCATGGGCATCCACCGCAAACCTTACGAATAAATATAAGAATAATGCCCGGTATTCAGATACTTGCTTTACTCTTTCGAAGAAAGAGAAGCGATTGTTATGGAAGTGCTGTTTGTAACTTTGGTATTCCTGTTCATCCATGTCATATCCATATACAACTTCTTGGGCTGGAGGGGAGAGCTTGATCCCCTCGCAGAATGGTTTCAGTTCCACAGCACCAATCTCCTTTATTAGCGGCGAGTCATCCACTTTCCATTCGTGAAGTCAGGGATCGCCACAGGGTGTCCCCCCATCGCAATGGAGTCCTCAGACAACGTTGAGATACACATCCAAGAAGCCATATCATACACATCCAGCGGGGTTTGCGTACCTTTCTTCACACTTTCGAAGAAGTCAGCGAATACGAGCCAATCCATACCGCCATGACCACCCTTCACGCCTTCTTCAAGGAATTTCTTCCAAATTGGATGCTCGTATTTCTCTCTGTATTCGTCAGCATTGCCCCAGTTCTTATTCCAAGCCGAATGATGATCATGTTCTTTATCGATAAAGATCGAATGGTTATCTTCTGTATACATGCCCTTGGTACCTCTCACAGTGAAGCCTCTTGAGTAATATCTTGGAAGCGTAGTATCCAGCGTAATAGTAATCGTCTCACCGTGAGCACATTTAATAATCGTAGTTACAATGTCTCCTTGCATGAAATCTACATCAGCTAACCCACTATCGTGGCTTTTTTCATTCTTTATGTATTCTTTCATACCTTTAGCTTTAGAAGCCATTGAGACAAGGGAAACCATGCGGTTACCACGGTTGATATTAAGAACTTGAGCAATCGGTCCAATTTCATGCGTCGGATAATTCTCACAGTTACGATTGATATAATTATCCAAACGATAATGACGGTTCTCATAACCATAGGCAATCTCATCTCTCAAGTCATGCTGGTATCCGCCCGCGCAATGTACAATGTCACCAAATATCCCCTGCTTAACCATATTCAGAACCATGAGTTCATCTCGACCATAACAGCAGTTTTCCATGATCATCACAGGTACTTTAGTTCTCTCATAAGCTTCTACTAATCTCCAGCACTCCTGTACTGAATATGCACCACCTACTTCACTAGCTACATATTTACCCGCTTCCATCGCTGCAACAGCAATGTCAATATGATCTGCCCATGAAGCACCAATAATTACGGCATCAATTTCCTCAATAGCAAGTACTTCCGTATAATCATTCGTTACAACAGGTCTCTTGCCCCGCTTCTCTTCTACTTTATCTGCTGCTTTGTTCTGTCGATCTTCATATCGGTCACATACCGCAACAACCTCAACATCTGACATGTTAAGAATAATATGACCTAATAGTCCCATTCCCCGTGCGCCTAACCCGATCATTCCAATCTTCACGTTGTCCTTCATATTGTTTAATCCTCCTATTGATAGCGCTTTCCCAAAGGCGTTTCAACCACTTAACCTAACCATCCCAAATGACGGCAAAGAGCGAGTTATCCTCGCTCTTTATGACGTCACAGACAAGACAAACGCCTTAGTACTATCCATATTGAAAACGCTATAATGATTTATTTGATGATATAATAGATCATAATTATGATATTATCAATCATTATTTCGTGTTTTTTTGTCATATGTTTGACGAATTATGATACTGATCTATTATTTACTTGCATCATACGCCTTTTGATAAATCTCTAAATAACGATCAATTTGCAGTGGTTTGAAACCATTAAGATAACTGTCCCAATCCTTATCGATATTTTTAGATCCCGTCACAAACTGTACGATGTTTTCTTCAATATACTTATTGATATTAATTTTGAGTAAAGCAACTTCCTCTGCTTCTTTCGGATCGACCCAAGCCGCAGAAGCGTTAAATTGTTCTTTTGGTTCAAACCCATCATATTTTAACGTCGCATTATACAATCTTCTTTCATACCCTTGTGGTGACAATTCATCCGTTGAAGTCCCCATTACATCTCTAAACGCTCTCGTTTGTAGCAATGGTCCTCTCTCGCCCCATCCATAGTAAACTTTATCTTCTTCTTTCTGGTTCGGGTCACTTGGGATTTTCGCATACTTTGCCGGTTTACCATTCAGGTCAATATCCTCTGGTCCTCCTTTCTTCCAACTGACCCCTTCCTTACCGTAAGTTGCAGTCAGTGCACCCTCTTCGGAGTAAAAGAAATCAGCCAGCTTAATTAATGCTTCTGCTTTTTCACCTTTGGCTTTATCTGTAATTGCGAATGCAAAGTTATTCACTGAGCCGTAATTAGATGGAGTAAATTGAACACCATCAGGTCCCTGTATTGGAGGAACAACATCATATTTTTTGGAGTGCTCCGATTTTAGATCTACAAATACAGCCGGGTGAAGCGCAGAAGATGCTCCTAAGATCGAATCACTTTCAGGAGTACCTATTTGCTTTAATGCTTCTGTATTTTGTGTGAACGCTCCCTGATCGATCAGACCCTCATTGTAAAGAGAATTGATGTATTTCAATCCTTCTTTCCACCCTTCCTGCATTGGACCAAGAGATAGCTTGCCGTCATCTACATTAATATAATCGAGACCATTATTCGGAATAAATGCATTCATTAAGAACATCGTCGGATTATTTCCAAGTTCTCTTGTCTCACCACTGAGTGGGATTTCATCCTTTTTACCGTTACCATTCGGATCACCATTCTTAAATGCTTGCAACACTGCTATAAATTCTTCCGTTGTAGTCGGCATTTCTAAGCCTAGTTTTTCGAGCCACTCTTTATTAATCCACATCTTCCCGTATCTGGAACAGTGATAACATTCACCCAGCAAAGGTAACCCGTAAATATTACCATCTGGTGCAGTGATTCCTTTCTCTAAGTATGAAACATCGTTCATTGCTTTTTGTATGTTTGGCGCGTTTTCTTTGATGAGGTCGTTCAGAGGCAAGAAGATACCTTCTTGACCATATTTCTGAGCCTCCACTTTGGAAATATTATCAATCCAAGTCACTAGCCAGTAAGCATCCGGATAGTCTCCACTTGCGAGGGAAAGCTGGCGTTTTTCCTTGGCAGCATCTTGATTCGCAAATTCCCATTTAATTTTGATATTAAGCTTCTTTTCAATCATTTTGGTGAACTCATTCTCATTGAAATCGCCGTCACTTGTGAATTTAGGGGTAAAGATGGATACTTCGATTGGAGCATTCGCTCCATCCGTATTACCACTGTCGCTACTTTTAGGTGGTTCATTCTTTGAAGGTACACAAGCTGTTAACATAAGTGAGAATACGAAAAACAGAATAGCCCCTTTGGATAATAAACTCTTTTTCATTGACCTCATCCCTTTCAATCATCTTTTTATCCCTTAATTGAACCAATCAACATCCCTTTTACAAAGTGCTTTTGTACGAATGGATACAATACTAACACTGGTAAGCTAGAGACAACGATAAGCGAATATTTCATAAGTTCCTTGAGTCCTTGCAGCTTTAGAACCTCTTCGATGTTCCCCCCAGACTCCACATTCAATATCAGAATACTTCTTAAGATGATTTGCAGAGGGAACAATTCTTCTGACTTCAGATAGATTAAGGCGTCAAAATACATATTCCACTTCATGACTGCGTACATCAACACGAGTACAGCTAAGATTGGCTTGGATAAAGGCAGTACAACCTTCCAGAAAAATTTGGTTTCACTACACCCATCCATCTCACTTGCTTCGGATAATTCATCTGGAATCGTAGATTGGAAAAATGTCCGAGCAATAATAACCTGAAAAACGGCAAGTGCTTGTGGGAGTAACAATGCCCATATCGTATCTATCATATTTAAGTTCTTAACTACGAGATACAGAGGGATAAGCCCTCCATCAAAGATCATTGTAAATACGAGCAAAACCATAATGAACCTACGCCCGTAAAACGTCTTTTTTGATAAAGGATAGGCCAGTAAGATCGTAATCGTTACACTGATGAAGGTACCCACAACGGTGTAAAACAGTGAATTCGAAAAACCTTGAATAATCTGAGAGTTGTTAAAAATAGCCTTATACCCATCTAAAGTTGGTTCTACAGGAAACAGCCAGACCCGTCCGGAAACTACCGCAGACGCGCTGCTAAATGAAGCGCTTACAATAAAGACAAGTGGATAAAGAACGGCTATTAATACGAGAATTAGGAACGTGTAGATTGCTCCTATAAAAAGGCGATCGCCCACGGATTCATTAATTCTTGTTATCGCTTTAGTATTCATGCTTCTCCACCTACCATAAACTTGATGACGAGAATTTTTTAGATAAAGCATTTGCAGAAATTATTAAAATAAAGTTGACAATGGAGTTAAATAATCCAACAGCTGCGGCAAAGCTAAAGTTCGCTCCGAGTAGGCCTACCTTGTATACGTATGTGGCGATAACTTCTGAGGCGTTGATATTCAGCGGGTTCTGCAGGAGATAGATCTTCTCGAATCCGAGAGCCATGATCGAGCCAATGTTAAGAATCAAGACCACGATAATAACGGGAAGTATCCCCGGAATATCAACATTTGTAATCTTCTGGAAACGATTCGCTCCATCAACTTTAGCCGCTTCATACAATTGTGGATCTACCCCTGCTAGCGCAGCAAGATATATAATCGTTGCATATCCAGTATTCTGCCACACGTCAGACCACACGAAAATTGATTTAAAGTGAGAAGGAATTCCCATAAAATTGATAGGCTCGATTCCGAATAGACCAAGAATATTATTAATAAGCCCTGAATTCGGGGATAAGAACAAAATAATGATCGACACCATTATGACTGTAGAAATGAAATATGGAGCATAGGTTATAGTTTGTACCATTTTTTTGAAACGGGTATTCCTCACTTCATTTAATGATAGAGCTAGAATAATTGGACAAATAAAGCCGATGATTAAACCGTACACACTCAGTAAGAGTGTATTTTTTAATAACAAGCTAAAGTTTGGCCCTTCAAAGAAGTATCGAAAATACTTCAGCCCTACCCATTCACTGCCCATAATACCTTTAGTTACGCTGTAATCCTTAAATGCAATTACAACACCTGCCATCGGTACATATTTGAATATGATCAGAAAGGCTAAAGGAATCAGAACGAAGGTATATAACTGCCAATGTTTCTTTACTAATTTCCGTCTCGTTCGTGTTGTTTTTAGATTCTTGGCTATATCCAGGCTATCTGATCCCGTCTTATGAAGTGTGCTTCCTTGCATGTAACCCCCTCCAATCCAATATCCCAGTCCTTAACATGCCTCAGCGCTGAGCCAATCGATTGACTGTTGGGGTTATCATATTAGATAGAAGACGGTTATGAAAGATGCACTTTCTCATACAACGTACACGCTAAAAACCGCTCTACAACAAGGTTTTTAACCATTTTAATTATGGGAGCGTACAATAAAATCTCACCGTACATTTTTGGAAGCGTTATCATGATTTTAGTAGTGATTCGTCCTAAACCCAAAAAGACTGCTTTAAAGTCATTCCATTAGACTTTAAAAGTCAGTCTCTTCTCTAGATTTATTCTCTTACATCTTGCATCATTTTTTTGAAATCGGATGGAGATGTCCCTGTTTTCCGCTTAAAGGCCCGCCTGAAAGAGTGACCACTATTATACCCAGACATCGTTGCGATGTCCTCGATAGACTCGTCCGTTTGAATCAATTTCGACTTTGCATAGTTTAGCCTTACCTCTTCTAGATAATCCGACAAATTCATCCCGACATGTTCCTTAAATAACGAGGTCGCCATTTTCTCCGAAATGCCAGCGGACTCTGTAATATTAATGATCGATAAATTCGGATCATTAAAGTTTTGTTTTACCGCTTCTTTCATTTTGAGAATTACTTGTTGGCCACCAGCTACCTTCTTCTCATGTATTTTCATCGTTAAATCGATAAAAATATGTTTAAAGCGATCTAATTCCTGATATATATCCTGATTCTTGATGTTCATCTCTTTTATTCGAGTCAAAATATCATCGACTAATACTTGATTGATTTGTATATTTTTTGAGAACATTCTCATAATGGTATGATTTAAGGATGCTAACAGCTGGCTTCCTCTTTGTTTATTCAGCACTCGCAACTTTATGTTCTCTTCAAGTATTTTATCGAACAGCTCCTTAACCTCATCAACTTCTCCGTTGGTTACAGCATTGATTAGGCGCAGCTCTAATTCAATCGGATAATAACACTCCATCTGTCCTTCCTGAAACGTATTTACATATTTATAATAGGACATAGGCTGGTCAATCGATGGAACAAATGGCAAACTCAGCTTCGCCTCTTCATATGCTTGGTGGATATGTAAAATCTGATCGAAGTACTGGCCTAGCCCAACATTGACTTTCAAACTGTATTTCTCTACCATACGCTGGATCAAAAGACCAATTGCTATATCGACCTTAGTTTGCTCCACTTGGGATGGCTTGTTTGAATAAGACATTATAAATAAAACCTGATCAACACCATAATTACAGCACAGAATCTCTCCGTTGAAGACATCCATTAATTCATTCTGAATAAGTAATTGGGCAACATTCATCTCATCAAGCATTTCTTTATCCATTTCACTTAACATATGAATAATCTGAACGATACCGACATTACCAAATGGACCATGAATAGATAAATCAGCTTGTTCAATTAAAGCGCTCGCTTCTTTGGAAGAACTTATTTCCCCCGCAATCAGCTTTCGTATGATTGTGTCCTTTAGAATTGGAAGCTGACTTTGGATTTGTTCCTTTAACTCATCATTCTTGGCTAGAATATCTTCAACACTGCTATGTACAAAATCATAAGGATTTTTGACTTTTCCGGTTTGAGGAAAATGCATAATTCCTAACAAACGATTCAATGGAATACTGTTCTTATAGGAGAAAAGGAAGGCAATTGATAGCCCGACGAAGAGTGTAAACATTGCTATAACCATATTGATCGTCCGAATGTACTGTACATCTTCTGATAATTTTTCTTTTGATATGGCAGCTACATATGTCCAATGAGTATTGTTCGACTTGGATTCAAGCAGCATGTATTTCTCATTATTGTTCTTGAATTTATATTTGTTAGTCGACTCATCAAAATAAACCAATTCTTTATCTAGATTGTCATTAAAAATGATATTTCCTGTATCATCATAAACCATCGTAAACCCATCATACTGAGATGAGACCTGATGCAATAATGAAGAAATCTCCTGTTCATCGATCAAAACCACGACATTAGCTTTGGGACTTTGTTTCGAAAGAAATGGGATGGACTGTACGTAAGTAATGATGGATTCATCATTATTTCCTTGGGCGACTCGACTTGCTGGGAAATACTGTCGGGATAAATACGGTTTATTGAATTTTTTATTCCATTCCTCGTAACTAAGTCCTTCGTAACTATTCATCTTATAGAAATCCTTCGGTCGTAGAAAAGATGAATCCGGCGTGACAAGAATATCGATATTATTAAAATAAATATAAAAGTCCTCGAAAAAGTGATTCGTATACCAATAAGGACGAATACTATTCAGAACCTTATAAATATCGTATGTAATTTCTGGGTCCGATGGCTTTCGGTACATTAATTGGTTGATATCCTGATTCTTAGACATTTGATATACAAAGTTCTCGACTTCTTCATTTCTTTTATCGATCATACGACTTGTTTCTGTCATTAAGCTCTGACTATATTTCGTTGCTTGATCCGTAATTCGATAAACGCTAATCTGATATACGATTAAGTTAGAAATGAGAGGTATAACAAGGATCAAAAGATAGGATAGTAGAAACTTTCTGAAGATTTGAATTTTCTCAAAATACTTAAACAATTCAGAATCATCCCTTCCTATCTATATTTCCATAAATATACTGGTCAGTATATCAAAATTATAGAAACTTGAGAAGAAAGCATTAAGCGAACATCTATGGTACAATTCCTGGACAATTCTAGAATATTTTCAAAATAAAAAAACACGCCTGTAAAGGCGCGTCTAATCATTTAATCAATAAAGTTATTCAGTCTGTTCTACATCCAATACATCCAGCAGGAACATGAAGATGGGAATCCCGATAATAAGACCCCAGATTCCTAAGTAATGCTGAGAGAAAATAAGTACGATAAATGTATAGAACATCGGTAATTTTGTTTTTGACGCGTACAACCTTGGATTGAGGAAGTATGTTTCCAGCGCATGAACGATCAAGATCATTATAACAGTCCAGAATACCAAGGTGATTCCGCCAATCTGATATCCAATGATCCCAATCGGAATGAAGGATATGATAACACCAGCCACGGGAATGAGACTTAGCAGAAAGACCATAATCGTGAGCGCGAACAAATACGGGAATCCGAAGATCCAGAGTCCTCCAATCGTAAGCACGGTATTAAACACGGCGATTAGAAGCTGAACCTCAATTACTTTTCCAAAGGATGAAGTGAATTTCTGGCCAAAATAGTGGAACTCTTTATAAGCCCAGCTTATTTTGCTATACCGAAATTTTTCGGTGAATTGTACAACTTTCTTCTTTTGGATAAGATAGAAAAAGCTCAGTAGGATAACAAACAGAATGATCTCCAGCCATTTCCCTAGCTTCATTATATAATCGACTACACTTCCTAAATACTTCTGGAAATCCAGCTTCTCCAGCGCAGCTGCCGTCATCTTAACAAACTCATCTTGCTGGGAAGAACTAGACGTGTTAATAAATCGGGTGATGCTATTAAACATATCTACCACCTGATTCACGATCTTAGGCACATAGTTTATAAGCCCGAATACAAGAGAAGTTACCAGCAAAGCGTATAAGAGAATGTTAACTATCAAAGGCGAAATAGGAAATAGACGGTTAAGCTTTCTTGTAACGAATCCTTCTAGACGCCCCATAACAAATGTAACTAGAAATAATAAAAGTAATAAATTTAGCATATGCCGCAAACTATACAGCAACAAGAGAACTAGCAGCAGAAATAGTATTCTTTTCACAACGGATTGGGCAAAAAACGACTTCAAAAATTCCATAGGCTTCCCTCTTTTTGTATTTATGTCTATCCTATGATTATAGGTTACTCGCCATTCGTAAGCCAGAAATAAAATTTTGTGAAAAATACCCAATCTAAAATTCGATAAGTCCGTACTTCATTTTGACCCGATCAATCTTCTCAATCATAGGTTTTGAAATCATAAAGAGGAACGTAACCGTAGCGATGGCATGCACGATATCAAACCAAAAACCTGATATGTATGTCGCAAGCAAGGCTTCCCATGAAAACTCAGATGTGAACATCAGGACAGATCCTAAATTTATAATCCCCCCATAAATGATTAACGTGGATAATCCTCCGAATAAGCAAAGCGAGAACTTCGTCTTTCTTAGCAACCCCTTCTTAAATAGAAGACCTGCCACAAAACCAATGATACCGAAACAGAACATTTGCCACGGCGTCCATGGTCCTTGTCCAAAGAAAAAATTAGACACAAATCCTGTCATGGCACCCACAAGAAAGCCTGCTTCCGCCCCTAGCGTCACACCAGATATAATGACGATCGCAACGACCGGTTTAAACTGTGGCAGCATAAAGAATGCGCCCCTTCCTGCTACGGCAATAGCGACAAGCACACCGATCACGATTAATTCTCTGGCCTGAGGCTTGCGATTCTCAAACACCATAGCAAATGGAAGCATGGTATACAAAATAATTAAAAGGCTAATAAAATAGTATTTCCTATCATCTAATAGAAATACACCCATTAGGATTGTTGCGGGAATTATAATGAGGATCATGACTGCTGCAAGATTCGGCCGGCGACGATATCGCTGATTCTCTAATTGCTGTGAAGGCATCTTTCTATCACATCCTTAGTCGTTACACTATCATTCCATACATGCCTCACCATACGATTTGCTGCCGTCGTATAGAAGCTGTTACCTGCAAAGAATTTTCTTGTTGTGTTGCTCGTAATGAGACTCCCATCAAAAAACATCGCGCACCACTCCCCATGCTCCGCACAAAACTCAATGTCATGCGAAACCATGACAATGGTGACACCCTTGGCATTCAGCTGTTTCAAAAATGCAGCGAGCTTGTCTTTAAAGAAAGCATCCAGCCCTTTGGTTGGCTCATCAAGCAACAATATTTGGGGCTCCAATAGTAATACCTTCGCTAGTGCAGCACGCTGCTGTTCTCCTCCACTGAGATCGTACGGATGCATGGCCATTAACGGTTCAAGCTCTGTGAACATAATCATGGCTTTTACTTTTTCCGTTTTTTCAGCTTGGGTTAGTGTCGTATGGGATAACACTTCATATAAATCCTGCTCTACAGTCTTTTTCACGAATAAGGATTGTGGATTTTGGGGCAACACTCCTATATTGTTCGTGAAGAGTTCCTTGCTGCTCATCTTTGCTGGATTCTTCCCACCGATCAAAACTTTCCCTCGATATGGCTTTCGAAGTCCGCTTATGAGGGATAACGTTGAGGTCTTACCCGTTCCATTACCGCCCAGTATGCAGTAGAACTGCCCCTCTCTCACCTCTAAAGACAAGCCCTTGATGATATCGACTCCATGCTTCTCGTATTTAAACCATACATCTTTAAGGTTGATGACTATATTGTCTTGCAAAACAGCGTACTCATCCTTAGGGGGAAGTGAAGTGGCTATTTGATTATGTAGATATGCATCGACCCATTGACGTCCTTCTTTTACTGTAATGGGGCAAGGTAAATCATCATTTCCTACTGCGGCATAGATTCTCGTTGGGGATGGCATAGCCATGAACATATGATGATTCATCCTGCGTAAGGTCTCACAAGCTTGTTGCGGTGGAGCATCTGCAATGATTGTCCCTTCCTCCATCACAATAAGTCGATCCGAGATCGGGAGGACTTCCTCTAGGCGATGCTCTGTAATGATGACTGTGGTTCCCAGCTCTCGATTAATCTTCTTCACCGTTTCTAAAAAATCTGCAGCTGCAATGGGGTCCAGTTGTGAGGTTGGCTCATCCAGAATGAGAACGGAAGGGTGCATAGCCATAATAGAAGCTAAATTCAGAAGCTGCTTCTGACCACCGGAGAGCTCTGATACATTTTTATGAAACCATGTTTGAATCCCGAAGAAACTAGCCATCTCAGCTACACGCAACCTTATGGTGCTGGAGTCATAACCTAAACTCTCTAATCCAAATGCAAGTTCGTGCCACACTTTATCTGTCACAATCTGATTGTCAGGACTCTGAAGCACAAATCCGATCTCTGCAGACTGCGTGCGATGATCGATTGTTTCGAGAGACTGTCCGTCAAAATAGATAGTGCCTTCCCTTGACCCGTGCGGCGTAAGCACTGTTTTGAGATGTCTAAGCAGTGTACTCTTGCCGCAACCAGACTTCCCGCATACGGTAATAAACGCTCCTCTTGTGATCGATAGATTGATATGAGATAGTGCTGGGGTATCTTTTTCAGGAAAGGTAAATCCTAAATCTTCGATTCGATATACTTCCATTTCATTGCCTCCACCATATTAATGATCACAGGAACCGTACATAACAGGAAATAGGAAATATACACGAGCACACTATACACGGTTATCTCCATCATTTTAATAGAAGGAAAATAACGTATCGTATTCTCCCCCCTGAATGCACCTAGAAGAACTATAACGGTTAATCCGATTAGGAGAGAGAGTACAACCTTATCCCTTGAATCAAAACGAAAGATTGAAAAACTTGTTCGATTAGGCAGTCCATACCCTCTGGACTTCATCGAATCCGAGGTTTCAATTGCATTTTCCAGTGCCCAGGTGGTCATAATTGAGAGAATGGTAATTCCATGTTTGGCTCTTGAAAGCAAACTCCCTTGCGAAACGTCCCTCCCAATGCATTGTTGTGCATTCGAGATCACCTTTAATTGTGTTAAATAGCGGGGGACAAAACGCAAGACCATCGAGAAGATTAAGGATAGTGCGGGTAGTATTTTTCCAAAAATATATATAAATTTATCAGATGTCATGACAGAGTTATAACAGGAGAACCACATCATTACCGTCACGAACATACAAGCTGCGGCCACACCGAACAGAATAGATTCAAGCGTAATCGGATTTCCGTTATTTAAATAAAATAAAATCGTAACACCCTCATGATTAAAAGCCGGATTCAATACGGCCATGAACAAGAAGAGCGGGAGCATGTAGAGTAGATTGAATTTCATGGCCTTCCTTCCGTTGAGGAGAATGGAATAGATCGCAGCACTGAGTAGTGCAATGGCTTGAAGAATTGGATGCATAAAAATCATGCTGAATGTCAGAATGACGACAAAGTAGTAAAAATTCACGAAAGGATGAAACGTCGAAAAGGAATCTTTCATTATTTCTGTCCTCCTGCAGCTGTTCCTCCACCAACATCCCGTCCTAAATCACAGGTATACACCCACTCGACAACATCTCCGTCTTTCAGCATATAACGACTGCTACCATAATTCGGAAACCAGCCATTCACCTTGTACATCCATCCACTAAGCTCCCCGCAGTCGAATTCATATATATTATTAATGCCTTCAATATAATTGCTGTTGTAGATTGGGGTCATGGAAAATTCCATGTGGATCTTATTCTTCTTCATCTCTCTTAACAAAACATCAAACACAGATTCTCCTTCATAAAAGGTTACTTTTTTAGCTTTATATATCACCCCGTCGGCAGGCAATACCTCAAGTTTATCCTTATTGAATTTATCCATATTGTCTAATATGGTTCGGCTAGTTACTGACAAGGTGATCATTAATGGCTTAGCCGTGTTGACCTCTGTATCCTGCCACTCTACGGGCTTTGGCTTCCCTTCTGGAACAGGATCAGTCAGAAATTTATCCTTCTTAGGCTTAGGATTCGGTTCTTTGATATCCGGTTTGGTTGGTTCTGATTTAGGCTTATCTTTATCCTGGACTTTCGCTTCAGAGCTATTCCCCTTGTCAGTAGATGTGCTTGATTTGGGTGCTTCCGTGTTCTTCTCTACTGTATCCACAGGCTTCTTCACTGCTGGCTTCTCTTCTACATTATCTGATGGTTTGACTGATTCTACAGATTGAACTGAATTTGTTTTCTCCTCAGGCTCGGACTCCTTAGAGTTATCTTTTGGGTCTTTGGAGTCTTCTTGCTCTTTCTTCACTTCCGATTCGCTATTAGAATCATGTTCGTCAGTAATAACCGGTGGCTTAGTTTGCTTATCTTCTTCAAGCGGAGTGATTTCAGTAGTCTGAGACGATGTTGTTTCGTCTACAACAGGTGCTTTAGAGCTGCTGTCCTCAAGGCTGATCGGACTTTTCTGTACATCCCCACCCCAGAAGAATGCGATAGCCAAAATACCAAGGATCACAATCGCAGTTATCCATTTTTTCTTGTTCATATGTTTGTTTCCACCTTAAATAACTAAGCAAGGGTACACACATCCCCCCTTGCTTAGCACTTCAATTTAAGTTTAATGAAAAAAAATCATTTATTTAACATCTGTCAGGTCATAAAGACGACTCTGTCCATTGATAAATCGGTCAAATGCAACCAGAGCATAAAACGCCTGATCTGTAGCCATAAGATCCACTTCACCTGGTTTCGCCCCGCCATTTCCTGTACCACCAGATTTCACATGGTAGAAGCCTCCGGTTGGTGCAGCAAAACTCAACAAAGCATCAATAGGTGAGTGTCCATTCTTAATAAAACGGGCATCCGTGTGTGGGTTAATTCCTATGCTGGTTAAGCCTACAATTACCTGTGCTATGCTCTCAGAATTCGTAGAGCTCCAGCTTGAGAAACCTCCGTCAGCAGTCTGTGTCTTGGACAACCATGCAACACCGCGGTCCACAGCCACCTTCACTTTCGGATTTGAACTGTAATAAGGCGTTAGTGCTTGAAGTACCATCCCCGTAATATCCGGGTCAGAGACATCAGGGCGTTCTCCGAGTGCCCATCCACCACTACTAAGCTCACGATTCAGGATAAAATCAATCAGTTTCTCTCTAGTTGTCTGTGTCTTTACTTCTTTAACAACAGGTATTTCATACTTCTTACTATCTAATGCAATAAGAGCGAAGATCGGCCCATTAATGCCTTGTTTAATTAGCGTTTCATAATCGGCAAGCGGCTTGATTAAGTCATAACCCGCGACATTATCTATCTTCTTCCCCATAGCGGTTAAAGCAAGAATAACTCTGTCATATTCCGTATATTTGACGCTATGAAGCTTGCCTGACTTTTCCTTCAAGATCTTCTCCACATTGGCATAGTATCGAGCATAATAAGCATCTGGCACGGTTACACCTGAACGGGCCAGTCCAAATACAGTCCAATCTCCACCAACACTAGCGATTACAGGATCTTTAACTTCTTTCTGCAAAAATGAGGCTGTTTCTCGGATCTTGTTCTTTACTTCTTGATGAACAGCGTCGCTAGTATTCGT
Organism: Paenibacillus sp. EC2-1; assembly: GCF_049311625.1. NCBI lineage: Bacteria > Bacillati > Bacillota > Bacilli > Caryophanales > Paenibacillaceae > Paenibacillus > Paenibacillus sp. EC2-1. The sequence continues at coordinate 3,926,864 of NZ_CP186006.1, forward strand.
ATCTTCTTCTTTACTGTTGTCTCTATATTTGTATGCCTTCAAGGCAACAACCGCTGCCATCTCTTTTGTTACGGAATCTTTTGGTTTGAATTGATTATTACTTCCAAGCATCAACTCTAGAGCAACAATCGTTTCAACATCCGTTCTAGCCCACTTCGATACGGAATTGATATCTTTAATAATTGCGGACGGCTTCGTAGGCGTGGCATCGAGCGCTCTTACAACCGTTGCTGCCATCTGCTCCCGCGTAATGATATCGGTCGGATTAAAGTTACTATTAGAACCAACTACTAATCCTTCTTTATAAGCCGCATTCACATAAGGGTAGAACCAATCATTCAGAGAGACATCTTTAAAGGTAATGCCTTTGCTTGTGTTTAGATCTAACCCCAGAACAGACACCAATATCTTGGTGAACTCCGCTCTCGTGATTGCAGATTTCGGCTTAAACTTACCTTGATTACCTTGAATAAATCCGTGCTCTGTTGCCTCGCCTACCGCACTGTATGCCCATGACGAAATGGTACTGGCATCGCTATAGACATCTTTCAAATCCACAGGCTTAACTACTGCTGACTTCGAAGTCGTATAGGTAACGAAGGTCGTCAGATGATTAGCTCTTATATACAGGTCGTTATTCTTAACAAAGGCATAGGCTTTCTTCTCGGTGCTATTTACAGCCTGCTTTCCTTGCTCCTCCGTGTCATAAATCTCAATTGCTGAGAATTTGTTATTCTCAACAAAGCCTGGAAGCTGTCCTTTGCCACCTTGAACGATGAATGTCAGCGGCTTATCGAACAAAGCTTGGTTTGACTTATTGCCCATAACAAAAGCATGGTGAATCTGATCAAGCTGATCATTTCCTTTGATACTGCCTTTAATCAACTCTCGTAATTGTGTATCTTGACTATTGATTGCTGTAAAGAGCTCGAGTTTGCGATCCCCTGACTTGAAAAGGGTGCCCTTCTCAATGATGGCTGAAATTTTTCCCTTAACCACCTTAATGGTAGGCATTGCATTCTTCACTTCGTCCAAATTCAGGAATACTCGATGTTTAACGTCCGGAATGTTAATGGTAATCTGATCTTTTTGGTTTAGCGCTTGTGTGATGTTTATGGTATAGTCCGCTGAAATATCCTTCGGAACTTGGATAACCGGAGTCTTATCATTCGAATCAACCACGATACCTGGAGCAACCGATGTCGATCCTCCTGGGGTACCTTCCCACTTACCAGGGTCTTCTCCTAAATCTGCTCCTAAGTTCTTCGTGTAGCGCCACTGAAGACGATCGCCATCACTTAAGGTGTAACTGCTCGCACCATAGCTAGGAAATGAACCGTTAACACTGTACATCCAGCCACTACCGCTTCCGTGATCAAATTCTCCATCACCAGCAATGGACTTTACATATACACTTCCATATTGCTCGGGCCAGTCATAGGAATAACTTATATTCCGCTTGTCCAGTTCTCTCTTCAACACACTCCAAGCCGTGTCACCAGACTGAATCTCCACGGTTACGGCTGAGATAACGTTCCCTTTGTTAATCGAATGTTTATCTACAGACAGGGTCACATATTGTGTTGGCTTCGGTGTTGTACCACCTCCGTTACCTGGCGTTTCAATTACACTTGTTGTGTAAGCGACAAAGTCTGTAAAATGTTTCGTTTTGACGATTAAGTCTTTTCCGCTATCATAGGCATATTCTTTCTTCCCACTGCTCAACCCTTGCTCATCGCCTGAGTACTTCGAAATTGCGTGGGCTGATCCGTCTTGGATATAGGCAGCCTCTTTCCCGCTCATTCCCTTGAAGGTTAAGGTAATGAAGGAGCTGAATTCGATCTTACCCTTACCACCCATTGTGAATGCCTGAACAATCTCATCCAGCTTATGTTCCTCTGGAATAATTGGTTTGATCTGATCTTTTAAAGAAGAATCCGTCTTATGGATTGAAGTTAATAACTCCAATGCTGAAGCGTCGCCCGTTGTGACCGCAGTACCTGCAGGGATCAAGACGGATACATTACCCTTTGTAGCCTCTATTTTTGGAAGGCTGCTATTCGAGGGAAGTTTAGCACTTACCTTTGAGTTTTTATCCGCCGGAATCGTTATCGTAATTTCTTTATTACTATCTTCTGGCTTTATAGGAACGATATAATCAAGCTCATCTTTCGGTATAACAACATCCGGTTTATCACCCGATGGCAATGTCACTACTATATCTTTAGGAGACTCGGGTTGTTCTGGAAGTTCTGGTTGTTCAGATTGAACATCAGTCATGTCATAGAGACGATTCTTACCATTCTTAAATCTGTCGTAAGCTACTAGGGCAAGTGTCCCCTGATCCGTAGCCATGCTGTTGACAGCACCTAACTTCGTGTTCATAAAGCCACCATCAGGTACAGCAAATGTTAGCAAGGCATCTAATGCTGAATTTCCATTCTTAATAAATCGATCATCTGTGTGTGGGTCTATCCTCAAACCGGTTAAGGCAATAATAACCTGAGCAATACTCTGGCTATTTGGCGATGATCCGTAACCATAACCTCCATCTTTCATTTGGGCCTTAGATAACGCCTCAATAGCCCGATCTACTGCTGCTTTTACATCCTCACGTTCATGATAATAAGGGGTCAGTCCTTGCATCGTCATTGCCGTGATATCCGGATCTATCGTGCTCCCAAAGAATGCCCATCCACCATTAGGAAGCTCTTTACCCAAGATGAGGTTTATAAAAGATTCTCTTGTGGATTGCACACTCTCTTTGGTGATATCTGGAATCTCATAACGATTGCTGTCAAGTGCCAGGAGAGCATAAACGGGTCCATTAATGCCTTGATTAGCAACATAGGTGTAGTCAGCAAGAGGATTTCGTACATCATGCCCGTTCACATTTGTTATATCTTTTCCGATTGAAGAAAGCCCCAGAATTAATCTGGAATGTTCAGTACTAAATACATTATTCTTAGACATTAATGCTTCATATTCTCGAACGACATTGTCGTAATAGATCTTATAATAATCGCTAGGCACCGGATAATTAGCCCGCGCTAAAGAGATGATAACCCACTCACCGTTGCCTGTCCCCAGAGTCGGAGCTTTTACTCTATCAAGAGTATAAGCAAGACTTTTATCCAGATGTTCTTTTGCGAGTGTTACAGTGTCAATCTTCTTGATAATCGTAAAGCTTGTCGTTGTCTCATTCCCTGCGCCATCGATAGCCGTTATGGTTATGCTATTCTCCCCATCAAGAAGAGTAGCCTTATATTGATCCTGAACCGCTGGTAACACGTCTTCATTCACTGCGACTTCTGGAATAATGTCCGTGTACACGTTATCTGTTACTGTAATTTTGAAGCTTATTTCACTAGATGATACCGTCTGGTTATCTTGTATTCCTTCTACCTTAATCGTCGGAGGTTCTTTATCTTCCTTGGGTTCTGTATCTACCTCTTCAATCTGCTCATTGTTAACAGTAGTAAGCTCTTCTATTGGAGCAACGGAAGTGTCAGCCTCATCCGCGTAGGATACCGTCATCCCGTTCGTGAACATCGTCATTACAATGCTTATGATCAGCAGCCATGCGATTAATTTATTTTTTCTCATCTCAATCCATCATCCTTCCAATTCATCTTTCGTTTAACAGCACACAAAAAGACCTCTCAACTTGAATCGTTAAGAGGTCTAATAGATTACGCAGCTATATTTAGCCAGCACTAATAAACACCTTCCTATCCATCGTAGAGTTGTGGTGTGACAAAACAGGCAGGTATTCTGGCTCAAGTATCAACATCCTAGCAGCCTTCCCAGTTCCCCAGTGGCATCGTTGCAAGGACTCCTCTTATACAGCGGCGGGACCGCGTGGGATTCTCACCCACTTCCCTTTTAACCAATTTATGAGATGGATGATTCCATTCACAATTGGCACCTGTTTCGCGTGTTCCATATTTGATTGTTATATTATTCATTCTAATAAATATATCACTTTTTACCAAGGAAAAGATTTCAAATATTGAAATATCGGAATATTTGTTTAATAGGACGCCGTATCAACGCTAAAGATATAATCCACCTTATATATAATGAATACATTTTTCGCAATGCAAATACGCCTGATTCTAGATGTAGATCAGGCGTATTGTTGAAACCTACTTATTAATAAAGCTCAAATATTGCAATGCATTTTGCAGAACGACTACAGCTTCAGCACGAGTCGTCATATCCTTTGGCGCAAAGGTTGTTGCTGCCTTGCCCTTAATTAGTCCCTTATCCACCGCTGCTGCAATGGCTTCTTGAGCATAGGATGAGATTTGATCCTGATCTGCAAAGGTTGGCTGGCTGGCTCCAGCCCCTGCTGTTCCTTGTACGAACTGAATCGCATTCATCATCATCACGACCATTTGCTCTCTCGTAATGAGTGCCTCAGGAGCAAATCTGTCGTTGCCTACTCCTTGTACGAACCCATATTTTACGGCTGTACTCACATCTGCTGCATACCACTTGCTTGCTGCTACATCAGAAAATGTTTGATCTACTTCTTTGTTCGACAAACCAAAACTTCTCACGAGCAAGGACGCAAATTCTGCACGCGTCACTCGACCAATTGGATCAAATGTTCCCTCTGTTTTCCCTTTCACGATCAGCTTGGAAGCCAGAGCTTCTACTGCCTGTTGTGCCCAGTGACCCTGTAGATCTGCGAACGTTTTCTTACCTTCCACGATCACATACAAACCATTTTTGTTATGTTGGATCGTCGCCACCGTTTTGCCGTCCTTTACCGTAAATACGGCTGGAACAAATCGAAGCTCTCCCGTTGCCGGATCGTATGTCATTACCGTTACTTCATTCGGATTGCTCAATACACCATTTACGATCAGCTTGCGCTCTACATAGCCTGTTGGTGTTAGCTCCGTTGTCGCTTCCTTTTCTTTCAGCTCTGCTTCAAAACTTACAGCTGCACTTCGTGCCTTTATACCTCTGTCTGTAAGCTTTTCTTCCAAACCTTTCTGTACTGTCAGGTCTGCTTGTTCAACCCGTACAATGATTTGTCCGTTTGCATCAAGACCTTTTCCTACCAGTTCAGAAACCGGCCATGCATAGCTTCCTAGTGGACTAGTTACTTCAATGACAGCATCAGGCTTGCTTCTTGCCAAACGGCTTAATGCTTCTGCTGGAATCGCAACCTCGTAACCATCGTAAGAACCGGAAATCGCAATTCTCAGTACAGAGCCTGCATTTTTCCCTGCTTGTTCGAATGCTTGAACCTTCTGCATAAACGCTGCAGCATCCAGCTTAGCCTTCACTTTGTTGTGAGCAGGATCAACCGTCAGCTCGCTTCCTTTGGATTCATACAATGCTGGATCTCCGACTGTCGGCACTGTTGTGCCACCACTGTTGCCGCCTTCTCCATTGTTGCCTCCACCGTTATTTCCACCGCCGTTGTTTCCTCCATTGTTATTTCCTCCGCCGTCATTACCGCCACCGCTTGTGCTTTGACCGCTAATTGTAATGACCTTGCTTCCGTTTACATTAGAGCCATCTGCTGCTGCTGCTGCGACTTTAACTACTCCGTACTTAACAGCTGTCAGTAATCCATTTGCATCAATCGTTGCTTTGTCTGTTACTGTCACGCCATCGGCTTCATACACGGACCACGTTACCGTTTTGTTCGTTGCATCCTCAGGTAGAACTGTCGCTCCTAGTTGCAGCGTGCCGCCTTTTGCAGTGATTGCATCAACTGTACTTGTTACGGCAATCGACTCTACTTTTACTGGATCTGGGTCTGGCGTATCGCTTTGACCGCTAATCGTAATGACCTTGCTTCCGTTTACTCCGGAACCATCAGCTGCTGTTGCTACGACTTGTACTTCGCCATCCTTCACGGCTGTAAGTAATCCATTTGCATCAATCGTTGCTTTATCTGTTACTGTTGTGCCGTCTGCTTCATACACGGACCACGTTACCGTTTTGTTTGTTGCATTCTCAGGTAGAACCGTCGCTCCTAGTTGCAGCGTGCCGCCTTTTATTGTGATTGCATCAACTGTACTTGTTACGGCAATCGACTCTACTTTTACTGGATCTGGGTCTGGCGTATCGCTTTGACCGCTAATCGTAATGACCTTGCTTCCGTTTACTCCGGAACCATCTGTTGCTGTTGCTACGACTTTAACTACTCCGTCCTTAGCGGCTGTCAGTAATCCATTTGCATCAATCATTGCTTTGTCTGTTAAAGTCGTTCCGTCTGCTTCATACACGGACCACGTTACCGTTTTGTTTGTTGTATTCTCAGGTAGAACTGTCGCTCCTAGTTGCAGCGTGCCGCCTTTTGTTGTGATTGTCGAGGAATTGCCTTCGCTCGTCACTGCAATGGAAGTAACGCTCACATCTTCTTCCACGCCAAATTCAGAGTAATTCCATTCCGATTCCCAATTCATCGAAATGCGCTGATTTGCACTATCTAGATGCAGCGGGAACCAAATATATCTAGAATCCGTCAAATTATTAGGATTCCAACGATCTGCCATAAAGATAAACTTATCTTTTACTAGCTCACCTTTGGAGTTACGATAAGGCAACACAAACGTACTTTGGCTCTCATGTGTTGTTCCCTTCCAATCATCCCAGAATGGATCCCCCTTATCTTTCCACCACCAGTCTAGCAGATTCTCTGTAGTATGGTATTTAGCTGGATTTGGATTCCAACCTGTTAAACCAGATGTAATAGAATAATAAATTCCATCTTGTTCAAATACTGTTGGAGCTTCTCTATTATCTTTATGTGCTTTAGCCCAAATCGCTTTTCCATTATCACCAATAGCTGGTTTTGTGTAAGTATCATCTAACTGTAAAACAATAGTGGCATTATTACCTTCGGAAGAGTAGATCAAATATCCGGTATTATTCTCATCATTGTCTACATACAGGGTCATATCTCGTAGCATACCTTGGCCTTCGCGCCAAGCATTATCCCAGTCATCGTTAGGCATTCGACCAATATCTAATACTTTGAAAGGACCTGTCGGAGAATCACTTACTGCAACGCCTCCTGAAGCAGTCCAATACTTACCTGCTATTGGCCCGTCATGGTGCCACCACATTACATAATTATCGTGTTTTGCATTGTAAACTACTTTCGGACGCTCAACTACCTTATCCCAGTTAAACAAACGATATAATCTTTGTTTTTCTTCTAAAGACTCATTTTTATAAAGTTCGTTTAATTCATCGATTTGATCACGTGAATTGTGTTTTTTCAACGTATTTACTGGAGATTTCATATTGCCAGTAAAATTGTAAAATCTTTTTTCATCATCACTTATGCCAAAGTTTGGATCATCTAGGTTCTGATAATGTTGTTCCTGACGCTCAAAACTAAATGCTTCACCGGCTTCCATATAAGTAGGATCATCTTCATGAATGTACATGGGAACTTCAGATGGATTCGCACCATCAAGTGTGTTATCGCCTAAATTTGGATTATTAAATACCGGCAGTACAATGCCTTCGTTCTCCCAATTATAAAGATCCTTAGAGGAGTAAGCATGAATACCTGTCATCGGTACGTAACCGGCTCCTAAGTTTGATTCTGTTTTATCTTCTCCATACCAGTAATACGTTTTCGTTTTTTCATCATAGATGATGCCACCGCCATGTGCCTGAATCGGCTCACCATCCGTGTCATACCACGTCTGACCATTTTTAATACGATTTACACTATAATTTTTCTCTGCATATTTCTCATACGCATGATTAAACTTGTAGCTATAATGCTCCACAGACTCTTCCGTGAGATATTGTAGATCTTCTCCCTTTATTTCCTCTAAATACTCCTTAATTTTAAACTGAATATAAGGGTTTTTACTTCCATAAATAGATTCTAGCTTCTCTACTAATTTAGCAATAGCTTCAATACCAAACTCTTCAGATGTTTTTTGGCTACGCTTTACACTTAAATCGCCAATTGAAACTGTTGAGCCGCCACCACCTGTTTTGAATACTTGAATGGCTACATAGCGTGCGGTTTGAGGCTGGAACGTAATCGTTTGTCGGTCGTTCTTATTAACATCAATTCCACCAAAAGCAACATAATTGAAGTGCTCTTCAAGTTGCTCTCTAGAACCGTCCCAAGCCAAATCATCCAGATTTTTATCACTAGTATAAATTTTGAAGTTCTTTATGCGTCCATTTTGTTTTTCATAATCTGCACCATTTTGTCTTGGCGTATATAAAAGCTGACCTATATCGTTCTTAACTTCGTTTAAATCGAGGACAATATAATCTCCTGACTTGTAACCTTCACCCTTCCAATTACTTTCGTACATGGTTTGAGAATTTCCGTCTACCATATTCCATACCGGAGAAGAGGGATATGCCTCTGGTGCATATGCAACACGAACACTTAAATTCTCCGCATTCTTAATAACAAACGTTGTAATTGACTTAGCTTCTACTTCTGCACTCAGCTTATTATTTTCAACGGTTGTATGGCTAAGTTCTAAATTCTTGTCCGCCGATGTCGTATATACATCAACCTCATTACCTACTTTAGAAAACTTGGAAACATCAAATTCCAATGACTGTGCATGATCTTCGGTATTCCGATAAACGACGATTACTTCATCTTTTTCGGGATTATAGGCTGTTAAAGTACGCCCCTTATCATCATTGTTTTCAAAAAAATGCGAACCTTGTGGAATGAACTTACTAAATTGCGCCATCGCATAATATTTTTTCGTATACGACCACTCTTCTTTGTTGAAATCAGCGTGAATTAGTCCCCAGTTCATATTTTCTTTATCTGCTTGCATATTAGCTTCACTTTCAATCGCTTGCCACAATACCCATGCCTGCGGCTCGAACCATTTAATGTCGACCATAATTTGATCTGCCAATGCTAATGCCGGTTCGATATTATCGTGATCATGCGCAATGCCGCCTGGACCTAAGTCCACTTCAGACATCCACAGCTTTTTATTTTCTTTTTTCGCTAGCTGACCAACTTCATAACGCTTATTCCCTCCGTAAGCATGCACATTCATTTGATCAATTGCGTTTTTAGTGTCGTCTGTATATTCGTTCCAATTTGTAAGAAACGTATCAATTATTGACTCTTCCATACCAGATATTCTCACGTCATCCCGCAATCCTTTGCGTTTCAACGCCTCGCTAGCCTCCCAGATAATCCAGGACTGCTGCCATGGAGCCCAATGTGAGCCTTCTTGTCTTCCACCCGCTCCCCAATAATTCGTGTTCGGTTCATTGATTGGAGATAATGTATCGAATGTAATACCATGCTCTGTCTTATAGTGGTCTACAACCTCCGCTAAATAATCCGCAAAGTCTTTGTAGTGCTCTTGCTTCAAGTTGCTTTGCCAGGAGTCATGATGACCCGATGTACAACCGCTATGTGTCATATAATATGGTGCCGAATTCGAAAAAGCTTCTGTAATTAGCTTAGATTCTCTAGCATCTAATCGCTCTTTAGCAGCTAGTAACCACCAAAGCTGGTTTTTGTCTGGATTGTCAGCAAAATTGTATTGAATATTTCCCTTCTCATCGAACCCCGTAGAGAACCCTGGCATATTTCCGCCTTCACGCATATGCGAATGAGCCGGATCATCACCGCCGCCAATATTATAACGGGCAATATTGTAATTAAGCCCTTCTTCACTATATAAAGCATCTACTAATTCATTTTTAGCTTGTTCGTTTGACCAGCCGCCGGTCGCATTGCCAAACCATACTAATGCTGTTCCCCAACCATCCCATTCTTTCTTCATTTTGTCGGGACTTAACGTAATTTCAGTTACACTTGGAGCTGCTGACACTTTACTCGGTAATCCAGCAAACACTGATGTTACTAAAGATACCGCCAGACCTGACATTGCTACTTTTTGAGCAATCTGCTTAATCCCCAATGATACTCCTCCTCGTTATGATTAAAGCCTTAAGTAGTTGTCCCCTACTTAACCCACCTGCTCTGGTAAGTCTGATCAACACTTTTGCAATCTCTTCTCTACTTTCAATTACAATCAGTAGTTTGACTTACCACCCCTAATTGTTAACGCTTTCATAATAGCATTCAATAAATTGGTTCATTATAACTTTTTACATGCTCTTTTGTATTTTCATTGTTTTATAAATCCGCTTTTAATTGGTTTTGGTACTATTTAATGATTTTTGTTTTATTTTTGGTTCTTTCCCCTATTGTTAGGTGTGAAGCCCAATATGGAAAAAACCCGCTCATTGAGCGGGCTGTTATACAACTCTATTCACTAAAACATCTGGAATAGTGTCTGAATACACGTTATCTGTTACTGTAATTTGTAAATTATCTCACTCGGGAATTTCCCCAAATCTCGGAATATACCAAGTAGGAACATACTTCTGAAATCCGTCAAACCATTCCATTACGTTCGCCGCTCTTTTGAGCATAAAATTCACCTCTGCTTCTCCAAAAGGAATGGCCCAAGAAACCGAAGAAAGCTGGTTACTTGCCAAATACAGAGCCATCAATCTAAAAAAAGCATCAGGTACATCATGATTAAAATAACCGTTAATACGCCCCGAAGCGAAATACTCACTTACGCTTGCATCAAACGAAATACGATTAAATTCTTCCCATGGATCTCCATAATCAAATCGATTAAAATCAATAATTCCAAGATCGCCTGAGGAAGTAACAACCATATTGCCTAGGTGGTAATCTCCGTGCTGAAAAACGTTAGGCCGATCATCTAATAGATAGCGGTTCTGTTCCACGTAACGCATAATCGTCTGGTCTTCCTTCAAATAAATCCCACAATCTTTATAATTCGCTATGTATTTATCGATTTTGCAATTATAGTATTCTGACCATGTCTGTTCATCATGATTGGCGGGGACTTGGTGGATCCGTCTTAAATACTCACCTGCCTTCACACCGATAAGATACTGCTCCTTCGCACTCAGCAGGGCGATAACTTCACCAGCATCCTCTCCTTCCATCCAAGTGAGTAAAGAAAAGACGGATTGACCGTTATTGCATAGCCCAAATTCAATAGGCCGAGACATGGGAACATCAATGCCATTCAGCAGCTTCATCGATTCGAACTCTATCTTCTTCTTCTCGTATTGAGAAAGGTCAGACATTCGAAGAAGCATTTCCGTGCCGTCAACCGTCTGGATGTAGTATTTCTTGTCTGCTGACCAGCCCTTATGAATCTCCTCTACGATCTTCCATGTTTCTGCACTCGGTATTCCCGTAAATACCTCATCCATGATGTGTACCTCCCGCTTAGGATAAATCACTAATCACTATCATTAGATATACATTGTAAAAAAGCAACTCCTTATCTACTCATCATTTAAGTTAGCTGCGGCATAAAAAACCATGTCCGGAATGGTCATGGTTAAATATCTTTCAATTGTACACTATCTATTTTCTAATCATAAAACTTCCTCGCATTCTACCCTTTCGTCCCGCCTTGTAACCCAAATCCTTTGGACATAAACTGCTGTGAGAGTATATACAGGATAATCGCAGGAATAGCGTACAGTACCGAAAATGCAGCCAAACTTCCATAGTCCACCATGCCATATTGTCCGAAGAACTGATACAGCTTTAAAGACGCTGGGAATTTCTCTGGTGACTGGAGCAGGATATAGGGCACAAAGAAATTACCCCAGCTTCCCGAAAAGGTGAAGATTGCAACCGTACAAATGCCTGGCACCATTAAAGGTGCCACTACTTTACGCATTCCGGTGAAGATTGAAGCCCCGTCAACCCAAGCAGCCTCTTCCAGATCATTCGGTACGGAATCCATAAAGTTCTTCATCATCCATATTCCATACGGCATGGACGATGCTACATAGAATAAAATAACGCCAAAAATATTATCATACAGCTTCAAACCGAGAAACAATTGATAAACAGGGACCATCACAGCTGTGATCGGTAAGGATGTCATGAACAAGATCGTCAGCATGAACGGCTTCTTATACTTCATCTGATAACGAGATAATGGATATGCCGCAAGTAGCGACAGTAACACGACGAGTATGGCTTGGCCGAGGGACATAAATAGTCCAATGAGGTAAGCACGCTGATTCTCGCTACTTGTGATCACCTCAATATAATTAGAACCGGTTATTTGATTCGGGAGTTTCAAGGACTGCATCGCATTGGCATCTACGGATGCCACTAGTACCCATAGAAGAGGCAGTATGAAGCAGATCCCGATCATGGTAAGTATCGTATACGGCATGATTCGATAGACTACTTTGCGTTGTTTGGCATTCATATGAATTCTCCTCAAAGTTTGGTGATCAATGCTTCGGAAGTATTCCGCGTCAGCCCTTACTCTTTCATCGATCGAATATAGAGTAGGCTGAGGACAATACCAATGAACAGCAGTAACAATGAAATCGCAGTTCCGTACCCCAGCTGATAATTAACGAAAGCTTGATTGTACATAAAAATAGGCAATGTCGTAGTAGACGTTCCCGGCCCACCGCCAGTCATTGCATAGATCAGTCCAAATACCCCTAGCGTTTGCAGTGTAACCAGCTCATATTTGTTGTAATGGTGCCTTTAATATAAGGAACAATGATTCTCGTGAATATTTTCCACTTGGATGCTCCATCGACAACAGCCGCTTCCTCAATCTCATTCGGGACGTCATCAAGAGCCGCCTGAAATACAAGCATCGAGAACGCTGTACCGTGCCAAATGTTCGCCAGAATGATCGTGAGCATAGGAACGGTGAATAGCCAAGTGACCTCTGAGAATCCGAAGAAGGTAATAATCGCATTAAGTGTGCCCTCGTCTCCGAAGAAGCTGTATAAACATAAGGCACATACAATCTCTGGAGTAACCCAACCAGCTAACACGATCGTGCCAATGACGCGTCTAAATGTTTTATTTTTATGCTTCATTAGAAGAGCGATGAGAAACCCGAGCACTTGTTGTCCAATCACAGCCGAACCGATTAGGAATATTAATGTGTTCCATATACTCACTCTCACGGTCGGATCTTCAAACATACGGACATAGTTATCAAATCCGATAAACTTCAGTTCCCTCGCCGCTTCCCCCGTTAACGCAAGATTCGTGAAGGAATAGAAGAAAGTTAACAAGATGGGATATATAAAAAACACCAGCATAATCGCAATCGAAGGAAGTAAGAAAAAGAGCCACGTATAGGTTGTTCTCTTCTTATTAAAATCTTGAACCGCAAGACTGCTCATGTACGTTCTCCTCCCGCTTGCTGAAGATCTGAATAAGTGCTTGCGTAGGACTCAATTCCGTGAAGGAAAGGAACTGCCTACGCAAGCTTTTGTTGTTATTTTTCCATCACACGATCTCCGCCAGCTATTCTCGTTACATCCTGAGCATATTTATTCATCGCATCCGCAGGAGAAGTTCCCGTAGCTACGGACTCCACCATGGTCTGTATTTGTGTTGACACTTCAGGATATTTCTCCTGAGCAGGTCGGAATTCAGCATTCTTCAAATACTCCGTGGCTATCTCATTAAACGGCATCTTTGTGTACTCCGGGTCTTTCGCCACGTCTGCACGAACCGTTATATTTCCAGAGGCAATGACAAGCTTCTGCGTGTTCTCTTTGTTAAGAGCATATTTGATGAAATTCCATGCCTCTTCTTTATGCTTCGAATTACTTGGAATGGATAAAGCCCAGCCTCCAGCAAGCGTGATTGATCCCGGTGCCTGACCTTTACTTGTAGGCATTGGTGCGAAACCGAGTACATCTTTATATTCCGGCCAAGGCGCAGCACCCTCTGCAAAATAATTGCCTGTAATCCACGATCCATCCAGTGATATCGCAAGCTTACCTTGCGGTAAATACTCCCGTGTCGCCGTATTTCCTGCTTGACCGTTCAATACTTTTGATAGCGGTGGACCAAGTTTCTCCTTGTTAATGGTCTCGATAAAAGTGAGTGCATCCGTGATTCCCTGACTCTTGATGATCCATTTCCCACTAGCGTCATCATAAAGTCTCTCCCCTGTTCCGTAGAGAAGCATTTCATACGTCTGCATGGAAGTCGCTTCGCCCGTTGCCTTCCCCATGTTCATCCAGATCGGAACGACATCCGGCGCTTTTTCTTTAATCGTTCTTGCTGCACTTAAGACGTCATCCCACGTTTTCGGTTGCCAATCTTCCGAAAGCCCCGCTTGTTTGAAAATCTCTTTGTTATACCACAGACCTCTGGAATCCGTATTGTAAGGTACGCCGTATACTTTTCCATCACTTGCTGTCACGCCTTTTTTCATCGCTTCAATAAAAGAACCGTTCGTCCAGTCTTCCCATCCCTTCAGCTGCTCATCAAGCGGCTCTAGGAACCCTGCGCTTGCATCTGAGTTCAAAATAAACGTATCCTCCGTTACGATATCCGGTGCAGTATCTTTAGATTTTAGCGCTAAAGCGACTTTTGCAAAATAATCCCCCTCTGATGCTTGAATAGGGGCTGGTTTAACCTCAACACTTTTATCTGGATAGCTCGCAGCCACTTCCTTAATCCATTTATATAACGTTCCGTTCTCACCGACTCCGTCATCTCGAAAGGTGATGTTAATGGTTGTCTTCGGGGTTTCTGTACCTTTAACCTCCCCTTTCCCTGGGCCACCGGAATCAGCTGGTTTATTCGTATTGCTGGTACAACCAAATAGCATCGACACACATAAGACTGTAATGGCGAACACAATAAATTTCCTCTTCCTTACCTTCATTCTTCACCCTTCTTTTGGATGCTGCGAATCGCTTTCGGCAGTAAAATGTATGCGCTTACTTTTAGTATCACTAAACATACTTTTGATGCTGGATATTTATTCTCACTTTATAGGGACCAATACTTTCTTCTCGTTAACGAATGATGCACAAAAAAACGCAACCGTTACGGATGCGCTTTAGATAGATATCCAAACATATTGTTATTTATATTCCGAAAAACGCACTGAATCATCCCACATTTTGTTAAATGCTTGTTGGAACTGTTCTCCCACCGATTCATCCTCAATGAAGACGGCTACATCATCATTCTCCTCAATAGAGGATTTCAAGTAATTAAACGATCCTGTCTCCACCTTGTTTCCATCAGCAATCATCATCTTAAGATGCATCTTGCCATCATGCGTATTTACTTTAATAGGAATACCCGCATTGTTAACAAGCTCCAACACCTTCTTCTGCTTAGCTTTCTCTTCAGCATGGCTCAGATCCGTGATCATTCTAACCTTCACTCCCCGCTCAGCGGCCTTAACCACAGCTTCAACGATTGGATCGTAGTTGATACTATATATAGCAATGTCAAGTGTCGAAGTCGCTTCATTAATAAGTTGTATGATTGCCGCTTCCGGATGTTCGCCTTCCTGCGTAAATTTTACTTGTATATTAGACGAACCAGACATCTTCTCTTCTGATAATGGTTGATTAGGCTTAGATGATTCTTGTTCAGATGTACTCGGGGAGCAACCGGCAATCCATATACAGGTGAATAACAATATAAACAATCGGTTAATCTTACTCATGGCTTATAAACTCCTCCGCAAATTTCTATCCGTTCATCATAACAAAAAGAAATGAACATCTTCAACTTACCCATCACTGCCAAAATCAAGTTATAGTTAATGAACGTGAAAAACTAACCTGAAGGGAGAATACACACATGGAATTCACAGAAATTGTAGCGGTCGTTGCACTCATCCTCTCACTCCTGCTGTTGATCAAAGTATTTAGCCTGCAAAGTCAACTTAATGATGTGAAATCTGATCTAGAATGGATGAACAATCGTCCGAACAACATCGGAATGATGAACAGTAGCAGCAACAAGGAAATCGTCTCTCAGCCGAAAGTAAACGATGTAGATGCAGATCTTGAAGAACGATTGCGCTTCATGGTTGCATCCAATCAGAAGATTAAAGCCATTAAAGTGCTGCGAGAAGCACGAAATTTATCGTTAAAAGATGCCAAAGATTACGTAGATCAATTGGAACGAGATATCTAAAATAGATGACCTCTACAAAAATAGAGACCGGATGTTATCATCATCCGGTCTCTTCGTCTAATTTATAATTTAGTTAACACTTTAATTTTCGAAAAACTCATCGTTTTATATTCGTAAATCCAAGCACTAGCATAATCAACAGGAATCGCAAAATTCAGGTTTCCCTGATCGATACCCGAAGTTGTAACTCCGATAACCTCACCTTTTTTATTAAACAGAGCTCCGCCGGAACTGCCAGCGGCAATGGGAGCTGTAAATTGGATAACTGACAAGCCATCCATGACTCGAAGACCACTAATGATTCCCGTAGAAATCGTATTTTGAAGCCCCTCCGGATTGCCGATCGTAACAACAGATTGACCCTTCGCTAGGTTATCCATGGAGCCGATCCGCAGTGGTGGCACATTTGTACGTATTTTTGTTTTGATCAAAGCCAGATCCGCTTCCTTATCCACTTCCACGATACCCGCCACCTCGTAATATTGATCATGAGCTGTATAGATACCGAAGTCAGTTCCTCCTTCAATCACATGATAATTCGTCAAGAACAATCCGTAGCCCACCGCAAACGCGCTGCCAAACCCCACAGGCTCACCTTCTTGATCTAGCGATTCCAGCACAACAACACTTTGCTCGAAATCCGCGATTTTTTGGGTCGATAGATTTTTTCCGGTATACGGGATCTTCTGATAAGGTGCAAGAACAAATTGCAAATAATCTACAATCTCCCAATCCTCGTACGGATGCAAAATCGTTGTGTTGCTGATCGCAATAATCCCGCGTTCGTAGAATACTTTCTTACCAAGCGTTTCACTTATAAACCGCAGGGGCACAAACACCCTACCTTGCTTGTATTGTGCTGGGGAATCCAAAGATGTTTTCTTCCCGTTTACGTACACCAACTTGCTTCCAAGGGTGATTTTAATTTCTTTACCAGCATTGGTAATGGTCGCCGTTGAAGTTGCCTGGTTCCAGACTATTCGTCCACCTAGACTCTCACTAATGAACCGGATCGGTACCAAAGTACGTTGATTAGCTACATAAGGAACGATATTAAAATTATACGGATCAATAATTTGATCCTTATTGTCATAGATAGCATTAGGACTGCTAACCGAGAGAACAACTGCATCCTCCAACACGTTCTCTAAATCTCTTTCAGCATGTTGTGCATACCCGGCAAGCGGGCAGCTCAAGAGCCCTAGTACTGTGATAATAATCAGTAAACTTCGTTTCATATGATTCGTCCTGTCTCCTTCTAGAAGTATATATGTATTGTGCTGGGACAGTGCCTGTTACCTCTGCTCCGCGATAATTAAACGCAAAATAATGAAAAATGTTACATTTTTAGGCGAAGGTAATATAACCCAGTTATTTCTGTGATGCATTTTTTTCTTCTATATAAAAAACAGCCGACCAAGGAAACCTTGATCGACTCGTTTCATTTATTTACCGTCTCTTCTTGAGTATTGATAATAGACTTTTCATACCTGCTGAGCTGGTATATCATGGGTTGTATCCAGCAAGACTGCATTAATTCCGTTGAGGAAAGCTAACGCACTTGCTTTAATTATATCAGTATCCATCGCTCTTCCTGAATAGATTTTCCCTTCATATTCAATCCGAATATTAACGCGGCCAATGGCCTCTTTCCCTCTGGACATACTGTTAATTTTGTAATCTTTTAATTGGACCTCCAAGCCGACCAATGACTTAATTGCACTGTAAAGTGCATCGATCGGACCATCACCAACCATACTGTCCCTAAATGTCTCATTACCTTTCTTCAGTTTGACCGTTGCTGTCGGATACAAGTCATTGGTCACAACTTGGAAAGATTCCAGCTCATACAGATGGCTGTTCACTTCTTCAAGTGTGCGATGCTTAGTGACTAGGTAATACACATCATGATCGTATACTTCCTTTTTCGTATCAGCAAGTTGAAGGAATTCCTCGAACAGCGCTTCGAAATCTTCACCTTCACCACTCTCGAAACCTAGTTTCTCAACCGCATTCTTGAATGCATGTCTTCCGGACCTAGCCGTCAGGATCAATTCCATACTATCAGCGCCTACATCCTCTGGTGCCATAATCTCATAAACCTGCTTATCCTTCAGAAGGCCATCCTGGTGAATACCCGAAGAATGCGCAAATGCGTTTTCACCTGTAATCGCCTTATTCACTTGTACATCCAGACCTGTTAAATGGGTTAACAGTTTCGAGGTTCTCATTAGTTCCTTTAGGTGAATATTCGTACTTGCATTATAGTGATTGGATCTAACGCTCAATCCCATGACGACTTCCTCAAGCGAAGTGTTGCCAGCCCGCTCCCCCAAACCATTAATCGTGCATTCTACTTTCTCCGCACCGTTCTTCACTGCACTTAGTGTGTTCGCTGTTGCCAGTCCAAGATCATTATGACAGTGGACACTTAGGATTACTTTGTCGTCCAGATTCTTCAGGCGTTCATTAATTTTGCGAATCAATTCACCGAATTCATCTGGTACCGCGTAGCCAACCGTATCCGGTATATTAATCATTGTTGCTCCTGCTCTTACAACGGCTTCGATTGTACTCCATAAGTATTCGAAGTCAGACCTAGAAGCATCCTCTGTAGAATACTGCACATGTGGAAGTAACGTCTTCGCATACTTCACAGCATCCACACCCATCTGAAGCACTGCATCTTTGGAGCGATTAAATTTCTTCTCAACATGAATATTTGAAGTGCCAAGCACAATATGAATTAGCGGATTCTGAGCAAGTTTAATACTTTCATATACCGCATCGATATCACCTTTAACAGCTCGCGCAAGAGCAGTAATCGAGATACGATCCCCTACGGTTCTCGCGATTTCTTGAACCGAATGAAAATCCCCTGCGGAAGATGCAGGAAAACCAGCTTCAATGATATCGACATTCAGTCGTTTCAACTGCTGCGCAAATTCTACCTTCTGGTGTACATTCAGTTTAGCGCCAGGTACTTGCTCCCCGTCTCTCAAAGTCGTATCTAATACAATAATATTGCGGTCCATTGCAATTCCTCCTTGGAAATTATAGTTAATTTATATGAAGCGGGGTTGGTTAAACCCGGAATTTAACCAACAAAAAAACCCCGCCTCTATATGCATAGAGGCGAGGTTGAACCCGCGGTACCACTCTAATTCATTTTATACAAAGTATACAAAATGATCTTCTTCGATGGCCAACACCATCTATCCCTGTAACGGTGGAATTCCGGCTAACCCTACATCATTCAGGTAGCTGTTCATAGACGAGTTCAAAGGGAACGACATTACCGTTTCTCACCAACCAACGGCTCTCTGAAAAGTCACTTCACTTTTACTATTTCTAATCAACACATTTACATATGAAATTCAAACTTGATAATATCTTAGGGAAAAAATAACATTTTGTCAACCCTCATTTTTCCATTATTCGCATGTCCTCATGATATTATAACAATCCAGAACCCTTAACATTCGCAAGAAATTCTTGGAATTCAGGAATGTTCAATTGCTGTGCCGCATCAGATAATGCTGTTGCTGGGTCAGGATGAACCTCCACCATGACACCATCTGCGCCAGCGGCCAGAGCTGCCTTCGCACAAGGTGCTAGGATATCCTTACGACCTGTTGAATGTGTCACATCTACGAGTACAGGAAGATGTGTTTCTTGTTTTAGAATCGGAACTGCAGAAATATCGAGCGTGTTTCGGGTTGCTTTTTCATAGGTCCGGATTCCACGTTCAATTAGCATAACCTGCGTATTTCCCCTTGATACAATGTACTCTGCCGCATGAACAAATTCATCGATTGTAGCTGCTAGCCCCCGTTTAAGGAGAACCGGAGTCTTCACATCCCCTGCTGCCTTTAACAGCTCAAAGTTTTGCATATTTCTCGCACCAATTTGAATCACATCAATATAATCACATGCAAGCTCGATATGAGCTGGATCTACGATTTCACTAATGGTCTTTAAACCAAATTCAGAAGCTACCTCCTTCAGAATCTTAAGCCCCTCAATACCTAACCCCTGGAAATCATACGGGGAAGTTCTTGGCTTAAATGCTCCACCACGCATCACCGTGATCCCTGCTTGTTTAAGCGCAGCTGCAACTTGACGCACCTGCTCATAACTCTCAACGGAGCATGGTCCTGCGATCATAACTGGTGTTCCACCGCCAATGATCGTGTTCCCAAGCTGAATGAGTGTATCTTCTGGCTTCTTTTTACGGCTGACAAGCAATTGCTTCTTCGTATCAACCTGTTGTAATTTAAGCGATGCTTGAAAAATCTGCTTGAACAAATGGCGAACCGTTTCATTATCGAAAGGACCTTTATTTTGGTCGATTAAGGCATCGAGCATTTTTTTCTCTCGAACCGGATCAAAATCAGGTACTCCTTGCTTTTGCTTCTCCAGTCCAATCTCTTGAGCAATACTTGCCCGTTCTGATAAGAGCTCTAATAGTTGATGATTAACCGAATCTAGCTTAGATCTTAATTCATCAAGACGTCCTTGACTCATACCGAATCTCTCCTTTTAATAGCTATTTATATACAAAAAGACCCCCCGCCCGCAAAGGGACGAGGAGTCGTGGTACCACCCTAATTAGATATGCAAAATAACTTAACACATCTCACTTGAACCTTTTAACGCAAGGTTACGGGCCATCCTACTTCTTGCAATTATCATGCAAGCGTTCAAATGCCAGCTCCGGAATGAACTTCAGCGCAGAACCTTCACTCGGGAGCTCTCAGTCGGTGGCTACCCTTTCCTGTCAGGAACGTTCTATCGCTTACTCTTTCCTTCATCGCTTGTATCATCATTGTATGAATCCATTAATTAAATAGCATTGTAATACAACCCCTACTGATATTGCAAGGGCTTTGTTTAACGCTTGGTTGCTTCATGGCAATGAAGGATGTGAGTATTACTTAAAGCTTCAACCGATAAATCGCCTTGTTATCAAGCCCACGAATCATAGGTGTCCAGGTTTCAGTTTCGGCCGTTGTATCTAGCGCATCCTCTACCATTTGCAGCTTAGCATCCATTGTGTCAATGTAATGTAAAGCTACTGCCTCCGCTGTTTGAGGCTGTACTGGACTTCCCCATTCTCCCAAATTATGATGCGATAGTACCAAGTGCTGTAAACCGAGAATGAGTTCTGAATCAAGTGATATATCGTTCTGTATCGCTGCTTCAACAATCCAGTTATTAGCCAACACGATATGACCAATTAGCTTCCCGTGGTTGCTATAATCTGTAACAATTCCCATCTGGGCAATCATTTCTTCCGGCTTCGCAATATCATGCAGAATAATTCCGGCTTTTAGTAAATCTGGATTCAAGAATGGTCGTTGCTTGCATAGGAAATCCCCAAGCTCTAACATGCGAACAATGTGATAGGCAAGCCCAGCAAAATAAGCATGATGAAACGTTTTGGCAGCGGGATAATGCATTAATTTCTCTTCTACCTTACTTACACAATGCTGTACAATCAATCGAATCTGAGGGTCCGTTATATCATTCATCGTAAGTTTAATGGTATGCAATAAATCAACCGGACGTATTGGAGCAGATCTTACAAAATCCGTCAGAGAAACGCCATCCTCATCTTTAGCTTTACGCATTTTGCTAATCTTCACTTGAGCCTGATCACGATAGCTATGAACAAACCCCTGAATTTTAACCAATTGCATAGGTAAGAACGTTTCTTTATCTTGAATGGTTACGTCCCAATATTTCGCTGAGATTTGGCCACTAGAATCCGATAGCACAATATCGAAATAATCTTTAGGTGGTGTGCTGTTCGTTTGTCTAAGATTCAATTCTTTGAGTAGATAAAAGCCAACAAATTCATCTTGCACGTTAAGTTTATTAATAGGTTTCATCTGTCTCCTCCTTCGAAGTCAGTATAGCACACTGAGAGAAATAGTAGATCAGATTATAATAGATTAGATCACATTACAAAAAGCCATCAAACCATTGAACCGTTTGACGGCTTTTGATTGTACAACTATGGATAACTGAGTCCAAATCCTTCGGGATAGTCTTCACTTATTGTTACAGGTAGTTTACCGATGGGTTTAGCCCCAAATATCACCTGAACAGCTGCCTCCCATGATACAGGAACTGGCGTCATCCAGTACCAATTATCTAATGCATATGTCGATAAATAGGCTTTCGTATTCGGATAACCAAGTATGTTAGCGGGATTACCAAGTGAGACAGTAACAACCGGTTTTCCCGTTGCGATTAATGCGTTCACAAGATCAATTTGACCTTGCGGGATCTCACGATCGGATTGTGTGAATACAATAATACGATCTGCCTGCTTAGACTGCTCAACCGCACGATTAATTGCTGGGGTATTCACATTTAAAGGCTCGCCCGAAGCTGGTGCAACCTGAACAGTAAACACCTCGCCTTGGCTCGCTTTACTAACAGCTTCACCTATAAAACTGGCATAGGCCACACTTACAACTAAAGTTTTTTCTTCCGATTTAGGATCAAAAGGGAGCACATTTTCATTTTTAACTAAAGTAATCGAATCTTGTGCAATCTGTTTAGATATTCTCCAATGTTCATCATTCCCAACTACATTGGTCGCGTTCTCTACGTCTACCAGACGATGATCAAATAAGTTCATTTTTATTTTATACTTGAGGATCCGCTCTACAGACTCATCAACCCGTCTTTTTTCAATTTTTCCATCCTGTAAAGCTTTATATAGCGAATCCAGCGTATCGATTTGATCGGTCGCAGATCCGTTAGCCATGATGATATCTGCTCCTGCATTAATCGCCATCACTGCAGCCTCGCCAGCTCCCCAGTTCTTAGAGATAGCCTCCATTACCATCGCATCGGTAACAATCATTCCGTCGAATCCCATTTCTTCTCTTAACAATCCGGTTAGCACTTTCTTGGACAAGGTTGCAGGTAATACTGGATCAATCGATTCAATAATGATATGAGATGTCATAATGGATTCAATCCCTTGATCAATTGCCGCTTGAAATGGCGGAAGATGCACACGCCTAAGCTCTTCAGCACTATAAGAGACTTTAGCCAGCGTGGAATGCGTATCAAATCCTGTATCTCCATGTCCCGGGAAATGTTTAGCACTCGATATTACTCCTTCAGCTTGATAACCTTTGACCTCAGCAATCGTCATATCCGTGACTAACTTCGTATTCTCGCCAAAAGAACGCACTCCGATAACTGGATTATGAAGATTGGAGTTTACGTCAGCAACAGGTGAATAGCTCCAATGGAATCCCATCGCTTTAGCCTCAATAGCCGTCAGACGAGCTGCTTGTTCAGCATGTTCAACATTACGAGTCGCCCCAATCGCCATCTGTCTTGGCAGGACTGTAGCCTCTTCCGGTACTCGTTGTGCTGCACCATATTCCATATCACCTGATATAAACATCGGTATCCCTAATCTGGATTTGGCCGCCCAGGTCTGAAGTTGGTTCGTAAATTCAGCATTCTTAGCAGCACTCTGGATATGACGATTCAAAAGAGCACTCCCCACGAAATATTCTTCGATCATTCTGCGTGAGAATTCATCTGCTTGATCCGTTGGCGTATACATGACAAGCTGTCCGATCTTTTCCTTGTCATTCATTTGCGCTACCAATCGGCGTGCCTTTTCTTCCATAGAAATTTGATCATTCTTGAGAATCTCAGAAACCGAATCCACCTTTACAGCCCGCTCTTCTTCAGGTCTATCCTCCATGTTCTTAGGGATCAGTAGGTATATAGCAACTGCTGCAATTACTACGATAGAGGTGGTAATTAAAGCGAATTTTCTCATTCCCATGGTTGCCCTCTTTTCTCATCTATTTTCACAGTAATTACCATACACGAGTGAGTTTAGGGAAACAATGTAAGAAAACAACCATTTTTTATAGTTATTCATTTGTTTCAATCCATAAAGAAACACAGCAGAACCCCACGCTCCAGTTGGGATCCTTGCTGTGTTCCAATTGACATATTGAGAATTTTAGAATTACTGCAAAATACGAGCAGCCACCGCTGCAAGATCAGCTATATCAATTTTACCATCTTTATTGACATCTGCTTTCTTCACCTGCAGCCAATCAGGGCTATTCGTGTCTTTGCCATAAGCGGCTGCCACAATTGCCAGATCGCCGATTGTTATTTTTCCATCGTTATTAAGATCTGGAACAATCTCCGTGCTTTCTGTCGTAATCTTGAAACTTAGCTCTGATGATCTAGCTTCAGATTCTACACCCTCAGCATCACCAAGCAGTGCTTTTGTAATAGATACCTTGCTTGTAATATCCTTATCAGTATCCTTTGCCTTGAACGTCAGTTCCACAACTTGGGCGTTGCCGGATACTGCATTCTCCATTCCTTGGCTGAATAGAATCATATGCAGCTTGCCTGCTGTATTCTTAATCGGCTCCAGTATCGAAACGTTCTTAAGCAATGATTCTGCGGATACAAACTCTACTCTCTCGGTATCATAGTTCATTAGAATTTCTTGGGCAAGTGCAGGCGACTTCATGTTGTTCAAACCATACTGAATCTTGAATGTCTCACCCGCTTTAATGATGTCAGGCCCCGTAAGAGTTGTAGAGAGTACGGACTCCGCTTCCCCAATATGAATCGTGACGGTCGCTGTTTCTGATTCCTTCTTCCCATCACTAACCTTGAATGTAAATGTATCTGTGCCAACAAATCCTGAATTCGGCGTGTAAGTAAATGAACCTTTCTCGGTATCATCAATCACTACACTACCCTTTGCCGCTTCCTTGACGATCTGGAACGTTAATGGATCTTGATCTTCATCGCTAGCACTCATCGTTCCACGAACAGGCGTGTCTATCGGTGTTGTTAATTCGATATTAGTTGCAATAGGGGCATGGTTGTTTATCTCTCCAGGAATGACTTCTGTGCCTTCCGGATAGGCTTCATACAACAGAACAGAGTGAGCCGGAATCGTAAATCTGTGTGGTGTTCCTGCTTTAAGATGAAGATCCGTTTCTTCACTAAGCTTGTTCTCTAATCGATAATTGGCCTTAGCCCCTGGAGGTAGCATAAAGTCTGTGCTTACATCTACAGAAATCGTCTGACTGGTGCTCGAAGGATTTCGAAGCATGAGCACACCTTTCGAGGTTGAATACGAAGCGATGCCGTAGGCATCTTTCCCCGGATCTCCGCCGATAAAGTGGGAGTCTAACAACACATTATGGTTTAATTCAGCCCATGCAGAAGCTTCGGCAAGAATATCCCACATTTTATCTGTCGTGTAGTCTTCCGTAGGCCTAATATATAATTCTTGCAGGTTATAACCAGAGGCGAAATAGGACCACACCTCATCTGAGAAGTCTTTTAAATTCTCTTCTTTCGTCATGTCGAGTAATGGTCCACTTTCAGTACCATTCTCATGGCTAACCCAAGCTCCTTGCCCAAATCTAGAATGCACGACCCCATGAACCATTAATGAATTCAGAGGATAGAACGGATTTTGTTGTAACAAATCACGACTTACTTTGTCACGGTAGTTAACCCACTGCTGCCTGATGGAGCCCGTTCCGGTCTTGCCCATATCTCCTCCACCGCGCCAGATGGAATCTACATAGAATGTGAAATACGGTGAAGCCCATGATCCAACCGTAGCGTTAATAAATACCGATGGATCATTCTCTCTCATATCTCCTGTCAGCCTCAGAAGAGCATGGAAGTCTTCAATTCCTTCTGTTCGATCGAATTTGAAGTGTTTCGTACCTTCCTGTAGCTGTTTCTTCGTCACTGCATCCTTAAATACGTTATAGTAATTCGGACCACTCATTTTAAAAATCTCTTCGTTACCGCTAGTTTTCGTTTCAGTCGGGTTACTCATCTTCTTCCCAACAGCAACTCTGGCAGGTAATTTCTGATAGTATCCGCCTGTAGGACTAAGCCAGAAGCCAAGACTTGCGCCATATCCCTCAGCAGCAGCCTTCATGACTGATGCACCGTTAGGATATGTGATTGGATTGAAATCCCAGATTGTTTTGGCGGAAGTGCTGTAATCATCATAACCATCGTCAAACAGGAAGTTTTTCAATGGGGCACCTCTTTGCTGTATGAACTCCTCGCCCCAGAGTCGAATTGTTTTTAGAGATTCCTCTTCCGTCATATACGTATCAAAAATCCAGCTAAGATCATACCAAGAATTGTAGTGAAGGAAGCTGTAATGCTCATGTGCTCTTTCTCTCTCGATATAGTATTGGAAGCCCCTGAGCTTCTGATTATAAGGATAGATTCCGATAACAGAACTTTGCTCAAACGACTGGCCCTCTAAGGTTTCGTCTCCCCGGTCTACATGTGCCTTTGCTGTATTTCCGTTGATGCTAACCTTAGCTACAGGTGTTTGCTGCGCGAAGAACACTTTACCTGCAAAGAATGGCGATCCATCCACCGCACCTGCTTTTTCAACCCCTGCTGCTGTAATATCTATGAGCTTGACCTTGGTCACATTCCAGTTTCCAGAAGTCGCCGTGTAAGATACATCCTGGATGATATAATTGGAGCCATCTCGTAGCGTTGCACTCCAATTTACCGTCAGCGTTTTTCCTTGATCTGTATAGGTAAAAGGTATATTTAATCGCCAGCCGTCATCACGATCAGATACCTTGGTACTGCTTGATTGGCCCGTGATTCGTGTTAATGTTGGCTCTCCTGCAGTCATATCCGTATCGAGCACATTTGTTGAACCCGACAGCTCAAGGGAGAAGAGCTGTCCGGCCTTAACCGGATTAACATTCCCCTCGATTTTGTCCCGGAATTCCGCTAGGGTCAGATCATTCTCCGATAACTGAAACTTAGCTGACAGTATAGAGTTACTTAGCTCATATACACCGTCTCCTGGATTTGTCCCTTTTGCCGTTCCCGGATCAGGCCCCATAAACCTTGAACCTACAGTAACAGGCGCTAGTGTGGTACCGCTAAAGGGTTGACTCCATCCACTAGTTCCAATAGCATTCTTGGCTCGAACTCGGTAAGTATGTGTGGTTTCCTGAGATAACCCGCTATGTCCAAATGGCATATTGACACCCGATATCACATTACCATCAACCTCAATATCATACGCTGAAGCTCCTTCAGGTATATTCCAGGCTGCATTGATTCGAGAAGTCCCCATCGGATAAGCATAACCCGTCGGTACAGCTGGAGCTTCAGTAGGTGGAGCTTCCACTCCCATCACTTCAACTTCAACAAAATGGTTGTTCGTGTTCGCTGTGCTTCCACCCGAATAAACTCTTAAATATCTCGCATTGGTCTTAGTAAAGCTAATACTTTTCCCTGCACTTGTCTCTACATATTCTGCATCGGTTCCGGTACCAAACCCTGCACTATTATTCGTGTCATTGTTAAAGACTGTCTTGACTTCGCCTGTGAAATCAGAAGTATTCGACAACCTGACGATCAGATCACGATATGTCCGCTTGTCATTCCAGTAACGCCAAATGTTCACCTCTGAAATATCATAACTTTTACCTAGGTCAAACTGAATCCACTGTAACCCGCTTCCATTCGGATAATCTTCAGAGTAGGCATTCGTATTGTTCTTAACCCCATCATTGATAACTCCCATGTTAGAAAATGCCACACTGCTAGTCATCTTCTTACCTAGCGCTACATTCTTAATCGGAGTATCCGATGATAGATTCGATGAATCGGCATTACTCACCTGGGGATATGCCCCAAATGATGTTAGAACCATAAGTAGTGTCATGAGAATTGCGAGATATTGTTTTTGTGTTTTTCTACATGAGATGTACATTAATTGCCCCCTTTTCTAATGGTTGATATCTAACTCATTATGTATGCGTATTCACATTTAGTTGAATTCATGACTTCACTGCTAGATATGCAAATGTCCATAGCCTGAGACGTCAGATCGTAATTACACAATAATTAGAATGATATAGATTTTTATCCATTTAATAGAATAATTCCGAGGTGGCTAAAGCCTTACCTCCTTCTTATTTTTATTTGTAATTATGTCTTCACTAAACTTCTCTTCGCACGTGTTACGATCCGCTTGGTCTCCTTCGTATCTGACTCACTCAACCATATATCGCAAGTACGAATTACCCAATCGGGGTTAGACTTGCTAGCATCGTTCAGCCAATTACTAACGGAATCTTGGACATATTTTGTTGAATCAGACTTCACAACTTCTAAGAGGGGGAGTGCGATGGCCGGGTTTTCTTTTAATGCATTAATATGTTTAGCCCACACCCCCTGTGGACGTGTTAATTCGATAGCAAACCTTCGAATATTCGCATCTTCATCACGTACCCATTCAGCTAAAAATTCAATAGCTTTATGCAAATCTCGGGCACAGGGTTCCCTTACAGCCATCCATGAAATTTCACGCACACCAAAATGAGAATCTGCAGCGAATGGACGAATACTTGCAAGTTTTTCAAGTGTACTCAAGCTCTCATCCTCTCCTACGATATACGCAGCCCAGCAGCGTACACTATCAGAGCGATGCTCACTTAACGAATTGAAAATTCGAGACTGTTCTGTCTTCGTAACTGAATCCAATAATGTGTGCCATTCGCGTGCAATTGCAGGAATAATCTTCATCACTTTGGTCTTATCCCGGAAATCATTCAGCCTTTGGATGATCTCAGTAGACACTTTCTCAAACCCCAAATCGTTCAGAACATTTTGCAGAAGTACGATATGGTTCACAGCAAGCCACTCTGTTAAATTAATCGACTGTAGTTGTCCCTTCTGGAGTCGTTCTACAACTTCATTTGGAATATCTGATATTTTACGAGCTCCTTTTCGTTGTAAAATATCACTTGAAATCAGCTTTCCTTGTTCATCATCCATAGCAATAGCAGTCCTCCTTCCACATAAGGGCATTCGCCTTTATGATACGGACCTCTCGCATAAATTAGATGTAATGCAGTTTACATCTTTATAAGATTTATATGAAATTTCTCTTCTGAATCTTTTCACGGTCGATATAAATCGTTCTAAATCCCGTCTTAATTAGTCCCCCTTTAACCAGCTCTTGCAACGCCACAGTCACAGCCTCTCTACTCGCCCCGATCATATGTGCAATATCTTGGTGGGAAAGTGGGACATCTATTTGGTGAAACGGATCATCACTTTCATCCCTTCTAACGACATGTTGAGCAGATAATTCCATAAGTACACACAAAATTTTATCATGCAAATTACCAATAGCTAGATTCTGTGTGAGCAGGCTCATGCTGTTAATGCGCTTACTCAATACCTGAATTAATGCCATCACAAATCTAGGACGATGCATGATAAATTGTTCAAATCTTGTGTGATCAATACGACAAATATGACTTTCTTCAATTGTTTCAATATAATGTTCCTTCGTTCCAAATGAAATCATATTCAACTCACCAAATACATTTCCTTCATTAAGGACATCAGATGTAAACTGCTTGCCATCTGAATTCAATCTATATAAGCGAACCTTTCCTTTTTTCACAAAATAAAGCCCCGGAGTAAATGTTTCCGGTGTTTGAATAAAGGTGTTCCTCGGGATTACGGTAATTCGAGTCAATTGTTCCATTTCGATAAGGTCTTCCGTCTCCAGCGAATGGAGCAGATTGAACTGAGATAAGTAATGAATATTATTCATGCTCCCTCCTGCTCATTGTTAATCATGAATTATACAACACGTAAGAACCGGATACCGCGAATCATCCCACAGCGTTACATCGTTAAATACATAGGACTTATCACCTCCTCAAGCTCCAATATTCTCACTGTTCTGGATTATAATATTGTTGATATTAGAGGCCAACGATATAATAGCAGAGTGAACGTCGTGAAGAACACGCCGCTTCTATACAATGACCATCCTGATTAATTAGGGTGCAATTGTATAGGGCGGCTTTTGTTTTATCTAGGTCAAAAAATTCATTGTAACAAAGGGGACTAGAAATCATGACAGGATTTGAGCAACAATATGAACAGTGGTTACAGGAAAATTTGAATCACGAGACAAATCCCAGAAGGCGCGAACTACTATCTAAGGGACTGGGCCATGGAACGGTAGAATTCCTGAGATCCGTATGGTTTCCTGCTGTCGGTAACTTGAGGCACCTACTTCCTGAGTGGGAGGTTCGTGATTTCAGTAATGGGTATCGTTATAGCGGAACGTCAGTCCGCAAACCACAAGAATGAGTCGATAGAGCTTCCCAAAGCATTAGGCCAAGACCAAGGACAAAGGCATCATGAACGTTCATTCATCACATATCAAAAGTGCCTGCCGGATCGTCTCATCGACAATATCCTCAGCAGATTGTTCAGAGGTTAGTAATCTTGTGCCTTGTCCCGCCCATAATGACATATAGTCTGGATTACTTTGGCGGTTAGCCGCATTTCTTATATCACGAGTCACAGTATTCTGAGTTGGAAAAGGAAGTGGCTCCACCCCGCTTGCATCCCATTCCCGAATAAAACCATTTTGTATTCCCCTGGCAGGTCGGCCTGAGAACCCCTTTGTTAGGACTGTGCTCTCTTCCGTGCTGTTCAGCAGCGCTTGTTTGTAAGCATCATGCGCGCCCGATTCAATCGCTGTCAGAAATCGCGTTCCCATCTGAACGCCTTGTGCCCCTAGAACCAGTGAGGCAACAAGCCCTCGACCATCCATAATCCCTCCCGCAGCAATAACAGGAATCTTAACCTGATCCACAATTTGCGGAACCAATGCAAACGTACCGATGTTGGCTCCCATCCTGTGCTCTGTAATATCAAACGTTCCTCGGTGCCCGCCCGCTTCGCTACCTTGGGCAACAATTGCATCACAGCCTGCTTGCTCCGCCAAAAGAGCTTCACGTACTGTTGTTACCATCGTAACAACAAGAAGTTTAGCCTTCTTAGCTTGCCGCATGAAAGGCTCAGGAAGTATACCAAATGCCGTGCTGATGACAGGCACCTTTTCTCCGATTAGCACCGCTATCTGCTCCTCAAATAGATTAGAGGTAGCCACATCCTCCCCAACTACACTCGCCATTCCAAGCTTCCTCCGCATAGGGTTTAACGCTTGCTGCACTTCTCTAATTCTTTCATTGTTATCCGAAGCCCTAGATGCAAAGAGATTAACTGCAAAGGGTTTATCCGTTAGCTTACGAATTTCTAGGATAGCTTCTCGAATTGCAGTAGGTTCCAAATACGCTGCACCCAGCGTTCCAAGTCCACCTGCATTCGACACAGCCGCAACTAACTCTACTGTTGTCATCCCCCCCGCCATTCCTGCTAAAAACAGTGGATAGCGAATATTGAACATAGCGCAAAGTTCGGTCTTAATTTGAATAGTCATGACTACCTCCTTCTATTTTTATAAGACGATTGATCTAATGATGTTGTATTCAATATAACGCATCTAAATACTGTTCTCCATAACGATTCTCAAGCTGAAACTGATTTTCATCGCTTGAACTTGTTGAAACTTGACACAGCTCAGACCATCTTTTAAAATACAATTATCTTGTTTATCGAGATATTCGATTAAAAAGAATCTTGATAATCGTTTAATGAACCACATTCGATTATCATTCTATATAAAGGGTGAGAACCAATGGCAACATTAGTTTTATACGCTACGAAATCAGGAGCAACAGAACAATGTGCAAGAATAATATCTGAAGAACTTTCTGATTGTACCATTTGTAATATTGATATAAACAAGCCCGATATCACGGCATTCGATAACATTATCTTAGGTGCTGGCGTAAGGGACGGGAAAATATATAAACCCATTCGAGACTTCATCAAAAAAAATCAAAATGATTTACTTAATAAGAGTATGGGCTACTATATTTGTAATGAAAAGCCCAAGAAAACAGAAGAAATCATAGAAGCGAATTTTCCTGAAGAGCTCAAAAAGGCAGCTGTCTGTATTGAATCATTTGGCGGTTATAAGGCCTATGCTGCACCCAAGGAAGGTACTGATCAGCTAAAGGGAATTTTCGTCGATAGAATAAAAACTTTCTCTGAAAAGTTTAAATAAAACAAATGGACTATGTCATTAAAGACATAGTCCATTTGTTTTATTGGGGGAACGTTTCATGTCTATCATCTTAACGATCGTACAAATCCCGATCTCCACGAAGGATAAAGTGGTACCCAGCCATACTTGCTGCGTGCTTTTACATTGGATGCGCCCCGCTGCCATCTATTACTTCCCGGTTGATAATCTGGAATAGGAGCTTGCAGAAGATCGGCATAAACGGGTAGCCACTGTGTACCAGGAACCGGTTCATCATCGGTAATGTTAACTGGACCCGTCGGCCAATCCAGCGCCAACATCGCTGCATGTGCTGCATCCTCCACGTGAAGGAAAGATATGATCCCATCGGTCGCTGGAAGCTTACGATTCACCACTTGTTCCGCTACCGAACCTTTGAAATCGTACCATGTACCGGGTCCGTAAAGCATTCCGTACCGCAGAATCACATGATGCGGGATCTCAGCAACCGCTCCTTCCAATGTCGCAATACCATCAATAGTCATCTTACGTGGCATTGGCGCTTGAATATCTAATGGAGCACTTTCGGTAGCCGGGTGATCGCCTGCTTCATATGCCCAAGCAATGCTTTGAGCAATCATTCGCTTTACACCTGCCGCGTGAGCAGCATCTACCAAATTCCGCGTCCCCTCTATTCTAATTCTTGCGTTGTCCGCCAAGTCCCACTGACTTAATGAAGTAAGCTGATGAATGATCACATCCGGCCGTACTTCTCCGACCCCTGAAAGAACCCCTTCTCGATCAAATGCATTAACCACAATAGCCTTAGCACCTAAACCTTCTATAAAAGATATTCGTTCCGGGCTATGCGTCATTCCAATGACTTCATGACCAGCCTTTACTAACTTCGGAAGCAACAACCTTCCAATCACTCCTGTGGAACCCGCTACGAATATTTTCATAAGTAGACTACCTCCATATTATTAATCATGAAAGAATTAGGGCGTAGAAACACGGCAAACTTATGATCATATATATTTCCATTTGATATTAAAGAACTCCTGTTTTATTAGTTAATCTAAGAATACTGGCATCTTTAGATTATGGTACAAAAAAACCGCCAACACGTCGGTGTGTTAGCGGTTTTCATGATTGATGCTATCTTAATCCTCTGTCTACTAAGACATCTTCACCAAGCTGTAATTCTTCTTACCTTTGCGGATGATGATAAAGCGGCCACCAATGGCTTCGTTAGCTGTCACTTCAAAGCCCACATCGGTGACGCGCTCACCATTCATTGAAATCGCACCTTTGGTAATATCCTCGCGAGCTTGACGCTTCGATGGTTCGATGCCTAAATCCACAAGCCAGTCCACAATATTCTTCGATTCTTGTGTAGCTTCGAAAGTCGGCATTTCTTTAAAGCCTTGCTCGATTTCATCTGCCGTAAGGGACTTAATATCTCCGCTGAACAAAGCTGCTGTAATACGCTTTGCCTGTTCCAGCATTTCTTCCCCATGCACGAATCTCGTCATTTCCTCAGCCAACGTTTTTTGTGCTTCACGTTTATGAGGCTCAGTCTCCACTTTCTCAGCGAGCTCATCAATTTGTTCTTTGGACAGGAATGTGAAGTACTTCAAGTACTTCACGACATCGCGGTCATCTGTGTTCGCCCAGAACTGGTAGAACTCGAATGGCGTCGTCTTTTTCGGATCAAGCCAAATCGCTCCACCGGCTGTTTTACCGAACTTCGTTCCGTCAGCTTTCAGCATTAGCGGAATCGTAAGACCGAAGGCTTTCGCTTCAGAGCCTTCTTTTTTGCGGATCAGATCCAGACCGCTTGTAATGTTCCCCCACTGATCAGAACCACCGATTTGCAGCTGC
Organism: Paenibacillus sp. EC2-1; assembly: GCF_049311625.1. Lineage (NCBI taxonomy): Bacteria > Bacillati > Bacillota > Bacilli > Caryophanales > Paenibacillaceae > Paenibacillus > Paenibacillus sp. EC2-1. The sequence goes on from NZ_CP186006.1 coordinate 3,960,745, forward strand.
ACATCCTCATGCTGGTACAGATGCAAGTAATCTAGGGATTGCAGGATTTGGTATGAGAACTCGGTAAACGAAATACCGCTATCCAGCCTGCTCGCTACGACATCCTTAGCAAGCATTGAGTTGAGGTTAAAGTTCTTACCATAGTCACGCAAGAATTCGATCACATTGATTTTGTGCGTCCAGTCATAGTTATTCACCATACGGATTTGATTGTCGCCTTCTGTAACGAAGAGCTTTTTCATTTGCTCAGTCAAGGCATCTACGTTTGCTTGAACTTGCTCCAGCGTTTGCAGTGAGCGTTCAGCGGAACGACCACTTGGGTCCCCAATCGTACCGGTTGCTCCCCCAATCAGAATGACAGGACGATGGCCCGCAAGCTGGAAGCGTTTCAGCACCATGAATGGAATCAAGTGACCGATATGCATACTGTCTCCTGTCGGATCTACACCGCAGTACAAGGATACAGCTTTCTGATTCGTTAACTCTCGAAGTCCTTCTGCATCCGTCTGTTGATTGATGGCATCGCGCCATTCCAGTTCATCGATAATATTCATAGCCATACACTCCCTTAAGTGTTATCCAAATTCTTATTACGAAATATCATGTCACGGCATACAAAAAAGTCCCTATGTCTATTGTAGACATAGGGACGATTGAACAACCGTGGTACCACCCAGATTGTACAAATGAACGCTTCGTTTGCTCATGCGCCATTCATACCGCTCTTAAGGCGAGTTATCGTTCGCCATTTCCGCTCGGCATTACCCGAGATACTCCAGAGTGTAATTCACGAACTTAGTGTGTACCGGGTCTCATCAACCCCCGGCTTTCTTAGAACAGGGACTAAGCTGCTACTGGGCTCTTTCAACGTATATCGCATATAAGATTACAGACAGTATAGTGAAATCATTTTTCATTGTCAACCATCCCCTTCATAAACTCTTCAAACTAGGTGGTGACCATTTCTGATTCCAAGTTACTCTCCATCCAAGAACAACCTTCTTTTTTTGGCCGGGAGGCGTATATCCACTGAAGTGCCAATCCCCACCCTGCTAAAAATGGAAACACCGTACTGTTCACCATACTGAAGCTGAACACGTTGATGAATATTCCGGATACCAAATCCGGTCTCACTCACCTCAGAAGTGTTCAGTAGTTCGTTGACACTTGCCTGGCTCACACCCATACCGTCGTCAATGACTCGATAGAGAATCTCACCCTTTTCGATTCGTGCAACAATTCGAATATGGATATGATCAGCACCACTCCAGGCATGTTTAAGGGCATTCTCAACGAAAGGCTGAAGAATCAACTTAATCGTCTCATATTTCCACACATCTACATCAATATCATAGGTTACTCCAAGTCTATTCCCATACTTCACCTTTTGGATATCCAGATAGGCGTTAACCTGTTCAATCTCGGACGAAACAGGAATAAACATCCTTCCTGAGTTAAGGGTTAGGCGATAAAACTTTGCCAGCTCTACGACCATTTTTCTCAGCTTTTCATTCTCTCCGAACTTCGCCAACTGATTAATAGACGAAAGCGTATTGTATAGAAAATGCGGATTAATTTGCGTCTGAAGCATTTCAAGTTCTGCTTCTTTTTTCGCAAGTTCCGTTAAATATACCTTTTCTATCAACATTTCGAAATCCTCGCCCATTTCATTCAGTGCCGTTGCAATTTGCGAAAATTCATCTTTCCCTTTATAAGTTATACGTCGCCGCAAATCCCCTTCCCTAAATGAGTTAAGAATTGAAACAAATTTCATCATACGCTTAGAGAAATAACGAGATATGTATATACCTAGACTGGTAAATAACACGAAGCATACAATACACACACCAATAATGAAGGCCCTAACACGCTCAGCCTCTTGCTTAATAATCGTCAGTGGAACATGAGCAACAATGGTCCAATCTTCCTTGGGCATATACTCTTTCAGTGTTAAAAATTCATCCGCAGGGTAATTGTCCTGGAGTGAATTTACTGTATGCACATTCGATTCATTACCTTGAAACGATGATGAAGGAATCTCTTCTGAAGCATAAATGATTTGCCCCGCTCGATTCTGAACATAGAGCTTCGCTCCCTTACCAAGCTTCCGATAATCAACGCTTTGGAACAACTCATTTTTACTTACACTGAACCTCATAATACCTTGTTCCCATAGGTCTGCTGACTCTTGTAAATCGATGATTCGGCGAATCATAGATATACGTTTACTGTCTTTGTCATCCTCAACTTCCATCCACTTTTTTGTAATCCCATATTCCTCTTTCGAAAGTAAGTTATACCAAGCTTTATCTTGAATCCGATCCATTTGATAAATATTATACGTCTGTTGATCTTCATAGCGGGAATCCGGTTTATAGGTATAATAGATCTCTGACATTGTGTCGTTGTTGGTATATAGAAACAATCGCAGATTAATCCCGATGGATTTTGAGACACTGTCTAACTTAGGGAAAAGTTCTTTTTTAAGACGTACGTATTCTTCATTACTATTCGTTGTCTTCCGTTTCAATTTCTCAACAAAATATTCATCGTCATAGATCGTTGAGGAGATCCGCCACATATCCTCTGTTTTATATAAGACATTGTCTCGAATCTGAATTAGTGTGCTTTGAATATTCGCGCTTGTCTGATCCCGCATTGAGGAGTCATACATAGAGTGGGAGACATATCCGTTAACCGTCACCAGAATAATTATAAAAATAAGATAGGACATCATGAGCTTATACCCTATAGGTATATAGCCACGTCGGTTTCTGCTCCCTAACACCAATTTCGTTTTCATCATCCTGACCTACTGTACTTTCTTTCGATATTCGAGAGGTGTCATGCCGAACTTTTCTTTGAATTGTCTACTGAAATATGGCAAGTGGCGATAGCCGATCTTATCTGATATTTCATATATTTTCATTCCTGGCATTTTCAGAAGCTCACAAGCCCTCTCCATACGCATCTGGACTAGTAGCTCATTGAATGTATATCCTGACTTCTCACGAACTAGATAGCCAAAATAACTTGGAGAGAATGAAAACTGCTGGGCAATGTCCTTAATTGTAATGTTCTCACTCATCCGTTCTTTAATCGTCTTGATCACGTTACGTATAAACGGACTATCGTTTGTATTATGCTTGTAATGAAGTTTCTCCGAAATTTCAAATACGCGATACAGCAACCATCGCCGTATATCACTAATCGTCTCAAATTGTAACAAGATATCTAACTTACGAATATCAATATCCAGAAGCTCGAAAAGATCCTCGTTTATTGTGCTTAGATATTGATCCAGCTTCCAAATGAAATAACTGGTTAGATTTTGTACGGTGTATTTGGAACGCAGACTTGTTACGGAGCGAAACATTTTCTCTAGTTCATCATAGATTTGGACAAGTTCATAATCTTTAACCGCTTTCATTAATGCGTTCATATGAGCATCAAGCATACGGAAATCAAGCATTACCGGTTCTACACTAATATCTTCATAATTAATTACACCGCCCTTACCAAGAAACATTTTACCTTCAACCGCTTGAATTGCTTGTACGTATGATTCGTAGAGTTGAACTGACGAATGTACAGGAGAGCCGAGTCCTGTAGTCACTGAAACAGAGACTCTTCTCTGCGCTGAATCCAGTATTCGGGTTATCGTATCTCGTATTCCTTCGGCTTCAAGAAGCAAGGCAACTCGGTGAGGACTCAGCTTACAATAAGGAACATGACCACCTCGATTCGTGGCTTCATGAAGCTGCTTCATAAAAAGTCTAGAGCCTTCCAGATTCGATTGATTTCTGTCACTGATCCGAGATACGAGATCGATCTCCATTACCGCTACTCGAACAGGCCATTTCAATCGATGCAAGTCATGAGTTCTCATCAACTTATCCATAAACTCTCGATCTAGTGTATCTTCTCCTTCGAATAATCGAAGCAACATATCGCTTTTCGCTATTGGAATCAAATCCTGATATGCTTCTTCTACTTCTCTAAGCTTAAGTTCTTCATCCAAGTCTCTTTTCACTTTCATAAGTGAAGCGATCAATTCGCTATCTTCCATCGGTTTAAGCACATAGCTATATGCTTTTAAAGAAAGCGCTTGCTGAACATAGCTGAATTCCTGATATCCACTCACAAATATAATTCTTATTTTAGGCTTACGCTGTAGAGCAATTCGTGCAAGTTCCAACCCGGACATGTAAGGCATATTTACATCACTTACGAGAATATCAATGGAATGCTGCTCCAATACCTCACAAGCTGACAAAGCGTTATTCACACAACCCTTCACTTCCATACCTAATTCAGACCAAGGAATAAATCTCTTCATTCCTTCCAAATCCAGCTCTTCATCATCTACCAACAGCACATTATACATAGCCTCTTCCCCCCATGATCCATGCTAAATGTTCCCCTGTTATATCTTGTTCAGCACCTCCAAGTTGTCTGCCACATCCTCATTAGACTGTCAAAATTAATTTGTAAAATTATAACAAGATTTAAATTGGTTTACACTATTATATTTTCATGGACTTTCATTTCCTCCCATCTACTTAAAGTTAGGGTCATGTGTGGTCATCGGCACTAACCTTAAGTAAATGGAGAGAATCCAACCCAAGGGAGCATGATTTCGCACGCTCCACTTGGGATGGATCCTATAACTCATATTACAATTATTCCATGCCGAGCAATTCTTTATTTTTGAGCCATTGCTCCGTACGCCATTCAAGCAACTCATTGTAACCAAGTGCAACAGCGTCTGCTTCCGCTTTATCCAGAATTTTGTCAACATCTTCATCACTCTTCGCTGTTCCAGAAGCAGATAATGCTTGTTGATAAACATCAATAATATTCACACTAACATCTGCAAGTTCTGTACCCGCATCTGGTGTCAAGTTCGTTCCTAGAGCTGTGTGATTATTATGTGTCTTCCATGTAATGGACTCTTGATAACGCGTACTCCACCCTTTTTTCTCAAAAGGTTTATCTGATTCATATTTCACTTTAACCGGATCGATATAACCTGCGTTCGCTGTAATAATTACTCGGTCATTACCTGATTCAAACTCTGAAACTTTAACCGCATCGTAGGCATCCGTAAAGATCGGTTGATCGTTCTCATCTAGACCGTTCCAATACAAGCCCTCAGGTCCATAATACGTCGTCGCCATACCTTCTGGCCCGGTCATCCAATCCAAGAATGCGAAGATTTTCTCCGGCTCTTTAGCAGCAGTCGTAATGACAGTAACGTTCCAGCCTAATTCGTCATAACTGCCTGGGAATACTTTGTTTTTATCCAATCCTGCCTTGTGGAACGGCCATGTTACGAAATAACCTGCATCCGGATCTTCTTTAGATAGACTCGCATCGGCTCGGGATGAAACAGCCATTGGACTCGCCCCAGCAAAGATAGCTACCTTACCCGTCATTACTCTTGCGTGAACCTGCTCCCGTGTTGTTGTAAACATATCCTGATTAATTAACTTTTCGCGATAAAGTTTGGAGACAAATTTCTGAGATTCACGGAATGTTGGATCAGTAAATAGGGAAACCAACTTATTGTTGTCGTAGTCAATAACAGCCAGTGTGTTCGAGTTAAGCGACCTGTAAAAAGCGTTTTCTTGGTGGCCCGTATAGAGCATACCGATGCCTTGAGCATCTAGGGCACGTTCGGGGTCAAAAGGAACAACCTCCTCACCATACTTTTCTTTAACTTTCACGAGGTAGCTATATAAGTCGTCCATCGTTTCCAAAGGCGGTGAACCTAATTCTTTGTATATCTTTTTGTTCACGACGTACCCAGCACTTCCGTTAGGAGTTTTGGTGTAGTAATTCGGGAATTGATACAGCTTACCATCTGAAGAACGAAGCAAGTCGGCAGCGTCCGAACTCAACCATTTTTTTAGGTTAGGGTACTTTTCCATATAATCGTCTAAGGCAACAAGCTTGCCTGCTTTGATAAGCTTTAGAAAATCCCGATGGTTTCGATCTCCATACATGAGATCAGGAAGCTTATTGTCCGCCATCATGGTAGCCACTAGCTGATCATTGTTCCCACTAGCAAGGATTGGTGTAATATTCACTTTCTTGTTTTCCTTTAAGTATTTCCAGAGAGGAACGTCCTCCATCTTCTCCGGGAAGTCCTGCCAACTATAATGGGTAAATGCCGAGAAGTTTAACTCACTCGATCCAAATTCCCAAATATCCGCGGGCTTCTCATTTGATGGTTCCTTGTCTGTATTTGAGGTGTTTGTTTTAGAAGAATTCTTGTCTGTCTCTGGCGAACTTGCCGATTGGGTGCAACCTGCAAGTACAGTCGTCAGAAGGAATAGTGCTGTAATCATCAATAGTAGTGCTTTTCTTTTGTTCACTCCTTTATTTCCCCTCTCCATTAATTTAATTTATGTCCAAAGCGACTCTGCGCCTCAAACCGTAGGATACGTACTACTCTTTCAATGAACCCACCATGACGCCATTAACAAAATATTTTTGAACAAATGGATACACCGCAATGATCGGTAACGAGACAACCATAATGGTTGCGCTTATGAGTGACTTGGAAGTGATATTCCTCTTGTCCAATCTTTCCTGTGCCAAACTGTCAGCCCCGATCGCCTCATTAAGCAGATTGGCATTCAATATCCGCCGTAGTATCGTCTGAATCGGCATTAAATCATGGTTCGTAATATAGATTGTCGGGACAAACCAATCATTCCAGTGTGAAATAGCAGTGAATAATCCTAGTGTTGCTATAACAGGCCCCGATAGGGGAAGCACAATTTTAAAGAAAACACCCCAGTTGCTACATCCATCAATCTGAGCGGATTCTTCAAGCCCATTGGGTAGACTTTTAAAAAATGTACGAAAAACAATCATATTCCACACGCTGATTAATCCAGGAATAATAAAGACGAGGAAATTATTCATAAGCCCTAATGATTTGATAAGAAGGAATGTAGGGATAAGACCCCCACCAAAATACAGCGTAAAGATAAAAAACACGGTGAAAAACTTCCGACCAATCAAATGTGATTTACTCATGCCATAAGCCAGTAATGATGTCATGAATATGGCAGCGATCGTACCTATCACCGTTCGAAGAATACTAATTCCGAAAGCCTGAAGTAATCGTTCGTTATTAAATACGATCTCATAATTACTCCATGTAAATTCTCTAGGCCAGAACGTAACCCCACCTTTTGACGTATCCAGCCCTTCATTCAAGGAAACGACAAGCGTGTTCCAAAACGGATATAGAGCAGAGAAGGATAGTAGAATCAGGAATACGTAAATCGATACAACCATGGCGCGGTCACCATACCCCAAACGCTTGAATGCCAACGAATGTCAACTCCTCTCTTAAAAAAAATGACTCACCATAGACTATTTCCCGATCTTCTAGCCAAGTAGTTCGCTATCGTTAATAAAGTGACACTTACAACTGCACGAAACAATCCAACAGCTACACCAAAATCATATCTCTGATTCTGTAAACCTACCCGATACACATACGTATCAATAACGTCTGACACCGGTCGTAAACTCGGGTTTTGGGCCAAAATTAAGATATCTTCAAACCCTGCATTCAGTAGATTCCCCATCTGTAAGATCATAAAAATGATAATGACAGGCATGATCGTCGGAATCGTGATCAGATAAATTTGTTTAAATCGGCTCGCTCCATCAATTTCCGCGGCTTCATAAAGACTCGGATTAACCCCCGCGATCGCAGCCAGATACAGAATGGAGTTAAAGCCAATATCTTTCCACACATTGGTTGTTACAAGAATCCCCCAGAAATACTCTTTCATCGAAAGAAAGTTAATGGGTTCATCAATGGCTCCCATTCCTTTCAGTAACATGTTAATGCTTCCATTTTCCGTTGACAGCAGGCTCATCACGATACTGCCTACGATAACCCAAGACATGAAGTATGGCAGATATGTAATCGTTTGAATGGTTCGCTTGAACACTCGGTTACGTACCTCATTCAACATGAGAGCTAGAATGATCGGTGCGGGAAAACCGATGATAAATTTCAATAGACTGATAGCAAGCGTGTTTCTCATGATGGTTCCAAACCTCGGAGCATTAAAGAATTCCTCAAAGTGCTTAAATCCTACCCATGGATTATCAAATATCCTTGCTCCTGTAAAAATGTTATACTCCACAAACCCTGTCAGTAAGCCGTACATGGGAATGTAAGCAAATACAAAAATGAGGAGTACTCCTGGCCAGACCATTAATTGAAGATCGACCTGCTTCCACCAACGCTGTAGAAAGCTCTTCTTCATCTCTGTTCGATGTTCTGGCGGGATATTTGTATACTGTCCCCTGGTCGTTGCCTGCGACATGACCGTCCTCCCATACTAAAGTGTTATTGTTCCTTTTTTATCACCGGCGAAAGTGCTAACACTTGTTCCAATTGGAATGTTTTTCCTTAGCGTTATACCTATTGTACTTCCTTCAAATTCATGGAACGAGACCATAGGAGCATGATTTTTTGCGTTTACACATTAACTTTTTTTCAGGAAATTATAAAAATTAACGATGGACGAGAATTAACCCTTAAATCTGTAATTAATGATAGAAAATCAAAAGAACACGATCCATTGGATCGTGCAGACATAACGTAAACAGCCCTCATCCATGTTCTGAATGAGGGCTGCTAACAAATTCAAATGTAGTTCCTAGTCATTTAACTTTCGTCGGCCTTACTCCACCATTTTACGAGCAACAAATCCAAGATCCACGATATCAATCTTGCCATCGCCATTAACATCCAAGTGCTTAATTTGTTGCCAATCCGTGCTGTCAGATGTTTTGCCGTAATGAGCCGCGATCATGGCAAGATCTCCGATACTTACCTTGCCGTCATTGTTAACATCACCTGGAATTCCCGGAGGTGATGTCTCTGGTGTAATCTCAATGTTGATTGAAGAAGAAGAAGCCTTTATTTCTTCCCCTGTATCATTCCCCATGGTTGTGTCGGTCACGGATACAGATGCCGTAACAGACTTCTCCACGGTAGCTGCTTTAAAAGTCAGATTAAGCAGCTGACGATCTGCGGTAATGGCATTGTCCGCTCCTGTACTCGCCATGATGAACCGCAACTTACCAGGTGTAGTCTTTACAACTTCTACGAGACTTACACCCTCTATCGCTGACGTAGCCGTAATGAATTCAAGCAGTTGAGGATCATAGTCCATCTTAACATCGAGTGCATAAACACTTTGTTTCACATGGTTTAATCCCAGTTGAACATTAAACTCTTTACCAGATTGAACGCTGCTATCAGAAGATAGTGTCGTTGCTGGTGTATTTGGCTCTGGAGTGATATTGTCTTTGGTTGTAACCACTACCGAGCTGAACCTTGATTTGTAGCCATAAATGTCGAGCGCTCTCACTTTAATGGTATAACTTGTGTTAACGGTCAATCCACTTAGGTTATAGCTCGAATCATTAACTATATCAAGCATGTTGTTATTCAAATACACCTCATAGCCAAAAACACCTATTTCGCTTGGGGAAGTATTCCAAGTAATCGTAGCCGTTGTGTCCGTCACATCAGAAGCCGCAAGATTCATTGGTGCCGGAGGTAGAAACTGATTATCTGTAACAACAACGCTCACTGAATCGCTCTTCACAGATTCATTTCCCGCTCGATCGATCGCTGTGACCGTTACTGTATATTCCGTATCCACTATAAGCCCCTGAATAATTGAGAACGTTGTACCTGCACCGTTAACATAGGTGATGTTGTCACTATTGCCATCGTTCACGTAAACGTAATAACCAAGAACATCATCATCTGCTGGAGCTGTCCAGCGTATGATTACCGAGTCATGTGTCGCCCCACTCTCATCAATAGTAACTCCCGTAGGTGTATCCGGAGGAGTGGTGTCACCATCTGCCTTCTCGTAACCCGTTAAACGAATTTCTGCAGCCGAAGCAAATAGTTTACTACTTTCAGCACTAAGAGTCTCAACTCCGTAAAGGCGGATTGCCTTCGCAGCCACAGGAGCAAATTGAACATCCTGCCAACCGGAGAGATTCCAATCACCCGTTCCACCTGGCACATCTATGAAATCTGTGCCGTTTGTGCTGTATTGAACTTTATATTTGTGGATGATTCCGTTATTTCCGCCACCTGTCCGAGGCAGATACCTTAATCCATCGACCATATAAGGCTTATCGGATAGAGTCAGTGTAATATAAAGATTCTCACGGACATCGCCCTTCCACAATGAATGCCATATCGTATTTGGATTGTTGTCCAGAACCAATCTGGCAGGTCCTTCATTCGCACCACCGTTAGATTCAGCACTACCTGCAGTTGCGGTTAACTGTGCAACTGGGATATCCCGATCACTAGATCCTGCATTATGAAGCATCGTAATACCATAAACCATTGAATAACTGCCTTTTTCAAACTTAACGAGATCACCAATGCTAATAGTATCTGAACCGCTAATCTCTTTAGATCCTCGGAGCACGGTAACCTTAAGTCCAGAATTATAGATGAGGTTATCGAGCATCTTATCTACCGTCGTTGTCTGATCTTGCGGAACACCAATGGTCTTCTTAGAAAAATCCACGTTATAAACATTGGAATAAATCCACAGAAGATTTGAATCCTGCATGATTGAGAAGGTGTAACTCATTTCTGTACCGTCCTTCTCAAGCTTTAAGATATCACCTGTCTCAATTTCTTCCATTCCAGTGATCTCTTCGAGACCACGGTATACCTTTAACTTAATACCCTGATCATAGACAAGGTTCGAGAGGATTGCATGCACGGCCAGTAACTCACTATTGAGAATTGAAATGATTTTGCGCTGTTGGTTAACATAATATACAGGCGAATCTACATTCAAAGAGAATGTTCCAGACTCATATGCTCCAATATCAGGAATTCCAGCAACCTGATTACCGAAGTAGTCTCTTCCCCCATTATCCGCTATTGGCTTTCCTGCGTTGATCGCTGGAGAACCAGGCTGTAGATGGTACCCTGACAGGCTTGAAGGGTCAACTGGCTTTCCAACTCCCGTTCCTCCCTTACCAGGTTCCACAAACATCGGATCTGCTGTAATCACACCGCTATCGTTCGAAGGCGTATTCTTGAAGTTATAGAACAGATTGTTCTTCCAATCGATGTTATGCTCGCTAAAATTCTTCTCTTCATGCGGCGTAGTCCCAGGATAATAAAAGATATTATTGTAGAATTTAGCATCGGAGATACCGCCACTGCCATACATAAACTTCTTGTATCCATCTGCTTTCATGTAAACCGTATTATTGTAAGCCATTGCGCCAAAGGATCCCGTTCGCCAGTCGATCACACCGTGTTCAGTGTCATCGTTCTGGCTAATGTTGTACCTGAATATGCCGTTAAACCCATATAAGGTAGGTGTATTGCACCACATGAACGTTCCGCCCGCATTATCGTGCACATAATTGTACTGCACCAATGTACCATCATTCAGCGCATCGATTTCAATACCTTGCCCGTCTCCCGCACGTTTTGTATCGTATACTTCATTGAACTGGAAGGTCGTGTTGTCTGAATTCCAGTTAAACAGTCCCACCGCATAGGAGCCGCTGGAAGCAGCACGATACACGAGATTATTTTCGATGACTGCATCTTTATTGTTATCTATAATCGCACCATCGCCATCAATATCGTAAATGAGATTATTAGCTAGATAGAAATCTTCATATGGCTTCCAAGCGTACCCCGCTCGACCCGGTGCATGGTTACTTGGATAGGGTCCCCACTTGGTATCGGTCGTCTCCGCTCTACGGGCCCACACGGATACAAAATTCACACCTGAACGTCCTAAATCATATAACTCACTATTCGTGATGCGAATGTCATTAATCGAAGTCGGAATATGCTCTGATGCAGGAGTGTTTGGCTTGGCCAGTACCTCCATCAGAATCCCTCCAGACGATTTACCCTGATTCGTATCCGGTCCATGGAACCCGTGAATAACAAGGTTGTCAAAGTAGAAATGGTTTAGATCTCCAGCATCTTCTCCCGTAATGTTAATTCCTCTACGATACACTTGAGAATCGGGCTTATGGCTAGGTCCAGAGAGCTCAAGGTCTCGAACTTCCCAATATGCCTGATTGTAGAATGAGATCACATTATTAACGGTGACCGTCCTGCTAAATTCCGCACTCATCAGTGTGGCTGACCAGTTCTGATCGCTAGGTTGAAGCACGGGTCTGTTCCCATTCTCATCCCCATAACTAGCCACAATAATTGGATATCCATCCACTCCAGAACCTTTTGGTTTAAATGCCCCCTTGAATATATCACCTTTTTTGAAATAGATATGGTCGCCTGGCATAAATTCAATTGTATTCAACTTGTCAATGGTCTTAAACGCTTGGTCAGGGCTAAGTCCATCGTTAGTGTCAGATCCTGAATTTGCGACATAATAGCTAACACCTTCTGCTACATCAATCGTAAAACTTGTTGTAGTCTCCTCCCCCTGATAGCTTGCTTCGATTGTAATCGCCTGCTCTGATGAACTAGACGGAAGACGATTATAGTTAAACGTAGCTTGAAGCTGATCACTGTCATAAGCGAAATCTTTCGTATCTAAAGTTAACAATTCACCTTCGTTTATTTTGTATTTAAAGGTAAAGTCGGACGCCACAGGAGCAGCTGATGGTTTCTGGTCCAATACGGCTGTAAGCTTACCATTCGTAGCGGATAGGTTCTTTATCTTCGCCGTCACCACTTCTTCTCCAGAAGCAGCAATAGGGAAATCTAGTGTCAGCGTTGTATTCACTTTATACTTCACATATACCGTAACCGTCTGGTCTACGGGCTGAGCCGGAATTGGATAAAATTTCATTGATAATACCTTGTTATCCGCACTCATATTTGATTCTGTGATTGATATTGGCGTAATCAAGTTCGGATTAAGTGATGAAGAATACGATATTTCAAAATCATTGGCCGTTGGATTTGATGCCGCACCACTGAATACCGATGTTATCAGCCCATTCTCAACGTTCACTTGTTTCAGGTCACTCTTTACTGTCAATTTCGCATTGTCGATGTAAAAGTTGTTTCCTGCCTGATTGGATTCAAGCCATGCGAATAAGCGCGCACGATCGGTACCTGTAGGTGTAAACTGTATCGAATATTGTGTCCACTCATTCTTTGTTGCCTTAACTGTAAGCTGTCCGCTTCCATGATTTTTGACACCGATCTGCATAGAGCCTTTGGATACATTGTCAGCCTTCACCCATACGGAGTATTCATAGGTTAGGCCTGGTTGTAATCCTTTCACATCCTGCTCTAGTGAACCACTAGCCGTAGCACTTTTTACTGCAGCATTTCCATCATAAGCAGTCTCAGCCCCCGTTACTTTTACAGGGCCCTTGTAAGCATACCAATTGTTAAAAAACTCTTTTACAGAGCCATCATTAGAAACTAATTCCGCATCTTCAAAGCTAGGGTTCTTAAGTAGATTCATCTCTTCTAAGTTGATGCTAGATGCTGCCATCGTTGAGTTCTGCGGAAACATGGAAACGAGCATTGTAAACACGACGGACAAGATCAAACTTCGTTTGAATAAGTCATATTTTCGTTTTATATTCATCACTTCAAACCCTTCCCCTATAAAATCTAACATTATTTGTAAACGCTTACTAAAATCCTGATAATGTAGCACTTTCGTTTTATTTCTCCGAGAATACGACTGCATTATGATCACTGATTTCTTGCAACAACTGCTTATAGTAACCACTTTTCAAAAAATCACTAGTGATTGCAATTTGTTGTTGTTCGAAATCGGTCTGTACATCCGTTCGGGAAATAATCTCACCTGTTCTCTGCAAATCTCCGAAAGTATAGGAAAAGGTTTGACCTACTTTACCTACCCTCAGTATTTCCGCTAGCTCAGAATCCGCATTGTTCAAGGAACTTAATTGCCCCCAGTCGATCGTATGCTTTTCCGTATTCCCTTGATCAGTAATGGAGTAGACGATCTGCTCCGCATGATTGTACAGTGCTTTGTTCTCTTCAAAGTAAGCCCGCGCCTGCTGTAGCAAAGACTCATCTGCGTTGGCAGCTAAGTATTCAATAATTCTCACTTCAAGATTACTAGCAACATATTGATAGTAGCTGTATATATCGAATTGTTCCGGACCATATAAGGCTTTACCATTCTTCTTATCTAATTTCCGCTGGGCATTCTCCATCTGCATCTGATCCTGCAAATATGAAAAAGAATAGGGTCCAGAAAGCCCTAGTTTATTCCCTAAAAAAAATTGTGCATTAATGCGACTGGCTATTTCCTTCGTTTTCTGATCCAGCTGGTCACGATTGTCGATATCATCTACTTCTCGTCTTGCTAATTGGTTATAAAACGCCGCCTCCGTTTGCTCGATGACACGAGTAAATCCGGAATAAGAAAGAATCTGTTCTGTGATTCCAGGTTCGTTCTTTTCCCCATCTGGCTTACTAAGAAAACCTACAAGCACAACGACTGCTGCCAAAGAATATGCAAGTCCCATAACAACCCACAAAGGGGATTTTCGCTCGGACCGAGAACGATTCTTGCGTGACATCATGAACACTCCATTCTAAGGTTGGGTTAAGCAATATGTAGAATTTCAACCTCCTTGTATTTTAAATAGACTATTTATACTTAAGTATGTTATGGGCATCCGCTACTTCTGTAAATCAATATTCGTGCAATAAAGTTATAAAAATGCAAATCCCCCTTCATACATCACCTATAAATCTAATCGTGGAAAATCGACAGATTCTGCGCTTTCTCCGTGATATAGTATTGATCAAATTACGGCCTTTAAGGGCAAATTAATGAGAATAACTGAGAGGAGTAAACTTATGTATTTTGATTTTTATTCGGTGAATGACTGGATCAAAACGTATCCAATGAGTGTGAAAACCGTCTATAAATTACACACCTTGCCTGACTATGACATCAATCACCGGATTATCGAGAGCAATAAATACATATTATTTTACACTCTTGATGGCGAAGGCAGTATTCAGGTGGACGGACAAGGATTTACGGTTCAATCTAACAGCCTTATTTTTGCAAACGCTACCAAATCACTAGCCTACCAGTGCTCGGGTGAGCAATGGAACTTCTGGTTGTTCGAGTTCAAGACTGAACCCTTCTTATTAACACCTAACTACATTTATCATACTCCCTTCAAAATGAACTACTTTGATCTGTGCGATCAAATTCTACTTAGTCTAAAAGAAGATCGGCAGCAACTTGCCTCTGCTTACTTCTACCTTTTCTATTCTGTACTCGTAAGTACGCTGGAAAGTGGCGGGAACTCATTCAATATGAGTGTCATTAATAAGAGTCTTGAATATATGAAGGAAAATATCATGAATTTCTCGGTTCAATCTCTCTCCCAATACTTAAATGTTCCGATACGGACTCTGTTCTATATATTCAATAAAGAAGTTGGAACTTCACCGAATCGATATTTCCAAGGGATCAGAACAGAGCTTGGAAAAGAATACTTAGAGAGCACCAACCTGAGTATTTCAGAGATATCCCACCACTTAGGTTATTGCAGCTCAAGTCATTTTTCTACCGTGTTTAAGCAATTTGTAGGTGTTAGACCCGCGCAATACAGACGTGAGTTCGAACTCCGAAATTTAGGTTAGCACCACAACGGAATACATGTAGACATTTTGACATATTTCAAACTCCCTTACTTGCCTCCTAAAATGTTAGAATAGAATGATCCGTCACAATATACTATAGGAGCAAGATAAGTGAGAACACATCCAATCTATTTTTTACGTATAGCAGGTCTTCTTGATGGGATATCTTTATTAGTACTACTGTTAATCGCCATGCCCTTGAAATATGTTTGGGGGATCGATCAAGCCGTATCGATCACTGGCAGTATTCATGGTGGGATATTCATGTTATATGCGCTGTCCATCCTATATGCTGCAGTTCGAGTGGAATGGAGCTTTTTCTGGCCTGTTACTGCATTGATCGTGGCCTTTATACCATTCGGTAATTTCGTGCTAGACTGGAAGCTCAAGAAGGTACAGAGCAAGTTTAGTGTTAAGCCTTTTAACTATGCCCTGCTTGTGTACAGCATCGTATTTTTCTCGTTTTTTGATTTATTCTCTCAGCTGCCAGTGATGAGTACATTTGCAGCTTCTGTTGGGGCAAGTGCATTTATTGTAGGATTTGTCATCGGCTTATACTCGTTAGCGAATACCTTTGGTAATATATTATCCGGCATCCTAACAGACAAGTTTGGCCCTTTCAAAATCTTAATGCTCGGATTGATTCTATCAAGCTGTGCGCTGTTGTTATATCATTTCGTAGAAGAGCCGACATTCTTAATTATAGTCCGAATCATACATGGTTTTGTCTCCGGGATGATTGTTCCGGCTGCCTTTACCTTCTCTGCGAATACAACGATTAATGAACAGCAAGGAAAAAAATCGGCTTTAACCGGCACGTTTGTCGGACTTGCCGCCATTATCGGTCCCGCATTTAGCGGAATCATGGCAAGTAAAACGTCAGTTCCCTTTGTATTTACATGCGTTGCACTGATCGGGTTCGTTCTTGCGATCGTTTCTGCTATCTTCCTCGGCAGGTATAAGCCTATAAAGAAAGAGAAGAGTGAGAGTAGCAATCTTACATCAGCTTCAATTTTTAATTCAGGTGTGGTTAAGGCATATGCGGGGGCCTTCTTCTTAATGTTCTCCCAAGGCGTCATCGCTTACTTGCTACCTCTACATGTTCAGACCCTTGGATATGATTCAAAACTAAGCGGTACGCTAATGAGCACATTCGGAATTATTGCTGTTCTCGTATTTGTTCTGCCAACGAATCGCATATTCGATCGTGTGGCCTCTTCGATAACGATGGCCTTAGGCATTGGATTCATGGGAATCAGCCAGCTGCTTATTGGTCAGTCTACATCCACAACAGCTCTTTATTTCGTATTAGGTCTCTATGGTATAGGTTTCGCTTTCTTATTCCCATCGATCAATACGATGCTCATTAAAGCAACACCTAAAGAACTCCGCGGAAAAGCCTACGGTTACTTCTACGCATTCTTTTCATTAGGTGTTGTTGCCGGATCTACCGTGTTAGGATGGCTGCCATTCAACATCGTTGGAGGATTTACATTTACAGGTATCCTACTTCTCTTATTTGCAGGTGTCGTCGTCTTTACCAAGCAGAAACAAAGAGCACTAACATAGATTGCCCATCAACAAAACACGCCCCTCTTGAAAGGGCGTGTTTTGTTCAATTATATTGATTTATCTTCTGTCTATCCTTTAATGGCAGCAGCTGCACGATCATGAAAGTTCATGCCGTCCGTCACGGCCTCTACATAGCCAGCGCGGATGACAAAATCACCAAAGTGCTCACCGTCTTTACGTTCAGCAGCATAACGCTGAATGATCGGCTTTAAGGTATCGATGATTTCTTCTTCACCAATATTTTCACGGTACAACTTACTTAGTCGATCCCCAGAGAATCCAGCACCCATGTACATATTATATTTACCAGGTGATTTCCCAATAAACGCGATTTCACCTAGAGCAGGACGTGCGCATCCGTTCGGACATCCCGTCATACGAATATTAATTTCCTCATCCCTTAAGCCAGCTTCCTCAAGAATCGGCTCCAGCTTGTCGATCAGGGTCGGTAAGTAGCGTTCTGCCTCTGCCATAGCCAGACCGCAAGTCGGGAGTGCGACACATGACAACGCACTGCGGCGCAGAGCCGAATACTGCGTCCCTTCTGCAATACCGTATTCCTGAAGTATAGCTATAATTTTCGTCTTTTTCTGACTACTCACGTTAGCAATTACGAGGTTCTGATTAGCCGTAAGACGAAAATCTCCCGTATGGATCTTCGCGATTTCACGCAGCGCGGTTCTGAGCTTATAATCTTCAGAATCCACAATTCGTCCACTTTGAATGTACAGCGTCAAATTCCATTTGCCATCCTTACCTTTAATCCAGCCATATCGGTCACCTGTATGATCGAACTTGAATTCACGTGCAGCCTCAAGCTCCCAGCCAAGTCGATCATGGAGTTCATCGACAAACCACTCTAGGCCGTGACGATCAATCGTATATTTGAATCGCGCATATTTACGAACCGAACGATTTCCATAATCTCGCTGAATCGTAACCGTCTTCTCTGCTACATCCAGTATACGATCCGGTGTTACGAAGCCAATAACGCGGGCCAGCTGTGGATACGTAGCGGCGTCACCATGGGTCATTCCCATACCGCCCCCAACACTGACATTAAAACCAACAAGCTTTCCTTCTTCAACGATTGCGATAAAACCAAGATCCTGTGAATACACATCAACGTCGTTGGACGGCGGTACTGCAATACCGATCTTAAACTTCCGTGGCAGGTATACAGGGCCATAGATAGGCTCAACTTCATCAGTAGTAGCACCGTTCTGCTCCAGACTGTCTACAACCTTCTCTCCATCAAGCCAGATCTCATGGTATGCAGGTGTCTTTGGCGCTAAATGTGACGTCAACTGCTGTGACCAATAGAAAACCTCACTATGAATTTCGGATTGATAAGGATTCGGATTACACATCACATTACGGCTAACATCACCGCAAGCCGCCAGTGTCGTAAGTAAGGCTTCATTGATTTCTTGGATGGTTTTTTTCAAATTCCATTTCAGTACACCATGTAGTTGGAACGCCTGACGTGTTGTTATACGAAGACTTCCAGTTCCGTACTTGTCAGCTAGCTCATCCATAACGAGCCACTGTTCTGGGGTAGATACACCTCCCGGTGTAACAATCCGAAGCATGAATTGATAGTACGGTTCGAGCTTTTGCTTCTCACGCTCATTCCGGTAATCACGATCATCCTGCATATAGCTGCCGTGGAATTTAAGCAACCTGTTATCAAGCTCAGGTAATCCACCTGTAATTCGGTTAGCAAGTGACTTCGTCAATGATCCACGTAAATAGTTACTTTCTTCCTTCAATTGTTCTACATCGCTCGGAGGCCCGCCAATTGGCTCTACCTTATGTTTTTTTGCCATTGCTAATAGCTCCTTTACCCCATGATTTGTTTATTCACTTATTTCGATATGAAGCGTCCGCTATAGCTAAAACACTTAGTATACGTCACGTTGGTATCGTCCTTGCTCTTGTAGTTCAGACAGATATGTCGCTGCTTCTTCCGGAGATTTCCTTCCGTACTGACCAATAATCGCAAGCAAAGCAGCTTGAACATCATGCGCCATATGCTTCTCGTCGCCACATACATATACATGCGCACCTTTCTCCAGCCAATCGTAAAACTCCTGACCATTCTCCAGCATCCGCTGCTGCACATAAACTTTCTCATCCGTGTCTCTCGAGAAAGCAACGTCCAACTTCGTCAATACACCATCACTCAGCATGCGCTGCCAGTCTGTCTGATACAGGAAGTCTGTTACAAAATGTCTATCACCGTAAAATAACCATGAATCTCCAGTGGCACCAAGTTCCTCGCGTTCCTCAAGAAAAGCACGGAACGGTGCAACCCCCGTACCAGGTCCCACCATGATTACAGGTGCTTCCGGATTAACCGGAAGCTTGAAATTCGGATTTTGCTGAATGAAAATCGGTAGTTTATCACCCGGTTCTAGTCGCTCGGACGTAAATCCAGAACAAACGCCCTTGCGTTCACGACCATGAGCATCGTATTCCACTTTCCGAATCGTTAAATGCACTTCCTCGGGATGAGAATTCGAGCTACTTGCTATGGAATATAACCTTGGCGGTAACTTACGGAGTATCATAGCAATATCACTTGCTGTAAGTGTCCAAGGCGCATAATCATGAAGCAGATCAAGCAGATCGCGTCCATGAATATAAGCTTTCAAATCTTCTTTATTCTCTGGTTTCACCAGTTCTGCTAATTGGCTGTTTCCGGAGAAGGCTGCCGCTTTCTCAATTAAAGGTTTGGTTAACACCGTAATCTCGTAATGATGTAGAAGTGCCGCTTGCAGAGACGAAGTTTCTCCTGCCTTACCGATGACAACGGTCTCTTCCGGATCCCATCCTAAAAATGAAATAATATCATTCACTAAATCCGGATCGTTCTGCGCATATACACCAACTGCATCTCCTGGTTTATATGTCAGACCGGAGTCTTCAAGCGAAAGCTCAATATGCCTAGTCTCACGATCCGAACCTCTGCCATTCAGATTTATATTTTCCAACACTTCGGCCATAAATGGGTTCGTTCGCGTATACTCTGATGAATCAGCAGTAGCGATAGGTGTGAATGCAGTTGCCGATGCAAATTGTGAAGAAACCGATGTATGAACTGTACTCACTGCACTATTAATAGCTGCAATCCATCCCGCAGCAGAATCCTCAAAATCCACATCACAGTCTACTCGGTTTACAATTCGTTCTGCACCAAGTTCAGCAAGCCTTGTGTCAAAATCCTGTCCAGTCTTGCAGAAGAATTCATAAGATACATCCCCGAGGGCAAGGACTGAAAATTTAGTATCATCCAGTCTAGGTGCACGCTTGCTATACAAATACTCATAGAAAGTCAGCGCATTATCCGGCGGGTCGCCTTCTCCATGTGTACTGACAAGAATAAACAGATAACCGGCTTTCTTGAGATTATTCGTCTTGTATTTGTTCATTGCAGACAATGTAACATTAAAGCCTTGCTCCTTGAGACTGTCAGCAAGCCTGCCTGCTAATCTCTGCGAGTTACCGGTCTGTGATCCGAATAATATGGTCGCTTCGCGCGGAACTTGAGGTACGACTGCCGCTGCAGATGCCTCCAATACGTCCGTTACAGCCAATTCCGATGCAACGGTGTTAACAACATTACCAGTACCAGCATGATAAAACGTTAAATATCCACCTAGCCAATTCAATTGGGCCTCCGTTAATGTTGGGAGCAGCTTATTGATTAACTCTGCTTGCTCGCTTGTAAACGGACTATTCGTCACTTGAAGTTGCAACAACATCCACCTCACATTAATATGTATAAATCCGACCGTATTACTTTGTTTTAATCTACATTTATACTAACTCAGTCTCATGAAAGGTTCAATGTGTTCTTTAATATTTTTTTATAATAATTCCCAAAATAATTATTTAGCTTGCTTCTTCACAGAACTGCGAGTCCATTCCCCCGCTATTTGTTATCATCTTCTCTATGGAGTAGACTGTATTTTAATACAAGGAGGTTAATGATGGGTATTATTATTAGACAAGAAACTACCGACGATATGAATGAGGTATATCATGTTGTTGAAAACGCTTTTGAGAATGCAGAACACTCCGACCATGACGAACATCATTTAGTAAACAGGCTTCGAGGGAGTTCCAACTTCATACCTGAACTCTCACTAGTTGCTGAATACAATGGAAGTATTGTCGGCCATATTCTGTTCACAGAAATAACTGTTGGAGATGATACCTTGATTGCTTTGGCACCTGTTGCAGTTTTACCAGAAATGCAAAATAAGGGCATTGGAAAACGCCTGATTATAGAAGGTCACAACATTGCTTCAAAGCTTGGGTACAGAGGTTCCGTTGTTCTCGGTCATGCGTCGTACTATCCAAAGTTCGGATATAAAAAAGCGAGTCAATATGGCATTACAGCACCCTTTGAAGTTTCAGACGATAACTTTATGGCACTAGAGCTTATAAACGGAGGACTTTCAGGGGTTCAAGGTGTTGTGGAATACGCCAAAGAATTTTTTCAACAGTAGATCATTTTGAACATGTATTTAAAAGAATTCTATTAAAAAACCAGATACCACATGAATGTGGTATCTGGTTTTTGTCTTTAATCTACTACTTCTTCGGAGTATGCGCTATTTGAGTTTTATGTTGATATGTGGATAATAAAACACCGCCTACAATGAACATTGATCCTAATAGTTCTACTCCTGCAATTGGTTTGTACAGTAATATGAATCCCATAATCATGGCAACAAAAGGCTCTAAGTTAGATAAAATGGACGCCTTCGAAGCATCAACATGGCGAATGTTATTATTCCAGATCAGTGTGGCAATACCATGCACTAAAACCGCTGTTCCAATGAGCAGTAGCCAAGCGTAGGAATTCGTACTTATTCGCACTAAAGGATCTGCGAAAAATGCAAATGGTATAGACACGAAAAGTCCCACTACGTTGGAGTAAAAAGTGATTGTTAGTGAATCGACTTTTTGTGAGAGGACCCTGGTCATCACGATCATGATTGAAAATGTTACCATGGTTACAACAATCCACATCAATCCTTTTTCAAAATGCACAGATGATAAGTCGCCTTTCGCAACAACAAAATAAATCCCGATAATGGCAACGATAGAACCGAGAAGCATACGCATCGTTAATTTTTCCTTTAAGAAAACAGCTGCCAAGAACCCTGTTAATATAGGAGTCGTTGCTAATATTAATGCAGATGTTGTTGGATCTGCCGTTTCTAGACCTACAAAAAAAGACCATTGATTTATAAATACCCCAATCACACCTAGCACAATTATTGAAATAAATTCAGATCTATTCACTCGTTTGAAATGTTTTTTATGCAATGACAAACCAAGTAAGAAGATAACAATAAATAAAAGTCTCAGTGATGTTAATAAAGATGGAGAGAAATCTTGGACTAGCATCTTACCGAATACAAAATTACTGCCCCATACGACTACACATAAAGTGAGCCAAAGATAAGATTTGAACATTTATTACACTTCTCCTTAATCATGCTGTTTTTATCTACCCGATTTTGACCCACAAAAAAAAAGACCGAGTCCTAGAGAAAGGTACGCGGTCTACATGTATTGTCATTACCTAGTGCCTTACTTGATGTGGTAGAAAGATCTATTATGGTGCATCCTGATGGGTATAGTCAATAAAAAAACATCCTTACTTATCATTGGGGATTGCCTTCGAACCGAGAGACCCCTTCCCTCACGCGAGGCGCGACTTCTGTTCCCATGAGTCTTATAGATTCCATCACATCCGCATGTGGCATCGTACCGTGCGGCACATGTAAGAAGAATCGTCTGATCCCCACATGCTTGCGAAGGTGAATGATTTTGTTCGCAACCGTTTCTGGATCGCCAACATATAAAGCACCTTCAAAACTACAAGCTGCATCATAATCTGAACGATGATAGGGAGGCGTCCCTTTCTCGATCGCCCTCACGTTCGTACGTGCAAATGTTGAAGGGAAGAACTTCTCAATAGCCAATGGCGTAGTTGCCGCAACAAAGCCATGAGAGTGCGACGCAATGGGTAACCGCGAAACATCATACCCAGCCTCAGCCGCTGACTTCTTGTAATGTTGCACCTGAGAAACGAAATCTAAAGGACGTACTCCTCCAATAATGGCTAAAACGAAGGGCAATCCAAGTGAACCTGTACGGATTGCAGATGCTGGACTTCCCGCACTTCCAATCCATATCGGCAAAGGATTCTGTACAGGTCGTGGGTAGATCCCCAGATTGTGTATTGCTGGTCTATGTTTACCTGTCCAATTAACGATCTCTGACTTCTGAATTGCTAATAGCAGCTCTAATTTTTCATCAAACAAAGTTTCATAATCATTCAGGTCGTAGCCGAATAACGGGAATGACTCTAGGAATGAACCTCGACCTACCATAATCTCTGCACGTCCATTCGAAATACCATCTAGCGTTGCAAAATCCTGAAATACACGTACAGGATCCGCTGATGACAGGATCATGACTGCACTAGTTAATCGAATCCGACTTGTTAGGGACGCGCCGGCTGCTAGTACCACGGCGGGAGATGAAGCAGCGTAATCATGACGGTGATGTTCACCCACACCGAATACATCGAGTCCTACCTGATCCGCTAGTACAATCTCCTCTACCACTTCACGCAAACGTTCAGCGTGGCTAATTGTCTCCCCTGTCTGAACATCTGGTGTTGTCTCGACAAATGTGCTTATCCCAAGCTCCACGCTTTGTTTCCTCCTCCTCCTTTTTCATTGGTCTTATTTTCTAATTATTCATGGTGAATTATTCACTGACTATCATATAACCTTGCGTAATACCCTCCACTTGCTAGCAATTCATCATGTGTACCACTCTCCACGATATCTCCGTCTTTCATGAATAGAATCAAATCCGAATCACGAATCGTAGACAATCGGTGAGCGATAACAAAACTCGTGCGACCGGATATCATTTTCAGAAAAGCCTTCTGAATTCGGATCTCCGTAAGCGTATCGATACTGCTGGTAGCTTCATCTAATATGAGCATAGGCGGATCTACCAGCATAACCCTTGCAATTGTCAACAACTGTTTCTGACCCTGGGAGAGATTATCCCCCGAGCCACTGATTTTCGTAGCATATCCTTCGGGTAAACGCTTGATGAAGCTGTGAGCATTAGCCGCCTTAGCGGCAGCAATAACTTCTTCATCCGTTGCCTCAGGCTTACCATACGCGATATTATCTCTGATACTGCCCCCAAAGAGCCAAGTGTCCTGCAGAACCATACCGAAATTACGACGTAGACTGTCTCTAGTCATCATCTTAATATCTATACCGTCAATCTTAATCGAGCCACGATCCACATCGTAGAAACGCATAAGCAAATTTACAAGTGTAGTCTTGCCTGCACCCGTCTGTCCAACGATGGCCACCCGAGTTCCTGGCTTTACCTCTAAACTAAAATTGTTAATAAGCGGACGATCTGACTGATATGCGAAACTAACTTGGTCAAATACTATAGTGCCTTGACTCGTGCTATTTTCTTTCGCTTCTATAGCATCCGGCTGTTCTGGAGTTGCATCCAAAACAGCGAATATACGCTGGGCAGAGGCTGTTGCAGATTGAAGCTGCGTAATAACACCCGTAATTTCATTAAACGGTTTCGCGAACAGATTCGAATAAATCAAGAAACTCGACAAGTCTCCTACACTTACTAAACCGCGAATGACCATAACACTTCCTATCATCGCGATCACTGAGAACGTAATGTTATTTACCAGCCGTGTCGTCGGATTCGATAAAGACCCGTAAAACTGTGACTTCACTCCTGCCTGATATAAGGTCTCATTCTGGTCTACAAAGTTCTTAATCGCCCGTTCCTCATAATGATAGGCGGTGACCACCTTCTGACCACCAATCATTTCTTCAACATACCCATTTAACCCACCAAGGATCTTCGCCTGCTCCCTAAACATCTTTTGAGAACGCATCGTAATGAAACGCGCTACAAAAAATGTAACTGGAGCCGATATAAGCACAACCAACGTCATGATCGGACTAATGTACAACATAAGTGCAATCGCACCCACAATGGTAATGGCACCGGTTAGTAATGTAGACAAGCCTTGCAGCAGTCCATCAGAAACAGCGTCCATATCGTTAACAAAACGACTGATGCTGTCCCCTTGTGGATGGTTATCGTGAAACTTTAGCGGCAAAACATTCAGTTTATTAAAAAGTTCACGACGCAAATCATATACGGTTCGATAGGCGATTCGATTACTTAAATAGGTAAGCAACCAGCCGAAGAAACTTCCAACAGCATACACTATCGCCAAAATAACAAGCAGTCGAAGTACGGCCTTGAAATCCACTTCACCCGGTCCAACCATATAATCTATCGCCCAACCGATGAGTAGGGGGCCGACTAGACTAGCAATGACACTGAGGATAGCGCATATGGTTGCCCAGAGGGTTAATCTTCTATATTGACCTGTATATGCAATCAATCTCTTCCAAATATTATTCTTATTCATTGGCCTGACTCCTCACTTGCTCCCTGAGACAAGCAGATTTCTTGGTACACTTCGCAACCAATCAGTAGTTCTTCATGGGTTCCGATACCAGCAATTCGCCCTTCCTCAAACACTAAGATTTTATCTGCTCTCCGAACTGTACTTACTCTCTGTGATACCACAAGTACTGTCATTTCCCGGCTATGCTCCTTCAGCGCCTGACGCAGTGCTGCATCTGTAGCAAAATCGAGTGCACTGGACGAGTCATCTAAAATAAGTATTGAGGGTTTACCCACTACAGCGCGAGCTATCGTCAAGCGTTGCTTTTGCCCACCAGATAAGTTCAATCCTCCCCGAGAAATATTCGTCTCGAATCCCTCCGGTAGCTTACTTATAAATTCTTCTGCTTGTGCGATGGATGCAGCTTGCATAATCTCTTCATCAGTTGCATCTTCTTTACCCCAGCGAATATTCTCAGCAACTGTTCCCGTAAAAAGAACGGCTTTCTGCGGGACGATCCCAATCTTTTTGCGGAGCTGTTGTAGCTTATAATCCTTAACATTCAACCCATCCACCTTAACTTCACCCTGAACCGCATCATAAAATCGAGGAATTAAGTTCACAAAGGTGGATTTACCGGAACCCGTACTTCCAATCAGACCAACGGTCTCCCCCGGATGGATATCAACCGAGATCTCCTCGAGCGCCATATCCCCCGTGCTGTTATAGGCAAAAGATACGTGATCAAATGAAATCGCAGGAACGTGATGCTTCACAGACAGAGGCTCTGCATTTCCTTCTTCAGAGACAGATGCTTGAACAGCCAGAACCTCACTAACCCGGTTAGCGGAAGATGATGCTTTTGTAAAAATAATAACGAGATTCGATACCACAATGAGGGCAAGTAGGATTTGGGTGATGTAATTAATGAAGGCAATAATCTCGCCCTGAGATAAGTTACCTGCTTCAATATGGATGCCGCCTACCCACAGAATAGCAATGATTGCAGCATTTACGACAAGTGTAGTCATAGGACCTAACAAAGCCGAAATCCGAGAGACTCGAATCGCTGTCGACGTCAAATCATCCGAAGCTTCGTCGAACCGTTCTTTCTCTTTACGTCTTTTTGCAAACGCACGAATAACCCTTATACCCGATAGATTCTCACTAAGCACGAGCGCAAGTCTATCCAGCTTCTGTTGGTATTGGCGATATAACGGAGCGCTACGAGTAATGATGAAATAAAGAATGATACCTACGATTGGTGTTGCAGCAAGCAAAATCAGCGACAGTCTAAAATCGAGGATCATGGACATCATGATCGCCCCGATACAAATAAAAGGTGCACGAATTACGAGACGAATGAGCATCGCAACCGCAAGCTGAAGCTGATTCACATCATTTGTAAGCCGATTAATCAGAGTCGGTGTCCCGAAGGTATCCAGCTCTGTGTACGATAAAGATGTAATATGCTTGAACAACTTATTCCGAAGCGTAGTACCGAATCCTTGAGATGCCCGTGCCGCGTAATATTGACACACCATGGAACAAGCGAAGCCTAATAACGACATCATTAACATAAGTCCACCCATACGGTACACATATGTACTGTCATGATTGCCAACTCCGTTGTTAATGATCAGTGCAACAATGGTTGGCAACAGTAGCTCCAAAATCGCTTCAAGCAACTTGAAAAATGGACCGATAATCACTTCTTTTCTGTACGGCTTTAGAAACACAGCAATTTTCAACACAATCATTCACACCCAATTAAGTATTTGATATATGTATAAGAACAGCTATGATTATGTCATAATCATTAACATATTAATAATATTGGTTTCATATCAATTCAATACGAAAAACGTATGTCAGTTCTCGGAGGATTCTTTTCATGGATATTAGACAACTGAAATATTTCTTAGCTATAGCAGAGGAAGGCCAGATTACATCAGCCGCCCGAAAACTAAAAATGGCACAGCCACCACTCAGTCAACAACTAAAACTGCTTGAGGAAGAGCTCGGAGTAAAGCTCGTCGACCGTGGGCCGCGTAGCATTAAGCTTACCGAAGCAGGTACGATTCTGAGGAACCGAGCCCAGCAGATTCTGGAGTTAACCGAATCCACAACTCGGGAAATCCATGATTGTGTCAAAGGCGTAAAGGGAACACTCTCCATCGGCACGGTTTCTTCTTCAGGAGCGACATTGCTACAGGATCGATTATGTGAGTTCCACAAAACATATCTTGGCGTTAAGTTTGAAATCCATGAAGGAAACACCTTTACTATCATCGATCTGCTGAATAAAGGCATCGTGGAAATCGGAATCATACGCACACCTTTTAACGTTACAAATCTCGAATGTTTATACACAAAAGCTGAACCCATGATTGCTGTAATGACACCTGATTATGATTGGACAAGAGATGAACAATTCATTAATATCGGTGAATTAGAAAATAAGCCACTCATTATTTACCGACGTTTTGAACAGTTAATCCGCGAGACTTGTCTGGAGAATGGTTTCGATCCACTCATTTTCTGTATGAACGACGACGCACGAACTACATTACTTTGGGCGAATGCTGGACTAGGGATCGGCATTATACCTAAATCCGCCTTTGAATTAACGAACAACTCCAATCTGATCTATAAAACCATTCACAATGAATCACTTCAAACCAGCGTAGCAGCTGTCTGGATTAAGGATAAATATTTGTCTTCGCTTGCTTCTAAGTTTATTGATAGCTTTCAGGGAGCTTAGTTGTCTAATACTTCCGATGTGATAGTTCCCTTTCTGTTGTGAGGCGCTCCGCGTACGAATCATTCCTCCCATCGCTGCTTCGTGCATATTCATTAAAAATTAACGCAATCAAATTGCTCTGTTCCAAAAAAGGAAGCAAGGTTCTTACTTACCCATAGTCTATTATAGTGGGCGACAATAAATAAAAAGGCCGAAGACTGGGGCTCCTGTAGAGCCTGCCTTCGACCTTTTTGATTTGAAATCACTACATATTCGCAATTAACTTTGCAATGGCTGCGAGATCCGCAATATCGATTTTGCCATCACCGTTCATGTCCGCTGCTTTCGCTTTCTGCCAATCAGGACTTGCTTCTGTTAAACCATAATGAGCCGCTGCAATCGCCAGATCACCGATGCTAACCTTGCCATCCTGATTAATATCCCCTAGAGTTCCACCCGTCGTAACCTGAATGCTAATAGAGGACGGAGTTGCTGTTTCTTCGTCGCCTATATGATCCCCAAGCAGAGCATTCGATATTGAGATCGTACCTGAAGTAGATTGTGACACGTTTTTAGCTTGAAAAGTCACTTCAAGTATTTGTGCTTCGCCATTCACTGCATTGTTCTGACCTTGGCTTGCAGCAATAAACCTTAACTTGCCTGGAGTATCACTCACAGTCTCCAGAAGGTTGAATCCGTCTATCAACGACCTAGCGGAAACATACTCAAATACATTCGAATCGTAATTCATCGTGATATCTTGTGCGAATATCTCTTTAGTCAGGTGACTCAGACCAAAATCAATCTGGAATTGTTGCCCGGCTGATACAGAAGCATTGCCATGCAATGTAGTACTCGGTTTCTCTACTGTTCCAGATCCAACTGTGATGAGACTTACTGAAGTATGACCGCCATCTACGGTTGTCGCGGTTATGGTTGCCGTACCCACCTGTAAGCCGGTCACTGTGGCACGACCGTCCGTCACCATCACTTTTGCGATGTTGTCGTCGCTACTTGACCAGGTTACGGATTTGTCCGTTGCGTCGACAGGTGTTACAGTTGCTGTTAACTCTACCGTTTCTCCTGGTTTCAGCGTGATGGCAGTCTGATCGATTTGAACACCGCTAGCAGGTACGCGTAGTGGGTGTCCAAATACAAGAAACTCTTGAAACGCTGTCCAGTTCTGTCCAGGCGCTTGATCGAATGTGATCCGAACATACCTTCCCTGTGCATTGAAAGGATGAGACTGCACCTGGCTTGTGTCGGTATTATTCACTTTATCTACAACCGTTTTCCAAGTCGTGTTATCCTTAGAAACCTCGATCTTATACTTCCACAACACTTGCTTCTCAAAATGAATTTCGCTGCCTAACAGATCGTAGTTATCTCCCAAGTCGACTGCCCACCAATTGCCGGCACTTCCGCCGCTTGCAATCCACATGCTGGACAAATCACCATCGTTGCCCTTAGATGAAGGGCTGGACGAGCTAATAGCAGTTGATGGCTTATTCAAGGCAAGATTCGAAGGCCGAGGTGAGACGGTTACCTGGCTTGTCGCTTTGAAATCTCCATCCATGCTGGTCGCAGTAATCTTTACGCTCCCTGCTTTTAAGCCTGTAATAACGGCTTTTCCTTCAACGGATGCTTGCACTTTTGCTATAGCTTCATCACTGCTGGACCAAGTTACTTTCCTGTTCCAAGCGTCCAATGGCAGCACCGTTGCAGTAAGTTCTGAAGTTTCACCCTCGATTATTGTAATCGTTATTTTGTCCAGCTGAACCCCGGTTGCAAAAGGGCCTGTTTCCACAACCTTAATCTCCATCGTCGCTTTAAATCCTCCGTCCACCGTAGTTGCGGTTATGGTTGCCGTGCCTTTCCCTTTTGCTGTAACAGTACCATCGTTGTCTACGGTAGCAATACTCTCATTACTTGTCTTCCAGACAAGGGCCTTGTTGCTGGCATGGATCGGTACGACCGAAGCGATCAACTTCGCAGATTTGTTGGTATCCAAGTTGAGTGTCAACTGCGGTTTCTCCATCGTAATACCGGTTACCGGTACGCCCTTTGTATTTACTCCAAAACCTTTAAACTCTACTAATCCGTTGATTTGGGAGGATACATTGACTGCGCTCATAAACAAACCAACATCCTGCTTCTCAGCGCTACTCGGCACATTTGCGGTGCCAACGGTCGTCCAGGTCGTTCCATCTGAACTACATGAACCTGTGAACTTAGTACCTGCACGGTCAAGCTTAATGTATACAGGCGCAGCAAAGCCCGCTTTGGACGATACAGATTCGAACATCCCGTCACCGTTCGCATCCCATGAAAACACACAGCCATTACTTGGCGTAACTGCAATATTTACATAGCCGCCAGAGTTATTTGCTGCTAAATCGTTTCTGACGATAATGCCAGCCCTTGCCCATCCCCACGTATTATCCTGATGGATGACATCTGTTGTCACCGAGGAATCCGCGGTTAATGTTTGATCCTGATAAATGGCTCCGTAACCATTCGTACCGCCCCACAAATCTTCTCCGCCACCATATATTCCAAACGTATCCCCCGACTGCCCAAACTGAGCATTGTTAAATGAGACCGTTTTATAGGGCGCTTCAATACCTTTTGATACAAAAAGGCGAAGTTTACTGATGGCTTTCTCTGTAAGATCTCCTATCTCGTACGTTGACTCCACTGACAATGCTTGAAGTAGTTGATCAAGAGTGCTTAGATCGGACATAGTTGTCACTTCGAATTTCACTGTGAATGACTCTCCAGGATTGATCTGATCAATCGTTGTTGCTGTCAGAGCTTTCACTGTAAATGAAGAAACCGGAGCAACGGAAACAGCTACCTTTTTAGCAAATGTAAAGCTATAGTCATTTTTCAAGGTTGCCGTAATGGTTACCGGTATCCCAGGCATGATAACAGCTTTATCTGCGGTAACGGTAATCCCTAATGGAGACGAGTTGCTGATTTCATCCATTACCTTTTGCGCCAATTCATAAATGTCACCTTGCGGCTCAGTTGCATATTTATTTTGTTGTCTCGACCATGCTTCTCCTTTAGCGTACCAATCGATTTGTTTTTCCGGTCGACCTTCTTCAAGCGCCGACTTTAACTCATCGAAATACGTTTTCCACCGTGAATAATAAAAGTCTCCCACCAAACCGGCCCATTCCCGGTTCGCGTAATCATGAAGCCCGCCTGATGTAGAACCTGAACGGTCCCCCCAAACGGTAAGAATCGACCTGACATCATACTCCAGCAGCGCCTTTTCGGCTTCGTTAGCCGCCATAGCCTTTGCACTTTCCAGCCTTGGCCCAAGTAATGTCTGCGGATTCGTCGCCACGACTTCATCAAGAAGCTTCATCCACTTTAGCCATGTACCCGTGAGCTTATTAAACGTATCCTTGTCTTGTGCATCATAGGCTGCCTTAATCTGAGGCAGAAGGATGCGGCTACGATTGGATAGTACCTGGCGGGTGACATCCATGAGATCATAGCGATATGCGTCATTATTGCGTAATTCCGATTTCACCCGGAGTAAATCAGTTAAGGCTTGATCGAAAGCAAGACCATCATATCGCATACTGCCCGGTGACCAGGCTGCAGCCGTATTTACGGTAAGGCTAGGCTGGGCCCCAAATAGACCATCCTGCGATTCGCTCCATCCATTCGCGGGAGTTTGATAAGCAGTCTGACGAAGGATCTGCCATGCATCCTGCGCGTTCTGATCCGTACCGCCATATCGTCTCTCCGCCCAAGTGTCGAACCACTTTTCCAAGTTAACAGGTCCTTGCTGCCACGCGATTTCTGTGAAAAAGTCAAAGGCAACCGGATTATTCTCACTTCCTTCCGGCATCAATGCAATTCCGGATAGTTTGCTGCCGGACTTCGCCTTCCACTTCCAGTAACTTGTATTCCATTCCGCCAAATTAGCCCCCATTGTCGTATGACCACCGAAATTCCAAATGGACCCGTACGCATATGGGATATTCAGCCAAGATTGTTCTCGATTCAGATTGGCATAGCGGTCTGATAACCCGTCAAGAATGAGCATCTTGGATTTATCAAGTGATGACAGCAACGTTGAAGAAGGATTGTCCTGCCATCCAAGAATCGCCCATATGGCACCAGGATGTGCCGTCTGAAGTGCGGTTTCTACGGCCTTAGCTGCCGTACTGACCGGGACATCTCCCGCATTCCCACCTTCGTGCAGCAGATCCATCTTAAACATCGTTGTAGTACCAAAACGCTGGACTTGATTACGATAAAATGATTCAGCAACTCGCGTGAAAAGTGCATTACGCGGGTCAAGCCAATCGGGACGGTTAAAGCCTACCCAATTGCCCTGAGGAATGATGCGTGCTCCGGGATTCTTATCTACAAACTTTGTAGGTACGGTGCCAAAATAACCAGGAAACACAGGCGTCATTCCGAGTTCTCTTAACCGGTCCGCTATTTTCTTGCCTAATATGGCACGTTCATCAATCAAGTTTTCTGTGATCGGCCCTGTAAAGCAGCACATGTTCTGCAGCAGCCACCACGGCTGATGACTCGGCTGTGGAATCCAATCGCGCATCTCCTGAGCGGAATATCCGAATTCCTGAAAAGTGTCATAGTAGACTGCTTCCTGACCTACTGTCACTAAAACCTCGTTTATTCCGTTTAAAGCCAATACGTCAATCATTCGCTCCCAATCCTGCCAATTCCGGTAGGCTCCGGTATATCCGTCATCCGTATCATTCAGTGCAAAACGATGAGGAACGTTGGCCTTCTGAACAATCTCCTGCTTCGGCAATGGAAGTTGCTCTGGAAGGTTTAGCTGATCCCCGTTCCAGTTAACATTCGCTTTTGCAACATATTTCAAATACCAGTTGAACCCTGTTAGGAGGACAGCTGGACTTGTTCCCGATATTTCTACTAGTCCATCTTGACTTGTAATCTTGAAATGTTCTCCTGTTGTACCTAGAGGTACAGCTAGAAATCGAACCTGTTCGTAGTGATTCGGAACGATCCGTTTCAGCACGTCAACGGCAGGCTTCGTGTTGAATGTTGCTGGTTCAGCCTGGGCTGTTGAAGTCATAGGCGAATCAACTCCAGTTCCTTTGACCGTTACCAGTGTGAAAATCAAACACACAAGAAAAATTACTTTTTTCATACATTCACCTCTTTCATTATTTTCATCCTGTTCGTCCATATCAACTTTAAAGGTACAATTCATGTAAGCGCTTAACAATGATCATCTTTGAAGCAAGTTTGATAATAATTGTGCTAGTATAACAAAAAGAAGCCCCCGAGTTAGACGCTCTATCCGGTCTGACGCTGTAGGGATCAGATACCGATTTTTATACGGAATGGAATCAGTTACTTGATGACCTATTTTGTACAAATAGATTTCGTTTAGCGATTATGATAATCTATTGTAATGATCAATTCTGTACACAAGCAGGAGGAATACCATATGAATGAAGGTCCATTTCGGATGCAATCACAATCAAAACCTAAACGGAAACGCAAAATCGGGAAATGGCTACTTCTCTCTCTATCTTCACTTGTTTTGCTTGTTGTGTTAGGAATGGCAATTGCTTATCCACTACTGAAATATGAACCCCTTGAAGAAGCGAAGCAGGCGATGAATAGTGACACGGTTGTCGAAGTGAAACAAGGAGATAATAGCTTTATATTCGAACCAGCTGGTGAATCGGCAAATCAGCCAAGCGTAATCTTTTATCCGGGTGCTTTCGTTGATGCAGAAAGCTATGCGCCGCTTGCACGTAAGCTAGCAGAAGCAGGACATCGCGTATATATTGCGGAGATGCCGTTCGACCTGGCTATCTTCGGGCAGAACAAAGCGGATACCATAATGGAGCAACATCCCAATGATCGTTATGTCATCGGCGGTCATTCACTAGGCGGAGCTTTTGCAGCAAGATATGCATCGGAGAATACAGACAAACTTGAGGGAGTATTTTTCCTTGGCTCATATGCCGATAAGGGTGGTAGCTTGAAAGACACCCATTTGAATGTCCTGCAAATCACAGGTACTAACGATGGTGTGCTGAATTGGGACGTATGGGAAGAGAGCAAACAGAACTTGCCTGAAGCCACAACCAAGTTTGTTTCCATTGAAGGCGGCAACCACGCTCAGTTCGGAACCTACGGAAAGCAAAAAGGTGATCAGGATGCAGCCATTTCCCCGCAACAGCAACTGGATGAGGTTAGCGGAGCTATAGTTGATTGGATGCAGACACTTAAGAAATAAGCATACGAACAAATTAAGTCATTCGGAATCAATAACAAAAGGCAGTCTAACCTATTCCTACAGGTTAAGACTGCCTTTTTAGTATGCTTTTTTTGCATTCGAGATCATGTTATGTTCTTCCCAAGTATCAGGTCTGCTCCAATGACCTTTCTTGCTGTAAATGTCATAAGAGCTACACACTCAGCTTCTGTGTATTCCAATCCTTCGTATACCATCCCGCTTGCTTGCGAAACATCGCAGCGTATTCCCCATCATTGTTCATTAACGTCTCGTGATCTCCACTCTCGACTAGGCGCCCCTCCTTGAGAACGATAATCCGATCCGCAAAGCGACAGCTTCCGAGTCGATGGGTGACAAAAACGGCTGTTCTGCCACGTGTCAGCGTCATCAGATTTTCAAAAATAGCTGCTTCCGTCATCGGATCAAGCGAAGCTGTCGGCTCGTCAAGCACAATAACATCAAATTCCCGAAAAAATGCCCGATTCAATGCAATCCGCTGCCATTGTCCGTAAGATAGTTCATGTCCTCCGTCAAATTGAATACCAAGAACCGTTTCCCATCCATCCGGAAGTTTATCGATAAAGGACATTGTATTCGCTTGTTCGGCGGATTGCCTAAGCCTGTCCTGATTATTCAGTTCCGCTACATCTCCCAATCCGATATTCTCCCATACCGGGAATGGGTATTGCACAAAATCTTGAAAAATGGCGCTCATCCGGCTGCGTAGACTACTTGCACGCATTTCGGCATAATCGATGCCATCTATTGTAATGGACCCACGGCTAGGACTGTATAAACCGAGCAAACATTTGGCCAATGTGCTTTTTCCAGCTCCGTTATCTCCTACAATGGCAATCGTTTCCCCCGCATTAATGGAAAAGCTCAATGCTTCAATCGCTGAATTAGAAGCGCCTTCATATTGAAAAGACAAATTATCGACTTTGATCCCTTGTTTAATCGGAGATGGAAAATCCACTTTACCGCTTTGATCACTCTGTTCCGTAAGCTTGATAAAAGCAAGTACTTCATTCGCATGAAGCAAGCTTTGATGAAGGTTAGAATACCCTTGGGCAAGACCTTGAATGAGCATTTGTGAGTTGAACAACGCTTGAGCCAAAGCTACATATTGTCCGATTTCCAGCCCCCCGTTCGCTCCAGTATTCAAAGCGAATAGCAGCATGCCGCTTAATAGCGCCAATGAAATCATCTGCATTCCAAATGAAATACCGATCGTTTTTCGTTCTAAAGCGAGCTTCCGCCAGGCATTCTTCTTCGCAATCAACTTCCATTTTCCTATTAAATAATCAGCCAATTCAAATACACGAATCTCCTTGGCCCCTTCCCGGCTTTTCAGGAAATAGCTAAGAAAAGATGCCATACGCTCATCCGGTGTTTGTTGAACAAAAAGCTTGAAAGATGCTTTACTCTCGTACAAGTAAGTCCAAAGCATGGGAACAACCAGAAGTAGCATTCCCACCGACAAAAGCCAGTGAAATTGATACAACACAACCATAAAGCCGATGACAGTAATGGTACTTTGAAGCATTGTCAGAACGATAAAGACGATTCCGAGCCCTTGCATCTGTATGCTGAAGGATGTCCGCTGCATCCGATCATAATTAAAATGATCATCAAAATACGATAAGGATAAACGATTCACCTTGGCCGACATCATCTCGTCAAAGTATAAGGTAGCCCGCTCATTAAAAAACTGCTGTGTATATTTAAAAATGCTTGCCATTAGTGCACTTGTCAAGAGCAGAGCGAATTGAAGCCACACGAGCCTCCACACATCTTGAAAGCCTCTCTCGCTATTCCCTTGAAACAATTGCGCAGCTTCCTCTACAAGCTTGCTTGTGAGCGAAAGCTGCGCAATTGGGATAACTGCCTGAGCCAACGTTATTCCAATTAGTAACACTAGGGCTACACCTGATATTTTCCACAGAATAGGCAGTAAGAACCGAAGTGTTTGCAGCTTGCTGAATGAAGGTTCCATTAGGACTCGCTATGAGATATATAAAGAGGATAATGTGCCAACGTCGTGCCATATTCGTCTGTCATTACAAAGTGAAATATTCCTTCTTCATGTACAACGAAACGCGGCTGAAATGCCATATCTATTCCTGCCGGGACAGGCTCCATCCTTTTATTTACGAGACCTTCACATCTTTTTTGCCACACCACGTTTTTATTCGAGTCGTAAACCTTAATCCATACAACACCCTCATTCACGCCAAAAAACAACACTTTGGCCCACAAATAAAAAAGCGTAACCGCTGGAAATGTCCGTAGTCGCACTTCATTGCGCACGTTTTGAATACAATGCGCCCTTGTTTCATAATTATCAACCACCTGATCAGCTATAAGAAGTTGTCCGCTGATTTCTGCGTGCATAATGGTTCCTCCTCCGATTGAAAAACTCTTATTTTGAGCTCCAAAAGCATTTCTATCTCTGTGAAGCGATGTAGCTTCTGTCCGTCCCACTCGTAAGCGACCGTTTCCCCATCCAGCAGTTCAAGCCACCTGGAACTTGTCCATTCGGGCGTGTAGCGCACACGATAACAACTATTCCATCCACGCTGCTTTAATAGGTGGATAAACGGAGGGGCGTCCAAAAATACGATGACATTCTGAAAAGCCTTATCTTTTGTTGACAATATTTCATCTAGCCTTTTGAATGATGGGTCCTTGTAATGAATACCGATGACCGTCATTTTTTCCGTATCCGGCCATGACTCGTCTTGGATTGCCGCTTGTACTAGATGTAGCTCCATCCTTTTCAACCTATACTTCATGACCAACACTTGCAGCAGGCCTACCGACAAAATCGTTAAAGCGAAAACGATCCACAAGATCATCATTCTCTTACCTGCAGCGCAATGTATCGTTTTCGAGTCTGCATATAATCAACAAGCAACAAACAACTGCATGTCACTACACTATGGAGTATAAATTGCTGGAAGGAAGCTTGAGCTGACAGGACAGCGGCCGGCAGTAGACATTTAATCGCGCATATCCCGATCAGAATCGAATTTCTACTCAAAGGATATCGGTTTAAAAAGTCGATTGAACCGAAGCAAGAGCATGCACTCCCCTTCTCCTGATCCAATCGGCGCTTTCTAACAAGAAGAACGCTGAAGGCAAGCAACAGCACAATAGCACCCAGCTCCTTATAATAAAGTGCTTGTCCGGATGCAAAGGAAATAAAAAGAACAAGTTCGAACAGAAGTAATCCGATCGCAGCGGGACGAGTAAGCGAGAACGGGAGGACATGATAGGACTGCACGGAAAGTTCGAAGTCGCGAAAGGTGTTTAACTTATAGTAAAATGCCGCAAAGAATAAAGCGCCCAATACAAAATCCAATAAAAAAGCCGTAATTGAAAGCAAATTAGCCGCCTCCTCTTCGCACTCCGCTCTCATCGTACAGATGTCCAATATCCACGATCGTAAATTGTCTCATGACAAGACCCTGTTCCAGCATAATCGCCGCTGGTGTCGCTTCCAGTCCAAATCGTGCTTTATATTCCTTTTCCTCCATCGTCAAAACAGGGAAGGAATAATCGTAATACTGCACTAGCTCTTCGTTATCCTCAATAGATCCGCTGCTAACGACAAGTAGCACTCCTTCGTGTCTGGCGTCAAATTCAGCAAGATCGGCTAGCAAATCAATGCAACTGCTGCAAGTTAAAGAGATAAAAAGAATTGTTGCCGTTGCCGCGTCGGCAAGCCTGGCATCCAATTCAAGACCACGGAAAAGTTGACCTTGTACCAAAGGAGATTCCATCAGTATCTCTTGATCAAGTAGTGGCGCAGCATAAACTTGTTCTCGCTCCAGCGTCTCACGCTTGAATAAATCTCGAAAGCTAAGTTTGCTCATTATGATTCCTCCTCTAATAAAGTCACATATTCATCGGGGTTGCCTCCTAAGGATTCAAAAACCTTTTAAAAGGGAAAAAGAGTTTTTCCAAAGATTCCAGACTTCCAACATGTTCCATCGTAATAATCTGTCCCTCCG
The DNA here is from genome assembly GCF_049311625.1 of Paenibacillus sp. EC2-1. Taxonomy (NCBI): domain Bacteria; kingdom Bacillati; phylum Bacillota; class Bacilli; order Caryophanales; family Paenibacillaceae; genus Paenibacillus; species Paenibacillus sp. EC2-1. Next base: position 3,999,541 of record NZ_CP186006.1, read on the forward strand.
CATTTAATCCGTAGGCCCACGGATAGCCCCGAGTCTTCAGTTGTCCAAACAGGACATCATCCGTTGCGTGGTAAATCCGGGCGGAATGATGAAAGACTTGCTTGGCTTTCTCGAATGTACTCTCTTCCGTTTCTATGAATAGTAGGAAATTGATGCCAAGGTATTGTTGAATAAATATATCAATCGCTTCCATCGCCGGAAGACAAGGCGCGCAGGAAGTACTAATAGTCGCCACCAAAAGATAGTCGTTAATACAATCATACAAATCTATCGAGTCATTGTCCGGAATCATGATATTGGGCAAATAATCTCCGATCTGCAAACCCTCTTCAACTTTTAGAAATGACGGTATCGCTTTTTCAGTCTGATTCACATGAACATACTCCCTTCATTCTGTGTCTGCCTGCATAATAGAAAGAGAATCTCTCGCTAAACTGAGAGATTCTCCACTTATGAGTTCTACCAGCAATCACATGCTCCATTCACACTGCAATTTTCAGACGGACAAACCATTACTCTTCTTCTAGTGTGACTATTAATATTACTAGGGCATTTTTCAGTGCAGTATGTAACCCATACCCCAGCTGTGCAACGATTAGGACAAGCCATTATTATTCACCTCCTTTCAATATTCTCTCTTATGGGAACAATCTATCTTCTATATTACCAATTAATTCATATTATTATATTTATTTATATTTTCACTGAAATATATATGATAAACCACAATATGTAAACGGTTTCAACAAAAGAAGTTATACTATTACAAGTTTCAAGTATTCTCCTCTGTTGATTTGACATATTTCTTTGTTCTTCTCCTCTCAAATGTCCATACACCTAAATATTGTCACAACCTCAACGTCTGCTCACTAACGCAAAAAAAAAGACCACGATTTCGTGGCCTTCTATCACTATTTATTGTTACTTAACACAAGTTCCCACCTTACTGTCTACTTCGTGTCTAACGCTTTCTGGTGAATCTCTAAGTATTGATTTAACTGAAGTCCATCAAGCCCCTTCACATAAGCGTCCCATTCCTTATCAATACTTTTGGAGCCCGTAACAAACTGCGCCATGTTCGACTTCACATAATCAAGCAAAGTTGTTTTGATCTGTGCAGTGATCTCAGCATCTTCCAGAGCAATAAACACACCGTTGGGGTACTGCTCCTTCGAGTGGAATGGTTCATATTCTTTAGATACTTTATTAAGACGTGTACCATAACCGTCTGCTGCTAACTCATCTTGTGGTGCTGTCCAGGAAGCACGATAAGCGTAAGTTCTAAGCGATGGACCAATCTGTTCCCAGCCATCGTTATGCGTAGGTTTCTTATCCGTCTGAGGAATACTTGCATACTTCGCTTGTTTGCCATCCAGACTCATTTCTCCCTCTTTTGCCTTGCGCCATCCTTTTTCTTCCGGTCCGTTCTCCTGAAGAACAATCGATTCCTCTGTATACAGATAATCTGCTAAGCGGATCGCAGCAATCTGTTGTTCTTGTGAAGCTTTATTCGTAATGGCAAACTGGGAATTGTTAATACCTGCAAAATTAAGCGTTCTCTGAATACCGTCTGGTCCTTTAAGCGGTGGAACAACAACATAATCTTTATGACGCGGCACCGTATCATCCATACTGTATGCATAGCTGATTAACGCGGTTGAAAGAGCTCCCATCACATTGTCAGGTTCCCGATTAGCCATTTGTTGAATGGCATCGGCATTTTGAGTGAAGGCAGCCGGATCAATCAAGCCCTCGTTGTACAAGCGATTTAAGTAGATCAAGCCTTGCTTCCACTCTTCTTTATCTGCCACGAATTCCACTTTCCCATCTACAACTCGAAGAAAGGTTCCTGCCGTTCTTTCCGTATAATCATCCACAATAAATGAATTCATTAAGAAGGCTGTAACGTTCCCTGCCCACATCTCATCGGAGCCCGTGAGCGGAATCTCATCTTGCTTGCCATTTCCATTCGGGTCCTTTTCTTTAAAAGCCTTAAGTACTGTGTAAAATTCATCCGTTGTCGTGGGTACGGACAAGCCTACTGTATCTAACCATTTTTTGTTGATCCACATCTTCAGTGCATTGTCACAATGATAGCATTCATTAACCTGTGGTAAAGCATAGATATTTCCATCAGGAGATGTAATGGAAGCTTTCATATATGGAATATCCTGAATAGCCTTCACAATGTTTGGCGCATATTTTTCAATCAAGTCGTTAAGTGGGATAAATACCCCTTGTGTACCGTATTTCATCTGCTCTTCTTTGGAAAGATCTCCATGCAGGATGACCTCTGGGTAATCACCACTCGCCAGCATCAATTGTTTACGGTCCTTCAAAGCGTTATTCGGCACCAGATCCCAAGCGATCTTTATATTTGTTTTCTCTTCTAGAAACTTGGTATAGGCGTTCGTCTCCATATTCTCAATCGTAGCGAGCTGCGGAGCAAACATCTTGATCGTCATCGGTTGTTTAACAATAGGGTAGGTTCCCACCTCGTTAAACATTTCCCCTTGCTCAGGTACTGCATCACCTTCGGGTTTAGTAGCTGCACCAGGCTCTGATGTATTAGAATCACCACACGCGCTTAACAAGAATACCAATGCGATGAACAAGCTAAATGTACCCGTTACCTTTTTAGTCCACTTCTTTCTCATAAAGACCGACACCTCCGATTTTCATCCTACCGTATTACATGTGACCCTGAGTCCTTTGAAATGAATTGGTGGCTCCTTTAAACGTTTTAGGGCATCACCCCCTTCTAATAACCAACAGTCGTTTTGTTACCCTTTTAACGAACCAATCATGACCCCTTTAACAAAATGCTTCTGCACGAATGGATATATGATGAGCACAGGTGCGCTCGCTACAACAATCAACGCGTACTTCAATAAATCCTTTAGTCCTTGCTGCGCTTGCATCTGATCTACATTAGCCATCATGGAAGCATCAACCGTGTTCAGGATAAGAACGTTACGTAGAATGATCTGGAGTGGGAATAACCCTGGATCTCTCAAAAAGATCAAAGCATCAAAGTAAGCATTCCAATGTCCAACGGCATACATAAGCGTCATGACGGCAATAATCGGCTTGGATAATGGAAGAACCATGCTCAGGATGAAGCGAAAATCACTGCATCCATCAAGCTCAGCTGCTTCGGAGAGTTCATCGGGAATCGTTGTCTGAAAAAAGGTACGAGCAATGATGACCTGAAATACCGCGAGCGCGCCTGGTAAAATCATGGCCCAGCGTGTATCTAACAAATGTAGTTCCTTTACAAGGAGATAATAAGGAATGAGTCCACCTTCAAACATCATCGTGATAACCAGCATCACCATGATGATATTGCGTCCATATAGTGTCTTCTTGGCTAATGGATAAGCGAGCATGATCGTAAGAAGCACATTAATCAAAGTCCCTACCACCGTATAAAATAGAGAATTCAGATAGCCGACACCGATTTGTGGATTCTGGAATACCGCTTTATAGCCGTCCAGTGTAAAATCTACCGGAAACAGCCACACCTTGCCAGAGATCACCGATTGCGGTGAGCTCACCGAAGAACTCACGATATAAATCAACGGAAGCGCAACAATCAACAGCACTAATGTCAAAAACAGATAGACAAAAAAGATAAATATGCGGTCGCTTTTTGATTCCTGAACCGTATTTACTTTGGACATATAAAACCCTCTCTTTCCATGTTGTTCTTCACTCCCATCATCTATCAGGACCCCTCACCACAAGCTGCTGTTGGAAAGCTTTCTCGCTATATAATTCACAGTTATAAGAAGTATTAAGTTGATGATGGAATTGAAAAAACCAATAGCTGCAGAGAAGCTGAAACTCGAACCGAGCAGACCGACCTTGTACACATAGGTAGAAATGACTTCCGAAGTGCTGAGGTTCAGTGCATTTTGCATCAGATATATTTTCTCAAAACCTAATTTCATAATGTTTCCGAGGTTCAGGATAAGTAGAATCACGGACACAGGGATTAAACTCGGAATATCAATGTTCAGAATCTTCTGTATTCTCGAAGCACCGTCTACTTTGGCGGACTCATACAACTCTGGATTTACTCCAGAAAGAGCTGCTATGTAGATAATTGCTCCATAACCTGTGAACTGCCATACATCAGACCACACATAGATACTCTTGAACAACCCTGGTATACCCATGAAATTCGTATTCGTTACGCCAATAAATTCGAAAAACTTACTAATCATACCTACATTCGGTGTTAGATTGACGATAATAATAGACACCATTATAACGGTTGAAATAAAGTAAGGTGCGTACGATACCATCTGAACGGTTTTCTTAAACAGTCCATTTCGAATCTCATTTAATGCAAGTGCTAAAATGATCGGAGCCGGAAAACCAATGGATAGACCATAAAGACTGATCCCAAGCGTATTCTTAAAATACAGCCAAAAATTCGGGGAATCGAAAAACTGTTGAAAGTATTTCAAACCCACCCATGGACTACCCCAGATTCCCTTAATTACGTTGTAATCCTTGAATGCAATCACAATGCCACCCATCGGTATATATTTGAAGATCACTAAGTATAAAACAGGCAATACCAAGACCAGGTACAATTGCCAATGACGTTTTATTTTCTTGCCTACTGATTTCTTACGAGGACCCACATTAGTTCGTACCGGGACATTAGATGGAAGGTTAGAATCCGTTTGTAACTTATTCTTCAGAGTTGGCAAATTTGTTTCTCCTTTCTGTTATGGATTCATAAGTGGTGTGTTGGAATTAGATTTGATTGTAAACGCTTTCTAAATTCCCAACAAGAAACAATAATTAAGGGGGAAACCATTTTCACCCCGGCTGTTATTACAAGAAAAAAGCAGCGATATGATCGCTGCTGCAAACCGATTTCTACATCGGCATCATTTTCACCCATGCTTATTCAGAGCACATTCTGTTCGGTACTCTCCAGGCGATACTCCAACCGTGCGCTTAAATACACGGCGAAAAGATATGACATTCGTATAGCCAACCCGTTCTGCTATTTCTTGAATAGAATAAGAAGTTTCCACAAGAAGCCGTTTTGCTTCCTCCATTCGATTATCAATAAGGAAATCAACAAATCGCTGTCCTGTATTTTCCTTGAACAATTTACTTAAATATTTAGCATTAATATCAAACCGTTCACCTAATAATTCAAGAGACATACTCGGATTCGAATACTCAAGTTCAATCGATTTCCTTATGTCACAAATCACTGAAAAATACTGCTTCGTATCCTGCATCTGCCGCATCGCTTCATAATGTTCCGTCAGTATCTGCTTGATTCCATCACGAAGTTGTTCCAATGTATGACCATTATCCACTCTTTCTGTAAGCCTCGGTAGCCCTTCTTGAATCCATCTATTATAAATTTCTGTATTCATCCCCGACATCTCTCTACCTATGTAGTAAATTAGATAATTCATCAAGTTGAATATCTCATCATTGGTGAGAAGCCCCATCTTCAGTTGAGCGAACCACTGTTCATAATCCTCACTCCAATGGTCCTTGAGTAATCGTAAGGACTGCACAATCGAACGAATCTCACCTAAGTGGTTATAGACCTCTGCGCTGCCATGCATCGATATATCCTCACTGCTAATCAAACGATTTTCTCCTAGAACAATTTTATAACTTAGCGCTTTTAAAGCACTGTTGTATGACCTCTGGATGTCAGGAAGCGTCTTTGCCTCTTCACCCATACCAATCGTGATTGAGAATTTTAAATTTTGTGATGTCCAGGCAATAATTTGCCCTGCAAGTAAGGATATAGCGCTATTGTCATTCTTATCATTTGTGTTAGATTGTAGCACCATGACTGATAAATTAGCTGCCGTTGTCCACTCTGACCACAATATTTGCTCTAACTTCATCCCTAATTCGTCCACAACTGAACGAAGTGTGAATTTAAGTAAGTCCTGATCACTTTTTGAATACATGCGGCAGAAGTCTCCATATTTATCAATGTCAAGGATGAAGATACGGCTCGTGTCTAACGGTTGCGGGAGATTTAGCTGAATAGCTTCTTCTCTCCATTCTGAAATCGTAAGCGAAGAATTCCCTTCAATCAGCTGGTGGAACAGATACCTGGTTTTCAAATGAAGATCTTCGTGGTATTTCTCCTGATACTGCTTAAATTGTTCTAAAACATGGTCAAATGCAGACTCAATAAAGGCAAACTCATCCGGCTTCCCCTTCCATATGCCTCCACTCGTAATTGGCAGTGCATAACTACTGAAACGAGCTGCGATCTGCTCAATTGGTCTTGCATTACGCCTCGTCACATAGATCATCCAGATGAACCCAAGGGTAATCATGATTAAGCCGATGATAAACCATAAATTATAGAGATAAGAAATGGTACTCACGAATCCCCCAGGTACGAGTCCACTCCCATACGTCCAGTTCGTATAACTAGATACACTATGCGAATAGATTGCAGATTGATCGACATCGATCTCACTACCAAATAAAAGATGACCCGATGTATCCTTAACTTGAACAAAACTAACTTTAGACTGATACATATCTCTGGTTAACTTATATAAGGAATCCGTAGAGACATTAACAACAATCATCCCATGATCATTTTTCATGAAAGATGATCCTTTGACCAGACTTATCACCTGCTTACTACCCATCCGGGTAAACTGTTCGAATTGTCGTCCATCCGTCCATTTGGCTGTCTGCGAGAATTGATATTGTTCAATAAATGCCTTATCTTGGTAAGCGTTTACATTTGAACTTGTAGCATCACTCAGTACAAATCCGTCAGCATTGCGGACCAGATAGATAGAATCAATCAAGGGATAATAAGCGATCATTTCTTTTAACTTTTGAACCGCTTGGATATTGATGTAGTTATTACTGTCTACACTAGCATTGAAGAAATCTTGCAACGCTTTACTATTAATGCTTTCAAGGACAACCATATTATCAATCACTTTTAATGATGCATCCACAATCCGCATGGTTTGTAAGGAGAGTTGCTTACTCGCTTGAAGTGCATCTTTACGATTCTGCTCACTGATCAGTTGAAAGCACACAAAGAACACAAATGTGATCACGACAACAAAAGCTGGCATATACGAGAGCAAAAGTCGTCGAAACCATGATTTCCGCATAACACACCCCGCTTCTTCTCCATAAAGAATGATTCGTATTCATTTTTTGTATAGTATAGCTTATTATCGATGCGAAAAGGGATACCAATAGGAAAAACCCGGAAAGAGCACTCTCTCTTTCCGGGTTTCTCGATGAAGGAATATGTTTATATGACTCCCTTTAACAAACTCAAAATGGTATAAGGATTACTGCTTGAAATAAATTCGATACTCGGCTGATTTTTTGCCGTCTTCCGATTTTGCGATCAATCTTGCAGCAGATGATGTCTTGGATGTCGGTATGAGCGTTATTGAAGTATTGCCCGCCCCAGACCCACTCAGTAACGGATCGCCGGGTTCAAGTTGCACAACACACTCATAAATGGAACCCATCTTGCTAACAAAATCATCCATGATGTTTTTTCCGTCCAGTGTAATTCTACTCACTTCAACCTTATGATTTGCCTTTGGAAGCTTGTCGTATATTCTAAGTTCAGTTAGTCCAATTGCCCTATCCCCTCTCGCAATCATATCAACTCGAATTGCAGAGGTCTTAACAGGATCAAATGTGTAAGTGCTTGGTTGTTTCGGTACCACATTCTCCGGAACTTGCATATTGGAGACTTCTACCCACTGGCTATCTTGCATGTAACTTACCTTTAATGAAGCAGGAATTGAACACTCTTTGTCCTCATACCAGTAAAACTCCACTTGATCCACAACATATTCTACCGGTCCGAAATCTCCGAATGTAATGGATATCCAGTCGCTAGAACGAGGCGAAGCTGACTGATTCGTCCACCGATTGCCTGGTTGCTCCTCATATGAAATGACATCATCATGTATCGTTTCAACACCATGTTCATGATGCGCATAAGAGGTTTCAGCTTTTGGATAATCGTAGCCGTTCTTAGCTCTGCTAATATTATGCATAATACCGGTCTCATCGGTTACTCGAATTCGCGCTTTAGCCTTAACGTCTAAACCGGTCATTGTACCCTCGACCTCGAACACAGAAGCGGCTTGAAGATTCTCAGATGAAATAATATCCCACTCCACCTCTTGGCGTTCCTCCGTACCATCATTGAAATACACCGTTACCATCGTCGGTAACTCTGGTTGTCTCCCCTGCAATACAGCCATACTAATCTGTTCAACAGCGATATGAGTTCTAGGCATCAATAACATGTCGTCTAACTGACTTTCTGCATGGTTTGCATCTACCACATTCCCGCTATTCATCTGAACAAGGAATGAAAGCTTCGGTGTTGTCAGTACAACATCTTCGTAATGAATTGTCGCCGATACACAAGCTTGTCCTTCTGCTTCAGCATGGAGTCTTCCGTTTCGAATTTGAATAGCGCTACCTTCGATTTCATAAGTTACTGTCGCCGTCGGTGGAATCTCGGTAAGTTCGCCATGACTAAACGTACCCATGATGCTAAAATCTATTGACTCGTCTACTCCTAATTGTGTCTTAACAACTCTGAGATCGGCAGAGATCAGCTTGGTTGCCTGCCGTGGAACTTCCGTAATAATCTCAACGGAACTACCGGAGAGACCTGACGAACTCGCATTCACTACAAGCTCGCCCGGTTCCTTTAGGACTTGAACGATCGCGAGTGCTTTCCCGTAAAATGCCTTCCGATTGTCAGCTTTGTAGCGCTCAATACTTGCGGCATCCCCATTATCAACCCCCACGAGAATGCCCTTATCTGATACACTAAATTCAATTAAATGGTCCGCTGTCGGTACGATATTTCCGTCACTGTCTACGATATCTGCGGTTATGAACACAAGGTCACGCCCATCGGCTTGAATGTGATTACGATCTGCGGTTAGCCTGATTTCCACCGGATCTCCAGAAGTGATCACGCTTGCTTCTTCAATGATATGACCTTGCTCATCCTTGGCTAAAGCGGTTAATCTCCCTTTCTCAAAAGGCACGGACCATTCCAAATAGGTCTTGCCATCCGCCGTCTCTTGATAATTTTGCCCCCAGGAGGTTACCTTCGCTTCGAAGCTTCGCTCACCTAATGACTTGCCGTTAAGCTGCAATTCGACTGTCCTTGCATTCGTATAGACGAGCACTCGAACCGTTTCACCAGCAGTCCAATTCCAGTGCGGAAGAATGTGCACCATGGGCTTGTCGCTCCACTGGCTCTGATAATAATAGTATATATCTTTTGGAAAACCTGCTGTATCCACCGCTCCGAAATAGGAACTCTTGGATGGAAAAGCGTTGTAATACGGTGTGGGCTCTCCAATGTAATCGAATCCCGTCCATATAAATTGTCCTGCAATATGTTTAAAATCTCGGTCATATTTCCAGGCCTCTTCGGCCGTTCTTCCCCAGGCTACATAATCATTGTCATAAGAAGATTGCTGCCGATCCTCATAAGTGGTGCTCATGTTATATTCATAAGGATGTGTATATACACCTCTCGAACGCGTAGCAGAAGAGGTCTCAGAACCGTACAACTTCCATTCTGTATTATGTTCATGGTATCCAAGGTAATTGTTCTCCGAGTAATTGAGACCCACGATGTCGACTTCGTTAAAAATAGCTTCGATATGCTCATTTAACGGTGTAATGGACACTTTGTCGCCTCTCGTTTTATCTTCCCCGATCGTTGTCGGCCTTGTCGTATCTATCTCCTTAACCCATTTCACCAGGTTTCGAACGATTTCCACCCCTTCTGGGCTGGTTGTATCGTATATTTCATTACCAATCGACCACATAATGATGGAAGGTTCATTCTTATTCCTATCTACCATTTCCTTGGTATCATGCTCTGCCCACTGAGAGAAGAACCTACCATAATCATATTCTTTCTTCGAGAGGTTCCAAGTATCGAAAGTCTCTTCGACAACAAGAAGTCCCAGTCGATTGCATGCCTCGATCAATTCAGGTGCAGCCGGATTATGAGTAACCCGTATGGCATTCACACCCATGCCCTTCATAATCTGCATTTGCCGTTCTACAGCTCGCTCGTTCACTGCTGCCCCTAGTGCTCCCAGATCATGATGCATGCACACGCCATGCAGCTTCATATATTGTCCATTTAGCGAGAATCCTTCACTTGAATCAAAGGAAAAATATCGAAGCCCGAATAGGGTCTCATAAACATCCATCACTTGTCCGTCAACTACAACCTCTGTGACCAGTCGATAGCGGTAACTCTCGCTGGTGCTCCACAGTCTTGGATTCTGAATATAAGCTTGGTCTTCGAAAAGTCCAACGGTACCGCTCTCCAGGACCATCTCATCGGATACTTCGCTTGCCGCTACATTTCCATCCATATCATAGATCACTGATTTCACCGTCACAGATGCTCGGTCCAGAGAGTCGTTCTTCACTTTTGTCTTTAGATCAACACACGCTTTGTTATGTTTGAGTTCCTCCTCAAGTCCAGGCGTGGTTACAAAGGTTCCGTATCTTTCCACGTAAATTGTATTTGTGACCGTAAGATATACATTTCTATAGATTCCGCTTCCGGAGTACCAGCGGCTACTTGGCTGAATATTTTCTACTCTTACAGCAAGCACATTCTCCCTGCCGTCTGTATAAGCTTTTCCGGTGATGTCATAGCTAAAAGCATTGTAGCCGTATGGATATGTACCTAATGCCTCACCATTCAAGTAAACTGTGCTGTTCATATATACACCATCAAAATCAATGGACACCTTTTTTCCAGTCATCCACTGAGGTAGTGTGAACGTCTTTCGGTACCACCCGATGCCACCGTCTAAGTAACCACCCTCATGTGTCGAAGCCGAGTCGGGATTGAAATCCAGCTCGATGCTCCAATCATGCGGTACATTCACCTTGCGCCAATTTGAATCATCAAAGCCTTTCTGCCTCGCATCCAATAAGCTCTCGCCATCTTCTCTGTGGAACCGCCAATCCTCACTAAAGCGTAATTTCCTAATCATTGTACCCAGCCTCTCTGCAAGTTGTTATTTTCCCGAAATCGCCAGATTTAAATTAAAGCGATTTCAATTGTTGTTATCCGCTGTGATTTGCGTCATCATCCTAGGTGCTTAAGGTTACTATACCGTCCTTTAGCTATAAGGTTCAAGCTTATATTCCGCTCATAAACTTTGCCTATGATTTTCTTATCGCTTCTATTACTAAGTTAAGCGTATTACCAGTTTGTCTTCCGCTCTGGTAACGGGTCTTCATCCTCAATGAGCCGGTGTACAAGCTCCTCCAAAAGCTTCAGCTTCACTTCCCTAGCTTCTGGATCGAAGAATAAATTGTGCCGCTCTTCAGGATCCTCAAGTAGATCAAAGAATTCACCATAAGTCTCGCCTGCGAATACCACAAGCTTGTAACGAGCAGTACGCAGGCATTTAACGTGGATACCACGGTCATGCGCATCGTAGGAGGTCACTGCCGATGATCGGAGATGGGTTACATCGCCCTCTACTACTTTGAGTTGAGATATTCCTTGTACACCGTATGGACGATCCCGGCCGATTACATCTAGAACAGTGGGTACAATATCAACATGTTCGATCAGTGCCTCGGTTTTTCTGCCTTTAGTTAAGCCTGGTAGCCGCATAATCATCGGAATACGGGTCAATCCTTCGTAGAACCACGGACCCTTATACATCAATCCATGGTCGCCAAGCAGCTCTCCATGGTCACTAGTAAATACGATCATTAGATTATCCTCGATGCCTTTCTGCTTCCAGGCATGAAGAATTCGGCCGATTTGTTCATCAATAAACGTAACCATTGCGTAATAGTTTCGAATGACCCTCCGCAGACGCTCATTTGAAGATTGATGTTGTTCACCGCCTCCTGGCCAGTATCCACGTTCGCCTTGCCTTAATAGATGTTCTGGGCGCATCTGGAGCTCATTGTTCTCCCCGGCATGCGGAAGATCAATATCCATATCAGCATAAAGTTCAGCATACGCGTGCGGCGGATCGAATGGATGATGTGGATCGACAAAGCTCGTCCATAAGAATAACGGTTGCTCCGTGTCATGGGCCTGTATCGCCTCAATACTTTTCTCCGCGATCCAGTAGCTCTGATGCAATTCTTCCGGCATATCACTTTCCCATACATCCCCATCCGCATTCTCTGTTCGGCACCTGTTCTTAGTAAAACGCTCTGCAACGGCAGGGTCCTGCTCCCGAAGCCAATCAAGATATTCGCCTATCGCATTATCCTCAGAAATATGATGCTCGTCAAAACCGTAATACGTACCATCCTTCTCCCTGCCGCGATCTCGGTAACTTACGTCTTCTGCCATAGTAGAGAAATCGGTCTTACATTGCGGGCGAAAATGCATCTTACCTACACCCACCGTCTTGTAACCAGATTCCTTCAAATGATCACATAGCGTCATTTCATCCTCGTTTAACGATACGCCAATATTCCACGCACCATGGACATGTGGATAGCGTCCCGTGAAGATCGAAGCACGTGAAGGTGTGCATACAGGGCTGGCGCAGTAAGCGTTCGTGAAGACGGTTCCTTCAGCGGCAATCTTATCCAACATCGGTGTCTTTACCTTAGGATTCTCGAAGCCCAAAGCGTCAGCTCGCATTTGGTCTGTTGTGATTAGCCATACATGAGTTTTTCTTGTCACGATCTGTATTCCTCCTTAATAGGCCGTAAAATAGGGATTCAGGCCGTTTTTCTCCTATGCTACAATGGTAGGTGAAGATCGTATACAAGCATTCAACTCACTTTTATAACAATCCTGATCACTCGAAAGAGAGAAGGTCTTGCACTTGAATTCTTCTTACATCTCTAAAACCATTCCCCATACCCCCAGCCAGTTAGCCAAATCACTTCTACTCTTCGTCTATGATCTGGGATGGTACCAATGCCAGTCCGATTACCGGGTGAAACGTATCTATCACCCCTATTCAATCCGTCTCGTTCTGCGAGGAAGAGGAGATGCGGTATGGCGGGGCAAGACACATTCCGTGGGTCCAGGACAGCTTCTATTCTTGGATTTAACGGAAGAACATGAATATTACGTTGATGCGGAAGATCCCTGGGAGATCATATGGGTCCGTTTCGGCGGTACCCAAGCTGCCGAGTATCATAGAGTACTTGGATGCATGAGAAACCCTGTCTTGAATACACGCGATTCTGTATTGGTAAGACGACTGTTCGAAGAATTAGTCACCTTATTCGAGCAAAGGCCACCGGGCTATGAATTTACTGCCTCGTCTCTTCTGACCCAAATTTTCACCGATGCTGCAATTGCCTTGGCAGAACATGATCATTCTGCGAATAAAGGATCACCGCTGCGCTATCCGGAACACATTCACCAAGTCATTCAATATATTGAAGAGAATTATCTGCTCCCATTAACGATTGAGGAGCTTGCGAGCCACGTATTCATCAGTCCTGGTTACTTATCGCGCTCGTTCAAGCTTGCCACAGGCTGTACCGTTACAGAATATATCATTAAACATCGACTTCTGGTGGCCAAGAAACTTCTTGCTGATTCCGAGCATAGCCTCGGGGAAGTCGCTCAAGCAGCTGGGTTTTGTAGTCAAAGCTATTTTTCAAAACTCTTCAAAAGAGACGAAGGTGTTTCGCCGCTCCTGTATCGACGTAGTGTGAAGCAATAAAGGAAAGAGAATGAATAACAACAGTATCGTTAAATACACTTATCTAAAAAGGCCTCGAGGATGCACCTCAAGGCCTTTTGTTTCTATTAATTCTATCAAAATGATTAGCTTAAAGAGATACGTTATTCTTTCCGAATGGTAAATTCAAAAGTCCTATCTATGGAAGCATCGATGAGAAACTCGTCATGTACCGGAGCACCCCAGCTATCATCACCGCCTACTCCCATTTGGCGTCCTGCTATGGTAATAACGGTGTAGTGAACATCTGGAAGCTCATAGTGGTGGCTCGCATTTTCCAGCTCAAATGCTGTAAACGGACAGATATTAGCCTCAACGGGCGCTGTTGAAGATGCCTCAATCTTAATGCCATGACCTTGATTGTTAGTTATGGATACTTCCCGCACACCTGTGCGATTTCCCGATTCCTGAGGCACTAAATATGCAGAGACATTATCAACCGCTCGATTGCGGAAACGGCACAACCTTGCTCCTGAAACACGGTCGATATAATTTTCTTCCGGGCCATTCGCATACCAATCCAAGTTGTCATAATCAGCAGGCACCTTGAATGTAAGTGCAAAAATCGGCATTTTGGGTAAGTTCGGTTCTCCATGGTACTTTGACTTGACCTTGATGCTGCCATCTGCAAATACCGTATAAGCTACGCTCACTTGTGCTGCCTTCGATACACTTAATTTATATACATAAGTCACAGTCGCACAATTTGCTTCTTCTTTAAACTCGCAGTTTATCGTTCTTCGAGTAAGGCTAGCTGCGTACCAAAGAGAGGAATCAAAATGAAGACCTGCTCCCTTATCATTATCCGTCATTGCTCGCCAGAAGATCGGCACCGGGGGGGAAGAGATCATCTCCCGTCCCGAGTATTTGATGGATATCATACTTCCCGCTTGCTTCGAGAACATAACGGAGAAGTCGCGTCCATGTACACCGATGTTCACGTCCCCTTCAACTACATGGAACTCATCCACGACCTGATCGATCGAAGAATCTAAACCTTGGCCTTCGCTCATCTTAAATGTAGGAACGCCGGTAGCCGGTTGATTATCTCCAACCCCAAAAATGTACTGACCAAAAGCAACCTCGTAACCTGCCTCTGCCCAAAGCGCGTCTTCCTTAAGGACGAGAGAAACGTCCAACGTATATTCACCAGATTGATATAAATCTTGTGGCAAGTTCAGCTTTATATATTTCTCCTCGCCCGGGTTAACCTGAGTGATTACAGCACCTTTGTGAACTTCACTCCCCTCATAATTCAGACAATATATAATTTCATACGCAGCCAATGTAGCAAATAAGTTCTCATTGCGAATCCTAACACCATGAGAATCCGGAGAGAGTATGACGTTCTGATACAGGAATTTCACTTCCTGCATTTTCGGAGACCATCTTCGATCAGCATACACAATACCGTTTCCGGAAAAATTATAATCCGTGGAACGGTCATCAAAATCTCCTCCATAAGCCATAAATGGTTTACCGTAACGATCATGCTTCACAATGACCTGATCCATGAAATCCCAGATAAACCCGCCTTGATACATCGGAAACTTCTGTGCCAGCTCTGTGTACTTATGTAAACCACCAACGGAGTTTCCCATCGCGTGCATATACTCGCAACTGATATATGGCTTGGACGGGTTAGCAAGCAGATACTGTTCAATATCGGCAGGCTTCGCGTACATCCGGCTCTCCATGTCGCTTGCATCATCAAACTCACGGTTATGAAAGACTCCTTCATAATGAACCAAACGTGTTGGGTCCTTCTTGCGAAAATAATTCGCTACGCTCCGAATAACTTCCCCAGCATAAGATTCATTACCACAAGACCAGATCAAAATGGATGGGTGATTCTTATCTCTCTCCAGCATGGAAACTGCACGATCCATCACAATATCATGCCATTCTGGTTTAGAGCCCGGTATGTTCCAGGACGGCTCAATAGCCCCCATTTTTTGCCACGATCCATGCGTCTCCAAATTCATCTCGTCGATAACATATACACCATATTCATCACATAGATCATACCATGTCGTCTGATTCGGATAGTGAGAAGTCCTAACAGCATTGATATTCGCCTGCTTCAATGTCTTGATATCCCATAGCATATCCTCTTTTGTAATACTGCGCCCATGATGAGGATTGAACTCATGACGGTTAACTCCTTTGAAGACGATACGTTTGCCATTTAAGTGCATGATCTTGTCTTTGATCTCAAATTTACGGAAGCCTATTTTTTGCGGTACTACTTCCACAACGTTTCCATACATGTCATAGAGAGAAATATACAGCGTGTACAAATAAGGCTCTTCTGCACTCCACAACTTGATCTTCTCTGCACTTAGTGTGCATGACACATTTTTTACTGGGCGCTCTTCTTCTCCCCGGACCACAAGCTGGCCGGCTGAATCCTTAAGCTCTAGCACCACTTTCAAGGCGACATTCCCCATCAGTTGCATATCGACCTTTATTATCCCTTGCTCATAGTTCTCGTCCAAATCAGTCTGAACCAAGAGATCATGCACGTGAGCTTCCGGAACAGTATACAAATACACATCACGAAAGATTCCAGAAAATCGCCAAAAATCCTGATCCTCGAGCCAGCTTCCCGTACTGCGCTGATAGACCTCGACAGCCAGTTTATTCTCACCTTCCACCAAGTACGGTGTAAGATCGAATTCACTTGGAGTAAAGCTGTCTTCGCTATAACCGACAAACTCTCCATTTAGCCATAAATAGAAGGCAGATTCAACACCCTGAAAAGATATGTAAACGGGCCTCTGCTGCCAATCTGCAGGAACTACGAAATACTTCACATAACTACCTACCGGATTATGATTCGCTGATATCATCGGAGGTCTAAGATGCTCTTGACCATCCCAAGGATACATCGTATTCACATATTGCGGTTGTCCGTAACCCTGCAGCTGAATATGCCCTGGTACCTCTATCTCATCCCACTCTCGGCAGGATACCTCTTGTTTATAAAAGTCCATTTTACGTCCCATCGCATTATCAGCATAACTGAATTTCCAAATTCCGTTCAGACTATAACGCAGGGGCATGTCTCCAAGATGTTCGGCTTCAAGTATTGTTTCGTAGTACCGATGATCGGAGTGTGCCTGCAATCTGCCCACTGCAAAAATCTGTGGATCTGATAACCACTCTAGTCTTGGCAGGACTTCTTCCTTCATCTCTTGCTTCATCGTCTTCATTCCTCCATCATCTGCATGCTTATTTCACGGATCCAGTCATCCCTGCAACAAATTGTTTCTGCATGATAAAGAATACCAGTGCCGTTGGCAGCGTCGTTATAACAATCGCGGACATAATCAGGCCATAATCTGGAGAATATCCCGATCCAAGATTTGAGATAAGCAGAGGCACGGTCATGTTCTCTGGTGATTGCAATACAATTAGCGGCCACAGATAATTATTCCAGCTGTTGAGGAACGTGATAATTGCCGCAGCAGCATAGGTTGATTTCATCGTTGGCATATAGATACGAAAGAACAAACCCAATTCTGACAAACCATCTATCCGCCCTGCCTCCATCATATCTTTGGGGAACATCTTCGTGCTCTGGCGGAAAAAGAAAATTAGAAATGCGGTAGTGAATGTTGGTAAGATTACAGCCGCTGCCGTATCAATGCCAAGGAAAGGCACGACACCCGATATTTTTGCAAACATTTGAAACAAAGGTACCATCATTGCCGCAAACGGAATCATCATGGATGCAAGCAAGATATTAAAAACAAAATCTTTAGCTCGGCTTCTATACATTTCAAAACCGTAACCAGCCGCTGATGCTACCAACAGGGAGAGCAGTGTAGTTACCACCGAGATTTTTGCAGAGTTCCACAGCGCTTGCCACATATCCACGGAACTAAATAGATTATTTATATTCTTCACCAGATGTGTTCCTGGGAGTAATGTACCTTTTGTTACGTCAACCGACTGATTCGTACTACTAACAATCATCCAAAGAAATGGAAAAATAGAAATAAATGCTGCGATCGTTAGAAATAGATAAGTAAATATGCGTTTGCTTTCTTTCATCGCTTATCGCCCCCAACTTTGTTCTGTATCATCGTTAGAACGACCACCATGAGTACGATGGAATAGGAGACGGTAGCTGCGTATCCAAAGTCTGGCGTATATTCAAAGGACAAGTTATAGATATATTGTGAGATCGACATGGTTGCATTTCCGGGTCCGCCTTTGGTGATGTTTACCACCTCGTCAAACAACTGAAGTGTTCCGATTGTCGATGTGATCGTCGTAAACAATATGATAGGTTTCAATAGCGGAATCGTAATTCTGTAGAATTGTGTAAATGCACTCGCCCCATCTATCCGAGCAGCTTCGTAAACAGACTTGTCGATATTTTGCAGTGAAGATAAATAAAAAATCATGTTATAACCCGTAAAACGCCATGTAATCGCAATAATAATCGTAACCTTCGCCCAAAAAGGATCGGTGATCCATTGAATCGGTTCACTTATAATATGAAGACTTCCTAGAAACTTATTGACGATACCGTCAATTCCGAACATGTACTTAAAGACAACAGAGTACGCTACAAGCGAAGTTACCGTCGGTAGGAAAATAGCTGTACGGAAGAACCCTTTAAACTTCAGTCTTTCGTCATTAAGGAGTACCGCAATAAAAAGCGCAAGCACCAACATGACGGGAACTTGAATGATTAAGTAAATGAAGGTATTCTTAACTGCTGTCAGGAACGTGGTATCATTAAACAACCGAATATAATTATCGAATCCGACATATTGAAGATTGCTGCCTCTTCCAGATTTAAAGGATAGAATGAATGCTTGAACCATCGGATAAAAATAAAAAACACTAATCATAATGACCGGAATAAGAACAAAGAACCAACCTGTCCATTGAATCCGCCTTTGACTGTTAAACCCTTTATGTCTTTGAGTGCTCAGTCCGGCTTTTTCTGTATGCACACCACTCCACACCCTTCTGTCAATTATGTTTCCTTGGATTTTTGATAAAAAAAGCCCTGACTCCTCTCCGTAATAAACCCACATGTAAGAGGAGAAGGAGCAAGGGCATCATCTGTGCAATTGAGTGTGTTTAACGAATTTGAGTATCTGCTTGCGTTTGTGCATCTTTCAAAACAGTGTCTATATCTTTCCCGCCAAGATACGCTTGCATCGCAACCACCATAATGTCCTCGATGGCATAAGTATTCATACCGTAGTTGACGTTTGGAATCTGCTCCGTCCAACTCGCGAAGTCTGAAACAACTTTTTGACCTTGGAAGAAATCATCAGCGACTGAGTAAGCTTCTCCGCTTGCCGCCGCTTTCAGAGTGCCGATTACACCAACTTTAGTATTCAATGTCTGATACAGTTTAACGTCTGAAGCAAATGTCTTGGACAGAAACTCTGCAGCAGCTTCTTTACCATCAATGTTCAGGACATACCAAGAGCTGCCCCCAAGGTTAGATGCATGAACAGAGCCACCGGTTGTCGTCAGTTTAGGAAGTGGAGCAACAGCCCACTTACCTGATTGAGAGGCTTCTGCCTTGATGGATGGTGTGATCCAGTTCCCCGTTGGAACCGTTGCTACTTCACCACTATTAAAGGCACCAACGAATTGGCTCCAATCCGATGTCACTTTCACGATTCCTGAATCCATCATTTCTTTATAAATTTGGAGGGCTTCCTTCAAGGCAGCGTTGTCAGCCAATGTTGGAGTTTTACCATCATCTCCTGTATACCAAGCTCCCGCGGATTGGATCATCATACGAATCTGACCGAGATCGTTCGGATCAAGTGTGAGCATGCTTTTTCCTGTCTTCTCTTTTACAGCTTTACCGATCTCGATATACTTCTTCCAATCGATATCCTGCATATCACTCACACTGTAGCCTGCTTGTTCAAGATAATCTGTACGTACGTACATTCCTGTCACACCGGAATCAAACGGAACGCCGTATTGCTTGCCGTCAACACTAGTCGGACCAATCTTATAATCCGCGAAGTCACTGGCTTTAACTACACCCGTTAGTTCAAAGAACGAATCTGGATACGCTTGCAGAAAGCTTTGTGCACGATAATCTTCAATAAGAACAATATTAGGCAAGCCTTTTGTAGAACCTGAATTGAGCCCCGTATTCAGCTTTTGCACAATGTCTGCTTGTGCGTTCTCTACGATGTTAATCGTTAAGTCTGAGTCCACTTGCCCGTACGCCTCTTTGGCAACATTCATGGCAGCAATATTAAAAGCCGGATCCCAAGCCCAAACCGTAATTTCCTTAGGCTCAGCAGTATTTTCGACTTCAGGTTTTGCAGGCGTCTCGGAATTCCCCTTATTCCCAGACTCGCCCCCAGTTCCACCTGAGGAACATGCTGATAAGAGCACCACACTCATCAGCAGTAAGCTAAGTAATTTTTTCAATGCATAAACCCCCTTTTTAATCTGAAAAACAACAAAAGATGGAAGCGTTATCCTATCTACGCACCCATCTTATCATTTGGCATTCGGTTTCATTGGCATTATCTTTGTTAGATTTTGTGCTATTATTGGACTTTTGTTATCGCTTACATTTAGTCCTGGTAGTATATTTGGATTCTGGTAAATTATTCAGCATTGAATCAATGGAAGTGTAACCTTGATCTTCGTGCCTTCACTCCGCTTACTTGTAATGTGGATGCCGCAATGATCTCCGTACATCAATTTAATTCGGTCATCTACATTACGAATACCGATGCCCGAGAATAATTGGCGATGTCTCGTCGGTGCAGGAAATTGCTCCTGTTCGGGCAATGTTGGATCCAAATCCATACCATCTCCGTTATCTACAATCTCGCATACAAGATGATCTCCCTCGACGGCAATCATAATCAGAATCCTCCCCTCTTCTTTCAGGTTGAATCCATGAAAGAACGCATTCTCAATAAAGGGCTGCAGAATTAACTTCGGAAGATGGTAAGAAAGGCTCTCTGGCTCAACAAAGAAATTCACCCTGATCTTCTCCCCGTAGCGCACATGATTAATATAAATATAATGCTCCAACGTCTGCAGCTCCTGACGAACAGGAATCGTGGAATGAATATCGCTAACTGTATTTTGAAGAAGTGAGATCAAAGCATTAATTGTTCCAGCAGCCTTTTCCTTATTCCCTTGCTGTACAAGAAACTTTATTGAGGCTAAAGTGTTATATAAAAAATGTGGGTTTATCTGCATTTGTAGAGCTGCCAACTCCGCATGGCGCTGCTGTTTCTGGGTCTCGACCAATTGTTCGACATAATCTTGCAATGAATCAAGCATAAAATTGAAGGCATTACCCAGTTCCCTAACTTCATAACTACTGTTGGTAATATCCACATGATTATTAAATTTACTGTGGGGTATATTCGACATCTGCTCTACAAGGGTTCGAAGGGACTTCGTCATCTTCCGTGTGATCAAAAACACAATGATAAGAGAGATCGCAACGATAGCCATGATCGTCAACGTCACTGCTTTAGCATTAATCATCTGACCTATTACGGCTTTTTTATCGATCTGATTCACCAGATACATATCCAGTTCAGGCAAATATTCTGAGAACATGATCACTTCATTACCCATACTATCCGCGAATTCCCCATTATCTTTCCTGCCCTGATCAGTTACTACCTCTTGCAAAAGCTCCTTGTTCCACAGCCCGATCCATTCACTTCTGTTACTCGATACAATTAAGCCCTCCTCATTAAGTAAAACAACGTCATTACCTTCACTTGTGAAATTTGCGTAGAAAGTTTTGAACTGATGATCACGAATGGCCACATACATAGTGCCATATATATTGCCTGTCGTCTGATCGAATAGAGCTTTGGTGGCCACTATCATAGGTTCGTTAGCATTGGCAGTATTCTTGCTATCAAAGTAGAGCTGGTATAAGATTTGTTCTGGATAGTCTGTGGTCTTTTTCGTGATTGAATGATGCTTCAAATTATCCGCCGAAACGGACCAATACCATGGATCTGTTGAGTAAGTCCGGCCATTCTTGCCCACAATCATCATACTCACGTCATAGGCGCTAAGATTAGATCGAATCGATTTCATCGCCTCTGTCATCTGGTATATTTTCATGGCAAGAGCCACGCTCTCTGTCTCTCCACTAGATAAATAACTTCGAATTGCAGCATTCTGAGCCATCTTTGTCGCACCAGTAGCTACGGCATTATTATAAGATTCCAGGTTTGCTTTCATCTGATTTAGGAGCTTCCCATTCGTAATACTGAAAGTTTTCATAAATAGTTGCTCCGAATTGTTAATCGTAATTGCGAGCGTCAAAAGCGATACGGTAACAATACTGACAAGGGTTACTAAAAAAAGTTTGAGAAATAAGCCCTGTTTCCGAAGCTTATCCACTATTTGTCTAATCATGACTCCGATGTCTCCTGTATAACCATTCTCCGATACTTGCTTGGCGAAATCCCTGTCTGTTTCTTGAACACCTTCGTAAAATAACTCTGATCAGAATACCCGACTCTTGCACTGATATCTGAAATTGTATGTTCCGTTGTTTGCAGCATTTCCATCGCTTTTTCTAAACGAACTTTATTCAGGTATTCACTGAATCCTTCCTCATTGTGTGCTGCGAAATAACTCGATAGATACGAAGCATTGAAATGGAATTGCCTTGCTACTTCGGTCAGCGTAATTGGATCTGCGTAATGCTCCTGTATGTATGCAAGTAATCTATTCATACTTGGATTGATAGAGGTGTTGGTCTCACCGATGATGTGTTCAGCTTCAAGTATAAAAGCTTCTACGACGGCGATCGCCTCTACTGCATAATTCGCCTCATCAATCTTTCTAAAATAGTCATATTTCGAAGAATCAAGCGCTCCAGTCTCATACTTCATTTTTCCAAGGGTGGTGGTCACGTTAAATATAAAATTCCCCAAGAATGATTTGAACTCAAAAATATCTGTTCGATAATCTGCTGAACGCTGGTGAACATATTCCATAAACCCGGTGAATGCCTTATGGTATTGCTTACGTTTTAACTGCTCCATAAATTGACTCATATCATACTCAAGAATAGAAGATGTAGATGCGGGCAAATGGTCATGTTCAATTAAACTTCGGCCCGGCATATAAAAAGTGTAACGTGTGAGCTTCAAATAGTTGTCTCGATAAATCTCGCCTAAACAATTAAAACTTTCGAAGCGCTGACTTATATAGAAATGCAATCCTCTCGCATTGTAATCCATTCCCGAAATAAGATGCCTTATTTCCATAACAAGTTCATCCCAACGCTCCGGATTCACATTAAGCAAACAAAGAAAGGAGTCATTAACGAATTTCAACCGCATATACACGGCCTCGACCAAACCGAGCTTACTTAATCCGCTTTCCACTTCCCTAATTAAGATCAACTTATCGTCAGTATCCTTTAGATGCTTCATACCCAACCCGAAAAATGCATACTGTCCGTATGGAAACTTAGAATACAGCAGTGAAGGATCGTAAGAAGCTTCATATCCTGTCATAAACTTCTCAATAACTTGTAATAGTTGCCTTTCACCTACATCAGCTACCAGATGATTATCCATCTGCATCGAGGCCATTTTTACAGTCGTTTTGTTGAGCACAGACAACAAGTAATCCGCTTCAAGCTTCGGTTTCAGAATATAATCAGCTACACCACTCTGAAATGTCGACCGTACATAATCGTATTCACTGAAACTGCTGAGAACGATGATCTCAATATGTGGATATTTCTCCTTCACAACCTTAACAAGCTGCTCCCCGCTCATCACAGGCATGACAATATCCGTAAGAATGACATGAGGAGATAGCTCATCTATCCTATTTAATGCTTCAACACCATTAGAAGCCTCACCCACGATTTCGTATCCCTCTTGTTCCCAATCCAACAAGTGCTTTATCCCCTGTCTCACAAGCATCTCATCATCCACAATCATAATCTTAAACATCGATTTCATATCTGTTCCCCCCTGTAGCTATCATCCTATTTGATTCACTCAATACTTGATTGTATTTCAATCTAACCCTTTTTGAGCTGCCATTCCTATATACGAAACAAAAGATGTAACCGCTTACTGTTTTGGGATCAATCTAGGCCTCAACCTAAATACAACAGACATCGCTCATTGATTCTCAGTTCTTATTGCATCAATTGTCTAACAATAGAACTCAATAACTTCATTATAATTATCAATTATTGATAAAAAATAGTGTTTGATTGCTTTTTTATACCTTTTCTTGATATTGAAACTTCAGAATATTCAAATCACGGTTGTATCAATCAAATACGATATCCTTGCATATACCGTTCATCTCCCGATGTTTCCATTGTCCCGGGCTTATGCCCTCAACTTGCTTAAACACTCTATTGAAATGTTGGATCGTTTTGAATCCAACGTTTTCTGCGATTTGCTTAAGCGATAGACTGGAATACAAGATTAACACTTTTGATTGTTCTACTCTTAAATTTTGCAAATAATGAGTAAACGAGCAACCGAAATTGTGCTTTATCATTTGACTAACATAGTTCTTGCTGTAACAGGTTCTCTCCGCCACCAATTGCAAAGTAAGGGACTCGTTGTAGTGTTCCCCCAAGTAATGCTCCACTCGTTTGGCAGCTTCCGTAGGCTCAGATGCCTTCTGACCAACTTCACTTGAGTTGTATTCGGGTTTACCCGAATCACCCTCACTCGTATTTCGGCACAACATGTACAGCAATTGCACTAAACACAAGCAAGCCGTTTCACCGTAAAATAATGCTTTCCTCTCCCCTTCCTTTCGTATACGTTCGAGCAATGATTTCAATTCCGTTGTCGTATCTTTGTGACGTGTCGGCAACTTCTTGACCTCATCAATCAGCTGATTATCGTGTATTCGAAATTTTAAATCAAGCGTCTTGTTCTTATTTGCTTCATGTACACGAGGTACAAATCCATGCATTCGCTTGGGTTGTATGAAGAATAGTGTACCTGATTCGATCGGATATTCTGCACCATCACAAGTAAATACTCCCGCGCCACTTAAAAAATAGATGATTTGATAATAATCGTGCAAGTGTGGTTGCAGCCTGCTGGCCATTTCATAATCGTATCTGGAGGCCCATAATAGGTTTATCCCGAATTTATCCATGAATTACCTCCACTAATAAACATGATATAGATAAAATTCACCCTTCAATAGATAAACAAAGAGGTCCTTCTGTCAGATAAAATAAAAGAAGATCCTCCCATTTGATTATGCCACAAAGGAGAGAGTTATGTTGCATATTAGTGATCATTTCCCCCGCTACAATGACTATAACCCACTGGTCCCGGTATGGTGTATAACCCCCCAAACGAAACGCTGTTTTCATCGTTTTTTCGATACGTCGCCAGTCAGTCCGTCTGGACATTACGTTGCCTTACTGCAACTGCCGCAGGAGCATCGACTTCCTGAACCAGGAGAAGCAGCCAACATTGTACTCGTCGATCTGCATACATCAGAAGAGAGGGTTATCGCGGAAACCTACGGATGGGAGCCGCAACTGGGTGCTAACATCAATTGGGGCGCTGATGATGATTCGATCTACTATAATGATGTGGATACTGCCAGCTGGGAGCCCCTTTGTATTTGCCTAAACCCCCACACTGGCGAAAAACGGAGCCTGCCAGGCAGCATCTATCGCATCTCTCCTGATGGTAAGACGATTATTTCAGCCTGTGTTACAAAAATGCGCCGAACGCAGTCCGGATACGGTATTGTTGTTCCAGATGAGTACGTTCCACGAAACTATGGTTTTCGAGAAGACGATGGCCTCTATGCGTTGAATGTGGAAACTGGTGAGCGTAAGCTGCTCGCATCAATCAAGGATATATTCGACCTTGCCGAACCACCAATTAATAAAAGGTTGTACGAAAATGGCGAATGCTATGGCTTTCATTGTAAATTCAACCCACAGGGCGACCGCATTTTATTTACATTAAGATGGTTCCAATCAAATAAGGAACAGCCTTGGAACATGATTGAGAGTGGATTAAAGTATTGGGTTGTCACGATGAAAGCTGATGGCAGCGATATTCGTGTTGCAGTAGGCCCTGAGCAGTGGGATAAAGGCGGACACCATATCCATTGGTTTCCCGATGGTAGGCGTCTCTCCATGAATTTGTGCCTTGATGGCGACAATCGGATGTATTTTGTTCAAGTCAATGAGGATGGAAGCAACATTGGCAAAATGATCGATACCATTCCCGGCTCCGGTCACCCGACTGTTCACCCGAACGGAAGACATATCGTAACGGATGCCTATGCACACGAGGCAGTAGCATTCGGTGACGGAACGGTTCCACTTCGGCTCATTGATTTACAGTTGAAGAACGAGGTGACATTCGTTCGCATCAATATTAGGAATCCGGGTACGAAAGTCTCAGGCACGCTACGCGTCGATCCCCATCCCGCATGGACACCAGACGCGAAGCATCTTGTCTTCAATGGCTATGTAGGTGACACGCGTCGCGTTTTCATTGCTGATTTGTCTAGTTTAATATCATGATATAGAGACCGGATTCATTAGAACTATTGGTTCTGGCGAATCCGGTCTTTCCATAACTAAGTATTCAGTTCTTACCCTCTAACACGTAATACATCGAATAGATATTTGCGAACATCAGCGTCCTTGTGCGTATGGTCCGATTCTTAATATCAATGTTCGGTCTTCGCAATTCCTTTTAACATATCTCGGTACATACCGGGCGTTATGCCTTCTAATTTCTTGAATGTTCGAATAAATGTATTGCTGCTGTAAAAACCAACTTTCTCCGCGATTTCTTTAACCGCCAGCTCGTTCTGTGAGAGAAGCGTTCTTGCAGCATCCATTCTTATCTTATTGATTGCGTCCAGCAAGGTGTCTTTCGTATGTTCTTTATACACGCGAGTCAAATAGACCGGATTCATTCCGAAATGCTCGGCAATCGTTGCTACTCCGAGATTAGAATCCTGATAATTCGCCTGGATATAAGCCCTCAACTCCTCCACCAAGCCGGAAGGCCGGCTTTTTTTCTGTCCGAACTCCTTGGTGATTTGCTTGATAATATCGAACAGTCCTTGCTGGATTTCGGCAACACGCTCACATTCCAGCAATCTCCAGAGTACTTTCTGATGCACAGTTATGGAAGCACGGCTATAATCCGCTTCATAAAGAGCTTTCATAACCGTTCCGCCCATATCGAAGAGAAAACATCTGACCATCTCTATCGGAAGAAGTCCATGGGAATGCATCTCTTCAAATACCTCTTCGAGGATGAGAAGAGCCAAATCCGTCTCACCCGCTTTAATTGACATAATTAATCGCTGCTCTTTCTCCCATGTAAACCAATATTCAGGTTCGTTGCTTTGCAACTGTTCATACTGAATAATTTCGGTACTGCCCAGCAACATCTTATACTCCATCGCTTTTAGTGCTTCTTGATAAGCAGAAGGAATACCGCCAATTGACGTATGAACACGGCTTATCGAAGTCGTAAAATGGATATTAAACTTGATCTGAATCAATTGCCTGGCTTCTCCGATTATCCGATAAAGTTCTCCCTGAACCTCTTCATCTGAACTGTCCTGTACATTGACCAAGCATGCCAACATATCATCCAACTCCGCAATGTAAGCGTGATGGCGCTGCCTACACATCTCCTCTACGATATTTCCAACGATCATATGAACAAACTTTCGCTGACGCTCAACATCCCCATTCTGATGTTTAAACAGTTCCGTATAATCCTCAATATATAGCAGAATTACAAGGTATCGTTCGCCAACAAATGAGATGCCGTGGGTATCCAATGCTTCACTTAGCGGAAAGTTCGTCTCCAACCTCCCCTTCATCAGCCGCTCGAAAAAATAGTTCCGCAATACTTTATTTTGCTGATCTAGCGCATGAAAAATAATGGAATATTCATTCTTGATTTCAGCGAGTGAAAACTGAGCCTGGCTAGACAGTGAACGTACCAAATTATGAACCGGATGATAACTACGTCTGGCCAAATAATAAGCGGCAGCAGCACCTAATAACAGGACAATCAGTAACGCTGCAATCATCAAATTGCGAATATAGGATGATTTTTCCATGAACACTTTAACAGGCAGTACGGATATATACTTTAAATTGGCGCTTTCCGAGGAAATATAAGAAACAGCCATCTTTTCTCCATCCACCGTTTCATAGACGATACCACCCCCACCGTTTAACCGTTCATATGAAATAGAGGGAGGAAGGCGCATATTTTTAGTAGATACAAGCACTTCATTATTCTCGTCCAATATAAGGACTGATCCTTGATTGATCCAATTGACCTTTTGAATCGGTGCCTGAAACCGCTCTAGTTCCAACACGATGACACTCGTTGCTAACGACTCTCCACGGTCTTCGACGGGAAGAGAACGCATATAAAGAATGGCTTGTTTGGTCATACCGTTATCAGTCGTGTAAGGGTATACGATCAAATCTCCCATATACTTGCGGTCAAGCAACGAATACCAATCTTCTTTTACGTTTTCATTCGTTTCATGATGCGTTTGAAAATAATCATCTGGATCATACAAAGCGCTCTGCGATAAAACAAAGTTACCTCTCTTATAATAAACGTAGGAGTCGGTGACCATTTCATGCGCCATCGTTAACCCTTTAAATTCCTTGAGCGCTAAAGTGATGGAATACCGGTCCTCCTCGGCTAAAGGCTGGTTCGCATAAAGTAGTCCCCTGACTTGGGGAAGAAACGCTGTCTGGACGCTCATTCGGTTGACACTTTCGATTTGCCCATCCAATACCTGCTTGACCTGCTGGAGAAGGGCCGCATTGGCACGGTTAATCTCCGTCTCTACCAATTGGCGAACTTGCAAGTATACGAACAGCCCTATCATGATGGGAATAAGTAGGATAAGGGAATGGGAGAGGAACCATGACCACAAAATGCTCCACCGTTTTAATTCAAATTTTCTCTTCACTGTGATCCCCCTCGCTCCTTATCGTTCTCTGACTTAAGACCTCTTGTTATAGCGCTCTACCGCAGCCTGCTGTAATTGGATTGCTTTCTCGATATTCATCTTCTTTAACTGATTGACAAATTGGTTAAAATTTTCAATCGGCTCTTCTCCCAAAATGAACTTCGTGTACATTTCGTCACCGTATGTCCGTACTTCAGCCATAATCTTTGCGAGGTGCTCCGACTCCTCTTTGGTTGCGCTTACAAGTGGTAGAATAACACGCTCCGCATTTTTCTCGAATTCACCCCATACTTGAATAGCCTCCTTTTGTTGCTCAAGCTCGTAAAATTGTTCCAAATAACGCGCATCATTCACGAACCCAGGAGACGGATAGTTGGCGCGTAAATACTTAGTCATGGCTAAGGAGACGGCCAGCTTATCCGGGTTTTTCATAATCAGGTCAGTATATTTTGGATACCCATTTTCATTCGTGTAGGTTAAACCTTCAACGCCAAAATTTTTTAGCATATGACCCTCATTGCTAAATAAATAATCGAGCCATTCTACGGCCTCTTGCGGATTTTTGTTGGCGGTAGTAATCGCTGTGCTTCCGGTAGCCCGATACTTGTTCGCACGATTGATAAACCGAGGTTCCTCCCCTCTCTTTAAGACTGGGTACTGCGCGGCTATTATATTATAATCTTCATTCTTCTTCGAGCCGATGCCCATATAGACACCGATACTGCTACCAGCAAACCCAAAGACCGCACCGGATTTACCCGAAAGCATTCTGGCGTCAATCGTTTTCCTATCAATGGCTCCAAAATCTGGATCGATTAACCCCTCTCTGTACCAGCTGCGCAAGAAAATTAAATATTCTTTGAAGCCAGACTCCATAGGACCGTATTTCACTTCTCCGTTGTCCAGGTAAAAATCTCTTCCGACGCCAAAGGCTCCTACAATGAAATCATTAAGCTTGTTGGGATCCACTTTGTCAATATAGGTCGTGTATGGCGCCGTGGCACCTTTCTTCTCCTTGAATGCTCGGAGCATTTCCGTCCAATCCTCCAGAGTTTCCGGAACGGCAAGTCCCAGTTCATCAAGCCAATCTTTACGAATTAGGGGACCACTAAACGTATTCACTTTGCCGATTCCAATAGATGGGATTACATACATTGTTCCGCTATCCGTACTGAATTCCTTAGCGATTTGCGGATTATTACTCAAGTATTTTTTCAAGTTAGGCGCATGTTGATCAATCAGATCATTCAATTTAATGATGACCCCGTCATGAATGGCCTTCTCTGGTCCTCCTGGATATGATAACCAATCATATTCAATCATGTCAGGTAAGTCCCTTGAAGCGATTAACAGGTTGAACTGTTCTTTTTCATCCCCCTGAGGTGGGTGGGAGAATTCAATATGGATACCCGTTCGCTCCTCTATTACTTTATACATCTCCACATCTCCTAAATGTTGAACAACGGACGCAGCATTGGGATTAAGTGGCGACCAATAGGTATAGCCTATTCGGTCAGAACGATTGACTGAGGAAGGTGCGCTTTCTCTAGAGGAATCTTGCTTCGTACATCCTGTAGACAAGCCTACAATCGATACACATGTTAGAAGCAGACTTGCTAAAAATTTTATTGTAAACGATTTCATATTTATCATCAGTTCTTCTTCCTTTCCTCATTCTCGCGCAATCAGTCTGTATCTGGAAGCATCATATCGAAATCGCAAATGAATTCTTAGATCCTCTTTCATAGGTCACATCATTTAACTCATTTTTTTCTTCTCAATCTAAAAGTTTCCACATTTTAAATGTCTTTACTTTAGAGGAGAAGAAGTGGACTTGTCAATCCATCATTTCCGATAAGTAGCAAATGGAATATCGATATCGGATTCTGGTTATGGCAGATGTTGCGTTTGGATGATGTTGATATCATATGGATGATTTTACAATCATTACAGGACTTATATGATGAAACAGGTAACCGACACGAACTCAAGAATTATAGGGAGGAAAAAAGTCATGATAACCCGTACATTAAAAATGGTTTCATCCAGACACAGAAAAACAGCACGTGCAATACTCGCTTTTACTTTGATTGGCAGTCTTATGGCTGGCTGCTCTAAGGAAACACAGACACCTACTGCTAATGGCAATGTCGACAAACCTGCGAGCAGCTTCTCCTATTGGTCAACCTTGGATGCGAATGCTTCATCCTCTGTTACTCAGCTTGGTGAAGTTGAATTTTACAAAGAATTAGAAAAAAGAACCGGCATTAAAATCAACTTCTCTCACCCTCCAGTCGGTAGCGAGGACGAACAATTTAATTTGCTTATCGCCTCAAGGGATTTGCCGGACATGATGGAGTACGGATGGCTTGTATATCCTGGTGGGCCAGAAAAAGCGATTAAAGATAAGGTGATTATCGAACTTAATGATTTGATCGACAAACATGCCCCTAACATCAAAAAATATCTGGATGAAAACCCAGAGATTTCAAAACAAGTAAAGACAGATAATGGTGTATTATATGTCGTTCCATCCATTGGTACTGGTACTGTCAACACCTTTAGTGGTCCCCTTGTTCGTAAAGATTGGTTAGAAGAAACGGGGCTTCAAACACCAGAAACCATCGATGAATGGACGACGATGTTGCGAGCATTCAAAGAGAAGCAAGGAGCCACCGCACCATTTACAATGCTTCTCAACCGAAAAGAATACGACATTATCGTTGGTGCTTTCGGTGTCAATCGGGAATTCTACCTCGACAATGGGCAAGTAAAGTTCGGTCCAATGGAGCCTGGCTTTAAAGATTATCTCAGTTTAATGCGGGAATGGTACAAAGAGGGCTTACTCGATCCTGATATTGGCGCTAATGACAAAAAGACGCTCGATGCCAAGATGGCCTCAGGAAAATCCGGCGCCGTATATGGGTTTGCCGGCAGCAGCATAGGCGTTTATATGAATGCCAACAAAGATAAAGATCCAAAGTATGATCTGACAGCTGTGCAATATCCGGTCCTAAGGAAAGGAGATAAACCTAAGTTTGTTAATATGGCTGACCGTTATCGCATGACAGGAAGTGTTGCCATCACAACGAAGAACCCTGATCCGGTATCTGCGATCAAATGGCTAGACTACTATTTTACAGAAGAGGGAAATATTCTGAAGAACTTTGGAGTTGAAGGACTAACATATACGAACGAGAATGGCTATCCGAAATATACAGACCTAATTTTAAAAAATCCGGATAATCTCTCGATCGCTCAAGCCATGGGCAAATATTTAAGATCAAACTATCCGTCACCTGGTTTCGTCAACGACGATCGCTATCTAGAACAGTATTATCAGCTTCCGCAGCAACAAGAGTCAATAAAAGTATGGGGTAAGTACGAGGACAATACAGTAGGTACGAAAATGCCGCTTGTTAGTGCAACGCCGGAAGAATCTGAGCAACTCGCCAAAATAATGGCTGAAGTCAACACCTATGCAGACGAAATGTATATTCGATTCGTTCAAGGCCAAGAATCACTCGACAACTTTGATAAATATGTAGAGCAGATGAAGAAAATGAAAATTGAAGAAGCCATCCAATTGCAGCAAGCTGCCGTGGAACGCTTCAATAAGAGATAACAGCGAGAGAGGTGAGAAACATGCCGCAGTTGCCGTCCAACCGGACAGCTGCGGCCGATGTTCAACATGCCGGGGAAGCCCCTGGCCTGAACTTCGGCCACAGATTACTACGAGATCTTGTCCGCAATAAATCAATTTATATCATGTTAATTCCTGTCATTATCTATTATGCGATTTTCCATTATGGGCCAATGTATGGGGCTGTTATTGCCTTCAAACAATTTAATGTCGCCTCGGGTATTTGGGACAGCCCTTGGGTAGGTTTTCAACACTTCAAAGATTTTTTTGAAAGCTTCTATTTCTGGAGAGTGCTACGAAACACAGTCCTTATCAGTCTATATCAGCTGATGTTCGCATTCCCAGCACCCATTATTCTTGCACTTTTGTTGAACGAAATTTCGAAAAATTGGTTCAAAAAGCTCGTTCAAACGATCTCATATATGCCACATTTTATTTCATTGGTCGTTGTTGGTGGCATGATTACTCAATTTTTGGCACGCGATGGCTTTATCACGGATATCATCGTCTGGTTCGGCGGCGAAAGAACAGCGCTACTTGCACATGCTGAGAACTTCCGGACTATCTTCATAAGCTCCGGAATTTGGCAACAAATTGGCTGGGGTTCCATCATCTATCTTGCTGCACTTTCCGGGATCAATCCCGAACAATACGAAGCAGCTACCGTTGATGGTGCAGGCAGACTAAGAAAGCTATGGAATATCACCTTGCCAGGCATTATGCCTGTTATCGTCATTCTGTTTATTATGCAAGTGGGACATATGATGGATGTCGGATTCGAAAAAGTCATCTTACTCTACAACCCGAACACCTATGAAACAGCTGATGTCATCAACTCATTTGTTTATCGCAAAGGTCTGGGCGGCAGCTTTGAATACAGTTTTACAACCGCTGTCGGACTATTCCAGTCTCTAATCAACTTTGCCCTTCTTATAAGCGCGAACTATATCAGCCGCAAACTCAATGAAACAAGTTTATGGTAGTGTTCAGAAAATAAAGGCAGGAGGAAACTTTGTGCATAAAAAGTCATTAGGCTCCTTGCTGTTCGATATGGTTAACGTCATCCTCATGTGCTTACTCATCATCATCACAGCATATCCTTTTATCTATGTTATTTTTGCTTCGTTTAGTGATTCCAATCAGTTGGTTAGTCATACAGGCTTGCTATTCCAACCTCTCGGTTTGCAATTGGATGCCTATAAAATGGTGTTTGCGAATCCGAATATCCTATCCGGATATGGAAATACGCTGCTCATTGTGATTGGCGGCACCATGATTAACTTGTTCTTCACATCCCTTGGCGCTTATGGTTTGTCACGCAAAGGGACGATGCTAATTCGGCCGTTAACAATCGCGATTGTATTCACGATGTTTTTTTCCGGTGGTATGATTCCGGTTTATCTGCTCGTTTATAACGGATTGAACCTCGGCAACACGTTGTGGGCGCTTGTCCTGCCAACAGCTATATCTACCTTTAACCTTATTGTGATGCGTACTTCCTTTGCTGCTATTCCCGATAGTTTAATTGAGTCCGGCAGAATTGATGGCGCTGGAGAGTTTACGATATTGTTCAGAATCGTTCTTCCCTTATCCATGCCGGTCATCGCAGTAATGATCTTGTATTATGGTGTAGCGCATTGGAATTCTTGGTTCTCAGCCATGATTTATTTACGTGATCGGGAACTTTACCCGCTTCAACTCATTTTACGGGAAATTCTCATTCAGAACAGCGTGGATTCGATGACTAGTACAGCCGGAGGAGCCGATGACAAATTCTCCATCGGTGAAAGTATTAAATATGCGACGATTGTTATCGCTACCGTACCAATTCTGCTCGTCTATCCATTTCTACAGAAATACTTTGCAAAAGGTGTTATGGTCGGAGCGATCAAAGAATAAACGAAAGAGGAGTGAAGAAAATGCCTATGCCTCAAGCCGATTTCTTCGGTGTCTGGGATAAGAAATCCAGTCAATGGACCTTGATGGGCAAACTAAATTACACCAATTTCCCAGAGATGAGTCTCGTTGAATCCTGCGTCAAGCAGGGAGATTATAAGAATGCCGAAATCGAACTGCTTCAATACTTCAGGCAGCGTCAGACAAGAGTTGCACCGTCTTATGAATCTAACTCAGCGTACACAAAGCTCGCCCCACTGCTCGCGGATCAGATCATCCCGGTCCTGAAAGAAATATATTTGGACACATTCCATGTTACCCAAACGCCAAACACCTTTTCACTGGATGTGCTCGCCCCTATCAGGGTAGCAGCGAGCTCCGATAAGGTGATCAGTTTCATGCTGATGGGACGTCATAAAGGAACGGATCCGGCTTACATATACAGCATGCAGCATGATGGATCCCCCCCTATTCTCACCTTAGAGTATAACGGTCATGAAGGGCAGCAGACTTTAGCTCTCATTCCAATTATGGATACGTACATTCGGGGTTACGACAGCGACGATCATAGCCAGGAACCGCTGCTTGAGGTACTCGAGTCCGGCTCCCCTTATGACAAACATACAAGTAAATCTTATCTGAAATTCGATTTATCTACGATCCCAGGAGACGTGACGTCAGCGATACTACAATTAACGGGCTATACCGATTCGGAGGAATCGGTTGGCATCATGGTATTCCAAACCGGTGATAACGCATGGGATGAACATACGTTTACTTTCGATACCCATAACGGAAAAACCTTCTCCTGGCAAGGGATACCCGAAGGCACAGATTGGATCGGACCTCCGGCCACAGTATCCGACAATCAATATCCATTACAAATTGGGAATTTCACGTGGCTGAATCCGCTTATCGCTGAATACGCTGCCACGAACAATGAAGCTTACGCAGGCAAATATATCGATTATATGGTCGACTTTATTCAAGATGCCGAGCACTATGTTACACCGGGGGCAATCAACATGGGATCCGGTACATTCCCCAAATGTTTCCATGCTTCGCACCGGGCAGCCAACTGGGTGAAAGCATACCATCAGTTAAAAGGGAGCCCCTCCATGAATGCTGAGGATCACACGATGATATTAAAAGCATTGTGGAAGAAAGCCGCGGCCTTATCAACCGAAGCTGGTTATGATCCCCGAAATAACCACGGCATCTACGAAACACAGGGGTTATACAGCGTCGCCGTTTATTTCCCTGAGTTTACTGAGTCCTATCACTGGATTGAATTGGCTAATAGCCGGATTGACACCTTGATCGTCAAATTGAATTTCAGTGACGGTTCTTATTCCGAATCAAGCTCCAGCTATTCAATCGGCGCCGCTGAAGCCTATATGGCCATTAAGTCGATAGGTCATATGAATAGCCAAAACTTCAGCGAGACCTTTGACATCTATCTGAGGAGAATGGGATACTATATCGCCAATCTCGCATTTCCGGACGGTTATCTCCCCCTCTTCGGTGATGGAAGCAGCCTGAACAGCCGATCGACAGTTAAAAAACTGGGTGAACTCTATGAGGATGATGTTCTACTGTATTTAGGGACGGGAGGAGAAGCAGGATCTCCGCCTACGCATACCTCTTCTATCTATCCGGTTAGCAAAACAGCCACGATGCGGAGCGGATGGGGAACTGATGCTCGATATTTATTCATGAACGTGAAGCAGGAGCGCTCCCATAGGCATTCGGATGACAATAGCATTATTTATTATGCATACGGCAGACAGCTGCTCGTTGATCCAGGCACCTATTCGTATAGCGACGAACCCATTTCAAACTGGCTGCGGTTTTCTACGGAAGCGCATAACACGGTTGAGATCAATCAGCAATCACAGGACCTAACTGAAGGTGCATTCCGGCATTGGACAGATAATAATAGGTTCAATTTTATAGAAGGCGTTATTTATAATGTGCCGGGATTCGCCTATTCCCGTAATGTTCTCTTCTTAAAGACTTCCTTTACTATCGTATCGGATTATATCTGCGCGCCTGAAGGCAAACATCTGTATCGTCAGCACTGGCATTTTCTCCCTACCGCAAATGTTAACCTGGATTCTGTCTCGAAGAAAGCGCAGACGAACTTTCTTGACCATTTAGGAGATATTCACGTTATCCCTGTCGACCCGCAACGATTGTCTGAAGCGACGATGAAACAAGGTTATTATTCCAATGCCTTCTATACAGTGACCAACTCTAAATATGTAGCCTATACGAAGGAGGATGTCCAAGGGGACGTCACCTTTGATACCATACTCTATCCCACGTTAGGGAGCACACCGCCGAGTATTAAAGTTGAGCGTCTTGAAGTTAGGCCGACTGTGCCCACTACAATTGCCAGTGCGATTCGAATAGACAATATCTCCGAGAATTTCCATACAGGATATTACTATTTATCTCACGAAGAAGACCCACAGGAGCAACGCTTTTTTGATATGTTCGCTTATGAAGGGAAATTAGCTTATATCGAGACCGACGGAAATGGCGAGATTCGAACGGCTTTGATCCAGACAGGTCGTGCGCTTATGTATAATTCGATTCCAATCATCTCTTCCAATCAAAGTATTCATGACATCGCCGTAGCGTGGAATAACTCGATCATGGAAATTTGCGGATCACATCTAACAATTGCCAAGCAGACAGAGATAGAATCTGCTATCGCAGTCTACGCTCAAGGCGTGACCTTCCTACGAATAAACGGGAAAACAACACCAAACTTCACCGCTTACGATGACTACATCTATGTAATTAATAGGAGAGTATGCGACTATGCTCACGAACAATGATAAGAAACCGCATGTAGTGATCATTATGGCAGATCAATTACGTGCTGACATAATCACTCCAGATTTTGCTCCAAATATTTATAGCCTGTCACAGGAAAGCTTCCGGTTCAATCGAGCCTACTGCGCTTCTCCTCTTTGTGTTCCAGCCCGTGGATCCTTCTTCACCGGACAGTATCCGAACGAGACTGGTTGTCTCATCAATCCTTGGGAGAAGCAAGATGCTGCTTACGGATTCGTAAGAGAAGGAATTCCTAATCTCTATCAACTTTTAGAAGACGACTGGGATAGTTGGCATACGGGAAAGCAGCATCTTTTGACACAAGAGAGATTTGATCTTTCCGAGGATTCACGCACAAATTGGTTGCCGCTCGAAGGAAGATATGACCGGCACCTTAAGGAACAAGGAAAGCGCAAGCCCGGTGGTGCTCCCTTTCAAGGGATAGTTCCGGAGATGGCTGGAGGTACCACCACTCGCGTGGCAGGATACTCTATCCCAACAACGGGTTGTTATGATGAAGGTTTCGACGCCTTCTTCGACGGTTTCATTCTGAACGATTCGCTTCGAGCTTTACGTGAGCGGGACCGGAACAAACCACTGTTTCTAAGTTCCATGTTCCTTGCCCCCCATCCTCCTCTCGAAATTCCAGAGCCGTGGTATTCCATGTACGCGCAGGCCGACATCTCACTTCCTGAGAACGTAGGTTTATGGGCAGCGAATCAATCACCTCTTCAGCTATATAACTTAACGGGAGCCATCGGAACTCGTTATTCTAGGGATGAATGGCACCAAGTTTGGAAGGTCTACGCTGGGCTTGTTCGATTGTTAGATGACTGCGTAGGACGAATTATCGAGGAATTGAAGATACAGGGGATATATGACAATACAATTCTCATCTTCACAAGCGATCATGGCGAAATGCTTGGCTCCCACCGCCTATGGCAAAAAATGTGTATGTACGAGGAGTCCGTGAGGACGCCTTTGTTCATCAAATTTCCGGTCAGCTTCCAACCCGCTATTAATGAAACGAATACCCTTGTTAGTGCAATCGATATCATGCCGACATTATGTGATGGGTTGGGGATTCCTGTTCCCGAAAGCGTGGCTGGATTATCTTTGATGCCCATCGTTCAGGGTAAATGCTTGGAGCGTCAGCGTATCTTTATTCAATTCGATGGCAACGGTGCGAGAGGAAACTTCCAGCGATGCGTCATCGAAGGAAACTATAAACTCATCGTGGATATTTTCAAGGACGAATTATACCTGGAGCTGTACAACACGGCGACCGATCCTCAAGAACTCATTAATCTCGCCTTTGAAAAAGGTTACCAGGAAATAATTCACACGCTTCTTGGACATTTAAAGAATTATATGTTGGATACCGGCGATTTACTGGCGATACCCGGCGATGCATATACCACATTCATCAACAAATATTCCCCTTTCCATATATCTTTATCTGAAGTGCAATTTTGAAATAACGAAAGGAGAGAACCCTATGATAACTTTACACGAGCAGGATCAAGTCTGGTTAGAAGAGGTCACCCGAAAACTCACGCAGAAGATGAGCTGGGTCAGCGAAAAATCCAAACATAAAATTCCATACACAACAATCAACGGGACGCATGACAACCGCATCGTCGACAACCCGAGAGACACAATGACGGATGGAATCAGCTGGTGGACGAACGGATTCTGGGGCGGTATGATGTGGCTTATGTTTCACGAGACCGGAACAAATACTTATAAAGAAATTGCCAACTTCTCCGAGGAAGCGCTAGACGAGTGCTTTCGACAATATTACGGTCTTCATCATGATGTCGGATTCATGTGGCTTCCGACCAGCGTCGCCAATTATAAGTGTACTGGTAATCCAGAGTCCCGCAAAAGAGCTATGCATGCTGCCAATCTGCTTACCGGACGTTTCAACTTAGCAGGCGGCTTCATTCGTGCATGGAATGATAACGAAGATACAGATACTCGAGGATGGGCAATCGTGGATTGCTTAATGAATCTTCCGCTCTTGTATTGGGCGACTGAAGAAAGTGGAGATCCTAGATTCATGCAGATTGCTATGAAGCATGCAGATACTGCTCTTGAGGCTTTCATCAGGCCCGATGGTTCTGTTCATCATATCGTGGAGTTCGATCCGTATCATGGTGGCATAGTCAAGACCTATGGAGGGCAGGGGTACGAAGATGGGTCTTCTTGGACTCGAGGACAGACATGGGCTTTGTATGGCTTTATGATAAGCTATTTGCATACGGGGAAAATAGAATATTTGCATACAGCCAAACGCATCGCGCATTATTTTATGGCCAACATCCCTGACAATGGCATCATTCCGATCGATTTCCGACAACCTAAGGAACCAGCCTATGAAGATTCCACGGCCGCAGCGATCGCAGCTTGTGGACTTATTGAAATCGCTAAAGTCGTCGGCCCCTACGAAAAGGAAGTTTATCTGAACGCCGCACTAAAGATGCTAAGAACGCTTGATGAATTCCGCTGCGACTGGACGAAAAGCTCCGATTGCATACTGATTAATGGATCTTCCGCTTATCATAATAATGATAAACATTCATCGATCATCTATGGCGACTATTATTTTATGGAGGCAATTTTCAAATTAAAAGGTAACGACTTGAATGTATGGTAACAAGAAAATTATCACTATTTCTCCCAGATGCGTCCTCCAAAATCAATTGATGTGTATCATAAATAGAAGAAAATCCCTTGATAATCAAGGGTTTTTCTTCATATAGAACCAGAGAATCAAATCGCTGACCTCTCTTCGGCCATAATACATGCCTATAGAGCAGCCCTCCCCGGTACAAAGATTATAACAACTTCAATAAGTTATACACCGCTTGTGCAGCTTCGACGCGGGTCGAAAGCTCTGCCGGAACAAACAAACCATTTTGACGTCCTTTTAATAGCCCTATATTCATGGCCGTTTGTACATGCTGCAAAGCCCAAGTGCTTATCTTAGCCTTATCCTTAATGTCGATTGAAACATCTTCCTGCTTCAGCATCTTTTTATACTCATAAGCGCGTACGGTCATCGACGCCATTTCTTCCCGGGTGATATTCCGTTCCGGCTCAAAACGATTCTTCATCCCGACAATAATCCCCGCCTGCTTAGCTGCTACAACTTCGCCGGCATACCAAACATCTTCATCTACATCGGTGAAGCTAGGTACACCGGATGACGACAATTCCAATGCACGCGCAAGTAACGCTGCAAATTCAGCTCTCGTCACTTTAAGGTTCGGGGAAAAGCTCGTTTTCGTTGTGCCTTTAACAATCTGCTTGGCTGCCATCTCCTGTACCGTTGAAAAAGCCCAGTGACTGCTGGCAAGGTCCGCATATGTTTTTTCCAAAGACAACAACGCATACTCACCAAACTCGTCCACTTCAACTTCCAGTTCAGTTTCTTTGGCATTCAGTTTACCGCCTGTATACTGGATCGTTCCATCTGTTTTCACTTGGTATATGCCTACTAAATTCGGATTCATACCCGATGGAATGACGAAGGAAATCTTCATTGGCTTATCCACTGTCTCCAGCTTATATGCCTTGTTATTCTTGTCTTTCGCTTCCAGGGACAGTGAGAGCATCATACCGCCAAGCTTGTATTGTCCATCATTCGCAGCATTCGCTTGCTGCAACACCTGTTTCGCTTTTTCCTGTACCGCTGCGCTGAGATCCATCTTCACGAGGAGCGTCATATCATCAGCGGATACCGGAACTTTACGCAGCAATGAATCCATCACATCAGCAGAAATTTCCCACTGAGCATTATCCGTCCGTACGATCAGCGACCGTTCACCAAACTGCTCAGCCTGCTTCCTTGTAATGATAATCAGTTCCTTACCCTCTTCCAGCCTAACCTGAATGGAGGAAGCTTCATCATTCAGAGCTTTGTCCGGAAGTGCGATAGCATTCTCCGGTAGCACTGGCTTCGGTTCAGGTGTGACCGGTGGTTGAACTGGTGGTTGTACCGGAGGATTAATCGACGGATCTACTGGCGGCAGTGTCGTGTCCTTCGCCCGTACCACATTTATCACATATGTGTTCGAAGCCGCTCTCCTTCCGAGCTCTCCCATATCGTTTGTATCGGCCTGAATTTCTACATTTGCAGCTGTAGCTGCTTCTGGATCTACTTCTGGATCTACTTCTGCGGTTGCTGCTGTAACGGTTACCTTCACTTCATTATTACCTACGGCCAGGTTTTCACCGCCACTTACCGTGACAGTTGCTTCTGGGTTTGCTGCCGTATACGTGACATCTACCACCGTTGTGCTATATGGTACTTGCACTGTATAGGCCAACTTATCTGGTGCAAACTCACTTACCGTTGTCCCGTTTATTTGCAAGTCGGTTAGTGTTGCAGCTATTTCCACGGGCTCTGCTGCACGCTGTACATTTACAGTGTACGTATTGGTTTTACCATCTTTCGTCGTTACAGTTACTAGTACAGAATTATCTCCGACGACCAGGTTTTCTCCGCCACTTACCTTGACAGTTGCTTCTGGATCTGCTGCCGTATACGTTACTTCCGTTCTTGTTGTGCTGTATGGTACTTGCACCGTGTAGGAGAACTTGTCAGGCGCAAATCCGTTCACCGTCGTACCGTTAATCTGCAAATCTGTCAGTGTCGCATTTTCAGAAGCTACAACTTCACCAGTAAAATCAATTTCACTCATGCTCGTAAAGGTTCCTTGAGCATTATAGGTGTTTGTTACAACAAACTTGACATAGCGTCCTTGTACCGGATTATCGAATGCTAAGTAATCCTTATACACCTTAGTTGTCCATGTTTTCCCAAAAGATCCTGTCACCTTATTAGCAGGATTGCTTAAATATTGAGGATCCTTCAAATCTTCTAGATTGTCCGAAGCATACACTTCGAATTCCCGCGGAAACTCCATCGCGCTCTGATTCAGTCGGCTTGTACGCTCTATTCCGCTTAGCTTGTACGTATTTTTCATATCAATAATTACCCAGTGCGGGAATGGATCAGCTGTACCTTCCCAATGTGTATGCCATATCGTCGATACATCGTTGTCCAATATATTGTGACCATAGCCGTTATCTACTTCAGCAACGGAGTTCACGTCTAAAACTTCAAACCCCGATTTTGGAATGAATGTATATATAATCGATTCTTTGATGGCTTTGAGCGCCCATGTCAGATCAACATAAAATGCATCGATTTGAGCGGGATCACTCTCAGCTGTCATTGCTCTAGCAGCCTCCAGCAACTGAGCAAAACTTCCAAGCATCTGCTCCGGGTAAGTAATGCCTACCACATCATCACTTGCTGCCAAAAAATCATCCGCCTGAGCGATTAATTCAGTCAACTGCTCGAACGTAAAGAACTGTACTGTTTTGTAAGAGTCCGATAATGCTTTCACTTCAGTTGCATTCAGCGCCCGTTTCCAAATTTTCAAATCATCAAGTGTAACATTTGAACCTCCATTACCTTTATTGCCGTCGGTTCCAATATGAATGTTATACTCGGTATCGAGCGTGTTTTCCGCTGGAACAGTAATTTCACCAGATGCTTTCTCAACCCCATCTACATACACTTTTGCAGATTTGTTGGTTCGGTCCACTGTAACAGTGTATAAATGCCACTCATTCCCAACACTTGTCGCCCTAATATCAGAACGATTAGTACCATCGCTCAGGTTCAGGGTCATATCGTTGCCGATCGCCGAACCGACATACCAGCCCATATTTTTGCCTGAACTCCAGTTTTTATTGGCAATAATCGTC
This sequence comes from Paenibacillus sp. EC2-1, assembly GCF_049311625.1. Classification (NCBI taxonomy): domain Bacteria; kingdom Bacillati; phylum Bacillota; class Bacilli; order Caryophanales; family Paenibacillaceae; genus Paenibacillus; species Paenibacillus sp. EC2-1. The sequence continues at coordinate 4,042,453 of NZ_CP186006.1, forward strand.
TGGTCACCTACAAGATTGCCCGTATGCCAGAAGGACACGGTGTAGTCACCTGTACCGATGTTTACATCCTCGCGATTACCGAGATCTATCGAATCTGCATTACCTGCCGGAATTTGCACGGCTTGTTTCGATTTTCCCGGAACAAAGTTGACGGTACCGTTCGCTTTCGCCTGCCCTGAAACATCCTTCGCATCATCTGCCAAGTTCTCATCAAACTTCATATCGACCACAAGTTCTTTCCACATCGTTTCTGGATCAATCGGTGTCAATTCTCCCTCAGAACCGCCTGTTCTGAAAGATTGTTGAAGCGTCTCGGAACGGTTACCATAGCTGTCTACAGCCGTTACCTTAACGATATATGAAGTGGACGGCGCTAAACCATTTAGCGGGATCGTCATATCCTTCGGAACCGGTGAGAAAAAGTAATCTGCAAATACTTTCACATTTTTCACGACTTCTGCTGTCCGCTTATCCGCTACTTTCACTTCATAATGGTGGGTCATCTGGTCGTCTTTTGCTTGTTCGAAGTGGAGCGTCGGGATATCTTCCGATGTAAGCACCTCGATCTCACTATTGAATACTGGAGCTGACTTATTACGACCGGCATATTTAAAGTTACGTTTAATTTCTTCGTTCGTATCGCCCTTCAATTCAACAACCCATGATTCGCCCGCTGCCACACCTTTACTCAGATAAGGTGGAACAGGCTGACCATTGACGTCGATATCACCGGGGTCTGCGTTCATCGCTACCCGATCCACCTCAACCCGATCCTTATACACCTCTACAAATTGAGCCTGAGAACCTGGTATTAGAACACGATTCTCTAGACCGTTTGAAGTTACTTGCATATAACCATGATCGGATTCCAAGTACGACATCGAACCAAGGTTAATCGATGTAAAATCTTGCTGATGAATGGATCGATCATCATTAATATTCAAGTGTGAATGGCCAGAAAATACAATCGCTTGTGGATAATCCTTCAGATCCGTGTACAAGTTTGCATTCGAGGATTGTTGACCATCCATAACCGTCCCTGAAATTGGCCGATGAATATTAATAAATACCGGCTTGTTCTTATTCTCTTCATTTTTCATAATCTCAGCAAGCCGACGCTTTAACCAATTACGTTGTTTCGTATTGTTTTGATAGTTCTCGCTGTTTAAATAAAAGAAATAATAGCCGCCCAATTCCTTTTCATAGTAGCCGTCGGGATTATCCGTAAACCAATCTTCAGGATAAAACTCTTTAATATAGCGAATTTCATTGTCGTGATTACCCGTTGTTAATTGAATCTTGGTGTCAGTCCAACTCTTCCTCTCTAAATTTTTCTCAAAAACTTCTCGAACCATTAAGTGATCACGCTGCCGACCATCCCAGTTATCGTTAATCATATCACCAATACTAAGAATAGCATCGGGCTTCGGAAAGAGGGATTCAATCGTATCAAAATAGCTTTCATAACGAGCCGATGCGTGCTCCAAATTATAAATATGTACGTCCGACATAACCACAAATTGTAGCAGAGGTTTCTCTTCCGTTTTTATGAAATAAGTATACGTCGCTCCCCTACTCGCAACGCCATTTTTGAAGGCAATTGTACTAAGGTTGGTCGTCTCCACAATATGAATCGGCGAGCCATCATATTTCATGCTGGATTCATCAGGCAGTGTACCGTCTAACGTATAATAGATTGTTGCACCAGGCGTAGTAGTCGTTAAAGACACCTGCTGAGCAGAAGTATATCGTCCAGTCTCAAGCGAAGGTCGTGGATGCTCGATGAATTCAATCTGGACTTCTTCCGCTGCATTTACAGCGTAAGAAAAACCCGGTAATGTTGAAATAAGCATTGAACTAGCTAATAATACTGACGCCATTCTAGTTGCTTTCTTTTTTAACAATCAAAATACCTCCCTAATTTTCATCACAAACTTATACTTCGTTCGAATTGACTCCCTTTTACAGCCCCACCACCTTCCAAATTACCTTCTTCGTTGTTTAAGCTAAGTTGCGACAATCCAATGAAGGCCTTTATCGTCAAGTAGAAGCTGCCACTCTGGTGGTGGCGCAATATTGCTTACAACGATATCAACCTCTCCCATATCAGCAATACGACAATAGTGATTCGTGCCAATTTTCGTATGATCAGCTAGTACGATCGTCTGCTTAGCCTGCTTCATGAACATGCGAGAGAGCATGCCTCGCTCATCGTCATAGCTGGTGACACTACCATCAAGATTCAGACCATCAGCGACCAAAAACGCTTTATCCACATGAAAATTGGCCATAAAATGCTTAGCCAGTGAGCCAGATGTTCGGTAATGCTTCGCATTGACGCGTCCGCCGATAAACACGATTTCTCCATCAAAGATTCCCTGGTTTTTGTAGGCAATCAGCATATTAAGTGTATACACGGAAGAAACCAGTACAGTAAGCCCTTTTTTCAATACAAGTATATCGACCATTTGCAGCGTAGTTGTACCATCATCCAATATGACGATGTCCTTATCCTGTACAAGCGCAGCTGCAGCTTGTCCTATTAACCGCTTTTCCGCAGCTTGCTTCACTTCCCGATTAAAGAAGGAGGGCTCCTCCCGATCAACATTGATTTTGATCGCTCCGCCATAAACTCGCTTCAGCTTATTCGTTGATTCCAACTCTTCCAGGTAACGTCGTATGGTCTCCGAAGACACCTCAAACTTGGTGACAAGCTCTAAGGTACGAACTTTCCCCTGTAACTGTAATAAGTTCAAAATAATCTGCTTCCGTTCTTCTCCAACAAGCGACATATCAGCCCTCCGACTATACCTATATGATTGAACATCCTCATTCTAGAGGACAAACGTAAAACACATGTGAAATCCAAGTAAAAGTTGTGTGTTTAATTGTAATTTATTGCGACAACAAAAAAGCCGCCAATTCGGCGACTTCTCTATTCATATTGCTTTTACATTCCATTAACCTTTCTACTGGCATGAAACACGGAACGCAAATGCTCCATTCAGAACATGATCTGCAGGCAACTTGATCACTAACCCATTATGGTTGCGCGACCACTCCATATCTCCATCGTAACCAATCAGCTCAACCGACTCAATCTTGGCTGGAAGGAGGCGCAAATTATCAGATAGAGAGTGAATAACCACGTAATCACTCGTAGGTTTCGCCAATATGATCGCGTACAAGCGGCCATTTTTTGTTGTGAAACGAATGTCTTGTGCCGTAAATGGACTTCTCTTCGTATCATTGAACGAACCACCTACAATTTCTGTAGGTCCTTCCCCAAATACTTTCCATGGACGTGTGCTATATATGGATTCTCCATACACCGAAAGCCATTGCCCGATTTGACTTAAAATTTCCTGTTCTTGATCTGGAATTGTACCGTCAGCACGGGGACCAATATTAAGTAGCAACGCACCATTCTTACTCACAATATCGATCAGATCGCCGATAATAGAATCTGCTGTCTTGTATTTATGATTGATAATATAACTCCACGAATTTTCTGATATCGAAGTATCCGTCTGCCAGAATGGGTACTGTATATCTGCAAGTTGTCCTCGTTCAACATCAAACACCGCGGTGCCTTCAGGAAACGCATCCTCTTTATAATTAATAGCAACTCCCCGTTTCCAATCCAACCCTTTGTTGTAATAGTATGCAGCGAGCCGTTTCAAATAAGGCTTAAATGCAGGTTGACTAATCCACCAGTCGAACCACAGCAACTGCGGTTCATAGCGTTCGATTAAATCGCAGTTGCGTGCAAGCCAATCCTCCAGGAATCGTTCACTTGGTTGTTGCTCAGGCGTCCAGCCATTCGGGTCACAATGCTCTGCAGGACCATACAGTCCAGCATAACGTGGGTCTAGCACGTCAGATTTAAATGTTCTTCCTCCATTATAAAACCACCAATTTTCCGCTCGATGGTTGGATACACCAAATACAAGATGCTGGCGCTGGGCTGCATCAGACAATTCACGAATGACATCACGCTTAGGTCCCTTTTGCATGGAATTCCAATCTGTGAATGGGCAGTCATACATCGGAAAGCCATCATGATGTTCTGCTACGGGAACGACGAACTTGGCACCAGCTTTCTTAATAACGGATATCCATTGATCAGCATCAAAGTTCTCTGCCGTAAACTGAGTTATAAAATCTTTATAGCCAAACTTATCTTGCGGACCATATTGTTCACGGTGATGTTCATAAGCAGTATTGCCTTCAATATACATATTCCTTGCATACCATTCACTGTTAAACGCAGGTACGGAATATACTCCCCAATGAATGAAAATGCCGAACTTAGCATCCTCATACCATGACGGAATGTGGTAGTTACTTAGAGAACCCCATTCAGCATCGTATCTTCCCTCATTGATCACCGTATCGACATTACTCAATTGTGCAGCGAGTCGTTCACGATATTGCACCAATCTCATCCTCTCCTGAGCTATTTATTCCAGACATTTTCATGCATTACGGTATACCACAAATATACCATCTCATTTTTAGAATAAAATAGCCTGAAATGACGGATTTATACTGTTTTTTGATGTTTGCTCAACGAGAAAATAGGTGATACAACTAGAGTGGTTCATTACTCAAGTTCTTAGTTATACCCGCAAAAGGTAGCAACCTAGTTCATTACACGACTTAAGCTGTCACGCATAAAATGTAGCCGCTCTTTATGCCAGTCCAACAAGCTATGAAGACAATCATCAATCTCTTCGGAATGCACTAGCTTCCTAAAGATATCAATGCCTTCTTGCTCATACCTCTGAATCATGACTTTAGTCTTTTCAAGACTGTTGCGGTAATGCATTGCCTCCCGATCAGACAATACATAATAGCGATGCTTATACAGGTATTTCTCCAACTGCATCATCAAATTATCCATTTTTCTTTGAAGGGAAAATTGCTCCGCCATATAACCATAATAAAGCAGATTATGACGGTTACACTCAGCAGCTTCAGCAAACTGCTGAAACAAATTACTTAGTGATATACTTCTCGGAAGTCGTTGTTGATGACGAATGAGCCAAATGGCATCCGTCACAGCTAAATTCTCAGGAGCCTTGAATGTCTTATTCAAACGATAGAATCTTCTGCAGAATTTTTCATCAAATGCTTCAATCGTTGTTCTATCATGACTCCAGCAATACTCCCCCGCCGCCACAAACTCGTATCTCATCCCTTCTATTAGACCATTCAAAGGATCCATTCCATTGTTTCGTGTCCAGCCTGTAGCAACAACACCAAGAGCTTGATGTTTCACAACAGCCTTTGACCATTCTCTGATATTAGGCAATGCTCGGCTCGGGTCTGCTAGTATCGTGTCTCGCATCATTTGAGCGGCTGATGCACCAATCACTTTAAATCCTTGATCCTGAATATACTGTAGAAATATCGTACTATTGATTTGAGTTGGGAACTTTTCGCCACCGCCATATTGCTCTATAAAATCCCACTCTTCTTGGGATGCGTGCTCGAGAAGCTTCGAGACATCATTAACAACCCCGGGATCTTTTCCATTCGATTTATGCAGCCATTGACTGCTTATCAGGGTTCCATCGAATCCATCTACAGTCGGCATCGTTTCATAAGTGAAACGATAGTTCCAATACATCAATACCGTCTCTTTCGGCAACTTGCACATCAATTCTGGAGCATGGCGTGTAAACATATCATCCCATATAATAGGTGTTTTTCCCGCTTCAATTACGTAGTGACATATCTTGGCGATGTATTCAGCATATAAAGCGTACTTGCCAACTTCCTGCTCAATCTTCGCACAGGATGGACATTCCCCCAATTGATGAGCTTCATCCCCACCTATATGAAAATAGTTACTATTCGGATGTAAACGAATCAGTTCCTGAAACAGATCGCTAAACAATTCAAATGATCCAGGATGGCACGGACACATCTGCTGATTCCAATCATGACTCTCTCTGAGATGGGCATATTCGTCATGCCTAATCATATACTCTGCATGTCCTAAGGCTTGCACCAACGGTATGATCTGAATATGATGTTGGTCAGCTAACTTGACCAGTTGCTGAACATCGGCTTGACTCAGTGCAGACTTTGTTGCCAACTTCGGATGACCCGAATATTGCAGTTTGTCCTCATATTCCATTAGAATCGTATTGATCTTGTAGTGTCCCAATTCTTTAATCAGATCTGCTAAATACTCTCCTGTCGGAACTCCACCTTTTAGATCAAAATGCACACCCCGTATTTTCATATCAGGCCAATCCACAATTTCACACGAAGGAATATTCTCATGGTCTTCTATAATCTGAATCAATGTCTGAAGTCCGTAATATAATCCAGAAGCTTCTATCGCTTGGATCACAATACAATCCGAAGTAATATGAATTCGGTATGCTTCCTCCCTGTCAATTTTCAGTGGTGGCATGAAATATTGATTCGTTTCATCTTCTCTGCACAGAATTATCTCGTACTGATCACCTTGTCTTTGTTGGACATCAACGTTATATTGATTTTGAAGTAGATCAGCTAATTTATGAGACTGCTGATAGACAGCTTCAGGCGTAATTAACTTCAAAGCACCACATATTTTAAAGGAACCTTGATGAAATTGAACCTGTTTGGGCTCCGGTATGATCTTAAACATACGAACCACCTCTCTATTGAAAGAAAGGCTAGCCATATATGTACGGCTAGCCTTTAACTCATCCATTAATTTTTATCTGCGTATTCCGGCCAAATGAATTTCACACCTAGACGTTCCTTGGCCTGTGTAAATTTTTGATTTTTATAATTGTATAAGTCTTCATAACCTAACTTCTCTTGATCTTGGATCATCTTCGCATACAACTGATCTACTTCTGCCTCTGATTTAGCCAAAATCATCTCAGCAACCATCTTACTCGTAAAATCGTTGATTTTTACTTGAATCGCAGATTCCGGAGTTCCACCTTGAATCCGTGTTGCCTCATGAGCTAAAGCATTATAGCTATATTGATCAAAGTAAGCAGACCCCTCTACTTTCGCTTTTTCATGTGGTGTTATCGGATCAGGCATCGTTCTAGCTATCGGCAGCCAAGTTGTAAACCACCCAAACGTATCCATCCCATATTTTATTTGTGCTTTAGCAAAGTCTGTATCGACTTCTTTTCTTACTTCTGGAAGATATTTAACCTTTCCATTATCATCGTAGTCCCACGTTATTCCTTTCGGGCCATACTTCACATTTAAAGACATTTCATCAGCAGACATATATTCAAAGAATTTGATGATTTTTTCTTTATGCTTAGAATTCTTGTTAATAGAAGTGAGTGTCCAGCCGGACAATGAATTCGGAAGAAGGTGTACATCTCCAGACATGGAATCTCCCTTAATTGGACCAATTGGAGTGAAGCTTGCGTTTGGATCTGCATCAGAAAGCGCTCTTGTCATTTCCAAGATTCTGCCGTTGGTATAAGCAAAGACTGCCCCTGCAGCAACCTTCTCACCGATCTCATTCTCATTTAAAGTCACATTATCTTCAGGCAATAACCCTTCCCGATACAATTCATTTAGGAATTTAATGGCCTCAAGATCTGCTTCAGAGCGTTTAATTAAGTTGCCTTCCTCATCCTCAACTTTTCCAGCTCCAAAGAATTGTGCAATATTTGAAGTGTCAAAGTAAGCCGGAATGACTTTGAATCCATTATATTCAATGTTTGCCTCTTTTACTTTTTTCAGTGCAGCAATCGTTCCCTCTTTTGTATCAAAATCTTCTTTCTTAATGCCTAGTTGGTCCATGAGGTCTGTTCTAGCATACATAGCCGTATGAGTAGAGAAAGCATCTCCTTCTTGCATTTTCTCTGCTGGATAAAAGAAATTCGCATATCCATAGAAATGACCGTCATCGTTTCTATACCAGTCCTGCATGGACTGTGGAACTTCATAGGTTGGTGCAAATTCTTTTATTAATTCGTCAAGTGGCGCAAGCATACCCGAATTTTCAAGCATCTTTCGTTGTGGTGCAGAGTGTCCGGCTGTAATCATATCGGGAATTTGGTTGGCAGCAATCATAGCGCTCAGTTTTTCTTCATTTCCTGTCGTAATCTTAAACGTAAGTCCTGTGTTGTCCGTGATCATTTTATCAAGCGCATTATTTACAGCATCCCACTTCTTACTGTAAGACTCCACCGCAATAAACCACTCTACCTCGGTTGGCTTATTACTAGTATTAGTACTCGTATTATCAGAATTCGCTTCATTCTGTGCCGGCGCAGAACCGGATTGACAGCCTGCAAGCATTAGAGAGAACACTAACAAGCATGCCATTGACCATTTAAATCCTTTCATCTCAAATCCCCCTTGTTTTTTGAATTAGCCCTTAATTGAGCCTATTAATACACCCTTAACAAAATATTTTTGTAAGAATGGATAAACAATAATAATAGGTAGTGAAGTGGCAATCATCATCGCCAGTTTTAATGTTTCAGGGCTAATCTGCTTGGCTACTTCTGGCATGTAAGATGCTGCTGCCCCACCCACTGATCGAGCAAAATCGGAGTTGGTTACAATTTTCATGAGAAACAATTGAATGGTCTGCAAATCTGGTGAATTCGTAAACATCATGGAATCAAAGTATGTGTTCCAGTGTCCAACACCGTTAAATAATGCGATTGCCGCGAGAACCGGTTTGGATAACGGGAGAATGAGCTGGAAAAATATCCTGTACTCCCCGGCCCCATCGATTTTGGTGGATTCGATTAAGGTTTCGGGAATCCCTCTAAAGAAACTCATCATAATGATCATGTTCCACACGCTAAATAAGCTAGGAATGATATAGACCCAAAATGTATCTAATAAATGAAGGTCTCGATATAACAAATACGTCGGAATTAAGCCGCCAGAGAAAAACATCGTAATCAGCATGATCACCATATAAATCCCTTTAAATTCAAGATATTTCCTTGACATAGCATAGGCTGCAATCGCCGTGAACAACACCGATCCAAGAGTACCTAGAAGGGTACGAGATACCGTGACGAAATAAGCTTGATAAATAGACGTATCTACAAAAACCGCCTTATAGTTAGACCAAGTAAATTCCCTGGGCCATAAGTACACACCACCACGTGAGTAATCCAGCCCTTCATTAAAAGATCCGATGATCGAGAACCAAAAGGGTGCAAGGGTTACAACCATGACAATGACCATAATGATGGTTATAAACACATCAAAGACTCGATCTGTTTTTGACTTAATGTTGATCATTTAGATACTCACCTCCTTTTGCTAAAATAAGCTGTTATCGGTCATCTTTTTGGACAAATAGTTCGCCAGAATTAACAATATAACGGCAATAACCGATTTAGCTAAGCCCACGGCTGTTGAGTATGAATATCTCATTTGCTGTAGCCCCGTTTTATACACATAAGTATCAAGCGTCTCACTTGTACTTAAGTTCAGTGGATTCTGCATCACTAGAATTTGCTCAATTCCTGTATTCAACATCGCACTGACTGCAAAAATAAACATAATGACGACCGTTCCCATAATGGTTGGAATGGTGATGTATCTGATTTTCTGAAACCTACCTGCACCATCAATGGTTGCTGCTTCATAAAGTCCTGGATCTACCCCGGAAATAGCGGCGATGTAGATAATAGCGCCCCAACCTAGACCCTTTAGCATTTCAGCACCCACAAGAATAAACCAGAAGTAATTCTCTTGCCCGATAAAATTGACGGCATCATCCAAGATTCCTAGTGAAGTCAACAGATAGTTAATAATTCCGTTCGAAGGAGACAACATCGTTAGGATCAAACCACCAAAAATAACCCATGACACAAAATGAGGCAGATAGGAGATCGACTGAACAATACTCTTAAACTTCTTATTCGTAACTTCATTTAATAACAAAGCAAATATAATCGGTGCTGGAAAACCTATGAGCAGACCCAGCCCATTGATTACAAGGGTATTTCTAATTACATTTCCTAATAACGGGTCATTGAGAAACTCCTTAAAGTGAGTGAATCCAGCCCATGATGATCCCATAATACCTTGAAATAAATCATAATCTTTAAACGCAATAACAACACCGTACATCGGTATATAAGAGAATATGATTAAGAACAGGATTGACGGGAGAACCATCGATTGAATTTCAAATTGAGACTTGAGCTTATGCCATTTGTAACTACTCTTTCTTTTCATTTGTGTTGATGAATTCGCCGAGTGTTTTACTTGCAGGGGTCTCACCTCCATCATTAAATTACAGTTGCCATGATTCCTACACAGTGTTAACGCTTTCATGTTTGCCATTCTGTATCACAGCATTAGGTTCAATCTTGACTAAGACTACACAAAGTATAAAAAAAATAAGCGATCCAAAGTTTCAATTTTTTAGGGAAACCTTGCACGATTTCAAGATAAAAAAACATCCAGTTAGACTGGATGTTGAAAGATTTTACGATTGGATACATGGGATCACAATCGTTACTATGGTGCCTTCCCCCTTTATACTTTCTATGTTTAACCCGTACTTATCACCATAATGTAATTTAATCCTGCTGTTCACATTAAAAATCCCTGCTTGTTCCATGCTCGATGATGCTAGCTGTCTCTGAATTTGTAACAATCGATCCTCAGCAATCCCCATGGCATTGTCTCTAATCATAAATTCAATCGTGTCGTTTTTTAGTTGGCAGCTGACCTCAATTCGTATGTTTTCCGTTGTCATTCTAGCGCCATGTTGTATGGAATTTTCTATAACAGGCTGTAAAATCAGCTTTACTGTCTGATAATCCAACACTTTTTCATCCATATTCCATACGCATTCAATGTTACTGAAGCGATAGGACATAATGGTCACATAGGTTTTGGTATAAGTCATTTCATCGCGAATGGATAGGCTCGACTGATCCTTATTCGTAATAAAGCGAAATAACTTGCTTAGTGAGTGGATCATGTCTAAAGACTTCTCAATTTCATTGGACTCCACAAGAAACATTAAATTGTCGAGGGTATTATAGAGAAAATGCGGCTTAATTTGTGACTGTAGAGCATTTACCTGTAGTTCTCTTTTCTCGTATTTCAATTGGATACGTTCTTTATTGGATTCTATTGTCTGCTTAATCAGCTCGTCCATTCGATTCATCATTTTATTGAAATTACGACTCAGCAAATCGATTTCATCGATACCTGATAGTTTTTCCACAACCGAATAATGAGAACCATTTAGATCGAATACATTAAATGATTTATTTAACTGCCCTAATGGCTTCAGTATACGTTTGGACATCCAATAGGAGATAATAAGGATAAACATAAAGATGAATAATATAAGGAAGAAATCGCTCAAAAATAACTGATTAACCTGCTTTTGAATATCTTGATAGTTATACTTCGAAACAAACACCCAACCCAGTTCCCCGATCTTCGTAGAATAAGAGATCGATTTATCCTGATTTACTTGATTTACAAAAGTTCCTACTTTGTTTGGATCTGGATGAGATATTATTTTTCCGGTGTCATCCAGAATGAAAGCTTCATATGAAAGTCCTTTTATCTGTGAGTAGGAGTCAACCAAATTACTATTATCTAAATCTGTCGTGATGTACCCAATCTTTTTAGGGAATTCAGGGATTGAAAAGATGGGGATTCCTAAAATGATTTTAATATGGTCGAATCGATCCTTTTCTATAAAATAACTTATTTTGCTATTCGATTCCTTTAGTAACTTGGAGTAATTCGTATCTAAGTGTGCAGCATGTTGTTTATTGCTCGAAAAAAAGATGTTATTAGATAAACTATAGATGCCTATATTTTTATCGATCTCCATAGCTTGCGTAATTCTCATTAAATCTTGCTCAACTTCTTCATTGTGGCTGTTGTTCAGTTTATTTTGAATGCTTGTATTTAGAGACAAGTGAGATATCGTCAGTTCATGCTGGCTAACTTCATTGTTCAGCATATGAGCTAATCTTTCATGCGCAGCGTAGAAACTCTTTTGCACATCTTGAGAAACAATCTTAGATGTCTGCCAGTAGTAGATACACAGAAATATTAATAATGGGAGTAAAATCGAAATTAAAAAGTAGAAGAAAAAACGTTCATGCAGACTAAACGTAATCGCTCTTCTCTGCTCGCCCGCTAAGGAATCTTTTACTTCTTCTTCTCTAATGCGGTAGTTTTGAATCGTTCTAAGTAATTGGTACAGGGGCCTTAGAATTCTATTCGAAATGATGCCCGAGCTTATGATGCTTACAATAACAGCAAATATCAATGTCCATATGATAATTTTCCACAATTGCCGTAATTGATCCTTGTATACATAGATTGGTTCTGAATATAGAAGCTTAAAATTATAATAAGGGACACTTGCTGCGTATACTTCGACTTCTTGGTCCCTGAAGAATAATCCGTTCTCGCTCTTCTTGTTTTTTTCAAACTGAAGGGTTACTTGTTCACTTACCTGCTTACCCTTATAGAACATCTCATTATTATTCGTGAATAGAGCGATATTCTCAGCATAAAAAATTGAATTCGATAAATTTTCAGGGTTGATAAATATCAATATGGCTCCAGGATACTTTCCATCTGACGTTTCAAGGTTAGCACCAAAGAACATTTTTTCATTCAAGTCTTGTAGAATATAACTCTTATTCCGATGCTCTATATATTGATCTGTATAATGAATACTATTATCCGCTTCCCCTAGGGCTACAAAATAATTATGGTTGGCCACTTCCTCTTTCATTGACATTCCGTCATAAATATAGTCAATCGTTCTCTTATTTGAGCTATATTGCCCATCAGGCATCACTAATAAGATATTCTCTATTAATGGATTATCTTGTTTAACGGAGTATAGATAATTTTGTAAGGTTTGTAGCTTGTCGTACCTTTCAATCGAATCCAGATCTTTGTTATTTAGATCCTTTAAGTACTGAATGACAGATTCATTCGTTTTTAAATTGTTCACCAGATGGTATACTTCTTCAAAATTTGTATTCAGTTCTCTTGCGATATGCTCCATCTTCACTTGAATAGAATCTTGCCTTTGTTTTTCAATCGAATTTTTCGTCTTCAGAAATGAATTACTACCTAGGATCGTGATTAATATCAATACGATAACTAAAGAGAATATCGTTAAAAACTTCTGAAAGGATATCTTTCTCCGCTTACGTATCAGACTTCTCATGAGGTGCCTCCGTAAACCCATTGATTACAAACTTCTTTTTGTACTGTAGTGGAGAGATTTGTTTGATTTTTTTAAACACTCGATTGAAATACGATTCGCTTTGAAAGCCAACAATATAGGATATTTCTTTGATCCTGTATTCATCTTTTCTTAGTAGTTCAGCTGCCTTTTGTACCCGCACCTCATTGATATAATCGATGAAGTTCTGTCCCGTCTCCTCTTTAAAAATGGCACTAAAATAGGCCGGGTGCAGATAAAGCGTTTCCGAGACTTCGGTTAACGTTATTTTCTCGTTAAAATGCTTGCTAACATATTCCTTAGCTTTCTGAACGTACAGACTTCCCGTATGATCACTTGGAGTCATGATTGTACGAGATATATTGTCAAGGATACCGACTAGCCAATTCTTCAGCTCGCTTAACGTTTCCATTAGATAAATATGTTCGATCTTCTTTTGCATTTCAGAAGAATAGGGTTCGTATCCTTTTTCTTTAAGAAGGAACATGACCACAATAATGAGTTCGGTACACGCTCCCCGAATGTCCGTAATATTGATTCCTAATCTATTTCTTAATTCTCCAAAATAATCATCCATGTGATCTGATATTCCATTTGAATCCCTTTGTAAAATAACTTCTATTAATTTCTCTTCGATATGATATACTGATCGGTCTAGTCTTGTACGTTGGGGTGGATTGATTTCATTAACGTAGTTCACCGGTAGATCCTCAAAGAAAATCACCGTATCATAATCATAAAAAAAGGTATAACTGTAAGCGTAAATAGCCTCATTGTAAGATTTTTTAATGTTACCTGTACCCTTGGCAATATTACCGATTCCGACCACAAACGTCTCTTTTTCTAAATTTGTGGTTTTGGTATAAGCACACAATAGAGTTTTATATTTACCAATCAGAAGCCTCAATTCCTCTTTTGATTTAGCTAAATCTCCCTGAATAATCATGATCATATTGTCGCCATGTAGACAACAAAGAGAAGTGAAGCGCTTCCAAAAGTGAAAAGATTCTTCAGCAATAACTTGTCTTAAGGAAGATATTGTTTGTTCCCTAAATAAGCGATTTAACGGGAATATCATGACTCTACTCTCTCCAACAAGTAATTCCTCACCCTCATCATCCTTGCCGCTTCCATTAATCAGATCTAACACCCGTAATTCATGCGATAACATCTCATCTTTATGTACAGAAATGTCTTGTAAATATGCTTCTCTCTTCAGTTCTTCTTTTAACTTACTAAAAGTATCCAAGAAATCATCTTTACTTAATGGTTTTAATAAATAACCCCTTACGTCATAGCGTATGGCTTCTTGAGCATATTTAAAATCATCGTACGCACTAAGAATGATTACCTTAGTACTTGGATATTGAATATGTATCTCTTTAGCTAGCTCGATTCCATTCATCTCGGGCATTAATACATCCGTTATCACCGCATGCGGCTCTAGACGCCTCACCATATCAAGCGCTTCTCTGCCATTTCCAGCCGAACCTACCACTTCAAAATGAACTTGGTCCCAAGGAAAGAATTGAACCATTCGATCTCGAATATACTTCTCATCATCTACAACAATTACTTTATGCATTCCATCTTCACTCCTACAAAATGATCGACTTACCCTAGACAGTTATCATTGACAATATCACTCCAGACTTCCTATATCAACGATTGATTAGACAGCCATAAATCAATAATACATCGCCTCATCATTTTCTTCTGTAAGTTACCTAAGGAACTGGAGGAAGCAATATTTAATCATATATCCGTTCTTACAACGCTTCCTCGTCTAAGGAGTTGCCATGTTACCGCTAAGGAAATGTCACTTCATAAAGGCCAACCGAAATGCTCCGGTTGGCCTTTATCGTAGTACAATGTGCTTTTAAAATATAAATTCAGTTTAGTTTAGATCAGTTCATTTCAATTGAGATCTTCGTTCGTTGATATAAGAAATTTTATTTCACCGTTACCTTAACCTGCTGCGTCGTTACCAGCTTACCACTGTTATCGTATGCCTGGACGATGATCTCAATTTTCTTGCCCTTGTATGGGCTAAAATCGATCTCCGCCTTCCAAGGTAGAGCTGATGAACTCGCAACCGTGCGTCCACCGATCTTATACGTTACCTTTGAGAGCGTTGGCGCCCACGTCTTCACATAACTCGATACCTTTTGCTTGCCTGCAAGAATTGTGCTGTTGTTTATCGGTTTGTAAGATATAGGTGCCTTCTCGCCAATAGAGCCTAAGTAGAACGGATTGGAAACGGCCTTCTTATATGCGTTAAGCAACTGGTCATTGGCTGATAGCATATAATATTTGATTCGCTCCGTGGCATTACCGTTGCTGTCGAACCAGAACACACCTTTCACTTTTGGGTAAACCATAGGCAGAGAAGCGTAAAATTCCTGCATCTTGTATACTGCCCACTTGGTCTTGTCCTGACGTTTCTCCGGGTACATGTAGGACACTCCACCCTCGGAGATGAATACCGGTTTGCGATCTGCATATAGCTTATAGATATAATCGAACTTATCTAGGTGACTTGACCGGTCTTCACCCTGCTTCAGCGGATCTAGCGACGGGTCAAAGATCGAGTACAGGCTGACACCGACCCAATCCACATAAGCATCACCCGGATAATAGGACTCGATCGTATATGTTGGGTTAGCTCCCGGCGCCCATACCATCGCAACATTGTGCTTGGCCTCTTCCCGAAACACCTTCGTGACCAGACGAAACTTCTCAATGTATTTTTTCGGGTCACCACTCCATTTCACCCAGCCACCATTCATCTCATTGGCAAATCGCATAAATACAGGTACGCCCGAATCCCCAATCGTGCGCGCGAAGTCGCGCAGGTAGGCATCATCCTTAACCTGATCCAACCCCTTGATCGGCTGAAGTCCAATCTGTAGTGCCGTTCCGCTAGCCGCCGCACGCTCCAAGTGCTTGGCCAGCAATGCCGGATCACTGCCGTAGTTAAAGTACAACAGATAAGCGGCATGTTTTTTCCCAGTCATGCGAGGGAATTGATCGGTAAAATATTTGCGCTGCTTCGGATCGTTAACCGCTTTGTCCATTTCTGCATACGCACCAATCAAAGCGCCGTTAGCCGGTACAAATTTTGTCCCGCCATAATTTGTTCCTGGGCTGGCAGACTGCTCCACATACAGCTTCGCCGTACTGCGGAGCAGATTGGCTTTCCGCTTCGCGGCAATGCTAATCTGTGTCTGGTTTGCCTTCCCCGAATATTCGGCTTCTAAGTCCCAATTGGCTACAGCGTTATCGTACTGCTTCAGCCCCTTATAACAATCACCGATCCGGCGGTATATCTGCGCGGCGTTCCCGAATTCTTTTTCCTTAATGAATTCAGGTGCAATTTTCTTGTATTTGGTTATCGCCTCATTATATTTCCCTTGAGCCTCCAGCTTCTGCGCGTCCTTGTACACCAACCAGACGTTAGCTGCCTCTGCTTCTCCATAATGAAAAGACGATAAACCGATTACCATAATAGCTAGTGCGAGCACCATTTTGAACAGCCATGCTGCCTTCCTCTGTGCATTGAACTTTAATCCCCGTTGCCTTACTTCCATGCTGTTTCGTTCCCCCGTCTCCCCTGCTACCTGCAGAATGATGATAAATTATGTTGAATATTGTCAACATATAGCAGATGTTATCATACCAGATTATACCACTAGAGGGGAATGAGAAAAATCCAAAGAACCGTCAGGATGCGTTTCTTTGGATTGGGAATAGCAATTAGGGTAGCTTCACACTACATCCAAGCATATGAGTGAGGAAGCCGTTGACGCGCTGCGTTCTTTTTACCGCTTAAAACAAAGCACTTATCTAGCAATTAAGCTATGCTGAACAATATGGTTTTGGCCCCGACCAAAGTTGAACCGCTATTCACAAAATAATAGTTAGATGCCGTGTCTAACGTGATGGGCCCTGTCCATGTTATTGTAGCAAATTGACTACTAAAGATGCCTGAAGGAGTCACGTCTGGAAGCACTGTACCAGAGGTGACATTTCCGTTGATCATAGAATTAGTGATTTCCGAATAACCAGCAATAGTAAGGGCGCCATCAGATCTGCTATCAACCATTCGCTGAATGTTAAGACCGGGATCATTAATTGTATTAATTCTGCTATTGTAAAGATACGTATTCAATATACCCAGATGGGGGTCGCTAGGATCGGGCGCGATGCTGCCTACTACTCTTGCATTTAATAATTGAAATTCAATGGTTGTAAATGGATCCACAGGATCAGTATTCAAGAATGAAATGTTACCACTAATAATGGCTCCGTCAGTATAGTTCGTATGAGTACTGACCGAAGTTCCATTATCCAATGTGCCTATAACAGTAACTGGACGAGCATTAAATGCTGGACCTTGGTTAGTATAAAAATCTTCTGCTGCTGAGTTTGTTTGTATCGTGATGTTTCTAGGAACAGATGATCCAAAATTGGCTAGGCTAGCATCGCCGAGTACCCATGGCCCAAGACCTATCAGTTGTACATGTCTTGCTGGAGGAATAACAATATTTTCATCAAAAGCTGAGTTAGAAGCGATTAAGACAATCATACGTGCACGCATTCCAAATGTGGTTGCGAGTGGACTGGTTACTGCAGCTGTAACAGCAGCTTGCAATGATTTAAAAGGATCATAAGGGGTTCCTGTCCCCGGTCCGGGCGCACTTGAGTCAGCCCAAAAAACTGTTTCCGCTCCCCAGAGAAAAGGCGCATTGCCCGTCACTCCTGTTACTCCCGTTTCTCCTGTTGCACCGGTTGCGCCTGTCGCGCCCGTTGCTCCCACTTCGCCTGTCGATCCTGTTGCACCTGTTGCGCCGGTTGCTCCCACTTCGCCTGTCGATCCTGTTGCGCCCGTTGATCCCTCATCGCCTGTCGGTCCTGTTACGCCCGTTGATCCCGCATCGCCTGTTGGTCCTGTCGCACCGGTTGCTCCCACATCACCTGTCACTCCTGTTGCGCCCGTTGCTCCCACTTCGCCTGTTGGTCCTGTCGCACCGGTTGCGCCTGTCGCCCCCGTTCCTCCTGTTGCGCCGGTTACTCCCGTTGATCCCGCATCACCTGTCGGTCCTGTTGCACCTGTTGCTCCCGTTGATCCCGTCACTCCTGTTGCGCCCGTTGATCCCGCTTCGCCTGTTGGTCCTGTTGCACCCGTTGCGCCTGTCGCCCCCGTTCCTCCTGTTGCGCCGGTTACTCCCGTTGATCCCGCATCACCTGTCGGTCCTGTTGCACCTGTTGCTCCCGTTGATCCCGTCACTCCTGTTGCGCCCGTTGATCCCGCTTCGCCTGTTGGTCCTGTTGCGCCCGTTGATCCCGCTTCGCCTGTCGGTCCTGTTACACCTGTTGGTCCTGTCGCGCCCGTTGATCCGGCATCGCCTGTCGATCCTGTTGCACCGGTTGCTCCCGTTGATCCCGTTACTCCTGTTGCGCCCGTTGATCCCGCTTCGCCTGTTGGTCCTGTTGCACCCGTTGCGCCTGTCGCCCCCGTTCCTCCTGTTGCGCCGGTTACTCCCGTTGCTCCCGCATCACCTGTCGGTCCTGTTGCACCGGTTGCTCCCGTTGCTCCCGTCACTCCTGTTGCGCCCGTTGATCCCGCTTCGCCTGTTGGTCCTGTTGCACCCGTTGCGCCTGTCGCCCCCGTTCCTCCTGTTGCGCCGGTTACTCCCGTTGCTCCCGCATCACCTGTCGGTCCTGTTGCACCGGTTGCTCCCGTTGCTCCCGTCGGGCCTGATAAAGAGGGAGCAGCTAATATGGATTCTAATGAGGATTGAAGAAGTATTTCCTTCTTGGTTACTTCCTGCATAGTGTTTTGTACGCTCTTATTAATCGCGAGCAAATCGCTTATTGTTGCAGGCGTTTCTAGTCCTGGTAGAGTACCAACACTGTATTGAATTTTTTCAGCTTCAGAGTTAATTATATGTCCTAGACCTAGCTCTTCTATAGCAATCGCTGCTAATAATAGATTCAGAGCATCATCTCTAGAAAGATTAATAACAGGGGTAATATTTGGAATATTAGCTTGAGACATGTTTTGTCACCCTCTTATTTTTATTTAAGCCAAGCTATATATAATATGCTAAAAAAAGGTAGTAGTTCCCCTAATTTTGTATAGTCAATCCGTTTTTTTATCGTTCTTAGAATTTATGTCGTTAAAATGCATCACCTAGAGATTCCGCAAAAGATTTTTTTGAATGTGGCTAATGCTTGATCTTATATTCATGGTTTTATCGGACAGGATATGTCATATATGCATATACGTTATTTTCGGTCAATTTGATGAAGGGTTTGGTCTTAATCCGTCTCCAACACAAATATATTAATCATTAACAGTAGTCCATAATGCAAAAAAACCTTGCTATGCAAGGTTTTTAGATATGGAGTCTAGGGGATAGAAACCCTGACCTCATCGCTGCCAGCGATGCGCTCTTCTAATTAGTTCAGAAATATCACCATTCCCACTGTTAGAAAGAAACTGTGCAACATCCAATCTGAAAGCAATATCCACTCTATCTTTAAAGACTTTTATCTCCTCTATAATACCTCTTAGCATCACCTTCTTTTTTTATGGGTCACAACAATCTTTGTTACATCATGTATTTTAGAAATTGATTCTTCAACAAGTCTCGCAGTAGTATTATCAAGTGATGAAGTCCCCTCGTCTATGAGCAGGATTGGCGATTTTCTGATTAAACTTCTTGCAATGGATATCCTCTGTTTTTCACCCCCTGACAGTTTATTTCCGTTTAAACCACAAGAGTAGCTATAACCTTTCTCTTCTATGAAATGAGACAGCCCTGACATTTCTACTGCTGCTTTTATTTCTTCTTCTTCTTCAAAATGATTAAATAATGTGATGTTATCCTGAATATTCGTATCAAACACAAACACATTCTGCTGTATGACCTAGATCAGCTTATACAGGCTCGTTCGCTCTATTTCTCTAAATTCGGCACCATCGAACCAGATATCTCCGCTATAGTTTTTATGATAAGAAATCAGCATGTTTAACAAGGTTGTTTTCCCGCTTCCGCTTGAACCTACAATGGAGTAGTTTTTTCCTTTTTCAAAGGTATAGGATATATTCTTGATCCCTATCTTTCCTGCTTCCTACTCAAAGGATACATTTTAAAATTCGATGGCGCGATTGAATTCCGATACTTTTATCTTTTCTTCCATGTCATTATTGTATTCTGCGTTCTTAACATGCTTAATCACTAATGCTTCAGCTGTCTTATATGCAGCAAATAAAGGACGAAACACACTTATGGGTCCCAATACATAATTCAATAATTCATTAAAAGCAACGATCGTGCCTGCTGAGATTTTCCCCTTGATCGCAAAATATACCCCGACTCCAAAGACAGTGATTACAACTCTTCATTTCTTTTCTTAAATACTTCAATCACTTGAGAGTCTGCATTAAAACTCTTAATGGTAATAAAGCCGGTTAATAAGTCCTTAACGAGTTCGATGAAAGTGGCATTCTTGGAGGAGACAATTTGTTCGTTTTGCATGATCTTTTTCCCAAAAAAAGATGATACGAGGATTGGAAAAGTGCTGGCAAATAGGATGCAGAGGGTAATAATCCAGTTCAAATAGAACATGGCAGCTAATCCGCCAATGAACGTAAGAAGATGCAGAATTAAGTTAAAGTTTCCTTCTAAATAGTTTTCTTCGATCACCTTTAAATCATTAGAAAAACCGGATATGTACGTGCCTTCCCCTTCCTGGTTGAAAGAGTTTATACTTTTTTAAATATTTTCGAGAAAATATTATTTTAAAACTGAAGAATCGCTTTCGCTATAAATTTATTAATAAAATAGTATTTCCCAAAAAAAGAATTCACTTCCCTTGTGTGGAAGCAAAAAAGATTTTCTTAAATCAGGCGTCTTTCTTTTTCTTTTTTTCTTACCTTGCCAAAACCACACAGCGAACCCCTCCTCCCGAGATTTTTGAAAGAGCTAAAAAATGCCTATGGCATCTCCCTCCTTTTGAGGGAAAGTCCGTAGGCATTGATGTCTATCTCATGTAACATGTATGAACCTTAAGCTCGCTGAACGCGCCTAAACGTCGTTTAAGTACACTTGATTTATTGTTATGTCTCGCAAATAACCACTATGTGTAAATTACTATATATACAATAATTCGTAAAGCATAATTCAACCAACGATCTGGAACACCTGGCCTTCCCCGCTTAAATCTAAAATTCCCGTCTCCAATTCGTCCCCAACAAATAACAAAAAACCTTGCATAGCAAGGTTTTTTAAGTATGGAGCCTAGGGGGATCGAACCCCTGACCTCATCGCTGCCAGCGATGCGCTCTCCCAGCTGAGCTAAGGCCCCAGAATATATAGGTTTGTTAAAAACAGTTACCTCAATAATATATCACAGGCATTTATCACGTGCAACCTTAATATTTAGTGGATATCCATCAGTGTTTCTATCTCGAAACACTGTCTTTCACTTGAAGTTATCGTCACCCGCTTGACGCTCAAATCAACTCTCATCTCAACACAAAAAAGCCCTCAAAAATCATGAGGACTTCCCTCTTTATAAGAAGACGCTGAATTGGTTCAGCTATTCGTGTCAGGCAATGAATCTTTGGACAACAAGCCGTTCAGCTCTTTCATGAACATGTTGATGTCTTTGAATTGTCTGTATACGGAAGCAAAGCGAACATAGGCTACTTCATCTACTGTATACAATTGCTCCATCAAAAGCTCGCCGATCTGGCGGCTCTCAACTTCAGCAGCAGCTGTCTTACGAAGTGCACTCTCCACCTCTGAGACCATCATATCCAGTTGCTCTACGGATACAGGACGCTTCTCGCAAGCTCGGATTAATCCGCGCAGTACCTTTTCGCGACTGAACTCTTCGCGACTGCCATCCTTCTTAATGACCATCAGCGGAGTTTCCTCCACCATTTCAAATGTTGTAAATCGACGGCTGCACTGCTCGCATTCCCTGCGGCGGCGAATAGACTTGTTCTCATTGGCAGGACGCGAATCGAGTACCTTCGTTCCAGCGTAACTGCAGTATGGACATTTCATAAAGCGTAATCACTTCCTTCTCAAACTAATTTCCAGAAAATGTAGTACAAATAATTGTAATGAAGATTGCTATTCTGAGACATAATACTTTTACCAACTCAAGGAGGTGAACAAACATGGGACAAGGAAACAACAACTCTAACAACCTGGTAGTACCTCGTGCTAGCCGTGCATTGGAGCAAATGAAATATGAGGTTGCTCAAGAACTCGGCATCAGCATTCCACAAGACGGTTACCAAGGTAACATGACTTCTTACGAGAATGGTTCAATCGGGGGCTACATTACCAAACGTCTGGTAACCCTAGCTGAACAACAATTGGCTGGTCAGCACTCCGGTCAATAATTATTCTTCATCTAAAGAGCGTTGGGGTGGCTTGATGATTTCAAGCCCTCCAATGCTCTTTTTAATAATTAGAACTCATCATATACATCGGTATATTGATTATAATAATAAATTACTCTTTGTACATAATGGCGAGTTTCACCAACCGGGATATCTTTGACGTTCTCATAGGTCCCATCCCATAGCCCTTTTTTAAGCCAGCTCCGCACATTACCTGGACCTGCATTATACGCAGCTATCGCTGCGATTGGATTCCCATCCATTTGATCATGCAGTTTCTTTATATACCAGGTACCGAGCTGGATATTAGCATCCGCTTCATGCTTAATGCTATCCATGGTCACAGAAGGCAGCTTGGCCATTTCCATAGCCCAATTCGCCGTATCCGGCATCAGCTGCATAATTCCAAGTGCTCCCACCTTGGACTCCTTACCCGGTTTATAGTTCGTTTCTACCCGGATAATGGAGGCTACAAGAAATGGATCGACTTCATAATGAATCGCATGCTTGCGAATTTCGTTCTTGTAATAGATCGGATAAAGCCATGTCATCCATATATTACTTAAGAATAACACGGCTATAAAAGAGATCAACAGAGGCAGCAGAACACGTTTTTTACGGAGCCAGCTTAAACTCATCATTCAAACAACCTATTCCATAGCTTGTCCACTTGTTCATGAGTCTCGCCCAAGGTCCCACTATTATCAATAACTTCATCAGCCAGACGCTTCTTTTGCTCGATATCCATCTGGCTATTCAGTCTTGCCAGTGCCCGCTCTTCAGTAATCCCATCACGCTCCATCAAACGCTCAAGCTGCTTATCCCTGGGTACATACACAACAATAACCTTCTCAAAAAGAACCTGCAGCTCTGACTCGTACAAAAGAGGAATATCCACAACGACCAATCGTTCAGGATAGGCTGATTCATACTCAGCCATCTGTCTGCGAATCTCTTGCCTGATTGCAGGATGCGTAATTCCATTAAGCACTAGTCGCTCATTGGGATCATTAAATATAATCTCGCCGAGCTTTTTTCGATTCAATTGTCCATCTTCCTGAATTACATCTTGTCCAAAATGCCCGGCCACCGCCGCCAATACCGGATGACCCGGGAGCATAACCTCCCGAGCGATTAAATCCGCATCAACGAGAAGCGCTCCCTTCCGGATTAGCATGGAGGACACGGTGCTCTTTCCTGTTGCAATTCCCCCAGTTAAACCGATATTCATGTTTTCACCTCATAACAGCTTCATTATACCCATCAAAATTAATAAGAACGCCGGCAGATATGAGAAATATCTCATACCACCTTTCGAGGCAACTCGAAACCCTGTCTTCATTCCAAGTACAAGGAACACCCCACTAAAAAGTGCAACGACCATAGACGTTAATAATGGAGAGAAGCCGAGCATCGCTGCACCTAATCCCGCACCAAAGGCATCCAGTGATAAGGCAATTCCTAACCACATAGCCTCCCATGACGAGATGCTACCGGAGTCATCCAGATCCGCGCGAGATGGACTTCTTAATATTTGAATCACAAGACCAAGCTTACGAATTTCCAATTGAAATACAGCAAGTGGAGGCTGAGCATCCGTCCCCTCCACCAAGACGGATTGATCAGCTTTAGGATCTTGTGACGACACCTGTTCTGTCTCGAGCGTTCGCTCATGTGAGGACCTGATTTGCTGAATGAAGGACCACCCACCTAGTGCAATCAGTATGACTGCACCGATCATTGAAGCGACTTCAGGGGAGAATATGCGCTGCAGCAATGCCCCTGCCTGCATAGAGACATTAAGGACTAGACCAGAACATAGCGAAATAATAATTACCGATAACAATGGAATTTTCGTTTTACGCAGCCCGTATGTAATGCCGGCTCCAAAGCTATCCAGGCTCAATGCCAGTGCCAGCAGTACAGGTGCAAAAAATAGACTAAGCACCCCTTCCCCCTCCTCCGGCCAAATACGTCTGTCATTCACACGTCTTCGGCTAGTTCTAGGAGTAGTATATGGGCAGGGGATAGGATGGGTGCATGCCTATTCGCTCAGCTTGTCTGGTTGACAGCGAGGACAGAAATGGGTGCCACGTCCACCGACGACCGTCTTTGTAATTGGCCCCCCACAATTGTGGCAAGGCTCGTCCTTCCGACCGTAGATACGTAAACTATGTTGGAACATCCCCATCTCACCTTGTCCGTTAACATAAGACTTAATCGACGATCCGCCTGCTTCTACGGCCTCTGTTAACGTATCGATGATCGCATGATAAAGGGATTCTAGCTCGGCATCAGTTAATGTATTAGCCGTCCTTTCTGGGTGTATTCCTGCCCGAAAGAGCGCCTCATCCACATAGATATTACCAATACCTACGACATATGCTTGATTTAACAAGACAACCTTAATCCTTGTTTTTTTGCTTCCTATGATTCGTTTGAACTCATGTAGGGTGAACGTTTCATCTAACGGTTCGAATCCCAATTTAGAGAGCGGAGGACTACTAAATTCCTCACCTGGCGCGAACAAATGCATGGTTCCGAACTGACGAACATCTTTATAACGCAGCTCGGTTCCATCATCAAAATGAAAAATAACATGGGTATGTTTCTCCACCGGTTCATCAGAGGCGTAAAGTCCATATCGTCCCTCCATCCGAAGATGAGAAACAAGCACTAGCCCGTCCAGTTTAATTCTAAGAAACTTCCCCCGTCTTTCAACACCTTCTATGGTATGTCCCTGAAGCATGAAAGCAAACGCTTCGATATCGTCAGGACGCTGTATAATCCGTGGTAAATTTACTGTGACTCGTTCTATATGTTTACCCTTAATAAGTTGATTAAGGGTTCTTTTAACAGTTTCTACTTCCGGCAATTCCGGCATGATGTCTTCACCTCTATCCCATTATAACGGATGCGAAGCGTCAGTCGCCATCAAGGTTTTATGGAAAAAGCCTTCCCGCACCCTTTACTTCGCCTCGTACCAATTCTCACCATAGCTTACTTCCGCTTTTAATGGAACGGCTAGCTTGAGCGCCTTACTCATCACATCTGGCACAAGTGCCTTCATCGTTTCCATCTCATCTTCCGGCACTTCGAATACCAATTCATCATGTACTTGAAGTAGCATACGACTCTTTAACTGACGCTCGTGCAGTGCTGCATCCATATGAACCATAGCCAATTTAATAACATCAGCTGCTGTACCTTGAATTGGCGTGTTCATAGCGGTCCGCTCAGCGAATGATCTGAGATTAAAGTTACTTGCATTGATCTCAGGCAAATAACGTCTACGCTCAAGCAGTGTTTTGACATAACCATCCTGCTTCGCTTGTTTCACAATCTCATCCATATAACGGCGCACACCTTGGTATACTTCAAAATACTGATCGATAAACTTAGCAGCTTCTTTACGCGTAATGTTCAAGTTCTGGGACAAACCGTAGTCACTAATTCCATACACGATACCGAAGTTAACAGCTTTTGCAGAACGACGCATGTTGGAATCCACTTCTTCCTCACTTACACCGAATACATCCATCGCAGTTTTCGTATGAATATCCATATCATGCAGAAAAGCTTCTTTCAGACGGTCGTCATCAGAAATATGTGCTAGAACCCGAAGCTCGATCTGGGAATAGTCCGCTGCGAGGATAGACCAACCCGGCTCAGAAGGCACGAACACCTTGCGAAGCTTACGACCCTCTTCCAGCCTAATCGGAATATTCTGCAGGTTCGGATACTGACTGCTCAGTCGGCCTGTTGCCGCAATCGTCTGACGGTAGTACGTATGAACTTTCCCCGTTTCGCTCGAAATCTCCTTCAGAAGCCCTTCCACATAGGTAGACTGTAGTTTTGCAAGCGTTCGATATTGAAGAATATGCTGGACGATCTCATGATACGGTGCGAGCTTTTCAAGAACTTCTGCATCTGTGGAGTATCCTGTCTTCGTCTTCTTAACTACAGGAAGCTCAAGCTTCACGAATAGGATTTCACCCAGCTGTTTGGGAGAATTCAAATTGAATTCTGTTCCAGCAATTTCATATATTTTCTCAACAAGCGTTTTGATCTGTTCTTCAAATTCTTTTCCAAGCTGCTTTAGAGCATCCACATTGACCGCAATTCCCTGTTTCTCCA
The DNA here is from genome assembly GCF_049311625.1 of Paenibacillus sp. EC2-1. Classification (NCBI taxonomy): domain Bacteria; kingdom Bacillati; phylum Bacillota; class Bacilli; order Caryophanales; family Paenibacillaceae; genus Paenibacillus; species Paenibacillus sp. EC2-1. The sequence goes on from NZ_CP186006.1 coordinate 4,069,218, forward strand.
TATCGGCTAGAATACGGGATAGCGGCATCTCCAGATCGTAGAAAAGTGGAAGCATCTCGTTATCTTTCAGTTCCTGTTCCTGCCGAGGAATGATCTGGGCTACGGCTTCACATTTTCGCGCCAGATGTTTGCTGAGTATCTCTTCATCTGGTATTTTATACTTCGCTCCCTTACCAAATATATCGTCATCCGAAGTAAGGAATGAGAGACCATATTTCGCTGCTAGACCGCTAAGGGTCTGATTGTTATCCGTTGGATCAAGTAAATAAGCAGCCAAGTGAACATCAAAAGACGCACCCGCAAATGCAATTCCTTGCCAGTGCAGGGCCAAGTCGATCCGGTGAAGATCGTATCCGCGCTTGGGCACATTACTATCTGCCAGCCAGTTCCGAATTGGTTCTGCTGCTGCATCCTTAAGTACCTCGAACGGAATATAATAATAGAGTGTTTCAACTGAAAGTACGAGGCCCGTCACACTCGCATGGTGCGGATTATCCCCATGTGTCTCCACATGCATGAATTGCACCTTTTTCAGAGACTCAGATACTTCGGGTAGTAAGTCCACATCTACCGTGACCACTTCAACTTCGACTTGTGGGTGATCCTGTTCAGAAGACCCGGTACCGCCCGCGTCTAGCTTAAGACGTTCTAATAAGGATTTAAACTCTAGCTTTGCGAGTGCAGGGCCAGCCGTTTCCTGATTTAGACCATCGAATTGCATATCTTCCCATGATTGTTCCAAAGGAACCTCACGGAAAATCGTCGCGAGCTTTTTACTAAGGATAGCGGATTCTGCGTTAGTCTCAATTTTTTCTTTCATTTTACCTTTAAGCTCACTCGAACGCTCCAAGACCTGTTCAACAGACCCGAATTCATGGAGCAGCTTAAGAGCAGTCTTCTCCCCAACCCCCGGTACGCCAGGAATATTATCGGAAGCATCGCCCATTAAGCCCTTCAAATCAATAATTTGCTCTGGTGTTAGACCATAACGCTCCTGTATTTGTGCAGGACCATATGATTCAATCTCGGTAACCCCTTTACGCACCATCGCAATCTCCACATGATCAGAGGCTAGTTGGAGCATATCCTTATCCCCGGATACAACCATAACTTTACGGCCCTCTTCATCAGCCAATCTTGTAATCGTACCGATAATATCATCCGCTTCATAACCTTTGATCTCGAACTGAGGTACTCCTAGTCCTTGTAAAAGCTCTTTCAATAGAGGAAACTGTCCAGAAAGCTCTGGCGGAGTTTTCTCCCGCTTCCCTTTATAATCTTGAAAATCTGCATGACGAAATGTCTCTTTTCCTGCATCAAAAGCAACCATCATATGTGTAGGCTTATGCTCGTCAATAAGACGGAGCAGCATCGTAGTAAATCCATAGACTGCGTTCGTCTGTTGCCCACTTGCATTCGTAAGTGGAGGCATCGCAAAAAACGCACGATAAATAATGTTGTTTCCATCAATCACAATCAACTTGTCCATTCAGGCACCTACCCCTTTATAACTTCCTTCCCACATGATAACATAGGTTCCCCTCAAAACCGAAGACTAGGGGACAATACCCTGTATATTTATAGGATAAACCCATGATTCACTCTATATTCCTTCTCTATCCCTACAAAAAAACGCCGGCTTTCGCCGGACGTTCTTGGTCAATGATTCACTTCATTATTATTGGTTCAGATCAGGTCGATGACCTGTTACCAGATATACCGTACTCTCTCCTATGTTTGTTGCATGATCTGCAATCCGTTCGATATAGCGTCCTACCATCACAAGCAGCATCGCTTGGTTCGCAGATTCCGGGTCACCCGTCAGGTGTGAGAACAGATCATGAAGGATAACACTGTACAGGTGATCCACCTGATCGTCATCCTGTGCCATTTTGTAAGCCAGATCTGTATTCTCCGTCAAATAAGACTCAATGGATTCCGCAATCATAGCTCGCACGATTTCCGCCATACGTGGGATATCCACAAGCGGCTTAATGAGCGTCTGCCCTTGCAATCTAATCGTAACTTTGGCCACGTCACGCGCTAGATCACCCATTCGCTCCAGGTCACTTGCAATCCGAAATGCAACAAGAATACGGCGGAGATCCTTCGCTACAGGTTGCTGCGTTACAATTAGACGAGAACCGATGTCCATAATTTGCTCTTCCATCGCATTCAGCTGCGCATCGAGCTTAACCACATTCTGAGCTTTGTCTACGTCCAATGTTTGTAGTGATGATACAGCTGCTACAAGTGCCTCCTCAGTATGCCTGCTCATATCCTGAAGCAATGTTTTCAGTTCATCGAGCTGTTGATCAAACTCAATTCTCCGGATCATAATATCATGCCCCTCCCATTCTTCTTTAACGTTTCATTAGCCAAAACGACCAGAAATATAATCCTCTGTACGCGCATCAGATGGTGTTGAGAACAATACATCCGTATCCGCAGATTCGATCACTTCACCGTTCAGGAAAAATACCGTGCGCCCAGAAATACGCGCAGCTTGATGCATATTATGAGTGACCATTACAATCGTATATTTACTTTTCAACTCTTGAACTAATTCCTCAATTTTAAGTGTCGAGATCGGGTCTAGTGCTGAAGTGGCTTCATCCATCAGAAGAATATCAGGCTGAACCGCAAGAGCACGTGCAATGCACAAACGCTGCTGTTGTCCCCCGGACAGACTAAATGCTGAGCGCTTCAAGTAATCTTTCACTTCGCCCCAGAGTGCTGCCTGCTTTAGACTTTGTTCTACGATTCCATCCAGCTCTGATTTATTACGAATTCCATGAAGCCTTGGTCCGTAAGCGATATTGTCATATATCGATTTCGGAAATGGATTCGGTTGCTGGAACACCATGCCGACCTGTTTACGCAAGGCCTCAACATGGACCTCTTCACTGTAGATCTCCGTGCCCCCAATCTGCACACTGCCTTCAATTCGAGTACCTGGGATCATGTCATTCATCCGGTTTAGCGTACGAAGCAATGTTGATTTACCACAGCCAGATGGACCGATAAATGCCGTTACTGTCTTCTCAGGAATATCAAGATCAACATTTTTAAGTGCATGATACGCTTCATAATATAAGTTTAATTTCTCAATATGAATAATAGGTTCCATAGAATAATCATGTCTCCTTTTTCTGAACATTCACGATATGGATATGGCTGATTTGTCTCAAGTATTAGGTGTTCTTCTGATATTTGTTCCGCAGCCAAATGGCAGCCAGGTTCATAAGGAACAACATAATTAGTAACAGGATAATACCTGATGCAGCTAGATCATGGAATTCCTCACTTGGTCTTGATACCCAGTTGAATATTTGAATCGGCATAACTGTGAATGAATCCAGTAGATTTTCTGGCAAAAAGGCAACATAGGTAAGGGCACCAATCATAATCAGTGGTGCTGTTTCACCGATCGCACGGGACAGCGCAAGAATAACCCCTGTCATAATCCCCGGCATCGCAGAAGGCAGTACCGACTTCGCAACGGTTTGCCATTTTGTAGCCCCAAGTGCGTAAGATGCATCTCTTCGGTTTTTAGGAACAGCACGAAGTGCCTCTTGTGCAGATACAATAATAATAGGGAGAACGAGTAACGTCATGGTTAATACACCGGACAACAGGCTTCGTCCAAGACCCATCCCCCGTACAAAAATCGCGAGTCCAAGAATACCATATATAATAGAAGGAACGCCTGCGAGTGTACTAATATTTAGCTGAATTAGACGCACCCAGCGGTTTTTCCCTGCGTACTCCTCCAGGAAGATCGCGGCCCCCACACCCAGAATGAATGACAGAGGCGCCATGAGCAGCAGGAGATAAATCGTACCTACAATCGGAGACTTCATTCCTGCTCGTTCGGCCACACGCGAAGGATAATTCGTAAAGATTTCCGGTGATAGTCTGTGAAGACCATCCGCGAGGATCGATACAATTAAAGCCATCAAGGCTACAATACCGATACTTGTACAGATCAGAAAAACAAGATGCAAGATGCGGTCGCCACGGCGTCTTCTAGTAATCCCTTTGGTTTCTCCCAGATTCATAGATTCCATCTAGTATTCCTCCCTGAAGCGGCGAGCAACCCACTGCGCCAAGATGTTAAGTAAAAAGGTAATCACAAAGAGTGTCAGACCTACGGCAAAAATCGTCCCATATTCAACCGTTCCCCGCGGAACGTCTCCATTGCTGACTTGAACAATATAAGAAGTCATCGTCTGAATGCTATTCAGCGGATTAGCCGTCAATTGTGGCGTAGCCCCTGCAGCAACCGTAACAATCATCGTCTCTCCGATGGCACGTGAGAAAGCTAACACGAATGAGGATACAACACCCGACATTGCTGCTGGGAGCACAATCTTAAGTGCCACCTCGAAACGAGTTGCACCAAGCGCATAAGCTCCATGTCGCAGACTCTTCGGAACAGCGCGCATCGCATCTTCGCTAAGTGACGAAATCATAGGTAGCACCATAATTCCTACAACAATACCTGCACTGAGTGCGTTGAAGATGCCCATATCCGGAAATATCTTTTGTAGTATGGGTGTGACGGTCTCTAGCGCAAAATAACCATACACAATTGTTGGTACACCAGCTAGAATCTCAAGTATGGGTTTCACAACTCCCCGAACTCGGGCAGGCGCATATTCATTCAAATAAATAGCGGATGCCAAGCCGATAGGCACTGCGAATAAAATCGCAATGCCTGTAATCAGCAATGTGCCGCCCAGTAGGGGCAGCACGCCGAATTCTTTTGGGGAGAGAATAGGGCTCCATACCGTTCCTGTCAAGAAGGACCAGACCGGTACTTCCTTGAAGAAAATGATGGATTCCTGTAGAAGTGTGTACACAATACCAATGGTGGTGAAGACCGATAGCACCGCGCACAATCCTAGAAAAATCGGGATGATTTTATCAGATAGGCGCGTTTTGCCTCTGCGAAATGTCATCTTTCCGGCACTTTCCACCACGGATGATGTTTTATTCATTCTCCTCTTCCCTTTCTATATCATCACTAGGGATGCCCTGTGACTTATTGAGCCAATTTATCTTTTTCTTTCTGGTACTCTTCATCTGGAAGAGCTACGAAGCCGACTTCACTTGCCAGTGCACCAGCATTACTCAGGTAGAAATCCATGAAAGCTTTTACTTCAGGACGCTCTAACTCCTTGTCACTTACATAGATATACAATGGACGGGACAATGGAGCGTAGCTGTTGTCTTTAATGGTCTCAGCACTTGCTGTTACTGTAGCTGTTCCATTGTCAATTGGAATCAATTTCAACTTATCTTTGTTCTCTTCGTAGAAGGAGAAACCAAAGTAGCCAATAGATTGTTTATCACCTGCTACACCCTGCACAATTGCATTCGTGTCAGCACTAAATGTAATTTGGCTGTCATTACGGCTCACTTGAGCTTCACCGTTAATGACTTCAGTGAAATAATCGAATGTTCCGTGATCTGTACCTGGAGAGTAAATTTTAATTTCTTCAGCAGGCCATCCTTCGCGTACATCAGCCCATGTCTTTACTTTACTGTCTGGTTCATATATTTTCTTGAGTTCATCAATGGTAAGTTTATCGATAAAGTCGTTCTCAGGGTTAACCACAACGGCAAGACCGTCATATGCTACCGTAACTTCGTGGTATTCAATGCCTTTTTCCTTCGCTTCCGCCGCTTCTTTATCTTTGATAGGACGGGATGCGTTTGTAATTGCAATTTCACCATTCAAGAAACGTTTAAAGCCTGCGCCTGTTCCACCTGTTCCGATCGGAACGCGTACATCTTTATTCTCTGCACCAAACTCTTCAGCGATAGCTTCTGTCATCGGATGAACCGTACTTGAACCATCAATTTCAATCGTTCCGGAGAGTGCAGTTGATGCGCCATTCTCGCCTTCTGTTTTCTTGTCTCCGCCTCCACAAGCTGCGAGCACTGTGCTAAGCATCATGATCAATACGAGAATTCCTGCGCTTTTACGACCCCTGTTTCTAAACAAACCTATCCACTCCTTAAAATCTGGTCTCTTGTAGTATCTTTTGCTTACTTACATTTTCAATCTTAATCCCCGAATGTAATTTCAGTTATCGAGAATTGTAAACTCTGTGTAAAATCATTAATAATTTAGTAGACTGATAGATTCAGCATTAGAATCATAAGAGATACTTTCGTTCATGCCCGCTAATTCTTCCCTTACACGCTTTACCTGAATGGCTGCTTTTTCAGCCATATCATAAGCCTGGTTCCCAGCATCCTTAACTTCCAAAACGACTTGTTCCATCTGAGTGAACATTCTCCCGCCTTCAGCAACAATACGCTCACAGGCACGAATTTCGGTTAGATTATGATCTGTAGCGGTGGCTGTTTCTTGTACAAGATGTTGAATATATGTGAGAAGACTAGAAATATCCGTGGCCAAACTTCGGGTCTGCTTGGATAAATTCTGTACTTCCCCTGCTACGACTTGAAACCCTCGTCCATGCTCCCCGGCATGCGCAGCTTCAATTGAAGCATTAATAGCAAGTAGACTACTATGATCAGCCAGCTCACTGATCTGCTTCGTCATGGAAGAAATATTCTGTGCATTCTTCAAAAGCTCAGTAACAAAACTAGCTCGCTCTTCCATGTCGCGTACAAGCTCGCTATAAGATTCACTCACTTGTTGCAAGTTCGTTCTACCCGTCTGTGACCATTTCTGCATTCGTTCACTTTTGGTGCGTGTTAAATTCGCTTTTTCAGCTACTTGACTTAAAGACACTTCAATCTCATAAGTATGACGACTGCTCTCACCCAAAATATACTCCCGCTTGTTCTCCGCTTCGATCTGCATCATCGTGGATAATTGCAATAAATCCTTCACTGTAAGAACACCAAGCAACTGATCCTGATCCAGAACAAGCACACAATCGTAGAATTGTGACTCTGGCCTCTGCAGTGCTTTCTGGAGAAGATGAGACAACGAGTCCGAAATATCCACGGCCATAGGATTCATGTTTGTAATATATGAAGCTGGTCTTGGGTCATAGATTTCTCTGAAAAACCTGCCACTCATCCGGTGGTAAAATGCTTCTCGCATGATCAATCCTTCCGGTTTTCCGGACTCTTGACAATAGACAATACACGGAGCCTCAGTGTCCTTCTTGAACTTGTCCATCACTTCACGACAAGTTTCATCCTTCCCAATGATTGGGACCGTTCTGCATAATAGACGCGCTGATATTTCGCTGGTCTGGGGATGGGTTAACTCTGTGCACATTGCATTAACCGTATTTAAAGTGTCATCTGTCCTAAGCTGAAGCAGCGTCATGCAGCCCCACTCCTTTAACTAGTTCTTAAGACGCATCTTAACGAACGAGTATTATCGTACTGTTACGGGAATGTAAACGGAATGTAAACACATAATTATTTCTTTCAAAAATATGCAAACAAAAAAGAACTCATCATTTATGTTAAATGATGAGCGCTTTTTTTCGGGTTCACGACCAGCTTATATCCTACTCCACGGATCGAATCAATAAAGACTGAATCCGGATCAAGCTCAAGCTTCTTACGCAGGGAACTAACATGAACATCGACGGTACGTTGACCGCCAATATAGTCAAACCCCCACACCACATTCATAAGATCATCCCGTGTAAGAACTACCCCTGGCTTTCTTGCCAAATATAACAATACCTCAAACTCCTTAGGCCGCAGATTAATATTCTGTCCACCCAATCGAACCTCGTATTTATCAGGATAAATCTCGAGTTGGCCTAATACTATGACATTAGTATGCTTGTCAGTCTCTTTTACTTCTTCAACATGTCCAGATACTCTCCGCATGACAGCTGTAACTCTTGCCAATAACTCTGATACACCAAAGGGCTTCGTAATATAGTCGTCTGCTCCCATTTTGAGCCCTTGTACTACTTCTTCCTCCGCATTTTTAGCCGTTAAAATAATAATTGGAGTCGTTATACCTTGTTGACGCAGCTTTTCCAGAATCGAAAATCCATTCATTCCAGGAAGCATCACGTCTAGTAAGATCAGGTCAAAGGAATGTTCACATGCCCGGTCATATCCAGCCGTTCCATGCTCCTCCACCGTGACTTCAAAGCCTTCTTGTGTCAAATTGTATGATAGAAGCCGTGAAAGTGTCGGTTCGTCCTCAATAACAAGCAAACGTTGAGCCATGTTAACCCCGCCCTTAAATCCATTATTTTATAATTCGTTATTTATAACACTTGTACCAGTATATCAACGGAATGTTATCTCTATGTTAAATCATAACCGCCTCATCAATCATTTTCCTGTAATAAAGGCATCTCAATGATGAATGAACTTCCAAGTCCAAGCTCACTTTCCACTTTGATCGTACCGTGATGCAAATCAACTAGGTGTTTTACAATCGATAAACCAAGTCCAGTACCGCCTGAGCTTCTTGACCGAGACTTATTTACGCGATAAAACCGTTCAAAAATCCGTGGAAGGTCTTTTTTAGGAATACCCAGACCCGAATCTTTCACAATAAACTGGACCGTGTCACCATGTTCATGCACATGCATATCTCTAACGATAAGCTGGACCCTCCCGCCTTCCTGTGTATAGTTGATGGCGTTGGATAAAAGATTCGTAAATATCTGTCGTAGTTTATCCTCGTCTCCCTCCAAGAACAGCTCTTCCGGCACTTCCATATGCAGGCTGATGCGTTTTTTATTCGATTCAGGCTGCATAAACTCAACCAGGGATTGAAAGAATGGGAATAAATGAATCGGTGAGTATTCCATCGCAATTCGTTTGGATTCAATCTTAGACAGCTCCAAAATATCACGAATTAATCGGTTCAAGCGCTCAGATTCATCATATATAATCTGCAAGAATGATCTTGATGTCTTCTCATCCTCGACGCCTCCAAGTAAAGTCTCTGCAAAACCTTTCACTGCGGCTAGTGGAGTCTTCAGTTCATGGGATACGTTCGCAACAAATTCGCTTCGCATACGTTCCAATCGCCTAATATCCGTCACATCCTGCATCAAGAACAGCATTCCTCGATATGATCCATCATCTTGTACCATCGCTACTCCGTCCATTCGCACAATGGACTCAACAGGGTAGTACAGATTACGTTCTTCCCGAAAATTCGTTCGATGCTCCAGCCCTTCTTCGATGAGCTTAGTCAACTCGTAATGCTGCCTCAACTCTCTATAAGGTTTACCCGTTACATGCTCTGCCTTCACGCCCAGCATTTCCTCTGCTGCCCGGTTTACCAGTACAATGCTTCCATCATAACTAAGCATTAGAATACCGCCGGTCATGTTATTAAGCACACTTTGGAGTAAATCTTCATTATCTCTTATTGTTTTCAGTTGAGTTTGAAGACTATCTGCCATCCCATTGATCGCTAAGGATAACTGTCCAATCTCATCTTGGCGATTAAGCTGAACACGGGCGTCATAGTCCTGTCTCGTAATCCGCCGGGCTACACTTGTGATTTTCTCAAGCGGAGAGGTAAGACTTGCTGCAACTCTGTAACTGACAAATGCCGCAATAATAAACAGAACAATGATTCCAGCGCCCATAACCGTCCAGCCTTGCCGCACACCTTGATCCACTTCTTTCAAGCTCATCGCCAGCCGGATATACCCATCAAAGCTGCCTTGCTTTACAGGAATGGCAACATAGATCATATCTTCTCCAAGCGTGCTACTGTAACGTATTGTACTTCCTAATCCTTCTGTTTCAGCTTGCATCATCTCTTCACGATGGGCATGATTATCCATAGAAGCAGGATCACTTTCGGAATCACCGATGACTGTTCCATCCTTCTGGATGAATGTAACCCTCGCATCAGCCAATGTTTCAAACATTTGCGATTTCTCAGTATAGTACGAAAATTTCTGATCCCCTGTTAGCGGTGGGAATTCCATCGTTGCCTGGATCAACTTGATCTCACGCCCCATATTTTCTTCCTGCAGACCAATGTGAGAACTCTTAAATACATTTGCCATAGCCAAACCGGCACCGAGCATGGATAATCCAATAAGTGTCATCATAATGAGCGTTAATCGATTACGAAACGGTTTCATCAATCTCTTCCTTTAACAAATGTAATATGTTCTGAATTGAACTTACTGAACAAAGCATGGACAATTGTGGCAACCGGTTGTTGGAACATGATGGACAGAACAACAGGTACCGATGCCTGAGGTGAAAAATAAGCCGTTGCAAGTACCATTCCAAGTGATATATTCCGCATACCTGAAGCATAAGTCTGTGTAACTTGTTGCATCCGATTACGGCTGGGAAGAACATAACTGCCGTAATAACCTAACGCATAACATATGCATATGAGTAAGATAACGGTTGGTACAATTCTGACCATCTCTTGCTTCATACTGGCTGCATGAGGCGCAATTGCAGCTGCGTTCAGCATCACGACTAACATGAACGCAATTTTCGATAGGGGCTGAGCAACAGGCGCCGACCACTCTTTAGCTCTTCCTTTTGACAATTCGTATAGCAGAACCCCTACAACTGTCGGAAGGACAACCATTTGAAGCAGATCTACCATAATTGCCTTCATGTCTAAAGACAATGAGTCCCTACCCAGCAGTATTTCCATAAGGGCAGGTACAATCAACGGACTGAGAAGCGTGTCCAACACCACAACAGATAATATAAAAGGCACACTCCCACCTGAACTACCAACCCAAAGTACGGAGGATACACCAAGCGGTATAATTGTAAACAGCACAAGTCCTGTCGTATATTCCGATTGAGATCCGAATACCGCCGCCCCAAGTCCGTATGCTAGTAAAGGTGCAGCTGCATGAGCAAGAAGTAACGTCCATAGTACTGGAAGGGGTTGCTTCATTACCGCACGCAAATGAGAGACACCACAACCAAGTGCCATCACAAGGGTAATATAACCGAACAAATAAGGAATTGAAGATACGAATGGCAGTAGCAGATCAGACAAAAACCAACCTATCACAAGTGAACCGGGTATCAGAATAAATGTATATTTCTCAAACCACGATGCAAATGACAAGCCGAATCGTTTCACAATAATCCCCCTGCGGACTTCAAATCTCGTTTTGTTGTTTATCATAAACCTCATTATATTAATCTGCAACGCTAAGTCTATAAAAAAAGAATCCTTCGACTATATCAGTCGAAGGATTCAAATCCCACGTTATGATTATGTTATATAAATACAGGCTCCTTGAACATTTCAAGTTTCGCTGCTGAATCTTTACTCACATCCGCATGCAGACTGTTGCCGTGTGAATCCATCGTAACAATCGCGGCAAATCCGTCTACTTCCAAATGCCACATCGCCTCAGGGATTCCGAATTCCATAAAGTCAACGCCATTCACATTTTTAATACACTCAGCATAATACTGTGCGGCACCACCAATGGCATTCAAGTACACACCACCATGCTCTTGAAGAGCTTGGAGCGTCTTAGGCCCCATTCCCCCTTTACCAATGACTGCGCGAATGCCGAATTTTTTCAAAATATCACCTTGATATGGCTCCTCGCGAATACTTGTCGTGGGCCCTGCTGCCTTTACATGCCATCCATCTTCATCCTGTAGCATCACAGGACCACAATGATAAATGACGGCGCCATTCAGATCCAGAGGTGCATCGTGATCCATTAAATGTTTGTGTAACGCATCTCTACCTGTGTGCATCTCACCTCGAATGACAACCACATCTCCTACACGAAGGCTGCGAATCTGTTCCTCACTAATCGGTGTTTGAAGAACAATCTCCTTACCATCACGCTCTGATTCAACCATAACAGTTGTCTCAGATGTAGCAGCAGTAACCGCATCGGTCTCCGTATCCGTCATTCGAATTCCGTTCCCCGTTTCATACAGCCATCCCTGAATTTCTCCGTTCTCCGCTTCAATTAGAACACCCTGACGGCGGAACGCCCAGCAGTTATAAGCAACTGAAACAAAGAAACTAGCTGGCAGACGATTCATTGCACCGACTTTGCAGCCGAGAAGTGTAACCTCTCCACCAAACCCCATCGTTCCAATACCCAGCTTATTCGCATTATCCAACACGTACTCTTCAAGTTTCTGCAGATCTGGATTTGGATTCACATCTTCTATATGTCGGAACAACTGCTGTTTTGCGAGCTCATAGCCAGTTGTACGATCTCCCCCAATGCCAACCCCGATAAACCCAGCACTGCAACCTTGCCCCTGTGCCTGATACACAGAGTGCATAATGCATTTACGAATACCATCCAGATCTCGGCCAGCTTTACCCAGCCCCTCAAGTTCTGTAGGCAGACTGTACTGGATATTCTTATTCTCACATCCACCGCCCTTTAATATCAGACGAACATCTATGGTATCCTGTTCCCACTGTTCAAAATGAATGACTGGTGTGCCTGGTCCTAGATTGTCTCCGCTATTCTTACCCGTTAGCGAATCTACAGAATTCGGGCGCAGCTTTCCGTCTTTAGTAGCTCGAATTACCGCTTGGTAAATATCCTTCTTCATTTGAATTTGGTTCGCACCTACAGGAGTATGTACAACAAAAGTCGGCATACCTGTATCCTGACAGATCGGCGAAACTTGAGTCTCCGCCATTTCAATATTTTGCGCGATCGTTGCGAGTGCCAATCCGGCACGGGTAGCAGCATCCTCTGCATCACGTCCACGTTTAACCGCCCTGCGCACATCTCCCGGAAGGTTCGTCGAGGTTTCTACTATGAGTCGGTATACGCTCTCTTCAAAATGCTTCATATTTGTTTACTTACCCCTTTCTTTTCTGAACAGTCAGTTATGTAACTCCATGTTGAAATATTTATAATTTGTCCTATGGTCTATCATACCAAAAAGTGCGTGAAAGGGTTTACTTTAAATTTACTAATCTATCAAAATACTTGTCCGTCCTATGTGCAAACAATACTCTCAATCACCCATCTAATGCGGAACCTTTTAGTTATAGCAAAAATAAGACCCTATCTTATCAGATTTATAGATAAGATAGGGTCTTATACGCCTTACATTCTTGCTCTATGGTTAGTTACATCACTATTATAGAATAATCCATGCACTACCCGTTAATAACTTCTCCACCATTTATATGAATGATCTGTCCACTAACGTAAGATGAATCCGAAGAAGCCAAGTACACATATGCCGGTGCCAGCTCTTCAGGTTGTCCCGGGCGCTTCATCGGCTGACTTGCACCAAATTTACTCACTTCATCTTCTGTAAATGTAGATGGAATAAGCGGAGTCCATATAGGTCCAGGTGCTACTCCATTAACCCGTATCCCTTTATCAACAATATTCAAGGATAGGGAGCGAGTAAAGGATACAATGGCTCCTTTAGTAGCCGAATAATCAATCAGATTAGGACTACCGCGATAAGCAGTAATTGAGGCTGTATTGATAATCGCACTACCTTGTCCCAAATGCGGCATTGCTGCTTGTGTCATATAGAACATACCTAGAATATTTGTACGGAATGTTCGTTCTAATTGATCTTTAGAAATATCCTCTATCTTCTTCTGTGGATGCTGCTCAGCCGCATTATTCACGAGAATATCCAGCTTCCCCAATTGTTCAATCGTCTGTTTCACAGCTTCCGAGCAAAAGGTATCATCTCCGATATCTCCTGCTATGAGGATACACTTCCGTCCCTCCTGCTCCACTTGGCGCTTAGTCTCTTCCGCATCTTTATGTTCACTTAGATAAACGATAGAAACATCTGCACCCTCCTTAGCATAAGTGACGGCAACAGCTCTACCAATACCACTATCACCACCTGTGATCAAGGCAACCTTACCATCAAGTTTACCAGCAGCTTTGTACTGACTGGACTCATACTTCGGAAGTGGATTCATTTCTGTTTCGGATCCAGGACGATGATTTTGATGTTGTGGAGGTAGCGTTTGTTTTTGTCCTTCTTGTGGCATATTACATTTCTCCCTTCAAGTCAGTAAAAGTGTTTATACAATCATAGCTATTATTCCCTATTACGATACTTTAGGCACAGGCATATTAATCACAACAGCTTACGATATGTTAATTACCACATTACATAAAAATTAAACGTCTCTTCTCTAGGAGAAGAGTTCGTAATAGAGAATACAACAACAAAAAGACCGCTCCATTAATAGAGCGGTCTTTACTGGAAAACTTATTTATACAACGGGTAAACCATGAAATAAATCATAACAAGCAAGAGAATAGCAAGCACGATACTGAATGTACGAAGCTTAGCAATATCAGCACCTACTTCACGTTTTTCACGAATGCCAGCAAGTGCATTCTTCAGTGGCTTACCCATAATGCCTCCAAGAGCAAACATGGCAAGAAGAATTAGAGTAATGATAATCATCCAAGCTACTGAATACTCACCCTTCGACATCATATAACCACCCGTGATGAGCTGAATAACCAAGCCATATTGAGCAAATCGATTAGCCACACGAACGGTGTTGATTCCACCTTCTTTAGCGCCTAAAGATAATTTTTGAAGACCACTTACGATGAACGGCAGAATTAAATAAAAACCAAGAGCAGCCGTACCAATCATATGTAGCAGCATAAAAACACCATACATATCCTTATTCCTCCAATTCGAATTAGTGTGATATTTGTTATATCCTTTACACATTCCATATTATACTGAACAAATGATATAAAGAAAAGCAATCCCGCCCCTCAATTGTGGAACGGGATTGCTTTGTCATTCATTCGTCATAATATATGGTGGGATATTACAATTTCACTACAGAAGTTACGCTGCGTACCGATTCAGCTGATTTATCGAGTGCAGTCTTCTCAGCTGGGGATAAATCCAGCTCGAATACTTTCTCAATTCCGTCTCCACCCAGAATTACAGGCACGCCCATGAACAGATTGTTATAGCCGTACTCGCCTTCAAGAAGTGCGATGACTGGGAGGATACGCTTCTTATCCTTCAAGATTGCTTCCGTCATCTGGACAAGGGAAGCAGCAGGTGCATAGTAAGCACTGCCGTTCCCAAGCAGATTCACAATTTCGCCTCCACCGACGCGGGCGCGTTGTACAATCTCCTGAATCCGATCCGCAGGAATCAGTGTCTCGATTGGAATACCACCCACACTAGAATAACGAACGAGTGGAACCATGTCATCCCCGTGACCACCAAGAACAAATCCACGTACATCTTCAACGGATACATTCAGTTCTTGCGCAATAAATGTACAGTAACGTGCAGTATCCAGTACACCGGATTGGCCGATTACACGGTTCTTAGGAAAACCTAAGGTATTGTAAGCTACATAAGTCATCGCATCCACTGGGTTACTCAGCACGATAACAACCGAGTTCGGTGCGTACTTCTTTATGTTCTCACATACAGACTTCACAATTCCTGCATTGGTATTAACAAGATCATCGCGGCTCATACCAGGCTTGCGTGCAACACCAGCTGTAATGATGACCACATCGGAATCAGCGGCATCCTCATAGTTGGATGTACCTACGATGTTGCTATCAAACCCTTGAACTGGACTAGCTTCCATCATATCAAGAGCCTTACCTTTGGTTGGGTTGTCGAGTTGAGGAATATCGAGTAGTACAACATCACCCAGTTCTTTTTGCCCAAGCATAAGTGCTGTAGTCGCTCCCGTAAAGCCGGCACCCACTACCGTAATTTTTTTACGAATAATAGCCACGATGCATTGTCCTCCTTACATGTTCTTGATAATTTCGTTCGCGAACTCGGAGCATTTAACTTCAGTTGCACCTTCCATCAAACGTGCAAAGTCATACGTAACGGTCTTATTGTTAATAGAAGTTGCCATACCTTTGTAGATCAGGTCAGCTGCTTCCTGCCAGCCCAAGTGCTCAAGAAGCATTACGCCGGACAAAATAACGGAACCAGGGTTTACTACATCTTTATCAGCATACTTCGGAGCTGTTCCGTGAGTTGCTTCAAAGATAGCATGGCCTGTTACATAGTTGATGTTCGCGCCTGGTGCGATACCAATACCGCCAACTTGAGCTGCAAGAGCATCAGACAGGTAGTCACCGTTCAAGTTCAGAGTTGCGATTACATCAAAATCAGTAGGACGAGTCAAGACTTGCTGTAGAGCGATGTCAGCAATTGCATCTTTAACGATGATTTTACCTGCATCTTCAGCTGCTTTTTGAGCTGCATTCGCAGCATCTACGCCGTCTTTCTCCTTGATGATATCGTATTGTGCCCAAGTGAACACTTTATCGCCGAACTCTTGCTCAGCAACTTCGTATCCCCAGTTCTTGAAAGCACCTTCTGTAAACTTCATAATGTTACCTTTATGAACAAGCGTTACACTCTTACGACCGTGCTTGATTGCATATTCAACAGCAGCACGTACAAGACGTTTCGAACCTTCTGAAGATACTGGTTTAATACCAATACCAGAAGTTTCAGGGAAGCGAATTTTGTTAGCTCCCATTTCATCTTGTAGGAACTTGATCATTTTCTTAACTTCTTCGGAACCTTCTTTGTACTCGATTCCCGCATAGATGTCTTCTGTATTCTCACGGAAAATAATCATATCTACCAACTCAGGACGTTTAACCGGAGAAGGCACACCGTCAAAGTAGCGTACAGGACGCAAGCAAGTGTAAAGATCGAGTTCTTGGCGAAGAGCCACGTTCAGGGAACGGATACCACCGCCGATAGGCGTTGTAAGAGGACCTTTGATTGCTACGATATACTCGCGAATAGCTTCAAGCGTATCATTTGGAAGCCATTCTCCGTATGTATTAAAAGCCTTCTCACCTGCAAACACTTCGTACCAAGCAATACTCTTGGAACCGTTGTAAGCTTTCTCTACAGCTGCATCAAGAACACGCTTGGATGCACTCCAGATGTCGCGACCTGTTCCGTCACCCTCGATAAAAGGAATGATTGGGTTGCTAGGCACCTGCAGTTTACCATTGTCAATCGTAATTTTTTCGCCTTCAGTAGGTAGTGCAAATTTTTCAAGTTTCATAAGTATGAGTTCCTCCTTAAATTTAATAGATTTCTCTAAATCTCCCAAATAAAAACACGGGGAAAGGGCATATCGAAATCCGCCGGCACGGCATTTACCGCTCAAGCGTCTTCTCTGCCCTATTGTACATGATCATCGGTCAATTAGCGAAGATCGATAGGTACATATTGCTGATCCGTCAAGCCAGTGTACTCTGCACGCGGACGAATAATCCGATTGCCATCATACTGTTCAAGAATATGTGCTGTCCATCCGGACACACGGCTAATTGCAAAAATAGGGGTAAACAACTCATGCTCAATGCCAAGTTGTGTATAAACAGATGCTGAGTAGAAGTCTACGTTAGGCTTCAGACCCTTCTGACCTGTCACAGTCTCTTCAATAAGGACAGATATGTCGTAGAGGGTTGTGTCGCCTTTCATTTGTCCGAGTTCACGAGACATTTTTTGTAGATGCTTCGCACGTGGATCGCCGTTCTTATACACCCGATGTCCAAACCCCATGATTTTCTCACGATTGTCCAGCTTCTCTTGAATATAGGACTCCGCCTTATCAAGAGTACCCACCTCGTTCAACATCTTCATAACCGCTTCGTTTGCGCCACCGTGAAGTGGGCCTTTGAGAGCGCCAATAGCAGATGTCACCCCCGAGTAAATATCGGACAATGTAGCCACGGTTACACGGGATGCAAACGTAGATGCATTGAGCTCATGATCTGCGTGAAGTACCAGGGCCTGGTCCAGAGCTTTAATCGAGGTTTCATCCGGTTGCTCGCCTCTCAGCATATAGAGGAAGTTCTCGGCGATAGATACGCCAGCCTTCGGAGCGATTGGCTCCTTGCCTTGACGAACACGAGAAATAGCTGCAATGATGGTAGGCAATTGAGCTTGTAGCTTAATCGCTTTCTTCTCATTGGCTTCACGACTCATGTCATCCGCGGACTCGTCATACAGTGCGAGGGCAGATACAGCAGACCGAAGAGCAGCCATCGTATTCGCATCTTGTGGATACAGCTTGATTTGTTCTATCAGTTTATCCGGAATAGCTGCGAAGTTGCTCAAATCTTGCTGCAACGATTGTAATTCCTGTTCGTTCGGAAGTTTTCCGAACCAAAGCAAATAAGCCACTTCTTCAAAAATAGCATGTTCTGCGAGGTCATCAATATCATAGCCTCGATATGTAAGAACACCATCAACGATCGAGCTGATCGAGGAAGTAGTGGCTACAATGCCTTCCAAACCCTTGGTAGCTGTCATGCATCATCTCTCCTTTATAATCGGGATAAACTGAGTTCAGCATCATGAAAACATTTTCATGAAGCCGGATAATAAAGAATAACCTTGGAAGAGGCCAATAGCCATGATTTAGTCGTAAAACCTCCTCATATCATACTGGATATTGTCTGATATGTGAACAATGACAGAGCATTCTATCATTAAAATGTTTTATCGACTTCATAAACTATTTTTTGAAAGTACTTACAATTCCATTATAACCATGATAATTGTCATTGTCGAATAATGAAATTTTTTCCTGTAATTTCATTCATAGCACTCATAAAAAAAGACCAACCCATCTAATTTAAAAGTCGGGTTAGCCTTCATAAAATAGGGAGTAAAATGAATTAACGACGAAAGATTCTAATCTTTCCGTTCTTCATATTTTTTTTCATCCATAGTAGTAACAGGTATCGATATAGCGGACGAGTTAGTGGAAAGATCATTGTGAATCCTACTATATCCGTTACAAAACCAGGTACGATGAGCAGAATCCCACCTAAGAAAATACAGAGTCCTTCTGCCATAGATGATCCAGGAACCATCCCCGTATTCATCTTCAGCTTGGCATCCTCCATCGCTTTGCGGCCTTCAAATCGCATCATCGCCACACCGATAGCGGAGGTAAGCAGTGTCAGAAGAAATGTGTACATGCCACCGACCCGCTCCGCTACGATAGAAAATCCGAATATTTCAATGGCAGGCAGAAAAATAAAGGCCGCCAGCATCCACTTCCACATATTATCTTACTCCTTTCCTCCCAAAAGAGAACTCCTTAGAGCATCATACAACTTGGGAGCACATTTATCCAGTCTAGCTGGTTTCCAGTCCTTATTTACCCATACATGCTTAGTTGAACCTGTAACCAGCTCGTGACCTGGCAAACGATCCAGTCCTATTCCTATAGTGCTCAATAAGTCGTGTTCTTCCTCCTTCAATCGCCGCACTTCGTATTCATAATGAATGCGTAGTGGAGAAAATTGAGTCATTCGGGTAAACACCGTTACGTGATCATCGTAACGCGCTGGACTTTTATAATGAATATCTAGATCCACAACAGGAAGTAAGACCCCCTCTTCCTCCATCCCACGATAGGTAAATCCAAGCGCACGAATCATTTCAGTTCTCCCAATTTCAAACCAATTCAAATAATTCGCATGGTACACCACGCCCATCTGATCGCTTTCTTGGTAGCGCACACGGAAAGAAGTTGTAAACCATCGACTCCATTGTTGTTTCATCATTCTAGACATCTATTCACCCCATCTATAGAAAAAGCAATGGACGATTACTCGGCCATTGCTTTTATCTCATCTATTGTTACCCAGATCAGTCAACTAGTTCTGAGCAGGGATTTGGCTAACTTTAACCAAGTTTGTAGAACCGGATTTTCCAAGCGGTACTCCAGCTGTGATAACAACCAGGTCCCCTTCTTTAACGATTCCGGATTTTTGACCACCTTGAAGGGCATATTCAAACATCTCATCCGTAGAGGTTGCTAGTTCGCCTTTAACCGGCGTAACTCCCCAAGTCAATGCCAAACGTCTAAGTGTTCTATCTTGAGTCGTTACAGCGACGATAGGAGCCTTAGGACGGTACTTGGAAACCATACGAGCAGTTTGTCCGGATTCTGTGGAAGAAATAATCGCTTTTGCGTTCAAATCCAGTGCAGAGATTGCAACAGATTGGCTGATCGCTTCTGTGATGCTAGTTTCTTGAGCAATACGTTGCTTCAAGAATAGTTCACGGTAGTTCAAAGCGGATTCCGCTTTTTCTGCAATACGGGACATGGTCAGAACGGATTCTACTGGATATTTACCAGCAGCTGTTTCACCTGACAACATGATTGCATCTGTACCATCAAAGATCGCATTGGCAACGTCACTTGCTTCCGCACGAGTCGGGCGAGGGTTACGCTGCATGGAATCAAGCATTTGTGTAGCTGTGATAACCGGCTTACCTGCAATGTTACATTTTTCGATCATGCGTTTTTGCGCAAGAGGTACTTCTTCAGCTGGAATTTCAACACCCAAGTCACCACGAGCTACCATCAAACCATCAGAAGCTTCAAGGATTTCATCGAGGTTGTCCACACCTTGTTGATTCTCGATTTTCGAGATAATTTGTACATGTTCAGCGTTGTGTTTTTTCAACAGTTCGCGAATTTCTAGTACGTCACTTGCTTTACGAACGAAGGAAGCTGCGATAAAATCGATGCCTTGTTCGATCCCGAAAATGATATCGTTCGCGTCTTTTTCAGTAATACCTGGGAGAGAAATGTTCACACCCGGTACGTTTACGCCTTTTTTGCTCTTAATTGTTCCGCCATTGACGATACGGCATTTAATCTCCGTGCCCTGAACTTCTACGACAGTAAGACCGATCAAACCATCATCGATCAGAATCGTTGATCCCGCTTGAACATCTTCCGGCAGCTCTTTGTAAGTGATAGAAATACGATTCTTATCACCAAGGATTTCTTCCGTTGTCAGCGTGATGAATTCATCCTGTACAAGCTCAATTGGTTCTACTTCCAATTTGCCGGTACGGATTTCTGGCCCTTTTGTGTCCAAAAGAATAGCCACCGTTTTGTTCAATTCCTGAGAAGCTTGACGAATCGTTTTGATTCGGTTGCCATGCTCTTCAAAATCGCCGTGGGAGAAGTTCAGACGAGCTACGTTCATGCCGGCCATAATGAGCTTCTTGGTGTTTTCCAACGATTCACTGGAAGGACCGATAGTACAAACAATTTTAGTTTTAC
Organism: Paenibacillus sp. EC2-1; assembly: GCF_049311625.1. Classification (NCBI taxonomy): domain Bacteria; kingdom Bacillati; phylum Bacillota; class Bacilli; order Caryophanales; family Paenibacillaceae; genus Paenibacillus; species Paenibacillus sp. EC2-1. Next base: position 4,090,261 of record NZ_CP186006.1, read on the forward strand.
GCATTTGGGTTTCCTCCATTTTCCAAGTGTTCTCTATATCTCTTATCCAACAACTAAATCTACTACAAAATTTCTCGTTTGTATAGGAATATTGTCATATCATTCATTTTCTTATACGTTCAATGATCCTCTCAAACGATTGAATCAGGTGGTTCTGACGGTGCAAAATCGAAACTACCGATCTTACGGAACTTCTGATATCGGTCTTCTTTCAGCTCACAAACATCCATCACCGAAAGTTCTTTCAGATGACGAACAAGAGCGTCTTGAATAGCAGAAGCTGTTTCTTCATAACCACGGTGTGCTCCACCTTTAGGTTCTGGAATGATCTCTTCGATCACTTCCATCTCAAGCAAATCTTGCGCTGTGATTTTCATTGCCTCTGCAGCTTGATCTGCTTTCGATGCATCTTTCCAGAGGATGGATGCTGCACCATTCGGCGATATAGCCGCATAAATGGCATGCTCAAGCATCAACACACGGTTACCTACAGCCAGCGCAAGGGCACCGCCGCTACCGCCTTCGCCGATGACCACACAAACAACAGGCACTCCAAGTGCAGACATTTCCCGCAAGTTACGGGCAATTGCCTCGGACTGACCTCTCTCTTCAGCAGTATTACCAGGATAAGCGCCTTTAGTATCAATAAATGTAATAACTGGACGCTTAAATTTCTCAGCTTGCTGCATTAGCCGCAAAGCCTTCCGAAAGCCTTCCGGGTGCGCGCTTCCGAAGAAACGGGCAATATTATCCTTCGTATCTTTTCCCCGTTGCTGGCCAAGAACCGTAACCGGAACACCATTTAGCTTGGCCAACCCGCCAACAATCGCCAGATCGTCACCATATAGCCGATCTCCGTGCAGCTCGATGAAATCCGTAAATACAAGCTGAATTAGATCAAGTGAAGTAGGCCGTTGCTGATGACGGGCTAGATGCATTTTTTGTGAAGGTGAAATGGAGGAATAGATCTCTTCTTCTAGACGACTATAGCGTTCTTCTAAACGAGCAATTTCATCCGTGAAATCTATACCTTTTTCCTGACCGAATTGTTTCAATTCCTCAATCTTCTTACGCATCTCTGCAAGGGGCATTTCAAAAGGAAGTTCGCCTGACATCAAAATCCTCCTTTCGAAGTATGCATTTCGATCAATTTTCCAAGCATGTTACGCAGATCCTTACGATGCACGACCATATCAAGCTGTCCGTGTGCCAAATTGAACTCAGCCGTCTGGAAGTCATCTGGAAGCTTCTGACGGATGGTCTGCTCAATGACGATGCGGCCAGCAAAGCCAAATACCGCTCCTGGTTCGGCAATATTAATATCACCCAGTGTAGCGAAGCTTGCTGAAACACCACCTGTCGTCGGATCGGTAATCACGGATATATACAGTCCACCGCGTTCGTTGAAACGTGACAAAGCCGCACTTGTCTTAGCCATCTGCATCAAACTCAGGATACTTTCCTGCATCCGCGCTCCACCTGAAGTTGAAAAAATAATAAGTGGTAGACCATGCTCTGTCGCATGTTCAATCGCACGTGTTATTTTTTCCCCGACAACCGATCCCATACTTCCCGTGAAGAAGTCAAAACTCATCACAGCGACAACAACGGGCTGTCCAAAAATCGAACCTTTGCCCGTTATGACCCCATCCCGCAACCCAGATTTCATCTGTTGCTGCTCAAGCTTCGCTGCATAGCCTGGAAATTGAAGAGGGTCAACAGAGATCATATCGGCATCAAACTCTTCAATTCCTGTCTCATCCAGCGTAACGCCAATACGCTCCCATGCATTCAAGCGCATGTGGTGGCCGCATTCGGGGCATACCTTCAAATTCTTCTCAAGTTCCTTACTATATTGAATAGTGCCGCATTTGCTGCACTTGTTCATCAGACCTTCCGGTATTTCCCGTTTCGGACGTTCGCCCTCTTCAGGCTGTCCTTCCCGTCCAAGACGTTCCGAAGGAATTGTCGCATATTTTCTTTTTTTCTGAAATAGATCTTTAAACACAACTACACCTCTCCAGCCGCAAATTTGAATGGCCGTAAACTTAGCAAATCTATAAATCCTTTAAACAAGCTTCGCTATGTATCCCTTTAAGCTAGGGGTGCAAAATCGAATTTAACACTTCCTGTACTTCCTCAAGCTCTCCGGAGGGAACCAAAATCTCAAATTGTTGTTTGGAAAGATTTACAGGACGGCTCTGAACCAAAAAACCTTCTATCGTAAGTTTGGCTTTGATCATTTCCGCAACCTTTGCGGTTGGCGCAATATAGATTACCGTCCACATGCCTTTCAGATCCCCCTAATCTCGTGCCATAGGCATATCCTGAGCCGATATAATGGATAATGATAACATACTTCACTTTTTACCTCAACAAAAGAGGAAGGGGGTTGAAAGCGCATTTTCCCTTATTTTCTAGGAGATGCAACAGCGAATTTTAATCTTTATCAATCGTATAACGAGTAGCATCAGGGTTATTATGGGCAATACGGGAAGAAGCGGCAGCGGCAATTCCAGCAACAAGATCATCTAGAAAAACATGTATGCCATCCTTCTTTTCGTTCAAAGTTTCAATAACCCCAATCTTTTCTTTATCCAAATAGCCGAAGCTCGTTAAACCGATCATACCATAAATACTCGTGACACCGAGTGCCATTGTTTCGTCCACACCATAAAGCGGCTCATCCTGCTCCATAATGGATTGGAGTGGCTGTGGAAGCAACTTTTGTTCAGCTAGCTCATCGAGTGCGATTCCCGTAAACAAAGTATACTGCACTTCTCGTTTGCCAAGCACAGCTCTTACACTTTCTTCACACTGCTGCATCGTTAATGCCGGATGATACTTTCTCTGCAGACGATATACAATATCCGCGATTGCAGTAACGCTGACTCCTCTTCTGCTCAACATAGCCTCAGCCAATGCCATTGACATAATAATCCCTCCCGCTTTTACCGGAACGTTCTGCAGCACTTTGAAAAGGATAAAGGCCTCTTGGATGATATTCCGGACCTTGTTGTCCTGTAGTGTCCTATGTTTATGCGGGAGGAAGGTGAAACGTTCATGAATTTTATTAAATTAGAGTAACCACTATTTTACTTTAACTGTTTCTTTTCCCAGCATTTCCTCCATACTAGCAAATAATGCAGGGGACGGTTTAATTCGATAAGCATCACTTAATCCAAGTACCTTCTGGCTTTTTTCATAAAAAAGCACGGTCGCAACGGGACCCGGGTGTTCCTGAAGCAGCTCTTTCAACCGTGCCAGCAGCTGTGGATCTTCTGCTTCGGGCGTGATCTTCACAAATACGCGTTGTTCATGCTTCTTTGACTTGCCTAGGACCGAACGTGAAGCTGAATAGTTAGGGCTGGAGTTCTCAGAGGACTCTTGCATACCATCCACACTAGTTGTCGTCTGATTAGCTAAGTTAACGTCCTCGGTAGGTGCAGCCTCGGATCCATTCTCTCTTGGAGTTGTTGCCTTTCGGTTGAATCCCGTTCTCTTCATAGAGCTTGCGCTACCCTTAGCTGTTGGAACACTCCGAGACTTGCTCCGGCGGATCAGTTGTGTCAACTTCTCCTCTTCTAACGGTGCTACCTCTTCTGCGAGCAGCTTAAAGTCTTCATCCTGCTGCTGAACCTTGGCCCGAAGAGCTAGGAGAGCCCCTTTCTCAACAAGATGAGCACTCCGTTTCCATACTTCAGGAAATAAGACAACCTCACAGCGTTCAACCTGATCTTCCCACTCCATGAATGCCATGGCCTTACCTTGCTTGGTTGTGATTGTCTTGAGGGATACGACCATTCCCGCTACTGTAACGATTGTATCATCAGGAACTTCGGTTAAATCCATCAGTCTGTCTGCACCTGCTTGCTGCAAAAGTGAATCATAATCATCCAGCGGATGTCCAGAGAGGTACATACCTAAGAGTTCACGCTCCAGCTCAAGCTGCTGACTTCCAGAATAGGGGGAAACATCCGGATATTCGATATCCCAATTTGTCGTTTCGACGAAATCAAACAACTGAATCTGCAAGTCTTCCCGCTCTTTCCGCCACTTCACAGCAGCCTCCACGGTTTCATCTAGCATGGCAATTAGCTGCGCACGATGTCCAGGCAGTGAATCAAATGCCCCCGCCTGAATTAATGATTCGATAACTCTTTTATTACACACACGCAGATCTACACGCCTACAGAAATCGAGCAAACTCTCAAATGGCTTATCTTTTCGGATCTGAACGATATTCTCCACAGCCTGTGTGCCAACATTCTTGATTGCGGCCAGTCCAAAGCGAATTCCACCTTTGTGTTCTTGCCCCTCGGTATCCTCTTGACCTTCTTCTGTAGATAACCCTCGTACCGGCGTGAACAGCGAGAAGCTCTCGTTCACATCTGGAGGCATCACATCGATATTCATACGATGGGATTCCAAGACATACTCCGCCACTTTACGGTGGTTCCCCATCACGGCTGTCAACATGGAAGCCATAAATTGTACGGGATAATGAGCTTTTAGGTACGCTGTTTGAAAGGCCAATACCCCATAGGCTGCTGCATGTGCACGTGGGAATCCATAATTCGCAAACCTTACAATCATGTCGTACACTCGGTTTGCTTCCTCTTCCGTATAATTCTGTTTCAAACTTCCCGTCACAAAGTGTCCCCGTTCTCTGTCGAGCACTTCACGTTTCTTTTTCGATACTGCTCGTCTGAGCAGATCAGACTCCCCAAGAGAGAATCCAGCCATAGCCGAAGCAATCTGCATAATCTGTTCTTGGTACACGATAATACCATAAGTGTCGCCGAGAATTGGAATCAGGTCAGGATGTGGATATTCCGGCTGAATGAGCCCATGCTTCGCCTGAATAAACTTAGGAATAAACTCCATAGGACCTGGGCGATAAAGCGCCAAGACCGAGACAATATCCTCAAATGCTGTAGGTGCCAGTTCTTTTAATACACGGCGCACACCTGCGGATTCCATCTGAAATACGCCTGTCGTTTCTCCGCGTCCAAGCATTTGATAGGTCAAAGGATCATCATCAGCAACTTTCGTAAAATCAGGAGCATCCTCTCCGATCCAGCGCATCGTACGTTCAATAATGGAGAGGGTTCTCAAACCTAGAAAATCCATCTTAAGCAGTCCAATGCTCTCTAAATGTTCCATGGAATACTGCGTTAACGCTGTCTTTTCACTGCCTTCTTGCAGCGGTACTGCATCGGTTAATGGATCGCGAGAAATAACTACCCCAGCCGCATGTGTCGAAGCATGGCGAGGCATTCCCTCTACCTTGAGCGCCATATCTATTAGCTCACGCACCTTGGGCTTTGTATCATATTGCTCTTTAAGGCCAGGGCTTTCCTGAAGCGCTTTGGCTATACTTATCCCCAAATGGTTTGGAATTAGCTTAGCAGCTTTGTCCACATCTCCATACGGTACATTTAGTGCGCGACCTACATCTCTGACAGCGGCTCTTGCAGCCATCGTTCCGAAGGTAATAATCTGTGCAACATGCTCTCGCCCATATTTATGAACGACGTAATCAATGACTTCATCTCGCCGTTCATCACTAAAGTCAATATCAATATCCGGCATCGTAACGCGCTCTGGGTTCAAGAATCGTTCGAAGAGCAGATTATATTTAATGGGGTCCACATTCGTAATTCGAAGCGTGTAAGCAACAAGACTACCTGCTGAAGAACCCCTCCCCGGTCCAACTGCAATTCCTTTACTGTGGGCATATGCGATAAAATCCCAGACAATGAGAAAATAATCGCTGAAACCCATACTTTCAATCGTATTCAGCTCATAATCGAGACGCTGCACAAGCTCTGCTCTGCCATCACTAGAATGCCAGCGTTCATGATCTTCATAACGCTCTCGGAGACCCGTATTACAAAGCTCACGCAAATAAGAAGCTGCATTCTTCCCCTCTGGTAATGGACGATATTCTGGAAGAATGGATCGCCCAAATTCCAACTCTAGATTGCACTGATCTGCTATGACCGCTGTATTGTCCACCGCTTCCATAACATGTGGAAACAGTCTCTTCATCTCATCATCGCTTTTCAAATAGAGCTGATTCGTCGGTATTCGAAGTCTGTCTTCATCCTCAGTCGTTTTGCCTGTCCCGATACAGATCAGCACATCCTGCACTTCAGCATCTGATGCGGTTAAATAATGCACGTCATTCGTCGCCACAAGAGGTATCCCAAGTTCTGAGCTCAAGGCGATAAGCTGAGGATTAACCCGCTTCTGCTCCGTTAACCCATGGTCTTGAAGCTCTAAATAATAATCATCACCAAATATCGCTTTGTAACGTAGTGCGGCGGCTTTAGCTTCCGCCTCCCTGCCATGCAGCAAATGCTGCGGAACTTCTCCGCCAAGACAGGCACTAAGACAGATAATACCTTCATGATGGGAAGCCAGCGCATCCATATCAATCCTCGGTTTGTAATGATATCCTTCCAGATGACCGATAGAGCACAGCTTCATCAAATTCCGGTAGCCGGTTTCATTCTTCGCAAGCAGAATCAAGTGATAAATCGGTTGATCTTTACGACTTCCCCGTTCCTTCCGTGATCCAGCCGTAATATATGCCTCGCATCCAATGATCGGTTTAATGCCATGACGAATGCATGATTTATAAAATGGGACGGCACCGTACATCACCCCGTGATCGGTCAGCGCCAGTGATTTCATTCCGAGCGCTGCCGCTTCCCTCACGAGATCTTCGATACGTGCCGCCCCGTCGAGCAGACTGTATTCGCTATGCACATGCAAATGCACGAAAGTACTCATATTTCGCCTTCCTTTCGCCGCTTAAATTCTTATTCACATTTTATCATAATGTAGCTCTACTAGCCCATACAATGAATCAGGAAGCATCTGGACAGGCGGTTCATGACACCGCCGGGGCAAGAAAGGGGACAAATAGGATGAGTATTTTCTTATCAAAAGCAATATTGGATTTTTTCATAGCTTTCGGCATTGTGCTTGGAGGAGCCATGGTTGGTGGAGTGGGTGCTGTCCTCTCCATGCAGCCCCCTACTACAACCATGGTTGAAATTGCAGGCCGTATAAAGATATGGGCACTGGCTGCCGCTGTCGGAGGGACGATCGATCCCATGCGTGTGATTGAAAGCAATATGGTAGTTGGCAATCTATCCCCTGCACTTAAGCAAATTTTATATCTTGTCTTTGCGTTCCTAGGCGCACATATGGGCAGCGAACTCGTCAAATGGGTTTGCAGCGGTCGGAACTAATCTATGAGAGTGCCTCCATTACGTCGATTCCGTCCTTTTTATCAAGCCGCCTCGATCTTCGTGCTCGGTATGGTGATCGGAAGTGTGGTGTATAATTCGCTGTATCATGCGGCCTATGAGAAGATGTGGGAGAACAATATGGAACAAAAGCTGAAAATTAGCCAGTACGAGGAAGATATCGACAATTTAAAGAAATACAGTAATCAATCCACTGTCATCAAGGAAATCAAAATCCGATCTGAACAAAAAGCAAAACCTCTTGACTCCCTCATCGTGAAAGAGATTATTCAGCTCATGGGAAAAGATCTTTCAGCCCTGCGTGGGCGTAATGTGTTCGACATCGATACCGACAGCAAACTTACACGCTCGCTGCTCGATGATAAGGTATATACCGTTCGAGAAAAAGATTATAAGGTCACAATCAGAACGATGCTCGTCATGGAAGGGGTACTTCAGATTTGGGTGGATATCCATAGCTAAGGTGCACACTGGAATAGATTTCATGTTACAATACGGATAAAATGCTGAACCATGTCCACGCTAAAGGAGTGCCATTATTCCATGCTTGGTATTATTAATTACGCTCTATATGCAGTATTTGTCATTTCCTGCGTTGCAGCTGCTTTATACAGCATCAATGCGCGCCGAAAGCCTGATCCGCTTGACCGAGGAATCTTTCTTGCGTCTATGAATATCAGTATGGGTGTAATGCTTGTAACCCTATCATTCATTGCCATGTTGCTGTTCAGCGGTTCCACACCTGCCGTCATTGTGGAAGCGATCTTCATGGTGATGGGGGCATTTAATATTTTTGCTGGCCTTAGAAGCAGAAGCTTCTATAGTCGACAAAAGTCGGCTCGTTCGTAAATTTGCGATGTAAAAGAGGGCTATTATCCGGTGAGAAGCAGCGGATAATAGCCCTCTTTGTTATACCCAAGAAACCTTGATCATCCTTGATCGATTGCATGAAGTGTCATGACAGATTTCGCGATCAAGTTAGAATGATGATTAATTTCAATCTCCATTTTGCACGTTCTTCGACTCATTTCGAGCAGTCGTGGTGTTATCGTAATTGGATCCTCAATCTGTACTGGACGAATGAAATAAGTAGATAGGTTATCTAGTACATGATCCCCTCCACAGATGTCCTTAGCCGCTTTGAAGGCTGCCTGACTCATAACAGTCGTTAGTACTCCTTGTGAGATCGTTCCAAGTTCTGTTGCCATCTGCGGAGTTATGAACCCGTGGAAAAACAACTTTCCATCCTCATCCCGGTCTTCAGCCATTCCGTTCCAGATTAACTGATCGAATGTTTCTCCAAGTTGTGGCTGATTGCGTGCATTCCGTAGCGCCTCCAGCACCTCTTTACGCGTAACAGTCGCTACTAGCTTTCGATTACGATCTACAATAGGAAGGAAATCAATTCCCTCCCACATCATGATCTGAGCCGCTGAAGCGAGTGATGTTTTCAGATTTGCAGTAACTGGATTACGAGTAATTGCCCGCTCAATAGCCTGATGATCTGCCAGATCACCAACGTCTCTGACACCTACGATCCCGATAACACGATTCCATTCATCCGTAACGGGAAACCGTTGATCCCCCGTTTTATTCGCTATCTCTTTCAGCTCCAAAGCGGTCACAGAGTTCTTCAGCGCGTGGATCCTAGGCTTCTCACCAGCAATATCTTCTACAAGCATAATCTTCTTCTTAATCAGCCGGTCAAAAATGGCTCGATTTATCAGCGAGGCAACAGTAAAGGTATCGTGGCGTGATGAGAAGATCGGAAGCCCTAGTCGATCGGCCTGCTGCTTCACTTCACGGCTAGTCCCGAACCCCCCTGTGATGAGCACACCTGCGCCTTGCTCTAGAGCAAGTGAGTGTGCATCCTCTCGGTTACCAACAATCATTAAGCTTCCCGCATCGATATAACGAACCATAGCCTCTACCTTCATCGCTCCAATTACATATTTATGCAGGCTTTTGTTAAGACCTTCCGCTCCCCCCAGCACATGACCTTCAACGATCTCCACCACATCAGCAAAGGTCAGCTGCTCGGATATATTCCGCGGCTTTCTCTCAATTCGGACGGTTCCAATCCGTTCCTTGGTTACAACAATCCCTAGTCCTTCTGCTTCTTTCACAGCTCGGTAAGCCGTACCTTCGCTGACTGCAAGTTCCTTCGCAAGCCTGCGAACCGATATTTTCGTTCCGACTTTTAAGCCTTCAATATGTTGTACCAGTTGTTCGTGCTTCGTTATTGTCTCATCTCGAACATCCAACTGTTACACCTCCTCACTCCATCTGTACCATACTGTATCTATTATACCAGACAAGCGCTACAAAAATAACATGCCGAAACAGCAAAAAAACCGTTCGTTAACGAACGGTCTACAATACAAAAGTTTACGAAGCGAGGGTTTGAGGATAGACGATCCTTTGTGAATCAGTTTCCATCTCATTTTATTCAGTCAGGAAACTGACGAGCAACAGAGCGAATAGCCGCAAACCCGAGCGGTTTATACGCCGCCTTGGCTCTTCTGCTCCTCTGGCCATTTCAATTGCCATTGATTCATCTTTTCCTTCCTAATTTCATCAAGGGCCTTTTGTTTAGCTTCATCCACACCTATTAAGATATGTAGATGTGATCCGATGACCAATAAGGCAAAACCAGCCCATACCGCTCCAAATAATGATGCCCATGAAAAACCTCCAGCGAACGAAATGCTAGGTAGCGCATATACTAGCATCCCTAATGCAACCAAGAGATAAGCAAAATGTTTGAATTTACTTTTCTTTTTCTTCATTCGTTATGCAGCTCCTCTACTTCTCAAGTGAACTCTATATATCTACTCTATGAAGAGCTGGTCCATTTTATGAAAGAAGAATTAAAATAGAGAAGACAAAAAAAGCCGAGGTTTTCACCCCGGCTTGTTCACTATTATGATTGAGCTGACCCATACAGATGCTGAAGACTGTCTGAAATAATCTTGTTCACATCTTCGATAATGATACTTAAGCGACGCTCAGCATCAAACAAACGGCGAATATTCAAGTTAAGACTTAAAACTTCAAACAGCTTTTCCATCTTCTCCATCTCTTCCTGTGAAGGCATGTCGCCAGACATCATGCGTTGCTGAACTTCCATTTGGCGCTCACGGAAATTATCGAGCATTTGCTTACTTTCCGGATCTGCTTCAATCAGCTTAATTGCAGATGTAATTTCCTGAACTTCTTGGCTTTCTCTCATTGCTTTTGCTAGATCATTCGCTTTGTCATAAATATTCATCGTTGTGTCCTCCTCGTTGCGGATGAGCCCGCACTTTTATTATTGTTCACTTATCTCCACAGCAGTGTAATCATCGACTGGAACAAACCGATAAATCCGCCCAAAAGCACACCAAGCCAGGTAATTGCTCTAAACTCCCTACCAGATACACTTAAAATAACTTCTTCAAGCCGCTCCACTGGAAATTTCTCTACTTGTTCTTGTACGAGACCCGGGAGATTCACGGCCTTCATGGCTGAAGGAACAGCATCTTCGAGAATTCGGAGACCTTTATCAACCCACTTTGGCAGAGCGGCTTCTAGTGTAGAAAGTCTTGGCTTAACTAAGTCTGAAAGACGGATGCTTTCCAGTTGTTCAATCCAAGTCGTCCAAGGAATAGACTCCTCTATCTTACGAGTAATGAATGCCTGACCTGTTTCGCCTACAGTAGCCTGCACCAGCTTACCCAAAGGCATTTCTCCATACTGTTCTAACTTACCAGAGACAACGGAAACGATCGTTTGACGGATCTTTTCCCCTTCCAGTTGGCTAATTAACATGGGTGTCAGCTTCTGCACGAGCTTGTCTTCGTCCACAAAAATAGCGGCCATCGTGCCGAGAAAACCTCCTGCTTTATCCATCATGGCAGAAGCCATCTCTTTAAGCAAACGCTGGCCATCAGAAGATAGAAGCGTATCACCAAGCTCTTTCAGAACCGCCTCAGCAGCTGTCTCACTCCAGCTCCGTCTTTTCTCCTCAGACCAGTCAGGAATCAGCTCCTTCAGAGGCTTCTCCTCCAGACCATAGGCTGACCATAAAGCTGCGGCTTTCGTCGTGGCTAAAGATTGAGCCTTCCCAATCAGTCGATTCTTTAACTGCTGCCATTCTTCCAAACTCCAAATTTTCAAAGCCAGATCGTTTAAGGTCAGTTCACTTTCGGCTAATGATCTCAGCTTTCGTGTGACCGTCTCTTCTGCTTTCGAACGGAATAATGGTTTACGGATCATCTCCTGTAGTCCTTCACTCGTCACCAAATAATCCGAGACCACTTTCCCGAGTGATTCAGCAATCTCCTCCTTACGCTTCGGAATTAATCCAGGTGTAAACGGTAATTTACGTCCACCTATTCGGATTTCCTCTCGCGGGTGAAAGAGCATCTTAATTGCAAAATGATTCGTAATGCCTCCGACAAAAGCAGCTACCGCTATATTAATCAAAATATACAGCCAATCCTGCATTTTTAAAGTCCTCCCTTTTTACAAATCCGTACAATCACCAAGGGATATATGTCCTCATATGATGAATTACATGCAATGTTCAGATGAAGTCCAATCTGTCCCCAGACATCAAGTAGTTGTCGGAAGGAGATCCAAGATGTCCAAATCCAAGATATCGGTTCAACTGATCCGCTCAGGCAATATGCCGGATAACGATATCAAGCTTGGCGAGAGGCTGATCAAACTGCTGCGAATCCCAACAGAGCAACCTATACAGCTTGCTTTCGGCTCCTTCAATCAGGAGGTACGCGTCATACCGGGGAAAAAATCGACTGTACTTCGCCTCAGTCCTTCCCTATCCAGTAGCTCTGGACTTCTTCCTAGATCGGTTCTGCATATCAAATACAGCGCCGCTGAAAGAACTCTGCGTCTAGGTCCTGTAATCGGAGTTATGATAAGCCGTTATCATCCGGAAGATCAAAGCAAGCCCTTCGGATCGATCTCTTCATTTTGCATGGAGATGGTAAATGCCTGCCAAAAGTTAGGCGCCTATGTATACTTTTTTACACCTGAGATGATCGGATCAAACCTCTCAACACTGGAAGCAGTATTGTATGACCACGGATGGAAAAAAATCCAGGTCCCCGCACCAGATGTCGTAAACAATCGGCTTCCAACGCGAAAATTGGAGAATAGTCCTAGCGTACAGCATTTTATGAAAGAAGTAAAATCCAGATGGGGTACCCATATTTTCAACGAAAAATTTCTAGATAAGACCGAAGTATTCGACGCATTGGGTACAGATGAAAAGCTTAGGAAGTACCTGCCCGAATCCTATGCTATGAAAAGCTATAGCACACTCAAAAAAATGTGTACAGCATATCCGGTGGTGTTCCTTAAACCCGTTCGCGGCAGTTTAGGTAAAGGCATTATCCGAATTTCCCGTCAGGAGGATGGGAGCTTTCATACCTTCACGACCTCACTTGAGGGAGTTAAAAAAAGCAGTTACTCATCACTCACAAAACTATATAGCAGCCTATCCAGCAAATTGAATAAAAATCGCTATCAAATTCAGCAAGGCTTGGACTTGGTTCGAATTCAAAAACGCAATGTAGATTTTCGCGCACTTGTACACAAAAACAAAAAAGGAAAGTGGAGCGTAACGTCTGTTGTAGCCCGAATTGCAGGCGGGAATCATTACGTATCCAACCTTGCACGAGGAGGAACACTGGCCAAGGTTAAAGATGTGCTTGCCATGAGCAGTATCCCAACCTCAGCTAAGCAAACAGCTAGCGAACGAATGGAGCAAGCGGCACTCCACATCGCCAAAGGCCTTGAAGAGACCATCCCATCCCATTTTGGAGAGCTCGGAATCGATTTAGCCGTCGACACAACCGGGCGAATCTGGCTGCTTGAGGTAAACTCCAAACCTTCCAAAAGCGATGATGCTCCGCTCACTGCGTACAAGGTTCGACCTTCCGCTACCCGCCTAATCCAATATAGCCAATTCTTAACTGGCTTTTAGAAAAGGAGCTCTTATGTCTTCTAACTTCATTGGAACACTTGGCGTCATGGTATGTCGTAGAGCTGGGTCGCCTCCTTTTGCGGAGAAGGAGTTCCTCCGCGAGCTAAGTCTGGCCTCTTCCCGCCTTGGCATGACCGTATTTGTTTTTTTTCCAGAGGATAAACCTGAACCATCAAAGGGTAGTCAACAAATTCCAGGATATATCTACAAACAGAATCAATGGATACAAGGATTCTTCCCTATCCCCGACATTATTTATGATCGCTGTCTTTTTCTAAACGCTGAAGAAACATCTACCGCTGCTGCTTTCTTGAACCGTCTTCCTAAGAAAAGTTGGTCGTTCTGGTCAAGAGGATTGCCAGGTAAACGGAAGATTTATGATTTTCTTAAATGTGAACAGACTCTCTCTCCTTATCTCCCACATACGTTAACCTATGCCAGTAGTAGATCTCTTCATAAAGCATTACATCTGTTTGATGGTGAGTTCTTTATGAAGCCAAGCGGTGGGTCCCACGGAAGTCATACCTTATACGTAAGCTGTAAAGGAAATACAGCTATCTTACAAGGGAGGGACCGGGCGAACTCGATCTTCCGTAAGAGCATACCAGTCCGTGAATTATCTGCTTGGGTCAAACAGTTCACAGGACAGCGCCATTTCATTATTCAACCTTATCTCAAGCTAACCAGCCGTGATGGGAGACCTTTTGACACGAGAGTATTGGTTCAAAAGAATGCACACGGCCGCTGGACAATAACGGGAATGGCCATAAGACAGGGCCCAGCTGAAGGAATGACATCAAACCTTCATGGCGGGGGCACGGCAATATCCGTTACTCCCTTTCTGGAATCTGAATTCGGCGTTGCTATCGCTTCCGATATCATGACCTGCATCAATCGTCTGAGCGAACACATCCCCCCGATCCTTGAATCCGGATTCGGCCGTTTGGGCGAACTCGGCATAGACTTCGGCATAGACTGTTCCGGGAAGGTATGGCTGCTTGAGGTTAATTCAAAACCAGGGCGGCGCGCGTTCAGACAGATAGGGGACATTCCGGCATCACAGTTGTCCGTGGAGAATCCCCTCCGTTATGCACGTTATTTATTGCTTCGACAACTTAGGAGGGTAAATACATGAGTTTGACTATCAGTAATGTTCATTTCTCGAATCAGCCCGAAAAAGTGGTCTTTATGTCCGATTCCCTCATGAGAAGCCTGGGTATTACAAGCAAAAAACAAATCCAGCTCCGTGTAGGAAGAGATACCATATCGGCCTCTTTAAAATCAATAGAACGGACAGGAAAACATATCTACCTTAGCTCCGGGATTCGCAGCAGTGTTCCCGTTCCAAGGATCGGGCCTACTTTTGTCCACAGCCCTAAGGAAGGAGAGATTCAGATTGGACCTGTAGTCGGGATCTTATCCGATGGTCCTTCTAATCCTGCTAATCCGTTCGGATACCGCACAGCGTATATCAAGCAGCTCTTGCGGGAAGGTAACAAGAAAATGTATGTATATGCCTTTGCACCACGGGATATCAACTGGCAAAGAGGGACTGTGTATGCGTATCTGTTAGGTTCAAGGGGTGAGTTCATTCGTAAGACCGTTCCACTTCCAGATGTTGTATACAATCGATTACCTAGCAGACGTACAGACTTCTCTCCTTTTACAAATCAACTAAGAGACCGCTTTACGCGAAGAAACATTCCCTTCTTTAACTGGGCCTTCTTCAACAAATCCGATATTTACAATCAACTCGAGGACGATGTTCAAGCAGGACGCTTTGTTCCTGAAACCTACTCGAATCCAAGCCCTGAGCGCATAAAAGATATGATGGAACGTCACCGGTTCGTCTATTACAAGCCATCTGGTGGAAGCCTTGGTAACGGGATCTATCGACTTACTTATATCCCTAAAAAGGGTTATTTTGCCCGGTACCGTGCTTCTGGAGGAAATACACTGCTCAGATTCCCTACGTTCACGAACCTCATGCGTATGCTTCAATCAAGACACGGTTCTGGTCTGAAAAATTATGTTATTCAACAAGGCATCAAGTTAATCGAAATTGATGGATGTCCAATCGATTTCCGATTCCATATGCATAAGGATGGCAAAAACCGCTGGTCAACCGTCGGGATTGGAGCGAAGAAAGCCGGACGAGGAAGTGTGACGACTCATATCAAGAACGGAGGATCGCTCATGACTCCGGAGCAAGCTCTCGGGCGCGTATTCGGAAGCAAGTCTCGTGAAGTTCTCGAACGAGCAAAACAAACTGCCGTTATCCTATCTGAAGCGATTGAGAGCCACCATCCTCATGTTCTTGCAGAAATCGGATTTGATATCGGTATCGACGAGGATGAGCAGATTTGGATGTTTGAGGCCAATTCCAAGCCAGGCCGATCGATCTTCAGCCACCCTCCCCTACGCTCTGAAGGTAAGGCGTCGGTCGAACATATTTTTGAGCACTGCTTATATCTCGGCGGGTTCCACAGGGGGAATGACTCGTGAGCAACCGACTTGAGGAGGATTCCAAAGCTGTCATCGCCATTCTAACAACCCATGACTCCTCACGGATGTTTAGAGGAAACCGACAAAACTTTCAGGAAATCATCAAAGCAGGCAAAGATATGGGGTATCTCGTTTACGTGGTCACAGTTCGTGACCTAAAGCTCCATTCCCAAATGGTAAAAGGTTATACACCGAGCAGCGATCACCATTCTTGGGAGCAGAGGACGTTTCCTCTGCCCCAGGTCATCTATAACCGTATTCCAAATCGGGAAGATGAAATGAAGCCTCAAGTTCGCAAAAAAATAAAGGAATGCTTAAACCACCCTAATCTTGATCTTTATAACCCTTACTTTTTCAACAAAAGACAGCTATTTTCTTGGTTATCCAAGTCAAAGCTGACACGAAAATGGGCCCCGATCACGAAGAAACTTAAGGGGATGGCATCACTTTATGAAATGATCAAACGCTGCTCTTACCTATATCTAAAACCAGAGGATGGCAAAGCTGGGCAAGGAATCATGAGACTTCGGTATCAAAAAAACAAGCCACTTGCTTATCGACTTCAAATTCAGAACGATAAAAATAGCACGACCTATAAAGCCGCAACACTTGAGCGGTTATGGGATCGGATATCCAAAGAAACGAATGGCGACCCCTATATTATCCAGCAAGGTATTGAGCTTACTTCTGTTCACGGTCGTGCGTTTGATCTCCGTCTGCTCATCCAGAAGACGAATCACGGAGCATGGAGCGTAACAGGGATTGGCGCTCGGATGGCGGGTTCCCATAGTATCACAACGCACGTTCCTCGAGGCGGAACGATTGAGGACCCCGAAAAGCTTCTTCCCACCTTATTCGGCACAGAGCAAGCTGAGGCGATATTAAGTAAGGTGCGAAATGCAGCGGTTCTGATTGCCAAACAGATCGAACGTGGAGCAAAATATCCACTTGGCGAGATGTCCATGGATCTTGGTTTAGATACATCTGGAGAGCTATGGTTCTTTGAAGCAAATTCAAAGCCGATGAAGTTCGATGAGCCTGCAATCCGTAAACGCTCCCTTGAGCGAATTTTTCATTATTGTGAACATCTGATAGAGAATAAATAATGTCTATAAAGGAGGGGATCATGTGGAGATTTCAGCGATCTCACCTGTTAATGAATTAGAATGGCTGGACATCCGTGAACAATGTAATGACTTTATAAACCGCTTCGGCACTCGACGTCATACACAAGGTGAATTGGAACAGCTACAGAAAATGCCGTTTAACGAACTCCATCAACCGGGGACATCACTTATCGCCGCTACGGTGCGTGGAGAATATGGGAAAGCACCTGTTGGTGTATGTTTTGTCAGCGGATTCGGTCAGAAAAGTTTCTTAATTGCAATTCACCCTTTGTACCGCAACCGAAATCTTGGTCACTCCCTGATCCTCTCTCAAAAATCCACACTAGGATATTTGAACTGCAAAGTAGCTGTTGACAATTATTCCAGTCTTCACATCTGTTTTGATGCCGGCATGCATGCCATTGCTTTAGAGCGCAGTTCCACAGGTAAACCAACACTCATCATGAGCACATGTCCGATGGAATCTCCCGCTTCAAACTCTATGCAAGAAGGTGACTTACTGTGCCTCAACCAGTTTTAGGTATTCTAACTTTATATTTAAACAATCGCAAAAAGCTTGAAGAGGCTCCTGTGTATGAAAGGATGATTACGGAAGGTCATAACCTGGGCCTGGATGTATTTGTATTTACACCAGCGGATGTTAATGCATCTCAAGGGCTGATCCATGCATTGCATTTTAATCCCCAAACTAGAAAATGGAGCAGACGCTGGCGTCCTTTTCCCCACATGATCTATGATCGGTGCCGTATTCAAAAAAGCGAGCGTTTTGATCAGTTAATCCGTTTTCGCTCCAGATACAAACATCTGTTATTTCTCAATAGACCTCTTCGAAATAAATGGACCGTACATCAAACCTTATTCCGGGTTAAGCGATTTAGACCTCATCTACCGGAAACCACACTCATTTCAAGTATTGGAGATGTCACTCGAATGCTGGGCAGACATCACGCAGTCTATCTTAAGCCGATTAACGGGACTGGTGGTCGAGGCATTTTACGCATCTCCAAAGGCAGCCATTCACACGACACTTACGAAATTCGTGGACGGAACACACAGCGGAATATCATTACTCCAAAACGACTTTCTGTTGCAATGCTTGGACCATTCCTATCCAGTTGGGATATCAAGGGAAGATATCTCGTCCAAGAGGCCATCCCACTTGAACTGCCTAGTGGCAGAGTTCATGATTATCGAATGCTTGTACAGAAGAATGGACTCGGAGAATGGCAAGTAACCGGCTGTGTAGGCCGTGTAGGTGCCCTGAACAGCGTCACATCGAACCTGCATGGTGGTGGCAGTGCAATGGGAATGAATGAGCTTTTGGAAGAATGGATTTCCGATGCATCGAAACGTGAGAAGATTCGAGAGGATTCTGCGAAGCTGGGTGTGGATGTAGCGAGCTTTCTGGAAAATCAATACGGTGCGCTATGCGAACTTGCACTAGACCTTGCAATCGACAGATCCGGTCGCGTTCTGCTTCTTGAGGTTAATCCCAAACCAGCAAGAGAGGTATTCTCCCAAGTCGGGGATAAAGAAGCCTATCGCGTATCGCATATTAGACCTCTGGAGTACGCATTGTGGATCTATAATAACCGTAAAAATGCAAAAAATGCTTGATTAAAAGCAACTATCCTAGCTTGGATAGAAATCATAAGGCCGCTTATGAGAATTCTTCCTCAGAGCGGCCCTTTCATCGTATATTAGACGGATGCTTCGTATAAATCAATCAGCTCAGTGATAGATGAAATAATAACATCTGAGCCTTTTAGTTCCTGGTCATCACCAAAACCTGCATACTGACATCCGATAACAGTCTGTCCATTTTCCTTGCCTGCTTCTACATCCGATGAACGATCTCCAACCATCCAAGCGCGTTCAATCCCATGATTCTTAAGCAGAAGAGCTACAAGATCTACCTTGCTAGCCGTTCCATGCTGACCTGCACTATATAAGTCTTCAAAAAGTGGCATAATATTTCGAGCCTCTGCGATTCCCTTAACATAATGCTCAAGACCGTTACTTGCTACAAACAATCTGACACCGCGACGCTTCAATTCTTGCAGTGTCTCTTCTACTCCCGGATACAGCACTGCATCCTTGCCCTTTAATCCTTCAAGTTCGTATTGCAACAAGAGCTCGTCAGCACGTCGATGAGCTTCTGGGGAGCCATCAGGAAGCACCTTTTTCCAAATATCCTCAAGCAGCATTCCCAGGCAGCCCAGCATCAATTCTTCCTTCGGTGTTTCCCCCGTATGTAGGCCTTCTGCCCGCAACGTATCGAATAATTTATGATAGGCAGGCAGTAATAAGGTCTCCGTCTGAAATAGAGTACCATCCATATCAAAAATCATCGCTTCCGGTTTTGTCAGCCTCTCATTTCTCTCCATCTCTCTGTCATTCCCTTCATTCCTCAAGATGATTGTAATATCTTTCCTCATCATAAAGGAAGGTCTTCCCCTCTGCAAACCTCCACTTACAAAAGATATAAAATTAAACTCGGAATATTGAAAATAAATTCATAACTTTTCATGATTAGGATTGTTAATAGAGTATTAGGCAAGAAGAAAGGAAAGGAGCTTGATGAGTATGGAGCAAACCAAGCTTCCAATGAAACTTCATGAACTGCGCAGTGGTATCGATGCAGAACTTGAGCAATTAAGTGAGGACGAACAAGCGCTCATCCTCCAGCGGTTCTTGCAGCGTATACAGAAGTACAGAACAACGGGTAGTCATTTTGAGAATATAAGACAAGTATTTTCACCACCATACTTGTGGCTTCTTATTGGTGGCGGCATTGTCCTTCCGATCCTGCTGTACATCGTAATCATCTGGTCTTCATTGCAACTGGAAGGCTAGGGTCCGCTATGAATATTAGAGGGTATCCAATAATGGTCTTCTGACCTTAAGGATACCCTCATTTGCTATTCTATAACTCTGCGAGTAAGAATTAGAAAATCTTCTTCTTATCACGGTCTTCCTTAATAATTTCAACAGCTTCCCGGAAACGAATCGCATGAATAATTTCCCGCTCCCGCAGAAACTTCAGACTATCCTGAAGATCCACATCATCGGTCATATCGATCAGCCATTGATATGTAGCCCTTGCTTTCTCTTCAGCTGCAATGTCTTCATAAAGGTCCGCGATTGGATCACCCTTGGCTTGAATATAGGCAGCCGTAAACGGCACACCTCCTGCATTTTCATAATAAAGAGCTTTATCATGATTCGCGTAGTGAGCTCCGAGGCCAGCCGCCTTCAGCTGATCTACTGTAGCATCCTTAGTCAGCTTGTAAACCATCGTTGCGATCATTTCAAGATGGGCGAATTCCTCCGTTCCGATATCGTTCAATACACCAATGACTTTATCAGGAATCGTGTAGCGCTGATTCAAATAACGAAGTGCTGCTGCTAACTCTCCATCGGCTCCACCATATTGTTCAATTAGAAATTTCGCCATCATAGGATCACACTTGCTGACCCTAACAGGATACTGCAGCTTTTTCTCATACACCCACATAGGAAGAACCGCCTCCTCTTAAATATTACATGCAGCCGGGGCCTTTCACATGCAAGGCTACCCAGCCGCTAGACTTTTCTACACTTGCCAAGGCCATGGACTCTGGGACCATTCAAATGGATATCTTGAAAACGAATGTCCAAAGTTCTGCAAAGGACCGTATAACTCTTGAAAGTGTTTGGCCAGTATCATTCTCTCCTGTGCAAGCTTGTTGTATTGTTCAATACTCTTCAAATCATTTGGATGTGTATTGAGATACAAATTAAGCTCTACCAGTACAAAATCAATGGCTTGTAACTGTTCCAAAAGCTCATAATATCGCGGATCACCAACTTGCGGTCTTACTTCATCCATATTCTACTCACCCTTTCGATTTCTTGAGTTATACGGACTGTAGAGCGCAGGCCACAATGTACCATGCTTTAATGCATCTGCCGGACTAAACTGTGGCAGATCCGTTGGCTGAAACACAATATACTGGTTCACAGGGACAACATATGTTCTATACGGTAATGGGGGGCAAGGATCAAATGGACCGCGAAACGGGACGTATACACGTTCCTCCGGATTCAGTTTCAACATTTATTCCTCCTTCACTCTAGACTTCGACTCAGACACGAAATCTCGGCTCTTCGTAACTAACATATGTCTTTCGCCCAGAAAATGAACTTCATAAACACAAAAAAACCCTTTTCTCCGCAAAAAGCGAAAAAAAGGGTTCTGGAAATTCGGTTAGAACTTGATCTTAATTTGGAACAAGCCGGCCTTACGCATAGCGGAATATAAAATGATTACCATTGGTCCGATGAAAAAACCAATAACCCCAACCAATTTAAAACCGATATACATACTAATCAAAGCAGGAAGCGCCCCTATACCGACAGCATCTCCAATCACCTTTGGTTCAAGGACTCGCCTGATGACAGTGATCAGAATAAACATGATCATAAGTCCGATTCCAGTGAACAGATCTCCCACGATCAGGAGGTAAATCGCCCAAGGAATGAGCACTGAACCCACACCGAGTATTGGCAAAATATCGACAACCATCACAAGAAGTGCTATCGCTAGTGGGTAGTTAACACCCAGTATCAGAAGTCCTAGTAAGGTAATCACGTATGTGAACATACTTAGAATCAGCTGTGCCCTTAAAAACCCGAAGATTGAATTTTTAAGGCTGCCTAGCACTTCGTTAACTTGTGACTGTGAGGTCTCATCAAAGAAGGACAATACACTTGCCCGCATCGTATCCAAGCTGAGACTGAACAGAAATAGTGCAACACAGAATACGATGGCTGTAACGAATAGGTTCGGAAGTGTCTTCGCAAAAGATAGAAACGAGGAAGACAACGTATTAACAAAGGACTGAACATATGAAGTTATGTTGGACATAAAAGCAGTCAGACTATCTGCAAGACCTGGTTGAATGCCATTGAGCATCCCCTGTGCTTGTAAGATGGTGTTCTGTAGAAACTGGTTCGCACCTTCAAAGTATTCAGGAGCCTTGCTCCAGTACTCCACCAATTGAGCAAAAACCTGCATGCCCATTAAATAAGCAAGAAGCATCAACAGGAGCAAAAACAGTGTGCATGTAATCGTTGCTGCAGCCGCCCGGTTTAAACGAACTCTTTTGATTAACAGACGGGTAAACGGTTCAAGCGAAATAGCAAGGATTAACGCTAATAAGAAAGGTGCACCTACAGTGAACATTCCATAAATGAACAACAGGCCTAGACCGATAAATACCAACTGCTTCAGAGGCATAGTCCACTTCCTTCATATTCAATTCTTCCACAACCTACTTATTCAGAAATATCTTCACTTGAAGCCGGTTTTCTATGAATAATAACACGGGTGACACGTAAGCGAGTAGATTCTTCAACCTCAAAGATAACCCCGTCAAACACAATTTTTTTGCCTTTCAGAGGACTTCCTTCAAGCTCTTTGAATAACCAACCACCGATGGAGTCCACCTTCTGCTCCTCAATCATTACCCCGACCAGATCATTTACTTCCTCAATGAGCATCCTTCCGTCAACAGATATGATATCGTCAGTAATCTCGACTTCCGGACGATCATCCTCGAATTCATCATACAAATCACCGACAATTTCCTCGAGAATCTTCTCAGCAGTGAGTATGCCTGCCGTGCCCCCATACTCATCAACCACTAAAGCGAGCTGCTCATGTCTTGTCTGCATCAAACGAAGTACTTGACTGATCTCCATCGACTCCGGAACATCCATAATCGGTCTCACAAGAGACGCAAGGTCCTTCTGCTGCTCAGGCGTAGCCATTAGCAAGTCAGTAATGTGGATAAATCCAATAATCCGATCCTTATTCTCGTTAGCCACGGGGTAACGGGAATGCTTCGTTTCGTTCATAATTCGTAGATTCTCATCCAAAGATTGATTGGTGTACAGCACATCCATATCCGTACGTGGCAGCATAATCTCTCTTGCACGTAGATCGGAGAAATCGAACAGGTTGTCCATCAGTTTCATCTCATTCTCATCAATCACGCCACTTTTGGCGCTCTCACTCATGAGAATGCGTATTTCCTCCTCGGAGTGGGCTGCTTCTGATTCGCTAGCGGGTTCAATTCCAACCAACCGGAGAATCCCGTTCGCAGAAGCGTTGAGCACCCAGATCACTGGGAGGAAAATACGATAGAACCATAACAGCGGAGCAGATAAAAGAAGGGCTGTACCTTCTGTTCGCTGAATAGCTAATGACTTTGGTGCAAGCTCTCCTAATACAATATGCAGAAACGTGATGATACAGAATCCAATTGCTACCGAAATGGTTGTAATCAGCACTTCATCCGTCATTCCCAAATTGTGCATGAGTGGTTTCACTAACAATTCTGAAATAGCTGGTTCCCCAATCCAGCCGAGTCCGAGTGAAGTAAGGGTGATTCCAAGCTGAGTAGCGGATAAATAGGCATCCAGCTTGCGATTCACTTTAAGTGCGATCCCCGCCATGCGGTTCCCTTCACTAACCAGCTGGGTAAGCCGGGATTGCCTCATTTTGACCAGAGAAAATTCAGCTGCTACGAACACACCATTTAATAATACGAGCAGGAAAACCAAGAGCAGGTTTAAAATCAGTTGCCCGACCTCAAACTCCTCCATCGCAATACGCCTTCTTTCCAGATTCTAGTTTGTCATTGCTTTTCTAGTTTTAAAATCAATACCTTTGTAGTACATATCCGCAACCAATAAATTCGGGCCACAGCAACTTGCTGCATCACAGTGGCAATTCACGGTCTGGTTAAGCGGATGACCTGTTGACCATGCATCAAATACATCATCGAGTTTTTGATCCTTAATATTACCGAAAGGAGGAATATCAGCAAAATCCGTCACATAAACGTCACCCGAGAATAGATTAACATTTACTCGATTACGTCCATCGGGATCATTACGTACTGTAATATTCGGCTCCATACGAAGACGGTTGATCAGCTCTTGATCACTCTCATCATGGCTACATGCGAAGAAAGGAAGTGTACCGAACAGCATCCACATCTCAGGATCACGAACATCTAGAAGACGATGAATTGCTTTTTTCATATCAGCAAGGGAAAGAACGGGTAAAGAAGCTGCAAAGTTTGAAGCGTACATTGGATGCACCTCATGACGCTTACAGCCCATTTGACCAATTAATTTATGGATTCCATCCAGCTTTTCGTGCGTACGGTAGTTAATCATAGATTCTGCTGAGATAAACATTCCTGCCTTGCTCAGTTTCTCCGAATTCAGCATCATTGTATCATAGAGCCGATAAGCTGCTTCTTTCGATACCGGGTGTCCACTGTTAGCAAATCCAACTTCATGAAAATCGTCACCATTTAAATAATTGAATGAGATATGCATGACATCCAGATAAGGAAGCATTTTCTCATATCTACCAAGCTCAAGCGTCAAGTTAGAGTTGATCTGGGTGCGAATGCCTCGTTCCTTCGCATACTTCAATAATGGAACAATTACATTATCTACTGTTTTACCCAAAAAAGCCGGTTCTCCACCTGTTAAGCTAATTGTCTGAAGATGCTCGACCTCATCCAGACGTCTAAGCATCATATCAAGTGGAATCATCGGTGCCTCTTTCATAACTAGCATATCGCCAACTGCACAATGCTCACAGCGCATGTTACATAAATGGGTTACCGTCATTTCAACGCTAGTCAGCACATGCCGTCCATGATCACGTAAAGAAGTGATGGGATCCCAAGGATCATAATTAGGTGACATTGGCTTATAGACTTGTTGATAAGTTCTAGCAGTATTACTCATTGTTTTCCACCTTTATTTCATTTATTAACCGAAGGCAACAGATGCAATCGGTTATTTCTAAGCATCTTAGAAAATAATCCATTCCACTATTATAACATATCTATATAAGGAACCTCTCACTAGCACACGCTCATATGCCTTGGTATGGGCTCAGTGAAACATTCTTTAGTTCATTCAACATGTTGTTCTACTTTCTAGACTTACGAAACATCCACTTAGGACTCCACCAATTCGCGTTGCCTAGTAATTTCATAAATGCCGGAACAAGTAAAATCCGAATGATTGTCGCATCGAGAAGAACCGCAGCAGTTAGGCCAAGACCTATCGCTTTCATGACCTCATTATCTGTGAATATAAATGCTCCAACCACAACGGCCAGAATTAGCGCAGCACTCGTAATCAATCCCCCTGTGTTCTCAAGTCCTTCTGCCGTACTTCGCTCATTATCACCAGTAGATTCATAACTTTCCATAATTCGTGACAGAAGAATAACTTCGTAGTCCATTGAGATTCCAAAGACGACGCAAAAGATTAATATTGGCAGAAGTGCGAATACAGAACCGGTATTTGTCACTCCGAGCCAATTAGCGCCCACACCTTCTTGAAACACCCATACGACAATTCCAAGTCCTCCCCCAAGACTAAACACATTCATAATTCCCGCTTTCAGAGGTAAGACAACGGAACGGAAGGCAAATAAAAGTACAACATAGGTCGTAATAAACACAAACAAAAGCACATAAGGAATAGCCCCTTGGATCTCTTGTATGATATCCATCTTATACGCTGGAGTACCTGTTATGTATGTTTTAATCCCCTCTGTATCCATGCTTCGAAGGTAATTAATCAGTTCTTCAGTCAGCTTATGGGAATCCCCGTATTTTGGAACGATTGCAATAACAGCCATGTTATCCCTTACTACATGATATTTCTCCAGCTGCTCACGGATCTCCGTTTTCGATAAGTAATCTGCAACCTCACCGACCGAACCACGGGATACACTTGTATAACTCTCGACTCGTTGCACTCCTGGTAGCAACCTTACCTGGTCCATGTAGTTCTTTATCGCTCCGATGCTTTGAACAGATTCGTAAGAGGCTGGAAGATCGACAGCAACTAAAATGGCATTTAACTCTCGTAAATCATAGGCTTGTTTTAACAAATCATATCCTTGACGGGATTCATACGAGGGTGGTAGCACCTCCGCTGCCGGAATCTCAACTTTCATCGTTCTGACTGGAGACATAGCAATTAGCAGCAGAATAATAACGGAGATGGATATTATAATGGGCCTTGCCATAACAAAAGAAGAGATTTTGCGCCACATTCTAGGAGAGTGCTGGTGTAGAGCTTGTCGAATACGACTGCCGAAGATAGGTAGCGAATTAATTCTTGGACCTAGCATAGCCAACAACGCAGGCAACAGTGTATTTGCAGCAAGTACCGAGATGAATACGACCGTAATTCCACCAATGCTGAACGAGCGAAATATAGGTAAATCAATAAACGCCATCGCCAGAAACCCAATCCACACCGCTGCACCAGAGAAAACAACTGCTTTTCCAGCCGAAGCACAAGAAACAGCTACTGCCTGTTCTATATTTCCTTTCGCCATTTCCTCGCGAAAACGGCTGACGACAAATAAGGCATAATCAATTCCAACAGCTAGACCTAACATGGTTACGACATTCGGAAGAAAGTTACTAATTGAACCGTCAAGAACTGCTACGAAATATAGAACTCCCATGGTCACTATAACACTGACCAGCCCGCCAATCAGGGGCAGGAGAGCCGCTGTAAATGTACCAAATACAAATAACAAGATAATTAGGGCAAGTGGTAGGCCAATAATCTCTGCTTGAAAAATATCATTTTTCACAGCAACATTCATATCTGCAAATACGGCCGTATTCCCTGTCACGTATGTGTCTGCACCACGAATCGGCGGGATATCATTTCGTATCACCTTATACTGCTTCAATGCCTCAGCGGCCTCTTCTTTCAGTAGTACACTCACAGATAGAATATGATCCTGCCCTGGCTGTCTAGAAGCAATATTAATATACATATCGCTTACATAAGGCTTGTCCTGAAATGGAGCAAGCTCTTCAAGGATACGCTTCTGCTGTTTGCCTGTGGTTAGATTCTCACCCGTTCTGCTAACAATAACAATGTCTAGAGATGTGGTAGATAAGCCCAATCCATTCTCTAGCTTCTCTATTCCTTTAAGATACGGACTTTCATCCGGCGTGAATCCATTCTGGTGAAGCTGAGACGGAAGCAACAATGCAAGTGGAAGCAAACAACAAAATAAAACAAACCATGCAGCAACAATGGCTCGGCGGAAGCGATAAACGAATCGTCCCCACCTATAAAGAAGCGTCTCTTCGCCATGTTGTTTCACAGTTTGTCCTCCTTCTTAGCTAGATTCATCTGAGCTGTCTTATCCAGTACCGGCAATCATAACAGCAAGTGATTCCGACATATCGATTTCGTAAGGTAGCTGAAGTTCCTCCCCTTCCGAGTTGTTCAAGACACGAATGACAGGTCTGTGAGGCACATCATAGTTAATCTTAGACACTACCCCAGTTTCCCCTGTCGAAAGGCGTACTGTCATCCCAGGAGGATAGATAGCAACCCGATCCCGGAACATTGCAAGAAAACGTTGTTCATACAGCGTTCCCGAACCGGCATACATCACTTCTACTGCTTGATGTGGTAACATTGCCGGTTTATACACCCGGTGTGTTGTCATCGCGTCATATGAATCCGTTATAGCAATCCATTTAGCGTATTCGTGGGTTTCCGCACCTTTCAAACCCCGAGGGTATCCTGACCCGTCCAGACGTTCATGATGCTGGAGTGCACAATGCGCAGATAAGAGAGGAATATTCGGCTCATCCTTCAATATTTTGTATCCAATCTCGGTATGCTTCTGTACCTCCCGGAATTCTTCTTCCGTTAGACGCCCCGGTTTCTGTATGAGCCCTGGAGATATCCGAGTCTTACCAATATCATGTAGGAGCGCTCCTAATCCAAGAACTCTAACCTCGTCCCTACTGTAGCCATAAGAAATGCCCAGAACCATTGAATACAAGCATACGTTCAAAGAATGCTGATACAAATTAAAATCATTCGTATTCATATCTGTAAGAAGCACCATGGATTCATTAACAGAAGAAATCTCATCCATCATATTCTCCATCATTCCAGAAAAGGTTTTGCCCAAGTGAAGGAAACTACCCTTTAACGTTGGACGTTCCTCCAAGTTTTTGAACCCTTGCCGAATGGAGCGCATGGCCTCAAGCTTCGTCTGCTGTGAAACCAACTCTGGAATAACAATGTCTTCAGTCATTGCATCCTCGATATAAATATAACTAAGGTCCAGGCCGTCCAACCTGCGGATTATGCCATCCGTCAGCTCCACACCCTCTGCGAGCAGTATCAATCCGTCGCTATTGTATATTCTTTTGCCGAGAACCATTCCCGGCTTTAGTAAAGATACGGGTATTAGACGCAAACTTACACTTCCTCTGCATTCGAAATAAGAATTGATTCGCGCCACATGATCATCAAAGCTTCTAGCTTAATAATTATATAATACATGCAGCTTCACTACTGCATAATAAATAACCAGAATACAGCAGCCAAGACAAAGCGATAAATTGCGAAATGAGTCAGCCTTATTTTTTGGATTAGCTTCATAAAAGCAAGAACAACGAAGTAAGCAACAACGAACGAAACAATAAATCCAACCACGAACAGGCCAAGCACGTCTGATGTGAAATAGTGATAGGATTCCAGAAGTTCATACCCTGCCGCAGCACACATAATCGGAATGGCGATAAGAAAAGAAAAGTCTGCCGATGCTTTATAACTGACTCCGCTGAGCATTCCACCTGAGATGGTTGAACCCGAACGTGAAAAACCAGGCCAGAGCACAGAAATGATCTGATATAGACCGATTAATAGTGCTTGCTTATATGTTAAGTCATCGAGTTCGTGAGATGTAATTTTAGACTTTGCTCCATTGTACCACTCCGCAAATATCATAAATATACCACCTGCTACAAGAGCAAAAAGCACAGTCTGTGCACTGAACAAACCTTTTATAAAATCCTTAGCAAAAAAGGCAACCGTAAGCGCTGGAGCGATCCCTAAAAAAACGTGGATCAGATTGAGTCTATTTTCACTCTTACCTCGTTTGGACAAGGGCTCCGTATGACTCCAGCCGAGAAGGTTCATAATACGACGCCAATACACGATTGCAATGGCAAGGATCGCGCCAAGCTGAATAACAATCTCAAATGTCTTCATGATTGGTGTCTGATCGTTGTATCCCATGACCTTGGCAGTCAAAATCATATGCCCTGTTGACGATACCGGTATAAACTCCGTCAGACCTTCGACAATTCCCAGAATAATGGATGCGATAAAATCCATAACTATCCCCTTCCTATCTTAACTCTTAACTTTGTCCCTTCATATGTATGCTCGGACAATAGAAGTTAGTCGGGAGGATTCTTAATTAGGAAATCCAGCGTGGAAGAAAGCTTTCTGCTAGCGCTCCAGGTCTGGATAACTCATCTCTTAGCAAATCACGAATGAACTCGGGTAACATATATAGTACATCTCGACCTCTGGCCAAGGACTCATAACCAACTTTAAAAGTGAACATATCGAGTGTTCCGACCATGTATTCCCGATCCTTATCGATAGGTACACCTTGCACAGAAACCTGTTTGATCCCATGAGTTTTACTTCCTTCACTATGGACCAGCACTTCTAATCCATCCACAGCCAATACCCCAAGCACCTTGCCACGGAAACCAAAACCCATAATCTTCTTATCATAATACTCCGGGAGAAGACTCTCTTCCAATGCTTGAATTATATCAGCGCCGTTTAGTTTTACAAGGCACGGATTAATCGGTGATGGACAGAGGGAATGTATCATCCCCGTACTAATCTCTCCTGCAGGGAGTGAGCCTAATAATTGACCCGCATTTACGATAGAAATATCTGCGTGTGTGTGATGTCGAACTGCTTGAGCAAGCAAATTGGCAAAAGAGGATTCCTGATCATACTTAATCTCAAGCTTTCGATCTGTCACCGCTACTGTTTCCTTCAGATACTCTTCAGCTTGTTCCCTGTGAATGAGTATGGCCTTCTCTACATGGGGGTCCAGTTCTGAGTGCTCAACTGGAATGCACCCACCACTCTTTACTCTAAAATCCTCTTGCCCTTCTTGTCGCTCCATCACAACTTTCCCTACATAACCCCCAAATTTCCCTGCCCCACATACAGCAGTACCATTAATAAACAGAGGCTCTTCCAATAGATGATGTGTATGGCCCCCAAGAATAATGTCAATTCCGGATACTCGTTCTGCTAATAATTTATCCGCTACAATTCCCAGATGAGACATCACAATGACTACATCCACTTGATCTCTCAGTAAATGTACTTGTCCAGCGATAGAAGCTTCGGGATCTCTGGAATCCCACCCCAAAAGAGTGTAAAAACTATCAAAAGCTGCTGTTGCACCCGTAATTCCAATTTTAATCCCATTTTTCTCCAAAATGATATGCTCATTCATCCAGACCGGTGGTTTGCCTCGGTCCAATTCAAAAATATTGCAACATACCACTGGACATTGCAGGCCAGAATAAGCTGTCTCCAATTGCTTAAGTGGAACAGTCAATCCCTCATTATTACCAATCGTAATGGCATCGTACCCTGTCAAATTAATCACATCGACGTTTGCCTGTCCCATTGTTCCTTCCGTCTCCACGGCAGCTCTGTCCATATGATCACCTATATCAAGAACGAGTACAGCATCTCCAGCAGCTTTCCTTTCCCGGGAAATAACCGCTGCATTTGCACTCATCATCTCAAAATGGCTGTGAATATCATTCGTGTGCAGTATCGTCAACTTATCAGTATTCATCTGATTCATTGCGGCCCCTCCCGTGTGATTGTCGTTTTTTCCGGTCCTACAAGCATAACATTTTAACCAGGAATATGGTATATTGTAGCCCATAAGAATTCGAGGTGAACCTATATGGAAAATTGTATTAAAGTGTTACTTTTTGCAGGCTTAGCAGACCGCGTCGGTACATCCACACTAAGTATAACTGTAAATCAATTCCCAATTACTGTCCAAGAACTTAAAAATAGGATTCGCGATGCTTATCCGCAAGCTTCAACGCTTATCGATATATCATTTACTGCTGTAAACCAAGAGTACGCGACTGAGGATCATCTTATTACAGGTGAAGATGAAGTCGCTCTGATCCCTCCGGTTTCTGGAGGCGACGGTTTATCGCACGAGGCAGAGATGAAACATACTACGGGCACAACACCGGATGGAATGTGTGTGATCACGTCTGAACCTTTATTACCTGAGGAAACACTTCAGAAAGTTCTTCATCCTAACCATGGTGCATCTTTGAATTTTGTCGGA
This sequence comes from Paenibacillus sp. EC2-1, assembly GCF_049311625.1. Taxonomy (NCBI): domain Bacteria; kingdom Bacillati; phylum Bacillota; class Bacilli; order Caryophanales; family Paenibacillaceae; genus Paenibacillus; species Paenibacillus sp. EC2-1. Next base: position 4,121,449 of record NZ_CP186006.1, read on the forward strand.
ACAACAAGAGAAATGACCGGCGACCTTCGCACTGTTTCATTAGAGTATGAGGCTTACATCCCTATGGCACTTCATGAATTACAGAAAATTCGTGACAGAATAAAAGACCAATGGCCCGGTACAACTTGCGCAATTTCACACCGAATTGGTTCCGTCTCTATCGGCGAAATCAGTGTTGTGATTGCAATTTCTTCACCCCACCGCGATATATGTTACGAAGCAAGCCGTTACGCTATCGAGGAATTAAAGCGAACCGTACCTATTTGGAAGAAAGAAATCTGGGAAGATGGATCTGAGTGGAAAGGTCCTCAAAGCGGGTCTTGGGACCCATTAGCTAAATAGTTCGTAGTTAATAAGTCGTTGAAAATCCAGAATTTTCTTGCTAAGATAGATTTATGATTTGAATCTGTCAACTCAATTACAGGTAAGAGGTGCAACGATTTGAGAGTATATGTCACAGACCTGATACCCGGAGATCAAACGCAGCGAGAAATTTTTAACAGCAACGGTGTCCATGTCTTACAAAAAGGAACGATTTTACGCCTCGAAGAAATCTCTAAGCTCCTTCAGCACAGCATCGACTATATCGATATTGAACCTCGTGATATCCTCTTGTCTGTCGACCCTTCTTCAGAAACACCGGAATCGCTGAGTAAAGTTAAGCCTCATTTCGATCAAGCGATTGATGGCATCGCCTCTGTTTTTACGGAAGCTATAAAGACTGGGAAATTCAACGAAGAGGTCGTTCATGACTCATTCCAGCCCGTTGTTGGTTCTTTAATGGAGCAAAAGGATGTCGTCTCTCTGCTTCTGCTCTTTAATGGAAAAGACGATTATACATACAAACACTCAATGCAGGTCGGTATGCTCTCTTACTATCTTGCCACATGGATGGGGTACGGCTCTAAAGAATCCTACGAAATTGGTAAAGCTGGATATCTTCACGATATCGGAAAGAGCCGAATTCCTGAAGAGATCATCAATAAGCCTGACAAACTTACAACGGAGGAATTCGAGGTCATTAAACGCCATACCTCCTATGGTTATGAGATCATTCGAGAATCCATTGACGATGAACAGACCGCTCTTGTAGCACTCCAGCACCACGAACGAGATGACGCAAGCGGATACCCACATCGACTTCCAGAAGAAAAGATTCATCCCTATGCTCATATTGCAGCTGTAGCCGATGTATACAGCGCTATGACAACCAACAGAGCCTATCAGTCCAAACAACAGCTACTTCATGTACTAAGGGAGCTTTATAGTCTCAGCTTCGGTAAATTAAACGCTAAACCTACTCATGCTTTTATTCAACATATGTTGCCCAATTTTATCGGCAAAAAAGTGGTCCTTACCTCAGGTGAATCAGGAACAATCGTCATGAATAATCATTCAGACTTCTTCCGTCCACTGGTTCAGACACCTCTTGGATTTATAGACCTTTCTAAAGAACGGGAATCTGCTATTCAGGAAATACTGATATAGTTCTCTCCAGATAAAGAAGCCTCTCGAAGTGGTATATATACTACTTCGGGAGGCTTTCCTAATGACTACAGCTATCTGATAATTAGAAAGTAATCAGCCATCGTACAGAATAAAATCACCATACTAATCACCTGATTTAAATTATAAGAAGCTACATTCATTCGTTTTCGGCTTGAAGGTTTGATAATATTATGCTCGACTGCCAGCAAAAGCGTAGCTGTGACAATACCAACTAAGTATAACCAGCTCAGGTCTTGTAAAATGTAAAGCGAGAATAGCAACAGGACCATAATGATGTGTAAGCTTCTTGAAATGAAGAGCGCACCATCTAGGCCGAACGCTTGGGGTACACTCCAAAGACCTGTTTTACGGTCAAAATCAATATCTTGAGTAGCATAAATAATATCGAAGCCACCAATCCATAACATTACGATGGTACCGAGAACAAATGGAGTAAAAGCAAACTCACCTGTAACAGCAAACCATGCGCCAATCGGTGCTGATGCGATCGTGAACCCGAGATACAAATGACAGAGCCAAGTAAAACGTTTTGTATAGGAATAAGAACAGATCAACACAATCGCTACCGGTGACAACACCAAGCAAAGTGTATTCAGCATTCCTGCTGCGAATATGAAGATTGCAAAGTTGACGACCACAAAAGTGGTCACTTCACGTTCATGCAGCAATTTTTGCGGAAGATGACGATGTGCAGTTCGCGGATTGGCTGCATCGAATTTTCGATCAACCAGACGGTTAAACGCATTGGCCCCGTTACGTGCGGCAACTAGCGCGATAAGTGACCATAGAACAACATGCCCGGAAGGTACCCCTCCTGCTGCCCATATCATCGAGATGAGTGCAAAGGGGAGAGAGAACAAGGTATGCGAGAACATAACCAGTTCCCCGAACATACGAGTCTTGTTAGCAACCTTTCTTATCACTTCCATGGCATATCAACACCCCTCTGATTCTACAGCTGTTAGCACTTCATCCAAGACTTTTAGCATGGCATCCACATCCTTTGAAGGCATAATAATAGGTGGTTGGAAAGCCAGTACATTGCGTCCTGTTCCATTCTTACCAATGATGTATCCACGATCCTTCATTCGTTCAAGCACTTTATCTGTCAGAGCAGCACTTGCTTCTGCATCTTGCCCTCTCAGCTCTGCTCCACACATGAATCCCTTACCACGTACATCTGCAATAAGTGAATGCTTCTTCTGCAAAAGACAAAGACCTGCCAGAAGTCGTCCTCCTACCAATTCCGCTCGCTCAACCAAACCGTTGTTCTCGATGTAATCCAGTACAGCCAGTGCTGTTACCGCTGAAACGGGGTTCCCACCGAAGGTAGAAGCTGAGGGACGATTGAAGCTTGCAGCAATTTCATCGGTTGTCGCAAAAGCGCCGATCGGTACTCCATTCCCAAGCGCTTTGGCCATCGACATAATATCCGGCACAACACCATAGTGCTCCATCGCGAACATCTTGCCCGTACGACCGAATCCAGTCTGAATTTCATCCGCGATAAGTAGTACACCGTATTTTTCAAGAAGCTTCTTCACTTCACGGAAATAGAAGTCCGGAGGGGTAATCATCCCTCCATTGCCCTGAATAGGTTCAACGATCATTGCTGCAATCGTATCCCCCTTCTCAGCAAGGACCTGACGTAGCGACTCAATAGAACGGCGTGCAGCAGTCTCGTCATCCAATTCTGGATCATACGGGCGCGGGATAAACGTCACTCCAGAATCAAGATAATCATCGGAACGCCACATCGGAATCCCCGTTACTCCCATCGTCAGGTAAGTACGACCGTGCAATCCGTATTCAAGTGCGATAAAATCACGGCGCTTTGTATGCAACCGTGCGAGCTGCATCGCACCTTCGTTCGCCTCTGATCCGCTATTACAGAAGAAAGTACGTTTCAAGTTGCCGGGAAGCACTCCGCTAGCTAATTTTTCAGCAAGATCCACCATAGGCTGCGTTAAATAGATGGTTGTCGTATGCTGTAGCGTCTGGAGCTGCTCAATGGTCTTTGCCGTAATCTGTTCATTACAGTGACCGCAAGCCACAACAGATACGCCTGCGAAAAAGTCTACATATTCACGTCCTTGTTCATCATACAGATACTGCATCTTTCCCCGTACAATCTGAGGCGGATTGCTATAGAAGTGATGGGTACACGGAAAAAAGTACTGTTTACGCTTTTCTAACACGCCTTCTGGACCGATATGTGATGTATGTTGACCTTGGTCTTGATTCAGGTTGCTCATATTTATCCACCTCTCGTGTAAACTCTTGTGTAGAAGAAAGTTCTCCTGCAAGAAGCGGCAGACAGGTTGTCTGCCGCTCTCACCTGAGTGCTGCAATGCGCGCTCTATTTTAAACTTCAACAAGATCCAGCTTTAGCGCTTGGCCAAACTGTAATGATCCAAGTGTGTATCCTGCATAGATCGGATCCATTTGTTCAAATAGCTTGTCGCATTGGTCCAAGTGTTGCAACGCTTGTTTATAGACCTTAACAATATTACCAAGCTGCTCAGGAGTATACGTTTTGCCTTCGATACGGAAATGGTTTACCCCGGCTTCATGTAATTCCTTTAGCATTGGCAAGTAACATAACTCTTTCGAGAGTGCTAAGTGATTACGTCCGCTCCAATCACGATAGACCGGGTTCTCACCTTTGTCTGTCATCAATACAAGGTACTGATTATCAACATACTTATTATCTTCTTCTCCAATGGATTCAATAACTTGTGTATTCTCATAGAGATCAAGCTCAAGATACATCACAATCGGCGAACCGTGAACAATAACTTCAACCGGCACATGTGTATTGTCTAGCAGCTTCGTCAAATCATTAAGAGGAAGTTCAAGGGAAGCGTGAACACGTTCCATGTTAAACCGTTCATGATAAAGTGAAGCTGACATGTGATTAAACACGTTCAAGTTAAAGTCTGCGATCATAGGTAGTGGTATATCACGGAACTTATGCATGGCACCAATATTCGTTACCAACAAACCGTCCAATCCGTAAAATGCGTGGTTAGCACCAGCACGGATGAATTGGTTGTACTGCTCCATATGCAATTCTGTCATCATTCTTGGCATACCGAGTACAACTTTGGTTGTTCCTTTTTCAGCAGTAAGTGCCTCGATTTCTTGCCGGGTAAACGGACGATCCGGTTGAAACACATCGCCTGTCAGATAGATTATATCCGCACCAGCTGTCATTGCTGCGCGAGCTTGATCTACATTGTTCACATGCACACTTAATTGCGGTGTTGTTGTAGAAGCCACTTCACGCTTCACACTACCAAGTGTGTCTCTCACCTGCTTGACTCGCTCAGGCTTAAGCTCACGCTCTGCTGTCGGTGTACTGAAAACCTTCCCCGTACTGTAGAACTTACCTGTGCCTTCGTAACGCCGATTAATGTAATCCAATCCCGGTTTGCCAAATGCATAACCTGTCGAGAAGTCTCGTTTGCGGTTCTCATATAATGTGTCCGCATCCTCTTTACGATTAAATCCAATCGGGTCTTCGATATAACGGTCAATAGCATGTCCGTAGGTATTCACAAGTGTCCGCAGGAACTCCTCATCACGCATCCGCCCTTCGATCTTAAACGAAGTAATGCCGGATTTAATAAGCTCTGGAATATGCTCATACATGTACATATCTTTCGCTGCTAATGGATATTCTGTTGGGTAGATGTGGCCGTCCTTCTTCACCCGATAATCCCAGCGACAAGGCTTCATGCAGCGTCCGCGATTGGCACTATTCCCAAACAGCATGGAACTAATCAAGCAGTTCGCACCGTGTACCGTACACATGTCACCATGAACAAAATATTCAAACTCCATCCCCGTCTTTGATTGCAATAATTCAGCAGTATGCAGATCCATCTCACGCGAAGCTACAACACGCGTAACGCCCATTTCCTTCAAAGCCTCAATCATTTCAAGGTTATGAACATTCATCATGACAGAAGAATGCACAGGAATGTTCGTTAGATTCAAATTCTGAATAAGTGGAAATACTGCTAAATCTTGAGCAATAATCGCATCGGGACAAGCTTCATTCAAGAAATTGAAGTAACGCTTGGCTTCCTCAAGGTCCTCTTCGTTCAACAGATTATTCACCGTAACATATGCACGCTTACCCCGATCATGCGCCATCTTGATTGCTTCACGAACTTCCTCATAACTCAGATTGTATCCTTTACGCATCATTCGCATATTGAGGGATGGTCCCCCAAAATAAACGGCATCACAATTCATATCAATAACAGATTTAAAAATTTCAAATGTACCGGCAGGAGCCAACAGTTCTACTTCTTTTCCATTAAAATATCTGGCCACAGTCGTTCCTCCTTAACCTCTCAATAAATATCTTTAAATTTTAAGTATCCTCATTATAACACCGAATAAATTGATTGTGACACAATTCACAAATTGTTAAATGTAAAGCGATTTCAGTACCTTTTATCCACTCTAAACCGTCTTAAAACCTGCGTTTCTATGACGAAAATCACAGGGTTTAATCGAATTCATACATTCGGATTTAATTTCGATTTCATATCATGAGCTACACAAAATTAGGATTTATTCAAAAAAAAGAAGGCGAACTTGATTGTTTTCGTCTATTTTAGACGTATATATAGAAGAAAAATTCTGATAAATCGTAGGTTTATCCGCATTTCCGTATATATGATATTCGTGTTTTATTCTACAGAAACGGACAAAAAACGGACAAGCGTATTACTAGTGCGTTTATACAATAAGGAAGTGTAGATAAGGGAGTATTGATAAATTATTATCTCTTTTTAGCTTTCCAATAAAATGCAAGTATTAGAGTAATAAAGAAGACACAGCCCAAAACAAGCTCTATCAAACTAAATTCTTTATTAATTAAATATCTGAATAGAAAAAGTCCCCCACATAGTACAACCCCAATAATACAGACATGCAACAAATTATCAATCTTTCTCATATCGCTACACCTCTATATAAATATATTCGCAATGCTAATATTTTTAAATATATTTATATAAATCTGTTAATTAATGGTTTAACATTTACAATATTGTTTAATATTACAATTAAACCAAGTATATAATAATATGTTTAATTTTGAAATAATAGGAGGAATGTTCATTCATGTACTTAAAAAAAACGAAGTTAGGAATCAAGATTAGTTTAATTGTAGCTTTTTTACTCTGTGTTCTTTTTCCAGTCAATTCGTATGCTTATACTATTTATAAAGGAAAATGGTTTGATGGTAATAATCTTGAGGCTTGGCTTGATTCATCGGTCAGTCAAGCTGGATTTGATTCACATTCAAAACATGGTTCATTGGCATGGAATAACTCAAGTCACATTCAAGTCTCGATGGTTAGCAAATCGTCTGATGCTGACATAAAATGGTTTGCAAGCTTCACCGATCTTGGAGAGATGTATGCAGGCTGTCTCAATTACTCAGGGGGCACCCCTGATTGGACTGGATTATATTCTGATTCTAGGATTCGCTGGAACCAGCCTAGGGCGAAAAATTTGGACGCTAATAGGCTTAAAGAAACTGCTACTCATGAAGTAGGGCATTCCCTTGGGCTAGATCATTCTAAAGTGACTGATGCCATAATGAAACCCAAAGGATGGATCTATGGAACTTATCCAATTAAGGATGATTGGGATGGCATAAATTATATTTATACCAATCTATAATATTTTAGAAATCAAAAAAATATTGGAGGGTTATAATGAATACCAAAAAAACACAAATAAGTATATTGGTTTTAATTTCGATATTACTATTTACGGGTTGCACTAGTAGTAAATCCTCTAACGTACCCATAAATGATGCACCAAAATATATCATTGCCGATGCTAAAGTCATCTCGTATGAAGATTTTGATGAAATTGATTCATCCGCTGAACTAATTATCAAGGGGAAAAAGACAAGTGAAAAAGAGGTGATTACCCAAAAAGATGAAGAAGGTTATCCTACTGATAACAGAACAATATCAGTAATCAAAATTGAGGAAGTTTTAAAGGATACTAACCAATACAACCTTAACAATGGAGACGATATAATCGTTCAGGAAAACGCAGCTTTGGATAACAATGTAGTTTATAGCACTGCTGGTTACCAGCTAATGAATAAGGATGAAGAATACCTATTGTTTTTATCGCCAAATCTAACACAACCTAAAGTGTTTAATATTAAAGGTGTATATCATGGTAAAATTCCTATTCCTTCAAACGAAAAGTCTCTCTTAAATGAAGACATTGATAACATAGAGTATAAAGGAGATCAAGATGAATTACTGAAACTTAAAAACATCTTTAGTGAAGCATTAGAAAAATACAATAAATAATAGAACCTCTATAACAGCCAGAGATTAGGTGTGGCCTCAGGGTGTTGTACTCTTCTACATGATTACGAAGATAAATATGAACAATAATAATAAAAATGACATCACATGTACAGAGCACCTTAAAACTTCAAAGGACCCCACCAGTAAATAAGCATATACCGGTGGGGTTTTTGATATTCTTTAGCGCTTGGGATTTCAATTTTTACTTTGATTTCGATGTAGTACTACGATCATTTCCTCTCTAGTAATCGGGGTGCCTGGTCGCGTTCCATCAATAAGTCCTTTTTTAGTCGCCTCATCCCATGACACATGGTTTCAGACATACCCATGCTGTATTGCTGCTTGAATCGGGGGCAAGTTTAGTGTTTGTATCCAAAAGACTTGGCCACAAAACAATCAAAACTACTGCTGATACGTACCTTGATATAACCCAAAAAATTGAAGAAGACGAACTTCAAAAGTTCGCCTCCTACACTAAAAGAAATATTTGAATCGGCACGAAATCGGCCCAACGACTTCTATCTTTATATTAATAACCGATCGCCCCTGTTACAGCAAGGGTTTTCGGATATTAACCTATACTACCTTCCATCTCGAACTTGATGAGACGATTCATCTCAACCGCATACTCCATCGGTAGTTCTTTCGTGAACGGCTCGATAAAGCCCATAACGATCATTTGTGTCGCTTCCGCTTCACTTAGTCCACGGCTCATGAGATAGAACAGCTGCTCCTCAGAAACCTTGGATACCTTCGCTTCATGCTCAAGCGTCACATTATCGTTCTTAATCTCGTTATAAGGAATTGTATCGGATGTGGACTCATTATCCAAAATAAGCGTATCACACTCGATGTTCGCTTTAGCGCCTTCGGCGTTACGACCGAAGGAAGCAAGTCCACGGTATGTTACTTTACCACCGTGCTTACTAATGGATTTCGACACGATTGTAGATGTCGTATCCGGAGCCAAGTGAATCATCTTAGCGCCTGCATCCTGGTGCTGACCTTTACCTGCTACAGCAATGGAAAGTACCATACCTTTCGCCCCACGGCCCTTAAGAATAACGGCAGGGTATTTCATGGTCAGCTTAGAGCCAATGTTACCATCAACCCATTCCATGGTCGCGTTCTCTTCTGCAACAGCACGTTTTGTAACCAGGTTATAAATGTTCGGAGCCCAGTTTTGAATCGTTGTGTAACGAACACGTGCATTCTTCTTACAGATGATCTCAACAACCGCACTATGCAGGGAGTTTGTGCTATAGATCGGAGCTGTACATCCTTCTACATAGTGAACGAAGCTGTCTTCGTCAGCAATGATCAGTGTACGTTCGAATTGTCCCATGTTCTCCGAGTTAATCCGGAAGTAAGCTTGCAGTGGAATTTCACACTTCACGCCTTTTGGAACATAGATGAAGCTTCCGCCTGACCATACCGCACTGTTCAATGCCGCAAATTTATTATCCGTAGTCGGAACAACTGTCGAGAAATACTCCTTGAAGATTTCAGGGTGCTCTCTCAGTGCTGTATCCGTATCTGTAAAGATAACACCTTGATCTTCAAGCTCTTTCTGCATGTTGTGGTATACAACCTCAGATTCGTACTGAGCCGATACACCTGCAAGGAACTTTTGTTCAGCTTCAGGAATACCTAGTTTATCAAATGTTTCCTTAATCTCAGAAGGAACCTCTTCCCATGTCTTACCTTGTCTCTCAGAAGGTCTTACATAGTACTGGATATCGTTGAAATCGAGCTCATCTAGATTTCCGCCCCATTGTGGCATATCCATCTTCTCGAATTGCTCAAGTGCCTTCAAACGGAAATCAAGCATCCACTGTGGTTCGTTTTTGATTTTAGAAATCTCCATAACGACTTCACGCGTCAGACCTTTACCTGTCTGAAAAATAGCTTTATGTTCATCACGGAAACCATATTTATACTCTTCTATTTCAGGAGCTTTTTTAGCCATTAATCTTACCTCCCTATCGTTCTCAGTGTTTCTCTTCTGTACCGTCAATTCCTTTTCGCAGTGCATTCCAAGCTAGGGTTGCACATTTAATGCGTGCAGGGAACTTATTCACACCAGACAGGGCCTCAAGATCCTCATAGTCTTCAAACTCTACTGCTTCCCCTTTCATCAGGGAGGAGAATTTAGAAGCCATCTCAAGCGCTTCATCAAGCGTCTTACCTTTAACTGCATCTGTCATCATTGAAGCGGAAGACATGCTGATCGAACATCCTTCGCCCATATACTTGGCATCTTTCACAACATCGTCTTCAACCTTCAATTGTAATGAAATTCGGTCTCCGCATGTCGGATTGTTCAAATCAATTGTAACGACGTCGTCTTCGAATTTCCCGCGGTTACGAGGGTTTTTATAATGATCCATAATGACACGTCTATATAAATCGTCAAGTTGCATCGCCAAAATACTCCTTTGTCTGGATTAAGGCGCTGACAAGCTGGTCAACTTCTTCTTCTGTATTATACAGATAAAAACTTGCACGTGCTGTAGATGATACTTTAAGCCATCGCATTAAAGGTTGACAGCAGTGGTGACCCGCACGAATCGCAATCCCCTGTGCATCCAGTACGGTAGCAACATCATGGGGATGTACATCACCTAGATTAAACGTAACCAGTCCAACTTCCCGCTCACGCGGACCATATAGGCTGATCCCTTCAATCTCACTAAGTCGATTCATAGCATACTTCGCCAGACGACTTTCATGCTGTGCAATTTCATCCATTCCGATTTCTTCTAGAAAATCGATAGCTGCCCCAAGTCCAACAGCTCCGCTAATGATCGGGGTTCCGCCTTCAAACTTCCAAGGGAGTTCCTTCCAGTTTGATTCATACAGACCCACATCATTGATCATTTCGCCACCGAATTCGATCGGATCCATCTCTTCAAGCAGCGCCTTCTTGCCATATAGAGCTCCGATACCTGTTGGTGCGCACATTTTATGTCCGGATAGAGCATAGAAATCACAGTCCAGATCCTGAACATCCACTTTCATATGCGGCGTACTTTGGGCTCCATCAACAACGATCACCGCTCCATGACGATGGGCAATCTCTGCAATTTCCTTCACGGGGTGAACAACACCCATTACATTAGATACATATGCAATAGCTACGACCTTCGTACGATCTGTGACGGTCTTCTCCACATCTTCCAGTGCAATCGAACCATCAGGCTGAATCGGTATATATTTCAGCGTGGCACCGACAGCAAGAGCTGCCTGTTGCCACGGAATGAGATTACTATGATGCTCCATCTCCGTCAGAACGATTTCATCACCTGGTCCGCAGACAGAACGTGCATACGACGATGCTACCAGATTGAGCGCTGTCGTCGTTCCGCGGGTAAAAATAATTTCCTCCGTGCGCTTCGCGTTGATGAAGCGTGCCACTTTCTCACGGGCACCCTCGTACGCATCTGTAGCGCGACTACCAAGGGTGTGAACGCCACGGTGTACGTTAGCATTCTCCCACTCGTAATAGTGCTTCACGGCATCAATAACAGCACGCGGCTTCTGAGAAGTCGCGGCGCTATCTAAATATACCAGCGGATGTCCGTTTATTTCCTGCTGTAAGATGGGAAACTGTTCGCGGACGTTAGCATTCATTGTCCCAGCTTCCTTTCAACAAGTCCTTGAAGTTGGTCGCGAAGACCTTCCAAAGGAATTTCGCTTACTACCGGTGCCAAGAATCCATAGATAATTAAAGATTCTGCAGCTTCACGTGAAATACCACGCGACATCAAGTAGTAAATCTGCTCCTGATTTACTTGACCAACCGATGCTGCGTGACCCGCAGTAACATCATCTTCATCGATTAGCAGGATTGGGTTCGCATCTCCACGCGCTTTCGGACTGAGCATCAATACACGCTCTGTCTGTTGTCCGTCAGATCTCGTAGCACCCTTCTCGATCTTGGTAATTCCGTTAATGATCGCTTGAGCTTCTTCACGCATAACAGCACGAGTAATCATCTGACTTGCAGAGTTTTTACCGAAATGACGCGCTTGTGTTGTGTAGTTGATCTTCTGAGAGCCAGAACCAACAGCGATTACTTTCGCATCTGATATGGATCCATTCCCTTGCAACACACTCATCGTATCACTTGCTGTATCACCATCATTCATTTCGCCTACAATCCATTCGATAGATCCATCATTCTCAACAATAGCACGGCGATAAGTGATATCTGTAGCTTCGGTAGTCATCTGGTGAACAGAAGCAAAGCGAACTTTAGCTCCATTCTTAACAAAGACTTCAACAGCGCCATTATGTGTAACATGTCCCGACAATTCATGAGAAACATAGTTATCTACATAAGTGACACGACTGTTCTCATCCGCAACGATAAGTACGTGTGGTGCAAAAAGAGCTTCTGCATCATCACTCAACAACACAGCTTGCAGCGGCAATTCTACTTCTACGTTCTTCGGAACATATAAGAAGACTCCGCCGTTCCATGTTGCTGTATGCAGTGCTGCAAGCGAATGCGTATCGCTCTTCACTGCTTGGTGCAAGTAAGGCTTCACGAGAGCTTCATGTTCTCTTACTGCAGTCTCCAGATCTGTGAAGATTATGCCCTGTGCTGCAAGTTCTGCAGATAGACTAGCATATACTTTGCTGGAGTTGCGCTGAATGATCAGTCCGCCTTCTCTAGAACCTTCTACAAGTTTAGCAACTTCCTCAGGAAGATCGTCCAAAGACGACAGTTGATCATTTTTCTTATATTCTCCGAATGCTTGGATATTCCAGCGGTCAATACGCTGTTTCTCAAGCTTAGGCAGTTCCAACTGGCCGGCCAATTCGAGAGCAGCAAGGCGGCTTTCCGTTACCCAAGCAGGTTCTTGCTTGCTTGCGGACAATGCCTTCAAAGTCTCAGCGTTGACCGGAAGAATGGTTTGTGTAGTCATTTCTTCTCCTCCTCCGCTCTATTTACGCTTCTTGACCTACAGTTTCATCGGTAATGCCGAGCTCTTCCTTAATCCAATCATAGCCTTCTGCTTCCAAACGCTGTGCAAGTTCTGGACCGCCGGATTTAACGATGCGACCTTGCATCATGACGTGTACAAAATCTGGAGTGATATAGTTAAGCAAACGTTGATAGTGGGTAATAATCAAGAAACCACGATCTTCTGCTTTCATTGCATTTACACCTTCAGCAACGATTCTAAGTGCATCGATATCAAGACCGGAGTCAATTTCATCCAAGATAACGAGTTTTGGCTCGAGCAACAGCATTTGAAGAATTTCGTTACGTTTCTTCTCACCGCCGGAGAAGCCTTCATTCAGGTAACGATGAGCAAACTCAGGATTCATCTCTAGATCTTTCATTTTACCTTCCATTTGACGGATGAATTTAATGAGAGAAATCTCATTACCTTCGCCGCGGCGTGCATTCATTGCACTGCGAAGGAAATCAGAATTTGTCACACCTGCGATTTCACTTGGGTATTGCATTGCAAGAAACAAGCCTGCCAATGCGCGCTCGTCAACTTCCATTTCTAGCAGATCTTCACCGTTCAAAGTTGCGCTACCTTCGGTTACTTCATATTTCGGATGACCCATCAAAGCCGAAGCGAGAGTACTTTTACCTGTTCCGTTCGGTCCCATAATGGCATGGACTTCTCCGCCATTCATCTCCAGGTTAATACCCTTAAGTATTTCCTTGCCTTCGATTTGTGCTTTTAAACCTTCAATGACAAACTTCGTTGACATGTAATATTCCCTCCGTCGAAAAAAGTATAGTGGTGTAATGATATATCTGATAACAGGATTGGTCGCCCTGATTTATCATGAAGACTTTATTTATAATTATTCTAAACTGATTCTCAATGATTCTCAAGTCATTTTATAATAAACAAGGGTTTAATTCAACCGGACACGCCAATGTGTGATATTTGTCATTGCGTTATTATTATTAAAACAGGCTTGACCGTTGAGCACGGCCAAGCCTGTTTTAATAATTCCTATCAGCCGCTGAGCTGTTGCTGTAAGACGCGCCATTATCCTTTTTTGAGCAGCATCTGGCACCGTGAATGGAACCGTTCGTCACCAGACGGTTATAGCATATTTAAAAGATAGGGCGATATGTCGAACTGCACAGGAATATTTGTATTATTTAACATATTGTATAGACTTTCAGTCAATATCTACTTTTCTAACCTTTAGTGTTCACTCTTCTTCCTAGGCAAGAAAAGCGCGCAACATCCACATATGTTTCTCGAAATCTGTCTTGAAACCTGTCAGCATATCGGCAGTAGAAGGATCTTCAGCTTTTTCAGCCATATCAATGCCTTCTTGAAGCTCTTCAGACAAGGTTGCGAAATCCTCTACTAGCTGCTGAACCATGCCGCGAGTATCTTCATTGCCCGTAGCTTCTTGAATTGTAGACATTTCAAGGTATTCTTTCATTGTTGCAGCTGGTTTCCCTTTAAGAGCCAACATGCGTTCAGCAACCTCGTCCATTTTCAAGGTTACTTCATTGTATAACTCTTCAAATTTCACGTGAAGGGAGAAGAACTGCTCACCACTCACATACCAATGATAGTTATGAAGTTTAACGTAAAGAACGTTAAGATTCGCTACTTGTTGATTCAGCATTTGCTCTACACCAGCATTTTTTGTTTTACTATTGGTTTTGCTTGAGTCAGTCTTAGCCATAATAAATCCCTTCCTTTTCCATAGTATATAATTCACCCTCTAATGCGGCATGGGGAGATTCAGTTTGAATCAACCTGGCAGTATGTAGCCTTGCCGTGTTACCTCATTATAATGTGTTCGAATTATCCGGGCGTCTATTTGTAGTTTACCCCACTCATCCTCCTCCGAATCAAATAGAGGACCTTTTCAGTGAATGTTAAAAAATTGTACAAAATTACTTAGAATCCCGGTATACTGAATAATACCTACTAGAAAAGTTGGCTTTTTTTCTTTCTATTATATATGGAGGTGACCATCTATGTCCGCATATCATCCACTTACCGCCGAGGAAGCCATCGCACTTGCTAAGAGCCTCCCTGGCATCTTTTCTGAAAGCACTGTACTCAACTGCCGTGAAATTGGTGACGGTAATCTGAATCTAGTCTTCCATGTAACCTCAGAGAATTCCAATGAAAGTACTATAATCAAACAAGCTGTTCCTTATGCCAAGGTCGTTGGGGAATCCTGGCCTTTATCTCTCGACAGAGCGCGTATCGAACGTCAAGCTTTAGAAATACAGCACCGATTATGTTCTGATCTTGTACCTGAGGTTTATGCTTATTCCGATGAGCTAGCCTATACCGTAATGGAGGATTTGAGTGAGTACACCATTATGCGGAAAGGATTAATTGATGGTAACGCCTATCCTAAGTTTGCGGAGCATATTGGCCAATTTCTTGCAAGAACACTCTTTTTCACCTCTGACCTAGGCATGAACCAACAAGAGAAGAAAGAGCTTGCAGGCCGCTTTGTTAATCCGGACTTATGTAAGATTACTGAAGATTTGATCTTCGAAGATCCATATCGGAATTCTGCCAACAATAACTATTCTGCTAACATCGAAGATGAAGCAGAGGCGCTTCGGAATGACCTGCCGCTGCATTTTGAAGTTGCGCTATTAAGAGAGAAATTCCTTACCCATGCCCAAGCACTTCTACACGGGGACCTGCACACAGGAAGTATTTTTGTCACACCTGAATCAACTAAAGTCATCGATCCTGAATTCGCATACTTCGGACCTATGGGGTTTGATATCGGTGCCATTATTGGTAACCTGCTACTCAACTATGTCGCTCAGCCAGGATGGAATCAAAACGTTGAGAATCTATCTATTCGGGAAGAACGCCTGCTCGACATGGTGAAAGAGGTATGGACCCACTTTGAAGCTTCTTTCCGCCATCTGTGGAATACAGAGCTTCTTGATGAAATGTCCAAGACTCCAGGCTATCAAGACTATTACTTAACAGAGATATTACGTGATGCTGCCGGTTTTGCCGGATGTAAAATGATTCGTAGAATTGTCGGGTTGTCTCATGTTGCCGACATTGAAGGAATTCCAGATGAATCCTTACGTGAAGCTGCTCAGCGAAAAGCGCTTGCTGTAGGTAAAAATCTGGTCCGTCATCACCGAAGCGTGGGATCTATTTATGATATACTTAAGCTCGTACAACTTGCATCTACAGAAATCGGGGTGTCCAAATGAGCAACATCAACACATTTACTGAAACAACAACAGGACCACTAAGATCTCTTGAGTGGGGTGGCGATCACCTTATCATGCTAGATCAGCGTCTTTTACCAGGGGAAATCATAAACTTGAAGCTCTATTCCCCAGAAGACGTATGGGAAGGTATACATTCCATGAAAGTTCGTGGAGCTCCTGCAATCGGTATTGCTGCAGCATACGGTGCTGTACTGGGTGCTAAAAGCTACACAGGTAGTGACGCTGCCGAGTGGCTGGATCATGTTAGACAGGTTTGTGCCTATCTAGCTACATCGCGTCCAACAGCTGTCAATTTATTTTGGGCTCTGGATCGGATGAAGTTAACTGCTGAGAAACTATCCACAGACACCTCAAACGAGAACAATAACATCGCCTATCTGAATGAAGGATTGCTCTCTGAGGCTCATACAATCCGTTCAGAAGATGAAGAGGTATGTAGGCAGATTGGAGAACACGCACTCCCACTTATTCAGGATGGAATGGGAATTCTTACACACTGTAATGCTGGGGGGCTGGCGACTGCAAGATACGGTACCGCACTCGCTCCAATGTATCTTGCTCACGAGCAGGGCATCTCTTTCAAAGTCTTCGCTGATGAAACTAGACCTGTACTTCAAGGTGCTCGTCTTACAGCATTTGAACTTCAACAAGCCGGAATTGATGTAACCCTTCTAGCTGATAACATGGCAGCTATGGTCATGTCTAAAGGTTGGGTACAAGCGGTTATTGTCGGAACCGACCGCGTAGCAGCCAATGGTGATGTTGCCAACAAAATCGGTACTTACGGGGTAGCCGTATTAGCTAAAGCACATGGAATCCCTTTCTACGTCGCTTGTCCTCTGTCTACGATTGATTTGAACACACCAACAGGCGCAGATATTCCAATTGAGGAACGTCCAGCAGAGGAAATTACTGAAGGTTTCGGTAAACGTACTGCTCCTGCGGACATTAAAGTCTATAACCCAGCGTTTGATATTACTCCGCATGAATATGTAACTGCCATTATTACAGAGAAGGGTATTATCAAAGCTCCATACCCTGAAAATCTGAAGGCTCTATTCGCTAACACAGCAGAATAAGAGCAAAAAATGACGATCCTCTTCTGAGGATCGTCATTTTTTGTTGTGTACTGATCCCTATAGCATGCGAATAATGGCATCTTTCCCCTTCAAACCAGGATGAATCCCCCATTTCTCAGCTTCCACCGTTACGGACTCCAGTGGTGCCTCAAGCAGATCCTCCAATGTTCTAACACCTACCGCTCTTCCTGCGATAATCTGGCGATCCGCAAGTTTTTGGTTAAGAAGACCTACATCCAAAGCACCACACATAATATATCCACGAGTTGTATATACGGCCAGCAGTGTAGTTTTAGGCAGTTTTACCTCAACGCCCATGACGGTATGTCCCTCTATGTCAATCGGCAGCAGTGTAACCATGAAACACACCTCCCCTCACATGGCTAAGATCATGTGTATTCTGAAGGATACGGTATGGTGCGAACGTCTCTACATAAAAAATGATTTTCATGTACATCTCTATGACATTAGGACTACTGAATAATTTTTGAATATGGTATAGTTGTATTCAGGAAACATTTTGAAAGCTGGTGAACCGTAATACTATGAACAAAAATACAACCACAGATGATAACGGTTTTTTGTTTAATGTTGATATTCTAGTAAAGAGCTCTTCCAACGCACTAGCTTTACAACATTTACTGGAGATGCTAAACCAATCCGAAGAGGTAATCGATTTTCGCGTGAAGTCGGGGATAGAGCTTGGTGAAATCATCGATAGCTTAATCCAGGCAAAGAAGCGTGCTGTCATCTCTAAAGCATCTAAGACTTCAACGTCTACCGACGCATCATCTGCCCATACGATAAGCATCCCCAAGAATGCCATCAAAAGCAATCCCTTACCCGTTAAAGAAACGAAGCCTGCTGCACCGAGCATTCCTCACTCAACAGAGAACGACCCTTTCGAATGGATTAAAATTTATTCTAAGGACAACCGTCTAATTCGGCTAACAGCCAATCGCAATGGCA
Source organism: Paenibacillus sp. EC2-1 (assembly GCF_049311625.1). Classification (NCBI taxonomy): domain Bacteria; kingdom Bacillati; phylum Bacillota; class Bacilli; order Caryophanales; family Paenibacillaceae; genus Paenibacillus; species Paenibacillus sp. EC2-1. The sequence goes on from NZ_CP186006.1 coordinate 4,139,592, forward strand.
AACAGGTAAGTTTACCGTGCCGTATTCTCAACTATGACGACAACAATCATTTGGTTACTGTTTATCATGTAGATGAGAAGCAGGTTTACACCTTTAATTTGAATGAAATCGATGAATTCAGTGCGAGTTAGATAAATGTTTGTGCAGAACAAAAAAAACGGCTTTGCCCCTGTAATAGGTTAGGCAAGCCGTTTTTTTTCATAACCAATACCACTTATGCTCTATTTCTGGTCCATGCCGAAGACATAAGAATCAGCCACCCAGCAATAAAGGATACGCCACCGATCGGTGTGATCGCACCAAGCCATTTAATACCACTAAGACTCAGCACATATAAACTTCCAGAGAAAATAATAATACCCGCGCTAAATAATACACCTGCCCAGAACAGCTTTCTGGATTCACCGAACAACCCAGCTGCTAGACCCGTAATAATGACAGCAATACCATGAATCATATGGTAATGTACACCCGTTTCATATATTGCCATCTCATCTGCCGTTATTTTACCTTCCAGCATGTGAGCCCCGAACGCTCCAATCGCTACGGACAATGCCATGAATACAGCGCCCCATGCCATAAATGTTTTCTGCATCTGTGGAACAGCTCCTTTAAAAGTTTGCTAGTGAAATGTGCATTCAAAAATTTCTACTAACATTTAGTTTAACCTTGGAATAGAGGTTTGTCACGGTCTTACCCAAAGCAAGAGACTTGATTTCGCGGCTATTTTGTGAAAAATTAGTACAGACACCATACATATCGATTTACGAATAAGGAGCGAAGCTATTCATGAAAAAGCAGCCCCCATCCCATCCTTCGGAGATGAACACATCTTCTCACCCTGAGATCACATTTATCCCCCCCGTGGAGAAGAAACACTCTGGTCTTGGGATCACATCATTTGTACTATCCATTATAAGCTTAATCGGTTACATTATTATGGCTTCATTAGGAAATGCCATGCTTGAACCGTATGTCACTCCAGAGGGCATCACACAGCCAACGCAAGAAGCGCTCGAAGCCATGACATCTCTTGCCGCCGTGTTCATCATTATTGTACTCATTAACTTCATTGGTTTCATACTCGGTATGGTAGGCGCATTCTCCAAGAAGCAAAAAAGATCTTATTCTGTTATCGGTGCCATAATTAACGGAGTTGTCTTGTTGACCATCGTGATCCTGTTCTTAATCGTATTGATTGCGTAACAATCGTGCAACAACATTAAAGGGGCTGTCCTACATAGGATAGCCCCTTTAATCATGAGACAATGCTTGATCATGGCTAAAAATGATCGTTTCATACTTGAATCTTTTTATGGCAGTTCTACGTATAACCCGTATATAATAGCCAAGTGATCCATTTTTAGGTGGATAAATTTTTACGCGGCCCTACTCAGAAAGGCAGGTAATTGTTATTTATTATCAATTAAAATATGTGACGTGGCCAGAAGAATCACGGGGAGGTCCTCAACCAGTCGAACAATCATCCATTTCACAGGATGAGTTATTTGTTAGAAAACTGGTGGATGCAACCCTTTTATCTGATCAGCTATATGTTCATTTGTCACATGAAAGCGATGATCAAGCCGGCGAATTCATTTACATAACTCCGTTTCGTGCAGAAGAACTGGAAATCTTCGGTTGTGCAATACAATCCGCAATTGATCTCAGCGTGAGTTCTATGACTTCAACTCGCATTGAATACTTGTTATGGTCAGAAGATTCATTTCAAACTCCACAGCAGCTCTTTCCCGTACCCACATTCAAGCGGGATGTTGCTACTTATCTTCTTAATCATTATCTGGTGTTTGGCACTGTGACTTATGAAGTCATATTTAGTATTTATGATCCGAAGCACGACTGCGTGCGATTGTTTCTGAAGGAGGCAGATAAGGATGAACAATAACAGCGATGCATTCCCTACCAAATTGACGGAACATGTCTCAGAAGTACAAGAATTCGCCGCATCGACCACTGATACCACTTCTGCTACGACGTCAGCACCCGGCTCTAAAACGAAACTCGCTGCCTTTGCCTTAATGCTCGCAGTTCCAGCCACGCTAACCGGCTGCGGACAGAGCTATGAGGATTGTGATCCTAATATCGAATACTGTGAATATAACTCTTCCGGAGGATATTATTACTACAACGGTGGCTCTGGTGTGTATCACGGTTCAGGAAAACCTCTTACCCGCTCCCAGAGTGATTCCATTCGCTCTTCAAAAAGCCATACTGGATTCGGCAGCGGCGGTTCAAGTGGTGTGCGATCTGGAGGTTGATAGACTGTGAATAGTACGGTTAGACTAATCCATTCTCTCGGACACACACAAGAAGACATCTATGCCAGCGAAACCTCAAGCGTTGTACCTTATCATCGCATGTATGGAAAAGCCTACTGTCTTCCTTCGATCGCTCTATATTCACCTGAGGAAATATTAGAGCTTAATGCTGCTTCTGAAGCTATGGATGCTATATTCCGTAAAACACTTCGATTTATACAGCGCTATATGCCAGACAGCTACTTGATCCAGCAGCTCGACATCCCTCCTTCTCTTGTACCACTTGTACGTATGGAAATACCGCTTAGCGGAATTACCCGGCAAGATTGGATTTTGGGTCCAGAGGGACTAAAGATGATCGAGAATAATGCAGATACACCGACCGGTATTCCTGAGTCCGCATACCTTGAAAAACAAATTCTACAGAAGCATACTTCCTGGCAGGGACCTTCTGAGAGCCTGACCTCTCTTCTAAGGAACGAGCTGTTTGACTTCGTGAATTATTATAAGGAACAGGGTCTCACATCATCCGTCACATTCAGTTGTTACGATTGGCATATCGAAGATCGTTACAACACCTTCTATTTAATGGAGCAGCTTCGTACAATGAACATTCCCGTTTATTATGCTCCACTAGAAGAACTGAACATTATACCGGATCAAGGCCTGTATCATAAAGGACGAAAAATTGATATTTGGTACCGACTTTATCCGCTTGAATACCTTGTTGAGGACCAAGAAGAAGATTCAGGGACCTTGGTTGGTCTGGCGCTGCTAGAATTAGCAGCCCAAGGAAAGATCGGACTCATCAATCCGCCTCAAAATTTCTTGATGCAGAGCAAGGGATTCCTTGCAACAATATGGTCTCTATATGAACGCAATCATCAGACTTCTGAATATTGTGGATTTACATTATTCGACTCCCATGAGCTAGATACCATTTCAACCTACTGTCTGCCTACCTACTTTAACCCAGAACCATTTATAGCTAGCAACTCGCCATATGTAGCCAAAAGCTATTGGGGACGCGAAGGTAAGGGTACTTCTCTACATGAAAACTCAGATGATAACCATATCGAGCCTTCATCTTCCGGAAGTGCTGAATTAGAGTTTGACGAGGATTTAATCCATTATTACAATAATCAACCAAAGATTTACCAACAGTATTGGTCAATGCCAAAAGCTAGTGTTGAAACGGAAGAAGGCTTCTATCACGGCCATCTATTAACGGGGGCTTTCGTGATTGGGGGCAAGTTCGGTGGTATTCTGTCTAGAATTGGTGACAAGGTGACCGGGGATGGTGCCTATTACTGCCCTGCCGCCATCTTCACGCCGGAACGATGAATGAATCATTTTATGAGGAGGGCTTTTTTTTGCAAACGTTCGGCTCAGATATTCTAAATGTTTTGATTGGTCTAGTTATCATTATTAGTGTGCTTATTATCGGTTATTTTGTATTCAGTAGATTAACACGGTTTGACGACCGTAAAGAAATTGCTGGAGGAAATACTGCGGCTGGTCTCTACATGGGAAGTAAGCTGCTAGGTCTGTGCATTATTGTGGCAATGGTATCTTACAGCTCCCATTCTTGGATCCAGATGATCGTATGGTCGCTTATTGGTATGGCCATCCTTTGTCTTGTCTACTTGATCTTTGACTGGATCACGCCTCATTTCAAAGTGTGTGAGGAAATTGCTAACGGCAACCTCGCTGTTGCTCAGCTTCTAAGATCTGTCATCATTGGTGTTTCCATTGTTGTCGGAACCTTCTTAATGTAGACGTTCAATACGATGCGAAAAAGCTTACCTAACTTACAAGTACTGTAGGTTTAGGTAAGCTTTTTTTGTGCGCTAAAAATAGACCAAGCTAAAAATATGGTTCCTACCCACCCACACTCACATAACGACAGCATGCAAGAATATAATGAAATACTACAGACCTAATGACCGTACCAAGCTAATGGCCGAAAGTGGGAGGTGCCTGCCTGTGAAGAACGAAGATTCTCTGTCGTTTGTCGTATCCCGTGAAGATTGGTCGCTCCATCGTAAAGGTTATCAGGACCAGGTTCGCCATCAACGAAAGATCAAAGAAGTTATCAAGCAAAACCTTCCTGATCTCATTACGGAAGAGAATATCATTCTCTCCGATGGTAAACAGATTATTAAAGTACCGATCCGAAGCCTTGATGAATACCGGTTTATTTATAATTACCAGAAACAAAAGCATGTTGGGCAAGGGGATGGGGACAGTCAAGTTGGTGATGTATTAGGACGTGATAACTCCCAGCAATCCCCCGGAAAAGGGGAAAAAGCCGGCGATCAACCAGGTCAAGATGTTGTCGAGACAGAGGTAAGTATCGAGGAGCTCGAAAACATGTTATTCGAAGAACTCGAACTCCCCTTGTTGATGCCTAAGGATAAGGAGCAGATTGAAACACAGTCGATCGTCTTCAACGATATCCGTAAAAAGGGCATCATGTCGAACATCGATAAAAAAAGAACCATTTTAGAAAACCTACGACGTAACGCAACCTCTGGTAATCCCGGGATCCATCACATCAGCCCGGATGATCTTCGTTACAAAACATGGGATGATACTGTCATTCCTGAATCAAGTGCCGTTATCATCGCGATGATGGATACCTCAGGGTCAATGGGCTCATTTGAAAAGTACTGTGCAAGGAGCTTTTTCTTCTGGATGACTCGGTTTCTGAGACGACAATACGAAAAAGTCGAAATTGTGTTCATTGCACATCACACGGAAGCCAAGGAAGTCACCGAGGAAGAATTTTTCACAAGAGGTGAAAGTGGTGGAACGATCTGCTCCTCTGCCTACATCAAAGCACTGGATATTATCAATCGGCGGTATCCCCCTGCTCATTACAATATCTATCCTTTTCACTTCTCAGACGGAGATAATCTCTCCTCTGACAATGAACGCTGTGTCAAGCTGATCGGAGAACTGCTCAAAGTGAGTAATATGTTCGGATATGGCGAGGTAAATCAATACAATCGAAGCAGTACGCTGATGTCTGCTTATAAGAACATTAAAATGGATCAGTTCCTATTCCATGTAATCAAGGACAAGAGCGAAGTTTATGAAGCACTCAAGACTTTTTTCCGAAAGAGAGTTGGGACAAACGGCTAGTAATTTTTGGTATATGACAACTTGTTTATGAGGAGGTAGAAAAGCCTCCTCTTCTTTATGATACATCGCAGTGTAGATAACAACGTCCCGACACAATCTGCTGGGGTTCGAAATAATTCGACACTAGAGTTAATTAAAATTCTGTCTTTTTATTGACATCGATATGTATCCTGAGCTTTACCTTTTTGTCATCTCCTTTTCAGCTTGCAGTGCTAGTATTAATCTACGACATCTTGTTTTGGAAAGGGAAGATTTACGCATGTTCCAAATGACTATTCTGACTAATAGCATCCAGACGTTTGTGAATATGAACTTCACTGCGGAAGAGCAGCTAATTAGCGCCACCAAATTACGTATTTCAAGTATGGCAGAGGTGAGATCCGATGCCTGAACCACTGAAAAAAGAAACCCGCTATATGCCGGGATTAGATGGCCTCAGAGCGCTTGCACTAATCGGTGTGATGTGCTACCACTGGGGTTTTGATTTTGCTCCTGGCGGTTTTTTGGGAGTGAGCATTTTCTTTGTACTTTCTGGATATTTAATTACAGATATTCTAGCTTCCCAATGGCGAAATTACGGTCGACTTGACCTGAAAGATTTCTGGTATAGACGATTTAGACGTCTACTCCCCGCCATGTTTACGATGCTCATCATCGTTGTGACATGGGTTACTCTATTTGATCACACTCGGTTGTCATCGCTTCGTACAGACGTTGCCGCCGCTGTAACATACATAAGTAATTGGCAGTTTATTTTCCAAGACGTATCTTATTTCGAATCATTCGGCCCTCCTTCTCCACTGGGCCATATGTGGTCCCTAGCCGTAGAAGAACAGTTCTACCTCTTGTGGCCACTCATCATGCTGATCGGTCTTTACGTATTTCCGCGCCGGGGACAAATGTTATACTTTATTGTGGCGCTTGCGGGTATTTCCGCAATAACGATGGCTTTAATTTATGAACCGGGCAGTGATCCAAGTCGTGTCTACTTCGGTACGGATACCCGGGCTTTTAGTCTGCTCATTGGGGCTGCTCTCGCCATTGTATGGCCCAGCTTCAAGAGACCATCCACGACATCATCTATGGTGCGAATAGGGTTGGATACGATAGGTACAGCGGCACTGTTCTTAGTCATCTACATGATGTGGAGCACAGACCGATATGAGGAGTCGCTTTATCAAGGTGGTATGGTGATTCTATCGCTTGCTTCAGCAGTCGTTGTAGCGATTCTAGCCCACCCGGCATCGATACTTGGGAAAATCATGGGCACAAGGCCACTGAGATGGATCGGAGTACGCTCATACGGTATTTACTTGTGGCATTACCCCGTTCTTATTCTAACCAGTCCGAACGGTAGCCCTATAGAGAACAGCCTTCTGCATACATCGCTTCAGATTGCTGTAAGCATCTTACTAGCGGCTCTATCCTGGAAGTATATAGAGAATCCAATTCGCCACGGAGCGCTAAAAGTTCTATGGCAGAAAATACGTCATCCACAGTGGCGCCTAGATCGCATGTCACTGAAAAGCTGTATCATTACATGCAGCACCCTGTTCGTGATCGGAATATTCTGTGCAGGGATGATGACAAGCATTTCTGGAGCTACAACAGAGCAAGACACTGAATCAGCTTTTGGTGTGATTTCGCCACCTGAGGAACCAGTCACAACACCAGAACAGATGAGTCCAGATACACCAGACACACCCGTTCCAAACAAGAATTCAGGGCAGAGTTCTCCGGATTCACCCGACCTGAATAAACAACCGACTGAGATTCCTGAGACACCGGTGAATAAGCCTACACAGAAGGAACCAAATGCAGAGCTCCCTCCTTCTAACACAGAAAAACCTGGGACTGACAAAGTTCCAGATAAGACACCTTCGGAAGGGAACAGTAATAAACCAACCCAGAATCCGTCTGTCAAGCTTCCTAGCCCGCAAAGCGGCAAATCAATCACCGCAATCGGTGATTCCGTCATGCTTGGTGTTGCCCCTTATTTAGAGAAGCAGCTACCAGGAATACAGATCGATGCCAAGATCGGCCGACAGCTAGCTCAAGTAGGTGAATTGATCCCAGGACTTCAAGCGAAGGGTCGGCTGAATGGAACTGTTATTATCGGACTTGGTACGAATGGATCTTTCTCAAGCAAGAAGCTGGAGTCACTGCTAGACTCACTTAGCTCAGCTAAGCAAGTTATTCTGATAAACACCCGTGTTCCTAGAGACTGGGAACGAAATGTGAATAATACGCTTGCCGAAGTCAGTCAGAATTATCCGAATACAACGCTTGTTGATTGGCATGCTGCAAGTGAAAATCATCCAGAGTATTTTACACCTGATCGTGTACACCTAAAACCCGCAGGTGCAGAAGCATATACAGGACTTCTCTTAAAAGCAATTTTAAAATAGCTTTCGCCATCATAACCCAAATAATTCTATAAATAGAATATATATGAAATTGGACTTATTCCTTCTCTTTCAAAAAGGGGAATAAGTCTTTAATTTTGTCTATTTTTATAATAAAATAGCGAAAAATCAGGATAAACCCGAGTCAACAGGTGGTCAAAAATTAGAATATCTTTTATGATGATATAGATGAGAAATAACTAACGATCCGAAACAACCATTTGAGGAGTGAGTTTTTTGAACAAGATAGGTAGAAATGATGCCTGTCACTGCGGCAGCGGCAAGAAATACAAAAAATGCTGTCTTGAAAAAGACCGTCAGGCAGAGAGACAGCCCCATCATATCGAACCTTCCCATGAAGAGAAAGCAGCCAGCCTAAAGGCACCTTCTAATATGGCGGAGTTTACAGCAACGCTAAACGAAATGAAATGGGATAATGAAACATACCGTCAGTTAGCGGAGGAAATTTTCCCGCAGTTATACAATGACTATGAGCATAAAGAAGATGAGAAGTTATTCGTACTCTATAATGCGCTAATTATTTGGAACGGCTTCTGCCGTAAAGAATCTCCACGTTTCCGTAAGCCAGGCGGCTTTAAAGCAGCGTTGGATCAATTGTATACCAAAGCACTTGAGATCCCAGTCACTCAGGCTGATTTAGCAGCCAAATATGATGTAGCTACAACAACATTATCAAAATCTTCTGGTCAACTAAGCGAATTTATGGAGCAGCTGACCGTTACTCAATAAATATGCTTCCCGTTACAGATTCTATCAAAGGCGGTGCCGTCCTTAATGAAAAATTTGGTGTCGATGAAGTGGCTGCTTGCCAGAATGTACGAACCCGATATTGTCATCGTTGATTGTCGCTTTACACTCGGACAACCCGATGCTGGTAAAGCGGCGTACGGGAAGGCGCATATCCCTCGCGCTGTGTACATGGATTTGGATAAAGATCTATCATCCCCGCTTTCCACACATGGTGGACGACATCCCCTGCCAGATATCAACGTATTTTCCAACACACTCGGCCTTGCCGGCATCGATAAGGACAAGCGTGTTGTCATCTATGATGATCAGGGCGGCATGGTTGCCAGCCGGCTTTGGTGGATGCTGAAATATATGGGACATAAAAGCGTTTATGTGATGGAGGAAAGCTTTACAACCTGGACAGAGGCTAATTTTCCAGTTACAACAGATACACCCATTGTTATTCCAGCCCAATATGAACCAGAGGTACAAACCACAATGCTTGTTGACGTAAACACTGTTAGAGGGGTCACAAGCGATGGTTCCGCCTATCTGATCGATTCTCGTGAGCCTCGCCGATATGAGGGGCTTGAGGAGCCAATTGATCCAGTTGCAGGCCACATTCCAGGAGCAGTCAACTACTTCTGGAAAGACCTGCTGGATGATCAAGGGCGATGGATTAGCATAGAAGATATTCAGGAACGCTTCGAGTCTGTTCCTAAAGATATAGATATCATCGTATACTGCGGTTCAGGCGTCTCTGCGTGTCCGAACGTGCTCGCTCTAGATGAAGCTGGCTTCGAGAACGTGAAGCTATATGGAGGCAGCTGGAGCGATTGGGTGTCGTATCCGGAGAACCCGGTGGCTACCGGGAAAGAGTAACATGCAAGAACCCGCGCGGTGCGCGGGTTCTTTTTTCATCTGAATTCAATTGCAAAAAAAAAGACACCGCCAGGCATCTTCTTCTTAACTTTATTTATAATAAGAGGTTGTTAACGGAATAAATACCGAACCGTCTTCCTCCACATCGCCATGTACAAATAGCGAATCCACTCCAGCGATATTAACCTCGATTGTGATTAGTCCATCTTCTACCGAGATATTCTGTTTCTTTAACACCGTATCCGTTTTACTATCTAACACATGGAAATCTGTAATGTCTGAACCGATTGCCGCCACTTGAAGATACAGCTTCTGGTACTTTCCTTTCGGATAAAGCATAAATGAGGATCCACGTTTGCCACTTCCATTGTCAAAGTAGACGTCTTTAAAATCCTTACCCTTGTAAACCGTCATGCTCGGATCCTTGGTACGATAGGAAGATTCGAATCCTGTAGCAATAGAGTAACCTTCAGACTGCTCGCCCAATTGAATCGTATTGGATTTCCCATCAAAATTTACAGTTACGCCCAATAGGTCGGATATCGCCCGGACCGGCAGATATGTCGTATTGTTATAAGTAATGGGAGCGATGACCGCACCGCTACTGTTTTTAAGCTGAACGGACTGACCATCCACTTTGAACTTAATGCCTGGATTTAGGTAAGCTTTGATTTCCTGAAGATTCGAACCAGCATAAACGCCTGTACCAAGACACCCCAGCATAGCTAATGAGGTTAATGTAATTGCCACCTTCTTTTTCAAATCACAATCCCCTTCCAGTTATTATAAATTTAAAATAATTACGGAGATTATACCCATTATTTTCTACATAGGCAATAATAAATGGGACCTATTTTGATTTAACCCTAGATGTAAACAACGTGAAACGATTTACATTCTGTTTTATTTCTATTATGATTAAATTATCAAAAGAGCTGAGCAAAATGTTTGCATAAAGCGATTAAAGGATATCCTTTCCTTTAGTCGCTTTTTTTGTGATCTTATTGAATGATGGAGGTTTTTCGGATGAAAAAAAGAACACTTGATATGATTATGCTAATGGTGGGAGCATTTCTCTTTGCCTTAGCTGTAAATCTCTTTGTCATTCCCAATGACTTCGGAGAAGGCGGAGTTACGGGGATTTCAATTATTCTATATTATTTGTTTGCATGGTCTCCTGCACTTGTTAGTATCGTTATCAACGGAATATTACTGATCATTGGTTACAAATTGTTAGACAAAAGGACGACATACTACACGATTATTGCCGTCGCCTTTAACTCCCTATTTCTGTTATTAACGGAAAACTGGCGTATTTCATCAAGTGAACCCGTTATAAATGCTATTTTTGCAGGACTGTTTGCCGGTGTGGGAATTGGACTGATTATCAGAGTTGGTGGCACAACCGCTGGAACAACGATTCTTGCCCGCCTTGCGAATAAGTACTGGGACTGGAATGTCAGTTACGCGCTGTTGTTCTTCGATCTTATTGTGGCCGGACTGTCGATCTTCGTTATTGGGGTTGAGAAAGTCATGTTTACCGTGGTTCTTCTCTACATTGGAACCAAGGCTATGGAATTCATTATCGAAGGCTTGAATCCTAAAAAAGCAGTCACCATCATTTCAACACACCATGATCGTATCGCGATTCGTGTTACCGAAGCTATGGATCGTGGTGTAACCGTATTACGTGGATATGGTTATTATACGGGACAGACCAAAGACGTTCTTTACATTGTAATCAGCAAGCAAGAGGTTTCCAGCCTCAAAAAAATCGTGCGTGCAGAGGATAAGAATGCCTTTGTTACAATTCATGATGTACGTGATGTATTCGGCGAAGGATTTATTGATATTTCCTCGTAAGCCGTATTACAACCTTTCTAGCGTACAGACAAAAAAGATGCCAGCCCGCACGAAGCGAAGCTGGCATCTGCAAATTTGAAAACCGTTTATTAATTGTTCGGAATCACACTTATTGTATCAATACTCGCTTTATCCGGTCCTTGATTGTCAGCAAAAAAAGTAGCAATACAATCCTCAGGCCCGGTCGTAAAGCTAAGCGTATAGTTACCCCACTCGGACTTCGTTACATTCTCCTGTACCTGCCCGCTTCCATACTCAACACCAACCCGGAATTGATTCAGGTTAGATTTCACATCTGATTTACCACTGAATGTTACTTTATAGGATGTATTCGGTTTAATAAGGATGGATTGTTGCATCTTCGTCTCACGATTCAAAGAAGCGTATTTTCCAAGATCGATATTTTGTTTCACTTCAGCAGTTCCGAGATTAAGATCCCACCCGTTCGTGCTTCCCTGATCAAAGTTACCGTTATAAATCAGGTTGCTTGATTTATCAACAACCGTAACTTTTCTCGTCTTCGTTATTTGATTACCTGCTAGATCTTGTACACCATAAGTTACCTGATACTCACCCTTAACACTTCGATTTAATCCGGTCTCATCAAGTTGAATTCGGCTTGTAATTTCTTCACGATCATCTCGATTATCAATAGCGAATACCTTTTCCAATAAATCTGTAGAACTGTTCAATGGAATCTGAATATCCTCTGTACCGTAAAGAATCGGCGCCGTTGTGTCCGGCTGTGAACTCGGAATCTTTTTCTCATAAGCACGGAACCAGTCGATCTCTGAGAAATATGGAAGCTGAGCGTTGTTAATGTCCCCTTCTCCCCATCCCGGTGATCTGGCCCATCCACTCGAAAGAATAAAGATTTCCTTTACCCAAGGGATATTTGCCTTATCTGTGTAAGTCCAGGTCAACTTTCCGTCAAAATAAAACTTCAGGTAATCCTCTGACCACTCGAAACCGTACACATGAAAGCCTTTGTGAATGTTCGGTGCAGGCTTTTTACCACTGCCTGTACTCTTGTGAAATGCATCGTAACCATCCCAGTGCAGTGCTGTTTCGGTATAATCTCCTTGCCACACGGTCTCTGTCACATCAATTTCGAGTCCATCTTTTCCCGTACCATCCACATGAAATACACCGGGATAGTTAAAGGCCCAGAACGTAAAATACGTTTTCTCCGTAGGAGGAATCTTAGCACTCACTTCAAAAAATCCGTATTTCTGGTCGAACTTCACATCATTGGTTTGACGGTCTTCACCATGTGTATCTACCCTTCCTAACACGATGTTTCCATCAGGCTCTCTCTCAATTTTCAGCTTTAATTTCCCATCAGAAACAGACACCATGTCATCCCGGTGATAGACTGCATACTCTTTTCCCCGGACCGACCACAGATTGGTATCCAGCTCGGTTCCATTGAAATCATCTTCCTTAGTCAGTACCCACTCGGTATTACTCCGGCCTGGATACCATGGTTCCTTACTATTCGTCACCGTAACCGCAGTAGTTGCCGTATTTCCCCCTGCAGCCGGAATGGCTGAGATCGTTGCTGTACCTGCTCCAATAGCAGTTATTACTCCATTGGCATCCACCGTAGCAACGGATGGATCATTACTTTGATAAGTGATGCTCTTATTAGGGGCATTCGCTGGCGCTACCTCCGTCAACAATGGATACGTATAGCCTTTCGTAAGCAACAACTCACTCATATTCAAAGAGACCCGAACGCTCCCCTGCTCAATGTACTCTTCAACCATCGTTTCATCAATATATGCTCTCTGCCCAGGGGCTAATAAATCACCAGACCAGAGATAGACAGTAGCTGAAGTCTGATTGCCTGTGTTAAAGATGATCTCATGACGTGCGTATGTCGTTCCGGAGACAGGTTTCTTCATCTCCTGTCCGTTCACCTTAACACCCAGCACCGCGCCTGCATTTAGGTCACTCATCTTCAAGAATGCCGAGAATTTGTAAGAGGTGTTCCTCTTTAAGCCCGTCAAATCATAGTTTAAAGATCCAACTGAGGGGATATATCCTGCCCGGTTTCCTGCATGTACTAAGGACGGATCTGACACGGTCCCAGGCATATCACCTTCACTCGGCCAAATTCTCCAGCTTACAGGTCTTAGATCACGAACGACCTTCTCAAAGCCGGCATTCGTCACCAGATTGGTACCCGACGTGTTCGCAGTCTCCGTAACCGTAACGCTATCTAGATAAGCCTTTTGATTTCCAGATAGTCCATTAGATGACCACAGATAAACCTGAGCTGTCGTTTGATTACCAGTAGTGAACGTTACGGTATAGGATTTATAAGTCGTTCCCGAGGCATCAATGGCTATATCAGGCTGATTTCCGTCGTATAACTTCGCTCCGAGCTTGGCTGTCGCGCTCGCATCACTTAACTTGACATATGCTTTAAATGTATAATTTGTATGCGTTTTCAATTTAGTTAAATTAAAAGTCAATGAGCTGGCCGGGACAATGTATGCAGCCTTTTCTCCTTCATAGACATGCTGAAGATCATGTACAACACCTGGCCTTTGCGTTTGATTCGTGTACACGCTCCAGCCTTCAGGCTCTTCCTCCTTATACACTTGCTCGAAACCCGAATTGTTAAGCAAATTTCCTCCTTCTGCACGAACTCCTTTACCCGTTCCAAACGATCCTGTCAGCAATACCATGATTAAACAACATAGTATGAACTGACGTCCTTTCATTTTTTTGATCAACACTACGTATCCTCCTTTAACGTTTGGTTTCCCTGTATAGGGTTATTCGCTATTATAGTTGCAGCTTTCTGCGCTATCTATTTTAAATTCATACGATCATTTCACTTTTATATCCTTATCAAGAAATCACCTATACAAAAAAGCCATTTGGCATTCCAAAGCAAGTATTCCTTGGCATGCAGCGGACCGCCTTCGCGCATAACTGTCCACAAAGGATCAATGTCACTATCCATTGTCATCATCATTTCATCATGCCATTCGTTAAGCAAATATACGGCTTCTCTACAGATCTCTTTCTTGTCCTCGGCTAGATTATGCTGTTCATAAGGATCCTCTGTAATATGAAATAGCATCTCTCTAGGGAAACCGTGGTGTCCGTCATGATAAGAACGAATATAGAGCCAATCTTTAAAACGAACGCTTCGCTGACAGACATGGGCACATTGCGTCAACACCAAATATTCTCTTCCAGTCTCTTCTCCACTGCGTACAGTCTCCGCGTAGCTTCGTCCATCCCAGCGCTCTGGCTTATCTATTCCTACAAGATCGGCAAGAGTCGGGGCAAGATCCAAATGATAATGCAAACCATCCTCCTGCCTTCCCATAGTGCCACCTGGCCAACGGAAGATCATCGGTATTCGGCAAGTCGCATGATCAGCTGTTCCATGTTCAGAGTAAATGCCCAGTTCACCCAGATTCTCTCCATGATCCGCGCTTATAAGAATAGCTGTGTCGTCTAGAATTCCCAATTCCTCTAGAGAGGACAGTATTCGCCCGATATGGTCGTCCATATATTTGACCGCACAATCGTAATTATCTATGATATGTCCCAGATCCTGATATGTCTCAATCGAATCATTGTGCCTATACCACTGGCTGTAATGTGACTTAGCTAAAGCATTCATATCCGATAGACTATGCTGCCCCTTCTTGAGCAGATGAGACTGAAACACGTCCTCTGTTAACCAATCCGGAAACGGCTCGCCCTCAAACGGGCTTCCATAGGATTCGGGAACTCGGTATGGCGTATGAGGATCCCAGAAATTCAGATGCAGAAACCAATCATCCGAACCACCATTATCCTCTAGCCATTTCAGTGCTACTGGTAGTACCTGATGCGCCGACTCTCCACCATTCTCTCCAATATTGAACACTTCATTAAAACCAGCGTTAAAGGTCCAAGCGGAGTGCCGATCAGCAAACGTGCTAATGGATGCCGTTTTATAACCTGCCGTTCGCAGTACACCCGGTAAACTTTCCGACTTAAGACGATCTGCAAATCCCCGCTTAGCTCCTTCACGTCTATAATCAGCTGCCGTACCTCCATGACCCGCTATACCTGTATGAATGCCAAAGCGGCCCGACATGAGTGCTGATCTGGATGGTAGACAAGGGGCATCTGAACAATAATAATTGGTAAATACCACTCCTTGTTCAGCAATTCGATCTATATTGGGAGAAGTATTCCGGTGATATCCGTAACATCCGAGATGATCGGGACGTAGTGAATCTAGGTCTAAATAAAGAATCCTCATGTCAAACACTCCTTGGTGGATGGCAACGAGCAAGAGATTAGATTCTCTTGCTCGCTAGCCTATATTTTATTTCGATTGAGAGCTATACCATTCCGAGAATTGCTTTTGCATTTCTGCAACATACTTTTCAAGTCCCGCATCATTTAACGCCTTCAATGCTTCTGGGAAGTATTTATCATAATCGTACAATCCGTATTCAATCGGAACGATTTTCTCTGAATAAACGGCCTGTATTTTCGCTACTTCTGCTTGTACTGGTCTTGCGTCAAATGAGAATCCGATGTTTTTTGCCTGAATCGATCCTTCATCTGTCTTTTTATACGTTTCGATGAATTCATCAGGCACATTGCTGAAGTACCTGCCATACTTCAAGTTAAAGAGCTGCCATTCATCGAAGAACGAATCGGACACGAGCTTTGTCACTTTTCCGTTCTCTTCTAATTTATAGTCTTTATCCAGAACACCATAAGCGAGCAAATCGTAGTTCTCCTGACTGCTAAACATCCAGTTAAAGAGTTGTAGATAACGATCTACATCTTTCTGACCACCGATGGAGATAGAGTATTTCGTGTTATCCCTTACGGAAGCCATAAGAGGCTGATCTCCGATCTGATAGTTGACTAACTTTCCGTTCGGAACCTTGGAAACCAGGTTCGGAAGCTGTTCCATCGGATATGCAGAGGTTCCACGGTTCATTAAGGCTTTACCTGCATTCCAGTCAGCAAGACCAAGCTCTGGATTGGTGATCAATGCTTCACTGATGTAGCCTTCTTTTTGCCACTTCGCCATCATTTTAGCTGTTTTCTCAAACAATTCAGATTCATAGAAGCTGTAGACCTTATCATCTTTAGCTAAAGAATCAACATACGTATACGTCCAAGCTGTCGAGTTGCCTTCCATTGGGGTAAACAATTGATCCGGCATCAATGCCGCCCTGAACATCTTCTTCACATGTGAAGCTTCCGGAATCATCGTGTAGTCTGGGTGCTTTTCCTTCACAAGCTTGAATGCGCTTTCCACATCTTCGAGCGCTTTAAGTTCGCTGATGCCGACCTCATCCAGTAAATCCTGACGAACCGTTATGAGTTGGAAATCTCCAGCATACGGCTTGTTACCAACCGGCATAGCGTAGATTTTCCCTTCGAGTTTCCCCGAGTCCCATGCGTCCGGTCGAGTAAGCTCTTTCAGTTGAGGTGCATGTTGGTCAATGCTCTCTTGTGGAATTTCCGCAAGAAATCCTTTATTAACTTTTTCACCTAAGCCGCCGGTACCTGCATATGTAGCGAAATTCTCACCCGACGCGAACATGAGGTCTACCTGTTGGTTACTTCCCCATGGCAAGAATTTAAATGTCAGGTCAATGTTCAGCTCTTCTAAAATCTTATCATGCAGATCCTTCTCTAAAAATTCCGTTCTTCTTGGTGTTAGGTCACCAAAGTTCACTAGTGTAAGCTTAACAACCTCTTGATTATTTTTGGTCTCACCAGAAGCCCCTTTAGCTGCCTCATCGGTAGTGCTTTCGTTTCCTTTTCCAGAACACCCTGTAATTAAGAGCGCAGAACACAGTAAGACAGACATGAGCAAATTCCAATTTTTCTTTCTAAACATGTACTTTGACCTCCTTGAATTATGCATTCTCATTGTCTTCCGTCCTAGGTACGGAAATATATTATAAATCCGCCACCACAGCGGGTTAACACTTCGGCCGTGAGGTAACTCGCTTAACAGCAGGCAGCGGAAACATAATTACATCATTAGATTACAAACAATGCCCTGCTAACCCTTAACTGCCCCAATCGTAATACCCTTGACGAAGAACCGCTGGGCAAAAGGATACACCAAAATGATGGGTCCGATGGTAATACAAGTCAATGCCATTCTTGCCGTCATCGTCGGTATAATGACCTGACTCGATCCCTGTGCAAAGGCATCCGAGCCTCCTCCTCCACTTGTAAGGAAAGAGATATTCGACATCATGTTATAGAGCAGAAGCTGAACAGGGTACAAATCACGATCCGTAATCAGCATCAGTGACAGGAAGAAATCATTCCAGTAGCTCAGTGCATAGAACAATGTGATGGTTACAATCCCTACCTGAGCTAAAGGGATCATGATTGAGAAATAAATTCTGAAAGGCCCGGCACCATCGATCTTTGCCGATTCCGCGAGTTCCTGTGGTATCCCCCGAAAGAAGTTACGCATCAGGAACATATTGAACACATTAATTGCGTATGGAATGAATAGCGCCCACAGATTGTTGTGAAGATGGTAATACTTCGTAGTCAATATGTACCAAGGGAGCAGTCCTCCGCTAAATACCATCGTAAACCAAGCGATAAATGATAACGCATTCGCATACTTAAATTCCTTCATGGAAGCGACATATGCATAGGATACTGTAACGGCTACTGAGAAAAGCGTACCCACAACAACCGTGAACAGCGTGATGCCGTAAGACTTAATAAGTAATGCACCTTTACTCTCGAACAAATATTCAAACGTATACGTTGTAATCCCTCGTGGGAATAACGAGAAGCCGTTTAACGCCACCTGCTGGTCATTAGATAAAGATGCTGATATGACCATGATGAACGGGATGAGACAGACCAGTGAGAATAACACAATAGCCACATAACTGATCCATAGAATCACTTTGTCTTTGCCCATGTTCATGACATTCATTAAAGCCCTTCCTTTCTCTGCTTAGAACAGTGCATATTCTTTGTCATATCGCTTCACAATCCAGTTGGAGAACATGACAAGCATGAAGCCGACAATCGATTGATAGAGCTGAACGGCTGAAGCGGATTCAAACTGTCCGTTTTGAAGAGCTGTCCGATACACAAATGTACTAATATTGTCCGTAGTCTCTAGCAGCATCGGATTCAGATTCGTAAGACCAAGGATTTGGGTAATGTCACCCGCCAATATGCCGCCTACGGCTAGCAGAAACAAAATAATAATGGTCGGCATGAGGAGCGGAATGGTGATTTTGGTGATCTGTTGCCATTTGGATGCCCCATCCACGGTAGCTGCTTCATAGTAAGAAGGATCAAATCCTGTGATCGCAGCAAAATAGATGATGGAGTTAAAGCCTGCAGCCTTCCATACACTGAAGAATATCAAGAGCGGCCACCACAGCCACGGATTTGAATACCATAACACCGGATCCATACCGAGAGAGGTCATCATCCCATTAATCAGACCTTTTTTCTCATCCAAAAAGGTAACTGCGATCGTTCCTACAACAACCCAGGAAATAAAGTGTGGAAAAAACATGATTGATTGGGTTACTTTTTTGAACCATTTGTTACGAATCTCATTCATCATAACGGCAAGTCCGACCGCCACTACGGTTGTCAGAATTATATTGAAGAAATTGACGACAATCGTATTCCTCGTTGCCCGAAGGGCGTTCTCCATATTTGAGAAAAAGAATTCAAAGTTCTTAAGTCCCACAAACTCGCTTCCGAATAAACCGCCTTGATACGTGTACCTTTCGAATACAATATACAAACCGGCCATTGGAAGATAAGAAAACAATAGTAGAGCAACTAGCCCAGGCAGGGACAATACATATAAGGGCCAGTGATCCCTGATCGACTTGACGAAGCCGCCTTTCCCACCTGGCGAGAGAACTTTCTTCGTACGCTTCATCTTCCATCTGCACCTCCTAACGTGATGAGGCAATCATAATGTAAGTGCTTTCTTGTTGTATATTTCAAAATCATCTTCTGGTTTCTTTTTTCTCTAAACATATAAAAACGCCCGGCAGAACAGCTTATTCCGGACGTTTCTTTCGTTTATTTAAATTTTCGATTTAAGTTTAGTTTTTACGTACTGAACGGATTTTTGAAGGTGAAACTCCATACTTCTTCTTGAATGAGGTTGTAAAATAGGAGTTGCTGCTGTATCCAACCTTTTTAGAAATATCCGTAATGCTCAGCTCCGGATAGTCCTGAATCAGTTCCTTCGCTTTTTCCATCCGCAGATGATTCACGTACTCGGGAAACGTATATCCTATGGATTCATTAAATATTTTACTGAAATAGGACGAGCTGATGTTCAACGTTTCTGCCACTCTGTAAACCGAAAGAGAAGAATCACAGTAGTTCTGATTGATATAATCCAGTGCTTCAGGAACGAAATCCTGCGCTTTTTTATTGGAGATCTCACGTAAGACCTCACTGGATTGATAGAATAGCTCCGCGAACCATTCCTTCAACTTCTCATACTCATATATCTCAGACACACGCTGATGAATATCGAAATCATTGACTTTAACTTGTCCACTATCTTCACCAATTAAATCTTGAGAAAGCCGAAGAATAGAACTAGCGAGTGTGGCAAAAAAACGGAGTGTACTGACATACTGATACCCCCGGCATATGGATGCGATACGATCTAGCTCACTTAGGTACCGTTCATAATCTCCTTGGGCCACCGCACTTAACATCTCTTTAGCAACGTTATCCGGGATATCGGAAGATTGAAGATTCCTTATATCATGAGCATCCGCAATCCATCGGTTCGTTTGAACGATTCGGTGCTTCGTTACATCAAACGCCTCTTTATAAAGATCTACAACGAAGCCTGGGTCATCTGATATGGAGCTAATCCCGATGGAGATATCTATACTTAGCATGTTAGAAGCTGAAATCTGGGCATGCTCCGCTGTTTTTGTAAGAAAAGCACTATCCAACTTCGTACCCTCACAAGGCTCACTGACCACGCAAATGAACTGGCCCTCAGAAACCGTAAATAAAGCGCATTTCACCTCGGAGGACAAACTTTCGATCAAAATAGCAGCTAAGGAGTCTAGACGAAAAGAAATCGTCTCAACATTACCTGTCTGACTAAAATCTTCAAACCCATCGATTCTCACGACTAGCACAGCATAAGGTGTATGATCCGAATGAATGGCTCCCGTCTTCATGAATATATTTTCGATTCGCTCCTTCGTATGTTCTGTTTTCGAGTTCAGCAATCGAACGAAGGCGTGCACGTCATTTTCTTTTTCCAGTGAATTCATTTTGTTAGTCATTTGGGTAAAAGTGTTCGATACGAGCTGCAGTTCGGCAACATTGCGATCTTGTTCTGATTCTCCTGGATAGCTGCTACGGATTGTTTTGACAACATGCCCCAGTGGCTTGTACAACAAGTAAGATATAAGACCGGCGATGAATAAAGCGATTAAAAGAATGAATAGACCGTACATAAGTATCACATTTCTTGTCTTCACCCACTCTGAAAGCGTATGCACAACTTCCATCTCTGAAATAATGAAATAGCGTCCATTGGACGATGTAAGGTAGGCATAAGTTAATGGCCCCTCCTGATTCTCCACTGTAAAAGAGTCGTATTTATCGCGTGAATTCAATATTCTAGTAAAAAACGGTTCAGAAGAAATATTACGATTGGACTGAGACATATCATTATGTAAGATAATATTGCCTTGGCGGTCTGCGATATACATCTTCTGATGTTGATGGGTTCCTTCATCTGCAAAGATAGATTTCGCCATATTGCTCATATCGATATTGACAGCAGCAGCCCCTCCAAGTCCCGAAGGTGTACCTTTATGAAAAAAGAAAGTCATTGTTTGGATGTCTTTTCCGCTGTACTTATCTTTCATATTCCAGATCACTGGACTATCAGAGGCCCTGTGACTTTTCACAATATCAAATAGATCCTGGTCACTGTCTGGTTCGGCAAACCTCTCCGATATATTCAGAATTGTGGTCGTATCATTCAGCACATATACCGAATTCATAATATCCCGGTTCACGAGCAGAATATTCTGGATGTGATTCACTGCATTCTGGGTCCCACTATCCCACGCCAAATGATCCATAAACATCAGTTTTCGAATATTTGGATTCTCGTATAACTCCACCGAGTAGTTCTGAAATCTTTTGATGTGACTTGTAAAGACCGTATCCGTGTTCTGAAGGGACATTCGAGTTACCTTGTTAATTTCTACAAGCGATTTATCCTTCATCCAGTAAAACATAACCATGGATAGGATCGTGATAATCATAATCGATAGAAGGGATAGCCCGATGAAAATGTTAAACAAAAATGCATTTCTCTTGTAAGAGAGCTTAGGCAGAACGAACCGTTTCAAGTGATTCCACTCATTCCATGTTGTATTTTCTTAAGACTACATTTCATTCTTAGGCTAGAACTTTTAGCGTTATTTTGCAATAGGAAGCACTAAAGAAATTTTTCTTTCTATTAGCCCTAGCCTCATATCACAAAAAATACCCCTCTTATACTCAGGGGCATGGCTTAAACTAACTCCGGTTGATATTCCATGATTGTGCTGAAACTCCGATAAATCGTCAACACATCCTTGATAAGAATGGTTTCATACACAGTATGCGTATGAGACTGCACTGTATGCTTTATCTTGATCTCCAGACTCTTTACATCTCCATTACTGGAATCTTTCATTTTATTAACTTCTTCCAAAATGCATTTCACCACGTCTGGTTGTAGCTTCTTCCTTTGCACCCGCAAGAAGAGCTCATAAATTGCATGATTAACCCTTCTCAGCTCCTCCAAAAAGCGGTTCGCATCTTTAAGTTCTCTCGTCTCATTATTCATAAGAATGCGATCCTCAATTAATGCCGAGATGGCAAATAGATGATGGATACTGTGCGCTTTGGAGGGGTTCTCAAAATAATCATATAGTTCCTCTATAAGATACGTAGACATGTCTTTGTACATTCGAACCAAGCCCGCTGTCCCGTTCTCGATACTATACGGAAGAATCAGGCGGTTGGCTAGCATTCCTATGCCTATACCAAGTACGACATACAAAATTCGCTCCAAGGTCACAGCGCCCATACCGCTAACTAATGCAGCAGTTCCTAGTGCAGGAACTGTTGCCGTAAGAATAATCGTACGATATGCCACGGCAAAACTATTCAAATAACCGAACAACAATACAATTAACATGTGACTAGTCGGGCTTTTGAACACACTGAATAGCACGAAGAAAAGAGCCGCACCGAGAATCGTTCCTTTCAATCGTTCAGAAAACCTGAATTTTGCAGTTTCCGAATAAGGCTGGGTTACAGAGAAGATGGTGAACATCATCCATTTCCCCTGTTCAAGAGCGAAGTAATCTGAAATAAAGGCAGCGATCGTCACCGCCAAACTCACACGAACCGCATAGGTGAAGCGCACCGAATTTTTATTGAAATTTACGGTATGGTTATACGTTTTTTTAAAATATTTCGGAATGTTCTCTAGTTTTTCAACTTTCCGCAGCTCTTTTTTGTTCGTAGTATGTAATTCTTCGATCAGTTCATAGATCAGCTCAAACGTATTCATCCATTCTGTAATGTAAAGGTCGTCCATGGCCTCTAACTCAAAATCACGTAAGCCCTGAAGCCTACTTTCGTTCATTGATTCTTGACGACGAAGGAATTGGTTAACCCTACTCAATTCATGAATCAAAGCCTCCATAAAATGATCTTTATGGCGAACATCATGAGAATCATTCAGCAGCAGGTACAATTTTTCGAAGCAAGCTGACGTTTTGAGATATATTCTGCTTTCATTGGATACGTAGTAACCATCAATGGTTTGATGATAAACTATTCTCCTTATTTCTTTTATAGCATTGTCAATTGTAGGGTTAAATTGATGATGATCTTGCTCTGACTGAATGGCTTTAAGCTTTTGTATCAACTGTTCATTAATCGTAATAAGAAGTTTATGCCCTATTTTCTCCATCTTATTGTGATTAAAAATGAATTGAGCAACCATTATAATGACGGCTCCAAGCGCCAAAGCCATCAGACGAAGCGGCAATGCTTCGAAGGTTACCGGGGTGGTCAAGATAAAAAGATATTGTAATCCAAAAGCGATCGTTAGTGGCTTCTTTAGATTAAAAGAAAAGAAATAACCAACGATAAACATTGATATTAGATTTAATGGAATACCAATCCACATATGAACAGCCGATATGTAGCCAAATATCCCTTGCAGCAGATTAACGGTGAGCAAGAATAATAGGTTTTTCCAGGGATTCTTGGTTAAGTCTCGTTCAAGATACATAAGAGTGGCGATCACAATCGTTACACCGATCAGCGTATTATCCTTGCCAAAAAGACTATTGAACGCAAATATGAACAAGAGGATGTAGATAAATATTTTTGTCTTCGCATAGATGAGTTGTTTCATAAAAAACCTGCCTTCTTTTCCTAATATTAATCATATACTTCTCTAGGCTGATCAGGTTTATTCGATCTTCACTTATGTCCAGAATTATTGCATTAATCATTACATTGAAATCAAATAAGCAGACGTCGGTAGGATGCCGAAATCTGCTTATTCAAGCTTACTACTCTTTATTTAACACGATGTAGCACATCGGCTAACTCCCGCAGCCGCGGTCCGTCTATCAAACCAAGTCCTTGTCGGCCTTCCCGAATCGATGAACCAAAGTGAACCTCTTCTACACCTGTTCCTTCTATGAAAGGAATAATTCCTTCCGGTGTTAAACCGTAACCCGCTAGAATTCGAGGGCCTCCTTGTTTGGAGCGTTCCACAAGTCGATGGATTTCAGGAACCGACTGCGGTGCTGGAGCAGTTCCACCCGAAGTCAGAATGCGGGAGATTTGCGGATAACGGGCTAGCACTTCGTAAGCTGCCATTTGATCTGAAATTTCATCAAAGGCACGATGGTATGTAACATCAAGTCTACCGACTGCGGCAAGTAGTTGCTTTAAGACTTCTTCGTCCACATGACCATCAGGTGTAAGGGGCCCTAGAACAACTCCTGCTGCATTCGTATCTTGAATCCGAGTTATATCTTCTAGCATCGTATCTAAATCTGCTTGATCCGTAACAAACGTACGACTATGAGGGCGGATCATCACATTCACTGGAATTTTCACACTTTGAGTAACACGTTCGATGAGTCCTATACTAGGAGTCAAACCGCCTTCCGTTATGGCTGTAATCAATTCAATACGATCTGCTCCGCATTCTTCTGCGACCACAGCATCTTGAAGGGTTGTTGCGATAACTTCCAATAACATGATCGTTCCTCCTTTTCATTCCCTTATAATATTATATTAGGTTATAACTCGTTCCTCGATGTAACATAGTCCGCTAAAAGACGAGCACCATATCCAGTAGCACCCGATGCGGAGAATCCAGCATCACCTTTATATTGAACGGTTCCTGCCATGTCAATATGCACCCATTTCATAGGCTCTGTAACAAATTTGCGAATAAAGAGTGCTGCCGTAATTGCACCAGCAAGTGAAGAGGATCCGATATTACTAAGATCTGCATAATCACTATGAAGCTCAGACTCATACTCATCCATTAGTGGCATTGGCCACAGCCGTTCCCCGTTACGTTCGCCAATGGATACAAGACGTTCTGTCATATCTTCATCGCCCCAAATGCCTGCAATACCTAACCCAAGGGCTTGACCTACATTGCCAGTTAGGGTGGCAATCTCTACGGCTTCTTCTGCTCCAAGCGCCGCCGCGTGAAGAAGACTATCCGCAAGCACCAGCCTGCCTTCCGCATCCGTATTCGCAGCTTGAACCGTCAATCCATTAGGGAAAGAAACAATCGAAGATGGCAGCATGGCATGAGCATCAGGTACATTCTCCGCTACAGCAATGAGTCCGACAACATTGACCTTCGCACGCTGGGATACAAGAATGTCCATGGCACCAGCTACCGCGGCTGCTCCTCCCATATCCATACGTGCATCACTAATATCTTTACCACTTTTGACGTTCATACCGCCCATATCAAATGTAATTCCCTTGCCCACAAGACTGATAAGCGGAAGAGATGCGTCCCCTTCATAACGAAGCTCAATCATCGCCGGTGGATGAACACTACCCGCACCCACTTTAAGAAGACCGTTCATCTGACGTTCCTCTAACTCCGCACCTGTGTAAATCGTAACCTTTACTGGCGTATCTTTAAAATGCTCAACCATCCACTCAACCATTCTGCCAGGATGTAAATAATCTGGTGTTTCATTCACCATATCTCTAGTAAGCATGGTTCCTGTAGCACGAATTTCTGCGGTTCTGATCACCTGCTGGATTTCTAAATCTGTGATCTTTGGCCAATCTTCCGGACGGATCCGTAGCGTTACTTCCTTAGGGGGCTGCGATGCAGTCCGATATTTATGAAATCCGTATAGACCGAGCAGCCATCCCTCTATCCAGGCTTGAAGCCATTCACAGTCTTTTACGTCACTGTTCGACTTGTTAGATGCTACCTCTCGAATGAGGCAAGCATCGCTAAAACCTTCCTTCTGAATGTTTCGTGCAGACAAACCACCCGCACGCCTTATTGCTTCAAGACTAGCCTTTCCTCGGTCCCCTAAACCGACCACGAATACATCTTTGTCCTCATCGCTGCGGCTTCTAAACCAAACCGATTGTCCTGCTTTCCGATATGCCTCACGGATAGGATATATAAACGCTTGATCCTGATATAAAGGATATATATGAACTGCCGTATGGTCACTAGATGTCCATGTTATTTGCATGTAGGTATCTCCCTTCTAAGCTCGCACAATTGTTTTGATGGAAAAAATAGGATTCTGCTTAACTTTGCAGTGAGAATACAGCCTTACGTTCACCCACAACTAAGCCGTTATCATTAATAATTTGGTTCGGGACAAGTTCATACAGGCTATCGATTGTATCCTGGTTGCTGTAACCAAGTGATTCTAGAATGGATGCGATAATACTTGGCCACACCTGTTCAGATCCGTCAGATACTTTTAGTGAAATACCAATGCGTTCTTTACGAAGCCCAATGCCATAAACACCTTTCGCTCCGCCCTTGGCTGTCAGATTAGAGTCTTTTAATAAGGTAGAGCATACAAATTGGGTATCAGCAATCATATTCGGATTTTCATTCATCAACTTGGCGATCCGTTCAGCTGCATAACGTGTTTCTTCATCCTGAATCAGATCAGGGCAGGCTAGTTTTAAATAGGATAGAGCAATAGACTTGAGTGGCACAGCAAAAATGGGAAGACCACACCCATCGATGCCCATACCAATAGACTCCTTCGGTACGTCAGCGAAGTATGCAATCGCATCCACAATTTCTTGCTGTACTGGATGTTCAGGAAGATAGTACGTTAACGGGTCCCACCCCATATGTTTACTAAGAGCTATCAGCCCAGCATGTTTACCTGAGCAATTATGAAAAATACGTCGTTTCTCTTCGTTGTCACGCAGTCGCTGCGCTTTAGCATTCTCGTTCAGTGGATAATTCGGACAACAGTGAAGTTCTTCTTCACGGATGTTAGTCTTGTGAAGTATCGATTCCAAAGCATCAATATGAAATGCTTCGCCTCGATGGGAGGCTGCGAACAAGGCTGCTTCTTCCCCCGACAAGCCATAAAGCTCATCAATCTTACGTTTCATCACCGGTATGGCTTGAAAAGGCTTCGCCGCAGACCGTAGATAGGTTACATGGTCCGGATCTCCGGCATGATATAATACGTTCCCCTTCTCATCCACCACACTAACCGCTCCGTAGTGCACGTTCTCAAGCAATCCACCTCGATATTCCTCAACCAATGTCGTAAATCCTCTCATCGTCATCCCGCCCTCATCATCCATTTATGTTAAGCTAATCTAATGAAAAAAATCGAGTCTGCGCCAACAATCCAGAACCGATCATGACACCTTCTTCACCAAGCACAGTGCATTGAAGACCATAAGTATTACGCAGCAGCTCCCATACAAAGCGTGTGTTGCATAATTGCTCGATGTCTGGCTGAATCTCAGGAAATTTCTCCAGCCATTCTCCACTCAAAATAACCATGTCGGGATTATACATGCAGAGTACATTGTTGATCGTGATAGCCATATAGATGAGTGCTCTATCGATTAACTGCACTGCCCACATTTCTCCAGACTTTCTGGCTTCAAAAAGCTCCTCGATCGTATCCATTGGTCGAATCTTATTGGCCTCATTTAATAATGCGCTTGTGATGATGTAAGTCTGTAAACACCCCGTCTTACCGCATTCACACAGTGCACCATTCGGGTCTATCGTTGTATGACCAATCTCGCCAGCACTGTTCGATTCACCTCGGTAAATCTCTCCTTCAATGATCAAAGCCGAACCAACCCCTGTACCAAACCCAAGTAATACGGTGCGCTTAGAGCCAGCGGCAGCTCCCTTCACATGTTCCGCAAGAGCCTTTAATTTAAGTTCGTTATCCACCGCTACTTCATATCCTGTTAGGGCTTTTAACTGTTGAACAATATTCACTTTCCTCCATCCTAGCTGAACAGAGAATACTACTTCACCACGCTCGTCATCTACAATGCCAGGAAGCCCAATACCAATACCTGCAATACGAGTGGAATTCACACCTTCAGAATCGATCATTCCTTGTAAAACTCTGGCAATGTTGTTCAGTGTCTCCTCAGCACTTTCTTCAGGGAGCCGTTCACGAACTCTGCTATATAGTAAGACACCATTTACATCGACAATGCCGATGCGGTACTGATGCTTATCAAGCTCTATACCAACAGACAGAACCGATGTATCCACGAGCTTAAGCATCGCTGCTTTACGCCCTAAACCGTTAGATACCAACTCAAACTCAGTAACATAACCTTGTTCACTCAGCTCACCAACAATTCGACTAACCGTCGTTGGGCTCATTCCCGTTATTTTGGCAATGAGTGCCCTTGATATGGGGCTACGGACTTTGATCATCTCGTAGACCGTTTTCTTATTTTGCAGCCTCATAAAATCTTGGTCATGCTTTTTCATTGAAACGCCCCTATTAATTTCTCCATTGGATTAATTGACTGCATAATTCAAATATAACTAGCTAATCCAAGTGTATTTTGCATTTAATATACAATTTTCGATTGATATCAAATACAACTTACTCCAGTCACGATAATAATAATCCTGCATTTATGGATCGTCAACATGATAATGACTATTTTCCCAACCTTATCTCTACAATGAAAATGTATGTATGCAAAAAAAGGGCGTGATACCCCCGACTATAGGGTTTATCACACCTTTTTTACAACGATTAGCGATTATCTACTTTCCGGAATCTCCACGATAGGATTCACATCTGCTTCATAATCCACACCATCGGTTTCAAAACCAAACAGCTGGAAGAATTCACGACGATATCCCTCTAGATCCGTTAAGTCATAAATGTTCTCACTCGTCACTTGTTTCCAAAGCTTCTCAACTTCTTCCTGTACATCTGGACGAAGCTCCCAATCATCGATACGAATACGACCCTTCTCATCGACTGGTGTATTCTGACCACTATACAGACGATCCGCGAACAAACGGTATGTCTGCTCAATACAACCTTCATGAAGTCCTTTCTCTTTCATGACTTTATAAAGGGCAGAAACGTATAGCGGAACAACAGGAATCGCTGAGCTGGATTGTGTAACGAGCGCTTTACTTACAGATACATATGCACTTCCTCCACCTGCTGAAAGCTCCTGGTTTAGTCTTAGTGCCGTTGCCTCTAAATGATCTTTAGCTTGGCCAATGGATCCATCACGATATATGGCTTGCGTGATCTCAGAGCCAATGTAGGAATAGGCAATGGTAATTGCATTATCAGCTAGAACTCCGCCATCACGCAGCTGCTGAATCCACATTTCCCAATCCTCGCCGCCCATGACTTCAACCGTATCGCGCACTTCCTGATCATTCGCAGGTTCAATTGTCACTTCGGTAACTTCACCTGTATGAAAATTAACGGTTTTGTTCGTATATGCCTCTCCAATCGGTTTAAGAACGGAATTCACTGCTTCGCCGGTTTTTGGATTCGTACGACGAGCAGATGCCACACTATACACAACAAGATCTACTTGCCCCAGTTCCTGACGAATCAGGTCTACTGTTCTTTGCTTCGTCTCATCAGAGAAAGCATCCCCTGTTACACTGAATGATTTCAGATTGGCTTCTCTAGCAGCCTTCTCGAATGCAGCAGAGTTATACCAACCAGCAGAAGCTGTTCTTTTCTCCGTTGCCTGACTCGGACGATATACGCCAATCGTATTCGCATTAGCTCCGAACGCAGCAGCGATGCGGGCCGAGAGACCATACCCTGTGGAAGCACCAATAACTAGCACATTCGAAGGTCCTTTAATGGCTGGCTTAGATTTAATATATTCTACCTGCTGCTGCACCTGGCGTGCGCACCCATCGGGATGAGCTGTAGTACAAATAAAACCACGTGTTCTAGGTTTAATAATCATTATTTAATAATTCCTCTCTAAATCAAATGATATTCTCTGATTCCATAGTACCCTGACATATCAATTCTAACAATTTTTTTCGAAAACGAAAAACGTTTCAAATTAAAAATAATGTTGAGCTTCAACGCCTTTTGTTTCCTTCTATAAAATTCTTCTCCACCAATTGTTCATTAAATTGTTCGATGTATGCATTATCCTTCATTTTAGTCTGTACAACCTCATGCCACTGCTTCTCATTCTGCAGTGGACGCAGACTATCCTCTCCACCATACCATTCCTCCACTGCCTTTCTATGAATCGTAAAGGTTATGTCCTCGAAGGTCAAACGTAGAACTTGTAAGTTATCAATCATAGCAAAGTTCGCAATTGTGTTATAAACGAGCATTTCCTTCAATTTCGCTGCATCCACATAGACAGAAGAATTCGGAAATTTAAGTTCAGCAGTTAACTCATCTGGATACAACTGATAGGTTCGATTCAATTCATTAAACGGAAGAGAATTGTTAAGATTCATCAGATTTCCGGCATCACCCATATATTTGCTCTTAAATTGTAATGTTCGAGAGATATCATGAGTATATGGATTTTGCTGCTCGGCAGCATATCTTGCTTCTTGTTCCCTTACCTTAGGCTTTGCATAACCTTCCACTGCAACGATACCGCTGATTCCAATGATGAGCAGGATAAGAATCCATATATTTTTTTTATTCATGCTCAGTCACCTCATGTTTCTTAATCAGTCTGTCTGCTTTATAAGCCGCCATTGGGATGATCACCGTAACTAGCGGAATCGCGAGCTCCAGCACAATAACATAGAGAGCATACGGTCCATTAATCTCAATCGTTCTGCCAAACCACAAATCGCTTCCGAAACGAGTCAGGAGTGTAAAGGCTGTAATGACGGAGGCGTAGATCCCCCAAACAATCCATGTGATCCCACTTAACTTCTTCGCTTTCACCACATTCATTGTACCTGTGCGATTACTATCCTCTTTAACAATACGTGAAATAAGGAAAAAGATGATCCCTACAGCGACTACAAGTAAAATGAGTACATTATTCGCAAGCATGCCTACAGGCATAAGTCGCAATGGAATCGTGAAGATCCAGGCTAGTAATGTATATAATAATGTGCTCTGCGCAACATCATAACGATAGCGGTTCATATATATAGTTAAATGATCATCAATCAGATTGTCTATCGCTTCAATATCCTCAATAGCTATACATACCGCCTGCTGATATTCCATTCCGTTCTGCATATAATCGGTAACTTTAGCTTCCAGATTGCTAAGCACTTCATTCCGGAGATCGATCACGGCTTTAGTCTTCCGGTGATTAGCAAACAATCGGTCTACAAATAATTCAAGATCATTTTTGCTTCTCATCATGTACTCCCCTTTCAAAGCCAATCAATACGTCGATGATTTCCCGTGCCGCCTTCCATTCTTCCCTATTCTGAAAAAAACGATCTTTCCCTTCAGATGTTAACGTGTAATATTTCCTTCGTCCCCCTTGGGTCTCTTCGCCCCAATATGATGTAATAAGTCCCTGTTTCTCCAATCTTCTCAGACTTGAATACAAGGTAGGCTCCTTCAACTCGAAGCGATTTCCACTACGAATCGAAATTTCCTTTATAATCTGGTAACCGTAATTGTCTGCATCCTTAAGCACCCGCAAGATAAACGTATCAATGTTACCCCGAACAAGATCGCTATTATGTAATGAATCCATTGTTATTAAATTCCCTCCCTCAAAATAGGGTGAGTACAATCTAACACATATAACTATGTGTGTCAAAGTAATATTAATGACATATATATTTTGTTCAAATGATCCTTTATACTATTTATTAGGACAAATTCCATTTGACTAATAACTACTATTTATCCGTTATTTTTTTTATATTTACCATTTTGCATTTCTGGAGGAAATCGCTTGCTTCGGAGAATTTTTAGAACACTTAAATATTACATCCTGACGTTACTTCGTATGCAAAACAGCGACCACCGGATTGCGCTAGGATTCTCATCAGGATTCTTTCCATGCTGGTACCCTACTTTTGGCGTTGATATTATTATCGCCATCGCACTCAGCCGAGTTGTCAGTGGGAATATGGTCGCAGCCATATTAGCAGCATCAATGGGTTCCTTTCTCTGGCCGTTACTATTCTTTATCAACTATAAGGTTGGTTACATGATCAGTCATATTTTCTCTACACCACCCCCAATCGAGCTTAAAGATGTTATAACGGCTCCCGTTCCAGATCGGGATTATTCTGTTCTTGCCAGCTACTTCAGCAAACTAGGGGATATGGGCGTAAACTTCTTGATTGGATCTGCTGTTAACAGTATTATTTTTTCCTTTATACTTTATTTTGTTGTTCGTTATTTACTGTCCCAGTACCGAAAGCCACTTCTCACCAAATTAAAAAAAGCCAGAAAAAAGCGTATTTTATAGGTAGACGCTCTAACTCGCTTCCATATAAGAGGCAAGCTGCATCCATAAGCAGTTTGCCTCTTCTTTATTGTCCCCGTAATAGGTAATTTTTCACTTTCATCTGGCTGAACAGATGAAAGCCACACGACGAACACCTTTCCCACAATTTCAATATACAGAGCGACCAGATGCGGTTGCAGCTTCCCTCTTAGAAGGGCGTATTGGTATTATGCTTGACGGAACTCCCTCAGCTTTACTAGTTCCTGTATCCATCTTCTCACTGCTGCAATCCTCAGAAGATTACTATCAAAGCTTCTACTCCGCTAGTTGGATTCGGATTGTCCGATTTGTGTTCTCTTTAGTCTCTTTAATGCTTCCTTCACTATACGTGGCTATCACTACCTTTCAGCAAGAAATCATTCCGACAGATCTGCTGATTACGATTGCGTCAGCTCGTGAGAATATCCCCTTCTCCGCTTTAACCGAAGCGCTTATCATGGAGCTTACCTTCGAAGCGCTTCGGGAAGCAGGAACAAGAATTCCTAAACCTGTGGGTCAGACCATCTCCATCATTGGTGCGATCGTGATCGGGCAAGCTGCCGTGGAAGCAGGTATTGTATCAACCCCAATGGTTATCGTTGTTTCTATAACCGGGATTGCAGCTTACATTGTTCCCCATTATGAACTGGGTCTCACGTTTCGACTGTTAAGATTCCCTCTTCTCATTATCGGGGGGACAACGGGCCTGCTTGGGGTACTCGCAGCAACTTTTCTCATATATGGCCATCTGACGTCCCTGCATACGTTCGGCACACCTTATATGCAGCCACTCGCACCACTCGTGCTATCCGACTGGAAGGATATGTTGGTTCGTGCTCCATCAAACTTAATGAAAAAGCGCCCAAGCAGCTACGCTTCTAAAAACAAAAGGAGACAATCCCATAAATGAACGTTCTAAAGCTCTGCAAAATGATCCTCCCCTTACTGCTGCTAACAGGGTGCTGGTCCAGGGTGGAGATCAATGAACAATTGTTTGTTTTCGCATTATATGTTGATCAAGGCGACCAACCGGATACTGTCGAAATTACGATCAGTTCTCCCTTACCTAACCGATCCATATCCGGAAAAGGCGGGGGTGGTGGTCAGGGGAATCCATATGCCATGATAAATAAGACGGGATCTTCCATTCCAGATACAATAAATGCGATCCAGCGAGATACCACAAGACAACTGGATTTTAGTCACACACGTGCCATTGTCGTCGGCAGAGAGTATGCGGAGACTGGTATCCGGGACATCCTAGACTGGATTATGCGAGAGCCATCCCTAAACCTAAGCACATTCATCCTAGCCGCTGCTGGAAAGGCTAAAGAGATCACAAAACTAGCTCCCGTTTACGAGCAAATGCCTTCTTTTGTGTTGATGCGATTTGAGATCCTAAGCAATATTCTGGCAACAACAGCTAAAGATTGTTTAATTGGGGAACTCGGAGGCCAAGGATTTGCACTCACTTATCTGAATAGTCATCTGAAACCAATGATTAGTGAAAAAGAACAATTAGAGCACTGGGTTGGTATCGAAGGAGCAGCACTTTTTCGAGGAGACCAGATGAAAGGAGCCATTCAACAAGTAGAATCAAAAGCACTAGCTTGGGCGATGTCTCAGATTCGTAAGCCCATATATACGGTAACTTGGGACGAGGGAAGAAGCAAAGCTAGTGTTATTTTTATCAATCCAAAAGCAACTAAAGAAGCGTATATGACAAGTTCAGGCCCTCTTTTCAAAGTGAAACTATCCGGCATGGGCGATATGATTCTACTCAAGGATGCCAAGAAGCGTAGTCCACTGGAAGTCAATCAAATTATCATCAATGAATTAGAAGAGCTTATTCGTAACGATTTAAACAATACCCTGCAAACAACACAAAAATTAGGAACAGATGTTATGCAGTTCGGGAATATACTCGAAGCTAAATATCCGAACGCATGGGACAAGTTACGCCCAAACTGGGGAGAGCACTACCGGGATGTTGCGGAATTCGACGTGAAGGTTAACGTAATGGTCCGCACATCAGAGTCTTCCGCATTATAAGTTTAAGAACACCGTTTGCTTTAAGGAGGCATACGACATGCTGGCTCTGTTATTTGTATGTATCGCTCTGTTCGATTGGTTTCTTATTAAATCCAAATCAAAAGTAGAGAAATGGGGAGGGCTCCTCCTCATCCTCCTGATCGCCGCGTGGAATGTGAGCGCCAACTTTATTTTGTGGTGGGCAGATCCATTTGTCATCATTAATATGGCTCTAGGCTGGATCCAATAAAGCCGATCTCGATGGAAGGATGAAGGACATCATGATTAAAACACCTTGGCAAACATTTCGCTTTGCCTTCATTTATCTTAATTCTCAGCCATCAGCGTATCTCATCCCCATCTTACTTGGAAGTTCAATGTATCTAGGATGGGCAGCTATACTTTTAGGCAGTCTCTTGAGTACGTTCATCCTTTGGTGCACCATTCGTTTAGGGATGTGGGATCGTGAGAGAGCCTGGATCGATTTCGGAGAGCAGATTGTCGGCAAGTGGATTCATTCCCTTGTGCTTCTCCTTTTATCATTTTGGGCTGTCACCTATGCCTCTATCGATATTCAAAGCTTCACCTTGTTCTACGGCTCCAACTACATGAGAGAAACGCCACAATGGTTTATTCAAATCATACTCGGAATTGTGATCATTTTTACAGCTCGATGGGGATTCAAGACATTAGTCTATCTTTCAGACGGCTTATTTTTCTTCACTGTTGCAGCGCTGGTGCTAACCATCAGTTCATTTGCTAAAGATGCTGATTTACATATGGTTCCAGGATTCTTCACACACCGCAATTATGGAACATTAGCTAAAGACACTGTTATTGTCTTGTCTTACTTGGGTGAGTGGATTGTTTTTCTATTCATTGCTCCATATATTCAGATCGGATGGAGAACGATGAGAAATCTATTTTGCGCTGGTTTACTTGTTACGATTGCAATCACTTTGCAATGGACGCTAACCTTCTTAAATTTCGGCCCCCATCTCGGGAAGCTGATGCAGTTTCCCTTAATTGAACTGCTTAGAAGCTCCGTTACTGGTGTGCTAGGAAATATAGATCCGCTTATTATCGGTCTATGGTCCAGTTCGATGTTTATTCACAGCGCTTTTCTGATCCATATTGCTGCTCGTTGCTTTGGGAAACTGCTACGCACACAAAGAATGCAATTAACTCTTGTTACATTAATGGGGGGCTCTGCTACTGTATCTGCCTATCAATTCTCACGAGACCCAACCTCCTATCAGCAGAATGTAGGACTTCTATCCACTGCTGTATTTTGGGTCATCGTCGAGTGTATTCCGGTCATGTACTGGATCGTCACGCTGTTCCGTTCTAAAGAGAAACAACAAAGAAATCGTCGTTCTTAATTCTGTTTCTGCACATAAGGCATGTATTCATCAAAAGGGGTGAATTTCAACTTTTCAGCCACATACCGCCCCTCTTCAAAGGTATAAGTGATCTCTAAGTCACCAAGATACATACTGAAATAAAAGGCACCACCCAATCGAGCAATCAGCTTGTTATTCTCAACTCTATGATAAACAACGCCTCCAAAGCCGATTTCGGATTGATCTACAAAGCCCATGTCCGGGATACGGAGGATGACATCATCCCCCTTATCATGAAGAAGGATGGAAGCCTGAAGGAGATCTCCATCCTTCTTCAACTCTGTCGATACCCAGTTCTTAATCGTCTCTTCTTGGGCTTCAATAGGTATTTCTTTAAAATCGCTCATGCTGATCAGATGTATATCTTGTGCATGAATGCCAGTTCCAGAACCTTGATTCAGTAACACAACAACTTCTGACTTGCCATCCTCATTCAAGTCGCTCACAATCAGTTCAGGTACTTCTTTCCAGCCAAGTGGAGTTTCCCAATCAAAATGATGACGCTTACCAGCAATTTCGAGCACCAGTCCTTTATAAACGTCACCTTCTATGTTCTCGCCAAAGATCTTAACATCCGGATGAGTATCTGACACTGCTATAGGACTTCTTCCCTTAGAATTTATCGTAAGAGAGCGATATTTCTCGTTATACTGGATACCTACTCCTGTCATTTGCTGTAACAACGATGCAGGAATCATGACACGTCCATTATCAATGTACGCAGCTGCGTCTAGTGTAATGGTCTTTTCACCCATTTTAACTGTTCTGCTTCCACGAACAATTTTGTAGGATTGTCCATCGACTGTGACTGTAACCGTTTTGGTCTCTTGATTCCAATGCAGCCTCACGTCCGACCAAGATCTTGTCATATAGATGGGTACGTATGGAGACTCATTCTTCATAACAGCGTTTGTATCCAAATCTAAGAGTCGTTTGTCTAATTGAACGGACAACACCTCAGATGAGGCTGCCGATGAATGGTTAGGTATGTAAATAGCCGTTGATATTAAGACTGCGGCTATGAAAGAGCTTA
This sequence comes from Paenibacillus sp. EC2-1, assembly GCF_049311625.1. Classification (NCBI taxonomy): domain Bacteria; kingdom Bacillati; phylum Bacillota; class Bacilli; order Caryophanales; family Paenibacillaceae; genus Paenibacillus; species Paenibacillus sp. EC2-1. The sequence goes on from NZ_CP186006.1 coordinate 4,176,415, forward strand.
GTATTTTTTTCATATATATAAATTCCCTTCATAAAAAGACCTAGTTATTTACTCTATCATAGCTGATCTACTAGGAAAAAGGGATAAGAAATGGTCATTTTTTCAAATTAAATGATTATCACTATTCTCTATTTTAGAAATGGTTGAATCTCTGGTGATCAATTTAGTTCCCAATTTAATCGATACCGGATCGCTAGAAGGATGGTCCACTCGATTCATTAGCAATCGAACCGCTGAACTACCAAAGTCATTCATCGTCTGCATAACAGTCGTCATACGAATAGGAGCATACTCAAGCACCTTGTGGTTGGAGAAACCAGCAATCGATAATCTTTCAGGCACTTTATATCCCAGCACTAGTGCTGTTTTCATCGTTAACATCGCCAAGAAATCATCTGAGCAAAACACGGCTGTCAGCTTACCATTCGCAGTTAGAAAGGATTGAATGGCTTGCTGTTTGACTGATACGCCCTTTTCACCACTCTCATGTTTCTCCAAAAACAGAAGTCGATCAGTTTGTATATCCATTTTCCAATCTAGCAGTGCGTCAATATACCCTTGGTACCGTTCCTCTCTACTCTTCGCCATATTCATTTCACTCGTCATAAACCCAATCTCTCTATGCCCCGTTCGAAGTAATTGTGCAGTCATCTCATAAGCTCCGCTATAATGATCATGGCTTAAACTGTCGAACCCAACCTCATTAAATTGACGGTCAAGTATAACAACGGGGTATTTCAATAGTTTTAATCGAAGAAGGTGATCTCCACAAATTTTCCGATCGACTGGAAACAACAGAATACCCACAATATCACTCTGGTGCGAAAGACTACGAACCGCTTCGGCTTCTGCAGCTACATCTCCAGTAACCTTAATAACGATTTCATACCCTTGTTCTTTAGCAGCTTGTTCAACAGAGGTAATAATGCTGCCAACATAATCATCAATAACAGGCACAATCAATGCAATGTAATGCCCTGCACGGCGTGGTTGTTTTGCTTCGTACGAATGATTCATACCTGCTGATTGCTTTAATTCATCCAAATCCACGTCTGCCAGAAATGTACCTCTCCTAGGAAGACGATACACAATTCCCTCATCTTGAAGTGCCTGAAGCGCAAGCTTACCTGTCATACGGCTCACGCCAAATCGATTCGCAAGTTCTCCTTCAGATGGTAAAGGATCATGTGGCTTTAACCCACGCTCCAAAATGATGCCAAGCACCTGGCCCTTCAGTTGTTCAAATAACTTCCCCGATATATTATTCATCTGGTATTCCTGCCTGCCTTCCTCTCCGTATCAGCGATATCTATTTTATCACATGCAAAAGAAACCTGTCCCCAGATCAAGGATACAAGCTTCTTTATTTAAAGATCGCTTAAATCTGTCTAATGTATGCTGAATATGACGATATCATTAATTTTTTTTGAATATATTGTGAAAGCGCTTCCCATAATCAGTTCTTTTTTTGTAAGCAATTGGCATATTATATATTACAATAGACCAGCTAGTAGGGGGCGGTAGAACAGGAGGTGAAATCCATGGGCGTGAATGAAGCGTTAACGTTAATGATTTCGTTCGCCACCTTGGTCGTGTCGATGCTTGCTTTTCACAATAAGAAATAGAACCTTCCCTTTAAGAATGTATCTATTTCTTATCCGTTAATTGAAGCATGTTAACTATAACCGCCCCGCACACATCTGGCTGTTGTTCAGGGAGTCGGCTGCCACCGGCTCCTTTAGCGATGAATCGGTACACAAAAATATCCTATTCCCCGAAAAAAGCAAATATAACTGTCCTTATTTCTTTTTTTGTTGAAGCAGAGGTTTAATCTCTGCTAACAGCTGATTTAACCGATTGGCCGTATTCGTATAAAGCTCTTTCGACTCTTTCGTAGGAGCTGAAATGCCGAACATCTCCAAGTCAGCTTCACACTTTTTAAGATTAGCGAACAGAGCAGCCTTCTGCCTTACTTGGGGCAAACTGATCTGATCATCATACAAGTCCAGTTTAAGTTCACCACTAGTATCCACCTGTGCAAGATACACTTCTTCTTGTTTGACATTATTCTTATTCAGCTCTCGTTTCAACCATGCCGCACTTTTACCAGATAAACGTAGAGGTTCTTCCATTACCTCTCCGTCCATAATGACTTCGTGAGGCTCCTTAATGCTTCCAGGCTGTAATCCAAGGTGTTTAGGTGTCAGCGGTTGTTTCTCACTTACAAGCATAACGTTAACTTCGCCACTGGATTCCATAATTGCAAATTCCACATCAGCTAAATCAAAAATACTTTTCTTACGCAATTGTTCCATTAGCTCGTCCGAAGTCAGACGCTCTTTTTTCAAGTTTCCTTCTAATACTTTTCCTTCTTTTATCACCGTTGTTGCTTTGAAATCGATAAAATCCCTCAGCCTCTTACTTTTAATTTGCAACAGCTCAATAAGTAGTGAGAAAGCTACCCAAACCGCTAGGGCTATCAACCCTAAATACCAATTAGCCTCTAAATCAAGCGATAAGGATGCAGCAATACTACCGATCGTAATACCCGTGAGGTACTCGAAGAACGACAATTGCGAGACTTGTCGTTTACCTAACAATTTTGTTAATAAGAACAAAACGACAGCGGCACATAATGTCCGAAGTAAAACTTCTAGCCATTCCTGCATGATTACAATGCCTCCCCCTCAGTATCTTCTACATCAAATTATTATGGGTAAGATACTTTTTTTCTAAACCCTGAGATTTTTCTCTCATGAGACTGGATATTCACAATACTAGAATCCACTTTACAAGAAAGCGCTTAATTCTAATTGAGTATTTTTATCTTTCAAGGTAAAGTGTTACATAAAAAGGAATTCGAACAAGGAGGCAGCCTGTATATGACCACTGAAATGCGTCGTCCTTTTGATGTCATCACTTTTGGTGAATCCATGGGACTCTTATATCCAGATGGCCCGCATGGTATTGGACAAGGTGGCACGATGGCTCAATCATTCGGCGGAGCAGAAAGTAATCTTGCGATTGGCTTAGCTAGACTTGAGTGTACTTCCGGATGGTTTGGACAGCTTGGTAAAGATCCAATGGCACAAGGAATTGTGAAAGCGCTTCGCGGAGAAGGTGTTGATGTCTCTAGAGTAAGGTATTCCGAATCTGGGCCAACCGGTCTTATGCTTCGTGAATCGGTCAGAGGAAAATCATCTGTTTATTATTACCGTGCAGGTTCAGCTGCAAGCAAAATGACTCCCGAACTGATTGATACAGATTATATCGCTCAGGCGAGAATCGTTCATTTTACTGGGATTACAGCTGCCTTAAGTTCGAACTGTCTTAAGACCATCCAACACGTGATCTCCATATGCAAAGAGAATGATGTACAGATCAGCTTTGATCCCAATCTTCGACTGAAACTCTGGAATATTGAACAAGCTCGCCCTGTTCTATTGGAGCTCGCTGAAGCTTGCGATTATTTCATGCCAGGCTATGATGAATGCAAGCTCCTATACCAAACGGATGACGAGAATGTAATCATTCAAGAACTGCGTAAGCTTAATGCCAAATGTGTTATTAAAAGTTTTCATGGAAACAACGTCCTTGTGGAAAAAGACCAACTTATCAAAGTTCCGTTCGAGCAGGTCGATGAGGTTGTGGACCCGGTTGGCGCAGGTGATGGATTTTGTGCCGGTTTCCTGGCTGGTATATCCAAGGGGTATTCCCTTGAGAAAGCCATTCGACTTGGAGGCTTAACAGGGTCCATGGTAATTGAAGCCATTGGCGATTGGGAAGCGCTTCCCACATGGGAGGAAGTCGAGATTCGCCGCGGTAATAGAACACACATCGAACGATAATCGAAAAGGAGTGTAAACGATGAAAAAAATGAGGTTGCTACAACAAATTCATGATGCAGGTGTTGTTGCCGTGCTTCGCGCTGATTCACCAGAAGAAGTAGTACGCATGGCTAAGAAGGCAATTGAGGGTGGAATCAAAGTTATGGAGATCACCATGACGGTTCCTTTTGCGACAGAGGCCATCACGGAATTATCTAAAGCTTATTCCTCTGCCGATCCACTTACAGATAATTACGCTATTATTGGAGCTGGTACCGTTCTTGATCCCGAAACAGCAAGACTTACGATTCTAGCAGGTGCTGAATTTGTTGTATCTCCAGGATTTAATAGCGAAACCATTATGCTCTGTAACCGTTACCGAATTCCTGTTATGCCCGGTGCAGTCACTGTGCATGATATCGTGGCATCACTGGAGCTTGGTGTTGATGTCGTAAAACTATTCCCCGGCAATCTCTATTCTCCATCTGTCATTCCTTCTCTGCGTGGACCATTGCCTCAAGCAAACATTATGCCAACAGGCGGTGTCAGCCTGGATAATCTAGCTGAATGGATACTTGCGGGTGCTTTTGCCGTTGGCATAGGCTCTGATCTAACGAAAGAAGCGGTCAAAACAGGGAATTATCAATTAATTGCTGAGAAGGCAAGCGCTTATGTCCAAGCTTTTCAAGATGCGAAACGTCAAACCATTATCCAGCATGTATAGCATACTGTCTTACCTACAGAAGGCCGCTCAAGGATAATCCCTGGCGGCCTTACTTCTTCTGTTTATACGTACTAATTAAAGTATGCTTCTCTTCTTCTCTTCTTCTCTTCTTCACTTCTTCCTAGCCCAACGTCGCTGTGTGCACATACCTGTGGTGAACCCGCCAGATACAATGGTAAATATGGATAAAATAAAGGTTTCACCTGACAGTAATAAACCACCAACTCCGATAATAACTGCATCCATTAATAGAATAATGACACCCACATTCAAAGGAATTCGCCTCGAGAGAAAGTGTGCAAGCAAATCTGTTCCACCCGTGCTTGTCTCAAACCGAAGCATGATTCCGAGCCCCGCCCCGATGAGTAGCCCTCCGACTGAAGCGCTGGGAATAGCTCCGATCGAAACATTTTGCTGAAAAAATGATTGTAAGGGCGATAACAGATCAATGACAAACGATGAAATTAGCATTCCCGTCAAGCTGTTATAGAAAATCTCTCGGTTTAACAGCCATGCGGCCATGAACATTGGGATGCTGCACAATATAATAACAAAACCAATATGTACATCCAACATATAATTGGTAATCAGCGCAATGCCAATTACACCCCCATCGAGTATCTTGTGTGGTACAAGGAAGAAGTTTGTCCCTGCGGCGATCAGAAAACTCCCAAGAACAATAACGATATACTTGATTAAGGTCTGCATATAGAACAGCTCCAAACATAGGAATGTTTATTCATATGCTTGTCAGAAGAAAAGTTTTACTCCATGTTAGATATTTTTTTCTAAAAAATAACAAATATTTACCATCAGTAAAATCTACCACTCTGCAAAGTTATATCGTTTGTATCAAGAGGCCATTACACTATATACTGGTAACTAGGAAACTCTCACAGTATAGAAGAGGTGAACTATTCATGGATCAAATGAAAGAGGCGTATGAGAAGCTTGGACTTCCAGAAACAGCAACCTCAGAAGAGCTGGATGACCGATACACCCTGCTCATGCGCCAGACCCGTTCAGAGCAACGGCGGAATCCGGATAAGTCAGATGAAGTGGAAGAACGTTTTGCGGAAGTTACGAAAGCTTACAATTTTATTTTGGAAGAGGAGAAACGCAAATCCCTGGAAGAATTGAGTCGTCAAAAATACGGTAAATTTAAAGGTATGGCCGGCGCAGCGGAGAAGACAGAACATTTTTTCCGCTACTATAGATACCATGTTCTGGGTGGACTTGCCCTCATCGGCATTATCATCTATATCATCATTAGTATTTTCGATCATCGGGCAGAGCAGGAACGCCTTGCTAAGCTACCACCTGTAGATCTATCGGTCATGTTCTTAGGTAGCTATATCACCCCGGATGGAAGTCAAAATTACAAGCCAATTGAAGATGCGATTTTGGCACAGTTCCCAGATTGGAAACGAGTTGAGATCAATGTAACTTACGTTCCAGAAATTGATTCCGGCAATCCGAACGATGCCGCTCTTCTTCAGAAAGCTATGCTCGTACTTGCCACCGAACGACCGGACTTATATATTATGGATCAGGGCGCATTTGACTGGGTTGGTAACCAAGGGATGATACGAAGCCTTGAGCCTGAACTTGAGGGGGAGCTGAAGTCACTAGTTACTCCCGATCTGCTGAAGAAGACCAAACAAGATGAAGAACCTACAGAACAAGTGTATGCCGTGAATATTATAGACAGCCCGCTTTCAGAAGAGCTTCCTATAGCGAAAAAGGACATGTTCGCAGGTGTCCGTGCAGGATCAGAGAAAGAAGCTAACGCGTTAGCGTTTATCAAACACTACTTGGAAGCTTCCAAAACAAATAAATAACACAATTAATGTCAAAAGCTCCTTTCTTGAGGGAAGAATGCATACCCTCTGAAGGAGCTTTTCAATTCCGGCGTTTCCAGCCTTTGAAATCAGGCTTAACCTTGCTATAATAAAAGGAATTTGATTGAGTTAAAGGGAGATGTTCATGTCTGGAAAAATAAAAATATTCGCTGACAGCACTTGTGACTTACCGTCCACGTGGATTGAAAAACACGACATTGGCATCATACCATTATATGTTGTTTTTGGGGAAGATTCACTTCGTGATGGAATTGATATCACACCTGTCGAGTTGTACGCTAAAGTCGAAGAAACGGGAAGTCTTCCAAAGACTGCTGCTCCGTCGCCTTCTGATTTTATCGCTGCATTTACACCATCGATTGAACAGGGTGACGATATATTATATATCAGCCTTTCTTCTGAGCTGTCCTCTACATATCAAAATGCCTTGATTGCTGCGGATGAGATGCCGCCAGGGCGCGTCACTGTAGTCGATTCGAGGAATCTCTCCTGCGGTATTGGACTCCTTGTTATGAAAGCAGTCCATGCGGCTAATGAGGGCTCCTCCATTCCACAAATCGTAGATTTGCTGAACAAATACACAGGCCAAGTTGAATCCGAATTTGTTATTGATACGCTTGATTATTTATACAAAGGTGGGCGCTGTTCTGGGATGCAAAACCTGATCGGTAGCTTGCTCAAAATCAGGCCTGTCATTAAAGTTGTGAACGGTAGCATGACACCTGCTTATAAGGTTCGTGGAAAGAAAGAAAAAGCACTTGAACAAATGTTAAGCAATGCACTCGACAAGGTCAAGGATATGGATAATGATCTCATTATCGTTGTACATGCTATGGCTGAATCGGAGGCACGCTTCCTTCAAAAGGCCCTTCAAGAAAAGACAGGAGCAAGAGAAGTCGGTCTTTCGACTGCGGGCTGTGTTATAAGCAGCCACTGTGGGCCTCATACCGTTGGACTCATGTATACCAAGAAACCGAATGTATAGCATTGAACAATAGGATTTTATAGTGAACGGCCATTCTGTCTTAGCAAAAGCTAGCAGAATGGCCGTTCATTGTTTTATTCATCACAATCATCTTGTACAGTCTGAATGGGTAAGAAAAATCTAAATACTGAGCCTGCCCCTTCTACACTATCCACAAAAATAGAACTGCCCATAAGCTCAACAAGCTGTTTACAAATGGCAAGCCCTAAGCCTGTACCACCGTATTTTCGGTTAATTACAGGGTGCAGCTGGGAAAATGATAAGAATAATTCATCGAGCTTATCTGCTGGAATTCCTATTCCTGTATCTGCTATGGAAAACTCAAGTGAGAGATTGTCCGAATCGTTTGATCCAACGGGAGTAATCGTTACAGTGACTTGTCCCTGCTCGGTGAATTTCAATGCATTCCCTATGAGATTCACAAGAATCTGCTTAACTCGAATCGGATCGGCTATGATTAGATTTGGAACTCCCTCCTCAACAACTGCTTTGAAGAGCAATCCTTTCTCAGAGGCTTGTCCCATGAATAATTCCATAACCTCGTTTACCAATTCTCGAAGATCAAACATCGCAGGTTTTAATACCATCTTACCCGCCTCCATCTTACTGAAGTCGAGAATATCGTTCAGGATAGACAGAAGAGATTCCGAACTCGATCTAAGAATGTCAACGTAACTTCGCTGTTCCTCATTCAGGTCACTGTCAAGCAGCAGCTCCGTCATCCCAATCATTCCATTCATTGGAGTACGAATTTCATGACTCATCATGCTCAGAAATTGAGACTTGACCTGAGCTGTTCGCTCAGCTAATTCTTTTGCCCTCATAATCTCACGCTCGGTTGTAATATCATTAAAAACGACAACAGCTCCCTTAATTTCCCCTTGATCCATGATCGGATTCGTATGGTATGAAACTAAGAAACTTGATCCATCTTTTCTCCAGAACACATCCTCATTTACGACACGACTTCTACCATCGCGAATCGTCTGATAGATGGGACAGTTCGACATCTCATGATGTGAGCCGTCAGCCTGGGTATGATGAATGAAATCATGACTGTTCAAGCCCGTAAATTCATCCTTGTCATATCCGAGCATTTCCGCTCCTGCAGGATTGATAAATATGGATTTCCCCTCTCGGTCCAGCCCATAAATCCCTTCCGAAACCGAATTTAAGATCAAGCTATGCTGACTGCTCAACTTCTTAATTTGTTCAATATACAATTTTTCGTCCGTTATATCTCGTGCAATTCCATACACACCTACGATCTGCCCCTTTATAATAATCGGAACATTCGTAATATGAACACGACGTTCTTCCCCATCCTTACGCAGTACACTGCTCTCAAAGTATTGAAGTAATCCCTGCTTGGCGAGTTCAAAGTGCTTGATCGTATTTCCTAACTCTTCAGGCATAAGTTTCTCATGAAAAGAGCCAGTTAACAGTTCCTCCTTGGTATAGCCTGTTAATACGGTTAATTGATCATTTACAGACAGATAGTTACCTTCGAGATCCAGGGAATATACACTTGAGGGGTTATATTTAAAGAGCGACTTATAACGCTGTTCGCTTTCCTCTAGTTTACTTCTAGCTATAATTTGTTCTGTAATGTCTTGAGCAATCCCATATATACCTACAATCTCTTCCTCAATCTTGATCGGGACATAGGTAATACGAGCATCACGTATGTCTCCATTCTTATGTCTAAACTGAATTTCGAAATTCTGTGATGTTCCAGATAACGCTTGGTCCATGTAACTGCTTCGATTTTTTAGACCTTCTTCACAAAACAACGCATTTTTCGGTAAACTAAATAACTCTTCCTTGTTATAACCTGTAATTCGCTCGGTTGACCGATTAGCGTCCACATACACACCTTGTGTATTCATGATATATATCGCATCTGGATGATTCTCGTATAATGATCGGTATGCGCTGCCTTCCGAAATTAACTGCTCCATGATATGAGTTTGATGGTCGCTCAATACAGCTTCATTCCTCTCTTTATGGGTCCAAAGAGAATATAACATATTTACTCAACATTAGCGCATGGATTAACTAGAGGATTGCTAAAAAAACAAAAAGAGCGGTGTTAAACCACTCTTTAAAAAATAATTATCACTCTTGGTCGAGCATTACTCCCCCAGTACTCATAAGTAGACGCTCTACGATCTGGAGAAAGTGTCCTACCCGGATAGGTTTTGTTACGTATTCCGTAAAACCTGCTTCGAGTCCTCTTTCGATGTCTACCTTCTCAGCAAATGAACTCAATGCGATCACCGGAATGTGAGAAGTCTTTTCATGCTCCTTCAAACGCTGAAGGGCTTCATAACCGTTCATCCCAGGAAGTTGAATATCCATAATGACGAGATCAACATCTTCATTCAACGCAATTTCCAAGCCCTCCTCCGCATTTACAGCTTCACGAAGGACCACATCATGAAGTCTTTTCACCACATGCTTCATTACGAGCATATTTAAATCATTATCCTCAATACATAACACTATAGAAGCCAATGGATCAATCCTCCTTAAACACAAAAAAGCCAAAAAGAAGCACAAAGGCTCCTTTTTGGCTTATGCCTAGCTCATCCGCATATGAGGATGTCTAGTTCATTACCACCAAATATAAATTTGTATAGGAACATTTAACTCAGGAATGGAAAATATAAGCGACAATCCCTTTATCCCGTTCTAGATCCCAATCAACATAAACATCCGCGAGTTCTTTACCAAACAATTCTCCGATACGATTATCCTGTCCGAATACCCTCTTCTCAAGCTTACGCTTTGTGGTCTTCAGTACATTCTCATATCCAAGCCCGATTAATTCCTTCTCTAGTAGAATCAACAGACCTTCACGAACCACGATTAATGTTCGAGAATTAATCCACCATGAATCAATCCGTTCGGGCTCCTTCTGTACCTTGGCAGTAAGAAGGGCGATTTGTTTGTGAACCTCGGCTTGTCCTTCGTAATAATTGGAAACTTGAATAGCATTTTGAAATAGTCCAACAATGATGCCTGTGGCGTTATGTAAGCCCCAATCATAGAACATCTCATCTACATCCAGACCTATCTCATTCTTCAAGTAGATAGTCAATTCTGGCAGAAGGGATTTCATTAACAGTTCGCGAGTGTAACGGAGTGCCTGTTCTTCTTCCTTACTCAAAAGAAACTTCTCAACAGGTCCGATAAAATTGCGGATGTGCAGTGTAATGCCTCTTTCGCCAATCGATACATACACTGATTCGGGGCCTTTACCAAAACGATCTCGAAGCAGCTTCCCCGTGAAGCTGGATACCTGATTAATCTGAGCTTGCGTAAACAAGATTTCACTTCCTACCGACAGAATCATTACCTTTTGACGAAGAACCATTGTACATTCGATCCATTAGAATAATATAGATCGATACTTATTCTATTATTGTAACCTTTTTTTAATAGAATACAACCTGAATAAAACAAAGGAGAACATAAATTGTATAAATGTGTATTCCCATAGTCCTTATAGAGCCTTGCTGCAGAATCACAATCAAGTATTTTCTTCCAAAAAGCGAGGCCCTTAATCGGACCTCGCTTAAGAGAAAGCTGTATAATTTACATCTCCACGCTTACTAATCCTCAGAACAAACTCCCCTGCACTCTTCCCTGCCACAATGACTATGGATAATCTTTACACCGTCGGTCGGCAAAGTATCGATCAACTCGTTACAGCCAGAGCATATGATCAGCCCCATATCCTTGCTTTTGTCCACATTCCCCGCCATCATGCTTGTTAGCGTTTTCATGTTATTCCTCCTCAGGGTTAGGTGCTTTTGAATACCATAGACAACCGACTTACAGGGTCTTCCTGTCAGCGTATTATGCAGCCAATTTCAGGCCCTGTTCTTCTTAGTGTATTGTCAAAAAAATAAACTTATGAACAAATGATTTAACTTAAAAAAATTGTGTTAATATAGCAAATTATAGGACATATAATTCATAAAAAAGATGGAGGGTACTGCTTGAACAATTTGTTACAGCTTATTAAAAAAGGTAACACCTCGTCAGGAATCGCTGCTTTAGGTAATACCGGTCTTGCGATCATTAAAGGGGTGGCCGCTTCACTCAGTGGCAGCGGTACTATGTTTGCCTCTGCCATGCACTCCGTGGCCGATGCTGTCAATCAAGCTTTTGTATTCATCGGAAGTGTTCTTGCCGAGAAGAAGCCAACCAAGAAATTCCCCTCCGGATTCGGCCGAGTCATTAACCTTGTCTGTATGGTGGCCGTTATTGTCGTCACTGTCATGGCCTATGAAACAATCTTGAAGGGCTTCAAGCTTCTGAAGCACCCTGAGGAATCAACCAACTTCTGGCTTAACTTTGTTGTATTGTTGATCGCCATCCTCATCGATGGGTCAATACTCATGAAAGCCATGAAAGAAATTCTAAAAGAAACGCGGGTGAAAGCCCATGGATTTGGGATGATTCCAGCTGCTTTTAAGAATGCAGGCCGGGCCGCTCCTCCTACCCGACTCGTGTTTTACGAAGACATTGTAGCTACATTAGGTGCCTTGTTTGCGCTAGTTGCTATCATTTTTGCTCATTTCCTTGACTTCACTCTTCTCGATGGAATAGCTACGATTCTTATCGGACTCCTCATGATTGGTGTAGCTTTTAAGGTAGGTTACGATAACATGGTAGGTCTAATTGGAGTTGCTGCTCCGAAAGATGTGGAAGAGAAAATATCTCAGACCCTCTTATCGGATCCTGATGTACGCGATATCAATCGTCTGCGGATTTTACAAGAGGGCAGAACCTATCATGTGGAAGCATACATTGAACTGCGCACTGGAATGACCTTAGCAGAAGCAGGCCGTACTAAGACTAGAATTAATGCCCTGTTACTTAAAGATCCAGATATCGCAGACGTCGTTCTAGGCATTCTTGAAGATGATGGAATTAAGCTCTGGAATCCAAATTATGATATAGAGTCATAATGACTGAGTTTATAGATAACAATAAACGGCAGGTTCAGAGGAAAGCTCTGACCTGCCGTTTTTCATTTCCTGTTTTATAAGTTCAGAATTAAAGGTTATGTGCTATTTACAGCGGTTAAGAAACTCTACCATACGGGCATAGGCAACTTTCTCATTGGCTTTTTTCGTAATGCCGTGACCTTCATCCTCGAATACCAAATACTCCACATCGCGTCCTTTTGCACGCAAGGCTTCAACGATCTGATCCGATTCTTCCTTCACAACACGGGGATCATTCGCCCCTTGAATAATGAGCATCGGGTTAACCATGTTATCCAGATACGTAATCGGTGAATCCTTAATAAATCGTTCACGGTCCCGCTCGGGGTCCCCCAGCCAGCGCTCCATGATCGGCTTCCAGTGCTCAGGTACCGAATTATTAAATGTAAATAGATTGCTTACACCAACAATATCAATGGCCGCAAGGAAGTACTCAGGATTACGCCCTGCAAGCAGGAGCGTCATATACCCACCATAACTGCCACCCATAACAAACAATTTCTCACGGCTTGATATCCCCTGCTCGAATAACCAATCCATCCCAGCCAAACAATCCTTACGCGGACCCTCGCCCCAGTCTTGCTCAACTAACTTCACGAAAGAACTGCCATAACCGGTGCTACCACGGAAGTTCGGACAGAAAATATTGTAGCCCTGCGCAGTAATATATTGAAACATGGCACGAAATTGCTTGCGTTCAGCCGCTTGTGGTCCGCCGTGTGGCCAGAATACTGTATAGCCATTCGCTAGGTCCTCTTTGGCACGGTATAGAAGCGCTTCAATCTCCATACCATCAAACGATGGGTATGTAATAACGTCCGGAGATACAAGGTCATCCTCAGACAACCCTGTCATGACGTTTCGGGTTAGCATACTCCATGTCCCATCTTGATAGCGATAGATATTATGCGGCTTTACTGCTCCGCGGGCCAGAACATACAGGTTACCCGATTTTGCTACCGTTAGTTGCTCTACAATATCGGATGGAAGCGGAATCGACATAAGTTCTTCACTATCAAGTGAATATCGATAAAGCTTATCCTCAACCCCCTTTTCGGTCACTACGTAAACTGTACGCGATTCTTTATGATATCGCATCAGACTGATACTCTCTTGTTCAATATGACACAGTGGCTTGAATGCTTGATTAGGTATGTCGTATTGCGCAATATACGTGAACTCCGAATCAAAGTTAGTCGCGAACAACAGCGTATCGTTGTCGAGAAAAATAACATCACCGGCAATATGAACTTGTTCCGGAGAAGGAGTCAGGCATTGATCTTCCATACCTTCACGTCGTACAAAACTTAAGAAATATGTATTAGCATATACTTTTGTATACACCAAACTGTCCTCATCTGGACTCACTGCAGCCAATTCGGTTGTCGTATCCTTCCCTTCAATCAAAAGCTTATCCTGCTTCGACTCTAGGTCATACACATGTGAATTCATAAAGGAAGGATTATCCTTGGAGGTGCTGTAATACAGACGCTTTCCATCTTCGGATAGTTGTACAAAATAATGCTTATCCTCTGAAGAAGCAGATTCAAATAAGGGCATTGGGTCTCCACCGTTCCAACGCAGTGCATGGAATTGGTAGTTCTCATTACCATCACGGTCAAATGCCGTTAATATGTGTCTTCCTTCTGGGTCCAGCTTAATAAAGCTGCTGATCTGGTCGTTATAGGTAAGAGGATATGGAAATGATGTTTCCTTGTTCAAATCCATAGCCCATAAGTTAAACTTACCATTCAAGTTGCTGCTGAAGACCAACCGTGACTCATCCATATCCACCCCAAAAGAACGAATAATGTACGTTTGAAAAAATTGCTCCACATCCGGCTTAGGAAATTGAATCATTGCATTGCCTCCCCTATCCAAAACATATGATTTTACAGGTAAATAGACTCTCCCCCTGCATAAATCTAATTATATCGTATTCGATTGGTAAATAAATCAAACCAGGGGTGTATGCCACCTCATTCTTTAGTCGTAACCTAGAACACAAATAAAGCAGGCTGCCCATGAGTTCTCTCTGGGCAGCCTGCTTTAGTTCATCTTTTTATTTTGTAACGGATCTATCTGATTTCAGCATCTCTATAATAAAACCAATTAGAGCACCTACAATCGCGGGAATGACCCAACCTATCCCCTTCTCATACAGTGGAATATACTTAAACCACGTTGTTATGAAGTCGATCGATATATTGGCCTCCTTCAATCCATCAAAGATACTGATGATCACGGTGGCAATCATGGCCCCAGCATAAACATAAGGAGACACATGGAATAAGCGATCTAAGAATGAAAGGAGTATAAGCACAATAGATACTGGATAAATCACGAGCAGGACAGGTACCGAGATGGAAATGATCTGATTTAGTCCCAGATTAGATACTAACAGTCCAAGCACACATATGATAAATGCAACCCAATTGTAACTAGCCCTACGGATAAGTGTTGAGAAATATTGACCACAAGCAGCTACGAGACCGATACAAGTCGTAAGACAAGCAAGGGTTACGATAAATGCAATCAGAATTAGACCGTATTTACCGAATAACGCTTGTACAACAACGGTGAGCAGTTGACCGCCATTCTCTGCATACCCGAAAGATTCAACGCTCGTTACTCCGATGTATCCGAGAGCAGCGTATACCAACGAAAGACCGATCGCAGCTACGATCGCAGCTTGGATTGCTGCCTTAGCAATGAGCTTGTTGTCCTCCACACCCTTCATCCGTATTGCATTAATCACAACCACACCGAAGGCAAGTGCAGCAATCGTATCCAACGTTAAATATCCCTCCATAAACCCTTTGAAGAAGGGGGATTCAACGTACTCTTGAACTGCAGGTTGTGCAGATCCTTGAGGATTCAGCATGGCTGCAACAAACAATCCCGCTACCCCCAACAGAAGTAGAGGTGTCAGCACGTTACCGATCCGGTCCACAAGCTTAGACGGATTCAAACTAGCCCAAAATACTACACCAAAAAACACCAGTGTATACGCGAACAGCACCCAGCCGCTCGATTTCAATGATTCAGGAACAAATGTCTGCGCACCCATCTCAAACGCCACGTTTGCTACTCTAGGAATAGCCATCGAGGGACCTATCAGAATATACACCACGATTGTAAATACAATTCCGAATTTCGGATGTATTCGTCCAGCTAGCTCTTGCATATTCCGACCTGAAAGTGCAATCGCAACGATCGTCAGTAACGGCAACCCAACACCTGTCATAATAAATCCTAGAATAGCTGGCCAAAATTGCTCTCCTGCTTGTTGTCCTAAGATCGGCGGAAAAATTAGATTTCCTGCTCCGAAGAACAACGAAAACAGCATTAGCCCTATGAAGAAAATATGGGTCTTGGATATGGTTTTCATTAAGAACCTCCTGAAAATCTCTCTTAGCTGTCATTTAATAAAAAAAACGTCCCACGAAGGGACGGATTATACTACACATGATCACCCAATACCGACTTAAAAAGATCGGTGTGAATCATTCACCTGCATTCATCCATTTTAATTATTGCTTCAAGCATTTTCTCATGATGTTATCAGTATTGTCAAGTTACTAGCCCATCTCATAAAATCCATTTTAAGGATATTTATTTTATGATTAGCAGCAATCTAACATCGGTGTATATAACGGGAGTGGAAACCAACCTACAGGAATGTTTTCAGGTTCATTCCCCGTAGAAAATGCAGTATAAGAACTAAGCGGCGAGAACAGCAGGGCAGTTGCTTCTCTTGCAGATAATACGGCATCCGGTTGGATCACACCATTTGCATCTTCAACACGCTGTACGCTCACTTCCCCATTCCTCACTTGAATATCAATAGTTTCAGCATTCTCGATCTTTAACACGTACCTTCCATCCTGAATTCTTCTCTCAGAAACCTTACATTTCATAAAGGCTTCGATAACCGGAGTATAAAGGAATACATTGTAATTATGTTGATAAGTAGTCCTATAGGTATCACACACGCTGCCCAGCAAGGTAATCTTGTCCCTGTCATAAGCAGGCAGTGAGAAGTGTAGCTCTGTCAGACGTTTAACAGACATCAATGACTTACAAACAACAGGCAACAACTCTGGATCGACAAGCATAATCTCTAAGATCGAGCCGTTCTCCTGGGATAGACTAAGATAACCTGCAAATTGTCCTCCCTGAGTAATAACGTATGGATGGGTATTCCATGTATGCAGTATATCCACGAATTGCTCTTTGTTTCTTGCCCCACTAACTAACCCTTTTTCATATAAGTTAAAGGCATCTCCAAGTGAAGCTGAATCCTCCAATAATTCTTCAAATCGGATATCATCCGCATTCAATCCCTTAAACTTATGCCGAACGTTATCACTAGTTAGTGTGAAATCCATCTTTATCCCTGCGGGCTCATAACCGAAATATTCATATCGCTGTCTTTGTCCACCCAGCACACTGAAGTGGTAGCCTTCAACTTTCATCTCATCTAACGCGAATTGAAGCAACTTCTGCATATATCCTTTTCCTCTTGCTCGCGGATGGACCGACACCGTCCCCACACAACCAACCTTGAGCACGGTACCCGCCACATGAAAGTGGAGTGGTAATACACAGAGCATCGCACGAATTCTACCGTCTTCTTTTACTAAATAGTGAAATTCTTGAGTCCTCTTCCCTTCCCCATATAACTTTGGAATCATTTGTGCAAAATCATGTGGTGCTGTGGCTGTACTGAATATGTAATCTGCAAAATCCACGATATCCTGGGCGTCTTCTACTGAACCTTTACAGTAATTTTCCATGTATCTTCCTCCAAATATGTGTAATTTAAGGGACAAAGTGCATGCTATCCTCAAGCATATCCAATCCATTGGATTGACCTGATAGCGTTTACATATATTCACTACAAATATATCATATACCGCATTCCAAGAATGTGACTTGTTCAGATGATCGTCTATTCTATGGACCCAGTGCTTACGTTAAAAAGGTTGTATGCGAAAAGTTATTTATTCATATCAGAAGCATATGATTTATGATATTGTTGAATTGGTTTAATTTACCTCATCCTCTGTTCACTATACTTCATACGAACTAGACTTCTTATAATAAGTATTTCACTAACTGGAGGAATTACTTTTGAACACTGTGCTCATTCTGGTCTCCATCATCCTGTTTACTGGACAAACGTTATCGATGAAGCTGATCCAATCTAACCTATTCAGAGAACGGCTGTTGATCTATTCGGGTTTTACTTTAATAGCCGCCATTGGCTTACTACTATTTAGTTTATTTCAACCAGAGGTACGCGAGATTCATCCTATAACCCTCATGTTCGGCATTTTATTTGGTCTTGGATTTATGCTGACCATTATTTTTTATAATCTCGCGATCAGCACCGGCCCCCTTTCGTATACTGCTTTTTACTTTGCCGCTAGCATGCTCATTCCCACATTTATAGGATTCATTGCCTTTAATGAATTACTGACGATAGCTGCTATCATTGCAGTCTTTTTATTCCTTGGTGCATTCTACTTCATAAATGTAAATCCAAATTCGAAGAAGGAGAACACCAAGAAAGGTGATCGATGGCTGCTGTATTGCCTTCTGACATTTCTATTTAACGGTTTACTTGGAGTTATTCAAAAGTTTCATCAATATCAATTGGAAGGAACTCAAGCCACGGGGCTAATGCTTGTTGGTTTTTGTTCTGCATTTGTATTTTATTGGATTGCCTACAGTATTCAGTACGTTAGAGACAAGAAAAGTGCACAACTGACGCTCTTACAAGAAAGCACTACACTGTGGCATAATATCCTCCCTATGGTCCTGCTTGCATCCACATCACTCATCGGGAATATTATCATGACATTTCTCTCCGGCGTCGTACCTAGCTTCTATCTGTACCCTCTCGTTCAGGGCAGCGTGATCGTCTCAATCACCCTCTGCTCCATGCTGTTATTCCGTGAGAAGCTCACCACGTACGGCAAATTAGGCATTACACTTGGTGTAATCGCTATTGTTGTCATAAATTTTTAAGACAGATTATAAATAGAGAGGCTGTCCCAAAAAATTTAGGATCATGCGAGATGGCCTCGTTTGTTGTTGTGAGGCGCTCCGCGTACGAAACGTTCCTCCCCTCGCTGTTGCCCCCAAATTTCCGGTAATATTTCTAGCAAGGAAGAAATTCGGGGGCAAAGGCGATCGCTACCGCTGGTCCGGAATCGTTTCGTTCTCTTCGCTGCTTCGTGCATATCCATCCAAAAACAGATAGCACAAAGAAACCGCCCTTTAGTAGAATGGAAGTGACTAAGCCACCATCTATAAAGGAGCGGTTTCATTTGTACATTCAATATATCATGGATCAACTTTGCCTGCCTATGGATTGAGACATCTCCGAACATCATCTTTCCCAACTCGTCAATATCGCTGTTATCGTCTGGACGACCAGATTTTTACCGCTGCCTATCCCGGTGGCGGCCGAGATAACTACCAGCTGAAGTTGCTTACCAAAGTCGTCCTTTAAGCCTACACTCAGTACTTCTACTGATCCCGAAAAATCGCAAAGTCGTACGCGAAAACATTTGGTCGAAACCGGATACTTCAAGTTAGAACACTACTTCCTAGATGGCACCAAGAAAACTACAATTATTTGGAAAAAGATCGGATTCAGGCCGTGGTAAAGTACAGTACATATTACAAAGAGAAATCAAAGAAATGCTAAGAGGATAAATGAAGGAACTGTCCCTAAGCAGAAAAATCTACTATTGGGACATCTTCTTTTTTCATCACACAATTATGTCTCGCTCTGACCAACCAGAAGCTCAAGATTTCGAATCAGCTCTTCCAGTTCTTTAAAGCTGGTCACGATTTCATTTACCATCGCTTTCTGTTCTTCCATACTTGCCAGAATCTCTTCTGAAGCAGCACTGGATTGTTGTGAAACAGCAGAGATAGACTCTACTTCGCCTATGATTCCACCTGAAGATCTCTTAATCATTGCTGTCTGTACATCCAGACGATCGGCATGGCTCGCTACCTGACCTGCAATGTCATTCAACTGCTGAAATACTTCCTTGGATACTGCGGCCGCATTTCGGCTCTGATCAATCGCTACCTGCCCTTGTTCTACCTGCGCTGTTAAGGAGGAAGTCATTCCAATAACCTTATCAAGAACACCGGCAATCTCTTCAGCTGAGCGACTAGAATGTTCTGCCAATTTCCGAACCTCTCCCGACACTACCGCGAAGCCCTTCCCATGTTCCCCCGCTCTTGCTGCCTCGATAGCTGCATTTAACGCAAGAAGATTGGTCTGTTTCGCAATATCCTGAATCGTTGTCAGGATCATGCCAATTTCTCTGCTCTGGTCGTTAAGCTCGTTCATTGACCGCACAATATGATGAACAATATCACTAACCTCATTTACTCCGGTAAAAAGCTCCTCTATCTGTCTATTCCCGTGTACAACCGCTTCGACCGTTTCATCTGAGAGATGTTTCATTTGTTCAGAGCTGCCCGCAACACTAGTAATCTCCTTGTCAGCACCATTCAAGATACCAGAAATTTCACCTACACTAACGGCTTGATGCTCAATCCCCTTGTTTACTTCAGCAAAACCTACAGCAATCTCTGAAGTAATACTTCCCGTATGCTTCACGTTCTCCTGCAGCTTCACATTAAATGAGCTCAGCGTAAAAATGGATTGCTTCAATTCAACAAATAAATGCTCAACTTGCTCTTTGGCTTCATAGACTTCTCGTGTATTCCGGTAGGTCTCATGAATAAGGCGCTGAAATAAAAAAGAGATCATCAGAAGAATACTGAGGTTGATTAAAAATTCGGTGTTACTGCCACTAGAAATCACTTCTCTGGTCGCTTCATTCGGGTATAATGAAAACCAATTAATAATACCAAGTGACAGGATTCCGTATACAAGAAGGGGCTTATATGAAGGATAGATGGTTAAGACCGCTGTAAAAGCGATCATCATGGTAAGTGAAGGCTGTACAGCAGTAAGCGAAAACATCAGTACGGCCATTAACACGGCAATCAGATACGGAAAATAAGAAGAAAGCCAGCGTTTCCTATGAATAACATCAATGAGTCCTACTACCAACGCACAACCCGCACCTAATATCAGGGTAACTATAATATCGTATGAAAGTGTAGACAACACAACAATTACCGCAGCTAGTACCCAAAAAAACCGAACAATTAACGTACTCCGGCTTACCATTAATTGCTCAAAGTAACTTTGTTCCTTATGATCTTTTGACATATTCAACTCTCCTTTAGACGTTCCACATATACCATTTATCGTCAAATAATGTCGAAATTTAAGCTTTTTAATTTTTTTATTCTTGATCAGTCATAAAAAAACCTTGAGTCGCTGTAATAGCACTCAAGGTTTCTTCATCGTCTTATAAGTTCACTTTGTATAACATAACAGATTGCGTTCTTACTTTTATTTGTACATATATTCCAAATGGATAAGGATTACCTAGCAATTCGAGGGATATTAGACTTGTACCAAACCTAATATCATAACAACCCTCATCAAATGAGGATTCTAGCTGCCCTGTCAAAATGGTAAACTCTCGCTCATTCTTAATCGAGTGTTCTGCAGTTTCTGATGGAGTAACATCCATATCCCATATCAGGACATTAGGAATTTCTATTTCAACCTCATATTGACTGCCAACGATTGGCGCTTCACCTGCAAAATAAGCACTCGCCGTTCCCTGTTCAGATTGGAATGTGACCATACAGCGATCTTTCAGCCGTAATCCTACACTCGTTATTGTGATGTACATTATTAATGTCTCCCTTACATTAATAACAGTGCCAACGCACCGTCCATTTCGCACTTTAGTAAATCCATTTTGTCACGCTTCCTAAAGCTTTGTCAAAGCGCCCTATTTCCGCATATCGTCACGAAAATCCCATATATATGATAAGAATCATCTTTTTCAACTACAAGGGGGGATTTCTCGTGCATCAAGACGAGATTGCGGAACTGGAACGATCCATCTCAGAAATAACGGAAATCGCTACTGGCTTTGGCCTTGATTTTTACCCCATGAGATATGAAATTTGCCCGGCAGATATCATATACACTTTCGGGGCTTACGGCATGCCTACTCGCTTCAGCCATTGGAGCTTTGGAAAAACCTTCAATAAAATGAAGATGCAGTATGATTTTGGCCTGAGTAAAATATATGAGCTAGTCATTAACTCTAACCCTTGTTATGCCTTTTTGCTCGATGGAAACTCACTCATACAGAACAAGCTTATTGTTGCCCACGTTCTGGCGCACTGTGACTTCTTCAAGAATAATGCCCGCTTCTCCGTCTCTAATCGTAATATGGTCGAGAGTATGTCTGCTACCGCTGAGCGAATAAGCCGCTACGAACTAGAACATGGAACAGATGCTGTTGAGAAATTTATCGATGCCGTTTTGGCCATCCAAGAGCACGTAGATCCACAGATTCTCAGACCCGAAAAGCTCGATAAGCAGCGGTATACGGAACGAATTATTCAAGGACAGAAAGACGATGCGAAACGGCACAAGTTTATTGGCCCATACGACGATCTGTGGGAGACAGACATAAATAAAGAAGCACCAGCTGCAAAAGAAGGCCCACTCCAGCGGAACTTTCCACCTGTTCCGGAGAAAGATATCATGTGGTTCATTCAGGAGCATTCTGAAATCTTGGAGGATTGGCAGCGAGACATTATGAGTATGCTGCGTGAGGAGATGTTATATTTCTGGCCTCAGATGGAGACGAAGATCATGAACGAAGGCTGGGCTTCCTACTGGCATCAGCGCATTTTACGCGAGATGGACCTCACCAGTGAAGAGACTGTTGAATTCGCTAAGCTTAACGCATCCGTCGTGCAGCCTTCTCGTCACAGTCTGAATCCTTACTATCTGGGACTGAAAATATTTGAAGATATTGAACGCCGATGGAATCGGGAGAAAATGTTCGAAGTCCGCGAATACGACTCCGACATCTCGTTCTTACGCAATTATATGACGAAAGATCTTGTTAACGATCTTGATCTGTATGTCTTTGAGAAAAAAGGGCCTGAGTGGAAGATCACCGACAAAGCATGGGAGAACATCCGCGATCAACTGGTCGTATCCCGTGTAAACGGCGGATCGCCATATCTTGTTGTACAGGACGGAGATTACCATCGATTCGGTGAGCTAATGATTAAGCATCAATATGAAGGCATGGAGCTGGATTTGAAGTATATGGAGCGCACGCTTCCTTACGTCTATCACCTCTGGGGTAAACCTGTTCATCTGCACAGCGTAGTTGAGAACAAACCTATCATGTTCTCCTATGACGGTAAAAAGCTGCATCGTCGTTTTATTTAGAGGATTGTATTACGTTCCTCAATGTCCTTCTTATATTCTAAATTAAAACTGCCCCCTCGTAAGTTAGACATCATCTAACTTATGAGGGGGCAGTCTCATTTCATAATCAACTAACCCTCTTCCTCGGTCACTTTATTTGTTCGTTAAAGCAGATACAGCACACGACATCTGATGAATCCCCGTTCTTATCTGATGTTCTGACAAGTTAGAGTACCCTAAGATAAACGTCGCCTTACTAGGTTCGGTATGAAAAAAATAACGGGAAGCCGGATAAATCTTTGCTCCGAACTCAAACGATTTTTGAGCGATGAACTCTGCATTTATATTCGTATCCAGTTCGATCAGAAGATGAAGTCCTGCCTCGTCTCCGAAATACCGAACCTCATCTCCAAACTCATCTTGCAGCGCTTGAACCAGACATGCTCGGCGTGAAGCATACAGCTTTCCCATCTGACTGATATGCTTGGCATACTGTCCGGATTGTATAAATTCAGTAAGCGCTTCTTGCTCCAGCACAGGTGTCATCCGGTCCGTAATCCATTTTATCGACAGAAACGGCTCGATGAGGGAGGCTGGGAGAATAACATATCCGATTCGTAAAGCAGGAAACAATGTTTTGCTAAAGCTTCCAACGTATATTACTCGTCCGCTTGTATCCAGTCCTGCTAAGGCTGACACCTTTTGCCCAGCATAGCGATACTCACTATCATAATCATCCTCAATAATGAATGATCCATTCTTTCTTGCCCAATCTAAAAGCTCGATTCTGCGATTCAGGGTCATCGTGACCCCCACGGGAAATTGATGGGAAGGAGTGACATAGATCATTTTAGGAACAACATCACTGTGGCTGCTGTGCATCTTAATACTCCTGGCAATCTCCTGCACACAAATTCCTTCCTCATCCACAGGTACAGGGATTACCTCACCACCTGAGTAGCTGAAGATCTCACGAAGAACATCATGCGTGGGATCCTCAACCAGCACTGGGGCGCCATCACCCACGCATAATCTAGCAAGAATATCCAAAGCTTGCGTGGCACCTGTTGTAATTACTATTTGTTCAGGCGTCGCTGGAATGGACCGGGTTGAACGCACCAACCGCGCAATTTCCTCCCGCAGAGCATAAGATCCTTCTGCAGGTCCATAAGATAGCGTGGCAGGTGTAGCTCTTCGGCATGCCTCAACCAAGCATCTCTGCCAGCGATCCATCGGGAACATATCCCAAGCAGGAACACCATGCCGAAAATCATTAGGGACGTTTATTCCTCCATGTGCGTGGCCGACAGGTGGTGAACTGGTAACCAAAGTCAGGTTTGGGACATTGGCTATCATCTCATAGTCCAAATTAGGATCATGGCCTATCGGTTCTGCATCAATCGGGGCTGCATTCGAAGCAATAAAGGTTCCGGCACCTCTCTTCATTTCCAAGTATCCCTCGGTCTGAAGCTGCTCATAAGCTTTAATAACAACACTCCGAGAAACATCAATCTGCTCTGCCAAGAACCTTGTTGAAGGTATTGGGTCTCCTGGTCGCAACCGTCCTGCCTCAATGGCTTGCACAATCTGTTCGTAAAGCTGTCTAGTCAAAGACGTATCCACTGCTCTATCGATTCGGACCAACAATTCGTGTGCCAGATGCATCCTCCCCCTCCCACAACTTATATCTATAATAATGGATGTAAGCCTCCGACACGAATGGTCGGAGGCCTGTTATCTCAAGCAATCTTTATATCACACATGTTGTAAGTTAGAACGTTCTTGCAACATATCATACACCTGGGCCACATCCTTATCGCCCCGGCCAGAAAGACTTACTATAATAATTTGGTCCTTCTGCATGGTAGGAGCGACTTTCATAGCATGGGCAACTGCATGAGAACTCTCAAGTGCAGGAATGATTCCTTCTGTCTTAGAAAGCTTCAGAAAAGCATCCAAAGCTTCCTCATCATTAACCGTCACATAATCAGCTCTGCCAATATACTTGTAGTAGCTATGCTCAGGTCCAACACCGGGATAATCCAATCCTGCCGCAATGGAATGACAGTTATCTGCGTCTTCCATAACATAGCATCTAAATCCATGAATAATATCCGGTTTCCCAGTTGATAATGGAGCAGCATGAATGCCAGACTCGATTCCTTTTCCGCCTGGCTCGACTCCAACAATGGCAACCTCAGCATCATCTACAAAAGGATAGAAGAGTCCCATAGCATTTGAACCACCGCCTACACAAGCTGTAATCAAGTCAGGGAGCCGTCCTTCTTTCTCTAGAATCTGCTGCTTAGCTTCCCTTCCGATAATCGATTGGAAATGCCGAACCATAAGCGGAAATGGATGCGGGCCTACAACCGAACCGATCAGATAGAAGGTATCCTCGTAGTTTTTGGAGAAATCATTTAAAGCTTCATCCACAGCTTCCTTCAGTGTACGATTCCCTGACTTCGCTGCTACTACCTCAGCTCCGAGCATCTGCATACGGAACACATTTAAAGCTTGTCTTTCAATATCAACCTCTCCCATATAAATGGTGCAAGGGATATTTAACAATGCGCACACGGTAGCTGTGGCAACCCCATGCTGTCCAGCACCTGTTTCAGCAATTATCCGTTTAACGTTCATTCGCTTAGCCAGCAGAGCTTGTCCAATCGTATTATTGATTTTATGCGAGCCCGTATGGTTTAGATCCTCACGCTTAAGATAAATTTTCGCTCCGCCTAGCTGCTTCGTAAGTCGCTCAGCATAATAGAGCGGATTGGGTCTGCCCGCATACTCTTTTAAGTAATACTGAAGTTCGCGTTCAAATTCCTCATCATTTTTGTAATGCTGAAAGGCCTCATTCAGTTTTTGTAGAGGTAGCTCCAGTTCCTGAGGCACATACGTCCCTCCAAATTGCTCCCCCTCTTGATCTCCAAATACGCCGTCTGCCGAAACTTTTATCATACTCATAAGATTCCCCTATCTTTTTGGTGGTTTTGAAAAAGAAGCTCTAACAAAATGACTCTTAAGTTGAAATGGCACGGTACAATCAAAAACAACTTTGGCTGTCATGCCCGGCTCCTTAATTGAAGGAGACATCCCAGGCTGCTGCGAAGGATCAAGATGAAATCCTGGAAGGCCCGTAAGGATCAACACATCCTTGTCAGCCTGAAACCGGGTAGCCATAGCCCACCATACCTCCTCCTCACTGAAGAGATTCACATCCTCATCCACCAGTACAACCTGTTTGATCATGCGAAAAGAACGAATGATTTCGATGCCGGCCTGCCTGACGATCGCATCGTCCTGCTCATTCATTTTATGGAACTGTGCGAACATTAATAACTGCCCACCACCTGCAGAGCTGCAGTAAGCATTCGTCATTAACGGTGTTATCCGATCACGTACAAAACGAAGTACTTCCGCTTCCATACCTATGGCTAACAAGTTGGATTGTTCGTAGCCCGGACCAATTACTGTCTGAAAGATAGGAGTCTCGGAAGATGTGATACCGTGAATTTTGACAATAGGTAAGCCGGGGTGTGCCTTTCCGTCATAACCTAAAAATTCCGGTAGCGAATGCCCTCCGGACTCTCCTTCCGGAGCGTAATCATGCGTGATTTCTCCTTCGAGTACATATTCCGCGTCTGCCAAACAATCTGCCGAGACGGATAAACACGAGGAAATTTGAACAGGTCGATTACGTAATCCCCCGGCTATAGACAACTCATTACAGCCCTGAGGAGCAATGGCTCCTGTACAGCAAGAAGCAAAATACACCGCTGGATCAAGACCGATGTTAATGGATATAGGCAGAGGCTTACCTAACTCTTTAGAGGCACGATAGAATCCTTCCAGATGACGGCCTGGAACCATCCATATGGTCAATTCATCTTGACTCTTAACCCATAATCGATGGATCGATATATTGCTCTCACCTGTTACCGGATGTTTAGCAATTACTAAACCAAGCGTAATAAAAGGTCCTGCATCCTTAGGACTCATCGTCGGGATCGGCAGTTGAAATAAATCAACTTCTTGATGCACAACCGTCTGGCACGGGGGATGAGAGCACCTCACAGGTTCCACAGGTCTCTCCACCGCACCAAGCAAATAATCAGCTATGTGCTGTTCATTCGCTCCTAGTAAAAGAGCACATCGCCTCCTTGTTCCGAACATCCCTACAAGAACAGGTCGATTCATCGGAATAACCCGTTCATAAAGAACGGGTAATCCCGGGCCTGTAGGAGGGGCAATCGGTACCCCGCCTCCATGGACCGCATAATGGGCGGCCAGTTCATACTGAGCTTCCACAGGAGCCGCTATACGCTCAGGACCTTCTCCTTGCTGATTCAGAAACAACAGAGCTGTCTTCAGATCACAGACCGAATGGACCTCAGGCAGCTTCCGATCGTGTTCTAATGAAACTTTCACACGCCTGATCCTTCTGCCGTTTGACGGCTACGGAGATAATCCAGCTGCATGTCTGTTAGGACTGTAATCAGCGTCTGGTAGGTAGGAACAGCAATCTCAGGTTCCAATCCATTCTCCTCAGCCAGCTTAGCTACCTTATCTAGGACCTGCTGTACACGGTCACAGGAACGAACAGACTCCTCATCCGTTTTCAGTACCATGACTTGCTTCACAACTTTAGTTCTTTCCGCAATGAGCGCAACAATCTGACGATCTATACGATCGATTTCCTGGCGATGCATTGTAAGATTCTCTTGATTCATAGAAAAACCCTCCTATATCATCTGAATTTTTGGGGAAATACTCACATAATTTGCGATAAAGTTCTGAATTAACTGCAATCCGCTTTCCGTATATACACTTTCAGGATGAAATTGTATGGATTCGATTGGGAACTCTCTATGCCGCAGACCCATAATATACCCGTCATCTGCTGACTCGGCAGTAATTTCAAGACAATCTGGGAAGTTGTCCTTACTTACAATTAAGGAATGGTAGCGTGTCGCACGAAAAGGATTATATAGCCCTGAAAAACATCCTTTGCCATCGTGGATAATTTGACTCGTCTTGCCATGCATCAAATGGTCTGCTCGCTTAATGGTTCCACCAAATGCGAGGCCAATAGCCTGATGTCCAAGGCAAACACCAAGAATCGGAAGTTCTGTGCCATATCGATGAATCAGCTCTGCATACCTTGCTTCAGAAGGGTGACCAGGACCAGGTCCAAGCACGATAAAATCAGGAGCCAATCGGTCGATCTGATCAAACTGAAATTGATCATTACGAACAACCTCTAACTGGACACCCGCTTTCATAAGATACTGACAGATAATATAGACGAAACTATCGTAAGCATCAATAACTAAGGCTTTCATCGAGTATCTCCTTTCCGGTTACGGCCCAGAATAAGGCGCCCATCTTATGATAGGTTTCTCTCCATTCATTCTCGGGCTTGGAATCAGCTACCACACCCGCAGATGCACGGATCGAATACAGGTTAGGTTCGTGATGCACCGCTGTTCGAATGCAGAGCGCCATATTAACAAAACCACTAAAATCAATAAATCCAAGAGCACCTGCATAGGCACCACGTCGTGTGGTTTCCAGCTCTTCAATGATTTCCATTGCCCGCACCTTTGGAGCTCCTGTCATGGTCCCTGCTGGAAATGTAGCTGAGATAATATCATACATGTCCTTACCAGGTACTTTGATTCCACTCACACTTGATACAAGATGGTTTACATGCGAATATCGTTCGATCACCATGAGCTCTTCCACCGTTAACGTTCCTTCACGACATACTCGGCCAATATCATTCCGACATAGATCTACTAGCATGATGTGCTCGGCTACTTCCTTCTCGTCTGTCATTAACTTCTCAACAAGTTGTTTGTTCTCTTCCTCGGTTGCGCCCCTACTGCATGTACCCGCTATAGGGCGCATTGTAATGGTCCCTCCCTGAATTTTCACAAACAACTCCGGGCTAGCTCCAATCAACGTCATATTTCCGAATGGAGCCATATACATGTAGGGAGATGGGTTTCGTTTTCTAAGACGATAGTAGACATCCATAGGCAGAATATCGCTGTGAATATTGATCTGATTACCAAGCTGTACTTGATATATATCACCCATAGAAATATAGGATAGCGCCTTTTGGACGTTGTCTTCGTAAACCTCTCGCTGAATTGTATGTTCGATTGCAAATGGCTCGATAATATCTGCCACTGGCTGGTCCTCACGGATCAACGTTTGTTGATCTAGAATGCTGCAAATATCCGCAGCATGGATATCCTCCCACGCTTCATTTGACTGATTCAGAACTAATCTGGCCGTTTGTTCAATCAGATTATATTCCACCAACCCTTGATAGATGGATAACACGATATCGGGCACTCTACCATCATTCGGAATATGCTCAGGCAGCTTTTCGACCGACCACGCCGTATCGTATCCCAAATATCCAAAAAATCCAAAGCTGAAAGCTTCTCCCGGCTCTGATACAGATACTGAGAACCTCGATTGAACAAACCGAAAGAAATTCCAAAGTCCATGTCGTTCATATAGATGCAGTTCATTTCCCTTTTGCATAAGTAGTCCTTCTCTTATAGCCCCCAAGCGTACCTGGTCAACAATGGATTTCATTCCTTCCAGACGAACCTCGGTTCCAAACGTTGTGATGGAAAACAACGGTCTGAATCCGATGATCGTACTTTGAGCATCTTTAGATGGACCCGACAAAGATTCGAGGAGATAGACCTCCTGCTGTCCGAACTGCTCTTTAAGTGACAAATAAGCCTTCAAAGGATCTTGGAATACTAGGTTATGAACTTCGGTAACTACCTTAATGGCGTTAATACGCAAGATGAACTCACTCCCCTTATTACTTATTCCATCTCATCCATGACAAATACTAACGTAGAACTCCCGTCCTTACCTTGTGATCGGTGAGGATCACCATCCGGAATGACGAAGCCCATACCCGGGCTGCACGACACCTTGCGGTCTTTATAATGAATCGTAAATTCACCATCCAAAACATAACCAACATGACCTTTGAGACACCAGTTTTCTTCATTAAATCCTGGGGGTAGCTCTAATAAGCGAATACGTTTGTTGCCAATGTAACTGATCTTCACTCGTCCATTCGCACCCGGCTTATCCCAGTGTGTCCACTCCATATTAGGGAAATCAATGCCTCCCAAAGCCTCAAGTTCTTTAATTGTCATTGTCATCTTCGTCAACCTCCAATATTTTATATAGATAACCCCTGAATGCTCAGGACATATCTTCTAAATCAGCGATTCTTTTAAACGCATAAGTGTGTTTTCACTAATCATTCGTTCATTGGCTTCGTTATAGGTTAGGAAGGCGTCGTTTGTCATGCGTGAATAACGCTTCATCACAGAAACCATGTCTACCATACGCTCCACCATTCTCCTTACCGAGTCCATACCTTCCAGATCATCAAATGCCTCGTTCGTCTTCCCTGCATGTAGCAGAGCGGGAAAACCGCTGCCTACCATAATCATTCGGTTTAATAAAATGTTACTGACAAGTTGGGAATATACATGCTGATGGTTATATCGACGCCCAGTTACGATAGCTCCTCCGACTTTATTTGTAAGAGGTCTATCGAATCGGAGATAACATACACCGGCCCGCTCAATGAATATTTGCATAAGGTGTCCCATACCGAAACCATGAACAGGAACCGCGTATATAATCCCATCTGCTCTGCTCATCCGTTCCGTAATCTTCAGCATATCATCATGAAAATCACAAGGATTTTCCCGATAATTACAATCTCCACACTGACCACATGCGGATATATTGAAATCTCTTAAATTCAGAACCGATAGATTAGCATTCTTTTGGAGGGCTACTTCTTTGGCATACTGCAAAATTTGATCCGTATTTCCTCCCACGCGGGTAGAACCGCATATCGCAAGAATATCTGCTGTAACGTTATCCACTGTGAACTCCTCCTTCGGCCAAAATATTTATACAATTTTAACAAGTACTGCCACAGCAACAGAGGCAGCAATAACACCGAATAAGGGTACCTTTTTGGTAAGGACTAGAATGACGGATACAGCACCCGCTGCAACCCCAACCCATAATGAATCTTTATCTACATAAAAAATACTTGGAACAGTCAGTGCACTAAGTACAGCTAGCGGAAGATGATCTAGAAATCCACTGCTTTTCTTCTCTACTTGGGATTCCTTTATTAGCAGTAGAGGAGCTGCGCGGAAGAAATAGGTGATGAGGCCCATCGCAAGAATCAGTAATATCGTCACTTCGCTTCACTCCCGATTTCTTTTTGCCTAGGCGTGTAAAAACCTACGCATGCGCCAATCAGCATAGCTACAAGCACGGACGAAGTTCCCAGTAAGGGCTGCAGCAACCAAGATGACAACGCAGCGGATAGACATATCCCTAGATTTCTTCGATTACCTAAAAGTTGAGGAATAATCAGAGCGATCAATAGTGCATAGAGTGAGGTATTCAGAGCAGGCAAGATGAATGTAGGAATATAATTAGCCAGCATGATCCCAGCATAAGTTGAGATTAAGGTCACGGCATACGGAGGGAATTCCAGCCCTATGAGATAAGGGACAGATAGATGACTTCCTTTACTGGTGTTCTTATGTGACATCATGCTAACCGCATAAACTTCTTCCGTTAGCCCAAAACCGACAATGCTTTTTAACGTGGCTCTTGTACCGCGTTCTAGCCTTTGAGACAAGGACATACTGATGAAGAAATATCTTAAATTGATGATGAAAGTCAGCAGAAGAAGTATAGGAGCTGCGGTTCCAGCTGCCAAAAGTTGCGCACCTATAAACTGACTTGCTCCGGCATAAACAACCGCTGACAGAAGAAACACTTCCCAGCCGCTAAGCCCGAGTGATGTGCCGACCAGTCCGAATGTAATGCAAGCGGGGATGTATCCGATGACGATAGGGACAGAATCGTTCAATCCTCTTTTCATTTGGCCTAGTATGTTGGTCATGAACTCGGTAGTTCCTCCCTGTTTAGCAAGTGAAATGTATGTTCAGGCGAGGATTTATGTATAAAAGCACATTCACAAAGACCTCCTTTAGTGAAAGGCTGCAGCAATTCATTTAAAAGAAATGTGGTAGCCTCAACCAGGACCTTCGCCTCCTGATGTACAGCTTCTATCGTAAAGAGCATCTGGGATGAATCAGATGTTGTTTTGATCATGTCACTTTGTCTCCAGTTCCAACGTCTCGAATGAGCCCTGAAATCTTGATCAGCATAAATAATCTCACCGGGTGCAGGCACTTCGTACTCTTCAGGTTTGCCGATTGGATAGAATCGCTCATTTCCTTCCGCCTGACGAATGACAAATTCAGATATGTCTGATATGTCGCAAGATGCAATGGGAATTCTGGATTTTAGTGATATGGCGTTGCATAGATTAACCAAGGTATTAATCCGTGCCAGCTCTCCTTGTTCGACGACACGTCTGATTAGAGACTCCGCAGCACAAGGATACCTTGCAGGTTTGACACCAAATTGACTATATACTTTTCTCCAAGCTGCAATTGTGGGCAGCTCACTAATCTGTTCCTTCTGTAGCCCCGAGTTCGATATTTCCTGCTCCATATGTTTCAGTAGTGCCAGTACTTCGTTATCCTTGTCCAGATTCGAAACAGGAGCGGCAGCAATTAATCCGACATGTAAATCAGGAGCTATTTCAAAAACATCTTCAGAAAATCGGACTGAAAATTGTCTATCCTTGCCGTTAAGCGGTGTGGAAGAATGTGTCATTTCAAGATCCTCCTCGTCAATATATGGAAAATCATACCTTATATATACTATTAATGTAAACGACCACTTTTTGACCAGTACACCATACCACTTTTCATAACTTTGATTTGACTGGATGCACAAAAAACCCTAAATGGCAAAAGCCACAGGGTCGTTGTAGTAAAGTATATTAAAATAATAGAAATTGGTCTTTTATGGAATCGACATTAAGGTCACTTCCTCAATTTCTCCCAAGTTGCACCAATAGCAAATCCACACGCAATTCCTATTCCAATTCCTATTATTAAATTATCGAATATCACGCCAAAAGTTGTTCCTAGAGCAATTCCTAGTGCTACGCCAGTTCCAATGTATCTTCTCGGTCCCGGATTGTTCCCGCCGTCCACATGCGTTCCCTCCCTTGCCTAAGAAATCCAAGAGCTAGGTACTACCTATCATCTGATAATTGTTGTATCCATCATCTTTGATGTTGTACTATGCTGCAGTGCTTCCAGATCTGCGGCCAGCTTCTCCATCATCTTAACGAATGCCGACAACTCTTGGGAGCTAGCTGCCTGGTTACGAGCATTGATCGAAGTCTGCTCCGACTCATGTTCCACCATTTTAAGCTTCCGAATAATGCCAGACACCTTCCCTTGAACTTCATCCATGGCTGTTCGGGAATGACTTGCAAGCTTCCGAACCTCTCCAGCAACAACCTCGAATCCACGTCCGAATTCACCAGCATGCGCTGCTTCAATTGCAGCATTCAGGCCAAGTAAATGACTTTGATCTGATATTTCACGAATAAGCGAACTCATCTGTTCGATCTGAAGGATCTCTTGGTTAAGCTCTTCCGTAAGCGTGTGAGCCTTCTCCTGCGCTTCCGCCGTTTTTGTAGCATTATCAGCCATTAGAACGGCGCTCTCATCCAGTTCAACGATCATCGAAGTGAGTTCCTGAACCGCTGAAGTAATCGCTTCCAACATATGCTCCTGCTCATTAACAAGCGTTTGGATGCGCTCCTTCTCTTTTATATTGTAAGCTTCTAGTACAAGCTGTGAATCTAGATTAAACATTTTACTTAAAGCATGAACTACCCGTACCCAGTTATCCGGTACGATCTGTTGCAATAAATCTGCGGCAATATCCAGATATACCATATAGCTTCCTAAGTAATAATCTGTTGACAAGCCGATTCGAGAATGGACCTGTCCAATTTTGATCCGATGATTAATATATTTATCATCAACGAGTCCGTCTGTCAGCGACATCCAGTAAACGCGCTGGGTCTCCTTCAATCTGTCCACCGTTGAAGTATTGTCGATGATTCTCATCAATTCAGGTTGTGTTCCAATCTGATCATAGAATCGTGTAACGACTTCCTCCACTACTTGCTTAAATATTTCACGATGATTAGCTAGAAGCAATAATTCTGTTTCTTTCAACCCGAGATAATCTAACTGTCTGCGTCTTTGAGGGGATACGTCGATCATGTCGAAAAAATTCACTCCCAATTCAGTGATAAATATCACTTAATTTTTAACTTTGGGTTCATTATAGACTATTTCTACTATATCCACATAATCATAAAGGCCTAATTGACCGTGTAAATGCACTTTTAAATTACATATAGTTGATAAAATTCCACATAATGTGATTAAAATCTTCAGGAATCGAGTTTGAACAAAACACAACTCCTCCTAGCCATAAAAAAAGAAGCATAGTGACCTACATCCTAGTCACCACGCTTCTTATAAAACTTTTACCGGTTCAGCAAACTCCCCACATAACGCAGAAGCTCATTTGCACATACCGGGCAATATCCATGCTCTTCGATCAGACGTGAACTAACTTCATTTATTCTTTTCAGTTGTACAGCATCCGGAGTTTTCGTTGAAGTCGTAATTTTCACGATATCCTTAAGATCTGCGAACAGCTTTTTCTCTATCGCTTCACGTAAACGCTCATGGTTATGGTATTCAAACTTTTTCCCTTTCCGGGAATAGGCCGATATCCGAATCATGATCTCTTCACGGAATGCTTTTTTCGCGTTCTCCGATACACCGATCTGCTCTTCAATGGAACGCATGAGCCTTTCGTCTGGGTCCATCTCCTCATCGGTTAGAGGATCTCGTATTTTACTCCAATTGCAGAATGCTTCAATATTATCGAGATAGTTCTCAAATAGTGTCTTGGCAGACTCCTCGAATGAATATACGAAGGCTTTCTGAACTTCTTTCTTTGCAAGGTCATCATATTCTTTTCGCGCAGCGGAGATAAAGTTTAGATACCGTTCCCGCTCTTCCTTCGTGATCGAAGCATGTTGATCCAATCCATCTTTAATCGCCCGCAGCATATCTAACGCATTAATGCACTGAAGATCTTGCTTGATCAAAGCACTTGAGATTCGGTTGATGACATAGCGCGGATCTACCCCTGACATCCCTTCTTCCAAGTATTCGTTCTGCATCTCCTTGAGATCTGCCTCTTTGTAACCCTCGATCTCTTCTCCATCGTACATACGCATTTTTTTGATGAGGTCCATTCCTTGTTTTTTCGTCTCCTTCAAGCGTGTCAGAATAGAAAATATAGCAGCCGAGCGCAGCGCATGCGGTGAAATATGGATATGCTTCATATCGCTTTGTCCGATCAGCTTTTCATATATTTTCTCCTCATCACTTACTCTTAGGTTATAAGGAATCGGCATTACGATCATCCGTGACTGTAGCGCTTCATTTTTTTTGTTGGCAATGAAGGCTTTATACTCTGATTCATTCGTGTGAGCAACGATGAGTTCATCTGCGCTAATAAGCGCAAACCTTCCAGCCTTGAAGTTACCCTCTTGTGTCAGGGAGAGTAAATTCCATAGAAACTTTTCGTCACATTTCAGCATCTCCTGGAACTCCATCAGTCCCCGATTCGCCTTATTCAGTTCACCATCAAAGCGGTAAGCCCTTGGATCTGATTCTGAGCCGTATTCTGTAATGGTTGAGAAGTCGATACTACCCGTTAGGTCTGCAATGTCCTGTGACTTCGGATCTGACGGGCTGAATGTACCAATACCTGTTCGACCTTCTTCAGAGATCAAGACACGCTCTACCATGACCGACTCAATATCACCATCATATTCGGTTTTAAGCCTCATCTGACAGGAAGGGCATAGGCTTCCTTCAATCCGAACCCCTAGCTGCTCTTCCACCTCAGGCCTTAGTTCCAGTGGGATCAAGTGTAGCGGTTCCTCGTGCATTGGGCACCCCGCAATGGCATATACGGCCCCACGCTCTGTCCGAGAATGCTTCTCGAGTCCACGCTTTAAGAGCGTAACTAGCGTCGATTTACCACCGCTGACCGGCCCCATCAACAGCAAAATCCTTTTACGAACATCCAGCCTACGGGCAGCGGAGTGAAAATACTCCTCTACAAGCTTTTCAACTGCACGATCAAGCCCAAATATCTCCTGCTCAAAAAACTTGTATTTTTTTCGGCCGCCACTCTCCTCAAATCCATAAGATTCGATCATGTCGTACACGCGCGCATGCGCGGTCATGGCGGGAGAAGGATCCTTCTTAAGTATTTCAATATATTCCCTGAATGTGCCGCTCCATGCCAGACGATCGCTTTCTGCCCGATACGTTGCTATGCGTTCGAAAATATCCATACCGCTACCTCCTATGACTCTGATTATGAGGATTGGCTCTCATTCCACTCGTGTCGTTTCACTATAAACCCACCGAAAAAGTGTATTACATACCTATGCGGCACTGACCGAATAGTTGACCATATTTTCGAAGTTAAGAGCTTACTTTTTCCTCGAATGAACTCGGGACGTCTTGTACACACGCACATCCGTTCTTGGCATGTTATACTGATGGAATAGAGCGCCCTAAGCATCTTCAGCATTTTTGGATAATTGGAATACAAAGGAGAATAGCCATGGCGATAAAACACGAAGCCGAGCTGTACGCTCCCTTGAAGGCTTTTTTCGAGTTGCATGGATATGACATTAAAGGCGAAGTACGCAATTGTGATATGGTCGGCATGAAAGAGACCTTGGTAGAACCACTCATTGTTGAGATGAAGAAAACATTTAATCTCGCGTTACTCCTTCAAGGCATGGAACGCCTGAAAATGAGTTCTCTTGTATACCTTGCTGTCGAGAAGAGTCGAACTAAAAAAGGTGCGGTCAACCAGCGCTGGTCCGAGATCAGTGGTCTATGCCGCAAGCTTGGACTTGGACTGATCACAGTCACTTTCTATAAGACCAAAGCTCCGTTTGTCGAGGTGCTTTGTGAGCCTGGTGAGGGTAATGGATCAGACCAGAGAAAAGCCCCGCGAAAGCGTGAGCGACTTCTTATAGAATTTCGAGAACGCAGCGGTGACTATAATACAGGTGGTGTCACACGAGCTAAACTAGTCACAGCTTATCGTGAGAAGACGCTTCGCGTTGCAGCTGCGCTGCAACAACTTAGCAAGGCTGAAGGCATTCTGGATGCATCGACCTCCGCTTCAGAGCACATGTCTACTACTGGTAGACGAAAATCCACACCGATTACACCACCCAAACCAGGCGTAACTCCAGCTGCAATCCGAAATTTGAGCGGTGTAGGGAATGCTGCTGCTATGCTGCAACAGAATTACTACGGTTGGTTCTCTCGCGTTGTACGTGGACGCTATATACTTACAGAAGCAGGGATACAAGCATTACAAGAATACGCATCCGTCTTAGAGTCCTCCACCATCTCTAGTCACCTTCCTACGTCTTATCCAAGGGATTAGACTTGTTCCAATCGAATGATATACAAACAAAAGGGCAGACCTCAGATTCCAATACTGGATTTTCGAGGTCTGCCCTATTTTCATAAGAAAAATATATCACGGTGATTTCACTCGCTTTAGTCTTTAATTCCGAGCCGTAAACTCCAGAACCGCTTCACTGATCAAGTTCATTCCTAGAAGCAATTCATCCCTACCTGGATGGGTAAAGTTTAGCCGAATACATTCATTGGCTTCATCTCCAGAGGAACACATTGATCCAGGAAGAAACTGCACTCCCTTCTGCATCGAGCGTTTCAAGAGCGCATCACCATTCAGTCCTGCCGGCAAACGCACCCAGAGGAACATGCCGCCCAATGGAACCTCATAAGCGGTATCCTTCCAGACGTTGCGTTTAAGCAGCTCAACCATTAGTTTGAGCCTTGTTCCATATTCTCTGTTAAGCATTTGGATATGATCGTCATAGTTAAAATAATTCGACTCAAGCAAATGATGCAGTAGTCTCTGATTTAACATACTGGACTGCCAATCTGCCATTTGTTTAACCGCCGTCATCATTTCAATAATCTTCCGATGTCCCGCAGCCCACCCAGTCCTTAGTGCAGGCGCAACAGTCTTACTAAAGGATCCCACATACAGCACATGTTCACCCGGATTCTCTTCTAATGAGATCAGCGATGGTAGCTGCTTCGGCAGGTTTGCTCCTTGAGGGAAATACAAATCCCCAACAGAATCATCTTCAACGATCAACAAGCCATGTGCTATACACAACCGTAATACTTCCTTACGACGTTCCAAACTCCATAAAACGCCTGTTGGATTGGTAAAGTTAGGTGCAGCCAGTAGAAGTTTCGGCTGATGTGCTTTAATGAGCCGCTCCAGAGAGTCAGGTATTATGCCGCTGCTATCCCCTTCTACCGGAATAATATGTGCCCCTTGCAGCCTCAGCACCTGGAGCAATCCAGGAGAAGTCGGATTTTCCACAAGAACGCGATCACCAGGATCCACATATACCCGAACGAGAAGATCCAGAGCCTGCTGCGTTCCGGTTGTCAGCAAAATCTGATCCGAAGATACCTTCAACTGCTTGCGGCGGCTCCAATCACAACTAAGCCATTCTCGAAGCGGCCCATACCCTTCTGCCTCCCCGTATTGAAGTGAACGCCGATCT
The DNA here is from genome assembly GCF_049311625.1 of Paenibacillus sp. EC2-1. Taxonomy (NCBI): domain Bacteria; kingdom Bacillati; phylum Bacillota; class Bacilli; order Caryophanales; family Paenibacillaceae; genus Paenibacillus; species Paenibacillus sp. EC2-1. The sequence continues at coordinate 4,214,894 of NZ_CP186006.1, forward strand.
GAATTCAGGACAGAGTCAGCAGCTTCAGCCAGGGACGAAAGAGGAAATAACTCCTCAGCAGGAAGCTCTTCAGCCAGAGAAATAAAAGAATCCCGCTTCGCAAGTTCCTTAAGACTGCGCAGCGGGGATAACATTAGAGTCTGTGCACGGGAAGCAAAGGAATACTGCATACGAAATCCCTCCCTTTAACCGTTATCAAAACCTCGGATTAATTCCAGGCAGCCTTTTAAAGGTATTCCTAGTCTCTCACCATTATAACTTACAGTTATCATTTAAGCATACATTTGGCGCCCTTGATGGGTGTAAAGCGCATATTTCTCGATCGCCTGTGCTCTTGTGTTTACACCTAACTTCACATAGATTTTCCGAAGATAATTGTCAATGGAACGGCGGCTCACTTCAATTTCAAGTGCGATTTTGTCATAGGTAATCCCTTGCACGATGCGCTCCATGATGAATGTCTCCGTCTCGGAAAGTGGTAATCCACCTTCGTGCATCGCAGAAGAATTAAGTGGCCATATCGCTTGCTTAACCCATTCTAGTGGCAGCGTGGTAACGCCTTCACGAAGACCCGCAATCATATGCATGAGTTGAAAAGGAGAAGCTTGCTTTGATAAAAGACCGCTTGCCCCTCTACTGATTAACGCTTGCAGTAAAGAAAGCCCATCGTTATCCGTCATGATAATGATATGTGTTTCCGGTGATATCTGTTTCATCTGCTCTAACACGGTTTCCGCCGTTGTATCGGGAAGTCGATAGTCTAATAACACGAGATCAGGCTGAATATCCCCAACCATTCTAATTCCTTCTTGCGCTGATGAGACCATACTAAGCACACTTAATTGTTTCTCTTCTTCCAAAATTAATTTGGTTCCAAGCATACTCGTAGGATGACTGCCTACAATAACTACTCGCCAAACCTGACTCATGATCCTTTAACCCCCTGTTTCAACTAGCTATACTAGTGTTAAGCATAGTCATTCTTATAATAGCTGTGACCCTATTTAATAACAAACGCGAACTTACGTTGTTTGCCGCCCTATTAATCCACCACGATCGTTTTCAAAATGGAAAATAGGTTAAGTAATGCTAGAGGCTTAGACCCGGGCAGGATAATATGGCAAACGACTTATCTGTATCACTTTTGTTAAACAAATCTATACAGATTGTATCCCACTTTCGTCGATTTAAGCAATCTATTTTTGATGATTAAGAGAGTTTTTTTCGTCTTTGCGAAATTAATTTTAGCGTGATAGAATGATTACTGGAAAAATTGATAGGAATTTCAAGGAGTGATAAGGATGCCAAGGCTGGAAACAGAGAATATACCAACCTATCCATCCCGGGAAACATCTTCCCGTAGAGGACCAAAAGCAAGATGGTTTTGGATGTTCTGGATCATATTTATTGCATTAGGAGTTGCTGCTGCTTATTCATATAGCAATCATCTTAAACAAGAAATGCTAACACAGCTGCAGGAAGATACTCACAAAGAGCTTGCTGCTCTCAAGGCCCAGTATGACAGTCGTTTCACAGAGCTATCTCAGCAAGTAGACGAAATGCAGAGCAAGGTGCAGTCTTTTAATGAACTACTCACGTTTACAAAGGATCAGGCGAGTGGCAAGACAGATAACAGCAATAAGTTATACAGTCAGCTGAATGAAGTGCAAGAGGAACTTAAGAAGCTGGAGCAGAAGCTGGAGCTGCTGAAGTGAGGTCGTTGAACCGGATGACACCCAAGCAGGTAAATCGATGGTTCATGCTTGCCATTGCACCGTTTATCGGTGCGGCGTTCTGTATCTTTTTCTTTCAAGAACCTCCACGTCTTCAGCTGAATATTTCTGCTTATGCACCAGACTCCGAATTATCCAAAAAGACGACAGCCATTATTGAGGGCTTAGATCAAGCGGCTCTTACAGTGGACAAGACGGTTGCTTCTATTGAAAAAACAAGCAAGCTATATCGACAGACAACTACGGCAATGAGTAGCATCCTGAGGAATACAGAACGACAAGCGTTAGTGCCCGAGCGTCTGTATAACCGCCGAATTACAGCTAAGCTGGGTACTGCCGTGGAAAGAGTGAACAGTGACCGGATTAACATCGAACTGTTTAAAGTCAACCCCGGATTGTATCATGGTTATGCAATGAAGGTGAAGCTCAAAGATCCGAATGCCATGAACATGTCTCTTGGCAGTGGAAAGGTCGGTTCGGTAGAAACAACGATGCAGGCTGTAAATCGCTTTGGTGCGGTTGCGGGGATTAATGCAGGTGGCTTTGCTGATGGAAACGGTGGTAGGCATCCATTAAGCACAACCTTTATAGACGGTCATTACGTTACCGGATTCCAACCCAGCTTTAAAGACCTTGCCTTTGTAGGGCTTAACAATTCTGGCCAATTAATCGGTGGTAAGTTCCAGAGTCAGCAAGAGCTCGATCGACTTGATCCAAAATTCGGAGCTACCTTTGTGCCTGTATTGTTGAAGAATGGCCAAAAAATGCCAATACCAATCAAATGGAAGACAACCCCTGCTCGGGCTCCTAGAACGGTTATCGCGAACTATAAGGATGATCAACTACTTATTCTTGTGACAGAAGGTTATGATGAAAAAGGAAATTCAGGCGCAACCCTGCAAGAGTTACAGAACAAGCTTTATAACCTTGGCGTAAAAGACGCTTATAACCTAGATGGAGGCGGCTCCACTTCCCTCATTCTAAATGGAAGAGTAGTGAACAAGCCTTCGGATGGGAGTCTTCGCCCCGTTCCTACACATTTTTTGTTTTTTAAATGAACAAATCTATGACATACTTCATAATTCTCATTTATTTTTCCTCCAAGGCTGGGTATAATAGGAATAGCTTAGCAGGAGGTGGCCTTTATGTCTTTCTCTTTAACTTTTTGGATTGTCGCACTGGTTCTTGCCTTGTACATGGTCGGAATTTTAACTGCCTCGTACAATGATGACAAAACCAAAGGCCTGTAAGGCACGGCTTCCTCACCATGGGGAAGCTTTTTCTTTTGCCTTCCTATAACAAAAAAGCACCGCATTAAGCGGTGCTCATTCGCACTACATTAGGCATGTATCGGAAGTTGATTCATCTCGGACATGCACTGTGCGCATATATGACGTTCTTTAAACTCGCTTACTCCATCCATAGATCCACAGAAAACACACTTCGGACGGTAGCGTTCCAAAATAATATGGTCACCCTGTACCAATATTTCTACAGGATCGCCTTCGTTCATTTGATATCTCTTACGTAGTGATTTGGGCAGGACAATTCTCCCCAGCTGATCAACCTTACGTACAACACCAGCAGGTTTCATAACAAAGTACACCTCTCCGTTCAACAAGTAATGTCTACATTATTCCCAATTGCATGATAAAATGGGCCTAGTAGGATAGTTCGATAAAAGGTTGTCGAATCCTGCTAGTTTCTAAGAATTTATTTGTTTTTTTACTTTTTTGCTTCCTTGTATAGGTAGAGCGTCTGATTTTATACAACAAACAGTATACTTTATCCTATTCCATTTCTGGAAAATCCAATTGACGAAGAGCCTCGTAAACAATAATTGCAGCTGAATTGGAAAGGTTCAAAGAACGAACTTTATCGGTCATTGGCATACGAATGCAAGTCTCTGGGTTCGCAGCCAGTAATTCTGGAGGAAGACCTTTCGTTTCCTTACCGAATACGAGAAAATCTCCGTCACGGAACGAGATATCTGAATACCGTTTCTCTGATTTTGTTGAAGCGTAGAAAAAACGTCCATCTGGATACTGTGCCTGCAATTCCTCAAAAGAATCATGATACTCGATATGTACAGCGTACCAATAATCGAGACCTGCACGCTTTAATGTCTTATCATCCGTATTGAAGCCAAGAGGTCTAACCAAGTGAAGGTGTGTTCCTGTTGCCGCGCAAGTTCTAGCGATATTCCCCGTGTTAGCCGGGATCTCCGGTTCTACGAGTACAATGTGTAATGCCATGTTGTAACCATCCACCCTTTTCATCTGTTTTCTTCTATTATAACTTAAAAACCCGATTTCATCGCAACACGCCAAAAAAGAACCCCCCGCCAAGACGGAAGATTCCTCTTTGTCACCCACATTATCCGTGCGTTTTCTTGAAATGATCCATAAAATCAACAAGTGCTTTACAACTTTCCATAGGAACCGCATTGTAAATCGAAGCACGTAGTCCACCAACACTCCGGTGACCCTTCAGACCTACAAACCCTTCTTGCTCAGAAGCTTTGATAAATGCTTTTTCAAGTTCTTCCGATTCCAAACGGAAGGTTACGTTCATGTCTGAACGACTATCACCATCAACACAACCACGATAGAATCCACCGCTTCCATCAATTGCATTATAGATCAGTCCTGCTTTTTCACGGTTCTGAACTTGGATGCCTTCAAGGCCTCCCCGTTCTTCGATCCACTTCAACACTTCATTAATCATATATATACCAAAGGATGGAGGCGTGTTATAAAGTGAGTCGTTGCTTGTATGTGTGTTATAACGCAGCATTGTTGGAAGGTGTTTTGGTGAGTTAGTAATCATATCTTCTCTTGCGATTACAACCGTTACACCAGATGGTCCAAGATTCTTCTGTGCTCCGGCATAAACCATACCGAACTGATTCAAATCAAACGGTCTGCTCAGAATATCACTGGACATGTCACAGATCAAAGGCACAGAACCAGTATTCGGGAACTGCTTGAACTGCGTTCCTCCAATCGTTTCATTGGAAGTCATATGCAGGTAAGCTGGATTCTCGGACAATGAGATATCTGCAAGACTTGGCATAGACATGAAATTATCTGCTTCAGAAGAAGCCGCAATATGAGTATCCCCAATCAATTTTGCTTCTTTTACCGCTTTATCGGCCCAGCTGCCTGTCAATACGTAGTTCGCTTGTTGTCCTTGACTTAGGAAGTTCATAGGAACCATGGCAAATTGCGTGCTTGCTCCGCCTTGAAGGAACAGGACCTTGTATCCTTTAGGCTTGCCAAGCAAAGCTAGTAGGCGCTCTTGCGCTTCTTTATGTACCGATTCATAGATTGCACCTCGGTGAGACATTTCCATGATGGACATGCCGCTCTCCCTAAAATCAACAAATTCCGACTGTGCGCGTTCCAAGACTTCTAGTGGCAGTGCGGCCGGACCCGCGTTAAAATTATAAGCTCTTTTGTTCAAACGACTCTCCACCCTTTCTTTCTCTACTTACTAAATATTATCGCATATCATAGCAACAATCGGGAAGTGCGGCAAGTGCTTTTTTTCTCAATTTAAAGACACGAATATCATAATTAATAGTATCAGGCCCAACACAAAGGAGGGTGCCCCAGGTCAAAGAACCTTTTGGGACACCCAACTATATTCAATTTCTATTAAAGATCATAGTAGAGAGAGAACTCATGCGGATGTACCCGGATGGACACTGCTTTAGCTTCGCCACGTTTCAGTTCAATAAAGTTGTCGAGGAATTCCTTCGTGAATACGCCGCCCTCAGTCAAGAATTCATAATCAGCCTGCAGTGCATCCAGCGCTTCATCTAGCGTTCCTGGTACGCTGCGGATCTCTTTCTTCTCAGAGTCAGACAACTCGTAGATGTTCTTGTCGAACGGGCCGTAGCCTAGCGCTACAGGGTCGATCTTACGCTTAATTCCGTCTAGACCAGCCATCAGCATCGCTGAGAACGCGAGGTATGGATTCGCTGTGGAGTCCGGTGTACGGAACTCAATACGACAGCCCTTAGGTGTAACAGCCGCTACTGGAATACGGACGGCAGCAGAACGATTACCTTTGGAGAATACAAGGTTAACGGGTGCTTCATACCCAGGCACCAGACGTTTGAAAGAGTTCGTGCTCGGGTTCGTCAAGGCGATCAGAGCAGGGGCATGATACAAAATCCCTCCGATATAATGCATAGCCATCTCACTAAGATTTGCGTAAGCACCTTTTTCATAGAAGAGTGGCGTATCACCGTTAAAGATCGATTGGTGAACGTGCATTCCGCTTCCGTTATCTCCGAAAAGTGGCTTAGGCATGAATGTTGCCGTCTTACCATATTGACGAGCTGTATTATGAACGATGTATTTATAGATGAGTAAGTTATCTGCCGTTTTCTTCAGGGTATCAAATCGGAAATTGATCTCTGCTTGACCCGCTGTAGCAACCTCATGATGATGACGCTCTACGCGAAGACCTGCCTCACCCAGCAAACGACACATCTCACTGCGAATATCTTGCTGTGTGTCTACCGGAGCGACGGGAACATATCCACCTTTGACACCAATCTTGAATCCTAGGTTGCCTCCGTCTTCTTTGCGATTCGTATTCCATGCTGCTTCTTCGGATTCCACCACATATGAGGAACTGTTCATCGTGCTTTCATAACGCACATCATCGAACAAGAAGAATTCAGATTCCGGTGCGAAAAAGGCAGCTGTACCTACACCACTTTCCTGCAAAAACTGCTCTGCACGAGCTGCAATTCCGCGTGGATCACGCTCATATGCTTCACCATCCGGTGTGTAGATATTGCTCATAATATTCAGGGTAGGATGTGCCGTAAATGGATCAATGTAGCAAGATTCTGGATCAGGCATCATAACCATGTCAGACTCTTCAATCCCTCGAAAGCCTGCAATGGACGAACCATCAAAAGCCACACCATTTACAAACGTTTCTGCGTCCACTTCAGATGCTGGTAGTGAAATATGATGCGCACGCCCCGCCAGATCTACAAACCGAAAATCAATCCACTCAATGTTGTTTTCTTGAATCGTTTGCAATACTTTCTCTACCGACATATCTATTCCTCCCAATTTCCGAACATTACTGGCCTATACACCCCTGAATGTTCACTAAATTTCGTTTTCTTTTCAGTCATTATATTCTGGCATGTGATGTAACGTCAATACTGATGTGAGGTATTTTTATGCCATATGTCACTTAACCTGACATGTAGTATAAATAATAGGCACAATTGTGCAAAGAAGCTGTATACAGCACTATAACAACAAGAAGAGGCCGTCCCATGGGACGGCCCGCTTTCTATTTTATTTATGAATGTTAAACCTGTTGAAATTCCGCAGCATGTGCTTTTGTAGTATTAAAGGTTTTACCGAGAACCTCCGCGATCTTCTCCAGATCCTTAAGCAACTCTGCGAACTGATCTGGGAAAAGAGATTGAACCCCATCTCCTGTCATGGAATTGTCCGGATCTGTATGCATTTCAATAATCAATCCATCGGCCCCAGCCGCTACCGAAGCTTTCGACATCGGAGCAACCAGCTCACGGCGCCCTGTTCCATGGCTTGGATCGGAGATAACGGGGAGATGGCTCAACTGTTGCAGTACAGGAATAGCCGATAAATCCAGTGTATTCCGTGTGTATGTCTCGAATGTACGAATTCCACGTTCACATAGCATAACATTCGGATTTCCACCTGCAAGGATGTATTCCGCTGCATTAAGGAATTCGTCATAAGTTGAGCTGAAACCACGCTTCAACAAGACAGGCTTCCCGCAAGTGCCCAGTTTGCGCAGTAGATCGAAGTTCTGCATATTCCGCGTGCCGACTTGTAGAATATCTGCATATTCTGCACAGATGTCTACGTACTCCGGAGTCATTACTTCTGTAATTGTAAGCAGTCCATGTTTCTTACCTGCTTCAGCCATCATAATCAGGCCTTCTACACCAATACCTTGGAAACTGTAAGGACCTGTGCGCGGCTTAAACGCACCTCCACGCAGGACCTGACCGCCAGCAGCTTTAACAAGCTTAGCAATCTCATCAATCTGTTCGGCAGATTCAACCGCACATGGACCACCCATTACAACAAGATTCCCTCCACCGATCTTGACACCTTTAATATCTATTATTGTATCTTCTGGGTGAAAGTCTCTGCTCGCTAGCTTATAAGATTTAGAAATCTTAACAACATTCTCTACACCCTTCATTTGGCGAAGATGCTCTGCTAGTTTCGGGTTAACGCTACCGATTAGGCCAATAACCGTTCTGCCTTCGCCTTTTGAGATATGAGCTTGAAGCCCTTCCTTCTCAATCTCTGCTACGATTTGGCGTAATTTTTCCTCTGGAATTTGATTAGATGTGATCACGATCATATATACAGCCTTCTTTCTACTTATTATAGTTTCATATGATTTATACTCGGATATGCTTTCGCGCTTGTTCGCTTTTAAGCTTTTATGCTTATACGCTTTTAAGCTTTTATGTGATAAAGTAAATATACATAATATATCCCCGTTCGTCAAGCCTAATTGATGGCTTAGCTTACGGGGATCTTCATAGTGATGAATATAACGCATGTCTAAAAGGCATCAAAGTTCTTTAACCCGCCTCTTTAACACTTGACGTTTTATCAAAGGAATTCTAATTCTTATGGTCGTTCCGATGCCAGGCCGACTAAAAAGTGTCACACCGTACTGCGATCCATAATGCAGCTTAATACGCTGGTCTACATTTTTTATTCCGTATCCAGCATCCGTCAATTCTTGAGCGTCTGTGAGTTCCCGTAACATTCCTGCTGGAAAGCCCACACCGTTATCTATAATTCTAAACTCTAAAGTCTCGCCCTCAACACATCCAATGATTCGTATATGAACGGAATCTCCCATCCATGCATGTTCGAGTATATTCTCGATGAACGGCTGTAGAATAAGCTTTACCGTCTCGTAATGAACCACCGCCGGATCCATATCATATTGCACTTGCATCCGATGCTCATATTTGATTTTTTGAATATCAATGTAAGCCTGAGCCTGCTCTAGTTCATTCTTCACAGGAATTACGTTTCTACCCTCATTCAGTGATAAGCGGTAAAACTTAGCCAGATCCATCACCATGCGTTGTAGCTTCTCCAGTTCACCAAACTTAGCCAGTCGGCTGATCGAAGACAAGGTGTTATATAAAAAGTGAGGATTTATTTGCGCATGAAGTGACTCCAATTCAGCCTCTTTTTTTTGTAGGTCAGCTAAGTATACCTCTTGAATCAATCGGCCGATATTATTCCCCATCTCATTAAGAGCAGATGCAATTTTGGAGAATTCATCATTTCCTTTAAAGTGAATCCGTCTATGAAATTCCCCTTCTTGAAAGGAGTCAACCACCTTCACAATCTTGGATACCCTTCTTCCAAAGTATCTAGATACGATCACACTTACAAAGAAGAATAATAGAATACATACCAAACAAATAATCAGCGTAAGATTGCGAACTTTCACAGCATCCTTCTCAACAAGATCTGCAGGTATATAAGCGACTAGATCCATATTTAATCCAGGTAAGTTATCTCGAATGATCAGGCTGTTCTTGTTCTGATTCACTTCGTTTATCCTAGTAACTTCCGGTCCCCCGTCAGAGGCAGAGGATATGATGACATTACTTTTAATGTCCGAAATATAAATTGTTGTCCCTTCACCGATCTTCTGAAAGTCCACCCCATCAAATAAATCGGATAAAGCTACGCTAATTCGCATAAATCCAATCTCTTCAAACGGGTAATTATCCCCGCCGATATCTACAATTCTTCGCAAGAGCGAGATGCGTCCATACTTGCTATCGTCGTCGATTTGTCGCCATTGGTGAGTCGTTCCATAGATCTCTTCCTCTGGAAAGGTCTCATACCACTGCTTACCCTCCAGTCGATGATACTGATATATATCATATAACCTTGCTTTCGTATCTAGTGGATTCATATTATCGTAAATATTATATACTTCGCTAAAATTATCATTCTTAAGGTACACCGACAGCCACATTCGACGATTTGCCGTTTCTACTGCAGTTTGAAATTTAGGGATAAGCACCGTTTCCATCGCATTATAGCTTGACCATCCTTCTTTCGTCTGGCGAAGCACTCTAGCCAAATATTCATCAAAATACAGCATATCCGATATCCGCTTTGTATCTTCCATTTTGAAGGCAATGTTATTTTTCATCTGATGTAGGGTCCCTTGAATAATGCTGCGGGTCTGTTCTCTCATAGACTCAACGTATACCCGGTTGGCAACGTTACCCACCATGAGTACGGCAACCATGATTAGAATGCAGTAGGAAAGCATTAGCTTGTAACCAAATGGCACCTGCATTATTTTAATTTTGGACCACATCTGAATATGCCCTCCCTGAATGTTATCATGAATGTGTTCGTCTATATTCCAGTGGGGTCATCCCGTAAGTATCTTTGAACTGACGACTGAAATAAGGAAGGTACTGATAACCCGCTTGTGATGCAATTTCATATATTTTCAGCTTTGTGTTCACAAGCAGATCTCTTGCTTTTTCCATCCGCATGGCAATAACATAATCGCTAAAGTTTTGACCTGTTTCCTCTTTAAAGAGAAGTCCTAAATAATTCGGAGAGAACGAGAAGCGGTTTGCGATATCGCGAAGCGTAATGCTCTCGTTCAAACGCCCTCTTACATCCTCCACGATCTCTTGAATCAATCGTCCATTCTTCGATCGCTTTTTGTTATGCAAGTGCTCTGAAATCTCATACACGCGGCGGCGCAACCATAAGAATATATCATCTAGCGTCTCAAATTGAAGCACTATATCCAGGTTTTTTCGTTCCATATCCAAGATTTCAAAAAGATCCTCATTCATCGTATGCAGATGCTCATCCAGCTTGAGAATGATATACATCGCAAAGTTTCGAATTGTGAATTTAGATCGCAAACTAGATGCAAGCAACGATAGCGCTTCCAGTTCATCATGCACTCGTACCAGTTCATAATTCGTCATCGCGCTAAGCAAGGAATCCAGTTGAATAAATATATTCTCAGCATCTCTGATATCCTCAGAGGGGACATCTCCATATGGAATCCATTTCCCTTTTCCTCGGAACATCTTATAGTCGAGTGCCGCAACCGCTTGCAAATAAGCAGGATGCAGATCCTGAACTTTGCTAGCTGCATTACTGATGCCGACAGTTACTGAGAAAGGAAATTCTATTTTGAGCTGCTCTAAGATCTGCACTACTGCAGCTCGCTCAGACTCGTCATTCATTAAGATTGCCGATCTTCGATCTGTCACTCTACAAACATAATGAATATATTGTTCTTCAAGAAGGGTCTCTAATCGGGAGAAGAAAGCATCCATTATGCTCTTCTTCACACTTTCTTCAGATTGGCTCGTTTGCCCAGATACATCATGATCCAGTTCAATTAAAGCCACCCGAGCCGGCCAGTTCACCTCGTCGATTTGATACTCCTTATTAAATACATCAAATGGCACATCCTCATAAGCCTTCTCAAGAAGCTGCAAAAGGTATTGATTCTTAAACATGGGCACCATCTGAAGATAAGCTAGCTCAGTTATCTGCTGCTCTTTATCTCGATCAAGCTCTCGGCGAACTTTATTCAGCGCATCAATCAATTCTGCATCATCCATGGGCTTTAGAACATAGCTGCAAGCGTTGAGTGCAATGGCCTGCTTAACATATCCAAAGTCCTGATAGCCACTCACAAAAATAATTCGTAGCTTCTCTTGAGCAGCCAGTGCTCTTTGAGCCAACTCAAGTCCTGTCATATTAGGCATCCGGATATCCGTTACCAAAATATCTATATGCTGCTTCTCTAACACCTCACATGCGGCAAATCCATTGTTCACACTATCCACAACAGTCATTCCTAGCGATTCCCAAGGAATAAAACGTTTCATCCCTTCTAAATCGAGTACTTCATCGTCAGCTAGTAATACTTTATACATAAAGACTGTTCACCCCTCGAAAAACCCTAAGGGTATACTGCGAAGGCAGTATACCCATTAGGTGATAAGGAATTATGAATTAATTCCCTTCCATTTTTTTGAGATTTCCTTGCCATTTCTGGGTCTTGAATTCTAGTAATTTGGCATAACCGGCGGCTTGTGCATCTGCTTCTGCCTTATCAAGAATGGCAGTCACTTCTGCATCGTCTTTGGCATAAAGTGCTTTTGCTCTAGATTCCAAGAATATATCTTCGATACGTTGACGAATAATTCCTTCTTCACTATCTGGCATTGGATCTAGGTTAATGAACTCTGTAGCATTTCCTTGTGTCTTCCAAGTAATTTCATATTGCCAGCGAGTGGACCAGTTCCGCTCTTCTTCAGGAAGAGTGCTCTCGTATTTCGCTTTTGCTTGGTCAATATAAACGGTATTACCATTCCACATAATATTCGTTGTGATCGCTTGCAATTTAGCCAGGCCTTCAGCATCACTTGTATACTTGTCAGTGAATTTAGGTGTCAAACCATCTGCTTCAAGACCATTCCAGTAACCATTCTCCCCTTCAGGTCCCCACATTTGAATACGCTGTCCTTCTGGACCTGTGTACCAATCAAGGAAAGCAAAGACTGCTTCTGGATCTTTCGCTGCTTTTGTAATAACACTTACGTTCCAACCAAGCTGTGTATATGTGCCTGGGAAGATTTTGTTCTTGTCGAGTCCTTCTTTATGAATCGGCCAGATCATGAAGTACCCAGCATCTGGATCTTTTTCGGTCAGCAATGCATGTCCATTCATTGCGTATTCTGTAGGACTAGATGCAGCGTATACAGCAACGCGTCCTGTGTTCAGTTTTTCTTTTACTTGGTCAGCCGTTTGAGTCATCGCATCTTGGGAAATCAATTTCTCACGGAACAACTTGGATGAGTACTGCATCGATTCACGGAAGACGGAATCCGTAAAAATAGAGCTTAGCTTATCGCCGTCTGGTACGCCACGAATACTGATCCAGCGGCTAAGAGCATTCTCAGCAAATGCAGTGTACAATACATCCAATCCTTGACCATCTTTAGCCAAGTAAGGCTCAAATGGAACGACATTCGGATACTTTTCTTTTACCATGACAAGGTATTTATACAAATCATCGGTTGTTTCCAGTTTTGGAGATCCCAGTTCCGTATAAATCTTCTTGTTCACAACATAACCGGCATTACCGTTCGGTTGGTTCGTATACCAGTTCGGGAACTGATACAGCTTACCATCCTCTGAACGAAGCATGTTAATTCCAGCTTCTCCGAGCCATTCTTTCAAGTTCGGATATTTATCTAGGTAATCATCGAAAGGAACCAGCATACCTGCTTGGCGCAACTTCTCCACATCAGGTCCGCGCTCCATCCAGATGACATCAGGCAAAGTGTTTGAAGCGATCATTGTATTGAATTTTTGGGCTGCGTTACCACCTGAATGAACTGGCGTAACATTGACCTTCATATCTTCTTTAATATACTTGGAAGCTTCATCTGCACCCCATTGAGGCATCGTATACCAATCATAGTGACCATATAATGAGAATTCAAGCGGATTTTCGCCTACAACATATTTACTCTCTGTTTTCGGAGTATCTGTTTCTTTACCAGGCTCAGTATTACCTCCTGCCGTTTTATCTCCGGTACCCCCAGAACATCCAGCAAGTAGCATAGCTCCAGCCAGCAAAGCCGCCATTGTTGACGATAGTGTCTTTTTTCTTACTCTCATTGTCTCTTTTTCCCCTTTCGGCGTCCCCATGGTATTTATGTTAAAGCCTAGGCTTTAAACATCAAGTGAAATCTATCCTACTCTTTCAATGAACCTACCAGAACACCCTTAACAAAGTATTTTTGAACAAAAGGGTAAACCATAATGATAGGTAATGTAGCAATCATCATCGTAGCCATCGATAGTGACTTGGATGAGACGGTTTGCATCTTCTGTAACTGGCCTTGTGCTGCTGAATCCAGGTTACCGATTTGATCCGACACAATATTCGTGTTAAGAATCTGCTTAAGCATCGTTTGAATCGGCATTAGATTTTCATTATTGATGTAAATACTAGGCAAGAACCAATCATTCCAATGGTTAACCGCTGTAAATAAGGATAGCGTAGCGATAACCGGACCTGAGAGTGGAAGTACGATCCGGAAGAACGTTCCCCAGTTGCCACAGCCATCGATTTTTGCTGATTCCTCTAGCCCACCGGGTAGCCCTTGAAAGAATGTTTTGAATATGATCATATTCCATACGCTGACCAGACCCGGAATGATAAACACCCAGAAGGAATCCATCAGACCCAGACTTCGAATCAGCAGGAAGCTTGGAATCAATCCACCACTGAAATACATCGTGATGATACATAGAACCATGTAATACTTACGGCCAATCAATTCTTTCTTTGTCATCCCATAAGCGAAGACTGCCGTAACGATAATGGAGGTTACTGTTCCGACAACGGTCCGCATAACCGAAATATAAAAGCCGTTTAATAGACGCGCGTCATTGAACACAATGGCGTAGTTCTCAAGTGTAAAATCTCTGGGCCAGAATGTAATACCGCCAAGTGCTGTATCCGACCCTGTGTTAAATGAAATGACCGCTGCGTTCCAGAACGGGTAGAATGTCGAGAATGCAAGCAGAGCCAGCAAGGTATAAATAATAACCATCATTAATCGGTCTCCGAAACCTAGACGTACCAAGTCAATCCGCTCCTTTCTTCTAGAGGCCTGAATCCTACCATAGACTGTTACCAGATTTACGTGCGATGAAGTTCGCCATCGTTAACAGCCCGACGCTGATCACGGCTTTAAACAGTCCAACTGCAGTTGCATAAGAGAACCGAGAATTTTGGATACCTACACGGTAGACGTAAGTATCAATAACATCGGATACTTCACGAAGAACCGGGTTCACACCAAGAAGCAAAATATCCTCGAATCCAGCCGTAAGCAAGTTACCAATCGCAAGAATCATGAAGATGATGACAACTGGCATGATAGAAGGTAATGTAATCGTGAAAATCTGACGTAACTTACTAGCCCCATCCATATCTGCTGCTTCATACATAGAAGGGTCAATTCCTGCGACAGCAGCCAGGTATACAATGGAGGCAAAACCAATCTCCTTCCAGACCCCTGTCGTTACAAGAATTCCCCAGAAGTATTCGGGAATGGATAGGAAGCTTACAGGTTCATCGATCAGATTGAGCTTCTCTAGCAATATATTGATGCTTCCGTTGTCTGTGGATAAGAGTGACATCGCAAAACCTGCCACAATAACCCAAGACAGAAAGTGCGGAAGATAACTGACAGTTTGAACGATCCGTTTAAATGCCATATGTCTGATCTCATTCAACATCAATGCGAGTATCACCGGTGCAGGAAATCCAATGAAGAATTTCAAAAGACTAATGACAATCGTATTACGCATCACATTGAAAAACTCGGGAGATTCGAAAAACATTCGAAAATGTTTAAATCCGACCCATGGACTCTCCGCCATACCACCAAATAAGTTGTAGTCTTGGAAAGCCATCAATACGCCATACATAGGTATGTAGCTAAAAACTAAAATGAGCAATAAAGCTGGAAGCACCATCAACTGAATGTCCCATTGTGTAAATAACCGGATCAGGATGTTGTTTCGTTTCCGTCTTGGAATACGTTCCTTATCAACGGATATCTGAGCCATTTCTGTTCCTCCCCCGTCTCTAGTATCTTTATGGTTATAATTCTAGCGGAACGGATTCACGCATACTATTTGCCTGATCAACTAAAAATGATACAAAACAATCGAGAATTGAAACGCTTTCATAGTTTCAGATTATCAGAGCATAGAAATAACCCGCTATCGCATAAGCGACAGCGGGTTATTGTTTATGAATATATATGATACTAATCAATGATAGTTAATCAATTATATAATTAATTAACTTTTTGCTCTTACAGGGGGAAGCAGTTTACTCATATTAATCGTTCTCTTGATCTCCCATGTCTCGGGCTGATCGTGTTCATATTGCTCTAAATACGCAATAACTTCCTTGGTAATCGGCGTTGGTGTTGAGGCTCCTGATGTAACAGCCACCTTCTTAACCCCTTCAAGCCATTCCCGTTTCAGTTCAGTGACATCTCCAATTCTATAAGCTGGCACCCCAGCAATCTCCTCAGAAACCTGTGCAAGTCGGTTTGAGTTGTTACTACGTGGATCACCTACCACGATAACAAGATCTGACTGTCCAGCCTGCTCGGCTACTGCTTCTTGACGCACCTGTGTCGCAAGGCATATCTCATTATGAATCTCAGCACCTGGGAACTTCTCTAAGAGACGCTTCATGATGTGTTTGATGTCCCACTGGCTCATCGTCGTCTGATTCGTAATGATGATCCGGCCCGCATGAAGCTTAAGATCCTCAATTTCTTCTTCCCTCTCGATCAGATGAACGTGATCTGGAGCAACTCCAATCGCACCCTCTGGCTCGGGATGGCCTTTCTTCCCGATATAGATGATTTCGTATCCATCAGCGACCTTCTCTCGGATGAGATCATGGGTCTTCGTTACATCTGGACAAGTAGCGTCCAGCGTTGTCAGCCCCTTATCACGGGCTAGCTTACGGACTTCCGGCGAAACACCGTGAGCCGTAAATATAACCGTTCCTTTATCGACCTGATTCAAGATTTCCATCCGATTCGGTCCATCTAATGTGATGATTCCCTCGTCTTCAAAAGACTGCGTTACATGACTGTTGTGGACAATCATACCTAGTATATAAATAGGCCGCGGAAGATCCAAATTATTCGCTGCCTGCCGTGCCAGCACCATTGCGTCGACAACACCATAACAGTAACCGCGCGGCGATATTTTGAGCACTTCCATGGTCTTCACCTGCTTTCTAAACAATAAAAATAACAATCTCTCTCATTATAACCCTATTCAAGTGGAGGAGCAAAGATAATAGGTAGCCAGACGATAAACGTACTTCCTTCTCCGCGTTTCGTTACCACTTCAACAGAGCCATTATGCACATCGATAATCCACTTTGCAATTGATAATCCAAGGCCGGTTCCTTCGGTTACCCCTCTAGACTGATCTGCCCGATAGAAACGTTCAAAGATATGAGGAATTTCATCCTTATCCATGCCGATTCCTGTATCCGAGAAACGAATTCCGATCTGGCCCTTATACAGGATAACATCCAATCGAACTTCGCCCTCCGGTGTGTATTTAAAGCCATTCTCAATAAAAATGAATAGCATTTGTTGCAAATAATCACGGTTACCTACAACATACACTCCGTTAAGTGAACGCAGATCACCTACATGCCATTCCGCTGTTTTCGGAAGAAATTTCGCTCGTCTTGCGACTTCCTCGATGAGAGGTTGAAGTGCAACAGGTTCCTTCTCAAAAGTCTGTCCCGTGTCAGCACGGGCAAGTGAGAGCATATCTGATACCAGGCGGCTCATCCGCTTAGCCTCATCCGAAATGTCTCCAACCGCTTCAACAGACATTTGCCTTAATGTCTCTTCATCCAAATCCGGACGTTCCGAAGGAGATCCCGTCCATATTTTATGAAGTAAATCTACATTTCCACGAATGGTAGTAAGCGGTGTTCTTAGCTCATGAGAAGCATCAGAGACAAATCTACGCTGAGCGGCATAGGCATCTTCAAGCTCTTTATAGAACCCCTCTGTCCTTGCCATCATCCCATTAAAGGTTCCGATAAGCCTTCCGATCTCATCCTGCGGACCGTCATACTCAATTCGAACACTTAGATCCGTTCCCTTCTGGATCTGATTCGCAGCATCGGCCACTTTCTGAATCGGCTTCATAGATTTACGAGCTAAGAATAACCCGAGTGTGGATGCAATGATAAGTGTCGCCAAAGATCCCATGATAAGAATGGATCGCAGTCTATTCAGCGTATTTTCGGCTGTACCTGTATAAACACCTACCTGAAGCCATCCAACAATCTCATTGGTATTCTGCGTGGTTACAAAGTCTTGATACATGAAGAATGGATAGCCGCCAACACTAACCTTTTTAAATCCAATATCCTTCGATGCCTTTGATGGAGTAGGCATTTCGAATTCGAGACCTCTGAGCCGCATATTGTCGGATTTCCAAGTCAGCTGATTGTGATAGGTGTAGATCTGAACATAAATATCCGATTCCTCCATACGCTGTTTAGAAGATCGGTCAGGAGTAACATACGCTAAACTTCCATCCTCACTAATGGTAAGGATCGGTTTTATTTTATTGGACTGCTGCACAATCTTTGATTTCAATTCATCATACGTATAGAGATGAACAAAACCATACACAGCAACGCTGAATATAAGCAACGTGATGAACAGAATGCCAGAGTACCACGCTGTAAGCCGCCAACGTACCGACATGCTATTGTTCTCCTCTTAGAATATATCCTGCTCCACGGATCGTCTGAATCAACCGGCTTCCACCTTGATCCTCCGTTTTTTGTCGCAGCATGGCTATGTAAACCTCAAGTACATTCGACTCACCGCTATAATCATATCCCCAGATTTTATCCATAATTAAGTCACGGGAGAGTACCCGCTTCGGATTCATCATGAACAGGTGCAGTAGCTCGAATTCCTTCGCAGTAAGCTCCAACCTTTTCCCGTTTCGTATCACTTCCCGGGCATCGGTATCCATGACGATATCCTCATAGGTTAATTTATGATTACTTGACTCGACGCCTGTATTCCGTCTAAGCAGCGCACGAACCCTAGCGAGTAACTCTTCAAGCGCGAACGGTTTGACCAAATAATCATCAGCACCTATATCAAGACCTTTAACGCGGTTCTCTACCTCATCTTTTGCGGTAAGCATGAGCACGGGAACTTTACTTCCGCCTTCCCTTAATCTACGCAGTGCTTCAAATCCATCCACCTGAGGCATCATGACATCCAGTACAACCACATCTGGCTCTTCGTTTAAGACCATCTTTAATCCCTCGGCACCATTTGAAGCAGTATGGACATCATATCCTTCAAAAGCCAAACCTCGACGTAACATAGAAATGATCTTATCATCATCATCAACGACTAAAATACGGGATCGCATATTGGTATCTCCTCTTATTCATCTATCTTTTCTACTCTAACCCCATTATATCCATGCCCCCGAGAACAGCACAAGCGGAAGGGACTCTCCCTTCCGCTTGTCTCCCAGGTTTAATAACCCTAATTATTGCTGCTGTTGCTGCGTGAGATCGAACTCATTGCGATCACCAATCGTCAAAGGAAGATCGATCTTCTTCCCGTTACGCACAACATTCAACGTAATCTTATCGCCAACCTTCTTGGATTGAATAAATTCAATCAAATCCTGGGCTGTCGCATACTTCGTTCCATCAATTCCAGTCACAATATCATACTGACGAAGATCTGCCTCATAAGACGGGGAACGGAATACTACGCTATCCACATAAGAGCCTTCTGTTACATCTGTACCCAGCTGCTGGGATACCTGTGGAGTCAATGTTCCGAGACTTGCACCGATAAATGGAATAGGCTCTTTTGGAACTTCTTTATTGTTCTTCAAGTAATCCAGAACTTCACTGATCGTCTTGGATGGAATAGCGAAGCCGATACCTTGCGCATCTGCACTAACGGCCACATTCATTCCGATAACTTCACCTTTCAGATTAAGAAGCGGTCCACCGGAATTACCTGGGTTAATAGAAGCATCTGTCTGTAACAAGTGTTCATAGTTACGGTCTTCTTCTCCATTCTGTCCTGAAATATCGATATCACGTTCCTTGGAACTCAGGACACCTGCCGTTACCGTATGGTCAAATCCATGTGGATTACCAATCGCAACGAGCCATTCACCAACCTTCAGTTCATCTGAATTACCAAGTGCTACAGATGGGAAGTCTTTATCGCCTTCAATCTTAAGTACAGCTAAATCAAGCTCATAACTCGAACCGAGTAGTTTAGCTTCATAAGGCTTTTTGTTGTCCTGCAAAGTTACCTGGATCACATCCGCTCCATGAACAACGTGCTCATTCGTTAGGATATATCCTGACTTATCAAAGATAAATCCAGATCCTATACCGGATGGTTGCAACTGTGAAGTATCTTGACTGCTACCGTTATTGTTGTTATTGTTGTTTCCACTTCTGCTACTGGACTGATCTCCGAAGAAGTAACGGAACAATGGATCATCCATATTTGAGCTGCTTTGTCCTCTGTTATTACTGTTAACAAGCGTTTCAATTAGAACAACTGCTGGACTAGCTTGATCCACTACGGATGCGACATCACCAGGCTTAGACGGTATTTGTACTGATGCTGTCTTGTTGTTATTCTCTCCATCCGCTGAGGCAAGAGTTGACTGTACATTCTCATTTCCAGCTGCCTGTGAGGTTATGCCTGCATCTGGTGTAAATAGATTAGCTCTATCTGCTGCAAACATACATCCTGTAATCACAAGCATACCTGCTAGAAACGATAGCAGAACCGTTTTGACCGAGCTCTTCGGCTTCTTGCTATAATTCCATTGTGCGTTAGAAGATTTCTCAGGGAGAGAACCACCTCTACCGCCCCCATTGCCTTGGCTAGAAGATCCGGCCGAGTAAGATTGAGAAGGAAGAGGCTTTACGGGTTGAGGAGCTGTAACCTCCACTTCTTGTGCTTCAGGCCTACTGTAAGGATCCGGAACATCATTACGGGCATCTTCATCACTGATCGACTTGAATGGTCCGTAAGAATAGTAGTAAGATGAATTATCCGAAGACGAATTTTGCTGTTGCTGAGGTTCATTCACTTGATCCTCATTATCTTTCTGACCGAATCGATTTCTTTGATCGTCCATATCTATACCTCCTATTAGATCACCTGATCCAAATACAGGTGGTTTAATAATTTATCTGTTCTTATTGTGTACTATAAACCTTAATGACACCTTAAAAACAATTAAAAGTAAGATAAAAACGAATGAAATCAAAATAAGTGCTTATAAGATATTATTCTCACTACTTGTCATTTGCTAGTTCGTCTTTACCCAGCCTTTTCTGTGGGCAAAGATAGCAAGCTGTGTCCGGTCTTCAAGTTCACATTTCATCAATAAATTGCTGACATGTGTCTTTACTGTTTTAATGCTGATATGTAGTTCTTCACCGATCTCCTTGTTACTCTTTCCTTCTGCTATTAACAATAGAACTTCCTTCTCTCGTTCGGTAAGCCCTGATTGATCATCTTTCACCATATGTTGACGGATACCACGGGTCAAAGCCTCAGACACATCCTTCGTCATCACGGGCATCCCGCGAAATGCACCTTGAAGTGCATAAATAAGCTCATCCGCCGATACGGTTTTAAGGACATAGCTTACTGCTCCTGCCTCAACACACTCCACTACTAAATTATCCTCCAAAAAACTTGTTAATATAACTATTTTCTGATTAGGAAATTCAGTCATCACTGCCCGCGTTGTTTCAGCTCCATTCATCACAGGCATCATGAGATCCATGAGGATGAGATCTGGTCTCTCTTCGTCACTTCTCAGATAATCCAGTACCTCCTTGCCGTTCGAAGCTTCTCCTATCACTTCAAAAGACGAATCGAGAGATAAATATGTTTTAAGTCCCATTCGAACCATATCATGATCATCAACCAGTAGTATTTTAATCACACTCATTATGCTCTTCTCCTATTCTCCCTGTGATTCTTTGACTTCCGTATCCGTAGTATGTACATCTGAATTAGACTGCACCTCATCATCGCCTAAATTCTCAAACAACGGTATATGTACACGGACCGTTGTGCCTGCACCTCTGCGACTTATAATGTCCACCTGTCCACCCAATTTCTCTGCACGCTCACGCATGGTAGACAAGCCGTATGATCCTTGCCGCTGCGTCATTTCGTCAAAACCTTGACCATCGTCACTTATACTTAACACGACTCGCTTCTCTTCCTCGTGAAGGGACATACTCACAAGACTCGCCCTAGCATGTTTAACGATATTAGCCACGGCCTCTTGAATGATAAGAAAGAGCTGATGTTCAATGGCTTCAGACAATCCGTCATACATCTCGACATCTTTTATACCTTTCAGTCCATTCTGGCGGCAATAATCAGGGAACCAACGTTCAAGCGCTTCCTCTAACGTTTTACCTTCAAGCTCAACTGGCCGCAGCTGTGCAATTAATGCCCTCATCTGTTTTTGGGCTATATGTGACATCGAGATTAACTGCTCAAGAACTTTATCTCCATGCTCAGGATTTTTGCGCATCACACCCGGAAGAGATGAAGCTGACATATGTATGGCGAATAATTGCTGGCTGACTGTATCATGTAAATCCCTCGCCATCCGCCTGCGTTCCTCCAGTACCGCAGCTTCCGCAGCAATCTCCTTCTCAATAACATCCTGTTCACCGAGTCGTTGAAGCAGCTTCATCTTCTTCTCCAGCGCTTCCGTCATCCCATTAAATTCTCCATACACACGAGCAAAAGATGCATCCTCTGCATCTGGCATTCGGACGGTTAGATTGCCTTTGGCTACTTGAAGCATATTCAAATGTAGCAAGTCCAAGGGTCTTTGTATTCGCTGACCTGCGATATAACCTGCAATTCCTGTAAACAGAACAATACCGACCGCATAATACACCCACAGCCGGTTGTCCTCAATGATAATATAACCTGCACCGTCTGCGAGATATAGAAACACAGCTACCGCAGCCCCGATTAACAGGAAGTAAAGCATGATCACCCATTTGGTATTTTTTATAAAACTCATTAGTCTACCCTACCTTGTTCACCTTAACATCGCCAATAAATACGCTAATGTTAATACGGATTTTTTTGCCGGCTTCTCTGTAATGAGGACTTTCCATATCCGCACTACTCATGAAACCACTCCGTTTCTGTCCCAGGACGGACATGTCTCCGATGAATGAATTCGTTGACACATATACACCAATATCCGAGTCATTGGGTACGAACACCTTTACATCCCCGATGAAAGCCGAGATGTTAATCTTCGTTTCACCATAAGGAATTTGCGCTTTCGTTAAATCCAGCACGGCATCCCCAATAAACTGTGAGATGTTCGTTGGCTTCAATGTGAAATATTCGTTCCCTAAGTGCACATCCCCGATGAAAGCCGACTTATTGACTGTTTCACAATCATCCCATCCATGACCCTTCCAGTGCTCCCCATGATCTCTACGATGATGTACATGATCTCTACGATGATGCCCATGCGATTTACGACGTGGCTCCTCATCGATAAATTCCGGGTTAGGCTTAGCTTCCTTTTCTTGATCGACTTTCTTACCGAATGTCCGTTCAAACATCTCATCAAGCGAGGATTCCAATTTTGGTGCTTCAGGCACTTCAATGTCAGGATGATGCTCTACCCTTACATGATCTTCTCTTTTGTAGTGTTTCGGCGGCCCAGGAGGCTGCTGATTTCTAGGTTTAAAAATAACCGTCAGCCCAAAAGCAATGAGAAGTAGTGGAACCGCGTATTTAATTAATTCTCCCAATGAGAAGTGAACCATATCTAAATTACGCCCTAGAAAATAAACCCCAAGGATTAAGGGCACGATAGAGCCCCAAATTGCACCACCAAAGTCAGGTCGATTCATCAAACCATGTAATCCTACCCATATCAGAATAACTGGCCAAAATGTTGAGATCAGGTGACCCAAACTCACATCAATGATGCCCATTTGCTGTAATATAAAATACACACCTACACCGATAAGCACAAGTCCGCCTGTCAGTTGGTTCCAACCTCTTCGATTCATGCGCATCCCCTTGCTTTCCATTTCGTATTTTCCCTTTGACTACATTTTACAATAAGAGCTACTCTACGGATAGCGGCGTTGGAATGAAACATGTCTCGGTCTTGAGACCGAGTGAACTGGATGATTATGTATATTGAATAATATTGAAAGGAAAAGCCCCCGCAATGAAATTGCGGAGGCTTAACTTTGTTTAAGAATACGGGCCTAACGGCTCGAATTCTTGTTATTTGCGCTGTTTTCTTCAGCAAACTCAGCATTAAACTTTTCGTTTGGTGTACTGTAGTTTTCCCTTACTTTCTGGGAGCTCTTTTGTGCACCGGCTACGCTGTTTTCTTCAGCAAACTCAGCGTTAAACTTTTCGTTTGGAGTGCTGTAGTTCTCCCTTACTTTCTGGGAGCTCTTTTGTGTGCTGGCTACGCTGTTTTCTTCAGCAAACTCAGCATTGAATTTTTCATTTGGTGTACTGTAGTTTTCCTGCACTTTGTTTTTCTTGGCCATGGTATTCACCTCCCTGTCCAACAATACCATCATCCTCTTCAGGGAACGTCTCCCCGAAGAATAGTATGTGAAGGACAGCCAGGCATTATTCCGAGAAACTGATGAATTCATTTCCAAATATTAAATAGCCTCTTCGAGTACAGATGAAGGTAGGAAATGATACGTCTCAATAGCAGTACCTAGCTTCTCAAGCATCTCTTCAGTACATTTGCCGGTCCCCCGTTTGATCACCTGTACCTCTACATCCTTCTTACCCCATTCATTATAAACCTGCTTTGTTGTCGTAAAGTACAGGTCGATCTTCTCGCCTTTTATTGCAGAGCCGGTATCAGCAACAATTCCATACCCATAGTCCGGAATGTACAAAATACTTCCTAATGGAAATACGTTTGGATCTGCCGCAATGGTCGAAACCTTGTTCTTATCCCGTTTTACCTTAACACCAGAATAGGTTATTCCATACTGTTTATGTCCAGGTTTTTTACCCGTTGATTCAAAGCCAGCAGTATACCCTGTCGCTGTAACCTTTACGGTATGAAGAACTTGTTCTTCCTTCGGAGCAGACACTGTCACGGATGGAATACGTTTCTTCATCGGATCAGTGGAATCTATCTTCTCTTCTGTAGAAGCCGGTGGCTGTAATATATAGTGATTGATATTTCCAAGCCCAACAGCACTAAATGCATAAAAGGTCGTCATCTCAACAAAATCATTCTCTTCAACGATCTCTTCTTGGTCTCCATTTCTATAATCCATGCTACTAAAAGAATCTGGAGATATCGGTATCATCGTTGCAGCACTTACTTCGGCTATGCCTATGCTATACACACATGCTGTTAGAAAAATACATAGTAAAAACCTCTGCCATGTTTTCCAATTGTTCATTTGAGAACCTCCCCTTACTAGCGAGGTTTCCCAAATCCCATTTGGTTTATACGTAACATGACAGAGGCTTATATAAGTTTCTATTGGTGACTACTACTTTATGATACGTTCAAAGCTCTAAACGGAGCGAGTATTAATCTCTTCACGCAGCTTCAGAATGACATCATCCAAACCTTGTGCTCCAAGATCTCCTTCTCCGCGTTTACGCACAGATACTGCTTTAGCGTTCATCTCATTCTCACCTACGATGAACATGTAAGGTACTTTCTCAAGCTGAGCTTCACGAATCTTGTATCCAAGCTTTTCATTACGCAAGTCCGCTTCAACCGTAATCCCAGCCAGCTGAAGTTTATCGGATACTTCTTTCGCATAATCCTCGAAAGCCGTCGATACTGGAATCACTTTAACTTGAACTGGAGATAACCATAGTGGCAATGCTCCCGCAAAGTTCTCAAGCAAGAAAGCAGTAAAACGTTCCATGGTACTAATGATACCGCGGTGAATAACGACTGGACGATGCTTCTGTCCATCATCGCCTACGTACTCAAGCTCAAAGCGTTCTGGAAGCAAGAAGTCCAATTGAACTGTTGATAGGGTTTCTTCCTTACCAAGCGCTGTCTTGATTTGAACATCCAGTTTCGGACCGTAGAATGCTGCTTCGCCTTCTGCTTCATAGAATGGCAATTCCATGTCTTCAACAACCTCACGCAGCATACGCTGAGACATTTCCCACATCTCATCATTCTGGTAATACTTCTCGGTATCCTCCGGGTCACGGTAAGACAAGCGGAATCTGTAATCATGGATACCGAAGTCTTTGTATACAGTTCTAATCAATTCGATAACACGCCCAAACTCTTCCTTGATCTGATCCGGGCGACAGAAGATATGAGAGTCATTCAATGTCATGGCACGAACACGATGAAGTCCTGTGAGAGCTCCTGACATTTCATAACGATGCATCATACCAAGCTCTGCAATACGGATTGGAAGGTCGCGGTAACTGTGCATGCTGCTCTTATATACCATCATATGGTGTGGACAGTTCATTGGACGAAGGACAAGCTCTTCATTGTCCATAACCATTTTCGGGAACATATCCTCTTGGTAGTGCTCCCAGTGTCCGGATGTTTTGTAAAGCTCCACATTACCGAGCACAGGAGTATATACGTGTTGGTAACCAAGACGCTCTTCCATATCCACGATATAGCGCTCCAATGTCCGGCGAAGCTTAGCTCCGTTAGGCAACCAGATCGGGAGTCCTTGTCCAACCAATTGAGAGAAAGTAAACATCTCAAGCTCTTTACCAAGCTTACGGTGGTCACGCTTCTTCGCTTCTTCAAGCAGACGTAGATGCTCATCAAGTTGAGCTTTCTTCACAAACGCAGTTCCGTAAATACGCTGCAGCATCTTGTTCTTGCTGTCCCCGCGCCAGTATGCTCCAGCCACATTCATCAATTTGAAGACTTTAATCTTTCCAGTTGATGGAACGTGAGGTCCACGGCACAGGTCAAAGAATTCGCCTTGCTCATAAATCGAAATAACACTGTCTTCTGGAAGCGCATTGATCAGTTCAAGCTTGTAAGGATCCTCCATTTCGCCGAAGATGCGAAGCGCTTCTTCACGGCTAACTTCTTTGCGGACGATCGGCAGATTCTCACCGATAATGCGTTCCATTTCCTTTTCAATCTTTTGAAGATCCTCTGGATTAAGCGGCTCCTCAAGATCCATATCATAATAGAAGCCATCCTCAATGACTGGACCAATTCCAAGCTTAACCGCTTTAGAACCGAACAATCGCTTAGTAGCCTGAGCCATCAAGTGAGCAGTACTGTGACGCATAACCTCAAGTCCATCAGGAGAATCCTGAGTCACAATCTCAATCAGTGCCCCTTCTTCGAGAGGTGTTGAGAGGTCAACCACTTGACCGTTTAGCTTGCCTGCTACTGCGTTCTTTCTAAGTCCACTGCTGATCGATGCTGCCACATCTTCAATACTGCTACCTTCTGCATATTCCCGAACAGATCCGTCCGGAAGTTTAATATGAATAGCCATCCTGCATTCCTCCTTAAAGAATCGTTGATATTCATTTCACGTTTGATCCTTATGACCCACCTGCAGGACAACACAAAAAACACCCGTCCCGCAAAGGGACGAGCGTTATACTCGTGGTTCCACCCTAGTTCGATCTTAGATAAACAGTCATCTATCCTGTCAAAATAATAAGATCCTTCGTTGGCATTGGTAACGGCAATGAACCGGCGAAGCCTACTCTAATCATGGAACGCTCACCATAGCGTTTAGAAAATTTCGACAACGCAGCTACAAAGGGGTAAATCAGGTGGTGTACCGGAGGAAATTACAGCCTCGTTTCCTCTCTCTGTTCGGTCTAGACCAGCTTGACTCATGTCTTTGTCGTTGCTTTTACGTGAATTTATCAGTTATTATAATCCCGCTTCGCTGGGAACGTCAAGTCGTCATTGGCCACATTCCCAAGAAAAGAACTGCATTCAGGGCAACTGCAGCAAATCTCTGCCCTATTATCAAAAATATGAGCAATTGTGCCGATAACCGGCAACTCGGGCTCCCTTGTATGAATAATCATCCGTGCAGGAGATACAGAAATGAGTGTACTAACAACCATGTCCTCAAGTTCCATCTCTTGATCTAATCGCTCCATTACAAGTCCTTCGTCCCTAACCTTCTCAATCGGTCTGAGATTGCCATCCAGGAGAAGAAAGTCTTCATCCCCCTTGTGGATCACATGTACAAGCGGCATAAGAGGTTCCTGAAAATACACGAAGTATTTAAGCAGACTGACAAACTCCTCATACTGTTGATCCAACATAAACTCATCTACTGCATATTCGGCCATTTCTCTCAATTCCTGCATGTACGATTGCATCCTAAAGGTTATATAACCATCTAAATTCAGATCTGGTGCCTCAGCTAAACAAGCAAATATACTGTCTTTCAGCTTATTTCTGCGCTGCTGTGAATAATCACCTGATGAACTGTCATCTTTGGCTAACAGCATCAAATACCACTGTAGCACCCGCTCAGCCTCTACCTCATCATTGAATTCAAATTCCGTAACCAGCAGCCGGGCTGCGAGCTCGTGTTCCTTCTCCTCTAGAATAAAGGTGGCTGCTGCTTCGGAAACCAGTCTACGCACCATCTCTGCAGATGCAGTCCATGCCGTTAACGGCAGCTTCCCTGAACACGACCAGATGACCCGATCTCCCGAAGCACTGAATGAAAACTTCAGCTGCTTGCATTGTTTATGTAGCTCTTTCTGCTTGTCTGATAAGATACGGTAAAAGGCTTCTTTTTCACCGTCAGTCTGTGTATTAACCGCTATGCTGAATAGTTCCATGGAATCGCTCCTTTCGGGTTCCCTGTTTCAGTATATGGGGACCCGAGGAGGGATATACGGAACTCCTCTTTGGAAAGCTCTGTTAAATATTAAAGGCCCTAACAAACCGTGACGAAAAAGAAACGGTTAATTAGGACCTTATGATATGGATATATTAATTAGTTCTGCATAACAAAATCGCGCTCAATGGTGCTATCATCGTTAAACACGCGCAGGATATCGTATTTCGTATTCCGTTGTGCAGGAATATTCCCCGTCTCACGGATCAACTTCAAGATAGACTCAATATTGACTTTATGCACAGCACCCGCAGATGAAACTACATTCTCTTCCATCATCGTGCTTCCGAAATCATTACATCCGTAAGAGAGCGACAGCTTACCAATCTCCGGCCCCATCGTTACCCACGAGGACTGAAGATTTGGCACATTATCAATAGCCAAACGACCAATCGCTACGGATTTCAAGTATGCTTCTGGCGTTTCACGCTCACGTTTCAGATTCGTATTGTCGGGCTGGAAAGTAAACGGTATGAAGGCAAGGAATCCTTTGGAGTTCCAACCATTCTGAATACACTCGTCTTGAGCATCACGGATTCGAAGCAAATGAAGCGCTCTTTCCTCCATCGTTTCGCCTAGACCAATAACCATTGTAGCGGTAGTGTTCATACCTAGTTTATGTGCAGTCTGCATAACATCCATCCACTGGCGCCAGCTTCCCTTCAGCTTGCTGACCTTCTGACGGATACGGTCGTCCAATATTTCAGCACCGCCACCAGGCAATGAATCGAGACCAGCATCCCGAAGCTCACGAACGACTTCTTCCATGCTTAAGCCGGATACTTCCATCATCTTCACAATCTCTGCTGGTGAGAAAGAGTGCATCGTAATATTCGGAAACCGTTTCTTAATGTTCCGAAGCAGATCCGTATAATAGCTGAACGGTAGGTTAGGGTTCGTTCCACCCTGCATTAGAATTTCCGTTCCGTTTACGTCCTCTGTTTCTTGGATTTTCTGGAAAATCACCTCATCTGAAAGAACATAGCCCTCTTCATGACCCGGTCTGCGATAAAAAGCACAGAATCGACAGTATACATCACACACATTCGTGTAGTTTACATTTCGTCCAATGACGAAGGTCGTAATCGGATCAGGATGTATCCGTTTAGTCATAATATCGGCAGCATGGCCGATCTTCTCAATCTGATCACTTTCGAAAAGTGTCACGGTATCTTCCAGATTCAAGCGCTCACCACGTAGCGCTTTATCCAGAATGCTGTTAACAGTGCCCATATATAGGTCCTCCCTTATCATAGCTAAATGACAGTGAAATCGCACTTGCCTACATGTTATCTTCTTCACCTAGTATCTTTTTCATCGTAACACATAAAGGAATTAAAAACGACATCCCCTTAAACGGAATGCCGTTCTATAAATGTTGCTTATCTGTGAACTCCAAACGCTTGATCTAGATCAGCGATAAGATCATCAATATCTTCTAAACCCACAGAGAAACGAAGCAAACCATCTGTAATGCCGCGTTCGAGACGCACTTTCTCACCCATCGCAGCATGGGACATCATTGCAGGATAGGACAGAATACTCTCCACTGCTCCTAAACTTACAGCTACAAGAGGCAGCTTCACAGCATTCAACACTTGCTTAGCCCGTTCCCCTGATCCTACATCAAATGAGACAACTGCTCCATAACCACTGCTTTGCTTCTCGTGAATTTCACGTCCTGGATGGTTCAGCAGACCCGGATAATATACCGCCTTAATATCACTACGACCGGTAAGCCAAGCTGCTAGTTTCTCCGCACTCTTCTCACTATGTGTCATGCGAGCTCCGAGTGTCTTCATGCCTCGCATAAGCAGCCAAGAATCCTGTACCCCTAGAACCGTTCCAAGACCATTCTGAAGCTGCTTTAACTGCGTTGCCAGCTCTGCAGTTCGAGCAACTGCTAAACCCGCCAGCACATCACTATGACCGCCAAGGAACTTGGTTGCACTATGTAGAACAATATCTACTCCCTGCTCAATCGGTCTCTGATAGTAAGGTGTCATAAAAGTATTATCAAGGATTGTTAATAGACCGTGTTCTTTAGCCCAATCCGTAATTGCACCAATATCCGTAATCTTCAGCGTTGGGTTCGATGGTGTTTCCATATATACAGCCTTCGTGTTTGGTTTAATTGCACCCTTAACTTGGGCAAGATCTGTCATATCAACGAAAGTGCATTCCATCCCCATACGGTTAAGGATGCTTGTAAGAAGGCGATATGTTCCTCCGTATACGTCCTCCGTTACAATGATATGATCTCCTGCGGAGAGCATCATAAATGTGCTGGAGATGGCTGCCATACCGGATGCATAAGCAAAGCCTTGAACACCACCTTCTAGCAGTGCGATGTAATCTTCTAGAACCTGACGTGTCGGATTCCCAGATCGGCTGTAATCATGCCGCGGGGGATCAAAGATATCCTCATGATGGAAAGTAGAGGCTTGATACAGCGGAACACTAGATGCACCCGTTGCAGCATCAATCTCACCACCGAAGTGAAGGAGCTTGGTTTCAAACCGAATCTCATCCAAGTTCGCTTTCTTACGATTCGTGTGTCCTAGTTCGTTCGATTGTCCATTCTGGTTGTCTTGACTCATCTGTCAGTGCCTCCTTCAACTTCCGCTACTGCTGCATTCAGTGCAAAATCCAAATCTGCGATCAGGTCATCCACATGCTCAATTCCGACAGAGAAACGAAGCAATCTGTCATCCACACCAACCGCATCACGAATTTCTAATGGGATATCCGCATGCGTTTGTACTGCAGGATAAGTCATCAGTGACTCTACTCCACCGAGGCTTTCAGCGAAAGCGATCAGTTTGATATGACGCAGAAGAGGCTCTACATACCTTGCATCCTTCACTTTAAATGAGAAAATCCCTGTATTTCCGCTTGACTGCTTCTGCTGAATTTCATATCCTGGGTGATCGGAAAGAGCCGGATAAAATACTTCAGATACCGCAGAATGGTCCTTAAGAAACAATGCAATGGCTGTTGCATTACTTTCATGACGTTCCATTCTTAGAGCGAGCGTCTTCATTCCACGCATCAATTGGTAGGAATCTGTTGGACCAAGTACCGAACCAATCGAGTTATGGAGGAAAGCAATCTCCTCGGATAACTCTTTCCCTTTCGTCACAATCAGGCCAGCAAGAACATCATTGTGTCCACCGAGATATTTTGTTGCACTATGTACAACGATATCTGCTCCAAGCTCAATCGGTCTCTGGAAGAAAGGTGTAAGCAGGGTATTATCTACAATACTAATTATTCCGTGATGACGAGCCCAACTACAGACAGCTTCGATGTCCGTAATCATCATGAGCGGGTTCGTTGGCGTCTCAATAATGATCGCCTTCGTATTCGGTGTTCTTGATTGCTCTAACGCATCCATATCATTGGTATCTACATACGTTGCCGTAACTCCAAACCTAGATAAGATTTTCTCAATCAAACGATAAGTGCCCCCGTAAAGATCCAGTGACACGATGAGGTGATCTCCTTGACCAAACAGGGCAAACACAGTCTGTAAGGCTGCCATACCTGAGCTACAGGCAAATCCCGCATCACCCGATTCAAGTGCTGCCGCCGCTTCCTCAAGCACTGTTCTTGTCGGACTCTTCGTTCTTATATAATCAAAGCCTGTACTTTGACCTAATTTCGGATGACGAAATGCAGTCGCTTGATAGATTGGAAAATTAATAGCTCCCGTAACCGGTTCCTCTATCGATCCAATCTGAGCTAATCTACTCTCAATTTTCAGATGCTTGTTCTCCATCTTGTTCTCTGCTCCTCCTTCAGCTGTACATTCTCTTTTTATCTATATTTGTGGTCCGATATCATAAGGTGTTTCTTGATATACATAGTAATTGAGCCAATTTGAGAATAATAAATTCGCATGAGCCCTCCATACAGAAGGAGGTTTCCTTGCCGGATCGTCTTTCGGATAGTAGTTACGCGGAAGTGCAATATCCATCCCTTTAGCTGCATCCCGCTCATACTCCCACCGAAGTGAATCAGAGTCATATTCTGAGTGTCCTGTCACAAAAATCTGTTTGCCATCCTTCGAGGCTACCAGATACACGCCAGCCTCCTCGGATTCTGATAAAATCATAAGGTCTTTCGCTCGCTTGATATCTTCTCGCTGCACATCGGTATGCCTGGAGTGAGGAGCGTAGAACACTTCGTCAAAGCCGCGGAGCAGCTTAACCGTTGGCTCGTTCACTGTATGAGAGAATACACCGAAACACTTCTCGGGAAGGCTGTACTTCGCCACATCATAATGATAGTAAAGGCCTGCTTGAGCTGCCCAACATATATGGAGCGTTGAAGTTACATTCTGCTTGCTCCATTCGAAAATTTCGGTAAGTTCATCCCAGTAGTTCACATCTTCGAATTCTAGCTGTTCCACTGGCGCACCCGTAATAATCATGCCGTCAAACCGGCGATGCTTGACTTCTTCAAATGTTTTGTAGAATGATTCCAGATGCTCTGCCGGGGTGTTTTTTGAAGTGTAGGAGCCCGGATGAAGCAGCACAACATCGACCTGGAGAGGGGAATTACCGATCAGCCTTAGCAGCTGCGTCTCTGTCGTCTCCTTAGTTGGCATCAAATTCAGAATGGCAATCCGCAGCGGGCGGATATCCTGTTGAAATGCATGGCTTTCGTCCATTACGAAAATGTTCTCCCCAGCAAGTATTTCCTTTGCAGGCAGGGTGTCTGGAATTTTGATCGGCATCATTATTCCTCCTTCGGGTTAATAAATAGTCAAGACTGCATAATACATGGTCAGAGAAGGCCAAGGTATACAAAAAAGACCTATCTCTGTTGAGAAAGGTCATATGTACAGAAACTATGCGCCTCTCTCATCTGTCAGACTGCAGCGATCCTTACTACGTAAGGCCACAATACATCCTGCAAGAATTAGCACCGTGCGATGTTGCCGCCGGTTGCCGGGTTTCATAGGGCTAGTCCCTCCACCTGCTCTTGATAAGATTTCGCTGATATAAAGTTGTAAATTTCCTAATATTGCTGATTAATACTTTAAATCAAGAACATTTTTTCGTCAAGAAGCTTTGTGTTAAAAAACAAGAACATTTCACCGCTTTCTTCCATATCCTGTACAAGGACATATGACGCCTTAATTCCACCTTGAAAAGGTAATAACCTCAGCGTTATACTAGACAGGTGCTAATTAACCATATGAAAGAGGTGACATGAAAGATGGACGGTGACCCGAGCCAGAAGCTGGATGTAAGTGACGCAAAACCGCATAGGATTAAGATCAGCTTACCGGTGGCGGGCAACGTTATTTTTCGTGTGCTCTATTAAACCCTTTTGCCGAGTCATGTGACTTGTTCGCATACGACTATGCCGGTAAGCTGATACCCTATGCCTTTATTCGATAATGCGCAAGCAGTGAATTAAGGAGTGATATCAGATGAAAATCCGGTTGGTAAATTCGGGTGTTTTTACCCCTGTAGACGATATTGAAACGACATTAATAGCTCCACCAGACGGATTTTACTGGATCGACGCTGATGTAGAGGACTTGCTGGAGCTCCAGCCTCTCTTCTCTCTGCATGATCTGGCTGTAGAAGACACGCAGAGCGAGGAAGAACAGCGTCCTAAGATTGAAATATATGAGAACCACTACTTTATCGTAGTTAACAGCATTCGATTTGATGATGAGGAAATCTTCCTGAGAGCTCTTAATATCTTCCTTGGCAGGCATTTCATCATTACGGTGACGAAACAGAAGATTCATGAACTTCGCGCTGTGAAGCCTCTACTCTGGGAAGATGAGGCTAACACACCTGACCGATTCTTATATATTCTGATCGACTTGGTTACAGATAACTATTTCACAGTTGGTGACCGAATTGAAGCACGTATAGATCAGCTTGAAGAAGATATTCTAATGCATACCAAGAAATCACATTTGAACGAAATTATTGGTCTACGAAGTGAAATACTGTGGCTTAAAAAAGTACTTGGTCCGCAAAAAGAAGTGATCAATACACTGAATAAGAAAGACTTACGCCTGATTGATGATCAGCTGCAAAAGTACTTTAGCGATATATATGAGAATGCTGTAAAAATATCCGAGACCTTCGAAACTTACCGCGACCTGATGAGTAACCTTCGAGAAGCATATCAGTCCAGTATAGCGAATCGCGCGAATGAGATCATGAGAGTTTTTACGGCCATGACAACCATTTTCATGCCTCTAACTGTCATCACAGGTATATACGGAATGAACTTTGAATTTATGCCTGAGTTAAAATGGAAGTATTCCTATTTTGCTGTCATCGGCCTTATGATTTTCCTCGGTTCTGGCATGTTTTATCTGTTCCGCAAGAAAGATTGGCTATGAAATTTAAAAATAACGGGTTCCCTTCAATTCGTGAAGAGAAACCCGTTTTTTGTTGATTCATACTGCGTTCTGCTTATCAAAAGCTTGCCGGCGGAATCGAATTCGGATCAGGCGGAGCCGTTCATACAATGGTTCCATTCCGCCCTCGACTACAGGGTCCTGTCCATAAACTCGGTGCATCACAGGCTTAAGAAAGGTATCTCCAAGCTCCTCAAATGCCTTCCAGATCGCCAACTGATCTCCTTCAGGCATACTCTCTAGCTCCATCCGAATTAGCGGTTCCGTATCATATCCATCCTTCTCTAGCCCCTCCAACTGTTCAACCAGATCTCTACGGGTCATACCACTTGTCTCAGCGAGTTGATCCAGTGTTAAACCTTCAGCAATGCCCATCAGCATCACCCTTCCCATTCTGAAATCTTCCAGCTCCTGCTTGTACTTATGCTCTTTCTGTTTATACATCCAAGATAAGAATACATCCTCTCTCAATGCATTAAATACCCAATCCAGTGGAAAGGAGGTTGTTCGCTCCACTCGAGATGTCATCTCAATCCATTCGGCACCATGCTCTGTTGCCTTATTCGTGCCAATTCCAGGCAACTGAAGGAGTTCTTCCTCGGTCTGAGGTACAAAGGCACTAATGAGTCGAAGTACCCGATTACTTGCTATAAAATAGGGAGCCTTACGGCCTGCAGCAGCTTTTCTTCTACGCCAAGCACATAGCTCTGTGTAAAGCTCCTCCGAGCCGTAGAGCTCACTGTAACACTGTAGTTTTTGTGCTGCATGGTTCCTTCCTCTGGCATCCTCAGGTTCGTGGAACACTCCCTCAATCACCGGGCGATATCCCTCACTTAATTTCATCGAAAGACGATGACGATAGACACACAAGAGCTCTTGCCACGAGCTGCCTTCGTACCAGTCTTCATCCTCTTTATATCCGTCAGCCTCAATATCTCGCCACCCTAGTCTCCATATACCTTCCTCTTCCCCAATCCACACTTGCGCTGCATGTTCCTCACTTGCTTCGCTTACTCTAGACAATTGATTCATAAATACGATCTGCATTCCCTAGTCCCCCAATCATTAATAAGTAACGGTACAACGCAAAAAAAGCACCTCTCCCGCCGCAGCGTAGAAAGGTGCTTCCTTCTTGTAATAATTACAAAACGTTATACTGTTAATCAACATAATACCATATTTTGTAACTGAGTCAACTATGTTGTTGTAATTCAATTGGTTATATAGGTTGTCTCAACCTTTTCTTGTATAATGGACAGCAGACGTCTAATAAAGGAGTGAACCCGCCTATATGAC
Organism: Paenibacillus sp. EC2-1; assembly: GCF_049311625.1. Lineage (NCBI taxonomy): Bacteria > Bacillati > Bacillota > Bacilli > Caryophanales > Paenibacillaceae > Paenibacillus > Paenibacillus sp. EC2-1. The sequence goes on from NZ_CP186006.1 coordinate 4,250,951, forward strand.
CGGAGAATCACGGCAACTTGATTTTTTATCTGATAGTACAGAGTCTACATCGACCCGCTTCGTCACGTTCATCGGCCCGTCACTCAAGCGATTTGATCTAGCTGTGACGACAACAAACTTATTTTATGGCAAAAAGCTCGTAACCGATATTCAGTTTGGAAGAACTGCTATTCTTGCTGCTGATGATCTGGAGCAGGAAGATTACTTAGAACGAACCTTCAATCTTAAACCAGATGAAGCAGATGATTTACGTGAATTTCTGACGCTCGTGCTAGGGGAAGCCCACTTTACCGATTAATAAGTTGCTCGAAAAAAGGTATCAAAAAAAAGGAGCTGTCCCTAAGTTAGAATATTTTTCTCTTGGGACAACTCCTGTATTATAAGACTACTTTAACTACAAAGCCTCTTTAATAATTCCTTTATAGAAAAGGACTGATAATAGGCCGAAGATGGAATACAGTACGGTATACAGGAGCATGACCATGATCATAGGGGTCCATAGTTCTGTACCGAAGAAGAACCATCCGGATTTCACTGCAAAATAACTGTGAAACAAACCGACAATAAGCGGAATGCCGAAATTAAAAATCTGTTTCATCTGAATACCCCGAAGGAGATTGCCTTGTGTAAATCCAAGCTTTCTCAAGATCGTGTAATTCGCTTTCTCCTCTTCCCCTTCATCCATCTGCTTGAAGTACAGAATACATCCCGAGGTGATGAGGAACGTAAGTCCTAAGAAGCCTACGATAAACATCATTAAACCCATATTCGTTTTTTGATATTGAATCATCTCTGATTGGGAGCCGTTTCCACGATACGCTTCAAGACCTAACTCCACAAAAATCTTATTCGCTTCTTCAACCTGGGACGAATCCTTAATATCAACCCCGAAGTATACAGAATACTTATCCTGAATATCCGGATTTAAGTTCTGCGAAAGCTCGTTATACACCGTATCATCTACAATCGCTGTAGGCATGCTACCATTACTAAAATAGTTAGATACCACAGCTTCTTTACTCATACCTATCAATTTCAGAGGGATCTTCTGTTTGCTGTTATGAAGCGTTATATCCCCTGTTTCTTGAATCGACATAAATTTTAGAATTGCATCATTAGATCCTGCGAACAGTGTTTCGTTAGGCGATACGTCAGTCCCCTCGACCTCCTTGTCACTCACGACAGAAAGAGGCATTTTACCGTCATCACCCGATGAATTTAGCAAACTAGAATTCATAATTTGTGAGAGATCGAACTCTCCTTGCAACACATTTCGCTGTACCACATCATAATCAATACCCGCCGCTGATAAAGCATCTGTAAACGGAGTTTGTCCCTCTTCCGTCTGTACAATTGTAAAATCATTAGGAATGCTTTGTTGTGCTGATTTTTCGGCAGAATAATAGGAAATGTAACTAAGGGATAGTAATCCGATGGCAAGTGCGGAAACCGTCGTAATCACCGTCAATAATATCGCATTCGATTTCATCCGGAACATAATGGACGAGAGCGAAAGAACCTCATTAAGCGACAGATAACCGCCTTTACTCTTACGGATCGCATTAAAAATAAAGCTGACAGACCCTTTATAGAACAAATAGGTCCCTATAATAACTGATCCAAGAATCAATATCATATTTAAAAATAACTTGTTCATCTCTGTGATGTCACCACTAAACAGCTTTGTCGACACATAGTAACCGTAGAGAATAAGCCCGATTCCAAATAAGCCAATTAAAATTTCCATAATGGATAATTTTTTTACTCTCGCTTGTGTTTTGGATACAGTTCTAAACAGTGATAGTATACTTTGTCTTTTGATGAACAAATAATTCATCATCATAATGAGCAGATAAACAATTGCAAATACAATAACCGTTTGAATCAGTGCTTCGGATGAAAAACGTAAGGAAGCATTCGCATCCACCCCTGTAATTTTGAATAAAACCATCAGAATCAAGCGAGATACCGAGAAACCTGCAAAGATACCAATCAGCATGGAACCAAAGTATAAGATTAAGTTCTCTGTACTTAAAATGATAAAAATTTTGCCTTTTGTCAGTCCGATTAATTGAAACAGTCCAATTTCCTTACTGCGTCGTTTAATGAAAATGTTGTTCGCATACAACAGAAAGATGGCTACGATCGCGACCAATAGTACGGATGCCGCTCCTAAGGCTGCACCACCTTTTATCGATCCCTTAGCTTCATCCATAGCCGGATCGTATTGTAGGGTAACGAAGGAGAAATAAAGCGCCACACTAAAAATCAATGCAAATACATACAGATAATAATTTTTAATGTTTTTTTTCAGGTTGCGGTAAATGAGATAATTAATGTTCATTCTGAACACCACCCAGAACGCCTTGTGTTTTTATAATATCTTTGAAAAAGGCTTGTCTGTTCTCCTCGCCTTTATTAAGCTGCGTGTAAATCTGACCATCCTTAATAAAAATAACTCTGCTGCAATAACTCGCTGCAACTGGATCGTGAGTTACCATAATAATCGTGGAGGCTAGCTTTTGGTTTAAATCACTCAATTTATTGAGCAGGTCTGAGGCTGACTTTGAGTCCAGCGCACCCGTAGGCTCATCCGCAAATATAATACTAGGATCATGAATAAATGCACGAGCTGCTGATGTACGCTGCTTCTGACCACCTGATATTTCGTTCGGATACTTGTCTTTGAGATCATAAATGCCAAGTTCCGAAGCCACGGTCTTGAACTTTGCATCCGCTTCTTTTCTAGATACCTTCTTGACAGACAGCGGCAACAACACATTCTCTTTCACCGTTAATGTATCTAGCAAGTTGTATTCTTGAAAGATAAAGCCAAGATGATGCTTTCGAAACTCTGCTAGCTGCTTCTCTTTTAACCGAGTAAACTCTTCTCCTTCAATCGTGATCGATCCTTGACTGACTTTATCGATGGATGAGAGTACGTTAAGCAGTGTTGTTTTTCCTGAACCTGAGGCACCCATAATGCTTACGAACTCGCCCTTTTCAACAGTAATGTCAATCCCCTTTAACACTTCCTGCTTGTTAAACTTATTCCCATAGCTTTTATAAATTTTATTCGCTTCTAAGATTACCAATTCACTCACTCCTTTTTAACATACTCTCATCATAAAGCAGCTTCCTCCCCATTTCCCTCGATTCCCCGAACAAATGATAAAAGCATGTGACATTCTTGTCACATGCCTCTAATGCTCTCAAAATCGTTTTTTTGTGGAAACGTTAAATAAAAGGTTGTTCCCTCTCCAAGCTCTGAGGTTACCTGAATATGGATTAACAAGGATCTTGCTACTCTTTGTGCTAAATAAAGGCCCATACCTGTTGCAGCATGGTCTTGGTGCTTCGTTGTGGACGTAAACCCTTTATCAAAAATCCGCGGCAAGTCCTTCGGATCAATCCCACGCCCCTGATCCTTGATCTCTAAGACCGTGTTACCGTTATCATCCATCCTGGTTTCAATAAGGATATCAGAGGCATCGCTATACTTTACAGCATTCGTTAGCAGTTGCCTTAATATAAAGCCTAGCCATTTCGCATCGCTTAATACTTCTGTCACCTGAAGTGACACATCGAAGCCGATCCCTTTTTGCATACACCAAGATTTCAGTTCCTTGATTTCTTTATAGATAATTGGCTCAACGAGAAATAGCTCGACATATAAATCATTCTGAATAAAAGGAATCCGCTTCTGGTGTAGCTGTTGATCTAGTAAAAGATGTATACGGAGCCACTCATACAGAAGTTGATTTTTCAACGGATCTTGGGGCATACGCTCAATCATTAAATGCATCGCAGTCAGGGGTGTTTTCACTTCGTGAATCCAAGATAACAGTTCATCCTTTTCCTGCTCCACCTCAATAAAGCGATGTGACGCCTCATTTTGGTACCTTTCATTCAAAAATTTTACATTGGTTTCGACGATTTGCTCAAAAGGACTCTCAGCCTCCATTATCGTATCAATCCCCGTGGTGTAATCCCAGCTTTCAAGACTTTTATAAAACCTCGTTTCTTTATGGTATCTCATTATAAAAAATACAATGAAGATAAGTGTTGAAAGAAACATAATGTATACCATCGGCATGAACGGAATAGAGGAGTCAATAAACGCTACAAACAGGAGCATCAACTGAACAATCATGAACAGTAGGATCCAGCTACGGCGTTCCCTGATGTACCTTCTAATCATATGGCTGTACCTCTTCCGTAGCCATGTATCCTTGTCCCACTTTCGTTTCAATATAGGTGTGGAGACCGATGTTCTCTAATTTTTTACGTAGGCGGTTTAAATTCACTGTTAATGTGTTGTCACTTACGAAATGTTCATTGTCCCAAAGGCTCTTAATAATGTCTTCCCGGCCTACGATCTGATTCTTCCGTTCAATAAGTATTTTTAAGATAAACATCTCATTCTTTGTCAGTTCAACCGTTCCACGCTCATGGGTGACCGTATTCTTCACATATTCCACGGTTGCGCCTCGCCATGTTCTTAGCTCCGTTCGTTCTGTGCTGTAGTTGTACACACGGCGAAGTATTGCTTGTATTTTGGCGATTAGCACTTCGAAATGAAATGGCTTCTGCACAAAGTCATCCGCACCAAGCTGCATCGACATAACCATATCTGTCGGGTGATCTCGAGATGACAGAAATATGATCGGAACATTGGAATGCGCTCTGATCATTCGGCACCAATGAAACCCATCAAATTTAGGCAGCTGAATATCAATGATGACGAGATCTGGTGCTATCGCAGTAAACTCTTGCAGAACATTTCCGAAATCTTTGACACCATGAACATCATACGACCACTGAGTCAACCTTTCATTGATTTCCGTATACAGACTTATATCATCTTCTATTAACATGATCTTAAACACATCATCACCACATTATTAAGTATTGTTAAATGGGATCACTTTCATAATTATGTTACCCATATAAAAAAGGATGTTCCAGAAGTCATCTGAAATGACTGTGGAGCATCCTTTCATTTACACGGTACAGTAAAAACAATTCTTCGTAGCTTCCACTCTATAGCGGTCAATCAGCTGTCCAAGCTCCAGACATTGACCATTATTCAATCGGGATTCCTCAGCCGCAAAAGCCATCATATGGCTCTGCAGAGAAGCTGATGCAGATGTTAATGAGCTGCCCGTGAAGAATTCCACTTGCTCACAGAATTCATGGAGCATTCGATCGGTACCTTCACGGCCCCCATCTTCAACCTGAATTTCCGTGCTACTTCCGTCTACGAACGAGTAAACCGTAAACGACTGCTTCGCCATATTCCCTCTAATTTCTCCACGAGTTCCCGAGATTTGAACACTGCGAGAACTATCGTGGGTGAAAGCAGACAATGAGAAAGATGCTGTAGCACCATTGCCGAACTGCAAATTTACATTTTGATGATCAACAACATCATTGTCACAATGGTATACGCAGCGTCCATACGGTGTATGTGGCAGCTGCTGTCTGATCATCTGATCCGACAGATCACCTGAGAAATGCTGGGCGTGCCTTCGGCCTTCTCCCATATAATAGCGCTGATCTACGTAACAACAGCTCTTAATATGCGGACAACCATCTGAGCAGCGTTCTGTTGCACCTTCTGGGGCTTGTTCTTTAACAAAATGGAACAGTGAACCGAAGGAGCTAAGACGAACACATTCCTCACCCATCAGCCAAGAGATTAAATCTAGGTCATGACAGGACTTGGCCAGAATCATTGGGCTCGCTGAAGCTGCATTATTCCAATTTCCCCGAACATAACTATGAGCCATATGCGCATAACCGATATTCTCACGAAGCTGTATATCGACAACTCTGCCAATATCTCCGCTTTCGATAACATTCTGAATCCCAGTCCAGAATGGTGTATAACGAAGTACATGGCATATCGTTAGCAAGCGGTTACTTTTCCGAGCAGCTTCCTCTAACTCCAGACACTCAATGGGCGAGGGGGATATCGGTTTCTCAAGCAGCACATGATACCCTTGTTGAAGCGCCATCAAGGCAACCTCATAGTGCATCCGATCTTGCGTACAGATCCATACAGCATCAGCAAAACGAGGCTTCTGAAGCACTTCGCGCCAGTCCTCGTAAATGTGTTCATTAGGTATATCATAATCCACAGCAAAGGAAGTTCTGCGCACGGGATCTGGTTCTGCAACCGCTGCAAACTGTAATTGATGTGGATGATTTCGAGCATAAGGTGCGTATACATTAGCGCCGCGAACACCGGCACCAATCAAGATAGCCTTAATAGTCATAACGATTACTCCTTGTGGGGCATAGATGCAAAATACATTCGGACAACATCCAGTAATCTATCTTAATATGGTATAACCGAACTCTGGACTAATGTCAATTGTATTACACCCCCAAAAACAAATGACATAATGGATAAAGCCATGTCTCTCTAGTGTTCTTAGCAAAACTATAAAATTATTATGAAAATAAATAAAACCGGCGGAGAATCCTCCGACCGGTTTTATGTTTGTAATTCGTTGTAGCGTATCTTCTAATTAATTCGCAGATTCATCCACGGCCAGCTTCGCCAGTGCCAGTGCACCGCACAGACCCGCATTGTCACCAAGCTGCGGTGATACGATGAATTGTGCAATATTCTCGTTCAAGCTTGGATGTGAAACATATCCTGCCAGCATGTCTTGCAAATTCTTATGAATGAGCGGGAACAGCTGTTGCTGCTTCATCACACCACCACCCATTACAATACGCTGTGGCGAAAGGATCAAGACATAATTCATCAGAGCTTGTGCAAGATAATAAGCTTCCATCTCCCAAGCAGGATGATCTGGAGTCAGTTCCGCTCCTGCTACCCCCCAGCGTCTGCCAAGGGATGGTCCAGCAGCTAAACCTTCCAAGCAATCACTATGATAAGGACAAGTACCTTCATATTGATCCTCTGGATGGCGACGAACGATAATATGACCCATTTCCGGGTGAGAGAGACCATGAATCAACTTTCCATCCACAACCGCACCGGCACCAACACCCGTTCCAATTGTGATATACAAGCAGCTATCCAGCCCTTGGGCTGCTCCCCATGTGTATTCTCCAAGTGCGGCACCGTTTACATCGGTATCAAAACCGATCGGTACATCAAAACGCTCCTTGAGCGCTTTTACCACATTAAAATTACTCCAGTGAGGCTTAGGCGTCGTTGTGATGCAGCCATATGTAGGACTTCCTTTTACAGGGTCAATCGGTCCGAAAAAGCCCGCACCAATTGCTTCTACCCCTTTACCTTCAAAAAAGGAAAATACTTGCGCCATCGTTTCCTCTGGCGTTGTCGTTGGAAAACTGGTACGTTCAATAACTGTACCGTCCTCCTTACCAATTCCACATACAAATTTAGTTCCGCCTGCTTCAATCGCTCCAAGTATCATGTCAGTTCATCCTCTCCAAGGTGTAAGTGTCATTACTTGCTTTTTATGTTCTCTTCGAAACCATCCGGCCTGAACGACCATTTCCTGCCAATGCTAATAAAACCCATGAAAATAATACAACCATTCCGGTCCAAGCCCACGCTAACGTAGTCTCCCCATTCCCCACTGCAAGATAAATAGCCGTTGGCAGCGTTTGTGTCTTACCTGGTATGTTTCCTGCAACCATCCAAGTGGCTCCAAACTCACCAAGTCCACGGGCTAGTGCCAGAACATAGGAAGTTACAGCTGCACTTCCGCATAGAGGCATTGTAATCAGCCGAAATACTTGCCATTCGCCTGCGCCCATAGAACGTGCTGAATCCTCAAGTTCTGGATCAATCGAGTCAAATCCTACTTTCATTGTCTGATAGACAAGTGGGAAAGAAACTACAACAGCCGCAATAACAGCTGCCCACCAGCTGAATATAATAGGCTGAGCAAACAGCCACTCCGCTATTGAACCAATCCAGCTGTTTCTCCCTAAAATAACCAAAAGTAGAAATCCGACAACTGTCGGGGGCAGAACAAGGGGGAGCATCAACAAGGTTTCTACAACCGTTTTCCCGCGGAATGCTGCCCGGTGCATCCACCGGGCAGCTGCAGTTCCAAGTATAAAGGTTATGATACTTGAACACAGTGATGTTTTTACAGACAACCATACCGGCAGCCAAAAGACTTCACTCGTCGTCACACCGATTCCTCCGGAATCACAAACCCATACTTCACAAAGATGTTTCTTGCCTCATCCGACTTCAGAAAGTCAAGCAGCTTCTTCGCTTCTTCCGGATATCGACCTACAGTAGTAATTGCAGCTGGGTAATGAATAGGCGTATGAAAAGTCGGATCTATCTCTTCCGCTACGCGAACATTCGGGGACTTTAATACATCACTGGCATATACAAACCCAGCATCTGCATTCCCACTCTCCACATACGACAGAACTTGAGTTACGTCCTTGGCATTAACAACCTTCGACTCAACATTGGGCCATAACTCTGTTCGTTCTAATACTTCCTTACCATACATACCTGCAGGAACTGTATCTGGCTGCCCGATGGCTACAACACGAACCTCAGGTTTCTTTAGGTCCTGTATACTTCTGATAAGCTCGTCTCCTTTCGGAGCAATCAGTACCATGCGGTTATGCAGAAGTACCTCTGGCTTGTCCTGCTCAATCAGTCTCTTCTGTACAAGCCGCCCCATCGGTTCCATCGCAGCGGAGAAGAACAGATCTACTGGAGCGCCCTGTTCAATCTGCTGCTGTAAGGAGCCTGAGCCCCCAAAATTAAACTGTAATGCGATATCTGGATACTCTTGCTGAAATAAAACGGCTACCTCTTCCAGACTCGATTTCAAGCTGGCAGCAGCTGATACCGTAAGCTGAGTCTTGGATGAAGTCTCTTTACTCTCTCCAAGACTCTCTTCGGTAGAAGGCATACATGCCGTCAAAATGATGGCTGAAATGATGAGTGTCCATAAGGTTCCTACGTATCTATTCACTTATCATTCGCCACGTTTGGTCTAATCACCTGAGTTCTCATCAAGGAACCGTCACCACGCCCATCAGATGACTTAAACTCTTCATTTCAAGTTCCTCAAGCTTGGATGCAATACGATCATGGTCAATTTCCAGAAGACATAGATCCAAATCACAATCTACAGGCACTTCACAATGAATTGCAGCTAAAGAGCGAGACAGATGGAGCATCTCAAGATCCGCTTCAATTTTATTACGAACACTTTTGGTGAGGGAATCCATATTTTCAAGAATACCTTCGATGGTCTCATATTCTTGTATAAGCTTCATTGCTGTCTTCTCGCCAATGCCGCGCACACCAGGATAGTTATCGCTGGTATCGCCCATGAGACCTTTCACATCAATCACTTGACGAGGAAGAAGTCCCTTCTCTTGATAAAGTGTCTCTGGCGTGTAGACCATGTAGTTGCCGTGGCCCTTTTTCATGATGATGACAGAGGTTCGCTCATCCACAAGCTGAAGCAGATCATGATCACCAGACAGGATCATCACATTCATATCTTTACCGTATCGGCAAGCGAGTGTTCCAATACAGTCGTCTGCTTCAAAGCCCTCAACACCAAGGTTAGGAATACCCAGACATTCGGTTACCTCACGAATGAGAGAGAACTGAGGAATTAAATCCTCCGGTGCTTCAGGTCGATTACCTTTATATGCTGCAAATTGCTCACTGCGGAATGTTTTGGCTGGCATATCCCAGCAGCATGCGACATGAGTAGGTTGAAATGTATCAATGGCATCCCATAGGTAACGGAGAAATCCATAAATAGCGTTCGTTGGAATTCCCGTCTTCGTGCGGCGGATATATCCGCTTGTAGCTGTAGCATAATATGCCCTAAACAATAAGGCCATACCATCAACGAGCAGTAGGGACGGTTGTTTCTCTGTATTCACTGTGTTAAATCTCCCCTTGCGTATATGTTCAAAATCTTGTTATATCATAATTTCTACACCTTTGTCATTATATCATAACTACCTTAATGATAGATTCAGCCGAATTATATATTATTTGGTTAGTAATACTAGTAATCATCTACATGCAAAAAAGCTCGAAGACCTTATCCGTCTCCGAGCTAATATGCCGTTATTATTAAAGCTTCCAGGCGTTCTCGAACATTTCTTCTTTGAACCCCACCGTTACATGCTCTCCATCTGATACAATTGGACGCTTGATTAGCATTCCATTCGAGGATAATAACTTAATTTGTTCCTCAACAGACAGGTCTTTCAGTTTATCTTTTAAACCCATTTGCTTGTATACTTCTCCACTTGTGTTAAAAAATTTCTTCAACTCAAGACCACTTTTCTCGAACAAAAAAGACAGTTCTTCCGGTGTAGGCGGCTCATCTTTGATATGACGAAGCGTTAGATCATGTCCTTCATTCTGCAGCCATTTCACAGCATTTCTGCATGTGCCGCATTTAGGATATTGATATACCGTTAGTTGACTCATCGATGTACTCTCTCCTTCTTCTGTGTCTATGCATTCCATTCTTGAACACATAAGATTCGTTAGTATGCTAGTTGTCTTCCTTCAGGTGCTCCAGTAGCTGTAACATATCCTCGGGAATCGGAGCACTAAAGGTCATATTCTCCGAAACAATAGGGTGAACAAAGGTTAACGACTCTGCATGCAGTGCCTGTCGATTAATGCTTTCATCAAGGCTAATTATTGCCAATGCTTCCTTATCCATTTGATCCACAGATTCTCTCTCGTATAAAGGATGTCGATACATCTTATCTCCGATTAATGGATGCGAAATACTACTCATATGAACACGAATTTGATGGGTGCGTCCCGTCTCCAGCTTTAGTTCTACAAGAGCAGCCTTGCCGTTGTAGGGCTCCCTTACCTTGTAACGAGTTAAGGAAGAGTAACCGTTCGGTGTAACCATACGACGATGTGGCTCTAAAGGATCTCGATCAATAGGACCATCGATATCTCCAGCATCTGGATTCGGTACACCATGAACCAATGCCACGTACCTCTTATCTACCGTTCCAGCGATCATTTGCTCTGAAATATGCTGATGAATGTAAGGATTCTTGGCAATAGCCAGTACTCCTGATGTGTCTTGATCCAGACGATGTATCGCCCTAAAACGATAATTCAAGCCCTGTTCCTGCCAGTAATGAACAACACCATTCGCTAGTGTATTTGTATAATGACCATGCGTTGGGTGCACGATTGTGCCCGGAGCTTTGTTGACCACAAGTAAAAACTCATCTTCATATAAAATATCCAAATCCATGGGCTGCGGCAAAATATCATCTGACCGCTCTTGTTCCATACGGATTTCGACCAGATCCCCGGCACTGACTTTTACGCTGATATATACTCTTATTCCATTCAGCATAATCCCTTGTTCAGTCATTTTTAACCGGGATAAAAGCTTGCGAGATACGCCCATCCGTTTTTGTAACACCGTCTTCAATAAGACGCCATCATCGATCTCAGATACTCTGTAGGATATAGGCGGATAATACAACTCCATATACTACCTAAACACCTTTCCGCTTCGCACATATTCCATATCCGGCACACCCGCTCTTACATTAGCCGTACGAGCCGTCACAAAGAAATAATCGGATAGACGATTCAGATAGCTTCGCACCTCTGGATTAATCTCCGTTGAACGTGCTAGCGTAACTGTCAATCGTTCTGCACGACGGCATACGGTACGGCATACATGGAGCGTTGAAGACAAAGCACTGCCTCCAGGCAAAATAAACCGTTCCAGCTGCGGGTTCTCTTCCTCAAAAGCATCCAACCACGCTTCCAGTTGCTCAACTAGTTGAGCGTTTACTTTGTACTTGTCTTCGTTGTGCTTGGCATAAGCAAGGTCCGACCCACAATCGAACAGCTCATGCTGGATCTGAATCAGCTGCTCATACAGCTCATTAAACCCACTTTCTTGTGCCAAAAATACAGCCTGCCCCACAAAACAATTCAACTCATCAATCGTTCCATAAGCTTCAATACGTGGATCATCTTTAGGTACACGTCCTCCAATGATTGACGTCTCGCCTTTATCTCCGGTTTTTGTATATACTTTCATCCTTTATTCCTCCATAAACACCGTTTTAGATAGCATTCCTTACTTCTTTTTTGATTAAGTTTCACTATACCATAACTTGATGTACAGATGAATTGTTTGGTTGAATGACAAAAGAAAGAGCTGTCTCACCGTAGAAAATCTACTCATGGGACAACTCTTTCTGTTATTTATCATCCTTATTTCTTCTTAGGATATGTCTTCATATATTCATTGATCTTTAAGTCCAGTAGACTGCTGATCTCAATAACAACCTCTGAGGTAAACGATTGCTCTTGTAAAAATATCTGTTCCATTTTACGGCGAAGCAAGTGGATTTCTTCTTCCAAGGATATATTTTGAGGAGTCGATTCCGCTGATTTCATTGACCACTTACTATGATCTTGGCCTTCGGCAATAAAATCACCGCGGTATGGCGACAATTCGTAATCACAATACAATGGCAACCCCTCCTTGGAATAGTGAAATAATGCTTCCAAAATAAAATTATAACATAGATATTTGTAATGAAAAGTAAAACTTTTGTTAATTCAAGGAAATGAAACAACTATCTGCTTCTTATGTCAATTTCTCGACAAATTTCCCCATTCGTTCCAGCGCTTCATTTAATTGAGAGATCGATGTAGCATAAGAACACCGGATAAATCCTTCTCCACCAAGTCCAAACGCCGTACCTGGAACAGCCGCGACCTTTGCCTCGGTAAGAAGCCGCTGCGAGAATTCTTCTGAAGATAATCCCGTTCTTTTGATACTTGGGAATGCATAAAATGCGCCTTGTGGTTCATGGCAGTCTAGCCCGATATCACACAGCCCTTGGACAATAAGTCTACGGCGCTGGTTATAGGACTCAATCATGCGGTCCTTCTCTTCCATTCCGTTCGTAAGGGCTTCAAGTGCAGCAACCTGACCCATAACAGGGGCACACATCACTGTATATTGGTGAATTTTCAGCATGGCAGCTATTAAATCAGGATGTGCGCAAGCATAACCCATTCTCCAACCTGTCATAGCAAAAGCCTTCGAAAAACCACTGACTAATATCGTTCTGTCCTTCATGCCAGGAATTGAAGGGAAGCTTACATGCTTGGCATCGTAAGTCAGCTCTGCATAGATTTCGTCGGAAATGACGATCAAATCATGCTTCTCTACAACCTTAGCAATAGGTAACCAATCTTCGTAAGTCATTGTGGTTCCAGTCGGATTGCTAGGGTAACACAATATCAAAATTTTAGATTTTGGCGTAATCTTTGCTTCAAGTGCCTCAGCCGTCAGTTTGAAGTGATTATCAGCTGTCGTTTCAATTCCAACAGGAACCCCTCCACCGATCGCAGTAATCGGAGAATACGAGATATAACATGGCTCAGGAATAAGGATTTCGTCCCCTGGTGTTATAAGTGCCCGTAGCGCCAAGTCAATCGCTTCACTTCCACCAACTGTCGCCAAAATTTCATGCTGTGGATCATAAGAAACGTGGAAGCTACTTTCTAAGTAGCGAGAAATTGCTTCACGTAACTCCGGCATACCTGCATTTGAGGTGTAACCTGTAAATCCGCGTTCCAGTGAATATACACATGCTTCACGAACATGCCAAGGTGTGACAAAGTCAGGTTCGCCAACACCAAGTGTAATAATATCCTTATTACCGCTCACTAAGTCAAAAAATTTACGAATACCAGATGGTTTAATGTCACGAACCGATGGTGCCAAGTAGGATTCCATCGGCTTTCTATTGTTTTCTGTAAGATGATCTTCTTTCACAATCATACACACTCTTCCTTTACGGCGAGATCAGGAGACGATTGTCTTCTTGACGTTCTTCATAGATAATCCCGTCTTGTTTATATTTTTTTAGTATAAAGTTTGTTTTGGTCGACAATACGGAGTCGATAGGAGACAACTTCTCAGATACGAAGTTCGCGACCTCTCTCAAATTCCGGCCTTCCACCTCTACAAGCAGATCATATGCCCCCGACATCAGATATACGGATTTTACTTGAGGAAATAAGTAGATACGCTCTGCAATACCTTCAAAGCCTCTCCCTCGTTCTGGTGTAATCTGCACTTCAATAAGAGCGGTGACTTTTTCTTCCTCCACCTTACCCCAGTTAACGATAGTCGCATATTTTACGATAACATGATCATCTTCAAGCTCCGTAATTGCAGACTTTACTTCCTCTTCCTTCACGCCGAGCAAAGTAGACAACAGAGCCGGAGATCTTCTCGCATCTTCTTTCAGCAAGTCAAGCACTTTCAATTTCAATTCGCTTAGCTCTTCCATTTGTAGTCCTCCAGCGTTTATTTCAGGAAAGCTCGAACATATAACGACTTCCCTGTAAAGAGATTAATACTTATATTACAATATCTCGGGCGATCTGTGCAAAGAAAAAACCGACCACTCTTTCGGCAGATGCCTCAGGACGGTCGGTTTCTTTATGCTTTAAGTTATATAGCAAAGGTTAAATACTAATGAGAAGGTCGTACATTGGTTGGATGCTGATTTACATTCGCCTGATGCGATGTTACAGCAAGCCCAGAAGTCTTTTGGCTAATCAGTTGTCGTGTCTGTTGACTAGTCTTCTGCGCTTCTTGCAGCTGTTTATCCAATTCATTCTTCATGGCATGCGGAATAGGGGCTGCATACTGCTTTTGCTGCTCAATCAGCTGGTACATATCCCCTTGCATTTTGAGTGTATCGGCTGTCAGATTACTGAACATGTTCCGAACTGTCGGACATACCGATTCCGTCGTTGCTGTTGTGTACTCTTTCACAGATCGCTTTAGTTCATTCAGGATCGTGTTCAGCAAATCCTCTTCTGGCAAAAAGGAACCCCCGCTTGGAGATGGCATTTGATTTCCTCCTTTATTGTTTCTTAATGAGCTTGAGTAGGTGCAATCGCTTGATGACTTTGAAGGGCTTGAATCAGTGTGTCCATGTGGTTTTCATGCTTTTGCATAAAACCCATAAGTGCCTGCTGAACAGACGGATTCTGAATGGATGCTGCCGTTGCAGCACAATGTTTAGCGAGTGAGCTCTCATTAGAAATACAGTCCACAATGTAATCCAGTTCTTTCGAAGTTAGAGGCTGCATTTGGTTACTAGATGGCATATTGATATTGTCCCCCTTCCATATTAGGTGCACATATGTAGTATGCCTTTATCGTTCATTTCTATGACACGCAATAAATACCTGAGCATTGCTAATACTGAGACTAGAATTTTTCTTACACATAAATAAGGATGAGGAGAGTGTACAATGATGAAGTTAAGAGAAGGAAATGCCCCTTGGCGCGGTTTAGATACAAGCGAATACAATCTTAAGCACTCTAGTCTAGAGGATAACCAATCTTGTGAAGTGGTGATCATTGGTGGTGGCATGAGCGGAGCAATAACCTCGTATGTGCTGTCCAAGCAAGGAACCGATACGATTCTACTTGAACAAGAAGAGATTGGGAGCGGTAGCAGCTCAGCTAATACGGGGCTGCTGCAGTATATGAATGATGATATGTTAACACAGTTAATCCAAACGTTTGGGGAACAAAAAGGGGTCGGTTTCTACAAGTTGTGCGAGAATGCTGTCGAACGACTGTCACAAATCGCAAGCAATCTTTCATTCGATGCTGAATTTAGACGCCGCAGTAGTCTTTATTACGCCTCTGATGAGAAGGATGCAGGTAAAATTCGTACAGAATTCGACAACCTTTCTCGTCACGGGTTTCAAGTTGAATATTGGGATCGTGATCGCATAAAGTCATTTTTCCCTTTTTCAAAATCAGCTGCACTATACACACCTAGAGATGCAGAGGTTAACCCTTATAAAATGGTCCAGACCCTAATCTTTGATGCGGTCAAACAAGGACTCAAAGTGTATGAACACAGCGGAGTAGAGCATGTCGATTATTCGGAGAATGGTGTCACCGTTAAAACCAAATCAGGCAGTGTTAAGGCGAAGACGATCATCTGGGCAGCAGGATATGCCGCACAAGAGTGGAAACCGGATCGGTTGGCTAACCTCGATAGTACGTATGCAATTATGACGCAGCCTGTTGAGGATTTGTCTTCTTGGTACGAACGCGCTCTAGTCTGGGAAACCAAGCGCCCGTATCTATACATGAGAACAACATTAGACAACCGAATCGTTGTGGGTGGACTAGATGAGCCGCTGACAGATAAGGGACTATCCCAAGAAAAAATCACAAAAAACGGACAGACGCTTCTGAAAAAAGTTCAAGATCTTTTCCCTACCCTAGGCAATCTCTCGATCTCCCACGCCTGGGCAGGCGTATTCGGCACGAGTAAGGATGGAGCGCCCATGATTGGTCGTCATCCTGAATATCCCCATAGCTATTTCATTGAGGGCTACGGTGGGAATGGTACGGTCTATAGCATGATTGCTGCTGACTTGCTCGCAGAGGCCGTAACCGGCAAAGAACCCGATGTACTGAACTGGTTCTCCTTCACTCGTCCCCTCAAGACAAACGTCTCGGCTTCAAGCTAATTGATACGCTATACAACAAACATGTAAAGCCACTTGAGCATAAACCTCAAGTGGCTTTTTCTAATCTCCTATAACAGCTTTTATTCATGCAGTTGTCTGCCGCTCTTTCATTATTTTTCGCATGAATAACCATGTTCCAATGGGTGAAGCACCTAGCACAAGCAATAATAATGTGATGGTAACCGGATCTTGCCGTATAGACAATACAAGTAAAAAGACGATCAGGCCAATTATTCTTCCAAACATGAGGCTGATTTCTCTGACCACAACAAGCTCCACTCTTCTCTCTACGTTTCTCGGGCTCGCTCCCATTAGATCAAAGCTGATTGAGATGGCTGGTAGCGTGAATAGTGGAATAAACAATGAAGTACCTGTACCCAGAATTAGTAAAGTCATATAGTTCACTTCCCACAATAGTGGTAATATAACAAGCAGCATCATAACCGCCCCTATGAGCATACCTGTGCTGCGATACGCCGGTTTAAACCATTTTCCAGCAGCCCAATAACTAACCAGTGAAACTGCTGAAGTGATGAGCATAAACTGTCCCAGCTTTGATTCCCGATTCGTAGCACTAAAGACGAGTAGTATGATGAGAAATGAGAACACGCCCTCTCGTATGCCCTGCATTACCAAACCGCATATCGTAGAGCGCCATGCTCCATCCGTTTCTTTTAGCCTTCGAATTCCTTCCATCCATTCATACTTACCGTTAACTTCTCTCTTCTTCAGGAAAAAGCTAAGCACGACAGTCCCTGCAAAGATAACCATCGACACGCTAAAAATAAATCGATATCCTTGATCACCATGCATCAGTGTAATGAGCAGTCCTGATAACCACGGGCCAACAATCCCAGTCATGGATCCTAGCAGCCCTACCCAACCATTAAACCAGTCGCGATTATCTGGATCCGTCACTTCAAAATAAACGACGTTAAATGCGATCCAGAATAGCCCAAGAGATATGCCAAGCATTAAGCCAAGTGGCCAAATATAATAAACTGCGTTCTGTCCAGCACCAAGAATACATAGATAAAATAATCCCGACACGGCGATGCCAAGCCGGAGCGCATTCATCTTGTTTCCTTCCTTTACCCACTTGCCCGCAATCCAGAAGGTCAGTCCCAGTGCAATTTGCTGTGCCACCGTAAACCATGCGATCATCAGGTAATCTTGTCTGCTCTTCCATAAATATATATTTAGAAAAGTTCCGGATAGCGCGCTGGCCAATACAAACAAACCGTTTACCGTGAGCAACAGCACGGCTTGGCGGTCCCTAGGTTGTTTCATATGCATCCACCCCTTCAGCAGAAATCTATGGTTACACTTCAAGTAACTTGCCCTAGAATAGGAAGGATCATAACATTTTTTAATAAAAACCAAATGAACTTTCATAAAAAAGATACAACATAAAAAAGGGCAGCCATAGGGCTGCCCTTTCGTTCTATATAATTAATAATTGTTATTTCTTAGTCAATCCCTCAATTAATCGCAAGCGATCATCTTCAGCAAGACTATATTGCACTTGGAAGCAACCTGAACAAATATATACATTCATGTCGAACGGTGGCTTTAACAACGCACCTGTAATCGGCAGTACGGCAGGATGAAATCCTTCCTCATTCACACGCTGGGTTCCTGCAAGCATCATGTATTCACGACAGTGGAAGCATTCAGGCGTCTCATCCTGATGGTCAAGAACTTGTTCCACTGCTTCCTCGTATGCCATCAGATCATGAGCTTCACCATACTTGTCGATTGTTCGAATTGCTGGAACTGTTCCTTCTTCAGCTCCCCAAAATGGCTTATTCAGTATTCCTTCATCATCATAATCTTCAAAGGAATCTTCCAGTTCTTCCTGAGGTTCCATCTCATCGTCAGCATCATCAAGTGCAACGCTAAGCGTACGATATCCCTTTAACTCATTCTCACAGTGAGGACAGTTCTCTTCAGGGCCAATCTCTTCATCCCATACGATTTCAGTCTGACACCATGGACATATGGTCGGTTCCATCAATCATTCATCCTTTCATTATACAAAGGGCTATTTCTCATAACCCACATTAATTCCACATCAAGTATACTATGCCTGCCATGAAAAAGATCAGGGCTGCCGCAAACAATACTCGCGGTAAATATTTCATAAAATGATTCCTCCATTCAAGTTGAAGCGACTCATATTATGCTCGCGCCTATTATAAAAGATAATGATGTAGTGATGATCAATACAATCAAGCCTACAGCTCGATTATCCTTACCAATCTCTTCATCAATAGAGAACACAGGCGTTAAGAATTCGAGCAGCAAATATGCCGCAAGCAGCAGAACGAAGCCTAAGAAAGACCATTTCATCATATCATAGACCGTTGTATGGGCTTCAATGGTGTAGCGCATAACA
Organism: Paenibacillus sp. EC2-1; assembly: GCF_049311625.1. NCBI lineage: Bacteria > Bacillati > Bacillota > Bacilli > Caryophanales > Paenibacillaceae > Paenibacillus > Paenibacillus sp. EC2-1. Next base: position 4,269,898 of record NZ_CP186006.1, read on the forward strand.
TTGCATATACCGAATATTTTACCGCCCGTAGCCATCGCTGCAGCAACGTTCCCCTTACGAATTTCTTCCCAACAATTGTACTTCGTAACCAGTTCAAAGCAAGATAAGTATACAATTAACGCTAAAATTGCAACCGAGAAATAGCCGACAAGCACACCTACAGGGTGAGCTAGCAACTGATCGATACTCTCCGTCATTCCCCCGCGTTCCTCCCCGAAGTTGATGGACCGCTAACGCTTTAGCAGTCCATCTTGTCGTAATGCAGATGTTTAAGCATTTAACATTTCCACAAAATGCCCGCTTAGTTGTATACGAGTTAGACGAACCGTCGGTTCCCAATTTATTTGCGTCTATTTCAGTTCCGCAATCGTAACTCCTGTACCACCTTCGCCGTAATTTCCTAGACGATAGCTTTTTACATGTTTATGTTTACGTAAATAATCTTGAATACCTGTTCTTAAAATTCCCGTTCCTTTACCATGGATAATAGAAACCTGACCTAAGTTCCCCAAAAATGCCTCATCCATAAAACGGTCTACCTCAATAAGCGCCTCTTCAAGATTTGCACCTCGAAGATCTAGCTCCTTCCGAATGTTCGCATCCCGGGTACGCTTAATCGTCGTAACGTGACGTTGACCTTGTGATTTGCTCGCTGATGCTGCAGCAGATACAAGCTCCAGATCATCCAGAGACACCTTCATCTTCATGATACCAAGCTGAACAAGTGCTTCTTTGGCACCGGCCATCTCTACAACATGTCCCTTCTGGTTCAAGCTATATACCATGACCTCATCACCAGGCTCAATGGATCTTTTAGGCTTATTATTACGTTGTCCAGTAGCTTTACGCTTCTGCTCTGGTTCTGCCTCATCCAGACGCTTACGGGCAGCAATAAGCTTATGCTCTTTAACTGAAGCGCCTTCTTCTTGAGCAAGCTTTCGCAGATCCGTAATAATCTCTTCAGCTTCGCTTCTTGCCTTGTCCACAATCTTCTTCGCATCCTCACGAGCTTTATCAACCAGCTTATCACGCTGCTCTTCAAGCTTGGCAAGCTCCTGTTCATGACGACTGCGAAGTTCCTCCATCTCTTTGCGAAGAACCTCTGCCTTCCCACGCTCTGTTTCGGCCGCATGACGATTCTCCTCGAGGGAGGCAATCATATGTTCAACACGCTGATCCTCTTCCTTCACTTCACCACGCGCATAATCAAGGATCATCCCTGGAAGTCCAAGACGTTCTGCAATAGCAAAAGCATTGCTTCGTCCCGGAACCCCTATCAATAACCGGTAGGTCGGACTAAGCGTATTAATATCAAACTCCATGCTTGCATTAATTACACCTTTACGTTCGTAAGCATAAGCTTTAAGTTCAGAATAGTGAGTGGTTGCTATCATGCGGCATTCCATCCGGTGAATATGCTCCAAAATAGCAATAGCAAGTGCAGAGCCTTCTGCTGGGTCCGTTCCCGCACCAACTTCATCTAGAAGTACGAGACTTTTTGGCGTCATGTTCTTCAAGATACGAATGATATTCGTCATGTGACTAGAGAAGGTGCTAAGGCTTTGTTCGATACTTTGTTCATCACCGATGTCTGCATAAATCGCGTCAAACACGCACATCTGACTTCCTTCTTCTGCAGGAATGAACATTCCAGACATGGCCATCAGATTTAGTAAACCAATCGTTTTCAGTGTAACCGTCTTTCCTCCGGTATTCGGCCCCGTAACAATAATAGAGGTGTAGGAGTTACCCAATTCGACATCTGTCGGCACAACTTGCTCTATAGGTATAAGTGGATGGCGACCTTTTTTAAGCTTTAAGTAACCGCGATCATTCATCCGCGGCAAAGAGGCTTTCATGACATGAGCAAGGCGTGCTTTAGCAAAAATAAAATCCAGTTGGCCTGTAATATCGATGTCAATGGTTAACAAATCCGCTTGATCACCTACAAGAGCAGTTAACTTTTGCAAAATAATCTCGATCTCACGTTCTTCTTTCATACGTGTTTCACGCAGCTTATTATTCATAGCAACAATCGATTCCGGTTCGATGAATAGTGTCGCACCTGAACCAGACTGATCATGAACAATTCCACCGAAATAAGAACGGTATTCTGCTTTTACGGGAATAACAAACCGGTCACCACGAATCGTTATGAGCTGATCCTGGAGCATTTTAGCAACCGACTGTGAGCGGATCATACCATCGAGTTTTTCTCGAATACGTACTTCACCATTCCTCAGTTCCCTACGGATTTGAGCAAGCTCACTACTTGCGGAATCCATGACTTCTGCGCTCTCATCAATGCAAGCTTTGATCGCATCTTCCAGCGGCTTCTGCTCTGAGATCAGGTCACTAAGGTTATATAAAATTTCAACAGGTTCATCTTCATGAATCTGTGCTATAAAACGTTTTAACCGACGTGAACCCATGATTGTATTCGCAACGGATAGCAGTTCATGAGGGTTTAGCGTCCCGCCAATTCGAGCACGCTTCAATGAATCGTTAACATCCGTTATTCCGCCGAATGATGGACTTCCCTTCAGACGATCAACGGTATATGCTTGGTCGGTCGCTGCAAGCAGCTGTTTCACATCTTCCAGTTGAACGGATGGTTTTAGTTCTTCTACAGCTTTTTTACCCATGGAAGTCTGTGTATACTGTGACAATGTATTTAAAACTTTTCGATATTCCAACGTATGCAAAATCTTGTCATCCAAGAGTTCACAACTCCTCTCAATCAATGCCTTTATTATAGCCGACACCTTCAATTTTCGCCATTTTTCAAGCTCTTTAGCGATAAATCCTTCCAGACATAACTCCATGTACAACTGAACACACTAAATTTGCGGTCAATTGCAGTTTATAAGGAGGTGCAACCAATGCAGTTTCTCGGGCACGTTGTTCGATTTATTGTTTCCGCGCTCGTTCTTATGCTGGTCGGGTGGATCGTGCCTCAGTTCAGTGTTGGCGGATTCGGAAGCGCACTACTACTCGCTTTGGTTATTGCCGGTTTGGGTTGGATCATTGAAAGCGTCTTTGGAACGCGAGTGACACCTTTCGGACGCGGAATCGTGGGATTTCTGGTCAGTGCACTTGTGATTTATCTAGCTCAGTTCATTGTTACCGATGTTAGAGTAACGGTTCTTGGATCCCTACTCGCCGCACTCGTTATTGGTATCATTGACCTGTTCATCCCTCTCGCAGCTCCTTTTGATAAAACCCGAGCCAAGTAGTACTTTCTTCATTTACACCAAGAAAGGCCCCTGTCGCATGAACAGGGGCTTATTCATGCATCAATATTCACCAATTATACATATTCATTCCTACTCACAAACCATTTATTTGAGTTATCATATATAAGATATGACACAAAATATTAATAGTTGGGAGAGAATGTTATGAGAAAAACACTTGCATTAATCGCATCCTGTATGTTGCTCTTTGTTTTGGCGGCCTGCGGTGGAGATAAAGACGCGGCGCCTTCTAATGGGACTGGCGTAACCGATACTGGGGTTGCACCTGAAGCGGAACTAACGATTACTGGCTCCAACTATCATTTTGATCAAGAGACATACACACTGAAAAAAGGCGTACCTGTCAAAATCACTTACAAAAACGAACAAGGTAACCACGGGGTATTAATCCCAGCACTCAATTTACAACTCGATAGCAAGAACAACACAGCAGTTGTAACACCAGACAAAACAGGCGAATTCGATATTTCATGCTCTGTTATGTGTGGTACAGGTCATACCAAAATGATCTCCAAATTGATCATTGAAGAATAAGGATCTAGCATCAATCATGTGGTCTTAAAGACATAACAATAACCTCCAGGAATACAAGGGAAAAGTCACTTGTGAACCTGGAGGTTTTCTGTGTTACAAAAAAAAGGATTTCCTCACGATTAACGGTGATCTTGTTCTATTAATTCAATCCATTCATTATATTCAACCTGTAGCTTAGCATACTCTTCTTGAAGCTTCTTATGCTCCTCCTGCAGCTTATCCGACTTCTCAAGCTGGATTTCTCGTTCTGCTTGAAGCAATCGATACTGATGCATAACCATTTCATACTGCTCACCGAGCTGAGACAGTTGCTCTGATGCACTGTTCTTCTCATCTTCAAGCTGCTCACAAGTCTGACGAGATGCAGCGATTTCCTGGCGCCAAGAGTCCATCTCATCTTTCAAATTGCCTTCCAGCTGCTCCCACTTCTCCCGTTCTGCAACGAGAGTTTCATATTTACCTCGCCATTCTTCCATCTCTTCTTCTGCTAACTTTAACAGCTCGCCTTGTTCCTGTTCCCGGCTATCACGCTGAGCTGATGCCTTGCGCAGCTCCGCGAGCTGATTCGAAACTGTATCATACTCTTCTTCAAGCATCACGTATAGCTTACGAGTCTCTTCATCCCGAGCTACAGCTTCTCTGCTAACTTTCTCAAGCTCTTCAACTTTGAGTTGAAGCTCACGTCTCTCTGCCTCCAACGATTGCTGTCTACCTTTATTCTCTTTGGCTTCATCCTTGAGCACATTCAGTTCTTCTTGAAGATCCTTCATACCTTCTTCTAGTGTCTCTGAAATCTCAAGTGCCTCTACCATACGCATTTCAAGATCTCCAATTTCATCTTTGCGTTGTTCAGCAAGTGTACTCCATGACTTCACTTCATCATTAAGACGCTGAATATCATCATGCAACTTGCGGGAAGTCTGATTCGCATCTACAACGAGCTTCTGCAAGCGACGGCGCTCTTCTTCTGACTTCACCGCTTCCTGTGTAAGCCGCTCGCGCTCTTCTGTAAGCTGCAAGACATTCGCTTTAGACGTCCTCAGTTCCTTAGTCGTGTTATCAAGCTGCTGTCTTGTCTGCTGAAGCGTATCTTTTAATTTGGATGTCTCTCCCTTTAACGCGGCAAGCTCTTTCTCCGTTCCAGTCAGGCGAGTCTGTAGACTGTTCCCCGTACTCTGCAAATCTGCAATCTTTTTCTCCAGAGCTTGGACCGTCGTTTTGTGCTGCTGCTCCTGCTGTGCAGCGGACTGCTTGTAATTCTGCTCCAACTGCTGAACCACCTGACTCTGCTTCTGCTCCGACTGCTGGGAAGCCCGTTTATGATTCTGCTCCAGTTGGTCTGTCTTTTGCTTATAATTCTGCTCCAGCTGTTCTGTCTTTTGCTTGTGATTCTTCTGCAGCTGCTGAATTTGCCCTTCATGCTGACGTTTCAAATCCTCGATTTCCTGCTTATGACGCTGCTCAAAATCAGCTGTCTGCTTAGCAAGACGCTGCTCTAACTCTAGCTTCTCTTTCTGAATCTTAGCTACTTGCTCCAATTCTTTATGCAAGAGCTCCTTGCTGCGCTCCACTTCAGCGGTCAAATTCGTTTTGATTTCGCCAAGCTCAGTAGCAAGAGTTGTCTGCTCTTTCAACTTCGTTTCAAGCTCTTGTTTCTTCTCTTGATAAGTTTCTTGCTGTTCTGTTTGAAGTGCTTGAATACGCGCCAACTCAGAGCGAAGTTCACTTCGTTCGGCGGTTAATAGCTTAACTTCGTTCTGGAACTGCTGCATTTGAACAGCTTCTTCAGCCATATGTACAGCTGCAAGTACAGCTATCCGCGGTGTATCTAAGCGGTTATGAGCCTTTGAAATCGTTCGCATACGATCATCGACATAATTGGCTACCTGTTTCATATATTCGCCGCTGCTGCCTACTAGTTTATAGGAAGTTCCGTAGATTTCTACGGTAACACGTGTACGATCTGGTGTAGTCACAGTTGTGCCCTCCTTCAATTGTGTGTTGATTCTATGATGTCTTTACGATCGTGCTTCTTTCTACATTATATATGAGAAAGGCCCTCTAGACGAACTTCATGAACGCTCGACCGTAATTTTCCTGTATATGATCGATCAGGAAGTCTGCTCCCCTGACCATAACGTTATTCTGAACACCTAAAAAACCGCATCGAATGTGTATTCGATGCGGCTTTCCCCAATTCCTTCTATTTTCTCAATTCTGCCCCAAAACTTTGCTCAAGTGCTTGAACAGCTTTTTCATTGGCAGCTGCAACTTCTTCATCCGTAAGCGTCCGATCCTGATGACGATACGTTAATGAAATAGCTACACTCTTTTTACCCTCACCTAGCTTGCTTCCAGTAAAGACATCAAACACCTGTACATTTTGCAGAAGTTCTCCTGCATTCTCACGAATAACCCGAATCAGAGATCCAGCTTCAACCGTCTCATTAACCACGATTGCTAAATCACGCTCCATTGCAGGGAAACGCGGAAGATCGCGATACTGTACACGATTGTTTGCAAGAAGATAAAGAGGATCAAGTAAAATTTCAGCTACATACGTATCCTCAAGATCCTTATCCTGCTGAATCTGCGGATGAAGCTGACCAAGTGTACCCAGCTTTATTTTTTTCTCACCATCTTGTACATATACGGATGCGGAACGTCCAGGGTGGAAACCGTCAGGTTGATCAGCCTCATAAGTGATTTTCTCGCTATCCATACCAAGTACATCAAACACCGCTTCAAGCGCACCCTTCAGATCGAAGAAATCAACCTTCTCAGGCTGTACATTCCACTGCTTGTTTCCAAGGCGACCCGTCAATAACAAACCAAGTACTGGTCTTTCTAATGGCTGCTTAGTCAGTGTATCTTCATGCGTGTGGAATAGGTTACCGATCTCGAACAGGGCAAGATCTGAATGTTTGCGGTTAGCATTGTAAGCGGCAATATCAAGTAGCTGAGGGATCAGACTTGTACGAAGAACACCACGATCCTCACTCATAGGCATTGCCAGCTTCACGGCTTTTCCTCCATCACCAAGAGACGTGAATTCTTCTGCTTGTTGTGGATGAATGAATGAATATCCAAGCACTTCCTGCCATCCTGCATGTGTCATAAGATGACGGATACCACGGCGAAGAGCCTGTGACTTTGTCAATGCTCCCGGCGTTGTAGGACCTTCAATAGCTGTTGTCGGAATATTATCATAACCGTACAAACGAGCAATTTCCTCAATAAGATCTACATCAAATTGGATATCACCACGACGTGTTGGGACCTGTACTTCAATCATGCCCGTATCTAAATCTCCACAAGCGAAATGAAGACGAGCAAAGATTGTTTTCACTTCCAGCAGAGACAAGTCTGTGCCAAGATAACGGTTCAGTTTCTCAAGTGAAAGTTCAATTACTTTCGGCTTCGCAGTTTCTTCACCAGCCTCCACGATTCCTTGATGAACCTTACCTCCAGCATATTTCGCCATTAGAGCAGCCGCACGATTCAGTGCAGGGATGACCATTGCCGCATCCACTTCCTTCTCAAAGCGAGAGCTTGCTTCAGAACGAAGACCCAACTGACGTGATGTTTTCCGAACCGTTCCACCATCGAATTTAGCCGATTCAAGGAAGATATTAACGGTTCCATCTGTCACTTCGGAATCCAGACCACCCATGACACCAGCCAGTGCAACAGGCTTATCTCCTGCTGTAATGACAAGCATATGCGGCTCTAGGCGTCTCTCTTGACCATCAAGCGTAGTCATCGTCTCGCCTTCTTTAGCCATCCGAATGTGTATCGCTCCGTCAGCCAGTTGATCTGCATCAAATGCATGCAGCGGCTGTCCGTATTCAAGCATAACGTAGTTGGTGATATCTACAATATTGTTGATTGGGCGAACACCTGCGGCCATTAAACGATTCTGCATCCAGAGCGGAGACGCTCCTACTTTTACACCTGTAATATAACGGGCGGTGTAATGAGGGCATTGCTCAATGGCATCGATCGAAACCGACACATGATTTCCCGCTGCATCACTAACTTCTACTAATTCTTTATCTGGTTTAGGAAGGGAAATCTCCCGTCCCAAAATAGCACTTACTTCATACGCTGCCCCAATCATACTCAGACAGTCAGAACGGTTGGGTGTCAAGTCTAGCTCAAGCACTTTATCGTCAAGTCCAAGCACCTTGGTGATTGGTTCTCCAACTTCTGTATCTGCAGGCAGTACCAATATTCCCTCCTGCAAATCTTTTGGCAACAGCTTATCGTTCATGCCCAATTCTTTTGCAGAGCAGATCATGCCCTGGGAAAGAACACCACGCAACTTCGCCTTCTTGATGTCAAACCCGCTCGGGAGTTTTGCTCCGATCATGGCTACAGGTACCTTCTGACCTGCATCTACATTCTTTGCGCCGCATACGATCTGTAGATCTTCTTCTTGACCTGCATCCACGATACAAATGTTTAGTTTATCCGCATCAGGGTGCTTCTCCTTACTCTTCACATAACCGACAACCACTTTATTGATGCCTTGATTGCGATTCTCAATGACATCAATTTCGATACCTGCCGAGGTGATGCGGGTTGCCAGCTCTTCAGCTGATACACCTTCCAGGGAAATATACGTAGACAACCATTCCGTTGATACTCTCATGACCGTTCACTTCCTTCTTTTGTTTAAAGTTATATCCGTGCAAACTGCTTCAAGAATGACATATCGTTATTGTAGAAATGACGGATGTCGTCCACACCATATTTCAGCATCGCAATCCGCTCTACGCCCATACCAAATGCAAATCCGCTGTACTTCTCAGGATCATATCCGCCCATCTCGAGCACTTTCGGGTGAACCATTCCGCAACCCAAAATTTCGAGCCATCCTGTTTGTTTACATACACGACAGCCGCTGCCACCGCATCTTACACAAGATACATCAACTTCAGCACTCGGCTCTGTGAATGGGAAGAAACTCGGACGTAGTCTGATTTGGGTGTTATCACCGAACATCTCACGCACAAATTGCAGCAAAGTTCCCTTTAAATCGCTCATGCGAATGTTGCTACCGATCACAAGTCCTTCAATCTGGTGGAACTGAAAGGAGTGAGTTGCATCATCGTCATCACGGCGGAATACCCGTCCCGGACAGATAATCTTAACGGGTGTTTCCCCCTTCATATCAAGCATAGTCCGCGCCTGAACTGGCGAAGTCTGTGTACGCATGAGCAAATCATCCGTTAAATAGAAGGAGTCCTGCATATCACGAGCCGGATGATTTTTCGGCAGGTTGAGCGCTTCGAAGTTAAAATAATCCGTTTCTACCTCTGGTCCTTCAGCTACACGGTAACCCATACCGATAAAGATATCCTCGATATCCTGAATCACTCTACTCAGTGGGTGAATAGAACCTTGAGTCATTTTGCGTCCCGGTAGTGTAACGTCAACCTTCTCTGCACGAAGACGCTCTTCCGTCTCCTTCCGCTGAAAGTCCTCTTGTTTACTTGTGATCACGGATTCAATAGCTCCGCGTACTTCATTACCGATCTGTCCAATGACAGGACGTTCTTCAGCACTCAGCGATCCCATCCCTCTCAGAATTTCGGTCAGAGCACCTTTCTTCCCCAAATACTTAACACGCAGATCATTCAGTGCTTGCGGATCTGTAACCTCCTGCAGTTGGGCCAGTGCCTCCTGCTTTAGTGCTTCCAATTTTTCTTTCATGGCCTTTCATGCCCCCTTCAACAATCTCAATTAGACATACAAGTTCAACTCAACAAAAAAAGGCCTTTTCTCCCGAAAGGGACGAAAAGACCGTGGTACCACCCTTGTTAGCCTGCTTTAAATGACAAGAATAACGATTGTCATCAAGCAATATGCTCACTTTAACCGACATAACGTGTCGGAAGCCGATATCCCCTACTTGGACAGCAAGAGCTGTGTTCAAGGAACTGCTCCGGAGCGAACTTCAACAGCCTGTTTCTGTAGAGACGCTCTCAATCATTGACGTCTCCTCCCTGTAAAGAGGCACTGCCTACTCTTCTCCATCAACGCATTTACATTGTTCAACTTATATGCCTATATTATATTCAATTATGTCTTGTATGACAAGTTCATATGCCTAATTCACCGCCTGATAAAGCGCCATATTATTGATCAATAAGCGTCTCGGTTTCTTGAACAAGCTGTCGAAGAATATCTACACCCTGACGCGTGCTTTCTTCGTGTACTGAGAGAAGAGTTATAACCTGATCAATTCTAGACTTGTAATCCTTCGGTGCAATAAGAAAATCATTTACCAGTGCCACCGCTTTTTTCTCATTCACACAATATTGCTCATTCTTAGCAAATAACACTTGATTCAAACAAGATATTGTCCGGAAACAACAACCTGCAACATACGAACTATCATCTTTGTAAACATTGCTAATTGCATGTTGTAAAGAGAATGCGGCTTCAAACCCGAAATATCCAATTAACGCATTCTTCAAAGCTTCCGGATAGGGAGTTGTCTTGGATTTCAGTTGTGCTATCTGCCTCTTCGGGTCGGATAAAACTTTACATATCGATATTTCACCCATATACATTACATTCAGAAAACCGTGCGGATGGCCAGTATGATAATGTGTCGAAACCTCGCCTGTTATACAATCGCCTACCACCTGCGACACTCGATTGATGTCACGAAGAATCAAGTCCACATGATAGCCCTGTACAACTAACCATCCTCCCGCATTCACCCAAGGCCCCCATCCACCGATCGATGTAACTAAGCCTTCTCTTTGTTCATCATCCAGCTTGGAAGCGATACGATTAATATCTTCAATATTAAACCCTAAGGACATGTCGTAATATATGCCAATATCGATATCAGAATTTGGTCCGTGATTTCCTCGGGCCCTTGATCCACCCAGAACAATCCCTACAATACCTGGTAAGCCATTCAGTGCGTTTGCGATATGATGCACAACTTCATCTGCAACCATTTGGATCAACTCCTCAACTATTGGTTCAGGCTCAATGAACATTAGACCCCATGCTCAGATTCAGTCTGAGCATGGGGCGAAGTATCGTTAACCGCGCAACTGTTCCAGCTCCTGTCGAAGCGCCCTAATTTCCGATAATTGCTGGGCTTCTTGAGCACTGCTATCCGGTGTCCTTTCAAGAAGCTCCTGAATTCTGAACTCCAGCTCCATCCGTCGATTTTCTTTTTGGCTATCTCCTCTGATCACATGAACTCGGGAATTCTGCTCCTCTTCCTCTTCGACACTGCCTTCAAACCATACAGCTTGCTCCCCCTTAGTTAATGTAAGGAGACGATTCGCAAGCTTCCGCACCAGATAACGGTCATGGGAAACGAGCGCTATGGCGCCCGGATAATCTCCAAGGACCTGCTCAATCACCTCTCTCGTATCTACATCAAGGTAATTCGTCGGTTCATCAAGAACTAAGAGATGAGCTCCACTGAAATACAGTTTAAGAAAAGCAGCTCTGCACTTCTCCCCCATGCTTAAATCACCAATCTTCTTAAACACATCATCTCGGCTGAACAGAAAACAACCAAGAAGCGTTCTTGCGCGGCTCTGAGTCATATCCGGCAGAACCAACAAACTATCGATTAGTGTGCTATCCGTATTTAATCCGCTCAGTTCCTGCGAGAAATAACCAATTTTCAAGGCAGGATGTCTTACGATCTTGCCTTGATTCGGTTCAATCTCACCCATTAGTAGCTTAAGCAGTGTTGTCTTCCCACTTCCGTTCGGCCCTCGAATTGCCAATCGATCCCCACGAGATAATTGAAACTGAAGCTTAGTGAATAAAATTTGATCACCATAACCAAAACCCATATCTTCCACACGCATTAACATACGGGCGCCTAAGGCTTCCCCACTCAGCTTCATGTTCAGTTTTGGACCATTTCGCGGCTTATCCACCGCCTCTGCATCAAGACGTTCGAGTTCCTTTTGCTTGGCATGATAACGAGAAATGTTCTTTTTGGCTTTAGCCTTGTAGAAACTTGCTGTAATTTTCACTTCATTCTGATGACTCGCTGAATTATGTGCCTGATGAAACCATTCCTGATATCTGCGGATGGACTCTTCAAGCGCCTTTCGGGCTAATTCCTGCTTCCGGTTCAGCGCTTCCTGCTCTCGTAATTCTCGTTCTTTCTCTTGCCGATATGCAGAGTATCCTCCCTTATATCGCTTCAATCCCTCGGACGTTAATTCACACGTGGCTGTAGCCACCTTATCCATGAATTCACGATCATGGGAGACAAATAATACCGTCCCCTTGTAAGCCAACAGCCACTGCTCAAGCCATATTAAACTCTCGCTATCCAGATGGTTCGTTGGCTCATCTAGGATAAGGAGCTGAGGCTCTGATACAAGCAGGGAAGCTAAATGAGTACGCGTCTTTTGCCCTCCACTTAATTCCTTGAAAGGTATATGCCATAGCTGGGGACCGATCCCAAGCATACTCATCGCCTTCTCCACTTCAGTTTCCCACTGAAAACCATTTCTTGTCTCATATTGGTCCAATAAATTCCCATACTTCTCAAGCAGCTCTGCCCCTTCATCATGACTTGGAAGCTGCATAGACTGTTCCAGCTCAGCCATTTGATGCTTCATTCGCCACAACTGTTCATTACTCTCCCGCCGAACCGTTTGAAGGGCTGATAGACTATCCTCCGACTCGTCCTGCTGCCTAAGCCACCCGAAGCGATCGCGAGAAATTCTAACCTCTACATGCCCCGTGTTAGGATTGCGATCACCCGTCAAAATAGACAAAAGTGTTGATTTACCCGAACCATTTCTACCAAAGAGAGCTACACGCTCCCCCTCAGCAATTTCTAATTGAACATTCGAGAACAACTGAACTCCCTGCATTTCAATGCTTATATCTGATGCTTTTAATATAGTCGTCATATTCCTCATCCTTTCCAAGTGAAAACTCACAAAAAAACCGCAGACGGCTGTCTGCGGCGGATGATAGGAATTGTATACCTGAAAATAATTATGAGGCTCTAGAGAATATTTCAAAGGCTGCTCATTCCACACACAGCCGCTTCTTAGATGCATCAAAGAAGCAAAAATCCCCGAACAAGTCTCAATTGATTCATACGAAGTCACCGTATCATCTTTTTCAGACACACCAAATCTTCCTCTCTACCGCCGTAGAGAAAACGCCTGCATAACATCTCGCAGTTGTCGAAAGAAAAAGGTGTCTTACTTCATCGGATTCGGTTACCTCACATTTCTTGGAATGAATTGGCCCCATTATACAATATGCTCTCCACATTGTCTACCCGCTATTTCCTATATCAATTCAGATTGACGCCAATACCAAGCCTTTGTGCCTTACGCCAATAATAACCTGCAACGCCTATGTCAAAGATCGCCAAACCCATGGGATTGAAAAATACAGTCCCCTGTACTTCACTGTTCAAAAGCCCATCACGACATACCACATCAGCAAGCGTGATAACATCCGTAGACTGCAGCCCATATTTGAGATGAAGCTGTTCCACATCCGTATTCTCACGACATACTTCCTTCCAATCATCTACCACGATAGATTGAACGTCCACCATACAATCGGCAATATAATCCCGAAGGGATACGCCAAGCAGCAATGCTCCATTTTTTGGTGCTTCGTCAATATAGCGTTTATTCGAAACCGTGCAAGTAGCTATCACATCGGATTCCCGATATGCTGTTTGCCAACGATCTGCGATGACTGTAATATTCCTTAGTTCCGCTTTGACCGTCGACAGCTCAATCCCTCGGAGGTCGTATAAAGTAACACTCTCCAGCCTTTCTCCAAGGAGAGCGGCACACATATCAAGATGGAGCCGACCAATAGGTCCCCATCCGATAATACCTAGCTTGATTCTTTCAATCTGTCTAGCCTCAATATAGGCATCGAGCATGACTCCACTTACAGCCGCTGTGCGAAGTCCACTCAATAGCCCACTATTAAGAAATGCTAGCGGCTCACCTGTCGTTGCATCATTCAAAATGAGCGTGTTATGCGCTCTCGGCAGTCCGTGGAGATGATTATTCGGAAAGCTTGCAATCCATTTCATCCCGGCCAGATCATGTGCCCCTCCGACATAAGCAGGCATCGCAATTATCCGATTCTCTGGATTTTTGAATCTCAAATAAGGTTTTAAAGGGTGTACACACTCCCCCTCATCCTGCGTTCGCATGACATCCCGTATGATATCTGTTAACTCATGCCAGTTGATACCAAGCGTCTGAATATGTGTATCATTCAAGTACAACATACACTATTCCCCCTGCATCTTTCGAGGCGAGAAACCCAGCTTACGCTCTACCCAATCGTCATTAAACACCGTATCCAAATATCGCTCCCCCCGATCAGGCAAAATAGCGACGCATACAGCTCCTTTTGGAATATTAGCTTTCATGTTAAAGATTGCTGAGATCACTCCACCTGAGGATGCCCCCGCCATAATCGATTCCCTATCGATTAATTGTCGACAGCCCTCTATGCAATCCCGATCCGTTACATACTGCACTTTATCTGCAATCCCCTGCTCAAAAAGCCCAGGAACAATGCCTGCGCCCAGACCCGGGAATTGACGTGGCCCCTTCACCCCTCCAAATATAACGCTTCCTGAGGCGTCCACTGCGATAACCTTTGTTGGTAGCTGATTTGACTTGATATAATCCGAACATCCGCGAATCGTACCACAAGAACTCACACCACAAAACAAATAATCCACAGTGTGAAGAACATCGCAAATCTCCTTCATCGTCATCTCGTTATGAGCTAGACTGTTGTCTGTATTTCCATACTGATTCGTCCAATAAGCATGTGGAATTTGTTCAACTAGCTCTTGAACACGGCGTATACGAGCCGGAAGAAATTCTCCTGTCTGTTCGTCGGGTTCGCTTACAAGATCAATCTCTCCTCCGAAGCTGCGAATGATGCTCTTGTGCTGCTCTGTCGTCCGGGGATCTACAACACATATAAAGCGTAATCCCAAATAGCGACATAATTGCGCCAGACTAATGGCTAAGTTGCCTGAGCTAGATTCTACTACTACACTCTTCTCTGTAATTTCCCCTCTGCTTATCGCTTCTTTCAATAAGTAAAGTGCAGGTCGATCCTTCGCGCTACCTCCCGGATTCATCCCTTCTAACTTTCCGTAAACATCAAAAGACTCCCCTTGAAACAATCTAGACAATCGAATGAGCGGTGTGCGTCCAACGGCGTCAACAATTCCTCCTTCAAGCTTCATCTAAGACCCCTCAACTTTGTCATAATAAATTTTTTTGTGTTTAATTCTACTGCGCTGCTCATCATCATCAAAACTGCCCCTCACCACTTGAATATGGCCCAGTATTCCTGAATGAATCATGGACCCAATGGCAGGTATGCGTTCTTCCAACGCTTGCTTTAACGCTTCGAGAACCTCTTCGGAGCCGGAATGGATGGTATCCGGATTTATAGAATCATGACCTTCAGGATTATAAACAATCACCTTCAGCCTATTTCCTTCTACATGAACTCGTACACTACTCATCTGTCCCAAATGTTGATTAACAACATTTTCAATATCGTACACACTTATTTTCTCACCATGCTTCAAATCAGGTCCGATCCGCTTCACAATACTTTGAAAGCTCATTCTCTCCATGTCATCTACTAGGATCGGACGTAGATCACGCACTACATCATAGGTTACGTAACGAATGGCAGGAAAAGCCTCTCTTACAGATGAGGTTAGAACAAGCACTTGCTCATCATCAGGTAAAGGATCAAGCCCGTCTTCGAGCAACTCTGTCCCTATACCCTCAGCAATGAGTCCATCGGCAAACAAGTAACGCCCATATTCCGGTGAATAATATGCCAGCGTCCCAATTTCAATTGACCCATACGTATCCGTAATCTGATCTTCTGTAATCCCTAAGCGATCAGCAACTTGACGTATCCAACCCCGAGGGGCCATTTCACCAACGAGAATGACATGCTTGATCCCATACAATTCTGGACGTTCAGAGCGCAACAGAATACGCTCTAAAATAGAAGGCATCGTGTAGAGTACCTCTGGCTTAAAATGCTGTAACCGTGCTAAATGCCCCTCAATAGGAAGCGTAAAAGGAATAGAATCGACCTCAAACCCCAGCTGCCTGAACACTTCTAAAGCTGTCGCCTCTGCATGCCCCGTTCCCATATCAGCTAGTGCCTTTCGATAGCCCGATGATCCTAAAATAGTACGGAATACATCCAGCTTGATTCTCATGTACGACTCTTCATCTGCTTTAGAATAATAAATGCTCTTACGTCTCCCCGAGCTCGTGCCAGAGGTGCGATATTCATAAAGACCATTTAATCTAACAAGCGGGTTGTCTGAGGCATAGTAATGCTGTTCCAGAACAGACGCCGTCATAAGTGGAAGTTGTTTCAATTCGATCTCTTTGTCCTTCTCCATAGGTCCAAGCCATGAGATATACCAAGGGCAATAACTACCCATCCGCCCAACGATCTGATTAATACGATATGACGAGACCATAGCCTGGCCTCCTCTCCCATAAGGTACAGTTGCCTAAATATACAATTCACTGTATGCAAGAGATAAGCATCTTGTTCATACGTCGATATCCAGTAATAAAAAATATAAGCATTAATCATTCATGCGTAGGCTGCGAACCATACAACCCCATGGTTCCGACCGTATAATGGACTGTTAAGCTACTCACACGCCTATTACAAAAGAAAGGAGATCGATATGACTAAAAGAAATTTAGTAAGTAAAATGCTCAAAACTAAGCTTTTACTAATCAGTCCGGAACTTGCGAAACACATCCCACTCACAAAACATTTGAACCGGTCTATGCTATCCAGCATGCTTCATGAGTATAGTATGGTCTATGTGAAGCCCGATTCAGGTGCTCAAGGAAAAGGTGTTATCCGCGTTGATAAAATAAAACAAGGTTATCGTTATCAGCATGGTTTTGATGTACACACTTTCACAACTTTTGATTCCATGTATTCTTCCATCTCTAAACATTTTGGTAATAAACCATACCTTGTGCAAAAGGGGATCCATCTGCTCAAATATAAAGGGCGTCCGTTCGATTTTAGAGTTATGATCCAGCGTAATCCGAAGCGCATGTGGGAATGCACTGGCACACTCGCACGTCTTGCTCATCCAGGAAAAGCGGTCACCAATGGGAGCCAAGGAGGCACGATCTACGATCCTTCCATATTGCTAGCTTCTTTTGCTGACAAAAAAAAGACTGCAGCTGTGCTGCGAACGATGAATAAACTTGCACATATCACAGCGCTCAAGTTAAGCCAGACAGATCCTCGACTGAACGAGCTCGGTTTAGATATAGCTCTGGACCAGAAGCTTACGCCATGGATCTTGGAAGTAAACACCTCTCCTGATGCAGCGCCATTCTCCCTATTGCCCAATCCCCAAATCATTCGAACCATTGTGGCATACGGCAAAGCCTATGGGAAACAACATCGAACGAAATGCACGAAAGCAAAAAAAGCGCCTATAAGCGCAAAAGCATGAACATGAGATTTCACCCGTAATATTTAAGAACGACGGAAGGGGAATATCGAGTGTTCGATATTCCCCTTCCGTCGTTCTGGTATAACAAAAAAAAGCCTCCAATGCTATGCTTAGCATCTGGAGACTTGGTAGTTTAAGAATGGAGCGGGTGATGGGAATCGAACCCACGCTATCAGCTTGGAAGGCTGAAGTTCTACCATTGAACTACACCCGCATAAATAACAATCGGGATGACACGATTTGAACATGCGACCCCCTGGTCCCAAACCAGGTGCTCTACCAAGCTGAGCTACATCCCGTTAACATTTACGCTGTCCTGAAGACAAGAATTAATATACCATGCGATTAAAACATTTGCAACTGGTATTTTAATACAATCAAAAAAACAGGGGGAGTTTCCCTCCCCTATGTCTTCAAGAAATTAAAAATGCTCTTTCAAAATCCCATGCACCAATCGGACGACTAAAATAATATCCTTGGCCTTCGTGACATTGTTGAATTCGAAGGAAGCTCAGTTGATCCGCCGTTTCTACCCCTTCTGCTGTAACTTTCAGCTTTAGATGATGGGCCATGGTTGCAATGGTTGATACAATAGCCGCGTTATTGTTATCATCTAATATTTCATTAACAAAAGTTTTATCTATCTTTAAACGATCGATCGGAAGGTTCTTCAGATAATGTAGGGAGCTGTATCCCGTACCAAAGTCATCAATACTAATTCGGACCCCTAATTTTTTCAGCCTGTGCATTTGATCCAGTGCTGTATCTTTATCGAGTGTCATTGATTCCGTGATTTCGAGTTCTACATATTTAGGATCAAGTTGAATCTCATCCAAGATGGTTCCAATCTGCTCTGGTAAGTTAGGTTGTATAAATTGTCCTATAGAAAGATTGATTGATACACAAATCGGCTTGTAGCCTGCCTCTTGCCACTGCTTATTTTGCTGACATGCTTGTCTTAATACCCATTCCCCTAAAGGAACGATAAGCCCGATGTCCTCTGCAATGCTAATGAACTCGCCAGGATATACAATTCCTCTCTCAGGGTGATTCCATCTTACTAACGCTTCCATCCCAACCACTTGGTTGGTTTCCAACCAAACTAACGGTTGATACTCTAGGAAAAATTCTTCTCGCTCGAGTCCACGCCGTAATTCAGTCTCCATAACGAGCCTCTCCTGAGCCTTTAATTGCATGGAAGGCGTATACCGCTGTATATTAACCTGCTGTCCCTTAATGCCATGTACGGCCGTGTCAGCATTCTGAACGAGTTGATCCGCTTCAGTACCGTCTTCAGGATAGATAGCGTAGCCCGCAGAGAGTGATAGGTGATAATCACCTGAACAGAGCTGTACTGGCTCTTTAAATAAATCAATAAAGCTGACAATCCGAGAAACGATGTGTTCGGCAGACCCTTCATTAAATAGGAGAACAGCGAACTCATCACCTCCCAAGCTGTAAACTTCTTCTCCATTCTTCACTTCGCCTGTTATACGTTCTGATGCCAACTGTAGAATACGATCCCCTGCATCACGCCCCAAAGAATCATTAATTGTCTTGAAACGATTGAAATTTAAGATGACTATGGTTACCTCATCTTCCTTAGAGCCACTATTTAATAGGGTATCCAGTCGATTTATCAGTCTCCGTAGATTAGGAAGACCTGTAAGATCATCGTGATAGGCAAGGTAGCTGATCTGAGCCTCAGTCAGCATCTGCTCCTCCTCAAACGGACTATGGAACTTTTGTTGACAGCAACCACGAAGAATTAAGTAACTCCCCACACTTCCACAGATAAGCCCTAATAGATGATTTAAATCAGAAGTAAGGAAGGATTTCATAAATAATATCTGACCCAAGATAAAGAAGCATGTCCCCCGGACGAGGAAAGAATACGAGGTTACCTGTTTATATCGTCTATGAAATGCAAATACACCCAATGCAATCAAAAAGATAACAAGGATGCATGTATCTAACATGATCTTTAACATGGTCATTCCTTGTTCATTCATAAGCAGCGGTAAATGGGACTGCAAGGCGAATAGCCCTGTTATTACTGTCACAATCGCTAACGTACCCATTATAAGCACAGCAGGCTTATGTGAAGTCTTAATAGGCTGATCTCTGAAACTAAATATAAACATAACGCCTAACGAAATTACTAATTTTGATAATAGAAGCATCCACAAAGCATTATTCTCAGATATTTTCCACTGAAACAACGGAAAACCAATTATACCTAAGGTATGGATAAGGTCAGGGATCAGTGCACTTAGGAACATCAACCCTGTATAAAGTCGGTGGCGCGACATCGGATTAGAGTTATAAGTCCAAGCTTGGATAAAAACTGCAAAGCCTAAGGCCACGTTTATAACACCAACTACTAAGTAGAGGGATTCCAATCCGTTCCAATCTTGAAGCGTTTCATTCGAGGCTTGATAAAAAATAATCAGGAGGACTACAACAATAACAGCTATACTGCTTCCCACGGTTTTTCTCTCTTCTGTATTAAAACGCATGTTTAGTTGAACCCCCGTTATGACTATAGATAACAAAATGCAATTCTAAAATAATGGATTCCACGTCTTACGCGATTCTCCTGCTTTATTACCATGTAATGGATAAAATATGCGACTATTTTCGACAAATTGTCAATAAAAATTCTTATTTTCGACAAGGTATGTACTATTAACCACCCTTAATTACACAATTATTCGAAATATATGAAAATCCCCAAAGAAAAGAAGCACCTTTCCAATATAGGAAAAGTGCTTCTAATTCCTGAAGGTAAACTATTTATCAAATGTAACCTCTGGTGTTGTCAGCTTATCATAAAACTCGACACCCTTATCCTTATTCGCTGAGGCTCTTAGTGCCATTGCAGAACGAGGATGTTCATCAAGCGTACCTGTAATCATGTAAGGGATGAGGTAGCCCCACTCTTCCTTCTCACGCAGTGGAATCATAAAACGTTCAATGATATCAAGCACAGGGCGAAGCGTGTATTTGGTCCCTTTTAAATGGGTGACCAGCAATTCGGTTGGGCAATTACCAGCAGCACGTCCCATTCCATAGACAGACGCATCTAGCAATTCCACTCCATTCTCAGCGGCAATCAATGTGTTAGAGAATGCAAGTTGCATGTTGTTATGTGTATGTACACCAAGACGTTTATTAGGCAAGTGGGTTTTAAATTTATCAACCAAATATTTAAAGTCATTATGATCTAAGCTGCCATATGAATCTACAATATAAACAACGTCTACCACACTGTCCTTAATCATTTCAAACGCTTCCAGAAGTTCATTCTCCATCACGTTAGACAAGGCCATAATGTTGATTGTAGTTTCGTATCCACGATCGTGGAAGGTCTGAACCAGCTCCAATGCTTTGTCTACATCCTTGATGTAACAAGCAACACGGATAAGGTCAAGGAGACTTTCTTCGCGTGGCAAAATGTCATCTTCATCGACACGTCCAATATCTACGAGTGCTGAAAGCTTTGTTTTTCCTTTTTGAGGAATGACCTCACGAAGGAAATCATCGTTCAGAAAACGCCATGGACCTGCTTGATCGGCACCCTTTAACAGCTTTGGTGAGTTCTTATAACCGATTTCCATATAGTCCACGCCTGCCTCATTAAGGCCAGCATATAAATTTTGTACAAATTCAACGCTAAAATCCCAGTTATTCACTAATCCGCCATCACGGATCGTACAGTCTACAATCTTCGTGTTACTACTTTTCATCCAAGCTAAACTCCCTTCACCCAAGTTTTCTCTTCATCATACTTGAACGGCTGCTTAAAAGTAAAGAAAAAAGTCCGCTGTTAGCGGACTTTATCGAATTCAAGCTTCATTATTATATTGTTCGCTTGAGCATAATCGGAGGAATGACTTTTTCCAATCGTCTTCTCTTATTTAAGTACTGGGCTTCTCTATAATTGGAAGCGTTATCACAAACTCTGTCCCAGCACCGACTTCGCTTTCCACAGCAATTGAGCCCCCGTGATTTTTAATAATACGGTAGCTTACCGACAAGCCAAGCCCTGTTCCGCCTTCTTTCGTTGTAAAGAAAGGATTAAACAGATGATTCAAGGTATTCTGATCCATACCGCCGCCGTTATCGGAAATAATGATATTGACGTGCTTCTCATCTTGCTTCAAACCAATCTCAATCATCCCCGTCGTGTGATCATCTTTCTTCTCATCGATCGCATCCAGAGCATTCTTAATGAGGTTGAGGATTACCTGCTTTATCTGCTTAACATCTACCGATATATAGCTAGGGCTTTGCTCGGTATGATGAAATATAAGCTGGCACCCCTTCATAAGTGCTTCGCTCTCCGTAAGTAGTACAACCTCTTTCAACAATGAAGCAATCGGAAGAATCGTAGTCTGCGGTGCAGACGGCTTAGAAGAATTCAGAAATTCATATATAATATCATTCGCCCGATCGATCTCCGTTAAAATAATTCGTGCATACTCGTCTTTCCCCAGTCTCATTAAATGCGGCCGTAATAGCTGAATGAAGCCTCGTATGGATGTTAGTGGGTTTCGTATTTCATGAGCAATGGAAGCGGAAATTTTACCGAGCATAGCTAACTTATCATTCTGATAAGCGGTCTGTTCAATTTGTTTAAAATCCGATACATCTTTAACGCTGATTAAAAAATCGCCTTCCATCTGATCACCATACGTCATCGTGATTAACCACGATCTTCCGTATTCATCTAATAGCTCGTGGAATCTTTTTCGGTGAAATACCGTTTCACGAAAAATTCGAAGTATCTTCTTCTTCTTAAATCTGGTGAGCTGAGGATGACGCAATAATTGCGTGAGCGTTGAGCCCGTTAATGATTTACGCGGCACTCCTAACAGCTTGGCCATCTGTACATTTACAAAAGCCAGAACCCCATCGCTATCAAAAAGGATGATCCCGCTGTCGAGATTTTCCAGTATATTCTCGTATTTTGTTCTTACAAGATGATTCGGATGAAAGGATTGAATTTCCTCCAGTTCAGTTCCTCGGAATTCGCTCAACAAGATGGCTCCCCCTTTTCTCTAAAAGATGAATACGCCAAACACATTTCATGCAGACAAACTGGTTCTTTTATGCAGAAAATCCAGTACTTGTCTCTACACGTTTTCTTCATGATAGTCACGCCTGCAGGAAAACGTCAATCAGAGATACTGTCGAATATGATCATATCTCAAAAAAACGAGTTTAACGTTTACTTCTTCGCAACTACGGCTGTGTGTTTAGTATGGCATCTTTACGAGATATGGCTGCCAATCTGCTTTCGATCTGTTCGAACTAATCTCTCAACGAAAAAGCCCTCTTGACGGAGGGCTTACCATGTAGGTTAGGCTTTTTGCTGAAGCCGAAGTCGCCGTTGACTCATTACTGCAAGTCTTCTTTTTAACTCGCCTTGCCACTTCTCGTCTTGCATCCACTTCGCAACAACTAACAAGTCAAGAGACATGTCGATCTGACTTTGGACAAACTCATGTTCATCATCGGATTCCCGGTTCACTACATTCTCAAAGATCGTTGCCTCATCTTCCATAACGTAGTCCTGAAAATCCACGTGTTCCGCACCATCTCCATGCGCGTATTCAGCCAAAATTTCATATTCATTCTCAACTCGATAATGAACTTCAACCCGTTGGCATACCGGACAAAACAACAGGGGAACATTATGCACTTGAGTTCGATAATGCTTCAACGTACCTTTTGTTCCCACCATACTAGCCCCACAGCAAAAACTCATATCGTTCACCCTCCCCTGTTTTTGAATATTGTTAGAACATTGTATTCGCTTTCATTGCTTGTAATTCCTTCAATATTTAATGCTTTGTAAAAAATTGGTTCAATTGTCCTGCCCTCAAGTAAAAAGGCCTACACATATGTGATATATGTTATATATCAACCATTTTGGCAGAATTAAACGTCTGTAAAACATTTTTTTCAAAAAAACCCCACTGTCTGTAAAATAACAGACAATGAGGGTTCATTTCAAATATTATATCATTTCACAGATACAAAACTACAGGTTGCTGTCACCTGGTTTCCAATTCATGGCGCATAGTCCACCAGATTGCAGTGCTTGCAGAACACGAAGTGTTTCTTCAACACTACGCCCAATATCATTATGGTTAACAACCTGATATTTCAGATCGCCTTCTGGATCAATAATGAATAGCCCACGCAACGCGATCCCCTCTTCTTCAATCAGAACACCATACTCTCTTGAAACACTCTTTGTGATATCTGAAGCCAGTGGAAATTGCAGTGTCCCAAGTCCATTAGCAGTCTTAGGAGTGTTAATCCAAGCTTTATGACTGTGCACAGAATCAACACTTACACCGAGTACTTCTGCATCAAGTGCTTGGAATTGATCATAGGCTTGGCTTAACGCAGTAATCTCTGTAGGACATACAAAGGTGAAATCAAGCGGATAGAAGAAGAATACAAGCCACTTACCACGATAATCAGACAAGTTCACTTTACCAAAGTCTTTACCGTCTCCGGACACCATTTCCATAATAAAATCCGGTGCCGCTTTACCAACCAAACGTTCTGCCATAATTGACTCCCTCCTTCGTTATATGTAAGAACATAACTAGTTCTGTCCTACATTGCAGCTTCATATTCGGTGTACATGCTAGAATATTGAAGTCCATGAAGGAGGGCTACACATTATCACTGCTTACTTTTATTATTTGCGGATGGCTTCAGCAATCAGATCGCCCATTTGCGTAGTGCTTAATGCAGAGCTCTTATCTACTGCAATATCAGCCGTACGATGCCCTGCATCCAGTACCTCAGCTACAGCACGCTCTATAGCATCTGCCGCTTCTGCATATCCAAATGTTAGTCGATACATCAGCGCAACGGACAGGATCGTAGCGATTGGATTCGCTAATCCTTGACCTGCAATGTCCGGAGCCGATCCGTGAACGGGTTCATACAACCCGTAATCTCCTTCACCCATCGATGCAGATGCCAACATACCGATGGAACCTGTGAGCATTGCTGCCTCATCACTCAAAATATCACCGAACATATTCTCGGTTACGATGACATCAAAGCTTGCTGGACGACGAAGCAATTGCATTGCACAGTTATCTACAAGTACGTGCTCAAGTTCAACATCTGGATATTCTGGTGCAACCCGGATTACCGTTTCACGCCATAAACGCGATGTTTCAAGCACATTTGCTTTATCTACAGAAGCGAGTTTCTTACGACGTTTCTGTGCAATCTCAAATGCTTGACGGACAATGCGTTCCACTTCTGTAGTGTTGTACACGCAAGTATCAACAGCTTCTTCTCCGTTTGCTCCTTCGCGTCTAAACTTTTCACCGAAGTAAATGCCACCTGTTAACTCCCGTACCACCATAAGATCTGTGCCTTCAAGCACTTCTGGTTTCAGTGTTGAAGCATCTTTCAAGCAATCAAAGATCACTGCTGGTCGAAGGTTCGAGAACAACCCAAGTTCCTTACGAATGCCGAGCAACCCTGTTTCTGGTCGAAGTTCCTTCGAATTGTTATCCCACTTAGGACCGCCAACTGCGCCGAGCAGCACAGCATCTGCATTTTTACATACGTTTAATGTCTCTTCAGGTAGTGGAGTACCTTTCTGATCAATCGCGATTCCCCCGAACAAAGCATGCTCCGTTGTAAATGAAAGTCCGAATACATCTTCCGTACGTTTAATAATTTTTTCCGCTTCTGCTACAACTTCTGGACCAATTCCGTCTCCCGCGATAACAGCAATCTTTTTCGTTTCTGTCATGGTTAGTCACTCCTTATAGGTATGTACATATGATTCGTCCGTTTTATCCTAGTTACTGTTGTAACATATACCTTGATGGTTTGACCAAGATATAGAATCTATGAACTTAATAAGTTTTTCCTATAAGGCATTTTTGTCTTGAATCAAATCTGCTTTAACACAGACATATTCACTTCGTATTTCTCCAGAAACACTTTAAGTAACTTCTCCTGTAACTGTTTAAACCTATCCATTCCTTTTTGCGATTCATCAGCAAGTAGCTCCTGCATAAGCTTGCTGATATATAGGCTGTTGCTGTATCCCTTCATGACTTCATCACTCTGCCAGAACAGCTCATCTGTTAAACCTGTAAGGGCGATACGATGTTGCATAATCTCTTGAACAAGTTCCCGACTCTCCGCCTCGAGATTATCATCATACAAAAATGCTCGTTGCTGGCTTACCAGATTCGCCAATTCCTCTGAAGTGACGACAATACCTGAAGACTTAGCATAGTTAACCGTTAGTTGTTCTTTAATCATGTCCTGCACGATCTCTGTGTCCAAAACTGCCTGATCACTATCATTTAATTTAAGAATGAGCTCCTTATTCTTCTTCCGGAAAATAAAATCTTTCAACATGATATTTACTTCTGGACTTTTAACAAGCCAAAGATCAAGCCCAAGCTCGTCGACCCGCTGTTCCATGCTTTCAATCTCAGTAAATACTTCACGAATTAACTCTTTGTTAGCTGGAGTCAATTCCAGTCCTTCTATGTTCCTAGTGGATTCAATTTCATGAGAAACTATATCTACTTTCTGAGCAGGTTCATTCCTTGTACATCCTAACATCGCCAATAATGTGACTGTGACTAAGGCCGCTGTAACAATTCGCTTGAGGATCTTCACACGCCCCCCTCCTTGATTCACACTTACTGGTAATAACGTTAACTGTCTTAAAAAAGTTACATACAAATGGTGAATCATGTCGGCTAACACTAAAAAATGAACATAAAAAACAGGCCTCCGAATCAAATTTCGGGAGCCTGTTTATCATTCACCTATGAATAACTAGATAATTTATAAAGCATGTTATAGCGTGACGCGATCACGCCGACCAAATGTCTTACGTTTCTCAAGCAGTTGGTTAACTGCATCTACATAAGCGCGAGCACTTGCTTCCAGTATGTCTGTGCTAAGTCCACGCCCAGTTGCCGCCACATCATTTTGTGACAACACCACATGCACTTCACCTAGAGCATCCTTACCGCGAGATACAGACTTAATGGAGTAATCGGATAGAGTGACCTCTTCGGCAGTTACCTTATCGATGGCATTGTAAATCGCATCAACAGATCCATTACCTTCAGCTTCTTCTTCGACGATTCCATTCTCTGTCTCGATCGTAACCCGTGCTTTAGGAGTCGAAGCATTACCATAAGTAACAAGCATCGTTTCGAGCTTGAACACTTCCGGTGTATCTGTCAATTTCTCTTCCAGCAAGGCTAGTAAGTCATCATCTGAGACTTCTTTTTTCTTATCAGCTAATACTTTAAACTTGGCAAATGCCTCATTTACTTGTTCTTCACTCAGCTCATACCCCAGATCCAGCAGCTTCTCACGGAATGCATGGCGTCCGGAATGCTTGCCGAGCACGAGCTTACTTTCCTTGAGGCCAATCGATTCAGGCGTCATGATCTCATAGGTTGTTTTCTCTTTCAGCATACCATCCTGATGAATCCCGGATTCATGTGCGAAAGCATTAGCGCCTACAATCGCTTTGTTACCAGGAACAACCATACCCGTAAGCTTACTGACAAGACGGCTGGTACGGGCTATCTCTGTCAGTTGCAGACCTGTCTTGGCTTGGAAGAACTCTTGGCGTGTCTCAAGAGCCATTGCAATTTCTTCTATTGCGGTGTTACCAGCACGCTCCCCAATTCCATTCACCGTACCTTCGATCTGATCTGCTCCGTTCATAATAGCCGCAAGTGTATTCGCTGTCGCCATACCCAAGTCATTATGACAGTGTGCACTTAGCTGGACTTTCTCAATATCAGGAACTGTGTCTTTCAAATACTTGAAAATTGCGCCGTATTCGGATGGGTATAAATAACCGACTGTATCTGGAATATTGACAACTTTGACTCCTTCACGTACAGCCATCCCCACCATCTCGGCCATAAAATCACGCTCTGTACGTCCTGCATCCTCAAGTGAAAATTCAATTTTGGAGAAATATTTCTTAGCGTAACGGATCGCAGCTTGCGCAGTTTCCATCACCTGTTCTTTCTCCATCCGAAGTTTAAACTTGCGGTGAATCGGTGAAGTAGCTAGGAATACATGGATACATGGATCCTGTGCACCTATAAGCGCTTCGCGGACGGCATCGATGTCCTGCTCACGCGAACGGGACAGGCCAATGACTGTCACGTCTTTCACTGCTCGCGCCACAGCGTTCACAGCTGCCAAATCTCCTGGCGATGCTGCCGGAAACCCAGCTTCCATGCGGTCAATTCCCAGCTTCTCAAGCTGATGGGCAATCTCCACTTTTTCACGGGTGTTTAAGTTCACGCCGGGTGACTGCTCTCCGTCCCGCAACGTCGTATCAAAAACATAAATTTTACGCATGCTGACACCTCCTTGAAGTTTATTGCTCTAGATAAACTTCCGGCGGCTGGAACAATAGAACGTCCCATACCGCCGGCAGTTAATAAATTAGTAATACAGTATACGCTATTACTTCTTGATCCAATGCATCATTTCGCGCAGTTGAGCACCAACAACTTCTACTGGATGCTCAGATTCGTTACGGCGAGTTGCTGTTAAGAATGCACGACCTGATTGGTTCTCCAAGATAAAGTCGCGAGCGAATTTACCTTGTTGAATGTCAGACAATACTTCTTTCATTGCTTTTTTCGTTTCAGCTGTTACAATGCGAGGTCCAGTTACATAGTCACCGTACTCTGCAGTGTTACTGATGGAATCACGCATGGAAGCAAGTCCACCTTCATAGATCATATCAACGATCAGTTTCAATTCGTGCAGACACTCGAAGTATGCCATTTCTGGAGCATATCCAGCTTCAGTCAATGTTTCGAATCCAGCTTTGATCAGCTCAGATACACCACCGCATAGTACAGCTTGCTCACCGAACAAATCAGTTTCTGTTTCTTCACGGAACGAAGTTTCGATAACGCCTGCACGTGTACAACCGATACCTTTTGCATAAGCAAGACCGATTTGCTTCGCTTGACCCGTTGCATCTTTTTCAACTGCGATAAGGCCCGGAACGCCAAAGCCTTCAACATAAGTACGACGAACCATGTGACCTGGAGATTTAGGAGCTACGAGCAGGACATCGTTTTCTTTAGGAGCAACGATCTGTCCGAAATGTACGTTAAAGCCGTGGGAGAACATCAGAGCTGCACCTTTTTTCAGGTTTGGTTCGATGTCATTTTTATAAACAGCCGCTTGTGTTTCGTCAGGCATCAAGATTTGAACAACATCCGCACGACTTACAGCTTCAGCAACTGGCAACACTTCAAAACCATCATTTTTTGCTTTGTCGAAGGATTTACCTTCACGAAGACCGATAACCACATTAAGTCCGCTATCACGCAAGTTTTGCGCTTGAGCATGACCTTGGCTTCCGTAGCCGATTACGGCAATTGTTTTGTCCTTCAGTACGTTGAATTCTGCATCTTGTTCATAGTAAGTAGTTACTGGCATTTTAAAAGTCCTCCTTTAATTTGAAACCCTTCATGAATGAGCGGGTATTTCAATAGACCCGGTTGTTCTTCCCGATCTCCTGAAACACCCGCTCCTCACGTGTCCGGGTGTGTATCTCATCTAATCGTTATAAAAATATCCAGCTATTAAGCGTTACCGCGAATCATTGCGGTCGTACCTGTACGAGTTAATTCCTTAATTCCATATGGCTTAAGCAGTTCGATCATCGCATCAATCTTCCCGGTGTCACCAACCACTTGAATCATCATGTTCACGGCTCCGATATCGACAACAGAAGCACGGAATGTATCTACTACACCAAGTATTTCCGGTCTTGCTGCTGGCTCTGCCTTCACCTTAATCAAAGCTAGCTCTCTTGCAACCATTGGCTTCGAACTCAGGTTAATAACTTTGATAACATCGATCAGCTTGTAAAGCTGCTTCTCGATTTGTTCGAGCGTTGTGTCATCTCCCGTAGTAACAATAACCATACGTGACAGACCCACTTCTTCCGATTGGCCCACCGTGATGCTCTCAATGTTAAAGCCTCTGCGGCCGAACAATCCAGCAACCCGTTGCAGGACGCCAGGCTGATCGTTTACGAGTACGGCAATGGTATGTTTTAAACTCATCATCTTACGCATCCCCCATCAGCATTTGATCAATTGTTGAGCCTTGGGTTACCATCGGATATACATTTTCGCCTTTTTCTACTACGAAATCGATTAGTACAGGTCCAGGAGTTTCCATGGCTTCTGCCCAAGCGGCACGTGCTTCTTCTTTCGTTGTAGCTCTCAAGCCTTTCACTCCGTAAGCTTCTGCAAGCTTCACAAAATCTGGGCTTCCCGAAAGATCGATGTGACTGTAACGATTGTCATAGATCAGTTCCTGCCACTGACGAACCATTCCAAGCACCTGATTGTTAATGACAACAATCTTTACAGGAATGTTGTTGATAGCACAGATCGCAAGTTCTTGCGAGCACATCTGCATTCCACCATCACCATTAATCGAGATAACTAACCGATCAGGGTGAGCCATTTGAGCACCAATCGCTGAAGGGAATCCAAAGCCCATTGTTCCAAGGCCTCCGGATGTGATCCACGAACGCGGTTGATTGAACTTGTAATATTGAGCTGACCACATCTGATGCTGACCAACATCTGTAGTTACAATCGCTTCACCTTTCGTCGTTTCATTCAGCATTTCGATAACCCACTGCGGTTTCAAAACCGTATCGGAATCCGTATATTTATACGGGTACTCTGCCTTCCACTTCCTGATCTGCTCTCTCCAAGCATCTGCCTTTGCCGCAGTAGGTGCATCTGGATTAAGCATCTCAAGTACGGTTTTAACATCCCCGACAATTGGAATGTCGGTTGGCACGTTTTTGCCGATTTCGGCAGGATCGATATCGATATGGACGATTTTTGCATGAGGAGCGAATCCATCAAGCTTACCCGTTACCCGGTCATCAAATCGTGCTCCAATGTTAATCAACAAGTCACAGTTCTGAATCGCTTGGTTGGATGTATACGTTCCATGCATCCCCGGCATTCCCGTCCATAGCTCGTGTCCACTAGGGAAAGCACCAAGACCAAGCAGCGTTGTCGTAATCGGAATTTCTGTCCGCTTTACGAATTCGTACAGTTCTTCATGTGCTCCGGAGTAGATTACTCCCCCACCTGCAAGAATCATTGGCCGCTCTGCATCTTCAATCGCTCGGCATAATTTCTCAAGCTGCAAGCGATTCGGTACGGTACGCGGATTGTAACCTCTTAGGTTAATATGTTCACCTGGGTTAAATAGCGCTTTAGCTGCAGATACATCTTTCGGAATGTCGATCAGTACAGGTCCTTTTCGCCCTGTATTCGCGATGTGAAAGGCTTCATGGATGACTCGCGGCAAGTCCTCAACATCTCGAACCAAATAGCTGTGTTTCGTGATCGGCATCGTAATACCAGTAATGTCTGCTTCTTGGAAAGCATCCGTTCCGATCAGTGTTGTTGCCACGTTACCCGTGATAACAACCATAGGAACCGAATCCATATAAGCTGTTGCAATCCCAGTTACGAGGTTCGTTGCCCCCGGCCCTGATGTTGCGATGCAGACGCCGACTTGACCACTTGCACGGGCATAACCATCAGCCGCATGAATTGCTCCTTGTTCATGACGAGTCAAGACATGCTTGAAATCCTCAAATCCATACATGGCATCGTAGATGTATAGTACGGCTCCCCCAGGATATCCAAAGACACATTCGACACCTTCCAAAAGAAGGCTCCGAAGCAAGATTTCCGATCCGGTAATCACTTCGGGCTTCATCCATTTCTCACGTAGTTGTTCTGTAGACCGCACTTCTGGAGTTTGCGCGCT
The DNA here is from genome assembly GCF_049311625.1 of Paenibacillus sp. EC2-1. Classification (NCBI taxonomy): domain Bacteria; kingdom Bacillati; phylum Bacillota; class Bacilli; order Caryophanales; family Paenibacillaceae; genus Paenibacillus; species Paenibacillus sp. EC2-1. Next base: position 4,301,125 of record NZ_CP186006.1, read on the forward strand.
CATCAGTCATCCTCCTCTCAAATATTGGGTCTTTCCCAAAGCATGAATAACAAAAAAACCTTCCGCCCTCCACACCGGACTTCTCCGTGTGAGGGACGAAAGGTTTAGCTTCCGTGGTACCACCCATGTTTGCTTCACATCTCGCAATGCAAAGCCTCAGCAGGTATGAAGCGGCAGTTAACACACCATTGCTTCAATATCTGCGGTTCGTAACGAGAACCAGACGATTTCCCCTAATAGACACTGTCATGTTAATGCGTTGAAGTATCAGACACGCGTTTTTCAGGGAAACAGCTCCGAGGTGAGCTCGTATAAAAGGGGTTTTGGTGGTGGTTGCAGCTGATCCATCCACTCTCTGAGCAAAAGAGCCCTTTAAACTTCGTCCTCTTCATAGCCGATTGAATTATTCGTTAAAATGTTTAGGAACATTATAAGATTCATTTATTCGAGAAGTCAACACATTTATTTTACTTTATGTGCCAACTCTTCACGCTTTCCCTATTCATAACCCCTAGTTTGAATCATGCTAACACGCTCCCAACCCTTACCACATATGATAATTCGAGAATTGTTTAACGGCGGTGAAGGGAGGTTTAAATTTTATGATTCGCTACCGAAATCCCCAGCTAGATGACCCTATTATTTTACAATTAATTGAATCGCAACTCGTTCCCCTATCCCATCTTAATCCAAAGGAATTAGACCTGATCCGCAAAGAAATACCGACCAGACTCCGCCGAGGTGTCACTTTTGTTGCAACAAAAAATCGGGAGGAAAAAGCCTCAGCTTTTGTCCATTTCATGCTTCACGGTGAGCTGTTATATATCGACATGCTAGCAGTTGCACCATCCGCTCAGCGGAAGCGTCTAGGCATCTCCTTAATGGAGCAAGCAGAGAACTTTGCTCTATCTCGAGGATGCAAAAGAGCCAAGGTAATGGTCGATGTGGGCAATGACAAAGGACTCTCCTTTTATCAAAAGCTGGGATACAAGATTATACGTATGATAACAACCAGTCATTGCTACGAAATGGAGAAAATCTGGTGACCCAATCACCAGAAAAACCCACCACCTGGGTATCCTCCAAAACCATAGCCACCACCAAATCCAGGGCCATACCCTGGTCCTGGACCCGGGTAACCACCATAACCAGGTCCATATCCTCCAAATGCAAACGGTGCGGTTCCTATAGCCAGCAAATCAAACAGAACAAGTGGTAAAATCGCCTTTGTCTTAACCTTTTTTCCTTTTTCAGATACAAGCACAAGACGGTCTCCAGAAATTCGAACGAGCTTACCGGTCACAAAGCCCCCGTCTTTTTTATAAGCAATAATTTCTTTACCCACGTATTGTTTAACCTCAGCTTTACTGACAGGCTTATGCATAAGATCCCTCCTTCATATACAGTTCAGTCTATTCCTAAGAAGAATGTCACGCTTGTTTTATCGCCCTGTGCCAAGTATAAAAAAGGCGGAAAACAAAAAAAGAACCGTCGAGAAATCGACGGTTCTTCTTTATGTTTATATCTTACGCGTTAATTTTTTCTTTTGCTACAGTAGCCAAAGAGTTGAACGCAGTCAGGTCATTTACAGCAAGATCAGCCAGCATTTTGCGGTTGATATCTACACCAGCCAATTTCAGGCCATGCATCATTTTGCTATAAGACAAACCATTTACGCGTGCAGCAGCATTGATACGTACGATCCACAATCTGCGGAAATTACGTTTTGTCTGACGACGGTCACGGTATGCGTATACCAAGGATTTCATTACCTGCTCGTTAGCAGTTTTAAAAATACGGTGTTTAGAACCGAAATAACCTTTAGCAAGTTTCAATACTTTTTTATGTCTACGACGAACAACGAATCCGCCTTTAACTCGTGCCATATTAAAAGACCTCCCAATAATTGTTGTTTACTATTTCAAGTTAGCCAAGCCTTGTTTCAAACGTTTAACATCTCCAGGTGCCATTACAGGGCTAGTCCCGAGGACACGCTTCGCACGCTTGGATTTGTGGGAAAGCAAATGGTTTTTGTAAGCTTTGTAACGTTTCACTTTACCAGTACCGGTAATTTTAAAGCGGCCTTTCAGGCTGCTGTGTGTTTTCATTTTAGGCATAGTAACAACTTCCTCCTCATAATGTCTCTTAGGCTTTAGGAGCCAAGATCATAATCATGCTGCGGCCTTCCAGCTTAGGCTGGCGCTCCACCACGCACAGATCAGCAACTTCAGTTTTAACGCGCTCCAAAATCTTCTGGCCAATGTTGGCATGAGTGATTTCACGACCGCGGAAACGCACGGAGCATTTCACCTTGTCGCCTTCGTTCAAAAACTTCACGACATTGCGGAACTTCGTTTGGTAATCGTGCTCCTCAATGTTAGCTCGGAACCATACTTCCTTGATATCAACGATTTTCTGGTTCTTACGGGCTTCTTTCTCTTTCTTCTGCTGCTCATAGCGGAATTTTCCGTAGTCCATGATGCGGCATACAGGCGGTTTAGCCTGAGGAGCCACGTTCACCAGGTCAAGATTAAGATCAATTGCCATTTGAAGCGCTTCGCGAGTCGATTTAATACCAATCTGTTCGCCCTCTGCACCAACCAAACGTACTTCCTTCGCCCGAATTTCGTCATTGATCATATGTTCCTTACTGATAGTACTCCACCTCCAAATATATTAATTCTATTGTCATATGACAAAAATAAAGGGATACCGATTCAATCACCGGCATCCCTATTTGATACACATCTCAAAAAATGAAGTTTATTCATTCATAGATTTCGTGATCAAACCAGCCAACATCTTGTCGGTCAGGTGAGAAGCGGTGCTTCTGCTTGCAATCAGTATTCAGTTCAACACCAAAACATTGTACCATGCCATCACGCGATAGTCAACACTTTTTTGATGTTATAACTTTATTTAGCCTTGCTTGCTCTGAACTTCTTCCAAACGAACCACACGTGTATGCTCGGTATGACTCCACTGTTTGTTATTTTGTGTGAAGAAAGCATAAACCGTAATCGGATACCAAGACAACAGGTATACCGGGAATAGAATCAGATAAGCATAAACTTTCTTAAACGTTACCTTCTCCAAAATCATAGCGATCATGAATGTAAAGATATTCGCAGCAATCGCTGTGAAGCTAAGCCATATCGGCAGATACCCATATAAATTAGCAATATGAGGGCCACCAAATAGAGCAGCATCAGCCCACAGTATCGCAGTTAATATAAACGTGAGCAGCACGATATATACATTGAGACCATAAAGTGCGAGATCGAGCTTGATAATGCTTCGTTCTTTAATCGCACGCCAGATCAGCGGGAAGAAATAACGGCGCGCAACCGTAAAGTGGCCCTGCATCCAACGCAAACGTTGTCTTGCGGAAGCTTTAAATGTCAGAGGTTTCTCGTCAAACACCTTCGCATCGTAGTTGAATTTCGGATAAATACCACGCATTGCGCTGCGCATTGTAAACTCCAAATCCTCAACGAGGCTTGTTGCTCCCCAACCAATTTCCTTGAGCAGGTTCGTCTCGAAGCACATACCCGTACCACCAAGGAAGTTAGCCATATTCAAGTTGTGACGGGATAACTGCCACAGACGGTTGATGTACCAATAGGACACACCATACGCAGCGGTAATCCATGAATCCTCAGGATTCTTCGTATCGATGTAGCCCTGGATAACCTTCGCTCCAGAACAAAGATCATTGTTCATTTCAGTCAGGAAGTCTGGGTGTGCCAAGTTATCGGCATCAAACATAACAACCGCATCGTACTGTCTAGGCATAGCCCACAATTCCTTCAGCATCCATTCGATCGCATAACCTTTACCACGGAGATTCTGATTCGTACGAACACAAGCATTCATTCCATGCTCACGTACAATGGCTGCCGTCCGGTCTGTACAGTTATCACAAATAACGAACACTTCGTATAGATCTTTTGGATAGTTAAGCTGCTTTAGATTTTCCATTAAAGCCCCGACTACTTGCTCTTCATTATGGGCTGCAACGAGCACCGCAAATGATTTTGTCGGTTCGAAATTTTTCTTTTTCTTTTTCTTGTACAGTCCAAATAAAGAGAATGCAAACTGGTACACACCAACCGCGGCTAAAAAAAGTTGAAGCGCGATAAAGATGGCGTCTGTCATGATTCTCCAAAACCCCCTTTTTTACCTCGAGAATGTAATGTTTTTTTCTATTTCTCTTAGTTTCTGTTTTCTTTCATGACCCTTTGTAACTGTCTTTGTTTAACGGCATAGCTCCAGTGTCACAGAACTGTTTCGCACGTCATATCGATTTTCCACACTTTAAGATCATTTGTCAAAAGCGTGAATAGCTCTAATTTCGAGGTATCTTGTTAAAAAGAGCTTCGCTCGCTTTCAGCATGCCAGCAAGCTTCGATTCAAACGGCATTAGTTCTTATTTTCATCTGTTTTCTTGTTTTTTATTTCTCTGCATGCCTTTTTTCTCAGAATTTTTTTTGTCCGCCACTTCTTAGACGGAATAAATGGTTAAAAAGTTTGTTTCAGACTCCAAGTCTTTTTAAACTTTTTGCAGCTCATTTGAATCATTGTAGCGGTAACTCTACTCCAAGTCAAAAGTCTATAGACCTCTATTTTCGTCAAAGTTCGAATCGCTCATCCTTACTTTTTCACACATGAAATACCCATTTGACCATTCACCACATAGCGAGTTGGGATAACAGGACCCAAGACCTTGGTCCTTGGCTATGATGATTATCATTCCATAAATTGGCGAATGGTGACATTACTCCAATGGGTCATATTGTGAATAAAACCTTTTCATACGTATGTCGGGCTCATATCGGTTGCATTCTTTTCTTAAAGTCGATATGTTATGGATAATGAATAACGCTGCAGGAACGGGTGAAATAAAGAGTGGCAAAAAAAAGAGTATTACTGTTATCGGAGGGCTTTGGCGCCGGCCATACACAGGCCGCTCATGCGCTCTCCAGCAGTTTACGGCAGTTATCGCCAAACATTCAAACAAGGGTGATGGAGCTCGGAAGCTTCCTTAATCCGAAGATAGCTCCCTTAATCATATCGGCCTATCGTAAGACACTTACGTCCCAGCCGCGACTAATTGGTTACATGTATCGTCATCAAAAATCCTTCAATCGGTTCACTACACTTGCGTTGCACCGAATCTTCTATACGAGTACTAAAAATGTTGTCCAGCAGTTACGCCCCGACATCATCGTGTGTACACACTTCATCCCGAGTGCTGTTATTTCACGCCTTAAGCGCCTAGGTACCAATGTTCCGCTATGTACGGTCATAACAGACTATGACGCGCATGATACTTGGATCAGTCCAGAGGTTGATCGATATTTCGTTTCGACTCAAGAAGTGAAACACAAGCTGCTAAACCGCGGGGTATCCCAAGCTAAAATTCAGGTGACTGGTATCCCCATCCATCCTGACTTCTGGGAGCGACCAAGCAAAGAGGATATCCGTCAAAAATTCAACCTCTCTAATATGCCTACGGTTCTTGTCATGGGCGGCGGCTGGGGAATGATGAATGATCAGGTCGTTCATGAATATTTGACCAGATGGCGCGAAGAAATACAGGTCATATTCTGCTTCGGTAATAATGACGATGCCCGTATTGAAATGGAGAACAACCCACGTTATCAACACCCAAATATCCGCTTGTTCGGCTTTACTCGTGAAGTGGATAAGCTGATGGAGGTTTCCGATCTGCTCGTAACCAAGCCAGGCGGAATGACGTGTACAGAAGGCCTCGCTAAAGGAATTCCGATGTTGTTTCACCACCCTTTACCAGGACAAGAAGAAGAAAATTTCCACTACTTTACAGCGCAGGGACTTGGCGAACCCATTGTGTCCCTGGAAGTGATCGGTAAATGGATGAACATGCTAATCAATCAATATGATCTTATCGTCAAGCGTCGTTCACAAAATTTGGAGAATATTCAACGATATCACCCGATGCAAAGCGCACGGAGTATTATCGATATGCTGGAAAATGAAAAGGTGCACTCCTGACATAGGAGGCACCTTTTTGAGTTCCGAAGAATAATATCTTCTATTATAATGCATGCAAGCGCTATCATTCATCTTCTCCACGTTTAGAGATGCATGAACTTCACTTATTTTCCATATTTTGATAGACGTTCTGTTTGATACTCCGAAAGTGCTTGTTGACCTATAATCACTTCACAACGGTGAATCTTCACACCTTGTCCAACGAATTTGGTCTCATACTCCGTCATTACAAATTCCTCATTCAATCCATCCCGGTGAAGATCGAGTGAAATGTTGGTCATTTGCAAACCGTAGTCTGCGAATGAGTTTAAAGAGAATTCAAATAAGCTCACAGAATCTGTCTTAAAATGAATCTGACCACGTTCGTTCAGAATAACGCTATATTTATCAAGAAATCTTGGGTGCGTCAGACGGCGGCGACCATGCTTGGTCTTAGGCCATGGATCACTGAAATTCAAATATATGCGCTCAATTTCACCAGGCTCAAACACGTCCTCCACATTCTCGATGTTCATCAAAGCAAGCTTTAAATTCGGAGGTGTCTCCACTCCTTCGCCTGCCCAAGCATTACGTCCCTTCTCGCTAGCACGACGGATCAACTCATCGTACATATCCACACCGATAAAATTCACATCTTGGTGCTTATAACTCATCTGGCTGATAAATTGCCCTTTGCCCATACCGAATTCAACATGAATCGGTTTATCATTACCAAATAAAGAAGCCCACTTCCCTTTATATTGCCGGGGATCCAGAACCACCAAATCCTCCTGCTGCTCCAGATTTTCCCGGATTCCTTTTCTTCCACGTAGACGCATGATATACCTCCGAAACTTATCCTATTAGTTGACTCTACTGAAATATTGTGACGAAGTTACACCCAAAAGTAAAGAGCCAAAAGAAAAAGGAACCTCTATCTTTTGCATATAGCAAAAAAAGGTTCCCTTTTCTTTATATTTGGAATTGGGGTTCCGCGATAGTTAAACTGTGAGTCGTTTACCTTTGTTCAATTGCAAAATCAAATGTCTTCTCGAATGCAGCCCGAATCTTGCGCTTCGCTGAAGCCTTGATCTCATGATTTGCATTAAACTCTACTCCTGTCAAAGCCAAGGCTTCATCCGGGGTAAACTCCACAGCGATACTTTTCTTAGGATCACTCTTGGTGGTTGGCGTTGAATTCATTCTAATCACCTCATGGTCATAGTATATCCACGAAATAACATAAATATGAATTCCACTTAATTGTTATTTAATTAACCAATCTTTGTTGTTGTGAATCCGTTACTTTTATAATAAATATAGCAATTTCATGAAATGCGATCAAGTGACGGAAATGCGAAGTTTGTGTCGAATGACGTAAATATCTCTTTTTTGATACAATAGATAATAATTTGATTTACGTAGTGTGATACATCCAATCGAATTAAAAAGGAGCAAACATGAATACACCTCTCACCCCCGCCCCGTTGCTATGGGGCGATAAACGATTTCATACATGGAATTATGAAATGCGCAGCCAGTTTCAGGAAAAAGTCTTCAAGGTTATGCTTGATGCTGGCTTCACATGCCCGAACCGTGATGGCACAATTGCGAAAGGTGGATGCACCTTCTGTAGTGCCAGAGGATCTGGCGATTTTGCTGGTCGCAGACGTGATGATCTGGTCACTCAATTTAACACCATTCGGGACAAGCAGCACCAGAAATGGCCTCAGGCGAAATATATTGGATATTTTCAAGCATATACTAACACCTATGCACCTGTAGAGGAGCTGCGCGAATATTTCGAAGTCATCCTGCAACAGCCTGGAGTGGTAGGCTTATCTATTGCAACTCGTCCTGATTGTCTTCCAGATGATGTCGTTGAGTATCTAGCGGAGCTGAATGAGCGTACCTATTTATGGGTCGAAATGGGACTCCAGACGATACATGACTCCACTTCTGAGCTCATTAACCGTGCACATGATACCGAATGTTATCTCGAGGCCGTCCAGAAGCTACGCAAGCACAACATTCGCGTATGCACACACATCATCTACGGACTCCCTCAAGAGAGTCACGAGATGATGCTGGATACCGGACGTGCGGTTGCCAATATGGACGTGCAAGGTATAAAGATTCACCTCTTGCACCTAATGCGCAAAACACCAATGGTGAAGCAGTATGAAGCAGGTCTTCTTCGCTTCCTAGAACAAGATGAGTATATTAAGCTCATCGTTGATACATTAGAATTTTTGCCGCCAGAGATGATTGTTCACCGCCTGACAGGAGATGCACCTCGAGATTTATTAATCGGACCCACATGGAGCTTGAAGAAATGGGAAGTGCTTAATTCTATTGACCGCGAGCTAAAAGAACGTGACACCTGGCAAGGTAAGATGTGGAGGAAATTCTAATGGGCTTTTTATCTGTTCTAAGTTTTGCCCACAAGCTTGCAGAAGGACGTCTTCATCCGGGTGGATTCGCTGTGGATGCCACAGCGGGGACTGGGGCAGACACACTGTTCCTTGCCAAGCTGGCTGGTCCACGCGGTCAGGTATTTGCTTTTGACATCCAGAAAGAAGCTTTAGAGCTGACCCAGCGCAGACTATCGAAGGAATCAGGCGAACGATTAGCAAATGTCTCCTTATACCAGGACAGTCACTCCAACATGAAGGAATGTATCCCGGTTGAGTACCACGGAAAAATCTCAGTGATCATGTTCAATCTCGGTTACCTGCCTTCTGAACAAGCGGATAAACATATCATTACCTTGACCGATAGCACCCTTTCTGCACTCGAAGCTAGCTTAGAACTGCTTGCTCCTGGAGGTGTTGTAACGATCGTTCTATATCCTGGTCATGAAGGTGGAGAACAAGAAGCCGCCGCTGTAGAAGCATGGGCTTCTGCTCTCCCCCAGCGTACAGCCCAAGCTATCGTGTATCGAGGCATCCAACGTCCAAATGCACCTTACCTTATTGCGCTTGAACGAAAGAAGCCGTTATGATAGCAGTAAGCTTTTTTAGCTATCATATCCAATACTATGTTTTTGAAAGGTAGATGAAGCATCATGACAAAACCGTATCCTTTATTATTTCAACCTGAATTCAAAGAACGTGTATGGGGCGGACGTGCCCTTGAGCAGTTCGGTCTTAATATTCCGGAAGGTCATATCGGCGAAGGCTGGATGATTGCTGATCATCCAAACGGTACGACTTCCGTTGTAAATGGTGAGCTTGCAGGACTTGGTCTAGACCAAGTTCGTGAACAACTTGGCTCTGAATGGTTCGGTAAGAAAGGCTTCTCTGAGGTTAACGGTCGTTTCCCTCTCCTGATCAAGCTACTCGACTGTAATGATGATCTGTCCGTTCAAGTGCACCCAACTGATGATTATGAAGGACTACCTAAAGGCGAATTGGGCAAAACTGAAATGTGGTACGTACTGGACGCGAAACCTGATGCCAAAATCATCTATGGTCTGAAAGAAGGCGTTACTCGTGAGGATCTAAGACATGCCCTTGAAAGTGGTAAAGTCATGGATTCCCTGCAAGAGGTACCTGTAAAAGCTGGCGATACATTCTACATACCAGCCGGAACAGTTCATGCACTCTGTGCTGGCGTTGTCGTAGCAGAAATCCAGCAGAACTCGGATACAACTTACCGCATATACGATTACAACCGTCCAGGTCTAGATGGTAAGCCTCGTGAGCTTCATATTGAGGATTCCTTGAATGTAACCGCATATGAGGGCTCTGGCGCTACAACGATGAGCACTGAAGGTGCAGTCGCAGGTGAATGGTTACAGCTTGCTAAGTCGCCGTATTTCATCGTTGAAAAAGGAATCGTTGATGGTCCTTGGAACCTCACAACAACAGAAGATAGCTTCACCATCCTAGTCATGTGTGACGGCGAGGGCACCCTGAAATGGGATGGCGGTTCCCAAGCATACACATCCGGACAATGCTTCCTGCTACCTGCAAACCTTGGAGCTTATACACTGGAAGGAAATTCAACAGTTCTTCGTTCTTATCTGCCTTAATTCTGTTTAGGATATAAGTAGGCTGGTAATAAATCGTTTTGTGGAGGTGCCGTAAAAGCGATGCAGTCCGAGACGTTTACAATGCTCAACAATCAGGCCATGAACATCTTTGTGTATCAATGGCTTCCTGATCCGGGTACGAGCATCAAAGCTGTCCTTCAAATCGTTCACGGCGTTAGTGAAACAGGAGCCAGGTATGCGGAACTTGCTGCTCTGCTTACACAGCATGGTTACGCTGTCTACGCCGATGATCATAGGGGACATGGGAGGACAGCTGAAAGTCTAGAAGCTTTAGGTGATGCTGGAGAAAACGGTTTCGAAGGGATGATCGAGGATATCATCCTCTTATCAGATATCATCCATGAGCGACATGCCGATCTTCCACATTACTTACTCGGGCACAGTATGGGGTCTTTCATCACACAAAGAATAATGTGCACCCATGCGAATCATTTTGACGGTTTCATCTTATCCGGTTCGAATGGGCCTCGCGGCTTGCTACGCTTCGGAGAATATCTTGCTGCTGCTCAGATCAGGATGAAGGGAGCTGTTCACAGGAGCGTTCTTATCAACGCGATTGTGTTCGGACCTTATAACAAAGGCTTTGGCTCGATTAAGACTCCTTTTGACTGGCTATCCAGAGATCCACAGGAAGTCGAACGTTACATCAATGACCCTTACTGCGGTCAGATATGTTCCGCTCGCTTCTTCCGGGAGTTCTTCCACTTACTCCGACAGATCCATACACCAGAAATGCTGAGTAAGCTTGTTAAAGATAAACCAGTCTTCATCTTCTCGGGCGATCAAGATCCCGTAGGTATGCACGGAAAAGGAGTTCGCAACCTTATCGATCTCTACCATAAGCTTGGTGTTAAGCATCTAGAGTACCGTCTGTATCCTGGCGGTCGTCATGAAATGCTGCATGAGATTAACCGTGATGAGGTTGCTGCAGATGTACTCGATTGGTTAGAAGGACAAGTAGCTGATCATGAGCAAACTTGTACTTCAGATCCTGTATTGTAAACTGGCACTCTCCACCATTTATTAACCGCGACATACAATACCCTTTAGTTATTAAGAGGCCGCCTAAAGATATATTCTTTTAGGCGGTTTTTTTATGCGCTCTCGAACCTGAAATATATGCATATTTCCCCACTCTTTATCGTTTCAGAAAATTACAAAGAGTTACATTTATCACTTTCAAAATGAAACAATCATGCTAACATGGTTGGCGATTCAAATCTTCAAAAATTCAGATATATAAAGATATGAAACCAAGGAGATAACCGTTATGGAACGAGGTATTCAACAGTTTAAGGCTGATTTTTTCAAAGCACTCGCTCATCCAATGCGAATCCGCATTCTTGAAATATTAAGTCAAGGGGAGCGAAATGTGAATGAACTCCAAGGAATGATTGGATCGGAAGGTTCTGCCGTCTCACAACAGCTCGCCGTACTTCGCGCTAAAAACCTCGTCAGTACGGTAAAAGAAGGTACTACCGTGATCTATTCACTGCGGGATCCTTTAATCAAGGACCTACTGGAGGTCGCTCGGCAAATATTCAACAACCATCTGGTAGAGTCCATATCCCTCTTGGAGGATATCAGTAAACAATCATAGGAATAACGTGATTCAAAAAATAAGAAAAGAAGGGTAGCTTTTATGAAATGGATGGGACAATTCAGTCATTACTCGGCAAATGCATTTCGAAAGGATCTAATTTCGGGATGTATCGTGGGGATCGTTGCCATTCCTTTAGGCATGGCTTTTGCTATTGCCTCGGGTGTTAAGCCGGAGTATGGTCTATATACAACAATTATCGCAGGCGTATTAATCTCATTACTCGGGGGCTCCAAGTACCAGATTGGGGGTCCGACCGGAGCTTTCATTCCAATCCTGCTCACTATTGTCCTTCAGTACGGTTATGAGAACCTGCTGATTGCCGGATTCTTGGCTGGTATATTTCTCGTACTCATGGGGCTTCTACGTCTAGGTTCCTTAATTCGATTCATACCCAAACCAGTCACTATTGGGTTTACTTCAGGGATTGCGGTCACCATATTCAGTGGACAAATTGGGAATTTCCTTGGGCTTCAGGGTGTAGAACGTCATGAATATTTTTTCGATAATATGAAGGAGATATTCCTACGGATTTCTTCGTTAAACTTATACAGTGTGGTCATTGCATTGATCTGTCTCGTGATACTTCTTGTCATGCCTAAATATTTACCTAAGATTCCAGCATCGCTTGTAGGCATTATCGTGACTACCTTGGTTGCTGCATGGCTATTCCCAGGTAAAGTCACAACTATAGGTTCAGCCTACGGCATTATCCCTGCTGGCTTGCCTCAGTTCACCCCTATGGAGATCACTTGGGATCGTGTTGTAATGATGATACAGCCCGCTCTCATTATTGCGATGCTTGGAAGTATTGAATCACTTCTGTCGGCTGTTGTAGCTGACGAAATGACAGGTACCAAGCATAATAGTAATCGCGAATTAATAGGACAAGGCATAGCCAATATGGCCGCCCCACTGTTTGGAGGTATTCCAGCCACTGGAGCAATTGTACGCACCGCGACAAACATTAAGAGTGGTGCGGTATCTAGAATATCAGGCGTTATTCATGGTGTTGTCGTTTTGTTGATTGTTGTACTGTTCGCTCCCTATGCCTCGAATATTCCACTCGCAAGTATGGCCCCTATTCTGATGGTCGTTGCTTGGAATATGAGTGAGCATAAATCATTTAGACAAATGCTTAAGACACGAACAGGCGACTCGCTTATTTTGCTAGTCACTTTCTTGCTGACGGTGTTTACAACTTTAACTCTAGCCGTTCAGGCTGGGCTGGCCTTAGCTGTTATCTTGTTCATTAAACGAATGAGCGGCATGCTGACTGTAAATAAAGTGTTACCAGACCACTCTTCACATAATGAAAAGGTGCAGGCGCATATTGTAACCGAAGATCACAACTGCTCTCAGATTGGTATTTATAATATTGAGGGTCCCTTATTCTTCGGTGCAACACACGCATTCGAAAGTTTCGGACAGAAGTTGCTTGCAGACCCTGAGCTTCGGGTCGTGCTACTTCGTATGGGGAACGTACCTTACATGGATACGTCCGGCGAATCGAACTTCTCCAGACTCGTTCATAGTCTCAAGGAACAAGGCGTCGTTGTTATCATCTCCGGGATCCGCCAGCAACCAATGAAGCTGCTTAAAAAGACAGGACTTCACGCCATCATTGGAGAAGAACATTTCTTCGAGCATACAGGTGAAGCTTTAAATTATGCTCTTCATAACATCCAGTATGACCGCTGTATAGCATGTACCCAGTGTGCATTCCGTGAGTGTACGGAGCTGCGCCGAGAGGGGAGGCTTCGTCAGAAGCAGATTTCCTAAGTTAGGATTGAGACCTATCGACTTAGTGGATGAAGCTCTTCATTATGTGCTGAATATGCTTCTATTAATCAACAAAAAGAAGCAGGCCGCCCAAAGCTGAATCTTTGAGCGCCTGCTTGCTTTTTATTTATTTACATGTAGTTCCTATAGATTCGTCAATTCTCAGATAGATCTCTTTCTTCGGGTGTCCGGTCAATGATGAACTCCGTAACCTCGGTATAGTCGCCTCGCTTCACTTCTTCTTCAGTCGCTTCCTCGCGAAGCATCACATTACGATCCATCCCAGGTGCAACGGTTGGTTCTTCTTCATCTTTGCGTCTAGAATTCATGTTATCTATCATGATCACCACTCCTCTACCCGTTAGATTGCCGGATCGAGGTCATTATTAAACCGTTTTTGTAAAATATTGTGGACGACCGTCCTCTGTTTGTTGGTACAAAACTACAAGCATTGTTCGGGAATCACGATCATTGTGATCAGCTGTCCCGCTCGTGCCTTGATGAATAACTTCTTCCAGATTGAAAGGAAGGACTTCAATCATCGCATGCTTCTGCAGCTCCCGTTCTCCAAGTCCAAGTTCAGCGAAACCTTCAGAGAAATCGGCTTGCTGTTCCGCCGCTTGTTTCAAATGAGTTGACCACTCCGTTTTATCCTGTACGAAATCCCACCAAATTTTGCGCGGCTTATATTTATGTCCCAGGAAATAATCGAATTTCATCAGTCCCAAGATAACCTCCATACGCGGAGTTTGACGGTTCTCGAGGAATGCTGTCAACCTTGTGAATAGATCCTCAAGCTGATGCCCAATTTTCTGCCAGCCTTGAGCTTCCCAATAATCTCCGAACTCCTGAAAGAAATCAAATGGTGATGTGAATTCATGTGCCATTAAATAATTAATTGTATGGTCCATCCGGTGGGCATTCCAATACTTCTCCAGTACATCCTCCAGACGTTTCAACTTCACAATGTCTGAGAAAGGCATTACATCACTGCCCAAAATTTCATATGGCGCATGATCCATATACGTATAGTTGTATTTATGAGCATCAATTCGCATACCGGTACCACGTAGCATCTTCAGGAAACCGAGCTGGAGCTCTTCCGGTCCGAGGGCAAACACATCATTAAATGTTTTCCGAAATGTATCATAATCCTCTAGTGGCAAGCCTGCGATCAAGTCCAGATGCTGGTCAATCTTCCCACTTGCCTTAATCATGTTAACGGTACGAGAAAGCTTGGAGAAATTCTGACGGCGCTTGACCAGCTGATTCGTCGGATCATTCGTCGATTGAACACCAATCTCGAAACGGAACACACCAGGAGGGGCATTCTCTGCCAGATACTCTAGCACCTCTGGGCGCATGATGTCAGCCGTAATCTCGAACTGGAACACACAGCCCTGATGATTTTCAATCAGAAATTGAAACATTTCCAGTGCATAATCACGTTTGATATTAAAGGTACGGTCCACGAATTTAATTAGCTTCGCTCCGTTCTCAATCAGATACAGAATATCCGACTTCGTCCGCTCAATATCGAAATAACGTACACCCACCTCGATACTCGAAAGACAGAACTGACAGTTAAACGGACATCCACGGCTTGTCTCAAAATAAACTACACGTTTGCCCAGATGGGGCACATCCTCCGCAAACCGGTGCGGTGAAGGTAGATCACTCAGCTCAGCTTTCGGACGTGGCGGGTTAATGATCACCTCATCGTTCTTCCGATAGGCTGTTCCGAACACAAGATGATATTTGCGGTCACCCTCTATCTCCTTCAAGAGATGGTTCAGCGTCTCTTCCCCTTCACCCATAATGATGAAATCGACGTTGTGTAGTCGCTCCATCCAATAGGTGGTATCATAGGATACTTCAGGTCCACCCAAAATGATCGTAACTTCTGGCATGACCTTTTTCACAATATCAATGACTTTAATAGTCTCTTCAATGTTCCAGATGTAACAGGAGAAGCCGATAACTGATGGTTTTCGAACAAACAGATCAGAGACAATATTCATCACAGGGTCTTTAATCGTATACTCAGTTAATTCAATGTCGAAATCCTTCTCACTGTATGCCTTCAAGCAGCGAATGGCGAGGGATGTATGGATGTACTTGGCGTTCAATGTGGACAAAATGACTTTCATGGTTCACGACCTTCACTAAAATTATTCCAGGATCTATATCAATCGTATCGTATACGCTAATCCTTACTTATCTCTTACTTATCGTTATTTCATCAATTTCATCTATTCATACCCAGGCTCATAATCATGATGGTCATCGCTCTCAGACTGTTTCAAGAAAAAATCCAGGAATGGCTTTCCATATTTACGGAATTTCACTTCTCCGACCCCTTTAACGTTCAGCATTTCATCCTCACTCTGCGGACAGACCACACTCATCTCACGCAAAGTCGCATCGTTAAAAATAATATAAGATGGCACGTGCTCGCGGCTTGCCAGTTCGCGGCGGATGAGACGCAGTTGTTCGAACACAGTCTCATTAACAGCTGATGGAGAGGTATCTCGCTTCCTACCGCTTCGCTGTCCTGCAGTTGTCTTAGATGGACGCGGTACCCGCTGCATCACTTCACGCTGTCCTCTCAGTACCTCAGCTGCAGCACTCTGCAGTTTCACTACAGGATACTGCCCCTCGGAAAGGGCGAGTAAACCTTCAGAGATAAGTACATTAATCGTCTCCGCGATTTCCTTCTCTGTTCGACTGGACATAACCCCATATGTAGGTAAACGGTCAAATCCGTATTCGAGCACTTTTTTGGCACGGGAGCCTTTCAGCACCGATGCGACCATCGATACGCCAAAGCGTTCACGCATTCGGTGGATACAAGAAAAAATCTTCTGTGCGTCCACTGTAATATCAATCAGTTCGCGATCGTCTGTGCAAGAACTACATGTTCCGCAGGGCTTATCTTCATGTACTTCACCGAAATAATCGAGCATCGCACTGCGGAGACAGCGTGTCGTATAACAGTAGTCGATCATCTGCTGTAACTTCCGGTATTCATTGTGCTTTCGTTCGGAATCCTGGGGATTCTGCTCAATTAGAAACTTCTGAGTCATAATATCCTGTGCACTAAACAACAAAATACATTGACTCTGCTCGCCATCTCGGCCTGCACGACCCGCCTCTTGAACGTAGGACTCCATATTTTTCGGCATGTTATAATGAATGACATATCGCACGTTTGATTTATCAATCCCCATACCAAACGCATTGGTTGCAACGATTACCCGGATATCGTCATACAGAAAAGCCTCCTGACTGGAAGCACGCTCTGCGTCACTCATCCCCGCATGATAACGTCCTGCCGACAATCCTTGTTGCTGCAGACGCTGACACAAATCATCGACTTCCTTACGTGTGGCAGCATAAATAATACCGGACTCATGCGTATGTGATGCAGCATAATCCAGTACATATTCTCGCTTGTTCTCCCCTCGTAGAACAGACATTTCCAGATTGTCACGTCCAAGGCCTGTGACGAACACTTGCGGATCCTCGAGACGAAGTAGCCGCTGCATATCCTCCATGACCTCTGGTGTGGCAGTAGCCGTAAAGGCTGCCAATATCGGACGATCCGGCAGGCCTTTCACAAAAGGAGCCACTGACAAATAGCTCGTCCGGAAATCATGTCCCCACTGAGATACACAGTGTGCTTCATCTACAGCTACGCAGGATATCTGAAGCTCTGCCATCTCATCCCTGAACCAGTCTAACTCTAACCGCTCTGGAGCTACATACAGCAGTTTCAGCTCGCCCCGCTTCGCCGCACGGATTCGATCATTCACTTCTTTACCGCTGAGTGTACTGTTAATATAAGCGGCTGAAACCCCAGCTGTCGTCAAGGCATCTACCTGATCCTTCATGAGTGAAATCAGCGGAGAGATAACGAGGGTTAATCCCGGACGCATCATCGCCGGAATTTGATAACAGATCGATTTACCTCCACCTGTAGGCATAATACCGAGCGTATCGCGGCCTTCCAGAAGGCTCGAGACAATCTTTTTCTGCCCTTCACGGAAATCGGGATAGCCGTAATACTTCTGCAAATATTCCCGCGCTGTATTTAAATCCATCGATTCGGAATAATCCAAATTTATCATATTAAAACTCCTAACTCTCACCTCTTGGTTCTTAGCACTACACTTGGCAACATGTTCTCTATCCTTTCAGTTTACCGATGTTTTCTTCAATGGGCAACCAATTCAACGAAGTTCGAAAGTGCCCCAAGCGTGAATACATGGAATTGCCCGCCAGTGCATGGTATAGTTGACTCTGAAATCAACTTCAGGATGGAGAATGACCATGGATAACAAACGTCGTCCCGCCAAGGGACCTAAATCATATAAACAACCGAATACACGCTCATCCGTATCACCAGAGCAAGGCGCTGACTATCAAGCGAACAAACCTCGTAAATCTGAAGATAACAAACGAAAATCTGGAGGGCGTCCTTATAAGGCCGGCTCTGGTAAGCCAGCTTCTAAACCGGTTCCGGCTAAAACCTATACGGTAACAGAACCAGCAGAATTGCTCACATTCCTACTAAACAACATTTCCAACTTAAGCCGTAACTCAATCAAGTCTCTTCTCGCTCGTGGACAAGTATTCGTAGATGGACAAGCGATCACGGCATACAACCACGCTCTTGTTCCGGGTCAGATGATCTCGCTCAGTAAAGATAAAGCAGCGGACAAGGTGGAGCTTATCGGTCTATCTATTCTACATGAGGATGATGACGTCATCGTTATTCAAAAAGATGCGGGTCTTCTATCCGTAGCTTCTCCAAAAGAGAATGAGATGACAGCTTACCGGCAGTTAATGGCGCATGTTCGGAGCCAAAATCCAAACGGACGTATCTTCGTTGTTCACCGTCTTGACCGCGATACCTCCGGTGTCATGATGTTTGCCAAAAGCGAACAGGTACAGCAGGCACTTCAGAATAGCTGGCAGGACACGGTGAAGGAACGCACCTATATTGCTCTTGTTGAAGGAGCCGTTAAGAAACCAGAAGATACGATTTCATCATGGCTAAAAGAAAGCAGCACACTGAGAATGTACTCGAGTCCTTATCCAAATGACGGCCAGCACGCAATCACCCATTATAAGACCATCGAATCGAACCGAAACTACTCCCTGCTCGAAGTCCATCTGGAGACGGGACGCAAAAATCAAATTCGCGTACATATGGAAGACATCGGTCATCCTATTGTAGGTGATAAAAAATACGGATCGAAATCGAAAATCATCGGCAGGCTCGGTCTTCATGCCAATGTTCTTGCCTTCATCCACCCAACCGACGGTCAGCTTATGCGATTTGAGAGCAAGGTTCCGAAATCTTTCATGTATCCGTTTCGTCAGATTCAGTCATGAACGACAGTCATACTGAAACAGTAGAAAAAGTCATTATGTATATGAGAGAACATCTGAATGAAGATATTACTACGAGACAGCTCGCTAATTATGCTGGCTATAGTCCTTACCACTTTTCTAGAGTGTTCAAATCCATTACCGGCATCTCGGTCCGCCAGTATCTTTCAGCCTTGCGGATCGAGTCCGGCAAGGCTTATCTATTGAAAGAGCCATCGATGCTTGTCAAAGTATTGTATTCGATCGGATTTACCAGTATGGGATCTTTTCTTACGAGGTTCAAGCAATTTGTAGGCCAATCGCCAAAACGGTTTCGAGCCTCTTCGGAATCCCTTCACAGCTACATAAATCAGTATGCGTCTACACCACTAGCCCTACCTCAGGAGCAGGAACGTCTGCTCCCCCGCATAAGATGTCAGATAACAACGCCAGATTCATTCCAAGGGTTGATCTTTGTAGGTTTATTCCCCCGTCCCGTTCCTGACCAGAGACCTGTTACTGGGACCGCGCTGAATTTTCAGAAACGAACATGCCAATTCTCTGGTATTCCACACGGAACCTATTATTTGCTAGCTGCCGGTATTCCTTGGAGCATGAATCCGAAGGATTATTTCCTGCTTGACCGCTCACTGCGGGGGAAGTATGAAACTTCTATTTTGGTTGACGAAACAACAGATATGGACCTGCAACTAACACTGAGGGAGCCACATCCCATCGATCCTCCGATTGTCGTCAACCTTCCACTTTTATTATTCGAACAAGATAAAAGAAAAAGCGCAAAGTAGGAGAATTTCCTGCTTCTGTTTCCAGTTATAATCTCAGTATAAGAAATCGAAGCTGATTCTATCATGGAGAGAGTAGGGATCTATTTGGATATCACACTTCTGCATACAGGCTGGAAAGATTCCGATGACTGGTTACGAGCTAGAGAATGGCATGTACAGGCATGGGAACAGATGCTAGGGAGCTTGAAATCGAACATCGAATCTGGTGAAGGTATGCTTTGCTGCGAATAAAGGAGACCGTACAATATGCACAACATCTGTGTTATTTCCATTAATGTGACCCATATGAAAAAGGCGGTAGCCTTTTATTGCGATATCCTCGGATTTCAAATCTCCACCGTATACGATGAGGATTACATTATCGGGTTAAAGCATGAGCACATCCCTCTCATTCTGAACAAGGTTGATACCGTAACGAAGGTGGATTATCCACACGAAGCCCAAGTCGTGCTCGGTATTCAGACGAATGATCTGAAAGCTTCCATTGCAGATTTCAAAGCTAGAGGAATTGAGGTTCTTTTTGATACGCCTCAAGCTTGTCCTCCGGGTACCTACAGTGCGATAAGAGATCCATTCGGAAATGTCATAGAGCTGCTAGAATTTGCGGGGGATTAATACGATGATCTATGAAATGACGATCCAAATACGAGTAACGGATATGCAGACAGGACAGGCTTGGTATGAGACTTTGCTGAAACGACAGCCAGATTTCGTCCCCCATGAAGGATTTGCGGAATGGGAGCTGCTTCCCGGTTGCTGGCTACAGGTTGCTGAAGGAACCCGAGCTGCAGGAAGTGGCCCCCTTCGCCTCGGGGTGAATAATCTGGATGATGAGCGCGAACGAATCATGAGGCACCTACAAGTCGAACACTTTGAGATCCATTCGCGGTCAGAGGTTCCCGTGAGGTGGGCGACCTTTACTGATCCGTGGGGAAATCGTTTGGGACTGTTTGAATATCATAACGAAGAAGATAAGGCAGAACGGATGAGAATATGCTAAAGGACACGTGATTTACCCCACTGTATACTTGAGATTCAAGAGACTTCGTCTAAAAATCATCTCTCATTTCTAAGATACAATTCATGAGTATGAGTTCGAGTTTTAAAGCTTTATGGGGCTTCGCGGAGGACATATCATCGCTAAGGGCTGGTGGAACCCTTATCTTGAGGAGCTTAACTATATGATGTTCTCTCTTTAGTAAAAGCTTTACATCAAAAGCGATTGGGCTCACTGTACATGGAGCTCTTCAATGTGTGCGAGAAAGATCTAGCGACATCAAAAATGATTACACTATAGTTATTGCTATTGAGACAGCCTCCACGGTGAATAAACTGTGGAGGCTGCTTTTTATCTCAACCCAGCTTATTACTTTTGGCTAAGATGACAATAAGCATTATAATGATAATATCAAACCACTA
This sequence comes from Paenibacillus sp. EC2-1, assembly GCF_049311625.1. Taxonomy (NCBI): domain Bacteria; kingdom Bacillati; phylum Bacillota; class Bacilli; order Caryophanales; family Paenibacillaceae; genus Paenibacillus; species Paenibacillus sp. EC2-1. The sequence continues at coordinate 4,322,180 of NZ_CP186006.1, forward strand.
AAGTCATTCATTGATGATCACATACGCATTTCATATATTAATCACTTTAATCGTTCATCATGACTCACAGTATTTAGGAGGATTATATTATGGCTAAAGCTAAAGTTCCCAAGAGACCGACAAGGGACGAGTTTGTACTTGAAGAGCTTGGAAATCAACTCTCAGAAGCATTTCAGGAGGAGTCAGAGATCGAACTCACGGTGTGGGGTTGGGAAGAAACCGTTAGAGGGCAGATTATTAAGATGGATTCAAGGACCGGTCGAGTTCATGTCACTTCAAGAGGAGAGATCCTGAAGGTGCCGTTTATGGACATCATGGCAATGAATTACCCTAGAGACTAGAGATTAATAACGAAATAATAACATACCGTAAAGGCTGATCCACGATAATGTGAGATCAGCCTTTTTTTGTATTTTACTTCAATCCCACCTGTTAAAAACGAAGAGGAATCGGGTAAACACATCATATCTGCATGAATTCGATCCTTCAAGAGTAAGAAATCAGATCCGTGGAAAAGATAGGAACACCATGGGATTTAAGACAAACTTGATCATAAGGGGAAATGGTATATGAGAGCAGAATCAGAACAGCGTATTACCCTGCATGGTTTCAACAACCTTACGAAATCACTTAGTTTTAATATGTATGATGTCTGCTATACAAAAACTAAAGCTGAACGGGAAGCATACATTGAGTATATCGATGAACAGTATAACGCCAAACGTTTAACCAAAATATTGAAAAATGTTTCCGATATCATCGGAGCACATGTGCTTAATGTCGCGCAGCAAGATTATGTGCCGCAAGGTGCAAGCGTTACGGTTCTCGTCTCCGAGGGTCCTGTCATCGAGGTACCCGAAGCATCTTATGATGAATCTCCTGGTCCATTACCAGATAATGTGGTTCTACAACTGGACAAAAGTCATATCACCGTTCATACGTATCCCGAGTATCACCCGGATGAGGGCATCAGCACCTTCCGTGCGGATATCGATGTATCAACTTGCGGAGAAATCTCACCTCTTAAAGCACTGAATTATCTTATCCATTCTTTTGATACAGACATCATGACGATCGACTACAGGACTCGTGGATTTACGCGGGATATCAACGGACAAAAGCTGTTTATCGATCATGAAATCAGTTCGATCCAGAACTATATTCCAGAAGATGCTCAAGAGTTATATGACATGATCGATGTCAATGTGTATCAAGAGAACATTTTTCATACCAAATGCAAGCTCAAGCAATTCGATCTCGACAATTATCTATTCGGCTATACGAAAGATAAGCTTTCGCCACAAGAACAGCAAGAAATTACGGAACGTCTTAAGCTTGAAATGGCTGAGATCTATTATGGGAAAAATATGGACCGGAGCTATTAAGTATCCACACATGTGATAACAGTCTTCCTACCTAAAACAATGAGGCGGGGCTCACAAGAGTCCTGCCTCATTGTTTTTTCTTTCCTATATCAACGCCCATTTATGCATACAGGGTTGAAGCGTAATTTCTAACTGTTCTTTCGTACAGATTATAGCTTTATGGCTAACGAATAATGCCCTTACCCCTTGGTATCCACACGTTCCTTATAATATGGAGAAACCAAATACGGCTTTCCGGCTTGACTAACCAATTCAGTCCCACTTGTCAGACCTGCATCTCGCTCCGAAAGTAGGTCCACAAGCCTCTGCCTCCATTGCAGCAGTAACTGCTGAGCATCCTCCTGATCCACTAGGTTCCGACATTCGCCCGGATCACTACTCAGATCGAATAATTGCTCACTGTGCAGACGCGGGAACCATATATATTTGGTCTTACCATCTGTGAGGTAATGCATCTCCTGTTCATCCGAATAACAGGAGCAGTGCTCCCCATGAACGAATGCCCGCCACCCATCTGTGTCTCCAGCTTCGGCTTCGGCTTGGCCCCTCATCAGTCCTACCATACTTCGTCCATCCACGGATTTCGGGATATCCAGTCCAGCGACATCCAATATTGTCGGCATGATGTCCTGCATTGTAACCGGCGCATCAACCCTAGCTTTAACCGAACCATAACCATTCGGAAGCTTGACGATCATTGGAATATGAGCTGAGCCTTCGTAACCGTACGTTTTGCGCCAAAGATGATGATCACCGAGCATATCCCCGTGATCGGACAGGAAGACGATCATCGTGTTCCCGTACAATCCAGCTTTCTGCAAGTACTGAATTAAGCGACCAATCTGATGATCGATATGATGAATTAGACCGTAGTAGCCTGCTCGGGCACGCTTTATTTCATCCGGCTTACGTACACCCCGCCATGCAACAGGACTTACTGCATCCGCTGGTTTATCATGAATATGCGCCCAGTCTCCAATCGTAGGCTCAGGTAATTGTTTATTATCATACAAATTGAAGTAAAATTCAGGCGCGTCATAAGGCGAGTGCGGCCTAGCGAAAGATGTTTTCAGAAAGAAAGGCTTGCGCGGGTCCCTCCGCTTGAGGAACTCGATTGACTCGTTTACGGTCCAATTCGTCGGATGCAAATATTCGGGTGCATGATAAGGTCTTGCCATCCACGAATTCCAGTGAATACCATGTTCGACGTAATCATAGGGGCCTGTCTTGTTACGGTCGAACCATGCCCTATAATCGGATACAAAACCGGGGTCTTCCACGCGACCGGACTCGTCCAGCAATGTATGATGAAATCCATTTAATGAGCGTTGCGGGTAAAAATGCATTTTTCCAATCCCCTGCGTATGGTATCCCGCATTCGCCAACTCTCCGGGAAGCGTGCTTTTAAATCCGTTCTCCATCGGGCCTTGGCCTGCTCCCATGCCAAGTATTCCTGTGTGCCACGGGTCCATCCCCGTAAGTAAACACGCTCTAGCGGGAACGCAGGACGGTGAAGGTGAATAAGCGTTCTCGAACACCGTACCATCAGCAGCCAATGCATCCAGATTAGCCGTCTCAATCACTTCGTTACCATAACAGCCCAGCGTATCCCATCGCTGCTGATCTGTCATGATCAGCAATATGTTAGGTGTTTGCGTTTTAGACATATTCACGCCTCCTCTACCATCTTCACGAAAGCTCTATCACCAACCTCATAACAATTACGCATGGTGAAGACGAGGCATTGGCATCGGCTCCTTGCCCATCTCAGCCATTAAGAAGCAATGCATAAGTTTTGCTTTCAGTTCGCTGTACCGTGGGTCATCCCACAGATTACGAAGCTCACCAGGATCGTCTTGCAGATCAAACAGCTCTCCGTATGGCCTTTCATAATACACCGTCAGCTTGTAGCGTTCATCAACATACGTTTTGACATGCATCAAGGTCGGCTCGTTACGATTCTCACAGATAATGTGATTTCTTGCAGCAGATTGTTTCCCCTGCCATACCTCGCTCTGATCTACCCCTGTCATCGTACGCGGTGTCTTTCCACCAGCAAACGAGAGGAATGTTGGTGCCAGGTCGACGAGCGACTGCAGCGCTGATTCGGTCTGCCCTGCCGGAACCTTTCCGGGATAGCGAACGATAAACGGCAACTTCAGTAGGTCTTCATAATGGAACGCTCCCTTGAACTGTAAACCATGTTGACCAAAAAAATGACCATGATCTGTCGTATAAACAACGATCGTATCCTCTGACAGACCGAGCTCGTCAAGCTTATCTAGTATTCGTCCAACATACTTGTCCATAAAGCTAATCATGCCATAATAGACCGCCATATTTTGCTGCTGCTTCTCACGGGGAATAAGGTGTGTATATAAGCCATGGACCCCTTTGCCAGTCTCTTGATATAAAGAGTAATCCGGATGCTGCAGCTGTGTCATACCGAAATGCGGCGGATTCGTATCATGCTCACCGGGATGCAACTCGGGTAAAGTAAGCTTCTCTGGATCATACATGGAATCCCAAGGCTCCGGCACCAGATATGGTGGATGCGGATCGGGAAAGCTCGCCCATAGGAAAAAAGGCTCTTCGCGATCAGCATAACCTTCCATCAAATCATTCGTTCGTTCAGCAATCCATGCATTATAATGATACTCCTCTGGCAACGACCAGCGATGCTCTGCTGCAGGGTCAAGGCTGCCTGTCGGCTCTGAATAATGCGCTTTCCAATCGAATCCCTGCTCTTCCATCCAGATCGCGTAATGTTGACCTACCAAATGCTCATGAGCATGGTTTCGCAGCATTTCCGCATGCTCGAATCCATAGAACGGCCCAGTGAAATCCCGCCAAAAATCTAGATCTTGAAGCTGTGGAACCGCCTCGACGGATCGATATTCCTCGGTTGAAACCAATGGTTGAAAATGCGCCTTACCAATGAGTGCAGTCTGGTATCCTTCGGTCTGAAGGGCCTCTCCAACTGTGGGGATATTCTCGGACAGTCTGGTCCCAAGCGCCCAAGCTCCATGCTGACTTGGATACATGCCCGTAATAATGGATGAGCGGCTAGGCGTACAAGTTGGATTTGGGCAATAAGCGCGCGAAAACACCGTACCTTCACGTGCAAGACGATCCAGATTCGGTGTCGAAATTTCATTGTTTGATGCACCTATGGTGTTCCAGTGCTGTTGGTCACTTGTAATCAACAGAATGTTTGGTTTTTTGGCCACTATCGTATAACCTCCTTTTGTTTAAATCGGATATCCCTCATATTGCGGGTATCACACGCTCTCATGAAAAGAAAACAAGATTTAAGCCATTTATGATACCGCTTTCAGAAATAATTGCGCCTCTTTTGCATTTTCACAGCACTCAAAGATAATCTTTCGTAGTAATCCTGTCCTGTTTATCATATCGGTGCGATCATGAGATGAAAAGAACAAATTTCAATATTACTAAAAAAGAGACACCCTTTTCGCTAAAGTTGCAGCAAAAGTAAGGTACCCCTTCCCTATCCATTTAAAATTGCACACTAAACCCCTTAAACCGATGAATCCCCGTACCGTGACGGATGACATCTTGCTCCCGCAGCTCTTTAACCGCCGCTTGCACCTCCAGAAGTAATTCGGGTTCCAGTCCAATGGTGTTATGACCGCCAAATATTTTGTTTACTCCATTTAGCCGAGCGATTCGTTCAAGTGAGTTCACCAACTCCTCCGGATCAGTTGTCGGATAGAAGGCATACACCGGCGTCTCATCATATAATAGATCTCCCGTGAAGAGATAACCGCGGCTCGTATCAAACAATGAGATATGTCCCGGCGAGTGACCCGGCGTATGAAACACCGTCAGATTACGGTCTCCCAGCTCAACAACATCTCCATCATGGAGTAGACCCGCCCCTTGTCCCTGATATGGTTTATAGGTTTTCGGATCGAATGTATCGGGCACCGGCCTTGTAATATCCCGGGATATATCTTTTCGAATCTGCTCAATACTCAGCTTCTGAATCCCGTTTACTAGCCAATCCTCTTCAGCTTCATGAACATGAATTTTCTCGAATTGACCATGACTTCCTATATGATCTGCATGGACATGCGTCGTAAGCACCTCAATAGGTAAATCGGTAAGCTGATCGGTCATTCGCTTGATCTGATCGATGCCAAGACCCGTATCAATAAGTGCTGCCTTATCGCGCCCGATTAACAGGTAAGAATGGACTTTCTCCCAGTGACCATATTCGCTGATTACGAACGTCTCATTGTCAATTTTGGACACCGTAAACCATGCATCATCAATTACGATTGGGTAGTTGTTCATATGTACTCCTCACGATTCAAGATTCTGTATTAAGGGAATTTTTAGATTGAATTATTACGTCCGCACCATCATCGGGAAAGCCGATAAGTGATACATAATAGCTCTGATTCACCCCGATCTCGCTTGCTTCACCATTTTCAGTCTTCTTCACAAAATGTTTATCTACTAGAGTCTTGAACTCTTCAATGAAATTGGTGAAGCTCTCCTCACTTCCTCGTAGGGAATACATAGCAGCAAGGTTCTTCCTCATCGTCTCATGCTTAGAATTCAGTGCAAAAGATGAGGACGGCGCATTCATGAGCTTCTTTCTCGTTGTCTCTATTGTTTCCATGAACACCTGTCTGGACGTTTCGATTAAATCCTCACTCGGAAGAAGATGATCCTCTGGAATAAAGCGGCTTGCTACGGCACGATAATATTTCTGAACGATACCGTTCTTCTCTTCCTTCCTGACAACTTGAATTATTTCATGCTTCTCCAGCTCTTTCAGATGAAAATAGATATTGTTCCGGGTAATCTCCAGCATTTCAGCCAACTGTTGACCGGTGTATTCATGCTTCACTAGATTCATTAAAATTTTGGTTCGCAGTGGGTCTGCGATAGACTTCAGTTGTTCATGAGTTTTGATGTAATACACTCCAGTCATGGACACTTTAACACCTCACATTAATTTACCGGTAAAATTAATTTTACTGTCAAGGAACATATTACCACTCTACTTTTATACCAGTCAATCGAATAATCTTCTCGATGAAACAAGCAAAATGCGCTATGCAGTTTCCTCAGCCTTACAGGGTGTGGTATATTATCCACAATCATGTCATGATTTTACTCATTACTGTCAGAAGGAAGTGTCTGAATGTTCGATCCAACCATATTCGAAAATTTGAAGGTTGCGGTGGAAAATGTAGTCTATGATCTGGATAATCTAGACGAGCGGATTATAGTCACGGGCCGAACAGACCAGATGGATATGGCTATTATGTCACGAGCTTTTACGCTCAAGTTCGATCTTGTCCCAAAGACAGGAGCTTCCGCTGAAATCCGGATTGAAGCTTTTTTGAAAGATCTAGCTGCCGAAATATTAGAATTGCCGGGTGAACAAGCAGGATGTGCTTTATCACTTCGCTTCTACACCAAGGTTACGAAAATCCCTGAGCAGTGCCGGAGAATATCGAATCTATTGCAGGTCATCTGGGAGCCACAGGTCGAGCCCGTTCAGACGCTTAGCTGTGTTTATAGCGAAGAACCCCTCGTTTACAACAATACAATTGAACTGAAATTCCCTCACAAAATCAATGAAGATAACATGTCGGACATCCCAAACCTTGTGGAATATATGATCCGAACGCTTGAAGAACTAGCTCAGATAACCTAAATTGATAATGAACAAATGCACAAATAAATCGCCCTTTATTAACGTAGAAGTATTGAAGAAACTACGCTTGATAAAGGGCGATTTGTAATCCATATTTTAAAAGATAATCCGAGATCTTAACGATTCGCAGCTTGAATTGCCAGTCTAACCTCAATATCTGAAGGATCTTTCACATAATAATCCCCATCACGCTGCTCAAGTGTGAGCCCTGCATCACGAATTCTGCCACTCACAGCCTCAAGCTCCTCAGCATTAGGCAGAACGACAGTAAAATAGTTGATGCCTACCGCATTCCGTGGGGTATTCGGTACACCGCTTCCTGCCCACACATTCAAACCGAGATGATGATGATAGCCTCCAGCTGAAATGAACAATGCTGCGCCGCCATAATGAGCTGTCAATTCAAATCCGAGAACATCACAGTAAAATCGCTTCGCTTCATCTAGATTCGATACATGGAAATGCACATGCCCGATAACCGTTCCACTCGGAAGACCATTCCACTCCTTGCCTTCGGATACAGCTAGCAAGCCCTCTACATCCACTGGATCGGTAGCCATTATAATTTCACCTTTAGCATCCCGTCTCCAAGTATCACGCGGACGGTCTACATAAATTTCAATCCCATTATTGTCCGGATCACTAATATAAAGAGCTTCGCTCACTAGATGATCTCCTTGTCCAACCGGAATATTGTGTGCTACTAAATTGCGAATAACGAGTCCAAGACTTTCCCGATCCGGTACAAGAATCGCAAAATGATACAGACCCGCTGCTGTCCGTTCAGGTTGTACAGTCAAACCCTCTACCTCTTCAAGTACAAGTAGTGTGGTTTTACCATCTGCTGTCAGTTCCGCTACTCTCCCTTGTTGACGGAGCATTTTCAAACCAACGACTTCTGTATAAAATCGCACGGACGTTGCCAGATTGCGGATACGCAATGATACTTGTCCAAGCTCTGTGGACGGATGCAATACTTCTGACATACTTATCACTCTCCATTTTCATATCGAATAAATTTCATCTATTCACACGATTGATCAACGCTAATATCATCAACATGTAACCTAAATAGTTACAGGTTGTATGTGATAATTATAGTTACAGAGAAAAAGAAAGTCAATGAAAACTAAACGGTAACCGTCATTAAGTTTCTTTGCTTTCCTTTCGACTAGGTGTCCGTTCGACAATCCTGTTCCGCAATACTTTGAACAATGTCTTGCAAGGTAACTTTACTCAGCACACTCTCCATTGCATGCTGAGCGAGTGAGAATACGGGTACCACAGCATCCTGGATATGTTTGCCGACCGGACATTTTTCATTCGGCTGCTCATGTACTGCAAACAGATTGTTTTCCTGCACGACATGGACCGCGCGGTATATGTCCAGCAGCGAAATTCCCTCTGCTTCTACCTTTAGCTTCGCTCCTGCAACACCTGGACGCACCTCTACAAGTCCAGCTTTGCTTAGCATGCCTGTAATTCTTCGGATGACTACCGGATTGGTATTGACGCTCTCTGCGATATATTCTGATGTGCTGACCCCTGTCTTATTCATCTCAAGTACCGACAGGATATGAATAGCGACGGCGAATCGAGTGCTAATATTCAAAGGTAATCTCCTCCATTTCTAGATCATTTCATTTACCTCGTAGATTGTAACTATGATAGTTACATCTACCGGTGAAGTCAACTTCATATCACTACTATAACGCTCAATACGAAGGAATATAAATAGGCCGGGACAAATGCCCGGCCTGAAGTTTATTCCGCTTCTCTAGGAGTTTAAAACATCGGGAACACATACCTGATAAGAAAATACAGAAACCCGAAAAAGATAATCAAATAGGCAACATACTTAATGAGTGTAGAGGCAACCTGGCTGGAATCATTACGCTGCTCGACATTACGTGTTTCTACCTCAACATGATCTTGGTTATGGCGGGAATTCATACTTTCCACCTCCCTTTCTCACCCTGCTTCGTGCAGGAGATCGGTTTCAGCTGTTTGTTAATCTTTACACGTAACAACGGAGATTGAACCATCCCACTTGGCCATCTGTCACTTGATTATTTACAGCACACCAATGAGTACAGGAAGAAAGATAAATGAAGCGAGTGTTGTCCACAAAATACACATAGAGACCAGTCTCGGCGCTGCATCATACTGCTCTGCAAGAATAACCGCATTCACAGCCGCAGGCATAGCTGACAGGATTAGAATAACGGCAAACAAAGTGCCCTCCACCGATAAGGCAGCAAGAATCCCCCAAGCAACAAGAGGGGCCACAACCATACGCATAACCATTCCTGACCAAAATCCTCGGCGAGAGACCCGTGATATTTCACCACTACTTTGCACACCCATCATCTGTGCTCCTAATATGACAAGTGCTAATGGAGCATATGCAGCAGACAGCATCGATATGCCCGTTTCTAGACCTGCCGGAAGTGATGCATCCGTTATTCGCATCAAGACAGCAAGTGCCGCCGCATACACCGAAGGAAGTGTAAATACGGACTTCACGGCTTTTATAGCAGAGAAGTGGGATCTTGCTGCCAGATACACACCAAGTGTGTTAATAATAATGATCTGCACAATCACATATACGGATGCTTTGTCGAGCCCCATCTGCCCAAATGCAAGAAGCACTAAAGGTAAACCATAGTTAACGCTATTAGTGAACATGGTCGTTAGGCCTAGCCCGGAGCGTTCGGGCTGGGAAAGCTTCAGCATTTTTCCGACAGCTCCGCACAGCATCCAGAGAATAATGACGTTGAGAATACAAAAAGTAATCGTGACCGCTACATCACCTGAGGAGACCGATGCTTTAGCCAGCGTCTCAAATATGAGCGCAGGGCTCATGACGTATAGCGAAAGCGCAGATAATGTTTTTGTCTCGAGCCCTTTGAAGCGTTTCAATAACCCTCCAGCGATAACAGGTAGAGAGATCGGAAGGAAGACGCTGTACAGTGTAACGAAGAAAGAGGATATCATGTGAAATTTGTACTCCTTAACCAAGAATGAGTTTCTTACTATGTCTCTCCCATCGTATCGTATTAGTAAGCCTTTCGTCCAAGACAAGGTAGCTATAGATGTTATAGGCCCTCTCTATTCCCATATCTATCACTTCTTATTTCTTAAGTAATTCCTTAGCGAATCCAAGCACAAAAAAAAGACCCAAGCTCTCATCAAAAAGAGGAACTTATGGCCCTTTAATGTCTAACTATTTATGATGAAATTGCACGACCGACAATAACCAGATCCCGCTTGATCCCATCCAGTTCAGCCACACGCGGAAGCAGCCCCCACTGTTCAAACCCGAATTTCTTTAGTAGTTTCAGGCTCGGTTCATTATGACCAAAAACAAAGCCAACTAGGTTACTTACATTCAGCCTTGGACATTCCTCCAACGCTTTCTCAATCAGGATGCTTCCAGCCCCAGTTCCACGATATTGTTCATCCACATAAATACTGATTTCAGCCGTTCCCTGATAAGCAGGGCGCCCGTAAAAAGATTGAAAGCTCATCCAAGCAGCAATTTCACCGTTCATTCGCATGACCCATAATGGCCGCGAATCTGAACGATGGTCCTCGAACCAGGGAATGCGGCTCTCAAGCGTAACAGGCTCCAAGTCAGCGGTGACCATTCTGCCAGATATAGTGGAGTTATAAATATCAATAATAGCCGGTAAATCTTCTCTATTTGCATAATCAATCTGATAACGAGGCATTGCCATGTCATATTCCTCCGAATGGTGAAGTGATCTGTATGCTTATTTTACAAGAGGTTGGCATGAAACGCATTCATCTTTTTTGAGCGCTACTTATCCTTCGATTAGTTCACAAAAGTATTACGTTTTTGCCACTAGAAGAATATTATAGACTTACATATAGAGATAATATATACAAATATTGTTATGATTCCTAATAACAAACTACTCTGACTTTACATCACTCCATGAACGAGCTACGCTTATATCATATAGCCATGCGAACAAAACGAACACAGCAGAAAGGGATGTATTAAATCATGACTACAAGATTAGATCAATTAACTCAAGCGATGTCCTTACATAGATGGGATGTCTTACTCATAACAGATCCTAAGCATGTATATTATCTAACGGGGTTTGCCAGTGATCCACACGAACGTTTTCTTGGGTTGCTCTTGCAAAACGGAGAGGAGCCTGTACTTATCGTTCCAGCACTTGATGGCGATGCAGCGGCTGCGGCTTCGTCGGTTAGCAACATCGTTACGCATCAAGATACCGATAATCCTTATGAATTGCTCCGCAAACAGATAAAGGGCTCCATCGGAACGATGGCTCTTGAAAAAGATCAGCTGACGGTGTCCCGTTATGAGCAGCTCCAACACTTCCTATCTGCACATTCCTATTCAGATGCAGGTCAAGTACTGCGTGATATGCGAATTCGAAAATCAGAAGATGAAGTCAAGATCATGAAACGAGCAGTTGCTCTAGTAGAAGATGTCCTCTCCCAAGGTCTAAAACAAGTGAAGATCGGAATGCAAGAGATTGAGCTTGTGGCCGAGCTTGAATATCTGATGAAAAAACTAGGAGCTGACGGCCCTTCCTTTGATACCATGGTGCTCACGGGTACGAATACCGCTCTGCCGCATGGAGTTCCGGGATCACGGAAGATCGCGGAAGGTGACCTGCTTATGTTTGACCTGGGCGTGTTCGCTGGCGGATACGCATCAGACATTACCCGTACCTTTGCTGTCGGACAGATTAGTTCAGAGCAGGAGCGTATCTACAACACGGTACTGGCGGCTAATCAAGCAGCCATCCGTGCTGTAAAACCTGGTGTCACTTATGGATCGATTGATAAAGCAGCGCGATCCGTTATTGACGAAGCTGGCTATGGCCCTGCATTCTTGCATCGTCTAGGCCATGGTCTCGGTATGGATGTACATGAGTACCCATCCATTCATGGACTTAACGAGGAGCTGCTTACTAGCGGTGCTGTCTTCACGATTGAGCCAGGCATTTACGTTCCAGGCGTTGGAGGCGTGCGCATCGAGGACGATGTCTTCGTAACTGATAACGGTGTAGAAGTGCTAACTTCGTTCCCTAAACAGCTTACCGTCTTGGGCTAAGCTGCCATATGCAGCAGGAGGCGACCAATCCCCGGAATTTACTGGGGGAGCGGTCGCCTCTTCTTTTGAGTCTATGATTTTGAAGGAGTTCATTTCGGGAATAGAGCTGTATATTTGATAACCAGTGATAGAATGAGCAGGCTTATCAAGGAAGAATCGATGATTCGTACAACAGCGATGCCGTAATTCCTAATCGATACATCATCTATGAGATACCAGATACCTAGTATCCATAACGTTAGGGAGAATAGTACAAACCAAAACACCAATTTCTGTTTCGGGGATATGTCCATTACTTTAGATCCCTTTTGATATGAAGCTCTGTAAATCATGTAAGCAACTATGACAGATAATCCCACAAGTGTACTTCCATGTTGTAACAACTTATATACCGGAATATCATAGCCGGCGATTTGGAACGTGTGACCTAGGGCTGGGATTCTCGTAACCATGAATCCTTTCTGATGTGTGAATGCATCCCACACAACATGCGTTAACATGCCCAGAATCGCTGAGTAGCCAAAGACGATCACCCTCAAAGTACGACTCGAGTCTACTTGCCGAGTACTATGGTCCTGAATCACATTCGGTAAGTAACTGACAAGCATTTGATGAATGAGAACATGATAAATACAATAAATCAACACGACCATGGGAAGATTAAGAATTAAAAATCCACTAAAGGTATGCCCAATCTCACCCAAAGGTTGCCCTCGCAAAAAATACTCATAATCAGGAGCCATACTCCCTAGAACAAGCGCGGAAAAATGAACGTATTTACTCTTTCTCGAAAACGGCAATACGATGGCAGGATGCGCAAAGGTTAATGGCATATGAGTCTTCAACCCCTATTAATCTATTACACTGTTCTTACAACGAACAACGACACCTCAAGTCTAACATAAGTCATCTAAGAAGATTTAATCATTAAAAGAAGCCGCCCCCTCCTGGGTGCGGCTATGTTCTATTCATATTACGTCTGCATCACATCAATATCTTGATTACGATCCTTAAATACGTCTTGATCCACTTCTTTCATGACTTTACCTGTAATCACACCGGCAGTTATCGATCCGTTGACATTGAGTGCGGTCCGTCCCATATCGATCAGTGGCTCAACGGAGATCAGCAGACCTGCCAGAGCAACCGGCAGATTCATAGTGGACAGTACAATCAAGGAGGCAAAGGTTGCTCCTCCCCCTACACCAGCGACACCGAAGGAGCTAATCATAACGACTACAATCAAGGTAAGTATAAACATCCAATCCGTTGGATCAACACCCGCCGTAGGTGCTATCATCACCGCCAGCATTGCAGGGTAAATACCCGCGCAACCGTTCTGTCCCATCGTTGCTCCAAGGGATGCCGATAAATTCGCAATGCCTTCTTGTACCCCCAGCTTCTTGTTCTGCGTCTGTACACTCAGTGGAATAGCTGCCGCACTTGAGCGGGATGTAAAAGCAAAGGTTAGTACTGGCAGTACCTTGCGGATATACACCATTGGGTTAAATCCGAACAGAAGGAGGAGAAGCATATGAATTATAAACATAACAATTAACGCGACATAAGATGCCAGGACAAAATCAACGAGATCGAGAATGACTTGTAGATCTGTTCCTGCAATCGTCTTAGCCATTAGTGCCAATATTCCATATGGTGTCAATCGAAGGATTAAAGTAACCATCCGCATCACAACTGCATACAGTGCCCGAATCATACCTCGAAACGTTTCGGCTTGCTCCGGATGTTTTCGATCCAAACCAAGCAAAGCGACACCAATAAAAGCGGAGAAGATAACAACCGCTATCGTAGAAGACTTACGTTCTCCTGTCATATCCGCGAACGGATTCGAAGGAATGAACTCCAGAATTTGCTCGGGTAGCGTCTGGTCTCCAACGTCTCCAAGCTTATCTTCGAGCAACAAGCCCTGCTCATGTTCTGCGGCGCCCGCTTGTATATTTTCTGCTGATAAATCAAAGGTAAGCGTCGTCGCTATGCCAACAGAAGCCGCAATACCCGTGGTCAGAAGCAGAGTAGCGATGATTAGCCCACTCATTTTACCGAGATTTCGTCCGCCCTTCAGATTCATAATTGCCGAAATAATCGATACCATAATGAGTGGAATTACCATCATCTGCAGCAGACGTACATACCCGTACCCGACCAAGTTAAACCACTGCGATGATTTCGCAATAACGTCAGAATCTGCTGAAAAGATAAACTGTAAGATCGCGCCAAACAGCACACCAAGACCTAAGCCGGCAAATACCCGCTTCGTAAACGAAAAGTGCTTCTTCTGCATCCAGTACAATATGCCAATAAGCAGAAGAAGAACAAGGACATTCATGACAATCCAGACTGTTTCCACGCCCGATGCCTCCTCTTGTTTAAATGCATTTTGCATAAAATCTAAAGATCGATTTCTAATACAAAATGGTGAAGTAAGTGCTACTATTCATTTCCAAACGCAAACCCACTTAAAACATTACCCGTTAAATCCGATCTGTTATCTCTTTTTTATAAAAAGGTATGCTACATGCATACAAAAAAGACGGCTATCTGCCGTCTTAAAATCTCTTATTATGAGGAATAATATACATCTATTCGTTTGGTCTTCCACGATTAGCTGTCAAGAGTACTTGTGGAGCACCATTCTCTGGGTGCATAACAAGAGCAGGATCGACCCTAAAAACTTCACGTATGAAATCCTCTGTCAATACTTCAGACGGCAGCCCTTGCCCAGCAGTCTTTCCATCTCGAAGTACCAGAAGTTGATCACAGAACTGTGCAGCTAAATTCAGATCATGCAGCACACTAATGACAGTAATGCCCGACTCTTTACGCCACTCTGCTACCATATTCATAAACTCCAACTGGTACCGTATATCCAGATATGTCGTTGGCTCATCCAGCAACAGAATTGCAGGCTGCTGAGCCATTACTTTTCCAAGGGCTGCACGCTGACGTTGTCCTCCACTAAGCTGATCCAATCTTCTCGATTCTAAACGGTCAAGCTCTAGTCTATGAATAATCCGATCCAGCAAAGGACCAGCATCCTCTCTCTCTCGTCCTAACCAGTTCTGGAATGGAAAGCGCCCCATCTCCAGGACTTCACGTACTGTAAAATCTGTCGGAGCAAGGCCTTCCTGCTGCAATACAGCAACCATTTGCGCCAGTTCTTTTCTACTGTAACTAGCCATTTCTCTGTCATGTAGCAGCAATTGACCTGTTGTAGGCATTTCCACCCCAGACAAGAGATGCAGCAGTGTTGATTTACCGCTTCCATTTGGACCGATAATTCCCCACCACTCTCCTTCACGGACACTCCAGTCGATCTCCGATACTGCATTCAAGCGTTCATATCGCTTGCCTACATTTTGAAGTTTGATCATAGGGCTCCCTCCCTGCGCTGCTTTTTATTAAGGTACAGCAAATAACCAAAGAATGGAGCTCCCACAAATGCGGTTACAACCCCAATCGGAATTTCAGTAGGTGCTAGTAAAGTTCTCGCTGCCGTATCCGACCAAACCATGAAGATTGCCCCGCCGAGTGCCGATAGTGGAATAATGATTCGATAATCCGAACCTGTAACGAGCCGAATCATATGCGGTACGACTAGTCCAACAAAACCAATTACACCAGACACCGACACTGCGGCAGCGGTTAGAAGCGTAGCTACAATAAGAACACTCATCTTCAGACGATCCACATTAAGCCCCATATGGGCTGCTTGTCTTTCGCCTAGTGATAGCAAATTCAGCATCCGCGCTCGGCTCCACAAAAAGATAAAGCATACAATAAAGTAAGGGAATAGCACCGTTATGTACGACCACCCTCGCATGCTTAAGCTTCCCATGGTCCAGAACAAAATATCCGTTAATGTATCCTTTGACATGACCGTCAAGAATGAAACAGCCGCACCTAAGAACGACTGCATAATCACGCCTGATAGAATTAGTCCATGCGTCGGTATTTTTCCATTATCTCTAGCGAGTAACAGTACGATCCATAGCGTAAGAATCCCCGTCAGAAAAGCAACCAAGGGCAGCGTCCAAGCTCCTGCAAATGCATACTGCAGTCCGTAGAAGATTAGAAACGCAGCTCCGAGTGAGGAACCGGACGATACACCTAGCGTGAATGGGTCCGCAAGAGGATTTCTTAGAACACCTTGAAATGCAGCACCAGCCACCGCAAGTGAGGACCCAACCAGCATGCCGAGCAGAATTCGGGGTAGACGTACTTTCATTATAATCTGCTCCGATGCGACCTCCCAATTCGGTGTGATAGAATCACCAATCCATGGAAGTTTATGCAGCAGCATCGCACCGATCTCTGTAACGGGTAAATGAACCGCACCAATGCCAAGACTGACCACGAGTGTAAGTGCTAAGAGAATAAGCCCTGTCACTGCGTACACTGCAAGTTTTCTACTCATGATGTTATCCGTACTGGATGGATTACTAACACTAATTGTTTCAATCGATTTCTCATCAGTTTCTCTCCTATCCCGTGTATGCAAGCGCCGAAATGACTCGTATCTCTGACAGGCACCCAATAATTCACCATAAAAAACCCCTGATCTCATAGAGAATCAAGGGCTACGTTTCGGAGATAATGAACTTTATGAACTAAAAAATGAGCTTATTATAAAAGTCTACTCGTCCAAAATAGTTCTGCCAAACGTAATCCTTTCCTCGAAGGACCGTCAGATTCATCATGCGAAGCAGGTCTCCTGACTTACAGGTTGAAATGATAACCTCCGCCTTCCCGAGCCTTAATAGGCCAGTGGCAATTATAGAGGATATCCCTGATTCACAGTGGCGGGACCGTGCCGGATTTTAACCGGCTTCCCTTTTAACCCAGAAGCAGCCCTGTATTTAGGACTGTCTTTCCAGGACATCGCATGCAATGAGTATTCTTTTTTTGCCAAGCATACTTCTCTGTTGACGATTATATGAAATATCTACTCCGCTTACAACCTAGAAATTCACATATGAAGTTAAACATGCCGGTTGGCATAGAATTTTAAGCGTTACCGTTCTCCAACATAGCATTTATCACTCATCGCTCACAGAACCTTTGCTCTAGAGTCAAACATTGGTTTACAATAGATTTAAATGTATTACATTAGACAAGAAACCACACGGAGGCGTACATAATGCTGTTTATTGATAACCAGGGAATACATGATCCAGCCATAAATCTGGCCATTGAGGAATACGCATTGAAACATTTACCGATGGACGATAGCTACCTGCTCTTCTACATCAATCAACCATCGATTATTATAGGCAAACATCAGAACACAATTGAAGAGATTAACCAAGAATATGTGCGTGATAACAACATCCAAGTTGTACGACGTTTATCAGGCGGCGGTGCCGTATATCATGACCTAGGAAACCTAAACTTCAGTTTTATTACCAAGGACGATGGGCAGTCCTTTCACAATTTCTTGAAATTCACACAACCTGTCATCGACTTCCTGCAAAAAATGGGCGTACCTGCTGAGCTCAGCGGCCGAAATGACCTTCAAGTTGGGGAGAAAAAGATTTCCGGCAATGCACAATTCTCTACACGAGGACGAATGTTCAGCCACGGAACACTGATGTTTGATCTCGATCTGGATCATGTACAAGCTTCGCTGAATGCGAATCCAGAGAAGTTTAAATCAAAGAGTACAAAATCAGTCCGCAGTCGTGTAGCCAATATCAAGGAACTTCTCGGAGCTGACGGAAGCGAGATGACCATTGAACAGTTCCGCGCTGAGCTGCTGCGTTCGATCTTCGGTATGGAACCTCATCAGGTTCCTCAATATGTACTAGAGGAGAAAGACTGGGAGATCATTCACCAAATCTCCAAGGAGCGTTACCAGAACTGGGATTGGAATTATGGCCTATCGCCAGAGAGCAATGTGAAGCATGCAAAGAAATTTCCTGTGGGTATCATAGACATCCGAATGAACATAAAGGATGGGCATATCCAGGAGATCAAAATTTATGGTGACTTCTTCGGTGTTGGCGATGTAGCGGATATCGAGAATGCACTTCGCGGCAAACGTTACGAGGAGAGTGAAGTTAGAAATCTTCTTACTTCCATTAATATAAAGCATTACTTCGGTAATCTTGAATTGGATGATCTCATCGGTTTGATCTTCCTGGAAGAATAACCACTGGATCATCAGAAAAGCCTTGCTCAGAGGGAATGACTCATTCCCTTTGAGCGAGGCTTTCTCATTAATTTCGATTATTTAGAAGCTATGAATACATACCAGAGAAGAACTAGTGTAAGCACGATGCACACATTCTCCACCATATTTCCCCATTTACTTCCGGTGCTCATCAGTTTAAATTTCACTCTGAATTTCAGTGGAGGCAACAGCCGTATTCCACGATTCGTTAGCATATCAGCTGCTAAGTGAAGAGCATAGGATAAACCTCCTGCAACCCATATACTCTCGCCCCAGGCCGAGCCTTCCGTCCCGAAATACAACAACAGCGTCCATCCAGCAACAGCGTATAATGAGTGTGTCAACCCGCGATGGGATACCAGTGTGGAGATCATTAATACACAACCAGCAATGATATTCCACGGGCTAAATGAATGTCCGAATTGAAGGAGACCAAGGCCAATCATAAACATCACAATATGACGGAGTGTCCGCCCTGGCAAAAAGGATACAACAGCAATTAATCCAGCCAAGGCCAAGTTCCACGGCGCATATTCCTGTCCGTAGAAATAGATAAAAATAGCTACCGCAACTAGTGTTAGTTGAAGTACACGTAAGAGGCCTGTTGGAATCGCTGTTCTTACCAATATGGAGTTCGGCTCATCAATATCCGGTAGAAGCGAACTAACGACGGCAACCGCTGCTGCCGGAAGTGTGATAGGAATTCCGGTCAGCCCCATGACCGACAGTGTGACGCCGGTACTAATAACCAAATGGGCTCTTCCCATCATGATAATAACTTCCTTTCATTCTCTTGGTGTCCTAGAAGGGAATGTACGTTCGGTATTTTAGTATAACAAAATTCTCCTCTTTATGTCTACCCTTTCCACTAAATAAGCAATTCATCGATAAGATGGAAGTTCCTTACTATATAGGACTCCATTAGTATTGTCGCTTCTCTCATAATGGGATACAATTTGTTCACTTGTAATTTCACCGAAGAATTTACATATTTTTATTGTCTCGAAAGGATGAACAACGTTGAACCGCTCTCGTCTTGCTGATCTCAGCCTACTCCTTGTTGCCATGATGTGGGGCTGTACCTTTTTGATTGTGCAACATGCTGTTCGAGTACTTCCACCGATGGCCTTTAACAGCGTCCGATTTATAGGTGCAGGACTCCTACTAGCCTTCATCACGACTATATTCTATCGGCGTCAGTGGCGATTGATCACACGAAAAATGCTGCTGCATAGCTGTCTGCTTGGTCTTTTTTTGTTTATAGGCTATGCTTTTCAGACCGTTGGGTTGCTGTATACAACGACTTCGAACACAGGCTTTATTACAGGTCTATCCGTGGTCATCGTTCCCTTCCTGTCTTATTTCTTACTTAAACACTCCATATCCCGATTCACTTGGCTGAGCGCTCTGCTTGCAGCTGCTGGCCTGTATTTACTTACCTTTGCAGGATCAGAGATGAGCTGGAACATAGGAGATATTCTAGTCCTAATCTGCGCCATTGGATTTGCTCTTCATATCGGTTACACCGGTCTTTATGCTTCTAAATACCCTTCACTTCCATTAGCAGCACTACAGATGACAGTGGTCGGTATTCTTAGCTTGATCGCATCACTCATCATGGAGGATGCGGGAAATCCTGCTACCTTAATGGATAAATTAGTCCAGCCGGAAGTCTTGATCGCCCTTCTGGTGTCCATCGGTCCTACAAGTGCATTCGCCTTCTGGATTCAGACCGTTTGTCAGAAATATACTACACCTTCTAGGGTAGCTATTATATATGCAACAGAACCCGTTTTTGCAGCTTTAACTGGTATTCTATTTGCTGGAGAAGTACTGGGCTTAGCCGGCGGTTTAGGATGTGTGCTTATTTTGGGAGGTATGCTTATGGCCGAATTGAAATCCGCGCCACATCAGGTACAATAGAAGCATAATAAAGATAGATAAAGTAGATATAATAGATAGGACAAAAGGAGAGAAATTCATGACTACCTACAAACTGATTGCGATTGACATCGATGACACACTAATCAACGATGATAAAGAGGTAACGCCCGGCGTACAGCAAGCACTCGAACAAGCTGTCGCTAAAGATGTTGTTGTTACACTAGCAACAGGTCGTGCTTATACATCCGCTCAAGCGATTGCCCGCCAGACTGGACTTAATGTACCCATTATTACTTATCAAGGTGCCCTCATTAAAAACTTGCTCGACGAGAAGGTTCTATACGAGCGCTATGTTCCTATTGATGGTGCGAAGAAACTGTATGCGTTCTGCATGGAACATAATCTACATCTTCAAACTTATGTCGGCGATAAAATCTACGCCCAGGAAGAGAATCAAAAGCTGATCGATTATTGTGCACTCAACCGCGCTCCATATTATATCGAGCCTGATTTTATGAAATTGATTGAACAGCCTACACCTAAAATGCTCATGATCGATGATCCTGCATATCTCGATGAACTGATCCCGGTATTCCAAGAGATGCTTGGCGATCAGATGCATATTACAAAGTCCAAACCGCATTTCCTGGAGTTCATGCATAAAGAAGGGACAAAGGGCCATGCATTGACATTCCTTGCGAATCACTTCGGCTGTACTCTGGAGGAAACCATTGCGATTGGGGACTCTTGGAACGACCATGAAATGCTTGAGTGTGCAGGACTTGGAATCGCCATGGGTAATGCCATTGAGCCACTCAAAAAGATCGCAGACTACGTCACGCTTGGCAATAATGAAGATGGCGTTAAACATGCTCTTGAGAAATTTGTGTTGAATGCAGAATAACAACTTATATGCATAAAAAATAACCCGATCCTAAACTTAAATGTTTAGGATCGGGTTATTTTTCGCCATACTTTTTAATGATAATTAACGTATCATAGCTGTCCCTGTTCACCAATCAATCTAATGCCCTAGTTTCACATTCATACCCGAAACAGCCAACTCGGTTTGAAGAGGAAGGTCTAGGTCCTTAGTGACATCCACATCATGTGACATATGGGTATAGATCGTACGCTGCGGTTTCACTTCCATCAGTAACTCTGCCGCCTCCTTCATGTCATATACAGAACGAGTAGAGAATTCTGCAGTCTCATGAACAAAACTCGTGCCAAGCACGAGTAGATCAAGACCGTGAAGGGGCTTCTTCTCAGCTTCGTTTAGAGCAATTGAATCTGAATTATATACCCACGCATAACCGTTCTTCTCCAGACGATAGGCATATGAATAGCCATTCTTTCCATGATTGACCTTCCAGCAGGTAATACTCCAGCCACAGAGTGTAATACCGGAATCGGTTTCGATCATCTCCATATGGCCAGATAACCAAGGATACTGCCGCTGTATCTGCTCCAGCACTTCGCGTGGTGCATACAGATTGCCTTTACATCCGAGCCATCTATTAGCGTCAGCCCATTCCGGCAAGCCGCCAATATGATCGAAATGCGCATGGGTAATTAGCATATGCTGAACTTGCCGCATCCCGTGCTCCTCCATCATATGACGCCAGTCGGGGCCACAGTCGATCACGAATAAATCCTGTCCATCCTTCACCATCGCCGAGGAACGCAGACGCCTATTCTTCCCTGTAGTACGTGCCTCGCTGCATACATCACAATCACAATATACTCGCGGAACCCCCATGGCATCTCCTGTGCCTAAAAAAGTTAAAGTATCCATGCTGTTCTCTAGTCTCCTTATCCCAAGTGAAGCGGTATATCTCCAAAAAAACCGCCCGGCAACCTGCCAAGCGGCTATCTTTCATTATATATTACGCCGGATATCCGGCTCCTTAATAACCAATTAAGCGAATGATGGCTTCTTGTCATCAACGACACCGCTAATGACTTTCACATACTTCTTGTCCGTACCTTCCACGGAAGGTCCGATATAAATACTTGGTTTCGTCTGACGCTTTACAGAACGCTCACGCGGCTTCAAAGCCCCCGCCATCGGAATACTTCCTCGAACCACCCAATGACCGTTCTGGGATCCAGCATTACCAATATTCTTTCTTTTCTCATTCCTGCTCATATTGAATCCCCTCCAACTAAGTGTCTGATGGTACGAAGCAGTTCACGATTATGCTCAACAACCTCACTAAGCTCTTCATCTAACAGGATTTGATGTCCCGTAAAATGAACCGATAACACATGGTTTACACCTAAAGGATAGCAGAACACATACACCTGTGCAACTTCCTCTTCATGATAAAATGCCCATCTTCCACTGTTATAGACGTCTATCACGTAAATTGATTGCTGCGTGCCACCATTGCTCTCATTTCCTTGAAATGGAAAGAAACGTCCTCTTCCTACATTACCCCCAATCTGAGCGATTCCATCATTCCCAGATTTCTTCCAAAATGCGGCCCCCGTTACCCGAAAGTCTCCTCGTGTAGGTGGTAGCAACGAGTTACGCACAGCTTCGCTTAAAGCATGGTATTTCTCAGACTGATCTGTAACGTTCACATTACGATTATATTCCCAGAAAAAGTGAAGTACACTCTGCTTACGCTTCAGTTCTGCTTCCTTCTGCTCTATGATTTCCGCAGGATTATCATAAAATAATTCCGTTTCAATAGCGTTCATAATATGCCCGCAAGCGACATCGACCGCTGACTTATAGTCCTCATCCGTACGAAGCTCATATTCCAAAAGTGTAAGTCCTTGAAGATCTGACAAAAGATGATAGTCCTTTATCGTCACATCCTGAATCTGTTGATCGTCAGGCTCCACATGATCGGGGACGATACAGAACACCCTTCGCCTTCCCAGTCTTCCCCAGAACAGGCCCATCTCGAATAATGTATTATCCCTCGTAACAAATACATGCTTCCCACGGATTAAAGCCACGTCGTCGGGCGAAAATACGAACACACCAAAATCGCTATGTTCAAGTTGTCGCTCCAGCGCTTCCATCGTATAGCTGTTCGCTCCAAATGTTCCGCCATACCAAGGTGTTACCTGAACTGTTCTCTTCAGCTGTTCGTGAATAGCACGAGCATACTTGATGGCTTCTCTAGATGATCCAATGAATAAATTCGGCTTCGTAATGGATATAGGCACATCATATACTCCCCTTGTTGTTCAATTTACAAATTATTAGAGGTTATTATTCGACCATTATAACAAAGTTACCTAATTTATGGGAAACATTTGATCATGTATTATATGCTACGGATTCATAATCGACCCCATGAATAGAAACGCTCCAGTATCCCGATCTTCAATCGCGAAGAAAAACGGACGATCCACCGTCATCACAACAGGCTTTGTAGGCTCTGGCGCACCAGTCGGCATTGCAATCGATGTTACCGCAGCCGCTTCTGTGCCCTCCTCATTTACATCCACTACCACTTTATGCCCGATACTTCGGATATATAATGGGGTTTCAGCCATGGCGCTGAAATCAGCCTTTTCCTGAAGAAAAGCATTCTTCATCCCGGCATTCTTCAAGATATCGATCAATTTCTCCGACAATTTATCGGATAGCTCGGCTTTGAATCTAGGTAGCTCCAGCTTGATCGTTTCGAACTCATAGTCGCTCCTCCATACGGAAGGGTCCTGCCACAGTTGTTTATGAAGCTCCTCTAGGGACGAATCCTTGCTTGGAACCACGACCAGCATATGCATTCGTCCATCCCCATAAGGAAGACGTACCGCTTGCCACTTATCGCTTTCCTTGTATCCAAATCCCTGTTCCTGTTTCATCATAGGAACCTTCTTCACCGTGCCATCTGCTAACGTAAAATCTTTATCTTCTGTTAATTGGGGGTTGAATTCATCCATCCACCCTCCGTTGAAATAAACGGCATTGATGAGAATCGCCTTTGCATCCTGTGGTTTACTGTATACTTCCTTAATCATGCCATTGGTCTTCTCGCTCACCCAGTTATTCATGATATTTATAGATTCCTGCTGACCTAGATCTGTCGCTTTAACCTCTGCTCCATATCCATCTTTGACCGTATTCAGATAAGATTCTTTCATGACAAAATCATTCTGAATCCACACAGAGTTAGCAATATTAAGCGTGACCCCACCTCCGTGCTCTAAAATGGACCGAAGCTGACTGTTCGCTGCATTCACCTGTTTAAGCCCCATGTCATTCCATCCAAGCACCGTTTGCATCTGCTGTGCCGTTTCCCCTGCACTTCCGTTATAAGCCAAGGCCAGTCCCGTAGATAAACTGTAAGGAGATATAAGAACATTCTCTCCCGTCTCCAGCTTAGATAATGCTTGGTGAATACGAAGACCAAATGCATTCTCTGCTTCTACAATTTTGGGGTCGAGCTTACCAAGAATCGCTTTCCTCTCCTTCGGATCTAGTGCTTGCTCATCTGTCTTCTTTTGTTCTTGCTGTTTATCCGTTAATCCATGACTTCCACAGGCCGTAGCAACGAGTGTCAAACCCAAGACAACGATCATCCACTTCTTATTCATGAAATTACTTCTCCTCTCCTACTCACACCATAATCTGTAATTATAGCTATCTTATTGATAAACGTTATACGTTTTAAGGAAGTTGCCTCTTACCTGAAATTCTTTCCACTAGATATAAATTTCTTCATACTTAGCACCTCTTTAAAGGGATGCTCCATCCGAATGAAGAAGTTAAGAAACAATCATATTTATCATTTGATTATATAAGGGGCGTTTTCAAACATCATGAAACAACTAATGTTAAACGGGAATCGGATATCTTTGCGGACACGTACGGTGGATGATTTCCCCATACTCTATGATCTGATTTACGGATGCGAGCAGCCGGAATGGAAAAAGTATGATGCTCCTTACTTCCCATTGGAGTCCAGAACATACGCTCAATTCGTAGAACGCTGGGGAGCGGACCTCCATTCTGATGATCTGCCGGATGATCTGCTTATTGAGGCTGATGGACAGATTATCGGAATGGTTACTTATTACTGGGAGAATCAAGCTACCCGATGGCTGGAAGCTGGAATCGTCATCTATTCCCCCGACTATTGGAGTGGTGGTTACGGTACCGAAGCTCTCTCCTTATGGGTAGGTTTTCTGTTCCAGAATCTCACCATCGCAAGAGTTGGTATCACCACCTGGTCAGGTAATCCAAGAATGATTCGCTGTGCAGAGAAGGTCGGTATGCAGCTTGAAGGCCGTATGCGGAAGTGTCGTTATTACGAAGGCGTCTACTACGATTCGATCCGAATGGGAATGACCAGAGAAGAGTGGGAAGCTCAAGGAGTAGTCACGCCATGCTTCTCTCCAACGAGCTAAATCTTTATTCTTTATACCTCAGACTTACACAAGGAACCTTATTTCAGTTTTCAACTGGAATAAGGTTTTTACCTATTTATCCAAAATTATATTGACACCTTTTTCTAGAGGTTGTATGGTTAGTTACATGAGTAGTTAACCAATTTGGTGGTGATGCAGAAATGGCTTTTATTATGGACGACAGCCGACCCATATTTATTCAAATCGCAGAACGTATTGAAGATGACATTATAGAAGGGCTACTGGCTGAGGAGTCTCAGGTTCTTTCAACGAACCAATTTGCGGCCTTCTACAAGATCAATCCAGCTACTGCGGCCAAAGGGGTCAATATGCTTGTTGATGAGGGAATCTTGTACAAGAAACGAGGGATTGGAATGTTTGTCGCAGAGGGTGCTCGAATGAAGGTAATGGATAAACGCAAGGAACGATTCTACGAAGAATATGTTGTAGCGATGGTTCGCGAAGCGGAGAAGCTCGGTATCACGACCGAACAACTAACGGAAATGATCCGAAAGAGGGGGTAGTGTGAAATGAGTACTGTTATTGAATTGAATCAGCTAACGAAATCGTATGGAGATGTTACGGCGGTCAATAACGTGAGCTTTTCTATAGAGGCGGAGAAGATTTATGGATTACTCGGCCGGAACGGGGCCGGCAAGACAACGATTATGCATATGATTACAGCTCAGATTTTCGCTACAAACGGGGAACTTAAGGTGTTTGGAGAAGATCCATACGAGAATAATCGGGTCCTCAGTCAGATCTGTTTCGTCAAAGAGAGCCAGAAATATCCTGATGTGTATCGTATTCACGACGTCCTCCTGACTTCTGCCGCAATATTCCCAAATTGGGATCATGAGTATGCTCTCTCCCTCGCAGAGGACTTCCGACTTCCACTCAAACGTAGAATGAAGAAATTATCTAGAGGTATGCTCTCATCTGTCGGCATCATTGTAGGACTTGCAAGCCGTGCGCCCCTGACGATATTTGATGAGCCTTATCTGGGACTTGATGCGGTCTCTCGTAGTCTTTTTTACGATCGGTTAATTGAGGATTATTCAAGGTATCCACGGACGATCATTCTATCGACACATCTAATTGACGAAGTAAGTCATCTACTGGAACATGTGATGGTCATTGATAATGGATCCTTAATCATCAATGAGGAGGCCGAAAAGCTTCGCGGGCAGGCATTTACCTTAGCGGGTCACAAAGATATCATAGACTCTTTTACCGCAGGCAAAGAAATCATTCATCGTGAATCCTTTGGTAATTTGATATCTACGACCGTCGTTGATCAGTGGGATAGCTCAAAACGTAAGCAAGCTGAAGCTTTGGGGCTTGAACTCACCCCTGTTTCGCTGCAACAGCTAATTATCTATTTAACTAACGGAAAAACCCAGAGAATGGAGGCACGAGTCTAATGAACCGAGTAACAAGTGTATTAAAAATGCACATCAGAGATAAATGGTCTTGGTTTATCATCCCTTCTCTGGTCGTTCTCCCTAGCTTCTTCATTAACCTCATCATCAGCTTCTTTCTAGATGAACCCCTTATAACCGGTGGTCTTGCCTCCATATATATCTACATGCTGGCAGCTGGGATTATCATACTGACTCAGACATTTCCGTTCGCTCTAAGTATGAGTATCAGTAGAAAGGATTTCTTTGTGGGAACCTCCATCATGATTATTCTGACCAATATCGGATTTGCTGCACTCCTATTCCTTCTCGGTCTTACAGAAGGCTGGACGAACGCTTGGGGAAATGATCTTCATTTCTTTCATCTGCCCTACCTTAGCGATGGCCCTCTCATTAATCAATTCTGGATCCCATTTATTATCTTATTGTTCTTTCACTTTCTCGGTTTATTAATCGCAGCTACACACAAGCGTACGGGACGCAATGGTTTATTTATGATCTATGGTATAGGCCTAATCGTCATCACAGTCATTGGTTTTCTTGCAACTTATTTGAACTGGTACCCTACTATCTTTCAATGGATGGTACAGCAAACCGCCGCTAATTATGCTCTTTGGTTGATTCCCTTCATCGTACTGTTCGCAGCTGGATCTTACTTTCTGCTCCGCAGAGCAACCATCTAAACAGCCTATCTCAGATGACACCCTCATTTGAATAATAATCAATACACCTTTTCGACATCGAAGAGGAGCTGCTTCTATAGCCAGCTCCTCTTCCTCAACAAACCGATTTCTCGAATGAGAGCAGGCCATAGCTTCAAGGACAACATTACCGAAGGTTTCCGTACTTTATTTTATAGATTTAAGCTTGCTTCTTCCGTTGAACCATTTGCTCAAGAAGCTCCTCCACCTCTTTTTCTGGAAAAACGGCGGTCAACGTATCTTTAAAGGTTTCTTGTGCACGGATAAGCTTACCCTCACCAATTGGAGTCAGGGAGGTATATATGCTTCTGCGATCTTCATCACACGCTTTTCTTTCTAAAGCTCCGCACCCCTTAGCCTCAAATCGGCTAACCAGTCTGGAGATCGCACTCTGGCTTAATCCAACCATAGATTCGAGTTTCTGCAATTTCAGCTTTTTCTCGGGGGCCTCTGATAAAAATAACAGTAAATAAAATTCATTTATAGATAAGCCATGCTTGGCCTGTAAATTAGCTTCCAATTCATTCGTCACGTTCATTTGTATATGCGTTAACGTCAACCAATTCGTAATAAGATCATTGTTATGTGTATTGTCCATCTTTCGATTCATCTCCCGAGCGTATGGCTATTAAATTCCTTTTTTATAAATATAATAGTACTACACTCTATACCCCTTTGTGAAAAAAAGAGACTGTTTCTCAAAGAAATCAGTCTCTCCATCTATAATAGGCTTTTTCTGTTACATCTTAGCCTTTCAGTCTAGGAAACCCCATTGCATACTGTTTAGGAATACCAGCATCCTTCTGAAGCTGAGTGCCTGCCTCGAGCGTCCAGTATGGATTTCTGAGCATTCCCCGGCCTACTGCAACAAGATCTGCTTCCTCATTACCGATAACAGCATTAGCCAGTACTGGCTCATCTAATCTGCCCACCGCAATAACTGGAACATTCAAGCTGTATTTGATTTCTCTAGCCAAAGGCACTTGATACGCTGCATGTGTTCCCGGCTTTCCAGCTGCTGCGATCGGACCTTCACCCCCTGCACTGATATGGAAAATATCAACTCCCGCTTCCTTATAGGCTTTGCTAAATACCAAGCTTTCTTTAAGACCGTAGCCACCTTCAACATATTCCTTAGCCGAAATACGCATGATCAAAGGCATCCCCTCTGGCATTTCACTCTTAGCTGCGCGAATGACTTCTGATCCAAACAGGGTTAAATCTTCGCCATATTCATCCTTTCTAAGATTCGTCAGTGGCGAATGGAACTGATGAATAAGGTAACCGTGCGCCCCGTGAAGCTCGATGACATCGAATCCCGCTTGAACCGCACGCTTCACGCCCATTCGGAATTTCTCAACCATAGCCTTCACTTCTTCTGTGGTTAGTGCATGTGGCGTTTTGGAGTTAGCATCAAAAGGAACTGCAGATGACGATACCGGGACGACTGCATCTTCCGCTTTACGACCAGCGTGAGCAATCTGAATTCCCACTTTAGCACCATAAGCATGACAGGCGTCTACAATTCTAGCCAGTGCAGGAATCTGCTCATCAGACCAGACACCGAGGTCATAATCCGTAATTCGGCCATCCGGCTCCACATCAGCCATTTCAACAATGATTAGCCCCGCCCCACCAATAGCCCGACTTACATAGTGATTATAATGCCAATCCGTAGCAATTCCGTCTTTATTCGTTACCGAATATTGACACATCGGAGGCATAACAACTCGGTTCTTCAACTTCAAATCCATCAGTTCATAAGGGGTAAATAAGTCCTTCATGGTATCTCTCCTCTTTATAAAAAACTAATATTATTCTGTTCATCAATAAGAATGATTAAGCTTCAAATAATAAATGCATGCTCATGCATGTAATGGTAGTATAGAATATCATCGCTGTCAATCATGAATCATATTGTTTAAAAAAAGAAGCTGCATTATAGTCAGCTCCTCTTCTAAGTTCATTGAACGTATATCTTATAATCCAGCCAAGACCTGGTACCAAATTCCTCGCTTCGAATACAATGTTTCCCGTACATGCTCCCATCCACCAAGGTATTCGATATCAAACAGCCCGGCTGGCACAGGAAATTTCTCTACATTCTGAGCATAAATCGTCTCATCTACCGGGCGAAAACCATGTTTCGTAAAAATCTGCTGCACCTCAGGTGAGCGCAAGTATTGTACAAAAGCATCCGCTACTTCAAGCATCCCATGCTCCTCTGCATACTGATGAACAACAGCCGCAGGATTCTCAATCAGCATCGTATATTTCGGAATAACGATTTCATAGGGTACTCCATGGGCAATTCGGGCAAGCAGTTCATTCTCATACGTAACGATGACATCTCCAACCCCATACTCAAATGCCGCCATCGAAGCGCGTCCGCTTTTATCAAGAGATTCTACATTCTGGTGAATCTGCTCCAGGAAAGCTTTTGCCGCTGCAGGGTCTTTACTCCCTTGCTCTTCAGAACGTTTAAGCCCCGCTCCATAGATCGCATTGATGTCCCACTGTGCCCCTCCCGACGTCTTCGGATTTGGGTACAACACCTTCACACCAGGCTTAATCAGATCGTCGAAATCCTGAATTCCTTTCGGGTTACCTTCCCTTGTACCCAAGACCACAATTGAGCGTGTAACCATTCCACTATAGGGCTGCTCATTCCAATCTTGCTTCACAAGACCAGCTTTCACCAGCTTATTCATATCTCCTTCAAGTGCCAGCAAGGTAACATCTGCCTCAAAACCACCAGCAATTGAACGGGCCTGTGTACCAGAGGCTTCGTATGACTCCTGAAAAGAAATGCGCTCCCCAGTCTGTTGGTACCATTGCTCACGAAAGGCGGGTACAATTTCAGCCATAGCATCACGCGCAACGCTGTATGCACCAATGACCAACGTCCTATCACCGGATTGTGCAGATACGGTCTTTACATCCGTTTGCCCCTCCACACAGCCTCCCAGAACTGGGAGAAGCATAAGCAGCAAGCTCATCATGATAGGGTGGTAAACACGTCCCCTTATGTTCCGTTTCCTCATCTTCTCCCCCCCTCTCGTTCCACCTAAATCATGATTGGCATCGGATCTACCTTCAGCCTATTCTCCTCAATCCAGCTATCCGAATCATGATACAAGTAAGCACGATGTACAAGCACACGCACCTCTTGTCCAGGCTTTAAGGTCTCCTTCTCCAGTGAGCGATAAGTCATGAGTTTATGTCCATTTACTTCTACCTCGATCAGCCATTCACTACCTCGAAAATGCAAATGCCTCACGATCCCCTGCTCTGTTGCAGATAGAATCGGAAAATCATGCTCATTGCCAATTTCTATATATTCCGGACGAATTAACGCGCGAGCCTGCAGTCCATTCCCAGTTGCATCAAAGCCTTTCAGGGCAGATGCGTTCTCTACGATCGTAGATTCACCGATAAAGCTGGCAACAAACGGTGTTGCCGGCTCCTTGTAAATATCCCACGGTGTCCCTTTCTGCTCCACGCGTCCTTGATTAATGATCATAATCTCATCAGCGACTTCAATCGCCTCATCCTGATCATGAGTCACGAAAATGGAAGTGATGCCAACCCGTTCAATGAGTTCTCGCAGCCATGAGCGAAGCTCCTGACGGATTTTCGCATCAATAGCAGCAAAAGGCTCATCAAGTAATAATAGCTGGGGCTCCGGTGCCAGCGCGCGGGCAAAGGCTACACGCTGTCGCTGACCACCAGACAACTGATGGGGATAACGGCGTTCAAATCCGCTAAGACCAGTCAACTCCACCAATTCCATCACTTTTTCCTGAATTTTAGACTTGGAGGCCTTCTTGACCTTCAAACCAAATGCTATATTATCGAACACTGTCATATGCTTGAATAGAGCATAATTCTGAAATACAAAACCAATACCGCGTTCCTGAGGTGGAATATCATTCACGACCTGACCATGAAAAGAGATTTGACCAGCATCTGGGGTCTCAAGTCCTGCCAGCATCCGCAGGATGGAAGTTTTCCCACCGCCGCTGGGTCCAAGAAGTCCGATTAAATGACCCTTCTCAATATCGAAGCTAACGTCTTTTACAGCATGAAAAGCACCGAAATGTTTATTCAGATCACGGACTTGTAGATGCATATCAATGCACACCCTTTCTCTTTTTGACCCATTCCATCAGAAGCAATAAAGCTACTGAAAAAGCAGCCAGTACTAAGGCGACCCCACTTGCCGCAGCCACATTAAAATTCTCTACATCCTGATAGACCAAAGTTGTAGCGGTTTGTGTCTTGTTCATGATGTTGCCTGAAACGACAAGAACAGCACCGAACTCTCCAAGTGAGCGAGCAATGGTCAGAACCATGCCATACACAACAGCCCAGCGAATCATCGGCCAAGTTACCTTTCGGAAAGTCAGCCAACCATAAGCGCCGAGTGTTGAAGCCGCCTGCTCTTGATCTGTACCAATCTCCTGAAGTACGGGCATGACTTCACGAACCATCAATGGAAATGTAACAAACAGTGTAGCAATGACCATTCCCGGAAATGCATACACCACCTTAAATCCGGTCCCTTCTAGAAAACCTCCGATAATACTATCTGGCCCCAGAATAAGCACAATCATAAGTCCTCCAATAACGGGAGAAACCGCATAAGGTAGATCTACGATACTGTTAAGCAAGCTTTTGATCTTATGACTAAGCCAACTTGCCCGGACAAGATAAAGGGCCAACATGATACCAAACAAAGCGTTTAAAATCGTTACAATGACAACAATGCTTCCTGTCATCAGCAGGGCGTGCATCGCCTCTGGTCTGCCGATTGCCTTCGCTAATCCGGTTAACCCACCGCTGAATGCACTCGTCACGATTTTGGACAGCGGAGCAATTAGAAGAATAAAGAATACGAAATACGTTAGCCCGATCCATAATCTCCTCATCCACGCCGCCCCCTCTGCTGCACCCGGTTCATGATCCATAGGATTGCAAATGACAGGGTAAGCAGTACAACAGATACAGCCGCTGCGCCCGCCGGATTATCACTTTCTACCTCACCATAAATAAACACCGAGGCGACGAGTGTTCTGCCAGGAATGTTGCCGGCTACCAGTACAACAGCTCCAAACTCAGCTAAAGCCCTTGAGAAGGCCAACATCCCTCCACTAATAATTCCCGAACTCATGCTTGGAAGAATTACTCGGAGAAAGGTTCTCGCTTTCGAAGCCCCCATGGTGTATGCCGCTTCTTCCTGTGATGCATCAATCTCCTCTAAAAGAGGCTGAACTGTACGTATCACAAAAGGAAATGTTACAAATACCATCGCAATAACAATAGCCGGTTGGTGGAACACGATTTCAAAACCAAGCGCTTCGGCTGCTTGCCCAATCAAACTCCCTGGTCCCAGTAAGAGCAGAATCATGAGTCCTCCCACAGCCGTTGGCAATGCAAAAGGTAAGTCAACAAGACTATTGAGTAGCGTCCTTCCCGGAAAACGATATCTGGTCAAGACCCATGCAATCATTGTTCCGATCAATATATTGATCAGTGTTGAAATCATTCCAAGCTTCAGGGTTAGGAATACGGCCTTCCATGCAATCGGATCGAGCAGACTAGCAGCAAAGTGCCCCCATCCCGCAGAAAGTGACTGCACATACACACCTAGAACCGGTAGAACAATGAGTACGGCAAAATAAAGCAAAATGGTGCTTCTAAATCCCCACATCCAACCTTTATGACGGATCAGTGCTGTCAAGATTCGTACCTCCTGCCTCCGGATGGCCCGGTCAACTTGATAAACTCATATTTCCTATTAGTATACTTGGAATTAATTGTTATACACACTTTACCAAAAGAAGATTGTAATCGTCAATCCATCTTTTGGACTTTATCGGGTAATATATAAAGAAACCTATTTCATTATTTCATAAGGAGCTGATGATCCATGCTGTATCATATGGAACTCTCGACTGTAAAACGCGATGAAATGAGGGATATCACGCGCGAAATCACCCACCTTGTCAAAGAGAGTAGTGTACAAAACGGAACCGTTCTGATCTACTGTCCCCACACGACAGCGGGCATTGCCATTAACGAAAACGCAGATCCGGATGTAAAGCGCGATGTCATCATGCGTCTTGATGAGGTCTATCCGTGGGAACACCCGAACTATCGGCATGCTGAAGGGAATACGGCATCTCATCTTAAATCAATCACTTGCGGGCCGTCCCAGCATATCATCATTTCCGAAGGGGAATTATTGTTAGGGCGCTGGCAGGGCATCTACTTCTGTGAGTTTGACGGTCCACGTTGTCGTGAATATTACGTTAAAATCATGCAGGGTTAATCTTATAGATAACACAAAAAAGACAGGTAGCGTATAAAACGCACCTGTCTTTGATTTCATTAGGAAATTGACGTTTCAACGCTCCAACGAAGTAATTCGTTGAAGTGTAAATGTAACAAGCATTGTACCATTCCACATTTGGACGGGGTTAAACTCTGCTATATAAACTTCGGCATAGTACTTTCACATGAGCAACAGCGGCTGGTTTAATCTCTTCGTAGTCAATTCGATCTTGAATATAGAATGATATAAAGCCATGCGTAGACAAAAATAAAGTCAGAGGCAAATTCCGTCTTTCCTCATCACAGTAAGCATCATCTAGCAAATGTTGACGAACTAACGCAGAGAACATATCAAAACATCGACTCTGCTCGGAGCGACAATAAGCAAGCAGCTCTTCATCTCGAATCATAAACATAATCTCATATTGATAAGGATTATTCAGTCCGAAACGGATAAACTCGAGCAAGAGCTGCTCCAGCTTAGATATACCATCACAAGGTGTTCTGCCAGCAGCCTCGTTCAGCAGCAAAGCAAGATCGTTGAAGTCTTTCATGACAATGGCGTAGAAAAGCTCCGCCTTTTCCTTAAAGTGATAATATAAGGACCCGTGGCTGTAACCCAGGTGCTGCCCGATACTTCGCATCGAGATGGCCCGGTATCCCTTCGTAATAAACAAATGCCTGGCCGCTTCTAAAATACGCTCCCTAGATAACTCCCGTTCTACCGCTCTTCTAGCCATATCAATTATTCCCCTTCAATAAAATAGAACCGCTCTCCCTCCGTAATAACGGACTGTCCCTGAGTCAAATCGACCATCCATGCAATAAAGGCATCCGTCTCCTGATCTTCCGGCAGACAGATGAGTGTAACTTTATCTGCGAACAACGTCTCACCCATACGGGTGTTACGGCTTCGAAGTTCATTCTCAACCTTCCCAAGCCAAGTGTAATCGAGCTCAACTCGTACTTCTCTGTGAAGCACTCTTGTGATGGGCTCACCAGCTTCTATCGCTGCTACAGCACCATCTGTATAAGCTCTGATCAGCCCTCCGGCTCCTAGCATGATTCCCCCAAAATAACGTGTCACAACAATAGCTACATTCTTAAGCTTCTGATTACGAATGACTTCAAGAATAGGCTTACCAGCCGTTCCGCTTGGTTCACCGTCATCCGATTGTTTCTGGATCTCATCCCGTTCCCCAATCATATATGCCGAACAGTTATGAGTGGCATTCCAATGCTTCTTCTTCATTTCCTCAATGAATGCGACTGCGGCTTCCTCAGTTTCCACCGGCATAATATGCCCGATAAACCGTGATTTCTTAATGACAATTTCCTTTGATCCCGCCAAGCGCACCGTTTTGTAGCGTTCCAGCATATGCCGATTTCAACCCCTTATTACCAAGAAAGCAGTCCCCGGCATAAAAAATACCGGAAAACTGCTTCCTTCAGCTTTTGTGTCTGATGTGTGATGTGGTGTTACTCGGAAAGTCTGGCTTCCAATTCGGCTTTCTCTTTCTCGTAACCCGGCTTGCCAAGCAGAGCGAACATGTTCTTCTTGTACGCTTCTACACCCGGCTGGTCAAACGGGTTCACACCAAGCAGATATCCGCTGATTCCGCATGCCTTTTCGAAAAAGTATACCAGATATCCGAAGGAATAGGGAGTAAAATCTGGAATTGTAACAATCAAGTTTGGAACTTGGCCATCTGTATGTGCCAGCATGGTTCCTTGGAATGCTTTTTTGTTAACAAAATCCATCGTCTTACCCGTCAAGAAGTTAAGACCGTCCAGATCGTCTGGATCGGATTCAATTGTAATATGACTCGCTACATTCTCAACTTGGATCACGGTTTCGAAGATGTTACGGCTACCTTCTTGAACGAACTGACCCATGGAATGTAGATCTGTCGAGAAGTCTACGGATGCAGGATAGATCCCTTTATAGTCTTTACCTTCGCTCTCACCGAACAATTGCTTCCACCACTCGGAAACAAAGTGTAGCGACGGCTCATAGTTAACAAGAATTTCAATGGCTTTACCTTTGCGATAAAGTGCATTACGAACCGCTGCATATTGATAAGCTTCATTCTCAGCTACGTTCGGGTTGCTGTATTCTTTGGCAGCATCAGCCGCACCTTGCATCATCTCTTCGATGTTGATGCCCGCAGTCGCGATTGGCAGAAGACCTACTGCAGTCAGAACGGAGTAACGTCCACCCACATCATCTGGAATAATGAAGGACTCATAACCTTCTTCATTCGAAAGCTCCTTGAGTGCGCCCTTCTCTTTATCGGTTGTTGCATAGATACGTTTGCGTGCTTCTTCCTTACCGTATTTCTTCTCCAGTGCTGCACGGAAAATACGGAAAGCGATCGCTGGCTCCGTTGTTGTACCTGATTTGGAAATCACGTTGATTGAGAAATCTTTACCCTCGATCAATTCAAGCAGGTGATTAACATATGTGGAGCTGATGTTGTTACCTGCGAAATAAATTTCTGGAGTCTTACGCTTGTCCTTCGGAAGAATGTTATAGAAGGAATGAGACAGCATTTCGATAGCTGCACGAGCACCCAGATAAGAACCACCAATACCAATAACGATCAGAACTTCAGAATCGTTCTGGATCTTAGCAGCAGCTTTTTGAATACGAGCGAATTCCTCTTTATCATACTCGGAAGGAAGGTCAATCCATCCAAGGAAATCCGAGCCTACGCCGGTTTGTTTATGTAACTGATCATGTGCCGTACGAATCGGCTCAGCCAAATAATCAATTTCATGTTGGTTAATAAACGAAAGGGCCTTGCTATAGTCAAACTTCACTTTTTTAGACATGCTAATAGCCTCCTGTTTTATCTTGTTAGAGAGAGTCAACATTTATAAGTAGAATACTTTAATTTGGTATAGGGATCAAGTTATGCCCGTGAACCGCTAAGCTTTTTTGCCATATCTGGATAAACCCGCATCACCAAACAGCTAGAATAAAGAATAGCCCCATGTTAAGATTAACCCGTTCGACGAATTTACATACGAAGGTGATATTTGATGAAAAAAATCGGATTTATCGGTCTTGGCACCATGGGTGCTCCCATGGCTTCAAACCTGCTTAAACAAGATTACGAAGTAACCGTCTATAACCGTACGGATGAGAAATGCCGTCCACTCGCTGAGCAAGGAGCTTCCACTGCCCCAACACCGCGTGAAGCATCAGAAGAAGTCGATGTTGTCATTACCATGGTCAGCAACGATGATTCCGTTCGTGATGTCTACTATGGTGAGAATGGTGTTCTCTCCTCGCTTACAGAGGGCATGACTGTGATCGACTGCAGTACCGTCTCCCCTGCGCTAGTGAAGGAAATCGCTGCAGAAGTAACAGCTAAAGGTGCTTCATTCCTCGATGCACCCGTGACAGGCAGCAAGCCTGCTGCGATCGATGGTACACTCGTATTCATGGTGGGTGGTGATGCATCCGTCATTGAAGCTCAAGCCGATGTATTCGATACCTTAGGTAAAAAAGTCATCCACATGGGACCCAATGGTAGCGGTGCAGTCGCTAAACTTGCCCATAATACGGTGGTTGGAATTAACAACCTTGCTCTTGCCGAAGGATTTGCTATCGCAGCGAAATCAGGAATCCCTGCAGATCATTTTCTCGAACTCGTCCAGCTTGGTTCCGCAGGAAGTAAAGCCGCGGAATTAAAAGGCCGCAAAATTATCGAGGGCGACTTCAGCAATCAATTCTCACTTGCTCTGATGCTCAAAGATTTGAAGCTTGCATCTTCACTAACCGATGGGATCGGAATGCCTTCTCCTATGCTAAATCTAGCAAAGAGCTTGTTCCAAGCAGGAGCCAGTGAAGGTTATGGCGACGAAGATCTTTCAGCTGTTGTCAAATGTTATGAAGCTTGGATCGGCCAGACGATCGGTGGTCAATCACAATCATAAAATGTGTTAAATAAGATACCTGCTCTTCTTAACTGTCATTCCTTACTTTATAAGGGATGGCACTTATAGAAAGCAGGTTTTTTCTATATGCCTGAACATTTCAGTCTGCAACCTTTCGCAGGATGTAACGTCCAATACACAGAAGGGAGGAATTACCAAGATGAAATTTAAAGGGATAAAACCACTTATGACAGCTGCCATGTTGTCCACCTTACTAACATCCATGCTAAACCCAGGCCAGGCACAAGCTTCACCCAGCACGAATCAAACCCTATCTGCCAAGGCTTACATTAACAGTGAACAAGCGTATGGTGATGTTCTCATAAGACAAGGAACTACTTTTGTCACGCTAACCGATCTGAAATCGCTGGGAGACTATGTCTATAAGTACGACAACAATAAAAAGCAAATTACGATGATCAGCAAGGATACCACAGTTGTCCTATCCGCTGGCAGCAAACATATAAGGATTAATGGTAGCAACAAAAGCCTATATGCTGCACCGTTTCTCAAGAAAGGTAAAACTATGATTCCGCTTCGTGCCGTAGCAGACGCCTTCCATGCTAAAATCTACTGGAATGCTTCTACTAAGACCGCGTATATCGCTAAAGCGGACGCAAAAGTTTTAGCAGGATTAAAGAGTGACAAGCTAGTGACCGCTCGAAACGCAGCTATTAAAGCGCCTAGAATTTCCTTGATTCCAAAGCCACTCATTGAGAGGACTTACTTAGAGATGCAAGGGGTGAACTATTATTTCCCTAAACATAAAGCTGACAAATATTTTGAGCTTGATAACGATCTAATCAGCTACTACGAAATCCGAAATAGCAATGCTGAACTGAAATGGCAGGCTAAAGTGGATTCGAATAAGGGAAAAAATCCGAAGAGTGATCTCTTCTTTCTCCCCTTCTACTTTATGAAAGAGATTGGCAAACAGCCTAACACATTAGGCTGGACCGTGGCCCAGTTCAATTTCCGTTATCCTGTTGGTTCAACCTACTACAGTATCCTTAACAGCAAAGATGAACCTGTCTTTGGTGATGTTGAGCTGGACAACCAGAGTCCAGAATATCAAGGCGTTATCGTAGAAATCCCTGAGGAATCAGACAGCGAATAGTATAATATTCGCGTCTTAAAGTTCTGCAGGATAGGAACAGCAGTAATCCGTTACTGTCCGAATTTCTAGCTTAAAGGAAGAGTTCCCAGGCACAGAGAAAGACGTAGGCTCTTGGATTTCCTGCCAATCTTGCTCTCCTGGAAGAAGAACACGCAAATCACCCGACAGAATTTCCATAATCTCAGGACCTGCTGTACCAAACTCATAATTCCCCGGAAGCATAATCCCCAACGTGACTTTCTGCCCGTCTTCCAAAATGACGGTACGACTCGTTACTTGACCCTCGTAATAAATATTAGCTGCCTTGTGAACCTGAACATTGCTGAATACCGACATAACCTACTTCTCTCCCCTCAAGAATATGTATATATAGATCAGCACCCGCTATTTGCGGGTGCTGAGATCTAGCTTAATCTTGATGAACGAATGGGTGATTAGATGAGTGCCTTCACTCGGCTAACCACATTTTCTACTGTAAAGCCGTATTCTGCAATGACACGATCACCAGGAGCCGAAGCGCCGAATGTGGAGATACCCAGAATGTCACCTTTGTCTCCTACATAACGCTCCCAACCAAACGGATGAGCCATTTCAACAGCAAGACGCGCTTTTACGTCAGGCAACAAGACAGAGTCTTTATATGCTTGATCCTGTTTATCGAACAGATCCCAGCTTGGCATGCTGATAACACGAACCTGAATACCTTCTTCAGCAAGTGCTTCTTGTGCTTTTACAGCCAGTTGAACCTCTGAACCCGTTGCAATAATCTGTGCTTGAGCCTTACCTTCTTTAGCATCAGCAACGACATAAGCACCGCGCTTAATGCCTTCACGAGCATTGTCCGCTGTAGCATCAAGGATTGGCAGGTTCTGACGAGTAAGAACAAGAGCAACAGGACGATCTTGGTTCTCAGCTGCATAAGCCCATGCCGCGGAAGTTTCATTCGCATCAGCCGGACGGATCACCGTTAAGTCAGGGATAATACGCAGGGATGCAAGTTGCTCGATCGGCTCGTGAGTAGGGCCATCTTCCCCAACAGCGATACTGTCATGTGTCAGTACGTACGTTACAGGCAATTTCATGATCGCAGCCAAACGGATAGCCGGACGCAGATAATCTGTAAATACGAAGAATGTACCACCGAAGATTTTAAGTCCGCCATGCAGTGCGATACCGTTCATTGCAGCTGCCATCGCGAATTCACGAACACCATAGTAAACATTACGTCCTTCGTAGCTTTCTGGCGTGAAGGAAGCCAAGTCGTTCAAATGCGTCATGGTTGAGCTTTCGAGGTCAGCAGATCCACCTAGCAGATTCGGTACGCCTTCAACCAAGCCATTTAACGCTTTACCAGAAGCAATACGTGTTGATACGGCTTTATCTTCTGTGCTGTATTTAGGAAGATCCTTATCCCAACCTTCAGCAAGTTCGCCAGATACGGCTCTTTCGAACTGAGCTGCAAGCTCAGGGTAAGCTGCTTTATATTTCGCAAACTGCTCTTCCCACGCTTTGTAAGAAGCGATACCGCGTTCTTTCACTTGTGCGAAATGTTCACGTACTTCTTCCGGAACATAGAAATCCTCTTCATAAACCCATTTGTAGAATTCTTTAGTCAACTTAGCTTCTTCAGCGCCAAGTGGAGATCCGTGAGTACCGCCATGTCCACCCTTACCTTGCTTGTTCGGGCTTCCGTAACCAATCACAGTCTTCACTTCAATCAATGTAGGACGGTTCAGATCAGTTTGTGCTTCGGAGATTGCTTTCTCGATTGCAGGCAGATCATTACCATCTTCTACGCGCAGAACTTGCCAGCCATAAGCTTCAAAGCGCTTCGCTACATTTTCAGAGAATGCAAGATTGAGCTCACCATCAAGGGAGATATCATTGGAATCATACAGCATGATCAATTTGCCAAGCTTCATATGACCTGCCATGGAAGCTGCCTCAGCGGACACACCCTCCATTAAGTCTCCATCGCCGCAAATAGCATAAGTGAAATGGTCTACGACCTTATAGTTGTCTTTATTGTAAACAGCACCCATGTGAGCCTCAGCCATAGCCATACCAACAGCCATTGCAACACCCTGACCAAGTGGTCCTGTCGTTGCATCAACGCCTGCAGTATGTCCAAATTCTGGGTGGCCCGGAGTTTTACTTCCCCATTGACGGAATTGTTTCAGATCATCCATCGATACATCGTATCCTGTAAGGTGTAGCAAGCTGTAAAGAAGCATCGAACCGTGGCCTGCTGATAAAACGAAACGGTCGCGGTTGATCCACGTTGGCTGATCTGGGTTATGGTTCATCGTTTTGGCAAATAGTTGGTAGCCCATTGGTGCGGAACCCATTGGCATGCCGGGATGACCGGATTTCGCCTTTTCAATAGCGTCAATAGCTAGTGTCCGGATTGTAGCAATGGACAAGTTGTCAATTGTCTGATTGGTTGTCATGATTCGTCCTCCTCAAATACGGTGCTTGAATTCCATTCCACCTACATTTATTAGGTTAAAAAGGCAGTTAGGAATGTTGAGAATATCATTTTGACTCTTATTGTATCATCTGTACCTTAGCATTTCCACACACGAATTTCTTTTCTTGTTAAAGACAGTCCAGTCCTTCATGCATTATGTCCTTTATAACAGGGGTTATAACCGGGAAATATCTAGTTGAAGCATGGAGGAAATGACTA
This sequence comes from Paenibacillus sp. EC2-1, assembly GCF_049311625.1. Classification (NCBI taxonomy): domain Bacteria; kingdom Bacillati; phylum Bacillota; class Bacilli; order Caryophanales; family Paenibacillaceae; genus Paenibacillus; species Paenibacillus sp. EC2-1. The sequence goes on from NZ_CP186006.1 coordinate 4,364,044, forward strand.
TTTATTGAATAATCCCTATGTAGTCTTTACATAATAAAAAAACCGGAACTCCACATTTCTTGGAATTCCGGTTCATCGTTCTCTATTCAGCTTTCACCAAAATCTTAACTTGGTTTCTTTCTCGAAGCAGGCCTTCGAAACCTTCATCAATCACTTCGTCCAGCTTAATTCGTTTGGTCACCAATTTATCTGCTGGGAAGTAACCCTGAGCCATCAAGCTGATGACCGCCGGGAACACATCGCGGTATCCGATAATGCCCGTTACTGTGCGTTCTTTTAATACAATGTTTTGCGGGTGGATCGAAGCTTCTTTCTCAAAAATGCTGACGATCATCGTTTCTCCGCCAATTCTTGTGGCATTAATCGCTTGCGTTAACACAGGAGGAACCCCCGTAACTTCAAAGGAAACCTCAACGCCACCGTTCGTGCGCTTATGAATTTCCTCTACAGCGTCATATTCTTTCGGATCGATGACAATAGCACCAAGCTCGGCTGCTTTTTGCTTACGCTCTTCAGACAGCTCAACAGCATAAATTTCAGAAGCGCCGGAAGCTTTCAATGCTTCAATCACTAGCAGTCCGATAGGACCTGTACCAAATACAGCGGCTTTGTCTCCTACTTTTAATTTGCTTGATCGTACCGCATGCAGAGCTACAGCAGATGGTTCAACTAGCGCACCTTGCTCATAGGATACCGATTCTGGAATTTTATGAATCATCACTTCAGGTACAGCAGCGAACTCAGAGAAACCACCGCCACCGCCAGCGAGACCATAGAAGCCCATTTTGTCGCACAAATTGTATTTGCCTTGTTTACAAGCTTCGCAAGTGCCACACGCATATATTGGCTCAACAACAACCCGATCTCCAACACTTGCTCGAGTTACACCTTCTCCAACTTCAACAACTTGTCCGGAAAATTCATGACCCATAACAACTGGGGCTTTATCTCCACTCAGCGGATGTGTTTCCAGCGGAATAAAAATTGGACCTGCCGTATATTCGTGCAAGTCGCTACCGCAAATCCCGCACCATTCAACTTTTATTTTTACCTCACCTTTAGCAGGTTTCGGTTCTACAATATTTTCCAATCTCAAATCTTTTACGCCGTGCCATCTCAAAGCTTTCATCAAAAATCATCTCCTGATGTAAATTTTGTTAATCGCTTCTTACAACTCAACTCTACGCCTTATTTTAATTTTAAACAAAGGTAATATATTAAACTTATGTCAATCGAGGGCTATCATTTACAATTACTTACTTCGAAGTAAGTAATTAAAAATCCCGCCTTCAAGCTCAGTAGCCTGAAGACGGGATATAGGGTGATGCAACTTACTAAAAAGCTTAGCGGGCATTGCGGTTTTTGGCCTTGAGCAGACGGTCCATGGCAGATCCGCCTTGCTCCTCACCATCGCCGGCTGCCTTCGGCTTCGGCGGTGGTGGGGGCGGCGGGCTTGCAGCGCGCCCGCCCGCTGTGCCAGCCGGCTTCGCCTTGGCTGGCGGCTCTTCCCGCAGCGGTGCCTTCGGCCGCTGCGGCACGCGCGCCTCCGGCGGGGCCTTACGGCCCCCGCCGGTGCGCTTGAAGCCGGGGCGGTTCCCCGCCCACGGCTTCGCCGCTGCCCGCGCCGCGATCACGCGGCTGCGCGGGCACCTCGGCAGCAGGCGGCTTGGCGGAGCCGCCGCTGCTGCCGTAGAAGCTCGCAGCGCGCTCCTTGCGCGCAGCGAGCCGATCGAGGCCGGCGTCACGCCCGGCCTCGGCGGCAGGAGCTGGCCGCCTGCGAAGCAGGGCGGCTACGCGAGTGCCGATGGCGGCCCAGGGCAGAGCCAGGCGCCGCACGGCGATGTCCGCGACCCACAAGAGGAGGGCCGCTACGAGCAGTGGGTAGCTCCAATCATGGAGCACCCGTCTAGACGTCGCCTCACGGTCGAATACATCCTCCGGCTTGTCCCAGGAGAGAACACGACCACCGGTTAGCTCAGCCAGCTTCTTGAGCCCATCTTCACCGCCTCCCGAAGATATGCGGTACTCCGGCGAATATGGAACAACAAAACCTGTGCCTGGCGCAGCTTGTACGGATTGTCCTCCACTAACATCTTCAAGCGACATCAGAAATGCACCAGGTTTAGATACTTGAACTTGACCCGTGTAACGTCCGGGCGCCTCTTGCACGAGGTCAACGGTCTTCTCCCCCGCTTCATCTCCGGAGATCTTAGCAACCATCTTCTCAGGTGGATTATCGCTACTCGCTTCCACCTGCAGCTTAACCTGATTACCAGCTGTGGTCGTTGATACTTCATAGGAAGAGGACGTGAATTGCGGAAAGGTCCACTTTACAATCTCCGTTAAAGTATCAGCGAATGCAGGCCAGGACACCCACTCCTTCGACCACTTTCCACTAAGGTCACTCGTCCATGCTACCGTTCGACCAGAACCATACTGCCATCTTGCAAGAATTGGATCGGGCTCTGGGCTCACCAGCACCGTTTGGGCTGATGCTTTGGCCGTAGTTGCCACATAACCATATAATCCAGGCACACCTTGATCGAATAGTGACGACCAGTCTCCCGCATTTTGTATTGCAGGAACAAAAGGCTTATCCACAATATACGACTTCGCCATCAGTGCAGCCTCCCGGCTGAATACAGCAGGAAGTGTTGTTTCATCCTCAACATAGTAGTACCGACCTTTTGCGGCATCCGCAAGATATTGCAGTAGATTACGGTCTGCATCCATACCTACAGCGACCGATGATAACGTGATCTTATTCTTCACCATCATACTGGTTAGATCATCGTAGCCCGAATGCAAAGCCGATTGACCATCGGTCATAAGGATAATATGTCTTCTCTGTGCTTTAATGTTCAGCATCTCATTTAGAGCCGACTCCACGGCTGGATAAATATTCGTTCCGCCCGCACTCGGGATGGACTGAATGGATTCAAGCACATCCTTCTTATCGCCCAGCTTCTGCGGTGGAACAACCCACCATGGCTGATCATCAAACGCAACCACACCTACTGTATCTTTGGAGCGTAGTAGCTCCACGGTGCGCATTGCTGATTCTTTGGCAAGCTCTATCTTTTCCCCACTCATACTACCGGAGCGGTCGATTACTAGAATCAATCCTTGGGATGGAATCTCGCGTTTTCCTTCGAGCTCCATGGAGACAGGGAGTGCTTTTTCAATCGGTGTCTTGAAGTAACCGCCCATCCCAAAGCTATCCTCGCCACCAACCATCATGAACCCGATCCCGAAGCTTCTCACAGCCTGCTCAATCAGTTCCATCTGCTTCCCACCGACATTACTACCCGATACATTATTAAAAATAATACTGTCATAAACAGCATACTTCGCAGGCTCAAGCGGAAGCATATGTGGTGGAATCACTTCCGTGCCAATCATACCTGACTTCAGTGCAGCGGTAATGTTCCCGGATGTCCCCGGCGTACCCTCAACAATCAGCACGTTCGGCGGACCATCTACACGCGTGAAGTCATATCCTGCATTGTTCGCAGCTGATTCATCACCATCCATGAAGATCTCAGCTTTATATCTGTGAAGACCAGGCGACTTCGCTAGACCCTTCACAGCAAAGCGATTCTCGCCTGCAGAAAGCTCTACACGCTCCCGTCCGATCTCCCGGTTATCTTCATAGATTCGAAGCTCTCCAGCAGTCTTAAACGTACTCTTGATCATCACTTCAACATAGAACGATTCGGCCTGATACAACTTATCGGGTACACGTAATTCCTCAACAGCAGCATCCTTGATATCTAGCTGTGGAACAGGCAGAACATCAACCGCGATCCCGCGATCCTTCAGCAATCTCCCTACGCCCAGCATACTGCCAACATTCTCTTCTCCATCCGAGAGCAGCACAATCCGAGAATCCGCCGTACCTTCGAATAGATTACCTGCGAGCTGAAGTCCGGATTCAAGACCCGTGAACTTACCCTCTAACGCTGCATTAAGTGAAGCCCCTGCTTCCTCCGAGAAAGATAGTTTACGTTCAACGGCTCCCTCAAGTCCTGTAGAGACAAGAGCAGTGCTATCATCTTCACCTTTCGCTTTAATAGAAGTTTGAACCCATTCACTGAGCCTTGATGTGTCCCCCATACTGTCAGATCGGTCTGCCAGATAAACAACCTGTTTATCATGTAGAATCGTAAATCCATGAAGTCCCGATAAGACAAAAATAAGTAAAATAATAACGCAAGCTCTTAGAAATAACGCAAGTTTCTTACGGAAACCACCTAACCGAAAATCCGATTTATAAGCATAATAGAGAAAAACTCCAGCCGGAATTAGAAGCAATAAAAGCCACGGCACACTAAATTGAACGCCCACGCTGGTACACCCCCCATTCTGCCGCAATCACAGCAAGCGCTAATGCCGCAAGCCACGGAATAAGTGAAGTCGCACTCGTATCCGCATCGTTCGATGGAGTAGGAGCTGCGCTATCCTTCTCTCCTTCGGTCTGCCCATTAACTGATTGACTTACGAGAGGACCTTTATCGAAAGATAGCTCCCCTTCAAATGGATCAGAGGTTACAGCAAGCGAATAACTGATCTTCTCTCCGGCCTTATTCTCTTGTTCAAAAACATATAACCCTGGCGTTTCAGGTACCGTTTGTGCTGCTGAAAATCCTTTATCCGTACGCATCGCTTCACTCGGGGCGACACCACGCTCAAACGCTAATCCACCTTTGGGAACAAATCCTGCTTTCACGGTGTCTGCAGCAATCGGAATATCAGCAACAGCCCCAGCCATGTAACGACCGAGCCCACTTCCTTTACCTGCGGTCAACCATTTCAGTGCATTATTCACAAGCACAGGAAACTCTGATGATAAGGGAAGATCGCTATCCTGTAGTAAAAAACCAAAGGATAAACGAGGATATCCCCCTTCTTTACCTGCATAAACGACAGGCGTATCTCCAAACTTAATGATCGGCTCACCCCACATGGGTTCTTCGTCCACTAAATTACCTACATATACGCCAGATAACGTAATATACGATGTTACCGGGTGACTGACCATGACTGGTCGCCCACCAGGATTCGGCTTCTTCTTCCCTTGAGTACCTATGGTCCAGAGAGGAGTTTTGTCTGTTAATACAGCCCACTCTCCCTTGGTGTAAGCTTCTGGCATCGATCCATCCATCACGATCAGGTCAAAATCCCCCGTGGGAACAGGCACTTCATTACTCTGCCCTGTTTCTTTAACCGTGCCAGCAGCGCTCTCCGTGTTCACCACAACCTTCGTTACTTCTGCTCCGCTTAATTGAAGTGCCTTTTCCAGAAACATGTTCCCCGCGGTAAGTAGAAGAACCCTTGAGCTTCCGAGCTTCGTGCCAAAAGCATACGACTCATTATCCGCGTGGTACTCATCATCTCCGGCAAGCTCCAGACGGTACACCTCTGCAAACGGAATATCTGCAAACGTGACTGTCGCTTTTGCTCCGGATTTCACTTCCACTTCTCTGCTTATGAGTAACTTATCATCGCCATATAGATTCGCTTCCACCTCCACAGGCTGTGCTGAATTACTACTGATCACAGCTATTGCAGAGCTGGGTGCAGCTGCGTTTGATTCTTTGTTTGAAATACCGAACTGTTCAACCGCATAATTTAGTGGCAATCCCCCAGCTATTTTCTCAACAGATATCGGTACATTGAATACCATCTGATCCGTATCTTCCTTCCACTGCCCGTCAGTGAACACGATCACTTCTGCATCCGTTTCCTCACGTGTTAAAGCTGACGCTAGTGAAAGCGTCTCTCTGTAGGAAGCTTGTCCGTAATAAAGCTGCATTTCATCTACTGCCTTCCGAATTACATCCCTGTCCTCTTCACGCGACAGCAACGTAACGGGTCTTGCACCGACGGTCAACAGTGTAATGTCTTTGCCCTTCCCCTGATCTTTAACGTATTCCTGAATACGTTCCTTCAATAGATCAAGCCTAGTAAACGTGCCCGCTTCGTCCTTCGGTTTCGTTAACCCGCCTTGAACTTCCGCCTCCGCGCTCATGCTGCCTGAGGTATCGGCGACGATAACGATATGCTGACTCCCACTGCCGGACACCTTCAAAAAAGGCTGCATCAGCGCGAAAATAATGACAGCTGCTGCCAGTAGCTGTAACCATAACAATAATCGATTTTGCAGCTTCTGCCAGGGCCGATTCGCCTCCAAATTACGCAGTACTCGGTCCCATAGCATATGGCTCGGCACTGTTGTATCTATATATTTCCGCTTAAACATATACATCAGCACGATGGCTGGTATAGCAAGTCCGAACCATAGACTAACCCAAGATTGAATCCCCAAAAAGTCCTCCTCCTTAAAACCGCTGCCTGGTATAGCCTAAGAACCTTCGTATGAACAAAACCGTAAAGGCCCTTATACCAAAGCTAACCCTTAACCAGTCCAGCACTTGCCAGAATGCCGAATACCGCTTCCTGTAGCGGCATATCCGCCGGAATGAGTACATAGGTCATACCACGCTCTGCGCATACCCTGGCTAACATCTGACGATAATTCTCCAATTCCTCTCGATATGCATCCAGCACACGCCCCGTTATAGCAACTTCTTTCCCCGTCATCCGCTCACTGTCCACTAGTCTTAAGTCTCCAGAAAGGCGTGGTTCCAGTTCTTCTCTCGATAAAACATGAACTAACACCGTTTCCTGACCGGCTCCGGCTAATAGTGACAATGATCTAGATAACTCCTCTTCTCCACCCTCTAGCCAAAAGTCCGAGAAGATCCAGGTCATTCCAGGAAGTCTTGGTAATGCACCAGGTACCGACAAGGCCGCTGCAAGACTTCCATCTCCGCCAGTAGGAGCTTGCTGCAGGTGAGAGAATAACCGATGGGCTGCTCCTTTTCCCCGAAGAACGGGCAGCCTTGAATCGAGCGTACGACTGTAACAAGCCACCTGCAAACGATCATAAGACGATAGGGCCATGTAACCAATGCTTGCTGCTAATTGTCTAGCGAGCAGCCATTTTGACCCCTCTGAGTCCTCTCTAGATGTATTGCCTCCCTTAGAAGGGGATGAGTCGAGCGAAGAAGTTGACGTTCTTGCATTCATCGAGGCAGAGCAATCCACGTAAATACTCACCATAAGCTCCTGCTCGTCCATGAACTGACGTACAAACGCCTTACCTGTTCTGGAATACACTCCCCAATCAAACCGCCGCACATCATCACCGGGTGTATACAGGCGATAATCTGCGAACTCAAGCGACGAACCAAGACGGCGGGAGCGCCGCTTTCCTTGTAACGTGCCGGCCACCCTCGTTCTTGCGCCTAGACTGAGCCGCTCTAGGCGAGTCATCCACTCAGGCGGAAGCAGATGTCCGGTTTTGCTCATGCTGTTCCCTCCAGTTTATCCAGTACAGCCTGAATCACCTGGTCTGTCGTTACACCCATCGCTTGCCCTTCAAAGTTCAAGAATAGCCGGTGTCGCAGTGCAGGTAATGCTACTGCCCGAATATCTCCTGTTGATAAATGCATTCGTCCATTACAGAGCGCACGTACCTTGCCAACCGAAATGATGGATTGGACCCCACGTGGACCGGAGCCGAATCGAACATACTTACGAACCTCATCCGGTGCTGTTGCTTCTTCTGGATGGGTCATCATTAACAGCTTGACTGCATAATCGAGAATCTCCTCAGCCACGAGCACCTCTTTGGCACCGTGCTGAATTTCGAGGAGTTGTTCAGCAGACATTTGTCTTTGAACCTCAGTCTCATGGGAAGATGTCGTTCTTCTCACAATTTCCTTCAGTTCATCTGCGCTTGGATACGAAACCTCAATCTTCAAAAGGAACCGGTCTAGCTGGGCTTCCGGCAGCGGATAAGTTCCTTCGTTCTCAAGCGGATTCTGCGTAGCCAATACGAAGAAGGGCCTCGGAAGTCGGTGCGTCTCACTACCAACCGTAACCGTCTTCTCCTGCATTGCTTCAAGCAGTGCACTTTGCGTTTTCGGTGTGGCACGGTTAATCTCATCGGCAAGCACGATGCTGCTGAAGAGTGGTCCTTTTTGAAATGACATTCCTGTGCTACCTTGCTGACCAAAAGATAAAATATTCGTTCCTGTAATATCGCTCGGCATCAAGTCCGGCGTAAACTGAATCCGTGAGAAAGATAAATCGAGTGCCTCAGACACCGTACGAACAAGCATTGTTTTCCCGAGTCCTGGAATACCTTCCAGAAGTGCATGCCCCCCAGCAAAAATACACCACAGCATCTGCTCTACAACTTCCTGCTGTCCTACAATGACTTCGCCGATCTGGTTCCTCAGTTTCGATATATTGTCTACCCATTCCTGTGGTTTAACTGTAATTTCAGACATGGATTACTACCTCTCTTCATCGTTCTATATTTATAACAACTACGGATTGGGATTTATCTGAGTGAAATAGTCCTCCACCAGTCCCTGCATCTGCTCGGGCAAGGGATTCCGCCCTAGTGACTTTCGAGCCTCGGCAGCATAGTCCTTATATACTTCCTCATAAGGTCTGGAAGTTCCCGGTATGGTCGGTGATACGCCGCCTTTTTGAACTTCGCCACCTTTACCGTTCAGGGCACCGGAATCGTTCTTCACATTTCCGCTTCCTTTCAAGTCTCGAGGAGTTGTCACCAGTTCACGCCCTCCAGAGCCTAATCCTGCACCAGCTCCTTGACCCGAACCTGTTCCTGTACCTGTTCCTGACCCATTTCCAGATCCTGAGCCACTACCTGAACCCGAGCCACTACCGGAACCTTTACCAGATCCTTCACCGCTTCCTGAGCCCGAACCTTCTTCGTCAGATTCTTCGTCTTCGCTCTCACCATCATTTGAGCCTTCGCTCAGGCCAGCCTGAGCTAATGCCTCTGCGCTTCCTCCGGTACTCCAAGTATCGGATACCGTCATACCTGCGGCAGCCATTTTATCAGCTAGACTTAGACCTTGGGAAGCTAATGCAGCAGCGAGATCAGAAGCAGCCTTTGAGGAAGCATTTGAAGATTGTTTCGCTTCTGCAGCTTTTGCAAGTTCCTCGGCAAGCTTCTGAAGTGCTTCTTCCTGCTCCTTCGTCAGCTGCTTTCCGGACTTCAATGCTTCTGCGGCTTTTTGAAGAGCATCCTTTAACTTATCAGCTTCGGGATTTTTGGCTGCTTCAGCAGCCATTTGCTTTAGGGCCTCAGACAGCTTTTTCTTCTCTTCTTCGGACATCTTCTTAACCTGCTCTGTCAGCTTCTTCATTTCCTGCTTCAGCTGTTCGGATTTGCCTTGCTGAAGACTCTTTCCTGCGTTCGCCATCGCTTTATTGTTCATCATTTGCTTCGCCAGCTCGGAGATCGCCTTGGTCTGTTCTTCTTGCTTCTTTACCGTCTTCTCCAGCTGCTTCATTACTTCTTCTAGCTTCTCAAGTGCCTTCTCAGGATCCTTCATTTTCTCGAGCTGTTTCTTTAACGCATCAATCTGCTCTTGAAGCTTCTGTTTATCATCCGGCTTTATAAGTTCTTTCTTTAGCTCTTCAGCCAGCTTTTCCGTCTCTTTCACCTGCTGCTTGACCCAGGTCTGTTGTTCTTTGGCAGCTTCGACCTTCTTATCCATCGGATTCGGAATGAATACCATGATTAGAACGGCAACGAGCCCAGCGCAGCATATGACAAGTTGCTTCTTCCATTTCGGTGTAGGTAAACGGTGCTTCATCGTAGATGCAAATTGTCCAGCATACCTCTCTGCTTGACTCCGCTGAAACTGTGCAGCCAGCGATTCGTCTTCCTTGAAAGAGAGAGCGGTGACCATCATGTCGCTCCGCTCTGTTCCTTCTATCGATTCATCCATCACTGAAGCAGCATCCTGTACAGGGACTCTACGGAACCAACCGATCACCAATCCGAGTACGACTCCAGCGACGGGCAGAATGTAAACAGCCACCTGAAGCCATAGAATAGGTATGAATCTCCCGATAATGAGCAGAAGTAGAGCAGCTGCAAACCCTGCAGCTAGACCTGTTAAAGCATATGCAGTCATCCGGAATCGCTGTAGCCTGCGACGGGCCATTTCAATGAAACGCATAATATTGTCCATCTTGTACTACCCTCCGGTCTTTTAAGGCTTAGACACTAGCATCCGGCATAGGGCTCGATGCCTTTTTTCTACCAAATAACTTTCCTCTGCGTACAGAACGGATTCGGCGGATGGCAACCCATAGCGAAACAACAATAACTACCGAATACACAAGTACAAATTCAAGCCATAATGATATCGGGGCTTTACTATTAAGCGTCCCTCCCTGTACTAGGAACACCTCTTTCGAAAATGACGGTTCGAATATACTAACCATCGCTCCCGCAGGATTCAGGCCGAGCATGTAACCAATCCATGAATGTGTCTGCGTTGTAGGTACAGGATTCATGAACATATTCCGCTGCTCAATCCCTAAGAAGAACAAATATAGTAAACCTGTAACCAAGAAGATAACGAGCCCTGTTCCATAAGTTACAATAATCGCTACAATCGTCTTTTTGAAAAGAGTAGAGAACATTACTCCTAACGAACCTAAGAGCAGCATCACAAAGAGATAGAACAAGAATACGGATACCAGTTGCTTAGGAGAAATCCCTCCGTACAGAAACACGATACTGTAGATGGGTAGTGTCGACACGATGATCAATGTCATGAAGCTAAGGGATGAAACCAGCTTACTGAGTACGATTGTCGCCGAACTTTGCTGCGTTGTAAGCAGCATACTGAGCGTCTGCTTCTCCCGCTCACTACTGATGACACCCGCTGTGAGTGCCGGTGCCATAAATGCGATCAATACGAGCTGGGCGAAGCTAAGCACATAGAACATGAGCTGGCTTCTCGTAGGATCAAAACGTTGAGAATTGTTCTGTCCTAAATATAGAAAGATGTATATGAATCCCATAGCAATTGCACCCAGTGCCAATACATAGAACAACACAGACAACATGGAACGAGGAGAACGCATACGTAGCCGGAACTCTTTATCCATTACAGGGTTAATCATTCTTCTGCTCCAATTCATACCTGAGTCCCCCCTTTCGTAATTTCCAAGAACACATCTTCAAGATTACTTTGTGCTTCCTGGAAAGACACCACAGGTATTCCCCATGATATGACTTGATGCAGCAGAGCACTTTGCTGGTGATCATCACCACTAAAATGAACATGAACGCCTGTATTATCCGTTAAGACCGATGTAACGAATGGCTCGTCACGCAGCTTTCCAGCTAGGATATCCTCTTTCCCCAATGTGCGAATATGAATGACCTTTTTGACCCTGAGTCTATTCTGAATATCGGATACCTTACCTTGGGCAATCATTTCACCATGCTCAATAACGCCAATCTCGTCTACCATCTCTGCAAGCTCCGGCAGTATATGTGATGAGATAATGATTGTCTTACCCATCAGCTTTAATTCCTTGAGGATCTCACGCATTTCAATTCGCGCCCTTGGATCAAGTCCCGAAGCTGGCTCATCCAGAATAAGCACATCCGGATCATGAACCAGACATCTTGCAAGGCAGAGACGCTGCTTCATACCACGTGAAAGACTATCTACATAGGCATCAGCCTTATCGCTTAAGTTCACAAGCTCTAACAGCTGGGGGATAAGCTTCTCCCGATCTGTACGCGGAATTCCATAACTCGCTCCATAGAAATGAAGATACTCCGTTGCCTTGAGCTGGTCATATACACCGAAGAAGTCCGGCATATATCCGATCCGTTTACGAACTTCCTTAGGGTATTCGGTTACCTCATATCCGCCCACTTTAGCTGTGCCTGAGCTTGGAAGAGCCAGTGTCGCCAAAATAGACATCGTGGTCGATTTGCCAGCTCCATTCGGGCCAACAAATCCGAATACGGTTCCTTTTTCAATATCCAACGAGATTCCCTTCAGCGCATGGAAGGTCCCATAATGCTTACTTAATTCTCTAATCTCAATCATTCTTTTACTTCCCCTTTCAGCGACAGCTCCGGCATCTGAAACATTCCCTGATCCTTAGCAGTAACGGAGAATCGAATCTTCTTATCCACAATATACTTCTCCGTATTGTCTTTCACGGTAAAGACACCTTTACTATCAATCGGCTCCCAGGTATTGTCGGCAGCATTCCATATCTCCATCGTCATACCTCCGCCAAGCTTTGTTCCCTTAATCGAGAATTCAGAATAATTCATGTCCATCGCTGACATTAGCGGGAACTCAGCAACCATGGTTCCTTGAGCCAATTCTATTCCATAAGGATTAACAAAGAATGTAGGAGCATTGGCTTGCGCTACCTGGGCATTGATATATCCGTATGGAATATTTACGATCCCATTTTGCCCCCATTCCATAGTCACGGGTTGGATCCAGAAGTTGAGCTGATCACTCTGCACTTCCTTCCCCTTCAGTTTATAACTCGTTAACTTATCCTCACTCCAGCCAAATACATAAGCATCTTTAATGGTCGTACTCGATCTGCTCGTGTAGGAGGATAGTATATCTCGGTGACGATTATATTGATCATTATTTTGGTTGTAAGGGTAGATCATGCCGCTTAAGTCACCACCCATGATTTTCATAACCGCGTTGCCTGATGTAGGAACATCCGCTGAGCCCTTAGATGCAATATCGCCAAGCTTATGTGCTTTCCCCCCAATAACAAGGACAACCTCTTTAAGATCGCTCGTCGTCTCATTCGTCACTTTACCTGTTAGTTGACCTTTGCTATCCAATTTCAACTCGGTCTGAATTTGTCCTAACTTTTCAGTTCCCGTATATTCGGCTGATAATTTAGCCAAAGACCACTGCGGCATATCTCTTAATTCCAGCTTGGTCTGTTCATCTTCGATACGAATATAATTCTTATTCTCTGATATCCCGCCGCCAAAGGTACCGCCTGAACGCTGGGTTTTCAGATACGTATTCGTAGGGAACTCTAACTCGTAATCACCACTTCTCGGTGTGAAGAAAGCTGAGGCCGTTGTTTTCACCGCACTTCCTTCTCCATTCAGCTCCATGATGTTAATCGTATGAGCCATTTCTTGAGTCTTATCGGAAGAACCAATCACATAAACAGTTCCACTTGCGATTACGGCAATCAGCGGAATAAGGAACCAAGCCCATTCACGCTTATCTGCTTTTTTCAAAATATAATAAAGTACGGGCGCAACGATGAGTGCATAACCAATAAGTAACCATAGAAGTACTTGAAATGATGGCATTTTTAAGGATGGGAAATAATCGAGCACATAACTTAAGTTATCTAAGGTTGACCCGTAGTAGTTATTCGTCAATGGAAGTGCATCTTTAAGAACAGATGCCCATGCTGTACTATGACCAGCCCATGAACTAACTGGCTCCATTGCCACATCATAAGCCGCATAATACACTTTTCCCTGCTCAATGCTTCGCGAAGCAAAGAGAGGAACACCCGCTGTTTGACTTTCAACATTTGCGCCTTCTACTATAGTGGCTTTCGAAATGGTAAATTCATCATCGAGTTTCAGTACTTTACCACCAAGCTTTTGAAGTTCAGGAAGAGTCCCTACCTCCATCGTTCCATTTCCTTGAACAGGTGCAATATCTGTGAATGGAGCGGCTGTCTTGGAGTATCCAGCTCCACCAGCCAATACGAGCGATCCACCGGATTCCACCCATGACTTAATTGAATCCTGTTGCTGTTTCGACAATATATCGGATGCAAAATTATTAATGACAAGGACATCTAACCCATCCAGCAGCATCGGATCACTAGAGATATCCTCTTCTGTCATAGGAACTGTGATAAGCGAAGTCCCTTTTGCATTCAGTGCACTCAGGAAATTCATCGTATCTGGATCATCAGATAGAACGCCTACAAGCCCATTCTGCATTGACGCCTTCTGGATTATGTTCTTACCTGCTGCGAATTTAATCGGCTTACCATTCTTGTATGAACCTTCATAGAATGTAATTTCATTGTTGTCCTTATTGTAGAAAAATCCAGGAACGGCCATAATCAATTCCTTTGGCGTATCCTTCGGCAGCTCGACATGCTGGACATAAGCCGCCTCCTGACCGTTTCCATTCGTGTTGGTTACCCGCAGAACAATATCTCCTGAAATGTCGCGGTCACTTGTCAGTGTCAGCTTCAATGGATTCCACTTGTCCTGTTTGAGGTTTCCTTTGTATCCAATCTCGGTCTTCAGTTCAATCTTCGCGCCATCAGCATATGCTGTTCCGCCCATTAACGGATACGGAAGCACCGCTGTAAGGAACAGCGCAATGGATAGCACCATGATCCCCATTAATTTTTTATAAAACGACAAAATGATGATTCCCCTCTCTTCTAATTAATAGCTACTAAACATGGTTTTTCTCATAACGACTATTTACGGTTTTTGAACGATCTCCTAGTTAATGACGAGTCTCTCCATTCAAAAGTTTGCCTTAACATCCTTTTTAGACAAAAAAACACCCCGTCTCCAAAAATGGAGCGGGATGTATGATCCGAATTGCAGCAAACTCAGCTGCTCCAATAAATCGATGATAATGATTAGAGGCGGTCGTTTAAAAAACTACCGTTTTATTCTGATGAACAAGAATTCGATCCTCAATATGCCATTTCACAGCTCTCGCAAGAACAACTCGTTCAATGGTTCTTCCGATACGCTTCAGCTCATTCACGTCATCACGATGGCTCACACGCTGTACGTCTTGCTCAATGATTGGCCCTCCGTCTAGCTCTTCTGTTACATAGTGAGCCGTAGCACCAATAATCTTCACACCACGCTGATAAGCCTGTGCGTACGGTTTACCACCGACAAATGCCGGAAGGAAGGAGTGATGGATATTAATGATACGATTTCGATAATGCGTGATGAAGGTAGGCGAGATGATCTGCATGTAACGAGCAAGGATAATGACATCGATGTCATCGCCAATCACTTCAAGCTGACGCTTCTCTGCTTCCGGCTTCGTATCCGCAGTAACCGGAATATGATGATACGGAATTCCGAAAGACTCTACATATTCCTTCATATCTAGATGGTTGCTGACTACAAGCGCGATATCCGCGTCGAGGTCCCCTGCCTGCCACTGCCACAGCAGTTCTACCAAACAGTGATCCTCTTTCGATACGAAAATAGCAAGCCGCTTCTTGCGAGCAACGTGATTCATGCTCCATTCCATCTGGAATTTCTCAGCTACGCTGCTGAAGGATTGCTCAAGATCATGAAGCTTCGCCGCAAGATCTGGCAGATCGAACTCGATGCGCATGAAGAACATGCCGCCATCCGGATCCATCGTATATTGGTCAGATTGCACGATATTGGCACCATGCTGGTGCAAAAAGTGTGATACCGCAGCTACGATTCCTGGTCCGTCTGGACAAGCGATAAGCATACGAGCGCGATTCAAATATTGTCCTGCCTCTGACGGCAAGTTCTTTTTTGCTTGAATATCCATAAAGACGACTCGTCCCTCCCCTATAAACCCCATAAATTCTTGCGATAAATTTAAGCTTGCTGTCCTTTACCAGCTAGCCAAGCGATAATGCGCTGGTTGATCTGTTCCTCGTTGCATTCTTGCAATAGACCAGCAGCCGTCACCATATCATAAAGACGTTCCATCGGTTCCCGAGGATCTGCCTTTTTCGCTTTGGCATCATTCTTCAGTACAGCCCAAGTATCCAGCACGAACTGACGACCTTCAATTCCCTCTTTGGCAAAGAACTGTCCCAGTTCTTCAACCTGAGCAATGAATTCAGAACCAAAACGCGACTCTACATCACCGCGAAGCAGTGCAATCTCGATCTCATACATAGGACGCTGAGTCTTGGCATCTTTACCAATCCATGGCGTCTCTAGAATGAATGGACGACCTTGCAGGCGCTCGTTATGAACGATGCTATTAATTGCATCAAATCCGATCCAGCCTGTTCCAAGCGGAGTGTGTCGGTCTTTCGCCGCACCGCGTGGGTTCTTACTATCGTTAATATGAACAACGGTAAGACGATCCAAGCCGATCAGACGATCGAACTCGTCCAGTACACCATCGAGGTCATTCACGATATCATAACCAGCATCATGAATGTGGCATGTATCTAGACAAATCGCCAGACGATCATTGTATTTCACCTTGTCAATGATTTGAGCAATTTCCTCAAAACTGCGGCCGATTTCAGTGCCTTTCCCCGCCATTGTCTCAAGTGCAATCTTTACATCCGTCTCGTCTGTTCCACCGAGAACTTCATTCAGGCCTTCGGCAATGCGGTCAATTCCATATGCTGCATCTTTATCTGTAAAAGCACCCGGATGCAGAACAATGTTCTTCACACCAACTGCATGCGTACGGCGGATCTCTTCTTGGAGAAAGCTCACTGCAAGCTCAAAAGTATTGGGCTTGTACGAGCCGAGGTTAATAATATATGGTGCGTGAACGACGATCTCGTCGATACCGCACTCTTGCATCATCGCTTTGCCTTCTTCTAGAAACATCGTGTCAATCGGCTTACGGCGCGTATTTTGCGGTGCGCCAGTATATATCATAAACGAACTTGAGCCATAGGATTTGGCTTCTGTCGCTGCACTCAGCAGCCCCTGCCCTGAAAAGGACACGTGGGAACCGATTTTCAGCATGTGGCATCCCTCTCTTTCAAACAATTATCACCTATTTTAGCGTGATTACAGAAATAAATCTAGGCGAGGCATAATAAAAACAAACCTTACCCATAAATTCAGTAAGGTTTATTTTCGTCAGTGAATATTCTCTATTTGATTTTCCGGTTGGAAACATTTCAAAGATGTGATAGGGAGACGCTCCACGGTCGAAACATTCCTTCGATCGCTGTTGTCCTCGAATTTCTATGAATTATGTTTCAAGGTTGAAATTCGATGACAAAGGCGACCGCTTCGCTTCTACGGAATTATTTCGTCCGTTCCGCTGCTTCGTAGCTCCTAACACAAAGCAAAAATTTTCTCTGTTTAAAGAGGGCAGAATGAATGCTTTACCCTTTAAGAGTTCGCTGTTTCCGGCTCGTCCAGTACCGATGTGCACTGCGAGCAGCGGGTAGCTTTTACAGGAATTTCGGATAGGCAATAAGGACATTCCTTCGTAGTCTTCTCAGGTGCTGGCTTCTCATGCTCTTTTCTCTTTAACCAATTGATTCCCTTAACAAGCATGAAAATACAGAAAGCAACGATCACAAAATCAATCACGGAATTGACGAATTGGCCAATCGCAATAACTGGGGCACCCACTGCATTCGCATCTGCCAAAGTCGTAATCTTACTGCCATCTGGCATATGCATATCCGGCTTGAGATTAATGATAAAATCCTTGAAGTCAACGCCGCCAAGTAAAACCCCAATTGGAGGCATGATAATATCATTGACAATCGAAGTGACAATCTTACCGAATGCGCCCCCAATGATGACCCCGACAGCCAGATCAATCACGTTACCGCGTACTGCAAATTCTTTAAACTCATTAATAAACCCTTTCAAGCGTAATCCTCCTTTTATATGAATGAACCCATTTTTAATTCAAGATTCGGTACAAGATTCGAACATACCATTTTTCCTTACACATTATATAGGTACTAAACTGAGGGTATCAAGCCTATTAAAGCAAACAAGAATGGAACAATCGCACTCTACTAGCAAGTTAGGTGCATTGATACGCCTCAGTGACCTTGCTTCACTCAAGGGTAAATTTACCTAATATGCTCGAAATATGTAGGGAACTACGTTATAATTCATATAAAAGTAATAGGTGACATTAATCATAGAGGTGAGATAAAGATGCTGAACACTGCGGCCATCCTTAAGACTTTGACTACCAGTGCACCGCCGTCTTGGTTCATGAACTCCATTGCATTTTGGGGATGGGTCATGCTCGGACTGATGTGTGTCGGTGGATTCTTCATGTTCCGCAAATTTTTAAAAGTACTGCCCAAAGCCGATGGCAAGTCCAAGCTAGACTGGCAGAATTATTGGGTTGAGCGAAGCCGTCCCCTCTGGACAGAAGATTCCAAAGCATTCTTAGGCGAACTTGTGATGCCAGTTCCAGGCCCGTTTCGCGATATCGCGAAACACTCGATTGCAGCCGAAATTGGTAAAATAGCCGTAGAGACCGGATCTAGTGAAGTAACTCGTGATCACTGTATCAAGGGTTATATCGTAGCAACGCCAAAACGTGATTATAAGTTCCTTATGAACTTTCTTCACAAAAAAGGCATCGACTATACACCTTACCAGCATCTAATTAATAAGTAGAGCAATTACATAAATCCCCCTGCATCCGCGGAATTTTGTCCGTAGGATGCAGGGGGCTTTTTTGAGTCATAGTCAGATTAATCGTAGTTAAAGTAAAGGGCTACGGGGATCCGCTACCTAATAAGAAGAACCACAATACGAGGGCTAATCGCATTGTAGTTAGTTTGCTGACAACCAATAAATCATTAGATGACAGCACAACTTCCTTTTCTGATATTCTCCAGTCAGAATATATCTCCCACGCTTCATTGATGTAACGAAATTCTAATATCGGGCCGTCATGCTCAATCGAGTTATAAATGAAATTTGTTGTCTCACCTGCATTCAATTTTATAGAATAAGTCGATCTATGTTCATCGCTCCCGAAGTAGTTTTTTGATTGTACCCCCTTCTATTTTTACTTCTCCCTACCTAAATATGTCTTCAATGCTTTGACTCCATCCTCAGATAGAAGTGGCATTACGATATCGTAAAAAATATCATCCTCTTGAATTTCAAGCCCATTAACAAAAATGCTGTTATCATTGCCCCACATAGAAACATCAAGTACCTTACGATTCTTCTTATTTTCGAATACGTAATAAAATCGGGCATCTATACTAGATTTATTTCCAACAGGTATTAAAACATGATTATTTAATTGATTGAGAAGATCAATATGTTCTTCCAAACTGCTACCGTTAACGATCTCTTTATAGACGTAATTACTGTTAATTAAACCATCAACACTTAAAGGAGAACGAGTAAGATTTGATGGAGATATATAATATATTGTCAAACTAAGATCATCAATATTATTATTCTCTATTAATTTTGAGAAGCTATTTAATACTTTTTCTGGACGTATATTGTTCCCTCCACAACTGGCTAAAATAGTGATTGTAAGTAATATAAATATAGGGAATTTATTAATGATAAGTTTTTGTAGGTTCACTACTACTCTACCCCTTCATAAGTTTTCATAATTACAACATTTTTAAATTACGCCCTTTAATCTGTAACGATTTCCCCCTGAGCGGGCAGAAGATAGCCCACCCTCTCAATGTAATGCTGAACCAAATCACGGTGTCCAAGGATTCTGGTTCTCCAATTTTTTATTGGGTTCTCCCAAATTCCAAGTCGCTAAAATAACCTCACAACTCTACTTATTCAATTATATTACATATATCCCTTTTTACCCCTTATAAAGATACTTCTAAGCTTACGTTCAATACAGTCGAATTGCACTATCGAACAAAATGTTTCCTATATCTCATTGCATTCTGGTTGCCTTAAACTTAGGCCTGCTTAATTAAATTAAATGGAATATCCGAAAAAAACAGGTTAAGTTTCTTAGATAAGAATACTTAACCTGTTATAAACTTCGGTATTATGTTGATGAAGCTATGAATCTGATATTTACCATTACTTTATCTGATGAGCTAGATTCATAATAAAACCTCATCAGAGTAAGTCTATGCGACACGAAACATATACTTTCCACCCGCAATCAAGAACGTATCTCCTTCTTCCAGGGAATACTCTTTATATGGAACCATCGGCTCCCCTTTTAGGATCGTCCCGTTCTTGGAGCCCAGATCTTTAATCTTAAAACCAGCAGTTCCCCGAGAAATCTCTACATGTGCTCGTGAAGTTCCTACAATCTGAGAAACATACTGAGACACCTCCGCTGAACGGCCAATAATAAAGTGTTGCTGATGAAGTTCTACTCGTTCGCTTACACCGTTGTCATCAATAATGACTTCCAGAAACGCTTCTTCATCCTCTTTATAATATGGTGATTCGCATTCTTCAACAAACAATCCACTTGCTTGAATGCTATCTATTGCATCCTTACATTCTTTGCTTATACCAATATACATGTAATAATCATAACCAAAATGAACATACATTTTGTTCTTGTTAGTCAGCCTAAATCCCATCAGTTTCCTCAATCTCAATTTACACAAATCCTCCAATGACCTGCCTGATACGTTTTGGCTTTCTGTAGCATTCCGATACAATCTTTTCATATTAGTTGTATATATTTCGTGAAATGCCGTTATCCGTAAGTTCTTGTGATATTTAATAACATTTGATAACTCCAATTCATTAATTTGCAAACAGTCCATTATTCGTTCAATAGTAGATAAATACAGAGTCTCCGTTCGCAGATATTCCTCTAACTCAAAAATTCGACCATAAAATACCATACCAACATTAGAGAAACAAACCCATTCCTCTCTCGTATACGCACCGAACTCATCCCTATATTTCGGATTATATTTAGTAATCCTGTAACTGTACATATACATCTCCTACTTTTTTATATAATTTAATAATGCATCGTAAGTACCCTATCTGTTAATATCCGAGTTCAAATCGCTATTCTTTTTCCAGCTTTCCACATCCCTTCATTATGTGAATCAATATCATACAAAATGAATATATTACCATTTTATAAAGTTCAGACCATCATCAAGAGTAGATGTGAATGTTTGGGTCGAACCGTAGGAACTTCCTATAAGTTCATTAGATTCGGATATGGTAATTCATTCAGCACTGGGTGAGGTATATTGAACTTGCCGCCGCGGTTGTGAAACAAAGAAAAGCCACAATACGATGGTTAGTCGCATTGTGGCTACATTGCTTAAAATATCCCATTTTTCAGCTTGATTTCATAAGCATCCATAAGTCTAGCTTCAAGTTCTTCTAGAAATTTTTCACTAGAAACCAATAAATTGTCAGCTGACATCACAACTTCCTTCTCTGATATTCTCCAGTCAGAATATACTTCCCACGCTCCATTGATGTATCTAAATTCTAATATGGAACTGTCATGCTCAATGGAGTTGTACACAAAATTTGTTATTTCGCCATTTTTGAATTTCCTCACCCATTTTTTGAGTAGTAAACCGAACTCCAGTATGAGAAATTCCTTTTCATCGAAGTAGGCTACGTCATCAATGTAAATCTGAAAATCACCGTCAACATCATGCAGTGTTTTCCCTATAGATTGCTCCTTCAATGAACTCTTATCAAGACTTGGATTGAGACGGAAATCAAATCTTATTTTATCGGATAGGTCGACCATATTGTTCCCTCACTCCCGATAATGGTTTTCACCTTTGTTTGCTCTTTTGTACTATTTACGTGCACATGGATTAATTCTTGATGCTATCTACCGCGCTTTTAATATTTGTAAAAAAACACTCCAAACTTAGGATGTCGGAATTTATTACCGTTTTAGTAACAAGAACAAACGGTTTGAGAACAATCTTCTCTGAGCCTGCAATGTTTTTAATATAAGGCCCATCTTCTGAACTATAATCCCATTCCGCACCAAAATTATGTTTTATAATCTCCCCAAGACAATAGCTTATTGAGTATATCTCCTCTGTTGAAACTTCTTGTTTTAGCATCTTGTCTAAGATTGAAATTGATTCAATGTTATCAAATTTAATACTATTCTTCCTGATAAATGACTGAAGTAATGGAGCCCACTCCTCTTTAAGAAAGTTATCCGGCAGGTTTTTTTTCTTAACTTTTATTTGTTCAAACCATTTTAAAGCATACATTTCTGTTATATCTACTATCAATTTCAATTCTTCTTTTAACGTAGATTCGTCTGAAAAAACATGCACCTGTTCTATACGATCTCTCGAAAAGGCAATAGTATTTCTAGTAGAAGTTCCTTTTCGATACTCACAACTTAAAGCATTTTCATACCAATTGCTTCTTTCAATCTCGATAAACTCCTTTACCCCGTCAGACTCCCTTATAAAAATCCAACCGGTATCTAATTTCTCATAGTTAAACCCAAGCTGGGCGAACCTATCTCTAAACTATCTTCAATACATTTACTAATATTCATACATTTTCTCCTCTTAACGTAACGGTATTAGGCAATGGTATCCCATTAGGAAAATAATCAGCCGAATAGAAATCCTTTATTCCTTCTCAGATAGTTTGAGGTTCTAGCTTCACTTGAAATGCATTATCTTTCACACTGTAATCAAATCCTGTTTCTAATGTAGAAAGATATCCCCAAGCCCAGCAAAAAGTTCATTGAAGCTGTAAAGCCTAAGTATGCTGTAATTAGTGTAGGAAAGAACAGTTACGGTCATCCTAACTCAGGTATTTTATCACGACTTAAGAATATTGGAGCTACGGTAATGCGTACAGACCAAAATGGAACGTTGACCGCGATTAGTAATGGAACAAGAATTACATTCACTTCAACAAAGGGTTCTAAATGAGAAATGGCATTATAGATCGTTTTGAAGAAAACTTTGCTGTGGTTGAGATTAATGGGGTTACAGAAGATATTCCTAAAAAAGAACTACCGAATGACTGCAAGGTTGGCGATGTACTGATCTTTTATCAGAGTAAAATAACAATAGATACGAGAGAATCAATTATAGAAGAAAAGAAATTGATGATCTGATGGATGAACTATTTGAATAGCCAATAAGCAAAAGCCCTAGAAACTGTCTAGGGCTTTCTTCATGAAAGATTGATATTGTGGTCTGTCAAAGTTCTTGCCGCTCTGCTTATCTATGAATAGATCACGGTCATCAATACCGATAGACTTCATTGTTTCTAATTGTCTCGCTTCGTTCTGGTCTTTGGATGATACTCTTATGTACCCAAACTGTTTAACCTGTGCCGTGAACATACACCTCATCTCTCAATGTCTACCATTATTAGACTACGAACATGTCAAAAAACACACTTGTTTATTGACATGTTTCAAATCAATAAAATGATGTTTTGACACACTGATAAAGGCATTAAATTACCTATTCACTACTATTTCATAAAGTGTACCTTTTGACACATAATCCTCCACCCTCTTTAGCTGCTGTACAGGCAGGCATAATGACGTCAAGACTTAAGAACGAAAAGAGTAGATATATTCAAGTGTAAATCCCTCCATGAACAAACTACGAATTAGCGTTTAAGTATTCTATCATTCGCTTATTGGTAGGTTGAATTGGCGAATCGCTAACCTCACTTGATGAGTTCTTTATCCAGCTTTTTTAATTGGGTTGGAGCTTTCTTTCATCATGAGATTCCCACTACAAGGTCTAAATGTTATAGTGTTCCCTTTCATTCCACAATTCAATATGAATAAAAGAACTCTAGATGCAATAATAAACTTGGGACTGACCCCATAATGTGAGACAAATTAAAACACCTTCAAGAAAATTCAACCATGTCGTAAGATGGAGACAACCTTGGAGGTGTTTTTGCGTTGGCAACAAGAGTTAGCTATCCACTAGAAGTGAAGATGAAAGCCATTGAAATGAGATTGGCTGGCATTCCAGTGAAAGAAGTCATGGATCAACTGAATATACGCAATAAGACACAAGTGAAGACCTGGTTGAAATGGTACCGCAGTGGTGAGCTGAAACGGTTGGAGCAACCTGTCGGTAAACAGTACAGTTACGGTAAAGGGCCAGAATACGTCTCAGAGTTAGAGAAAGTGAAGGCAGAGAATAGGTTCTTGAGACAACAGGTAGATCTGCTAAAAAAGTTCAAGGAAATGGAAAGGAGGTATCTCCAAAAGTCGTAGTGGAATGGGTTGAGTCGATCCGAGAAGAGGTTAGTGTGACACAAGTGCGCAAATGGATTGGGGTTCCACGAGCAACCTACTATCGCTGGATAGCTAACTTAGAGAGTAAATACGAGACGATTTGGTAAAGCAAATTCATGAACTTAGTAAAACAACATAGATTTCGCTATGGATACCGAAAGATCACAGCGTTGCTTCGAAGAGAGTATAAGATTAATCACAAACGCGTAGTTTGAGGGTCTGCAGTGTCGTGTCAAAGTGAAGAAATGCAAGACTACAGGACAGCCAGCCTATATAGCAGAACATTTGCTGAAGCGTGAATTTAAAGCTAATGCACCCATGCAAAAACTCGTTACAGATATTACGTATCTGCCTTTTGGCGGAAGAATGTTGTACCTGTCGAGTATCTTGGACTTGTTTAATGGAGAGATTGTGGCATACAGTATAGCTGACAAGCAAGACACCGCATTTGTACTAGAAACGCTCAATCAATTACCATCTCTGCCGGGCGCCATACTCCATAGCGATCAAGGCAGCGTGTACACTTCCCAGGCTTATCAGGAAGCAGTAAAGGGAAAAGGCATTACCATGAGCATGTCCCGTAAGGGTACGCCCGCTGATAATGCCCCCATCGAATCGTTTCATTAAACCAGTCACCGATTCATTTTCGGCAACTGGCTGCTTAAACTTGCAAGGTGTTTTGATCCCTGTCTCATTAACAGGGGTCAGTCCCGGCTGTTTTCATTTTTCATTTTTGAACAAAAAGAAACCACATGGAGTTGCTTTACTCGCATGTGGCGACTTTAAATTTATTTCTTACTTAGAATTAATTCAATCTCATCCAATTCCTTTAATAATTGATCATGCAAGGTATTATTATTCGGGTCATCTTTGTCTTTGAAATTCGTTTTACCTAAAAAAGCCATGTAAACACTAAGTATCCTCTTTTTAATTCCCTCTTTATCCTCATCATAGGCCATTTCACTGAAATCATCTACAACTACCCTAACATCTTCAGAAAAACCGAACAGAGTTATACATTGCCGCAGAAGATCGACAATGTAAACTGCATCATCATTAAACTCAACGTTTGTGCTTTTTTCTCGATCCATTGAACACCCCGACAATAGTAGAATTATTGAAATCATTACCAGTATTTTATTCATAATTATCTTTTTCCTCTACCAGGTTTAAATTTTATATTGATCGTAGGTGGATAGCTATTATTAGCTTCAATATAATCTTCTGCTCGGCTAGTAATTAATGCATATACATCGTCTTCATGTTGCAAGTAGAACGAGTACCTTATTTTTCCCTGATCAAAGAATTGAATATCCATACGTAAATCCCCAACTACTTCTATCCCTAGTATATCCTCGTATTGCGCGCCGCGGGTAAGGTTGCTGTTTATTGAGGCATATTTATCTAATTGTGCTTCTGTAACTTCATAATAACCATCTCCAAAGCCAATAGGGGAATCTCTCCATGGTTTAACTTCCCACATCTGCCCATCGCCCGTTACAATATCGACATATAATGGGCGTTTGCGGTAATGGAGTGGTTCAGAAGAAAACATTGTGGTTAATGTAGAATCCTGATTTTCATATGTTTTACTGAATTGATTCCTTTTCTTAAGATAAAATGTTTTTTAGATCTCTGAGCATTCTGATTGCCTTAAACTTTAACCTACCTAAGTGAATTAAATGGAATAACCGAAAAAACAGGTCAAGTATTCTCATATAAGAATACTTAACCTGTTATAAACTTCGGTATTATGTTGATGAAGCTATGAATCTGATATTTACCATTACTTTATCTGATGAGCTAGATTCATAATAAAAAACCCATCAGAGTATGTACTATGCAGCACGAAACTTATACTTACCACCCGCAATCAAGAACGTATCTCCTTCTTCCAGGGGATACTCTTTATATGGAACCATCGGCTCCCCTTTTAGGATTGTCCCGTTCTTGGAGCCCAGATCTTTAATCTTAAAACCAGCTGTTCCCCGAGAAATCTCTACGTGCGCTCGTGAAGTTCCTACAATCTGAGAAACATACTGAGACACCTCAGCCGAACGGCCAATAATAAAGTGTGGCTGATGAAGTTCTACTCGTTCGCTTACACCATTGTCATCAATAATGACTTCCAGAAACGCGCTCGGCTGCGAAGGATATCTCCTCTCTCCCTCCTTAGTCATACCTGCCTTCCGTTCCAGAAGGACAGTTCCGGCATCACCTGAGGGGGACAGTATTTCTGTCCGCTGCGGCAATTGTTTATAATAATCTCCAGATGAAGTCTCTGATTCGCTGTCATCTGGCTGATACTCCGAACTTACGTTACTTCGCCGTTCTCCAAACTGAAATTCCTGATGAGCATGTAATGATGAGGGAACTTGTCGTTCCCAACGCCATTCTTCATGACCTGAGGATTCCTCATCCTGAGTCTTACCTTTCGCTTTGCTTCCGAACCATCCCGTCAATTTATCCGCTTGAAATCGAAATGATTTAGGCCTCTGCCTCCCTGATTCTTCAAGCTCAACCGAATCAAACATCGGCAAAAGTTCCGAATAATCATCATGTCCATCTGGTGACTTTCCGATCTTCCCTTGCCATCCCATCAGGGATACTCCTACAAGCACAATGGTACCAAAGATTGAAACGAACAGCATGACTTGACTAGGATTGTTCAAATAAAGGAATCTCCACATCGTTGCTGAACCCAGCAGACCACCTAAGAGCCAGTAGATTCGTACTGATGAGGTGTTCTTCTGTACATCTGAATCATCATCTAATGACAAATCCGGTTCTGGTTGCCCTCTGGCTGGGAGCATGGCTCTTGAAGATTCCTTCCCTCTGCTTTCCACAGCTACTGAACCCCGCCCTATAGGCTGTCTATCCTCATTTAAATGGTGCGCGCTACTAGAATTCAGATCAGTTAATGGATGGCCAGAGCGCGCTCCTCTTTCATATGTAAGGTTCGACCTACTTGTATGCATGTCGGAAGCCTTTTCCCTAGTAGTAGCTGGGTCTTCATCATCATTCGTAGGGTGGCTAAATTTAAAGATCGTGGAGTCTGACATCATAATCCGTGGTTCAGAGACATCAGATGGTTGTTCACCATGACCTCCTTCACCTGCCAGCAGATCAATTAGTATCTTTTTCAACCCAAGGAGATTAAAGCTCTCATCATTACAATACTGCATCAAGGTCTGCACTCCACTGCCTCTCAGCTCAGATACGTAAGATACAAGACGCATTACCAGTTCCTTGAATGAATGTCTTAATGCTTCTGATTCACGCTCGTACCTATCAAGCGGCACATAAGTCATATACAATTTATTCAGGTGAAGCGGTCCTTCAATGAACATGTATTCTTCATGCAAAATGTACTGTTCTGGTCGCAGCATATACATCGAACAATCATTCAACGCAGAAACAATCTGTAACAGCAGTCCATAAAATTCGGTCAGAGTTAGCTTCTCACCACGAAGTGCCTGGGATAACATGCGTTTACCTGTTATGTTGTACTGTAGCGTTACACTCAAATCCAGTTCTTTCGTATGCAAAGGTAAGAAACAAGGAATTCGCGAGGATCGGATCATGCCCAACTGCACCTGACTAAGATCATTGGACATCAGTCCCTCCTGTCGATCCAGAACCATAAAGGTCCCTCCCTGTTCTACAAAATCCCGAGTCAGCCCGAACAATTTCCATCCCTCCTACAAGTGATCGTTCATATAGGTTAAGATCGCACCGGGCAGAACAGCAATCATAAAGGGAAATCTTAAGTAGGCCTCTTTACTGTTATTCCACGGCATTAGGCTCTTAAATATAAATACTCCAGCTACATTCTCAGCCATTCTTCGTAATCTCTTGAAGATTTCACGGCGCCACAACAAAATGAGTATCCCAATTCCTCCTGCGAATAACACAGAATAAATGATGGCCTGAACTGTAAACCAAAGCCCGCACCACGCACCAATACCACCAAACAATTTAACATCGCCCGCACCGACCGCACCCATAAAATACATAATCAGTAATATAGAAAATCCGCCAACCATTCCTTTGGCTGAATAAGCCATACCTTCTAAGCCGTTAGTTGCTCCATGATAAATCACACCCACTAGCATCGTGGGTAGCGTTAGAAAATTCGGGATTTTCATAGAGCGCACATCGGTAATATATGCTGCTACTAAATATATTCCACATAATACATAAGCCAATTCCATTGCTAAATCTCCTTCTAACGGTGTTGTTACACCTACTGTCTTTCAACGACTGTAAACATCACTTCCAGACGCCCTCCATCTGCCGTCTCAATAATAAAAGGCCACGTACCCGGCGTTGTATTGAAACCTACATTCCATTCCCATTCGATGAATCCATTCTCATCGGCAGTCTTCCAACCTAAGTACTTGGCAGTACTCTGCCCACTTTTGTAATAGACTGATAATTGCGCATCCATTCCCGGTTCAACCTTAACCTTGACCGTAGCTTGTTTACTTGCGATAGCTGGATCTGGCTTTTCAAGCAACTCAATGCTACTATGATCCCCTTCATCCCCGTTAGATCCGCCGTCTCCTCCTTCACCCGTATCTCCAATCCATAATCGTTCCTGTGCTTTCGCTTGAAGCACGATCTTTTTGTTCATAAATGGAACACGAACAGGCAGCTCATAACTAAGTTCAATGCCGAAGTAAGGACTCTCCCCACTCTTTAGATTGGGAATGGAAACGTTCGATACGTGAATTCTGTCGTACTCAAGTAAGCGCTCAGGCATAAATGGCTTCAAGATCGGCTTAATCACAGGATCTAGAA
Source organism: Paenibacillus sp. EC2-1 (assembly GCF_049311625.1). Taxonomy (NCBI): domain Bacteria; kingdom Bacillati; phylum Bacillota; class Bacilli; order Caryophanales; family Paenibacillaceae; genus Paenibacillus; species Paenibacillus sp. EC2-1. The sequence continues at coordinate 4,392,693 of NZ_CP186006.1, forward strand.
CCGCTTCAGCCACCTCGTTTCTCAGCTGCCCCAATGGTTCTTCGCCCTTAGCCGCTGCTTCCATGATCCACTCATTAAGTGGCGAAGGCAGAGATGAGTTATACGTTGAGGCCCAGTCCTGAAGCGATAATTTGGGTATTTCCCAATGTGACGTTTGGTTCTCATCATTCGTATCCCCACTGCCCTCGGCACCTTGATTTTGATTTATAGCTAGGGATACAGGATAGATATGAGATGTTACCGTCTTGACAGCATCGGCGACCGTACTCTGGAGTGCTGTGGAAATCAGTGTCATTTGGACGATATAAATAAGGAAGATGACAAAAAACATGAACATGGGCAGTACAATGGATGCCTCGACCACCATGCTGCCTAGTTCGGATTGTGAGGTTCTTCGCCTCCTGCTCCACTTCATACGCATGATCAATTAACTCCTAATAGGAAAAATCAGCTCTACGAGTAATTAGGTAGCGATTTCCCTCCACCTGATCCGTACCGTCCCCAATAATGGTACCAATAGCCTTGGAGATTCCAGGCAAGAACCACAGCCGTATCCCTGTGACAATTTCACTGGATGCATAGGTCCCCCTATCGGCAGGGTTTACTCCCGTATTGAGCCGGATTAAAGCTAACATCCGAGACAACTTCTTATCGTTATTACTATGGATAAATAAAAACATTCGTAAATGATCTCTATATGTAATTTCCACAGGTACGTATTTGGAGAGTTGGATGGAGCCCTTTTGACAGAGATGGAGCATATCCAGAATGGCCTGCTCAATACCATACAAAATAGCAGCTGCCAAGATAAGCAATGGATTCCCCATCTTGCTATTGACTACAAAGCCTTCCATCGTTCGTATAGCAAGCCTAGAAGCAAATATTTCGCCATAGGCAGCTGCAATATTTCCTGCAGGATGATGAAATCCATAAAGTATGTATTCAACCTCCTGCTTACTTACAGCAAACTCATCACTTAAATCCTTCACCGAGCCAGGATCCTTCACAACCTTCTCTAACTGGGTAATATCAAAATGCTGAAAATAATGAACAGCATATTCATTCTGAAAAAGCTCATCTCGAATACCAGTAAGAACATTCCCCATCGAGCCGTAAGCATTGTCCATATCATTCATTGAGGATTTCCCAGCTTCGTAAGGATCTCTCTCCCTCGCTGTTCTTTTACTAACACTTGGTTGTTCATTGTTAAACGCAACACTATCATCATAGTAACGCTGGAGCTCACGGAATTGATCCAGAATCTCTTGATTCTGAGTATTTGATCCGCTTATGGCATCGATGACTTTGTAAGCTTCCTTCAGCTTCATCTGCGCCTTCTTCTCCGTCTCTTTCCGCTCCTTGTCAGAGGAACGAAACTGCTCTAACATGGCCAGCTCACGTTCTGGAATGTTCTCACTCCCAGATACTCCATATTTCCTAAGATAATCCTGGGTCGAACTGCTTGCACGGAGAGTAGTCCCCTTCATCCCTGATCCGCCCATAGAAGACAGAAGACTTGCGATCCGCTCATTCACTTGCCCCCATCGGGTTTGTTGAATAGCAATTTCATTCTTAAGTCCATTCAGTAGCTCATCCGTATGGATGAGCTTTTCAGCTTGTCCACGTATCGCCTGAATCATCTCCGCATCCCCGGCACTTGAATTGTCCGCCCCTGGAGAATGATTATTGGTTACTTGATCATACCCTTCAGTCTCAGAGCGAGCTTCCGCATCCTTGATGACCTGCTTCATTTCTTCATTAATGGATCGCGCTTCTTCCAGCCGTTCATCGGCTTCCTTAAGCAATTTATCCTGTTCTTTCTGCAGCTTCCCTGATTTGCTTGCTAGATCCGAAGACACAGAAGAAACATCCCTTAGATATGAAGCGATTAGAAACGTATACAACTTCTCTTCATCTGATGCGCGTGATGCATCTTCTTGAGATTTAAGTAAGTAATCGTTATACTGTGCAGCTGCGTCTGCCGCTGTATGAACAGCGCCACCTAACGAATCATCCGTGATGCTTGTTCCCGGTGGATGCATGATTAGTTTAGATAAAGATTCTACACTCTTCCCCGCTTTACGCTGCTTCTCAAGCATGTCATCCAGCGCTTCCTCCCGTTTGTCATATAGCTTTCGCAGCTTTTTCAAAACATCTACAGCATTCGAAGCTTCTTTCATAGATTGAGATAGCGGTTTATACTTATTGACGAGCTCTAGTGTAAAATCAATAGGCGCTTTGTACTTCATATCTTCACTAATCTGACGATTGAAAATATCATATTTACCGAGAGGATGCTGAATTGAAAGACCTGAGCTATCAAGCTCCAGGGGAAGAAGACGAAAGGCGTCACCTCTTTCTCCTGGGCTCAAGCTGTCTTTCAGCATTTTGCCCATAATATAGTCCCCGCTGCTCTCACCGTAAGCAAACATTCCATATTCCTGTTGAAGCTGCGGATCATACGAGGACATAACTGACCTTACGGCAGCGCGGACAAGCCGCTCACTCTGGACCTTCATGGCTGCTACGCGTGCATAATCGATAAATACTGCCACGAATATAAACACCATGGATAATGCGATAATTAAAAATATAGAGACTGCTCCATCAGAGGAACCCCTGAGCCCACCCCATCCCTTTCTACCACCTCGCTTTATGGTCATCGACGACCTCCATACATCTGCAGTACCTCGGAAGCCGCCCCAGCATCAGTGCGACCTTCACCTGTGCCCTTGAACTTAGACCCATAGTAGCGCATGAGCTCAACGGTTCGGATAAACTCTACCGGATCAACAATATTCGAGTTAGATCGAACTTTAAGTTCTGTTCCACCTGACATCACCTTATCTAACGGAGAGATCGATATTGGCCAAGCTAATTCTGTACTCACTTTACGTAGTAACACCTTATTGTCATATTTCATTTCACCCTCCATTCCATTCGGTATGGAAGCCGCCCCTTTAGTCATTTTTATATCGGTTAGTTCACCACCCTGTGTCCCTCCAGGAATTGGAATGGTCCGTGCAGAGGTATCGCTTCCTAAACGAAATAAAGAAGATAACAACTGATCCTCTGTAAGTCTCCAATAGAGTGGATCGTACTGCCCTTCTGGCAACTCTCCACCAGCTACATCTTTATGACTGTTATCCCATATGAAAGCTGAACGTTCCGAAGCAGCAGATGAGGCCTGTACAAGAAAGGATCTTTGATATACATACAAACATAGAAAGAGAAGTAGCGCCGTTACCAACAATACGATCGGTAGAACAAACGATGCTTCAATCGTGAAATTCCCGTCATTGTTCTTCGAGAACCAAAGCTTAATCCTATTTAATGAATTCATCAGATTTAGAGTTAATCGTACTAAACAATCTTTTTACCAGCTTGAGCAGCTCGTCTTTAAAGAAGAGGGCAATAATCAAAATGACTACGATAATCAGAATCATCTCAAGCGTCCCAATTCCATCCTCTTCCCTCCAAAAAGAACTCATCCCACTGCGAAGAATAGACAACATACGAATCACCAATCCCTTCTACATATTCATCATCATTAATGCAGGCGCACCGACCAATACAATTACAATCATAAAAATAACGACCATCGGAAATATCAATTTCGATGAAGCCTGTTCTCCTCTTGTGCGTGCAATAGCCTTACGCTTCTCCCACAGTACTCGTGACAAGTCTCGGAGTGCGACAACAAAGTCATTCCCTCCACGCCGGAAATTCAGCAGTACTGTCGTTGTAAAGATCGATACTTCTTGAATCGCGCAACGTTTGCTGAATTGCTCAAATGCCTGCTGAAAAGAATGTCCGCTCTCCCAATCACCAATCATTTTTCGAAGCTCAACATATAAAGGATGTTTGTCCTCTGATTTACGTTCCACACAATGAACAATTGCCTTCTGAACATTCTCCCCAGCCCCCACCAGCAGGATCATCTTGTTCAACATCTCCGGAAGCTCCATGACAATATCTTGATCTCGAATCAGTGCTTTCTTACTAAGATCCTTCACCATTGAAGCTGGAAGAAGAACGCTTAGGAGAACCCCTCCCCATATACCTACTGGATCACCCGTACTCATGGACCACAAACATCCTCCAATCAGAACTAACCAGCTGTATGCAAGACAGTCAGCCATAAAAATCAGGCTCATCTCCGCGCTATGACGAAGACCATAAATCTTCTGTACTGACCTTTGTATCCGGAAAAAGAGAATGGGCGCCCGGGTAGATACCCTGGTCGTTTCCAGAATGTACAGAAATGGAGGTGTTAACTTCCTTAGCCGAAGCCCTTCCATAGAAATCCTACTAAAGTGCCGATATCGCCCTCCACATTTTTGATTCAGCACCACCCATCCACCCAATAACAGAATCAGTAGAGCACCGCATACCCACACTATCATTACCGAAGGTCACCTCCTCACACCTTAATGTCCATCATCTTCGTAATCCACCAGAAGCAGCCCCCAAGCGCGAAGAGTGCAAATGTAGAAATGACCAATCCTGCGGCGGAGTTATGCATAGATTCCATGTAATCCGCTGATGTCATATTCATAAATAACAGCAGCAGAAATGGAGATATGAGCAATGCCTTCGACTCAAATTTCTTTTGGGCAATCATGACTGATATTTCCTGCTGAATATCCAATTTCTCACCAATAACAGTAGATGTACGGCGTATCACCTCGACCAAGTCACCTCCATTCCTTTTGCATGTTGTGAATACATCCGCAAAATTCGTAATATCCTCCAGTCCTGCTCTTCGAGCAAAATCTTGAAGCGCTGCTTCAATCGGTTCTCCGAACTCTAGCCTTGATACAATGACTCTTAATTCAAATATCAGATCGTTTTGGGCTCCAGGATCAAGCATCAGCAGATCATCTACAGCATCACGAAAGCTATTCTCAACTGATCGTCCTGCCGACAGCGAAGATGACAAGGAGTAAAGCGCCTGCTTAAAGTGAAGATTCAGCGTCGCTCTTCTCCTGTTAAGCAAATGCTCTCGCCAGAACCTTGGAACGATAAATCCACCAAATGCAAAAAGGAAGGACAGAACTGCATTCTGATAAAACAGATATCCCATCATGTAGAACAAAACGCCTCCAAAAACCACACACCACAGACGCTGACCTCTCGAAAGAATGTATACTCTATAATCCGGAAGTTTGTTACTGCGCAAATTAGAGACTGGCTGCGCTTGTTTACCTTCATTCGTTACCAAAGACTTTCTCATCTGGCCTGCTGTTCTCATCTCACCACTCCTATATGTTGAAGCGGCCAAGAAGTAATTCCCGCCATACCTAGCTTGTCTACGTTCATCAAAGGGTTACCGCATGATTCAAGCTCTCCGGTTACGCGCCCCTCTGCTTCGCCAGTTTCACGGAAGCGATATAGTGGATTAATCATCACTTGATCCCCATCCATTCCTAAGACTTCACTGATTTCGGTGATGCGGCGAGAGCGATCTCGAAGCCTTGAAAGATGTACAAAAATATCAATTGCGGAGCTAATCTGCTGACGTACGACACTAACTGGCAGATCAGCACCACTAAGCACCATTGTCTCTAAGCGGCTAATCATATCTTGCGTGCTGTTACTATGCCCAGTGGATAAGCTTCCATCATGCCCGGTATTCATTGCCTGCAGCATATCGATCGCTTCACCGCCCCGCACCTCTCCAACAACAATCCGGTTAGGCCTCATTCGAAGAGAAGAACGAATCAGATCACGAATGGATACTTCACCGCGTCCTTCGGTATTCGCATTCCTCGTCTCCAGTGATACGAGATTAGGCACGGTTACAATCTTCAGTTCAGCAGAATCCTCTATAGTAATGACTCTCTCATCAGCAGGGATGAACTGGGACAATGCATTAAGGAAGGTTGTTTTCCCCGATCCCGTCCCCCCGCTAATAAAAATGTTGTACTTCCCAATCACAAATGTTCGTAATAAATCAGCCGTTTCTTGACTCAGGGCTCCTCTGGATACTAGATCCTCCATCGTCATAGGGGTTTCCGGGAATTTCCGAATCGTCATCGTAGGTCCTTTCAGAGCGATAGGTGGCAACACGATGTTTACCCGAGAACCGTCTTTCAAACGGGCATCCACAATCGGTGAAGATTCGTTCACGACCCGGTTCACCGTTCCTACAATCGTCTGAATAATATCCTCCAGCCTACGCTGGGACTCGAATTGAACCTGAAGACGCTTCACTTCACCTTCTTGTTCAATGAACACATCCTTATGACTATTGATCATGATCTCAGTAATCGCGGGATTATCCACTAAAGGCTGAAGCACATCCAATCCACGAAAAGCATCATAAACTCTGCGTACCAAAGTGCGCCTTGCCGAAGCTGTCAGATCCGTTAGTTCAGGCCGCGCCCATACGATCTCTTCGATATATTGCATCAACTCACGATTACCAATGGCAGCCGTAACATCCAGACCCGCCCTTACCTCATTTCGTATAGAGATAAAAACCTCCTCATCCATACGCAATTCCTCCACTGCGCTCCATGTTCATCTGACCCTGTCCCCCGAGAAGCTCATTGCAAAGCTTCAATATATCCCGCTGAAAAATAGGTGAGCACAGTAGCAATTCCTCCTGCTGCACCTGCTTCCAAGAAGGAATATAAGGCAGCATTCCGTCCACCCTCATATCCTTACGCGGTAGTGGATTAGCCAGACTACCTGTAAACCGGTTAACAATGTATTTGCTTTTGGCTACGATCTGACCATATAAGTCAGGTTTCTCTTTCTCCAGATATTCAAGCCATATGCCGGTCTTATACATGCTGATGAGATCATCAAGCAGAACCCATAACAGAAGAGTACATTTCTTCATCACAGCATGAAGCCGTTCCTCACTATGATTATCCGTATCTATAACAACCACGTCGTATTGACCGCTTTTCGCGATCAGATCAATCAGTATCTTCACATCACCTGATGTCATCTCGAATACTTCCTTCAGATGATGATTCGGTTCAAATACATCACATTTCAGACCATCATGACGAATCACGTATGGTGCAAGAGATATGTCCGCTTGTTCTTTCGATTCCTGAGAAGATTTGATCTCGTAGAGTAGTCTAGAGAAATTAGATTCTGCCGCTCTTCTCTTACCACTCGGAAATAAGCTAAGCGAATTCATCGTCTCCAAATTCAAATAAAAAACCTTCTTACTAAGAACGCCGAGCTGTCTTGCGATATTAATAGACATGGTCGTTCTCCCGCTCCCTCCAAGAACTGAAGCCATACAAATAATCAGCGCATCGCCGGAAAGAGAATCATTCTTGCCTACACGATTCCCCTTGATATGACCCATCCATAGGTTAAGAAGCTGAGGTAGCGGCTGATATTTGGCAGTTATGAGTCCATCACCATGAAGATCAGGCACATCTCCTCCTTCACTCAGAACAATCCACGGTACAGATGACTTCTCTTCAGACAACCAAGATATAAGCATCTCGGGCTCACCCACAATAAGATCGGGTAATTCCCGATATTTACGCAAGGCATCGATTTGAGTAAAAGCCGTTACCTGCATCCGCTCCACAAACTCACTGCCATGAATGTATTGAAGTAATGGTTCGACATAACTCGAGTCCTGAACAGCCAGTATGACCCTGACCGGTTGCATGTTAAGACAACCCTTCTTTCGTAAAGACAACGCAAAAAAGCACCATTCAAGCCGCTTACAAGCGGTCATTGAACGGTGCTTCCGTTGTCTTGTTATAATTTTACATAAGAATATCATAACTTGCTGTATGCCAGCAAGCTAATTTTTTTATAATCATATATAACTACTCCTCCATCCTCTTGCTAAAAAGATGAAATACCTTCATAATGAATTCGGCAGGAACAGACGTTCCTAGAAGGAATCGCTCTATATTACGTCATCCTATATAGCAGCTCCTACAGTCATAATAAACAGCATCTTAGCCAGGAGAGTGACAACTTATGAAACGACGAATCTTACCCATTCTAATTGCCGGCCTACTCTTGTTATCAGGTTGCAGTGATTCAGGAATCACGCAGGATTTAGGTGTGGGTGCTCCTTCAGAGCAAACCGGTAATACAACCACACAGCCAAACACCTCTAAACCTACGAACTCAAATACGAATAAGAAATATCCTACGGATGATCTCAACATAAAAAGAGTCCCTGTTACACTCGTGAAAGCTGTGGATGGAGATACAATCAGCGTGAAATACGAAGGAAAGACAGAAAAGGTACGCTTTCTACTCGTAGACACACCAGAAACGAGCCACCCTCGTCTTGGTGTACAGCCGTTCGGTCCAGAAGCTAAAGCATTCACGAAAGATATTGTAGAAAAGGCGAAGAAGCTTGAGCTCGAGTTCGATATCGGACCCAACCGTGATAAATACTCCCGATTACTCGCATACGTATATGCCGATGGCAAAATGGTTCAAGAGCTTCTTCTCGAACAGGGTCTAGCCCGTGTAGCCTACATCTATCAGCCCAATGTAAGATATGTTGATAAATTCAATGATTTACAAAAGATCAGCCGCAAGAAGGCTCTCGGGATCTGGAGTATTGAGAATTACGCGCAGAATGACGGTTTTCATGCCGAAGAAGTGAAAGACGAAAGCAGTTCAGCTGATAATACAACCTCCAAGACAAATACGGACAAACCCAAGAATGCGTGCAATATTAAAGGTAACATCAATTCCAAGGGTGAGAAAATATATCATACTCCTGATTCCCCATACTACGACAAAACCAAGCAAGAACAATGGTTCTGTAGTGAAGCCGAAGCCAAACAAGCTGGATTTCGTGCTCCAAGGTAATTAAGTATACTTCCAACAATATACTCTTAAGCCCCAGTATCTATAAGAACCGACGCCGGATTTCCGGTGTCGGGATCATGCATTCATCATCTTTTCCGAACCAGCGATACCGATTCTTTGCTACCCAGTTATAAATGACATTACGAAGCCCACGTGGCACGATAATAAATCCGTACAGCAGTGGCCATGGGAATGGCAGGCGGCGGGCAATCTTAAGAGCAGCTGCTGATTGGGTATAATAGGAACCTTTCTCTACAACAACGACTGTCTCCATTAAATTCTCTGGTAATCCCCCTCGCCGAAGCATCTCCTGTCCAATCTCAGATTGAAGTGAAGCGAATCGAAAAACACCTTTCGGATCCCTTTTTATAATAAATTTGGTGAGCCCCTGACACATATGACATACACCATCAATCAGTACAATAACATGATCTTCAGTACTTTCATTAGGTCTACTCATTCAAATCGCCCCCAAGCGTTAGGTTATGACCTCTCCCTTACTTTAAACATCATATCCTTCGTGAATCCCGTTTCCTATATATAAGAAAAAAACGCAGGAGAATTTCTCCCGCGCTCTATCGTACCATGTTCAATTACTCTGCAACTGCTTTGCTCAGCCATTCGCCATCTTTCATCTGCTGGTCAAGTTCAGTGGAGAACTTCTCCATACATTTGCAAATGAAATCTTTACGGCACACCGGACATGGTGTTTTTCCAAGTCGGCTCACATTAGTCATTTTCCATTCCGGAAAACGGTTGTAGAATACACGGCATTTTGTTCCATCAGCTAGGCTGACAATGAACTCATAAAGCCCATCTTTATCGTTGCTTCCGGCTTTAATTACGTTGGAAATTTGCGGTCTGTATGACACATGCATCACCCATTTATTTAAATTTCTTCTTAATTACCTTGTACTTTCTGGTACTTAGACATAATAAAGATTTTTAAGGGTGATGTCAACCAAAGAACACATCCAGTATCGAGCCGAGCTGTCCACGTTTCTTCCCTTCTAAGATATCTGGATTAAATACTTCTACATATCCGCAATTCGTACAGGAGACAAACAGGAAGTGATTATGCTGGATATCAAACATTTTGCTCAACCCTGAACCAGACATAGACACTTCCTTCGTCTGACAATGGGTTCCCCCACACTTAGAGCACACGAACCGTTCCTCGATCATTTCTTCTATACGCATTGTTAATTTCCCCTTTCAATAACTGACCATATAAGTATCTACGGACCATAGGGCCATCACGTCGCATAATCAAAAAAACAACCGATTCATAGGAGGCTGATACTTTCTAACTGCAAGAATCATTCATCAATAAAAGAAGAAGCCGCCCATATAGTAGATAGATCTACTGATTTGGACAGCCTCTTTAGGAATTCGCGTCTCTAATATGCTCAGGCAACATTAGCCTAACCATATCGTTGAATGGCTTAAACTACATTTAACTCCACATCAATATTGCCCCGAGTCGCTTTAGAATACGGGCAGAAAGCATGAGCCTTCTTAGCCAGATCCTCCGCTTGACTCCGTTCAATGCCAGGCATCGATATATTCATCTTCACAGCGAGCTTAAAGCCGTCTGCACCTTCATCTTTACCAATCATGACTTGGGAATGGATCTCTACATCCTTAAGCTCTACGCCTTCTTTACGTGCGATATTCGCCAAGGCACTTTCATAACAAGCGCCATAGCCTGCTGCGAATAGTTGCTCTGGATTGGTTCCTTCACCACCAGAACCACCTAATTCCTTAGGCATGCTTAAGCTGTGCTTCAAAACTCCATCAGACGATTCGACCGCACCTGTCCGGCCTCCGGTTACTTTTACATCTGCTGTGTATAATGGTTGCATACTCGATCATCTCCTCTGTCTGATTTAACGTTCTCTATAATCACTTAAACTTATGAGCAAAATTGAAACGGATTAATTTCCGATAAAGATGAACGTGTTTATCAGCTCCGATATATTTATGGGATAAAATGAATAGACAAAAAAAAGAACAACCTCTTGCTAAGCAAGAGGTTGTTCTTCTGGTTTATGATGCGGTAGAGAGGACTCGAACCTCCACGGGTATACACCCACTACCCCCTCAAGATAGCGTGTCTGCCATTCCACCACTACCGCATATATAAGGGAATGTTCCGAAAGAGAACATTACTTATTATATCGCTCTCTTACTAAGAAGTAAAGTGGAAATTCACATGCAGCCACTCCCCTAATCCGATGCCGCTATGGTGGAACCCATTCACACTGTCGGTCTCAAAGCAAGGCACCATAAACCATACCCACGTTCCTTCACTAATACATTCTTACTTGCTTGATTCCTCTCCAGCACTTTTACGTCTCTTTTTTCTGTATTTAGCAAACTCTAAATATTCTCTTATAAAATGCTTCTCATCATCTGTAAGGTTTGAAACCTGAAGTCGTCCCTCGCCTTGTGCACTATGGGCCCCATAGATTTCTCGAACTTCCATTATACCTGGGGAGGGAGATCCCTTACCGACTATGAGCCAGTCCAGACTAACCTCAAAATAGCCTGCAATCTCAATCAGTTTATTTGTGCTTGGGGTTGTCTTTCCTCTCTTCCAATCACCAAAATTTCCTGTGCTGATCCCGAGGGTTTCACAAAAAGCTTTCTTAGTCATACCCCGGCTTTCAATTAGATGTTCGATTCGTTGGTAAATAGACTGCATGAAACAACCGCCTTCCCCAATCCTGTAAGAAAATAAATACGTATGTACGCTATCAAACCCTTGTAAAATGACTTATGTAAGTGTATAATGAAAGGAAGCGTATCTAAATTATACCATTTTTATCAGCTTCTTGTCTCATACCATAAGTCTCTATAACGGGGGAGCGAGTCCTTTGCCTGAATTCTCTTCTACACCTTGGTGCTACGCTGTCCACTCCTTAAATTCTGGACTGATGATCATCCGTCCGGACGGCAAGATAGACCAAATTAATGATTCACTAAGAATGATGTTCTCAAAGTATGGTGCCTCTCCCCAATTTGATTGGCAAGGGGTCTCTTTTTTTGAACTACCCCCAGCCGTATTCGGAAGATCCTCCTATGAGGATTTTTTTGAAGCCGTCTACTTGCCTTCGGTTCGGGACGTTCTATTAGGCAACCATAATTATTATTCGGCAGAGTATGCGATAGACGTAACAGGTAAGACCGTCTGGATTCTGTGTGAAGCGCGTACTCTTGTAACCGATACAGAGAATACCTCCCAAGGAATCGTTGTATCATTTACGAACATAACTCGCTATAAACAGCGCGAAATCCGGCTTGAACATGCGCTATCACATTCATGCTCTATCCACGGTCATGTTCCAATCTGTGCTGTATGTAAACATGTAAGGGAAGGCGAAGAATGGGAGCCGGTAGAGAGCTTCTTGGAAAGCCGTACCTCCATGGAATTCACACACGATATTTGTCCTAGTTGTATTCGTAGACTATACCCTAAATACTCATCTGTCCTAGATGAACCACGCAACTCAAGTGAAGTAGATTAATATACGTCAAATAGCCTTAGTTCAGTATTCTAACATTTGAACTAAGGCTATTTATATAGCATTTTATTCCTACATAATTATTTCGTAATAAACCGGAGGATTGGACTAATGATTCAAGGTAGAAGTGATACATGCCCTTCACCGTGAACTTCACATAGAGTGAATTGTATTTCTTGGCTATCAGCTTTAAGCGTTTCATACAACGCTTTCGCATCTTTCACCATAGATGCCTTCTCTTCGCTTCCAATACCAATAAATAACTCCACGTCATGGTCTATCTTGTCTATCTGTTCCCTACGCTCATCCCATATCTGATAAAGAATATGATTCTTCCACCAGATCGATGGACTTGCCGCAATATATCGCCCAAATGAATTAGGACGTGTAAACAAAGTATACAAAACGAAAAATCCGCCGAGTGAATGCCCGTACAACGCCTGCTTGGAACGATCTATCAAATAGTTCGCTTCTATCTCAAGCTTCAACTCTTCTTCAATGAAATTAAGAAAGTCCTCTGCACCGCCAGTTTCTGGCCACGTGGAGCCATCAGGTCGAGTCGGCAACTCTGCATCATCTGCTTGCACCGTATAATCATAAAAACGCTCTTTCGTTACGATAGGGTCCTTAGAATCATAGCCTATGCCAACGATAACAGCCGGTGATATGCCATGAGGACGCCTCGATTGCAGCCGGATGGACTCAGCAATTGTACCAAACGAAGCATTCGCATCCAGCATGTATAAGACTGGGTATCCTTCCTCGGGTGGTGGACCTACAGGCTCGGCAATGAAAATCTGATAGGAACGCCCAGTTTTCTTCGACTTCATTTTCCATTTACAGGTGCCTGAAATACTAAATTCTCGGTCAACCTTTTCATGATCATGGACCTGAGAATGATGGTTAAACAACCATTTAAGCGCCTCTGGGAATTGTTTCACCATAAAGACATCGTCGTGTGTTCCTTCAGGCACGCATGTCAATTGCAGCGAATCTTTCGGAAAACCTTTAAGGGTGAACAGACGAGCTGCTTCTTGTGTAAATGGCACCATATTCTTCTGTATATTTTGTTTATATATTCCTTCACACAGCCCAACGGACATATAGATGCGCAGATCCTTATCTAAGCCTTTCTCCTGACGAATATAATCCATGAGCCCTTCATACCAGAAGGACGTTGATAACAGACCTAATCGTCCAAACACTTCTGGTCGCCAGTATCCTGCAAATAAAGAAATTAATCCGCCGAATGACCCACCGATCATCGCAGTAAACTCAGCTTCTTTTTTCGTTCGGTAGTGATCATCAATATAAGGCTTGAGTACATTTGCAATCTCATCCACATATTCCTTACCTTTACCACCAAAAGGAGCCTTATTCGGAATTAGTGATGCAGCCGGCCATGGGGTATATTCATCGTTTCGGATATCGGTCGTAACCCCAACGAGAATGATCTCCTGTAAGTCGCCCTTGGCGAACAAATGCTCTAAATAATTCGAACATTCCGTAAACAGAAAACCACCATCCTGAACGTATGCTACTGGGTAATACTTATCGGTATTTTCATACGAAGGCGGCAGATAAACGACTAGCTCTCTCTGTCCCACGGTTAGATCATGAAATGAATTCATTGCACTCCTCCAGCCTCTATTTTCTCGATCGAATCAAAAGATACACAAAATAAGGCACACCAATTATAGATACCACAATACCAACCGCTAGCTCAGCGGGTGCAAATATCGTTTTGCCAATGAAATCAGCGATCATGACAATAGCCATCCCTGCAATACCACTCACCGGAATGATGTGTTTGTGCCGAATTCCCACCAACTGTCTAGCCATATGAGGGGCAATCAGTCCCACAAATCCAATGCTACCGGATACAGCCACGCTCGCACTCACGAGGCCAATACTGCATAGTAAAAATACATTTTTCTCCCGTTCAACTGACACGCCTACCCCTTTCACACTCTCTTCACTCAATTGAAATAGATCCAGAACGTGAGCACGCAGCCAGATGATTATGGGAAGAATCAGAATCCATGGCAGCATCGTGATGACAAACTTCCAATTCGCACTATGAAGGCTTCCAGCGAGCCAAGCGGCTGCCATCTCATAGTCAGATGGATTCATTTTGAGAGAGATAAACATGGTGAACGCACCAAATCCCGAAGCAACGGCAATCCCAACAAGGATTAACCGTTGAGGATCTAGACTCCCCCTCTGCCTAGCAAACGAGTAAATGAATGCGGTAGCCAATAATCCACCTACCAAACCGAACATAGGCATCATCATCACTGCAAGCCAGCCCGTCAAAGTCATATTTCCTTGGAACAGGAACATGAAAAGAACAACAGCCAAGCCAGCGCCTGCATTAATGCCTAATATCCCTGGGTCCGCAAGGCCATTCCTGGTAACTCCTTGGATTACAGCACCTGCAATACCTAGAGAAAATCCTACTAAAGCTCCAAGCACGATGCGAGGTAGGCGAAAATCAAACACTACAAGGTCGTATTCTTTCTGCGGGTCAATTCGAAGTAATGTTTTGAACACATCTGCTACTGAAATATCAAAGCTTCCATTCGTCAGACTGAGATAAAATGCAACAGCTATGATGGCGGTCCCAGCAATTAGAACGGTGAAAAGACGTGCAGATGATGATCTATGCATGACGTTCTCCTCCTCTCGTCTTGATCAGATAGAGAAAGAAAGGAACACCAATTAACGCGGTAACCACACCTACAGGTGTTTCAAACGGATAATTGATAAACCTAGACAAAATATCGCATAAAGCTAGAAATACTCCACCTAACGCCCCGGACACAGGCACAATCCAGCGGTAATCGGAAGACCTAGATATAAATCTAGCGATATGAGGAATGATCAAGCCTACAAAGGCAACCTTTCCTGCTAATGCCACAGAAATTCCCGTTAGAATAACGACAGCAAGCATCGTCAGTGCTTTAATAATCCAGCTACGCAAGCCAAGTCCTGTCGCAATTTCTTCCCCAAGCGAGAGGATAGATATCGATTTAGATACTCCTAAGGCTAGCATCAGACCCACAATAGCAAATGGAATACTCAGTTTAATCAGCTCGGGGTCCATTTGATGCAGTCTTGCGTTATACCAAAAGCTAATACTCTGAGAAACCTGAAAATAGGCAGCTATTGCCTCAGCCGTCCCACTTAGAAAGGTTCCGATAATCGTACCCAGTATGGCTAGTCGAACCGGAGAGAGTCCATGGGGAATGATCCAAGCTAGCCCAAATACAATGGCCGCACCAACGGCAGAGCCGATTAATGAGCTAAATATGTACCAATTCGAGTCAGCAGTAGGAATAAACACCATAAACAAAGTGACAGCAAAAACAGAACCGTCAGAGACACCCATAATGGCTGGAGACGCCAAATAATTTCTTGTCATTCCTTGCATCAGAGCACCGGAAATCGCAAGAAAGGCGCCGATGAGCATCGCTCCGACGACTCTAGGTAATCTCGATGTCATGATGATCTGATGGTCCACGCTATCTGGATCAAATGCGAATATGGAATCCCAAATGACATCAACCGTAATATTTTTAGCTCCATACAATATAGAAGCAATCATGAGCAAAATAACCGCTACCGGGGTTATCGCAAAGATAACCACCGGCAGGGAATTTTTGAAATACATATTCAACACGCCTTATTCTGATCTATTGGTTAAGAAGATTTATCGCTTGCTTCAAGAACTCGATCTTACTGTAAGCTGTCCCACCTTGAGCCAGAGGATCAACGACATTAACAAATGCATGGTCGTTCTTGAAAGCAGAGATGTTCTTCATAATTGGATCGTTCTGCAGCTCCTCAAGCGCATTTGGCGTATCTCTATTCTCATCTGGTGAGAACTGGATGAACACATAATCCGGATTCATCTCTGCAAACTTCTCTTTGGAGACTAATTCCTGTGCCTTAGCCGCTTTCACTTCGGCAGGAACTGCAATACCTAGATCTTCATACAATACCGGGTTAAAGAACACAGCCTCTGGATAAATATAAAGTTCACCTTCGCGAATTCTTAATGCAACGACGCTTTTATCCTTCAAAGAATCGCCAATTTGAGATTTAGATGCTTCCAGATCCGACTTATATTTAGTAATTTCCTGTTCGGCTTGTTCTTGCTTCCCACTCAATTCTCCAAGGAGTCTTAAGTTACTCTCCCAGTTCGTTGAGATATGTGAATATGGAATGGTTGTAGCAATTTTGCTTAGTTGTTCGATAACTTCCGGTTTGAATTTAGAGGAAGCAAGGATCACATCTGGTTTCAGTGATAGAATCGTTTCATAATTTGGCTCTAACTTCTCCCCGATGGACTGAGCACCTTTTGTAATGCTTTCGAATAACGGAGGAAATTTTCCGGAGAACGTAATAGCTCCTACGGGGTTCACTTCGAGTACGATCGAATCCTCCATCGCTTCAACTGCACCCGTGATCACGATCCGATCCGTCTTCGCAGGAAGTGTATACTCTTGATCCAAGTATGTTACTACTTTCGTATCTGCTCCAGATGCGTTATCCGCAGATGATTCATTCGTAGCTACATTACTGCTTGATTCATTATTAACAACCGGCTTAGCCTCTTCTTTCTCTCCCCCGCAAGCCGACAAAATCATGGCCATCACAACAATTAACCCTAGCGTAAACTTCATACTTTTCATTTCTTTCTAGTTCCCCTTTCCACTTCCACCTTTATAACTGATAATGATTATCATTATTAATTATCGTAATGGATCATGGCTCATTGCACCATGGACAATCCTCAGATCTATCATGGACAATTTCCGGAAAAGAATTTAGGCGTCTGTTCTACCATCTGCTCAAGCGCCATCGGTGAATATTCACGCCATGGGTAAGAGGACAACAGATGAAACTTCCCTTCTCTGACGGCAGGAATGGTCATCCAATCCGGTGAGGACTGAAGTTGTCTCCAGTATTGAAGGGTTTCAGAATCTTGTCGTACCAACAAAAGCATATAATCTGCATCGATTTTTTTTATTTCTTTCACCGTCAAAGTCACATCAGCCGAATAATTATCTAATAATGGTGGAGCAAGAAACCCTAAGTTCTCGAATAGTACTTCTCTCATTCCAAGGTTTCGATGCGAAATCAACTCGTGATGATGAAGCCGCGCAGTTAAAAGTGTTTGTGAACCTTGAGTTTTTCCTAAACTGTCTCCCCCACATCCAAGGGATTTAAGCTTTGTACGAAAAGCCGCAATCCACTGCTCCGCCTCTTCATGTTTATCAAGCAAGTGTGCCAACCAGCGGAGCTGGTTCTGCCATCCCTCGCAATCCGAAGGAAGCTGATACACCGGTGCAATCTGTAACAACCGCTCCCTCTCCCATGCCTCCAGACCCGGAGAACATATGATAAGCTCTGGTTGTGATAATTGAAGTCTTTCCAGATTAGCTATTTTGTTATGATTTAGCCGATATGCATCCAGATGTATCGGGATATCCGGTCCTAAGAAATTGTAGTAATAACGAGACCACTTGGGATGCAGTGGTGCAGCGTATGGAATGACATGCAGCGGAATAAGATATCCGAGCAAAGAAGAAGAGCCGTAGATAGCTATTTTGTTTTTTCGTTTCTTTATGTAAGCAGATGGAGAAAGACCAAATTCTTTTTTAAACTTGCGACTGAAATAGAACTCATCTTTATATCCAACTGTGTGCGCGACCTCTCTAACTATCCGCTGCGAACCAAGCATTAACTGCTTTGCTTTATTCATCCTAACTTGAGCCAAGTATTCCATGGCGCTTTGCCCATAGGTCTTTTTAAAAATATCCATGTAGTACTTTGGGCTTAAGTCCGCAATGCTTGCTAGCTGTTCAATCGTCAGATCATCGCTATAATGATTGTCTATATATTCTCGTGTCTGATCTAAACCTTGCTTCTTCTCACTCGGTGATTGAAGCGAGATAGAAGATAACATTTCATATAGCAACTCTTGAAACTCTATCTGAGCACGCCATCGCTTAAAGTCTTCATCACTTTGACTATGATCATATATAGATCGACAGATGAGATTAAGTCGATCCGCTGAGCTTAGCGTGAAATCATAAATATTATGAAGTACTGTAGCTACATTCACTTCCTCAAGCTGATTCCTGCTACTCATTTCAGATTCTTTATACCATCCAAAATAAATGATAACTACCGACACCGAACCAGCATTCTTTCCACTTATCCCAAAGGTTGTATTCGCCGGACAAAAGTAGACTACATCTTTGCTCATCTGAATCGTTCGATCGACTCTCTCTAGTGAAGCCTCTCCCATCATTAAAATAATTAGAGCTGGTTGTATCGTAAGCTGTTGTTCCAATATCTCATTTTCGAGCTTTAGTACTTCTATATTCCACATTTTCATGGTTAGAGAACTAAAATTATGCTGATTTTTAATGTGATTCATGCTTGGCCCTCTATCCGATATCAAACTATCCCCGCCTTTATATGAGACTGATTATCATTATCATATAATTAACATATCCAATTGAGTCTGTCCAATAAAAAAACAAAACAGCTATAGCCCGGTTTACCCCAGACTATAGCTGTTGAAATATTCTATCTTCATATATGAATACGTTTAGAGATTACTAGATTCGACGCTGGCGAGCACGAGCCTGTCCGCCTTTACGCCCAGCTTCTTCACGGCTCATCTTCCCATTATGCTCCGTGTGATTACGGGATTCGCCACCCTTTTGACCAATCTCTTGGTAAAATTCTCTTCCATGCGAATCTGAGGTTGACTCTCCGCCTTTTTGACCGATTTCTTGGTAGAACTCCTTGCCACGCGAATCCGAAGTCGATTCCCCACCCTTACGTCCGATTTCTTGATAAAAATCTGTGCCGTGAGACTCTGATGTAGATACGCCACCTTTACGGCCTATTTCCTGATAAAATTCTTTGTTATGGTTCTTGGCAGTTGCTTCTCCACCTAAACGTCCTGCTTCTTCACGGCTCATCTTCCTGTCGGTATTTCTAGCCATTTTGAATCACTCCTTATAGGTTATCGAAGTTTCTCGTCCACGTTATCCTATTAACCGCCTGACCCAAGGTGAAACAAATTGTCCTTATTTAAAAATAAACAAAAAAAAGCCCCTGCAATTTGCAGGATCTTTTTAATATGCGCGGTAGAGAGGACTCGAACCTCCACGGGTATACACCCACTCCCCCCTCAATGTAGTGGATGGTAATTGATCTGTTTGGATTATTATTGATGCCCATTCATATTTACTTGTTGTTTGTTGAGGCCGGTTATAATGGATTGGTGACAGCTCCCTTTGCTGCCCTCAAATTCTTATACAACTTACTTTCATTCATCTCTCTCCATCTCGTCTAATGTTTCTGAGAAGACAGAGTGCTACCCATATGCATCCAACAGTAAGCAATAACCCATGAGCTATACGTAATGGTTGTGTAGTGACAAATTGAGGCAGATACAACAATAATCCAACTGCAAGTGGAACTCCGCTCCATTTAGGATATATTTGCGATTTCCAAATCGCAGTAGCTAGCATAATCGTACCCACGGCGAGCAATAGTAGTCCGATGATAATGATGATAAAACCAGTACCCAATCGAATCTGATTAGCCAATTCTAACAATTCCACTTTCTGCTGCTTTAGTGTCTCTTGCCCGATGACTTGCAACCCAAAAATCTCTGCGCCATAAAATGCTAGAGTAAGCCCAGTTCCTAACCAACTTAGGAAAAGTCCATAAAAAGCTGTTCGCTCGGCGGATGTATTTTGAAGAGAAACATATACACCATATAGGCCAAATGTGAGCAAAATAAAGGCGAATATCGCTATAAGATGAGCGACGATCCATTCAACGGAAGCGAATGCCTTTGCTCCCTGCAGCGTAACTTCATCTGAAAATGGACGCAGTGCAGGGTAAACTGCAAAAGAAATACCAGCAACCGCTAAAAGTATGGCGAAGAATCGACTACGGTATGAAGATATACTCTGGGGCAATTGATATTGCTGACGGATACTTTTGTGAAGTATGGGTCTGGTCTTCATAGTACGATAAACATCCTTTCAATTTCAAAATTTAAAGTTTGGATTTGGGGCCAATCCATTACTAACAAGTGATTTTACCGAGCCATTGGAGATGCGGATGCCTTGTTGAAAATCGTTTAAAAATTCATGCAGTGCTTTTATTTCCGTCTCACCTCCACTTACCTTCCCGAGTGTTGAGGAAAACGCACTAATTCCAACGTCTTGTTTTTTTAGGAGGAGAGTTCGTAACAGGAACACTTGTAAAGGGAGTATCTTTGGACAGTGGAGGTCAACCCAAAATTTTAAGCCTCAAGCGCATGAAGTACAATCTCTTTATTAAACTCCATCAAAGACAGTACAAATTTCCCGAATCCTCCGCTTAAGAACATGCCTATTGCAGTTCAAAAGTTCTAAACTGTTAATCTAGAAAATGTAAGACGATTTTTGGGAACCAAAATACTTATCAAGAATAACGGCTTTGTCTTTCTTCAAGTTCAATTCCATAACCTTTTCCTTTCGAATTTTAATGATTTTTGAATTGCCATCTCGGAAGTGTAAAACGAACAGATTTCTAAACCATAAGTTAGTAAGAGTTCAAGTCAGAAATAAAGTGAGGTATGATTTTTCACGATTCGGGCCTGAATCAAAAGTAGATATTTGATGTTTATCGTATGAAGGAAGTAGAACTACGAAGATGTTGTCGAAAATTCAAGGTGTTTCTAATAATCCAATCTATCAATTGGTTAATTGTCTATATTATGTTAAATTTATATTATTAGTTAAATAATGTATACATAAAATTTATTGTATATTTTTTATATGATGGTAAATCTTTTTTCCATCAGGTTGAATGCTATTGTGCAAACAAACAAGCCCCCTGTCCACTGAGGACAAGAGGCTTGTCGGTTTAAATAAATCTAAATGATATATCCTATACTTTTTTGCCGGTCAAACGGTTCTGATATTGGGAAAGGAATACAACGAGACCAGTTACTAGAACAACCATAAGTGCGATGAATTGCGAGGTCGAAAGAAACCCGATTTGACCACGGATTACATCCCCTCTGTAAAACTCAATGATAAACCTGCCCAGACTATAAAGAATCAAATATGTGGCCGCAACGAGTCCATTTTTTTTCGCTCTATTGGCCAATAGTATTAAAATGAGGCAGATGCCGAAACTAAGCATACTCTCCATAATCTGTGTAGGTACTAGTTTAACACCATTCGGCGCAATCTCGGAGTTGTGAAATGTAATTCCAAACCAGCCGTGTGTTTCTTCACCATAACAACAGCCTGCAAGCAGACAGCCGATTCTTCCAAAGCCTTGCGCTAGCGCAACAGAGGGTAAAAAAAGATCCAAATGCTTCAGGAAATTAATTTTTTTAATTCTGCAATACACTAAACCGGCTCCAATTCCTCCAATGATTCCGCCATAAACAACAAACCCATTCGAAAAATCCAAAAGTATGCCAGGGTTATTCATGATATCTGGGACTTGAGTCATCCAGTATAATAATTTTGCTCCAGCAAAACCACCCACCAGGCCCCACACGGTTAAAGAGAAAATATGTGGTAATTCAAACTTGCGGTTTGTTGCTCGGTAAACAACGAGCCGGTAAGCCAGCAAAACACCTAACGCGATCATTAATCCATACCCGTAAATGATTACTGGCCCGATCTTAAACAGCTCATTGTGCATATTCTTCTCCTCTTGAAAATAATTCTTTTTCGATTGTAGATTACTTATTATATGCTAGTATCTTCGAATGACCGGAAAGTTTTGTTTTAATTTTAACTGTTTAGACATTTCTCCTCAACATATCTCATTCCTACTACAGAGTGTAATGTTTTTGGATATTAATGTCAAACTAACTACACATGAAGATCCACTCGATATTGTTAGCGCTTTCGACAAATCACCTAATTACGGATATATATATTTCCCCTTCACTGGAGACGAACATAGCCCCAGTACACATGCCGATCGTCCAGCCTTTTATTCCAAAGCTCTATCCCTTCAATACACAAGTTCCACCCAATCGCATGGTAAACGAGTACAGGTTCCTGTACGATCCTCTACCATCTATCTTAAGGAAGCTTTCCTTCAGTGTCCATAAATAATAGAGCGCTTCATTTTCGGAAGAGTTCCATTTCTTTAAGCAAGGCTAAGTGCTCATCCTTAGAAAAGAAGCGTCCAGAAATTCCAAGCGGAAGCTCTCTAATTTCCTCCACGTCAATTCCGATGGAACCAAATGACGATGCTGCAACGACCCTTTCACCGGAAGAAGATATGTTAAAACTGGCAAACTGCAGCGAAACAAGGAATGGCTTCTTATAGGCATTTTTCCAAAGCACACTTCCGTGCTTCTTACACCAGTTTTCTGGAATATAAGATGGCGCGAGAGCACATCTCCCCCGCAACGTACGCTGTGCATCTTTCATGAAGCGGTTTTTCTTCACGTTCTCTAGCTTCTCCGACGACACCAATTCCAGCAGATTCAAATTCTTTCTCATAAAGATCACGGTCCATAGACAGAAAATAAAGATACACTATCATACTCTTCAGATTTTCTGTCCGCGAAACTCTGGAAATCCACCCGATGCTTCCTGAAACGCTTGCGATTCAACAATTCCGCGACATCCCTGTACAGTATCCACTCCAATAGATCGTTTGCACTGTCTCTTTCTCTACGTCGCGAATTTCGTTCCACGCTATCCCTTCACAGGATCGCTTCGGTATTTTGCTTTTATGGCATTCCTGTAAGTCCTCAAGACTTACGATTGTTCAGCCCTTCCGAAAAAAACAGGCAAGTTTGTCCGTCCCATGATGCCTAATATGTTATTTCTATTCGTCAAACCGAGGGTTTCCTCTTGCCATTGTAGATCCGGTCCTAATATTATTCCCTGCATTCTACTAGCCCTTATTTTTTCTGTCCAACTAAGTGTAGCCGATCCAATCCTGTTATTTTTATCTCTATATGCGTTTAAAGCATTATAGGATTTTATCCCCGTCAACAAATTGTCAACAATCACCTTTTGAAAAACAACTTAAACCTGCGAAAAAAAACGAACAAAGCAAAAAAACCTTGATTCATCAAGGTTTTTTCAATGATTAAGGTTATGCGGTAGAGAGGACTCGAACCTCCACGGGTATACACCCACTACCCCCTCAAGATAGCGTGTCTGCCATTCCACCACTACCGCATAATAAAAGGGAATTACTTTAAAAAAACTGGTGAGCCATGAAGGACTCGAACCTTCGACACCCTGATTAAAAGTCAGGTGCTCTACCAACTGAGCTAATGGCTCTCGATGACAATCTTGATGATGCCATATAAGAAGTAAAATGGTGACCCGTAGGGGATACTCTCTCTTCGTTCGAGACTGCGAAGTATTCCTAACGATGTCTATGCTTCGACGAACCGTGGGGTTCTCATCCCCTTGAAGCAATGAAGTACAATGGTGACCCGTAGGGGATTCGAACCCCTGTTACCTCCGTGAAAGGGAGGTGTCTTAACCCCTTGACCAACGGGCCTTATTAGTTGTCATCTCCGTGACGACAAGATTGAGTATAGCATAGATTTAAATATGTTGACAAGCTTTTTTAATAAATTTTTTCGAGGAAAAATTATACTATAAAATAAACTAAATTATCCCATTAATCTACTCGTTTATAGCCAAGAAATCACGAGTTGGTACAAGCACTCTTCTCTGTCACATGGGAGCTTCATTCGATGGATCTCCAACCGGAGAAAGAGAGATACTCTTCCTTCAGTTGAGACTGCAATATATCTCCTAACGAAGTTTAAGCATAGGCTTTCCCCAAAAAAAGTTCTTATCCCTTTACACATAAAAACAACCTGCCGGATATCCGACAGGTTGTTTGAAAACGATGTATTTCTAAACGGAGAGAGAGGGATTCGAACCCTCGCACCGCTTACGCAGTCTAACCCCTTAGCAGAGGGTCCCCTTATAGCCACTTGGGTATCTCTCCAAAAAATAAAAATGGCTCCCCGAACAGGACTCGAACCTGTGACAACTCGATTAACAGTCGAGTGCTCTACCAACTGAGCTATCAGGGAACATTATGGTATTAATTTATCATAGGCTAAGCAATTAGTCAAGCATTAGAAGACGTAAATGTCCGCTACATCGACCACAGCGATATCGAGCTGGGTCCATTTTCCGTTTTCGCTTATATTCCGTACCACATTCGACACAGCGGAGTACGTAACGGTAAGGTTCAGGCTTTCGCTTCTTCCCATCTGACTTCACAATTGCTTTACAGAAGCGACTTCCGCCAACGGCTTGAAGAAGCTTCTTAAAATCCGCATCCCTATGCTTATATCCCCTTCCAGCCAGATGCAGATGATAGTGGCAAAGCTCATGCTTAATAATTCGCTCTACCTCTTCCTTCCCATGAATCTCAAGCTGATGAGGATTAATCTCAATATTATGGCTTTTCATAAAATATCTTCCCCCCGTAGTGGAAAGTCTACGGTTAAATGTAGCACGGTGCTTGAATGGAATATGAAAACTATGGATCGATATTTCTTCCACCCAAGCCTGTAACTCTTCATTACTCATTTCATGCATAACGTACCCTCTTCTTTCTTTCCGCCTTATCTCTAATCATACCCGCAAACATATAACGGATCCTACTTGAATTTTAACTTCCCCCTAAGCTACACTGTCAAGTAAGGATGCTGCAAATGAACGGCTTTCGTCTGCAACAATCTGAAGCTGGAAAGTATGGAGGGAGAACTTACAATCATGCCGAACATGCGTTATGTGATTTTACAATTAAACGATAAGCTACAATACGTAGAAATGCCTGCGGATTACGCTTACCAGCTAAGTGCACTCAATCTTCGTCTTAATAAGGAAATCAGCAAGCTTACGGTGACAGACAAGCCAGATTTACCTCTTGCAGTAGCAGAATGTGATAACTTGGATTTGCTGCAGGAGACCGAACAGACTGTTAGTGGCCTGGATTACATAAACGAACTAGAGCGAACTTTTGCATCCTTAAACGAAGCCAACTACCCACTTATATCACTTCTGACGGAAATTCGTGCTCTTCAAGCACAACTTGAGCAGTGGTATGAAGATGAAGCGGTTTAAAATGATGTAGACCTGCACGCTTTGGGCAGATTCCCCATATGCTATCCTTACAGACGGATCGCAAGAGGAGGAGATACCCTTGCCGCAATGGCTCTGCAATCAATTGACACGTGCCTTTCGTAAGAAAGACAGACGCCAGATTAAACTGCTGAATGAGTGCTGGTTCTTTTATCGGAACTCACCGGGTGAGAGCTCGGATGCACAGTAATAAGTACACATAACAAGCCCCGATCCATTTGCGGATCGGGGCTTGTCTATCGTAATAGCTATTTTACTGATCTTTAGGCTGACGCATCGTTAAGCCAACACGGCCCTTTTTCAGATCAACATTCAGTACCCATACTGTCACATTGTCACCAACAGACACAACATCCATCGGATGCTTTACATATCCATCACTAAGCTGTGAGATATGAACAAGGCCATCACTCTTGATTCCAATGTCAACGAAAGCACCGAAGTCAATGACATTTCGAACGGTTCCCTGAAGCTCCATACCTGGCATCAAATCTTCAATCTTCAGTACATCCGTACGGAAAATGGGAAGTGGCAGCTCTTCACGAGGATCGCGTCCTGGGCGCTGAAGGCTGTCAAGAATGTCCCGCAGCGTTGGCACACCGACATCCAGCTTCACAGCCAGTGATTCCGTTGGCTGACTATCCAGCAGCTCAGACAGCTCTTTCGTGCCTACCTTATCAGAGCTCACGTCCAGCTCCTTGAATAAACGATCAACAACCGGATAAGATTCCGGGTGAATCGGTGTATTATCTAGCGTGTTATCTCCACCAGAAATTCGCATAAACCCAACACACTGTTCAAAAGTCTTCGCTCCAAGACGAGGAACTTTCTGCAATTGCTTGCGGCTAACAAACTTCCCGTTCTCCTCACGATACTTCACAATGTTCTTAGCGATTGTAGCATTTATACCTGCCACATAGGAAAGCAGCGAAGGAGAAGCTGTGTTCACGTCAACACCTACATGGTTAACCGCGGATTCCACAACTGCTTTCAGACTCTCTTCCAGATGTTTCTGCGAAACATCGTGCTGATATTGACCTACTCCAATGGATTTCGGATCAATCTTCACCAGCTCAGCCAGCGGATCTTGAACACGGCGTGCAATGGAAGCTGCACTTCGCTCTGCAACATCTAGATCAGGGAACTCTTCTTGAGCCAGCTTAGAAGCAGAATATACACTCGCTCCCGCTTCATTCACGATCAAATATGCAAGCTCTGGGTCGCCAACTTCTGAGATAACCTCTGCAACAAACTGCTCCGTCTCTCTTGAACCTGTGCCGTTCCCGATAACAATAAGCTGAATGCCATATTTCGAGATAAGCTCTTTGAATTTAACAGAAGCCTCATGCTTCTTGTTATTCGGAGGTGTAGGATACGTGACAGCCACCTCAAGTAGTTTGCCTGTATCATCAACAACGGCAAGCTTACAGCCTGTACGGTAAGCCGGGTCAACACCAAGTACGCAGCGTCCCTTCACTGGAGGCTGAAGCAGCAGGCTGCGTAAGTTACCAGCGAAAATAGAGATCGCCTGATTCTCACCCTTCTCCGTTAATTCCCCACGAACTTCCCGTTCGATGGATGGAGCAATCAGTCGTTTGTAAGCATCTTCAATTACGGCAGTTAGAATATCGGATACCGCTGAAGTGCCGTTCATAACTTGCTTACCGATATAGCCATATATCGAATCCGGCTGAACCTCAAGACCCACCTTAAGGATGTTCTCACGCTCACCGCGATTGATTGCTAGAATACGGTGAGGAGGCATTTTTTTGGCAAGCTCCCGATATTCATAATAGTTCTCATAGACTGATTCAGCCTCTTTATCTTTCGCTTCTGAGGTTAATATACCATGGTCTATACTAAATCTGCGCACCCAGGAACGAATCGTAGCATCATCGGCTATATTCTCTGCCAGAATGTCCATAGCGCCTTGAAGCGCTTCTTCCGCAGTAGCCACTCCCTTGTCCTCATCCACATAATTTGCAGCTTCTATAAGGGCATCCCCTTGCTTAGGCTGACTCCAGATCCAAGAAGCCAGAGGCTCAAGCCCCTTCTCTTTAGCAACACTTGCCCGAGTCTTACGCTTCTGCTTATATGGTCGGTACAAATCTTCCACTTCTTGAAGCTTCACAGCCTGTTCAATCAATGCTCTGAGTTCATCCGTCAACTTACCTTGTTCATCTATAATCCGAATGACTTCCCGCTTTCGAACGCCGAGATTACGTAAATAGTTGGTGCGTTCCTCAATTAGACGAAGGACGTTCTCATCCAACTCTCCAGTCATCTCTTTACGGTAACGTGCAATAAACGGTATCGTATTTCCTTCATCCAACAGCTGAGCGGTTGTACGAACCTGCTTGACTGACAACTGAAGCTCCTTGGCGATTTGCTTGACGATCCTTTCACTTTCTTCTTGGCGGATCTGTTCCTCATTCACTTCCACGACAGCTTCTAATTCAGACAATATTTATCCCTCTCTCTTCAAAAAAAACTATAACTCCATTATCCCAAATCTTTGTCCTTATTTCCAGCTTGCCCAATTCTTTGCCACGTTTAAGTAAAATTCATCTATTTTTCATCTGATTTTAAGATTTCGATATTACACTGGATATACAATTACTCATCACTTATCGGCGCATTTTAGTCAGACTAACCTGGTAATGGAGGTATTACATATGAATAACTTGAAATCCTGGGCATGGCTTACCGTTCTTATGGTTGGTTTTATCGCGATAATTGCAACTGCCTACTCCCTCATACCCGAAAGTATCCCTTTGGAGTTACAAACATTAGAAGAACGTTAACCATCAGCACATACATATACTAAATAACCCGCCGAGATATACTCTCGACGGGTTATTACAGTCTCTAGATCCCATATGTTTAAACGTTAACTCACTTAAAAATCAATCAAACCCAAACTGATCTGCAGGGAATCATCCACCTTGCTCATCGTTTCCTCGTCCAGATGGGTGATCTTATCGGTTAATCGCTGCTTATCAATCGTTCGGATCTGTTCTAGCAAAATAACGGAATCTCGATCAAATCCATGTGACGCCGCGTCAATCTCAACGTGGGTCGGAAGCTTAGCTTTCTGGATTTGAGCGGTAATAGCCGCAACAATTACTGTAGGACTGAACCGGTTGCCGATATCGTTCTGAATGACGAGGACCGGCCTTACACCGCCCTGTTCGGAACCGACAACGGGTGAAAGATCCGCAAAAAATACGTCGCCGCGTTTTACGATCACTGTCTACACCCCGCTTACTAAGCGGTCCAGAGTGCTGTCTGCATCTTCCTCCGCGTGAAACGCTTCAGATGCCATAGTCAGGTTGATCTTAGCCATTTCCATGTAACCTCTCTGCATGGATTCACGAATGTAACGCTTCTTGCGTTCATTCAGGTATAACTTCATGGCCTGCCTGATAAGCTCACTACGGTTGGAGTTTTCCAGCTGAGCGATCCCGTCCACTTCCTGCAAAAGATGATCCGGTAAACTGATCATGATTCGTTTGGTGTTCTGCATGTTGGCCACCTTCTATTACACCCCCACAACCTTCTTGCCCTGTGCACCAGTATTACGTTATTCAAGGAAATTTATACAAAAGAATATATATGCCGTAGATATATCAAGTATGCTGCATCTCATTATAAACTACATCCGGCACGTTCGTACAGACTAACTGTTATATTCTTAGTTCGTGAAAACCTGTACTTATTCCTTCTTTTCCGAATAAAATAACTACGGATGTGGAACAAAAAGCGTTATTACCAAAGGGGATTTACTCGCTTAATAGGTGTACCTTGGCGCATATATGTACGCGGTACACGATGGGCAATCATGCAGACCAACTCGTAAGGGATGGTCCCCAGCGCGGAGGCCAGCTCATCTGCCGTTATACACGAACCAGATTGCTGACCGATGAGTACAACCTCTTCACCGGCTTTAATTTGTTCCGCCTCTTCGGCGAAAGATTTTAATGATATCATACACTGATCCATACAAATATTACCAACTACTGGGACGCGTTGACCACGTACAAGCACTTCCGCTTTACGACTTAGCATACGAGAATAACCATCAGCATAACCAATCGGGAGCGTTGCAATCACTTCTTCCTCTTCGGTTACATACTTACTGCCATAACTGATGCCGTAATGGGGCGGAAGTTTCTTGACGTAAACAGTTTGCGTCTTAAGTGTCATGACCGGGCTCAAGCTGACCGATGATCGATTTACTTCATCCGATGGATACAATCCATACAATGCGATGCCTAGTCGCACCATATTATATGATAGATCGGGAGTATCGATAGCGGCTGCACTATTACCCGTATGTATTATCGGGATGGTGTAACCCAGATCCCTCAGCGCGTCAGCCACGCTTTTGAAACGTCTGTACTGTTCCAGTGTATAGCCCTTATCTTCTTCATCCGCTCTTGCAAAATGAGTGAACATGCCTTCGACTAACACCTGCGGCACCGAGAAAGCTTCTTCTATAAAGGATAGAGCATCATCACCTGGAAGTAGACCTAACCGGCCCATTCCACTATCGATTTTGATGTGTACCTTCAGTCGCTTATCTCCCACTTCTGGCAAGGCTTTGATCGCTTCGATTACTTCATGACTGAACAAGGTTACGGTAACATCATGCTGCCATGCAGTCTCGATCCCTTCTGGAGGTGTATAGCCCAGCACAAGAATTGGCATTTGTATCCCTGCCTGACGAAGCTCAAGTGCCTCATCCAAAAAGGCAACACTCAAATAATCTGCCCCCAGCTCCTCCATCTCTCGTGAAATCTCAACAGCTCCATGTCCATAAGCATTCGCCTTTACACAGGCTAGTAGCTTCATCTGTTCAGGAAGTGAATTCCGGAAGCTGTTATAGTTAGCACGTAGATGATCCAGATTGATTTCCGCTTGCGTAGGTCGATATGTCATTTGCAATTCCAGTCACCTTCTTACCATTTTGAAAAACCTTCATGCTTGAATCAATTTCATACCATCACCAAGAGATATGTAATTGATCGGTCCATAATAGATTAATGGTAATGTTCCCAAGAGCAACTGTCAATTCGATCAAAGAAGCCAGATCTTTGCAATGACCATGGTAGCCTATGCGGACAAGCAGGAATGGATTGACCCGCTTGAAATATAAGGGAAAAATAATGACCGAATGCATTAACCTTATATTTTGAAGAAAGAGGCGAATGGCCTTTATTGCAGAGAGATTTTACCCTTCTACAATAATTGGTATCCGCCTTCATCCTATTATTTACCCGATTGTCCTTGGGTGGAAGCAGCGATTTCAATCAATTCCGGAGTTGGAAGGTTTGCACTCGTAATCCGGAACTCAACCCCATCTGACATCCAAGTCAGTGTCTTTTGCTCATCGCCTGTAAGCACACCCATCGTAAAGCCTAAATCCACAGCACTTCCTGGTGCAAGAGACACTGCACGATCCTTCGGACGAGATTCCATAATGGTGTATTGGTATACCCCATCATAACGAAGAATAACTGTATGGTCCTTGCTGTCAGCTACTTCTTGCGTATCCTTAATCTTTACACCAGCTGGTGTATATTCAGGCTCAATAATGCCGAATGCTCCAAGCTGCTGGGATACCACAGGCTCTACCTCTACTCCGCTATCCCCCGTACCTTCCGTCGAAGCAACAGGCATACCATTCTCATCGATTTCTGTCATCGTATCTTTCGCTTCTGGATTCATAGCGCTAAGATTACGATTCGTATCGAATGAATCTTTTGTCAGATTTGTATCGAAAGTAAAGGAGTTGAATTTCACATCAACAACCACATTTGCCTCCGAATCCGAGACTTGAACTTGTTTTGGAGTATAGTTGTCCTTCGCAAGCCAAATCTTCTGACGAACCAATGAATGACTATGATAATTGGCTGCCACATCAAATACATAGCTGTCTTTATCCTCTGCAAACTGTCTTGTGTTATCACTTAAGATACTGCCAAGCATGGTCTGATACAGGTAAACCTGTCCTTGCTTCTCAGGCCAGTCACTCTTAAACCGGAAGCTCTTATTAAGGCTTGGTGTCAGGACAAACACACCGTCATCATTACGCAGTACAATCTGTGTAATATCCTTCTGCCCGTTCGTTAAGCTGATTCGGTAATAGGACGGAGCTTGGTACCATACTTCCACCTGATACTGCTGAGGAGTCGAACCTGTATGTATGGTCATCACTCCAGCACCTTGATAAGCACCCTTGGCACTTTCTAGTTTGTCAGCTACCTTACTCAGATCCTTGATAACTCCGTCAGCGCCCTTCTTCCCACACCCTGATAACACCAAGGTAAAGCATAGAACAGCAGCGAGCAGCACCCATGAAATCCGGCGCATGTCATCATCCCCTTCAGCATGTTTTGAATTGATTGATACATGTCTATGTGGGACTTGTTCACATTATGCAGACGGGCATGACAAGCCGGAAGTTGTCTTTAACAAAAAAAGGCATTACATCAAGGATGTAGCACCTTTTTAGTGAATTTAATTTTGTGGGTTCGTTATAGATAGCTGTTACCCGAAGTTGTAGATCTAGCGCCGCTCTGAGCTCCGAAATGACCAAACAACGATCCATCTATCTCATCCGAAGCCGGGAGACGCCGGGTGACAGGGTCAATCCTCCAGTACACGCTGACTAGAAAAATGGCAATCCCACATCCTACAATAACCCCGCTGCCGCCAATCCATAACCCAAGTGCGCCACCGATCAGACTTCCCGCAGGCGAGGCAATACCGCTTAATCCAGAAGCTGCCGCGAATACGGAGCCTAAATTCTTGGCAGGTACCCCTTTTTGAATAACGGTATTGATGATCACATTCGTGATCCCGCCTGGAACCCAAGATAATCCATATACAAGAATTGTAAGCCAAGTCCAAGGAATGAACATACATAGACACCACGCTAAACCGCAGATCATAAAAGCTCCTGAGTATAGGGTTCCCAGACGCATACGCTCTAGCTTCAAATACGGAGTGGCTACTGCTCCAAGTAAACTTCCAAGAGCTTGGGCCATTAAGAGCATTCCATAAATACTAGCTCCTCCAAGTCGGTCACTGAATGCGGGTAATACAGTGAACGTCGCTCCTCCAGCAGCATTAACCATAATGATGCCAAATAGCAGCCTGGAGAGTGGAGTAGCTACCAGCAACCTAATCCCTTCGCTCATCTCCGATAAATAACTTTTCATGAAATTCGGTTTTGTGTCTATGTGCTCTGCACGTTTCGATGGGATACGAATCTGAGTAAACAATAGAGCTCCAATAAAGAACCCTATCGCATTCCAAAAATATAATGATACGGCTCCCACCACCACGATCAGGACACCCGAAATTGCATTACAAGCAACATCAATACCTTGATAAGCTATTGAGAATAGGGAGTTGCCTTGAGTTAGCGATTTCTTATCTAATATTTTGGGAAGTGCGGACATCTGGGCTGGATACACCCACATATTGCACGTCGATAAGATGGGTGTAATCGTTAATACCAGACCCACCGTTAGAAACCCAGTATAATAGGCAATCGGAACAATGAGTAGAACAATCCCTTGAAAAAGCTGTGTGTACACCAATATATTTCTGACGGGAATTCGATCAATAAGTGGACCAGACAGAAGCTGAATAATTCTCGGTATGATAGACAAAAAACCTGCCAATCCGGTATATAAGGTAGAGCCGCCTAAATCATATACAAGCCACATTGCTGCAACCGCATAAAGACTGTCACCAATGTTAGTCAAAATACGGCCTGCAAACATAATCGAGAAGTTTTTGTTTCTGAAAATATCCATCTTCTAATCCCCTTTTTGTTCACTTTAGGAGTCAGATCTCTTCTTCGAAGATATCATCTTAAAGCCGATTGCGAATTCTTCTCCTTCTTCCTTAGAAGTGGAGGTAATGGTTACCCACTTTTCCATTAGTGATTTGAATTCTTCAGCTAATTCGTCGCGCTGGTCTGGTGTTAGATCAAGTCTGAGGCTAATTCTCGTGGCGTCTGAAGATCCATAATCATCTGACAAGACAGGATCGAGACTATACTCGTCTGAGTCAAACCACTTGGCTTTGGATTTGTAATACTTCTCCACGATTCCGCCCGTAGTTCTTGTCTCAACCAGATCAATTAAGCCCCCATCATATAGCTTCTGGATATGATAATGAGTGCTGCCCGGCGACTGTCCAAGCTCATCAGCTACTTGTTTGGACGTTTTAGCTACTTCTGAAATGGCACCGATGATCTTTACACGCTGTGCACTGCCCAATAACTTGGATTGTTCCACCGAGATCGGAATGGAATTTTGTTTCTGGTTCATACCCTCATCTCCTTGATTTACATTTAGATATACGATCTATTTATATTATTCATTCTATAAAATTTAGTCGATCTAATTTTTTAGATCGTTTATGTACATCATAATAATCCATCTTTTACCTTCTGTAAATAGTTATTTATATAAAGCACAAAAAAGCCAGCTTGATCTTAATCAAGCCAGCTTCATATTTATTCTGATCTAAGCACTCTCTCAAAGATGTTTAATCATATGAAAATATACATGCTTATTAATGATAATTTCCTTATCCACCTCATACCCAGTTCTTAGATATAGCGAATAAGCTCTTTTATTATCGGTAACAACGGCTAACGCAATTTTGTTATAACCACGTTCCTTAGCCCGCTTCTCTGCAGCCTGAATAAGTGCTGATCCTATGCCTTGTCCTTTGTATAAGGAAGAAACCGATAAGGTATCAATATAGAATTCATCTTCATCCGCTTCTTTATCAAGTGTAATTGTTGGATCATTCTTGAGCTCTCTTAACCGTTCCACAATGGGACGATCCAGCTCCTTCGCTTCATCACCACCATACGTAATAATCAGTCCTGCGGGTTTACCTTCAACCTCACACACCAATGCTTGATGGTAACTAAGACGTCCTTCCTCTTGTCCAAAATACTGCTCTAATACGGTAATCGCGTCGTCGTTGCTTTCCTGCCCTGTCAATTGATGAGCAATGTCATGCAGCGCATCATAAAGCAGACGGGCTGCTGCTTGTGCATCTTCCTTTACTGCTGGTCTGATGTTCATGGCGTTTACTTAAGTCTCCTCTATGTTGAACTATTGATTACATAATCAAGTATAGCCTCTTCGGAAGCGAGGAACAAATATGAGCGATATGCCTTCTCTAAACAACAAAAAGACACACCTAGAATCATGAATCACAGGTGTGTCTTTCTTGAAGCAGCATATGTTCATTCATCTACAGATGGTTCTTTAGGAACCAATGTGAAAATTTCTCCACTGACTAATGTATCAATCAACCGGTCCAACCATTTGTAGTACGCGACGGCTTCCTTCATCTTAGCCTGGTCTTCCTGCAGCACGGTGGTTATCAGTTCATCGTCTTCATGCTGTTTCAACAGCTTATTGGTTTCATCAAGTGCTTTTCCTAAGATGAGAATGTTGCTTTCCACCGATTTTCTCCATTTCGTATCGAAGAAATCAGCAAAAGTCTGATACCAATCATATTCCACTTCATACAGATCTTTACGGGAACCCTTTTCCCATACCTTATTCACCATCTTATAATCCAGCAAAGTTCGCACACCCGTACTCATGCTGGTCTTGCTCATCTTCATTTCCTGACCCATCTCGTCAAGGTTCATCGGCTTGTCCGCAAAAAATAACAGACCGTATAGATGCCCGGTTGACATAGAAATGCCGTATAAATCCATATTACGTCCAATATTCTCAATAACACGTTTACGAATTTTCTGCACGGCGGCCTGCCGTTCTTCATCTAACTGGTACAAGCCCATGCTTGCAGCCTCCTCTTTCTGTAACCATCCTCGCTATTTTAGCTAATCTGCCTAATTACGCGAATTGATGTTATGCTGCTTCAGGAAAAAAACCGCCTAGGTCAATCCTTTACACATTCTCTCGTCTATTGTAGGGAAAGCTATTTTAAAAGTAAAGAACCCCGCTTAGAAGTAATACGGAGCATAAGGGAGCATTAGGAAGTATAAGTTTGTACAGTTTTTACTGTACGTTCTATACGTACAGATACAACGTTTGATACAATACGTATTATATTGTTACAATGTTTCACATGGGTTTAAACAATTAACCACTTAAGCGCTCGGAGAACAATCTTTACTTTACTTCTATATATAAAAAGGAGGAATATCTTTGACCATTATGCAAGTCAACAACGTCAGCAAGCTATTCGGCCCCCATGCAGAGCAAGGACTTGAACTTCTTAAACAGGGTTGGAGCAAAGAACGTATCGCAAAAGAAAAAAATATTACTGTTGGGGTTAACCGTGCAACCTTCGAT
This sequence comes from Paenibacillus sp. EC2-1, assembly GCF_049311625.1. Lineage (NCBI taxonomy): Bacteria > Bacillati > Bacillota > Bacilli > Caryophanales > Paenibacillaceae > Paenibacillus > Paenibacillus sp. EC2-1. The sequence continues at coordinate 4,428,594 of NZ_CP186006.1, forward strand.
ATTCGCCAAGGTGAGATTTTTGTCATCATGGGATTGTCGGGTAGTGGAAAGTCCACACTAGTGCGTTTGCTAAATCGCTTGATTGAACCAACGTCAGGAGAAATTCTGATCCACGGCAAGGATCTAAGAAAAATGAATAAAGAGCAACTTCGAAATGTGCGTCGTAAAACGATAAGCATGGTATTTCAGAAATTCGCGCTGTTTCCACACCGCACTGTTGTCGAGAATGCCGAGTACGGTCTGGAAATTCAAAAGGCTGATAAGAAAGAGCGCCGAGAAGCTGCAATAAAATCTTTGGAACTTGTTGGTCTTAAAGGCTGGGAGAACAAGATGCCGGATCAACTCAGTGGCGGGATGCAGCAGCGTGTCGGTCTGGCTCGTGCGCTTGCCAATGACCCTGAGATCCTTCTCATGGATGAAGCTTTCAGTGCCCTTGATCCACTGATTCGCCGGGATATGCAGGACGAACTTATTGAGCTTCAAGACAAAATGAAGAAGACCATCATTTTCATAACACATGATTTGGATGAAGCACTTCGAATTGGTGACCGTATCGCGCTGATGAAAGATGGCTCCATCGTTCAGATCGGTACGCCGGAAGAAATATTAACACAGCCGGCTAACGACTATGTTGAACGGTTCGTAGAGGATGTTGATTTATCCAAAGTCTTAACAGCTGCGCATGTAATGCGCCGTCCAGAGACGATTACGACGGACCGCGGCCCTCGTGTCGCTCTAGAACTTATGAGAGAGCGCGGTATATCTAACTTGTTCGTCATTGACCGAGGTAAACGTCTTCTCGGTGTCATCACGGCTGAAGATGCCAATGATGCACTTCGAAACAATCGAAAACTTGAAGACATTATTATCAAAGATGGACCACAAGTCGGACCCGATACCTTACTGAATGAATTGTTTGAAATTACAAGTTTATCGAAAGTTCCACTTGCGGTGGTAGATGATACCGGTAAATTGCTTGGTGTAATTGTCCGTGGAGCTGTTCTCGGTGCCCTCGCCGGAGAAAGCAAGCATGAGGAGGTGAAGACAAATGCCTAAGATTCCACTTGCCGATTGGATTGAATCCTTAGTTAGTTGGATGGAAGATTATTTGGCAGGCTTCTTCGATGTCATCGCGGCGGTGATTGAAGGTATAGTTGGTGCCTTTAGTGACTTGTTCCTACTGCCACACCCATTGATCTTTATCGTTATTTTAGGGATCCTCGCCTTCTTGGCAGGACGTATTCCACTAACCCTCTTCACAGTTATCGGGTTCTTGATTATCGATAACCTGGGTTATTGGACACAGACGATTGATACTCTAAGTCTGGTTCTTACTTCTGCGCTTATCTCCGTTCTGCTCGGTGTTCCAATCGGGATATGGTGTGCTTACAGTAGAACCGCTTCACGGATTATCATTCCTCTGCTTGATTTCATGCAGACAATGCCTGCATTCGTGTACCTGCTGCCTGCAGTCACATTCTTCAGTCTAGGCGTGGTACCTGGTGTTATCGCATCGGTAATCTTCGCGATTCCACCAACGATCCGTCTGACTCAGCTCGGTATTAAACAAGTATCCGAGGAACTTACGGAAGCTGCGGATGCCTTCGGTTCCACTTCTGGTCAGAAGCTGTTTAAAGTACAGCTACCACTTGCTATGCCTACTCTTATGGCAGGGGTCAACCAAACCATCATGCTCTCCCTTTCCATGGTCGTTATCGCATCCATGATCGGGGCACAGGGCATCGGAGCTGAAGTATATCGTGCTGTAACTCAGTTGCAGATTGGTAAAGGTTTTGAAGCTGGTTTAGCTGTCGTTATCTTGGCGATCGTGCTTGACCGCTTTACACAAAATATATTCAAAACGAAAAAAAGGGGTGCGTAAAATGAAGAAGACAAAATTTTGGATGATGCTTAGTCTCGCTTCTGTGCTTGTCTTGTCTGCTTGTGGAAATAGCGGAGACAAAACAAATGGTGAGGCTGCGAACAAAACGGTCGGAGAACAGGTCAACTACCAAATCATCGGTATTGATCCAGGTGCAGGGATTATGAAAGCAGCTGCAAAATCCATTGAAGACTATGGCCTGACCGATTGGAAACTCGTTGAAGGATCCGGTGCAGCCATGACCGCTACCCTTGCGAAAGCCATGAAGAAAGAAGAACCGATTATCATTACCGGCTGGACACCACACTGGATGTTTGCTAAGTATGATCTGAAATATCTGGAGGATCCTAAGAAATCATTTGGTGATGCGGAAGAAATCCATACACTGGCTCGTAAAGGCCTGAAAGAAGATCACCCAGAAGCATATCAATTCTTACAGAACTTCAAATGGACATCTGATGAAATGGGCGAAATCATGACTGCTATTCAGGAAGGTACATCTCCTACTGAAGCGGCAAAAGCTTGGGCTGAAAGCCACCCCGATCGTGTCGATGAATGGACAAAAGGTATTGCACCGGTTAGTGGTAAAGAAGTGAAACTTAGCTATGTTGCTTGGGATTCCGAAATCGCAAGTACTCACTTGGTCCAATATGTACTCGAGAACAAACTTGGCTATAAAGTAACTGCCCTCCAAGTAGAGGCTGGTCCAATGTGGACAGGCGTTGCTAATGGTGATGTTGATGCTACCGTTGCTGCTTGGCTTCCATTGACTCACGCAGACTACTGGGACAAGTACAAAGATAAAGTCGAAGACCTTGGTGCCAACATGGAAGGGGTTAAGACCGGACTCGTTGTCCCATCTTATATGAACATTAACTCCATTGAGGATTTGAAGACGAAGTAATTTGAAATTCGAATGAGCTTGCAGACAAGAAAAGCCTTCCGGCTATGCCGGAAGGCTTTTTGTATGAGAAGTTAGCAACTTGTTACTCTTTGATCGTTACCTTAACAGGTGAATATTCGGCAATTACCGTTTGACCGTGAACAGATACGCTGCCTTCCGGCGACAAATCTTTCTCTGTCATAATACCAAGGGCAATCGTGAATTGATTGAACTTGATCGGTACATTTGTTTCACGCCGTATTTCTTCACCATTCAGATAGAACACAACTTCGTCGTTAGCACGATTGTACGTAATCTTGTATGTGTTAAACTCACGCGCCTTAAAGTTAGTATCTTCTTTAAAAATGCAGAAATATCGAGTTTTGTTCGACTCTGGAACTTCAACACCTGGGAATGGAAGCACTGCATAGACACTCGCATACTTATCATTTGAAGCAAAGAAATCGAGCGCTGCACCTGTTGTGAAGTCAAGCAGGTTCAAAGACACATAACCGTCGTACAGATCGCCTGGTACCGTTCCTTGGGTCCGTGCACGGATTTGAAGTTCGAAGCTTACCTCGCCCTCCTCAGGAACCAATACATCATCTACAGAATAATACATATGCTTCGCATTATCCAAAATCTGAACTTGGTTATTCTGACGGCTAAGCGGCGCACGCACGTATAAAATCCCGTTACGAACGATGACCACTGCATTCGGCTCACGATATTCCCAGAACGAGCCATCCGGCATTGGGAATCCACCGATTTTCCAAACTTCACCTTCAGATAATATGGTATGAAAATCTCCAAAAATACGCTCTTGCTCCATGAATGGTACCTTCTTTCTTACATAGTTTGAATAATGCCCTGTACGATAAGCGATACAATTAATACACCGCCACAGCGTAAAGCTGTCTTCGTTGACGCGCCCATGAGCGGTAAATAAGCTTCGGAACGATTACTATCTTGCAAACGTCCATACACCATGTATAGAGGAATAACTGTAATAAGCGCCAGAAGCGCATAGGATGGAAGTGCTCCTGCGAACACACAGACAATCAGTGATAAACATGCTAAGAGTAATAGGATGCGCGAGAATCGAAGTGCTCTTTTTTCACCCCATACAACAACAAGTGTATTCTTACCCGCAAGACGGTCAGCCTGCCAATGTAAAAAATGATGGTTAAACAAAATTAACGTGGTCAGCAGCCCTATAGGCAAAGATAGCAGCAAAGCTCGGATATCCATCTGGGAAGTCTGAACATAGTATGCCCCCATAACAGGCAGCACGCCAAAGGATAACAAAATCGCTAGCTCGCTATAGCCTTTACCACGATACCCAAACCGAACTGGCGGAGCAACATAGAAGTAAGCTATTAATCCACCAAGTCCACCGAATACAAATGCCCACCAGCCACTAATTAGACTGAGTATAATCCCACTTAAAGCAGCAATACCGAATAGAGTCCAAGTGATGATCTCGAATTTCTTTAATGACCATTTACCGTTCGTTAAGAATCCGGAATTGGTTGAAATGGCATCGACATTATTCAGTGCCTCATCGTCCGTCCCATTCTTATAATCCCACAGATCATTGACCATATTAGAGAATAAATGAGCCGCTCCTGACCCGATCAAGGTTAAAATAAAAAGAAGCGGATGAAACGCACCTGTCCATACATATGCACCGAGTGCGCCAAGAGCGACGGGGATCAACATGACCGGAATGACCTTCATACGCGAAGCTTTCTTGAATTGTGTCCAAGCATTCATAGGAATTCCCTCCTTTCCGTCATACTAAAGATAACGCCTGCAATAATGATTGCAGACGCGAATTGTGAATCAATGAACTTGCATATTAAGAATATCACACTTGTCGAATTTTGTAATGCATTTCTTCTGGAGAGCATTAGACAGTAGTTCGCTCAATTAATGCAAAATCAACTTCACGCTCCACTGGATTCTGACCCGGCTCTTGAATATGACTGAGGAGGATTCGGAACGCCTCTGCTCCCATATCGCTAAGACGATTATCAATCGTTGTTAAACCAAGCAATTCGCTGATAGGTTGGTTATCAAAACCGATAATCGCCAGTTGTTCCGGCACTGCAATACCAAGCTTACCTGCTTCCCACAGTAATCCTGCAGCAGCATGATCTCCCGTAACAAGCATTGCGCTTGGACGAAAGGGCATCTCGGCAATTCGCTTCATAATTGTAGCCCCGTCCTCCATGTTCACACATCCATCCATAATCCATTCATGGCGAAATGGTTCTCCGAGTTCATCAAGTACCTGACGATAAGCATCCATACGGGCCCTCGTACTTGGACTATCCATACGTCCTACGGTAAAGCCGATATTGCGGTGTCCTTTCGCTATAAGGCACTCCATCGCAGCTCTAAATGCACGAGATTGATCTATGTAAATCGATGAAAAATCCCGATTTCCTGCTTGTTGGCAACATACAATCGGACCGTATCCGCAGTATTCTTCAATATGTTCTTCAGGCAGTGCCTTAGATAAAATAATAATTCCATCAATCTCTCGGTTACGCAGCATTTCCAAAACCTCACGTTCTTTATCTGCCTCATAACCCGTCTGACATAAGATCAACCTATAATGATGCTTGAGTGCTTCCCCGCCAATACCTTCCATCAACAGTGAGAAATAAGCATGGTTAATATAGGGTAGCATAATCGCTATACTCTTTGTTTTCCCTGTAATCAGATGTACCGCATTCATATTTCGGGCATATTTCAATTGATCTATTGTCTCAAGAACTCGGGTTCTTTTCTCCTCACTTACATAAGGATGATCGTTCAGCACACGAGATACTGTAGAGACCGAAACGCCAGCCAACTTGGCTATCTCCTTAATGTTCGCCATATCCATATGCCTCCCTCTGCTTATAAAGCCTTAGCTAGAATAGTAGCATGTTTCGAGATGGGATTCATCTTGAGCATGGTTTAGACAGTTCCTTATTGAAAAAGAGCTTGCTCTGGTATGCTTTTCATACTATACAATGGTTTCTGAAGGGCTGAGCCAAGGCTGGCGTGACCGTTAAGGGCGTGACAGGGTGTTCAGCTTTTTTATGTAATCATGTGGAGGAGAGCGAATCAATTACGACGATTTCGTTCAAGTTCTCTTCAAAAGGAAAAAGAAGCTTGCTGTATGTTCAGCAAGCTTCTATATCTTATATAAAGTACATTTGATTATTGTTTACGGAACATCGGTTTCTTCCGCAGGATCATCAGTGCCAACCCAAGCATAATAAATCCAAAACCAACCAACTGGAAAGGTAAATGACTATCTTCGCCTGTCTTAGGGAGCCTGTCACCTGTTGGATTTTGAGCATTGTTTCCATTCGGTGATTGACCCTGGTTGCCATCTACTGACCCAGAACCTCCATTGGGCGTTCCACCCGTATGATCATTTCCCGATGGATCACCATGATCACCAGCAGCTGGCGGATTTTCGTTATCCGATGGATCTGATGGATTTAAAGGATTTGAAGGATCAATCGGTTGACTAGGATCAACCGGTTTCCCTGGCTCCCCAGTGTCACCTGGAACTTCGGGTTCAACGGGATCTACTGGCTGTTCCGGATCAGGATCTACCGGTTCCCCTGGATTCGGAGTAACAGGTGGGAACGGAGTAGTCTCACCACCACCGCCTCCACCGCCATTGGAGTGAATATAAATATTCTCTATAGTCACGAGCGTTTCTTCTCCAATGACTATTTGAATCTCTGTTAGCTTATCCTTCAAAAGGTAGCCATATGGTGCACGAGTCTCCTCAATATAGTACTTACCTGGTCTAAGATCTGGAATTCGCAATTCACCATTCATGTCTGTAGTCAGCTCAGCTAGTTCCTTGCCATCGATATCCATCACCGGAGCTTTGTTCGCATCCAGAACTCGGAACTGCGCTCCAGGTAACTTCACATTAGGCCGACCTTGTTCGATCTTGGTTATCTTCGCTGAGCCTGTCTTCATGGAGTTCTTAAATGTGATCGATTGTTTACTATCATCATTGATTTCGAAGGCCAGTGGAATTTCGTTTAGTACATAATCATCTGGAGCCTTAAGTTCTACGAATTGATAGCTGCCTGCTTTGAGCTGATCGACAAACAACTTTCCATCTTGATCCGTCGTAAGTCCGGTCTTCACAACATTGTCTGCTGCATCCCGAAGTTCGAATTCAGCACCTTCAAGTACATCTCCTGTAACTGCATCAACTTTCAACAATTCAACGGAGCCGATGTAAATCTCATTGGATACGATTAGTTGTTTAGGTGCAGTTTGATTCGCATCTACAGTGAATGGAATAGCTGTTCCATTCAGCTTGTAGCCTTTTGGCGCCTTCGTCTCAACGAACTGATAGCTGCCTGGCTTCAAATTAGTGATTTGGATCTTGCCGTCCGTGCCAGTCGTGTATTCTGCTTGCTGAGGTACGTCAACGAATTCAGTTCCATTATGGATCTGAAGTTTAAAGATTGCCCCCTCTAGTACACGGTTCTGGTCGTCCTGATCCACTTTCGTTAATTCCACATCCCAATTGCCTTTTACATTAGTTACAGTAAAATCTGTCGCATCCGCCTTAAACGGCAGTATCTTGCCTGTTTTGTACTCTGGTGCGATCAAGTAACCTGCTGGAGCTTGTAGTTCTTTGAGCATGTAGTCTTTATACTTGTAGCCCTTAAATTCGGCTACACCATTCTCATCAGTAACTAATTCTTCGAGCAGATTAACTCCAGTTTTGTCATAGAGTCCGAAGCGTGCTCCTGGAAGCGGTGTCTTGCTATCGGCAGCATCAACCTTAAGTACTTTCAGATTGCCTTTACCTGGGGAATTCGCTCCTCCACCAGCTCCAGAGAACTTCACTTCGATTTGACTATTTTGATTCTCATCTACTGTTCCAGAAGACTGTCCTGCAAAACTTACTTGGTTACTAATATTCTCTCCATCATCTGCATTAATGAATGATTGATACTCTAACAAGAACGAACTTTCGATTTCATTAACAAATACAAGTGTAAATGTATTTCCCTGAACATCCAAAGTATATAAAGACGGGTCTACCAAACCGCCCTTTCTGAAATTCCCTTGTGCATCAACGATATTGTTGTACAGCTTAAAGGAATCCTTAACGAGAATTTGGTTCGCTGACAATTCGTCTTTTAGTACAGCCCCTTTATCAATATGCGACAAGCTGCGGTTAATGTTTACTTCCCAATATGCAAAGTCTGCGTCTTCACCTGTTCCTTGCTTCCCTTTTTTAATGACGTACTCTCCAGGGAATTCCGGATTCACTTTAGCCGATTTTTGGAAGATGAAACCATTCGGTCCTTTTGCGTCATGTAATGTCGCTTCATTACTATAATCCTTAATTACACGGAGACCTTTAAGACTTGTCTTGTAGGTAATTCGATAAGCCGAATCGATCTCACCCAGCTTTAATTCAAAACCATCTTTATCATTCTCTTTCTTGGTTTCAAAGGTGTATCCTTCGAATGCTTCTCCAGACTCTACTCCATCTGAGCCCCCTGTAAGCTTCAACTTATGTACGGTCAATGAGCCATCTACAAATTTCTGTCCACTGGTATAGAAGTCACGAACCACTGCTTCTTTAATCTTATGAAGGTTGTAGTTAACATCGATCGTCCAGGTAATCTCCTTGGTAATGGCATTGTACTCACCTGTCTTACGACCATTATCTTTCGTGTAAGTATCCGGATCAACTTCTCCGGATTTAGTGATGGATGGTTGCTGAGTACTATTCTCTTCCCAATTCAGTACAGCCTGATTACGATAAGGGTTAGGGTTAACCATTGTAGGATCAAAAGATGTCTTGTAGGTAATATCATGGCCAACCGACGTAGGGTTCTTAAACGAAAGGGTGAACCCTTTGTCATAGGTTGGGTCTGGTTTTACAGTATAATCTCCTGTTCCGTCCCCATGATCTAGTGTAAGCCCACTGACATTCAATGAATCTGGAATGAACATCAGACCTTGACCAGCAAAGCTATCTTTAATCACGATCTTATCCATCGTCTTGTTGTCTTTGTTCAGACTAATCTTCCATTCAATCGTCTTCGCTGCGTAATCAACTTGACCTGCACGCTTCGCGAAGATAACCTGACCAATGTTACGATCTGCTTCTATGCTCGTACCATTCTCAAGCTCCACTTTATTCTTCACGGGCACTTTATCATCATGTACGCGATTAATTGCAGAGGTCTTATAAATGATTTCATATGCTTTGCTAATATCATTCTGGAATTGAAGTGTAAATCCGTCCGTTGCCGTATTATCTATAATATAATCCGTTCCCTTTACGAGTGCTGATCCTGTTGTTGTCGCTTTCCCATTATCATCAATCGTCATCTCGTAAACTTGGAACGAATCCTCAGCAAGCTGTTGATGTTTTTTATCAAAACTATCCTTGATCCACGCTTTCGCCTGTGGGATTACTTGCTCATTATAATTGTACTGAATTGCCCAGGTGATCGTCTGTGTAGATGATTCGTAATTTGTGGATTTCTTGTCAAGCGGCTTACTAAATTTCACGGCTACACGATCCGAACCGACCTGGCTGATCGAAGGATCTCCGGTAAGCTTTGCATTATTCGTATACGTGACATCTGCTGTTGAAGTAATGAATGTTGTATACTTCACTCGATAAGCACTGTTGATGTTATATGTATTATCAGTATTGGGGAACTTTAGTTCGAATACGTTGTTTTCCACCTTTGACTCCAGCTCGGCAGTAGACAACTTCGCTCCCTGCTTTACACTTCCGTCCAACTGAACCTCAAGAGGATACACCTCAATCGAACTCATATCGATAGATAGTCCTGCTGGAAGCACATCGGTAAAGACAGCATTCTCAATCTTATGCTCACCTTTGTTCATATCAACAACCCAATGGATCTCGCTTGGATTCATTCCTTTATTAGCTGTCCCGCTCTTATTAAATTCTTTATCCGATTTACTTTTAAAATGGACTGGAATCGTAATGTCAGCACCTTCGTTAAACTTAAAAATAACATCTTGATGTGTTCCTCCGGAGAATTTACTTTCATCAAATTCTCTCCACACAAAAAAGTATCCTGACAATTGTTCTTGATTGTTAATTTCCTCACTGAAGGTTAATGTAACCTGTCCAGAAGGAGTTACTTCAAATGTTCCTATACCATCCTCCAGATTACCCTGTATGACACGGTCTACCTTGAATTTATCTGGAAGTTGGAAGGTGTATGTAGAACCAGCACTATACCCGTGATTTTCAGGAAGCATCCACTCGAAGTCAATCTGTACACGGGAGCCCTGATCTGGTCGTACCGTATTAATTGGATTTCCATCCTTATCTTTCATTGTTACGGACGTAATCAATTTCTCTGTGATCACTCCTGTGTTCAGTTGCAAACTGGATTGATCTTCACCCGATTCATCAACGGATTCTTCGATTGTTTCATCCGCAATGATTTCATTCGTGCTACTATCCTCCGGATTGCTATCGTTCGTGGTATTCTCTCCCGCTTCTTCTGAAGCATCCTCATCCACAATCTGATCCATAGCAACCCCACTCTCTTCACTCGTAACCGGTTGATCCAATTCATCAGCAGCTATAGCGAATGAAGACGGGATGAATAAATTAATCATGAGAGCTAGGATTAAAAAAACGGACATCGACCTTCTAATTTTCTGCACTGCCACGATTCACCTCGTATTTCAAATAATAGTTTGTTACTGGCTTTATCTAGTTGTAGTCGAAGCGACGTAAATCGCTTCCCCTCGATGTTCGCCTAACCATTCAATATTCTACAAAATGATGTTGAATATTTTCTGAATCTGTCGAAACATGATGAAACAACAAAAAAAAGCACCGTTCTCTAATGAGACGATGCTAAGGATGGCTCCATTATTTTTCCTTTCACGATGATTCGATGTGTTGGATTGACCATAGGATGACAAGTAATTAACGTTATTTCCTTATCTACTCCGTTCGGATCCAGCACCTGCACTTCTTCTGGCTTTACATATGACTTCTCTGTCACTGTATATTCAAAAATTTCTGTCCCATTATCCACTTGAATCTTATCGCCAATTACGATTTCATCAAGCCGATTAAAGTTTCTTCCATATGTACGATTACGATGTCCAGCCACGGCATAGTTCCCAACTTCTCCGACCTTTCCCGTATTCTCAACACTTGCCACAGTTGTATTCAGATGACTAACGGTTGCACCGTGAAGTACAGGCTGCATGAAGTCGATCTTATCAATCATTAATAATCCTTCTGCTGTTGGATATTCACTTAATTTTGAATCTTCATTACGAGTAGAAGCTACATCCTCCTCACTTGTCGATGTTTTCCCTTCACTCGTCTTGTTCTCCTCTATGGCATCTTCACCATTGTTAATATTGTAAATACTATTCTGCCATTCCTTTACGATCTGCTCCTGTTGTTTATCATGATACTTCTCTGCTATCGTCGGATAGAAAAGAATACCTATGCCAGTGAGAATAAAGAGCAGAGCAAATATCTTTATCTTCATCTACATTCAACCTGTCCTTTTAATGAATTTGTTGCAAGGAACCACTCCACTGCTCATACCAATTCGTGATTTCGCTACTAGGAGGGAGATCAAAATCCTCTTTAAATTTATTCAATAGAAGCCGGTACTGCTTCTGAACCTCAACTTGATAATTCAACATAGCATATATTTTCATTAATCCAAAGTATCCTTCTTCTATATCAGGTATCTTCTCTTTTACTTCTTGATATAGAAGAATGGCTTCTGTGTATTGGCGCTGTATTAGGTAATAATCAGCAATACGCTTCACATGATCCAGCCAGAGCAGACGAATCCTTTCTTGCTCGCACACTGCCCAGGTATAGAGGTGCTCTTCCAAAAAATCTCCAGTGTAGCGCGCTTTTATGGCTAAATGAGTATCAAGTGTGCTTGAAGTAACCTCCCCGGCCTGGCGAAGATCATTCTCCCAATCATCCACATCCAGATTTACAGCTCCCCACACCATTCGGTAGCCCTCATCCTTATATTTTATCTCCAAATCAAGTTCTGCAGCCTGAATCACTTTTCGAATCTGATAGATTGCAGTATATAGCTGAGCAGTTGCTCTTTCCACATCATATCCTGGCCACAGTAAATCTATTAATAATTGTTTGTTAATTGTTTTGTCACGATAATATACTAGATACGAAAACAATTCCGGTGCCTTTAATGTCTTCCAAGAGAAGAACCGCTCATGTCCATCAAGATCGATGTAGTGCAAGTTCTGTAAACAGCAAAGTGTAGCACGGACCGAAGAACTAGAGCTCGCGGTACTCTTCATCATCGTTGTGTCAACGGCGCGTTTCAACGTTGTTGCTAGACGCGAGGCACGTACTGGCTTCATTAGATAATCAAGTGCATTCATCTCAAAAGCCTTAATCGCATATTCCTGATAGGAAGTTACAAAAATAATACGAATTTCCGGTTGGATCTGTTGCAGCTTCTCAGCCAGTTCAAATCCATCAATATTCGGCATCTGCATATCCAAAAAAGCCAAATCTACCGTTTCACGAGAAATAAACGCTATAGCTTCGTTTGGGTCATGAAATGCGCCCGAAAGCATAATCTTAATTTCATCTCCATATTGGTCTGCTGTCAATAGCTTCTCCATCTTTTTAAGAGTAAGCCTTTCATCATCTACAACGATCGCCCTTAAGAACATCGCTTCCAGTTCAACCCCCAATTCGTGTCTACTCTCCTTATTCTATTTCATTTACAGACTAGACATCAAAAAAAGTGTATCCATACTACTTAATCATACGCTACTGAATATTTTTTGAATAGGGCAGTCATCGTTTTGCCACTTGAGAGAGACGCTACGCTAAAATGATTCTTTCGTATGTCTCCCAACAGCAAGTAAGCCGCCCAAGGTTTGAACCCTTGAGCGGCCTTTTCACAACAATAATCCCTATTATATTTTTACAATCTAATAAGGGACAATGCTATTAGATCATACATGTTTATACAACAGCACGAGTATGAGCAAACCTATCACTTCAAGGAATTCATTAAGAGCCCCGTATGTGTCGCCCGTTAGCCCGCCTAATGCAAGATGCAGCTTCCGAGCGAGCCATGTTCCAGCAGCCACCACGCCCAGTGGAAGCACAATACATCCAAGAATCGATAGCATCATCGAATGGTTGTCCATTTCGATCATTGGAGCGATTAATGCGAATATGCCTGACAACACTATGGCGATGAACAGTGTTGCCCGCTGCTGACTTTTGTCTATATCTTTAAACTGTCCTGCTAGGCCACCTTTACCACGAGCTAATGGCCACGCTGACATTGCATGAACCATGAACCATCGGCTCCAAATCAAGGGAAGAATAAATAACCCCGAATATTGTGTGCCGCCATTAAATAAGGAGTAGATTAATGAGAGCTTTAACATTAACAGCAGCACGCAGGCAATCACACCCATAGCCCCAACGCGGCTATCTTTCATGATGTCTAGCATCTGCTCACGAGATCGATAGCTAAGGATACCATCTGCCGTATCCATCCAACCATCCAGATGAAGTCCACCTGTGAGCCATACCCATAAGATGAGGGTCAATACTGCAGCAGGCATTGTAGGTAATAAATACGATAGTCCTGCACCCGCACCCCATACAACAAGGCCAATAGCAGCACCTACCAAAGGATAGAACTTCACACTTTGGCGAAAAAGTGCTGGTGTATAATCCAGATTAGCTCTTACTGGAAAGCGTGATAGAAATTGAAAAGCGGCCGCAGCCGCTTGACTCCATCTCGTCATAATCTATACTCCCTACTCTTCAGCTCTATAGGTATACCCGCTGTTACCAAGAATACCTGTGCACTACTTCGAGATATAGCCTGATTCATGTAACCCGCTAAATCACGATACAATCGGCCCAAAGGGTATTCTGGTACAATGCCGCTGCCCACTTCATTCGTTACCAGAATTAATTCACCAGGATACTGCTCTGCTTGGTCTATAAGACGAGCAATCTCGGCTTTCACCTTCGCTTGTACATCCTCCTCACGTTCCAATGAGAGTAGAATATTAGACAGCCACAGGGTGAGACAATCCACCAGAACGGTCGGCGCAGAATCTTCTTCACCTTGGCATTCTTCACGCCAATCACTCAGAAGTTTCACAAGCTGAAAAGGCTCTTCTACATTTCGCCAAGCATAGTTCGCTTGACTTCGTTCAAGCTGATGCAGAGCAATACGTTCCCTCATCTCATCATCAAAAGCTTGGGCGGTAGCCACATACACAGCAGACGGGGACTTCGATATACATAGCTTCTCAGCAAAGCTGCTCTTTCCGCTTCTTGCACCGCCTGTCACGAGTGTGATCATGAATCCTTCTCCTTGGTTTCACCTGAGATTCCCGCACTTTCAAAGGTTGCCATCTCACGAACAATCCGGCATGCTGCATCGACAAGATGAAGACATAATACACCGCCGGTCCCTTCCCCGATTCGAAGATCTAATTCAAGTACGGGCCGAAGATTTAACTCTTCCAGAAGACGCCGATGTCCCTGCTCATGGGAAGCATGAGATACAATCATGTAATCTGCCGCTACTGGGCAGATGGCCTTGGCAAGCAATGCTGCTGCACTCGAGATAAATCCATCAATAATTACAGGGCAGCCATGTACTGCTGCGCCAAGAATAACACCAACCAAACCTCCGATTTCAAGACCGCCTACTTTAGACAGTACATCTACCGGATCATTGGGATCAGGGCTATTCACCTCAAGTGCTCTTTCAACTACGGATATCTTATGTTGCAAACGAGAGTCATCAATGCCGGTTCCTCGGCCTACAGCATCCCGAACTGAAATGTCAGAGAGTGCACAGATTACCGCTGAGCTGGCCGTCGTATTTCCAATTCCCATTTCACCTGTAATAAATAATTGTACTCCGCGCTTAACCGCATCTTCTACAACCTTAACACCGACCATAATGGACTGCATTGCTTCATCGTAAGACATTGCAGGACCCTGTGCCATATTCGCGGTACCGTACCGGATTTTATGCGAAAGAAGATCAGAGTGGGACAGCTCACTATTCACCCCAATATCCACACATACTACTTCTGCACCCGCTTGTCTGGCTAGAACGTTAACCGCTGCACCACCCGCGAGAAAGTTATGAATCATTTGAGGTGTAACTTCCTGTGGAAAAGCACTCACACCCTCATCGCAAACACCATGATCGCCTGCCATGATAATAACTTCTCTTCGGTCAAATGAAGGCTTTATGTTCCCCGTTATACCCGCGAGTTGTATCGCCATTGCCTCCAGTTTGCCTAGGCTGCCAGGTGGGACCGTCAGGTTATTAATATGCAGTTTCGCTAATTCCATGGCGGATTGATCCAGCCCGCGAATTTCTCCGATACGTTCCATGACACTTTGTCTCATACATCATTACTCCTTTATTAATTGCGCTTAGATGTAAGCAAGCATCCATTAGATAGTGTCAGCTTACTTCCTTTACTTCTTCATCAGTTCAGGATAAATCGCATTAGCAATTTCCTTAAGACCTTCCGTTACACGTGGTCCTGGACGACTTACTAGGTTATCATCAAGACCATAAATCGCTTCATTCTTCACAGCTGTAATTTGATCCCAACCACTACGTGCTTTAATGATTTGGTCCAAAGTTTCCTTTGTTTCCTCATTCACAACGTTCTTGGAGAACAAGATGACATCCGGATTATCTTTAATGATCTTCTCTTCACTAATTTCATTCCATCCCACCGTATCCGCAGCGACGTTAACACCGCCTGCTAAGGTGATCAGCTCATCCATAAACTCTCCACTACCTACTGTCCAGCCTTGGGAGAACTCGATATATACTTTTTTCTTCTGCTCAGGTGTAAGTGACTTTACAGCTTCCGTTACTTCTTCACGATCCTGCTTGATTTTGTCCACGACTGTCTTAGCTTGTTCTTGATGATCTGTGATCAGACCAAAAGCTTCAATATTAGCAATAACATCATCTACAGTTTTCGGATCTGTCTTGTAAATCGTAATTCCTAGATCACGCAAATGCTGAGCTGCTTCTGCACTCATAGAGATTCCTGTTACTACGAGATCAGGTGAAGCGGCAATAATAGCTTCTTCGTTCGGATTATATAGACCACCCATTTTCGGTTTCGTTGTAGCCGCTTCTGGATAATCATCGAAATCCGATACACCAATAACTTCTTCGTCGAGTCCGATTGCAAACAACGTTTCAGTCTCCGCAGGCGAGATCGATATAATCTTCTTCGGTGCTTCTTTAAATGTAAGGGACTCTCCAGTAGCATCCTTAACGGTTAAAGGGTACTCCGTCTTGAGCGTCGTTCCTTCATCAGCCGGTGGAGTTACTTGTTCTGTTGGTGTAGGGTCCGTTGCTGGTTTCGGCTCCTCATTACTGCCACAAGCCGCGAGCGCTAGTACCATTATGATCGCTAGTGCGCCTGTAGTCCAATTCTTCCATAACTGTTTCATTGTTATTTCTCTCCCCTATCTTCTTTCGAAGTATGTTTGGTGAGATGCATCTTGTAATTTCAATGAACCCTCATTTTACGAAGTCTATGCAACAAAAAAAACCTGATCTTCTCATAATTAAGAAAGAATCAGGGATTACGTCTTAAGGACTTATAGTCAGTTGATGACCATCTGTTCCACAGGCATAGTACCGAGTCATACCACAGTACTTCCACAAGCCAAACGTAATCCTTTCCTCGAAGGACTGTCGTACGCTTATAAGGCAGGTCTCCTGACTCACAGGTAATCGATATTCTCACCTTCCCATTCTACTTAGGCGCAGAACAGTGGTACATCGAGAATATCCCTGTTTCACAGTGGCGGGACCGTGTCGGAATTTCACCAACTTCCCTTTTAACTAGGAACAGAAGCACTTTACTTGGCTCTAATCCTAGACCTTATAAGTTCATATTCATTTAGATACAAGCCTTACCTCTCAACTCATGATTATAGGTTACATATGAGTAGCTTACAACCCTTTGTAACGGATATTGAAGGCTTAACCACGGCTCCCGATCCATGTCTCATCCACATGTTTGAGTTTTAGAATGAGCTGGCTTCCAGGCTCAGCTGTATAATCCCAGAACGATGAACCCGGTATAGTCATCGCTGCAATCTGCCTAATCACGCCTCCATGTGTGACGATAAGTATCCGATTGTTCTCATTATCATTGCCCATATCATGAGCTAGACTATCTAAAAATTCTGCTATTCGTTTCTGAAAATGCTCCCACGATTCACCTCCCGGCGGTGTCACAGACTGAGGATCATCCAACCAATGCCGATACAGGGGTATATGTTTCAACTGATCGTAGGTGAGACCCTCCCACGCTCCGAAATCCATTTCTCGTAACCGCTTATCGAAGACTACCTGTTCGGTTGAAGACGTATACACCTGTTCTAATGTTTCCCGGCATCGCTTTAAGTCACTACAGAATATTTGACGAAATATCATTCCTTCAAGTTCTTCCCTCAATGGTAAAAGCGCAGTCAGCGATTCTTGAAGCAGTCCGATATCGGTGTGACCTAAATAGCGTTTCTCCTTATTCCACTGTGTGGCACCGTGACGAATACATACCAGTTCTAACTCCATAATGCTCCACCTACTAGCCCAAAGATCATTAAACTTAGTAATAAAAATAGTATTGATGCAGTCAACATCAATCGATTGGTTATCAGAATATCATTCTTATTCATTGGACGTGTATACTCGCCCATGTAAGCTCGAAAAGATACGACACCATGATATACATTCTCGCCCCCAAGACGAATTCCTAAAGCTCCAGCTACAGCTGATTCTGGAAATCCACTGTTGGGACTCGGATGAAGACGTGCGTCATGCCTAATCGTTCGGTACGACCGTCTGTAATCAAGGCGGTGCATCCAGCTACTAACAACGAGCAGTAATGCCGTTATTCGTGCTGGAATGAAGTTGGCGATATCATCTAATCGTGCAGAAGCCCAGCCCAAATGGAGATATTTATCATTCTTGTATCCAACCATAGAATCCAGGGTGTTTACTGCACGATAGGCCATAGCAAGCGGAGCTCCTCCGATCAGTGCGTAAAATAGTGGGGATACGATGGCATCTACAATATTTTCCGCGACCGTCTCAACGGTTCCCCGAACGATTTCAGGTTCATCCAAGTGTGCTGTATCCCGTCCAACAATCATACCGAGTGCTTGCCGTGCGGCAGGTAAATCCCCCTGTTTCAGATGGTTAAATACGCCCATTCCTGCATCCCGCAGTCCTTTCGTAGCAATCGTTGTTGCGATCAACACAACCTCGGCTAAAATGGCAAGCCACGGATGAATGAAATACAAGCCCTTAAGTAGCGCCCAAGTAATAAGCAGCGAACCTCCCACAATCATGACTGGGAACAGGATCCCTGCTTTTTTCAGATGGCCTGGTTTAGTGAAGCGACTACGAATCCACTTCTCCAATCGCTTAATTGCATGCCCCATGCCAATCACGGGATG
Organism: Paenibacillus sp. EC2-1; assembly: GCF_049311625.1. NCBI lineage: Bacteria > Bacillati > Bacillota > Bacilli > Caryophanales > Paenibacillaceae > Paenibacillus > Paenibacillus sp. EC2-1. The sequence goes on from NZ_CP186006.1 coordinate 4,446,930, forward strand.
AGGAATCCATCTTGGATCTCCAATGATGAGATCTAACAGGTATGCCGCACAGAGGATGAATACAATGGTCCATTCCATCATGATCGCCTCACTCCCGGAGCCTTGAAGCTTTCCAGTACGGTTCCATACACGGTGCGTCCAATAGCAGCTCCGAGATCTGTAGCTGTTCCGCAGTATCTATGCTCGGCTGGATAAGCATTCGACTGACTAACTCCTAGCACGATTGAATCTGTCGTTGTCCCTGTCGCAATTAGACCATTCTCTGCATCACGTATGCCGAGATCCGAAAGGGCAGCCGTCTTCGCTTCAACAGCCGTAATAATGGCGTTCACCATCGCTGCTTGAGTCATTCTTGCATCAATGACTAACATGATGTTTATCGTTCCAGGCTGATACATCGGGTATGTGGTCCGCGCAGAACCAGCACGTGCACCGTTGGATACTCCAGCTGTCGTACAGCAAAATACGGAAGCATCTTTATCTGTTTCTTCAAGAACAGCTGCATATTCCAAGCGAACGGCTGTCAGTAAGCCTGCCGTTGATTGCAGGGAATAGTCCCATTCATGAAACAGTTGTCTTATATCTTGTTCCGGATTACTACAGTTGTACAATCGATCCACATATATATTAGCGATCCGATCAATCTTCCCCATACCTCCACCGTGTATAGCACTACTAAGACCATCTAGAAGGGTGGGAGCCTGAAGTTGTAAATGACGTTCATGCTTGGTCAAGATTAATCCGGGACAAGCCACAGATCTATATTCCATTTTGTCATTATTCAAAAAAGGTGTTGTCATGATAAAACTCCTATTCTCAACCTACATTCTTGAGTACATGCTCTATTTCGGTTAGAAATATTCGATTAGCTTCCGCATCTTTAACAGCAATTCGAACATGGTTATCTCCAAGTCCTGGATACATCGCGCAGCTTCTAATTAATATACCTCGCCGTCCAAGCTCTTGCTGCATGTCAATTGCCCGCCAAGATTCAGGGAGCTTCACCAACAAGAAATTAGCTTCTCCTGGACTGACCTCACACCCCAGTGCACTTAGCCCTTGGATTAAGCGTACACGTTGCTCCGTAATGAGCTCCATCGTACCCAGTTCAAATTCCTTATCACAATTTAGTGCCGCCTCACCCGCTAACAGTGCTAGACCATTCACACTCCATGTTACCTGCTTTCCAGTCATGAATTTAATGATATCAGGATGGGCTATCGTATAGCCTAATCTCAGACCTGGTATCGCATAAAACTTCGTCATCGACCTTACCAGTATCGTTCGCGGATAGTTATACAGTTCCGTTAATAAAGACGCCTGTTGCTCTTCTGGAATAAAGTCTATGAAAGCTTCATCGATAACAAGATAGGTATGTGATTGTTCAGCCTGTTCAGCTAACAGGCGAAGCTCTTCTAGTCGGTATTGTACGCCGTTTGGATTGTTAGGTTGCCCGAGAAACACCAGATCCACTTGCTGCATAAGCTCCCCAATGTCCTCTACCGTCGCCTTCCAATCCAGTTCTGGTCTACCGCGTACCGATTGTACTTCGATATCAAACTGTTCCGATAGTTGGCGATATTCAGAGAAGCAAGGTTCTACAATGCCCACCGTTTGAGGATACAGTCCCAGAAGAATGAGAGACATACACTCAGCTGCACCATTGCCTACACAAATGTGTTCTTCACGAATTCCCAGTTTATGTCCTAGAATCTGCTTAAATTGACGGTGTCCGGGATCTGGATAACGAATAATTGAGGATAACGCTTGTCCCAATTGCTCAAGCACTTGTTTAGGTGGCCCAAGCGGATTAATATTGGCACTGAAGTCGAGGAATTGGCTCTCTGCTATTCCATATGTCTCTGCTGCCGTTTCTAAATCTCCCCCGTGACCATAACGTTCTAACATACCGATTACGCTCCTGACTTAATGAATTCAATGATGCTATTATCGCGCTGAAGCTTCGAATGCGTCAATGAGAAGTCATAAATGAGCATAGAAAAAAAGCTTCCCTGTTCCTGACTTATAGGAAGCTTAGTTTTATTGTAAACACTTGATTCACTCGCTGAAAGGGTAATCGCAGCATTCCTGATTACTCTATCCACTGCTTACAAATTGGACTACTCCGACCGTAACCAATAACAAAAATATAGCTAATACAATAATAAGCAAGATTTTCAATACATTCATACCATTAGATCGATTCTCAAGCTGCTCTATTCGCTCTTTAAGTTCTTGCACTTCCCTCTCTTGTCCCATGTAATCCTCCTTAGATTCACATTGTTACCTCTTAAGATCCTCCATTTATATGGAGCACACACAGCAAATATACCATATATATCCACGTGTTGGATTCTACTAGTGGTCTCTATCACATGAATTAAGGATATAAAAGAAGCTTCCCAGCTAAAGCTTGTGGGAAGCTTCTAAGTTATGTATGCTACTACAACTTAAATCTACTAATTGTTTCTTGTAACTCAAGAGCCATGCTACTTAGGGACGCTGCTGCTGCGGAAACCTCTTCCATTGAGGCATTTTGCTCTTCGGCGGAGGCTGCAACGTTCTGCGTATTCGCAGCTGACTGCTGCGAGGTATTCGCGATGTCTTCCATCATGCCTACCATACTCTCGGAACTTGTACTCACGCGATCTATGATCTCTGCCACTTCCTGAGATTCTACAGCAATATGTTCTACAGAAAGCGCAATATCACGGAATGTTTCCCCCGTTAGATGTACCCTCCTGATCCCTTCATTGACGACAGAGGCTCCTTCCTTCATTGAGACCACTGCGGTATCAGATATCATCTGAATTTCTTGGATTAACCCCTGAATGTGTTCTGCTGCTTCATTCGAGCTTGAAGCTAGTTTTCTTACCTCTGCTGCGACAACAGCAAAGCCTTTCCCCTGTTCTCCAGCCCTCGCCGCTTCAATACCTGCATTCAGCGACAGTAAATTCGTCTGTTTCGCAATATCTGTAATCAAGTTAACGATTTGACCAATCTCTCTTGATTTTTCCCCCAGCTCATTAATAACTCCGGTTGTCCCGTCTACTGCCTGCTGTAAGACATTCATCTGTTCTACAGTATCCTTCACGACTTGATTTCCAGAATTGGCTTTATCATTAGCTGCTGTTGTTAATTGGGTCATCGATCGAATCGACTTCGCCGCTTGATTCATTTTATTTGAAATTTGACCTGCAGCTTCGGCAGCTTCCATTGAGCTCGAAACTTGCTTCTCTGCTCCTGCTGCCACTTCCTGTATCGCTATATTAATTTGCTCTGTTGCTTTACTTGTCTCCTCAGCGCCAGCAAATAGTTCCTCAGAGGTTGCTGCGACTTGTGACGTATTTAATCCCACATGGCCAATCAAGTCTTGTAAGTTCTTCTTCATCAAATTGAAGGACTGCGCCAGCTTTCCAATCTCATCGCGGTTTTTCACTTTTATATCTTCTTCATTCAATACACCTGATGCAATCGCCTCAGCAGCCTTGGACAACAACCCCATAGGTCTTGATATCATCCTAGAGACGATCACACTAATCACGGTAGCCATGATGAGGGCCGCCACACTTAGACTTATGATCATTCGATTCACCGAATGAACAAGTTTTGAATTCTCTACGCTTCCTTCGTTCATACTTTCGATCTGGGCAGATACCAATTTCTCTGCCATCCCTCGTATTTCCCTCGCCAAAGGTGCTGCCTCTTCTGTTGCTACTCGCATCGCTCCATTAGGGAGGCTATAGATTAAACCCTCCACTTGTGCAACCTTAGTACTAAACTGCTGATTTAACGCGGTTATCTGTTTCATCATTTCAATATGTTCTGGGAGGTGTATCAAATCATTGGTTTCCTTAATGGACTTCTCCATCCCGGAGGTGGCTTCCTTTAAAGATTCATAAGCCCCTTCTTCCTTCAGTAACATGGCGCGTAGAAAACTAATTTCCTGAGATGCGGAGTTTTGTATATCCTTAGCATAAGACAAAATAAGTGCTCTTCGATTAAGCAAGTCAGAGTAGGAGGAATCAAGCCTATCAATTTGAGAATAAGTGATGTAGCTAACGATCCCTAGTAATAAGGAAATACATAAAAACCCCGCTCCTATTTTTTTGCCCACTGAATTAATCATGCTGTCCACTCTCCTGAGATGAAATCAATATTGTAGTAATCCTTAAATAATATCGACATTTCATCTTACAAATTTTAGGTCTTCTTATAGACACTTCAAAATACACTTTATCGTTGTGAAAGATCATTATTTTCGGTCGTCAAGCTGGTATCAAATCAGCCGAATTTGTAAGAGCATAATAGTTAGCAATAGCCAACTAGATCAGCATACAGTAAACGCTTGGACGTATATTAGTCCAAGCGTTTTTTTACTGAGCTGACACTCTTTATACATTACATGACTGCCCAAGCGAATTTATCATCTTAATGTGGTAGGTCTGTGTTTACAATGGTTTGTAAGGTTCTGTTTCTATCCGCATTTAATTCCCAGAACATTGCACCGCGCAGCCCTTTCGACTTGATAAACTCATTCTTCAGATGAATCGATTCTTCATCATCGTAAGAAATAAAAATTTTGGTAGATGGATTATATAGGAATGGGGTCTTCGTCACACTGTTCCAGTACCGGGTATATCCTTTACCACCCACAGTATACTTACCTGTGGAATCAGCCGATAGCAGACCAGTATCTTGCATAAAGGCAAAGTCATAGGTCGATCCAGCGGAGCCTCCCGTCGCTTCACCAGTACAACTTTGATACAATCCGTTATTATTAGGACCTGCATTGCACCCTTTCCAGCCATAACCATAGAATGGTTCTCCAACAACTATCTTTTGGGCTGGGATACCTTTGTTTAAGTAGTTGGTGACTGTGGAACTAAGGCTGAATTGGCTGTTGCCATTCGGATTAGCTGGGTCATGATAAAGCGGTGCTTCGGCAGCACTCGTTGCATCCCACGGCCCGTAGTAATCGTAGGCCATGATGTTAATCCAGTCTAAATACTGCGAAGCATTCAATAACCAATTATTTGTACCGCCTGCATCCGCAAGAAAACTCGAATTCGCGCTTGAAGCAATCGTAATATAGTAGTTTTTACCGTCTTGTTGTCCGGCTGTATCTAGCGCCTGGCGAAGTGTCTGCAGAAGCAGGATATAATTCGCTTTATCAGCGTTACGTTGACATGTTTGACCGGCTGCACAAGGCACACCAATACTGTTCGGATATTCCCAGTCAATATCAATTCCATCGAATTGATATTGGCGCAGGAAATTGACAGCAGAGGTAGCGAAATTACCTCTTGTTACAGGGTCATTGGCCAGATTAGAGATCTGGTTAGACCACGTCCACCCTCCCACAGCAGCGAACAACTTAAGATTAGGATTCGTATTCTTTAATTGTCTTATCGCAGCCAGTTGGTTATACCCGCCATCTGCTGTACCATCTACATAGGGATCTCCAAGCACGATGGAACCGTTCGGTGCATTACTTGCACTTCCGTCGCCATTTTGACAAGTCCAGGTATTTGGATTCGGTGAGCTTGGAGAAGGATTACCGTGTCTGCCGTTCCAGCAAACATCAAGGAAAGAATAGTTAATAGCTGTTACTTTGGTCGTATCGATTTTATCTGCCGTAAAAGAAGGGGAGTCGTAGGTAGTCCAGCTTGGAAAGTAACCAACGATTTCGTATTGGGGTGTGTTTTGATTCTGGGGATTTGTTGTCACTTGGAGCGCCTGACTAGCTGCTGAAATATTACCTGCTGCATCTTTGGCTTTCACTGTAAAAGTATAAGTCGTATTCGCCGTCAATCCTGTGACGGTATAAGAAGTTGTATTCGACGAACCAGCGAGCGTCGTGTCATTATAGATCTGGTACCCTGTTACGCCGATGTTATCTGTTGAAGCCGTCCAGCTTAGAGATATTGAACTTGTAGTTATGGTAGATGCTGTTATATTACCTGGCGCTGTTGGTGGTACTGTATCTGAAGCGATCGCACTAGTCGATACGCTAACTGATGTGCTGGGTGCTGAAACATTGCCAGCGGCATCCCTTGCTTTAATTGTGAAAGTATACAGTGTATTAGCAGTCAAACCCGTTACTGTGTAGGAAGTCGTTGTTGTAGATCCAGCTAATGCGGTACCGTTGTACACATCATAACCAGTGACACCCACCTGATCTGTTGAGGCGCTCCAAGTTAATGTAACAGAATTACTAGTGACATTGCTTGCATTAACACTGGTTGGAGTCGTTGGTGGCTGTGTATCTGTAGAAGCTGTTTGTTTGCTCCACAGTGCAGGTACGTTTGGTGGTTCCCAGCCAACAAGAGAGGTATGTCCCTGTACACACTGATAGGTATCTGTTCCGTAGGTAACAAGATCGCCTGTTTTATAGGCCGTATTCGGTGCCCAAGGTGCAGCGCCGAAGGCTGTAAGCGGTATGCCCGTGAAGACCATAATCAAGACCAAAAGCAAGATTGCACTAACTTTTTTAACTTTATTAACTTTTTTCAAACTTTACCACACTCCATTCCATTTGGGTTACGATCCTAAAGGTTACGCTTAGTCACCATCCTTCTCGTATCGCTCTATGTAATCGGCTAGGTGAATTGAAAGCGCCCATAAGATATCAGAGGTTATGATAAAATTTTATATATTATGCAATATTTTACATAAAATGATTAAACGGTCTAATGTCCTGCGTGTTTAAACGTGAGCATTACAGCAAAAAAAGCAACGCTATTTCATTAGCGCTGCTTTTTCACTGTTTCTAACTCATTTTACCTACCACTTTGACTCTTAAGCGTGTTGCATTTTCCGGATGATAGGCTAGCGGCGTCTCTTCGACTTCAACCAGTTTAATCGTATTCGGATCAGCGCCCGCCATAACTGCCTGTTTCACCGCTTTGTGCTCAGCATCCTGAAGTGATTGTTCTCTCGGTTCGCGTGAATAAATGTAGATTTGTTCATACTGTCCACTAATTTGAGAGATTGATGCCCCGATGGCATTCGCAACTCCGCCGTTCTCCACTTTCACAATCTCCGTTACCCCAGGAATCTCATCTGGAATAATAACGCTACCCCCACCTACGAGTACGACCTGTACATCTTCGGAAGAAGTCTTCATCTTATCAACTGCGTTAGATAGGATCGAAGAAATCACAGATTGCACTTGTCTCGCAAATTCTTCATCAATATGACTTACTAGATTCTTGTCTCCTACCTCAAGTAGTCCAAGTCGAACCGCGATGTCCGTCGTAGTAAGCGTACTTCCACCAAAGACGAGTGCCTCTTCTGTGATCTTATAGCCTACGCTATCTGGCCCCACTGTAATTTTCCCGTTATCCACACGTACAATGCTTCCCCCGCCAAGTCCTACGGAGATAATATCCGGCATTCTAAAATTCGTGCGAATATCTCCAACTTCCACTGCGACAGAGGACTCTCTTGGAAATCCATCTTGCAAAACACCGATATCCGAAGTGGTACCGCCGACATCAATGACCATCGTGTTTTTAATGTTCGCTAAATAAGAAGCGCCTCGAATGCTATTCGTCGGCCCACAAGCAATCGTAAGAATCGGGAATTGTTTCGCATATTCAATCGACATGAGCGTACCATCATTTTGACATAAGTACACTTGTGCGTCTTGAATCCCTTCGGCTTCTAGCGCATTCGTAAATCCTGTAGCCGTAGTCTCAATGACTTGGCATAGAGCCGCGTTCAGTATCGTTGCATTCTCCCGTTCAATCAGACCGACAGACCCGATTAAGGAGGAGCAAGAAACCGGATAGTTCTCCCCGTATGCTTCCCAGATCATATCTCGAACCTTAAGTTCTTGGTCATTTTTGATGGATGAGAAAACGCCAATAATCGCAATAGACTCTACCTTTTCACGCCAATCGGCCAAAAGATCTTTAATCTCCTGCTCGCTCAACTCCCCCAGCAATTGACCATCATATTCATATCCACCATGAACTAATGCATAATTTCCTGATAGTTTCTCAACCATGTCTTCGGGCCAAGCCGTATAGGGAAGTACAGAAGCTGTAGCAGGGTATCCTAAGCGGATCACGCCTACTTTCGCTAATTTCTTCCGTTCCACAATGGCATTCGTACACTGTGTTGTACCGAGCATGGCATGAGTGATTTTCGTTTTATCAATGTTCGCTTCTTTCAACACATTCCGCAGCGATGTCTCAATACCCGTCTTAATATCCAGTGTCGTTGGAGATTTAATGCTATGAATCAGTTGGTTATGCTCGTCCAAAATGATAGCATCTGTATTCGTGCCGCCTACATCGATTCCGATTCTATACATGTTTAGCCACCGCCTTACCTACCAGTTCCTCGATCGGAACGTAATCGTAATCATACCCAAAATACTTCGGCCCTACCGTTTCAATGCCGATGTCGGTTCTCCACTTCGGATGGGCGGGAAGCCCAATGACGCGGACACGTTTACCATATTTCAAGCTCTCCGTTGTCACGGGAAGCAAAGTTTCATAATCGACCAGACAGATTAAATCCGGTGTCATTGCGATAACCTGACCATTCATCTCGGCAAGGAGGTTCTCGTTCTGGAAATAAACCTTCATCTGTTCTTCTTTATTCGTTTCAATGCCTTCCAAGTTCATTTTCCCGAAATTGAAGCCGCCCTTGGTTTCTCGGATGACATCTGTAATTTTTCCTTGGAACAGCTCATAGCCTGATGTCAGATTCAACAACTGCTCAAGCTTGTCTTTTGCATCTCTATTCTTAGATGAAATGATCTCTCCGATCTGCTCAGATAGAGTCACGATGTTGTGAACACCACTCTTCTTGATCTGAGCACCCGTCGTCGGATATAGGCTCACTAGAGCACTAGCTCCCATCTCCACCGTTGCTGTACGAGCTAACCGTTCGGTCCACTTATTGTCGATCGTCTCGAAGATACCGATGTTTCCTTTCTCGTCCGAGATGGCAAGCGGCGCGGCCGAAATGCCATCCAGGTTAAAGGTCACCATCTGAAGTTCCGGAAATGCTCTGCCCATCCCATCACAGTCGATAAGTGGTAAATTCAGCTGTGCAGCAACAACGATGGGAATCATCGAATTGACTCCGCCCGCTTCCATCGGAAACGTGCCTGTAATCTTGTCTTTGCCCAAATACTTGGCTAGCATCTGAAACACCTTAACAAACTCGTCACCTTTCGGGAACTTCTCAACTAATACCGAAGGTGCCCCCATCATGGCAGCAGGAATGAAGAAGTCTTCATCTTCAATCTCATCCACGGAGTATAGTCTAACGGGTCCGTGTTTTTCGATAGCCGAAAGCGCCATGAGTTTACCGATATAAGGATCTCCTCCTCCACCCGTTCCTAAAAATGCAGCACCTACAGCAATATGTTCAATTGATTGTTTATCTAAATATCTCATTGATTTCCCTCCATGATGACAGACTTTGTAGCCGTGATTCTATAACCGACGATATACAGAACAAATGAAATGATGATACCGAGTAGCGGCTGGTTCGATACTTGTGGCAAGCTTGGGAAAAAGGACAACACAACCGGCATACAAGCGATGATCGAGCCAATCAGCCATGAGAAGACACCAAGGCGATTCATGCCCTCTGTTTCCTTCCAACTATTCTTATCCCCTTTGTTCATAATCCAGTAGGATGCAATCATAACCCCTGCGACAGGTGGAACCATCGCTGACAAGATCGACATCACCGGCGTGAAGTAATTCAAGATACCGATTACGGCAAGTACCGTCCCGATGAGTCCAGCAACCCCTACAGCCCACTTCTCTTTCTCTTTGGAAATATGAAGGACATTGGTAAGTGCAAATCCACCCGAGATAGCGTTCACCATGTTCGTTTTCCACGTAGCCAGAATCAATACCGTTCCCCCAATAAATGGTGTTGTAATATTAATAAAGACAGCCGCAATATCACTAGTCTGGTAAGCAAAGGATAGTATTGCTCCCACAATAATCATGAGTACGCCGGAAGGAACAATGCCGATCAATGCTGCTTTGAGCACATCCGAACGCTTTCTTGAGAACTGTGAATAATCGCCTGCGATAACCGCTCCTAAGGCAAATGATCCAATGGTTACTGCTAATCCGTCCATGAATTTCATCTGTTTCTCAGGCTGGTAACTCCAAATGTTCTGGATCGAATCCATTGTGAACGCTTGGACTAAACCATATATACATACAACGATCAGTAAAGGCACTGCTATATAACTAAGTACCCGAAGTACTTTAATACCGTACAACGCTGAGACCACCATGACCAAGCCACTAATGAAAGAAGCAAGGGGTACGGGGATATTCATTCCATAATCCGCTAGCAGATTTGCCAGGGCAGCGCCGCAGACATTAGCCTGTATCCCGAACCAACCGAGGCAAGCAATGGCGAGAATAATGGATAAAATCGTTCGCGAGCCTTTTTTCCCAAATACCTGAGCTGCGACTTGAACGGTCGATTTGCCTAGATCCGTACTTTGAATCCCCTGAAGAATCATTAAGGCTACGATAATGGCGTATCCCAAAAACGCGATTAACAATGTTTTGGGTAAGCTCATGCCAGATATGAGCGTATTCCCGACCAGCAGACCGGGTATACTGATCACCGCTCCAGCCCACACCATCCCTAGGGTGAACCAAGACTGGTGTTCTCCGTCCTTTCTCATGTCATTTCCGCCTCCTCGAAAAGTAAATTTCACTTAGTATAGATGGAATCATAGGTTTACGTCTTTTTCTAAAACGAAAAAAAAATCCGTGATTTTTGTCTGTACGACAAAAGTTACGGATTACACTAGCTATGAATAAGTCGATAAATCATGCAAGCCATGTACACATCGTAGGATTCAGAGTTGACCGTTACATCGTAACCAATTAACTCGCTAATCTTCTTAATGCGATATTTCACCGTGTTTTTATGGACGAATAGCATTTTGCCGCAGACATCGAAATTCCCCTTTGCATCCAGCAAAAAGGTCATTAAGGTCTTAAGCGAATCGTGGTCGCTCATAATTGGCTCCATGACAGCCATCCATTCCTCCAGAGCTTCTTCTCCCTGTACACTCAAATCAATAGCTTGCTTCATTGAACGGATCTCCGCCGCCGTAAATAATTTACGATGTTCATAAATGAGATGGACCTTACGTCCAACACTGTTCACGAGTTGATACATACGCCGCACGTCTTGCGTATTTCTCATCCGCGGAGCATAGACCATTTCAGAAATCAGCGCAGATGAATGGGTCGTATCGATATACTCCGCAGCAATTTCATACTCGTTGTACTTGTAAGAGCAATTCCCCATGAGGGCGATGATACAATGGTCAATGGTTTGGATAACCGATGTTTTGTAATATTTGAACAGATGCTCTTCCAGCTCTTCGCGAATTCGCTTCTCTTGCGACAAATCATGAATGTACACGAGCCACATCATTTGAATGGAAGAGACATCAATATGGAGCAGATGAGCCAGTCTTCGCATCTTCTCACTTTCATCATTAATGATCGCTTTGACTAAGGCATATTCGCTAACCTCGTTGTGCTTATCCCCCCACAAATTAATCGCCACCTGTACAACCTCGCTGATCTTATCCATGGTCTTCGCAGGCAATTTGGAGTTCTCTTTGATCAAAAATAGATAGAGCACTTCCCCGTTCTTCTGATGAATGCTCTTGTATTCCACAAAACCATCTGGAATCGACGGTTCTTGTCCTTTCGTCCCTTGTATCAAAAAGGGTGCATAGGTCTCAATCAGAGGGACCACATCTAACGACGAATTACGCGGCCACATCACTTGATTTACAATCTCCATATGGGTGTTCGTCAGGATGATATTCGCTTTCAGCCGATCAGACAGAATTTTCAGCGTCATTTCTACGCTTCGCGTGTGCTCCGGCAACAGCGATACCTTCTCTAACGCTTCATTGACAAAATTATCATTGATCGTCTGATTGTTCAGAATGATCGATTCCATCACTTCATAGATCACTTCGTTATAACGAAGTGACGAATCATTCTCCGGCATGCAGATGATGATGAAATTTTTGGACTCAGCTAATTTCAGCACCTCTTCAGCCACTTCGGGAAGGATGATTCCAACATAGTATAGAATTAACCCCACTTCTCCAAGTCCGTGTAAGTATTCAATCGTTTCGCACTGCTTCGCAACACTATCTTTAATGGAGTAAAAAGAACTGATCACAATCTCTTCTGCATACCATTCTTCTTGGATGGAATGGACGATCCGAGAGGAATATTCTGCATTCGAAACCTCTAATACAGATAAAGAAGATATCGTACGCTGAAGATTATTTTGCCCCGTAAGTACCTTAGCCCCCCGAAAGGAAGGCAGTTGCAGCATATCTTGTACCGTGATCCCCATGTTCATCACCACTTCTTCTCTGTTGTTATCTCATGTTGTTATTCTTATATCCTTATTACATCATATTCATATTATAACCCTTACACTATAAGCTAGGTATCTTAATCCTGCTCTATAAAATGAAAAGAGATCTGCCACGAAGTTAAACAACGTAATGGAAGACCTCTTTAAGTAAACTATTGCCTAAACGTCTGGCTGAAAAATTGCCCTGACAGTACCATTTGACGCACTCTCTCTAAACGAAGAGATTCATACTTTCTCAAAGCTTCAATCGCCTTATTGGCATGTATGCCCTTCGAAACACATTCACCTAACACTGCAGCATCTTGTAGCGATTCATTAAATCCGCTGGCCGTAACAGGTGCAGGTACATGAGCCGCATCTCCAACCAAGCCGATTCGTCCTATAACAAGATTGTCAGGAACATATTCTTTGATCGGTATGCCAATGATATTACGCGTCTGAACAGCATGACGCATGACGGATGACCAAGGCTCAGGCCATTTCTCAGAAGCTTGGTCCGCTAACTCTATGAGCGTCTTTTCAGGTATATCTGCGCCATTAAGAGAGTGAACCACAACACTTCCTTCTATACATCCCAAGTGATACAGTAGATCATTGCGGGAATTATCGTACCATGTACATCCAATCCGCCGATTTCCTAAACCAGATGAGCTATCCTCTCGTTCAATAACCGATCCGAATAAAAAACCGTTGCTGCTATCTAGCATCGTAACTGGTGGATGATTTTCCCGTGGACGATACTTCTCAGGTAAGTCTTCCTCACGCATCGAAGAAATCCATACCATATACCCGGCGAATCTCGCATCTGGTTTATGTGGTGCAACATGACGCCGGACCAAGCTAGAATGTCCATCTGCACCGATCAAGATATCGCCCCGAATAACCTCTCCAACATCAGTCTCAACCCAAGCGGTATCAGCATCCTGATTGACTGATTGAACACGAGTGTTATACCGTAAGGCGATACTGGGATACCTCAGAACTTCTGCACGGAGACGAGACTCTATCGATGACCACAGCTGTATAGAACTCCTCCCTCCTGAGACCAGATCTCTTAAAAATCTCGCGGTTCTGGATTCACCATACTCTCCACCGTCTACCCGAATCCCAGCCCCTGTGCGCTGTCCCTCCCCAACCTTATCAATGATCGTTACATGTATCCCTTCCCTCGAAAGAGCTATGCCAGTCATGAGACCAGAAAGCGACGCCCCTACAATAACAGCAGATCCTTCTCTATCAACATTACGATTTTGATGTAGATTAAATATATTCATCCGTATTCCCTCCCGTTGTTATATGCAAACTTCACTAGTAAATGTGATAATTGTTTAAAAGCGATATTCCATCTGAGGAATTAATACTGATACGGAGGATTTTAAAGCAGATGGAGGAGAATTTGGCTGGGAGTGAATGAAAGAACAATACAGACATAAAGATATGTATCAGAATATCCCCAAAAATATAATGGTATATTATCCTTTATATAGTTACAATAACGGTAGCATAAATTACTTACTGTAAATGGAATATCTGGTACGACTAATTTCATATGAAGGAGATTCATGAGATGAAGAGAAAAATAGCCATTGCCGCTACACTTCTATTTACTCTGGTAACATCCTCCGTTAGTGCAGACCCAAGTAAAAATGTTGTCATTGACGGACAAACTGTTTTATTTGATCAGAAACCTATTGTTACACGAGGTGTAACAATGGTGCAGTTTACACCCATTTTTAACAAACTAGGAATTACCTCCTCTTGGGATCAGAAAAAAAAACAAGTTACAGCTAGAAAAAATGGTACCAAAATCGTATTAACTGTTGGAAGTAAAAATGCTTATATTAACGGAAAACGCATTTCCTTAGAAGTTTCTCCTGTAGTCATCGAGGGAAAAGTTTTCGTGCCACTTAGGCTTATAAGCGAATCCACCGGTGCCAAACTGATCGTTCGAGATCATGGAAACACAATTGAAATAACGAGTACTGTATATAATAGCGAACCAGAAATATCGTCTTCAGTTGTTACTCCTACTCCTACCCCAACTCCGACACAACAGTCTTCAGAAAATCCAACAGCATCTACAGCCACTGATGAACAAATCGAAACCTATCTTAATTCAAAATATTCTAAACTTAGAATTGATGAAGATTCTTATGATGTCAAACTTACCACTCTCACTAGTTCCTCAGGCTTCTCCATTGGTATTCACATGAATGATATGAATCAAATAAGTACAATAATAAAGGCACCGAGAAATAATTTATCATACATATTTAAATTAACTAAAGACCTTGCAAAGGATCTATATGAGAAATATAACAAAGAAGATTTTAGCGTTTATATATACCTCTCTTTTGATGCGCCCATTTATCCGGAGCCATTCAATCCTGAAAATATAACAAGCAATACAGATGGAACTTATCATCTTAAACAGCCTCTTTATCTTGCCCGTTATAACTACCTTGAAGAGGGTGCTTCATTCTACGCGATAGACTTAGATGATAATGATGAGCAAATTTTATTTTATGAAGCTGGGTTATAGAAGCTAACACAAATGCAAATCCTTCTCTGTTCGGTTACAATAAAACAAAACGGAATGTGGAGGCTACATCATGAATATGGAAGAAGAATCAAAACAACAAGCCATACCGGCGGAAGACGATCAGGGGAATTTCAAGCTGCTTGACGTGGAACGCATCCTATCGATCTCGTCCGAAATCGAAGGTGACGAAGATAGTGCGGCGATTTTTCATTATGACGATGGCAAGACGTACAAATACGTACACAGCGAGAAAGCCATGAAGCAGTTCGGCGAATGGATTCAAAAAGGGGAAAAATAAAAACAATCATAAAAAGCTGCCATAAGGCAGCTTTTGTTGTAATTATAAGAACGTTTTCTTACCTACCTTAAATCTTACATACCATTTTATAGTTCCCTGGAACCGCGTTAAATCCTAGCAGATCACGGTTGATACGAAGCATGGGAGCGTTCATCGAATCGTTATGAGTTCTCAGAGAAGTAGCCCCCTCAGCACGCGCAGATTGAATGCCCAGAAGTTTTAACGCGAGACCAATCCGCTTCCCCCGGTATTCCGGTAAGACGCCAGTATATTGATGATACATCGCATTAATTTCTTCGTTCTTCTGCAGCGTCACTACGCCGATGTAACCTTCTCCGTCTTTGGCGATATGTATGTATTTAGGCTCCACGCCAGGCATATCAAGGTTCCACTTCCGCCACTCTTCAAACCAAGGAAAGTCCTCGTTATATCCCGGAATATCCTGATGGGTTATGCGGTATAGGTCATAAAGCTTTCGTTCATTCTCCTCACCAGGCTCATCCGCCAGCGTTACAAACCGAATGCCGGACTGCTCAGCCGTGCCAATGCACTGGAATAAATCTTCATTCGAAAAAGAGGATAACCCCAGCACGGATTCGAAGGTATGACGCTCCTGCTCATAACCCCTCCGCTGTGCAAAACGGAGTGAAGTCTCATCATCCTCTTTCATGAAGCAAATAAGTCGAGATGCTTTTACCTTTTGAGCCCATGAGCTCACTTCATCGTACAAGGCCCTGCCGACTCCATAGCCGCGTTCCTCCGGATGAACGACCAACGTGAGATTCAGATTTCCCGGCTCACCCCAAGGTGCGCGCCATATGATCGTATATCCAATGACATCCCCCTGCTCGTTCTCTGCCACCCACTTCGGACGATCCCAGCCCATGAGTTCGCCGTCCTCGTTATAATGCAGTTGCCCTGGCGGAATGCTCTCCTCATCCGCCTGCAACTGCTCAGCCGTTATGGGCACCGACCACAAAAAGTTGATCAGCGAGGCTGCTGCTGGATAATCTTCCTTGCGTAATGGGCGAATCGTAAATTTAGACAAGATAAGCATTCCTCCAAAGATATATTTGGTTTTATTTTCCTTATTATCTCATGTCTTGAGATGATTTTGGGGTAGAGTTTAATTCTTAATTGTTTTTACCTCAAGAATTAATTCAATATCGGCTAGTAACATCTGAAACATTATCATTCGATCGCAAATAATGCACCGACTGCTTCATTTCATCAAATTTCCTCAGTTAATCTATAGTACATATCACAAGCATTCCAAAAAAAAGAGACACCTCAAAAGTTCGGAGAACTAATAAGATGACTCTAAAAACTATTAATATGTGGTCAAAATATGGTCGTTGCCACCTATCAACCTATTCAAATCCTTGATACAACAGGGTTATAAAACCCTTAATACATTAAGCCGGACATTCCAACATTCACACTACTCTCTTATACACCATCCAACTCTACAGAAGATGCTAGACAAACTGAATAGACTTTAACATAAAGTAACCACAAGGACGCAAAAATACCTTGTGGCTTTCGATTCTTAAGATAAATATCACTTTTTGATAGCAAACAATTAACAAAACAATAAAAATGACAAATATATTAATAACGAGTTAACCGCTTATCTGTTAATGGAGGGGTTTTCCTTTATTTTCAGTCAACCAGTATTCATAGTAAGGGTTCGTCCACTTTGTATCATCATAATATTCCACCTCAATGACACATGCAAGTAAAGTCTCAGTCTTCTCTGCGGCTGAATCACTATAAATGCTCCAACCCGAACCTTGTCCATAGGTTGTATTAGGCTGTATGTTTACCGCTTTTGCATTACCTTTAGTAAGATGGTCATTTGAATCAAGATTGATCGGATAACCTTGATTATCATAAGCTAACCAACCAACCACATAATTTTTCACAACTTTATTTGAGTTATTCTTGACAATAACTTGTGTATGGTAAAAATCTATATATGTACCAGTTCGAACAATTATAGCAGATTCTACAGATACTTCTTGACTATTTTTTAATTCTTCCATCTTCTTTTTTCTTTCAATAGCCTTTTTCTCTTCATTCAGTTTTTCATAACTAGCTTTTTTTGCAGAAACATCCGAATCATTTGGTATTAAAACTAACGCATCGCTTAAAATGCTGATTGCCTTATCATAGTCATTGTTGGTAGACAACTGCTTGGCATCTTTTAAAGCATTAGTTTTATACTCTGTTATATATGTAGAAATTAATTCTTGAGCCTTAGCATAATTTTCATCGTCCGTAATTACTTTCTTAAATTCACTAATGCCATCTTTATAGTTTTTATTTGCGATAAATTCCTGACCTTTTTTAAATGAAGTTCTTGAATCATTTAGTTTATCAATACTAATGATTGTTGCTTCAACGTCAGATTTTACTAACTCTAATTTCTTTATGGTGTCTAGCGAAATAGATGCTTTTTGATAATTAATTTTATTATTCTTAAAATCCTGATTGATTCGCTTCAATTCATCTTTCATGAAATTTTCGGCTTTATTTTCCTGTTCGGAATCACCCTTGATTTCTTGACTATAAATGGTATTTGCATCCAAATATTGATTGCTTTCTACGGCATTTTGAAATTTTGTTATTGGATTGTTTAGGAGCAGTAAAATTGTTACTAAAATAACTAGAGCAAGTATTCCACTACCACCAAGAACCAGAAGTTTCTTACGCTTCATTAAGTTAGTGTCATTACTAGTAGAAATTTTTTTTCCGCATTTTTTACAGAAAACACTGTCATCTTCAAGCGCTTCATTTCCACATTTATTACATTTTATCAAACCAATTCCTCCTAAGATGTCTTTGTAGGCATATATTACCATGTTCTATCAATTCAGGTCTAGTAGACTATAATTTTCAAAAAAATAATTAGTTCAAAAGTTTCATAATCTAAAGAGGGGGGATTTAAAAATTAAATTCTCCACTAATCGCTTTCATGTCGTCAAATTTATTATCAGTGCAATACTCAACAAACTCACCAAGCATGGTTTGATAATTCGTAATATTTTCTTTAGTTGTATTGTTGAACTTACGATCTTCCAAAAAAACTGAAATACAAATTTTAACAACATAAAAAACCACTCCTTAATAAGATTATTAAGAAGTGGTCTTTGTTTCATTTATAATAAGCAACAGTGACTGCTTCACAAATCCCCGTCTAATCTAGACGAAAATTCATTCTGCTAGGCACATGATCTAAGGCTTAGTTGCCTTACATCATGCCGCCCATTCCACCCATGCCGCCCATGTCTGGCATAGCTGGTTTTTCTGGTTCTGGCTTGTCAGCAATTACTGCTTCAGTAGTCAAGAACATAGCCGCAACGGAAGCTGCGTGTTGAAGAGCGGAACGAGTTACTTTAGCAGGGTCAACGATACCTGCTTCGAACATGTTCACCCAAGTATCAGCTGCAGCGTTGTAGCCAATGCCGATCTCTTCTTTCTTCAGACGCTCAACGATAACGGAACCTTCTTGACCTGCGTTAGCAGCGATTGTGCGGATAGGCTCTTCAAGAGCACGTAGAACAATGTTCACACCTGTCTTCTCATCGCCTTCTGCTTCTACTGCTGCAACAGCGCCATATACGTTCACGAGTGCAGTACCACCACCGGATACGATACCTTCTTCAACCGCAGCGCGAGTTGCGTTCAGAGCATCTTCGATGCGGAGCTTGCGCTCTTTCAATTCTGTTTCAGTTGCTGCGCCAACTTTAACTACGGCTACGCCGCCAGCAAGTTTAGCAAGACGCTCTTGCAACTTCTCTTTATCGAACTCGGAAGTTGTTTCTTCGAGTTGGTTACGGATTTGCTTCACGCGAGCAGCGATGTCTTCTTTGTTACCAGCACCGTCCACGATGATTGTGTTCTCTTTAGTTACGCGTACTTGACGAGCAGTACCCAATTGATCGATTGTAGCGGATTTCAGGTCAAGACCGAGTTCCTCAGTGATCACTTGGCCGCCTGTCAATGCAGCGATATCTTGCAGCATTGCTTTACGACGGTCACCAAAGCCAGGAGCTTTAACAGCTACAGCGTTGAATGTTCCGCGCAATTTGTTCACGATCAGCATCGCTTGAGCTTCGCCTTCGATGTCTTCAGCGATCAGAACAAGTGCTTTGCCTTGTTGTACGATCTTCTCAAGGATCGGCAAGATTTCTTGCGTGTTTGTAATTTTCTTATCTGTGATCAGGATGTATGGATTCTCAAGAACAGCTTCCATTTTATCCGTATCTGTAATCATGTATGGGGAGATGTAGCCACGGTCAAATTGCATACCTTCTACAACTTCCAGCTCAGTCAAGAAACCGCGGGATTCTTCAACCGTGATAACACCGTCTTTGCCCACTTTTTCCATAGCTTCTGCAATCAGTTGACCAACTTCTTCGTCAGCTGCAGAGATCGCAGCAACTTGAGCGATGGATTGCTTGCCTTCGATTGTTTTGGAAATGTTCTTAAGTTCTTCAACAGCTGCACGAACCGCTTTGTCGATACCTTTACGGATAACCATTGGGTTAGCGCCTGCAGTTACGTTCTTCAGACCTTCACGAATCATCGCTTGAGCAAGAACCGTTGCAGTTGTAGTACCGTCACCGGCAACATCATTAGTCTTTGTAGCTACTTCTTTAACAAGCTGAGCACCCATGTTCTCGAATGCATCTTCAAGCTCGATTTCTTTAGCAATCGTTACACCGTCATTCGTGATGAGCGGGCTTCCGAATTTCTTCTCCAATACAACGTTACGGCCTTTCGGACCGAGCGTTACTTTAACTGCGTTTGCCAATGCATCAACACCACGAAGCATTGCGCGGCGGGCGTCTTCACTAAACTTAATATCTTTAGCCATGTTATAACATACCTCCTAATGGATTATGAAAATTTAACATTCTTATATTCAGGTTGTGAATTAACCCAAGATCGCGTGGATGTCGCTTTCTTTCATAATCAAATATTCTTTACCTTCGTATTTGATTTCTGTTCCAGCGTATTTCGAGAAAATAACACGGTCGCCTTCTTTAACTTCCAAAGCTACACGTACACCGTCTTTCAAAGAACCGCTACCTACTGCGATAACTTTACCTTCTTGCGGCTTTTCTTTAGCGGAGTCCGGAAGCACGATCCCGAATGCCGTGGTCTCTTCTTGTTCGATTGGTTCTACCAATACGCGTTCACCTAAAGGTCTGATCATGAAAAAATAGCCTCCTTATAAAAATTATATTGTTGTACTTTCGTTCAAAGCTTTATGTATTAGCACTCAACCATCGTCAGTGCTAACAACCAACTTTATGATACTCAAGTTGCCTGAAGATTTCAAGTCTTTTACGATATTTTTTGATCAATTTTTGATCCGATTATCGAATAGAAGGTTGTCCTCCAGACTCCTCTTTCCATTCTATCCACAGCTTTTTATTTTATGCCTACCGTTAACTTCGGATTACGCAAAAAAAA
The DNA here is from genome assembly GCF_049311625.1 of Paenibacillus sp. EC2-1. Classification (NCBI taxonomy): domain Bacteria; kingdom Bacillati; phylum Bacillota; class Bacilli; order Caryophanales; family Paenibacillaceae; genus Paenibacillus; species Paenibacillus sp. EC2-1. The sequence continues at coordinate 4,467,674 of NZ_CP186006.1, forward strand.
GAGCATCCCCATTCAGGACACTCTTTCCACATAAAAAAACCTAAACTCTTGCGATATTATTCGCCATCCACCCGCGTGTACCGGCTTTCCAGCTCCATATCAGCTTGTAATTGCTTACGATAGATCGTCGCTGAGAGGAACACACTAAACTCATATAGTAGAAGTAACGGAATCGATACTAGAAAATCAGAAATGAAATCCGGTGGAGTGATGATTACTGCTATAAATACAAGCGCGAAGTATGCCAGACGACGCATTTTCTTCAGTCTTAATGGATTTAAAATACGAATTTTCGTTAAGAACATCACAATCAGTGGTAACTCAAATATGAGTGCTAAAGGAAGGACAAGGTTAAACATAAAGTTAAAATAATTCGTAATTCCATACGTTTCTTGCAGGCCCATGCTCTGCGTAATGGATGTCGTAAAGTGTAGTGTCATTGGGAAGACGATGTAGTAACCAAACAGAGTTCCCATAATAAAAAGTATAAAGGCATATGGAACATAGCGTATCGCAGCCTTCTGTTCCACTTCGCGCAGGCCTGGCTTAACAAAAGCCCATATTTGATAAAATATAAACGGTACCGATATAACAAGCGAGAATAGTGCCGCGATCTTCATATAGATCCCAATACCATCCCAGAAAGAGAACGCATTCAGTTCAAATCTCTGCGCTTGCTCCGATTCCGTCAAATATCGATAGATCGGCTCCGCTATAAACAGACCAGCAATCAATCCGCCCACAAACACGACAAGTACAATAATAATTCGCTTGCGAAGCTCACTCAGATGCTCCACAAGCGCCATCTCTTCCATTTTCTCCGACACGCTAGATATCACCTCATCTGTATCCCGGCAGCACAAGAAGAAACGGCAGTCTCCTCACTTCAGCAAGAGTTCCGTTTCTAATAAAATAATTGCACAGTCTTGGATGAAACTTTGTTATTTTAAAATAAAATCCCTCCCGAAGGAGGGGTTCACTTCACGAAAAGTACCTATTCGGGAAGGCGTTTATCTTCAGCCTTAGTCTGTGCAGCAACTGGCTGTGGAGTCTCTTGTTTCTTGGAAGCTGGCTCGTCCTCAATAATCTCACGTGCCCCATCCTTAAACTCACGGAATGTTCTACCTACAGCTCGTCCTAGTTCAGGAAGCTTGTTCGGACCGAACAGCAACAATGCTAAGATGACGAGTAAAATAATACCCGGTACACCGATTGGACCCATACCTATTCTCCTCCTTGTCCTATTTGAATGAAGTCTGAATACAATACAATCAGGCAAGATCAAATAGGTTGTAACATCAAAACTTGAAAAATAAGCCAATAAACGTGTATACCGTCATCATACCATAAGAAAAATCACATATATAGTACGGAAAATTGAACATTTTCTGTACATTTATTACTTATAAACATAATTATTCCTTATTCTCGGTATTGTCCTGTTACCATAAGAAGGGCTTCCGGCAATTGATCCATGACAGCAGCCAAATTCTCGTGTACTCCTTTTGGAGATCCCGGTAAGTTAAGAACCAAGGTCCGTCCTCGAATTCCGCACACCCCTCGGAATAACATAGCACTTCGATTCTTCTGCATCACTGTAGCTCTCATTGCCTCCACAATACCAGGTACTTCCCGTTCCACAACCCGCATCGTAGCTTCTGGTGTTACATCCCTAACTGCCAATTCCGTTCCTCCAGTTGTAAGCACCAAGTCCACTTGAAAATAATCCGTCAGCTCAATCAACGCTGCAATAATCTCATCTTCTTCATCGGGAACAATCCGATATTCAATAATTTCGCCGCCCAATTCCTCTTCAATTAGTTCCCGAATAACTTGGGCGCTCGTATCCTCGCGTTCCCCCCGTGAGCCTTTATCGCTCGCCGTCAGGATCGCCGTCTTCCATAACATGAGTACCCTCTCCTTCCCCTTCTAACGAATCTATATTCAATAATAAAAACACGAAAACAATGATTCCCTGCTAGTTCCGCTCGCTCAGGTAATCCCCGCTCTTACCACCCGTCTTACGAATTAATTTCGTCGGACCGATCTCCATATCCTTTTGCATAGCCTTGCACATATCGTATACAGTCAAAGCAGCTGCAGATACAGCCGTTAGGGCTTCCATCTCTACCCCCGTCTTTCCTGTTGTTCTCACAGTTGCTTCTATATATAATTCATCCAGGTCGTTATTGCCAAATTCCACATTTACACCCGTAAGGGGAAGTGGATGGCACATCGGGATCCAATCTGATGTCTTCTTGGCAGCCATGATAGCCGCTACTTGCGCTACTGCCAGTACATCGCCTTTTTCAATACCGCCCTCTTGAATGCGGCGCAGCGTTTCTGGATACATCTTTATTGTTGTTACTGCAGTGGCGCTCCGGGATGTAATGTCTTTATCACTTACGTCCACCATCTTCGCTCTACCTTGCTCATTAAAATGACTTAGTTCCATTCCATCACCTTCCGCTAGAATCCAGACTTTATGTAACCATTCTCTGTTATAAGCCCATCCAGACGCAAGTCATGATATTCCATCGGCACTTGGTTCGTAAGCTGTGCTTCATACCCGAGGCCGATCCATAAGGGCGGCTTGCACTCCTCGTTCATCTGTGTTGTCAGCAGGATCCGATCCCGAAGACGATCATAATATCCGCCTCCATAACCGAGCCTGCCACCTAATCGATCAAATGCAAGTCCTGGTACCCATATGATTTCTGGAACAAAATTCGCTAAACATTGACTTGCATGTGTTGGATCTGGCTCAAGAATACCATATGCCCCTCTAATCAGTTCGTCCTTGCTATGGAGCGTGTACAGCTCCATCATTCTGCTCTCCTTGATACTCCTTGGTACAATGACATCCACACCATTCTCCCACGCCCATGTAATTAGCGGCCATGTATCGAGTTCCGAACGAAACGGAACATATACCAGCATACTCTTCACATGATGTAGCATCAGAAATTCAGCCGCATGACGGCAGACTTGACCCGAAATCTGGTCTCGAAGGCTGCTTGTCATAGAATTTCTTAGTGCAATATGTTGTGCTCGAAGTTCAGTTTTGGATTCAGAAATGTTCAGGGCAAGTCTTTCCTCTCTTGCTTATAATTATGTTTAGTTTACCATTGTTCCTCCCATTCGCCAAGAATGTCGGAAGTCACCTTCAATCGGTCGCTTGTTTACTATTTTTCATGTAAACTTACACTATCATCATCTGAATTTTATCGATGAATTATGAACTATATATAGATGGAGGTTATAACTCTCATGCTGCTGCAAGCCAATGGCATTACGAAATTATATGGAGTCACCCCTGTGCTAGAGGGAATCAATCTGCAGGTTCTGGAACGCGAGCGAATCGGACTTGTTGGGGTCAATGGCGCGGGGAAATCAACACTTCTTCAGATTCTGGCTGGAGAGCTGTCACATGACGGCGGACAAATCTTTAAAGCTAAAGAAACAACAATCGGATATTTAGCGCAAAACAGTGGACTCCACTCAGACCGATCCATCTGGGAGGAAATGCTCGATGTGTTCACACCACTAATCGAGGCCGAACGCGAACTTCGGCTGATGGAGCAGCAAATTGCTGATCCAGCTTCCAGTGAAGATCCTAAACGCTATCAAGACCTGCTTGACCGATATGCTATCCGATCTGACTGGTTTAAAGATCAAGGCGGTTATGAAATGGAAACACGGATCCGCAGTATTCTCCATGGGATGGGTTTTGGTACCTTTTCACCAGATACTCCGATCTCCACTTTAAGTGGCGGTCAGAAGACACGCCTGGCCCTCGCGCGCATCCTGCTTCAAGCTCCTGATCTGCTTATGCTCGATGAGCCTACGAACCATCTGGATATCGCGACATTGACGTGGCTTGAAGATTATCTCCGCGGATATTCAGGTGCGTTACTCGTAGTATCCCATGACCGTTACTTTCTTGACCGCCTCGTTACTACTATCGTGGAAATTGAGCGGCATCAATCAAAACGCTATACCGGAAATTACAGCAAGTATATTGAACTGAAAGCTGCTGAATATGAGTCACAACTAAAACAGTACGAGAAGCAACAAGATGAGATCGCAAAAATGGAAACTTTTATTCAGCGTAACCTTGTTCGTGCTTCTACGACAAAACGTGCTCAGAGTCGCCGTAAAGCGCTGGATCGGATGGAGCGCATGGATAGACCCATGGGCGATCTCAAGAAAGCTCACTTCTCCTTTGAAGTTGAGTACATGTCTGGTAAAGAGGTCCTGCAGGTAAAAGATCTATCCGTCTCCTTTAAGCCAGGAGAAGCCTTGTTCCAAAACGTATCTTTCGATCTTCGTCGAGGAGAAACCGTAGCATTGATTGGACCGAACGGAATCGGGAAATCAACGCTGCTTAAATGCCTGATCGATGATATGAAACCCGCCTCCGGCACTTTGCAATGGGGAACAAAGGTTAAGATCGGTTATTATGATCAGGAGCAGTCCGAATTGAACCCGAAAAATACCGTACTTGAAGAACTATGGAGCGCCTATCCTCACATGGAAGAAGCACGTGTGCGCACTGTACTTGGTAATTTTCTATTTAGCGGGGAAGATGTCCTTAAGAAGGTCGGTTCTTTAAGTGGTGGTGAAAAGGCACGCGTATCTCTGGCAAAACTCATGTTATTAGAAGCCAATATGCTCATTCTGGACGAGCCTACCAACCACTTGGATTTGTTCAGTAAGGAAGTTCTCGAATCTGCGCTAATGGATTATGAAGGCACTCTATTCTTCATTTCACATGACCGTTATTTCCTGAATAAGATGGCAGAACGCATCGTTGAGCTGCATCCTGACGGGGTTCAACATTTCCTGGGTAATTACGACGATTATACAGATAAACAGCAAGAAATTGACGAAATGAATAACGAACCTTCCGAACCATTTGCGCGCCCTGGACTTAAGCAGGAGACCGCTCAAGAAGCCACTCCTGAGAAACAAGGTGCCTCGTCTTTCGAAGCAGACAAACAAGCCAAGCGTGAAGAAAGAAATAGACAACGAAAGCTCGTTAGCTTGGAAGAGCAGATTCATACATTAGAGACAGAAATCGCAAATCTAGAAGCAGAAATGGCTCTGCCTGAAATTTATCAGGACTATATGGCTCTGCAAGATCGACAACAAGCTGCGGATACAAAGAAAGCTTTGCTTGAAGAGATTTTTACAGAATGGGAATCATTGTTGGAGGCATAATAAAGCTACTAAAACAAAAAGACAAAAAATGTTCACAAAATAGTTTCAAATCTAACATTAGAGTTATACACAAAGTTATCCCCAGATTAAGTGCATAAGTATGACCGAAAAATGGCCTATTAGGCCATTTTTTTGTTGTTAAACTAGCTTTTGAGTATGTATATCCAAGTTTATCCACGAAGTTATACACATTATCCACAATTTTGACAGATGTTTTTGAAACTTTTACTCTCTATTTTCAACGACTTCCAAACCGTGAATTTATCCGTGTTTTTATGATTTGCACACATTTTTGAGGGGACATGTGGATAACCTTGTCCACAACTTGACAGATTATTGATCCATTTATACAGGGCACATCCTTCAATAAAAAAAGCCCGCCCTCTCTTGGGACTGACCCCTGTTAATGAGACAGGGATCAAAACACCTTGCAAGTTTAAGCAGCCAGTTGCCGAAAATGAATCGGTGACTGGTTGTTTAGTTTTGTTTGAATGCGAATTGAGTTATAGTAAGTAATGTAGTCTCGAACGGTCTTTTCGACGATTGCCGTCGTCGTACAGGTTAAACCTTCGAGGTAGAACGTTTCAGACTTTAGTGTGGAATGAAACGATTCGATGGGGGCATTATCAGCGGGCGTACCCTTACGGGACATGCTCATGGTAATGCCTTTTCCCTTTACTGCTTCCTGATAAGCCTGGGAGGTGTACACGCTGCCTTGATCGCTATGGAGTATGGCGCCCGGCAGAGATGGTAATTGATTGAGCGTTTCTAGTACAAATGCGGTGTCTTGCTTGTCAGCTATACTGTATGCCACAATCTCTCCATTAAACAAGTCCAAGATACTCGACAGGTACAACATTCTTCCGCCAAAAGGCAGATATGTAATATCTGTAACGAGTTTTTGCATGGGTGCATTAGCTTTAAATTCACGCTTCAGCAAATGTTCTGCTATATAGGCTGGCTGTCCTGTAGTCTTGCGTTTCTTCACTTTGACACGACACTGCAGACCCTCACACTGCATAATCCGCTGTACGCGTTTGTGATTAATCTTATACTCTCTTCGAAGCAACGCTGTGATCTTTCGGTATCCATAGCGAAATCTATGTTGTTTACTGAGTTCATAAATTTGCTTTACCAAATCGTCCTCGTATTTACTCTCTAAGTTAGCTTTCCAGCGATAGTAGGTGGCTCGTGGAACCCCAATCCATTTCCCAATCCATTTGCACGCTTGTGTCACACTAACCTCTTCTCGGATCGACTCAACCCATTCCACTACGACTTTTGGAGATACCTCCTTTCCATTTCCTTGAACTTTTTTAGCAGATCTACCTGTTGTCTCAAGAACCTATTCTCTGCCTTCACTTTCTCTAACTCTGAGACGTATTCTGGTCCTTTACCGTAACTGTACTGTTTACCGACAGGTTGCTCCAACCGTTTCAGCTCACCACTGCGGTACCATTTCATCCAGGTCTTCACTTGTGTCTTATTGCGTATATTCAGTTGATCCATGACTTCTTTCACTGGAATGCCAGCCAATCTCATTTCAATGGCTTTCATCTTCACTTCTAGTGGATAGCTAACTCTTGTTGCCAACGCAAAAACACCTCCAAGGTTGTCTCCATATCTTACGACATGGTTGAATTTTCTTGAAGGTGTTTTAATTTGTCTCACATTATGGGGTCAGTCCCCTTTCATTACAAGAGAAGACAAGCTTAATTTAATCTGGTTAGATCCTATAGCTTATTAGAAGCCCATTCCTCTAATGGCAACTGAGGGTCTGCCTTCATATCAAGTGGCGTCGAAACTCCCTCTTTCCATTTTAGATGTGCCGCGGCACCAATCATAGCTGCATTATCTGTACAGTATTGATGCGGAGGAATGGTTAGGGGAATTCCTTCCGACTTACAGCGTTCCGAGAGAAGACGACGCAGCCCACGGTTCGCAGCAACCCCTCCGCACAGTAGAAGCTGCTTCGCTCCATAAGCCTTTACGGCACGCACTGCTTTTTCCACCAGTACTTCGGTCACCGATTCCTGAAACCCTCTCGCGATGGCCCCAGTTCTTACTTCCTCCCCGCGCATCTTACTCTGATTCACTACATTCAATACAGCCGATTTCAGTCCACTGAAACTAAAGTCATAGGAGTCTGCCTCTAGCCAGACACGTGGAAGCGATACAGCGTCCTCTGCTTCCAATGCCAGCTTGTCTACATGAGGTCCGCCAGGATAAGGGAATCCCAGTGCGCGAGCCACTTTATCATATGCTTCGCCGACAGCATCGTCACGTGTACGGCCAATGAGTTCAAAGCTTCCTTCAGACTTCATGTATACAAGTTCTGTGTGTCCTCCAGATACAACAAGTGACATACACGGATATTCAATGGGCCCTACAATCCGGTTAGCATAGATATGTCCTGCAATATGATGAGTTCCAATCAGCGGTTTACCGAGTGCATAGGCCAAGCTTTTGGCCGCTACAACACCAACCAACAAGGCACCAACAAGACCTGGACCTTGCGTTACAGCTACCGCGGACAAATCCTGCATATCAATGCCCGCTTCCTCCACAGCTTCCTCTATGATCATCGTGATACATTCCACATGCTTACGTGATGCTACCTCTGGTACGACCCCACCAAAAGCCTTATGCGTTTCGATCTGACTAGCAATCACACTGGATAATACTTCATGTCCATCTTTTACAATCGCAACCGATGTTTCATCACAACTCGTTTCAATAGCCAAAATCAAGCTATGATTCTCTATGTTCTGTTCATTCATGATAGAACTTCGCTTCCTTCCTCGCCGCCGTCTTCACGGTAGGTGGGCAAATCCGCCCACATAATCAGCGCATCCTCTCCATTATCGGAATAATACCCTTTGCGGATGCCTGCAGGCTTAAACCCTTTTTTAGTATATAAACGTTTAGCAACCTCATTGCTTACTCGAACTTCAAGTGTAATCCGTTCCATTCCGAGAAAGGCTGCGGTCTTCATCAACTCACTGAGGAGCAATTCCCCCCATTTACGACCCCGATATGCACTTAACAATGCAATATTGGTAATATGCGCCTCGTCGACAATCGTCCACATTCCCGCATAACCAATGGTCTTGCCTTCATACTCCATAACCATATAACGTGCAAAATGATTCATTTTGAGTTCATTATGAAATGCTTCCTCTGTCCAAGGAAGGGTGAACGCATCCTGCTCAACGACCATAACATCAGGTATGTCTTCGATGGTCATCATGCGGAAAGACAGACCTTGCTCATTGACCTGTGTTCTGTATTCCTGTTCCATGATCGATCCTACGCTCCCTTCATTTCTTGCGCAGCAGGTTCGCTTCCGCTTCCGAAAGCTGTGTATAGTTAGGTATGAGTCCGTGTGTAGGATCAGAGTCTCCGATTCGTAATCGTTCAGCACCTAAAAGACCAACATAACGGCCTTCTAACTCGTAAGGCAGGATGTGCAGCGGACCTTGGTACACTTCACGAAGACGTTCTGCCGCTTCTGCATGTACTGTAACATCACCAGTAAACCAGATTGAGGTCGGCTGTTCTTCTCTACTAAGAGATTTCAGACGTTCTGATAATATTTCAACCCATGTCGCCATTAAGCGAATCGCATCTTCCTCAAGCCGCTCAGGCATAGTCGCCGCTTCACCAGCGAATAATGCAGTATACACTTGACCTCGTCTTGCATCAAGCAATGGGATAACCCAGTGTCTTTCATGACTTGAAGAAGTTGCTTCAAGTCCTGTTGCTAGTCCTCCCCAAGCGATCGCATGGAGACTCGACACCCCAACTAAGGGAATCTTCTTCGCCCAAGATAACGTCTTAGCCGCTGTAACCGCCATTCGAACGCCTGTATATGAACCTGGCCCCACGCCAACAGCAATGCCATCTATCTCATTCATGGTCAGACCCGCTTCTTCCACTGCACGAGCTATAACCGGGTGCATATGAACCGAGTGATTTCTCTCCCCGTTGGCATTGATTTCTTTCAATAATTCATGATTATCCATCACGGACACTGCAAGTGTAGCTGTTGACGAATCCAACGCCAAAAACCGCTGCCGCGGCTTCGTATTCTGATTATTCATTGATGCTTACCCCATTTTCATTCAAGTCACGGCACCACTGGCTATAAGGCTCACCATAGCTCTTAATGCCGATTATCCGCTCTGATAAGCCGGTTGTTTCTATTGAAATGTGAAGATAATTCTCCGGCAAAAGTTCTGTTATTAAACTGCTCCATTCCACGAGACAGACGCCTTCACCGAAAAAATATTCGTCTAGACCAAGCTCATCTGCTTCATCCATTGATAATCGGTATACATCCATATGATAAAGAGGCAAGCGCCCCTCATACTCTTTAATGATCGTGAATGTAGGACTATTCACCACACCGCTGATCCCGAGGTGTTTAGCAAAACTTTGCGAGAATGCCGTCTTCCCCGCTCCCAAGTCGCCGTCCAGACCAATGACCGTTCCCGGAAGCGAACGCTCAGCCAGCCAAGCTGCTAATTGTTCCGTATCCGTCGGATTTTTGGACATGTAACGGAAGTCATAACCGCTTTCTGTCACGTGTATACCCACCTTTTAGACATAAGAATTCTGCATCATTTCCGTTTATGCAAAATACTTTGACATCCTTTATTATCTGATTTAACTTGTCCTTAATTATATCGGTCTCCTCACCAAGCCGCAAGAGAAGTCAAATTTCGATTCACAGTATAAAAAAACACCTGCTCTCGTAGGACACCACTTGATGGCGTTCCTCCAAAAGCAGATGCTTCCTAGACTCTTCTACTCTCCTTCTTCCAAACGCTCAACACTTACCGTCATCGTATTCGTTGGTCTAGAGCCTACCTGAACGGTTGCCATACCATTGGCTGGATCGATTTGCTCAATCCATACGGGCTCCCCCTCTAATTTCACTTTATACGTATCCTCTGATTTGAAAATCTGTACAGCTCTTTCCATTTCCATACGCTATTCGTTCTCCTCTCGCATGTCTGTATTCCTTGGTGTTTCATCCACTGTTATCATCGTATCGGTTGTTGTGGAACCAATCATTCCATTATGCTCCGTCACATTACCACCACCGAGCCCTTCATTCACCATCCGATCAATATCAAACATCGTGGACTCACGACTCAGCTCGCTATCCTCTGAAGTTAAGTTATTCCAATCGAGCATTTCTCCATTTACTAGCCCCGTCGTATCTATTGCTCCCGAGTCCAAATCCTTATACTTCAATTCTTCTTCCTTCTTATCGTTCTCACGGGTCATGATTGCACCTCCTTACATCGGGAAACCCCTTCGTTCCATCGTCAATATGCCACAAAGTTCTGTCGTTTATACAAAGTCAATGCAGAACACATACTAGAGTCTTTTTTTGGGCAAACTAATAAGAAAAATGATAGGGAGGAATCATAGATGCATACCGTATGGAAAGGCGCAATTAGCTTCGGACTTGTCCACGTTCCCGTCAAAATGTTCTCCGCCACGGAGGATAAGGATATTTCAATGAGATATGTGCATAAGACTTGTGGAAGTCCGCTCTCCTATGTTCGTAAATGTCCCGTTTGTGAGGAAGAAGTCGGCTGGGAAGAGATCAATAAAGGTTACGAATACGAGAAGGGGAAGTTTGTTCTATTTGAAAAGGAGGAATTAGAGCAACTTTCTGAACAAAATAGTAAGAATATTACCATTTTAGATTTTGTAGATTTAACAGAAATCGATCCAATCTATTTCCAAAAAACCTATTACCTATCTCCTGATCAAGCAGGTGCAAATGCCTATCGACTTCTACTGGAAGCGATGCGACAATCCGGTAAGATCGGTATTGCCAAAATCGCAATCCGCTCCAAAAGCAGTATGGCTGCGATTCGTGTCATCGAGGAATGTTTAGCCATCGAAACGATATTTTACCCAGATGAGATCCGTCCCATATCACAAGTCCCCAACCTGCCGGAGAATGCTGAAGTAAATGAGAAGGAGCTTACGATGGCACGTATGCTGATTGATCAGCTATCCACTCCCTTCGATCCTAGCAAATATACAGACGATTACCGTGAACGCCTACTTGAGATGATCTCCAGCAAAGTAGCAGGCGAAGAAGTTAAGATTGCCCCTGCCCGTCAAGAGACGAATGTCGTTGATCTCATGGCTGCTCTGCAAGCGAGTATTGAAGCGGTTAAACCGATTCCTACAGATCCTGGTACGACACCGAAACCTAGAAAATCAGCCCGAAAGACTGCTGCTAAAGAGCCTGTAGCCAAAGTGAGCGGAGAAGCACCAGATGCCGGAGGACCGAAGCCGAAACGCCGTACAACGAAATCCAAGAAGACAGATACGGTCTCTTAAGTATGCTTGATCTAAAAAGTCTTCTCCCTAGAGAGCCCATGGCACCACTCTCGACGGAATCCATTCCAAGCGGAGCGGAATGGGGGTTTCAATTAAAGTGGGACGGCGTGCGCATACTGGCCCTTCTTGAAGCTGGAGAGGTAACGCTTGTATCCCGTAAACTACTTAACAAGACGGCACTCTATCCCGAAATTATACAATCCCTGTCGGAGCTTAAAGGCAAGCGACTTCTTATAGATGGAGAAGTAGTATATTTCGATCCTGAACTGGGCCGACCTGTATTTCAAAAAGTTCTGCAGCGGGAACGCTCGCGTGCGATCAGCACGAAAGCTCCACACTTTACGTATGTCCTGTTTGACATTCTGATTGATGGTGATCAGGACTTGCGACAACTTCCATATGTTGAACGTCACCAACGATTGCAAGAGATCGTCGCGAATAAACCTGGTCTGCTCGTTGCAGACTTGTTCCGTGATGGACAGTCCTTGTGGAACTGGGCCAAAGAGCGAAGTTGGGAAGGAATTGTAATAAAGCGGCTATCCTCTCCTTATCGTGAAGGAAAGAAGCATCAGGACTGGTATAAGAAAAAAATAGCTATACACTTAGCGACAGAAGCAATCGCCATCATCATCCGGGATGGGCGCGTAGCCAGTCTCGTCATCACAGGAGAAGACGGTTCATACATCGGCAGAGCCTCATTAGGTCTCAATGAGCAGACCAAACGTCAGCTGCTTCAATATGCCGAAAGACATCAGGGGAGTGCAAGGTGGAATGAACTGCATACCGATCTGAAGAAGGAGAAACTGATGTGGCTCCTTCAGCCGTTAACCGTTCATGTAACCTTCTTGGAGTGGAGCCAGGACGGCATGATGCGTCATCCTAAACTGCTCCGTATTGAAGGGTTGGATTCCTAATGAGGAAACAAGTTAAAGGAACACTCACCATTGAAGGACAGAACATTCAAATTACGAACCCAGATAAGCCCTTATGGCCAGAGGTTGGGATAACCAAAGCGATGTACCTGCAGAAACTGGCGGCACTATCCCCCTTCTTACTTCAATATTGCCGGGGAAGATTGCTGACAACGATTCGATATCCACATGGGGTGCCCGGCGAATTTTTCTATCAGAAAAACGCGCCCGAGCCAACCCCCGCCTTTGTCAAAACAGCTCCACATGAAAATATTAATTACGTCCTGTTAAACGGACTGCCTGAGTTGTTGTGGCTTGGTAATCTAGCTGCACTTGAATTCCATCCCTCACTGCATTTAGCAGGGAGTACACTTCCTTGTGAGTGGATGATCGACCTTGATCCCACCCTACCGGACGAACCACGTATTATGGAAGCCACATCGATTGTTGGCAGCGTATTAAGTTCGCTGGGCATCTCCTCTGTGCCAAAAACATCAGGAGCGACAGGCGTTCAAATCATCGTACCCATTCCAGAAGGCATTACATTTGAGGAGCTTCGGACACTTGGACAATTCGTTGCTCAATATGTGACCGAGAAGCATCCGAAACTGTTCACCATTGAAAGACTCAAGAAAAACCGAGGAGACAAAATATATTTCGATTATCTTCAACACTTCAGTGGGAGAACACTCGCTGCTCCCTACACACCAAGAGCTCGCCCGCTGGCTACCGTGTCCACTCCGTTAACCTGGGATGAGGTGTCTCGGAACGTTTCACCAACCGATTTTCACTTGCTTAATATTGAGAACCGATTGCGGGAAAAAGGTGACTTATTAGCCTTACTACCTCCTCAGCCTATTGAACCGATTCTGCGTCATTTGAATTCGAAGCGTAAATAGGGCTGCTACACAAGATCCCAGATCTCGCGAAGCAGCCCTATTCCCATCGGCTATATTACAAAACTCATCATAAAATTTAGTGAATATCCTTCTTCTTGAAGCGTCCGCCCTTAACGTCATGGATATTACCAACCGCTAGAAACGCCTGAGAGTCCCAATCTTCTACGATTGATTTCAATTTCGCTTCCTCAAGTCTTGTTATGACTACAAATATAACTTTCTTACTATCTCCAGTATACGCACCTTCGCCGTCCAGATACGTTACACCGCGGCCTAAACGCTGTGTAAGCGCATCCCCAATCTCTTTATATTTCTCGCTGATAATCCAGACCGACTTCGACTGATCAATACCTTCTATTGTAATATCAATCAGCTTGAATGCCAGATAATAAGCAATAAGAGAGTACATTGCATGGTCCCAACCAAAGATAAACCCTGCACTACCAAGAATAAAGAAATTGATAAACATGACCACTTCACCAACAGAGAATGGTGATTTCTTGTTAATCAGAATGGCAACGATTTCAGTACCGTCAAGCGAACCACCTGAACGAATAACGAGTCCGACACCGATACCAAGTATAACACCACCAAATACAGCAGCAAGAAGCGGATCAATGGTAAGTGGGGACACAGGATGGAGAATATAAGTCCCTACCGACATAACCAAAACGGCGAAAAGAGTGGACAATGCAAACGTTTTGCCGATTTGCTTATACCCCATAAATAAGAATGGAAGATTGAAGAGAGTCAAGAACACACCGAGTGGTATATGGGTGATAGATGAAACCATGATCGAAATCCCGGTTATTCCTCCATCAATGATACGGTTTGGCACGAGGAAAATTTCCAAACCAACGGCCATGAGAATAGCTCCAAGCGTTAAAAAAATAAACCGGCGGAAAAGCCTTGCTTGGAGAGATCTCGTAGATGGCTTTTCCGGCTGTGGCTGATTTATCTGAGGTATTGGCGGCTGCGGTGTTGGCTGCGGCTGCGATATTACATTCAATTCGCTGGACATAAAATTCCCCCGATCATTTTACAATAAAGCCCCATAAATACTTCAAGCTTTATCCCTTAGTTTATTTTACCATAAAATGATGGGCGCGATATAGTAATCGCAGAGATTAAAGTAACGGAGAAAGCATTCGGCATAATATCTCCGAAACCTTCTGCAGCCGTCCTCTTTCATGAAATACATGGGCATCAATCTGATGACTATTGCTCAGGTCTTCTTCGAAATCTATAACCAATCGATTAATTGGCTCCTGATCGAACAGAACTGCAGTTAGTTCAAAATTACAGAAAAAACTACGCATATCCATATTCGCTGTACCTACTGAGCCGATCAAATCATCTACAATCAGCACTTTTGCATGGATAAACCCTTTACGATATTCATAAAATTTCACCCCTGCAGTCAACAGATCCTCGACATAAGATAAGGATGCGAGCTTAACTAGCCGCGAATCCGCCTTATCCGGAATAATAATTCGCACATCTACTCCACTAACAGCAGCCGTCTTAAGTGCCTCATATAATCCCTCATCAGGAATGAAGTAAGGCGTTGTGATCCAGATCCGCTCCTTCGCTATAGAAATCGATCCGAAGCACATCTCCTGAATAGCATTCCAGTTCATATCTGGACCACTGCTCAGAATTTGTACCTGCTCTCCACCTGTGCATTGGTGTTCTGGAAACAGACTGAGATCCACAATCTTTTCTCCTGAAGCAAGCTTCCAGTCTTGAAGAAATACGTTCTGTAGAAAATAAACCGCATCCCCCTCCACTTCTAGATGCGTATCTCTCCAGTATCCCATCTTTGGGTACTTACCCAAATAATCGTCACCAACATTAATCCCACCTAGAAAACCAACGGTACCGTCAACGACTACGATTTTACGGTGATTCCGATAATTGATCCTGCGATTAAATACCGAAACCATGGCCGGGAGGAAAAAATGAAACTCCACGCCTGCCTCTTTAAATCGGCGAATAAATGAATTCTTGAGCTTATAACTACCTAAACCGTCACAAATAAGCCTTACCTTAACGCCTTCCTTCGCTTTACGAATCATGACATCTTGAAATTTCGTACCAATGGAATCATGCCGAAAAATATAAAACTCTACATGGATATGGTCCTTCGCATTCTCCATTGCTTTCAACATCGCGGCATACGCCTGCTCACCATCCGTTAACACCTTACTGCTATTACATCCAGTAATCGGGCTTTCTGAGAGATGATTCAGCAAGTTGAACAATCGCAAATTGTGATGGAAGTCAGGATTATGCATATCTGACGCTTGATGCACAACAGCTGCTTCCTTCCATAAATGCTCTCTAATCTCCTGAAATAGACGTGTACCTCGGTTACGAATCTTTAGACGGTGCTGATAGTCTTGTGCGACGAAAAAGTATAGCACAAAACCAACTAACGGTAGACAAAATAAAATAAACAACCATGCTACAGCCTTGGACGGATTTCTGAATTCCAGCAACAGCACCGCAGCCATCTGGCATATGAATGCTATAAGCGCAAGCAGAAGCCACATCATAATGGCAGCCCCCTAACTTGAATGAAAAAGATGATAGTTACATCATTGACCATTCATTTATGTATTTATTCAATACATACCCATTCAGATCCACTTATGAACACTACCGCATCTTGTAATATTTTTGACATGTTTCTCACAAAAGTAGAATACATAGAGAATAGAAGCCGTCCAACTCAACATCGTTACCATGTATTACATAGAAAGAATGAAAGGGGATGCCATGAAGAACAAACGAAGGAAACAGCGTTTAACCTTGCTGGTACTCCGTGACGCTCAGCAGTCCGTTAAACAAGTTCATCTGTCCAAGCCTTTGATGATTGCCGTACCTGCGGTTGCCCTCCTATCTATTTCAAGTCTGATCGTTTCTATGCAGATTCACTCTGCTCGCACCATCTCTCAACTCGAACAAGAGTTGACATTAAAGAGTCTAGAGTCGCTGAAGATGGAAGTTACCGTCACCAATAAAGAAGAGGCCATTGAACGGCTCAACAAAGCGATCATTCAATTGTCTAGTGAAGCGGCACAGACCAAGACACAAATGAAGAGAGTTAAAGAGCTTGAGTTAGAGCTTAAACAGTTTATTCAAAAGCATGGCTCCACAGGTGAAGAAATCTCCTCAAGATCTATCGACAGTAACAACCATGTTGGCGGTGAATATATTGCGGTTCACGAGAACGAAATGCTGCATCTAGCAGAGGAAACACAAGATGACTTTGAGGCCATACAGAATCTGATCAAGACCATGGAGAGCCACATTCCAGAAACACTTGATCAAGCAGTGGAGACACAAACCAGAATTGAGGGAAATCCAACACTGTGGCCAACCCACTCCAAACGCCTCACCTCTAGCTTCGGATATCGTAGTGACCCCTTTAATGGCCGCTCGGCTTACCATGCCGGCATTGATATCGCAGGTGAACGTGGTGACCCTATACTAGCTGCGGGCTCAGGCATCGTAACCACCGCCGAACGAAGCAATGTTCGAGGAAACTACATCATCATTCGTCACCCCAATGGACTTGAAACATGGTATATGCATCTAGATAGTCTGGGGGTTACCATTGGAGATCAAGTGGAACAAGGTGAACAGATAGGTAAGATGGGGACCACAGGACGGAGTACAGGACCACATCTTCACTTCCAGGTTGTCAAGAGCAGCCAAACGGTAAACCCGTTGCAGTACGTTCAATAAATGATCAGTTAAGGGGGAGAATATTCGTGAAAAAAACGAAGAGAAAAAAATTCACATCTGCTGGAACAAGCACACTAATCAGCCAAGGCAGTCAGATTGAAGGCAAGCTAAACTGTGATGCTGATCTACGAATTGATGGGAAGTTCAACGGCTCCATCGAAAGTCAGGGGAATGTAACCATTGGCGAAAGTGCTATTGCGCGTTCCAATATCACAGCTAAAGAAGTGATCATTGCAGGCAAAGTGTTCGGGGATATCTCAGCTGAAGGTAAACTCACGATCACTCCAACCGGGCAAATGCATGGGGACGTCATTGCCTCGTCTCTCATCATCATGGAAGGCGGCGTCTTGAATGGAGCGAGTCATATGGAGCATTCGGGCACTGATCATGATTCCAGTAAAACAACGCTTGAAGCCTTCTCTATTCATAGATCTGAGGCGGGGTAAATCTCATAATTATGACTTCCTACATCATTACATTCAAAGAGCCCCTTCAACAGCGGTTCTGCGCTGTCGAAGGAGCTCTTTGAATGTATCCACCCTTACGATGCTGTATCAAGGTTTTATCAAGATGCTACATCCCTTTTGGTGAAAGCCCACCATGATACCAAGGCAAAAATTAAACAATAAACTGCAATTAAGGTAATAGAGAAACTGAGCCCAACTCCACCAGGACCGATGGAAGAATGAATATAATTGCTTAGATCCATGTGTAGGATCAGAATATACTTCGCCCACTCATAACTATCAGGACTAAATAAGGTGCCGAATAAATCTTTCGTAAAGAGTAGCATCAGAGACAACCCGATCGCAAGAGAAGCCGAACGGAATACCGTAGAAATCATAAATGCGATCAGCGATATGATAAATAATTGAATATAGTCGGTAAGGAGCAATAGCACTATTCCATCGAATCCCGTCACCTCTGGTCTCAAAGATATTGGTGATATACTCGGGAACAACAGAGCAGATGTTGTGAGTCCCACTATCCCTACGATGCCTGTACCAAACAAGGAAAACAGAATCATCGACAAAAACTTAGACAGTAATATTTTCCCCCGGCTCCAAGGTCGGATGAGAAGAAGCTTGATTGTCCCCCAAGTAAACTCCCCTGCCACTAGGTCGGCTGCAATAACAACCGTAAATATGATGTTCAGCATAAAAGTGATACTTTCGATCAAGAAAAATGAGCTCCAGATGTCAACTCCTATACCCATTAGACTAATAAGCACAGGTAGAAGTACATTAAACAAAGCCAAAATCCCAAGCATCACCCATGTACGAACACGGCTATAGATCTTCATATTCTCATTGGCAACCAGTTTCAAAAAGTCAGTCATGGCGTTCACTTCCCGTCATTTCCAAGAATTGATCCTCAAGTGATGTGGTAATTGGCTGAATTCCATACACTTTTACGCCGGCTCGAACGAACTCCGCATTAACCTCTGCAACGATGTCCCGATCACCACGAATGATTACCCGATTACCGTGTACTCTGTACTGGACAACTTCAAGGAGCTGCACCGCACGTTCAATATCATGAACCTCAAACGCCGTTTCCTCAAAGGATCTTTCTCCTTCATCGGTACGAAGTTGTCTTACATCAATCAGTTTGCCCTTCTGAATAATGCCGACCGTATCACACATAAGCTCCATTTCAGACAGTAGATGGCTAGAAACGAACACGGTTGTGCCCTCTTCACGACTTAACGCACGTAAATAATCGCGAAGTTCCCTAATTCCCTGTGGATCTAGTCCGTTTGTCGGTTCATCTAGAATAAGAAGCTTCGGGCGATGAAGCAAGGCCTGGGCTACACCTAACCTTTGCCGCATCCCAAGTGAATAGGTGCCTACTTTGTCATGAATCCGTTCGGTAAGTCCAACCAATTCAATGACTTCTCGAATTCGCTCTTCCGTTATATTGGGCATCATACGAGCATAGTGTATCAAATTCTTATACCCTGACAAAAACTTATACATTTCTGGGTTCTCGACAATAGCACCAATTAGTGAAGAGGCCTTTTCGTAGTCCTTACGGATACTATATCCCCCGATAAGAATATCCCCTTTAGTAATGGACATCAGTCCAACCATCATCCGAATCGTTGTTGTCTTCCCTGCACCATTGGGTCCCAAGAACCCAAACACTTGGCCTGCTGGAATATCTAGCGTAAGATCCTGAACTAACGTTTTTGACGAGATCACTTTCGTTACACCCATCAACCTAACAAGCGGTTCTTGCATGCATCTTAACTCCTTTACAGCCTGTCTTATGAAAAAACTTCAATATTATCCACTTATCGTATCATAGTTTCAATACTCCGTGTTTCCATTAACGAAGACAGCATTACGACTTAACTTCGAACATGAACAGCAAATTCCAATAGGAATATCATCTCTAAAGAACCCTGTGCGAAATACACGTGCACTTCCCTCCTGGGCAACGAGTTGACAGCAACATATACAGTACATTTTCATTTCCTTCATAACCTGCAACTCCTTCTTCCTGAAGACACTCCCCCTGCGATACAATTCGTATCCTACATGGAATGTATATAATTCGACGAATGATGTCAACCATTTCGACATTGTTTCAAAACTATTCCATATCGTATATTTATTTCATTTATATCCAGCTTATTTGTAAACGCAACCATTTTACATGATTTTTTTTGTTTTTTATTAAAAAAGTCATAATAAATATTGACGATATTCGTTATATGCGATACATTTTGTATCATGCAGTGTTTACTTCTGGTTACCTGTTTTTTACTGGATTTGGGACATAAGGAGGTGGAGATACACGTTGTATGGACATCGAATAGCAGAAATGAGGGAAGAGAAAGGATGGACCCAAGAAGAACTTTCAGCGGCGATTGGTATAAGCCGAGCCTCGCTTTCACATTATGAAAAAGATCGTAGAAAACCAAATTTAGAAACATTGATGCGGCTGGCCGATATATTCCACGTCTCCATCGATCACATTATTGGAAGAAGGAATCACACCCGCTCCGAATCAGAGAGTACACGCCTGCACCATAAGGATTAAACTGCAATCTGTTAATCGAATACAACCCAAAACAAGACCCCACCATGGCCTAGCCAATTGGAGGGGTCTTTATTTTAGCTTTTATGATCGTTGATTAGGTATCTGAGTTATTCATTCCATATGTACTTTTAACAATGAGCTAATTTCGTCACGCTGCTCGTCACTCACTATATAATACCAGACACCGTTTATTTTCTCGCCTCGGCCTTTCACCTCTACCTGTTCGATTCGATTTAGCTTCGTCCGATAATCCAGCATAAACGACTTCATTTCATCAAAACTAATATCTGTCTTCACACTGGTTCCAATTTCATCAAGTATAGACTCCAGTTTAAATACCGTCGAAACATTCAAGGATTTTGAAATTAAATCAAGTAATATCTCTCTTTGCCGTTCATTTCTTCCTAAGTCCCCTCTTGGATCTTCAAAGCGCATGCGCGAGAATGCTAATGCTTCAGAGCCATTGAGGTGAATTTCACCTTTAGTAAACTGATACCCTTCATAATCAAAAGAAAAGGGGTTATTTACATCCACTCCCCCTAAGGAGTCTATGATGCGTGAGAATCCTTCCATATTGACCTTTAGGTAGTAATTTATCGGATATTGAAGAAATTCCTCAACGGTTTGGATCGACATATCAACACCACCGAAAGCAAAAGCATGATTAATCTTATCAACCATACCATGGCCAACAATCGTTGTACGGGTATCCCTTGGAATATTAAACATCAGAATGGATTCTTTAGCAGGGTTTACCGCTAGCAGAATCATTGAATCAGAACGTCCACGATCATTCGCACGCTCATCCACACCGAGAACAAGAACAGTAAAGGGATCGAGTTTCTCAGGATCTACAGCATTTTTTTTCTTGTCCTTGACACCCGAATTAACGCTTACAGGGATAGACGGTAGCGGTTTCCTTTCTTCATAGATGTGGTGCGCTGTAGATTTAACAGATTGGTATACATAAATACCATATCCCGAAACAAGTACCAGAAGGAACGCCACCACAAATGTAGCGTACTTTATCTTTTTGGACATCCTAAACTCCTCCTGTTATTCGTGCGCTTTAAGTACCTATTTTTTTCGAGACATTTCATTGAAACATTATGTATCGACAAAAAGGACCTATACCCTCGCTTCTTCTACTTCTCTAGTGGGTATATGCCTATAAATTAATCCAGCGCCTTCTATGAAAAGAGGGCGCCAGGATATAAGGTAAAAGAACTAATGACCAAGCAACGTAAATATAGTAAAATGTTTGTAACTAAAATTTTTGAATAATTATTGAATGATCGTGCTCATTAGACGCCGGCTTGTGCTGACCGTGCCGGTGTTTGTGTAAAATCGAATCGGAGTATCGTTGAAATGGTGAAACATCATCCGATTTAACATACCTGTGATCCGAAGCTTTTCATTCTCTGATACGTCTAATTTAGCAGTATAAAGACTGCTATTTTGCCAAGATTCTCGCGTCAAGGAACGACCAGAAACCAGGATTTGATCATAGGAGTCATCCAATTCATAACAGAGATTTACATTGGACGTTGTCGGTATTTCCCAATCACACAGAAACAGAATTTTCTCCGTGCTGAATTCAAGAGGGGTAACCTGATGCGTGCGTCCATTGATTTTTAGCATCCCAATCGCCGTTAGACGTACTCCAATGCTTATTTGATGATGTTCTTTTTGGGACATCTGACTATTCATCTAACTCCTTCTTTTCGGCGAATTTCTGGTATGAAACATCCTGCTTTCGGATAGTATGATACTAAACGTCACACCGAGATACATTATGTATCTGTTGATTATTCCCATTTTACGATACATCTTGTATCTAGTCAATATGAAATGCATATGGATATTTTTCATCCAATGCATCTAAAGAGTATCCCCAGCAATCGGAGGAGGACCATAAATGACTTACGGAAATCGAATAGCAGAACTACGGGAAAAGCAGGGCTGGACCCAAGAGGAACTTGCATCTACTGTTGGGATTACACGAGCTGCTTTATCTCATTACGAAAAGAACCGACGCAAACCAGACTTCGAGACGCTGACACTTCTCGCGGATCGCTTTAACGTTTCTATTGACTATTTAATTGGTCGAACGAAGCATGAGAAAATGTCCATGGATACAGAGGTCCGCGATTTTGTTGATGGCTTAGAGCTTTCAGATCAAGATCTTCTAGAGCGCTTCAACCTCACTGTCGATGGTCGAAAATTGACCGAAGAAGAAGCTAAACGTTTCATTGCCTTTGTAAGAATGGAAAGAATGATGAAATAATGAAGTCAGCACTTCACAGAAAAATCCCCGGCAGGCTGTAACGAAACAGTCCACCGGGGATTTTTCTCCCTCCAATTCGGGATTACAATTTTCAGCTTTTTCTCTCTTCTTCTGATACCAGCCATTTGTCGGGATGGATACCCATTTGATCTAGGAGCTTATAGATGTCAAGGTCTTGCTTGGTATTCTGTGATCGTCTTTCATTATGCCCTGATCCGGTCTCTTTCTCCACATTCATCTTACACTAACCTCGCTTATTTTCTACTTTTTGCTTGGCAATCCATCCCATATGTATATTTCTATGATGTTCACTCTCTTTTACTTACTTATCGATATTATACCTAACCCCAGTCTATGATGCTGTCGTCTGTTGGAACCATTGTCCTAGAAGATTGGTTCTAATTTTGTCGAATAAACAAACACCCACAGTGAGTTCATAAAAGAACGCGCTGTGGGTGCATAAAAATTGCGTATATAGGTCTTTGGTACTATATCAATTAATTATTTCCACCCGTACGTGCTAACTCGCGCATATTGGCTTCAAAGGCAGCTAACAAAGCAGTATCTCCTGTAAACCCTTGTTCTTGTGCTTTCTCAATCTGAAGTATCATTCGCTTATAATCTTTCGGGATCACACGTACGAACCGTCTAATCGATTGATCCCAATCCGAAAGAATCTTCATGGCTAGCATGCTGTCTGTATACATGGAATGTCTTTGGATCATACCAAATACAACTTCTATTTCGTTCGGATCTTCTAAATGCTCCAACAGGACCATCTCTAGATTACTTCGCTGAATCAGAACTCCTTCTGGGTCATATACGTATGCAATACCGCCTGACATCCCTGCTGCAAAGTTACGCCCTGTATCACCAAGTACAACAACCCGGCCTCCTGTCATGTACTCACAGCCATGGTCACCCACGCCTTCTACGACAATATGAGCACCAGAGTTACGAACAGCGAAGCGTTCCCCTGCAATACCGCGTATATAAGCTTCACCGCCGGTCGCTCCATAAAAAGCGGTATTCCCCGCAATGATATTCTCTTCGGCAGCAAAGGTAGCCTTAGGTGAAGGCTTCACAATGATCTTCCCTCCGGAAAGTCCCTTACCGATGTAGTCATTGCTATCGCCTTCCACAGTAAGTGTCATTCCTTTCGGCACAAACGCACCAAAGCTCTGTCCAGCTGAGCCTTCAAAAACAAACTGTATCGTATCTTCAGGCAAACCCGATGCTCCATATTTACGCGTGACTTCACTACCCAGAATGGTGCCTACCGCTCGATCCACATTCGTGATAGGGAATCGTCCCTCTACTACTGTCCCTGATTCCAATGCAGGAACTGCACGATCCAACAGGTAACGCATATCAAGCGTTTCCTCAAGACCATGGTTCTGCCGCTTCGTGCGGAATCTGGAGCTACCTTCTGGAAGATTCGGTGAATGCAGGAGTGCTGAAATGTCGATCCCCTTCTTCTTCCAGTGACCGTCTGCTTGAACTGCATCCAGGCAATCTGTCCGACCTACCATCTCTTCAATCGTACGGAATCCAAGCGAAGCCATTAACTCGCGTACATCCTGAGCAATAAATCTCATAAAGTTAACGACATGTGCAGGATCTCCGGTAAAGTTCTTCCGCAGCTCCGGATTTTGTGTAGCAACACCCACAGGACATGTATCCATCTGACACACACGCATCATGATACAACCAAGCGCGACGAGTGGAGCTGTAGAGAAGCCATATTCCTCAGCACCAAGCATTGCAGCCACAATCAGATCACGTCCACTCAGCATCTTCCCATCCGTTTCAAGCACAACACGATCACGCAGATTGTTCAGAATCAATGTCTGGTGGGTTTCAGCAAGTCCAAGCTCCCACGGCATACCTGCGTGGCGAATAGAGCCTTGCGGAGATGCACCTGTACCACCGTCATAACCACTAACGAGAATAATATCCGCACGTCCTTTGGCTACACCAGCTGCTATTGTACCTACCCCAACTTCAGAGACGAGTTTAACGTTAATATCTGCCCGCGGGTTCGCATTCTTGAGATCATAGATCAGCTCTGCCAAATCCTCAATGGAGTATATATCATGATGTGGAGGAGGTGAGATGAGACCTACGCCCGGGGTTGAACCACGGACTTCAGCAACCCAAGGGTATACCTTTCGTCCTGGCAATTGTCCACCTTCACCCGGTTTCGCTCCTTGTGCCATCTTAATCTGAATTTCATCGGCATTGACCAGGTAATTCGAAGTTACACCGAAACGTCCGGAAGCCACCTGTTTAATCGCACTCCGGCGTGAATCACCGTTCGCATCTAGTACGTATCTTGCCGGATTCTCTCCACCTTCACCTGTATTACTCTTGCCCCCGATACGGTTCATCGCAATCGCAAGGCTTTCATGGGCTTCCTTACTGATTGACCCAAAGGACATTGCTCCGGTCTTGAACCGCCGTACAATACTCTCTATAGGCTCCACTTCTTCAAGTGGGACTGGTTCACCTGCAGGCTTAATCTTGAGCAATGCTCTTAAGGTCAGGTGCTGCTCACTTTCACCCTGTACCAACTGGGCATACTTCTTATATAAATCATAATCATTCGTGCGAACAGCCTGTTGAAGAAGATGGATCGTTCTCGGGTTAAAGAGATGTTCCTCCCCATCGTTTCTCCACTGATAATCGCCACCTGAATCCAGTACCTTATCATTGCCATCCTTGTCAGTAAAAGCACGGTCATGATGCGCCAGCGTCTCAGCAGCGACTTCTTCAAGTCCGATACCACCGATTCGGGATGGTGTCCACGTAAAATATTGATCTACAAACTCCGATTTCAGACCGACCGCTTCAAAGATCTGTGCACCACGGTACGATTGGATAGTGGATATCCCCATCTTAGAGAGTACCTTCACAACTCCTTTACTAGCAGCTTTAATGAAGTTCTTAACCGCCTTTTCATGAGAAATACCACGGAGCATTTTCTCCTGAATCATATCATCAAGCGTTTCAAAAGCCAGATACGGATTCACAGCGCTCACGCCATAACCAAGCAAGAGCGCAAAATGGTGAACTTCACGAGGCTCCCCGGATTCGAGCAAAATACTTACTTTGGTCCGCGTGCCTTGACGGATCAGATGGTGATGTAGCGTGGATACGGCAAGCAGTGATGGAATTGCTGCGTTCTCTTTATCCACTCCACGATCGGAGAGAATCAGAATATTATGACCTTTATTAATAACGCGATCTGCCGCTTCACACAATGTCTCCAATGCTTGACGAAGCCCTTCTGCACCATCCGCTGCTGTGAAAAAGATAGGTATCGTCATCGATTTAAAACCTGGACGATGTACATGTCTTATTTTGGCGAAGTCTTCATTCGATAGAACCGGCGAATCCAACCTTATATGACGACAACTCTCGGGCTCCGGATTCAGCAGATTACGCTCTGGTCCGATCGTTGTAGCTGTAGACGTAATCAATTCCTCCCGGATGGCATCAATTGGTGGATTCGTAACTTGTGCAAACATCTGTTTGAAATAGTTAAACAAGCGCTGTGGACGCTCAGATAACACGGCCAGTGGGGCATCGTAACCCATAGATGCAAGCCCCTCAGCTCCGGTAAGTGCCATCGGTTCAAGTACCTTACGCAGCTCTTCATACGTGTAACCAAATGACTGCTGTAACTGACGTACATTTTCATGTTTCGGATTTGGAAGCTCTAGTGCTTCTGGAAGATCTTCCAGATTTACGAGATGCTCATCCAGCCAATCACGATAAGGCAGCTCAGAAGCGATACTCGCTTTCACTTCTTCATCAGATATAATGCGCCCTTCTTTCGTATCTACAAGGAGCATCCGTCCTGGACGAAGACGATCCTTATAAAGGACATTCTCCGCCGGAATATCCAGAACACCTGCTTCAGAAGAGAGGACAATCAGATCATCCTTGGTAACATAGTAGCGAGATGGACGGAGTCCATTACGATCCAGTGTAGCACCAATCTGAATGCCGTCAGTAAAGGCCATTGCTGCCGGGCCATCCCATGGTTCCATCATCGTGCTGTGATATTCATAAAATGATTTTTTCGTATCATTCATACTTTCATGGTTGTTCCACGGTTCTGGAACCATCATCATTGCCACATGCGGTAATGACCGTCCACTTAAATACAAGAACTCAAATGTGTTATCAAACATGCCAGTATCCGAACCGTCTGGATTAATCACCGGTTTTACTTTTTCCAGATCATTACCGAACAGCTCACTCTGGAACAAGGACTGACGCGCATGCATCCAGTTCACATTCCCGCGCAGCGTATTTATCTCTCCATTATGGATCATGAAACGATACGGATGAGCACGCTCCCAGCTTGGAAATGTGTTCGTACTAAAACGAGAGTGAAGCAGCGCTATGGCCGATTCCACCCTAGGATCCTGCAGATCCAGATAGAACTGTCCGACCTGAACAGTCGTTAGCATGCCTTTGTATACGATTTTTCGACATGAAAGACTGGATACATAGAAGGTGTCGCCTTCCGGTACACCACTATAGCGAATAGCCAACTCCGCTCTTCTGCGGATGATATAGAGCTTCCGTTCAAAGCTGAGATCGTCCTGTATGTCTTCGCTGCGTCCAATAAATACTTGGCGGACATATGGCTTAGCAGCCTTTGCAGATTTGCCGAGCATTTCATCGTTTGTTGGTACATCACGAAACCCAAGTAATAGCTGTCCTTCCTCGGCAATAATGGTAGCAAGCTGCGCTTCATGGTCTGCACGTACCTCTGGGTCATGGGAAAGGAACAACATCCCCGCTCCGTATCTGCCTTGCTCTGGTAGTGTAAAACCAAGACGCAGTGCCTCTTGAACAAAAAAGCCATGCGGGATTTGCATCATAATTCCTGCACCATCCCCAGAGTTTGGCTCACTTCCTTGACCTCCACGATGCTCCATGTTGCTAAGCATCGTAAGCGCCTGACTTACAATTTCATGGGATGGTTTTCCTTTAATATGAGCAACAAACCCCATCCCGCACGCGTCTTTCTCAAACTGCGGATCATAGAGTCCTTGTTTCTGGGGAAATTCAGTATGTTTCATAATATGCAACCTTTCCTGTTACAGATTGATACTGCAAAAACTCAGAAATAATGAAGGATAGATAGGCTGGCTAAGCCTGCCGGTTGAGGATATACATGCATCAAGATGCATTAATGTACAAAAAACACAAAGAGGACAAGTTCGAAATTACACGTCAAGTTAGATTAGTGTAATCATTTTAGCACCCCAGTAATATCAGTGCAATTCAAAGTTTTTATGAATACGATAAGAATTGTTTTTGTGACTACTCTCACAATATTAGAGGAAAAAAGATGTATTATAATGCAAAAAAAAGAACAAAAAAGACATTCCGAATGATTCGGAATGTCTTCATTTTTTTTACACGGCAGGAGCCGGCTCTTCTGTTTTCACTTTTTTCTTATAACGGTGGGTTAAGAAATAAATAGAGGTAATGATGAGGAATACCACCCCGAAGGATGCGAGCACTCCTGCATCTCTCCACATACTGCTTATGTCACCTGTCGATATCACAGACTTGAATCCGGATACGCTGTAAGTCATAGGCAACAATGGATTGAGTGCCTTCATCCAGTTCGGAATTAGTTCCAGTGGGAACGTACCTGCACTGGTCGTCAACTGAAGAATCAGGATAACGATCGCGACAAAGCGTCCAGGCAGATCAAGCCAAGTTACCAAGACTTGAATCAAGAACATATACGACAAGCTCGTAATGAATGCAAACAGATAGAACATCGGTACATTTTGCACATCAAGCTTCAAGCCATATAGCATAAGCACTACGGCGAGCAATGCTTGTATAAGACCCATTCCAGCAAAGGACAATGTCCGGCTCACAAAACGGTTAAACCCGCTAGCGCCTGGAACAGAAGTAGCATAAATCGGCATAACGATTGAAGTGATCAATGCCCCAACAAACAACCCTAGCGACAAGAAGTAAGGAGCAAATCCTGTACCATAGTTAGGTACTTCATTCACTTTATGCTCATCGACTTCGATAGGTTCTGCAAACATGTTGATCGTCTTATCCGTTGCCTTTACTTCACTCGTCTTATCCGCTGCTTCATTCAGCTTCTCAGCGAGTTCACCAGAGCCATCTTTCAGTGTACCCATACCATTTACCAGTTCTCCTGCACCAGCATGCAGCTGTTTCGAACCGTCAGCCAGCGTCGTAACACCGCTGCCTAACTTGTCTGCACCACTCGCAAGTGTCTGAATACCTTTGTTCAATGTGGAAGCACCGCTCGCAAGCTCCTTACTACCTGTAGCAGCTTCACCAAGCTTCGTAGCGAATAGTTTCAGACCTTCAGTAAGCTGACCTTGACCTGCGGTAAGCTGTTTCGCTCCTTGAAGCAGTTGTTCACTACCAGAAGTCAGTTGCTTTCCTCCCGCAGCAAGTTTCTCGGAACCTGCGCTGAGCTTTCCAGCACCTGCGCTGAGCTCAGTCGTTCCTTTCTGTAGCTCAGAAGCACCTGCTGCAAGCTGCTGTTGTCCTGCGTTCAACTCACTGCTTCCGTTAGCAACGGACTGACTCGCAGCAATAAGCTTTTGCACTTCTGGAGAAGCTGCAAGCTCAGGATTGCTTGCCGCCAATTGCTTAAGGCCTTCAGCCACAGCTTTGGATCCTTGCTCAAGTGAAGCCGTTCCTTCAAGCGATTGTTTCAATCCTGCATGTAGGCGTCCAGCACCTTCTGCCGTAGCCTGAGCACCTGCTTTTAACGAAGCAGCGCCACTCTGGTTCGCTTGAAGCCCCTCGGACAACTCACGAGTACCAGAAGCTGCAGATTCAAGTCCAGCTTCAAGTTTCAGCCCACCTTGACGCGCAGCCTCCGCCCCAGTCTGGAGTTGCTTGTGGCCATCTTGCAATTGTACTAAACCTGATGAGAGGCTACCAGCACCTTCATTCAACTTCCCTGCTCCTGCATTCAGATCCTTAACACCTTTGGTTAGAGGTGCAATACCTGATCGCAGTTCTTCGGTACCGCTAACCAGCTTGGACAGGTTCTCCTTCAGTTTCACAGCACCTTCATCCAGCTTTTGAGCACCTTCAGTAATTTTATTCGCTCCATCGCCAGCATCTTGAAGACCACCGGAGATTTTCTCTACTTGATCAAATAATGTTTCGGTATAAGCTTCTGTCACTTTAGCCGATACCTTAGCCTGGATTTGCTTCACGGCAGTTCCACCGATCTGCGAAGCCAGGAAGTTATAACCTTCGTTCGGCTCGAACACAAGCTTAGCCGGTTCCGGCTGGTCATCCATTACGGTTGTTGCCTTCTTTGAGAAGTCTTCAGGAATCATAATGGTCATGTAATATTTATTACTAGCCATTCCCTCTTCCGCAGCAGTCCGGTCAACAAATTCCCAATTAAAATCATCACTCTTCTTGAGCTCATCGACAAGATCAGCACCAGCAGTCAGTGATTTCCCTTCAAATTCTGCTCCCTGGTCATTGTTCACGATAGCAACAGGAAGATCATCCATTTTTCCGTATGGATCCCAAAAGGCTCCGAGGAACATGCCGCTGTACATGACCGGGATGAACAGCACCGCAATGAGTGGAATCAAAATCTTTCGATTCCGTGCCGCAGCGGCAATGTCTTTAAAAAATACTGATAATGACTTCATCCAGTCTCTCTCCTTTTTTTATAGATACAGCAGCCTTGTGCCGACATCCTTGTCCTCTAAGGGACTCTTTGTATATGATTTGTGTCTCTTGACAAACTCACTGACCATTTATCTCATTTGGTCATTTTAAGCGAAAAAAAAACGACTTGCTTCATTCATTGTAATCCCCTAATACAGACCCGCACTCGTGCTTAGCGTACACTGCCATAGGAGACAAGAAAGGCTTTCGACACTCCGCTGTCGCGCAAGTCTCTCCTGCCCCTAGATCTCTAACTTCCAGCTTGCTCTTATGAAGTCGGCTTCGCTTCTCGCGTTGCTCTCAACCCATCTGCCAAGAAAAGGAGCATATATTCTTTAATTTGCTCTTTATGAAGCGGCTCTCGCAAATTGTTAAAATCCGCTGTCAATGCTCCATAGAGCTTTAGCATCACAAAGGATACCACCTTCGAGTCACAGGGCTTAATCTCACCATTCTGGATGGACTGATCCACCAATCTCTGCAAGTACCCTACGATCACATTCTCCACCTTAGTCAGACCATCGTTCGCCTTAGGTGTACCTAACTCCCGCTGTTCTTGTGAGAGCTTAATGAACAACGAATGCTCATCTCGGAACTCCAGTAAGGCGTCTAGCACACGATACAGATTATCGAAGAAGTCCCGATCCTCACGCATGATCTGCTCAGCTATGCGCTTCATCTCCAATATCGCCGCGTGTAGAATTTCATCAAACAGCTCTTCCTTGTTCGTAAAGAATGTATAGATCGTACCCTTTCCTACATTAGCTATCTTCGCCACCTGATCCATCGTCGTTGCTTTATAGCCAAATAACGCAAACGATTTTGCGGCAGCTTCCAGCACCTGCTTTCGACGATCAACCGCTGGCATGCTTAACCCCTCCTTGAACATTTAAAACTGTCTCTCAAAAATGACTAAAATACAATTTTGGTCATTCGGTCAAAAACTACTTTATCAGAATCCTCACAATATTGCAATATTCCTTTTCAAAAAAACAATAATTATCACTGCAGGAGTAATCATATCCCCCAGCGTTTAATAAATAGAAGAAAATAATTGAAATGCTTCACGAACTTGAGCGTATATTTAATCTAGATAAGTGATTTTCACGATATGTTTTACAATGGATAAAATTGCATAAGACCAAAGAGCGAATGGATTCGTTAATATATTGTAATTCATTTAGATGTATTTTTTGGTGTTGCTCTTCAAAAAACGATTCCTGTTTTGTAAGATAGAGGGAGAAAGATGTAGGTGAAATTTATGCAAAAAACTAGAGTGCTCCTTTTCTCGGAGGGATTCGGTACAGGTCATACCCAAGCGGCATACGCTTTGGCTGAGGGTCTTCATAGGAAAAACCCCCTCATCCAGTGCCGTGTCATAGAGCTCGGTAATTTCTTGAACCCTACCGTTGGTCCACTAATCTTATCGGCTTACCGTAAAACGGTCAGTGTACGTCCGCGTCTTGTGGGTATGCTCTACCGATCACAATATAAAAAGTCACTGAATCGAATTACACGCCTGGCCCTACACCGAATCTTTTATGCGCAAGCTGCACAGGTCATTAACCAGCTAAAGCCAGATGTTATCATCTGCACACATCCATTTCCTAACGCTGTTGTATCTCGTTTAAAGCGCCAAGGATTAAACGTTCCACTGTTCACACTTATCACAGATTACGATGCTCATGGTACTTGGGTCAACTCAGAGGTAGATGAATATCTTGTCTCTACTCCTCAAGTCAAAAAATTATTGATCAAACGAAACATTTTACCTGAGTACATACATGTTACTGGCATTCCCGT
Source organism: Paenibacillus sp. EC2-1 (assembly GCF_049311625.1). Taxonomy (NCBI): domain Bacteria; kingdom Bacillati; phylum Bacillota; class Bacilli; order Caryophanales; family Paenibacillaceae; genus Paenibacillus; species Paenibacillus sp. EC2-1. Next base: position 4,499,695 of record NZ_CP186006.1, read on the forward strand.
TCATCCAAAATTTTGGGATCAGGAGAACAAAGAGCAGCTTCAAGCGGAGTTAGCGCTCAGCGATATGCCCACCGTACTTATTATGGGTGGTGGTTGGGGACTAGTCTTCAACAAAGATCTCCTTTTGAAGCTTGCTTCTAAAGCGAATGACATCCAGCTCGTATTTTGTATGGGACAAAATAAAAAACTCATTACCAGCATGAAGGAAAATCCACTATTCCGTCATCCGAATATTCATATTATGGGTTATCGTAAAGATATTCATAAGCTAATGGCTGTGTCAGACTTACTTATTACGAAGCCAGGAGGAATGACATGTGCTGAAGGAGCCGCTAAGGCAATCCCTATGCTCTTCTATGAGCCCATTCCTGGGCAAGAGGAGGAGAACTGCCTCTTCTTCGTTAATGAAGGCTTCGGAGAGGTCCTTGACTCTCCTGAGGTAATGGACAAATGGCTCAACTTATTATCGAAGCGTTATGATATGGTCTCTGATTACCGCAAGCAACTATTACACCGCAGACTTCCACACCTGGATCCAGATAATTGCGCGATTCAGGTACTCGGTATGCTCTCGCATGATGGGCTCGATACGATTCCACCTGTCGTTCATCTGATAGCTGATTAGACATAATCGATGATGTGATAGCAAAAAGACTGTTCCACCAACTAGCATGATGCCTATGCAGTGGAACAGTCTTTTCTTTTCTATTCTAATACATATCTAGTATTTCGTTTCTATTATATAGAAGAGATTAAATTTCAATGCTCTCACCAGGCTTCAGTGGGTAACCCTCCACACCCGTCTGTCTCAACCGGTCGCAGAATAATGAAGAATCCTGCGCAATGTCCGGGAAAGTATCATAATGTACGGGTATCACCCTCTTCGTACGGATCCACTGCGCGGCAAGCAATGCATCATCCGGCCCCATGGTTAGCATATCCCCAATAGGGAGCGCGGCACAATCGATCGTATTCATCTCACCAATCAGGCGCATATCACCGAACAGACTTGTGTCTCCTGCATGGTAGAACGTTTTGTCACCTATGGTCAGTAGAATACCTGCGGGCTGACCCGCATAAATCCACGTATCTCCAACGGAGATCGATGAGGAATGGAATGCTTGTGTGAATTTCACGTTGAATCCATCAAAGGAAAAACGACCACCAATATTCATTCCCTGAGATTTTACGCCCTGGTTAGCACAGTAAACTGCCAGCTCGTATACAGCAATGACAGGACAATCATTCTGCTTAGCAATCTGAATGGTGTCCCCAAAATGATCAGCATGCCCATGGGTAAGAATAACCGCATCCACCTGAATGTCTTCTGGTGAGATCCCTGAATTGGTATTGCCTGATAGAAACGGATCGATAATGATGCGAATTCCATTTTCCTCCACTAACGTACATGAATGGCCGTAATACGTAATTTTCATAGATCGAAAACACCTCCTGATTATAGTTTACCCAAATTCAGGTCTACTTGTAAAAAGAATGGTTCCCTATCTTCTTCGAAAATGTTCTGGAATGATGTACAGTCAGGTCTTCAGCCAGCTTTAAAGACAGGAAGAAATAAGTGTCATCACTAACTGCTTTATGACCATTAAGCGCAGCAGTAACAGCCTTTATCGTCTCCTTGCTAGGTGTAACACGATCCATACGCCCATTGGCTACCGGACTAAATTGATATTTTTGATATATTACTTTTCTAATGGTATCGGGAAAATTGGCTGACCGCAGCCGGTTTAAGACAACATTGGCAACTGCCACTTTGCCTTCGTACGGTTCGCCCTCTGCTTCTGCCATTACAATCTTTTGGAGTAGAAGCAGTTCTTCAGCCGACAAAGCGTATTCCCAGGTCGCTTTTTCTTTTTCGTCCTGAGTTAATGTCTTTGTTCTCGTGAAGTATAATTTAGCGGGGGGTTGTTGGCTCTTGGCCTTTGATTTTACGACTTTTGTCCCCTCTTGTTTCTTGGGCTTGGTCTGGTTTGCAGGCTCTGACTCAGCCGCAGCCTTGGACTTACTCTTAGAAGTTCGATTTGCGGTGTCAATGGCGAAATGATTTCCCTTCAGCCCTGACTCCGAAAAGGACAAAATAACATCTTCCTCCGGTTTCCAATACTGGAATTCTTTTGAAGGTATAAGAGCTGGTAATACCCTATCATTTTTATCTACAGAGATTCGCCCTGCTGTATTAGGTTCAGCTTCAGGAATAAGGGCGGATGCATCCTTGTGAGAATGTGGCTGCTCCTTCTCCCCTTCGCTTGCATTGGTCTGCATTCCCAGCAGACTTATTAAAGACAAACTCACAAAAAGCACTCCAACAAGCAGAGCAACCCAGCGATTTTGTCGTAAAATTTTGCTATTCATAATCTTCCTCCTATATGTCGGCACATTCCCTCACTATGTAACCAGAAATTCAGGAGATGAAAACTTAGAAGTCCTTTGAATTCAAAAAAGAGACTCAACCTTCGAACTTTATTTCTCCTAAAACCTCGTACATAGGGCTGGAATGCATATTCGTACGGAACAACACCAATCGATCTGCTGTAAAGATTCGCGGCTCTGGCCCGGTGCTTAACAAATCCGTTCGTATGCTGCCACCTGTAAACTTTCTAGCTACGGTAATATGCGGGTTGTAAGGCCTGTCCTCTGCTCTAAAACCTAAGGGGGCCATACCCGTTATTACGCGTTGTTGCAGTTTATCAAGCTTCTCCCTCTCACCTGCAATGCCTGCCCATAAAATGCGAGGTGCGGAAGAAAGGCCGAATATTCCGGCGCCTTGAAGACTTAATTCGATCGGCTGCTGCTCAGCAGCTACCGTTTGAAGCGAAGACAAGACGGACTCCACACTTCCGGCTTGTACATCTCCCAGAAATTGGACTGTAATATGATAATCCTGCGGGTGTACCCATTTTCGAAATGACATGTGCTTCTTAAGTTCCTGTGTCCAATTGTTAATGTTCTCTGACACAACTTCCGGCAAAGGTATGGCTATGAATAAACGCATAACCGGTTCCGTTTCGGCAGCATTCATGATATAACCTTCTTTCATTTTCGAAGTGGATTTCATGCCTACAGTCTTACAAATACCCCACTGAGTTTAACATGATACCAATAAAATCGAGAAATGTGAATGCAAGAAAATGACATTGACTAACCACTATGATTATGCTTTCCGCATGAACATTTACTTTGTTGCACTTTTTTTAAATTGATATTTGTGAGGTTTAAATCATTTTTTATCGTAAGAATCAACTATTTCTTCTCGTTTCTGAACATGCGCATACGGTGTAATTCTGGTAAGATGGTTTGTGAAAGACTGGTACTTTTTTCAATATGATCATACAACCACAGGAGGTTTGTTCCCATGCCCACTATTGTAGCTCTGCACGAACTAACGAACGAACAGAAGCAAAAAATAAGAGATGCTGCTCCCGACTATGAATTCATAAACGGGAAGTATAAGGAACTGCCTTCCGGTACCGTGGCAAAGGCGGATATTGTGCTTGGATGGTCCAGTGCTGTCAGGGAAGAAGCACTTGGTGGAGATAGCCGAGTCCGCTGGATTCAAGTCTGGTCTGCGGGTGTAGACAAGATGCCACTACATGAACTACAAGCCAAAGATATTGTGCTGACTAACGCCAGCGGTGTTCACAGCATTCCAATCACGGAGCAAATTTTCTCTATGCTTCTTGCTTATACCCGTAATCTGCATCATGCCATTCGGCAGCAAACGAAGAAGAACTGGGATAAATCAGGTACATTCCATGAACTAGCCGGTAAAACCACCGTGATTGTTGGTGTAGGGCAGATTGGAAGCAACACAGCAAAAGTCGCCAAAGCCTTCGGTATGAGAACCGTGGGTGTGCGAAGATCTGGAAAGCCCGACCCGAATATCGATGTCATGTATAAAGTGGATGATCTAGACCAAGCCTTAGCTGAGGGCGATTTTATTATTAACATTTTGCCGCTGACAGATGAAACGAAGGGTCTGTATAATGCTGGACGTTTCGAAGCGATGAAAGACGGAGCGTTCTTCGTGAACATGGGACGGGGGCCGAGTGTCGATACGGATGCGTTGTTAGATGCTTTAGAATCGGGTAAACTCGTTGGAGCTGGTCTCGATGTGTATGAACAAGAGCCTCTACCAAGTGATCATCCGCTGTGGGAGATGGAGAATGTCATCATGACACCGCACACGGCAGGTGACACCGTACACTATACCGATCGTGTCATTGATATATTTATCGAGAATTTGGAGGCCTATAGGCAGGGTAAACCATTACCACGCAATGTAATCGACTATGAGAAATCGTACTGATTCACATCATTACACCACAAAGGAGCCATCCCCCTAAGAGTGAATTCTAGGGATGGCTCCTTTTTTTTGATGAACACTATTCACACAGCCATACTTCTCGGACAAAAGTGCCTTTTCTCGTTGTTATCCGGTCAAGGACTCGCCAGCCCGTATCAGGAAGCAACGCTTCTAGCGGCTCCGTGCTTACAATAACCGCACGCCTTGTGAGTCTTCTGAGACTGTTTAGCATACGCCGTTTCTCCTCTTCAGGAAAGACCGAGCAGACGTTATACGGGAGATCCAGAACCGCTGCTTCGTACCCGCCATCCAATTCGTTCATATCGGCAATCTTCACAACGCTATCGTCATAACCGTAATGCTTCAGATTCACTCTAGCTCCCCGAATCGCAAGTGGGTTAATGTCGCAGCCCTTTACATGAAGACCCATGGACAGAGCCTCGATCAATACGTTCCCCATACCACAGCATGGATCAAGTAGATGTATCGTTGGATGATTAAGATTTGTAGGATCTGCATTAGGAACCGCTATATTCACAAGCGCTCGTGCGACCCGGGAGCTTAGCCCCGTGGAGTAGTTTTGCGGCTTTTGCTTATGGTTGAGCCATTTACGCTCTGGCAATACCAGCCGACCGAGCATCCAGCGGCCATCAATGGATATCAGGCCAAACGTAATATCGGGTGCCTTCATCTCAGCTGTCCCCTGAATGCTTCCTCCTACCAATCGTTCAAAGCTCCGCATTTCCTCATAAGAGAACGAGTCCCCTGCCTTCAAGCAAGATACCTTAAAGGTCGAACCCTCAAGCTTGATTCTACTAGCTTGTTCTGCGATCTGATCCATGGTTGTCCCCGTTAGCATGACATCCAGTCTAGCGGAAATAAACGGGCTGCGGTCTGGATCAATGAGACTCTCTACTTCAAGCCAAAATGTACCTTCGGCTGGAACTTGTCCTTGGTCAAGTCCTTGTCTAAGACCGAATAGCTCTGTAAGTTCTAGTAAGCACAATTCCTTCTCGGATTCATGACAAGCGAAGGTATAAATATACTTGCTAGGATTCTCCTCCGTCTGCTGCAGGAGGGAATCGGATAAATGGGTCATGATATGCATCATTTCTTTCCTTCGGGATAGATTTGTGGTTCCATCGCTACAACTATAACTCTAACTGAGTCACGCATAGGATCGTTACATCTGAGCTACGGCTTCCGCCAGCAAACGGTAGGAGTTCAGCCGTTCTTCATAGCTTCCTACTGGAGGTGTAAAAATTAAAAACGCCTCACATTCATATTGTTCTGCCATCCGAAGCAAGCGCTCGCTGACTTGTTCGGGTGTTCCGCAGATCATTCGAGTAGGCTCTTCACTTGCAGAAGGAGTGGATTCTCCCCGCTCCTGCGGCGGTCCTGGAAGCTCAGCTGAGAGGAGCAACCGCTGAGCTTCCTCATGGGTTGCTGCGCAAATGACGCCAACAGCCACCATCATTTTCGGATTTGCAAGTACATCAGAAGGCTGGAAAGCGTCTCGGTAGGCAGACAACACGTCAGCCCCATTCGTGTCACTCATGAACTGACCGAATACATACCCCGTTCCGAACTCCGCAGCCATAGCGGCACTCTTCACATTGGTACCAAGCATCCACAGCTCAGGAGGTATTCGGGGAACTGGCTTCGCTGTAACGGGTACCTCTTCATAAGTATAGGAATCGTTCAGCAATGCCTTGAGGGCTTGTACACGATCGGGCATATCAGCAACATTAGCAAGAAAATTGCCACTTAGCGCCATCGATGTATGTGCTGATCCCCCGGGTGCACGGCCGACACCAAGGTCAATCCGCCCTGGATATAGCGCAGCCAGCATACGGAAATTTTCTGCCACCTTGAGCGGACTATAATGCGGAAGGAGCACGGCACCGGAGCCGAGGCGAATGGTGTCCGTTCGGGCACCAATATGCGACAGCAGAACCTCGGGCGATGCGCAAGAAAGATTGTCCATATCATGGTGCTCCGCTGCCCAGTAGCGTGCGTAGCCCCATTTTTCCGCATAAACAGCCAGGTTGACCGCTTGTCCTAGTGCTTCCTCAAAGGAGGCGTCACCCATACGCGGGATGAGATCCAGCACACTTAGTGATATACGACTCATAAGGTGAACACCTTCCTCCTTGAAGCCTTGGTCTTAGTCCAAATCATAGATTGATCCGACTTTCAATCCATACAATTCGTTGTAAATCTTCTCAGCAAAAGCATCGGTCATTCCCGCAATATAATCGATCACCATGTGCTCCCACGTCCAGATCGGATGCTCCCGCTTCTGGTCCGCTTCGTACCTGTTCAGCCAGTCGGACGGAATAATTGCTTTCGAAGCGATAGGATCGTTAAAAGCATCCCATAGACGCTTAATGACCCATTCACTGCGTTTTTGCAGGCGCTGCACTCGTAGGTCCCGGATCATTGTCACCCAGGCAAAACTCTTCAGCACACTTACCGTACGCAGCATATCCTCATCTTCTACTCCATCTTTGACAAAGGTGACTTTCTTCCAATCACCGTCAGAAATAACACCCAAGCTGCTCACAAACAGGCTAACCCAGTAGGCTTTAACCTCTCGTCTTGTACGAGAATAATCATTCTCACAGACCGGCATTTTCTCATTCCAGATGCGGAGGAAATAATCCAACACCTGCACCACCTTAGGCTCGATCTGTTCTTTTGTCCAGCCTTTCCAGACCTCGTCCTCCAAGGTCATAATCTTCTCTACGATTAGCTTGTTCAGATGACTGTCGCGCAGAAAATGCTCGTGCACCTCAATCTTACCAGCCTTAATCCCGTCCTCCAGATCATGTGCAGAATACGCGATGTCATCGCAGAGATCCATGAGCTGTGCTTCGAGAGTCCTTTTCGTATCCGGAATTCCCCACTCTTTACGAATCTGAGAGATGTACTCCCATTCGTGACGGTACATTCCCTTGGGATTATCCAGACCAGAGAAAGGATATTTGTTAATACCGAGCAGAACTGCATCTGAGAGATTGAGGCCGTTCACGTCTTCTCTTTTCTCCAAGAACATGATTAAGCGGAAGTTATGCGCATTTCCTTCAAAATGTTCATATTTCCGGCGCAAGGTCTGCTGAATGAACATCGCTTGATCCGGTGTCGGCATTCCTGGCAGGTTAATCAGTTCCTCTTCTGTCTTGCGATCAATCACCCGCTTCAGAATGCCTTGCAGCACTTCCTCTCCCTTATGGCCGAACGGAGGATGTCCGAAATCATGAGCAATCGCCGCGCACTCCACCACTTCCGAATCAATGATAAGTCCTGCATTCTGTGCCGCTTCCGGAAGCACCTCTGGATAAGTACGAGCCAAGCTTCGAGCTGCCTCCCGGGCAATCTGTGCAACCTCCAGAGAGTGCGTCAAGCGTGTACGGTAATAATCCCCTGTTCCCGCACCGAATACTTGGGATTTTCCTTGTAAACGACGGAATGTGGGGGAATGAATCAGACGAGAATAATCCCGCTCATATGCAGCTCGGGATGCATCCACCTTGGTCTTCTCCGGGTATTGCCGATGTTCTCTTAGCTCCTTCAATTTGTTAGTTTCCATGCTGCTCCATCTCCTGTTTATCTGTTTCTTGTTTCGTTGTTCCATATTGTTTCATCTATTATATGTCATGGCAGCATGGAAACAAAAACACGAACTTTTAGATGGAATTAATTAACTTCATTTAATGGACTTCAGTAAGCCAAGGCGATAAAGAACCGTCATCATCCGATAGAAATCATAACTGCCTTGCGTATCCTGAATGACACCGGATTTGATGGCAGCTTGTATCGCAGGGTCTGCCCAGCTCGGAAGCGTGGTCTGATTATGAAGTGTCTGCAATGATTTCAAAATCGTCTGCAGCTGGTTGATCTGTGTCTCCTGCTTCGCTATCGTCTGCGATTGAGCCGTTTGGTTCTCAGCTAACTGACGCACCTGATCTTGCAGTTTGTTGATCTGGTTAGAAAGCTCTTCTATTTTCACCACATCCTCCTCCTTCACTTGTCCTTGTAGATCGTATTGCTGAAGTCCGTATGTCTCTATTATTGAAATAAGCTTCTGCGGATATTTCGGGTCGGTTGCATACCCACCCTTCCATATCGCGGTAGCAGCTGTTTTGTAATCAGCCCCTAGTACGCCATGGTAGCGTGCTGGTTGATCCTTGGTTCCATTCAGAATGAGTCGTGTATGGTCTTCTACCGATTCATTCCAAGCGTTATACTTGCGGAACTGCGCGTTCACAGTGTATCGGTCTTGTCCTCTATACTCTGTAGTAGGCATCGTCACGCTGCCCGCTGGGCCTGTACCTTTGATGCCGAACAAGTTGTTGGCTTGCTTCGTGAGACTGCTCTCTCCCCAGCCCGATTCCAGAATCGCTTGGGCAATCGTCAGTGAGGCTGGAACGCCATAGCGACGCATGTCCTCTACAGCCACGGGCGAAAGCTTCCCTATAAATTCAAGAGGCTTCATCCTTCTTCTCCTCCTTTCTAGCAGTTTCGTTCTCTTCCTCAGATTTAGATTGGAAGACTCTTACCACATTACGTAGCGATTGCGGAATTGGAACCCCCATTCGCCCGACGTTCTCAATAATAGATAGGAGCTCATTAGCTAGATAGAAGAAGATCACTGTATTCTGAAAATAGTTCATTTCGCCGAGTACGCGGTCTACGAGGTGGGTGATGGCGATAATGAGAAAGATCGTTATCTTTCTGGCGATGCCGATGTAGCCAATCCGGCTCTTGAGCTCGCCGTTCATCCATGCAGCCGCCCATCCCGTCAGCCAGTCGATAATGACAAACCATAACAATAAATGAAGCAGCAGCGACCAGCCGCCCCAGAAATATCCGGTCACGGCCCCCGCGCCCGCCAGAACCATCTTAAACAACTGACCGATGTGCTCATACATGATTGTTCCTCCTTTTTTAAAAGACAATAAATTTCCATGAATATAAAGAAGCCCTCGAAGGAGTCGAAGGCTTCAAAAATCTACACTTATAAATATTACAATAATTATTCTGAAATAATTAAATCCTCTCTTCCGTTAGAAATTAAGTAATCATCAATATCTACTTTTAGATCAGGACGCTGTAAAATCACAAACTCATATTTTTGAGCCTCTTCTATAATCCGTGCTGCAAGATAATCTGCAATTTTCCCGTTACCAACTAATAATTCGTCTACGGCAACTTGAGTCAAATTGACGGCTGCTTCAAGCTCTTCCGAAGTTCTCCTTTTGTAAAGATAAGAATAATCAACTATACCTTCAGGAACCTTATCTCCATATATTAATTCCGATGTATCGATATCGGTTACAATAAAATCAATAATATCAATGTTAATTCCACCTACCTCTTCGTCTGAACCCTTTATGTCTCCACCTTTAATGTAAATAACATTCTTTATTATATTAAATATGGTCTTACTTTCTTTAAAAAATAATATAGCATCCATTTTATTTACTCCCTTCTAAGTTGCTATTAATATTTGACCTGCTTGACTTGTCCATTTCTGAGTTTTAGCAGCTATACCGGATATATCCTGTACATAAAGCGTTGTAGAGGTCGAGGATACACCGTAAAAAAAGTTGGAATTGCATGTACATCGATATAATAAAGAAGGAACTCCTTTTATTTCAAAAGCCGTTCCGGATAAAGTTGAACCCGTCGCGCTTATTTTAATATCATTAAGTTCAGCAAAACCAGAGCAGTATTCTATACTTACTCCCGATATAATACCGGTAACTTTAGTTTCAATAAATATTCGCTTTGCTTCAAGATAACCTGAACATTGTTTAAACATCAGTGGATAGATATACAGAGGGTTATTAGAATCATAGTCTCCGATAGTAATGTTATAAAGTCTGATTTCGCTTAACGTACAGTTTTCAAATCTTATTCCCCTAACCTTCCCAATGTCTGTACCGATAAGAGGACAATAAATTGATATAGAACCTCCTACAAAGTCCAAAAAGTTAATAACTTCATTAAAACTACCTAATATACTTAAATTACGATTTCTCGGTGATACCTTCGGTAATAGACTTATTGCAGAGCTAATCGTTTTCTTTGCAGTATTTGCTGATAATCCATTATTAGAATCACTTCCAGTCGAAGAATTCACATATACCGTCAAATCATCCAAATTCCCATCATAATTCGTAGGTGGAGTTACATAATTGGATATATTCCCAGATGTAACAATTGGATAACTATCTACTCTAGCTACTCCGGTAAATGTCGGGTTAGCAATTGGAGCTCTTAATGCTAGCGCATTATTAACCGTAGTACTATTAGCGTTATATTCAGCCTTAAACGTATCAACTGAATTCCTTATTGCATTTGCAGCCCTCTCCGTAGCAGCCACATTCTCCCGGGTCCCATCTATCGCATTAGACAGCTGCACTATCCCCTTTTGAGTAGTACTAGCATCTGGGATATCCACCTGCACATTACCCACTGCCTCATCAATCTTATCCCAGTTGTCATTCAGCATCGTCTTAATATTAAAAGTCTCATTCCCATCCACCATCGGATCTTTCTTCAACAGTCCTAAATTCGGTGTATTACTAGACAACTTAAACACCTCCTGCAAATTTGTTTAATGGCGTTTCTTCCATCTCATGTAGTGTCAGCACGTCATGAATATCGCGTATCAGCAAATAATTAAACTCGTACTCTACAGCAAGATGCGCGGGCTTGATCTCCTCAATCGCTGCCTTCAAATCTTCCAGATTTGTCGGAATGCCAAGGGTATCTATGAACTTGACCGTAAAGCTCCATTGTTCAGGTTGAAAAGAAACCTCAACCGCTCCCCCGTCATATGCTTCCGCAACATTCTTCACCAGCCGCCCGCTAAACGTCCCTGCTCCCCGTAGTTTCGACTCCAGCACCGCACGCCGCTGCTCGATCGGCTTGGATCGGTCTGTTGGAATACCCAGCTCAGCTTCCCAGCGGTCCAGTCCCCATGTAGCTATGCGAACAAAGAACTGATCGGCGGCTGAATTCAGCGCATCGTAAAAGGCATCAAGCTCGCTTCCCTTCGCATCCATATCCGACTGCATCACCCGGGAGGTCTCGTAATAGGCCGGAAGATAAGAAAACAGCTCGCGACCACGCAAGCTGTTCATCCTCGTATTATTCACTTACGCTCACCTTCCCTAGCACCGCTACCTGACCGGAGCCAATCTCAATATTGTGCTGCTCCGTGCTGCCGTTAATCGTTAAATCGGCGTAGTCCACAATAATCGGGATATCCAGCAGCACAGCAGCAATCCGCGTATACCGGACCAAGGGATCTTTTCGGTTGAACGCAATCTGCTTCAAGTACGTGCGGACACCTTCCTCAATTAACTCCCTAATTTCCTCAATCGTTGAGGGTTGCTCCAGTGTACGCTGCACTTTAACGGAGATGTTAATCCCCACCTCCTCTGCAGGCATGACGGTGACCACCGGCCCTGCCGGAGCGGCACCTTCTCCTTGTCCATCCTGAGATGGATCAATGTGCTGCTGAACCGCTTCCACAATATCTGGGCTTGCCGCACGCTTGTCCGTATCTAGCAGATATAACCCTACCGTACCAGGTCCTTGCCAGAGCGGAGCAACCTCGACACCACCAACACCCGCTATATCGCTAGCCCACTGCATGTACTGTGATTTATTCCCACTGGTTCCTTGGCTGCGAACCTTTGCGTAAAAACGCTCCAAGAGTGACTGATCTGTCTCGGTATCACTCCCGCTCCGTGTCGGTTCCGGGTTCGTCACAGACATTATGCCACTGACCGATGTCATCATAAGCTGAATAACACCTGCGGGCACATTACCGTTCTTCCCAGGAGTAACGGCTCGAATCGGCGCAATGCCACTGCCCTGCTCACTTAGCGTGACACCCAATGTGGTTACATACTCTACAGAGGACTCACCGGACCCCTCATCCGCGGGCGTAGCTACATTTGTCCCTGCGGGTACAACGGTGCCGGGTTTCCCTGTAAACAAGGCACTTCCGGACGAAGCAACGGCTTCACGTCTTGCTAAACCATGCTCTGCGACCCTCAGATCAAGCTCGGCAGAACGAATATCTGGGATATCACTCGCTGCTGTGCTTGCAAATCCGCGTCGAAGTAATTCCTGTGCCCAGATAGCGGCCTCAGATAACATGAACGCTACCGGCGCCTGCGCATCCCACATAAAAGAACCCTCCGACTTGTCGATGTCGGAAGGAACTTTATTCAGCATTCGGTTCATGATGTTCTCTTCCGTCTGATCCTGCAGATATAAAGGAAGATTTGCCAACTAAATCACCACACTTTCTATAATCTCCGTCTCGTCCCGGACGCTCGTAATCTGGCAGCTGAAGCGGCAAGCTTCCCCTTCCCAAGTGAACAGAAATTGACTCACACTTTCCGTTCGCGCATCTGCCAGCAGCGTCTCCGTCACCATACGCTGAATCTCACTTTCTTGTAAGGCACGGTCATTCATTTCACCAATCAGCTCGGAGAGTTCACTGCCATAATCACGGGAATAAATCAGGTGATGATAACGTGGCGTGCGGATGGCTTTTTCACACCAGATGACCCACGCTTCCTTCTCATCTACAACCGCAATTTTTCGGGTCGGGGACATCACAAACTCACCAGCTTCATAATCAAAACGCCAGCTCCGTCCAAAAACCGCCCCGTCTCCTGCAAACATCTCTGTCTCTGACACCTCACTCCAGACCATATCGTCCGTTTCAGGAAACAGACTAGCCATGGCTGTTCACCACCTTACATACCACCACAACGTCATTGCCACTGTTCACTCGAACAGCCAGCACCCGATCGCCTGGCTTTAAGCCTGCTCCCAGTTCAAGGCACATATTCTCTACTTCCGTTTCTTCAAGATCCAAAGACATTTCAACCTGCTTCCCATCCCAGCTCGCACTTCCTTTCATCAGGCGCCTCGGTAACGTCAGCAGCCCGGGTATCTCAGCGACCATATAATCCTGCAGCTCATGCTTGAAATCATCCAGCTTCAGACCTGTTGAGGTGATCGTACCCAGAACCGCGCCCACACCACCAATGGCTTGACGTGTCTGCTTATGAAATGAAGCATATAAAGAGGATGCCAATTGTCCATAGGGGTCCTTATTCAAGATAAAACCTCCTTTTCACATCGTCGTAGGTTCCTAGCTCCAGCGCCATGCTCCCGGGATTGCCAAGCTCATGACTAACTGAAATGACAAGTAACTTCATGGAACCCAGCAAAACCGCATCGCCAGCTCGAACCGTGTTAATGTCCGGTGCATTCAAGGAGATCGTCTCCTGAATGCCTCGAAGCTTGCTTTTGGCTAACTCGCTTGCAGCCGCAGTCGATTTCACCTCATCATCTTGAATGATGGCCTGAAGCAGGCCATATTTTGCAATGTCCTTCTTTTCAATGGCCATCACCTTGGATGGAACCTCTTTGCCCGTCTCGCTAGCTGATGTGGCAAGCACCTTAACCTTGGTCGCTGCTCCCTCGAGCGTACGGGTCTGTGTCGTATCCGTGATCGATTCGAGGATATACGCATCCTTATTCGTCCCAAGCTCATAAAGCTCAAGTCCAGAGGAGATCATCCGGGGATGATACAGCTTTCCTCCGGCTTTAGCTGTCTCCCGCAGATCAGCGAACATACTGGCATAGATCGATTGTGTTCTGTATACCGACCGGCCTAACTTTTTCTCCGTATCTGGCAAAACAGCAATCTTTAGCTCCCAATCAGCTGCATACTTCTTGAACCGCTGCGTTGCCGTCTGCTTCGCCGGGAATAAATACTCATCCTCCGATTTATCCAGATAAATCGTGCGGTCATACAGCGTCAGAGTCATCCGCTTTACGCCGTTATTCGAAGTCTCCACTTCCCAGACCACAGCTGGATGCAAGATCGAAGCGTACTCCTTCTTGCCATAAGGAATGCCGCTAATCCGAATGGACATGCCCGGTGATATCTGCGGCATATCCGGCGTCACGATAAGATTAACCGTCCCCTGATAAGCGACTTGCTCCAATGAATCCCTGAGATGGATGTTCTCAACAAGTGGCGACAAATCATATTTATCCTGCAAAATCACCTTATAACTCATGACAGCACCAGCTTTTGCCCTGGCTTGATCGCATTGGGATTATTACCGATGGCCTTCTGGTTCAGCTTGTAAATCTGATTCCATTTTGAACTGTCTCCTAGCTCCAGCTTGGCGATTTTGGAGAGCGAGTCTCCCGGCTTTACAATATACGTCTTGAGCTTTTCCTTCATATCTTCTCTCTGCTGCTTATTCGTTGCAGACGCACCCGCAGCTCCGCTACCAGCTATTTTGGCTACCTTCATTTCACTCCAGGATCGAAGCGTGATGTCAAAATACACATCTCCTCGCTCCCCGCCCCGAAACGTCGATTGATGAGAGGATACGAACACCGGCACATTCACGGCCGTTTCGGTAATAATAAAGCGCAATGGTGTCTTAAGCACAAGAAACTCGTTCAGCTTATTCATGGCAATCTGCGGTTTAAGGAAGCTCTTCATATCTCCCTTACAGAAGGACTTGTCAAATTCTTTTGGAAAAAAAGAAGAGAATGAAAACTCCTTAATCCGGTTTCCTTGCGGAAAATCGAATTCCCCAAAGTTTAGAATCGTAGCTGTATCATATCCTTTTTGCCGGGAGATGGTGATCTCCTCAGGATTGACCGGGAACAGGAATTTTTCTCCCTTCCCATTTCGCAAAATAAACTTCACAGCGACCTCACTCCTTTCTATTAAATAGTCACTGTTAACCGACACTACTGAATACTCCCTATCTAATACGCCATCGGTCCCGGCTTACGATTCTGCGCGGCTTTAGTAAGCTCGGCTCGAAGTCGCTGTCCAACCTGCATAATCAGTCCTTCTACATCCACTGGATGCTCTTCACGAACCGTGACTTGAACCGCTCCTGGGGGAAGATTATAGTTCGTAGTATTCTCCTGTTTAAAGTCTCGAAGCAACCCAGTTAAGGAAGTCATCTGCTCTGGACTGATCTGCACAACCTGTGAAGACAATTTCCCTCCTGCATTCACCGGATTACTCGCTGCCTGTATTCGTGGACCTGAAGTTAATGCCGGGGGTGGGCCGAATGCGTTAGGGGGCACCGCAAAAGATCCGCTAGACGCGCTGTAAGAATGCGATAATCCAGTTGCATTAGTAGAAGATACAACGTTTCTTGGCGTAATAGCGGCCGGCTTGTTCGCAATGTCTTCCGCCTTGTTCTTCTTTTTGCCAAAAGAAAACTTACTGGAGAACCAGTCCGTAACCTTCGAGGCACTCTCTTGGATTTTGTTGCTTGCATCCGAGATAAGTCCACCGGCTTTCTCTCCGAGCCAACTGCCTGCGGTTCCTCCCAAAGCAGAACCAACCAAGGTTCCTGCCCCTGGAATAATGGATCCAATGAAGCCTCCGATCGCCGCTCCTGCACCTCCACCGACTGCTGAGCCGATCGCTTGAGAGCGCTCTTTTCCCGGTGCTGCCGTTGCAATGGATGCGACATCGGCTGCAAACCCCAACGGCCCTAGCATTCTTTTGCCGAAGCCTTTAACTGCGTTTGAAATCAGATTTCCACCACTTTTAGCCATGCTCTTGGTAGCGCTCGCCGCTATACCATTACCATTCGTCATACTCTTGGAAGAACTGGACATGATGCCCCCACTAATTGTCATACTCTTGGAAGCACTAGACACGATGCCACTACTGCCCTTTTTCTTACCAAAAAGCTTGCCTAAACCTTGAAATCCCCCAATCAGATCTCCACCAGCCGAGCCAATGGTTTCAAGTAAGGCCCCTGCTGCACCTGCGGTTTTTCGAAGTCTTCCTCTCTTCCTGCCTCTTGTCTCAATCCTCGAAGGAGTTCTGGAATCATCACTTGTTACGAACTTTCCCCCTTTACCGCCAGGATTTCCTCCCTTCTTCGAACCTTTAGACGTTCCGCTCGGTTTTCTTCGGGCCATAATACCATTGGAACAACAACATTTCTCTTGCTCTTTGCCCTTCCAAGCATCACCAAGCGCCTTGATCTTCTCCGGTATCTCCGCAGCACTCTTGACCCCACCGCCGATGGATTTTGCAACGCCGAACCCGTCTTTAATTTTGTCCCATATACTTTTCGATTTCTCTTCCTTAGCTCCACCAGGCGCGCCGACTTTCCCGATCGACAATGTCATCTTGTTTATCGTTTTGTTATTCACTTGCAGAGCCTTTGTCATGGGGGAAAATTCCTTCTGTCCACCTGTCTGCTTCACCTTTACATTCAAGTTCACATTGGCAGATGCCTGAATGACTTCGGATTTCACTTTGTTGATTTTAGCAAGCAGGCTGTCCAGTCCTTTCGAAGCGCTGTCCTTCAATACAATTTCAGGAGCCATACGGGTCCTTCCGATCTTGAGCACACGTCCCTGAATTCGTTCAAAATATCGCTCCATCGCCCGCAGCTCACGATTTGCCTTGATCACATTTTTCGGATCAATGACAAGATTCATGCGATAATTTATCGCTTCAGCCATTTAGATTCACCTCCCTTGTTCATTTAGTGCTGATCGACTGCACTGTCCATTTCCATCTCGGAAAAAGCAAGCAGCAATAGACGTTCACCCCGAGGTAAACGCCAAAAATCTCCGGGACGAAGGTGATGCCGTACCCACAGATGATATAGCATCGTTGTCATTCCCCCGGAGCTGATCAGTTTTTTAGGTCCGTAATTTCAACCCCAAATCCGGACAGCTCCAGCACCTTATCGCCAACCGCATCCAGCTCTCCAGCTAGAAGCATGCGGCGAACAGCCTGCTCCCCGCCCGACACTTTCATGCGGCTCGTAATCCTCGGATCACCCCAACCATTCAGAGCTAGCCCTTTTACAGATAGGCTGCCCGTCGCTTCGGAAATAAGCAGCGCATTAAACGTTTCGGTATCTACTTTCTCATCTACCGCCCCCTTCACGGTCCGGCGAACAATGCAGCGTTCACGGATGCTATCTACCCTGCTCGAAGTCAGTCCATGCAGAACGATCTGCATGTCCAGACGCTTAATGCGCACCGTTTCCTCTGGCAGCTTCTCCGCGGCCTCAAACAGACTTTCTAGAATTTGTTCTTCGCTTAAGTTCTCGTGCAAGCTCATGTTTTGTCTCCTTTTCATTAAAAAAGTATTCGAATATATTCATCACACCCATAATCCGTCGGCCGCAAAATCCCCACACCCGTGGGGATTTATCCATAGCAGCTCCAAATGACGCGTATAGTTACACTCGGTGCAGATGAAACATCCATACGCTAACGAATCATTTTTGCAGTATCATCCATTTAATTAGCCTTAATTGGGTCCAGCAGCACGTATCCTTCAAAAGTAAAGGTCGTTTCCTCCTGCACTTCCTCCCCCGCTGTCCAGTTGGCAAGCTGGATCTTGTCCGGCATACAGTTGATCAGTTGAACACGCTCATGACCGTATGACTCGGGATCATCCAGCTTTGAAATGATATTGAATTTCGTAAAGCCGCGGGAGATCATGTCCGAGGTCACCTTGTAACCACTCATCGTACCCGTACCTTTTTTGCTTCCAGTCTTGTGCACGGTCCATTCATTGCCAACTAGCTTTAGCTCCCGCTTCTCCATTTCCACACTGGCTTCCAACTTGTTAATATTCGTCTGCCATTCTCCCTCAATAAACACCTGTCCGTACGTCCCCATAATGACTCTTGAAGCATCTAACATACCTAGTTCCTCCTCGAAATTTCGAATTTATTATTGTACGTAAAAAGTACCAAACAACTGCTCCATCACATCGGTCAACTTCACATTCCATTGCAGGAATACCTGATCTGGCTCTGGCTGCGTGACAGCCGAACTTCCATAATAAGCAGGGTCAAGAATAACATCATAGCCATCCGGCTCAATCACATTACTCAGTGACAATTGGGCAAGATACTCCTTCACGGCTGCGATCAATGCAAGTCGACCCTCTTCGGTATTGTTCACCTTTCCGATATAAGTCTGCTCTGCTGCTAGCTGTAAGTCTGCATGGATTGCATCCATTACTCGAATGGAGCGAATCTTCTTCCATGCGTTGTTCTGTCCTTCCGCTGGATTGACCAGCGTGTTAATTCCACGGAGTGCCTTCACCTGACGACCATCGAAAAAGAGCAGGAACACACCGCTACGCACAGCTAATTCCTGCTCGGAGCGTGTAAAGCGGCGAGTTACATCTTCAAAAGGAGTCACCGCATAGGTTGCGGACTGATTTAGCCGCTGTCCAGCGATCAGTCCAGCTACATAAGCTGCAGTCTGAGCAGAACTATAGCTCACACCAGATAGACGCACACCAGTACCAACATTGATAATTCCTTCATGGTTCAGTGCTAGTGAGCGGGCTGCAGCTAGATTCGCCGCATGCCTCGATACGTCATCGGCTGCACTGCCACCGAATACAGCCATGACTCCACGACCCTCGTTACGAAGACGCATCACCCAAGCGGCATAACTTTGCAGAAGAGCCATATCAGCCGCATAGTCGAGGGTTAACAGATCAAACTCTTGACCTTCCACTGCATCCTGCATTTCAATATAATCTGCATTCGTAATACCACTGTTCCCACTCTTACCTCCCGACAGTTCAGCACCACTGATATCGGCCAGAGTACCTCTACCATCGCCAAGCAACTTAGCCGTTACCCAAACATTCTCATGATCGTTGTTAATCTGTTCTACAATGGAAGTTGCCGATCCATCAGCACCTTTATAAGTGCCAAGCAGTTGGGCTCCTTCATAAAGGCGAAGCTCCCGAACTGCAGGATCAATCAGTGATGGCTGAACCGTAACCGAGAAACCATTACCACGGCTACCTGGATATTTGGCCTGCAATTGAAGTACATCAGATGGTGTATCCTCCGCGTTCTGAAGGGTGACGGAGGCCAAAGCTGCCGTAGCATCAGCCAAACGATAAGCGATTAGCTTTTTCGGACCTCCAAGCAGAGCAAGATATAATGAAGAGTAAGCCGTGGCTCCATCCAAGCTATCCATAGAGAATTTCTCGCCAATCGCATGCTCGCTTCCAATTTCCACAAACTCTCGCACTGGTCCCCAGTTTGCTTTAACAGGGATAATAACCGTGCCGCGGGTACCACCTTGAATTGCTGAAGCAGCTGCCGCCTTAAAATTCATATACAATCCCGGAAGTACCGGCTTATTCGTGCTTTCCCATGTTCCACCTGCCATGATTAATCCACCTTCGCTTTCATAAATTGTTCGACTCTTTGTTTGACCTCAGATACTGTAAACTGCGCTCCGGCTACTCCATACATAGCTCCCACAAGCACTTCGGCTCGAACGCCGAACAGCTCCTTAGCATGAACCTGCAGTTCAGATAGATCATATCGTGGAGCACTGCTGATACGTGCTTCGGTCTTCAATGTTCTTTTCACAGCCATAAAGGCCACCTCACTTTAAAATAGGATGAATGTTAACACGCCTAATCAAGGCTGCCTCTTCCACAGAACGCATCTTACGCTGTACGAGCGTTAGTGTAAGCTGACCCTCAAGAATGGGATCTGCTTGTAAATTGCTAGAGGCGTCTAGTACCGATAAGTATCTGCGATTGTCTGAATCAAGCAGCTGCAACTGGCTTCCAAGCTCCTCCACAAGCCTTATGGCTGTGAGTTGATCGCTTTCGGAAACCGGGGAAGCAATATGTCCAGTGAAGCTTTTGCGGATTTCGTACATCGAGGTTCCAACCATCTTCGCCTCGCAACTTGTCAGCCGCCATAGCATAGCGTAATCATCCCGATCTACGGGCCACGCCGTATGATATACAGTCCACGGGTTTCCGAGCAGACTACTCGTCCATCCAGCAACAACACTGAGCCATTCGTCCGGTTGTTCGGGCGAGCTTGCCTCTGATGGCTCCGGCACATAAATGCCAAAACGTATCATCCGCATCACTTTGCCTGTTACAGGATCGAACTTGTCCGCTTCCGGTACACCTAAATAATGAAGCTTGTATGCGTCATTCTTTAAGCCGATCACCCGCTTCCGGTGTAGCCCTTTCATTAGGCTTACAGCCCATGCATCAAGCTTCGATAAATCCGCACTTCCTGCATAAAGCTTCAGGCGTATCACCTGCCGATACCCCGCCCATGAAGATTTCCATACATCCTCACCAAGTGTGATGACAGCGAACGAATCATCCATTCCCGCAGGTGGAAACACATCATAAACTCGCCCATCCAGCTCTGGAATGACATCGATAATGCCCTGTCTGACTGCCTTTCTCATGCTTTCTTTTGCCGCAGCGCTTCAATGTTCTCATCATAAGAAGCTTGGCTAACAAGAATAGATAACTTTCGCAATACGACTCCCTCCTTTCTGTAATGATTGTCTTACGGGTTACGGGGATGACTCAAAGGAGTTCATCCGCATTAAAAAACCGGCCCAAATGGCCGGTTCAACATACACTGTGTGCTTTCGGTATGCTCTTTTGCTTCATTCCCGATAATACAATCTTACAGCCCTAGAACGTATACGCTGACGGTGATATGGATGAAAAGGAAGGTTCTTTTAGCGAATCTGTGGATGAAAAAAGTAAGATCGTATGTTCGTATTTAATGTACGGCTATCAATAACTGTAAACATCACTTCAACCTTACAAATGAAAGAGTGAGCACCGACCTTCTAAACACAACGAAAAACCGGAAGACCTGTAATAAGGTCCCCCGGTTTGAGTGGACGAAGCATTCTCCTTTTTATCCGGACTTACATTTCGATATTTTTTCAAGCTCATTCAGCTTTAGCAACCCTCTATCTGCTAATGCCAGGGCCATCTTGTAAAAAGCACGGGTGCGGATCTTTGTATAGGTATCTTTGCTGACCGGTGGTTCAAGGATATGGTTGTACACCTTGTAATCAAATACATCATCTTGTTTCATGTACCGTTCCTTGATCAACTGCTGTTCACGTTCACTTAGCCGCGCCACGATCAGCTCAATCATGTCACAGTACTGCTTCCTTTCCGCAGGAACATCTACATTATATACAGCAACCTTCGCGGTCTGATCTGAAGTCACATTCGTTGGTCCATGGAACCGTTCCGTATACGATGCGGTCGTGCTTGCCTCTCTTACTTCAAAAGTTATGATTCTATAAATTCGATACTTCTCAAGTACCGCCTCAACTGCATATTGGGTCTTTCTGCGATCTAGTTCCGGTAAAAATGGATTCATACCGATTCTCTCCCCTTTGAATGTCATTTAGAAATCCATCTTCTTGCCATTTGGCACTAACCTTAAGCTTCTTCAAACTCGTACATATGTTCGTGTTTTTTAATAATATACCACTATTTGGTCTGAATCGTAAAATGCTAAAATACCTAATCTACTATCGTCCACAAGTACATATCTCTGCTTTTCTTGCCTTTTGGCAATAATGCCTCTTTTTCTTATACCTATTGGCAAAAGCATTTAACGTGTTTATACTATATATAAAATATGAAGTTACATATGGAATTAAGGTAAGGAGTGGCCGGAACGTGGAGCAATCATTTGGTTCGTACTTAAAACAGTTAAGGGAAGAGCGCGGCTGGAGCATGAATCAACTTGCACAGGCTGCAGAGATCAGCGGATCACAGATATCCCGTATTGAAAGCGGCTTAAGAGGTGTCCCTAAACCGCAAACGATTCGTAAAATTGCCGATGCATTGAATGGATCATATGAGGAATTAATGAAACAGGCTGGTTATTTAGAAGATGAACATTCCCTTCAACCATCCACTGCAGACATGACTATTCCTGAATGGGCAACAAGCAGAGACAAGCGCGACTTCAAGAAAATGCTGGAGGATGACGGTGAGTTAATGTTTGACGGAATTCCACTGGATCAGGAAGACAAGCAGCGGATCAAGGATGTACTGACGGGATTGTTCTGGGAAGCGAAGCAGATGAATAAACGAGGTAAGAAGTGATAATCTCCATATCAATGAAGGAATCAATGAATCACATACTACTATTTTGCAGGTGAAATGGCATGGATGATCTTGTACAACCCTTAATCCGCAAGCTAATCAGAAAACATCATACCAACTGCCCCTTTCAATTGTCCGAAGCGTTAGGAATTCATGTCCGATATGCCGACCTCGGCAAGACGACTAAAGGACTTTATTTCCGTAAGCTCAAAAGACGGTTTATCGTTATACATGCCCACCTGCCCGCAGAATGGCAGCGTTTTGTATGCGCGCATGAGTTAGGACACGATCGACTACACAAGGGCATCAGCCGCCTCTTTTTAGAAGAGCACTCTTACTTCTGCCCTGGCAAATTAGAGAGGCAAGCCAATCGCTTTGCGGTTGCATTGTTAACAGCTGACTTAAGACCAGTACCTGAGGAAAGTATGCAAGAATATTACCAGCGAGCGGGTATTCCACATGAAATGCTATATTTTTTTGATATCTAACCGAACATACGATCTGTAAAATCATCTTATTTCCACTTCAACTAAAAAGGACCGAGCATCATAAGCCCAGTCCCTTTCATCATCGATCTTTAGTTTTGTCGCGAATCTTTCCTCTTCAAATAATAATAAACCGGAAGCCCGATTAAGGTCACTCCAATTGCCCACATACTATCGATCGGTTGTTTAAGCAATGTACTCACTACAACAAACAGGGAACCTGCAATGGCGGCCAGTGGGATGAAAGGATAGAGCGGAACGCTGTACTCCCGCTTTAAGCTTCCCCGTCGTTTACGCAGAATGAACACCGCCATAAAAGCCATAATGTAGAACAAGTAAATCGCGAAAATCGCAAGCTCGGACAGATAATCCGGATTACTCACAACCATTAGGAATACAGCCAAGATCACCTGCATCACAATAGCAGCCACAGGCGTTCCCCATTTGGGATGCACCTTACTGATTAGATGAGAGAAGGGTAGCTGACGACGTTCCGCCATGGCAAAAGGCACCCGAGGAAACGTTAGTATTTTTCCATTCAGACAGCCGAATATGGAGATCAGAATGCCCACGCTAATGATTTTAGCACCGACTCCCCCCATTAATATTTCAGCAACTTTCCCCGCTGAGGCAGTGCCAAGTAAGACAATTTCATCTGGTGGTAGCACCTTTAGCATCGCAACATTAACAAGCATATATACAACGGTAACGACAGTTAATCCACCCACAATTGCGATTGGCAGATGTTTTGCTGGATTTTTCATCTCACCGGCTACAAAACCGAGCAGCATCCACCCATCATAAGCGAATAACGTCGTAAGTATAGCTGCGCCCATACCTAATTGGTCCATGACAGGGCTGCCGCTACTGAATACTTGCTCATTGCCTTTCCAGATTCCCAATACACCAATAAGCAGAATGGGTGCAAATTTGGCAATCGTGGTGATGGTCTGGATCGAGCCGCCATACTTCGTCCCGTAGCTGTTTACTACAGCCAGGAATATAACAGCCCCAATCCCTAGGGGAAGATACCAAGCTTCCGATAAGTAAAATAGATTCGCCAGCAGCAATCCAAAGTACAGTCCGAGCGCTCCAATAATCGCAGGTCCATAAATGATCGTCTGCATCCACCCGCAGAGATATCCCCATACTTTTCCATAAACTTCTTCCATATACACATACAGTCCACCGGTCTTCGGAATTTGCACTCCAACTTCTGCAATTGTAAGACCACCTGCAATTGTAATCACTCCACCTAAGAGCCAAGCAATAAGCGCGAGATTAGCACTTCCCGCATATTCAATAACAACCCCAGGCTTCATAAATATCCCCGAGCCAATAACGGTACCAATAACAAGAGACATTGCTACCGATAACCCAATATCTTTTTTTAACTGTCCTTCTGTTTCCACATCATTTCCTCCAGCCACATTCTCGTTGTCGAACGTTCATTATATCATTTTTGCACCTTATCCATTGTTCTTATACGAAATGAATGTAGAACGAGAAAAAACAGGCGCCCAGGGCGCCTGTAAGTTAAAGTCATTTGCAGTTATTATTTTAAAATCACTAGTTATGACTGAGCACGATTAGTCAAACTTAATGCGGCACCTGAGAGGTGAAATCTCGCTTGCTAGACTGATCTGCATGGTAGAACAGCGTATCTCCATCCGTTAGTGCAAACCTGTACCCATACGGGTTGGTATATGAATTGGCGTAACCCTCCAGCTTCCACTGATTCATAAGTGGTGCGTTGATGTACTGAAGATGTGGCTGAGTTAGATTTCCCGCTTGAATTGTCTCAATATTAAAGTTCACCACAATAAATCCTTTTTTCAGAAAAATTTCTGAATTCTCATCAAGTCCCTTCACGCGCCCGTATGCAGCAAGGTCAGCTCCCTTCTTGACTACATATACGTCTGACGGAATACTATATTCTCCATACCACCGCTGAACCGCAGCATTAGCACGCTCTGCATCTACTGTAGACGGAAGGCCAGACTTCGGCCCGATTAGTGTACGCACACCTGAGGGAAGGAGCATCCAGTCATAGCGTCCAACCCAAGTCTTATTCTTGGTGATTTTCTCAACGAATTGCTTCATAAACGCTTGGGCTGATATGCCACCGGGAGCTCCACCATGATTGTAGAGATAAGATGCAGTATCCTGAAGCTCACTCTGGGGTACATTTCGCAATCTTTCGTTTAGAATGACATACCGCTTCTCTTGATCCTGCGGTGAACCGATTCGGATAAAGTTTCGCTTATCGCTATGGTAATAAAGATCTACAGCCTGTCTCCCTTTTCCATCTTTATTCACGAAGTAGAAGCTTGGTGTGATCGCAATGCCATCCTTGGTGCTAAACATGTTTCCTTTGGTTTTGAGATCAAATTTAAAATGGTAGCCTGTCTTTACAGATACGTTCTTATATCCTGGATTAGGATGCTTCCCAGGGGCAATCGGGAGTGTATTCGGTAGCTGGTTCCCTCTTATTGCTCCATCAATATCCTGCTTGCCCGTCCAATATGAGGTGCCACGTGGAGATGAGCTACCCTTTTGTGTTCGAAATACCGTCTCCCAGTTATAGTCTGCGATATCTGTAACTCGAAAATCATAGACTCTTCCGATCACCTCAACCTGCTCTATATCCGTTGCGACATGGTGCTTCAAGTCCTGATTAGCGCTTGGCTGTGTGGAATAATCCTCAGGAGCATTCTCAGCAATGGTCCGAAAAGAAACGGTATAATCGCCTTCGTCCACCCATACCGGCAGAAAAAAATCTGTATCGATCTGATTCACCGGAATGGTAATCCAGGTATTCTTCGGATAGAATGTCGACCTGTCCCGGCTGTACACATCAAACGGAAAGTAGACCTGTTTGGTCCGTATGTATTTCGCATAATCTCGGTTCCCATATCCCGGGTAATTAACATGCTGACCAGAAGTCGGAATGCGGACGGTGAATGGACGATCCAAAATGAAGGCCGCACGGCTCGCATTCGGCTTAGTCTTCTGATTATGTGCTTGGTCATCCGTAACAGAAGAATAGTTAACAACAGGAGTATGTACCGTTACGGTATTAATCCCATGGATCGGGAACTCCTGCTGACTCCCTCCATTGATGTTACCTGGTAGTAGATCATATATAATTGTCCCTGCACTTGTTGTATTCGCTCGATTGATCTTGTCCGGGCTAATCATGTGGTTCGGACTGTACAGTATGTCTTGTCCAATCTGTGTTGGGGTTGGAATCCTTGCTGGTGTAGGTCCTGTTTCAGGCACGCGAGCTCCGTTGATGATCGTCTGATTATTAAAACTCAAGGAATCATTTGTAACTTCAACTTTTTGGATCGCCTTTTCCGCGTAGCTCTTTAAATCATCATTCGGTGGAGAGGGCTTCGTCTTTCCCCCACTCTTACTATCACTTGGCGCAGTGACCGTGCCTGGACTTGTTGGGGGATAATAATTACCTGTTGATTGAGCTGTATAGGTAGGTGCCTGATATCCTTTCGGACGAAGTATAATCTCCCCACCAGGCAGTGCATAGTTCTTTAATGTTGCCTGATCAATCTGGTAGACTTCTAGGTTATCGATTACCCAAAAAGAGTACGGACGTTCAACCGTATGTGTCTGGGTAACCGTTTCTTCTTCAGATTGTGGATCTGGCTCCTCTGTTTCCTTTCCATCCGGACCAGTGACCTTTTTACCGGGGTCCCATGTCAGTGACCATGTTTTTTCAACATTCACCGTGAACTTACAAGTACCTTTCATGTTCACAAACTTATTCTGATAGAGATAGTTTCTAGCAGATACATTACCGTAAAGTGATTCAGAGGTCGGAATGCCTCGTAGAACATCGAACGCTTCACTTCCACGCTGATCGGCTAGAATTTTGGCAGTAACAACGGGATCCATGTAGCGGCCTTCTGCGGCTGTACTAGGTGATGGATCAGTACATTCCACTTTGGGTTCTTCTGGTGGCTTTTCGCAGCCCGGCTCACCCGGTATGCAGGGAGGAAGGGTTTCGTCACCTACGGTGATGTTCACGTAATCATAAATGTAATAAGGCCCACTCTTCCATTTAGCTGTAATCTTTGCAGACCCTTTCCCCTCTGCCTTAATCACCCCTGTTTTGGGATCTACAGATACAACGGATTCTTTGTCAGTAATCCATTCGGTCTGAACACGCCTTGTAACGTCTACATAGTCAGTAAAAACATCCATGTCATACTCTTGTGTTCGGACTTCCGCTTTTAGTTGTTTGGTTTGTCCCTTTTTTAGGGTCGCATTATCTGAAACTTTGAGTTCTTTGGTTTCGGTGACGTAGCCTTTGTAGTCAATTTCAAGAGGAATGTAATAGTGAGCGTTGAATTTGGGTGCTCCGTCTGGTCTAGTACCGTATCTAACTTTTTTTGTCACTGTTGAAGGATGTCCAGTCCATGTCCATAAATGTGCAAAGATATCCCCCTTTATAAAATCAGGTTTTTCTCCTTCCTTCTCATATGAATCTGCAATAATATAATTCATATCTTCAATTCCTAGTTGCTTTACATGTTCTCTTTTAAATGGGTTGTTTGCTTTATCCCTCATTGATTCTGGGGCATAGTCCAATGAATTAATTTTATTCTTCACCATTGCTTTTGTTGGTACAGCATTTTCTCCTGAACCAAATGTACCCGTTCTTACTTGTTCTCCGTTAGCGCGAGTTGCAACCCATTCATCTGTATCTGTTTGAGTCCAAATAATATTACCTTGAGGAGTAGCCATACCTATTACTGTTACTTCAATTGTTTGTTTTTTAAATGCCAACCCATTAGGCTTTATTTCAATATCTTTCGTAGGATAACCATTTGAAAATCCAGCATAAATTATCTCATTAAAATTAATTAACAAAATAGAAGCTATTAGTATTATTGATAATAATCTCTTCAATATATTTATACCCCTTAATTCTTCTGATCCATGTAAACAACGGAACCATCATCCATATCAAATTGTCCCCTTAGGCTTCCATCTTTCATGGATCTTTTAACCCATACAGTTACGCCTTCTGGACGATTGGCAAAGAATTTTTTTGTGTCGATATATGGAAGAGTATTATAGCCAAATTGCTTATATAAATCATTGTTAATTCGTTCACCCGAAGTATAATCAGTAGTCCCAAAAGAGTAATGTTCCAAATCAAAGTTTTTCGACTTCGGATAAATTGTAATTTGCATGAATAATGGGTATATTCCTTTTTCTCTGGTTAAAAATTTTCTGTTGCTTTCGTCGACAAATAATGGAGCATATATACTTTTCTTGTTTTTCCAATCCTGTATATCAACAGCTATAGCCCGATGAAATACAAGATAGCCTGCTCCATTCCTAAAAGTCTTTTTCTTACCTGCTATATTTGAAAAAGAAGTATTAGTTGTTGTAAACGGAGTCACCAACTCCAAATTCGTTTTCTTCGTCCCCACCATTCGCAGTTCGTTCAAATCTGCAAATGAATCAGCGGTTTGACTGCTTACTTTCTCGAGCCTTAGGAGAATTGCAGATGTCTCCGCTCTAGTTGTCGTATTTTTAAGGCCAAAAGAGCCATCCGGATAACCACTCATTAAATTTGTCCCCATTGCCACTGCAATATATGGCACACTTGCCTGGGAAATACCTGGTTTGAATGCCTCTTTTGCAGGGATGAGTGTGGATTTCGTATCCGCTAGTGCCTGTTTGAAATCCTTATCAGCCGCTGCTAACCCTGAGCTCAGCCATTTAGCCATCTCTTCACGGGTTAATGGAGTGTTCGGTTTAAACCCATTTGGGTAATCACTGGGATTTATAAAACCTAGCGATACTGCGCGATCTACTTCTTTTTTACTCCAGTGATTCTTCAAGTCCGTAAATACATCTGTCTTCTCTTTATCAGGAACAGTTTTCGACACACGCGCCATTAGAGCTGCAAATTCCGCTCTAGTAACCGTAGCATTAGGCTTAAAGACTCCCTGACCATACCCCTTAAAATACCCCTTCCTCACAGCAGCTTCAATAGAAGAACTAGCCCAATGACTCGCTGGTACGTCTTTAAATTTCGTAGTAGCTGCTGATACAGGCTCAGCCCCTCCAAACCCTAGCACTGCACTACTCGTTACTACAGCTGCAAGAAACCCTTTAACAATCGTCAACAATGTCATCCCACACTCCCTCAAAATATGTTTTCGCATAATTTACGCATCTTCTCTTTTTCTGCAATCTAGCTATTTCAAATGCCTCACCTGCATAAATCCAATAGTCAATTGTAACTAGTTTATCATATATTGGTTTATTTTGGCATAAATACCCAATCCTCCTTCTAGTCTATTAGACATATATTCCTGCGCTATGTGCACCTCTATTACACAAAAAAGCGGAGCCCACCGAAATCTCGGTAAGCTCCGCTTTATACGGTAGCAGGAAAGTATTTACATGCAGTTTAGCATCATCTTCCCCTAAAATCAATTGAATCGCACATCCCCAATCCCAAACCATGGATAGTTAATGGCAATGACATACGCTGTGCAGGCCGCACCTGCCAATAATAGAACGATGAGAACATCGTACACCGTGAACCGAGACTTATAATAGAAGGTTCTAGCCTTTCTGCTCTCCCCGCTAAACTGCTTTGCCTCCATGGCAGCCGCAACGCGGTGGGCTCTCCGAATGCTCTGAGCTAAGAGTGGAACGACATACATCCCAGCTCGATCTACCACACCCTTCCCCCCGCGAATGGGTCGAAGCCCTCGTACCTTAAGCGCCTGACGGCGCACCAGATATTCCTCCCATACCATTGGCAACAGCCGAATCGAAGCCATGAAGCTATAGGCGTACTTAGGTGCAAGACGAAGTTTTTGCATCAATCCATAGAATAAGTCCACCGAAGAGGTCGTTGTGACGAACAGCAGCCCTTCCGCGGCAAACGTAATTCCTTTAAACCCGAGATGCAGTCCCCGATAAAAGCTCTCTTCAGACACACGGAACAAGCCCCATTCCCACCAGATGTTATCCCCACGACCAAACAACATCATCGAAGAGGAGGATGAGATGAACGCAATCCCAAACGGCAGACAGAACAATAACATTTTCCACGGCTTAATGCCGCTTAGGAACAACAAACATAGCGTGAAAATAACGGCCTGGTACATCACAAAATCAAGATCATGGGTGAGTACCGTGATAAGAAACAAACCCATAAGAACCCCCAGCTTAACGACTGGATTCGCACGATGCAACCAAGTTAACCTTTGCGGTTTCCAAAAGTTCATCGACTCACCCCCGTAAGACTTAGCTCTTGTTCATCTCGGCTCTCTCTCCTACTACTACCAGGAAAACCAGTTGTCATGCTAGATGAAACCTGATGGGGAACTACTCTTCCCTCTCGAACATCCCATACCTGGGTGGCCGCATGCTGTGCAATTTTCATCTCATGAGTCACCATTATAATCGCTGTTCCTGCCTGCCGCAGCTCCTCACACATGTCCAAAATGGCGAACGTGTTTCGTGCATCCTGTCCAAATGTAGGCTCATCCAGCAAAAGCACCTCCGGCTGCCGTGCCATTGCGGTGGCAACGCTTAATCTACGTTTTTGTCCGGTGGATAGCTGATAAGGATGGCGATGCTCAAGTCCTTTAAGCCCGAATCGATCCAGCGATTCCCGCGCTGCTTGTTCTGCTTGTGCGAGCGGCATTCCGTCTACTAGAAGCGAGTAGGCTACCTCGTCTAATACTCGCTCTGTGACGAATTGAAGCTCCGGATTTTGGAACACAAAGCCGATTCGGCGCAGCATCTGTTCCCGAAACTTTCGCTCCTTCCTCTTCTTCCCTAGCACCACGACTTCACCAGAAAGATAATACTCACCTTCCAGTGGAAGTAGGCCGATCAAGCCCAGCAACAACGAGCTCTTCCCTGCTCCATTTGGACCCGTTACAGCTATGAATTCCTCTGGATACACCACACCTCGTTCTAGCTGTACGACCGCTTCTTTTTTCCTGAGTACTGTAATATCATGTAAATCCATAACAGGATGAAGGGCTCCACTTCGCGTGATGGTATCCATTCCGATCCTGCCGAGATCCTTATTCTCACTTAAGCTATCATAAGGAACCACATCACTAGCTAGCTCCCCATGTCCCATAGTTGCAGAAATATGATCCGTCTTTGCCTTTGCTTTTGCCTTCGAATCTGCTCCAGCCTCTGATCGAATGTAGTCATCCCACACCCCGGGGTACCATATCCCGTAATCCTTCAGCTCCTGCTGATAAGCTGTAAACATATACTCTGGTCTACCTTCACCGAGGATCAGTCCACTAGGTCCAAACAGCACCACACGGTCAACATACTCCACCATCTCCTCAATCCGGTGCTCAACAATAATGAGCGTTCGCCCGTCTGAAACAGATTTTACGGCTTCCCATATCTGTTCTCTTCCCTCTGGGTCCAGCAGTGCAGAAGGCTCATCTAGAAACAGCACATCCGGCTGAAGAAGCAGAGCAGATGCGAGTGCAAGCCGCTGCTTCATTCCCTGAGAGAGATGACTGATAGGCATATGAAGGTCATCCAGCTGCAGGCCAACCTTACCTAGAACCTCTTTCATCCGAGCAAGCATATCTTCCTGCGGAACACTGAGATTTTCCAGCACAAAAGCCAATTCCTCGTCCACATACGGCATACAAAATTGTGTATCCGGGTCCTGAAACACATACGCCCACGAAGAGGGAATCTGCTGTCCCGCGCATTTCATAGGCACTTCTATTGCATTCGGAATCATGCCACTAAGCACCTGAAGCAGTGTCGATTTACCACATCCACTCGGTCCTAGGAGAAGCACCTTTTCTCCTTTTTTCGCTGCAAATGATACATCCTTAAACGTCAGCTGACTCTCGCCCGGAAACTTCAACCGCAAGTCTTCCACATAAACCGTACAAGGTGCATTCATTACCTCATCACCCTGCACCAGATGTTGATCCAGTGTGTTCTCATACATGCTGAGGATCATCCAAATCTTCATAGTCCTTAGCTGAAACCGGACGAAGCAGTGAGGTTACTCCTGTTCGTTCCAATGCTTTTGCCAAGACATACATGAGATATCCTGCAATCAGGGCCCCGCTAATAACACGCATGCTGTACTTGGCAATGAATAGCCACCAAGCATAGTCATCTGTATACGCTAAATAGAAATCCATAAACATCGAACCAACCGCAGATACTCCCCCGGCAAGAGCAACGACCCAGACCGAATACTTTTTATAGCGAAAAGCCGCAAATACGAGTTCTGCCCCCAAACCTTGGATTAATCCGTATAACAGCAAGTTAAGACCCCATCCACTTCCGAATAACACCTCCACATGAGCAGCTGCAAGCTCTGCTACAAGCGCTACACCAGGCTTACGAATCAGTAGAAAAGCAAGAGTAGCCGCAGCGAACCACATTCCATACAGCAACTCATCTGCTTCAAAAAACAACGGTTTAAACAGGTTATACACCGAGCCCCAAAAGTGGTACACCACACCAATCACAAGCGATACCAGAACGGTAACCAAAATATCACTCAATCTTAGTCCTTTTCTGACAGGTGTATTCAACTTTTCTTGAGTACTGGATTGCATCACAACTTCCCCTCTCTTACTTAAGATCTTTATCAGAGCACAACAAAAAACCGTCTGGAAACATGCGCAGACGGAAAGAAGGCCCTATGGATTGAGGGTCGGATATTCTCTACGCTGGCATTACCCAGTTCAGATTAACGGTCAGCAGCGGAATAATGTCTGCAGTCTCAGCCTGATTCACTCAAGCCCCCGTATTCCCTATTCGATTTTAAGCTGACTTAAAAATACACACGATCTCCAAAATTTGCAAGTCCCTTTTTTACAAATTCCCCTTTTTATTGATTTAACCCCTGTTCTATGTCAATATAATTCAGAGTGCGGATGGTTTGATCCGCCCATTGTTAATGCATGAGTAAAAGGAGAATCACATGGCTAAACAATTACTGAGGCTGATGACAGAACTATCTTCCCGTAAGTGGGTATCCCGGATCATGGGAGGCTTTTCCCACAGCAGATTGAGCCGTTATCTGATACCAACGTTTATACGAATATATCAAATCCCCGCCCATGAAGCGGAAAAAGAAATCCATGAATACCGTTCACTGAACGAATTCTTCTCCCGTCGATTGAAGATGGGGATGCGTGCAATCGATGAAACGGCCAGTGCAATGACCAGCCCTGTAGACGGAGTCATTACCGGTATGGGTCCTATTCATTCCGGTACCATCCTAAACGTCAAAGGCCAAGATTATACGATCGGCGATCTGCTTGCTAATTCCCCGCGAATGGAGAATTATACGAACGGTTATGTATTCGTGCTATATCTAAGCCCTACCGACTATCACCGGATTCACTCTCCTGTAACCGGGAAAAAGGCGGAAAGTGAGCATCTCCGTGGTAAGGTATACCCGGTGAATGATTTTGCGATGACGAACATCCGATCCGTCCTTAGCCGTAATGAAAGACTCATAACCTACATCACTCACGAGCATGGCGAAGTCGCTGTTGTTAAAGTCGGTGCGATGAACGTCAGCAGTATTAAATATGCCGATCCATCCGTAAGTGAATGGCGTAACGGTGACGATCTGGCCTACTTTGAATTTGGTTCTACCGTTGTTCTTCTAACAGAGAATGGTACGTTCACGCCTCGTGGTGACCTAACGGTCGGAGATAAGGTGAAGATGGGCGCACTTCTAGGTCTTCTTCATAAGCCGTCAAAAGAATCATAGAACTCGCTTGCCTATTTATTAAGCGTTCTTAGTACGATATGCCGAAACAACCGGTAAGGCAGTAACAACTTAGCTACAATAGTCATCCGTGTTCCAAAAGGGACTCTGTACCTGAACTTTGGGGAAGCGCTTCGAGCGATTTCCCCAACCAGTCGGGCAACTTCCTGCGGATCACCGCTTTTTTCAGCAGTTGTTCTGGAGAAATCCAGCACATTATTCAGCATTTTATGGTAAGGAGATCCAGCCTCCGCTTTTATATCGCTAAACCCTTTGCCCCAGATTGGTGTTCCGTATGCTCCTGGCTCAATCAGCACCACATCCATTCCGAGCGGCTGAAGCTCTAGTGAAAGACATTCAGCCATTCCCTCCACAGCAAACTTAGAAGAAGCGTATGGTCCATACCCAGGGAATCCGACGACTCCACTTATACTACTCATGAAGATAATTCTAGATTTTGGAGTTTTGCGCATGAGTGGCAGAGCTGTTTGAGTTACAGAGACGGTTCCGAAGAAGTTCACATCCATCTGTTTCCGCCATGCATCAAGCGATACCTCTTCTACAAATCCACCCACCGCTTCTCCTGCATTATTCACAAGAAGGTCCAGACGCCCCCAGCGATTATGAATCTCTGAAACAGCTTGCTCGATCAATTCCGGCTTACACACATCCAGTCTGACCACATGAATTCGAGATTCCAATCCCGCTTCTATAGCAGAAGTCATCAGCATCTTCGAAGCCTCTACCCTTCTCATCCCTGCTACCACCACATACCCCTGCGCTGCAAGCTCCAGACAGATCAAGAGGCCAAATCCACTTGATGCTCCGGTTACAAACGCTACTTTTCCGGTTAATTCACAAGGCTTTTTCATTCTTTCTCTCCTTTGGGGTTCCGATCATTCATCTATTATAAACGTTAAAAAAGCACCTTTCTATTTCGCCAAGGAATCAATCCTCTAGGAGAAATAAGACAGGTGCTGTTATGTGTATGATTTATTAGAACCACAAATTCTGCTCAGGACTAGCACTCTTAAACCGACGTAAACGATTTCTAAAAATGCCGCAACCACCACGACTGCATATTAAGCTGCGCATTCTTCTTCTTTGGCTCATTGCCGGCACCCTCCTCTCTGTCTTATCAAGACTTAATCCTAGTCATTACCCATTGTAATGGGAGATGAAACATAACGTTATCATCCACCATTTCTTAACGAACCTCAGACGGACTTTTTCCTGTGTACTGCTTAAACTGCCGACTAAAGAAGAAAATATCTCTATAGCCGAGTGCATCAGCCACTTCTGTTACGTTCATACCCTGATGCAGTAGCAGATGCTGCGCCCGCTCAATCCTCATCTTAATAATATAAGATTGGACCGGTGTACCCATAAGCTCCTTGAACTTGATTGAAAAATAGCGGGGAGACAGCCCTGCTCTTGCAGCCAAATCCTCAACCCTGTGTGGTATACCCGGATGTAGACGAACATAATTCGCAATCTCATGAATCGCCTCCGACAGATGGTTGCTCGCTTTCTTACTAACCGGTGTATCCTGATCATCTCTAAGCAAATAAATCATCAGCTGCTTTAAGATCATCTGCCCTTCAATCTCCGCCCCATAAGGCTGGTCTAGATACAGCCGAACGTACTTAGCAAGCAAATATTCGAAATCCATCGTCTCGGTCAGCCTCCGATAGGGAGCAGGCACCTCACTGACAGGATCGGTCACGTCAAAATGCATGTAGGTTAGAACAAGCGGCTTCTGCGGATTGTGTGTGGCACTTGTATGATCGCCAGGAGAGAATAGAAAACAGCTTCCCTTTCCTACCTCATACGCTTCGTCATTGAGTACGACGGTTCCTTCACCACTCCATACATAAAATAAGTCATAATTTTGCATCGGTTTCTCACGCTTCTGCCATTTCCATCCTGGTTCACAGGCGATTTTCGCTAAAGCGGGCTTGATTACAAAAGAAGACGGCGATGCATTTAGCATCACGTCATTCCCCCTTGTCTCTTTCAAAATATTAATTTCTCTCTATCTCCATGATACTCTTTTTTGATAGGTTTTGCATGTCCTCCCATGCTAGAGCCATTCGGCAGACTCCATTCTCAATTTTCTCCCTATCTAGATGAGCGAATGAGAAGCAACCAGCCGGAATTCCCGGCGTAAGACGGTACAATGCAGCATCCCTAAACTCTACACCTCTATATTGACAAGCCTGTTTAAAAACCTCGTACTGATCTGCTCCATGCAGCCAAGTCGCGTATATATGCAGCCCGGCATCTCCAGGATCTACTCGGAACAAATGGGCTATCTTCTCTTCTATATGTTTTACCAAGTGCGAATGAAGTCCTTTATAAATTCGAGTCATACGACGCAGATGCCTGCCATATTCTCCTCGTGTCATAAAATGCGCCAAAGCTCGCTGCTCCAGTAGCGCAGGTGACACGGGCTCATACAGTGCTTTTGCAGCAACCACCGGATTTACCATCGCCTTAGGAAGGACTGCATATCCAATGCGGAGACCGGGAAACATCGTCTTGGAGAATGAACCGATATAAATGACACGCCCCGTGCTATCCAGCGCCTTAAGTGGCTCCATGGGACGACCACTAAAGCGGAACTCGCTATCATAATCATCCTCAATAATAATGGCATGATGAGCGTTGGCCCATCTTAACAATTCTCTTCTCCGATCCAGGGGCAGTACCGCGCCCGTTGGATATTGCCGACTTGGTGTGACGAATAAGAGCCGCGCATCCCAAGGAGCAGGAATGATACCGAAACGGTCCACCTCCCCCGATACAACTCTTCCACCACAGGCCTCCACTGCCTTTCGTATTCCAAAATACCCTGGGTTCTCAAGAACCACAGGCTCTCCTTGATTTATTAGTAATTGGGAGAGCAGCACAATGCCTTGCATTGATCCGCTAAAAACCACAATATTTTCTGCCTCAGCCTGTATCCCTCGTGTGAATTTTAGATGTGCAGCGATTGCTTGACGGAGTTCGAAATGACCTGCCGTAGGTAGCTCTTGATGGTATTCGTTTCTCGGATTGCTTACAGCATAATTGATCGAGCTTCTCCATTCCTTAGAAGGAAAATGCTCAGACGCTGCTCTGTCACCGATAAACGATATGCATGCCTCAGTTTCAGTGCTTTCTCTTCCCTCTTGCAATCTCCATGCATTAAAGTTTGAATCCGGCCGTTGTTCACGAAGGGGCAAGCAATCTACCATCCGTTGTCCCCAGGTGGATAATACAGGATCAGACTGTACATCATCTTCTTCCTTTCCCCTTGGTGAAATAGACACGCCCTTGGCTACATAAGTTCCACTTCCTATCATCGCCTCTACGTAACCTTCAGCAAAAAGCATATCGTAGCTTTGTGCTATCGATCCCCTGGACATCCCATACAGACGAGCAAGCTCACGAGTCGCAGGAAGCCGTGTTCCCTCAGCGAGCACTCCACTTAATATGGCGTCCCTTAAAGCATGATAAAGAGCCAAGTATTTATAGCGGTATTTCTCCTGATATTTTTCAACAGATAATCCAAGCTCCATCACTTTCCCTCCAATTCCAGATTGGACCATTTAAAACAATGTAAATTGGATCTTTTTTCTTGTCAATTGGAACCTTATGCTGTTTAAAACTGAACTCGAAGGGAATGCGGATTGAAATGAGAAGAAGTGAATTTAGGATTGAAGATCCACAGGAAGTGGAGCAGTTTCTAATGGAAATGAGCTTTGGTTTTCTTGGAACGGTTGATGAAGCGGGATGTCCACGGGTCACTCCACTGAATTTTGTGTTTGTTGACGGTGCTTTTTATTTTCATGGAAGCCGTATGGGCGAAAAAATGGACCACCTGTTCCAAAATTCAGCAATCAGCTTCACCGTAGCAGATGAATATGCAGTGATTCCGTCTTACTTTACCGATTCAGCGATGGCCTGTCCGGCTACAGCATTTTTCAAAAGTGTTACCGCAAGCGGAACTGCTGTTGTTGTAGAGAACATTGAAGAAAAGGCAGTAGCCCTCAGCCAGTTTATGCTTAAGCTTCAACCCGAGGGGGGATATGATCCGATCGATGCCAAGGACCCAAGATATATTCCTCAGCTGAAAGGTGTTGCCTTAATTAAGCTTGATCCTACTCATATGTCAGCTAAATTTAAGTTTGGACAAAACCTGAAAAATCAGCGACTCAATCATGTACTAGACGGACTCAAAAGCCGCAATGAGAACCGGGATGCAGTAACCGTTGAACATATATGTAAGTACCATCCTTCCTCTTCGTAGACGTATGCATTTTCCGTGACGCTTTCGCAGTCAAGTGTTATAATGTTAGTCAATGAAATCAGAGATGAGAGATACTGCACCTTAACCTAAAGTACTCGGAAGGATGGAATCAACTCATGAACCCATTGGCTGGACAATTGAACGAAAGCATCAAAACAGGAAATCCTCATGTCTACGACATGTTGTCAAACCTCGGTAAAGAAATTTATTTTCCTAAGGAAGGTATTCTGAGCCAATCAGCGGAAGCAACAAGCCATGCCAAAAAATATAACGCAACCATCGGCATTGCAACAGAAGGCGGAATCCCCATGCATTTGGGCGTCATCCAAGACAAGCTGTCTGCTTATCAGCCGAAGGATCTTTACAGCTATGCTCCTCCTGCTGGTAAACCTGAGCTGCGTTCTGCTTGGCGGAACAAGATGATACAGGAGAACCCTACGCTTGAAGGCAAGAGCTTCAGCAATCCTATCGTTACCAATGCACTCACACATGGACTGAGCATTGTTGCCGATCTGTTTGTTGACGAAGGAGATGCGGTTGTCTATCCAGATAAGAACTGGGAGAACTATGAGCTCACTTTCGGTATCCGCCGTCATGGTGTTACCGTGAACTATCCACTATTTACAGAAGATATGAAATTTAATGCCGCTGGCCTACGCGAAGCACTTCTAAGTCAGAAGGACAAGGGTAAAGCAGTTGTACTATTGAACTTCCCTAACAATCCGACGGGCTATACACCAGGTGTTGAAGAAGGCGAAGCCATCGTAGCTGCTATTCTGGAGGCTGCAGAAGCTGGCATTAATGTTGTTGCCGTAACGGATGATGCTTACTTCGGTCTGTTCTTCGAAAATTCACTTAAAGAATCCCTATTTGGACGCTTGGCGGATATCCATCCACGAGTATTAGCAGTCAAAATCGACGGAGCGACCAAAGAAGAATTCGTATGGGGCTTCCGTGTCGGATTCATTACTTATGCTTCGGAGAATAAAGACGTACTTACTGCACTCGAACAGAAGACCCTTGGTATTATTCGGGCTACGATTTCAAGTGGTTCTCATCCTTCTCAGACCTTTGTGCTGGATGCGCTCAAGTCTCCGGAATTCGAACAACAGAAGTTAGAGAAGTTCAACATCATGAAAGGCCGCGCGAATAAGGTTAAATCCCTTCTCGATAGCGGTAAGTATGGTGATGTATGGGAGTATTACCCGTTCAACTCCGGATACTTTATGTGCCTTAAACTTAACGGTATCTCTGCCGAGGCGCTCCGTTCCCATCTCATTCATGAATATGGTGTTGGAACGATTGCCCTTGGGGAGCACGATCTCCGGATTGCCTTCTCCTGTATCGAAGAAGAACATCTCGAAGATCTATTCGATCTTATATATAAAGGAATTCAAGACTTACAACAGGCATAATTCCATACACAAACCACGAATAAGATCGGGCTAATCCCCGATCTTATTTCTTTATTCAGAATACACGCTCGCCCATACACTTGGCCATGTGGCCACATAGTATACTGTGTACTAACACAACGAACTGAAAGGGGAATGAACATGAGTGCAGTTGAAGAAAATAGATGTGGTGGATATGGTGGATATGGTGTATGCGGCGGAGGATACGGAAGCGGCGTAGGAGCCATTCTGGTACTCTTTATCCTTCTCGTTATCATCACTCGTGCTTTCTGGGTATAATGAAACAGCATTATAAATAATAATTTCTAATCCACGAATGGCTTTCATCTATTATAAAAGGGGTATCCTCACACGGTCCTTGACCCGTGGGGATACCCCTCTATTTGTTAACTATTTTTAGAAATCGTCCTCATCCTCATCTTCCTTGCGTCCCCGTTTCAGAGCAGCCATTCGGAATATAACGACAAGCGCCACACCACATGCCCCCGTACCGAGCACAAGTCCAGGCTCAGTACCTATGGAAGCAAGTAGTGGAAGCCACATGAGCACCGCCCATAACAATTGCACCTGAAACACAAGTTTTACTTCATTAACCCGCCGTGTTCCCTCAGGCAGAGGATAAACATGAAGCCAGAATGACTCATGGTGCAGCTTACGCAGCGATGTAAGCTGCAATCCAGCGATCATCAAGCTGACCAGATAAACTGCACTTGAGGCCATACCTCCGCGTGTCCACCAGACAAGCAGTGCACCAAGAATCCCAACTCGGATCAGAATGCCGAAGATATCACTTCGAACAAGACTTTTGATTAATAAATAACGATAAGCTGTATCTTTGCGCCAAGGGATTCCACTTCCCCAACGAGACAGCCATCTTCGTGCATACACCCTCTGTTCACGCTGTGGCACATTCACGAACCAGCTAAGGATCATCATCACCCGGCCGGCCTGCCTTTTCTCTACCTGAATCAACCGCTCCCAAGCAACAGGATGCTTAGCCGGAATGGATAAAGATGCAACATAAGTAGCCCCTACCAGCACGATAAACAACAGACTGCGAAGACTTGGATACCACAGCCATGAAGCGATAGCTAACGCAATAATCGTCCAGCGCAGTGCACGATACGCTGCAGCAGCCCCCCGTGAGGTCATACTAAGCTCTTTCCAGCTTCCGTAACTGGACAGGAGTTTTAATCCAACCAAGACCACAATACTTGCTAATAAAGACTTTGGATCCTGATCGCTCCGTATGTATAACGGCCATAGGGTAAGTACCACCATGATTAATCCCGCAATTTTGTAGACTGTGCCGCCTACCCAGCCCTTAGCAAAGTATTGATTCATTCTTGATTCTTGAGGCATAAGAAACACCGTATCTGCCTGTTGAAGATAAGTGCGAACACCACTATTCACCGTTAGCGGTAATAATACGATTAGCATAATCCAGCGTATAGGTAAGTCGGGTGGTATATGCTGTACTAATGAGGTATACCAAGCCGAGAAAGCAATGAGCAGGAATAGAAATACAACCGCTACACCACTTTGAATAACATAACCAAGGTACGGTAGAACCTCACCCCAAAATTGACTCCGTCTTTTGGCATATAACTCCCGCAGATTCATTCGCCATTCCCGCCTTGAATAAGTGCATAGAACAGCTCCTCAAGCGGTAGACCTGGTTTCCCAGCCTGCTCTGCAACCTCTTGAAGGGTTCCCTGCGCAATGATCCTTCCTTGATGCAATACGATAAACCGATCACAGTAATTCTCAATCGTTGATAAAATATGTGAACTTAACAACACCGAGGAACCGGCAGCTTTAAGCTCAAGCATGAAATCAAGCAGAGAGCGAATACCAAGTGGATCGAGCCCCAAAAAAGGTTCGTCTATAACATATAATGATGGCCTTGCAACAAATGCACACATA
Organism: Paenibacillus sp. EC2-1; assembly: GCF_049311625.1. NCBI lineage: Bacteria > Bacillati > Bacillota > Bacilli > Caryophanales > Paenibacillaceae > Paenibacillus > Paenibacillus sp. EC2-1. Next base: position 4,540,929 of record NZ_CP186006.1, read on the forward strand.
ATCATGACCTTCTGCCGCATTCCTTTAGAAAGATGTGCAGACAGGCTATCCATCTTATCCTCCATACGAAACATGCTGGATAATTGAGCTGAGCGAGTTTCATACTCTTCACGAGGCACGCCATAGGATCTTGCAGTGAATTCTAGATGCTCCCTTACCGTCATCTCCTCGTATAGAAGCGGGGATTCTGGGACAAATGCCAGTGCACCATGATACGCTTCCGAGTTCTCATCCCGAGTCTGGTTTTGAACCCGAACTTCACCTTTCTGCGGCTTCATAAGCCCAAGAATATGCTTCATCGTGGTACTCTTACCTGCTCCATTAAGTCCGATCAGGCCCACCATTTCACCAGGCTGGACACTAAAGGTGACATCATGCAGAACAGGGCGGTTCAAGCTATACCCCCCGCTTAAGTTTTGAACGGATAATACTGGATTCTCCTTCATTCCTGTTCACCCCATTTTCAGCAGTGTCCTTTCGCATACATAACGATACGCTAAAAGGACACTGGATAATGACATTTCATTGTATTGCATTACACTTACATGAATCTAAATGCTTGTTATTTCATTAATTACCCCTGTGGCGGTTTGTTCTTCAGCCACTTCGGAGCACCCTTGTTCTTCCGATCGCGTTCCCGTTCACTCTGACGCTCCTGTGATACTTTACCGGAAGAGCTGCGAGTACCCGTTTGTCCTGATACCTTAGCTGGCTTCCCTGGGTTCTGACGAGCTGGGTTGTTCTCTTTAGCTCGTGTGAACGAACCGCTATTGGGAGTACGAGCAGTACCGGATGGTACTTCTCTTGGAGATCTTACCTTACCGCCATATAACGCTTTTTCCTCAATCGAAATACCCAACTCACGGTTGAATTTTCGCATAATAAAGGTTTGCCGATCCGTAACAATCGAGATAACCATCCCGCTGCGTCCCATGCGTCCCGTTCTTCCTGCACGATGCGTATAAAATTCAGCATTCATCGGTGGATCGTAGTTAATAACCATACCGAGTCCCTCAATATCTAGGCCCCTTGCAGCGACATCACTCGCTACCAGAAGCTGTGTACGCCCTTCGCGGAACGCATTCAATACTTTACTGCGTGTCATTTTGTCCGCATCGCCATAAAGAGCTGCAGCACTTAAGCCTGCATAATTAAGTTTGGCCTCAACCTCAGCAAGATCCGCTGTCGTGTTGACAAATACAATCGCTCGATCTGTTTTATAGTGCCGGAAAATTCTCCGAACCATGTCTATCCGGTCCCGTTCCTCACTGACGAAGTAGTAGTGCTCCAGAGCAGACGGTGTTCTTAACTCAGGATCAATGCCAATCTCTACAGGTCTGTCCATCTCCCGCTTAACCAATTCAGCTGTTTGCGGGCTCACCGTAGCGGATAAGAATACAAGCTGACGATCACGCATGGCGCTTCGCAGGATTCGTTCCACATCCCCTGCTGCCCCAAGATTAAACACCTGATCGACTTCATCCACAACGATTGTAGTAACTGCGTGCATCTTAAGTTTCTTGATTTCAATCAACTCACGCACACGTCCTGGTGTACCCACAATCAATTGAGGATGTAATTTTAGCTTCTCTAGCTGCCGTTTGGCTGATGCGCCCCCGATCAATCCGAGCACACCGATTCCTCGAACTTCACCGTAACGCTCTCCCTCTCGCACAATCTGAATAGCGAGCTCCTGAGTAGGCGCTAGAATCACTTTCTGAACTGCTTTGCTCTCGGTATCTATGCTTTGAAGCACAGGCAGTAAATACGCTAAAGTTTTGCCGGTTCCTGTCTGAGAAGTTGCAAGCACATCCTTACCTTCCAGCACTTGTGGAATCGCTTCTGCCTGCACCGGAGAAGGCGTATGTATTCCAAACTCACCCAAGCGGGCTGCTAAATCCTCGGTAATACCGAGTGTTGTAAATGTAGTAGAAGTCATAGGTTCGTCCATCCTTTATCTCTGAGTATTGTTCACTCATGTTTCATTATATGCTAAAACAGAAGATCTCACCAAATGAAGCTTATCTTATCGTAAAAAGTATGTCTCGGTAAACTTGAAAAAACCGGCTCCAAAAGAGCCGGCCCATTCGCTTAATACTAGAGCGATCTGTTTATTTCTTATTCATGAAGCGATAAGATAAACGATCAGCTAGACGGGGGAACAGATTATAGAATCTTATCCCTGCACCTGCAAGTCGTGGCAAATCAATTTCTTCCTTGCGTTTTCGGATTAACTTTACAATTCGCCCCGCAACATATTCGGGCTTCATCATAAACCATCCAACATTCTTAACATACCCACCTGTTGGATCTGCAAGTGAGAAGAAAGGAGTATCAATCGGCCCTGGATTCACCGCTGACACAGTTATTCCCGTTCCCCGCAGCTCTTGTCGAAGTGAATTTGTGAGACCCAAAACCGCATGTTTCGTGGCAGAGTATGCAGTGGACTTAGCAGAACCGATTTTTCCAGCCATCGATGCAACATTCACGATATGTCCAGACTTACGTTGAATCATTCCTGGAAGCACAGCCTGCGTGCATCGAACGATTCCCATATAATTGACATCCATCATGTCTTCAAACTGTTCCTGTGGCATATCGATAAACGTTTCAAATATTCCGTACCCAGCATTATTTACAAGCACGTCAATTCTGCCATGTTTATGTTCGATCTGAGAGAACAATGCTTGCACTTGAGCTGTATCCCGTACATCCAGCAGCGCGAGCTCATATGAACCTTTCATCCGGCCTCCAACCTGCTTTAGACGCTCCTCTGAACGCCCTGCAAGTACTACATAAGCACCTTGACTCGATAGCATCTCAGCCGTTAATGCACCGATGCCGCTAGACGCTCCTGTTACAACAATAACTTGGTTATCAAGCATGATTTCTACTTCCTCTCTACAGTCTGGAGCCCTGTTAATAACAAATCTCCGTTTGTGAAGGACTGTTCTAATCTCTCTATTCTAAGAAATCATGACTTGAATATCCAGCTCTCCGATCCCATCCATTACGAGTGGGATGCTAAGTGCCTTCTTCTGAGTAAATTCAGTAATATTAACCGATCTAATTACTTTAGGAGGTGTGATATCAACACTAACTCCTTGATTGGACAATATCGTGCTTGCATTGCCACTAATCATATTTCCTAACTCAGAGATAGCGCTTTGCCCCATCTCATCCATCTCCGTCAGTACATAACCGCCCATCATAACTGACACCATGCGCAGTGCTACTTGTTCCTGCAGGCCGAATACAATATCACCACTCATTTGACCTGTCATACCAATCTGTATCCAAATATGGTTATCGATTAAAGAAATCTCCTTGACCCCAAGATTTCCCGTGGAAGGTGAGACCTGTATGACTTGCTCAATGACGAGTCTTGCGGATTCTAAAAAAGGATTGATAACTTCCGCTTTCATTACCGATTAATCCCCTTTCACTGGGTTTATGGTCAGGGTCCCAAAGTCCCGTTTGTTAGTTAATGTCATTATAATGTATACCCTGTAATAAATCATCATAAATTAACGCTCACGTATAGATTTACCGAATGAAAGGACAGACAAGCTACTTTAAAATCACTGTATTCCTTAGGTCTTTCGTCGTAGTCCGAAAATAGCGACTTTATTATTATCGGTATTTCCTCTCCCGCAATGAATATAGAATTTCTGGAAAATGAAAATTAATCTCGATCACGTCACTTAAAGCTTTAAAATAGCTTCGCATTGCCCCGCTCCGTATAATAACCTATAATTTAATAAGAAAGTTACATCACTTGAAAGACACGGATCATATGAAATCATAATAGGAGGACGGCCATGAACATCAGCCAACTGGAGACGCTCATCACCATTTCCAAGACGATGAGCTTTCGTAAAGCGGGAGAATTACTGAATTTGACCCAGCCGGCCGTTTCGGCCCAAATCAAGAGCCTCGAAGATGAATTCAAAACCGTGCTTGTCGATCGAAGTCAGCCAGTCACATTGACTGACCGGGGCCAGGTGTTCGTTGAACATGCTGAGCATATCCTAAGAATTGTTGACGAACTGAAACAGAGATTGTCCGATTTGGACCAAACTCCTCAAGGACATATTCGACTTGGGACCACCACATCCATTGCAATTCAGATCTTACCGCGCGTGCTGTCTTATTTTCAGGATCAATTTCCACACATTAAAACAACGATCCAATCCATGGCCTCATCGCAAATTTATCACAGTGTTGAGAACAACCTCATCGACATCGGAATTGGATATCTGATTGAACGGAATCCTAATGTTAACTCCTCCATCCTGTTCTATGACTCTTTTGAACTCGTTGTGTCGCCACAGCATCCCTTAGCTAAAGCAAGCAAAGCCGACATTGAAGTACTTGGCCAAACCCCTCTGATCCTTCTGACACAGGATACAGTTGGACGAAGATTTGCCGATGAGGTCATGAGATCTCGCGGTATTCAGCCTCAGGTTGTTATGGAACTGTCTAGTAGTGAGGAGATCAAACGTATGGTGGAGATCAATCTCGGGGCAGCCATTATATCCAAGCAATCCGTCTCCTCTGAACTTCGAAACGGATCCATGAGGATCGTCCCTCTTACTGAATTAGAGGTAAGCCATCCTGTCGGGGTTATTTATAAAAGCGGACGATATGTCAGCTCAGCGATGCGCCAATTTATAAGTGACCTAAAGGGCATGCCAGAAACACAATTCATTAGCAGCGAATAAACACCACTCTGTAAATTCTTATTTTAAGGAGGGCATCATGAAATTCGATCTGCACACACACCACTACCGCTGCGGACATGCAGACGGGAACATCAGAGAATATATTGAGGCAGGGATTAATGCTGGCCTTAAAGTCATCGGCATCTCCGATCACACCCCTTACTTTGGGAGCCAAGAGGAGCAGCCATTTCCTTATATTGCGATGGGGAAAGCTGAACTAGCTAAATATGTAGAGGAAGTTCTTCAATTGAAACGAGAGTATGAAGGGAAAATTGATGTACTTCTCGGCATTGAATCTGATTTTTTTCCTGAACATACGGAGATCTATCGACAGACCCTTTCCCTATACCCATTCGACTATATCATTGGTTCTGTCCATCAGGTGAGCGGAGTTAGTATTTTTAATAAGAACCGGTGGAGAGACTTAACCTTGGATCAGAAAATCACGGAGAAAGAGAATTACTTCGCCCTCATCCGTGACTCAGCTCGAAGTGGCATGTTTCAAATTCTCGGACATATCGATGCTATGAAAGGCAATTATCCTTCCTTCACCGACATCGTGACAGAGGAAGCACTCGATGAGACGCTTAAGGTGATCGCTGATTGTGGTGTTGCTATTGAGATTAATACTTCCGGAAAAACCAAATTGAGCGGGGGTTGGTACCCTTCCAATGCGATCTTAGAACGCGCTCGTTATCACGGGGTTGAGGTTACATTTGGCTCGGATGCTCATAAGCCCTCTCGAGTAGGTGATGAATTCGAAGAGGTAGCAGGAGTCCTTAAAGACATCGGCTTTACAGAATGGGTTTATTACAAACAGAAACGGAAGGTAACCGTGCCTCTTTAACCTGGGGGCAACGGTTAACCTTCCGTTTTTCCTTGCATACACATAGACAAAAAAAAAGAGGACCCAGAAATCTGGGTCCAAATAAAATATATATTCTCAAAAGGGGGTCATGAGATAAGTTTACCCTGCTGCTGTTAGAGTTTGATAACAGGTATATTTCATTTGTGTAACAAATTTAGAATTTTCTTATTAAACACGATTATTCAGTGTCAAAATCGTCAATTCAGGTTTACAGAGAAACCGAAACGGCAGTCGTGTGGTTCCTATCCCCCTGTTCACATAGAGGCGCAAATCTCGGTCACCTATTTTGTATAAGCCTTTGATGTACATCTTCGAACCCGGAGGTGTGATGACTTCCCCGACCCACGGCAAACGGATTTGTCCCCCATGACTGTGACCAGATAACTGCAGATCAAATGGATGCTCTGATGCAAGGCCCGCATAATCAGGCTCATGCATTAACAGCAAGGTATACATATTCTGCGGTATCCCTCTTCGCGCTCTATCCGGATTTGGTTTCCCCAGCAGCCAGTCGTCTAGACCAACAACCGCCATACGCGATCCGTTTCGTTCCAATATGACATTCTCATTACGAAGAACGGTAAAGCCCGCCCTTTTTTGCAATGCAATCAGCCGCTTCATATTCTCAAAATCATGATTACCCACAATCGAAAGCACACCTAGAGGCGCCTGCAGCTTTGAGAGCGGAGCAACCGCTTCGACCATATCTTCTGCTGGACCATCAACCATGTCTCCCGTAAAACAGATGAGGTCGGGGCGTTCCCGATTGATTACACTGACCAGACGTTTGACATCATCAGCATTCGTATGAAATCCAAGATGCAAATCACTGAAATGGGCAATCTTTATGCCATCAAAAGCATCTGGCAGCCTTTTCTGTTGAAGCGAAACTCTAGTCACCTCAAGCATCTTCGGCTCCAGTAACGAAGCATAACCTCCCGCTGCAAGTCCCACTCCTACGAGAGCAGATGTACTGAGCTTTATAAACTGCCGCCGGGTCAGGGAAAATGGACGTTTCTCCCGAGCCTCCTTTTGATCAGAGTTATGTATAAGGTCAGGATGATTTTTCATTTTGTAGCGGCCTCCTTTATAATCTATAGAAGAGCATCATTGTCCGTCATCTAGAAACGGGACAGGAAGGAGTTCACCTATGAGCATTAACGATTCCATTGAACAATTAGTTTCAGATCAGCGTCGATTTTTCAAATCTGGTGTGACAAGAGATATTCATTTCCGGATGGAGCAGCTGAATAAACTAAAGACCGCATTAATTGCAAAAGAAGATGAAATTATAAAGGCATTACAACAAGATTTAAACAAAAGTGAACAAGAATCCTTCACAACTGAGATCGGAATTGTATATAAAGAGCTATCCTATGTAATGAAAAATCTTCATAAATGGGCTAAACCACGCCGTGTTAAAACTGCTCTGACACATATCGGAAGCCGTGGAGAGATTCATCCAGAACCCTATGGTACGGTTCTCATCATTTCCCCTTGGAATTATCCTTGGCAACTTGCCATATCACCACTGATCGGTGCAATAGCAGCAGGAAATACAGCCATTATTAAACCATCCGAATTAACACCAAGCGTATCAGCTCTTATCACATCTATGATTAAAGATACATTTTCGGATCAATATGTAGCCGTTGTAGAAGGTGGACCGGACACAAGTACAAGTCTGCTTAAGCAACCTTTAGATTATATATTTTTCACAGGCAGTACGAATATCGGTAAAGTTGTTATGCAAGCAGCTGCCAAAAATCTTATTCCGATCACCCTTGAGCTTGGGGGAAAAAGCCCCTGCATCGTTCACAAGGATGCTCCACTTAAGTTGGCCGCAAGGCGAATCGTTTTTGGTAAGTTCACCAATGCGGGTCAGACCTGTGTTGCACCGGACTATCTACTCGTCCACGAAAGTATAAAGGAGCCACTCCTTAAACACATGAAAGAAGCCATCACCGAGTTTTATGGTGATTCTCCTCTTATGAATTCGGAATATGGCAGAATCGTATCCGAGAAGCATTTTCTGCGATTATCCAATTTCTTAAGCAACGGTTCTCTGCGACATGGAGGGAAGTGTGATGCAAGCAAACTTCTCATTGAGCCTACTTTACTGGATGATATTACTTGGGAGATGCCTGTCATGGAGGACGAAATTTTCGGACCTATTTTTCCTATTCTGACATACGATCATTTGGATGAGGTCATCACCTCGGTCAATAACAGACCTAAGCCGCTAGCGCTTTATCTTTTCACTCAAGATTCCCAAGTTCAGCGCAAGGTCTTGTCCGAAGTCTCCTTCGGTGGTGGATGTGTAAATGATACCCTCATGCATCTCGCTACTCCTCACCTTCCATTTGGAGGCGTTGGCGAAAGCGGTATGGGTTCTTATCACGGTAAGCACAGCTTTGAAACCTTCTCTCATATGAAGAGTATTCTACGTCAGACGAATAAATTTGATTTTAGTTTCCGTTACCCCGGCAAAGAGGGACTCAAATTACTACGCAGATTGATGAAGCCTTAGTTAATCGAAAAAAAAGAATTGCCCTTGATATAGAATGGATGTTAATCAAGCAGCCATCTAGTCTAGGGCAATTTCTCTGTATTCTCTATCTATTATTCATCATTCAGCTTCACGCCTTACGATTCTTCTCTAACCACTGCACTGCATAATCAACCATCGCACGCTGCTCTGCTAGTACACATCTACTCTTCTGAACGAACCCTTCGGTATACATCTCCTTGCAGTCTTGTTCAAATTCAGATCCAATCTGAGCAAAATCATCGGACGAAAAATCGATATCTTCGAAAGTCTCCCATATCGTACGTCCCTGTTCTCTTCGGATCGGCGCACTCGCAGTTACTTCCTTCTTCCCTTCCCAATCTGCTCGATATTCAGCTAAGTGAAAGGAGGTATTATTATCATAGCCTGATCCAAGCAACAAGACATAAGCTCCAAGCTCATAAAGCTTGGCTAGTGGCGAATCATCACCCAAGCTGTAGGAGAGTCGATGTTCATTCGTGATGAATTCCGCGTATTTTCCTCTTGCCACAAAAGAGACATGAGGATGATTACTCCGAAGAACCCCACTTTGACGCCGGAATACTTCAGGCATTATGCCCATGTAGGATGTGATTGTGAAGTCTACATCAAAAGGTGGCATCGCATCGCGAATCAATTGCCACCATTTAGGATCAGCAGGCGGATTCCCCCATGTCGACGGATCTGTCAGATCGGCAGAGTGGGCAGGCATAACTAGTGTCCCTTCCGCTCCCAGCAAGTCTTCCAGTGCCAAAATGACCGCTTCAGCACCGCCTACAATCCATCCTCCTACACTTTTCAATGAAGAGTGGACCAGAAGAGTCATTCCTGGTTTAACTCCCAGTTGTATTAAATCTGCACGGATATCCTCTATCGTAATCGGTTTTTCTGTAATCATAGTTTCAATTCCTCTGTCTGATGACTATGTAAAAAGAGCACCTGTCCTATTAACAACCAGGACAAGTGCTCTTCATAGTTGAATGAATGTTCTTACACGCTCAACCAGCGTTTGAACAGATGCTTCGTGGTATCTTTGTTCATCTCAGCAATGGATGTAGTCAGTGGAATACCTTTAGGACAGGAACGCACACAGTTTTGTGAGTTTCCGCATCCTTCAATACCTCCATCTTGCATCAATGCTTCCAAACGCTCTTCCTTATTCATTTCACCTGTTGGATGGGCATTAAAAAGACGAACTTGTGAAATGGCTGCGGGGCCAATGAAGTCAGTCTTCTCATTGACGTTCGGACATGCCTCAAGACACACACCGCAAGTCATACATTTAGATAGTTCATAAGCCCACTGGCGTTTCTTCTCAGGCATACGTGGACCAGGACCAAGATCGTAAGTACCGTCAATTGGAATCCAGGCCTTAACTTTCTTCAAAGCCGTAAACATACGACTACGATCGATTACTAAGTCACGTACAACCGGGAAGGTCTTCATCGGTTGAATACGAATCGGTTGCTCCAGCTTATCGATTAGCGCTGCACAAGCCTGACGAGGTTTACCGTTAATCACCATGGAACAAGCACCGCAGACTTCCTCAAGGCAGTTAGAATCCCAGCAGACGGGAGTTGTAGACTGACCTTGAGCATTCTTCGGATTACGCTGAATTTCCATCAATGCACTAATTACGTTCATGCCAGGACGGTATGGGAGATTGAATTCCTCAGTGTAGGTTTTCGACTCCGGGCTGTCCTGACGGGTAATTATAAATTTGACGCTCTTCGAGGCTGCTGTGGTTTGAGCCATGTCAAATCCCCCTTCTTACTTATCTTTCGAATAGTCGCGAATACGCGGTGGGATCAAGGATACATCTACATCTTCATAAGAAATCTGTGGACCATCCGGTGTCCATGTCGCTTTTGTTGTCTTCAAGAACTCTTCGTCATTACGGTCTGGGAACTCAGGCTTGTAGTGAGCACCGCGGCTTTCGTTACGCATCAGTGCTCCAAGTGTCATGGCCTCAGCAAGCTCAAGCATGTTCCAGAGTTGGCGTGTAAATGCTACGCCTTGGTTATTCCAACGGGAAGTATCCGTCATATTAATATTCTTATAGCGCTGTTTCAGCTCTTTAATCTTGCCAATGGTTGCTTCAAGCTTGTCGTTATAACGAACCACCGTCATGTTGTTGGTCATCCATTCACCAAGCTCTTTATGCAGAACATAAGCGTTCTCTGTGCCCTGCATATTTAGGAGACTATCGAATTTAGCTGTGTGTTCTTTAGCAGCCCGATCAAAGATCGAAGAGGAAATATCTTGAGATGATTTCTTCAACCCTTTAACATATTCGATCGCCTTTGGACCAGCTACCATACCGCCATAAATAGCAGATACGAGTGAATTGGCACCCAAACGATTCGCGCCATGGAATTGATAATCACATTCTCCAGCAGCGAACAATCCTGGAATGTTGGTCATCTGATTGTAGTCAACCCACATGCCGCCCATAGAATAGTGTACAGCCGGGAAAATCTTCATAGGGATTTTACGAGGATCATCACCCATGAACTTTTCGTAAATCTCGATGATTCCGCCCAGTTTAACATCAAGTTCCTTAGGATCTTTATGTGAAAGATCCAGATAAACCATGTTCTCACCATTTATTCCGAGTCCTTCATCTACGCAGACATGGAATATTTCACGGGTAGCAATATCACGCGGTACTAGGTTTCCATAAGCAGGATATTTCTCCTCTAAGAAGTACCATGGCTTTCCGTCTTTATAAGTCCAGATTCGGCCACCCTCACCACGAGCTGACTCAGACATCAGGCGAAGTTTGTCATCGCCTGGTATGGCTGTTGGGTGAATCTGAATGAATTCACCGTTAGCATAATGTACCCCTTGCTGATATACAGCACTTGCTGCAGTACCTGTATTAATAACCGAGTTCGTTGTCTTACCGAAGATGATACCAGGACCACCACTCGCAAGAATAACAGCATCACCCGGGAACGTGCGAATTTCCATTGAACGCAGATCTTGAGCTGCAATACCACGGCAGACACCTTCATCATCAATAACTGCGTTCAAGAATTCCCAGTTCTCATACTTCGTTACAAGGCCCGCAGTCTCCCAGCGACGAACTTGTTCATCCAGTGCATACAGAAGCTGCTGTCCTGTTGTAGCGCCGGCATATGCCGTACGGTGTCGTTTCGTTCCACCGAACCGGCGGAAATCGAGCAACCCTTCCGGTGTCCGGTTGAACATAACACCCATCCGGTCCATCAAGTGAATGATGCCAGGTGCTGCGTCACACATCGCCTTAACTGGTGGCTGATTCGCCAAGAAGTCACCACCGTAAACCGTATCATCGAAATGTTCCCAAGGAGAGTCACCCTCCCCTTTCGTATTAACCGCTCCATTAATACCGCCTTGCGCACACACAGAGTGGGAACGTTTAACAGGTACTAGTGAGAATAAATGCACGTGAGCCCCAGCTTCAGCAGCTTTAATGGTTGCCATCAACCCAGCCAGTCCGCCACCCACGATTATAATGTTAGATGCCATTTCTGTTCACTCTCCTTTAGCTCAAGACTGTCTTACACACATCAAGTAGTGCTGTAGCTGCAAATTCCGAATCACGGAAAGCAGTCAATGCCAATATAAACATTACACTAGTAATTACAAATAGACCCATGCAGATGTAAGAAGATATACGCTGCGCACGTGGACCAACTGTGATGCCCCAGCTTACTAGGAACGCCCACAAGCCATTCGTAAAGTGGAAAGTTGCACACACAATTCCGATGATATACAGAATGAACAGAATCGGATTGCTTACAATACCATGGATTGTGGCACCCAGCTCATCATGTGTAATCTTACCAATTGCAATCATAAAACGAGTATCGTACATGTGCCAGATAACAAATACAAACGTAATAACACCGGTGATCCGCTGTAAAGTAAAGCGAATATTACGTTCATAATTGTAGTTTCCGACGTTGTTATTTGCTTGGTAAGCAATATACAAGCCGTAAACGCCATGGTACAGAAGTGGCAGCCAAATCAGAAGTAGCTCAAGGAAAAATATGAGCGGCAGACCGTTAATAAACTCGACACCTTTAGCAAAGCCTTCCTTTCCACCATCGAAAGCCTTAAAGTTGGTGATCATATGAGTGAGCAAGAAGGCTCCGAGCGGTATGATACCAAGCAAAGAGTGCAGCTTTCTGGAATAATACCCTTTCATCAGTTGACGTTCCCCTTTCTGATTGTACAGCGTTTTCATTAAGACTCAACGTAATCTATTACACTAATACTATCTATGCGTCACACGCATACAACGACAAAATGTGCCACATTTCGGTTATTCTGTGAACATCCTGTGTCATGTTTCATGTTACTCCTTTTTTTCTTATAATGGAATTGCAATATAATTATTAATCGTTATAATCTATACGCATAAGTCATTATTATAGGAAGTGATCGTATTGTTCGAAGAATTGGACGTGTTCTCCGTTGTTGTTGAGCAATCCAGCCTTAATAAAGCTTCCAAACTGCTGAATCTATCTCAGCCTGCCCTTTCACGCAAGATTGCCAAACTTGAAGATCAGCTTGGCGTTCAGTTGTTTAATCGACGTGGTAAACGTCTGGAGCTTACTTCTATTGGTCAGCTTGCATATACATATGCCTTGGAGCAGCGACAACAGCAACTAAAATTCATGCAGACTCTTGCTCATTATCGTGGAGAAGAACAAATCACCATCACGCTCGGGGCTAGTCTAACCACACTCCAAACTACACTACCTCCCCTTGTGAATGCATTTATGGAGAAGCATCCATCTGCTGAGATCAAATTAGTAACAGGAAAAACACATGAAATTGTTTCTTATGTCCGTGATAAACGGGTGGATGTTGGAATTGTTGCTTCATCTATTAATCAGCCTGGCTTAAATTGCATCCCTCTCTTTGATGACCACCTTGAACTCGTCGTACCCACAACACATCCTTTAGCAGATAGTCTCGATGTCGGAATTGAACAGCTCCAAGGGATGCCTATGATCATCTTCTCAACTGGAACCTGGTACCGAAAGTTAACGGACGATCTATTTCATCGCTGTGGAATTATGCCTGATATTCGCATGGAAATCGATTCGTTCGAAGCGATCGTGCGGCTTATTCCTACTTGTAAAGCGGCAGCATTACTTCCGAAATCATATCTTCGCCCCCAATTGCTTTCGGACAACGGTCTTGTTGATATTCACATTCCTGCTCTAGTCGAAACGAGACGGACAACAAGCCTCATCTATGGAAACGCATCCGAACTAAGCAATGCAGCCAACAGGTGGATTGCCGAAACAGAGGTCCTATTTAGAGAACTTCAAGAGAACCAACAACAAACAACCTGACGCGAAGCGCGCCAGGTTGTTTACACTCATATCTGGTATCACCAGAATCGTATTTATAATTACATATTACATATTTACAACTTCACCTTCAAAACGATCAATGTTCTCCTTCGCTCCAATAACAACCATGATATCTCCAGCACGCAGCACATCCATGGCAGTCGGAGCCACAATGACACCCGCACGTTGGTTCAGCGCTACTACGCTAATCCCATAACGAACACGCGTGTTTAACTCATTTAATGTTTTGCCGTCCATACATTCCGTTACCGTCATCTCTACAATTCGGTATTCTTTAGAGAGCTCTATATAATCGAGAAGATTCGGTGTAACAAGTTGATGAGCGACACGAATTCCCATATCTCTCTCCGGGAAAATAACCCTGTCTACACCCAGCTTTTGCAGCGCCCGTCCGTGTAGCACAGAGATTGCTTTGGCTACGACCGTATTAACACCTAATTCCTTAAGAAGAATTGCTGCAAGAATACTCGTTTGAATTTCGTCTCCTATAGCCACGATGCCACAGTCAAAATTACGAATACCAAGCGATTTAAGTACTTCTTCGTCTGTCGCATCAGCGACCACAGTATGGGTGAGGAGCTCACTCATATCTTCGACCACTTCTTCATCTTGGTCGATCCCGAGAACCTCATATCCTAATTCCATCAATTCAAGCGCAAGGCTTGAACCGAATCTCCCCAGCCCTATCACTGCAAACTGCTTTGGTTTCATTTCTTAGCCAATCTCCTTATCCAATAATCATTTTACCTTCGGGATGACGATACAACTCTTTACCTTTCTTGGGTCCTAATGCATAAGCAAGTGTTAATGGACCAAGACGACCAGCAAACATCGTTACACAGATAAGTAACTTACCGAAGAGCGACAACTCAGGAGTTAATCCCATAGACAGCCCTACCGTACCAAATGCTGACGTAGCTTCAAAGAGTATAGTGAGGAAGCTGCTATCCTCTGTCGTCGATAGAATCATCGACACTGTAATAACCAGCAGTAGTGCAAGCAGCGTAATCGTTAACGCTTTAAGAATTCGCTCCTGAACCAAACGGTATCTGAACAACACAATATCGTCTCGGCCTCGCATCATGGCAATAACAGCGGCAATCATCATTGTGAATGTTGTCGTTTTGATACCACCACCCGTAGAGCCTGGAGAAGCTCCGATAAACATCAGTATAACCATGAAAAATTGAGTAGCCTGACGTAGCTCAGTTATATCTAGTGTGTTGGCTCCCGCTGTTCTCGGCGTAACCGACTGGAAGAAGGAGCCTAGAATTTTCCCGCCCCAATTCAGCGAGCCTAGTGTCTCTGGATTTGTAAATTCAAAGATAAAAATAACCACAGCACCTATGAGAATCAGCGACCCTGTCATGGATAACACCACTTTAGAATGCAGTGAAAGCCTCCGACTCTTCCTATAATCAACCAGATCAGCCATGACGATAAATCCAATCCCTCCGGATACAATCAGGAACATCACCACAAAGTTAACAAGCGGATCATATACAAATCCAGTCAAGCTCTTAAAGTCGCCAAACAGATCAAATCCCGCATTATTAAACATGGTTACCGCATGGAAAACGCCGAAATAAAGCGCCTTACCAAACGGCATATCAAAAGCCCATCGGATGGTTAGTAGTGTCGCTCCGCACGCTTCAATCACTAAGGAGTACAGTAGAACCCTGCGGATCAAGCGCACGATTCCTTCCATAGAAGATTGATTCATCGCTTCCTGAAGAACTAGACGGTCTTTCAATGAAATGCGTCGCTTCAATACAAGCGCGAACAGTGTTGCCATGGTCATGAAACCCAGACCACCGATCTGTATCATTATCATGATGACAACCTGTCCGAAGGAACTGAAGAATGTCCCTGTATCCACCACGACAAGACCTGTTACACAGGTAGCAGATGTCGCCGTGAACAAAGCATCCATAAAGTTCAGCGGTTCCCCTGTCGTATTGGAAATCGGGAGCATGAGAAGCATCGTCCCAATCAGGATAATGGCCCCAAATCCCATGACGAGAATTTGCGGCGGCGACAAGCGAAGCCATTTAATTTTGGAAGTCAACATGTTCACCTCTTTAAAAAAATCAAAGAAAAAAAGACACTGGAAATCCAATGCCTTACGCGGTTGGGTTCCTGTGCTACAGCCTACGAGGTTAGCTGACGGATTCGGGCATAACACAGGTCGCCCTATTCACTACCTTTCGGAAGCGAAATTCACCCCACTTAAATGGTTCCCCCATTTTCATTACGAAATTCGGCTGATCTATTCAATTAACGTTATCCAATATTATGATTCATGAACATGTTCAATAGCATGTAGTGATTATAACGCAATCCTTTAAGGATACCAAAGCCGTTTTAGACTTAAATTAACTTAAAAATGAACCGAATTGGGCATATTCTAGAGTAGTAGCACATGGTTATCTACGCTTTTCGGAATCTTTCCTTCATTTTCATCGAATTTTTCATAAATTTGAATGGGATAAGCCGTTTGTGTCTTTCATATCTATGTTATATTGACTTTATGTCTTCATGAAAACAGATAGCTTAATCTAATTGATAACTCGCTAATGCCAAAAGGAGGAATGACATGAATAAAGCAGGACACCCTCTTCATCTTAAATCTGACAAACAACCATTGGTACTACTTGGAATTATTGGTCTCATTCTATTTCTCATCTTTCAGGTCTTTCCATCCACAGCCTCTATTTCATCCGAGGTCAAAACACCCGAAATGATCACCAAGGAGGCAGCCATCAGTGCTGCTGAAAGATTCGCACAAGAACATCTGCAGTATAGTAGGACTTCTTCCACTGACAAACCTCTCGTTACATATCAATCCAGATCTGATGTTTATGGATATCTATCTAAAGAGAATTTGCTCCGCGAATACAATAAAAAGTTTGAGAGCAAATACCCCTATGATGTCTTTCGAGTTCGGTTAGTGCAAGCTGATGGAGTAGCCCTAAACGTAGACGTCCATATGCAGAATGCTAGTGTAGCAGGGTTTTCTTATGATCTGCCTGACTCTAGTTATGAAGGTGCCCTCCTGCAAAAAGGTGACGTCCGCAATCAGATGCTTCGTTTAATCGAAGGAGAGATGTCACTGACTGAAAAGATGTCACTAGCTGAGCCTTGGCTAGAGAGAGAAGGATATAGTCTATCCAACCTGAAACAGATCACCAAAGAAGGGGAGCCTGGACTGATATATCAAGACCCCGAAGCTAAGATTGGGAGTTCACAGCTCCAGCTGAAATTCTCCTTCGAGGATAATCAACTTCGTTCCTATGAACCTGTATTTTCGGTTCCGAAGGACCACACAGCCTATGTAGAGAAACAGACACTAAACGCAACGCTGCTCACTCTACTGGGATATGGTTTATTCACGCTAATCTTGGGGATCTTAGCCATTGTATACAGTGTAAAAACGAAAGCTCACACATCATTTAAACGTGGTATCTTTCTTGCCGTGTTCCTGTTTGTTATTCAGATGCTGAATACCTACAACCTAATTCCCGTCTTCCAAGCGGAAGGTATGTCAGATGCCGGTATCATGGGTATGATGATTTTTTATGCCGTATATTCTCTTGTATTCTCAGCACTCTTGTACTTCTCTCTTGTTGGAGGAAGCGGACTATGGCGTAAGGAAGATGGACTGAATCCTTGGCCACGCGCAAGCGAAGCCGGGTATGGTTCTTACGTGCTAGAGAGCATGAAACTAGGATATATATGGGCATGTATTTTGCTCGGAGCTCAGTCTTTGATCTTTATAGGATTGAATTTCACACTCCACACCTGGTCTACAACAGATGCCTCACAATCACCTTATAACATGCTCTATCCATGGCTCTTTCCATTGATGGCGTGGCTGGCGGGAATATCCGAAGAGGCAGTATACCGTCTGTTCGGGATCAAAATGGTTAAAAAAATCGTACGAAACACATTTGTGGCAAGTCTGATTACTTCCACTATTTGGGCTCTCGGACATACTTTATATCCGATCTATCCGGTCATTTCAAGACCGATTGAGCTCATTATCATCGGACTCATGTTCAGTTACATCTTCTTACGATATGGATACTTAACTTCGGTATTTGCCCATGTTGTGTTCAACAGTATTCTGATGGGCTTCAGCCTCATGATGATGAATGATCCATTCAACCTAGGAATGGGCATCTTCTACATCATTCTGCCGGCCATCGTTGGTTATGTAATCTATAAATTCAATAAATCAAGAGTAGCTAAAACGATCTAACCAATTCCCTTCATTAATTTGGCAACAAAAAAACGGCTTCTCGTCCATCTTCTGGATGAAAGCCGTTTTTCTTATGTCATTACAATCAAGTTATAAGAAGAAGTCCTTTATTTACGACTCCTCATCACGCAGTGCCTTCAATATTTCTTTAGCCAGTTTATCGCCTATGGACAGAGGACGGAAATCATCAATGGTAGCTTCTTTTATCTTTTTGATGGATCCAAAATGCTTCAACAGCATCTTTCGGCGTTTCTCTCCTATGCCTGGGATGGAATCCAGCTTCGAAGTCACCATCGACTTCCCGCGTTGTTCCCGGTGGAACGAGATCGCGAATCGGTGAACTTCATCTTGTATACGCTGAAGCAAGTAGAACTCTTGGCTGTCACGTGGCAGTGCCACCGGCTCCGGTGGGTCCCCAACCATCAGCTGTGCTGTCTTATGCTTCGCATCCTTCACAAGCCCGCAGACAGGAATAAACAAGCCTAGCTCATTCTCCAGAACATCCACAGCTGCTGAAATCTGTCCCTTGCCTCCATCCACCACAATCAGATCAGGCATCGTTAGATTTTCCTTAAGCACCCGTTCATATCTACGGCGAATAACTTCTCGCATCGTTCCATAATCATCCGGACCTTGTACAGATCGTATCTTATATTTCCGGTATTCTTTTCGCTCTGGCTTCCCGTCGATAAATACGACCATAGCAGAGACAGGATTCGTTCCTTGAATGTTCGAGTTATCAAACGCCTCAATTCGGTGTAGCGTATCGAGACCGATAACCTCTCCTAGATTAGCAGCAGCAATCGTTGTCCGTTCTTCATCTCGCTCAATCAGTCTAAACTTCTCATCCAGCGATACCTTTGCATTTTGTGCAGCCATCCCAACCATTTGCCGCTTCAGCCCTCTTTGCGGTACATGAACCTTCACACCAATCCATTCCTGCAGAGCAGCAGCTCCACCAGCAGCGTCCACCGTTCCTGCTCCCTCACCAAGGAAGTCTTCGGCAGGTTTGGAGGATTCAGCCTTAGGATTACCTTCCGATTCAGATACAGCAGGTTCCTTAATCTCCTCAGAGGTCACTGCTTCGCTCTCCGTAACGGGCGAAGAGACTTCATCTTGGTCCATATCATCAGACGAAGGGCCTGGCAGAAGAATTTCCTGAGGAAGAGCTGGGTTCTCACTGTAATACTGCGCTACAAAGGACATAAAATCACTGTACGCTTCTCCATAATACGGAAACACAGATGCATTTCGCTGGACCATTTTCCCTTGACGCATATACAGAATTTGAACACACATCCAGCCTTTATCTACAGCAAAACCAAACACATCTCGATCCTTCGTATCCGTCGTCGTAATCTTCTGTTTCTCCATAATGGCATCAATATGCATAATCTGATCTCGAAGCTCTTTTGCCCGCTCAAAATACAGCTCTTCTGCCGCCTCCTGCATTTTACGCTGGAGCTCTTTTTTCACTTCTTCGTGTCCACCACTTAGAAATGAACTGATCTCTCGAGTAATCTCCTCATAAGCAGATTGAGGAACTTCTTTTACACAGGGTGCCATACACTGACCCATATGGTAGTATAGGCAGACTTCCTTCGGCATTACACCGCATTTACGCAAAGGATACATGCGATCAAGCAGCTTCTTCGTCTGTTGTGCTGCATAGGCATTCGGATAGGGTCCGAAATATTTAGCTTTATCTTTAAGCACCCGCCGGGTCACTTCAAGCCGTGGGTGCGCTTCATTCGTAATTTTTAAATAGGGGTATGTCTTATCATCTTTCAGGAGCACATTATAACGAGGCTGGTGTGTCTTAATCAGGTTACACTCCAGAATTAGAGCCTCCATATTGCTGCCTGTAACAATGTATTCAAAATCGCGAATTTCAGAAACAAGTCGCTGGGTCTTTCCATCATGACTGCCCGTAAAATAGGATCTAACCCGATTCTTGAGTACCTTGGCCTTACCTACATATATAATTGTTCCTTCACTATTCTTCATCAAATAACAACCTGGCAGATCGGGTAATAGAGCAAGCTTATTTCGGATTTTCTCCATTGCCTTTTCCTGTTCCAGATGTTTCTTCGCGAAATCTTCCATCCTTCTACTCCTCTCCAAGGAGATATGATTCAAAACCACACAAAGCGCCTCCGGTATAAACCGAAGGCGCTATATGGGTACAAGTTCATCCTATATAAATAGATGCTTGCTTATTGATGTTTGGCAATAATGCCTTTCAACGCTTCTTTGGAGTTTAGTCCAACAACTTTATCGACAGGTTGGCCGTCTTTAAAGAAGATCAGTGTTGGGATACTCATCACGCCGAAACGGGAAGCAGATTCAGGATTCTCATCTACATTCACCTTCGCGATTTTCACATCATCACCGAGTTCTTGGGACAGTTCGTCCAGAATCGGAGCAAGCATTTTACAAGGACCGCACCAAGGCGCCCAAAAATCAACTACAACCGTTCCTTGACCTTCCACTTCGTTAGTAAAGGTTTGGTCGGATACATTGACGATAGCCATGAGTTTCTCCTCCTTATAGGAAAGTCACATTATGTGCTTAAACTATTATGTCTAAGCTAACCACTATAGTATACCACATCCTTATCCGAGAAGTGAAACGGGTATTCCTTTCCAATTGGAATGTTAAGCCAATCTTTACAAATGAATTAACCTTTGGGTATACTACAAGTAACAAGCTGGGTGATGATGTCAATGATGTCAATCACACGGTAGTTGATCTTTTGAGGAGGCAGGCACCATGGATGTTAACGTGCGCGCAATGGATCCTCGGGAGCATATTAATGAAGAACCACGTAATGATTTTGGCGATTTAATGTTGGGCTTTACGGGCATGTTCGGCTTTATGTTCGTCCTATTCTTCGCTATGGTTATTATTAAGTTCATCGTTGGCTAATGCTCCTCTGAGCTCGCAGGAAACCAAAAAAGTCTGATCTCTCGCCAAAGCGGCGTGTTGATCAGACTTTTTTCATAGATAAATAATTTATTTCAATAGAGTTATACTTTTCCTCGATGGTTCTCACCGTATAATTGAACAGCATCCACAAATGGAGAAATTCGATTCATTAAACGCTGTCCTTTATGCGCCTCTTCCCCATCCTTACTTGTAAAGCTAAGATGTCTTTCGAGCCCATCGAGTGGATAATTGGAAGTATAGAAGGTCGGCTTACGATTCATTCGGTAATTAAGAATAGCCCCCAGTACATGATCTCGAACCCAAGGGCTCAAGTTCTCTGCACCAATATCATCGAAGATGAGTAGGTCACAATTCTTCATCGTGTCCACCGTTTCTTTGAGCTTGCTATTATCCGTCATCATCGACTTCAGATCTTCAACGAAATCCGGCATATACACGATGACTCCAGTATATCCTTCCTTCGCCAGCTCATGGAGCATATAACACATTAAAAAAGTCTTTCCTGTCCCGAATGATCCTGATAAATATAAGCCTCGTGGAGATAATCCGTTCTCTTTCGTATTCCGAATATATCGGAACACTTGATGTACCGCTGGAGCGCGAAGACGATCTTTCGCCATAATCTCAACTTCATTGTATCCTTCATTCAGTGCACGTTCATCCAGATAAAAGCTGCGAACCCGTTTACGGATCTGGTCCTCATTATCTTTGGCAATCTTTAAGGAACAAGGAGCTTTACGTTCATAGATCTCCATCGACCCATTCAAGCTCTGAACATCCAGCTTGCTAAAGTGACCTTGAAAATCATTCGGACAAAGGTCAAGTCCCGGACAATTCTTACAGTTCTCATGATCACCAACATATTGATATAAGCGGCTTAGATTCGTTCGCAATACCCGATCATCAAGCTCCGGGTGCTCAGCCCGAAGGCTAAGAATAAGTGGATGATGTAGCAAATTTTCAGCAATCTCCTCTGAACGACGACGAAACGCTGGACTTTTCATGCTATCCAGCAATTGACCAAGAGAATCCACGTAGTCACCTTCCTTTCACAAGAAGCGGGCAATGATTATCCGCCTCTCTTCTTACTCGCCTGCATCTCTTCCGCAAGCCTCAGCATTTCCTCATATTCTTCTTCTGTTACGACTTCACCCTGAGCAGATTCAAGCGCTACAGGAATATCCGGCTTCACCTTGCCTCCCTTGGCGTATGAACGCGTGCGAGAAGCGGCGGCAGCTTGCTTGCCCTTCATCTTGGCTTGATCGCGAATATATTGCACAGCCTTCTCATAGCTGTTAACCTGCTTCAGCAGCATATTGGAAGCGATGGCCTCCACAAAATTTCGGTTGATCCGTTGGTCTCCACCAGCTGCAATCAACGACATTAAGTAATGAATTAGTACATTGATCACTTCGCCTGGAAGCTTATAGCTAAGGTCGATCTTCTCAAACATCTCCATGAAATGCACAGGTACTGAACCCGGAAAAAAAGTCTGGAGCAATTTTGTATAAGGCTCATTGCGAAGCATCATATTATATTGGTGGATATCACATTTGGATTGAAATTGAACCGGGACCTCTACATAGTACTCCATCTGTACTGCGTGCTCCTCAGCAGGAATATCCGGATCCGTATTCAGTTCTTGATGCAGAGCCACAACCTTACCGGCTGTGATCTGTCTTTTCTCTTGCATCTTCATCCCTTGACGGAAATGAAGGCTTGCTCTGTGCTGGAGCTCATCCAGTAACACTTCACCTTGACTTGAGAAAATATCATCTTCATCCAGCAGGCGGCATAAATCCTGTACACTGAGCTCATATTTACGTACAACATAATTCACAATACCTAGCTGTTCGTGATCGTACCTAAGACGTTCTACGAACACCCGGTTCTTAGATTCACGTGGGAAACGCAAGATAATATCCGAATAATTAAGCCCTTCACCCTGTGGAACTACCGGCTGTATCACAGGATTTCGCGGCGGTTCGACCTCGGTTAAAGCTTGCTCTAGTTCATAATCGATCACATGGGTATTCAGTTCAAATATATCGTAAAACGGAACTGAAATATTTTCTTTATTTAGTGATATTCCAGACCATTCCTGCGGCTCTTTACTCCATAGTTGTTCACGTAACGACATAACGGCAAATTTGCCAACCTTGTCACGCAGCAGCAGTGTCAGATGCTGTGTATTGAAGAACTCGGAAGGAGACAACGGTGTCTGAAGTTCGTATTCATAAATATAATCGTCTGTCTCCGGAACATACATGCGGCTAGTCTGGAGCAGGCCAACGGCCTCTAGCTTCGATGTCTGTTCTATCAAATATTTACGGCCTTTTTCACTTGGCTCAAGACCTAACGTTAAAAATAAACGGCGCTGCTGTTCGATCGCTGAATATCCTACTTTCTCCATAGGAACATGCATAACCAGGAGACGGTAAAAACTAATCGCAAAAGCACCTACCATCGGCTGATAAATGGAAATAAGCATTTTGTCATCCAAACTACTTAGGCAGAAGTCGCGGTATACGCAGTAACGGTGATTTTCAGTGAAATGTAAAAAGTTAGTCATGCGCATCGTGATTGCTCCTCCCTGTCGTCTTAAAATAGACTTCCTCTATTCTATCATAAAAAGGACTTCCTTAAATCTGTTTCATAGAGCAAAATTTCTGGAATAAACGGTCATGATTGAGAGGAGCAACAAAAACGACCCACCCGTGTTTGGGAGAGCCGCCGATGCCGATATAAGTGCGAAGTAAATATTTAAAACATTTTAAACCCTCTAACACGTAAGGTATGAATGGCCCAGCCGCTCAAAAATGCACCTGCCAGACCAGCTACTCCTGTCAGATAATCTACCAGTTGGAAGGAGCTGATATGCGCCCAAAGTGTCGCCTCATCTCGGTTCCACAAGCTATAAACTACAGCTGGCAATATGACGATCACGAACAAGTAGCAGGGAAACCAGGTGGTTTTCATCAACATATTGAGGATAAAACCGATACCAAACATCATGACAAAAAATAAAATCATCAATACTAGCACGGGAATAAACTGCAGCATTGTCGCCAATTCACCTCTTCTTCGTCACCATCACAATTCGCGGCTTCCTCTGACTATGAAGAAAAGCACACGATAGGCGGGCTAGTAGATAGTGTACTAAAAAAAATGTCACATATCAACGAACATTCGGTGAATAGATTGTGTCAGCGTTTGCCCTTATCGCAGTCGTTAGATACAATGAAGGAAGATGAAGCAAGCGGTTTCTCCGTTTGTGTGCTAGATATGCAAGAATACATTTTAGGGGTGATCCTATGAACGAAGCCGCAATGACGCTTGAGGGCTGGTATGCACTACATGATTTTCGTTCTATCAATTGGCCGGCCTGGAAGGCTGCGGATGACGAGGAACGCGCTGTAGCATTGGACGAGCTGCACGATTTCCTTAATGAATGGAATCAAATTGAAGAATCTAAACAAGGTAGTACTGCAATCTACACCATCATTGGGCAAAAGGCAGACATTGTATTCATGCATTTGCGTGAAACACTAGAAGAACTGAATGCAATTGAAAATGCATTTAATAAAACAACTTTCGCTCAATATACAACGAAAGCATATTCCTACGTCAGCGTTGTCGAACTCAGCAACTATTTAGCAGGTTCCTCAGAAGGTGATCCTATGGAGAATCCACATGTGATTGCTCGTCTGAAACCTGTGCTTCCTAAATCGAAACACATCTGTTTCTATCCAATGAATAAGAAACGTGATTTGAGTGACAACTGGTATATGCTTAGTATGGAAGAAAGACGCTCTATGATGAAAAGCCACGGGATGATTGGCCGAGGCTATGCGGGTAAAGTGAAGCAGATTATTACAGGGTCCGTTGGTTTTGACGATTGGGAATGGGGAGTTACTCTCTTCGCTGATGATGCACTCCAATTCAAAAAACTCGTTTACGAAATGCGCTTTGATGAAGTGAGCGCCCGCTTCGGTGAGTTCGGTCCATTCTATGTCGGAAATCTGCTAGACCAAGAGGCCTTTGTACAACTGATGAAAGTTTAATAATATAACGAAAAAAATGGACAGCCAAGGTGGGCTGTCCATTTTTATGCTATTTAATCTTCATCTGATTCCTTATCCAAGGATTCCAAATATTCTGCAGTCGCACGATCTCGGGCTCTGCTCTTATCCTTCAACCGCTCAATCGCTGGCAAAATTAATATATCCACTTCTTGCTGGATTGTATATGCCAAATCATATTGTTCCTGAGACTCCAAATAGGAACCGACTTCCATAAGTGCGTTATAACGATCTAGCTCATCACGTGTCAACAGACCCCGAACCTGAACACTGCAGTGTCTCATTTACAAAAACCTTCCCTTTTTCAGGACGAGCGGTATGCCTCCAATAATAAAGAGATACCGCAGGTCAACCAGTTTTTTTAGCTGAGCTGCCTTAAAGCCTTGATATTTCTTATCGCCTACAACGGCAATCCCTTCACCGCGGCCGAGTGAAGCCACTGTGCCCTTGTTATGGAACTCGAATTTCTTCAGTTCCTTGCCACGAATGGCGGCTACAATGTTTTGTGCACAACAAACGCCCTGCTGCATTGCCATTTGTGCAGTTGGTGGATATGGACGTTCACCATTGAATATTAGCGAATTATCTCCAATAATATAGATATTCTCATATCCCGGAGCACGTAAATACTCGTCCACCTTCACACGTCCACGCATCGTTTCGAAACCTGCTGACTCCACCAAACGATTTCCACGAATCCCACCCGTCCAGACAACTGTTGCAGATTTAATCTCTTCACCTGTACTAAGGATAACACCGTTTGGCGTACATTCCTTAATCGCAACACCAAATTTAAACGTTACACCCTTCTTCTGCAGCAATTCAATCGCATAATCCACTAACTCAGGTGCAAAGCCCGGTAAAGCCGATGGTGCAGCCTCAACATTATAGATGTTCACAAGCGCAGGGTCGACATCATACTCTTTACACAATCTAGGGATACGATCAGCTAGCTCAGCCACAAATTCAATACCGCTAAAGCCCGCCCCCCCAACAACAAAGTTAATTCGCTCTTGTGGTCTGCGTTCATTCTTATACAGCGCAAATTGATACTCAATATGCTCACGGATTAATCGGACCGAGTTAATACTCCGAATGGACATCGCATACTCCGCTAAGCCTGGGATTCCAAAGGTTTCCGGCTCGCCGCCTAGTCCGATAATTAGATAATCATAGGACAAGGTACCATCTTCCAGGATGACCTTTTTGTCATGGAGACGAATTTCTTGTACAGAAGATTTCACCAGATCAATTTTAAATTCATCGATTAGCTTCGATATAGCAACACGAGTATTCTCAATGCTATCTGTACCTGCTGCTGGCATATGCAAGTGTGTTGTTATGTAATGATAGTCATGTCTGTTCACCAACGTCACATCAGCTTCATTATAATTGAGCTCTTTCTGCAGCCGCTGCGCTGTTAATATGCCACCGTAACCCGCTCCAAGGATTACGATTTTCGGTATGCTGCTCATTGTCCTGCTCCTCCCACCGTACTTCTATATATAGTATGGTTTTAAACTATTGTTTTTTTTGTATAAAACTCTCAAAAAAAAGAGAAGAGCCCTATTTCAGGCCCATTAAATATTACAACATAATCAACCTTCATCTTAAGGATCCAGCCACTTCAATTCATGCTCAAAAAATGTCGAATATCCGCTTTAAAACACAGGTTATCACGTTAATCATATGCATAAACAGATTAAAGATCAAGGATTAATTTTGGCCTAAAAAAAGTTAAGTTCTTTCGTATTATGAGCCGTACAAATAAGAAAGCGCAAACATGTTTATCCTAGGTATTTTGATGGAAATCACGACTTTCTTTGCTGGTTCCAGAAGCTTATAATAGTAAGGAAATGAAATCAGTTGAATCAATACATTACGGAGGTGCTCCCCCCATGACAACAACATCACAAGAACAACCTATGACTGACCTGCTTATTATCGGTGGCGGCCCTGCCGGTATGTTTGCTGCTTTTTACGGCGGCATGCGTCAAGCTTCGGTCAAACTCATTGAGAGTATGCCCCAACTCGGAGGTCAACTGGCTGCTCTTTATCCAGAAAAATATATTTACGACGTAGCTGGCTTCCCCAAGGTTACCGCTCAAGAGCTTGTGAACAACCTCTCCAAGCAGATGGAGTTATTCGACACGGATATTCGGCTTGAGGAGAAAGTCCAATCTGTCGAGAAGCTTGATGAACGGCATTTTGTCGTAAAAACGGATAAAGATGTGCACCACGCCAAGGCGATTATCATTACAGCAGGTGTCGGTGCGTTCGAACCACGCCGTCTTGAAGTCGATAAGGCTGATAAGTTTGAAGAGACTAATCTTCACTACTTTGTAAGCGATCTTAGCCGTTTCCAAGGCAAAAAAGTACTCATCAGCGGCGGCGGAGATTCCGCTGTAGACTGGGCTCTTATGCTTGAACCAATCGCTGAGCAAGTGACGCTCGTTCACCGCCGTGATAAGTTCCGTGCCCATGAGCACAGTGTGGAGAGACTGCTTGCTTCTAAAGTAAACATCGTCACTCCAACGGAGATCGGTGAGCTTCATGGCGATACACACATCACTAAAGTCACACTCTCCCATATCAAAACCAAAGAAACTCAGGAGATTGAAGTGGATGATGTTATCGTCAATTTCGGGTTTGTCTCCTCTCTTGGTCCGATTTCCGAATGGGGAATTGCCATTGAGAATAACTCGATTGTTGTTGATTCCAGAATGGAAACAAGCATCCCAGGTATTTTCGCAGCAGGTGATATCACGACTTACCCGGGTAAAGTGAAACTCATTGCTGTCGGGTTTGGTGAAGCACCTACCGCGATCAACAATGCCAAGGTTTACTTTGACCCTGAAGCACGTCTTGCTCCAGGACACAGTAGCAATATGAAAATATAATGAATTAGAGCGCAACAAAAAAGGTATCTTCTATCCACAACTAAATTCATTAGTGGATACGAGATACCTTTTCTATTAGTGTACGACATTTATATGTAGATGTGCGACTTGATGACATGTCGACGTATCAGTATTTCTTTTATCTATACGTGTACAGACTAGTGCAGGATGCTGATGGAATCGGTGTCTAAGTTCCGTTTATGAATTTCGGCCAACAGTAAAGTAATAAACTCCCGTTCTAGTTTTAGTTCAACAGCCATATGATAGGAATCTAATAACATCTCGTCCGTCAACATAGCCATCACCCTCACACCCTTTCCTCTTTTTCCTAAATCTATCATATCAAACATCATAAAGCGGAACAACTGTTCGCTTATCCACAGCTTATTGTGGAGATCCTGTGTATAATTTGTTGGTAAGTGTTGGAAACTAAGCTACATCAAGGTGGATTGTGGGGATAAATGTTATACACAGGAATTGGTTTAATAAAAACCTAAAAAAAATATTTAATATATTTATCGGAAGATTGCTACTATTTTTTAATTACCCTGCTTTTATTTAATATAAACCTTTATATTGGATATTTTTGGTTTATTTTAACTAGGCCGAGTGTTGACTTCCAGAATCCATATGGCACCTGTATTGTCCAAAGCATAATCAAAACCGAGTTCACCAATGCCGGGAAACCGCTTTTCTAATACAGCGATACAGTTTCGAGTTAACTGCCTCATTTCATTCCGCTTTTGAAAAGAATTAATGTGAGGTAATGATCTTCTAATTGCAGGTCTGCAACGAAGCAGCGTACCTCCTTTACAAAGATTCGTGACGAATAGACCTGGTCTAGCAAGTCGAGCAACCATGGCTCTAAACTCCCAAGACCGCTTTACCTTAACCACTTTCACACGATAGTCCAAAGGACGGCCGTTTATTCGAGCTAAATCAATCCCCTGCTGGATCAAGTATCTTCGTTTCATCCTCAAACCGGACAACACCTGAACGAGTTCAGGGAATGAATGGACAAACCTCGTACGTCCCTTATGGCTGACGTTATAGCCTTCATCGTTATTTTGAATACGTATAACGCCGTTCCCACCTGTTCCCACAACTGGTTTAATGACAACCATATCGTATTGTGAGAGCATCGACATCAGATTATCCTTATCGTATGCTATCGTCTCTGGAATGTACGGGATAATCTGAGGATCGGTCAGCAGCGCTTCCGTTTTTAGCCACTTACTCGCCAACTGTCTTCCCGCCATGCTGCCTACGCCTCCTTTTAATCTAGACATACGTTATACTACTCTAGATCATGGATGGATTCTTGGATGATTGTCCGTGTTAAACTGCCTATTCCTTCCAACATTCCGTTAAACCCCTGTTTCACGAAGGTTATCCCTTTCCAAAGCTATCAATCTATCGTATAGTAAAAAGCAGATATTTAAACCGTCGATATGATTGAATTCATGTGTGAAAAAGGAGGATTTAACCTTGGCAGCTCTGTTTGAGGTGTTGTACTGGATTGCTATGGTCGGCATGTCCATCTCTCTTGTAGCCATAACGGTATTAATTTTTGTTATCGGTTTCAAGTTTATTAAAGACAAACGAAGAGGCCTGGGTGCAGGCTGTATCGCTTTTTCACTGATCGCCGCAGGTATGATTGTGTTTATGCTCAATAAACAATTCTTCTACGCTTGATCTTCGTTATTAGAGACTAAAGAACCCTATTCTACGTAGAATAGGGTTCTTTAGTATAAAAAAATTCCTATTTTTGGTATGATTTATAAATGTAATTAGATGCGTATATGGAGGCGATCATGATGAACATTGAATTCGGTGAATTGGATCAACTTGAGAATAAGCTCAAGCATATTCAAGAAAAGGCAGAGAAGCTCTCTGATATGAAGCAAGAAGTTCATACAGATGAACTGTTCCCAGATTCATTCGTACAAATGTACACATCTGCATCATCATTTGAGGAATTGTTAAAAGGTGCGGGGTATCAAGGCAATAGCCAAGAAGAGTTCGAGCAATTTACAAATAATGACCTTAATGCTTATCTGGCAGAACACTCTAAAATTACGACATGGAAAGACTTCCAGGATAAAGCGGTTGCGGCTTATGTTGCAAGACAATTGGGCCTTTAATGTAATAACAAGAAAAAGACCTCTATAGAAACAATCGCACCAGGCGATTATCTATAAAGGTCTTTAATCCATTACAAAATCAGTTGAAGGTTAGAATCTATAATTAACTTTTTATAAAGTACATCTCCACTATCTTTGAAAAAATGGAATTTTTATAGTTACTCCGCTTTGGTCTTTAAAGATATGCAACCCCTCAGGGCCCTTTTCGAAAGTGATTCCTTCAGATCCTCTCTCCTCAACTAGACGACATTAAAGGGGTAAACGCATACGTTTATAAATAAATAATTAGAATGGAGGGACAATCCACGAGAAATTTTTTTATGATATTAAGTGTTTTTTTAGGGATTATTACACTATCAGCATGTTCAGAGCAAGAAAATGTAAATGAAGCAAGTGATATCTCTTCAATATCCGATGTACGCCGCATACAAAATTTAGAAGAAGCAGTAAGTTACTCGGATCTTGTTGTTATAGGAACGGTAGATAAAGTACATCCGGCGACTAAAAGGAATATGAACGCAGATAAGTCTGATCCATTTTATGCTGTATACACGAACCTAGATATTAAAGTAGATAATATAATTTTGGGGAATATTACTCAGCGTCCTCAGAACATGTTTACAATGAAACAAGCAGGTGGGGTGTACGATGGAATAGAATATGCAACTTACGAACCTATATTAGAAGAAGGAAAAACATATTTATTCTTCTTGGCTACTTTCGATAAATATGGCTTACCAGAAGAACCTTACACATTGGTAGGCACTGATGAAATTGTAGTACCCGTGGAAGAGGGGATCGTAAAATTCAATCCTTCTCTCTATCTTACGAATCGACTTGAAACAAAACAAATTAAGGATAAAAATTCCACTGACCATAATGTTGCTATAAATCTAGATGACGTCATCCCCGAAATTATTAAAATTAATGAATACCTTCCTGAACCAAAATATGATATAGATAATTATCTTCCAGATCCAGTTGATACTGATGTAGATTTAAATAGTCTGAAATAAGTTACACTTTTCCAAAATATAAAACTCCTCAAGCGTAGATAGCTCCTATCTATACTAATGCGCTTCGTGTGCTGTTCTAAAGACATAAAAAACGACCTCCATAACGGCTATTTACCGTCATAAAGGTCGTTATTCACAATCCCAAAACGTCTAATCGCGATTGAGGACTGCGCTTTTATCGATGCAATCCGCAATCATGGCGCCTATGCTTCCGCAAGACTTCCGTTCGTCACATCCGAAACCATTAACGCCAAAACTCCTTTATTAACAAGGCTCCGCGCTCGGATTCCCCGCATCTGTCTTCGTCCGGAAGGAGCTTCCGCAGCCGCAAGTTACGGTAGCATTCGGGTTATGAATGGTAAAACCACCGGTCATGCCGGATTCCTCGAAATCGATCTCAAGACCATTCAAATATTTCATGCTATCCTTGTCGACAACGATCTTCATGTCGGCAATATTCATATATACATCATTTTCCGTCTCGTCGTCATCAAAGCCCATGGCATAGGAAAATCCGCTGCATCCACCGGAAGTGACGCCCAAACGTAGGAACATATTCGGTGTTTCCTGTTCAGCAAGCATTTCTTTCAAGCGCTCTGCTGCAGTATCGCTAATTGAAATCATAGGTCACCCTCCTTTTCGTTCACTTTTCAGTATACTCCACATCGTTCTATCCCTCAAGCGGCTTGCATCCAAAGTCATGCTATATTTACAGCATTCCCTTTTCCTCCTGTTTGTATTGCCCGACCGTTATGTGAGGTTTATAATAGGGAAGGATCGTGCTCAAGTGTTCGATTTCTGTCACATCCGGCAGCCTAAGCTGCCTTTTTGATGTGTTCGGGTTCATAGTTGTATACATTTCACAAAATCCTTTCAAGCGAATCATTCACCAGGACTGATAATTTTATGCATCTTGTATCTTACAGGTACCGCGTGCATAAAGAGGAGGAAAATTTATGAACACCCACTTAAATCCACTAATGGATAAAAGAATGGCCGAGATTGTAGAGAAAGTCCAAAACGGGATCCGTTTAGATCTTGAAGACGGTGTCTACTTATACCAAACCGATGACCTTCTAACCCTAGGACAGCTTGCGAATGCAGCAAACCTACGAAAAAATGGGAAAAAGGTCTATTTTATTGAAAATATGAGTTTATATTTCACGAACGTATGTGAATCCCGCTGTGCTTTCTGTAATTTCCGTAAAGATCAGGGCGAGGAAGGTTCCTATACCCTCTCTGGTCCAGAGATGATCGAATATGTAGAAGAGCATTTCCATCCAGGTATTCGAGAATTCC
This sequence comes from Paenibacillus sp. EC2-1, assembly GCF_049311625.1. Lineage (NCBI taxonomy): Bacteria > Bacillati > Bacillota > Bacilli > Caryophanales > Paenibacillaceae > Paenibacillus > Paenibacillus sp. EC2-1. Next base: position 4,573,095 of record NZ_CP186006.1, read on the forward strand.
ACATTGTTGGTGGTCATAATCAACATGTTCCTTTCCAGTACTATGTAGATTCACTCAAAGCCCTTAATGAGCGTTTCCCAGAGGTAACTTTAAAGGCTTATACAGCTGCTGAAATCGATTTTTTTACTCGCATCAGTGGTCTTAGTATTAAAGAAGTCCTTCAAGAGTTACAAAAGGCCGGCCTCAAGTCCTTGACTGGTGGTGGCGCAGAAATCTTGTCAGATCATTATCGTCAAAAGATGAAGGTCGATAAAGCGAATGTGGATGAGTATCTAGAAGTGCATCGTACCGCGCATAAGCTTGGCATGAAGACACATACCACGATGCTCTATGGTTCCATCGAGACTCATGAAGATCGTATCCGTCATATGCTTCAAATTCGTGATTTGCAAGACGAGACGAATGGATTTATGGTTTTTATTCCGCTCTCCATGCAGCCGAAGAACAAAAACGCTGGCATCATGCGTCGTAACTCAGCTTACGAGGACCTGAAGACCATTGCGATTAGCCGACTCATGCTGGATAACATCGACCATGTGAAAGCTTATTTCATTAATATAGGCGCTCAACTAACCCAAGTGGCACTTAGCTTCGGGGCATCTGATGTTCACGGCACGATTCTTAAAGAACGTATTAGTCATGCCGCAGGTGCATTAACACCAGAAGGCTTAACCCGCAAAGAGCTAATCTGGCTTATTCAAGGCGCTGGAAGAATTCCGGTTGAACGTGACACGTTCTATAACGAAATTAAGGTATATGAATAACTAGGGTTCCAAATTACGGAAAAAAGGTTAATGGGATGATATAAAGCTCTGCTTTCCGATCTCTCTAGAAAGGAAGACACTTATATGAAAAAACTCGTCATACTCGGCGGAGGCTACGGTGGTCTTGCCTTAATTCAAGAATTATTTAGCAGTTATCTTCCTCCTGACCTGGAAGTCGTACTTGTCGATCGTATGCCTTATCAAGGTCTAAAAACGGAATACTATGCTCTAGCTGCAGGCACTGTTGCAGATACAGCCCTTCGGGTAAAATTCCCACAGTACGATAAGCTCAGCATCCATTACGGAGAAGTTACTTCGATTGACTTAGAGTCGAGACAGGTGCATTTACTCAATGATGATCCCATTGAGTATGATCAACTTGCTATCGCACTGGGCTGTACAGACCGCTATCACGGAGTCCCAGGTGCAGAAGAATTCACCTGCAGTCTGCAATCCTTTTCTGGAGCAAGAGAAACCTACTTACGATTAAATAACCTCAAACCATATGGTCAAGTCCATATCGTTGGTGGTGGATTAAGCGGCATCGAGCTCGCATCGGACTTAAGAGAAAGTCGGCCAGATCTCAATATCGCGATTCTTGACCGAGGAGTTCGTGTTCTCTCCTCATTCCCGAATCGCTTATCTTCATACATTCAGCGCTGGTTCGAGGAACATAATGTAGAAATTTTAAGTGGGGTTTCTGTGTCGAGAGTAGAACAAGATGTGGTCTACAACATGGATCAGCCCATCCCAACCGATATAACCGTCTGGACAGCAGGGATACAACCTGTTTCTGTAGTCCAGCAGATGGATCTGCCTAAAGACCGCAGTGGACGAATTTTATTGAATGAATTTTATCAAGTGCCTTCCTATCCGGAAGTATATGTCATCGGAGACTGTGCCAGCCTCCCGTTTGTGCCTAGTGCCCAAGCAGCAGGTGCCCAAGCCGAACAGATTGGTCATGTATTGAAAGCGCTATGGAGAGATGATACCCCGAAAGTACATCCCTTGAAATTAAAGGGCACACTCGGTTCGCTTGGAAAACATGCAGGCTTTGGTTTAATGGGAAATACCTCTGTAATGGGCCGTGTTCCAAGACTCCTCAAGAGCGGGGTCCTGTGGAAGTCCAAACGCCATTTTTGATCCGTAAATCATTCTTCTTCTATTTCCTTAATTTTCTGAAGAATTGCAATATACAATTCTGCTGCCGTTGCTGCCTCCACGATTTCATCGTTTACCAAGGCAAAAGGTGCTAAGTAGCATTGTCCGCAATTGGTGAGGCAGCCATACTCGACGATTTCGTAAGCCTCCTCAAGGGGCTTTAGAGCTTTATCTGTACCAAAATGAGCGTTACCTGCACAGAATTCAATAATGGGTCGCATAATGAAGTACCTACCTTTAGATTGGCATTTTAATTTACCGGTTTATGTACTATAATATAGGGAGGAAAGGAGTTGAACAAGATGAGCGAAAACGCACAAAGCACCACTTATGATGAAGTGGCTGAAGTGCTCGATAAGCTTCGTCCGTTCCTGCAGCGCGACGGCGGTGACGTGGAGTTGGTCGACGTTGAAGACGGCATCGTAAAGCTGAAATTGGTAGGTGCCTGCGGCAGCTGCCCAAGCTCCACCATTACTTTGAAAGCCGGGATTGAACGTGCCCTGGTTGAAGAGGTAGAAGGCATTCAAGAAGTAGTACAAGTGTTCTAAAAACCATATACAATGTAGAAATAACTCCGCCCTCCCTTCTTTCATGAAGGGAAGGCGGAGTTTCTGCAATATAAGTGGAAATTATTGTCCTATTCAGGAATAATTCGTGGACGAATAGGATCTAAACCTCCGGATATATCCATAATGTTACCTGTTATAAAATCAGACTTCTCCATACATAAATATTCAATAACCCTCGCGATGTCCTCACCACTCCCCGACCTTCCGCGGGGGGTAAGATCATCCGTTATCCCAGATACCTCATCAATCGTCTTTTCCTTATTCGCTCCGCGAATGTCTCCAGGACAGACCATGTTTACCGTGATGCCAAACGGAGCTTCTTCTACAGCCAATGTCTTGGTAAACGAGACAAGTCCCACCTTAGCAGCAGCGTATACTGACCGATGGGGCCATGACCTTGCTTCACCCGCATGTCCGAAACCAAAGTGAATGATTCTTCCCCATTTTCTCTCTCGCATGGAGGGAAGAACGAGGTGGTCAAGTAACATGACTCCGGTTAGGTTGCCATTAATCAGGTGTACAATTTCATTCCGATCATACTGTGAGAATAAACGTCTCTCCCGAATAAATGGTCCAGCATTATTGACTAGAATATCCACAGGGCCAAGCTGCTCTTCTGTCTGCTTCACAAGACTGTACAGCTCTTTTTCCTCAGCAATATCTGCCTTAACTGCAATCACTCGAACACCCATTCTTTCAATCTCTTCCTTAAGCGTATTCGCTTCATCCTTACTGTTTACATAATTTAATGCGATATCACATCCCTGAGCAGCCAGCGTCAAGGCAGTCATTTTCCCAAGTCCTGTTGCACTTCCTGTAATCAACGCCACTTTCCCTTCCAAAGCCTTCCCTCCCCGTACATATACATCTTACTTCAGTATAAAAGATTTAACCTCCCCCCACAACTTGAGCAAATCTATTTTTCAATAATGAACTACGAAAAAAACCCTTGGACTAAACGTCCAAGGGCGAGTGCATAACTCCATTAAAATGCTGGAATTACGGCACCTTTATATTCTTCTTCAATAAACTTCTTCACGTCATCTGAGGTTAAGGCTTTAGCTAACTTCTGAATGGCTTCAGAATCTTTATTATCTGGGCGTGCTACAAGGAGATTGGCATAAGGATTATCTTTATTCTCGATGAAAATAGCATCCTTCATTGGATCAAGGCCAGCTTCAAGCGCATAGTTCGTATTGATGATTGCCATGTCCATCTCATCCAGCATACGAGGCAGCATTGCAGCTTCCACCTCTTTAATATTAAGGTTCTTTGGATTTTCCGTAATATCTTTAACGGTAGCCTCCAGTTTACTCTCATCCTGCAATTTAATTAGACCATTCTGCGCCATTAAAGCAAGCGCACGTCCTGCGTTTGATGGATCATTCGGTATAGCAACTACAGCACCGTCTTGCAGCTCATCCACCGATTTGATTTTCTTAGAGTATGCACCGAGAGGCTCAACATGAACAGCCACAACTGACACCAGATCCATGCCCCGCTTCTTTATTTCACTATCCAAGTATGGCTTGTGTTGAAAAAAGTTAACGTCTAGCTGCTTCTGAGCTACCTGCTGATTCGGAAGCACATAATCTGTAAACTCCACAATCTCAAGCTTTACCCCTTCTTTTTCAAGTGCCGGCTTGATATGCTCCAACATTTGAGAATGGGGCTCAGGTGAAGCACCTACACGTAAAGTCACACTTCCATCGCTTGATTCTGTTGCAGGCTTTTCTCCACAAGCTCCTAACACGGCTACCAATGATAAACTCAGAACTGCTAATGCCCATTTTTTCATCATATGACGCTCCCTTCGAGTCTTGAATTGATTTATATCAAACGTATTTTTCGTTACTTCCTTGTAAAATGTCGTACCATTCGATCTCCTGCCATCTGTAACAGTTGAACCAGCACAATCATAAGGAGGACAGCCACAATCATCACTTCAGTTTCGTAGCGGTAATAACCATACTTAATTGCTAAATCACCAAGTCCGCCTCCACCTACCATACCCGACATTGCGGTATAGGAAACAAGGGTAACGATTGTGATTGTCATGGCAGCAAGTAAGCCTGGTCTTGCTTCGGGAAGCAGCACTCGCCATATCACCTGGCCAGTAGATGATCCCATCGAATGAGCTGCTTCAATCACACCCTTGTCCACCTCATTGAGTGATGTTTCAACTAATCTTGCAAAGAACGGAGCTGCACCAACCACGAGGGGAGGAATCGTGCCAAGCACGCCATAAGACACACCCACAATCGACTTCGTAATCGGAATCATAGCTACAATCAGAATGATAAACGGTACGGAACGAAGGATATTTACCACAAATGACAGAACCCCATATCCAACACGAACCCATCTTGATGAGGATCGGGCTGCCATGTATAACAACACACCAATTGGAAGTCCAATTAGGAATGTAAACAAGGCGGATGATGCCAGCATTTTAAGTGTGTCCAGTATCGCGGTAACAATCTCATCCCAGTTCACTTCAGAAAAATTAAGACCAAACATCAATCCATCACCTCCACATCAAGTCCCTGTTCGAGCAGTCTCTGAATGGTTAGGTCAATCGCTTGCATATCGCCTTCAAATCGAACAATCAACTGACCGTACGGTGTATGTTTAATCGTTGAAATTGTACCTTGTAAGATTGCGAACGCAACTCCGGTTTCACGAACGGTTTGAGAAAGCGTTGATTCATACGTTTTGGAACCGAGAAATGTAATCTTAGCCGCACGGGACGATTCAGCGTGAGGCGCATGAATGGCCAGTTTTAACGCATCCCCACTATCTGTTTCCTTACGGACAAATTCCTGTGTTACTTCATGTTGAGGTTTTAAGAATACTTTAGTAACGGGACCTTCCTCCACTATTCCACCTTGATGAATGACCGCAACACGGTCACAGATTGTCTGGATGACGTGCATTTCGTGAGTAATGAGCACAATCGTTAGATTGAAGCGCTGATTGATGTCGAGCAGCAATCTAAGAATGGAATCGGTTGTCTGTGGATCTAGTGCAGAGGTCGCTTCATCACAGAGCAACACTTCTGGATCGCTCGCAAGTGCCCTTGCAATACCAACCCGTTGTTTCTGTCCGCCAGACAACTGCGAAGGGTATTTGTTACGATGTGCCTCCAGTCCAACAAGTTCTAGAAGCTCATTTACTTTGCGTTCAACCTCAGCCTTCGGTGTCTTAATTAAGCGAAGTGGAAATGCGATATTCTCAAATACCGTTGCAGAAGATAGCAAGTTAAAATGTTGAAAAATCATGCTGATCTTTCGGCGTTCCGCTTGAAGTTGCTTATTGTTAAGAGACGTTAAATTAACTCCATTAACCCAGACCTCACCGGAGGTTGGGCGTTCGAGCAAGTTGATACAACGGATCAATGTACTTTTACCTGCTCCGGAGTGTCCGATAACTCCGAATATTTCACCTTTTTCAATCGACAGATTCAATTCTGACAATGCAGTCGTTAACGTTCCGGCTTTTCCATACTGCTTCGTCAAAGATTTAAGTTCGATCAATCCCAGTTCCTCCTCATACAATTTATCGAATGATACAAAAATAAAAGAGCCCTCTCTTTGCAGAATCAAAAAGGGCCCTCTTTACGTAAAGACGAATGCCTTTTCTCATCTGTCAAAACTGCATGATCATCCGCAGTTTTGAAGGAATTAGCACCATGTCATTCCAAGCGCTTCAGTCACGATTGACTGTACACTAGGAATCGGTTGCCGGGCTTCATCGGGCCTGTCCCTCCGCCTCTCTCGATAAGAAAACATCGATATGAAATTATAATTAATTAGCTTTCAATAACATTTCAAATTCAAGAATGCAATTGTTAGTATAGATTCTTTTTGCATGTTTGTCAAAAGGAATTTATAGGCTTAAAGCCTCAAGAACTTACACCTTTATCCGCCCATAGTTCATTAGTATAGCGATATGAAGCTGACAAAGTCTTGCATACCATATCAAGTCCTTGCTTCAAATCATCCAAATGCTGATCCAGATCCTCTAGCTCTATTTTGTCATGGAGCCCTTGGTGCCGCTGCCACAGATCATCTTGCATCTCGGAGTTCATATAATGAATCTCTGCATTTCTTCGTTTACGCAGTGCATCGATAGCCGGATCATAATGATCATTAATCGCTTCCAGTTTACTCGCTAAATCTTCATGTGTTTTGGTATATCTAAATTGACGAACTACTGTAAAGTAGGAGAAATGAGCTTTATACTTGGCGGTATTCAGATTATATATCTCATTCAGTACGGTTCCAAGCTTATCAAGATTGGAGAATACCCGAATGAACCCATCCTTATAAAAATATACATATCGTGCATAGTCGCCTTGTTCCAGTGGAGACATGTCATCAACATATCCCGCTATTACGGATTTACGAAAGTGACTTGCAGCAAACCAGCTCTGCTCCAATTCATCCAATGATCCAATGAGACCACGAGTCCAGATCTCCAGCTTACGGAAGTCATGTGTTGGGTCTTGGCTCTTCTCAATTTCCTTTTGTAGCAACTGCGTTGTCTTTACCATGGTCTCCACGGCATCTTTAAGTAATCCTTCATTTATACGGGGTGGTTCCCCAAGTAATATTCGAAGCATGGCGTTCCCCCCTAAAAGTTAAGTTCTGGCTTATCGGGACCGATCTCATTCCTATCTTTAAAATGTCCTTAACTAGCCTATATTCATTCCTATTTACAACAAAAAACCCCGAACAATTGTCCTGGGATTTTGTTGATGATTGAATCTAACTACTTCATTTGTGCGCGTTTGACGAAGTGGACTGATCAAGAAGGGTTCTTTCCGCTAAGGGGTCTGCTTAACTGCCATGCTCTTACGCTTAAATAACATAAAACACCGAATAATCCGGATATGAGTAATGTATGGCCCAAAGCTGCAAAAATATACAATTCTTCATTGTGTAGTGTTGCCATCAAGAGTGGACCACTTAGTACTTGCATTAAGCAAAGAACGACTGCTGATACACCAAGCATTTGAATTTCACGATTATTCCGGTTTCGCCAAAAGGCAAAGTGTCCCATCACCGCTACCACTAGTAACAGAAGTGCTGCCGCAACCCTATGCATAAAGGCAATACCTACTCCACCTGATAGCTCCGGGATAATCTCACCATTACATAACGGCCAGCCAGAACAACCTTCTCGCGAATCCGTATGACTCACAAATGCCCCTATGTATACGACGATATAAGAATATATCGTTGTTCCCCATACCAGATTGCGAAATGATTTACTTACCCTAGGAAGCTGTTCAAGCTGCCTTTGATCTTTAGCTTGTTCAATTCTACGCATCGCTAATGCCAACATAACTGAACTCGCAAATGCAATGAGAGAGAATCCGAAATGAAGTGCCATAACAGCTGCCGATTGCGGCACCATAACAGCCATAGCCCCCATAATAGCCTGTAGAATGACAAATATCGCGGTCAAAACCGCGTAAGTAACAATGTCACGTCGCTCTCTTTTGAACATAAAAAAAGCGATTAATGAGGCAAGAGCTGACAAACCTGCCAACCCACTCACTGCCCGGTGAGAGTATTCTATCATCGAAGATAAAGTGTAAGCCGGAACAAATTTCCCATTACATAGTGGCCACTCCTGTCCACAACCCATACCTGAATCCGTCTTCGTCACGACCATCCCACCAAAAGTTGCGAAGAACATGACAAGACACGTAAAGTAGCTAAGCCATTTTAATTGTTTATTATTCATGATTTTCACCTGCTGCCATATTCAGAATATATGAAACCTTGACATGCATTTTTTCCAAATTTTTATACACTCCAATATGTATTATACCTGATAAGTACCTTCGGATCATAGATGAATATGACAAAATGTTCAAAAACAAAACACCGCCGACTCATAATACAGTCCAGCGGTGTGATGAATTTACTTGTGTATCGAATCATATACCTCAAGGGCGCGATCTAGGAATGCTTCAATCTCTTCCCGTGACTTACGAAGCTTATTTACAAAACGAACCAATTCACGGCCATCCGTATAAGCTACAAAGCTTGGAATACCCATAATGTTCTGCTCCTGGCTTACATCACCCACTTGCTCTACATCAACTTCTACCAGTGTTAACCGGTCAGAATACTTCGTTTCCACTTCAGGCATAAATGGGTCGATAAATCTGCAATCCACGCACCAATCTGCTTTAAATACAGCTATCGTCAATCTTGGGGACTGAATCGATACCTGAAATTCAGCTTCTGATGTAATCTTTTCCAAGGGAATCTCCCCTTCCGTCTGAATTTGTTCACTTTAAGTGAAGCAAAATGTTGAGTGGAAGTCAAATTTTAAAGCCATACTTACAATAGGTTCACTGACATATGGGAAAGAAGGTGCCTCATGAGCCATTCCGAAGGTTTCAAGAACAAGCGCAGCTCCATCTGGTCATTGCTGCTTTCCGTGCCTCGAGCAGCCGCTGAAGCAATACATGGATTTACAGCTTCGTGGACTGCATCCGGTGAGCTAAGACAGGCTCGGAAGGATTTGCAATGGAATGAAGGTGCTGCTAGAAGTATATCTTGCCTACTGGATAAAACAGCCGAAGGCTGCTTACGAGAACGTGCCGGTCAAACGATGAAGTTAGATCCTGAACGCAAAGAATCAGCAGATCAGTCACCCTTAGATCACTTGACAGCATCTGATGTTCAGCTTGTTCAGCACATTCAGGAAGCTGTGGCAAAAGACAATCGAAGCAACATCACTCGGACACGTGCTTATCTCGAGCTGTATGACGATTTCCCTGAGATTCACTGGGCACTGCTGGCTCACATGGTTTCAAGAAATGGCGGCTGGAATATGTCTGATATTAAAAGTGGACTTATGACAGACTTAACGGACAGCATGTTTAAGAATTACTTGTATCGATTTCTAGAACGCTGTAATGCTCTGATCTTTCAGGATGCCTATCCACAGCTATTGCTGTATAAATACAGTAAACAAATGGAACGCAGCTGTTTTCATCTGCTTCCTTATTTTCATGTATCTGCATTTATGGCTCCGTTCTGGGAGCGATTCTGGATTGATCGAAACAGCAGCTTACTGACCGTTGCCCTAATCATCAATGAGCAAAATTATATAGAGGGCCGAGTCGTACAGCATCCTTTTTTCCGTAAACATGTTTTAAACAATCCCTCATTTCGATTACATGAATTGGCACGCTTAAACCAGATTATATTTCCCCTAGGTGAAGTTCACTGTAAACATAATGTTAATCGGGAATCCAACATGGCTCTCCGGCCTTTAGCTGGATTGACCCTGAATCATTTTGGCAATCCGTCATCTCGAATAAAGGTAGGCAAGTCACTTTATGCCATGCTGTTTGGTTATGAAAATATTTATGAAGGTGTCCTTCATTTTGCACGCAGTACGACTCACTTGGGTTCACGTTCCGAATATTGGCCAGCCTTATTCACACCCTATCCCGATAAGACTATGAACTCACTTAAGGAAAGCAAAGAGCTGCTGCAAGCGGAATGGTTGTCCGCTCAACATCAATTATATAGCCCCTTGCTGGAAGATGTGTGGCATGATACCGAATATGAACCGATTCCTCGCTTCGATTGGTTTCAGGAACCCACCATGTTGCGGCATATTAGTAAGCCCATCCGACCTTTCCTTGTGGACATGACTCATGCTCACCGAGCAGCGCTTGAAAGAACCGCGTTTGTCCATGATATAAACGGTCACTTTAAGTAAATCATAACCAAAGCGGAGAATGTACTTGCTGGGTTGTCCGCTTAACTATAGTCTTGCCTAACAGAAACAGAGCTGTCCCTTAAGATCGGAGGATCTTGCGGGACAGCTCTGTTCTACTATACCCAACATTGGGTATAAGTCATTAACGTTAATACTCCTAGCCGCGTTCACGAAGCCGTGCTGGCTGAAGGCGCATTAATGGACGGAATAATTTTTGCAGTAGTCGAGGGTAACTTGATAGTTCGGATTGACGCAGTACACCTAGCATGATCAGCATAACCAGATAGATGACTACAACAACAGCCCCAACCAATAGACAAGTAATGAAGAATGCGATTCGTGCAGGCATAATTTCAACCATCTGGTTACCTAGCTGATTCACTCCAAAGCCAGCTCCAACTGCAACCAGAACTGTAATCAAAAAGCCTGTCCAACGCGTTCCCAAGATCGAGAATGGAACGATTGCTTTAATTGCACGCAAGTTAAGCACTGTTATGACAAGGAAACAGATTGCCGTTGCACCGATAATACCATAAATCCCGAATAACGGAGCAAGAAGCACACTTGCGACAAGCTTAATGATAATACCAATCATAACGTGAATCATAGATATTTTCGCTTTCCCCATTCCAAGGAGGATCGAACCAGATGTCATCATCGTGATTTGAAATATCGTTCCGAAGGTCAGCATGGCAATAATGCCGCTACCGTTAAGGGAACTGAACAGCAGTCCGTTAACGGAATAAGAGGCAGCAACTAGAGCCAGAACGATAGGCATTCCTGTCAGAATAGAAATTTTAAGTGCAAGCGTAACCTGACGCTGCAGATGGTCCTGATCTTTTCTAGCGTAAGCTGCAGAAATAATCGGGATCAAGGATTGACTGAGCGCTATGGCAAGGATTGGAGGAATACCTGCTATGCTTTGCGCACGAGTACCCAATACGGCAAGAGCAGCTGTTGCTTCCTCTGCTCCGATTTCACCAGTCAATAGCGGCTTGACGATAGATCCGTCTATGAAATTGATTGCCGGGACAGCAAGTGATGATAATACAATCGGAATGGATAAAGTGAAGATCGCTTTATAAATTCCACCAAGCGGGATGGATGTATCTGGACCAGGCAGTTGCAGTTTATGATCTTGGCGACGAAGCTTCATCGCGAAGAAGATCATCACACCAAATGCTGCAACACTTCCCAGTACTCCACCGAAGGAAGCCCCTGCTGCTACCCACGTGTCATCATAGCCCATCCGAACGAGAATATAAGCTATACCAATACCAGTAATCACTCTAGCGATCTGCTCGACAATCTGCGATATACCACCGGCCGTCATAAAGTTTCTACCTTGGAAATAGCCACGCATCATTGCGATGGTTGGGAATAATAAAAGAGCGGGTGCAAGTGCCTGAATAGCTGCCGCTGATTCTGGTACCTCTGCTACATATGTTGCATAGTACGGAGCAATAAAATACAGCATCAGTGTCATCACAATTCCGGCACCAGCCGAGAAGAACAGCGCCGCCTGATAGATCCGTTTCGCTTCAGACGGTCTGTTTAGCGCATATCGTTCAGATACCATTTTACTCAGTGTGCTTGGTATGCCAGCCGTGGCCAAAGTCAATAACATTAAATACACATTGTTTGCAATTGTAAAGGATGCATCCCCTACGTTATCGAGTAAGTGCTCCAGCGGGATCCGCTGGGCAAGACCCAACACTCTGGCCACTAATGCAGCAGCGGCCAATATGATTGTACCTCTGAGGAAAGTCTCTTTCTTTGACAAGTAAGTACCCTTCTTTCTTCCGATAGGCAACAACTATTGCAGTAATATGCCCTAAAAAATCCAAATCAAGAAAATGATAATCATAGCAAGCTGCAATACAATTTTAACGACAATACTGCTAAAGAGTCCAAGCACGGACCCTAATCCTACTTTCACAGATTTGCCAGGGTTAGAGCCAGCCAATAACTCGCCGATAAAGGCTCCAATGAATGGTCCAATAATTAAACCGAAAGCCGGAATAGCGAACGGACCAATGATTAAACCGATGGTACTTCCCCAGATGGATGCTTTTGAGCCACCAAGTTTTTTAACTCCCCACGCATTAACCGCATAATCGGCGATAAACAGAACAATCAAGATTAACGTCTGTATAATCCAAAAGAGTGCATTATAATGCTCAAACGTAAAGAACCAGCCGTAGACGAACAATGCCAGATAAATGGCCACCACGCCAGGCAGTATCGGATAAATAGCCCCGGCCATACCGACCACAAATAGGGCTATAACAATAATCCAGCCTAGTACATCCACTTATTGTATCACTCCCCGCATAAAATATAATCACGAATTACTTCAACAATGCCATCATCATTGTTACTAGCCACGACTACGTCCGCCTCATCTTTGACGGTCTGTTGTGCGTTCCCCATAGCAACACCCAAGCCGGCCTGCTGAATAGCCGCTAAATCATTCAAACTATCTCCTACCGCAACCGCCTGTGATATATCAAGTCCAAGGAGTTCACATACCTGTCTAATGCCTTCGGCCTTGTTGATCCCCTTCGGATTAATCTCAAAATTATAAGGAGAAGAGTTGGTGATCTCCAGACCATCCATCTCTTGAAGTTTCATCAGAATATGATGGCGCACATCGTCATCATCATTATGATAACCGAACTTCAACCATTCTTGATTCTCAATGTTTCCACTCCAAGTCTCCCGATTATATAACTTATCCACCGTATAAGCCCAGAACCATGAGCCTGTTTCTTCTGCCAAATCATGCATCTTCCGAACAAGCTCTACATCAAGTAAAGCACGACGATACAAATCATAAGGTGCACGCCACACTTCACTTCCATTTACTGTAATCATCGGGGTTGTGAGCTCTAGTTGTTGTGCATAAGGATATGCATTCTTAAAAGCACGCCCTGTAGACAAGCACACATGAACTCCTTGTTTAACCGCCTCTTTAATCCATTTCACCGTTTCCGGAGATACCTCGTTGTCATCCTGAAGCAGTGTTCCGTCCATATCCAATGCCAGCAGCTTATACTTATGATTCATGGTCTAGTCCCCCTTCATATCTGCTCTCATGTTTAAACATAACGCCATTTTACCACAAACAATTTCACCGTACACTCGCAAGCCGTGAGCTAACCTATTTCAAACAAAACAGGCCGGGGTTATATTACCCCAGGCCTGCCTTTTTGTTATCCCCCGGATTATTAATTGTTTCCGGCCTCAGCATCTTCCGTGCTCCCATCCTCATTCTTAACATTCTTCGGATGTGGTGTGCCGTCTAAGCCGTATACTTCATCATAAGCATCAAAAATTTTACGAGCTACAGGTGCAGCACTATAAGCACCGAATCCACCTTCTGGGATGATAACGGCTACTGCAAGTTTCGGGTTTTCCCTTGGAGCAAACCCAATGAACACCCCGTTATCCGTTAAGGTTCTAGTCCCGTTGCTATAAACTTCCTGCTGAGATGTACCTGTCTTACGAGCAATATCATATGGGAAATCTGCAAAGGCAGCCACTTGTGTATTCATACCTTTAATTACTTCATCCCAATACTCATCTTTGAAATTAACTTCATTCAGAACTTCACGCCCAAATTTCTTAACAACATTGCCATCTTGATCTTTAATTTCACTCACTAACTGAGGTTTAAGACGAGCTCCTCGATTAGCAAGGGTTGTAACGTACTGTGCTAATTGCATCGTGGAATATTTACCGGACTGACCAAATGAAGCATATACCAATGCAGCAAGTGGACTGCCTGCCTGCTCGATATTGGTATACTCGATAGTACCTTTAAACTCACCTCGAAGCCCGATCTCTGTTGACTCGCCTAGTCCGAACTCCTTCATATACTTATCCCAGACATCTATGCCTTTGATACCATATTTATTGAACAGCTGCTTCCCAACCATGTCAATCATAAAGGCATTCGATGAATTTTGAAGAGCTAACGCGGGATCAATAGATCCGAAAGCTTTGGACTGTGAGTTCCGGACTCTCGACTTGTCTCCACCGAATTCTGCATATCCTTTGTCGTAGTAATAAGTATTTACACCGAAGAATCCTTCGTTTAGTCCGATCAACACACTTAATGGCTTAACCGTGGAACCAAGGAGCAATACGGACTCCAGATTGTTAGCCGAGCGACCGGAGCTAAATGGACTAATTGTACCATTCCCCATGAAAGGAGTTACTTTATCCCAATTATCTGTTTTATCTTTCCACACATTGGGGTCATAATCAGGGATGCTCGCCATGGCTACAATATTACCGGTTTCTACTTCCATAGCAACCGCGTACCCTGTCTTTGCATTTCGGTGGGTTTGACCGGAGAAAGGAACCTTATGTAACCAATCTAACTGGTCTACAATGGCCTGTTCCGTTTTCAGTTGAATATCTTTGTGAATAGTTGTGTGTACATTGTTGCCTTTCTCAGGCGGAACCATTGTCGGCACACCATCAATCATATTTTGCGGATTGATTGGAATACTCATATAACCATTCTTGCCACGAAGTTCATCTTGGAACATCATTTCTAGTCCATCGAACCCAACCCATTCGGTTTCCGTATATTTCAGTCCGGGGTCCTTCTGGTCCTTGTTCGCTTCATCAATTTCCTTATACTTTTCTAAAGATTTAACACCTTTAAATTCTTTCAAATACCCTATGGTTTGTACCGCCACGGTATCCTTATCATAGAATCTCACATTTTCTTCAACGATTTCTACGCCAGGAAATTCATCTTTATTCTCAATAAAATACGCAACTTCCTTATCCGTAAGATCCCCTTTGATTCGGCGAGGCTCATATCCACCTTGTTTCTTCGAATCGAGATCTAATTTATCCAGAATCTCCTCCACCGTCATCTTCTCTGCATCAGCCGAACCATGTTCTTCAAACACCTTGAACATCTTCTCTGCAAAGGCTTCGATTTCAGGACGATTTTCTTTCCCTTTATCTGTCTGACTATTATAATTCTTCAGCAATGTAACATATAGTGCATTCGAAGGCTTAGAGTAAGCAATCGGTGTTCCCGATGCATCAATAATACTTCCTCGGATCGGCTGAAGTGGAAAGTTCTTTGTTCGACCACCGGTTTCTTGCTCCGTCAGCTCAGGACCCTCCACGAATTGCAAGATCGCAAGTCGGACAATAATGATGCAAAATATAATAAACGTACTGAAAAAGAACAAATTAATCCTCAGATTAAATTGTTTTCCGGCATCTCCTTCATCCTGCTTTCGTTTGTCCGATTTGAAACCTTTCACCTTAAACTTCTCCCCTTTGTTCACTTTCACATAAGATCATCTTAACATAAACCATATAGACGATTCACCTTTCCGGAATTTTACAGAAAATGCGTTAAAACCAAATACAAGATGGCCTTGTCCAAAAGGGCCACCTTGCTTAGAAAACTTCAAATTTTAAATTCATGCTAATCTGATTTCAGAATACTTCTTCTTTTATATGCGTCTCATTAAATCGCGGTGGATTAAACCAGTCTCCACTCTTCGCCCATGTGGGATCTAGTGGTATCCACTCCTGCTTCTCCTGCAAGTAAACCTCATTCCATGCGTGTGGTCCATAGCTTCCTTGTCCATCATATCCTCTTCCTGTAACGACTCGGACCTTTAGATCCTGCGAACGAGCCATCATGGCGTACAAGCGTGCATAATCGATGCATACACCCGAACGGGTATCATAAGTATCCTGAGGTGTTTGTTCCCGCCAAATTCGCTGCTCCTCATACACTTTTACTTTTTCATAATCATACGAGACTCTAGAACCTACCCAATCATATAGTTTACGCGCCTTTTCCTCATCTGTTGATGCACCCTTCACAATATGAGCTGCAGTCTCTTCAATTCCTTCTGGAATGGCGTGATCCACAACCTCATACTTCTGCTGCATAATTCCATTCAGTTCTTCTTGAACCGACTGGGTGAACACAGGTAGTTTATCCCGAACTAAAGAACCAGATAAAGGTTCAATCACGGCCTGTGCTCCTTGACGATACACCGGTGAAGATTCGACATAACGACTAAATGAATGATCTGGATAAAGACTCACCCATATGAAAAGAATTGCGATAACGATAATCCCTCGAGCAGCTCCCATAATTACACCGATCCCTGCCCCAGCCATACGACTCCCTATAGTTGCTGGCCTATTCTCTCTTGATCGAAACAATCCCAGGTGTCCACCTATGGTCAAGGATACCAACAAGCGAAGGACAAAGAGAATCAAGCTGTAACTGATCATGAATAGAACTGCAAACCGAAGCAATGGAAAATCAGCCATGGAATTAACGAATGTATAATACATCTGCTCCCATAATTTAAGCTCCCGGTCCGGAATTTTACTTCCTAGTGATTCAAGCCACACCGAAGCTGATGGAGACAGCCAAAGAGTGAAAGGAACGGAGATAGCGAGGCCGATTATACGCAGAATAGCTTCACCCAGAAAAAAAGCGAGCCTCCCAGCCGATCGGGAAGCCCCTCGATTCCATCCTTGTATCAAAGAAAAGGCTAAGATAAACAGCAGCAGGATCGTAATACCATTCCCCTCCCGCAGACTATCGCTCCATGATGACAACATGTTCAGCCCTCCTTTTCGTATGACATAATTCTAAGCTGTCTTAATTTGTTTTTGCTTGTGCTATAAATTCTTTGATCGATTCGTTTACATCCCACTTACCGACCGATACCCCTTTAAAGTTCACTTCCACTTCAGTCGATCCCGACTTACCTTTAAGTTCTAAATTCGGTGACTTTACCGTAAATGTTCCATCACCGTGCGATGTATATTTTGCTTCTTTTGCTTCTTTCATCATGATGTTCATGGCCTCAGACTTTACGGTGTCCACAGCTTCATTCTTCACAGTGGTCACAACCTCACCAATTTGTTCTAAGGATATTCCGCTATAGATGAGCAATCCCGCGATTATCAGAATAACTAAAGCCCATTTGATGAACGTCTTGACTAGATTGACCACAATAAACAACACAACCAAAGCAATGACAATCACCAGCCAATTTTGCTTTAGAAATTCTAACCATACCTGTGCATCCATTTAACTCTCACCCCTATCACTTCGCGACCTCCGGCAACTTATACCGTACTTTCCGATTATACATTATTCCCCGTCTCAGTGTCAGTAAGACCCCATACTAGTCAAAATTAGGTATAAGCTTGGCAACTTCAACGTACAAGTATAACATAACCTGTCTTAAGTGCGGGTAGGAGGTGCTTATATGAAAACAGCGATTTGGTTGTACATGTTTTTGTTCTTGGCATTCTTTGATCTGCATGCCCAGTATCCCGTCCTCACACCGTTCGCCATATCGCTC
Source organism: Paenibacillus sp. EC2-1 (assembly GCF_049311625.1). Classification (NCBI taxonomy): domain Bacteria; kingdom Bacillati; phylum Bacillota; class Bacilli; order Caryophanales; family Paenibacillaceae; genus Paenibacillus; species Paenibacillus sp. EC2-1. The sequence goes on from NZ_CP186006.1 coordinate 4,590,723, forward strand.
GGTGCCGCCCCAACTTTCATCGGGTGGATGATGGGCATTTATGCCTTAACGCATCTTCCTGGCAACCTAATTGCCGGGAGATTAATTGACAAGCAAGGGAGCCGGCGTTATATCATCTTCAGTTTAACCGCTGCTGGGATAATTCTGCTGCTTCAAGCTCATGTGCAGATGCCCTGGCAGTTACTTGTACTCCGTTCGATCAGCGGATTCGTGCTCGCCTTCTTATCTCCGGCATGTCTTGCTCTTCTAGCTTCGCTATCTAAGGATTCCGTAACGCAGGGTAAGTACATGTCAGGACACGGTGTTGTCCATACACTAGCCTCCGTGCTTTCTCCTGCAGCCGGTGCTTTCATTGTAGCAAAAGCTGGTTTTTCAGGGACATTCCAAAGCTTGGGATGGGTGCTGATCTTCACAGGAATCATGGCATTTCTCACGCTTCCAAAGCAATCTGCACAGTCAACCTCCCAAAATAAAAATGAGGCTTTACCGATTGAAAATGATCCTCTTCCTTTCAATCTACGGCTGTATCTTATTCCGTTTGCCATTGCATGCGCACAAGGCATTCTCTTCTTTGAAATTCCACTTCGAGCAAACGGTCAAGCCAGCATTATGTCAACTGGGCTTTTATTTTCCTGTGTCAGTCTCGGTGCCTTGGTCACCCTCAGTATGCTATTTCTAAATAACTATTCACCTGGTAAAAGAGTAACTATAGGTGTATTTATGTTTGCACTATGCTTCTATGCGCTAGCCGCCATAGATCAGATTCCTATTATTGTAATCCTGTTTGTGCTTGGTACAGCGAAGGGGATTTTGTTCCCCGCACTTTCTTCTTTATTCATTGAACTAAGCGGTGGTGGAAGGCTCGGAAGAGTATTCTCCTACCAATCTATTGCCATGTCCATCGGTTCATTTGTCGGTCCGATCGCTGCAGGTCAATTACGAGGAACGCTCTCACCATATTTCATCGCTTTTATGATGTTAATGATCATTCTAATGCTACTTCCACACCCTAAGAATCCGAAATCTGTTGATATTCCAGCAGGGATAAACGTTTAAGCAGTATGAATGACCCTCAACTCAGCCCAAATAGATCTAATTAGGCCAACACACAGTCCAGCTAGGTATTTTGACATAGTATACATTGTGGCAGATGACCACTTAGATTATTTGAGGAGTGAAATTACATGAGTCATGTTCATAAAAATTGTCATCAAGTACCTGTGTCTGGTTGTTCTTCAGTAGGCATGATTTTAGTTCTCTACATTTTGTTAGTAATCATCCTGAGCTGCTTCTAAATACATGTTTTCTCATAAGACGGCCTTCTTTTGAAGGTCGTTTTCTTTATTTTTGCATGAAGTCTCATTTACAAGTTAAACTATAGTCATCAACATTTCCCGGGGAATTTCGATTGGGGCATGCCGTAATATGACAGGAGTGATACAAATGTCGATTTTCATTATCGTAGAGGGTAAGAATGATCGGAGTAGGCTTCGTCGATTGGTGACTCCTGACATCACAATTCTTTGTACATTCGGGACACTAAATACACTCAAACTGGAAACACTCCATAAGCAGGTTAATGATCAAGAAGTGTATCTATTTATGGATAATGATAGTTCAGGCAAAAAAATTCGAAATATGTTGCGAGATGTTTTTCCAGATGCAACACATATGTACACACGTCGAGGTTATGCTGGGGTTGAAGGTACTCCGGATGAATATCTAATTGCTCAACTTGAAAAGGCTGGACTTGAAGAGTTTATTATCTACCCACCTACCCTGACTTACTAACTGTATATTGGATATAAAAAAGCGTTTGAACCAATTTAATGGTTCAAACGCTTTTACATATCGTATTATTCTTTAGCCAAAGCTTTGACGTCCTTTACAACTTCTTCGATCTGTACACTGGATGGATCTGCAGCATTGTACATTTTTCGAATGTTGTTATCACGATCAACTAAAGCAATATAGTTACCATGAGTATAATTCGTCGAATCTTTACCGAGGAGCGGAATCTTAAATGAACCTTGCATCAGATCACGGGTCTTTTCTTGATCCCCACGGAGAAAATACCAACCGCTGTAATCAGCGAAGAATCGATCACCAAATTCTTTGATTTTCTCACGCGTATCCGTAACAGGATCAAATGAAATGGAGACAAAACTAACATCTTTCCCGAACGTACCATCTTTCTTCAGTTCATTCTGAACCTGAGATAGCAAAAATGTCGTTACAGGACATACATCCGGACAGCTTGTGAAATAAAAATACATCAACCTCACTTGTCCTTTAGTATCGTCTCTGGATACCGTTTTTCCATCCACATTCTCCATCGTAAAGTCCGCAACCTGTCCAACCACTGGGAACTTGCTCTTGCCTATACCTAATGAATTGTACACAAGAACTACTGCCGCGATTACGCATACTGAGAGCAGCAACCACGTCCATTTATACCGTTTCAGCGATGACATCTATACTCGTTCTCCCTTCATCCACCTCATTATTTATGGGATAAAACAGTCCATTTAATGAACTGTATCGAGAACGAGTACAATCAGACTCAATGTCAGATAGTTAATGGAGAATAAGAATACCTTTTTTGACCAAGCCTCGTCATCTTTTGCACGGAAGCCTTTAAGTGAAAGATACAACCAAGTAATAGACAACAACAGTGAAATAATAAGAAAAAAGATTCCAGCGTATCCGTAAGCATACATGAGAATAGGCAATGGAACGAGCAATGCAACATAGGGGATCATCTGAATCTTAGTACGTTTAATCCCTTTAACAACTGGGAGCAAAGGATATCCTGCTGCACGGTAATCTTCGACACGACGAATACCGAGCGCCCAGAAGTGAGGAGGTTGCCATAAGAACAACAAAGCAAATAGCAGCCAAGCGCCCATATCAACCGTTTGCGTAACCGCAACATAACCGATAACAGGCGGCATAGCTCCTGAAATCGCACCTACAGATGTACTCCAAGTTGAACTACGCTTAAGCCAAAGGGTGTATATGACTACGTACACAAACATACCTACAATGCCAAATACTCCAGCAAGTACGCCCGAAAAGATAAACAGCATGGCAAGTCCAACAACACCTAAGGTAATTGCGTACCATAACACCACTTTCGGAGTTAGTCGTCCTGTTGGAAGCGAACGTTTACGCGTACGTTCCATCTTCAAGTCTAGATCGCGGTCAAAATAATTGTTAAATACACAAGACGAAGCCATAACTAATACGGTTCCGAGAAGTGTCATGATCATCAATCCAAATTGAATGTCCCATTGGGACGCAAGCCAAAATCCGGCAAAAGCCGCTATTAGATTAGACCGGATAATCCCGGGTTTTGTCACTGCTATGAAATCTCTCCATGTCCCCGTTTGTTCGGGAGGCTTGGATTTTGCGGAAGCCAATGTAGCGGAATCCGAAGGAGCCTGGTAACTCATATGATTTTCCACGTCTCAAACGTTCCTCCTTGTTCTATCGTTATGGAGGAAGATGCCTCCGCTATAAAGTTTATCATATCGGCATGAAAAAGTGTTGCGTAATCCTTCGGATTTCATTCTATCAATATGACAATTCAGTGACATTTGATGTCGCTTTTCCATCTTGACGTTTCCCCTTCCATTAAGGCACAATTTGTCTAAGATTTACTGTTAGACGACGAGGTTCTTCGCATAAAATAAAAAGCCCGAAGCATTTCTGCTTCGGGCTTGATCACACAAGTATGAAACCTTTATTACGAGTTGCGTCCAGAAAGGGACTGTTCTGCGATTTGTACTAGACGTTTTGTGATATAACCACCTAGCGACCCAGTTTCACGGGAAGTATAATGGCCCATGTAACCATCCTCTGGAATGCTTACACCCAATTCTTGAGCAGCCTCCATTTTAAGCTGTTGCAGAGCTGCATTCGCTTGTGGTACTACCAGATTATTACTGCGGGAACCTCTTTGTGCCATGTTAATCAAATCTCCCTTCACTGAATAGGTCTGTAGTGCAAGCTTGCAAACTTATTATGTCTTCTTCTCGCAACCTTATACCGAAATATTAAATACCAAATTATCGGAGGTTTTTCTCATGAGCAAAGGACTTTCCCTATGGTTCGCTATCTCGTCCATCATTCTGTTAAGTGCAGCGGCGATCTCGATCAGTTATAATGCATTCATAGCCATAGGACTTGGGATTCTGGCTGTGTGTAATATAGGCTGGGGCTTTATAATTAAAGCTAAACGCAGAAACTCCTAACACTATAATTTTTCACGTCTGTTCGTAAAATCTGTTATGATGAGGTTAATCATCTACTATTGATTATTGTGGTAAAGGAGCATCGATATGAATCAAGTGACCAAAGGACAATGGAATGGTTACGACACCTATATCTTAAACACTGGACGGTTAGAAGTGACCCTCCTTCCTCGTCTCGGTAACAACGTCATCGAAATAAAGGACCTACAAGAACAGCGCCAAGTGCTCCGGAAGCCTGAAGAAAGTGAACTGGCATTTTATTTACAGAAACCTTACCATTTCGGTATTCCGATGCTTATTCCGCCCGGAAGGATCGCTAAAGGGCGCTTTGAATATGATGGTGCCAGCTATCAGTTTGATCAAAACACAGCAAATGATAATCATATCCATGGATTGCATCGCACACAAGCTTGGTGCGTTAGCGACATTGAAGAAGATGAAGAAGGTTGTGCAGTTACTACGGAATTTTCAACGGCAGATGACTCGCGCTGGACTGCACAAATGCCTGAACCTCTAAAATTACAAATGACTTTCCGCTTACAAGGATCTGATTTAAAACAAGAACTGCGGATTACGAACAACGGAAACCGAGCTGTTCCTTTTGGGATGGGCTATCATACTTGGTTTCTCTTAGATGGTCAGCCTGATCAATGGACTCTTAAACTGCCTGTTGAAGGTATTTATACACTTGATGAACAGCTTCTCCCAACTGGCGAGTTCGCTCCTCTTAAGGATCTGGAAGCTTTGAATACGGGATTCAATCTGAAGGGGTCTGATCTGGATACGATATTCAAAATCCCTGAAGATCAGCCAGCAGAAGCATTCTTAACCCGAGATGACGGATATACCATTCAATACACAGCCGATCGTTCCTACTTTAAACATTGGGTGTTGTATACGAAAGGAACAGCGGATCAATTTCTTTGTATAGAACCTTATACTTGGCTTCCTAACGCTCCGAATCTCGATCTACCGAACGAAGTAACTGGTCTTATTAACTTAGAGCCTGGCCAATCGGTTGAGCTACATACGAAGCTGCAAGTCCACTATCCAAGCACTACGGATTGATTTAAATGATTCATAAGTTAGAGTCCTGAGAAATCTCAGGACTCTTTTTCGTCTAATATTTACCAATAATGATCTTTGAATCTATACGCATGAGATTCTCTTCTTTCAACCATAATAACTTCATACAACACGAGAAGGAGGTGAAAAACATGGGTATGGGTCAATCAGGACAAAGCGGCAGAAGCGGAAGTCGTTCTAACAACCTAGTCGTTCCCCAAGCTAACGCTGCACTTCAACAATTGAAGTATGAAGCAGCACAGGAATTGGGCGTATCGATTCCACAGGACGGTTATATGGGTAACTACACTTCCCGTGAGACTGGTTCTTTGGGAGGTTACATCACAAAGCGTCTGGTACAAATGGCTGAGCAACAATTATCAGGTAATTCTAACCGATAGTTGATATTGTTCAACTAATAAAGAAAGAGGCGATCTTCTCCCCAAAGATCGCCTCTTTTTGTATGTATCAGGACTCAGAAACAGCATCAGATACACTAGTTCTTGGATAACGAATCATTAGATTGGCCATATTGTAATTCGATTCGAGCACCGCATCTACAATGATAAGTCCTTGTCGTACCGTGAAATCATAGCTTATTTCTCCATGAGTCCAATGTCTTTTGTGCTTTAGACTCTCAAGTGCCATTGCTCTAAAGGATGATTGCTGGTCCCTGTTCAATCCATCTTCTACGGGAGCCATTACTCCGTTACGCCCTGTAAGAGGATTATGACGGATTCCAAATTTACCAATAATATTATTTCGTATTTGCACAAATACAGTACCAGAAGAAAGTCCTGATAATTCATTTTCCAATTCTTTAAATACTAAGTCTAATTGCCTCACCAGCGATAATTGATCCAATTTAATCATTTCAAACCCCCTCAATTTTTCATCGCAATCCCCTTATATAGGGCTTATGACTCATTATAGGACAAAGATATGGATACATCAACAATTTTCAACATAATTGGGTATTTGTTACTATTTTTTCATAAATTCCTTGTCAGCTTCTTTGGAATTCCGACAACTTTCTGTTTTCTACGACAAAAAAAGAAGTCCACAAGGACTCCTTTTGATCAATATAATTTCAAGTTTCTCCAAGTTACGCCAAATGATCAGTCATTTGCAAAAATTGTTGAATATCTGCGATGCACATATCTGCCGCACTTTGCCAGAAATCACGCTGGGTCAGGTCGACATTTAGGTGCTTTTTGGCTAACTCTTCTACTGTCATGATTCCAGTATCCCGTAGCAGTGCGTCATATTTATCTGCAAACGCACTGCCTTCCTGCAATGCCCGAACATAGAGCCCAGTACTAAACATATAGCCAAATGTGTAAGGGAAATTATAGAAAGGTACACCTGTAATGTAGAAATGCAGCTTAGAAGCCCAGAAATGCGGGTGGTAGGTTGAGAGAGCTCCACAATAAGCTTCCTTCTGAGCTTCTTCCATTAGGGAAGAGATTTCATCTGCACTCAGTAGCCCTTCTTTCCGCTGAGTGTAGAAGCGGGTCTCAAATAAGAAACGAGCATGGATATTCATGAAGAAGGCTACGCTGTTTTGGATTTTCTCCTCTAGCAATGCCAATTTCTCGTCCTCGGTTTTGGCCGATTTTACAAGCGCATCCGCCACAATCATTTCTGCAAAAGTTGATGCTGTTTCAGCTACATTCATCGCATAATTCTGATTGAGCACCGGCAAGCCCTTCATCACATATTGGTGATAAGCATGGCCTAGTTCATGCGCAAGCGTGGACACATTCGATGCAGTACCACTGTAGGTCATAAAGATTCTTGTCTGATCGCTCTCCTGAAATGAGGTGCAGAATCCACCAGGACGTTTGCCTGGTCGATCTTCTACTTCAATCCAGCTTTTATCAAATGCCATTTCTGAGAATTCAGCTAACTTCGGACTGAATTTTCTGAATTGCTCCACAATCGTTTCGGCAGCTTCATCGTAAGTTACTTTAGAGACCGAAGTTCGAATAGGTGCTTCTACATCCGTCCAAGATAGTGTCTCTAGACCAAGAAGCTTCGCTTTTCGATTCAGATACTCAACAAGCACTGGCTTGGTGTCTTGAATAACTGCCCACATTGTATCTAAGGTCTTACGTGACATACGGTTGATTGTTAGCGGCTCTTTAAGAACATCATCCCATCCACGGTTCCCATAAAGCTTAAGTCGAAAACCCGCTAGATGATTCAGTGTATCTGCGCAGTAATCCTCAGCTTCTGTCCAGGCATTTTCCCATTTTTCAAACATTTCTTGTCTGATTTCCCTGCTTGGGTTGTGCAATTTATTAGAAGCCTGTCCAGCAGACAACATCTCTGTCTTCCCATTCTCTTCAAATGGAATCTGAATTTTACTTACAATCGTGTCATAAAACTCTCCCCATCCATGATAACCGTCGATGGCAAGTTCAAGTGCTAAACTTTCAAGCTCTGGACTCATTTTCTCACGTGCCAGATCTCTGCTCTCATTCAATATGAACTTATGAGGCTCTACCTTCGCAGTTGTTATCCATTCATTCCACAGTGTATCGTCCACTTCACGAAGAAGGTTATCAAATTGAGCTGCTACACTTTGAAGATCAGCGAATAACGATGTAATACGCCCAGATAACTGAATCGCTTTTTTATCATTAATATCCTGCGCAGCTAGACAACCGATAAATGCACTTGCCTCACTAGCCTTAGCCCAGCAGCTTTCTAGTGAAAATAAAATATCCTCTAAAGTTTCAGCTTCCTTCAGATCTGTTGGAACGATGGCTGTTTGGACCATTCCACGAAGTTCCTTCACTTCTTTCTCCAGTGAATTCAGAAATGCTGTGAGTTCAGGAGATTGCGACCCTCCCGGAAAAACAGTTTCAAGATCCCATGTTTGCTTTAGTGGCTTATTCATCGTCATCACCTTTCTCCATTCCGTAATGAGGTGTTTTAATTTGTGTGGTATCGTGTTAAAGTGTATAACTATATTTATATCCTTTAAAATAAGGCTTGGAGGGAAACTTCTATGAGACCATTGCAAATATCAGCCGAAACGGCATTGACCCTTTCAAAACAGCTTGGCGTCCCTTTAGAACAGCTGATGCATATGCCTCAGCATATTCTGATGCAAAAAATCGCTGAACTGGCTAAAACAGAGCAGCAACCTTCATCTGATGGCGTAAAAGACCAAACTAGCGGCACTACGGAGAAACCATGATCCCTTTTGCTAATGCATGGCCTTATGACATTATTACTGGAGATGTATATGTACAGAACTGCCCCTTCTGTGGCAGCGACAATGTTCTTCTTCCCATGAAGCCGAAAGAACTTATCAGTGTTAGGGAAGGGAAAAAGAAACTTCTCATCTTTCCTTGTTGTCATAACAAGGTTACGGTACTCGATAGTGACGCAGATTACCTTCTAACCGATCAAAAGCTTCGATAACGTAAGATTCGCTTCAGGCCCTGTATATGGGCCTTTTTGTCGTTATATAGAGTTCATTTCCTCAGGTAAGGCCAGCTTCTCAGCCAACATCTGCTCCCGAAGAACAGCCCACTGTTCGCGTGACGCCCGAATCATCGCTGAATCGACAATTTTTTTATCATGAATCACTCGTGAGAACCACTGAACAGCATCACTGTATCGACCGATTCGTCGATTTAATTCTCCAATTAAGTAAAGAAGGCGTGCATCATTCATACCTACTCCTTCGACCTCATAGACCCGAACATAGGAATCAAGGCTATGAGCCAAAAAACGCTGTTCCTGCTCCTTATTCCCTTGATATCGGTAAAGCCAGGCAATATGGTGTAGGAGGCTTGCAACAATTCGTTCCTTCTCACCAATGCATTGCGCACAGAGAAGAGCCAGCTTATATGTTTCTAACGCTTCTTCCAGTCCCCTGCTGCCTCCGAAATCCCGCTCAGTCCATCTGCTTGCGATTTTCGTTTGAAAATCTGTCCTTTGGCGTTCATTCAAATGATCAGCTGAATGCTCAGTAGAAGCAAATCCGCATTTAGGGCAGATTCTCACCACATAAAAATCTGGATTTTCATTTTTGTAATAACCACAGAAATCTGTATCTGTTCTTATGGCTTTTTTGAAGCTAGGCCGTACTCTCGATGTGCTGAATGGGTGCTCACAATTGCTGCAGGTTACCGTAATCGTGTACAGAGGTTCTAATGCTATAGCCATACCGATGACATCCCTTTCCCATGATGTGTCTTATGAAAGTCATATTAAGGTGTGTTTACAAAATGTCGGGCAGGTCCGGATAAACGTTTCAAAATATCTTCCCGGAGCATATCCTCCACGCCAATATCTTCTAAGGCTCCAGCCATACAGCTCAGCCATTCATCTGCATGCCGGTCTGTTATTGGAAATTTAAGATGTCTAGCTCTCATCATTGGATGTCCGTATGCTTCTGAGAACAAAGCAGGACCTCCAAAAAACTGGCTTAAAAACATATACTGCTTTTCCATCACAGGCATGATATCTTCTGGAAATAGTGGAGATAGCAGCTCATTTTGTTGAACTCTCGGATAAAAGGCTTCGACTAAAGAGTGAATTCCTTCAGCGCCACCTAAATTTTCGTAGATGCTCAGGCTAGGGTTCATTTACAATATTCTCCTATCTGAAATAAGTAGTTAGTCTCATTATATCAGAGTTACCAAAAACATGTATTGATCTTATCTCATAGCAAATTGTTCTTGCGTACGATCAAAAAAGAACAAAAAAAGGCGCTAAACAAAGTTTAGCACCCTGAACTTATTAATAACTGCGCCAATCCTCTTCACCCTGATGGATGAGAGAGGCACGTATTACATAAACGAAGGCGCATACCAGTAAACCCGCGACTATGCTCATGATCATCACTCCATCCAAATAATTCGAAAGATGTGCTTTGATGGTTTCATTATAGCACAATGTTCTCAAAAATAAAGCATTTTTGTAACCGCTTTCCAACTTTTTTTGTACTGTTTGTCCTATGTCCCGCATACAGATTGACCATGAGAACAAATTTGATTTACAGCAGCTAACCGTAATTGATACAGATATAATCGGTTTTACCCAGGGGGCGTTGTGTAACCTATGACCATGAAAAAAATCGGCTGGCTACTTCTGATGACTGGATTATTTAGCGTTGTCTTCCTAATGGCTATTTTTCCGGAAGCAGCACTCCATTCAGCTATTCGTGGTCTTGCTATTTGGTGGGACGTGCTATTCCCTTCACTCTTTCCCTTTTTCGTCATATCTGAGGTATTGCTTGGCTTTGGGGTAGTTCACCTCATAGGGACGTTGTTAGATCCTTTAATGAAGCCTTTATTTCGTATTCCAGGAAGCGGCGGCTTCGTGGCAGCCATGGGATATGTATCAGGTTATCCCATAGGAGCCAAATTAACAGCGAAATTATGGGACCAGAAGATGGTTACCCGTGATGAAGGAGAGCGATTGGTTGCTTTTACAACTTCATCAGATCCTATTTTCTTAATCGGAGCTGTTTCAATCGGCTTTTTCCATAACCCGCGAATCGGGTTAATACTTGCTCTAGCCCATTATGGTGGTGGCTTCATCGTTGGCCTGTTAATGCGATTTCATGGTCGAAAGAACAGTTCATCATCAAGCCCGTCTAATGAATTGATTAAAGGGAGTCGAATTAAGGCTGCACTCCATAATATGCATAAGGCACGAGAAGCAGACGGACGCGACCTTGGAAGCTTATTAATGAATGCAGTTCAATCTTCCCTACAACTTATTATTGTCGTAGGTGGGCTAGTTGTATTCTTCTCTGTATTTCTGGAGTTATGGACACGTGCCGGGGCGATCCCTGTCTTGAGCCAAGTAGTCAATTCTCTTCTATCTCTTGTTGGTGTACCGGAACAACTCTCAACGGCACTTGTTGGTGGTTTATTCGAAGTAACACTAGGTGCTCGTTATGCTGGAGAAGCTGGGGATACTATTCCACTGGCATATAAGGCTGCTGTTGCTGCGTTTATATTGTCATGGGGAGGTTTATCCGTACATGCCCAAATCGCTAGCATCCTGAACGAAACACCTCTGCGCTATATACCGTTTATGATCGCAAGGATCACTCATGGTGTAATTGCTTTAGTTGCTGTTTTAGTATTGTGGAAACCCATAATGGGTGAGACAACTCCCACACTCTCTCTGCCTGATGTTTCTTATTTGTCACAGAACGGGTATAGCCATATTATGTTGGTCTTTTGCACGATGCTTGGAATTCTCATTATCCTAGCTTTATTTATCGAGGCATTTATGTTACTTCGACGAAAGTTCCGCAAATTCCCAAGGTGAACATTGTTTTCTTCTTCAAGATTGATTATCATCGATATATAACCTTATAAAAGGAGCTTATCAACTTGAGATACTATGTTCTGGACCGCGGAGACCCATTGTCTGTAGAATTGAGTCAACAATTTCACAAGCTGGCGGAACAGCGGGGCTTTGAACTGGATGCAGAATCTCCTGAAATTGTTGTCTCCATAGGCGGAGACGGCACGATGCTGCACGCCTTTCATACGTTTATTGATCGGATTCCAGATCTTGCTTTTGTAGGAGTCCACACAGGCCATCTAGGTTTTTATGCTGATTGGAAAGCGGACGAGATTCCGAAGCTGATTGATCTCATGAGCGGCATCGGAGATCCCAAAATTCTTAAACCACGTATTGTTCAATATCCGCTAGTACAACTAGAAATTCATAAGAAATCGGGCACTGCTTCTTACATTGCTCTTAATGAATTCACGCTTAAAGGTGTGGATGGTACTGTCGTAGCACAAGTTGATATTAATGACGTTACTTTTGAAATGTTCCGGGGCGACGGTATTTGTATTTCAACGCCATCTGGCAGTACCGCTTATAATAAGAGTGTTGGGGGGGCTATGGTTCATCCGTCGATAGATGCACTTCAAATTGCCGAGATCGCATCAATCAACAATCGGATATTCCGTACACTAGGATCCCCGCTTCTACTTCCGAAGCATCATCATTGCGATATTTTTTCATGTAAAGAACAACGCCTGCTACTGACGGTTGATCATAATAACTTCCAAATTGATGATCTTATCTCCGTACGTTGTCAGGTAGCTGAGCAAAAGGTAAGCTTTGCTCGGTATCGTCCATTCCCATTTTGGAATCGGGTCAGGGATGCTTTCTTAGGGTAAATTACTCACACAAAAGTATAGGGGTGTCCAAAAGATATAAGATCTTTTAGGGCGCCCCTTTCTTTCTGTTGTGACTTTGTTAGTCGATCACGTTGTTAAATTAAAAGAAAGAGCTATCCCATAGTAGAAAATCCACTAATAAGACAGCTCTATTGTTACAATATACTATTCAACTTGCTGTTGACTTTTTACAGCATGTGGACGCGTGTCCTTATGCTCTCGGATTTCTCTGATTTCCCGGTTCTCACGCTGCTTAGCCTCTTTCCAGGGCTTGGACGATTTGTTAGGACGTGATTCTTTAACTCCTCTGCCTTCCCTACCTTCACGTCTTCCCCGGGGCTCTGGTACTTCTTTGTCAGCTAAAGTCTCATCCGAACGACCGCTTGATCGATGCTCTTTGGATGCTTTTCTCGCCTCAGTTTCGATGGAGTCAGAATCAGCGTTATCCTCCTCCTGACCATTCTCCAACGCTTCACGTTCCGCTCTCAGTTCTTGTTCCTTTAATTCCTGCTCTTTTAATTCCTTAAGCTCTTTGGGATCTTTGATCTCCTTGCTCTTTTGTAGTACAAAATAAGCACACCCAAAGTTACAATATTCATTTATATAATCAGACATCGTCGAGTAGATGACGTCTTTCGCAGCTTTGGGATGGTTATCCCGATAAAATCCCTTTAACCGCAGTTGGTTGTATCCCCAATCACCGACAATATAATCGTACCTCTCAAGAACTTCACTATATCTGTCGCGGAAAGCTTCTGGATTCCAACCATTCCGATGATCTTCTAGCACTTCATAACTTCTATTGCCTATAACGATCAAACAAGCTTCCCCTGCCTTTCCCGGTTATGACCGTACACTCTCTTCCTTTCGGCGTTCAGCCGATTTCACCTGTTCATGCGCATGATATGAGCTACGAACAAGTGGTCCAGATTCCACATGACTGAATCCTCGTTTAAGCCCCTCTTCTTTCAAGATTGCGAATTCTTCAGGGGTATAATACTTATCCACATTCAAATGTTGTGGAGAAGGCTGTAAATACTGTCCAATTGTCATAATATCACAATCTACGGCTCTAAGATCATCCATTGCCGTTAAAATTTCATCCCACTCTTCACCTACACCTAGCATGATACTGGATTTGGTCGGAATGTCAGGCTGCATTTGCTTTGCATTTTTCAGCAACTCGAGCGAACGCTTATATTTTGCTTTAGCACGAACACGATCGGACATGCGTTCAACCGTTTCGATATTATGGTTCAGAATATCCGGCTTTACATCCATTACGATCTGAAGCGATTCAGCATTCCCCATGAAATCAGGAATCAGCACTTCTACCGTGCATAATGGCAGCCGTTTTCGGATTGCCTTAACGGTCTCCGCAAATATATAGGCTCCTCCGTCTTTCAGATCATCCCGCGCAACACTTGTCACAACACAATGACGAAGGTTCATCTGTTCAGCAGCTTCAGCCACACGTTCAGGCTCTTGCATGTCCAGCTCTGTAGGAAGACCTGTATTTACTGCACAAAAACGACATGCACGAGTACATATATCTCCTAATATCATAAAAGTAGCAGTACGGTTAGCCCAGCACTCATATATGTTAGGACACCGTGCTTCCTCACAAACGGTATGCAATGTTTTGGAACGCATCATACTTTTAATTTCGTTATAGTTATCGCCTGTTGTGAGCTTGATCTTAATCCAATCCGGCTTAGTTTGTTTGTTAGATGTCTTGGACAAGAAGAAAACCTTCTTTCAATTTAATTGGATAGTCCATTCAGCTGTTCCATATTATATCATGAAAATCTTCAGATTACCTATCTACATCGATATGAAATTCATCTGAGCACGGCATGGATAAAAATCAGTCTTTCGATAAACCCTACAGGTAGGCATCAATGTCCGTGCATTTTTGCAATCAAAGATCTGGAGGACAGGACACCATGACAAAATCAAGACAACATTGGGGTCGGATCGCGGCTAAGACCCACTTGGCTACTGTGGTTATAACAACCGTTACAGTGGCATCCCTTATGACGCCTTGCTATGCCGCGCCTAAAGGGAAGGCTGTCCTAACCAATACGAACGAGGCAAAGACACAAACTACAACGAATGAGAACGAAACCTTTGCTGCCAGAAAAATATTGTATGATCGTATTTCAGCGGTAACTCAGATCCCGTGGTATCGCTTAGCAGCCATCGATCAATACGAACGGACATTAACACGTGTACATCCCAAAGACCGGAAACATCCCGAACGTGTTATTGGCATTTTTGTGCCCTCAACAGCTTGGAGCGGTCCGCTTAACCCCAATCAGGAAGATACTCATCCCGCGACCATCGAATTGTATGCTGGTATAGGTCTCGATGGAGATGGGGATGGCAAAGCTGATCCCAATAATAATATGGATCTACTCTATAGTATATCATCAAGATTAAAACCTTTTGGTCATTCTTCTGATGATTTTGCAATCGGCTTATGGGCATACTATGAGAATTCACGATCCGTTCAACGAATCATGCAGTATGCTAAGATCTACGAAAAATTCGGAAAGCTTGATTTGTTTAGCCACGCTTTCCCGCTCCCCATTGGCAACAACTACTCTTACCGAAGTACTTTTGGAATGGGACGAAGCTGGGGAGGTTACCGAATCCACGAAGGAACTGACTTATTTGCTGGATATGGTGTACCTGTTCGCAGTACATGCTACGGTGTTGTTGAACTTAAGGGCTGGAATAAATACGGGGGTTGGCGCATCGGTATTCGTGACCTTAACAATCATTATCATTACTACGCCCACCTTCAAGGCTTTGATAAAGGTGTTAAAGCAGGAGATGTTGTCACCCCTGGACAGACCATTGGCTGGGTCGGTAGTTCTGGATACGGTAAGCCAGGTACGCAAGGAAAGTTCCCGCCCCACCTACACTATGGAATATACCGTGACACGGGATTGTCCGAATGGTCGTTTGATCCTTACCCACTCCTTAGGCACTGGGAGAATGAAGAGAGACAAGCTTTACGAAAAGCCAAAAAAGCGCATCCCTAATCTACTTGGGTGCGCTTTTTTGGTCGTTGAGCTAAGGAACGACACTATTATCATTATCGGGAATAGTTTCCGATCCATGTGGGGTTACTCCCTCACTCGGTGAAATCGGCGCAGGAACAGATACTCCAGGACTCGGACTTGTCGTTATATTGTTATCTCCTATTGGGGCATTCCCTTCAGATTTGCTGGGCGGAGGAAGTGCGATGCTCGGTGCATTGGAGCTATTCTCCCCAACAGGTCTTCCTTGATTATCGTAATAATACATAGGTACATCACCAACAACGAGCATATAAGAAATTGGGATATCTGTTTCAACAACCTGAGGCTCCATATCAAAAGGCACAACAACCGCTACCTCGGTCACAATATGAACATACACCTCAACAAGAATCATATTGATCCCGGCTTCCTGCTGCCTTGTATCCAATTGTACCTTCACCGCTCCTTGCGGCTCTATCTTCACTGGAATCTGTGGACCAAATGAAGCAATGATCGGACTTTTTAATACCTGACCTAGAGGAATATGCTCTTTCCTTTGATCCATGGATTCCAGTGTTTCCTGCACCAGCTGAGTTGTAAAAGATGTGATCTTCAAATGCTCAGCATAATTCAGCATAAAACCTGTCACTTTTCCAGTACTATCGGTTTTCCAGTTTACCAGATTATCAAATTGCTTCCCTTCAGTAACCTGACTTGTTATCGCCTTGTTGATCGCTTCCGTTGCAATTTGCTTCACACGAATTTGAGCCAAATGCATAATAGGTGGCCTCAGATTACGCTCGACATAAAGAAATAATTGAAAAATGCCGAATAAAAAAATTAGTGATGCAATAATCCACCACTTCCTCCTGCTCCGTGGCTGCTTCGTGCTATGGGGATGTGTCCGGTTCCATGACGATTTAACTTTCATGGATTTAAAGTGACTTCTAGACGGTTTAGTTTTCTTATATACACGCCGAATCCGCGTTCTAGGCCATACAGGCAAAGTCGGAAATGACAAGCGCCGAGTCCCCCATTTTTTTCTTCTCACATGTTCGACCTCCCTTCACCTGCTACGAAGGTGTCCCCCTCTTATTGCCAAGCTTCCCTACAGGATATGCGGACAAAGTATAAAAAAGAAGAGTAAGCGTAACGGTTACTCGCTTCGCTTACTCTTCCTTCGTTCCTTGTTCTCATACATGTTCTTATCTGCATATTCGAACAGGCGCTCCATTTTCCCAATAGACCATTTACTATATGAATAGCCAATTGACATTTGTATTCTAATTTCATAATAACCTTCATTATAAATTGCGATTTCTCTTTCAATCTTCTCAATTAGCGTTTCTACGCTTGGTTTAGTCATATTCGTAATTAGAATAGCAAACTCATCGCCGCCAATTCGAGATACAATAACATGGTTATCCGAATAAGAATTTAAGATATTAGCAACATTCTTAATCAAAAAATCGCCTTGCTTATGTCCTAAGTTATCATTGATATACTTTAACTCATCTAAGTCACATACAACGATGCCGATAGGTACATTTTCTAGCTGATTGTATCTATCCATTAATTCTTCAAAAACCTGACGATTAAACACTTTTGTCAGACTGTCATGCGTACTTTTATATTCTAGATCCTCTTGAAGTTTTAACTTCCAAGTAATGTTTCGTAAAATCCCTTGGATGGCAACTAATTCCCCGTCCTTATATACAGGCGTTGTATATTCTTCGAAGGTTAAATAATCTCCTTCAATATTCATGATCCGATATACACAAGGTTTACTGTAGTCCATCTGCCCATTGATTTTTTTCATAAGCATGTCTTGATCATCCGGGTGAACTCGGTCCAGCATGATCTTTGGCTGATCATAAGCAAGCTTCCCCTGCTCTTCTCCAAAAATTTTCTCAAAGGGTGGATAGATGTATGTAAATCTCCATTTAGGTTTCATCTCAAAATAATACACATAATCTTTGGTATCCTCAACTAACTGGAACGGCCTTTTGTTTGTCTCAGTTTGTGTTATTTGTGCTACTGATTTCTTTTTTATATACAGGTTAACACCATAAGTAATCATGATGCCTATAATTATGCCAGGTATAAACCAGATCACCGTTCATTGCCCCTTATCCCGTAAGCCTAAGCAAATAAAATAAATAACTAAGCGTTTATTCTACTATAAGCATGTAAGTATCGAAAAGGAAATAATTTCAAACAACAACTCGCTGTATTTCCAAGTATAGAGAAAGACCGGGAAATGATCGAAGGTTAATCGAACATTCTCCAGTCTTCAAGAACAATGAATTGGATTCCAGAACTGATTAGTTAGTCTTAAACTCTCGCTGGCGAAGTGCTTCAAACAAGAGTACCGATGCAGCCATAGCTGCATTTAGAGACTCTGCCTTACCTGGCATTGGGATGATGATCGCATCATCCACGAGCGCCGCTACCTCCGGTGAGACACCGCTGCCTTCACTACCGATCACTAACCAGCATGATCCGGTAAAATCATAGTGATATGCTGTAGTCTTGCCCTCAAGAGAAGTTGTTACTAATCGAGCTCCACTTTCTCTTGCCTGAGGAAGGATATCTGTTAAATCCCCCTCCACTACAGGTATGTGAAATAGAGATCCCATCGTAGAGCGAAGCGTTTTCGGATTGTACAAGTCAGCACAGCCCTTGCCCAGAACAACTCCCCCTGCACCCGATGCATCTGCACTGCGAATAATAGTCCCTACGTTGCCAGGATCTTGCAGACCATCTAGAACAATGACCAGTTTGTCCTTCTCTAGATGATTCCAAGTCATTTTCTCTTTGCGAACAACAGCGAACACGGGCTGAGGCGTCGAAGTATGGCTAACCTTAGATATAATGGCTTGTGTAACACCAATCCACTCTACACCGATAGTATCTTGCATTTGCTTCAACTCATGTGGAATACCTTGCTCATAGTCATAGGCAACACATTCAATATCTACACCAGAGAGTAGAGCCTCTTGTACCAAGTGAATACCTTCAATGACATACTTGTTCTGCTTGTCCCGGTGTTTTTTTTCCTGTAACTGTGCCCATGCCTTAACTCTTGCATTTTGTAGTGATAATATTTCCATATCTGCTCCATCCATTCATTCTAGCGTGTGTCTGCTTGATAAATCCTCTTATTTCGGGAATGCAAGCTCCAACTTCGTTAAATCATTCTTCTGCCCAACAATGACCAGAATATCCCCTTCAGCAAGTCGGTCCTCAGGATGCGGTGAGATATTCATCTTACCTCCACTCCGAATCCCCATGACGTTACAACCAAACCTTGCACGGATATCAAGCTCACGTAAATTCTGACCGATCATTTCAGGAGCTGCACGTAATTCCATAATGCTATAATCATCCGATATTTCAATATAGTCCAAAATATTAGGGGATACCAAGTGATGCGCTACCCGTAAGCCCATATCACGTTCGGGGAAGATCACTTTATCAGCACCGATTTTTTGCAAAACCTTACCATGAAGCTCATTTTTCGCTTTGACTATAATTACAGGTACACCCAGATCCTTAAGGATAAGTGTCGTTAAAATACTTGACTGTATATCTTCTCCAATTGCCACAACAACGACATCAAAATTACGAATTCCAAGTGCGCGCAGCGCCTCTTCATCCGTAGAATCAGACGATACTGCATGCGTTACTATACCTGAGATTTCCTGTATACGCTGCTCTCGTGCATCGATGGCGAGTACATCAAAACCCATGCCGCTAAGCTCTTTAGCTACGCTCGTTCCAAAACGCCCCATCCCGATGACTGCATACTGCTTCTTAGCCATTTCCCTTCCTCCCCCGAACCCTCGATTATCTGTGCCTAGTATACCATATTGGACATCGAACGTTGAATGTATCCGTGCTTTCACGGGTACATTAACAAAGACCCTTAATTAACAAGGAGGAACATTTCGATGTCCATATTGTTAGATCTAAGGCAAGCCGTCATTCACAAAGTGCATAATCAGGATGAAGACCAGCTTCGCTCGATGATCGAGGGGTCCATTGACGGACCCGAAGCCGCCCTTCCCGGTCTCGGTGTTATGTTCGAGATGATGTGGAAAGACATGGACTCATCGGCTCAGACCGATCTTGTCAGCTCACTTCATGACCACCTGAAAACCGTAACTCCCGGCAAGTTGAGCTAAGCGTGCACGGGATACGGGAATAACAAACAATCCCCCCTCCATGAAATTGGAAGGGGGATTGTTTGTTATCTGTAACTCCTTATGGAGCCATTTCCAGAAACTTAGCCGTTGGATTTTTGTCCACAGCCGTTCTCATCGCATATTCATTTTCAAATAGAACAACATAA
Organism: Paenibacillus sp. EC2-1; assembly: GCF_049311625.1. Taxonomy (NCBI): domain Bacteria; kingdom Bacillati; phylum Bacillota; class Bacilli; order Caryophanales; family Paenibacillaceae; genus Paenibacillus; species Paenibacillus sp. EC2-1. The sequence continues at coordinate 4,610,602 of NZ_CP186006.1, forward strand.
TTATCCTTCTTATCTTTAACGAGTGTTGAATTTATACGGAATTTCGACGGATCAATCTTATCATCAACAATCCAACGTGCGAATTGATATGGCATACGCTGAAGCTGAACATCAACACCGTACTCACCTTTCATCCGATATTCAAACACCTCGAACTGAAGTTGGCCAACTACGCCGAGAATCATCTCATCAAAGCTAACTGTACGGAATACTTGAATCGTGCCTTCCTCCGTCAATTGATCAATACCCTTCTGATACTGTTTATGTTTAAGGGCATTTTTCACCGTTACCTTGGCGAACAATTCTGGGGAGAAGGTTGGCAATTCATCAAATACGATATCACCACTCTGACTCAAAGAGTCCCCAATGCGGAAAATACCTGGGTCAAAGAGACCGATAATATCCCCTGGATAAGCCTCCTGCACAATATCCCGATCCTGTGCTAGGAACTGTTGAGGTTGTGCCAGCTTGATATCCTTACCCATGCGTACATGTTTAACACTCATCCCACGTTCAAACTTACCTGATACAATTCGTAAGAATGCAATACGATCCCGGTGAGCTGGGTTCATGTTCGCTTGGATTTTAAATACATATCCTGAGAATTTCTCATCTGTTGGCTGAACAATTCCCTCAGTACTCCGACGTGGTTCAGGCTTAGGTGCTAATTGAAGGAAGTTCTCTAAGAATGTCTGAACACCAAAGTTGTTGACCGCACTGCCGAAAAATACAGGCGTCAATTCACCCTTCAGTACTTTTTCAAAATCAAAAGGATCTCCGGCTACATCCAACAGCTCAAGATCTTGGCACAATTGATCATGCAAAAAATCTCCAGCCATTTCTCGTATCATCGGATCGTTGTAATCCTCAACCTTTTGAACATTGATGGTCGAATGGTCATCCCCTTGGAAAAGCTCAACCTGATTTTTCATCCGGTCATATACACCGCATAGCTCACGTCCTGATCCAATCGGCCAGTTCATTGGAACAGATCGAATACCGAGCACTTGCTCAATTTCTTCCATCAGATCAAATGGACTCCGACCTTCACGGTCTAACTTATTAACAAATGTAAAAATAGGAATTCCCCGTTTGGCACATACCTGGAACAGCTTAATCGTCTGGGCTTCCACACCCTTTGCGACGTCGATCAACATAACTGCACTATCTGCTGCAGTTAATGTCCGGTACGTATCCTCACTAAAGTCTTGGTGACCAGGCGTATCCAGTATATTAATCCGGTGACCTTGGTAGTCGAACTGCATAACAGAGGAAGTTACCGAGATCCCCCGCTGCTTCTCAATTTCCATCCAGTCACTTGTCGCGTGTTTGCTTGCTTTTCTTGCTTTTACTGAACCTGCCAAGCGAATGGCGCCACCGAACAGCAGTAGCTTCTCAGTCAGTGTAGTTTTACCGGCATCCGGGTGGGATATAATCGCAAAGGTTCTGCGCTTATCCACTTCGCTTTGCAGCTCATCTATTGTTTTGCCCATTTCACTGTTCCCTTCGTACTAAAGTCATGTATATTATTGTACCACAATCCATACGCAAACCAACCCCATACGCTGAGCGTATGAGGATGATTTTTAAATAGCAGGATCGAATTTTAATTAGAGCCCTTTAACCACACTACGTTGTCTTCCTCTTGCCCATTTACTGGCCACCAATGGAATCCATCTTTAGCAAGCAGTTCATCAGCCTGCTTAGGTCCCCATGATGCTGCTGGATAGCTTTCGAGCTCGCCTTGATTCTCTTTCCACGCTTGTGCAATACGATCAACGAAGGACCAAGCCGACGCAACCTCATCCCAACGTGTGAAGTAAGTGGAGTCTCCGCGTGCTGCATCATGCAGCAAACGCTCATAAGCTTCAGGTGAGTTAATGCCAACCATGCAGCTCTGACAGAAATCCATAGCTACCGGTTCAATTTCTGATTCAGAACCTGGCTTCTTAGCATTAATCTTTACATACAACCCTTCCATCGGGTTAACCCGAATAACAAGAAGGTTAGGTTCAAGCGTATGTTTTTGTCCAAGATATACATTTCCCGGCATACGTTTAAATTCTACAACGACCTCAGTCGTTTTTACTGGGAGACGCTTACCTGTACGGATATAGAATGGTACACCAGCCCAGCGGAAGTTATCCACAAATACACGAGCTGCGAAATACGTTTCTGTTGTTGATTCTGGATTAACCTTATCCTCTTCACGATAAGCTGGCAACTCTTTGCTACCTACAGAACCCTTCGTATACTGACCACGAACAACGTTTTCTTTAACTTCTTCATGGGTCGCATAAGGACGAAGTGAGCGAAGAACCTTCACCTTCTCGTCACGGATATCTTCCGGAAGAAGACGGCTAGGTGGCTCCATAGCAATCATTGTGAGCATTTGAAGCATATGGTTTTGCCCCATATCCCGTAATGCTCCTGCATGATCGTAGTATCCTCCACGCTCTTCAACACCTACAGTTTCACCAAGCGTAATCTGTACGTTAGCGATATGCTTATTATTCCAGAGTGGTTCAAAGAATGCATTAGCAAAACGGATAACTTCAATGTTCTGTACCATTTCCTTACCAAGATAATGGTCAATACGATAAATTTCTTCTTCTTTAAACACCTGTGTAATTTCTTCATTCAGCTTCCCTGCCGACTCTAAGTCGTAACCGAAAGGCTTCTCAATTACAAGGCGATTCCAGCCTGCTCCGTCTAGCATGCCACCCTTCATCAAGTTGAAGGACACACTACCGAACAATTCTGGAGCGAGAGCTAGATAGAATAACCGATTACCGGCTATATCAAACTTCTCTTCCAACTTCTCAGTTTGCTCACGAAGCTCACGGAAGCCGTCAATATTGTTAATATCTAAAGATTTATATTCAAAATGTTGCGCAAATTTGTTCCATTCCTCGTTATCTTCGGAACGGTACCGGCAAAATTCCTGGATCGAACGTTGCACATCCTCACGGAATTCATCTTGAGTGCGCGGACGCCGTGCCACGCCGATTACCGCAAAATCCTCAGCCAATTTTCCTTCGCGATAGAGACTATAGATCGCCGGGAACAATTTGCGTCTTGCCAAATCGCCGGTCGCTCCAAAGATGAAGAATACCGCTCCCGGTGTCTTTAATGATTCTAGATTTTGATTTTCAGCCATGGCTCCTCATTCTTTCTATAAATTATAGTGTATTTTTATGCATCGCATGTTATCACGACGTGATGACATTTTAGCATATTCGTATAAAGTATGCTATCTCAATTTCATACATTTTCATCGTATTTCAGAAAGAATCCTTAATATTCTATTGTAATTACCGGAAATCCGATCGTTATTCTATTATTTTTCTTCATAGAATCTTCATGCACAGCCACCTGCATATGTATCTGCTGGTCACCGCTCATAACAAATGTCCCCAATGAAGGAACCTTATAAGACCTGCTTTCCGTCGTACTATCTTGGTATGAATCCACTTCGTTTAACGATAGATTTGACTCCATTTTCCCTTCCACTAGTTGCATTGTTTTCTCTGCTGACAAACTATTATTGACACTTCCTTGAACAGAAGCATTCCATGCGGCAATTATTCCAACTTCTTCAAGAATACCCTCTACCTTCTTCTGTATATCTATTAGATGTTGGAAATTAGCTGTTCCTACAGTATCTAATTGAAACTTCACATAACTGTGTCCTCCAGCTTGGACCCAGTCCATTCGTACATCCATACCAGAAATAACTTCCCGAACCCTATAGGACTGCTCTCCATTCTCTGTATCCATGAACATATCTTTCAATCCTATTTCTGCTTTTAGCGCTTCAACAGTTGCTTCGATCTTGTCACTAGAGAAATCCCTTCTCTCACCTTGCAACTTTACCGTTACATGAAGTGGAGAATCCACTTGCATCTCTCCAAGAGAATAGAGCAGTTTGAGTGAATCCCCACTGTTTTCTTTAACAAACTCGGAACTTTTATTTTTAGCGGAATCCCCCGTGAACCCAGCTAGAATCACCGTCATCCCACATAGCAATATCATGCCTACTATAAATTTCATTCCGAGCTGCCTCATCAATAACCGCTCCCTTTTACCGAATCTATCAATCTAGTAACAGGATACCCGGTTATATGCGAATTATTCTCTTGAATTATAAAAAAGCCCAACCACCATCCGGTAGCCGGGATCTAATGAGCCTTAAGTGCTCATTCCTATTTACTCTGCAAGACCATTCTTATAAGCATAAATAGCAGCTTGTGTACGGTCCTCAACTCCGAGTTTTGCCAGAATATTCGTTACGTGAAATTTAACTGTCTTAATACCTATGATTAAATCATCCGCAATGTCCTGATTCGACTTACCTTGTGCAAGTAAACGGAGAACTTCCATTTCACGGTCTGTTAATTCACTATGTGCAGGAGCTTCTGCTTGAGGATGGCGGAATCGATTCATCATTTTGGATGCAACCTGAGATTCGAGAACCGATTGACCACGTGCAGCAGCACGAATAGCATCTGCCACTTCAGATGCCCTTGATGTCTTTAACAAATAACTGAATGCTCCTGCCTCGATAACGGGGTACATTTTTTCATCATCCAGGTAACTCGTAAGTACAATAACCTTACAGTCTGGATAGAGGCTTAACAACTGTCGTGTTGTTTCGATCCCATCCATTCCGTCCATGACTAGATCCATCAAGACTACATCCGGACAATATTCTTTCGCTAACCGTATACCTTCTTCTCCACTACCTGCTTCCCCGACCACTTCAATCCCGTCTTCTGTCCCTAACACAGCAGCAAGACCAATTCGAACCATCTCGTGATCATCAACTAAAAGTACCTTAATTGGTGTTTCCATCTCCATCTTTTTCACCCCGGTTTCGTTCTTCGTCCATCAGTGGGACGGATATTTCAATACGCGTGCCTTTTCCCGGCGCTGTAATGAACTGTATAGAGCCACCAAGCTCTGTCACTCGTTCCTGCATGGTCGAAAGACCGTAAGAGGTTTGCTTCTTCTCATCAACCTCAAAGCCAATACCGTCATCTCGCAGTGTCACACGCACCGTATTTTGCTTTCTCTGGATTCGGATATCCATCCGATCTGCTTTCGCATGTCTCAGTGTATTGGACATCGCTTCCTGAATGATACGGAACAGATGATTCTCGATCCCTTTTACAAGGGATATTCCTTCATCCATCTCAAACGTGATCTCCATGGGAACTTTAATTTGGAGCTCTCGTATTAACTCCCTGAGACCTTGCTCCAGTGCCTTCCCTTCGAGATAGACTGGACGCAAGTGTAGCAGTAATGCTCGCATTTCTGACTGTGCTACTGCCGACATTTCTTCAATGAGAGCAACCTGGCGCTGTGCTTTACCAAAGTCCTTATCTAGTGTTCGTCCAACAGCTGTTGCTGTCATTGAAATCGCAAAAAGTTGCTGCGATACTGCATCGTGCAGTTCTCTTGCAAGACGCTGCCTTTCCTCTACAATAGCTGTTACACGAGCTTGCTCAGCAAGCTGTGCATTGTTTGTGGACAAGCGTTGTAGGGAATTGACCTGCTCTTCCCAGCGTTTGCTTATTCGTCCAAGCTGTTCACCTAGACGCCCAACCTCGTCATTACCCATATCAGGCATAACTGCTGAAGTTACACCGCCTTTTTCCCAAGTCACTAGAATTTCTCTTACGGAATCAAGCCTTCGCTTTACCCGGTAACCTTGAAAAAATCCATATACTGCCCCTAAACTGATTGGCAGCAATACAAGTGTTATTCCCGACTGAATCACATTACGCCAGGAATCAAAGGGCCTCAAATAATCATATGTATATAAAATGTACATCACAACGAGCATAACTACAAAGCCCAGAAGGGTGCCTTCACGCATACTTCGAGTGATTATATTTGCATTCTTTTCCGACATCATCGGGCAGCCCTCCTGATTTTCCTCTGTAGCACGTTAATATTACACAAAACGAATACTTAAATCTCCACCTAGGTACGATACAATAAATTTCACTTTATACTCACTAGTCTCATAATTGGGCGATTTCCAGTTCAGACGATTCATAACACCAGTTTCCTTCTGTTTACCGATATCAATTGATCCAAAAAGAACAAAGGCCTCAATCTCCACTCCGTAATAGTCAGGTAACGCTAAATCGATATCACCTAGAATTCCATGGAACATCATAACTGTATACTTTTCCTCAGGTAATGCTAAGGATAGATCAACGTCGGCCTCCCCAAGGACATGCCACACACTCATGCTTCTCATAACCCAAGGAGCACTATCCCAGTCAAAGTTGGACATAAAGTTCTGTTTCTGAATATATCGATCTGTTCCATGAGCACGTCGAGCTTTCCCATAAAATATACCGAGTGAAATCAGACCAATACCAATGATGAGCATCAAATGATCGAGAAGAAGCAAAACGACGCCCACTCCAAGGATAATGTATCCTTTTCGAATATAGCCGCTTCGAATTTGCTGAATGCCAGCAACCATCAATAGAAGAGCGACGATGGTGAAGAAACCAAACCATCTGCCGAAGAGCATAAACACACCGATGCCAATCAATCCAAACGCTATCCAGCGGTCTCTATCCATGCCGCACCTCCCTTAGATGATAAAATGCCCTAAAAAGCCAAAACAGTGCGGGATTCCGCACCGTATGGCTAACCTTTATATACTGAACGGTTTACCCTGAAGTTATCATGAACTTTTCATAATTCGCATACAGTCAGTCCATTCAGTAGTTTATCATATTTAATGGTTCTTCGAATACTAAATTACTACTTCCTCTGTTAATTAATCTTCTTTAGAAACAGATCCATTCATTTTGTTTTTGAGCGCATTCAGCTGCTCATCCACTTTCATTTGCTTTTCAACGTCTACAGGACTCGTGTAAGCTGCATTGTTCGGACGGTATGGTGCACGCATTACATCAGCTTCAGCTTCCATCTGCATAATTTTTTCTTCCATCCGGTGGAATCCCATCGAAGCACTACCGCTTTCGATTGTGTGCAAGCTGCTCACCTGAGACATTTGCTTCTTCGCTTTAGCCATTTGAGCACGAGCTACAAGCTCATTACGCTTATTGCGCATTTTGTAGAACTCATCCTTCATCTCATGAAGCTGAGCAACCAATTCTTTTGCTTGAGTTTCGGACTGCAAATGCATTTCTTGATATTCAGTTTCTTTTTGGTCAAAATAGATTTTCTCTTCCAGAAGCTTACGCGCAACTTCCTCTTGACCATTCTTCAGAGCCAATTCTGCTTGTGATTCACGCTGAGCAGCCATCTTCACAGCTTCGTCTACACGCTGCTTCATGCGGCGCTCGTTAGCCATTTGTTTGGCCACTGTAACCTCAGCCTCATGAATTTCTGCTTCCATATCACGCAAATATTGATTCAACATTACAATCGGATCCTCAACCTTATCTAACATTTCGTTCACCGATGCTTTTGTCATATCTTTAATTCTTTTAAATACTCCCATTTTATAAATCTCCCTTCTCATACTTCGATAGTTTTTTCTTAAGTTCTTCTATTTCTTTCTTCAAAGCCTTTTTCTCAATATCTTTCATCATGGCATCTAAATCTTCTTCAGGTGCTGCTTCTGGTCTTGTAGCATACCGTCCGTCGTTATATGAATAGCCTGAATTTCTCGGCCCGTAACCTTGACGCTCATCACGGTAAGGTCCTCTTCCACTACCGTTGTATCCACCATATGAACCGTTAGGTCCATAATGCTGTCCATTGCCATTGGGACCATATCCTGAGCCGCCTGGGCCGTATGGATCGTGATAAAAAGGTTCCTTCGAAATCACTAACGATGCGATCAAATATATTAATAATGTCGTACCGCCAGTAAAGAATATACTGATGACGAAAATGATACGAAGCAAGGTTGCTTCCAAACCAAAAGTTTCTGATAATCCGCCAATCAACCCAGTGAACATTTTATTTCTTGTAGACCGGTACAATCTTGTCATAACTACTCCTTCCCGCTGTTGTTCAGCTTCTCCTTCAACCGGGCAAGTTCACGATCCAATACGGACGATACACCTTCACCGGCTTGCACCAAATACTCTTGACCCATTTTTCGAAGGTCTCGAAGACTTCGTGCTTCAAGTTCCCAATCACTAATCCGATCTTCCAACCGATTAAACATTTTAGGAACATCCTGCCCACCATAGGAACCTGTACGCTCATTCATTTTCTGTTGAAGACGTAATGTTTCCATACGTGCTACATAATACTGTCGCTTGCTATAAACGGTCTGATACTCCATCCGAAGCTCACCAAGCTGTTCTTCCACTTCTCTTAGTGATTCACGGCTTGTAGCCAGCAGCCCCTCGTACTGTTCAATCTTTTCTTCATAAATCAGCTTTTCTTGCAATGCTAGTTTCGCTAGGTGATCCTCACCTGCTTTGAGAGCCAGAAGTGCCTGCTCTTCCCGTTTAACTTTCATCGTCTCCGCTTGAGTTACTTGCTGATTTAGTTGTCTTGTATGTGCCTCACACTGTTGCAAAAGCTTCTCAGCTTCAGTAATGTCCTGCCGAGTTGTGTGAAGGAATTGATCGATCAGCCGAACCGGATCCTGACTTTGTTCAAGCTTTTCATTTAATGTTGCTGCTGTTATATCTCTAATCCGTCGAAAAACACTCATATTTTCTTTATCCTCCTCTTCCTTCAGGTTAAAGCTTTTGTAGATTGTTAGTAACGTCTCCGTCCGTTTTTAAGACGGGAAACGCCGTAGACAATCAGGACGATACCAAGAATTGGACCAATAATCCAAGAAAGCTTACCGATCAGTGAAAGTACACCGATTGCTAATACGATCCAGCCAAAAAACGTATTACCACGCTGGATTCCGTAATACCCCAGTGCAATCATTGCTATTGGTATCAATAACTTAAATAACATGCCTAGCAAAGGACCTAATACACCCAGTAATACTAATGCTCCTAAAGCAATGAGCAGAATTCCAATTCCATTTCCATTACCATTTGAATTTCTCATGTATACACCGCCTTTCCTTTCCAAATCAATTGTTTATGACTTGTTCAACCTTATGACTTTATTTTAGGTTAATTCAATACAATCTAAAACGGACCCCGGACGGTTTTTGATCCTCGACTTAAGTCGGGGATGGAGTGCGACCTCCGTCTATACACGTCCAAGACCACTAAACAAAACAATGCAAAAAAAAGCGAATGCTGGCTTGGCGCCGATCATTCGCTTTTCTCGTATGTAGAATACAGATAAATTTCTTTTCCTAATTTATTATAAACATAAAAAAAGAACGTGGATTAAATCCACGTTCTTACTGGTGATGCCGGTGAAGGGACTCGAACCCCCACGGTTTCCCTCACGATTTTGAGTCGCGCGCGTCTGCCAATTCCGCCACACCGGCTAAATAAATGGCGTGCCCTAAGAGATTCGAACTCCTGGCCTTTTGATTCGTAGTCAAACGCTCTATCCAGCTGAGCTAAGGGCACAAAATATGAAATGGAGGCGCCACCCAGATTCGAACTGGGGATAAAGCTTTTGCAGAGCTGTGCCTTACCACTTGGCTATGGCGCCATATAATTAAAATGGAGCGGACGACGGGAATCGAACCCGCGACCCTCGCCTTGGCAAGGCGATGCTCTACCGCTGAGCCACGTCCGCAAAATCAATGGCTGGGGATATAGGATTCGAACCTATGCATGACGGAGTCAAAGTCCGTTGCCTTACCGCTTGGCTAATCCCCAATATGATTTGTTTTTTTTGAATTATGGGGCGATCGATGGGACTTGAACCCACGAATGCCGGAGCCACAGACCGGTGCGTTAACCCCTTCGCCACGACCGCCACATTCAAAAAATATTCAATTGGCAGGGGCAGCAGGAATTGAACCCACACCAACGGTTTTGGAGACCGTTGTTCTACCTTTAAACTATGCCCCTATAAAACTGGTGGAGGATGATGGATTCGAACCACCGAACCCGTACGGGAGCAGATTTACAGTCTGATGCGTTTGGCCACTTCGCTAATCCTCCAAATGGTGCCGGCGAGAGGACTTGAACCCCCAACCTACTGATTACAAGTCAGTTGCTCTACCAGTTGAGCTACACCGGCGTATACAGTTTTAATAAAGATGGTGGCTCGGGACGGAATCGAACCGCCGACACGAGGATTTTCAGTCCTCTGCTCTACCGACTGAGCTACCGAGCCATAAAGCTCTTTCGGTTTATGAATCAAAAATGGCGGAACTGACGGGATTCGAACCCGCGATCTCCTGCGTGACAGGCAGGCATGTTAGGCCTCTACACCACAGTTCCATAATATTGATCGCTAATGTTCAAGCGATATAATTGGTTGCGGGGACAGGATTTGAACCTGTGACCTTCGGGTTATGAGCCCGACGAGCTACCGAACTGCTCCACCCCGCGTCATTAAAAGGTGTTTATGGTGGAGGCTGAGGGGTTCGAACCCCCGACCCTCTGCTTGTAAGGCAGATGCTCTCCCAGCTGAGCTAAGCCTCCATATCAAAACCGAATTTCATCTTACCAAATGTTCAATCTAAAATCAAGTGTTAAAAAATGGTGACCCGTAGGGGATTCGAACCCCTGTTACCTCCGTGAAAGGGAGGTGTCTTAACCCCTTGACCAACGGGCCTTGCAATGAAATAAATAGTGGCGGAGAGAGAGGGATTCGAACCCTCGAGACGCTTTTGGCGCCTACACGATTTCCAATCGTGCTCCTTCGGCCAACTCGGACACCTCTCCATAAATGGCTCCCCGAACAGGACTCGAACCTGTGACAACTCGATTAACAGTCGAGTGCTCTACCAACTGAGCTATCAGGGAACATTATTCAATTCAAGTGTTTGATCACTTGAAAACTAGATACGAAACTTAAATTTGCGAATTTGCATTGTTCCTGAAAGTCTTGCTCCGATGCAAAGCGTATCGCTTCCGAAGCTAGTTTTCTTTCAGAAAACTTGTAGGATAAGCCCTCGACCGATTAGTATTGGTCAGCTCCATGCATTGCTGCACTTCCACCTCCAACCTATCTACCTCGTCGTCTTCAAGGGGTCTTACTAATTGGGAAATCTCATCTTGAGGGGGCTTCACGCTTAGATGCTTTCAGCGCTTATCCCGTCCATACGTAGCTACCCAGCCATGCTCCTGGCGGAACAACTGGTGCACCAGCGGTATGTCCATCCCGGTCCTCTCGTACTAAGGACAGCTCCTCTCAAATTTCCTACGCCCACGACAGATAGGGACCGAACTGTCTCACGACGTTCTGAACCCAGCTCGCGTACCGCTTTAATGGGCGAACAGCCCAACCCTTGGGACCTACTTCAGCCCCAGGATGCGATGAGCCGACATCGAGGTGCCAAACCTCCCCGTCGATGTGGACTCTTGGGGGAGATAAGCCTGTTATCCCCAGGGTAGCTTTTATCCGTTGAGCGATGGCCCTTCCATGCGGTACCACCGGATCACTAAGCCCGACTTTCGTCCCTGCTCGACTTGTAGGTCTCGCAGTCAAGCTCCCTTATGCCTTTGCACTCTTCGAATGATTTCCAACCATTCTGAGGGAACCTTGGGGCGCCTCCGTTACTCTTTAGGAGGCGACCGCCCCAGTCAAACTGCCCACCAGACACTGTCCCCGCACCGGTTTACGGTACTAGGTTAGAACCTAGATACGATCAGGGTGGTATCCCAACGGCGCCTCCACAGAAGCTTGCGCTCCTGTTTCTTAGGCTCCCACCTATCCTGTACAGATCGTACCCAAATCCAATATCAAGCTGCAGTAAAGCTCCATGGGGTCTTTCCGTCTTGTCGCGGGTAACCTGCATCTTCACAGGTATTAAAATTTCACCGGATCTCTCGTTGAGACAGCGCCCAAA
>NZ_CP186006.1:4627500-4777500 GCF_049311625.1 Paenibacillus sp. EC2-1
TCATTGTCAACCGAATTGCTATAATAAAAAGAAAAGTTGGTTAATTCCACGATTCCCTCCATACATTTCTTGGCGAATTTTGGCCAATTCAGTTATAATGTAATTCTACATGTCCATGTAAGTTCCTTCTTTTATAGAATAACTATTTGAATGACAGGAGCACTTATCATGATCTTTAAAACTGCAAAGATTAATGCTTTTCGTACTTGGGGCTTGTTGCTGACAATGATCGGCATGGGTCTTATGGTACTCGGGACAGCTGGTATCGTCTTCTGGGGCCAATCTGGAAAAATCGTTGCCGGTATCGGTCTCGTGCTTGGACTAATCACCATGATGGGGAGCCTAGGTATCTACTTCTGGGCAGGCATGCTTTCTACAAGCGCTGTTCAACTCCAATGCCCTGAATGTTCAAAACTGACGAAAATGCTCGGAAAAACAGACCGCTGCATGTTTTGTCGAACGATGTTGACGTTAGATCCTAACGTAGCAAATGTAACAGCTGAAGAACTCGAAGCTCAGCAGGCTGCTGCTAAATCAACAGAAAACTTCTGATCGAGCGGAAACTACAACAGAGACCAATCATAATCATATTTGTACAGAAATTTAGGCACTAGCCGCTTACAAAGCGATTTAAACGTACAATAGACAAAGGACCGATCCCAAAAGGGTCGGTCCTTTGTCGTAACAAAAAGAATAATTAATTATGAATACCTTTTAACACATGCCAAGCCTCTTGAACAGCAAGGCTACGTGTCCACGATGCAACTCCACCCAGCTCAAGCGATTGCGCCATCTCAACTCGAGCCTTGAGTGAGGTTTCGTCTTCAATCCAAATTCTTTTCAGTGTCTTCTCTTCTTTGTACTCTACATAATTCTGTCCAGCAGCTGCATCAAACTGAGGTTCAAGTTTCTTCTCAAGGATCAACTTTCGAATCGTGTCCATGCCAACGGCAGTTGAGGACACCTTGCCCCCTCCATTCTCACCCTGTTCTGTCCATATACGTGTATACATAGGTATACCCAGAATCAATTTAGATGATGGAACATCATCTTCTTCAATAATCCGCTCTATCGTTCTTCTCGACCAGGACAATGAAGATACTGATCCGGCTTTTGGGCTCGAAGCCCAATGTTCGTCGTACGACATAACCATCATGTAATCTACAGCCAATGCGAGTTCACGGCGATCTAGGAATGCTGACCACATTTCACTATTTGATTTTGGCGTCACATCAATAGATATAATAAGTCCTTTTTGCTGAGCTAGAGGTTTCATTTCTCTCATGAACTGAACAAGGTTTTCTTTATCTTTTGTATACACGTTCTCAAAATCGATATTAATGCCGTCCAACTTATATTTCTCAGCATACTGAAGAATCTGTGTTATTGCACGAGACCTGGTTTCAAAAGATGATAAAAAGGAAGTGGTGATATCGGGATCAAAGCTATTACTCATAAGAGCCCATACCTCCATCTTTTGACCATGTGCCCACTGCACATATTCCGGGTCCGCCTTCGAATCGACGTTTCCTTCGCCATCCACTACACTAAACCAAGTAGGACTAACCACATTGATTCCTGGCAGTTTGCCAATAGATTTCGGATCTGGTCTTCGGGAATAAACAGCTTCCCATACCAGATTCACTGACTTTCCTTTCCACTCGGATTCAGCTCTTGAGACAGGTGCGGGCAAAGTATCAACCTGCTTTTCGCCTTGTGATTCGATCTGATCTGTCTTTACATAACCGGTAAACCCAGAATCCGTCTGCACAAAATACCAACCTTGCTCCTCTCCCCACACACGAAGCCGCTCACCTGCAGGCATGTCCATAAGAATTGGAGACTTTACGGAAGCCCCCTCTCTTAAAGCCACTGTATCTCCGCTCTTGGAAGGCTGAGCTTGAGCAAGTGTGATACGGTCACCAGCATTCATCAGAATGACGGCACTGTTCTCTCCTTCCTGATGTACAGTAATACCATAGGCTTTTTTCAAAGGAACTATAGGCACATAAACCACACCATTGATTAGTTCAGGCGCTTCCGAGAAGGAAGTGTTCTTTCCGTTCCATTTCCCTTCAATACGATCTATCTTCATACGTGCAACTGTTGAGGCTGTTGTTAATATGATTGATTTCGTTTCTTTCTCATAACGTATATGTGAATCGACGACCTCTTGCAATACAGGCAGTGGAAGCTTTAAATCTTCTCCCGAGCCCATTGCCGGGTAGTCCATCATCTTTCCTTGTACAAAAATCGGTTGTTTCATCCCTCGCCAGTCTGGCTCGGTATGTGTAGAATTCGGAAGCCTGTCCATCACTCCCCACCAAAGTCCTGCCACAATAAGAATGATGCCAAATAATACAGACTTCCGCCCACGACGGCGTCTTCTCTGTCTACTTCTAACTGCCAATACTGTCCCCCCGTTTCAATCCATTTGTTGTGTATATAAAAAAATAAAAACGTGTGGAATCTGTTATTCCGCACGTTTTATGAGAACAGATATTATTTACAGGATTTGCAGATCCCGTACAGTTCCATTCGAAGCCCATTAACCTGAAATCCCGTGCTCTTCTCTGCCTCACGTTCTACATCTGCCAAAGAAGGATAACTGAAGTCCTCTATTTTGCCGCACTTTTCGCAAATCACATGATAATGATCGGAAACGTTGGCATCAAACCGGCTGGAGTTATCGCCGTAGGTAAGTTCACGCACCATGCCCGCTTCGATAAACATTTTCAAATTGTTATATACTGTGGCTACGCTCATACTTGGAAACTTAGGTTCCAGAGCACGATATATATCATCAGCAGTCGGATGACCCATCGATTCCACCAAATAGGCTAAAATCGCATGACGTTGCGGCGTAATGCGGACACCAGTTGTTTTCAATTGTTCCAGTGCATGCTGCACGGCCGTTCCCATGTTGTCCACCGCCTTCATAGAATCAAGATTGTATTACTTAAAGTTTAAAACAGCTTATTTTTTATTGTACGGCTACCTTCGGAATTTTGTCAATGTGGAAGGGGCGTCTGCCCACGTTCAATTGGAATATCATACTTCGGGTAACTTTTAAAGATGTTAAGGTCACTGTTGCCCTCAATCTTGAGGTTAAACTCACCCGTTCCTTGTGTTCCCCGTACCGTCTTTTGCTCGACCGTAAAATACGGAATTTCCGTCTGGATGCTTCCATAGTTGATCACACCTTCAAAGTTGTAATCCCCTACCACAGGAATGTGAACATTCATCTCTCCTACACCACTGTATACATTCCAATCACCACCGATAAGTCCGGAGCGTACATCTATACTTCCGTTGAGTGATTCAACATTTAGATTCTTTTCAGCGTCATACACCTTTATATTTCCATTCCGGGTCTTCAAGTCAATGTCTTTTGAAAATCTTTTTGCTAAAATATTGCCGACTTGCGTAGTAAATATACCATTACCTGTAACGTCAAATGCCTTTACATTGCCACGATTCGTAGATAACTTCACATCACCCATTACATTTCGTACGTTCAGATCACCATTTAGTGTTTTGCCCGTCACATCTCCGTAAACACGACTTAGAGTGATTGGCCCATTTCCGCTCTCTAGCACAATATTACTGATTGCCTGTACATTCAACAATTTCAATGCACCATTCATCGTGCGAATCTCTAAATTAAAGCGTCGGTCGTCCGGGATTGCGATATTCAGGTTCATCTTGGGCTGTCTTTTTCCAGATTGGCCATAAGCTTTACCCTTCGCCCGAATAATAATCGTATTCCCTTCGTCTGCTTCGACGGTCGACTGCTCTGCGATCCCTTCTGCCACTCCCTTATCCTCTTGATCCACCCATATTTCTGTATCCACGATAATATGATCTACATCCGACTTATAAAGCGTAATATCTCCATTCAAGTGATCTATCATGATTTTACCCGTGTTTAGAGAAACCGGAATTTCTAACGCTTTCAACTGAAAGCTATTATCCGCAGCTTCACTATAATCAACTCCGGCTGCCGTCAAATTCAAACTAACCCTATTCCAAAGATGAAGAAAATGTTCTTGTTGAGTCACAACAAAGACTGAAGCAACTATACATACTGAAATGATTACTCCACGAAAATCGCCACGAAAACGAAATTCTCCCTGTCGTCTCTGGATATAAGATGCCGTGAATCGCAGTAAATACTCGATGCCCCAAATGATAAATAGGGCCGGCCACCATTTGAGCAGCAGAAAAATATGATCTGTACCATTTAATTCATCTGCAAGTAAAAGAGCTCCGGTAACGATAAGCAAAACGGATGCCGTATACCGTCCAATTCTAATTCTGTGCTTCATCCCTCTTCCCCCTACTCTCGTATTCCGGCATGACTATGACCGTTTTCGATTACGTCCTGTTTCACGAATCACAGCCAATAGTCCACCAAGGATAAGTAGTACGGCGGTTATCTCTGCGCCATAATCACGTATTCCAACTTGTAGCCACTGCGGTTTCTGATGAAATAAAATCAGAAGTACTCCACCCCCTACAAGCATCAAACCAAATGAAAGCCCACGTTCCCCCTGAAACGGATTTGCTCTAGAAGGCTTGTCATCTTGAATGTTCGTGGTGAGTGCTGTAGTTTCCTCACGCCGACGCCGGGAGAGTATAAAATCTGCCGTTTGAAGTACATCGTATACGTTATAAAAGTATCCGATTGGAATGAGTAGACCCAGTATAATAAGTAACGGCACATTGATCTGCATACCGATGGATGAGAAATATAACATTGCCGATATATCAAGTATAAGCAGCATAATAAATGTAATTCCTTTACGATATAGGCCCAAGTAGACATGTCCCATCCCCGGGAACAGAGCTGCTAGCAAGAGTGCGGGGAATTTTCGCCGTCTTCTCTGTAAGCCCGAATGCTTTTTTACCCTTAGCGTTCTTTTCAATTTCGACTTCGGCTTATGTATTGGTGCTTGATGCTCCGGTACACTCATGAGATGTTCTCCTTCCCGTTCAATAGTACGTACACTTGTCTTGATAGTACCCTAAACGAAAGGCACAGTAACTGTAAAATAAATGGATAACCTATAAAATAAAAAAAGCCACTGCCCTTCATTTATTAGGGAGTGGCATTTCTCTCTGTGATCTATTCTGCAGTCACCATCGTCACTCCACCCATATCACGGACCTGTTGAGTCAGTCTTACAGGATCGAATTTCCTGTCCGACAGCACTTGTAATGAGATTTCAACACCTGCGATGGCCGGCTGAACATCTCCATATGGGATAGCGCTTCGTTCGTTAATAATCAGCTTCTTGATCACGCAGCCTTCATGCTTAAGCATTGCGGAAATACCATCTAAAAGTCCAGGAGCATTCGAAGCATGTATTGTAATGAGGTGAAGCTTACTCCCCCGAATGTAGCGCTGCTCCAATTTATTGAACACAACCAGATTTAGAAGAATCAGCATCGTAGAAACGATAGCGGCAAAGTAAAATCCTGCTCCTATAGCAAGGCCAACTGCTCCAACCACCCAGATCGACGCAGCTGTTGTAAGTCCTGTAATGGATTTACCCGTAAACAAAATGGTACCAGCGCCAAGGAAACCAATTCCTGTAATTACAGCTGTCGCCAGACGGGCGGGGTCAATTCGCACATTTACCTCTTTCACAAAATCTGTAAAGCCATAAATCGAAAGCAACATAATAAGGGTCGAGCCTAGACATACCAAAATATGAGTTCGAAGTCCTGCTGCATGATTAGAGCGTTCACGTTCCAGCCCAATTAATCCTCCCATTAACATGGAGAGAAGTAATCGTACCAGAATATTTAAATTATCAATAACCCAAGGGTTATTCAAAGCCGTCCCTCCTTTTTTCTAGGTGTTAGTGATAGAGAGATAAAACTCCGTTAGCTCCACACCTGGCGCCACTTCAAATGTATGTACCGGTGTGAACCCAAATTTTTTGTACAAACTGACCGCTGGGGTGTTCTTTGTTCCCGTCGATACGATAAACAACGAGGTGTTCGCATACGTATCCAGTATATATCGTATCAGACTTGCTGCAATCCCTTTTCTAAAATGAGCAGGATGTACCATCATTCTAGAAATTGTCACCTGAGTATCTTCCTTTTCCACTGCAATAGCACCAATCAATTCTTCATCTTCATTAAACACACCATAAAAATCTTCGCCACTTGCTGAAATGGTATCGAATGTGTCCATAAGCGGGGGGAGTTCTGTGAAACCGATCAATTTTCCCTCTAAAGGATACGCCATGTGCTGCAATGCCCATATTTGTTGTACCATGTCACGACTCTCTAATGACAAAGAACGTATCATCCCCTCTAACCTCCTGTAGTACTGCCTCTAAAAAGCCCGTACTTATATATAATCCCTATGAAGCTAAATGATAACGAGAAAGCTCTAATCAGAAAAAGAACTCGCCTGATTTCACAGGCAAGCTCATCTTCACAAATTTATATATTAACTATTCAATACATCAACCAGCAATTGATTAGCAAGCGCCGGATTGGCTTTACCTTTACTCTCTTTCATAACCTGACCCACGAGAAAACCAATCGCTTTCTGTTTCCCCGCTTTATAGTCCTCAACGGACTGAGGATTAGCAGCGACCACTTGCTCTACAATCGCTTTGATTGCTCCTTCATCACTGATCTGAACGAGCCCTTGCTCTTCCACGATCGCTTGAGGAAGTTTACCCGTCTCAAGCATTGCTTTAAAGACAGTCTTTGCGATCTTGCTGCTGATCGTACCCTTTTCAATTAAACCTATCATCTCGCCGAGGCCTTGTCCGGTGATCTTCACCTGTGATAGCTCAAGGTTGTTAGCATTCAGGTAACCCATCAGATCACCCATAATCCAGTTAGCAACGGATTTGGCATCTTTCGTATAGTTAAGGCTATCCTCAAAGAAATCAGCCAGTGGTTTCGAAGCAGTAATAACTCCAGCATCATAATCCGGTAGACCATATTCGGATGTATAGCGAGCCTTACGTGCGTCAGGTAGCTCTGGAATCGTAGCTCGTACTGTCTCTTTCCACTCATCACTAATTCGTACCGTCACCAAGTCTGGATCTGAGAAGTAGCGATAGTCGTGAGCTTGTTCCTTACCACGCATGGAAAGAGTCTTTCCTTGAGCTTCATCCCAGCGGCGAGTTTCCTGAACAATCACACCGCCCTCATCAAGAGTTTCAGCTTGTCTATATTCTTCATATTCCAATCCACGCTGAACACCACGGAATGAGTTCATATTCTTAAGCTCAGCTTTCGTTCCAAGCTCTTTCTGTCCCCAAGGACGAAGACTGATGTTAGCATCACATCTTAGTGAGCCCTCTTCCATCTTCACATCAGATACATCACAGTACTGCATGATCGCACGAATCTTTTCTAGATAAGCCTTAGCTTCTTCCGGTGAAGAGATGTCCGGCTCAGACACAATCTCCACAAGTGGAGTACCCACACGGTTAAAATCAACGAGTGATGCATAGCCTCCATCGACATGTGTCAATTTACCCGCATCTTCCTCCAAGTGAAGACGTGTGATTCCGATTCGTTTTGTCTTGCCATCCACTTCAATGTCGATCCATCCATTCAAGCCGATTGGCTGATCGTTCTGCGAAATTTGATACGCTTTTGGCGAATCTGGATAGAAGTAATTCTTTCGGTCAAACCTGCTAACGTCTCCAATTGTACAGTTGAGAGCCATCGCTGCTTTGATCGCATATTCTACGGCCTGACGGTTCAGTACCGGCAGCACACCAGGATGCCCTAAACAAATCGGACACGTATGTGTGTTAGGTGGAGCTCCAAACTCCGTGGAGCATCCACAAAATATTTTGGAATTCGTATGCAATTCAACGTGAACCTCAAGTCCGATTACCGTTTCATATTTAGATGTAGACATGTCTTTGTTTCCCTCCTTCTCTGACGGGCACTTTATAGCGTAGGCCGCTGTTTGTGGTGTTCAGTATTTTGTTCATAAGCGTGAGCAACACGCAGTACAGTAGACTCATCAAAAGCTTTACCTATCACCTGCATACCGACAGGCATACCACCTGCAAAACCGCAAGGAACACTAATGGCAGGCACACCTGCAAGGCTGACCGGAATAGTCAATATATCGTTCAAATACATCGTCAGCGGATCATCAACCTGAGCTCCGAGTTTGAAAGCCGTTGTAGGTGCTGTTGGTCCGATGATGACATCATATTGTTCGAATACTTTATCGAAATCTTGCTTAATGAGTGTCCGCACCTTTTGTGCCTTCAAATAGTAAGCATCATAGTAACCGGAACTAAGTGCATAAGTTCCTAGCATAATCCGGCGCTTCACTTCATCACCGAAGCCTTGGCTACGGGATTCATGATATAGATCTAACAGGTTTCCTGTATCGATACGTTGTCCATAACGAACCCCATCAAAACGAGCCAGGTTCGAAGATGCCTCTGAGGAAGCGAGCAGATAATAAGTAGCCACGGCATATTCTGTATGCGGCAAGGATACCTCTTCCCATACTGCGCCCAAACCTTCAAGAACCTTCAAAGCGTTCATTACACTTTCTTTCACTTCAGGGTCGACGCCTTCACCCAAGTATTCTTTAGGAACAGCAATACGAAGTCCGGAAATATCTCCGCTGAGTGCGCTAGCATAATCAGGGATGTCCACTTTCGCAGAGGTCGAGTCCATGGAGTCATAACCAGCAATCGCTTGTAGCACGTACGCAGAATCTTCAACATTTTTAGTTAAAGGTCCGATCTGATCAAGCGACGAGGCAAAAGCAACTAAACCAAAACGGGATACAAGGCCGTATGTAGGCTTCAGACCAACAACGCCACAGTATGAAGCTGGCTGGCGGATAGATCCGCCTGTATCTGATCCGAGTGTGAAGTATGCTTCTCCCGCAGCAACAGCTGCTGCCGATCCACCACTTGATCCCCCAGGTACTCGCTCCAGATTCCATGGATTATGAACTGGAGAAAAGCTCGAATTCTCATTCGATCCGCCCATGGCAAATTCATCCATGTTGAGCTTACCAAGCGTTACTGTATCAGCCGCACGAAGCTTAGACGTAACGGTAGCATCATAAACTGGATTAAAATTAGACAAGAACTGGCTTGCACAAGTTGTACGAAGTCCTTCCGTCACAATATTATCCTTAATACCCACTGGTAGGCCGAACAAAGGGCCCCGAGCTTCACCCGAAACCAGCTTGTCATCAAGCCGCTTCGCTGCACGGCGAGCTCCATCCTCATTCAGTGTAATATAAGCCTTTACTCGATCTTCACGCTCCTGGATATTTTGAAATGCGTGATCTACCAGATCGGTAACCGATAGCTCCTTCTCTTGCAGCTTGTTATGTATCTCTGACAATTTATAATCAAACAGACTCAAGACTGTGTCCTCCCTTCAATTTCTACTCTAGTACCGCTGGTACTTTAAACTGTCCATCTTCCTCGTCTGGTGCATTAAGAAGTACCTTCTCAATCGGTAAGCTTTCACGCACCTCGTCTTCTCGCATCACATTGCTAAGATCAAGTACATGCGTTGTAGGCTGTACACCTTCTGTGTCCAATTCATTTAACTTCTCGGCATATTGTAAAATTGCGTTCAGCTGGCCGGTGAACATTTGCTCTTCCTCCGGTGTCAAATTCAGACGGGCTAGCTTAGCAACATGCTGAACGTCTTTCGGTGTAATGTTCATCATTTTCACTCCTCTTCGTTCCCCTTCTATACTAAAGGGATAAAGTCTGCGGATAACTTTTCTCATTATATTGTAGAAACATGGACAATTCAATCATAAGGGATATTGCAAAAAGAGCCGGCCCTTAGGCCGACTCTCTTAAATCCAAGCTCGAAGATTCACTTGTTTGATGAAGTCTGCCTGAGACAATGTTTCCTGTGTCTCTTCTTCTTCCTCTTCGGCGGATTCCACATCCCCGTTCATCAATTGATGAAACAACTTTTCATTATATGTCGACAGGGCAAAATCGATCAGCGCTTCCCGCTCGACACGCTCGGCTTCCTGCTTCAACACAACAGATTCCAGTTCAATATCATCAGCTGGAACAAAAAAATTACGGTTGAGAGACGGAATTCGAACCACGTAATCGAACGCGTTGTCCGGATTTCGATCATATGCAATCACATAGGCATACTGACCAATCGGAAGATTCTGCTCAAAGGTGTCCTCGATGATTGTAACCTTTTCCCCTAAACGCAGCATCGTCTACCTCCTGAGATGTCATTCTTTTATCTCAATAGTCTACTAAAAAGTAATAGAGATGTCCATGCTGTTTACATAAAAGCTAATGCAGCATTGATTCTAAACCTGCGAGGATAAGGGTCTCTGTCTTAATAACTTCGCTCCTATGGCAACGGACAGTATCAAAATGATCACTGCAGACCAGACAGGTGCCCATGTTATAACGCCACTTCCCGTAAGCCAATCTACTGCAATTTGACTAAGTCTTCCTGGATTCCACATCCAGTTGGAAGGGAGTAGGCTGGAGAGCAATGAGCAAACAGCTGCTATGCCTAGACTAATAAAGGCTACGGCAGGCCCTTTAAGTACTGCACCAAGTGGCAGCACAAGCGTCACAATCCAGGCGAGCCATAGGGCATAAATTGCACCTGCCCCCATAAGCATATCCCATTCCACCGGGCCAATTAACTGATAAGTATAGTAAGCCGATCCCGCCAATCCGATTCCAATGGAAAGCAAGAGTATGGTCATCATCGCTGCCCATTTGGCAGTGATTACAGAAACGGTTGAAACCGAGCGAGCCAGTACCAATTCTATCGTACCCGTCGCGCGTTCACCGGCGACTACATTCATTGCAGATAACACGAGAACCAGAAGTCCAATCGTACTGAACTGACTTAAGGTTGCAGCAATAACCTCTGCAGGCGGTGGTGTTGTAAACAATGCAGCTGCTTCAGGCGGAATATCCCCTGACATGCTAAGAATTTCTGGTAGATAGACTGTTGTCACCGGCTGCATGATGCCAAGCAGTAAGAAAACGATGGGCACCCATATGAATTTATGGTTACGCCAAGCTTCAAGCATTTCCTTCTGATAATAGATCCAAATTCCTTTCATGAGCCCACCACCTTCATAAACATATCTTCAAGTGAGGATGCTCCAGCTTCAAAACGTAGAAGTCCAATTCCCGTATCGGAAATCTCGCGAAGTAGAGTCGTTCGGGCAAGATCCATATCTGTTACGAATAACTTGGCTCCGTATGCCCCAAACTCTGACTCTTCTACAAATTCACGATCGGTCAGACTATTTAGCCATTTCTTCTCTCGTTCCCTATGCTCCACCTCAATAATCAACACGGGTTGACGATATTTCATGCGTAGCTCCGCAAGCGTGCCGCTCTCTGCCATTCGCCCATCTACCATAAGTACCATATCATCACAGATTTCTTCAGCATCATGAAGCACATGTGTAGAAAATAAAATTGTAACATCTCCACGTAGTGTAGTCATGAGATCCATAACCTCTCGACGTCCAATTGGATCAAGCGCCGATACCGGTTCATCGAGCAAAATTAGCTCTGGATTATGAACAAGGGCCTGTGCAATACCGAGCCTTTGCTTCATTCCTCCGGAGTAACCAGATATGCGGCGTTTGGCGGCTTGCTGTAGACCGACCATCTCCAGCACCTCCGAGCTTCGCTCTGCTGCTTTACGTTTCGAAAGCCCTGACAGTTTGGCACTAAAATTCAAATATTCGATCCCAGACATCCAACCATAAAACTTCGGGTACTGTGGTAAATAACCGATACGATTTCTCCAGTTGATTATCGGTTCTGCCCCAGCGGGTATATAAGATATTTCTCCTTGCGTAGGTGAGAGAAGTCCTGCCAGCATACGTAATGTCGTTGTTTTGCCAGCACCATTTGGACCGAGAAGTGCAGTGCAGCTTCCACGCTGTAACACGAACGACAATTCATTAACAGGTACTACACTTCCGATTCTTTTGGTGAGATCTCTAATTCTAAGCAGCTCATTCGTCATACTTCCTTCCTCCCAGCAACAAAGTAAGCGATGCTACCTACTATATTTAATAGTACAATGATGAGCACCCACATCCATTTCGGACCACGCAAGTTCGCCGTCTCTACCTTATATAAGGATATCAACGCAGTAACCATCAGTACGAACTGTAATGCAATCAGAGGCCAGATTAATCCCCAGTTGATATTCATATCCATTCCAATCACCTAACTTTCTTTATCATATATAGAAGCAATTAATTTTTTCGATAATCTCGGCGAATCACAATGAGCCAATACAGCAGTAGTGGAACAGGTAGCGATATTGATCCCCATAATCCCCAGAACCAAGCCATTTTGCCTAAATCTCGACTTCTTGCATTCCGGAAAAGCCATGCTCCCTGTAGTAATACAAGTATACAAAGCAAGACCAACAGCCACAGTGGGAGTGTGCTTATATCTTCCTTCATTGGATCTCCCTCTTCCCTTTACCTCTAACTCCCTCGCTAAATAACAAAATAGCGATGCCTGTTAACAAGCTAATTCCGTGAATAATTAAGAAAACTCTTGGTATTGCTAATGCTGCCATCAAACAGCTACCCACGATGAACACCGCAACCAAGAGAAAAATCAAAAACTCTTTTCTCTGCCGGAGATGACGATTCTTAGCAGTTCGCACAGCCAACATCTCCAGTTCCTCGAAGGAGGGGGAATTCACCTCTTCAAACATCTGATCCAATCGATCAAATTGACGATTTAAGCCTTCCATCCACAGTTCATCCTCAAGCTTAGGATCCTTCCCCATGTTCACTCATCTCCTTTTCGTAATTGTCGTATACCGTAGGCTACTCGCGATTTCACTGTACCTGCTGGAATGCCGAGCATTTCACCGATCTCATCATATCCATATCCGTAATAGTGCTTAAGCAATATAGCAACACGATGTTCTTCCGTTAATTCGGACAAGCCTTGGAGTAAATCGTTCCACTCCGCTCCCCGGTATTCCACTTGCCATCGCATAGCTCTTGCTGTTTGCTGTTGTTCCTGCACAAGCCATGCTTTCTCCCGTTTCTTCTTCCTAGTCCCATCAATATATAGTCGAGTAGCAATCGTAATCATCCAGGATGTGAACGAGGAAGTGCCATTATATCGAGAGATGTTCTCCATACATCGCACAATGGTATCCTGTGCAGTGTCCTCAGCCAGCATGGGGTCCATCGTTACCTTAATTAGGTACTTATATAGGAAGGAGTAGTGCTTCTTGAACAACAGAGCCATTGCAGCTGTATCTCCTTGTTGTGCTCTGCAAATTAAATCCTTGTCATCAAGGACCATGATGTATCCATCACCTTCTTTCACGTTCTACCTTAATACGTTTAGGATGATCATTTCGTTCAAATCAATCTATAAATTTATCGTGCACTAAAAAGTTACGGATTAGATCAATCTTTCAAAAATATGTATGCATTTAAGGCCATCGTACGTTGATAACATGAAAAAAGAAGCCCTCCCCAAGCAAAACAATCTACTTACGGGAAGACTTCTTATTCTTACTTTCTTCTTATCTATGTCGAAGATTCTGTAAACGATGGTGCCAAGGCTGTCGAAATAAACTTGCACCACTAATAAATCGATCCCAAACAACCTTGGAATTCTTCTCCGTCTCTATTAAGCGATATAATTCTGTGCTATCAGCGATTTGTTCACACCGAACGATGAAAGAATTGTCCAAAAGCGATAGGTCATCATACTTCACAACATTTCCCCCTACACCCTGCCAAATATGAGCGCATAAAAAAAGAACGCAAACCGGGATGTACTCCACAGTCTGCGTGCTTCGCAATGGTTATCAATTAATTAACCGTATTGTATCAATCTTGTCTTCATTTGTCTAGCATTAAGCCTCATTATTTGTCGGATATTTCCTATTTAGCTATTCGCCGAAATATATGGGTTCCTCTGTTTCTCATAACCGATGGTTGTACGAGGACCGTGTCCTGGATAAACTGTGACTTCATCAGGGAAAGTATAGAGCGTATTCTGAATCGAATCGATCAGATCACGTTCACGTCCACCCGTTAAGTCTGTTCGACCCACACCCATCCGGAATAACACATCCCCAGAGAACAAATCATTCCCACACAAAAAGCTAACACTTCCTGGAGAGTGACCCGGTGTATGATACACCGTAAAGGTATGACCAATGAAGTTCAGCTTCTGCCCAGCGGCAAGATCGAATTCAGCTGGATCTGTAGATAGAGGTGGACTTACCTCTGGCCAATTCAATGAGCCGTTTAATTTCGGATTCCCGAGCCAATCACTTTCCAGATCATGCAGATAGACCGGGCAGCCTTTAAGTTTCCGAATTTCTTCTACGCCACCCATGTGGTCAAAATGAGCATGCGTCAGTAAAATGGCTTCGATATCTAAATCAGCAATCCGTCTAACAAGTGCTCCAGGATTCATACCCGGATCTATAATGATAGCTTTGCCTTCCTCTGATCCAGTTATTAAATATGCATTCGTCTGTAACGGTCCTAGGTTAAATGTTTCAATATTCAGCATGTCATTAAAACCCTGAGATCAATTCACGCAGTTCTGAGATAATGACTGCGCTAGACTCTTTTCCTTCCCCATATGCTTGTATCATCTCTTGGCGAACCCGTGCCATCTTCTCCTGATAATCGGGGGCTTCACGATCACTGTTATCCTTCTTGAACTCGATCATATACTTCTGAACATGTGCAGGTCTTGGTCCCCACTGACCAAGTACGTAACCGCCAGTATCTGCAAAAATAACAATTGGAACGGAGCGTCCTCCCATGGTCAGAAACTGATCCATCACATCTAAATGCTGCTCCATTACGAGCACTTCGGTGTCGAACCCCGCCGTTTCAAGTGCATGGAAGACTACCGGTACATTACGAACTACATCTCCACACCAATCCGCAGCTAGAATAAGCACACGAATATCATCTCGAAACTGAAGACTTTCGAAGAATTCACGATCCTCATCATGATTCCATGAGAATTGATCATAATTAGTTTGAAACTCTTCCTTATTCTTCTCCATCCCCTCCATAAACTGCTTCGGGGAAATTCCGGTACCTAGCTTGTGAGATAAATCAACTGCCATATTTAAGACCTCCCTTTTCTGGATCTAATCCATTTGATTACAAAATAAATAATCATAAGTGCTAACGCGCCAAGCAAAAAATCTCGAACAAATGGAGCTGCCTTCTCATCAATATTCTCCCATTGTTCTCCAAGCACCAGACCCAAATATAAAAATAACGCCGTCCATGGTATGACCGCCAGGGTGGTAAGAAGCGTAAAGCGCCAAACGTTCATCTTGGAAATGCCTGCCGGAATAGAAATCGCATGTCGTACGACGGGAACAAAACGGGCAGTAAAAATTACGCCTGTGCCGTACTTCTTAAACCAATCCTCAGCGTAATCGACATGCTTCTTCTTAATCAAGATATACTTCCCGTACTTATCGAGAATGGGCCTGCCGCCGTATCGTCCGATCCAATACACAAACAGCTGGGCCATAACCCCACCGATTGTACCGAAAATCATAGCTCCAAAAAAGTTGATCTCACCGATGAAAACGAGATACCCGCCATATGCAAGCACAATTTCACTCGGTATAACTTCAACCATAAGACCAAGCATAATACCGAAATACCCTAGGCTCTGTATCCAGTCAAACAATCGTCCGACCAAATCATAAACAACCTCCACGTTCTCCCCTCTTCCTGACAAGCCATCGCTCTTTATATTAACTTATTCTATCACAGCTCTGGACATGCCTTCTAGTGAGCCCAATTGATTCGTCGCTTGTGACTCTGGCCTGTATTATCACATATGGTAAGTTAAAAGGAGTGAGCACAACTTATGCATACATCTCACAATAAGCAGACTGGCAGTCGCCCACCCACACCCAGAGGCATTCGTAGAGCCTGCGGCAAGGAACTGTACCGGACGACAAAGCGACTCAAGCAGTATGTTTCACCCGAATTAATCAAACAGGGGGAAGATCTGTATTATCGAAAAGTGATTGGTAACCTCATCTGGATTCACGATAACTACAGTAATAAAAAAGCGCTGTGTGACTGGTGGGAGAAAGAGGTATGTGCTGAACTTTCTGAACTATGGCAAATACCTGAAAAACCGCTGGCTTCCGCGTTTAGAGATGCTTTTGGCGGATAACAAGCGGTTGTACATTTATAGATTTAATC
This sequence comes from Paenibacillus sp. EC2-1, assembly GCF_049311625.1. Classification (NCBI taxonomy): domain Bacteria; kingdom Bacillati; phylum Bacillota; class Bacilli; order Caryophanales; family Paenibacillaceae; genus Paenibacillus; species Paenibacillus sp. EC2-1. The sequence goes on from NZ_CP186006.1 coordinate 4,643,750, forward strand.
ATTCGTTCCAGTCTTTCGCCTTCTAGTGTCGCTTGTTGTGTAATCCGGAAATTCCGATCATTTCGGACCTTAACATCTGCTACAAGTAGCTCCCCCCTATTTCGATACAATTCATAGAGACCGAGCGCGGCATATGCTGTGTGTACAGCTACTTCTTCTCTGCCTGAAGCCCACTGCTTCTGAGCGATATTCGCTAGATAAAATACAGCTTGTGTATGTTTGGTAGCATTATATTTGTCGTTATTTAAGCTGATTCGATACCATTTTGCAGCTTGTACAGCATCTCCGCTCATCGCATGTAGTTCAGCCATTCTCCAAGTGAGTTCCGGATGACCCGGTGAGCGGTTAAGACTATTCATCAAAAGAAGGACCGCTTCGTCTGTTGAAAGTTGATTGGACAGCAGCAATACAGGTTCTACTGAAGCAGGGTTCCAGCTTATTGCTGATTTCAACAACTTTTCACGCTCTCCCATGTTCGAAGAATGCATTGCCTGTTCATACGCATGGTTACCCTTCCAGTATAAAAAAGCCAGCGCTGTCCAAACGGTTATTCCAACCATGCTTATTATTAATACATGACGCAGGTTGAAGGTTCGATGTGGCTGAGATAAAAGTGTGATCTTGAGGTTTATTTCTTTCCTCTCACTCTCATCTCCCATTACAGCAAGCCAAAGAAGCAGAAGCCATATCAAACCAAAGCTCCAATCAAAGTCGATCATACTATGAAGTAATAGGACTAGGAATGAAGGAAGTAGGCGTGGGCAATTACGGCGAATTCGGAATGCAGCCATGAACAGTAATGTTAAGACGATCAAAAGACCGATGCTACCGATGTTTAACAGTAAATCGATGTAGCCGCTATGGACTTCAGAACCCACATAAGGCTCTGACTGAATTGCTCGGTATGATAGGCGCCATGTGTCTCCACCTTGTCCAAACCATGGTGCGGACCGAAATAAAACCCACGCATCCTTATACATAAGCTGACGGGCACTCATCGTCTCTCCTTCTCCTGCTAAACGTGAGCCCACCGGGATTAATACCGTAAGTAATGCAATGATGTAACAAACGGCTGCCGTGATCAGCCTAACTGGATGCGAGTGAACGGCGTCCTGTGGCTGAGCAGAAGCCATGCTATGCGAATGCCCGAGGGCGGAACTCGCGGTAGCGGGTAGCCCCCTGCCGGGGCTGTGCTTCGCAGCCCGGCATAGCAACAGGCCGGCGAACATGCTGCCGGCCCAAAGCCCGGCCAGCCATAGCAGGCCGGGCAACACCGCTGGAGCCAGCTGGACGATTGCCAGCTGGCGGTAGAGCAGTGCCGCGCCTAGTATGGGCGCGGCAGCAGCCGCAAAGATCGGCGCCGCGAAGCGCCGATCTGCGGCCAGCCCGGCCGCGCACGCTAGTGCGGCCGCGATCCAGGCGCCGCGCGACTCCGTCAGGAGCAGCGCGGCGGTGTATGGCGCGAGCGGCAGCAATGCCGCCGCAGCGCGAAGCCAGGAAGCCCGCCCGCGGAGCGCGGCGGGCAGCGCAAACAGCCGCTCGAGCAGCATGGCGGCCATCACTGCCCCGAACGCGTTCGGGTATTGCATCAGACCGCCAAGCCTCGCGCCGGTAGCGCTAATGGAAAGATCATCCGTACGAAATATCCCGTACGGCACATCAAGCAGTCCGTATACGGACAGAAATGCACTGCCACACAAAATCATACCGGTTGTATGCCAAACCCATCGGAGCAGCTTACCATCATCTCGCCCTCTTTTAACGATCCAGGCAATCCATAGAATACTGCCAAACAAACCCCAGCGAATAATTTCATCCCCAGTTCCCTTCATAGACAAAGGTTTATTCACCCCGTGCCATGTGTAAATGAACAGCATAAATCCTGTAAGAATCAACAATGGAAATAGTGGGCTTTTATGCTGGATTGAAATTTTTTTATCACCAAAAGCTAAATAAACCATAAGGAATAGCAGACAGACTACTCCCCAAAATGTGCTGATTGCATATACATCCCGATCAAAAAACAATCCAGCACGCAGACTGGCACTCCACATCACAAGCATTAGTATCCATACACCCATATACTGAACTACCTTATTCATGAATTCCCCCCTTCCACATTGAAGATCCGTGTTTATCGCTTTCCATATCTCCATTGTGGTCGAGCACCAAACATTGTATTCGAACGTTAGGCTTGGAAAATCGTAATTCATAAAGTAAAAAAAGCGGATTGATCTTGGTCAAGTCCAAGGTCAATCCGCTATATAAAACTTCATCTACTTCACTTCATCATTTGCTTCTTCCGATAGTCTTGCTTGTGGAATCAGATCCCGGCAAGCTTTCTCCAAATATGGAGCAGCGCTCAAGAAATCCCTAAATGCCGTATATTCCTGCCACAACCTATCCTTATCTCCAGCCGTTCCCTTCACAGCCCGAATGAGGATGTTTTTCGGTGTGTGCTCCATATCAATAAACTCTAGCAACTGAGTACGATACCCCATGATATCAAGCAGCTTGGCACGGATCGCATCTGTTGCAAGTGCTGAAAAGCGCTCCTTCAAAATCCCATGAGACAAGAGAGGATCCATTACAGGATTCTTCACTTGTGAGAACAGCTCGTGCTGACAGCAAGGAACGGATAGAATAACCGATGCCCCCCAGCGAACTGCCTTTTCCAGAGCCGCATCTGTTGCCGTATCACAAGCGTGCAATGTAACCACCATATCTACTTGCTCTAATTCATCATAATCCGCAATGTCCCCGACAAGAAATTGCAATTGTGAATAATTCAGCTTTTTCGCCAGCAGACTACAGTGTTCGATGACATCTGCTTTCAGATCCAAACCGACGATTTTCAACGATCTTCGCACGGTGACCGCCAAATAGTGATAAAGGGCAAAAGTAAGATAGGATTTACCGCAGCCAAAGTCCACAATTGTCAACGGACGATCATCCGGCAAATGAGGAAGCACATCCTCAACCATTTCTAAAAAACGGTTGATCTGCTTAAACTTATCGTACTTTCTCGAAAAAACTTTCCCTTCGTCATTCATAATCCCAAGCTCTACTAAGAACGGGACAGGAGTCCCTTCTTCCAGTACATAGGTCTTTTTACGATTATGTGACATGTCACTTTGTGTCTTCGTAGGTGACTTGGTTAGAATAGACACCTTGTATTTTTTAGATACAAGCACCTGGTAATCTGCTTCAGGTGTACAGACGATCGCTTGTCGGAACGTTTCTTCCATTAGTTTCGTCATTACAGCTTCTGCTTCTTCAAAAGGCACATTCTGATGTGTTACCTTCGTTCCAGAATAGTAGGCAAATTGATAATGGAGCTTGTTTTTTAATTCAACGGGTTTAACCGTCACTTTCGTATAAGAAATCCCATCCCGCTTGCGCAGCTGGCTGAGGGTAGCTGTAATCAAAGATGTATCATCAATGATTTGGTGAATAAGTTTACGCAGTGCATCCAAGTGGGTACATCTCACTTTCATGTTGTATTTGCAGCCCATAAAACCACATTAAATATGATAACATCCCCGGTCAATGTTGCCCAAGTTATGCTTACAAATTTCTAGATTAACACCTGGTTATCTTCGGATCTATCCCATGTGAAAATCGTTCATTCCATTCCTTAAGTCCTTCCTCCACCTCGATCAGCGGAAGTCCTCCTCGCTCCAACACTTCCGGCTGAAGTGCAAGAAGTCGTTCATAGAAAAGCTTACCTATCTCATAGTCTAAAGCTTCACGTCCAAGCAGTCGATAGAGGCTGTCCTCTGCCGAAGCAAACTTGCCTTCTTGTACAGCGTATGTAAATAAAAGGTGTTCTGTCGCATCAGATAACTCCTGTATACGGACCCGCTTCAGGAGATCATTAATACGGTGCGGTAGATCGTATAAACGCGGATCACCACCATGTATCGATGCGGATAGATATAAGTGAAGGACCTTCACGAATAAAGTATTCCCTTCCTCCTGCTTATCCATATCCACAAGAATATCTGCCTCTTCCTCCAAAAGCCTCGCTGCACTCTGAAGCTTGTCCGCCTCAACGATTTCACCATTACGGAAGAGCTGAACGATGTCCTCTGGAGATAAAGAATGTAACAGTTTTGAATTCAGACGGAATTGACGACTTAGCATTTCATCGATTTCCCAGAGGGCTTCGGTATGCTTCTTCTGCTGCTTCAATCCGAATACCTTGGATAACATCTGTGTCATTTCCTCCACAAGACGAAGAAGATAATCCTTCCGATACATACCGCTTCCTCATTTCTAAACGAATCTCTTCCTATTAATACCCTTATAAATTGTAAAATATCTGTCTGTAGATTACCAGTACATGAATTCACTTACTAAATATAAAAAAGCCGGAGCATCTCATCTCCGGCTTCACACTTCTCACCTTCATTAACAAAAATTATGAGGAGTGAACGTTATTTAAAAATTGTTGAATGGCTTCGCTCAATTCTTCCGGTTTCTCCATCATACTCATATGTCCCGCCTCATTAATAACAACCTGCGTAACATTAGGATGATCGGTAGTAAAGACACGTTCAGTTGGAATGAGCCCATCCTTCTCCCCTGCAACTAACAAGACCGGAAGAGGTGACGCGGATAGAACATCACGTCGATCTGGTCTCTCTCGCATCGCAAGTGCTGCACCGATAGCTCCTTGCGGTGGTGTTAAATAGCCTATTTCCTTGGCCTTTTGGATACATTCGGGCTGTCTTTCTTCCATTCCCGGTGCAAATAGACCTGGTACAAGACTATCAACAAAGTTAGTGATCCCTTCTTGTTGAATAACACTTACCGCTTTTACCCTCTTCTCCTTGGCTTCCTCCGAATCCGGAAAACCTGTAGAGTGAATTAACCCAAACGCATTCAATCTTGAAGAGTATCGTTGGACAAATGACAACGTTATGTATCCTCCAAGCGAATGTCCAAGCAGTGTTGCCTTTTCAATCTCCAGCTCGTCCATCAGAAGCAGCACATCATCAGCCATCTGTTCAATCGTATAGGGACCCATCGGCGCATCTGAGCGTCCATGACCTCTAAGATCCGGTACAATGACCCGGTAGTCGTGCAGATAATTCAGTACCTGTTCCCAGTAAGAGGAGCTTCCGCAATATCCATGCAGCAGAATAACGGGTTCTCCCTGTCCCTGTTCCAGATAACATATCGTATGACCGTTGCATTGTACTTTATCCATTACAATACCCTTCTTTCTATTTATTGCTGCTATTCGAAGCAGCTACAGTTTTGTAAAGATGTACTATTATTAACCCATAAATCGGTCTGATTGAAACGTCTATCTTCAAGGTTTTAGTCCGAAGGCAGATGCTGCAGCCTGTGCTATCTCCTCCGCCATATTCATCACCAAGTAAAGCGAAGTTACTTGCAGCGTCCAGTACGGCTTAGGCCCCTGTACATTCACCACTGCAGCAATACTATAATCTCCTACAGAAGGAAGTGGCTTTCCCACAGACTGAGCAGGATGAAGAGGACCAGCAGATACAAAGAAACTATGGACAGAAGAAGCCTGGCCTAAGCAAGCATCGATGGCAATCACAACCGTTCCAACTTCAACCTCCATGAGCTTCGCCTCAAGATTACAAGCATCACACGGATCGGGGAGCGTTCCAATTACATTGGGAAATCCATATTCGAGCAGCCTACTTCCTGTCAGAGGGCCTAGTGCGTCACCTGTTGAACGGTCAGTGCCAATACATACAAAAGTGATTTGGTCCTTGGAATATAGCTGGGATATGTTTATGAAAAAACTATGCAATTGTTCTCCTGACAATTTGATTTTTGTTGCAGGTTCTGCCTGCCGAAATCCCGCATAATCGCCCATTACCTTCCCCCTTCAAATACAAGCATTTGCTACAGATGCATACAACATATGACTTATCATTCTCCTGATTTTAACCTAATGCGTGAACGGTGGCAAAAACATTGGTTCGTCCGGCGGCGGCATGGTACAATACAGGGACGAAATGAGTGAGAGGAAGGGTGCCGAATATGGATCTGAATGAACAATCTCAAGAGAACATTGAGTATATGATTGAACAAATTAAGCTAAAGCTCCGCATGGCTTCAGGTGCTGCAATGCAGGCTTCAGCCTTCTCCAAAGATCAATATGAAGATATACGTGATCTGTATGATCTGGTTATGAGTAAGAAAACACTAAGTATCTCTGAGGTAGAAGCTCTTGTATCAGAGCTTGGACGCTTGCGTAATAACTAATCTCTAAAGAGTAAATGTTAGCTAAAAGCCCCCACCACGGCCCTTTCTGAAAGGAAAACCGCGATGGGGGCTATTTCAATTTCTTAGGTGAAGTCATTACGGTAAATCAATCAAAATCAATTCTGCATCTCCATCACTTGAAGTACCTTTAAGTGTAATCTGATCGCATCCTTGAAGACGAGCAGCATCCCCTGGAGTTAAGTCAAATGATCCATCTTCACAGGAGATTTCAATATTACCTTTGATAAGATACACATGGACTCTACGTCCCTCCGCAAGAGAATAATTGATTTGCGTTCCGGTCTCAAGAACGGATCCATAGATTATGGTATCTAGAGCAATTGAAAGTGGAGCTTCTCCATCACGCCCACTAACCAAAGGCAACAAACCATTTTTCTGCTGGTCCCGCTCGAAAGTCTTTTGATGACGTGTTGAAGTGATATCCGGCTGATTCGGTAAGAACCACATCTGAATAAAACGGGCATCCTCCGTATCTGATCCATTCTTCTCACCATGCGTTAATCCTCGCCCAGTACTAACAACTTGAACAGCCCCCGTTTCGAGCCGTTCCTTACCATTCTCATCTTCGTACTGAATGTTTCCTTCCAATACAATATTAACGATTTCCAAGTCATGGTGTAGTTCCGGATCAAACATGCCGCCTGGCTTTAGAATATGATCATTATGAGCCAGAAGAGAACCGAAGTGCTCATTATGCGGATCGTCGTACTCCGCAAAAGAAAAGCTATATTCGCTGTGTACACATTCTTTTTGTGATGTATGTCTTTCCGCCGCAGTCATGATCTTAATCATGCCCGCTCACCTCCGCGTCTTCACTTTCCATGTAGGAAAGCGAGATAAAGTTTTCTCCCTGTGGGATTATACTTTAATACCCCGGCGGATTTTAAATTAATCATCAATCTGAATATAGTCCTTACCTGAAGCAACCAAGATATGAGGAAACTGATGTATCTAAACGCGTTGTAAAGTAAAGACCGTCTCGGCTCTACCCACCTTTTGTCCCCCATCATTATAGATATCCTTGGTGTATGCTTCCTTTAAACGATCCATGGTGGCTTTGTTCTTATAGCCGATCTGATCAAGAATGGATTCAGCAACATAGCCCCATTCTTCTTCAGAACCATCCAATATTTTGAATGTAATCCCCAGTCTCTCTTCCTTGAGCCCAAAGCAGTAGACTCCTTTAAAACCACCCTTAGCAACAATATTCTTATCCTGTAGCAGCAATGTATCTACTCTACCGCTTCCTGCCACCATAAAAGGGTGAGCATTCATCGCCTTCGTAATCTTTTCAACTGCTAAGCGTGTAGCTTCGTCTTCAATTCGATCCGGACAGGCAAGCTTCATATAAGCTGTTGCTAAAGCATGCATAGGTAATGCAAACACCGGAAGACCACAACCGTCCGTTCCGAGAATAATCTCGTCTGTAGATAAGCCACTCATATAGGCTACCGTATTTAATATCTCCTGCTGTACAGGGTGGTTAGGGTTCTCATACCCTTCAAGGGTATATCCCTTCATCTGACTGTAAGCTAGTAAGCCCAGATGTTTACCTGCACAATTATGATGAAGTTTACGTTTATTACTTCTGTTACGGATTAAAGAATGTCTAGCTTCATCATCAAGCGGGTAACTAGAGGCACATACAAGCCGATCTTCACCAATCCCTGTTTTGTTCAGGAGATTAATCAATGTCTCTTGGTGCTCATGCTCCCCTCGGTGAGATGCAGTCATAATTGCAATTTCTTCATCTGTCAAATGATAATGATTCGCTAATTGTGCACGAATAGCAGGAATAGCCTGCAGAGGCTTAGCAGAAGACCGAGTAAACGTTACATAGTTAGGGTCACCCGCATACGCTTCAACCTTACCCTCTTCATTAACGATACATATATGCCCACTATGGGCGCACTCCATAACATCTGCACGATATTCCTTCACTAGCATTGTCTCCATGATGCCTCACTCCTTCTGTTGCTTCATCCCTAAGTTGCTTAATTAAGTATAGTACAAAAATCAATATAGATCAGTAGGCAAAAATAAACACAAATAAACATTACGAATTTTGTAAAGCTTCAAAATCTTCAAAATTTAACACTTTTATCATTCTTACTTATAATTTTTACACAATACCTTTCATTTACTCTATTTCTCATCTTTCTTGTTTCAGTGCCAACTCTCAAGTTTAAATACCAGATAAGCAAGCCCAAACAAACAAGGGTCAAGACATCTGAATAAGGAGGCGATGATATGTGGGGAATAATTATCAGCATCGTGATGGCAATTGTTATTGGAATCATCGGTGATGCCTTAGTAGGTAATGATATGCCAGGTGGTATTATCGGCTCCATGGTTGCCGGCTTTGTCGGTGCTTGGCTCGGACCCATGCTTATGGGTTCATGGGGGCCTGAAATCGGCGGTTTCGCAATCGTTCCAGCTATTATCGGTACAGCTATCTTCGTATTCCTGCTGGGACTCGTATCCAAAATGTTTAGACGCACTACCTAATCTTCCCGATTAGACATATTAAATGAAATTAATCTAAAGGAGTGAATGTCATGAATCACACAGAACAAGAATATCCGGTACAGAGTGGATCAACTTTCTTTAAAGGTGCTTTCATTGGAGCTTTGGTTGGAGCTGCAGCAGCCCTTCTATTCGCCCCAAAACCAGGTCGTGAACTCCGTGGAGATTTGTCCGAAAAGATTACATTAGTTACGGATAAAACCAAAGAGGTCGCTGGTGTTGTTGGTGATAAAGCTACAGACATTGCTAAGACCGTAGGCACAAAAGCTTCCGACGTTATGACCACAGTTAATGAAAGTCGAGGCAACATCATGGCAAGTGTTAAACAAGCTTCCAATGATGTAAGTGATGAAGTTGCAACTGCTTCCGAAGACGTCAAACATGTGACGAAAAATGCTTCCTCTGACGTCAGCCAAGAGTTGAAGACACCTAGAATCTAAACCGCAACTTTCGGGTTATAGCCAGCTGACACAGCTGGCTATTTTTATTTCAGCTTCTTCCCCATCATTATCAAAGGAAAGTAGGGATTCGATATGAGCAAAGCAGCCCCCTATAATGGCAGCGGAAGTACAATTGAACATTCAGATCGTCCTGAGCGTTCACGAAAGCGCGACCATGACCGAGATCGTGACAGGAATTTAAAAAGAGAAGAATCTTCAAAACACTCTGCTCAAAAGTCGAATACTCGCGGAGTATATGAGGTAGAAGAGCATCCCTTTGAGTTAAGACATGAAGTCAAACGACTGAATACTCGTCTGGACAAAATTGCAGATTCTCTTGAAAAATCTGACTTTAAGGACATTGTTGAGAATTACATGAACCCTAAAAAGCGGATGATTACCAATTTTACCGCTGGTCTTTCAAGAGGACTTGGAATGACTATAGGTACTTTCGTTATTCTCGGTATCCTGGGATATATACTTAGCCTATTTGTTGACTTGCCGCTTATTGGTGATTATATCTCTGAGTTACAGGGATATATTGATCGATCTAAATAAAGACAGCAAAGAGTCCGGTCAATGGAAGCTTCCGGACTTTTTGCTGTTCGTTTATATATTTTTGTTACGATCCCGAGATTTAACCCTAAGAATATCCCCTGTCCATCCCTTCATATGCATCCATAAATACATGCCTGCGGTCATGGCTAATGTTAACAACATAGAAGCAGTGAAACCCCATGAATACTTGATTAAAGGAAGATTATCGAAGTTCATTCCCCATATTGCACCTATTACCGTGGCCGGTGTAAAGATGACTGTCATGATTGTCAGGGTCTTCATGATCTCATTTCCTCGAAATCCAGCTATCGCATTGTCGATGGACACAAGTGTATCGATTTCACGTTCATAATGATGAAATAACCTTTCCATTCGTTCTACCCTATAAAACAGCTGCTTATAGAATCGGCTATCATCTAAATCTTCTTGATACCCCTCTTTGGAAGCCGTAATCAATTCCTGAAAGGATATAAATGAATTATTCCAAAAGATCAACTCGAACCTTGATGTTAAAATACTATCCATTAGATAGCGCTTATTCTGATGCTTCATCCCCGCCTCTAGTTTCCGCAGGCGATGCTCAAACTTATCCATTCCAACATGAAAATAATGCAGGATGGCTCTGGAGAGGACAAACATCCCATCAATCGGCCTCGTACATTGATGCAGCATGGAGACGCGCCCCTCCTCTCGCATAATTCCTCTCGTATGTTCATCCAGATTGAAGGTGATTAACGCGTCTCCATCAATATAAAAATAAAACTGTTCATTCGAATGATCATCATTCACAGCAGAAGCAACGGTATAGAGGATAGAACCCACCATAATAGGATTTTTCCCATCGGGAAAATGAACAGACAAATAGTTCTTATCTTGAAGCGTTGAAACAAGGTCAAACCATTTCGATGAATAAGGAAATTGATTACGCAATTCTCCAATTAGAGGTGAATCCCAATTTCTGATTTGAAGGTCATACCAACTCCATCCACCTCCAAAATGATACACATTGTCTTCCTTATCCAGCTGCAAGATCGTCACCCATCACTCACGTCCTTCTTCATTTGTCCTATTTATTATCACTAAAAAGGCACGCTTATCCTTCTTTCAGGAATAGCGTGCCTTTTATGTAGGCTGGTCTTTACACCTGATATAGAAAGGCTTGTCCATATCAATACGATGAATTAGACATAATTTGTTTCAGCTTCTCTGTTGCTCTCTTCTGTATACGAGATACACTCATCTGTGAAACACCAAGTTTCTGAGCAATGGCTCTCTGCGATTGACCATCTTGGAACGCAAGTAGTAAGACTTTTTGCTCCTGCTCTTTCAACTGACTTAAAGCCTGCTGTAAATCCATTCGCTTCTCGACGGAATCAAAATCATTCACATCCGAGCTAATAAGCTCACCAAGGGTAGCGCCGGTCTCTTCTTGTGATAATGGAGAATCAAGAGATACATAATGATAGCACTCACGCCCTGCGAGAACTTCTAACGTCTCCTCAACCGTCAATTCCAGGTACTCAGCAATCTCCTGTACAGCCGGTGATCTTTCTAGTTTGATGGTTAATTCATCGATAGCATGCTGAACGAGTGCGCCCTTCTCCTTAATACGGCGTGGAACTTGGATATACCAAGATTTATCTCGCAAAAAGTTCTTCATGTGACCGATCATACTCTTCATCGCATAAGGCTCAAAAGGAATACCTAGACTTATATCATATTGTTGAAGCAGACGGATCAGAGCCATCTGTCCAACCTGATATAAGTCCTCATAAAGGTCTGGCCTATTCCGGGCAATTTTGCCTGAAGCCATCTTAACCATAGGTTCATACTTTTTAATTAAGACCGTAGCGATCTCATTATCTTTCGTCTGCTGGTATTCCCAGATCAGACTAATTGCTTCATCTCTTGACTCTGGGGGAGTCACCTTTTCACTCATACTGGCTCCTCGCTTCTCGCAAGCCGCTTAGTAAGAATAACTTGTGTACCCTTTCCTGTTTGATTCGTCACACTTACTTCATCCATAAGTGCCTCCATGAGATAGAAGCCAAGACCACCAATTTGAACTTCATTCAATTCTTTATCATGAAGAGTTGTACGGTTGTCTACCCGTTCATCACTATCAAAACTCTCCCCTTCGTCTTTGACCGTGATGGATAACGAATCAGCAGAAACGTCGAACACAACTTCAACCATACCTGCTTCTTGACCGTATGCATATAAAACTGAGTTATTGCAAGCTTCTGAAACCGCAACTTTCATGTCTTCGATCTCTTCATAAGAAAATCCCATTTTTGATGCAATACCATACAAATTCAAACGAACAATATCAACGTATTCTGCACTGGCAGGTAAATTCAGCGTAACTTTATGTGCTTCAGCATTCATTTTTTTCTTTCCTTTCCTATTGGGAATTCTCCTGAGGGGCAAAGAACTTCGCAATACCGGTCATATCAAACAGCTTCTGAATTTGTTGAGGAACCTCTTCAACAGCAAAGCGTGCTTGCATACCATGTCTTGCTTTCAAAATGGATAATAGAATTCCGATCCCTGTACTATCTATATATGTCATGTCCTTCATGTTGACGATCAAATCCATTTCTGAATTGCTCACAAGTGGTTCCATAACTAATCGAAAATCTGGTGCAACGGACAAATCAAGTTCTCCGCTTAAAAACACCGTGCAGACACCTTCACCCATGTGAGTCTTAGCATTGAATTTATCATTATTATTTGTATTCATAGACACTCTCTCCCGCAATTTGTTTTTCATTACAAATAACCCGTTATTTCATGTGTTGAAACAACCCAGCAACCATTTTGTTCATGGTTTTTTTTGACATGACAGGTGCGGTCGATTTACATCACCGATTGTTGCCCATGAGATAGGACATGTTCATGATATGTGGGCAGTGCATACTTAGACAAAACTTGCTTAATACCGTTGATTTTTACTGGCTTACTGATATATTCATCCATACCAGCCTCCAGACAACGTGTCTGTATACCATCCATAACATTAGCCGTCATAGCAACAATCACAGATCTCTTTCCAAACACCTGTTGTTTCCGAATTAATCGAGTAGCCTCCAGACCATCCATGACTGGCATTTGAAGGTCCATAAATATCATGTCATAATGGTGCCCTGCCCTTACCAGCTTCACAGCCTGCTCTCCATCTTCAGCAATATCTGCTTCTAGACCTATCTTACCAAGCATACTTAACATAAGCTTTCGATTAATGGGGTGATCATCTACAACGAGTACATTCGGTAAACAGTTCCTTTCTTTCATATCATATGCATCATCGGGTTTATCCTGGCCTCGCAGCGGGTCTTCTTCCTCATGCTGGCGAACCTTAATCGTAAACAGGAAGGTTGCGCCCTTCTCTTCCGTAGATTCCACCCTGATTTCTCCACCCATCATCTGAACCAACGACCTACAGATTGCAAGACCAAGACCAGTCCCACCATACTTTCGAGTCATAGATGAATCCAGTTGGGAGAATGGCTTGAACAATCGGTCAACTTTATCCGCCGAAATCCCAATGCCCGTGTCCTTAATATTAAACTCAAGGGTTAGGGATTCATTCTCTCTCTCAATCAGAGAAACGACGAGATAAACTCCCCCTTGATTCGTAAACTTAACCGCATTAGATACGAGATTCATTAACACCTGTCGCAGACGTCCCATATCTCCATACACCATTTGGGGGATTTGATCTTCAATAAAGTACAGCAACTCTAAATTCTTCTTATTAGCTTCAGCTGAAAAAAGTCCAAATACCTCTTGCACACAAGATTTCAATTCAAATGGATGCTCTTCGAGCTCCATCTTCCCAGACTCCATCTTCGTAAAGTCTAAAATATCATTAATGATAGAGACAAGTGCATCAGCACTGTTCCGGATGATGTCTGCATATTCCCTCTGTTCATCCTGTAGGTCACTATCCATCAAAAGATCAATCATCCCGATCACACCATTCATGGGTGTACGAATTTCATGACTCATCATGGCTAGGAATTCGGTTTTTGCTTTGGCTGCTATCTCAGCAGCATCCTTTGCTTGTACAAGCTCATGATTAATCTTTTCCAGTTCCTGTGTCTTTTGATGAAGCAACATAGACTGTGTCTTGAGTCTTTTGTTCGTCAAATGCATATCTACAAAACCCTCAATCTTAGACTTCAGAATCTGAGGAATAAACGGTTTGACCATATAATCAATAGCACCGGCAGAGTATCCAGCAAAGAGATGTTCCGCCTCCTTGCTGTTCGCCGATATGAAGATGATGGGAATGTCTTTCGTCTTGTCTCTTGCTTTTATTAACCGTGCTGTCTCAATTCCGTCCATGCCTGGCATTTGAACATCAAGAACAATCACAGCGAAGTCATATTTCAAAAGACATCTTAATGCTTCTTCCCCGGAAGTCGCCTTAATCAGCGTGTATTGTTCGCTGTCTAGCACAGCTTCCAGGGCAAGCAAATTCTCAGGGCGGTCATCTACCAGCAAAATATGAATTGGATCATGAAACACCATGGAATCCTCCTAAAACTCTATTTAATCTTCCGGTAAATCTTCTCTGCCCGATCAAGCGCTTCATACGAATCACTATAATTCGTAAAATGAATCGACTCCTTGGCTCCCAGTACGAGAATACCAAAATGGCTTAAGCTCTCATGAAATAGTCCATGCACGTGATTGCGAAGTTCATCGTTAAAATAAATCATGACATTCCTGCAAAAAATGACATTAAACTCATTAAATGAACGATCCGTCGCTAAGTTATGTTCTGCAAAGATCATGTTTTTCTTAAGGAACGGATGAAAAATAACCGAGTTATACTTCGCCGTATAATATTCGGAGAACGAGCGTGTTCCACCTGCCTCCAAATAGTTCTTGGTGTATTGTTTCATGCGCTTAATATCAAAAACGCCTTCCTTGGCTTGCTGCAATGATCGTGAATTCATGTCTGTAGCATAAATGCGCGCCTTATCATAAAGACCTTCCTCATGTAGCAAAATAGCCATGGAATATACTTCTTCGCCTGTAGAACATCCAGCATGCCAAATACGGATATATGGATAAGTCCTCAGGAGTGGCACTACCTTTTGCCTGAATGTTAGGAATAAGTTAGGGTCCCTGAACATTTCCGTGACCGGAATCGATAAATTATATATAAGGCGTTCAAAGCACGCCCGCTCATGTAATACCTTTTCTTGCAATGACGATATGGAGGACAGACCTTCGGCATGCACATGATGCCAGATTCTTCGCCTCAATGAAGGGAGCGCATAGTTGCGAAAATCATAACCGTAAAATCGATGAATGCCTTCAAGTAAAAGTTCAATCTCGATTTGTTCCAGCTCCCGGTCGTTATGCTCCTCCGTGTTTAGTTCAATATCCGTTTGGTCACTTGATGTCATGATTGTACACCGACTTTCTCCCTTTACGTTAGTCTATCAATTATTCTTTACCCAAAACTCTCTCTTACGAATACAACCATACGCGCATTAGAGAAAGAAGTTGCTCTGTTTGAATTGGCTTTTTCATGTAATCGGAGGCACCAGCCTCAATACATTTCGCCCGATCTTCTTTCATCGCTTTTGCCGTGAGCGCAATGATTGGCATCTTTTCAAATTGAGGCATTTGACGCAATCTGCTCATCGCCTCATAGCCGTCCATTTCCGGCATCATCATATCCATTAGGACGAGGTCATAATTCGGATCAGCCTCTAATAGCTCTAATGCTTCGCGTCCGTTCTCGGCAAAAGTCACCTCCATGTTGTAACCTTCCAGCACACTCGAAAGGGCAAACACATTTCGAATATCATCATCTACAAGCATGATTTTTTTGCCTTCAAAAAGAACTTCTTTATTATGCAGCTTTTGCAATATTTTACGCTTATCCTCCGGTAAATTCGCCTCTACTCGGTGCAAGAACAGTGTCGTCTCATCCAGCAATCTCTCTGGTGATTTAACATCCTTAATAATAATCGACTCCGCATATTTACGCAGACGGGTTTCTTCCTTGCTATCGAGTTCTTTCCCCGTATAAATAATGATTGGTAAATCGACAAGCTTCTCATCATCGCGAATTTGATCAAGCAAATCAAAGCCTGTCATATCCGTCAACATCAAATCAAGGACCATACAGTCATATCTCTGTGTTCTGAGCTTCTCAAGAGCTTCCTTACCTGTAGATACAGCTGTAATCGAAACATCATCATGACCAATAAGTTCAATGATGGAATGTCGTTGAATATCGTCATCCTCCACGATGAGCAGTTGTTTCATAGATTGCTCCGCATAGGACTCAATATGAGAAAAGGCTCCTTCAAGCGCTTCACGAGAAGAAGGTTTCTTCAGGTAAGCGATCGCCCCCATCATAAGTCCTTGCTTCACTTCATCCACAACGGAAACGACATGTACAGGAATATGACGTGTTACCGCTGAGCTCTTCAGCTCACCAAGCACAGACCACCCATCCATAACCGGCAGTTGAATATCTAGAATAATGGCGTCAGGCTTGTACGATTGGGCCATCTTAAGACCGATGTCCCCTTGTAATGCGACTAATGCTTTAAAGCCGCGACCTCTTGCCATATCCAGCAAGATCTTAGCAAACTTATCGTCATCCTCAACGATTAAGAGTACCTTATCTGTAGGTCCGATATCATCCCGATCATCATCAATCTGAACGGATGGATTCGCTTCCCCTTCTTTAACTTTCTTAGGAGCAACAAAGCTTTTATCTATTAGAAGTTCACTTGTTGTTTGAGTTGTAGCTGCCGCTTCTTGCTTCGCTGAATCTATGGCTTGTTCACAAGGTAAATACAATGTAAAGCAGCTACCCTGTCCTTCTTCAGACTCGAGATTTATGCCGCCCCCTAGGAGACGTGCCAATTCCCTGCTTATGGACAATCCAAGTCCCGTTCCTCCATATTTTCGACTCGTTGTACCATCGACCTGTTGGAAGGCTTCGAATATCAAGTCTGTTTTATCTGCTGGAATACCAATTCCCGTATCGATCACAGAGAAAGCAATATAATTACGTTCTCGATCCAAGAAAAACGGAAGTTTATCCGGATCACCGTGAGTTACGTTGACTTCAACTGAACCCTTACTTGTAAACTTAAAGGCATTGGATAGCAGGTTTCGAAGGACCTGCTTCACCCTGTGACCATCCGTGATAATGCTCTCAGGCACACCATCCTCGACATGAACTTTCAGTGCAAGGCCTTTCTTAAATGCAACAGGAGCAAAGTTCTGCTGAACAAACGCTTCGATTTCGGTCATATGCACAGCTTCATTATTAATCTCCATCTTGCCTGCATCCACTTTGGATAGATCAAGAATCTCATCGATCATTTTAAGAAGGTCCGCACCCGACATATAAATCGTCTGAGCATATTCAATCTGCTTAGCTGTTAAGTTACCACCTTTATTCTCAGAAAGAAGCTGGGAAAGGATCAGCAAGCTATTGAGTGGTGTTCGAAGCTCATGTGACATATTCGCCATAAACTCCGATTTGTATTTGGTCGTAACCGAAAGCTGCATCGCTTGCTTCTCCAACTGTTCTTTCG
This sequence comes from Paenibacillus sp. EC2-1, assembly GCF_049311625.1. Taxonomy (NCBI): domain Bacteria; kingdom Bacillati; phylum Bacillota; class Bacilli; order Caryophanales; family Paenibacillaceae; genus Paenibacillus; species Paenibacillus sp. EC2-1. Next base: position 4,661,130 of record NZ_CP186006.1, read on the forward strand.
CTTTCTCAATTTCGAGATTCTTCTCTTCCACTTCTTGAACCTGTTCTTCCAGTGCACGAGTCTTAGCAACAAGCTCTGTATTGTAATGTTCCAGTTCCTCTTGTTGACGCTGAAGTAGCTCTTCTGAGCGTTTAAGCGCCTCTGTCTGCTCTTCCAAATTCTCATTCGAACGACGAAGTTCCTCTTGCTGAGTCTGAAGTTCTTCCGATTGACATTGTAGTTCTTCTGTAAGTGCTTGAGACTCACGCAAGAGTTCTTCTACTCTCATACGTCCCATAATACTGTTGAGCAATGTCCCTAGTGACAGACTTAACTGAGATATGAGCTGCTCCTGAAGTGAAGTGAATTGCTCAAAAGAAGCCATTTCCAAGACACCAAGCAACTCATTTTCGAACAAGATTGGATAAATCATAATCGATCCTGGCTTGGACGATCCCCATGCTGATTGAACCTGCATGTAATTCTCTGGCGGATTGTTCAGCATAATCGATTTCTTATCTAGTGCCACCTGTCCCACCAGGCCTTCTCCAATCGTAAAGGAACTTCTAGGTGCATCGCCACCTTCAAAAGCATACGATCCTCGAACCATTAATTTATTCGGATCTTTATCTTCCTCACGGATATATAGAGCACCATAATGAGCACCAATCACTGGGGTAAACTCACTCATAAAGCGCTGACCAACCTCTTCTAGGGATTCAATCCCTTCAAGTAATTCGGTAACTCTAGCCAAGTTAGAGTTCAACCAGGACTGATCACGCTGAGCTTCTAAGTACGTCTGCTCCAGTCTCTGCTTCTCTTCAATATCCTCTGCCATTTCTTTGAACACCTGAGCTACTTGTCCAATCTCATCTTTTGAGGTGACCTCAATCTCTTGGATCTCCCTCATACGACCCTGACCAAAGCTTTTGATCATCAAGTTCACCACATTAATTCCACGAGTAATACTCGGAACTACCCATAGAATAACGATCAATCCAATCAAAAGTCCCACGGCCATAAAAAAAGTTGTCATCTGAATAGATCGTTCATAGGCCGTTTTGGCTTCATCAATATCTTCTGTTATCCTTGCATTCTGGTAACTCGATAATGCATTCAGACTGTTTAGCATTTCTTCTTGGACATCTTGTCCTGCTGTAATTCGGTAGGAGTTAGCTGCATCAATATTGCCATCTGAAAGAAGATCCAGTGCTTTAGATTGATATCCTCCGTATTCCGATCTAGCCTTCTCAATCCGATCAAGCAATTGCTGTTCTTCAGCCGAATTTCCACTCTTCTTAAGAGACTCTAAGATGGAATCTACCTTCTTATCCATCTCCTTAATGCGGTTCACGGTTTGCTCTGAATTAGCTGTTTCATCACTCAGCATCATGTTCGTAAGAGCCCGTGCCATATCATTCACTTGTCCACGCACCGCGTTGGAATCGCGAACCTTTAAATAACGCTCGCTGTATATTGTATCGAGTTGACTGTTCATAAAACTGATTCGATCATAACCTACCAAGGTTAATACAAGCATGATTGCCAGCAGTGTCGTGAACCCGATAACTAATTTACTTCTAATCTTCATTCTGTTCCTCCACTCCCTTTAAGGGTGATCCATACGAGACATTTATCGTCATCTCGTTCCTCTGCTGGATTATCCACAAAAAATCGTTCCTTCATCTCTTCTTCTCTCCACTTATGAGAACCACTTAAATGCTGCTTCAAGTAATCAAGCTTATCCTCATGACTTCCAGATACAAGCTCCAGAATACCATCCGTGTACATAGCAAGATGTGCATTCCCTTCATAATGAAAACTCCGTGGCTCCATCCCATCAATGCGATCAAATAATCCTACAGGACAGCATCCTTGATCAAGAGTCATCACCGAACCGTCTTCTTGAAAGAACAACGCAGGCGGATGGCCAGCATTCACATAATCGACTCGCTTCATACGCGTATCAACAACTAAATAGATAGCCGTAAAATAATACTGAATCAATTGATTCTCTAGATGAAGCTGATTGAATCTACGATTAAGTTCTTGAATAACTTTCTCCGGTTCTACATAAGTGGTCACCGTGTCTTTCAACACAGAAGCAATAAACATACAGAATAATGACGAAGAAATCCCATGTCCCATCATATCAAGCAGTATAATCCCATACCGGCCTTCACCAAGTGGATACCAAGCATACAAATCACCTGCTAATTCAGCAGACGGCTGATATAAGGCATGAATCTCAAAAGATTCATCTTCAATAGGTAGACTCAGCACTGCATTTTGCACCATGGCAGCTAACGTTAATTCATCTTTAATCCGTTGTTCTCTGTCTTTGTGCCAATCCTTTTCATGTTTCAGACGAAGAGCTAGACGAATGCGGGCCATGAGTTCGACTTTATTGATCGGCTTTGTCACATAGTCTACGGCTCCAGCATCAAGTGCCTCAGCCAGCTTTTTCGAATCACCTACAGCAGTCACCATAATAATCGGAATATCTTTCAGATGATCATATTGCTGCACGATTCGGCAAGCTTCGATTCCATCCATCTCCGGCATCATCATATCTAGTAATATCAAATCAACGTCAACGCGTTTAGGTCGTAATTCTGAGGAGTGATCCCCAATACCGATATACTCCAGCATTTCTATGGCTGAGGATGCAGTTACAATATTCCGGTATTGTTCTTTCTTAAGAATTTCTCGGATAATTATGACGTTAGTCGGATTGTCATCAACAATTAGTATTCTCATGGCTCTCTCCTTAACGATACTCTCTATGCGATTAGACATCCTTTCTCGAACTATTATACTATATAAATCACTTAATAGATTGTTTCGAGAATGGCTCCACCTCATGAAAAATCCATTTATTTCAAAAACATAGATAAGGAATGAGACAGTCCTGTCCCATTCCTTATCTATGTTTAAAGCCCTATATTCTACACGGAAATGTACCAGTCGAGCTAGCTCAAGCGTGATCTTTTTTAGCAATAACGAGAACTTTACCCATGTCCAGTTGCTTCTCATAAAAGTCAGCTTCTGCCTCTGTAAATCCTAAAGATACAATTTTAGCACGAAGTTCGTCACCACGGGAGCGGAACAAGTTGGCAATCGAATCAAACACGCCTTCTTCCTTGATCCCAATCTCTTTAGCTTCTGAAGCTTGAGCGATACGCTCTGTCTTGTCAGAATCATGCGCGATTACATAAATATGATCTGCAGCGTAACCGGAAGTTGCTAAGTTCTGAATTTCTTGAACGGCTAAAGTTCCATTCTCAACAATTTTTGCATAGGCTTGTTTATTAGTAGTTTCCATAATTTAAAACCTCCTATAGGATTGTACTAGGTTAGAGCCCTAGATTATTTAACCGAATTCGAAACTTTTGAAACAGGTTATTCGCTATATTCGAAAAATAAATCGACACCAACGATATTCCCGTCCATATGATCTTTAAATACCTTAATAACTTGGTGGTCCTGCACGTAGACATCTCCATCCTCGCCTTTGAAATAAGGATGACCAAGAGAGTCCGTGATGTGACCGGTTGTCAGTAGAATAGACTGATCATTCACCTGAATGGATTTAGCCGAAGGCTCCACATGAACGTAATCCGTCAACCCGTCAAATAGGCCAACCGTCATATCTTTATAATGGTACTCCGTTGTACCTAATAAAGGATCCTGTGTAACTTCAAGCGGCTCACCCAGCTTACGAATCACATCTTGCGCAGTGTCCGCTAAAGCAATTCCATTAAGCGTCTCATAACGATCAATCTGCTCTTTCTGCGAAGCAGGAGCATCTGAAAGTATTGAGGCTTGATTTACAGGTGCAGTCATTTCAGTTGCGGACACAGGCGGGAAGCCTACTCCGCCACTTAAGGGCGAAAGCATACCCATCAACAGCAGCACGACATTCAACATATTACTTCACCCTTTCTATTCTTACAGACAACCGGTTCATCACTTACCGATGTCCAGTCCCTTAACGGGCTTTCTGACGACGAAACTTACTCCATACCCCTGCTGCAACATCAACATAATTCAACCATTTTCCCGCATTCGAAGATTTAGACTCATGATATACGGAATCATAGCTCTGAAAAGTTCGATCCTGAGCTGTCATTGGCACTACGGGCTGTTGCACTTCCTTCTTCTTCATGGTCGTGTTTGCTTTAGACTGATTGAACTTGCTCACAACTCCCGAAGATACCTGTTTTACCGCAAAGGTCACCTCACTGAGCGCTTCACCCAAATTCTTAACCGTATCCATCACTGGATCAATCTGCTTCATTTTGTGTTGGACATCGACGGTTATATCGTTCGTGTTACGAATCGTCTGCTTCACTTCATAACTAAGTTCATCAATTGTGGTCTGAACTTCTTGAAGTGTTTGAGTCACCTTATCCAGAGAGCTTGTTGCTGCCTTCAAAGTCTTAATTAGAAAGAAGACAAGAATTGCAAAAGCAATAGCGATAATCGCAACACTAATCTGTGTCAGCATTAACATGACCTCACTTTCCAGTATGTTTGTCTCGATATTTCATAGTTACCCTCTCTCTTTCAGCACGAAACAATACTCATGATGATCGATGTATGCCATCTTGCCCTTTTGTTTCAAGCCAAATCCTCTAGGTTAAATGAGAACTACGAGGCGCTGGGAAGTTCGTTCCCATGCTTTGGATGGAAGCCAATCTCTACATAATAGAACATCATCAAGAAATGACGAGAATGCCTCCTATCTAAAAAAATTATATGAAAGAAGGGTGAATTATTATGTTAAGATGGTCAGTCATATTGTTAGTCATTGCACTCGTCGCAGGAATTTTCGGCTTCTTCGGAATTGTAGAGGCTGCAACAAGTATCGCAAAAGTACTGTTCTTCATCTTCTTGGTTCTGTTCATCGTCTCTCTCTTTACCGGTCGAAGAAGATCAATGTAGCCATTCAATACTAATTCACTAAAACCATTACAAAGAGATATGAAAAAGGTTAGGAATACAAAAGAACAGCCTCTGGTCAATGGACCAGAGGCTGTTCTTTTATCTACCATAATGAAGGAATTGATAACCAATCAATTTTAAACGTAAGTTTCATGCCTTCATCCAGAAAATCAACTTTTTTAACCGTTACAAGATCAGGAAGATATTCTTTTAAGGAAATTTCAATAGGGTCAAGCTTGAAAATAGATGGTGGAATATCTAAACTGCGAATTGTCGTCAATTGATGCTCCAGGGATAGATTACTTCCATTTGCAGTCATATGGAACTGAAGCGTCGCACCAAAAGGCAGTACCCCCCACTTCCCATTCACATCTACAGTCATATTCTGACCGTCTATATGAAAATCAGCTCCTGTAAGATCAACCCCAATGTTATGTTTATTCATATATTCAATCATGTTTTTTTTGCTCATCTGTGCGAACTCATCTTTACTTAGTACGATTTCTGGCTGACGGGTTTCCACCATTTGAAGAATCTTGTCTTTTACATCAATTGAATGGTACTTTAGATCAAGGCTCTTTGACGGTGAAATGTACCAAATCCCTGCTCCAACGATGATTACAATAAATATCAACAGTCCAAGCAGTATCCGTCCGCCTTTGTTCTTACGGCGACTCATCGGCTTCCCTCCTCGGATGTACCCTTATTTCGAACATGAATACTGTTCCAAAGTATAGCTGAATCGAACTACCTTGTCACGCCATACCCACTGAACTCGTTATTAACCGAAGTATTAAAACCCACATTTTTCAAAAAACAACTTGATAAATTGGTTCAATTTACCTCCTTGGTGGTTAAATCGATAATGTCGCTACATAAATCAAATTTCTAGGAGGAGACGAAACAATGAAAAAAACAATTAGTATTACAACAATGCTGGGCCTTGCACTATCCATGACTGCGGTAGCAGGTGCTGATCCTGTTAAAGCTACAGAATTAGTTCCAGCTACTACAACGACTACTGTCGTTAAAGAAGCAGACTCAGATTCGCTCAATATCCCAACACTGGACGAGCCAATCATCAAAGCACATGAGGTTGTGCTTAACCCGACTAAAATTATCGAACTTACTTCAATAACATACTTCTACGATGCACCTAATGGTAAAATCCTCGGTGCTCTCGCACCTCAGAAAGTAAATACGACTAGAACCAACTCTCAAGAAGTAGTTGAAGGTGAGTGGGTTGAAATTTATACGTGGCTCGGAGCCGCTTGGATTTACGTAAAATAGCAACTAACTAACATAGAACATATAAAAAGAGGACTGCGACGAATCGCAGTCCTTTTTATATGCCGTTCGCAGATTTATATATCCTTCGGTTCAACATGTACATGAACATTCATAATGTTATGATACTTCACCATACGTTCCTCAATGGTATCACTAATTCGGTGTCCTTCGATGACACTTAACTGTGGATCCACCTCTACAACGACATCTACCAGTACGTGGTTACCATGAATTCTGGCTTTAACATCCTTAATTCCTTCTACTCCTGGGGTCTTCGCAATAGTGCGTCTTAGATCCAAGAGCCGCTCCTCATCGAATCCATCCGTAAGACTATGTGTACAGTCTCTAAAGATTTCATAAGCCGTTTTACAGATAAGTACCCCAACTGCAAGCGCAGCTACCGTATCAAGCCAGGGAAGACCAAACTGAGCACCAATGATACCTACAGCGGCTCCAACACTAACCATTGCATCTGACAGATTATCTTTGGCAGCAGCCATCAATGCCTGATTATTAATCTGTTTAGCCAATCGAACGTTGTAACGATAAACGCCGTACATCGCAACCGCACACAGTCCTGCTACTCCAGCAGACAGTACATCTGGTGTAGATTTGCTTCCCTCGAAAAAGGAACTTATCGCTTCCATAAGCACCTGAAGACCAACCACTGCCATAATAAATGAAGCAATTAACGCAGCTACCGTCTCTGCTCTAAAATGCCCATAAGCATGATCTGAATCTGGTGGTTTGCGTGAAATCTTCAATCCAATAAGTACTGCCAAGGAAGCAACAATATCTGTTAAGTTGTTGAATCCGTCAGCAGTCAGGGCGCTGGAAGCAAATATGTAACCACAGAATAATTTAAAAGCCGAGAGGATTAGATATGCGATAATACTAATCCATGCTCCCCGCTCTCCCTTTTTGATGTCATCATATGCGTTCACCGGGAAATGTCTCTCCTTTACTGCTTCTCCTATGGCCAATAAGGCCTTTTTTCAAAACTTCTTTATTATCCTAGCAAAGGCATAGGTTGTGGGTCTAGAGAAACGTTGTGAGTCTAGAGAAACCTTGTGAGTTGAACGAAAAAGAGTTGCTCCAGGCAAAAATGCTGTTTTCCAACCGATATATTTATTGTTGCCCTTGCCGTCCGTTTTAAAAACGAATAAAATGAGGACAACTCATAATCCGAGGAGGAAACAATCATGTCGGAAAACAACGATTCACGCAAGGTGAGTCTAGCTGATGCGATCCGTCAGAAACTGGAGCAAAAGAAACAACAAAACTCTTCTACAAAACAAGGTTCGTTCCAGCCTGGTACAACGCAAAAAATGAAGAGTCAAAACAACAAGAAGCCGAACAACCAGCGCCGTCGTACAGGCGTGTAAATCGTCACTTCAATCAGACCAAAAAAGCTGCCCTTCCATTGAAGGTGCAGCTTTTTCGTATGCAAATTGGTATTATACCTCAGCTGGATACATACTATCCCGAAGAGCTTTGATTTCTTCACTCTCCAGATACTCATCATAACTCATCTGACGATCGATAACACCGTTAGGTGTAATCTCGATAATCCGATTCGCAATGGTCTGAATGAACTGATGGTCATGCGAAGTGAACAGGATCGTTCCATCGAAATCAATCAGTCCGTTATTGAGCGCAGTGATGGATTCGAGGTCCAAGTGGTTCGTAGGCTCATCAAAGATAAGCACATTCGCACCATTAAGCATCATTTTAGCCAGCATACAACGAACTTTCTCTCCACCGGACAGAACGCTCGCCTTCTTCAGTGCTTCCTCGCCGGAGAACAACATACGTCCAAGGAATCCGCGCAAGAATGTCTCGTCCTGATCTTTGGAGTATTGACGAAGCCATTCTACTAGGTTCAAATCAACACCGTCGAAATAAGCGGAGTTATCTTTCGGGAAGTAAGCTTGAGTCGTCGTTACACCCCAGCTATATTCTCCTGCTTCCGCTTCGGTTTCCCCAGTGATAACTTGGAACAATGTAGACTTCGGCAGACCGTTCGGTCCAACAAAAGCAATCTTGTCGCCCTTGTTTACAACAAAGCTTACGTTATTCAGAATCTTCTCGCCTTCAATTGACTTCGTAATGCCGTCCACCGTTAGAAGCTGCTTACCTGCTTCACGCTCTGGTTTAAAGTTAAGGAACGGATATTTACGGTTCGAAGGACGAAGGTCATCCAGCGTAATTTTATCGAGTTGCTTCTTACGAGAAGTCGCCTGCTTCGATTTCGAAGCATTCGCCGAGAAACGCTGAATAAATGCTTGAAGTTCCTTGATCTTCTCTTCTTTCTTCTTGTTCGATTCACGCTGAAGTTCAAGCGCCAGCTTACTGGACTCATACCAGAAGTCATAGTTACCGACATACAGTTGAATCTTACCAAAATCGATATCCGCAATATGCGTACATACCTTGTTCAAGAAGTGACGGTCATGGGATACAACGATAACGGTACCTTCATAATCCATCAAGAAATTCTCGAGCCATTGAATGGACTCTAAATCCAAGTGGTTGGTAGGCTCATCGAGGAGCAGGTTGTTCGGACGACCAAACAAAGCTTGCGCCAAGAGAACTCGAACCTTTTCATTACCACTTAGTTCTGCCATTTTCTTATCATGAAGCTCACGCGGAATACCAAGTCCGATCAAAAGTGCAGCAGCATCTGGCTCAGCATCCCAACCATTTAGCTCAGCAAACTCACCTTCGAGTTCACCAGCACGCATACCGTCTTCTTCAGAGAAATCAGCCTTAGCGTAAAGCTCGTCTTTCTCCTTCATGATCTTGTAAAGGCGTGAGTGTCCCATAATAACCGTCTCTAGAACCGGATACTCGTCATACTCATAATGGTTCTGTTTAAGAACGGCCATCCGCTCATTAGGCGTCATATGAACTTCGCCTTGGTTCGGCTCGATTTCACCGGACAAGATTTTAAGGAAAGTGGACTTACCTGCACCGTTAGCTCCGATCAAGCCGTAACAGTTGCCTGGCGTGAATTTTATATTTACATCTTCAAATAGTGCTCGTTTGCCATAGCGGAGCGTAATCCCGCTTGTACTGATCATTAAGCATTACCATCCTTTTTAACTATTGGTTTGTGCACATTATAGCATAAGAACTCCTTTTAACGAAGCTTTGCCGCCTAAAAACGTCATTCTGACGCATTCAGACAGAGAAAGTCCTATAACAATGGAAAAAACCTCCTGAATTAAACCTGTCGCACGACAGGTCTCAGAAGGCTTGTTAGTTAAGAGCAGTTCTTCTATAGAATCCATGAATCAAGACTCTACAGCTCTCCGTTCAGGTTGTACCTTAAAAGTCTCTCCATAACTCAGCACACGAATTTGATCCTCACCGATTCCGAGCCGTTCGCGCTCGATTTCCATTCGCTCAAGTGCTTCCTGCGCTGTATCATCTGCAAGACGAAATGTTCCGTAATGCATGGGGATCATTATCTCAGCCTTCACATCCAAAAATGCCTGCAGCGCTTCCTCAGGATTGACATGCTGTGATGTCATGAACCATTCGGGTTCATAAGCTCCAATCGGCATCAATGCAATATGAATATTAAATCGGTTACCGATTTCTTTAAATCCTGGGAAATACCCGCTATCTCCGGCAAAATATAAGTTTGGCGGAAGAATACGCGTGGTATCATGAGAATCCGTATTCTCATCTGGCTTATCCTTCTGCTGAAGTTCGGGCTCCAGCACAAATCCACCCCAATGCGAGGTATTGGTGTCAAATGGTGTGCGCCTTGTCCAGTGCTGGGTAGGAACGAAAGTTATGGTGACGCCGCCAATCGTCGTGGTCTCCCACCATTTCAGCTCAATGACACGCCTAAACCCTTTGCTCATCATTTTACGCTTAAGCCCTACAGGGACGATAATGGTTGTACCCTCCCGGTACAGCTTTCGAATGGACGAAAAATGCATGTGGTCATAATGCGAATGCGATATGAGAATAACATCAAGCGGTGGTATCTCAGCAATAGGAATACCTGGCTCTCCAAGACGTTTTGAAAGCCCCATCCTTTTCGCCCATACCGGATCAGTCACAATATTAAGCCCTTCATATTGGATGAAAAATGTCGCATGTCCGACCCAGGTTACGGAGGTTTCGTGCCTATTTCCGTGTAAATATTCAAGATCAGGCGTCAGATTCGGAATGACGTATGAATAGTCTTTTTTCTTATTTCGTCGTTCGTCACGCCACTGCTTAAATTGCTTCAATGTCTTATCTGTACTGACGTTATCGATATTGTTATAGCGGATTTTTGGCATTATGCCTCCTCCTTCCATACGTTAATTTTACCCCATTTACTCGTAAGTGCTCAACTTTGCTAGCAAAATGAACAATATTAATTTTATTCAGAAGGATCTTTAAATTTCATTGCATAGATCACCATAAAAACGATCGAAACCGCAACAGTCAGCATGGGAGCGATAAAAATAGTGAAATACTCCATTGCTTCTCACCCCTTTTTACCGGATTTTCCGAGAATGTAATTGGCATCAAACAGAAAAAGCCGCATGAGCAAGACAAGTGACGGAATCAACACACATAAACCAAGCACAAACGCTGTAATCATAGAAATCGCCATAGTGTCGTTCGTGATGCTTTCATGAATATTGATATATTTATACAACACGTATGGTAAATGTGACCGTCCATACCCATACCAAGCAAAGGCGAACTGAAGCATAACCATAATAAAAGCTAGTCCAAGCCATTTCCGCTTCCAAACCGCATAAACCGCAAACAGGAAGCACAGGAATGATGCTATAAACATCCAAGACATATCCAGCATAGCTCTAAAATGTTCTGGATTTTGCCGATTTAAGGTCAAAAATGCAAAGAACGAACACAGTATGGTTGGTCCACTCCAAATTAGTGCGTACCCACGGACGATGCCAAAGGCAACCTCATCCCCCGCTCGTTTCGCGTAATAAGACAAGAACATAGCCGAGATATACAGGACACTAACAAGAGCAAGCAGAATGACAGACCATGTATACGGGTTCGTGAAGAAGCTAATCCAATCGATCAGTACCTTATCACCCTCCAGATAGATAATTCCTCCCTCTGAAATGGCAAGAATCGTGGACAGTGCTGCAGGAATGAGCAGGCCTGTTGCTCCATACAGTCCCATATATATGATGTTGTTATCCTTGTTGCTACCATAAGTATTATAAGCATAGTAGGCTCCCCGGATCGCAAGCAGCACGGTAGCAAGGCTCCCAGGAACAAGGAGTGCCGTACCGTAATAGAACGCTGCATCAGGAAAAAATCCAACAAGCCCTACGACGAAGAAGATTAAAAACACATTGGTTACTTCCCACACCGGTGATAGATACCTTTGAATAATGTTATGTATCTTGTTCTCATGCCCGGTCAAGACGCTGTAATAGCTGAAAAATCCAGCCCCGAAATCAATTGACGCTACGATCAAATACCCGAACAAAAACGTCCAAAGAATCGCAATTGCCACTACTCCGTAACTCATTATGCATTGCCTCCTTTGTCATTCAGTTCAAGCATTCTAAGCTCGTCCTCCGCATTCTTATTACGAAACAACTTGCCCAAGACACGGATTGCAGACACCGATAGCACCAAGTATAAAATAATGAACAGCACAAGCATCCACCCTACACTTGTTGAGGTAGTCGCTGCTTCAGACACTTTCATGTACCCTCTCAGCATCCACGGTTGTCTGCCTACTTCCGCCAAGAACCAGCCCAGCCAGATCGCTACCAAAGCCAGCGGACCAAGTGCGAATAGAGCAATAAGCAGCCATTTGGGATACGGCTTTTTACCCGGAAGTTTTTTACGGAAGATATACAGCAGTGGAATGACAAGAAGCATTACACCATTCGTAACTTTTAAATCAAAGAAGTAATGCACCATAAGTGGTGGACGTTCATCTTCAGGAAATTCATTCAGACCGATTACTTTCGTATCGGGCCGGTTCCCAGCAAGAATACTCAGTGCATACGGGATTTTCAAAGCATATCTGATATCATGATTCTCATCTAACACCCCACCATAAATTAGAGGAGCTTTCTCCATCGTCTCAAAATGCCATTCTGCTGCAGCCAGCTTCTCCGGTTGATACTTCGCAAGAAACTTACCCGAGAAATCACCGATAGCCACGGTGGCAACTGCAAAAACAAAGGTGGAAATGACCGTCAGCTTCAACGCCTTTTTGAAATAGGGATGCTTGCTTCCTCTTAGAAGACAGAAGGCAGCTATACTTGCAAGTGCAGCAGCACTTGTCGTATAAGCTGACGCCAGCACATGGCTAACCTTCGTTGGTGTCGCTGGGTTGAACATCGCTACAAACGGATTAATATTCGTAAACACACCATCCACCAGCTCAAAACCTTGAGGCTGGTTCATAAATGCGTTCAAACTCGTAATGAATATAGCTGAAGCAGAGGATGCGATCGCAACTGGAATCAATAGCAAAAGGTGAGTCATTTTATTCTTAAAACGATCCCACGTATACAAATAGATACCCAGAAATATCGCTTCGATAAAAAATGCAAAGGTCTCCATAAAGAGCGGCAGCGCAATCGCCTTACCTGCAACTCTCATGAAGGTTGGCCACAGCAGACTCAGCTGTAATCCAATCGCCGTACCTGTGACGACACCGACTGCGACTGTAATAACAAACCCTCTTGCCCAGCGGCGTGCCATCAACGTGTAGTGGTTATCTCCGGTACGAATGCCGCGCCATTCAGCAAGTGCAAGCATTAAAGGGATACCAACGCCAATCGTAGCAAGAACAATATGTACAAATAAAGTTAATGCAGTTAAGATCCGGCTCATCAAAACAGGGTCCAGCGATGACATAAGGTTCACTCCTTGTTGTTTGGGCTTAAATAATAGGTTGTATATGGACTAGCTGAAGTAATGCATAAAGCGAATCAAGGCCTTTACCGTTCCATAGAGCATGATCGCTGCTACAACAAAACAGACCAGGGCAAGTCTTTTTTCCTGCTTATCCGGTAGCATAAATAGCCTCCTTCTATCACCATTATCAGTTTTACAATCCCTTCCTCTTTTTATCCAAGAAAGGTTTAAAAAGTTTATGGGTCGTGAGTTATGTTTGTTCCTGTCTTCAAAAGAGGTACAATAGGTAAGAATGAGAAGGAGGTTAATTACGATGAAAATTACGTTTATCGAGCCTACCCCGAGTCCAAACTCCATGAAGCTCCACTTGGATGAATCACTCGAACCCGGGATTCGCAAAACATATACGACAGATAATGAACGCTCTGCTCCTACATGGATTCGTGAGCTTCTGCATATTCCTGGGGTGAAAAGTGTTTTTCATACTGCCGATTTTATTGCTCTAGATCGAAAGGGAAGCGCTGACTGGCCTTCTATTCTTGGTGAGGTTCAAGAGAAATTTGGACAGCAAGGTCTGAAGACAGGTCTTGAAGACAGTGCGAGTGAACAATCCGGTTTTGGAGAAGCGGAGGTATTTGTACAGTTGTTCCGGGGAATACCGATGCAGATTCGTGTAAAAGGTGAAGGCCGCGAAGAGCGTATCGCCCTCTCCCCTCGCTTCACTCAAGCGGTAACCGAGGTTGCCTCGGCCATGCTCATCAAGGAACGAAAATTGAAAGACTATGGTGTTCGTTACGGTGAGCTGGCCGATATCGCCCGCGAAGTTGAGCAGGAAATTGAAGCCGCATATCCACAAGAACGATTGGACAAGGTGGTTGCTCAGGCGATCGCACACGGTTTAGGAGATGAAGAATTTGTTGAGCAGCGCCGTAAGCTAACGGATGAGGAAATCCAAACCGCAATGAAACATCCAGATTGGCGTGTGCGTTATGCAGCCTTTGAGCTCTTGGAGCCGAAGGAAGAACATATTTCCATTCTCTCGGACGCTTTGAAAGATCCTAAAATGCAGATTAGACGTCTCGCGGTTGTATACCTGGGCGATCTTCGTACACCTGAAGCAATGGAGCTTCTGTATGAAGCGATGCGTGATGACACACCTGCCGTACGCCGTACAGCCGGAGATACATTGTCCGATATCGGTGATGCAGCAGCTACACCTGTTATGATGGAGACACTAAAAGACAGCAGCAAACTGGTACGGTGGCGCGCCGCTCGCTTCCTGTATGAAGTTGGTACGGAGGATGCTCGCTCTGCACTCGAGGAAGCCGCACAAGATCCAGAATTTGAAGTGAGTCTGCAGGCTAGAATGGCCCTCGAGCGGATTGAATCTGGAGAAGAAGCTGCAGGAACTGTATGGCAGCAAATGGCGAAGCGATCTAAACAATAACAGCGGATGTTATATTTAACCATTGATCCAACCGCATTTCTTGTCTTATACTTAGACTCTCTTCAAATAAAATGAATAATTAGATAGCCTCATCATTCCACGATGAGGTAGAGGTTGCGAATAGGATCAGTAGATGTGTTAAGGTGAAGAGACACCCATGACGCACAGTTGAAAGGTCTATTCGCCGAAGTATGTGTTATGCTCTTGTAACGCCTGCTGGGGCCGCTCCTGAAAGGGACGGAACTGTCACGGGATTCGTATCCCGTGTTGTGCTATCTTCATGGAGGTTGATGCGGTATACCAAGGGCCGCAGGTCATAACCTGCGGCCCTATTTATGTTATTTCCTACCCTTGTGATATGAATGTAGAAAGAAGGAGTGTTGTTCAACATGAGATCCAAGAAAGCACCAGCGACTTCTCTTAAGACAAGTTTAAAAGCACGGCATATGACAATGATTGCTCTAGGTGGCTCGATCGGAACCGGTCTGTTTCTTGCAAGTGGAGGCGCCATCGCTTCAGCAGGACCAGGCGGAGCCCTTATCGCTTATGCTGCCGTAGGTTTGATGGTATATTTTCTGATGACGAGTCTGGGGGAGCTGGCTACTTATCTGCCGGATTCAGGATCCTTCAGTACTTATGCGACACGTTTTGTTAGTCCCGCATTCGGTTTTGCTGTTGGTTGGAACTTCTGGTATAACTGGGCAGTCACCATCGCCGCTGAGCTTGCGGCTGCTACGGTAATTATTAAATTCTGGTTCCCGGACAGCCCGTCATTCCTATGGAGCCTCTTGTTCCTTGCTATTATGTTCGGTCTGAATTTTCTCTCAGCTAAAGGTTATGGTGAATCGGAATACTGGTTCGCTATGATTAAGATAATTACGGTTGTCCTGTTTCTGATCGTCGGCGTTTCCATGATCTTCGGGATTCTTGGTGGTGAGGCAGTTGGCTTCACGAACTTCAATATGGACGGCGGTTCTATGCACGGTGGATTCTTCGCTCTGGTTGGTGTGTTTATGGCTGCAGGCTTCTCGTTCCAAGGGACTGAGCTGATCGGGGTAGCTGCTGGAGAAAGTGAAAATCCAAGGGAGAATGTTCCTCGTGCGATTCGCCAGGTGTTCTGGCGCATTCTGATCTTCTATATTTTCGCTATCCTGGTTATCGGTCTGCTTATTCCATATACAGATCCAAGTCTGCTGCAGTCCGGCGTGGACAATATTGGTGTCAGCCCGTTTACACTAGTGTTTGAAAAAGCAGGTCTGGCCTTCGCAGCTTCAGTTATGAACGCAGTCATCTTGAGTTCGGTACTGTCTGCCGGTAACTCGGGCATGTATGCATCTACTCGTGTATTGTATGCAATGGCTAAGCAAGGCATGGCTCCTAAATGGCTCAGCCGATTGAATAGTCGTGGTGTGCCGGTAGGCGCCCTGATCGTGACAACTGCTGTAGGTATGCTTGCTTTCCTAGCTTCCTTTTTCGGAGACGGCGTGGTCTATATCTGGCTTCTAAACGCATCAGGAATGTGCGGATTTATTAACTGGTTAGCGATTGCTGTTAGTCATTATCGCTTCCGTAAAGCTTATATCGCACAAGGCCATGATCTGAAAGATCTGCCATTCCGTGCTCGCTGGTTCCCATTCGGTCCATTATTCGCATTTGTACTCTGCTTGATTGCCATCCTTGGACAAGGTGGTTTCAGTGGAGATATTGATTGGTATACGATTATCGCAACTTACTTTAGCATACCGCTCTTCCTTTCCATCTGGTTCGGTTACCGTCTTGTGAAGAAGAGCCGAATTACCCCACTTAAGGAATGTGATTTGAGTACGAAGACTAATCTATAATATAAAGACAGGCCGCTCAAGGTTTAAACCTTGAGCGGCCTGTTGTTTTAAGTGATGAGATTTGCTTACCACGAGATGTGGACCTTCAAATCATCCGTATCATCCAAAAGACTATGATAGTATTTAATCGCACCGACACCTGATTTACGCTGAAGATTCTGCAGCACAACTAGCAAGTCCGTTTCCTTCCCATCGAACCGAAAGACCAGCTCCGATCTACCTGCTTTATTCGCTGCCTTCACCTTGCCTTGTAAATCACTATATGTCTTTACGATCGCTTCTTCCTCATAGAGATGGTAGTCTAATTCTTTCATGAGCTTCTGGTATAGTCCAGATTTAGAAGATCCCTCAGATACTAATGCTTTTAAGGTATTCCGGTACAATGTATCCGCCTTCGGATAGGTTTTCGTCCACGTATGGTCTTTACCCATCTGTGCATCATTCCTTAGATAATAGGTGTAGGATACCGTTCCATCACGGTTAGGAACTGGATCATTCCATGTTGTATCTAAGTGGTACCATTGCCCATCCACTAAAACCAGATTCCAAGCGTGAAGCTGTCCCTGTGGATTTCCTTCTGCATATGCTGTACCTTCAACGATCTTATTCTGAATTCCCGACTCTTTCAGCAGCTTATAGGTTAATAAAGAGTAACCCTGGCAAACTGTGCTACCACTACTTAGCCCATCATAGGCGGTATATTTCTGAAGTGAAGTATCATATTTCAAATTCAATATAACCCAATCGTTAATGGCCTTCACTTTCTCATGATCATTCATCCCCGGCTTCAACAGATCCTTCAGAATCTCCTTCACCTTCTGATTCACGTATGCGGTCTGCTCCGCTGTTTCACGGTAGGTTAAACGAACAGTGACGTCAGCAGAACTTGAGGTACCGCGATAATCATAGCTGTAGCTAGCAATTGTATAGTGAATATAGGGGTCGCTATCCATCGCCTGATCGAGCGCATCCTTAAGATGTGTCTTTAATGACTTGGTATGGCCCTGATACACAAAACGAACGGTCGATTCCCTGCTATTCATTGCAGCAAGCAGCTTCTGTTGAATCGCGTTAACGGATTTCACAACTGCTTTATTGGAATTGGCATATACATCACTGATTTCAACCGGTTCAGGGACTGCAGCAACGGTAACCGCTAATGTCCCGACCAGCAGCAGTTTTATAAATGCCGCCCGGTTTAATTTCATGGGTACACCCGCCCTTCGTCTTCCACACTCTCAGCATGGTTATTGTATCATATTACCCATGGGCCGTAAGCTTCTGTTTAGCCTTTCCAAGTTCAAAACAAGGATTGTCTACGCTGATCAGATAACCTTCAAGAAAGCAATGGTTACCACATGAAATTTTCGTTCATGAACGAATCACTCTTCCCTGCAAGTTCAGACAAACGTAGTAGCACTTCCGCAGCCTCTGCACGTGTAACGACCCGCTGAGGCATGAACTTTCCATCAATCACAGGGATTAATCCCAGCTTCATCGTAATAATCGCAGCTCCTTTATTCATAACAGAAGCGGAATCGATAGCTCCAGGAATGACATCATCTTTGGTGAAGGTAAGACCCAGTTTCTCATAATTCAACATCTGAGTCAGCATAAGAGCAAGTTCGTCTCGAGTAATCTTACGTTCTGTACTAAAGGCGGCATCCGGCTCATATGGGAGCCAATTCTGTGATACTAAACTCTGAATCGCTTTATAATATTTATTCTCTGGCTTAATACTTCCGTATGGCTCTGTGTTCTCCCCATAATACTGATCCAGAGATGAGTTCAGGGCTCTGGCAACGAACAGATACCAGTCTCCAGTCGTGATTTCCTGATCAGGAGATATCTTCTGATCTTCATCCGGAATCATCACCCGATACTGAACCATTGTATTCAATGCTGCTTCTGACTTATGTCCCTTCGTATCTTTTGCAGGAGCAGTCTCTGTGTTCGAATACTCAAGTAGGATCGTATCATGCCACTTTCCAGTTATAGCATCAAGTGGTATTGAAATTAAGTACATCGAGTTGATATCCTTCCGTACCGGATAATACACGAGCTTCGTGCTCGGCTCACCTGATCCATTCATGGACATATAGCCACCATATTGAGCGAACTTAAGCTTTAACTCCGTCTCCTTTAGAAAGGCTGCCTTCGCTTCCGCTTCTGTAATAACAGGCTTACTATTTAACGGCAAGTCAGATATTTGTGCAAACGAATAGTTAGCGAACTGGTTCACTTGCCCATCCATTCCGACTGCAATTGAAAGGGTATCTCCTGAAATCGGTATACCGCCAGCGTATCGAGTAAATGAGAATTGATAGTTCTGATACGGATCATTTTTCCCTGGCTCAACGCTACTCGTGAGCTTCCATTCCTTAGCAGCATCGGGTGTTAGTCTGGAAATGGTACGAAACGCAATTTTCTCGGCATCTTTTTTGGATACCTTATTCACTGCGGATGTTTTATCCTGTTCCGACTTCATTCCTGATTCAAAACGATAGGAATAAAAGTTATACGTATAAATCTGACCTGTCTTTGAATCGACCTCTACGGAGAGATCCCTACCATTTTGCAAATCACTAAACGAGATACTCCACACACTAGATTCCTTGTCACTCCAGCGTTTTCCCAGTCTTTTGTTGGTTGCTTTATAATTTTTTGAGATGTCCATTTGCGATTGGACCCATTTAACAGCCTCATCTCCACTTAATAAAGGCTTCGGAGAAGGAGTATACACACCAGATGAAATTGGGATATCTACCGGCTTGTATTGATCTGCCTTAACCGGTTCTCCCCCATAATCTAGCACTTCTCCTGTATTCGCATCGATCGAGAAGCCCGCCTCCGTCTTCGGAACATACCCCAAGAAATATGACCCCCGCGTTCTGGCAAACTGTGCAGAAGGAATGTAAGATAACTCAACTTCAAAAGATTCCTCATATTGTTTTCTTACTGCTTCTGCTGAAATTTTAGCTACCGAAGAAGCCGGTGTTAGCTCAGACTGCTGCGTTCGATTGAACGTGGTTACCTGACCTTGCTCATCGAGCGACATGCTAATCATATCTGCATCCGAGGGGATTCCGTTTACAGATACATTAAAGTAAAACTCATATGTAGTGGGACTAAATAATGATTTCGTCATACCCATATACAAGGGATTCTCAACTAGTTCGTTTGCATTGACGCTCTTTATGTTCTTCTTAATCCATTCCAGTGCCTTCTTGGAAGCTGCCTCTCTGCCTAGTGGTTGCGCGGGCCCTTCCTGTAAAGACATCAGCAGATAACGCGGTATATACACGGATACAATTTCACCGGTGACTGCATTCACTGAAGCGCTAAATCCAGTCCCCCGATTTCCTTTTTGAAAAGAGAACATAATCTCCCATACCTTTGCACCTGTGTTTGAATAGTTCTGTTCTGCGAATTCAGCATTCGTTGCTGTCGCTTTATTCAGCATTGGAAACAATCTTTTTATCGTCTCTTCTGCTTGCTTGGCCGAAATTTTGGCTCCTTCTGGAATCTCTGTACTCATATTCTGTGCCACGGTTTCTACAATTCCCCCTGCGTCTACTTGCGTAACGGTAAATCCATGACTTGAATTCCCCCATACTGGTTGTGCAAGACAGAGCATAGCCGTGGCTGTAACAGCACATACGGTAGACTTCATCTGAACAGACTTTTTAGACTTGTTCTTCAATTCATTCGCTCCCTTCACATGGCTCGGTATTTAGCATTAAGCTCAACTGGAACAGTACCATGCTCTTACGTGCAGCGATGTGTTCAACATAGAAAGTATGATCTGTGCAGCAAGGTCATAATAACTCTCCTACAATACAAACGGTTGTAAGGGTCGTCTGGTTACGCCCTGTTAACACGATATTTTAGGAAAATCTAACAATCCCATAGCATGTCACTCTATTTCTTATGTTTGAAATTATGAAAATAGACCTGTCTTGTCCAGACAAAAAAACGCCGCCCCTAACCAGGGACAGCGTAAATATCTGCAATAGCAATGAATCACCGGTGTTCCATTAACTGCTCACACACCTCGCGTGTTGTTCCATACACGCGCTGATAAGACGCAAACAATGCATTATACTTCGCCACGTTATCCGGATTCGGCTCGTATTTCTGTGCCGGACGTAAGAATGCAGATGCACACTCCTGCAGACTCGGGAACCAGCCGCAACCGTATGCTGCTAGCATAGCAGCGCCCATCGCAGGCCCTTGCTCGCTTTCAAGCTTTACAATCGCAGCATTAAAGATATCGGCTTGCATCTGGAGCCAGCTGTCATTCTTAGCACCACCGCCAATTGAAATCACGGTGTCGATGATTTTACCAGAAGCTCGTAAAATATCGATGGATTCACGTAACGAGAATGTAATGCCTTCAAGTACGGCGCGTGCGAAATGTGGGAGCCTATGTCCTGCATCCATGCCAATAAAGCTACCACGAATATTTGCATCCGGATGTGGCGTACGCTCACCCACAATATATGGTGTGAACAGAAGTCCTCTACTGCCGGCTGGAATTTCATGAATCCCACCTAACAATTCATCAAAGGATATGTCAGGAGCAAACGTTCTTTTAAACCATTCCAGACTGTATCCTGCCGCAAGGGTTACGCCCATAATGTAGTATGCATCTTTCTCACTGTGATTAAAAAAATGCACTTTGCCTTCGAAATCCACCTCTTTACGCTCCTCGTAAGAAAGCACCACACCAGACGTTCCTATACTGCACATGGTCTGCCCTTCAGCAAGAATGCCTGCACCAATTGCACCGCAAGCATTATCAGCCCCACCAGCAAATACTTTCGTAGCCTCTAAAAGCCCGGATTGCTCCGCGATCTCCGGAAGTAGCGTTCCGCTTAGGTCGAATGATTCCACTAGTGGAGGGCAGATGGAATGTGGTAAATGGAATGTATCCAAAATATCAGTACTCCAGGCTTTTCCGGTCACATCCAGCAGCAATGTTCCTGCGGCATCCGAATAATCCATAGCAATATGTCCAGTTAAGCAGTAACGCACATAATCCTTCGGTAACAGAAATACAGCCGCTTGTGTTAGAATGTCAGGTTCATGTTCCTGTACCCAGAGGATCTTAGGAAGCGTAAAGCCTTCCAGTGCACGATTGCGCGTAATACGAAGAAGCTTATCTCCAAGCGCATCCTCTATTCGTCGGCATTGTTCTGTCGTCCGGGTGTCGTTCCAAAGAATTGCTGGACGAAGCACCTTGCCCTCCTCATCTAACAGAACCAAACCGTGCATCTGTCCTGAGAAGCTCAGCCCTTCAATGTGAGAGGGTTCAATCGCGTTCTCTTCTATTAAACGCTTTAAAGAAAGGAGTGTCTTCTCTACCCAATCTTCCGGGCGCTGTTCACTATAACCTGGTTTTGGTTGACTCAGCGGGTAGGCTTCCGAATGCTCTGCTACCACTTTCCCACCGCGATCTACGAGCACCGTCTTTACTGCACTTGTGCCAAGATCGACTCCGATCACATAACTCATCTTAATTCCTCCTCATTGGTTAGTCGCAGCAAGTTAGATCCCTGGATCCACTCTGCTGAAACCTTTGGGGTGAAACAGCTTCACCGGCTTCCCTTAGGGGAGCCGGTGAAGTTAATCATTTCTCATAGAGCATACGCCGAGTAGGCATATTCCATCAGGTTTAGTTAGCAAGAATGTACTGGTTAAGCAGGCCCTTAAGCATTTCTTGGCGACCAGATTCATTCTTACGAGGTGTCTCGTTGTTCAATGCATACTCAGCCAAGGAAGCCAAGGTCGCTTTACCCGATACTACGTCCGCACCGATTCCTTCCGTGAAGCTGCTGTAGCGTTTCGCGATAAAGTCTTCGAAGACACGGTCTTCAATTAACTTGGCTGCTACTTTAAGACCTTTTGCATAAGTGTCCATACCTGCAATATGTGCAAGGAACAGATCCTCAGGCTCGAAGGATGGACGACGCACCTTCGCGTCAAAGTTCACACCACCACGGCCAAGGCCATCATTCATGAGCACTTCATACAGAGTGAGTGTTGCATCATAAATGTTTACCGGGAACTCATCTGTATCCCAGCCAATCAGCATGTCCCCTTGGTTCGCATCCAGCGAGCCCAGCATACCGTTCAAGCGAGCTACGCGAAGCTCGTGTTCAAACGTGTGACCAGCGAGTGTTGCATGGTTCGCTTCAAGGTTCAATTTGAAGTGCTTATCAAGGCCGTATTTTTGCAAGAATGCAATTGTTGTAGCGGCATCAAAGTCATATTGGTGCTTCGTCGGTTCTTTAGGCTTAGGCTCGATCAAGAACTGAGCGTCAAATCCGATCTCCTTAGCATAGTCAATCGCCATATTGAACAGACGAGCCAGGTTATCAAGCTCAAGACCCATATCCGTGTTCAGCAGCGTCTCATAACCTTCACGGCCTCCCCAGAATACATAGTTCTCAGCTCCGAGGCGTTTACCCACTTCCAGCCCCTTCTTCACTTGTGCAGCTGCATGGGCATATACATCTGCATTGCAGGTAGTTCCTGCACCGTGCATATAGCGTGGATTCGTGAACATATTCGCCGTGTTCCACAGAAGTTTCTTACCTGTCGATTTCATATGGTCTTCAATCATGTCTACGATTGTATCGATGTTGCTATAGAATTCACGCAGATTATTTCCCTCTGGGGCGATATCTACATCATGGAAGCAGAAGAACGGCATGTTCAATTTATCCATGAATTCAAAACCGGCTTCTACACGCGCTTTCGCAAGATCCATGCCGGAGTAATTGCCCCAAGGACGAACTGCTGTATCCGCTCCAAACGGATCAGATCCGCCAGCAGTAAGTGTATGCCAGTAAGCCATAGCGAAACGAAGATGTTCTTCCATCGTTTTGCCGGCTACAACCTCTTTCGGATTATAAAATTTAAAAGCATATGGATTCGTTGATTTGCTTCCTTCGAATTCGATCTTATTCACGTTGGTAAAATAGGCCATGAGATAAATCCTCCTATTTGCTTTAGATTGTGGTTGAAAGTTAACGCTTACAACGCAATCCTAACACATCCCTCTAACTTTGTCTATTGGTTAAACTAAGTTGATATTTTGGTATTCATTCCCTGTTATATTAGACCGTGAATTATCGTTGATTCTCTCCTCTATCTGTTGCAATTTTATAATCTTCCCCCTAGACTATGAGCATATATTACGTTCTATTTGACTACTGAAGGATGGGTTTACCATGACAAACATCACTGGTGATCAAGCACTGGTTAAGAAGATAAATATGTCTATCGTACTGAATACGATTATCCGCTATTCCCCTCTATCCCGTGTCAAAGTATCCGAATTGACTGGGCTTAATAAAGCAACAGTATCGAATCTTGTGCTTGAGCTGTGCGAGAAACATCTCTTATTAGAGAGCGGACCTGGTGAATCAAGCGGCGGTCGTAAACCACGCATGCTACTGTTTAATGGAAAAGCAGGTTATGCCGTAGGGGTAGAAATTCGCCTTAAGCAGATGGTCGCAATCCTGACGGATCTAGAAGGAAGAATCATTGCAGAGAATGAATGCTTGCTGGAACATCACGATGTGTCATCTGTGTTAAATCGTATGGTGCAGTTGATTAAAGGTCTCATGCAACTTGTACCCCCTTCCCACTACGGGATCGTAGGCGTCGGCGTAGGTGTACCTGGTATGGTAGACAGTGATGGTACTGTTCTATTTGCTCCTAACCTGGGGTGGGAGATGGTTCCACTACGGCAACTCCTTGAAGATGAAGTCGGTGTGCCGGTCACGATTGATAATGAAGCTAACGCTGGAGCCCAGGGTGAGCTTCGATTTGGGGCCGGTCGTGACGCACAGCATCTGCTGTATATTAGTGCTGGAAGCGGTATAGGGTCAGGGATTATTATCAATGGAGAGCTCTACAAGGGAGCACGAGGCTATGCCGGGGAAACTGGACATATGACGATCGAAGCAGACGGGAAGGCGTGCTCATGTGGTAATCGTGGATGCTGGGAGCTATATGCGTCGGAGAAAACCTATAATTCTCTTGATGCTTCTCTCCCTTCACGCCGAACATTGGATTTAGTGAAGTATGCTGAACAAGGGCATGATAATACGATTGCTCATTTTGAAAATATTGGTCGTTACCTCGGGGTTGGTATTACAAATCTCGTGAACGGCTTTAACCCTCAGTCGGTTGTTATCGGAGGCCCGTTGTCGGATGCGCGTGAATGGATTCAAGATACGATCGAGCAAGTCGTCTCTAAGCGAACCCTTCCCTATCACCGTGAACGAATGGAAATACGCTTTGCGGAACTAGGCAGTCGATCTACAGTCATTGGAGCTGCTTACTCAGCTATTTCGCATTTTCTCGGGCCGGTACGTGTGTCAATGCCTGTAAATTGACGTAATTTCGCCTCATTTTTTATTTCGTAACTAAGGTAATATCCATCTGTTTCCTATATAATGGATTTCATATATGTGTGATATATGTCACTTCGAAACACGAAATCTATACGGGAAGATTCAGATAGGAGAGGAACGTTTCATGACTTATGTCGATACTTCGGATATTACGGCACAAATGTTTGTTACCGTGCTGCTATTTCTCTTAGTTATTGCGCCACTGTTCAGCTTAGCTATTCTACGTCTCTTTCAAGGAAAGAAAAAAGCAGGTCTTACGCTTATTGGTGCGGGAATCGGTGCATACGCTATTTTTCAGCTCATCATGGTTATCTTTTTTTGACAAAAAATGAAACATGAAATTCCATAGTGCAACAATCAACTTTGTCATTCTGACGTTTTGTTAGAGAATATCTATATCGCAAAGGGGCTGTCCCAAAAGATCATTAGATCTAGAGGGGTAGCTTCTTCTTTTACGTAAAAGTCGCTCCGCGTACGAAACGTTTCTACCATCGCTGTTGCCCCCAAATTTCATTGAATTATTTAACCAATATGGATGGATCATGATTCTACATCCTCACAAAAAGGATTTTTGTCTAAATTAATATACTTTAAGTTTGTGAGCTTACTCAAGAATGCAGGCTTTTCCTTTAACATATTATTGTTCAGCGATAATGACCGCAGGTTTACTAAGGATTCCATCTCCACTGGCAGCTCCGATATGGCTGTGTAGCAAATGTCCAAACTCTCCAGATTCGTAAGCTTGCCGATTTCCGGTGGAAGCTTCGTCAGGGAAATATCACTTTTTGGAATCATAATGGATAAATCGGTAATCGTATGATAGCTCCCACAATAGACGGTTAAGCTCTTTAAGTGGATCAGCTTGCTGATATCTGCAGATATCCCCTCCAGATCCGCCGTATAAATCGTGAGTCTCTCCAGTGTCGTCAGATCAAACAGTGATCTCGGTAGTCTACGAACATCCTGCTCAAAAATGTACAAATCTTTCAAACCCTTAAGCTCCGAGATGCGTTCTGGAATCTCTTTGATTCCATAAGCCTCAATGGATAGCTTCGAAGGCTGATGGTATGCGGCATCCTCTATAAAAAGCTCAAAATTCTGCTTGTATTCACGACGATCAAAGAACAAACCAGGAATGGATTGAGCCAGATCTTCCGCTTCCGCTTTATCCAACTTCATGCCAGCCATTTGCTCATGTGCGATATTGTACAAAAAGTCTCGTTTCTGTTCATCCCAAAAGCTTAGATCTTCCGGAAGATGTGAATTCTGCCACTCAAACAGACTGTTTGCCGTGTCTTTCAGCACTTTCCCGGCTTCCGGGCAGCATTTGTATATATAATAGGTTCCTTTGCTGTAGGCTATAGCATTGTCCGGCATCATCTCCCCCATATGACGTGTCTCAATCAAAAAGGGCTTTAATGCGGTGAGTGCCCGCTCCCCCTTCTCAGAAAGGCCTAAACTATGGCGGGTTGCTAGCACAAAAAACTTAGACCGTTCCACAACATAATCAATCAAACGTCTATAAGCTTCTCCTTGTATATCACAATAAAATGGAATCATAACATCCCCCCTCTATTTGTCCTAAAGCAATTTGCATAAGATAATACATGTCAACCCCATGATTTGTAAACACACTCCAATGCTTATCTCATACAAAAAAAGAGCAGCTTCACTCTATCAAGTGAAGTGCCCTTTCGTGCTTATAGCTACATATCTAAGTTGTGCGTAGCAGACGCAATCCGTTCAGAATAACCAGAATCGTACTGCCTTCATGGCCAATTACGCCTAGTGGAAGAGCGACGCCTTGGAGAAAATTCGCAACAATTAACGTAAGAATTACGGTGATCGCAAACACCATATTTTGCTTCACAATTCGCTGAGTCTTACGAGCTAGCTTAACGGTTCCTGCAATTTCCTCAATATTATCATTCATCAACACCGCATCTGCCACCTCCAGCGCTGTTCCGCTGCCGGTAACTCCCATGCCGATACCAACTGTTGCAGTTGCTAAAGCAGGCGCATCATTCACTCCATCGCCCACCATAACGACATGCCCATACTGTTCACGCAGATTCTTCAAATGTTCAACTTTATCCTCGGGCAGCAAATCAGAGAAAACCATATCAACCCCCGTCTGCTTCGCAATGACTTGAGCGGTTGCGCTGCGGTCACCCGTTAACATAGCTACTTTAATCCCAAGCTGTTGAAGCTGCTTCACAGCTGCTGCCGCTTGCGGACGCACTGCATCCTGCATAGCGATCATTCCGATCACCCGGTTATCTACGAGGACAACCGATACCGTCTTTCCTTCAGATTCTAGTTCCGAGCGGATAGAGGCCCAATCCTGATCCGATGCTCCTTCCACTCCGGGCCCCAAAGAAGCAGCATAGGTTTTATATTCTTCTAAATCCAGAACATCACTCTTTCCGATCTTCCACACCTTCCCTTGAACCTCAGCCTGCATGCCCCATCCCGTTATAGACTGTGCGTTCTCAGCTGGATGGAGCACTGCGCCTTCCTCTTTCGCCAGCTGAACAATTGCCATGGCAAGCGGATGCTTAGACATACTCTCTACGGATGCACAAATACAGAGTAACTCTTCACGCGACATTCCTTCACCAACAATAAAGTCAGTGACAATCGGTGCTCCCAGCGTCAATGTTCCCGTCTTATCGAATGCCACAACCGCAGTTCGGGCCATATTCTCAATATGGGCTCCACCTTTAAACAATACCCCTTTGCGGGCACGATTCGAGATCGCAGACAGCATGGCAGGCATAATGGAAGACACTAGTGCACATGGTGAAGCAACAACTAGAAATACCATTGCTTTATAGAATGAAGTACTCCAATCCCAACCGAGCAGCGGTGTGGTTAATAAAATTAATCCCATCGTTACGAGGACCACCACTTTGGCATAAATCGATTCGAAACGCTTGATGAAGCGCTCCGATTCCGGAACTTCACTCTCTGCTTCCTCGACTAATTTAATGATTTTGGCAAAAAGAGTCTGGTCTGCAGACTGTGTAACTTCTACATATAACACACCTTCACCATTAAGCGTCCCAGCAAATACCTCATCCCCTACCACCTTATCTACGGGAATGGATTCCCCCGTGATGGAGGACTGATTCACAGAAGAGCCTCCTCGATAAACCTTACCATCAGCAGGTACAAGCTCACCCGGTTTAACAAGGATGAGATCGCCAAGCTCCAATTGATCAATGGAGATCGACACCATCTCACCATTCTCAATACGAAGTGCCGTCTCAGGCTGAAGCTCCATCAGTGAAGAAATGTCCTTGCGACTACGCTGCATGGTGTAGCTTTCCAATGCACCACTTAGCGCAAAGATAAAGATCAGCATCGCCCCTTCATTCCAGTAACCGATCGTCGCAGCTCCCAGCGCAGCAGCAATCATTAACAAATTAACATCCAGATCACGTTCAATGAGAAGTGTCTTAACACCTTCTTTAGCCTTGATCCAGCCCCCTATCGTATATGAGACTACGTATAAAATAACAGATAGAGATTCTGACCACTGGCTCACTGCCCATGCGGCAAGCATGAGAACACCGCTTCCAAGTGCTGCTAGCACCTCCGGATTGCTAAGTAAGCTCTTCAAGTCCCATCCACCCGAATGACGAGGCCTTTGTGGGCCTGCTCCGTTCTCTACCGACGACAAGTCTCCAATCTGTCCACTCTGTACCATTTGCATCGTTAATCAACTCCTATTTGAGAATGAGATCCATTCTTATTCCCCTTAAAATGACACATGCTGCCCCGGCTAAGCCGGAGCAGCATGCTAAATGAGAATGAGAATCATTTTTGTCCTTATACAATTTATTTTCCTTAGACCAACTTTATACTTTTATCATACCCATAACCTGCCTATTTGTAAACCTACATTCGCTTATTCATTGGTGATTTTTTTTTCAAAGCTTGTCCGAGTGATGTAGAGCAAAAAGTCCATGCGAATGTTGTAATCACATGGACTCATTACTCATTGCTCTTAGAAAGATAACTCGCTTATTCAAACTCTCATTTCCTATGCCTCTTCTGCAGTTGGAAGACGACTTAACATCCATTCCAAGCGGATCCCTGCAATACGAACTGCCGCCACCAAGTCAAGTGCACAACATACTTCCGATATGCCAAGCCGGTACACTCTCCGTAAATCTGATACTGTAACTTCCCCGCTTACTCGAATGACCATATGAGGCTTAACACGACGAATACGGAGCAGAATCTCTTCCAAATTAGACCCAAGCAAGGCCGGACTAGCCCAGTCTGTTATCGGTTCATCCATCTTGAAACTGTCCGTTGCTCGGAATGAACTTTCCTCATCGAACCGATGTAACTCCGATTGCTTTTCTGTATCTACAACAATAACATCCGCTAATCGAGCGATTTCTGCCGCATCCACTGGTGCAATCTTAGGGTGAAGCAGGGCTCCGATTTTAGGAACAACAGAAGGCTTCACATGACAAAGTGTCTGCTTTCCAACCTCTTCAATAAAATCATGTGCTGCGATGAAATCTGCTGTATCAGCAGGCCATAGAGCTAACAGCTCTAACCGACTATCCAAGCCTGCTTCATGGCATCTCGCCAACGCACGATATAATGATTCAAGTTGTATATCCTGCAGATCATGCCGGATCTCAGGTCTGCATGCTATAGCTGTATCCCATGCCAGACTTACGGCACACAACGATTCACCCACAGCTTGAAGAACAGCCACCCACTCCTCGGTCCAGAGTGAAATTAGACGTAGACGATAGTGCTGTCTCTCTATTTCCTCCTCACTTTTAAGCCAGTCGCAATAAATTTCATATAATCGTGTATTGTTGTAAAGTATGGCTTCTCCTCGCAGCAGTCCAATGCCTTGGGCACCTCTTTTCATTCCTGAGGTTACCTGCCCCACATCATCCGCACGAATCAATACTTTTAATCTTCGCTTCTCATCACTCCGTAGAAGCAATCGCTCAAGAGAGGATTGATCTTTACCGGAGGCCTCTTTTTTTCGTATAAGTTCTTCTATATCTTCGGGAGCTGCCAGTAACAGTAGAGCCTCTTCATGAGTAACCCCGCCGGTCGCTGTCAATTCACTTAATAAATCAATACCGTTTATATTTCCTGCTGAGCGTTCCCGATCATTTCTGCTGAACATATCATAAAAGCGCTTCCCCAATTCAGTGCCATTTCCCCGTTTCCCCTCGGTCATGATTTTTCTTCTACCCCTTTTCACTTGAATTGGTGGTTCTGTCACCTTCCCTAAAGATTATTATGAAGAAGCTAGAAATATACAGATCAACTGTTTTTTCAGTGCTGGAAATATATAAAAAGGCATTCTCCTCAATGCTGAGGAAAATGCCCTTGAAAATACTTATGATTACATTAATGAACTCATTATTGTTGACTTGCCGTCAGTGCCTGCTCCAAATCATACAAAATATCATCAATCGATTCCGTTCCTACCGAAATGCGGAGAAGTTCAGGGTTTACACCTGCTGAAACTTGCTCTTCTTCCGTTAACTGCTGATGGGTTGTGCTCGCAGGATGAATAATTAACGACTTCGAATCACCGACGTTAGCAAGGTGGGAGAATAGTTTTACATTCTCAATCACTTTACGTCCTGCTTCTGTTCCACCTTTGATACCAAATGTTAAAATAGCACCTTGACCCTTCGGCAAGTACTTCTTAGCGAGCTCATACGATGGATGGCTCGGCAAGCCTGTGTAGCTCACCCACTCCACAGCATCATGGTTTTCTAAGTACTGAGCAACTTTAAGGGCATTTTCACTATGGCGCTCCATACGTAGATGCAAGGTTTCAAGACCTTGAAGAAGCATCCAGGAGTTGAATGGAGAAATGGAAGCCCCGATGTCACGAAGTAACTGTACGCGCGCTTTGATAATGTATGCAATAGGTCCAACCGCTTCTGTGTAGACCACGCCATGGTAACTTGGATCTGGCTCTGTCAATCCCGGGAATTTACCACTTGCAGCCCAGTCGAATTTACCGCCATCCACGATAACACCGCCGATAGAAGTACCGTGACCACCAATAAATTTCGTTGCGGAATGCACCACAATGTCTGCACCATGCTCAATAGGGCGAAGCAGATATGGGCTTGGGAATGTATTATCTACGATAAGCGGAATTCCATTCTCATGGGCAATATTCGCTAAAGCTTCTACATCCAAAACATTCCCCTGTGGGTTTCCAATGGTCTCAGCATACAAAGCTTTAGTCTTATCGTTAATATATTTACGGTAATTCTCTGGATCGGATGAATCAACGAAGTGAACTTTGATTCCTAGCTTAGCAAGTGTGTTAGAAAACAGATTATATGTACCACCGTACAGGCTAGAGGAGGAGATAATCTCATCACCAGCACCCGCAATATTCAGAATTGAGAACGTAATCGCGGCCTGACCAGAAGCTGTAGCCAGTGCACCTGCTCCACCCTCTAATGCAGCGATACGCTGCTCGAACACATCCGTTGTCGGGTTCATAATACGAGTGTAGATGTTACCGAATTCTTTAAGCGAGAACAGATTCGCTGCATGCTCGCTATCCCGGAATCCATAGGATGTCGTCTGGTACAGCGGGACCGCCCGTGACATCGTAGTTGGATCAATCTCCTGACCTGCGTGTACGGCTAACGTTTCAATGGATAATTTGCGTTCGTCTGACATGAATATTTCCTCCCTTTTCTCTCGATG
Organism: Paenibacillus sp. EC2-1; assembly: GCF_049311625.1. Taxonomy (NCBI): domain Bacteria; kingdom Bacillati; phylum Bacillota; class Bacilli; order Caryophanales; family Paenibacillaceae; genus Paenibacillus; species Paenibacillus sp. EC2-1. The sequence continues at coordinate 4,692,665 of NZ_CP186006.1, forward strand.
GAAAATTTATGATGAAATAATTTCTCTCATTCTCTCACACTTTCCATCGTTTGAAAAGGTCTAATCCCCATTACATTTATCGGAATTATTTTGTGTCAAAATGATGCGAGCCTACAGTGAAATTAGCTTATTCTGCATACACGGTTCCCCATCCGTAACCCGCTTCTGGAGATGTGTCTTCTGGCATTCCTGGCAAGATTAGACCTCCGTCAATTCGCAGGTTAATTCCTGTAATATAGGATGCTGCATCAGAAGAGAGCCAAGCAATTGCCTCACCGATATCGGATGGTGTTCCAATACGACCTAGTGGTATTTTTCTACCTAGCGGCTCTTGTTCAGCATTTTGATCTAATCGATTCACTGTAGCACCTGGAGCTACACAGTTAACACGAATGCCATATGGCGCCCATTCCAGTGCAAGGGATTGGGCTGAACGAATTAGCGCGGCTTTCATACCGCCATACACACTGTCCTTCGGATAGGCTCTTTCTCCTCGGGATGAGGTAATAAAGATGACATTGCCCGGAATTTTATTCGCAATCATCTCTCGCACTACATACTTACTCAGCAGCATCGGTGCTCTGTAATCCAGTTGAATCGCCATGTCCATAGCGTCTTCTTCCATCTCCGTCAGAATAGCATGATTCCCGATCCCTGCATTGTTAACAAGCAGATCAATACGGCCGAATTCTTCCATCGTCTGCTTAACTACGGACTCCGCTTCTCCTCTAACTGTTAGATCACTCTGAATGATAAGTGGGGCTTTGCCGTAAATATGAGAAATATCTTCTTCCACTTCACGAATATCATCCTCACTTGAATGATAAGTAAGCGCCAAGCGGTACCCTTTCTGAGCTAACACTTTAGCAATTCCTCTACCGATACCAATACCTGCTCCGGTAATCAGAGCTACCTTTTCATTTCCTTGCTCACCTATCGTTCTCATGTTTCAATCTCTCCCTTCAAGGTAAATAGACTGTCCACGAAAATAGTACGCTAAGAAGAGACATTGCACTGCCTCTTGTCTTTTATACCCATGAGAAGCATCTCTGATAGAGGAATAGTAAGAGTAACGCTGGAAATAAAGTCTCAAGCTATCATATTCATTACAATTAGCGTAAAATGTAATATGTACCCAGGAAAAGGAGTCGATACCATGGACATTACCCTTTGGATCATCGCTAGCGTCCTGTTTCTATTTTTCCTCATCATGATTCCCGTCCAATATAATTACATCAAAGCAATAAATGAAGACCAGCGACGAAAAAACAAGACCCAGAATCAATATTATGAAGGCATGTCATACCAGGAAGAACAACTTCATTTCAATACTCAATTAGCGTTTTGGCCCTCTTCTTTTGTTGCATCCCTCATCTATAAAGCTAGACATGGGAAGAGTAAGATAAGCAAACGAAAAAACATCTCCTGATTTGGAGATGTTTTTGTTATGTTACGCTCGTTGCTGGGTTAGTGCATCCATATGAACGAAGAAGGTATCTTCTAAAGTAGGCTCCTTCTCTGAATACCCCGGTCCAGGCGCACTGTGGCCCATTCGTCTTACTCGAACTCCTTGCGGCAACATTCTGAAGTGGATGATACTTTGTTCCGGAATGGTCTCGAATTCTTTAAGACTAACCTCTCCCTCCCACACCTTCAACGGTGCAGCGAGTTTCCAAGCTCGTGGAGAGCCATTGTAACGAATTCGTCCTTTATGGAGCCATACTACGGTGTCCGTTGCGTCCTCCCATTCATTCAGCTCATGTGCCGCAACAATCACCATTCTCCCTTTTGCATAACGGGTTAAATAGGCAATTAAGAATTTGCGCTCTTCCGCGTCCATACCGTTCAAGGGTTCATCCAAAAATAAGAATGATGGCGAAGCCAAAAGTGCCTGAACCACGGCTATTCTGCGCTGTACACCTTGGGATAGATTCTTCACTTTGGTCCGTCGGTGTGCCTCCAATCGAAATTCTTCCATTAATCGATCTATAATTTCTGGAGAACAAATCCCCTTCATTTCAGCCAGATAGGTCAATAATTTGCCTACTTTCATATCTCCGTACAATTCAATATCAGATGGAACATATCCGATCTGACTGCGAACCAGCGGCAGATGGTCCGTTGCCTTACGCCCTTTGTACAATATTGTCCCTTCATCTGGAGCCTGAAGCGTCGTGAGTATTTCCATAAGTGTTGTCTTACCTGCTCCGTTCGCTCCAACAATTAGGTTCAGTCCCATTTGAAGTCTGGCTTTGCCAATTTCCAGCCGATAAGTGCCAGCCTGACGAACAAGTCCTTCTACACTAATCATTGAGCCACGCCCCCAGATAACGTGCTATCCTTACGACTCCGACCATAGGAGAAAATTAACAGCAGCGCACCGATGAGAAGGATACCTATATCTACGGGTGTTTTGATAACATGCGGTACTCCATAACCATTGATCTGCCCTTGAAGCACAATCCACATGCCATAAACTAGAATAGCGGAAAGAATAGAAGCAGCCATTCCTTTTCTGAACATCATATACATGGCAGCGCCGCCCGTTAGAAGTAGAACTCCCATCCATTCAAGTACAAAGGGACCAAACAAAAAATTCGATGTCTCCGCATTCATCGCCCGTATGCCAAGCACTAAAGTGCTGAGCAGAGCCATACCAACCACGATTCCAGTAACCATGAGTAAGCGGCTGTATAACACAAGTGCTGGTGGATACGGGGTGATCGTCTCCACCGCTCTCATTCCGCGGTCCCAAGTTCGGCTACTAAACAACATCGAAGCAATCAGCAGCAGTGGTGTGATAAGTGGAAATATTCCCCCTGGTATACCGGCAAATTGATCAAGCGGATACTCTGGATCAACCAGAAGAATAAGCATGCTAAACACAGCAGCACTAGCGAGCAGGATAGATTTCTGATTGAGACGAAGCTGACTTCGTAACAACTGCTTCAGTGAGGGGGGATCCACCTGCGGGTTAAAGTCCAGCTGGGGAGGTGAGACCTCAAGTTTAAGCTGGTCAAATTCCCCTTGTAGTGAAGCGATCAACTGTGCCGTTTCACTTGGGAGCGGTGGCGGCATAACCGCACCCTTTAGCGGGCCTCTTAGCTCCTCCTCAAGTCTTCTCAATTCATTATCGGAAGGATGATCCATGGGAATACACCTCACTTTCTTTTTGTTCAACTTGCCGACCTTCTTCACTCACTGATTTCCTCCGGGAATTTCCTGGCGGCCCACTGGAGCGAGCCGAAACTGCCGGAGCGTAAGAGTGATCTAGTGTCATTACTTTCTTCAATTTTCTCAATCCATTGTATAAATGTGTCTTCACTGTACTTAGGGGGATATCCAGCAATTCCGATATTTCCTGAAGCTTCATATCGTGAAAGAACCGTAATGAAACCACGTTCTTCTGGACTGCAGGCAGACTCTCAAGTGATGCGGCAATCTCCATTGACGTCTCTTGCCTCTCTACCAGTTCTTCAGCACCAACGGATGGATCCGAACGTTCCGGGAACTCTTCTCCGGCTAGCCCTTCTGAACGGTATACCGAACTCTTCCAATAGTCCTTACATTGATTTAGCGCAACACGGTAGAGCCAAGATCTGACGTGCTCCAAAGCCCCCTGCTGTCTATAATGCCTTATCAACTTAACAAAGGTCTCCTGTACAATATCTTGTGCTTTCTGACGATCCTGCAACTGATTGGATATATAACTAAGCAGCGGGCCGTGATAACGGGTCACGAGCATCTCGAATGCATCTTGGTCACCCGCAGCCATTCTTTCAGATAGCTCCTGATCGGTAATCATGCTTCATCCCCCCTTCCGTATTCGTATTTTTTGTACCATTTACCATCAGGATTGATCTCTACTTTTTGGGATTTGAACGAGGACTACCCACAACCTTATCCCACGCTCGATTCCATTCATCCAAGGATATTGCCTGTTCATTTAGATACATATTCTCTCTTCTACCTGGTTGACTAATACCTTGGTTGTAAAAATGCAGAAGGAGCTTCTTAACTTCACGCTCTTTCCCCTGATCAAGTGCTTTCGAAACCTGCTTCAGCATCTTACGACCAATCCCTTTCGGATCGTAATCCTTATCTTTCATAGTCAGCAATTGAATAGATCGCTTCCATCCGTATTGATCCACAATCTCCTCATCACTTAAGCCTGCTGCTTCCCGGTAATACAGGTACCAGAATAAGCTGCTGATTTTCCCTCGAACATCCTTAGCTGTCTCTTCACTGCTAGTATAGATGCTTAATCCTTCTTGACCCCCAAACATCATGGTATTCATCCAATCACTCGACAAACCATCCGTTGAAGGATCATTGATAAAATTCACTAGCGATAGAATCATTTTATTATCGACTTTCGTATGTTCATCCGAAGCAGCTACACTCCTGCCGAGGTACATAACATGTGTAATTCTAGGTCTAAACTCAGGAATCCAACTTGAGAAATATTCATACTTTCCAGTCAGTTCGCTCATTATTTCCTGACTATATCTCCTATTATATGGTGTCGTAACTAACGTAATCGGAAGATTCTCATACTCCAGTTCCAGCCAATCACGGCTACCTATAAGCGTAAGCCCCCTTACCTCACTGCCAGCAAACTCTTGGTAGCCTTCTTTACGTACCAGCTCGGGAATACCTGTATACAATGGATTCGAATAACCCTCCACCCTCAGTGTCATAGCTGCTGGCGGGAAGTACATTGCTGAATAGTAAAAACCTGTATATATACGAGTGGGATCATAATCATCCACATAAACATCTTGATGTCCAGGAAGTGGGTACCATGCCATAGACTTTGGCAAATTCACCTCAGTACCAACACTGAACGCAGGATACTTCTCGATATTATATCTCTTTAGAAAATTCATCATTTTTCCACTGTACAATACATCAATCTGTAGATTTCCTTTTACTTCATTCGGAATTTCCACATTCAAATGATCTCCTTGCCGACGAAATGTGGTATCAACACCTTGAACAAGCACTTTACTCACTTGGAAGGTTCGATGAAGAGTAAGTGGAAACGAGGTTCTATCCGCAAGTTCCTTATTTGGTACTTCCAGCTTAGCTGAAAGCACGAGCAGATCATCCTTATTTCTCTCTAATGTAATATCATAACTGGAAATCGTTAATCGTTTATCCTTCGAAAAATCTGTTCCTGCTACTCTTAAACTCGGATCATTCTCAATCTCACGAATTACAGCATACCGATCCTGCCACATCGATGCATAGGGTACAAATGCGACAGTGGACAAGATTACAGCTCCTGCAACGAAAACCCAGCAATATTTAATAGTCATCGTAGGACGCGTTCGGTTCAGTAGCAGAAGGCTGACCATCAACATTAGAAGTGTAAAAGCAAGTACGAATACACGGGACTGATTAAGCTCCCCTCTAAACAGCTCATACCCCCAGCTTTCATCACCCATTGGGGCTGTACTAAGGAAAAACTGGCTCAAGTGAAATGTTTTGATTGCAGAAAGTCCAGCTTGTTCGATAAGAAAGATATCCATAAAAAAGGTACCAAACATCCATGCACAGAACCCAATCAGGTACACCACACGATTCGGTATACAGACAGCAAGTAACATCGCTAATGCGAGTGTAACCAAATAGGACACTTCTGCTTGGACTGCAATATTCATCGTATGTCGCAACGCAATACTTCCATCGACACCTTGTCCTACGGACAAAACGTAAAATATAATTGACGTCGGTATGGTGAACAGTGTCATATACAAGAATCCCACGACATACTTGGTCGACAACAGCATGCTGAAGGAAACAGGCAAACTCCGGTTCCATTCAAAAGACGATCGTCTGATATCTCGCCGAACCATCAAAATACCAATCATCATCGCTGGCCCAAGGGAAATGGTATGGGCAACGGAATGATATTGAATCAACTGATTATATATTTCAGAATCGATGTATTCTAAAGAATCAAGCGAAAATACAAGAAACAAAGCACCATATATAACAGGAAATAACGCGAAGACAGGGTTTCCCAATAACAATCGAATTTCGAGCAGCCCATGTTTCAGCCACTTTTTCATTCCCTGTCCCTCCTCAGCAGCGCTAAGTAACCATCCTCAAGCGTTGGCTCTATCCGAACCGCCCCGCTCAGCGGAGGTTCATCGCCAGTCAGTCTGCAGATCATTCCTTCTGGCACCGTACGCGTCGAAATAATGGTAGCCGGATCAACGGCTGCGAACTGGGCAGGACTTAATACTGCTTCCCACACATACCCCTCACCACAGGCTTGAAGATCCTCCAGATCACCTGTCATCAGAAGACTGCCTTGATTCATGACTGCAACCTTACGACAGTTGCTCTCAATATCAGCTACGATATGAGTGGATAGCAGCACTGTCCGATTGATGCTGAACCGAGTCAACATATTTCGAAACCTTACCCTCTCCTGTGGATCGAGACCAGACGTAGGCTCATCTACGATGAGTACATCTGGTGAACCAAGCAAAGCTTGCGCAATTCCTATACGCTGCTTCATTCCCCCAGAGTAGGTTCGAACCTTTTTATCCGCCTTTTCCTGTAAATTGACCATCTCCAAAAGTTTAGAAATTTCCTTACGACGCAAGGCCGGGTCTGTTAGACCTTTCATCACACCGACATAATCAAGATAATCACGTCCGGTCATCTGTGGATAAATATGAAAGTGCTGTGGAAGGTAGCCGAGCATACTCCGAATTTCTTCTGGCCTTCCGAGCGATATACCATTTACCGTGACTTGCCCTGAAGTCGGCGCCAAAAGTGTAGCCAGAATACGCATCAACGTTGTTTTACCCGCACCGTTTGGTCCAAGCAGCCCCGTCATTCCTTTATCGAATGTAAGTGAAACATCGAGAAGTGCCCATTTGCCTTTTCGGTAGGTTTTGGATAGATGCTCAATCGTAATCATGTGTTATACCCTTTCATTCCAACAATAATAAAATAAGTCCGCGCGGTTCTTATTATGGAAACGAATCAGATTTAAGAAAAGTTTGTTTCGCTTAGCATTTACCTTTGATTAATTTTCTATTTAATCCTTAAATATGCCCGGAGGGCCTTTGTTTGGGCTCACCGGGCATACATCCTACAGTATATTAAATTTTCATATCATTGATTATTTATGATGTAAAGGAATCATCCTACCTACCGATGCTGCTCATACTGATTCGCTCGGCTAATGACTTGAATCGTCTGAATCTCCTGCGGTGAAAGAGGCTCCATATCTCCTGCAGCAGCATTGTGCCGAAGCTGATCCACAGAGCTTGCCCCCGGGATGACGCAGGCTACTGCCGGATGTGCTAGTGCATACCGGATAGCCGTATGGGATAACGTACGCTCAGGAGTAAATTCCTTATTCAGCTGTTTTGTCACATGGAGTAAATCTTCTTTTGTATAGTTTAGGTAGCCTTTTGCTGACTTCTCTTCACTTCGATCACTCAGAATACCTTTGGCCACTGGTCCTCGGGCAATGACAGATATCCCGTGCTCCGCAAGGAGTGGCAAGACTGCTTCCTCCGGCCGACGATCCAGAATGCTATACTGCATCATAACGCTAACGATATTCGATCTTTTCACGTACTCACGAATTACATTCGGGCGAATAGAGGATATACCATAATACCGGATCCAGCCTTCTTGCTTCAGCTCCTCAAAAGCCTCTATCGTCTCATCAATCGGGTCATCCAACGTACCACCATGCAGTTGGTATAAATCAATATAATCAGTACCGAGTCGACGCATACTTTCTTTGGCTGCCGCTTTGATATATTCTTTCGATGGATCCCATACCAAGCCTTCTTGGTCAGGAACACGGCGATTACCAACCTTGGTCGCAAGGATTACGTCGTTACGGCGTCCCTTTAGTGCTTTACCGACCAGCTCTTCGTTCATTCCTGCATCATAAAGATCAGCCGTATCCAGCAGATTGATTCCTTGCTCAAGCGCCTCATGGACAAGCCGAATCGCTTGCTTCTCTTCGGTTCCTAAAGACATACATCCCAGTCCTATTTCACCCACATACAAATCCGATGAGCCGATCTGGTTTCTATTCATTGATATTGCCTCCTCTTCCCTTGCAGTTTGTGTGTATGACTTATACTAAAATATCGATCCAAATTTTCACGGCTGTCACTGCAATCAAAACGACCAACGCATAACGGAGCATTTTCACATTCATTCTTCGGCTCAAATAAGTTCCCAGAGGAGCACCTAATAAACTGCCAATAACAGCAAATACAGCGGGCCACACCGGAATATCACCTGCTGTTAATTTTCCTGTAACCCCTCCCACCGCTGAGAGAAATACAATGGCAAGTGAAGAGGCGATGGTAATTCTCGTAGGAATCTTGAGTAAGGTCAACATAATCGGAATTAGAATAAATGCTCCTCCTGCCCCTACAATACCAGATACAATACCCACGAGGAAGGCAGCGGAAACAGCTAGGAGTACATTGTAAGTAACCTCTGTTACAGGTTTATTCTCTGACGAGGCTTTCGTAGGAATGACCATCATCACCACAGCTATTACCGCCAGAAATCCATAAATCATATTGATCGTAGCACTATTCAGAAATGAGGAAGCGACACTACCAATCAAGCTTCCGATCAGGGTACTCAAACCCATCTGGAGTACAAGCCTCTTATGTACGAGGGAAGGGCCTCCCTTAGAGCTTATGCGGTTCGATACCATGCCTGATAACGATGCAAAAAACACCTGCAGCATACTAATCGAAGCGACCTCTTTCGGCGTGAAGCCTGTAAAACCGAACCACTCGGGTACGTATAACAGAAGGGGGAAATTTATGATGGCGCCCCCGATACCGAGCAGTCCCGAGAAAAAAGAACCGACAAGACCAATGCAAATCATGATGAAATACTCTAAAACCATGTTGACGATCTCCATTCGTTATTTTTGTATATCCATTCAAATCCATTTCATAACTCATTATAAAGACGAAATGATAGGTAACTGATGAGCAGCTAAAGATATTATGAAATGGATTCAATTAGGCAACATTAATACTGTACTAACCAGAAATTTTGAATTATAATAAAACCTAGTAAGTTCATCGGAAAACAGGAGGTGCTTGTCATATGTTCAGCAAATTCATATCATTGTTCCAAGACAGATGTCCTGAATGTGACCAAAAGCTCGTATCGCATTATGATCAAATGTCGCTGACTAAGCACTGCCCTGACCATCATTACAAAGAAGAAACCTACAACCACCTCGGTGTAACTATTGTATATAAATCGCATGAACAAGGTAACTGAGCATCACATGAAAATTGACGGTACTCCTATGGTATCATAATTTCTTTGCAATCAGGTTTCTAAAAAAGACGTTGCTTGCCAAACCCCAAACATAAGAAGGCTACCCATGATGAACCGGGTATCCTTCTTTTTTATATCGTTGTATTCAAATGTAAATGTTCTTTATTTTACAATGCGATAGCCGGTCTATCTTTCCACAAACGCCCAGCAGCCCGCGCTAACAAAACAATGGATAACCAAGAGATGATAACAGCAATTCCTAATGCGAAAAGGATCGGGATCATAATATCCTGATCTAGATTCAGGCTAAATGGCATAACAATCAGCCACATGAGTTGAATGATCAGGAAAAAGCGAAGACGAGTCTGCGCCGCTTGTTTCAACACAGTTTGCTTTAACCCTTCAGCCCGACACTCAATTCCTTTGCAGATACAATATCCAAGGATCATATTACCGATTAATGAAACGATCTGCATCGCTGCTTCCATCAAGGTCATATCTCCGAATGAATACATTGAAGAAGGTTGTTGCCCAAACGTTGTAAGGAACTGAATAATAGATACGATCATGACCAGCCATCCTGCCTTATTTCCGATCTCAAAATATCGATTCTCCTGCTTCAAACGATTAAAACCGGCAAGCAGCAAAATATAACCTAAAATATCCGGAAGTAGATCGAAAAACTCAATCCGGATATCAATCAAGATTAACAGAAGCCCCCACGATACCTGATAACAAGCCTTACTCATTAGCTTCCCTCCTGTCTCTTACCAAGTTACGAATCGCCTTTTCTGTAAAAGAAGGAGCGAATTTAATGTGTATCGTGTGGTCCCATAGCTGGTCCTCTTCCATAAATTCAATTTCGAGATGAATACTGTAGATATCTGCACTTATTTCTTCGGGAATATATTTATAGGAGAAGTGAATCGCATCCCCCTTATGAAACTTTTGAGGCAGTTCCAGTTCTTGAAACGGAACTCCTTCAAGCAATATTCCCCCGTCCTCACTTTCATTCATCTGAAAGGTAGTGCCAGGCGACTCCGTTATAGTGTCTATATACAGCTTTAGTTGGCCAGATTTAATTAAGGAAAGATAATTCGTTTTGATCCCCTGAAGCGATACAGGACGTTCAATTTGAACTGTATCAAACCCTGCTAAATCTGAAGAAGATCCTCCCGAGGACCATTTCACTGGTGATTTATCCTTATCGATAAAAAGCTTTTTCAGCCGAATCTCACCAATGTCTACTTCCTTTGACGTTCCGTCATTGAACTGTACGAATGCTGTCCGAATGATTTTCGGAGTATCAGCATCGTCCATACCCAATCCAGCAATATCCGATGGCAGAGACATAATAAATCTTCCTAACTGTTGATGGCTGTATCGCTGATAATCAGGTTGTTGTGTCGTAATCCTTATCTCGGGGAAATCAGGTATTGAAATCGAACTTACCTTCTTCTCCCCGTTCAAATCCTCAAGATAATATAAATCAAAAATATCCCCTGCTATTGCAGTCATCTCAATATGATGCTCCAAAAATAAAGGTTCCCCTAACTGCTGAGCTTTAAAGTACCACACATTTCCGATCCAGCTCACGGCTACCATCACAATGGTCAACGTCATACCCATCCAAAGTCTCTTCATGACGAATTCCTTTCAACTTGAATTTTTATCCATCTCCTATAATTAAACACTTTAGAAGAAGTTGAAGTTTGATCATGAAACCAACCCATGAATTGATGAAATAGTCTGAGGCATTTTGGGTAATGACTACCAGTACAACAAATTCGCACTAGAGGAAGGTGTAGGCGCATGAAACATCCACTGGAAGATGTATCAGAGTGGTTAAAATCCCATACGAATCAAACGATTTTAATAAAAAAACGCGAACAAGATGACTTAGATGAGGTTCGCATGCTACTGGAGTTTATCGGATATCGCAATGGTGATAATTGCTCCGTAGATGATTATATTGCCTGCAAAGCACTTTTACTTCATGGCAGTGGTGTAATTATTACGGACAACGAGGAGGCTCCACTTCCCGATAGTACATTTACCATTCCCGTCGACAAGTTATCACGTACAGAAGTAAACGATAAACAGGTGACGCTGGAAAATGGGCGTGGGGTATATACGATTTCGGTTCATTAAGTTCAACGAATGTCTATCAAGCAAAAAAACAGCCGTTGATGTTCAGGCTTTATGCCCGCCCTATCAACGGCTGTTGTATTGTGTATCACAGAACTATACATGAGTGAATTTCACACCATCTGCGTAAAAAAAACGTTGATCTGTTCACTTATTTATCTATTTTCACCGTTCCAAGAGCCTCTTTTAAACTTTCTTGCTCCACACCTTCGCATAAAAGTGTTAAACTTACAGAAGATCAATATTAGAGTAGCGCGGTGAAATTCTGCACAACTAAGTTAATGTTGTGCATCTAAACCCTCTTTTGAATGGTTCTTAGGATCGTAATGACAGGATTACTTCCTGCTCTCATACTTATGATACATAGAAGCAAATGGACAGGCTGGCAGAGAATCTTCTCGGTCACGTAGGAAATACTGCCTCCATTCGTAGTTGTCCTCGGCTCCATACATCTTTAAATCTGGATGCGGGGGTACGGGATCATAGGCGTACAGTCTTTTTCGAATCATCTGTTTAGTCTTCTCGGCCTGTAGGGGTATCGAGTTGAAATTCTCCAAGACCCATCGCGGTGTAAATGCAAGAACCATGTAAGGAAAACTTCGACTCCGCCTCACTGTATGTGCAGGAGTTCCGCAATATACGAAATAAGGTTCGCCATCATAACAATACTCCCATAAGTGATCCGAAGGGTCATAAGGTAAATGAGATGGCCAAGGCTTACGATCCATCGCGGTCGTTCGGCTAAGTAAGGACCAGAATAATCGCTCGTAATATTCTACTCCATCATTACAATGCGGCTTAACTTCGGTATCAATAAATACGATTAGTGATGTATAAGAACCGAATGTTCTCGACTGTTCACCGAAACTTTGTAACAGATTGGCAAGCTGCTCTGCGGCATCGATTTCTTCTGTATTATTGACAAATCCGTACCTCAGATGATTCAAGGCATATCCTTGAACGGCCGGAATACATGGAAACTTCGATTCTCGGTCTGTCATCTTTATCGTCCATTTATTTATGGCATCCAGCTGCCAAGGTTCATATATGTCAGATGTCTTGATAACATCATCAAGCATCAATGGCTTAATCATGGGCTGCCCTCCTCTTCTTACAGATTATAAAAAAGAGGAGAATGGGTGACTGTCCCTTGGCATTTTTCAGAAAATAAATAACCGCTTTGTCGTTTTAGTCTCTATTTCAGAATATCGTTTCATTAAACTCTTACTTTCTGCTATCTTAATTAGAGATACTCGGAATCATTCATTTAAATATATCAGGGCAATGCCCTTAATTACCATAGAGAGGAATTCTTCTACATTATGTCTAAACCCCTTTTAACAGAAAAGATTCAGACGGTCCCTTCCAAAAAGCCAAAACCTTCATCGCCACCTGTACGTGTATTTGCACTTGGAGGTCTCGGTGAAATCGGTAAGAATATGTACGGTGTTGAATTTAAGAATGAAATTATTATTATTGATGCAGGTCTGAAGTTCCCTGACGCTGAGATGAGCGGCGTAGATTATATCATTCCGGATATCCGGTACCTGATTGATAATAAACATAAGATCAAGGGTCTATTCCTAACACACGGTCACGAAGATCATATTGGGGCCATTCCTTATGTGCTGCGTCAGATTCAAATGCCAATCTACGGTGGGCCGTTAACCATTGGGCTTGTTCGAGCTAAACTGGAAGAGCATCGTCTACTAGATCAAAGTGATCTACGTGTATTCCATGAAAGTGAAACCATCTCTTTCAAGTATCTGTCTGTCCATTTCTTCCGGACAACCCATAGCATTCCGGATGCTTACGGCATTGTCGTGGAGACCCCATACGGTCCAATCGTTCACACGGGGGACTTCAAATTCGATTTCACACCACAGGATCGACCTGCAGATTTGCACAAAATTATGAGCATTGGTCAACGTGGCGTGCTTGCCCTACTTGCGGACAGCACGAATAGTGAGCGTGAAGGCTTCACACCTTCTGAACGAACTGTCGGCGAATCTATTTTGAAGCAGTTCCAGGAATGTCCGGGTCGAATTTTATTCGCCACATTTGCTTCGAATGTACACCGTCTCCAACAGGTTGTAGACGCAGCTATTCAGACGAACCGAAAGATTGCTATCGTTGGTCGCAGTATGGAAAAAGTATTCACGATCGGACAGGAACTTGGATACATTCGTGTACCGGACGGGATGATCATTGATGTGAAAGCTGTTAACCGCTACCGTGACGAGCAAGTTCTCATCATCTGTACAGGAAGTCAGGGGGAGCCGAATGCGGCGCTCACTCGAATTGCATCAGGTGCGCATCGTTCCATCCAGATCCATCCGGACGATACAGTCATCTTCTCATCATCTCCTATTCCAGGGAATACGCAGAACGTTAACCGCAGTATCGATCTATTGATGCGTGCAGGAGCGGAAGTTCGCTATGGTTCTGTGCTGGACATCCATACGTCAGGACACGGCTGCCGAGAAGATTTGAAGTTAATGCTGAGTAGCTTGCGTCCGAAGTATTTCATTCCCATTCACGGTGAATATCGGATGATGCTCAATCATCGTCACTTGGCTGTACAAGTCGGTGTTAAAGAGAATCATATCTACCTTATGAATATTGGAAACACGCTTTCATTGTTCCGTAACGGAGCGCGTAAAGGCCGTAATATCCCGTCAGGTGATGTATATATCAATAACGGTGAGCTTCGCGTACATGAAAAAGAACTGCTTGAGGAACGTGTCCAGCTCGCACATGACGGTGTAGTAATTGTTGCGATTACCATTAACCCGGAGACACGAAAGTTACTTGCTGGACCTGAACTCATTACACGCGGTTTTGTATACATGCAAGATTCCAAACCTCTGCTGCGTAGAGCAGAAGCTATGCTGCGCAAGCAGCTGAACAAGACTGGTGAGCAGCGTGAATATGACCGTGCAGCATGGGAACACCTTACTACCACGTCTTTGACCCGTTATTTCAAAAGAGAACTCGGACGCAGTCCATATATTATGCCTTCCATCATGGAAGTGTAAGAACGATAAGCCAAACGTACAGAGGGGCAGCCCTATGGTCGAATCAAGACCATAGGGCTGCCCCTCTTAGATTTCTACTCATGAATGAGCTAATCGGCTAGCTCCCTGCCTTTTGTCTCTTTACCCAGAAGGATCACGCCAATCGCACCTACCAGTATGGTAATGAAGAACATGACGAAAATGGCTTCAATACTCGTTCCATTTCCTTTCAATACCCCAACCAATAACGGTGCAATCACACCGCCGACCCTTCCAAACGATGTTGCAAGTCCAACACCGGTAGAGCGTACACGAGTCGGATATAGCTCCGGACTATAGGCATACAATCCGCCCCAAGCCCCCAGATTAAAGAACGATAAACTTATACCAGCAGCAAGCAGCATACCCACGGAATCCGCATATCCGAACCATATTGCACTGAGCGCAGTACAGATCAAATAGGTAACCAGAACAAATTTCCGCCCAAACTTCTCAATGAAATAAGCTGCGGTGAAATAACCTGGCAGTTGTGCAATTGTCATAATGAGTACGTACTGAAAGCTTTTGACCAGACTAAAGCCCTTATCTACCATCACGGTCGGCAACCATAAGAACATTCCGTAGTATGAAAAAACAACCGTAAACCATAGCACCCATAACATGATTGTCGTCTTGCGATGCTCTTTAGACCAGACAGACTTAATTCGCTCTTGGACAGACAGCTTAACGGCTTTCTTCTGCTGAAGATATCTAGGCGAGTCTTCAATGGCCCGGCGTAAGTAAAGCGCATAAAATGCAGGTAAAGCTCCAATCACAAACGCCATCTTCCATCCAAAATGCGGTATTACAAAGTAAGCAATCAGCGCGGATAAAATCCAGCCTGCTGCCCAGAAGCTTTCAAGGAGTACAACCGCCCTTCCCCGCTCCTCCACAGGCATACTCTCAGATACTAACGTGGAGGCTACCGGCAATTCCCCTCCGAGACCGACTCCCGCGATAAAGCGGAACACGCACAGCATTGCAACCCCCGTCGCAAGTGCAGATAGTCCGCTAGCGGCTGAAAAGATAAGCAGAGTCCACAATAAAATATTCTTTCGTCCATACTTATCTGCAAAAAAACCAGCGAGTGCCGCTCCAAATACCATTCCTATGGACGTGGTACTTGTCAGTAGACCCACCTGCTGTGGGCTTAGCGACCACTCTGTAGCCAGCGCCGCTACAACAAAAGAAATCATACCTACGTCCATTGCATCAAACATCCAGCTTAGGCCCGCACTGAAGAGCAGTTTTCGCCGTTTAGGATCCTTCATCAATTGAGTACGACTCATGAACAGCCCTCCTTCGTTCTATATCTTTCTACTGTAGGTATAAGGGTACATCTGGTCAAGAGTTTTATCATTACTTCGGTATATGTACAAGTGGTAATGAAACTTCTATGATGGTCCCCTCATTCGGCTTACTTGAGACTGCCACCTGTCCGTAATGATTTTCAACCATCTTCTTACTGATCATGAAACCAAGACCGGTCCCCTTTTCTTTCGTTGTATAAAACGGTTCTCCAAGCCGGGTCAGAATCGCCTCCGGAATTCCGCAACCTTCATCTATAAACTTAATAACCACTTGATTCATACTACTGCACTCCATATGTATGGTGAGGCTTCCTCCACGTGGCATGGATTCTACTGCATTTTTAATAAAATTAATAAACACCTGCTTCATTTGACTCTCAACACAGTACACATAGCATGGATCAGGTCCAAGGATCGTTATGATCTCCACATTGTTGAGGATGGCCTGCGTATTAAGCAGCGGAATAACCTGTTCAAGAAGAAGACGTATATCTTTCCGTTCAAATTTAATGCTCTGAGGCTTAGCTAAAATCAATAGTTCGCCAAGGATCAACTCAATTCGTTCGATTTCAGAAGAAATGATGTCAAAATACTCCTCTTTACTTCTTGAGCCCGAACGCATAAGCTGAACAAAGCCTTTGATTGATGTCATCGGATTTCGAATTTCATGTGCTATACCTGCGGCCAGTTGTCCAGCCATCGATAGCTTGTCCGACTGAATCATCATTTCTTCGGCGTATGAATCCGCTCTTTTTTGAGCCGTTAGATCCGTTAAATACACGACAAATCCACCGAGTCTCCCTTCATCATTCTTCACACCAGAAAGTGTGCAAGATACCCATAAGGTATGGCCCAATGTATGAAGAAGCTTTAACTCAACTTGGTAGGTGGACTGCTTGCCTTTAAACAAATTTGAAAAATGATTATTGACTAACGGAGCATCATCGGGATGAATCCACTCGTGTATGGAATGATTCATTAGATCATCCTCACCACATCCAACCAATAAACATATGGCAGGGTTAACCTTAATAATTCTTCCCTCGGAATTAATGAATACCGTTCCAATCGGTGCTTTATCTATAGCCTGAACCATAATGTGATTGCTCAGACTTGTGCCATTTGTCATTATACGATTTTCCCCCAATCCTTCGTGTACAGCATTGTTGATACAATTCTAGCAGGGGATTCCATTCTCCTTCAAACAAGTGTAACAGCTGAAATTTTTATCATAAATCGTCGTATTTTTTTGTCTTTTCATCTTTATTGTCTACTTATCCGGGACGTACTTTTTTCATGAACCCAATCCTATCTAATTTGAAAAAAATTGGTTTTTTTTAACTTGAATAGGTGGCTCTTTTCGTTTATTGTGGAAGAAGCAAGCATATTATGAAAGTATAGGTATGACCGTTAACAAAGGAGTTTGCGAGTATGTATACGGAACAAAATATTTGGATCGTGCTTACGGGCACGGGAACCTGGTTCAGCAGGATGATCCAATGCTTTACGAATGCCCCGCTGAATCATGCATCTATCGCGTTTGATTCCGATCTGCATGAAGTTTACAGCTTCGGTCGTAAACAAGCGAACAACCCGTTCAATGGTGGTTTAGTACGCGAGAATTTAAGAGCCCCTTTTTTTTACACCTCCGATTGTGCGATCTACCGCTGCACTGTCAGCGCAGATGATTACCAGCGCATGTACAACTTAGTTAAGGAAATGATGTGCAATCAGGATCGCTACAAGTACAACTTGCTTGGACTGCTTGGTATCTTATTCAGACTTCATATTGATCGTGCAGATGCCTACTTCTGTTCTCACTTCGTAGCAACGGTCTTCGAAAGAGCCGGACTACATCCGGTGAATAAACCTCCTCACTTGGTCACTCCAGAGGACTTTACGAATTCAACACAATTAAATGAAGTATACCGTGGACCTCTACATCACTACTTATCCGATATGGTTAATCCTTCGCTTTGCTCTCCAACCTTCCATCCTGTAACAGTCCCAAAAGAAAGAGGGAAAATATTCAGATTTGGAAAAACAGGTTAATAACGCTGCATCCACAGCTTCACCATACGAATAGAACGGGAGATATGCCTAATTAGGTAATCTCCTGTTTTTGTTTATGACGGTAACTAAAAAAAGCAGCCAAATTGGCTGCTTCTTCGTGCTATATAAACAATACATGTTGAAGGTATCTCTTTAGTAATATTTACGCTGAAGGGGTTTGCTGATCAGAAATCGTTACCTCCGAAGCAGGTTGATCCGTTTCAGCCTGGATCGCCTCATTGCGTTTGCGTTTACGTCTCCGGTTCCAATACACACCTATCAACAGTAACGGTACTGCAATAATGAAAATATAAAGCGACACGTTCTTGACCATACCCTCTGCTGATCTTCCGTACAAGTAGAACAGAATCCCAACAACATAGAACTTAGTGGCTCTCCCAATGGCAGCATACGCAATCAGGCGCCATAGTGGAAAATTCAAGCAACCGGACAAGATCGTAAAGACTTTAAATGGAATAGGTGTAAAAGACCCCACCAGAATAGCAGCCTCACCGTTCTTCTGAAATCTCTCGGTAGCAGCATCGATCCATTCTTTTTTCAATATTTTATATAGTACCGACTTACCAAGCAATTTACCGATCATGTAACCGACAGGGGTA
Source organism: Paenibacillus sp. EC2-1 (assembly GCF_049311625.1). NCBI lineage: Bacteria > Bacillati > Bacillota > Bacilli > Caryophanales > Paenibacillaceae > Paenibacillus > Paenibacillus sp. EC2-1. Next base: position 4,711,154 of record NZ_CP186006.1, read on the forward strand.
CCTAGCAAACAGCCAATAAATCCAGCGGTAGCCAACCAAAGAGCCGTTGACGGATTAAGTAAACTTAAAGAAACTTGAAGAAAGAATGCAGGAATTGGAAAAATCACAGCATCCAAAAATGAATGAATAAACAATCCCCATGGACCAAACTTCATTAAAAAATCCAACACATCCTGAAACATATCCCAACCCCTAAACATTTTCTCAAGTCCCCAGAAGACCCTTTTTTTGAATTATATCACATTATGATGAATCAAGGCGCCTAACATCTCAATCACGCATGAATAAAGGCTTGTACATCCATGGTGAATACAAAAAAAGCTTTCCCGTAGTAGAAAATCCACTTACGAGAAAGCTCTGTCTATTGTTCATGTAGACATCATTCTGCCATAGGCTACTTCGCTTAAATTCATTACTTACTGCGGTGAGCTGAGTGACGTGTCGGTCCAACAAACTCGTTTAATTTGAATCCATTAGCAATCGCTTGGGTAATGAAGGACTTCGCTTGCTGTACAGATTCACGCACCGTAAGTCCTTTTGCGAGACCAGCTGTCACTGCTGCAGATGAAGTACAACCTGCACCGTGCGTATACTGAGTAACGACGGCATCCGCTTCAAACCACTCGAAGTTAGTACCATCATACAGCAGATCCATCGCCTTGCCTTCTTTGATTTTACCTCTGTCCTTAATCAGAACGTTCTTCGCGCCCAAGCTGTGAATAACAGCAGCAGCTTCTTGCATCTGTTCCAGGCTCTTGATTGGACCAGACTTCGCAAGCTGAGAAGCTTCGAATAAATTCGGTGTCACCAAGTCTGCCCGTGGTAGAAGGAATTCAATCATCGCTTCCGTATTCTCAGGCTGAAGTACTTCATCGGTTCCCTTACATACCATAACAGGATCAATAACAACCCGCTTCAGGTTAAAGCGATCCATATACTGTGACACAAGCTCTATAATATCAACGGAACCAAGCATACCGGTCTTCATGGCATCTATACCGATTCCTTCAATTACGGTCTTAAGCTGCGTTTCCACAACATCAAGTGCTACCGGGAATACCTGGTGGTTCCATGTCTTCGGCTCCATGCACACAATGGTCGTGAGTGCTGTCATACCATATACATCAAACTCCTGAAAAGTTTTCAGGTCCGCTTGAATACCAGCACCACCACTCGTATCCGAACCAGCTATCGTCAATGCTTTTTTTATCGTCATGTCCATTATCCCTTCATACGTAAAATTGATTCTATTATAACGTCTGGAAACTACAAGTACTATACTAAAAACCAGAAAAGTATTTACACATTCTGCTCTGTCAGAACGAGCGGGCCATCCTTCGTAATCGCAAGCGTGTGCTCATATTGTGCTGACAATTTACCATCAATCGTCCTTGCAGTCCAACCATCTGCATCGATTTTCGTGCCGTATGAACCTAGATTCAGCATCGGCTCAATCGTAATAACCATGCCCTCTTTCAAGCGAGTCCCACGATGCGGAGGTCCATAATGAGGAACTTGCGGCTCTTCGTGCATATCCTCTCCAATACCATGGCCAATAAAATCACGTACGACAGACAAGTTCTCCGATTCAGCAAAGGTCTGTATGGCATTCGAAATATCCCCGATACGATTCCCGATCACCGCTTGCTCAATACCAAGATACAGTGCTTTTTTCGTTACGTCTAACAGATGCTGTGCTTCCTCAGAGATGTTGCCAACCGCATAAGACCATGCGGAATCCGCTAGCCATCCATTTAATTTCACAACCATATCAATCGTTACAATGTCCCCGTCCTTTAGTGGAACATCGCTAGGAAATCCGTGACAGATCACATCATTTACCGATGCGCAAGTCGCATAAGGGTAGCCATTATAACCCTTTTGTTCCGGATGAGCTCCACGCTCTGCAAGAAATTTCTCGACAAACTGATCGATCTCCGTCGTGGTCACGCCGGGCTTAATCATTCCAGCAATACGCCGGTGACATTCTGCAAGTAACTTCCCAGCCTCATTCATTGCGTCAATCTGTTCTTTCGTCTTGATGATAATCATTTCTGCACTCCCTATTCTTTTTTTCTCGCACAAAAGTTCAAAAAAAGCCTTACAGGCCAGTTATCTCGAGTACAGGCACTTGCCTATCCCGAAACAATCGGCCAATAAGGCTGATTCATTAATAACAAAGTACTGCCTGTCATTAACATTCTACTCCTGTATGGGAGTATCCACAACATGCATGCACTTATAAAAAATATTACCTTGCATCCTCAAGTCTAATCAGGACTCTAGCTGCTTCTGTTCTGATTTCGTCATGTCACTCTTATCCTTCGAGAGGAAAAAGCCGAGAACCGCAATCAATATTAGTACACCCCAGAAGGTAAGTTTCCACCCTGTGCTTTTCGGAAAAGTCTTCTCAAGAACACCGATCTCAGGGTGAGCGAGTGTGTATATAGCAAGCTTAACACCAACCCATCCAACAATCAGGAATGCTGCTGTTTCAAGACCTGGCTTCCGTTCCAGCAATTTGACGAAATACGTTGCCGCGAAACGCATAATAATGAGACCAATAATACCGCCGGCAAAAATAACGAGGAACTGTCCTCCATCCATTCCACCAATTTGCGGTAAACTTGTTGCTGGCAATGTTAATGCAAGCGCAACGGCTGCCAAGATCGCATCCACTGCAAAAGCGATATCTGCAAGTTCTACTTTAAGTACAGTGACCCAGAATTTCTCGTCTTTTTTCACGGCTTCTTTCATATGGGCCTGCTTCTTCACAAACAATTGTTTTATGATGTGATTGATACTAATGTATAACAAGTATACGGCTCCTAAAGCCTGAACGTACCAAACATCGGCCAAATACGAAATAATGAAAAGCGAGGCAAAACGAAATACAAATGCCCCAGCCAACCCATAAAACAATGCCTTCTTTCTCTCTTTCTCCGGAAGATGCTTGACCATGATCGACATGACAAGTGCATTATCCGCAGCGAGGATTCCCTCCAAACCGATTAACACCAATAGAACCCACAAGTACTCTAGCAACAATCCCGTATCCAATAGCATTCTTCCCTTCTATGATATGATCCGAACACTTCGGTTCAAGGGAACAAAAAATACCCTTACCCCCCAAAGTCGGTGGTAAAGGTATTATCCGTAGGCGCAAAGCAGGAATAGGTACCTTTACCGTTTAACGGCAAAGGTCTCGCAAACAACTTTCGTTGCCAACAAAGCCGGAGACACGAATGTCACGTAATGACGACTTTATTGTAGAGCTACTCCCCTTCACTAATTAAGAGCATTATAGCATTCTTCCTTGTGTTCTGCCAATAGTAACAATTAAAATTTTACATTTCTTCCGCAGGGATCAATTCATAAAGGTCTTCGACCCGGCAGCCGATTGTGTTCGCAATAGAAATAGCAACCTTAGATCAACCTTCATTTCTATCCCTCACTTCCTCCGAGTCTATAAACACATTATTGACGCTTGCCCCTTCTCTTAATCCGAACATACAAGAGTACAGTAATACACATCACAACTGTAATGATCAGTGCGATCACAATAAAACGGATTGGCAGGCTTTCATTGGTGCTTCCAGTATCAGAATGATTCGTAGGCTTGATATGACTGGAAGGCGCGTATCCTTCTCCAAGTGCCGTAATCTCCTTCTCGGCCTTGGATACAGGTTTATTGCCCTCGCACACCCCCGTCTCAAGCCGATCAGGCTTTCCGTAGGCAAATACAATGAACTCCTGATCCAGCGCAAAATCTCCATAACCACAACTAGCCCCATCTTTTGCCGTATATACATCCGTTTCCTTTCCAAGCTCGCCTTTCCACACTTTAGCTACCTCTAAGGTGATTTTGACAGGTACAGCCGAAGATATGCTTCCGTCTTCTTCTGGTTTAGGCTGTTCAATCCTTATCACTTTCCCTGTGAACACAGCTGTTTTACGCTGCAAATTTTCCTCGACACTTGGCGGTTCAGCACATGAACAAGCAAGTGCCTCCGAAGGTTTGATAACATATGCACTCACAAATAGAAATACGCAGCATATGAACAGAAATAATGAACGCTTCCTCATCATAATCACCTCATTATTTCTGACGTTAATTGATGTTATTAGTTGCAGCACTTTCATCTCAGATGCTCTTACATTGAACATGATAATTTTTTGATAGGGTATGTTTCTTACGTGTATTAATCACAAAAAGGCCCTCCCTGTACCTGCATATAGCGGTAGGAAGAGCCATCTCTACTTGTAGATTCAGTACAATTAGGACATTACTTAAACTTAGGTAGCCAGTTTCCGTGCGCTTCAATGAGGTCATCACACAGAGCTGTAATATCGTCTAGCGATAATTCAGCTGCTGTATGCGGATCTAACATCGCAGCATGATAGATATGCTCTTTTTTGCCGGTAAGGGCCGCTTCTATTGTGAGCAACTGAGTATTGATATTTGTACGGTTTAATGCTGCCAACTGCGGTGGCAGATCACCTACATATGTTGGTGTAACGCCTGATGAATCAACTAAACATGGTACTTCAACGCATGCTTCCTTCGGCAGATTCGTAATTAGGCCTGTGTTCATGACATTGCCGCCGATTTTGAAAGGAACATTCGTCTCCATAGCTTCCATGATGTAGGAAGCATACTCGTGGGAACGGGTATGCTCGATACTCTGACTTTCGAACAGTTTCCCACGCATTTCCTTCCAGCCGTTAATCTGATTCACACAACGACGTGGATATTCATCAAGAGGAATATTAAGCTGCTCGATCAATTCCGGATAGTTGCGCTTAATAAAGTAAGGATGGTACTCCGCATTGTGCTCAGATGATTCTGTCACATAATAACCGAAGCGAAGCATGAGCTCGAAGCGAACCATATCATGATGCTTCTCCTTCTGCTTCTCGGCAGCACGGCGTTTGATTTCTGGATAGAGATCAATTCCGTCTTTTTTCACTTCCAGAAGCCATGCCATATGGTTAATACCCGCGATTTTGGACTCCACACCACGCTGATCCATATCTAGCGCTCTGAACAGTTCTGATACGCAGTGCTGAACACTGTGACACAGACCAACCGTCTTCACACCACCCGCTGTATTCATGACATTCGTTAGAACCGCCATCGGATTCGTATAGTTCAGGAACCAAGCATCCGGGCACACTTCCTGCATATCCCGGGCAAAATCAAGCATCACTGGAATCGTACGAAGGTTACGGAAAATGCCGCCAATCCCAACCGTATCTGCAATCGTCTGACGCAAGCCATATTTCTTAGGAATTTCAAAATCTGTAATCGTACATGGATCGTATGCGCCAACCTGAATTGCATTAATTACATATTTGGCACCTCGTAAAGCTTCCTTCCGGTCTGAATATGCTTTGATAACGCAAGTGCTGCCAAGCGTGCTCTTAATGCTGTTAAGCAACCGCTCGGAATCTTGCAGACGCTCCGGATCAATATCGAATAAAGCAAGTTCGAATCCTTGCAACGCAGGTGTTGACATGACATCTCCAAGCACATTTTTAACAAATACAGTACTGCCTGCACCAATAAACGTTATTTTAGACATGAATGATTCCTCCTAGAATTCTGGGCTTCAACTTGATCTAACTATACCTGTACTCCAGCCTAAAAAACATGGAGAAACCCCATCAATACATGTCATAATCCCATTTCCGTATCTCTTTTTCACTTGTTTCAGGTCGTTTTACATAGAATAATATTAGCATTCAAGCATCATTATTTTGATCGTAAAGGTGAACTCGTTCTGACAGAAAGTCTACTAAATGAACAGCTTCAACACGATCCTGAGCACCAGCACGCTCAACCCCCCACTTCATCTGCAGCAAGCACCCTGGATTCGAGGTGATTACCACTTCGGCCTTGGTGTCTTTCACATGCTCCATCTTATGGTCCAATAAATCCATCGACATCTCAGGCTGCGTCATATTGTAAATCCCTGCTGAGCCGCAGCAGACCTCTGCTCCCTGAAGCTCGCAGAGACTTACGCCATCTAGCTGTTGAATTAAATCCCGAGGCTGTCCCTGGACATGCATCACATTCCGAAGGTGGCAGGAATCTTGATAGGTCACCTTTACTGATGTCTTCTGATGCGTATGATCTTCAAGCGGTACAAGTGGACGACCGATATCTCTTAGCAGCTCGGAAATATCTTTCACCTGCCCAGCAAACGTATTCGCCTGTATGCGCAGCTGAGGGTCTTCATCGTCCTTCATTAGGTGATCGTACTCTTTGAGGAGTGCTCCACAACCTCCGGCATTGCTGGCGATATAGTCCACACCCGCTTCTTGAAAGGCTGCTAGATTCTGACTGGCTAAATTTCGTGCATCATCCATCTCACCGGCATGAGCATGCAGCGCTCCACAGCATACCTGAGCGTCAGGAATTACCACTTCGAAGCCAGCCTGACGCAGCAGGCGAACTGTATTCACATTCGTCTTCGCAAACATTACATCCATAATGCAGCCCCGGAACATGCCTACCCTCGATACTTTTTCGCCTACCGCCGGAATGATCAGCATGTCGGTTCCGGATGTGGTTTTCTCCGTACGTACAGGGAAGCCCGCCTTTTTCCACAAATCCATAAGCCCGTCTCCCGTTACCGTAGGAAGCACGCTCTCCAACTGCTGAAGATGCTCCGGGAACATCTTCAGCACACCGGATGAACGAGCAAATCTCTGTAAGCCTGAAGTCTGATACAATTTGAGCGTCTTCCCCATAAATCGAAGGCGACCCTTATGCGGAAAAATTCCTTGAAGGAATGTCCTTCGGACAAGCTTCACGGGTAGGGAAAATTCCTTCTCTTTCGCAATCGCTTCCCTTGTCTGTTCGATAAGCTGCCCATATTTCACATCAGATGGACATGCAGGCTCACAGGCTCGACAGCCAAGACACAGATCTATCTGGCTCTGGAAAGCCTCGTCAGGTTCCATAACGCCGTCCACGACCGCTTTCATCAGCGCAATTCGCCCCCTTGGGGATGCCGCTTCAAGTCCTGTCTCCAGAAAGGTAGGGCAAGCCATCTGACAAAAGCCACAACGCATGCAGTTGGTTAGCTGCTCTTCATCGAGCGTCAGCTTCATACGCTGCGCAAGCGCTCCGCGTGATTTCTCCATTCCCCTCATCCCTTTCATACTTCAGTTAATCTAGCCGCTCATGCATCACAATCCGTTTCCGTGTCTCAGCAAACATTTTACCGGGGTTCATAATACCTTGTGGGTCAATCGCATCCTTTATCTGTTTCATCATGTTAAGGCCGGCAGCACCCACCTTCCACTCTAAGTAAGGGGCTTTAACAATCCCTACGCCGTGTTCTCCCGTGATCGTACCGCCTAACGCAATAGCCGCTTCAAATATTTCAGCAAGGGCTTGCTCCACCCGATGAATTTCCTCGGCATCTCTCGCATCTGTCATTGCTGTAGGGTGAAGATTTCCATCCCCTGCATGACCAAATGTGCAGATCTGTACGTTATATTTCTTAGCTATACGCTGAACTTCAATTACCATATCCGCAATCTTAGACCGAGGAACCGTCGCATCTTCAAGAATCGTTGTCGGACGGAGACGAGATAATGCAGCAAGTGCACTACGGCGAGCCTCCATCACCTTCGCTCCTTCTTCCTCTGAAGCCGCGATCTTCATCTGTGTAGCCCCTGATTCTAGACATATCTCTTCCATCCGCTTCAGATCACGCTCTACGTCCTCTTCATTGCCATCCTGCTCGATCGCAAGCATGGCCTTGGCATGCACCGGAAGACCAATCTTCGCAAAGTCCTCCACGACTTGAAGTGTCGGTTGATCCATAAATTCCAAAGTACATGGAAAGATATGATTCGCGATTATGTTGGAAACGGTGCGTGCGGCTGCATAGATATCATCGTACATTGCAACCATGGCCCGCCGATAAGTCGGTCTCGGAATAAGCTTGACCGTCGCTTCTGTCAGGATGGCCAGCGTCCCCCCGGAACCTACTAGCAAGCGGGTTAAGTCATAGCCTGCGGCATCTTTAACAAGCTTGCCTCCCGTGCGCATAATACTTCCATCCGGCAGAACAGCTTCAAGTCCTAACACATAGTCCTTGGTGGTCCCATATTTGAGCCCTCGTAAACCACCTGCTCCAAGGGCAATATTGCCACCCATCGTACAGATAATCATGCTGCTTGGATCTGGTGGATAGAACAGTCCGCTGCGCTCCACCATCTGGTGGAATTGCTTCGTATTTAGTCCGGTCTGGAAGGTCGCTGTAAGATTGTCCGTATCGATCTCAATCAGCTTATTCATTCGGGTCATTACGATGATAAGCCCGCCTTGAAGCGGTACCGTTCCTCCACACAGATTGCTACCTGCTCCTCTTCCTATTATCGGAATACGGTTCTCCGCACAGATTTTCACAACATCGGATACTTCGAGCGTACTCGCTGGAAAGACAATCCCATCCGGCATGGATTGATATAACGGCGTAGCATCATAGCTGTATGCGACAAGACTTTCTTTGTCATCCTTAAACCATTTCTCTCCCACCACCGCAGTCAGCTGTTCTCGTATAGCCTGTTTAAGCAACACTCTTCATCCTCTCGTAGATGATTCTTCCGCGCTCAGTTATCCCTTTACGGCAAAGCCAGCTTGCCCATCACTGTCGGACGGCTTGCACCGGTTGCTGCCGGTAAATTATTCGGAATACCATTCATAAAGTCGTTACCAAGTAGAGCAAAAATTACGGCTTCCTTCGCATCATCATGAAATCCAAGCTGCGCCGAGGTCATGACTTGCTTCTGCGGCAACATATCTGCAAGCATGCGAAGCAGCTCTGCATTATGAGCCCCTCCACCCGAAACTATGACTTCCTGAATGTCGCTAACTGGGAATACATATCTCCTGTAGCTGTCTGCAATCGAACGAGCGGTAAACCCCGTTGCCGTAGCGACGATATCTGCATCTGCAAGCCCTTTATCTCTCGCCATCTCCAAGAAAGAGACTGCGTAATCCTTACCAAACAGTTCTCTTCCTGTGGATTTTGGAGGGGCCATCTGAAAATAGTGGTGTGACATCAGTTCTGTAATCAATTCTCCATCTACCGTTCCCTCTGCTGCCCATCGTCCCCCATGATCATAGGTTAATTTGCCTTCGGATAAGACATGTACCACTTCATCCATGATCATATTGCCTGGACCTGTATCAAATGCGAATACTTCAGAAGGAGTAGCTCCGCTTGGTATCGCCGAGCAATTGCCGATTCCCCCGATATTCTGAAGAATTCTGCCTTTGGTTTCGTGCCGAAATAATATAAAGTCACCATAAGGAACAAGAGGTGCCCCCTGCCCACCAACAGCCATATCTGCTGGTCTGAAATCTCCCACGACCATTTTGCCTGTATGCTTCGCAATGACCGACAAATCACCAATCTGAAGTGTGGAAGGAACTGAGAATGGATCACCAGCCTCACCTTCTGGGATGTGCCAGAGGGTCTGTCCATGCGAACTAATAAAATGAACCTCATCCATTGAAAACCTGGCCTCTTGAGCCGCCCTTATTGCTGCATCTGCGAACTTCCTACCTAAGTAAGCATTCATACTGCATACACTGGCACTACTGGAATGCTCAATACTACATAAAGCTTTCAATTGTTCTCTAATCGAGGCATCATAAGGTGTATTGTAGTAATAGAGAAGTTCCACCTGTGACTGCAATCCGCTCCCAGTAATCCGAACGATTGCTGCATCAATGCCATCCAGTGATGTTCCAGACATCAAACCTATAATGATGCGTGGCTCATTCTTGACATGGTTGAACGGTATCATGGCGATCCCTTCCCTTCTTTTATGATATCGCTTTCAAAATATTAGATTGTGTCCATTATAGAATGTGTGAAATAATATTTCAATTGATTATTATGTTATTAAAATTTTATTTTACATGAATATATTTATCTCCTATACTAACAATGGAAAGCGAAGTGATGTTCAAGTGAAAATTTATATAGGCGTTGACGGAGGCGGTACAAAAACAGAGGCTGCCGCCATAGACATCCAAGGAAAGGTAATCTCCCGCTATACCGGAAGCTCAACCAATCCGTATGTCGTCACTTTTGAAGGTGCAATGCAAGAACTCATGAACGTATTAGACCAACTTTTAGCACCACTATCCTCATCTATATCTACATATGCGATTCAAGGCATTTGTCTCGGCATGTCCGGGATCAGCACGATTCAAGAGAAGGAGAACGTCATCTCTTCCATACGTGATTATCAAGAAGAGCGAGGCCTTTCTTTCCCCATATCCATCCGAACAGAGGCCGAAATATCTTTGATGGCTTCCTTGGAGCGCGAATACGGCATTCTTGTTATTTCAGGAACCGGATCCAACACCTATGGCATCACGAGTAATGGTGAAATTTATCGTGTAGGTGGCTGGGGGCATATTCTGGGGGACGAGGGCAGTGGTTACCAGATCGGTCTCCTGAGTCTAAAGACAGTGATTAAGAGCCTTGAGGGAATGCTCCCGCCAACCTCGATGACAAAGGCCATTACAGATGCTTATGATTTCAGTCATATCTCAGAACTCAAGGGGTATGTCTACAAGTCCTCTATTGGTCGAAATGATATTGCTGCATTTGCACGTTACTGTGTGGAAGCTGCAGAGGGTGGCGATTTATTGGCCCAAAGCATACTACAGGATCAGGCGAGGGAACTCGCGGAGACGACAACAACCTTAATTGGGAAACATAAAGAGCTTGAACAGACCGATGTCGTCTGTACCGGATCTATATTCAGGCATTCGACGGTGTTCCGCAATGGCTTCCGTGATATCCTGTTGAATCGATATCCGAAATTGTCGTTCATACAAGGAAGACATAATCACTCTCCCGCAGATGGTGGTGCTCGGTTAGCTAGGAAGCTATATGCAACAAGAGCATAAAGAATTTTAGTCTAAGATGACCCGATAGGACCGCGCATATGGAAATCAAAAATACCGCAGTGATAACCTATCACTGCGGTATTTATATTAATCAGATACAGATCTTTCATAAACCGACCTGTTCTTCACTCCACGTCCACAATCGTTCTGCGAGCTGAGGATCAGCTGCCCGCTTCGACACCTTCGCTGGCTTACACTTGATGAAGTATTCTCCTGTTACCATCTCAACCTCTTTACTTGTAGCCAAATAGATGGCGGTCTGAGCCCCTTCCAGCGGTGTCTGGAAGAATGGGTTTAACAGCTTATGAACAGACTTACCGAAACCACTCTTCCGGTCTACACCAAGGCTTGTACTTACCGCTCCCGGATGAACCGAATTTACAGTAACCGTACTATTGTTAAGTCGACGCGCAAGTTCCTTCGTGAACAATATATTAGCGAGTTTGGATTGTGCATATCCTTTCACCACATTGAAGCCTTTTGTCAGTCCTGGATCGTCAAAATGAATACACCCTACTTTATGTGCTCCGGATGATAAATTTACAATCCTGCCTTGATCAGAGCGAAGCAGAAGCTCTAGTAATTCATGAGTCAGCAAAAAATGTCCGAGATGATTCACGCCCAGCATCGCTTCAAATCCATCAACAGTCGTCTCTCTTTTGACAGTAACCACACCTGCATTGTTAAGTAGCACGTCCAGCCGATCATACTTCTCCTTAAAGGCTGCGCTAAAACTTCTTATGCTGGCCAGGGATCCGAGATCACAGTTCATTAAGTCTATCCTTGTGCTTCCACTATCTTTTCTTGCTTGCTTCAGAGCTGCTTCTCCCCTTGCCTGGTTACGACATACCATAATGACATGGGCACCAAGGCGAGCCAGCTCTGTTGCAGAAGCGAGCCCCATTCCAGCATTTGCACCGGTTACAATGACGTTCTTGCCTGACATGTCGTTCATCTTGCAAGCCTCCTTTATCCTATATGTTATATAACCGCGGGTAAGAATAAAAGTTTAATCACTTTAGAATTTGAGGTGGAAAAATAAAAAAGGTACCCTACGGCCGAATCGACCTTGTAGAGCACCCTATTCGTTTTCATACAATCGAATGAACTATAAGGTCATCTAAACCCCAGCTTCATTCAATGCAAGAATAATAGCCGTCAGACCAAAGCATAGATTAAGCAAGCATAGAAAAATAAGTGTCTGCTTCTGATTAAGCCCTGTCGCAAGCAGTCGGTAATGCGCCTGTGATGCGTCAGCCTGATAGATCGGCTTCGATTCACGAAGTCTGCGGATAACGACAATAATATTATCGAATATCGGCACACCCAGTGCAAAGATTGGAACAACAAGTGATGCAATGGTAGCACCTTTAAAGGCTCCATCCAAAGCGATGATCCCAAGGATGAACCCGAGGAATGTGGCTCCTGCATCGCCCATAAACACACGAGCTGGCGGTTTATTATAACGTAAATACGCAAGAGCTGCCCCTACCAGAATGACTGCGAGGAATGCAGAATCCCCTCTTCCGAGCGTCAAAGCAACCACGAACAGAGTTCCACCTGAAATGGCTGAAAGACCACCAGCCAGACCGTCGATACCGTCCGAGAAATTTATGACGGTTGTAACGCCGAAGATCCAAAGAATCGTTAACACCAGCTGCATCCATTCTGGCAAGTTAATGTACTGACCGTTAAATGGATTATTAAAACCTTCAAATGCAATGCCGGAACTGTAGACGATGATAGCAGCACACACTTGAACGATTAGCTTAGGTAACGAAGCCAGCTCTTTACCATGGGTCTTGTACCAATCATCGATAAGCCCAATCCCTAATATAAGGAGGCTTCCTAGGAATATCCCCACCGACTCTTTCGTTATGTTTCCGACAAACAGGAAATACGTGATAAAAAATCCGAGAAAAATCGCTATGCCTGCGGTAAGAGGAATCGGTTCGCGGTGAATTTTCCTTTCACTGTCAGGTCTTGGTTTATCTACGAAGTCGATCTTGATTGCAAGCTTTCGAAATGGCGGAATCAATAGGAGCACAAGTACGACCGAAACGACAAATGCGGATACATATAACATGATTTCCTCCCAATAATTGATGAAATATGGAGAACATTGCAATCACAGTATATGTCTTTCTATGAAATCTAGCAATCTATCAAGTAATACAATCCTAAATTATATAAAAATAGACAAAAAAAGAGGGCATCTTTCGCCCTCTCGAACCTGCGCTATGATTTACTTTTATTCACCGCAAGTCCAATGATCATAACAATAAGTCCCAGCAAAGCAATCAGCTGATCGATTGTCATAGCCGCCGCCTCCCTTAATCAAGGATGGCTCTTTCGCGACTCCTTCTCTCCCCATGCTGTATTCATGCCTTGCTTACGTTTCCCCATATCAATATATGAGCATCATGGGAGCGGTATGAACGAAAATTGCAACATCACAGTTCAAAAAGATAAAAAAACGGCCCTCCACAATGACTCTGGAGGACCGCCTAAATTCGATCTGACTATTCAGTTACAATATCATGTACCAGTACAGGCGCTTCCGCATGATCTGAAATACGGATGCTTGCATACAATTTTTCTTTTACATCATCCACGTTCTCACGATTAGCATGGATCGTTACAAGGGACTCACCCTTCTTCACCTTGTCACCGATCTTCTTATTCAGCATTAAGCCAACAGCTAGATCAATTTCAGACTCCTTCGTAGCTCGCCCTGCTCCAAGCAACATCGCAGCGGTTCCGATTTCATCGGCAACAAGCTCTGCCACCATACCGTCTTCAAGAGCTGGCAGTTCGATCTTGTACTTAGCCTGAGGTAACTTCTCAGGATGATCTACAACGGAAGCGTCACCGCCTTGGTTCGCGATAAACTCTTTGAACTTCTCAAGTGCCTTACCATTTCGCATCACTTCTCTAAGCTTCTCTTCCGCTTCCTCTAGTGATTGTGCTTGATTAGCAAGGAACACCATCTGTCTGCCGAGTGCAAGACAAAGCTCTTCTAGATCCTTCGGTCCTTCACCACGAAGTGTATCAATGGCTTCCTTGACCTCAAGGGAATTACCAATCGCTTCTCCAAGGGGCTGGCTCATATCAGAAATAACAGCCATGGTCTTACGACCCACATTATTCCCGATACTAACCATGGCATGAGCAAGTTCCTTCGCATCTTCCACGGTTTTCATAAAAGCGCCTGCACCTGTCTTCACATCAAGAACAATCGCATCCGAGCCCGCAGCAATCTTCTTACTCATGATAGAGCTGGCAATCAGTGGGATTGAATCTACGGTAGCTGTTACGTCGCGCAGAGCATATAGCTTCTTATCAGCAGGCGTCAGGTTGCCGGTCTGTCCAATCACCGCAATTTTATGTTTATTAACAAGATTCACAAATTCATCTTTGCTAATCTCCACATGGAATCCTTCAATGGACTCCAGCTTATCAATCGTTCCACCAGTGTGTCCCAAACCACGCCCAGACATTTTCGCTACCGGAATATCCAGCGCTGCTACAAGTGGGGCGAGAACAAGTGTCGTTGTATCACCCACACCGCCTGTGGAGTGCTTATCCACCTTTACCCCTTCAATCGCAGACAAGTCTATCGTTTCCCCGGAGTTTACCATGGCCATGGTTAAATCTGCCCGTTCGCGGTCTGTCATGTCTTTGAAAAAGATCGCCATATTCATTGCGCTGACTTGATAATCGGGAATGTCACCATTGGTGTATCCTTCAATAAAGAAATTAATTTCTTCTGTGGTCAGTTCCTTCCCGTCACGCTTCTTCGCAATCAAATCAACCATTCTCATCGCACATGCTCCTCACTGTTTGTTGATTGTTTTATAACGTATAAAAATTCCTAGTTCCTACATTTAATACTGCTTTATATTGAAATCGCAGTCTCCAAAGCGACTTCCATCATGTCATTAAAAGTTGTCTGACGTTCTTCAGATGTCGTTTCTTCCCCAGTCAATAGATGGTCACTTACCGTCAAAATCGTCAATGCTCTTACACCTTTTCTAGCTGCAATGGTATATAGGGCCGTTGTTTCCATCTCGACACCTAGAACACCGTGATCCATCAGCTTCTGAACCGCTGACTTGTCTTCACGATAGAATACGTCCGAAGTAAATACATTCCCTACATGCAGATTCAAGCCTTTCTCCACGCCTCGATCATATGCCTCTTTAAGCAATGGAAAGCTTGCAATTGGAGAGAAATCATACCCTTGGAAATGGTGACGGTTCATTCCTGAGTCTGTACAAGCAGCTTGTGCCAAGATTACATCACGCACGTGCACATGTTCCTGCATGGCGCCACATGTCCCTACACGGAACAAGTTTTTGACACCATACTCGGAGATCAACTCGTTTACATAAATACCGATCGAAGGAACCCCCATACCGCTACCTTGAACGGATACACGTTTTCCTTTATAGGTTCCCGTGTAACCGTACATACCTCGGACTTCGTTATAACAGATCACATCTTCAAGGTAAGTATCTGCTATAAATTTTGCCCGAAGTGGGTCTCCCGGTAATAGTATCGACTCCGCAATGTCCCCTGGTTTCGCTCCAATATGTGTGCTCATGATTTAATTCCTCCACCTTATGATATTATTTCAGATCACTTAAAAAGCTCGTACCATGCTCAGGTTTCGTCACACCAAAGTTCTCGGCTACGGTAGCGCCAATATCCGCAAACGTCTTCCGAAGAGGCAGTTCCTTACCTTCAGCAAAACGCGGTGAATATACAAGTAGTGGAACATACTCACGAGTATGGTCTGTCCCTTTATAAGTAGGGTCGTTACCATGATCGGCAGTGATGATGAGTAGATCATCCTCGGTCATTTTGGCAAATACCTCTGGGAGTCGTGCGTCATAATCTTCTAGAGCTTGGCCGTATCCCTTCGGATCACGACGATGTCCGTAGACAGCATCGAAATCGACAAGGTTTAAGAAGCTAAGACCTTTGAACGCTTTATCCATCGTTTCCACCAATTTGTCCATACCGTCCATGTTAGACACCGTTCGAATTCCTTCGGTAATCCCCTCTCCATCATATATATCCGATATTTTACCGAGAGCGATGACGTCAAATCCAGCGTCTTTAAGCTCATTCATCGTTGTACGCCCAAACGGCTTCAGAGCATAGTCATGACGATTGGCTGTACGCTTAAACTGTCCTACTTCTCCTACGAATGGACGGGCGATAATACGCCCAAGCATGTAAGGATCCTCAAGAGTGATTTTACGGCAAAATTCACAAATCTCATACAATTCCTTCAAAGGAACAACATCTTCATGCGCTGCAATCTGAAGAACGGAGTCCGCGGAAGTGTAAACAATAAGTGCTCCGGTCTTCACATGCTCTTCACCGAGTTCCTCAATGATCTCTGTTCCACTAGCTGGTTTGTTACCAATCACTTTCCGTCCTGTCTTTTCTTCAATGCGAGTAATAAGCTCGTCAGGGAAGCCCTCTGGAAACACACGAAACGGCGTGTCGATGTAAAGGCCCATGATCTCCCAGTGTCCGGTCATAGTGTCTTTACCATTAGACGCTTCCTGCATTTTGGTAAAATAGGCACGCGGTTTCTCAGCCACTGGTACACCCTGAATTTCACGGATATTTGACAATCCAAGCGAAGACATATGTGGCATGTTCAAACCGCCGCATTCGCGAGCGATATGACCGAGTGTATCGGAACCTACATCATCAAAAGCAGCCGCATCCGGTGCTTCTCCAATCCCTACAGAATCCAGTACGATCAGGTGAATCCGTTTAAATTGTTCCATCTCCAAGTCCCCCATTTCAGCTTTTTCTCAGATGCTTACTTCTGATTACAAGAATAGTCCTGCAATTGTAGCAGACAGCACACTTACCAAAGTTGCACCGTAGAGCAGTTTAAGTCCAAAACGTGCCACCACGTTACCTTGCTTCTCGTTCAAGCCCTTTACGGCACCCGAAATGATACCGATCGAGGAGAAGTTAGCGAAGGATACGAGGAATACCGATACGATCCCAATGGTACGTTCAGACATATCTTTGAAATTAGCCAGATCCAGCATGGCGACAAACTCATTGGATACGAGCTTAGTAGCCATAATACTACCAGCATCCACAGCTTCTTTCCAAGGAACCCCCATGACGAACGCAAACGGTGCAAAGATATATCCGAGTATTTGTTGGAAGGATATTCCGAATATCGCATCAAAAATCCCGTTAATCATAGCGATCAGGGCTACGAATCCAATCAGCATCGCAGCAACCGTAATGGCTACTTTAAACCCATCCATAATGTACTCTCCTAGCATTTCGAAGAAAGACTGTTTCTCCTCTTCCTGTACTTCAAGGATGTCTTCTTCCTTCGAAACTCGGTACGGGTTCACGATGGATGCAATGATAAATCCACCAAACAGGTTAAGAACAAGCGCAGTTACAACGTATCTTGGTTCGATCATCGTCATATATGCACCGACAATAGACATGGAGACTGTAGACATCGCAGACGCACATAACGTGTACATCCGATGCTTCGGAATCAGTGCGATCTGCTTTTTCACAGATATGAATACTTCCGATTGTCCCAATATCGCTGATGCCACAGCGTTATATGACTCGAGCTTACCCATGCCATTTACCTTACTCAAAACGATACCGATATACCTTACGATGATCGGCAGCACCTTAATGTACTGCAAAATACCGATCAAAGCCGAAATGAATACAATAGGAAGCAGCACGCCCAGGAAGAAAGGACCCGCTCCTTCATTGGCAATCCCGCCGAATACGAAATCTATACCCTCTGCTGCGTATTCAAGTAAAGATTCAAACACACTTGCTATCGCTTTAACCAGATATTCACCGATACTCGTATTTAGAAGCAGAAAACCGAGAATCAACTGAAGTACAATCATAGTGGCAAGCGGACGGTAACGGATATTACGCTTGTCATTACTAATAATGAATGCTAACCCGAATACAACGAGCACACCCACGATCGCGATTAAATATTTCATGTAATGGTCCCCCATCGATGAGCATTTTTGAAATTCACATGCTGCTTAATCCTAATCTCCAGTATTTTCACAAAACGCTTGTCAGAAACGGCCGTTACTATTCAACAGTTGTTGGTTTGTCCATATCTCCCGCTTGGAAAGCTCCTGGCAATAACTGTGCCATTGTCCACTCTTCGGTGTTACCGTGTAGATTGGTAAGATAAATCTTAGTGTCACTATCACAGAACTCTGCCATGACTTGGCGGCAAGCCCCGCAAGGAGAAACTGGCCCCTCCGTGTCCGCCACAACAGCAATAGCCTCAATCTTTCGGTGTCCTTCGGATACTGCTTTAAATATGGCTGTGCGTTCTGCACAGTTAGTTAGACCATAGGATGCATTCTCAACATTACATCCCCGGTACAGTTGACCATCCGTTAGTAAAGCTGCTCCGACTTGAAACTTAGAATAAGGTACGTATGCTGACTTTCGTGCCTCAATCGCTTCTTGAATCAGCTTATCTTTCACTTCCATTCATCCTCCTTGATTTGGATTGGATTTAATAAGATGAAGTAGATTGTTCGCCTTCCATGATCTTCACACCAGAGCTTGCACCAATTCGAGTAGCTCCTGCTTCAATCATACTGTTCATATCTTCCAAGCTCCGTACACCTCCGGAAGCTTTCACACCAGTCTTCTCACCAACTGTTTTGCGCATAAGTGCCACATCAGCCGCTGTTGCTCCGCCTGTAGAGAAACCTGTGGAGGTCTTCACAAAATCAGCACCCGCTTTAACAGAGAGCTCACAAGCACGAACCTTCTCTTCATCGCTCAGCAAGCTTGTCTCAATAATAACTTTGACAATCGCCTTGCCTGCTGCTGCATCAACAACCGCCTTGATATCATTTAGCACTAAATCATTATCATTGTCTTTCAAAGCTCCAATATTGATAACCATATCTACTTCTGTAGCTCCATTAGCAATTGCATCCTTTGTTTCGAAAGCTTTAACGGTTGAAGTAGTTGCTCCTAACGGGAAGCCGATCACTGTACATACCTTAACTTTTGTGCCTGCAAGCTGCTCTGCTGCATAAGCTACCCATGTTGGATTGATACATACGGAAGCGAACTCATATTTCTTAGCTTCCTCAATCAACTTCGTAACTTCACTCTTACGTGCGTCTGCCTTCAAAATCGTGTGGTCTATCATTCCTGCTATACTCATTTCATTAAACACTCCTTGTTTTATCTGAAATTAAAAGCGCTATCATTCATTGTACAGCCATCATATCATAGCCTTGAACATATGTAAAACCATTGTTGAAATTTTGTTCAAGGTGTTTTACGGCAATAACATTCATCATTCTTCGCTTTAGGAGTCTTTATCATTCATGAATAATTTTGGTACGATAATACCTACCCTATTCATAAGTCCTATACCCTTTCCAACAGAACATAAACAACCAGCTACCTACAACCAAACTTCTTCACACAGAACGAAAAAAAGCACCCTCCCATGTAATCACACCTGAAGATTATTAATCCTTCAGTAGATTGCTGAGAAGACGCCTTTAAACCTTTTCTTCTATATATAAGAAATGTATCGCCGCATCATTAAGCGAATGAATATTCAACCTGCTTAATCTAACAAGGCTTGAGCTGTATACTGATCCGTTACGAGTACGTTAGCAAATTTCCCAATCAAAGCTGCCTTTATTGCTTCAATCTTTCGCTCTCCACCTGCCACCAGAATCGATTTATCCTTCTGCCTTAGATCTTCAAGCTCGATTCCTATCGTGCGATTATTAATCACCTCACTGCAGACATTTCCCTGTGCATCAAAAAATCTTGAGCATATGTCACCTGCACCCGAGTGCTGCAGTAACTTCTGTTCCTCAGCACTTAGATATCCAAGGCGGAACAAAAGTGCATCCTCTTTCACCGTTCCCACTGTAAAAACTGCGATATTAGCTTGCTTGCCAAGCTGAATAATACGCTGTATGTGGCGGTCTTTCTCCACCATTCTTTTCACTTCTACATTGTCAAAAATAACGGGCAGTGGTAAATGTCTTGCTGTTGTATGATACGCATCCGCGAATAAATTTACGATCTCAGCCGCGTATGTGTTCACATGCGAATGACTTACACCACCTTTTAGCTGAACAACCTCAACACCTTTAACCGGCTTGTGCTGAAGTTGCTGTGCGACGGCATGCATCGTTGTGCCCCATGTGACACCTATGATATCTCCATCCTGTACCGTTTCATTTAAATATTCTGCAGCCCTTTGCGTGATATGCTTCTGTATTTCACGGTATTCATTCAAGGGACTATAACACACGAGCACTTGATCTAGTCTGTAACGCTGCTTAATCTGTTCACCAAGCGCCCCAAGATCCTCCAGCGGATCAACTATACTAATCTGAACATACCCCTGCTCCTTAGCATATTGTAACAACCTCGATACTGTTGGACGGGATACTCCAAGCTTTGTTGCGATATCTTGCTGACTGTAATCCAACATATAGTATAGTCTTGATGCTTCAATACATAATCGTTGTTTTTCTTTATCCATTATTCAACCTACTTTATCGTCTAATCATTTATCTGTGTCTTCCCGTAAAAATTCCGATATCTCTAACATAACATACTTATCCACAGTGGATAAGTCCGTACAACATAGTTACAATAATAATATAAATAAATCAACAAGACCTAATACGAAGGAGCATCTCATGAAAACGGAAAAAGACAAGATGATAGCCGGTGAGCTATATAACGCTGCTGATGCCGAGCTAGTACAGGATCGATTAAATGCCCGAAGATTAACTAGACTTTACAATCAAACGGTTGAGACAGAAGAAAGCCTTCGTACGGAGTTAATAAAGAAACTGTTCGGATCCATGGGGCAACAGTTCTACATTGAACCCACATTTCGTTGCGATTATGGCTATAACATTCATGTTGGTGAGAATTTCTATGCTAATTTCGACTCTGTATTCTTAGATGTGTGTGAAATTCATATCGGAGATAACTGCTTCATAGCACCAGGTGTTCACATCTATACAGCAACCCACCCGCTACACCCCGTTGAACGTGCATCAGGAGTAGAGTACGGGAAGCCTGTTCGAATTGGACACAATGTCTGGATTGGTGGAAGGGCTGTTATCAACCCTGGGGTCACCATTGGCAACAATGTCGTCATTGCTTCTGGTGCTGTTGTTACAAAAGATGTACCTGATAATGTAGTTGTGGGAGGAAATCCTGCGACAATAATAAAAACAATAGATATGTAAATTTCCATTGCACATTTTATAAAGCCGTGTTATTCTAATAATCTTTCTTATAATAATTAGAATATGTTTATAACTATGTGTATACATAACTGCTAAGCTACAGCTTATCCACAATTTCAGCTTTAATCCCCCTTCAAACTTCTTAGAATGTTCCTAATTGAAGGTTTATTTGCTGTTTCAACAGGAGTTATCCCAAATCTGTTCACAATCTCTGTATAACTTTATAAAAATCAACCACGAATCTCACTTTCGTATGATTTCTTTTGTTCATAACTTTTTAGATAACTTGACTCGTCAAGAGTTATTCACATATCCACTTTGCTTTTTTCAATTATGTACACAGTCTAATGCCAGGAACCAGATGATTGATTCCTGACATTAGACTGAATTATGGATCATTTTTCGATTCGCTCTGTCTACAGAATTATCTCTGCACTATTCCCTGGAGATACTAATTCCACCCATGCAATATATAAGCCCAGTAGTGCTGTTACGACAACGAGAAGTGCTGCATAAAAGGAAATTACCTTCAAATTTGACGTCGTAGATGTGGATTGCCTTTTGTCATTGTTCAATCCCTTTACTCTTACTTTTTTCAAACGATCATCCTCCTTCCAAGCAGGGCTCTGTATTATATTATGAACGGCTAATGCTTAAGTTTCTTAAAATGTATGGACTCCCATTATCCACATGTGAATAAAAAAAGCCCCGGAGTATTTTCCGGAGCGCTGTGGGATGAATATCCCTCGAATTACACACAAGCAGGGGATAAACTGTGTATGAATATGATTACTTACTTTCTTCCGTAATCCGCTTTAATCTCTCCCCAAATCTTCGTTTGCCACTTCATCACTTTATTCTCATACGTATTCGTTCGAAGCCAGTGTTCTGCTCGATCGACTAAGTCCCATATTTCTTTAGTGGATTCATCGCGCACAAGCGTTGAGACAACCTTCTTCTGTTTCACCCACTTCATTGCGTTAACTGAGTCACTATATACAGTCTTCGTACTACCGATCTGCTTCAGATACGCCAGCGCATGAACGATTGCAAGAAACTCCCCTAAGTTGTTTGTTCCCTTCTGAATCGGGCCACAAGAGAAGATAATATCTCCGGTCTGTGTGTCTACCCCTTTATATTCCACAGGGCCTGGATTACCCCGAGTCCCCACATCCACGGAAATACTGTCATAATCGATTTCGCCCGGATCTTCTAATGCAGCCGAACTACTTCTTTTGGTTTTTGATGCTGTTCCTGCTTTATTCTGCGACTGCTGACCCCAATAGCTTTTCCAACCTTGAGCATATGCTTTTTCGGCCTCGGCCTTCGATTCAAATGCTTTGAATTTTGCTCCATTATATTGATTCACCTGAAGCTGACAATCGCCCCAGTTCGTATAAATTCCGGGTTGATTCCCTACCCAGACCACATAATATTTTTGCTTCGCCATAAAGCCCCTCCATCTCAAGACTAGATCTCTCTAGCGTACTATAGCAGTACTTATTAAGAAGTGCAAAGTACGGTATATAAATAAAAAAAAGCGCCATCGTCTCCGATCCGCTTCTTATGTTTAAGCTTATGCAATTGTTCCTGTTTGGTAGGCTTCACTCTCACATGCTGTGATATTGCGCCATAATCTTCATTCGTCTTTCTCATATTTGCAGTAGACCAACTGCCGGCGCGCTCCGCTTTGCGAATGGCCTTTTGGGTTTTCGTTCGAGCCATAACTCCCACACTCCTTTATGAGTTTACGCTCTTTATTTTACGTTATAACTTCACGAAAGGGAACGGAGAAGATAAACCTATCTCTCCCATAAGAAAAATTTGTGCGAGGAGAGCACAGCATCAGACTATGCCCACCCCTGCACAAGTCTTCCCTCTTTATAACGAGGACCTGCGTCCTTCTGTAAGCCTTACCCAGAACCCACCTTTAAAGCTTTTAGGTTCGTGAGAGATAATAAAGGCACTTGGAGAAAATTTCTTCAGCGTCTCCATCAATCGTTTCTCGTTACTTCGTTTCACAAGTACTTGCAGGACAAGACGTTTACCGTCCTTACCATCTGCTGTCCAAGAGGTAACGCCGTATCCCTTCTCGCGCAGCTTAGCTGGCAGTTCCATCTCTAGTGAATCTACAATAACTTGAACAACCAAATACCCAAGAGCCAGATATTCTTCGATGCGGCTTCCTAGATAGACACCCAGACCAAACCCCAAACAGTATGCAGCCATATTTACGGGATTGTCCACATTTTGCAAAACCAGATTTAGGCCAACCAAATAGACAAACACTTCAACCATAGACAGTACAGAAGCAAGTGCTCTTCTGCCCTTAATCATTAAAATTAAGCGAAGCGTAAAAATCGAAACATAAACGACATTAATACCGATGATGGATGCAATAAGTGTAATTGAGATCATCTTATTCTAATTTCCGCCTGAAATTTTGTATGTAGTATTTCCTTAGATAAGATCTCTGAATGGTACCGATTCATATGATCATCTCCTTACGTATTCACTAAGATGCTCGTTTATCCTCATATATAACCCAAATTATTGGTCAAAGAAACAACATTTTTAGCAAAAAAGTTAAAAAATGCACTCACTCTCTACTTTTTCTTTGCAACGTATACCATGCTGTGGCTATACTATTCATTCTTCACTTCCTCCTAATAACAAACTCTTTTTAGGTTCTTTATACATGGTTGAGGGGTCCCCAAAAACGAGTCTTGATATGATTAACGAAACTTTTTCAGGCGACTCCTCCATCCCTGTATCTAACCAGTGCTGAATGACCCCCAGCTGTGCTGATATGGCATAAGCCGAAATGTATCCAAGCGGAACAAATAATTCGTCCTCTTTCAGATGCATCAAAATCCCCTCGGCCATAATGTCGCGCATCACACTTTTTAACTTAATATGAAAAGCTGGATTCCCCTTAGCCCCAAGAATAACTGTCATAAAGTCTGCATTCTCCTTAAGGTACTCGAACAATTCCGTAACGAAAGGGATCGGCTCATTCATATAGTCAAACGTGGGTATGTCTTCTTTTTTTAGCAGCTTTTTTTTGCTTTTGATATTTTTAATTCCTTCAATGATCTCTTCTTCACTTTGTTCGAGCAGATCATACTTATCCCGATAATGCAAATAAAAGGTGCCGCGGTTAATATCCGCTCTAGTCGTAAGATCACTCACTGTAATCTCATCAAAAATCTTTTCTTTCATTAATTCTGTCAATGCATCACGTAAAGCTTTCTTTGTTCGTACAATTCGTCGATCTATCGTATTTTCCTTCATTAATAGCCCTCCAACATCATATGTAAAAATTTAAATATTAGACATCTTAGCGTTTTCTTGTTCAGAATATAACAGTTCATCTTATATTGTTTATTGCAATGAGGATTATGTGTATTATAATAGACTTCATGACTTTTAATAAACAAGTTGTTTATTAACATAAGTGAATTAGATACATCTTTCGATTCATCGTGCAACTAACTTGAAGGCGTCTTAATTAAAGGAGGGGTGAATAACGCCTTCCCAATGGTGTGCATTTTTTCAATCGAAAACTATTGGAGGAGAAACTATGGAGAATATTAACGGTCGATCTAAAACCTCGACCTCGCCTTTTGGAATTATAGCCATTTTGTTAACGGGAGCATTTGTAGCTCTACTAAGTAACACCCTACTAAATATTGCATTACCTTCTATTATGAAGGAGTTCAACATTCAAAGCCCATCAACCGTACAATGGCTTACAACGGGATACATGCTTGTGAACGGTGTGATGATTCCATCCACTGCATTCCTGATTCAGCGTTTCTCGGTAAGACATTTATTCTTAACAGCTATTAGTTTATTTGCAATCGGTACGATTCTAGGTGGATTCGCACCAAGCTTCCCTATTCTGTTAACTGGACGTATGATTCAAGCTTCTGGCTCTGCTATCATGATGCCGCTCTTGATGAATGTTATGCTCACGAGCTTCCCTGTTGAGAAGCGTGGCGGAGCGATGGGAATGTTCGGTCTCGTTATGATCTTCGCACCAGCCATCGGTCCTACACTCTCTGGTTGGATTATCGAGCACTACCGATGGAACATGCTGTTCCACATTATTTGGCCCATTGCAATCCTTGTTCTATTAATTGCTTTCTTCAAGCTTAAAGATAAGAAAGAGAAGATTGCAATCCATCTGGATGTCCTCTCCATCGCCCTGTCTAGTGTAGGTTTTGGTGGTATTCTATATGGCTTCAGTGCGGCGGGCAACACAGACAAAGGCGGCTGGAGTAACCCTGAGGTATATGTAACACTGGTTATCGGTCTTATCGCTCTCGTCTTCTTTATTCTTCGTCAATTTAGATTAAAACAACCTATGCTAGATTTCCGTGTTTATAAATATCCGATGTTCGCATTATCATCACTCATTTCGGTTTCCGTCAACATGGCGATGTTCTCTGCGATGCTGCTTATGCCGATATTCCTGCAATCCATTCGTGGTATTTCGCCAATGGATTCCGGATTGCTTATGCTTCCTGGTGCGATCGTGATGGGGATCATGTCCCCGATTACAGGTAAGCTATTCGATAAGTTTGGCGCAAAAGCGCTCGGTTTAATCGGTCTAACGATTACCATTGTTACGACTTACTTCTTTAGTCAGCTTTCACTTGAGACGTCTTACAACACACTGATCCTTATGTACACCTTCCGGATGTTCGGGATGTCCATGGTTATGATGCCGATCATGACGAACGGATTGAACCAGCTTCCAATGCGTTACACACCTCATGGTACAGCCATGAACAGCACCTTGAACCAAGTTTCCGGTGCGATTGGTACAGCACTTCTTGTTACTGTTATGTCCACCCGTACGAAGACACATATTGAAAATATGATGGAATCGGCGATGGCTAAACTGACAAGCAAACCTTCCGCTGATGAGCTTGCTACGCTTAAGCAGCAAGTAATAGCACAGGGTACAGTAGAAGGGATTAATGATTCCTTCTTAGTATCAGCAGGTATCATTCTTATTGCGTTAGTACTTGCACTATTCATCAAACGTTCAAAGCCAGCTGTGGATAAAGACGCTGATAAGGCTCCAGCTGCACAAAGCGCATAATATCAATACTGCTAAGACCCCTGATCTTTAGGGGGTCTTTTTCTATTGGCCATAATAAAAGCGGCCTCAGCCCGGTACATATACCGGCTGAGACCGCCAATTTTCATGGTTTAATCTTTAAGCTTTAACTACTTTGAGCATACTTGAAATATTTCCAAGGTGCATCGCTTCATGGATCAATGCGAAGTTAACCATTTCTCCCGCAGTTTCAAAGTGCATAGGGCCAAGATCAACTGGCGATTTCAGTTTTTCCTCAAGTGCACTTGGGGATACGTCTGCCAAACGCTCGAGCTGACCCGACAGATGCTGCATAAGCTCATCTTTAGTAGGAGGTTCTATGCTCCAGTCAGATGGTTTCGTTCCCGTCATAAACAAGCCTGCATATGATTCTGGGAGTTCATACGAATACGGAACAGACATCGAGAGGAAATGATTCAAACTCACGATGATGTGGCCCACATGCCAGCGAATTGTATTGTTAAACTGAGCTGGCTGAATATCGAAAAGTTCTTCCGGAATAGGCTGAATTTTTTGGATGGCCATTGAATGGACTATTTTTGCTGTGTGTACGATACTTTGAGACATGAATTATCCCTCCATTTATTGTAGTATGTATAGGTACTATACTTATAATAGTTTAACCTGTTCATTCGGAAAGAACAAATCAGATATATAAACAGCCATTTCTTACTCCAGAAAAAGAACCAAGCGAAGTTTAGGATGCCTCCTTTTCTCACTTGGTTCTGGATGTTCATTATATTACCTATAGCCTACAGTGCTTTGTCATCCACGCTATTTAGCCAGTTCTCAATGTCCCCCACAATGGAGGCTACAGCTCCATCTTTAAACGGAGAAATAAGACCCGCGTACTCCACGAGTTCAACAAAGGACTTACTGCCACCAACTTGACAAAGTTTCAAATAATCAGCCCAAGCCGCTTCATAGTTCTCATGCAGACGAACCCAGAACTGGAAGGCACAGATTTGAGCCAATGTGTAGTCAATATAGTAGAACGGAGATCTGAAAATATGTCCCTGCCTATGCCAGAACCCCCCGTTCTCCAGATATTCATTACCTGTAAAATCACGATGCGGCAAGTATTTTCGTTCGATTTCACGCCATGCTGTTTTACGTTCAGCTGGAGTCGCATCCGGATTCTCATATACATAATGTTGGAACTCATCTACAGCCACGCCATATGGAATGAACTCTAGGCCTGAGGCTAGATGACTGAACTTATACTTATCTGCATCTTCTTTGAAGAACAGCTCCATCCATGGCCAAGTGAAGAACTCCATGCTCATGGAATGAATCTCACACGCTTCATATGTTGGGAAGTTATATTCCGGAACATCAAACCCACGGCTTTCATACACTTGAAAAGCGTGACCGGCCTCGTGCGTGAGGACATCAATGTCACCAGAGGTTCCGTTAAAGTTGGAGAAAATAAATGGTGCTTTGTAGTCCGGAATGTATGTGCAATATCCTCCAGCCTGCTTCCCTTTTTTACTCACCAGATCCATAAGGTCATTCTCGATCATAAAAGTAAAGAACTCGTTCATCTCAGGTGATAATTCGCTATACATTTTTTTGCCGTTCTCTACGATCCATTCGGGATCACCCTTCGGAGTTGCATTTCCAGACTTGAAAGTAAAGCCCTCGTCGTAGAATAGCAAATGATCAACACCAATACGGCTGCGCTGACGCTCCTTCAGCTTCGAGGCAATAGGTACAATGTAATCTTGCACCTGCTGTCTGAAATTGGCCACCATATCCGCGTTATAATCGGTCCGAGCCATACGCGCATAGCCTAGCTCCACAAAATTGTTATATCCCAGCTTCTTAGCTATCTTCGTCCGCACCTGAACCAATTCAGCATAGATCCGGTCAAACTCAGCTTCATGGTCTGCCATGAATTGATAACGCGCTGTATAGGCCCGTTCACGTACTTCCCGATCTGTGGATAATTCATATGGAGTCAATTGTGAGAGGGTAAGCTCTTCATCGTCAAAAGGGATTTTCGCCGATGCGATCAACTGAGAGTATTCTGTCGACAACTTATTCTCTAACTGCAAGTCTTCAATCACTTCAGGACTGAATGTATTCAATGATAGCTCAGCAAGTGCGAACAGCTGTCGGCCCCACTTCGCTTCCAGCTCAGAACGGAATTTCGACTGGACAAGAGCTCTATAATAATCGGTTATGTACTCCTGTAATACAGGTTCAGCTTCATCCATGAAATCCTGTTCTGCCTTGTAGAACGAATCATTCGTATCGATAGAGTGACGGATGCTCGCTAAGGTAGATTGTGTAGTTACATTTTGTCTTAGTTCATTAATCGCGGACATGACCTCATCTTGCTTCTCGAAAGAAGATGCTTCGTCGAACTGCTTCAGCAATTTCTTAAACTGTTGTTCAACTTCTTTGATGTCCGGTCGTTTATACGGATATTCAGTAAACTTCATAGATAGGACCATCCTTTCTAGTTACAGAGTATATCTATTATACTAAAATCCGTGAATGCTAAACCCATAAATTTCAATTGCAAATGCCATCAATTAACGTGTTTTCGTATCAATTAGTTCTTCTAGTAATCTGGCGATATACTCAGAACCCTTTTGCAAGTCAGCGTGTTCTAAAGTAATCCAGGCATGACGCTCATTCATATCAAGTGACTGTTCAAGCCAGCCAGAGATCCCTCGTCCTCTACGATCTACCTCTACAAGAAGAGACATACCGTCTCTCTCCAAATGCATGATGAGTTCAAGCTCTTTCACTCGATCAGCGAATTCTCTGCCCGGATAGAACTCGATTTCTTGTACAAAAGGTATCCCACGTCCCAGCCGTGAATGATATTCACAGGTTGCCTCTTTGAAGCGGAAGCCCAGTTCTGACACTGCATCCAACACTACCGCTGTATAGGGATGTGGGATTACTTCAATAAAATCACGATCTTTAGGATCAATCGCATTCTCGATATCAAGCCCCGTACGCAGCCACACCGGCTGTCTGGACAGGGTAAGCGGTGTTTCTAACGGAAGAGGAAATTCAAATGGAATTTCTAGCTGTTCGCCTTGCTTTACGATCAATTTGTCAGAAGCTCTAACCTTTGCTATTGTGAAGGACTCGGTATACTTTCTGTCATTACTTTCCTTGGTATACTCCGTCATCAGCTTGACGTAAATATGATCTACACTTTGCTCCACGTTCCCGCCCGTAATGTGTATAATACCCTTTACATCCTCGCCAGGATAATAAGATGATTTCTCAAGACGTGTATCGACCTGAACGGATCCAATTCCTACACTCGCAAGGATTTTATTAAAAAAAGACATACTAAAGGCCCCCTCAATTTTCAAGATATTGGGGTATACGCTCTCTACACTATAAAGTTTCATCTTATCGTGTAACAAAAAAAGACACGGATCAAAGTTTCCTCCGTGTCTTTTTCATCATCTCCACCTGTTTATGGGTCAGGTTTCATTAGAAATCGTAAGCTGCATCTTTGGCCATCTGCATATTCTTGACCGCATCTACATGCAGCACCGTATCCTCGACCAACCGATCAATCCGGAACAAAATATCGTCATTCACTATTTCTTTGCGGTGGAAATCCTTTTCCTCCATGAATACATACGTAGGCACGATTTGAGCCTTCATATAGGACAGAATCGGCTTCAATTGCTGCTCTACCATGAGATAATGCTTAGATGTCCCTGCTGTGGCAAGAATGCTCACGACCTTGTCTCGAAATGCATTGACGGGTAATAAGTCAAAAATATTTTTGAGTGTCGCGGGGATCGAAGCTTGAAAGGTCGGGGTCCCGATGATTAGCGCATCTGCAGCCATAATTGTTTCGGAAACGTATTTAGTATCCCCTTCATATTCCCAGTAGTTTCGACCATCACTAAACACCATCTGAACCTCAGCTAAGTCTAGCAGTGCAATCTCTGCCTCCGGATATTTCTCACGAGCTACCTTTAAGGTGTAATCCATGGCTGTTCTGGTCTTCGTCCCTACATTGGATCCGGCAATCATTACGATTTTCATGATTATCACTCCCTTATTATTTTGATGTATGTTTCTTAACCGCAGGCATAATTTCGGTTGCAATCAGTTCAATGTTCTGCATAATTTTCTCAATTGGCACGCCGCCAAAATCAATTTGTGCCATGAACCGCTGCTGTCCGTACAGCTCATATTGATATAGTATCTTCTCAATGATTTGTTGTGGACTTCCCACCATCAATGCATCCCGATAGTCGGTGGACTGTGCAAATTGCTGTTTAGGGTAGCCACTTCCTTTGAGTGCCGCCATACCGGAATTGATATGCGGATAGTATTCACGAAGTGCGTCCTGTGAGTTCTGCGCAGTATAGAATAAACTTGTTGTTGCAATCGGCAAAGATTTCGGATCGAATCCACTGCGTGTTGCAGCTTCTCTGTATGAATCCACTGAAAGTTTAAAGTTAATTGCAGGACCACCAAGCGTTGTTAACATCATCGGAACACCTGCATGACCTGCCTTGATCGCACTGGCTGGTGGACCTCCGACTGCCCGCCAGATCGGCATTTTTCCACTTTGAGGCTGTGGAAGAATGGTTGCATTGTTAAGTGGTGCACGGAACTGCCCCTCCCACGTTACACGCTCTTCTTCATTCAGCTTCATTAACAGATCCATCTTCTCTTCAAACAACTCTTCATAATCACGTACATCGTAACCGAGAAGGCTATAAGCGCCAATCCGAGATCCACGACCCGCAACGATTTCTGCACGGCCTTTAGAGATTAGATCTAATGTTGCAAAATCCTCATATACACGTACCGGATCGGATGTGCTAAGCACGGTGGCTGAACTAGCAATTTTTATGTTCTTGGTTGCTTGAGCAATAGCCCCGAGAATGACTGTGTGCGCCTGTGTTGTGAAATGTGCCTGATGGCTCTCACCTACAGCAAACACATCAAGTCCCGCCTCGTCTGCTATCTTGCTAGCTTCAATAATTTCATGGATACGCTGTTCTGCGCTTATACGTTCACCCGTAAATGGATTGATTAAATGCTCACCAATCGAATATAGACCAAACTCAATTCCTTTATTTTTGTCAATGCGATATTGTTCCATGTTTTTATCTCTCCCTATCAATCTAATGGTGTAAGTGCTGCTTCAATTTCTGCACGTCTATCTTCTAAGAACGGCGGCAAGTCGAGTTCTTTCCCTAACGACTCCACGCTGGAGTCTGCTGTAAATCCAGGTCCATCCGTTGCAATTTCAAACAAAATTCCATTCGATTCACGGAAGTATAAGCTCTTGAAATAAAAGCGGTCAATAATTCCGGATGAATTTAACCCACGAGCTTTTATAGCTTCATACCAGTAGGTAAGTTCTTCATCATTCTTCACACGGATCGCTAGATGGTGAATGCTTCCCTTTCCCGGTCTTTCCCGAGGTCCATCTTTCTGTTTGACGAGGATCTCCCCGAGAACCTCCCCGCTAACGGACTGATAGATAGCCTCTTGTTCAGATCGAGAAACTTCGATATATCCGAACATCTCTTTTAAAGTTTTCGCCATCGTATCCATACTTCTTACGGTTATTTCAATGGTCCCCATGCCCAAAATACGGTGTTCTTCTTCAACAATAGAATCTTCCCAAGCAGCCCAATATTCCGGTACATTCTGACCTTGATTATTGATCAAGATAAGACGCAATCCTTCAGGATCTTCAAATGGTAACGCTTCTCTGCCAGCATACGTTGTTATATCTCCATGCTCGACGTTAAATAATTCAAACCGTTGCTTCCAATAGTCCAGACTCTCCAAGGTTGGAACAAGTAGTCCAATTCCAGTGATCGCATTCGTACCTCGAACGGTACTGCCCACCATAGGCATTTCAAAAAACGATAATTCCGTTCCTGGGCTCCCTGTTAGATCTCCATAAAATAAATGGTACATCGACGGATCATCCTGATTGACGGTCTTCTTCACCCTACGTAAGCCAAGGACTTCCCGATAGAATTGATTATTAAGTTGTGCATTTTTTGTTATCATTGAAATATGGTGATGTCCTGGAATGGTGTACATATATAATCCTCCTCATGTATAACTTGATTAATCAAGTGATGTTTTAAAAAAAATCACCTATTCTATTCAGGAGGCAATTCTTTTTTTTCGCTATGCTTATGAACACGCGTCATTAATGTATACAGAGTCTTCTTCTCTTCTTCTGTCAATACGTCATCAAAGAATGAAGATTGGAATGCTAGCTGCTCAGGCATAGCCTTCTCCAAGATCGCTGTTCCTTGCGGCGTTAAAGAGATCGTCTTCGTCTTCCATTCCTGCTTCCGTTCTATATACCCTTCCTTCTCAAGTCGGGCGAGCATACGTGAAATCCCACCTTGTGTCACAGTCACTTTCTCCGCAAGCTCCATTTGTGTTAATGGCTGATATATATGAATCTGTGCAAGCACATCAAATTGTGCTGTTGTTAGATCAAATCGCTTTAGGAACTCATTTGACATCTGGTTACTCTGGTTCGTGAAACGCATAAGTCTTAGCCAAATTAATGATCCGATCGTATTATTCTGCATTTCATTTCCCCCTCTCCAGTGTCCCTCTTAACATCACTTTACCACTCAATTGATAAAAAGGCAAGTGGTGATGTTCTATGTCTCAGTCAGATAACGTTGTACTACAACGAACAAATGTTCTATAATGAAGAGGACAATATTACGATCAGCAAGCATAATCGGAGGTACCGAATGTCGCTTTATAATGAGCATCCAGAGTACATTTTTCGTATCGGAGTAAGACC
The DNA here is from genome assembly GCF_049311625.1 of Paenibacillus sp. EC2-1. Classification (NCBI taxonomy): domain Bacteria; kingdom Bacillati; phylum Bacillota; class Bacilli; order Caryophanales; family Paenibacillaceae; genus Paenibacillus; species Paenibacillus sp. EC2-1. Next base: position 4,744,336 of record NZ_CP186006.1, read on the forward strand.
CGAATTTAATTATGATTTAGCAGATGTGGACATCTCTTCAACAGAATTATTAGTTGGACGAGATACCAAGAACATTGAAAGGTTACAATTCTTTTCAAATCTCAATAAATTGTGGATAGAATCCGTAAATCAAAACCAGTTCAATATGATTTTAAGCTTGGTTAATCCTAAAATGCTGTATATCTATGATATGAGAGTAGAGGATTTATCCTTACTTAGTTCACTGACCAATGTGGAAGTACTCGCGCTTGAATGGAATACGAAAGCAACGAAGTTATGGGATTTATCTACCAATACTTCATTGAGAGCTTTATCAATTAAGGACTTGTCGAAACTGAATGATATAAGTACATTACAGAACAACAAAATTCTTGAATTACTAGATTTATCAGGTGGAGATTGGAATCCATTACGATTGTACAGTCTTGAACCACTAAGCAATCTTCCTCACCTAAAATATCTTGGTTTATCCAATATTAAAGTTCAAGATGAATCGTTAGAACCTATTTCAAATCTAAAAGGTCTACAAAAATTGGAGATTTCCAATCAATTTCCAACCATAGAATACGCAAGGCTATCTGTATCTCTGCCACATACGAAGTGTGAAATGTTTAAGCCTTACGTTTTGTTCTTTAATTCTATTAATGGTAAAGATGTCATGGTAGTAGGCAAACGGAAACCCATGTTAAACTCAAAATCCGATCAGCTTAAACTACAAAAGTATGAAGAACAGTTTAAAGCACTTCAGAATACTTTTAAGCCCTATAAATAAAAAAAGGACTTACACAAGTCCTTTTTTCGTTGTATACATACATGGTCAACTTATTAAATATTTCACTCCATCCTCAGCCAGTCATCGTGATGATCTGCCAGTTCCTGTAGTTCATTTATGAATAGACCAGCATGGTATCCGTCACACACCGCATGATGAACCTGCAACGATATAGGCAATAGGGTTCTACCCTCTTGGTTGAAAAACTTTCCGCTCGTAACGATAGGCAGCAGATATCTTCCATCATTCATGATATTAAGATTAAACCCTGTGAATTGAACCCAAGGGATGCTAGAGATGGATATTGAGTTCATCGGTACGTTATCTTTGGTTATAAATCCTTTTACATCACCATACTTCTCCATGTCCTTCTGATAATTATCATAAAAAGTTTGAAACTCATCTGAAAACTCCGTCCAAATACTCGAAAAAGTTTTGTCATCACGGTGAAATATCGTAAAGCTCGGTGTCATTCGATCCCAATATCCCACTTCGCCCTCTTCATTAAAGCATGTTCTGAATTCCACATGTACATTAACGACCTTGGTAATCATGTATATAAACGTCGGATATAACTTTATTCCTTTCCTGCGGATCGTCTCTAATAATGCTGTAATATCAATATTTGCTGTCATACTAAACGTGCATTTCACTTGATTTAAGTAATGCTCAAAATAGGGTCTTCTGCTCCAATGTTCTACCTCAATAACATTAAACTTCATTTTCGCGCCTCCTAAAATAATTCGATTCTCATTCCAGGAGGCTTACTTCACTGCTTTCACCAATTCCCTCACCCCAAGTGATCGACTAATAAATTAACCTTAGTCTATCTCAATACAAGATTCCGCTCAACTGGCATATACCCATCAAAATCGATCATTAACCAGCTTAATAAATTCACCCTGCTGTTGTGGGTCATATGCTTCCGGCAATTTATTTACCAGTTCATCTACTTCATACATGAATTACAAGATATTTAAAATTTTATTTTTCATTTAACAAGATCAACTTACCTAGCGGAAAGATAAGATAAACTTTAGTTCCTACATCTTTAACCGATTCTATTTCTAAACCAATGTATAATTTTCGAGCTAATTTCTTACACAGATAAAGCCCCATTCCTGTTGACCTTCGATAACTTCTTCCATTCTCTCCTGTAAATCCTTTTTCAAAGACACGAGGTATATCTTTTTCATCAATCCCAATTCCGTTATCTTCAATCGTCAGAATAGAATTATTCGCTTGTCTACTCAAATAAATGCTTATTTTACTATTTTCCCGTTTACTATAATTAATTGCATTCACAAGTATCTGGGTAATAATAAATTCAATCCATTTAGGATCGCTGTATATTACATCTTCTCCCTCTTCTAACTCCCACAATTCCAACTTGATTTTTTTATGAATAAAACTCTTGGCGTGTCTTTGAATCACTTTGGTTACAACCGTTCTTAATGAAAATTCTCGCACGAAATAATCATTACTGACATCTGTACTTCGAGCATAATATAGGACTTGCTCAATATAGTCCTCGATTTTATTTAACTCTTCGTAAATAAGGGTTTGCTCCCCATGATTATCGAGAACGAGCTTTGCAGCAGAAAGCGGAGTCTTAATTTCATGTACCCAGGATTCAATAAAATCACGATATTCTAACTGCTGAAATTTATACGTATTTACTTCTTCATGCATCGCTTTATTTGTTGCTGAAAGAATGTCATAAAACAGTTTCCCTTCTATAAATGCTGGTTCTTCAATAATAGCCTGCAACAAATACTTCTGGTCTAAGGAATCAATCCCTTCCACCATCGATCGAAAAAAACTCCTTTTCTTTAAGTAGTCCATTCCATTCCATACAAGCAAGGGCATGAACCAAACGATAAATAAGATTACAATATAAGAGGAGGATAAATGAAAACAATACAAAACGTAAGAAACTATACCGTATATCAGTAAATTAATCACAAAAAAAATCGATTTATCCTTAATATAGTCTTTTAAATTCATGGCATGATATACCCCAAGCCTCGTCGTGTTTCAATCGGATTCGTCATCCCCATCAATTCAATCTTTTTACGAAGTCTTGTCATATTGACGGATAAGGTATTGTCATCAACAAACAATTCGGATGACCATAAATGCTCCATCATCTCTTCCCTTGAAATAACCCTTCCCTTATTTTTCATCAGAAAATGCATTATTTTCAATTCATTCTTTGTCAGTGGTTGTTCGCCATCATGATAATGTATACTCCCTTTAGCTAAATCGAGCTTCAAATCTGCGTAGTTTAATTCTTCCGTGATTTGATTGATATAGGTCCGCTTTAACACCGACTCAATACGTGCTAGTAAGATTTGAGTGTTGTATGGCTTGGTCACAAAATCATCTGCCCCTAAATTCATACTCATTAATTCATCCATTTCGTTATTTCTACTTGTTACAACAATAATAGGCACATGTGAAGATTTACGAATATTCCGGCACAGATAATATCCATCATAATAAGGTAAGTTAATATCTAATAAAATTAATTCCGGTGAAACTTGTTCAATTCGCTCTAAGATATCATTAAAATCCGTGATAACTGCTATTTCATATCCATACCCACTTAAAAATGAAGCTAGCTCATTTCGAATAACATCTTCATCTTCAATTATTAATATTTTCATCATATACCTCAATTCTTTCCTTATCATATAGCGAAAGGTTGCCCTCTATCCCAGAGGACAACCTAATTATTTAACGATTCGCTTATAGCCACTATAGGTTGCCATAAAATAGCCACCATAGATAAGCAACAATAGAACCGATGTGATGCATGCTGGCAGTATAATACTTGAGATACCGCCGTACACAATAGATTTATTTATGAAATAGATCGTAAAGATTGAATGACTTAAGGCTAAAGACAATGGTGTCATGAAATAAATAAACAGTTGGGAAAGGACCGCTTTATTTATTTGTTTATTTGTTGCACCAATGCGTTTTAAAATGTTATACCGGTCACTGCTATCACTAGCTTCTGACAATTGTTGCAATGCTAATACTGCCGCACTAGAAATCAGAAACACAATACCTAAGTAAATACCTATATAGATAATCATTGAAGTCTGACCTGCTACCTCTTCATACACCATAGACTTTGTGACACCCTGCATATAATATGGTGTGTCCATCCAATCTCTAGATAGGAGTTCCTGAAATTTAGATCTTAATTCCTGTTCATATCCCTCGGTGCTACCATAGTATTGCACATTATATATGTTTTTATTAACAGATAGTTGATCTGCTACTTCATCCGGTACAACAAAACATGCAACTGTACGTCCAACATTTTCTGTTTCGATAGCAACTGAATGATAAGAATCCATTAAACCTAACACCTTACTACCCATCTGAATCGATTCATGATTCTTTACAAAGTTGGCAATGGTAGACTCAGCCTCCTTCATATTTGTAATTATGAATGTTTCATTTTCATTCATGGAGTAGAATGGTGAACCTTGTAGCTGCATTAACTTCACATAATCCGAATACTTAATTGCAGTTAAAGAAATAGGGAAGCCTTCTTCAATATCCTCTTTTATTTTTTCTTTTGCGTAAGGTGCTAGGAGTTTCACCCCTTCTATATCAAGACGATATTGAATAAATGAAACCACTTCCCCGTATTTTTCGATATCTATTTTTAAATCCTTCAGCTCTTTTGTGTAATCCTTTGGCTTATCATCAAGGGGATGAATCGTAATGCTTGCATCGTACGGAGCAACTTTTTTCAAATCGGATTCCACTGCGTGTTTATATCCAAAGCCGGCTGATAAAATTGTCATCGTGAAAAACAACATAAAGCTGATGATCGTTATCGATAAAAAGTTCGTATTTACTTTGCTATGAACTTGGCGAAGAACAAACATATTCATTTCATTAAAGTATACTTTTTTATTTTTTTGCAAGGTCATTAAAACAAAACTCGTCCCAGAAAAGAAAAACAAAAATGTACCTACAACGGCTATTCCTACAGCTGCCGAAAATAACCCTAGATTTTTACCTAATCCAACACGATTAATTAGAAAATAGGCTCCTGTAATCATTAGCATAGAAAGAATGAATAAAATACCTGTCATACGTGCATTACGAACTTTAATCCGTTCATTTTTCTTCAGGGATGTTAATAAATCAATCAATGAATATCGTGATACCACAATCGTATTAAAAATCATGACTAGGATGAAGATGATTGAAAAATAAACGATCGTCTTCACCATCGCATCAGCTGAAAATATAAAATGGTATCCTTTAATAGCTACATCAAACAGGGATGCAGTCAGTACAGACATTGCTTGAGACACGATTCCACCTGTAAGTAACCCTGTGCCTAATGACAGAAACCCAATGAAAGAGGTTTCCGTAATTAATATTCTTGAGATTCTTCCTTTGCTCATACCCAATGTCATGTACAGGCCAAATTCTTTCTTACGACGCTTAATCATAAATTGATTCGCAAACAGGATTAAGCAGCACAAGATAAGCGATACAAATACTGACACCACGGACAGCATGTCACTCAAATGATTCATCAAATCTTTTTGGCCAACCGATACATCCAACATAATTTGCTGTTCAGCTATTGAATTAAATGTGTAAAATAAACAGACAGCAATGGTTAGAGTTAAAAAATATATCGCATAATCCAAAAAACTACGCTTCGCATTACGTAATGATAGTTTAGAATACATTGTTCGTGTCCCCTCCTAATAAAGTGACAACCTCAATAATTCGATTAAAAAACTCTTTACGCGTATCTTTTCCACGGTATAGCTCATTAAATACCTTTCCATCTTTGATGAACAGGATTCGCTTGGCATAACTAGCCGTAAAGGCGTCATGGGTAACCATAAGAATTGTCGTTTTCAATTCTGCATTTAATTGTTCAAACGAATCCAGTAACATACGTGCTGATTTCGAATCGAGAGCACCTGTAGGCTCATCCGCTAATACTAATGATGGGTTGGTCACAATCGCACGAGCAGATGCAATTCGCTGTTTTTGCCCTCCTGAAACTTCATAAGGAAACTTCTCCAGAATATCCGTAATGTCTAGCTTATCTGCCACCTCACTTACGATCTGTGGAATTTCTTCAGCCTGCCTTCCTTGAATCGTTAAAGCTAGTGCAATGTTCTCAGCGGCAGTTAACGTATCCAATAGATTAAAGTCTTGAAAAATAAACCCTAATTCATCACGGCGAAATTTCTCCAATTCACTTCTTTTTAACGTAGTGATATCTTTCCCACTAATAAGAATACTCCCTGTCGTAATTTTATCGATGGTGGAAATACAATTGAGCAGAGTTGTTTTCCCGCTTCCAGAGGGACCCATGATTCCAACGAAATCTCCTTTCTTCACATCAAAACTAATACGATCAATGGCTTTCGACACATTTCCCTTATTGCCATAGTACTTTTCAATATTTTCAACAGTTAATACTTTCAATATATTCCTCTCCTATTCTGTCACGTTGTTGATTATCGTTTGTTATGGATGCACCGATTTATTCGTTCAAGAACGTTTTCTGTCATTCACTTATATAAATTTATACTTTCCCTATAAAAGTACATATCGAAGTAACTGTCAGTAATCTTACATTTTCGAAAGAACAACAGAAGAAAACATAAGAGCCACTTCTAAGAAAATCATTTCTTAGAAGTGGCTCAGTAAAGTCTAGTTTGATAGTATATATAAAGTTCATGTTGATAGACAATCATCAATTGCAGAAATATTTGAAGGTATCGAAATTCAAAGGTTATACTAGTGTAGTTTATGTATACCTTATATTATTTTTGTACAATAAATTAAAGCCTGAGAGTTTTGGAGGTCCTCTATGTTAAAGCAATTCCAAGATTTCACCTCACCGAGAATGACCAGTCTCAAGAAATTGTATGAACTTATTCGTCTACACGGCCCTATTGGTATCACAGGACTAGTCGAAATTACGGGCTATAAACCGAGCACTTGCTCACGCTTACTTGATGAGTTAATTCATTCTGGAGTCATTATGGATAGTGGTTTAGGGCAATCAAGTGGCGGTAGAAAGCCTGTAATATACGTAATTAACCCTAACTCTCACTACGTTATTGGAATAGACATTTCACCATTACACATTACGTATACATTGCTTAATTTGAGTTTAGATGTTCTAGAGAAAGATTTACTAAAGATAAATGAAAGCACGATATCGGAGGATATCATTCAATTTCTATGCAGCAGAATTAATGCATCCATCAGCAACTATGACATTCAGGATTCACAACTGCTCGGAATTGGAATTGGAGATAATAGTCTTGAAATACAATACAATGGCTATATGGATACTGACATAACTTCGGACATCCATCATTCCTTCCGCACTATTTATTTTTCAGAGATACAACAACAGTTAGAAGATACATACAATGTCCTTGTACGAAGTGAAAAGGGAATCAATCTAGCCGCATTAGGTGAATATCGCAAGTTATATAAAAATGTCTCCAAGAACTTAGTCTACACTCTCTGTGGTGTTGAGATTAAATCGGGAATCATTATCCAAGGAAATCTATATGAACAAAAACACGCCATACAAAACACTTTAGGTCATACCGTTATTGATGTTCACGGAAAGAAATGTTATTGCGGAAAATTTGGTTGTCTGGCTACATACAGTAGTATTCCAGCTATACGTGAAGAGATCATACGCCAGCTCAAGCGAAGCAAGCCCTCACTTCTCAATCAAATGGTTCAAGATATTGAATACATTAATACAGAGAACATATTAGAAGCCATTAGACAAGGAGATCCGTTATGTCATTCCATTGTTGAGGATGCTGCATTCTACTATGGTATTGGACTTTCCAATCTTATTAATTTGTTACTTCCTGATATCGTAGTCATAGGTGGCATGCTCTCCATGGAATCTGTTTTTTATGAAAAAGTAGTAGAAACCATTCAACACAACACTGTGCAAAATCACAGTTATGAGATCCAAATTGTAAGAACAACATCAGGGTACAATTCGATTGCCATCGGTGCAGCGAGCCTCATCTTAGATTATTATGGAGTATAATGAAATCAAAAAAAGTCTTCAGCAAGACATGTTTCTATGTCCGCTGAAGACTTTTTTGGTATTCGCTCCATATGCTACTATTCTTGGAACTGTTCTTGCTTGTTCATCTCAGTTCTACCCGCTTGATCTTTATCTAATACAAATTCTACACGATCAATGATCCCGCTAAATGGGAACTCTTGAGGATAAGAAAGCGTTACGGTTGGTGTACTATCATATCCGAGACTAAGCCCTTTTCTAGAAATTTTGGACTGATGTGTCTTAGGGAACGCTCTCTCAGCTATCTTTTGGTCATTCATGTACAATGAACCTGTTCCACCAATCGAATCTGGCTCCTTATCGAACTGATAAGTGATCTTTAGCTCACCAGTAGGAACATCCCCCTGTGCCTCTAAAGCATAAATAATTCTAAAATGATTGTATTCGAAATGAAGTTTATTCTCTTTAATATAAAGTGTATAACCACCATCATAATTGCCAAAGGCAACAAGAACACCTTCACTCTTGGAGTCTTCCCGTTCACAGAATACAGTCATAGTATACGAACAACCTACCGTTGGCGGAGCTGCTGCTGAACCAATATGCGTCATCCCCCCATAATACACAAATGTATTACGATCCGTTACGGACTCAGGATTGTATCGCGTGATATCTTTCCAGCTGATATTTTCCAGTGGAAGAACATTATATTTTTCTGCTTCTCTCCACCATAAATCAATGAGCTCCTGTAGTTTCTCAGGATACTGTTCCGCCAAGTTGTGACTCTCTGTGAAATCTTCTCTTACATTAATCAATTCCCAGACATCATCATTGAAGTCCGATCCCGGTTGATGAAAGGTAACAGCTTTCCAGCCATCATGAATCATCCCGCGATGACCCCACATTTCAAAATGTTGAGTTGTCTTCCTTGATTCTACCTGTGCATCATTAAAGGTATAACGCATACTTTGCCCATGCATTGGAATCTGCTCTTCACCTTTAATCACACTTGGAGTTTCAATATTACATATATCTAGCATTGTTGGCGTAATATCCGTTACATAGTGGAACTGATTCCGAATGATCTCCTGATCCTGGAGTTCTCCGTTTGGCCACTTCACAATCAACGGCACTCTTGTACCACCAAAATAAGAGGTTTGCTTATAAAACCGTAGCGGTGTATTACATACTTGGGCCCATCCATTCGGATACTCACAACTTACACGGTCACCGTATAAGTTATCGTATTCCTCGAGCAATTCCTCTAATGTATCTTCTGCACCCTCTACAATTTTGGAGTAGTCAATGCTTCCATTTCTACGTCCCGTTGAACTAGCGCCATTGTCTGAGATAAATACGATAATGGTATCATCTAACTTCCCGATTCTTTCTAAATGCTCAAGCAATTTCCCTACCTGTGCATCCGTGTGTGTAAGGAATCCTGCATAGATCTCCATAAGCCTAGCCGCGACTTTCTGCTCATCACTCCCCAGCTCATCCCAATGTCTAACACCAGGATTATGCGGAGGTAATACAGCATCTTCAGGGATGATTCCAAGCTCTTTTTGTTTTTTGTAACGATTTTCTCGAATGGTATCCCAGCCTACATCATATTTCCCTTGATACTTTTGAATGTATTCTAAAGGTGCCTGATGCGGAACATGCTGAGCACCGAATGATAGGTATAGGAAGAATGGTTTCTCCGGGACTACGGATACATGATCTGTTATAAATTGCTTGGCATGATCCACTAAATCCTCAGATAAATGATACCCTTCTCTATTCGGTGTTGGAATGAAGTGATTATCATAGACCAAATCAGGATGGAACTGATCCGTCTCCCCTTCCATAAAGCCATAGAACCGCTGGAATCCCTTACCTAGTGGCCAGTAATCATAGGGTCCCGCTGGTGAAGCATGGTGAACAGGCGCTAAGTGCCATTTACCTACAGCAAACGTTCCATATCCTTGATCCTTTAAGATCTCAGATAGCATCCCTGCATTATGCGATACTCTACCTCGAGTATTAGGATACTCCGGCCCCAGATCAAAATTCGTAATATTCGCCATACCTACGGAGTGGTGGTTGCGTCCTGTTAATATGGAAGCGCGTGTAGGTGAGCACAACGGCGTTACGTGAAAGTTATTATAACGGATACCATCCTCCGTTAAACTATTAATATGAGGTGTTTCTATTTCCGATCCATAACAGCCCAAATCCGAAAAGCCCATATCATCCATTAAAATATAAACAATGTTAGGGTTATTCTGCTTATGTTCTCTGCTCATATTGATTTCCCCCTTCTATACTTTTCTAGAGATACTATCATCACAATTAAGCTACGGATTCATCGGTTTTTCCAATCTTGTTAAAGTTCTTATTAAATACTCTGGTGAAAATAAAGATGGCAACCGCAATCATAATCATTAATACTAGTGCAATATTGCTATACATACCGGAATCAACATTAGAGGAAGTATCCACGATTTTTCCCATCATAAATTGTTGGCCGTATAACATCGCAACGAAGGCTCCACCTAGTGAACTTCCTATGTTGAGCACCAACTTCTCGATTCCAATCCCCGCTCCATGCTGATCCTCAGGAAGCAATTGCGTGTAGTTTGTAAGATAACCAGAGAAGAATAAAGCATAACCGATATTAAATAGACCCATTCCAAGGAACGGAAACACGACAGAATACCCTACCAAAAAGGCTACGACACCTAGACCCGCAAGAATAAAAGCCCCTCCAAGCAAGCCCATATTACGATAACCAATCTTCTTAATGATGCGCCCTGTCAGCATGCCTGTAATAAACGCTGCGACATTTGTAATCATATAGAACGTCCCAATAATACTAACGGACATGCCATATACCGATTTCACAATGAAAGGAAAAATAAATGCAAAACCGATTTGGGTTCCATAGAACAGCAGACATACAACAAGTGACCAGATGATGCCTTTTGTTTTGAAAAGCGATGGTTTAACAAATGGATCTTTACTTTTATTCGTATGTACGATGAACACTCCAATAAAGACTAGAGCGATCAAGAACAGACTCAGATGCTGCATTTTAAAAGTCATGAATGTAATAAGTAGAGCAGAAATGATCGTCAACAACGATACTCCTAAAATATCAAACTTACCTGTTTTACCATCATCTTTTGGAAGGTGCTTATAGATAATCGGTACGCCGATTACCGTAATTAACGGAATTAAGAATGTAACCTTCCAGTGAAGATATTCTGTAATATAGCCACCGAATAAGTTCCCACATGCTGCTGCCAATTGGAATATAGCTGCGTTATATCCAAAATATTTAGCTGCCGTTAACTTATCAAAATACTTAATGGCAATAACTATCTGTAACGCGACAGGTGCAGCAATCGTTACAGCGAACAAGACACGGAATAAGATAAGTAAGACGAAACTATCTCCAATAAATAGACCGAGTAAGGTCACAACAGGAAATACAAAACAACTAAATAAGACTAACTTTCGGATACTCATTATATCTGATAGTGCAGTTACGACAATTGCAGCCACACCAAAGAACAATTTCCCGAGTGTTACTACTAGACTGACGGTAGAAGGACTAACTCCGAAGTCAACAGCTAGATTAGGCGTAATTAACGAGAATATATTCTCATTGAAAACTTGGAAAAATTCGAACAAAAGAATCCATGGCATACATTTAGCTACTTTACGCATGAGTTCTTCTTTTTGTATAGGATTTAATGCATTCATCAGATTACCTCCAAAAGCTCATGATGTGTTTCCTTCTCACAAATCTAGCTAACTTTCGCTTACAAAGTAATTACGTCCTCCTCCACCTATTAAAATGCCTACTCGCATCACTTCTTATTTCTTTGAGCCATTTAAATATACCGTTAACCTTCCCTTTTAGTAAATACCTTTTTGGCATTTTTGAGAAAAAGATTCGTGATTACAGAGTATAAATTGATATTTATACCATTATTTTGTTAAATAATACATCAATACTCGAACTTTACACCAAATATATTTAAAGATCGTTCTGATAAGGGAGATTAAGTCCTCTTTATACAAAAAACATCCGTCCGCTAAAGAATTAGCGAACGGATGTCGTTGAGTATTCCAATATTCATGTACAAATAACAATATTCATCACTTGTTTAGATCTAATTTCCCACCGTGGTAGCAGAAATAAGTTCCCGCTTGTAAAGACTTAATCTTCTCCAAGGATTGTTGCGCCTTCTCCATATCCAAACAAAAATGTGGGTTCGCAATACACAACTCATTCTTTTCAAGAACTGCAGCATCACCTGTAATCACACTATTCAACTCAGGAAGATAGAGTGAAATATGCCCTGAAGTATGACCTGGTGTGGCAATAACTTTGCATTTTTGATCCAATATCATCTGACCCTCATGTACTGTCTCGTCAACTGCAACATGCTTTAGATTCTTTAATTGTTGTACAAACCACTTACCAAACTCGATTTCTTCCAGAGGCATGTTTGCTAGCATCTCTTCGGCCTGAGCCAATCTCTCCGATTTCACTTCACCACTGATATATTGGGATTCAATTTCACTGGCAATGATTCGAACAGATGGATACTTTGCTTTGAACGCATGTAAAGAACCTATATGATCATCGTCATAGTGCGTAACAATTATATTTTTTAACTGATCCATGTTATATCCATTGTTCAGTATTTCTTTCTCGATTAAAGGCAAAAAATCAGCATACCCTGTATCGACTAAAGTTAATTCTTGATTTATCTCGATTAAGCTTGGATATATGTATTGCTGTTGTCCGTTAAATTCAAATTCTATCGGTAGTTCTATAATATGCATGTTTCTCCACCTGCCTCTTTACTCTTTAATTCGGATGAATTCAATCTCTTTCGCACCAGGCTCTAATAACAATACCGCAGATAACCGGATAACCTCCCCATCGGGATCAAATAAACTGCCGTCCATGTCACGATTTATTTTAATCTTCCTATAGATAAGTTAACACGATAATTCCCGAACTTTAATAAGCGTTCAAGAAAGGTGTCTAACTCTTCATTAGAAGAAAAATGTGTTTTTAATAAGTAACATCCATCACCACTTGTACGATGAACTTCGGAAATGGCTTCTTCTGCTTGAAAAAAACGGTTGAACTCTTGATGATTCGTGGTTTGTACAAATACAGTGACAAAAGCAGTTACTACTTGTCCTAGTCTGATACGGTTTATTGCAATTGTATATTGTTCAATAACCCCTAAATCCTCTAATCTTCGAATACGATTTCCAACAGCCTGCCCCGTAAGATGTATCTTTTGACCAAGTTCTTTCCATTGTATTCTTGAGTTTTCACTTAATAATTTCAGTATCTCAAAATCTGTCTGATCAAGAATATCAATCAATCCTTTCATCGCGAAAGTAGAAAGTCAGATTGTGTTTCAGCAACTTATTCTGCTTATCGCTACATTTCACTATACTTAGTTTATTCTCTTAGAGCGCAACTTATAAGAGAAAATACATCAAGACTTACAGGAGGTTAGAACATGTTACTACAAGATATTTTGGATTACAATGAACAATTTGTACAAAACGAGGAATACGCTCCTAGCGAAGCATCAAAGATGCCTAAAAAACGTATGGTTGTGGTTTCCTGCATGGATGCTCGCCTGGTTGAACTACTTCCAAAAGCACTAGATATACACGATGGTGATGCTAAAGTGATCAGGAATGCAGGGGGTAAGATTGCTTCCCCATTCGATAGTGTTATGCAGAGTGTTATAGCATCAGTGTATGATCTCAATGCAGATGAAATATTTCTTATTGGACACCATAGATGTGGTGCGAGTCAAACCAATCCAAAAGGAACAATTCAAAAAATGCTAGATCGTGGAGTAACTACACCGGAAATTTTATCAGCGATTGAATATGCAGGTGTTGATCTGGAAAAATGGCTGTTTGGCTTCCATGATGTTGAAGACTCGACTCAAGCTAACGTTGATTTAGTAAGAAATCATCCGCTTATTCCTAAAGATGTTCCGGTACATGGTTTAGTTATAGATCCTCATACAGGTAAATTGGATTTAGTAGTTGATGGATATAAAGCATTGGATGAAAGAAGACATTAATTTTTTATTATAATTTCACATATGAGAGGAAGTTATTCGGTATGAATAGACAAGAAGCTACACAAAAAATTTTGGACGCAAAAATTGCAAAAGGTTTGACATGGGAAGAAATTTCAAAGGTAAGTGAACACTCTGAAACTTGGGTGGTAACAGCATTGCTGGGACAAGCGACAATGACACGCCCAGAGGCCGAAAAAGTGGGCCAACTACTAGAACTAGATGAAGAGGTAGTACAAGCATTAACCCTAGTTCCGCTAAGAGGCCAAATCATGCAAATGCCTCCGACTGATCCAATCTTGTACCGTTTATATGAAATGATGTTACAATACGCTCCAACGCTTAGAGAATTAATCCTTGAAAAAGTTGGCGAAGGTGTTATGAGTGCCATTAACTTCAATCTTGGCGTGGATACACAAGAAGATCCAAATGGTGGCGACCCTCGTATCGTTATTACGCTTAACGGAAAATTCCTACCCTTCCGTGCATGGTAATTAATTAGATTAAATTCTTTCATCATATATAAATTCAAATGATCTTTATCTAAAAATTCATCCTTAATCATACATCTGTATCGATAAGGATGAATTTTTCTATGAGATTGTTTTCTACAAAGGATAAAAGGATAATAATATGAATAAAAAATATATAAAAACTAGCTTTAGTATCCTACAATGGTTTGTCTTTCTATTAGCCAATGCTATTGCATTGCCCATTATCATTGGCGGAGTATTCCATTTATCAACAGCTGAGATATCCACATTGATGCAGCGAACTTTTTTCGTTGTAGGCATTAGTTCATTCATACAAGCATGGTTCGGACATCGCTATTCCATTGCAGACGGGCCAGCCGGCTCTTGGGTAAGTATCTTTGTCGTGCTTGGGCAAGTAGCTATGAGTCAGGGGCAGAGTACAAAAGCCACACTTCAACTATTAGAAGGTGGATTGATCATTACAGGGATCATACTTTTCTTTCTAGGTGTTACAGGACTTGTGCAACGGGTTTTACGGTTGTTTACCCCCTTGGTTACTGGCACATTTCTTCTAATCCTAGCTCTTCAGCTCAGTGGTGTGTTGTTGAAAGGGATGCTTGGATTACAAGGAGTTGTCACGCATCCTGATTATGTAACAGCAACCATCGCACTATTTGTTTTTTCCCTTATCATCTTCTTATCTATAAAAGGGAAAGGATGGCTCAAAAATTATGCTGTTTTACTTGGAATTTCGTGTGGCTGGATATTGTATGCTGCATTAGGAAAATCAGCACCGATCTCTGCTCCCACAACCTTTGTTAAGGCGCCAGAGTTATGGGCTTGGGGCGCACCTAGATTTGATATTGGAATGATAATAACGGCTACATTATTCACCTTTCTTTTAGTTTCAAATACGATTGCTGCCATTTCAGCCGTACAACAAGTGACTCCATTATCTCAAGAGAATGAACAACAAACTCTAAACCGTGGGATATGGGTAGGAGGTATATCGCATCTGATCTCCTCATTATTCTCTACGATTGGAATCGTTCCATTACCTGCATCAGCAGGATTCATACAATTAACGGGACAAAAAAAAGTAAAGCCCTTCCTTATAGCAAGTCTGATATTAGTAGGGATATCTTTTCTTCCCTTTATTGTAGGCTTTATATCCTTGCTACCAGGTCCAATTGCTAATGCCGCACTTTTAGCAACCTTTGTCCAATTAATCGGAATTTCATTTCAGTCGATCCTGCGTGAGCAATTAAATCAACGTCGATTAACCATACTAGGAATTGCATTATTAATCGGTTTGGGAATTATGTTTCTTCCAGAAGGCGCCTTTAACAGAATCCCGTCTTCTTTACAATATGTTCTAAGTAATGGATTACTCGTGGGTACTATGCTTGTCATCGTGCTCGAACAATTATGGAAAGAGTAACATTTCTCCATTCACCAAAAAAAGCAGCCCAAATGATTATATTGGGTTGCCTTTTTGTGTTGGATGTTTATATGTTCGACGTTTCAGATCATTATCAATTAGCGCATATATGAATCCTACCAGCCCAAAAATGATAATGGAGTTGGTAGAATTCAGATTGTATTCTTGAATAAAGTAGTGACTGTAAAACTTATGAAATATTAAAGTTCCTCCGATGCCACCCAGTATGGAATATAGCAGCACCCGAATAGATACACCACTCACAAACCGGCTAATCACGATAGATATAGGTAACAAAATGACAGGATAGAAGACAGATGCCATGAAAGTCATAATCATGATGAACATAAAGCCTATATTACGAAGTCCATAATATTCGCTTGTGGTGATTTTATATCCTTCGACTAGTTCTAAGCACCATACAGCAACGCTGAACAAAACAACAAAAGAAACCCATAAAATCAAGTACCTTCTTATATACAAAATCCCACCGCCTCATAAGCCATACATATTGTTCTGCTTCAATATTACCATGATTTGTTGAAGATATTTCCTTAATCATACTGCATCGATTGAACTTTTCAACCATTTAGCTGCATTTCCATCCCCACTCAATTCAGATCTGTAAACGCTTAAACAAAATATTGAGGAACTCATTTACTTTTATAACGTAGAAAAGCACAACGCAAATAAAAAAATCTGACTCCTGTCGAACTATACTTCCATAATAATATTTTCAGTACTTTCATTTTTCTCTAATTGCGTATAATACAGAGAATGATATCGACCACCAGCACGAAGTAATTCATCATGCGTACCTTGTTCAACAAGATTCCCGTTTTCCATAACTAAAATTAAATCTGCATTTTGAACCGTAGTAAGGCGATGTGCAATAACGATCGTCGTTTTTCCTACCATTAGTTTGGATAAAGCGTCCTGTACTATCTTCTCCGATTCATTATCTAAAGCTGCAGTCGCCTCATCTAGTAGTAATATCGGTGCATCGCGTAAAATTGCTCTTGCAATGGCAATCCTTTGTTTCTGTCCACCTGACAAACGACTGCCGCGCTCCCCAATTGCTGTTTCAAATCCTTCATTTAATTGCATGATAAAATCATAAGCATTTGCTTTCTTAGCTGCTGCAATAACATCTACCTCTTCTGCCTCCAAGTTACCATCCATAATATTATCTCTTATCGTTCCTGTAAAAAGAATTGTCTCTTGGGGAACAAGTGAGAAATAGTCTCGATATTCCCTTAGACTCATGGACTCTCCACTTCTATTATCAATATCAATCGTTCCACTTGTAGGAGAATACAGCCCAAGCAATAATTTAAATAACGTAGACTTTCCTCCTCCACTGCCACCTACTATGGCTATCGTCTGACCCGCCTTTACGTGAAAGTGAACGTTTCTAAGAACCATGTCTTCTTTAGAATTTGAATAAGAGAATCCAACATTAGATACAGTTAAATACTTAAAGGATTTTCCACAACCCTGTTCTGGAAGTTTTTCATATTCCTTAGGCGCATCAATGATCTGGAAGATCCGCTCAGCACCAGCTAATGCTTGCTGCATACTGGACCAAAGCGCAGGTAGCTGAGAAAATGGCTGAACAAGATAATTCATAAGTTGAATAAATGCAAGCATAGCGCCTACTTCCAAATTCCCTTTTGCAACAAAGTAACCAGCAACAAGGATTGCAATGATAAAGCTGAGATTCGCAATGCTTCCTGATATAGCATTTGCACTCCCTTGAACTTTCCCCTGGCTCTGTTCGATTCCAGATATCTTAGTACTATACTGCTGATACTGCCTCGAGATTTTCTTCTCTAGACCAAAAGTTTTATATAAAACACTGGCACCCAATACATCTTGCAAGAATATGGTCGCTGAACTCATCGCTTCTTGAAGAAGAATACTCTTCTTACGCATAGCTTCACCGAACAACTTCCCTACCAATATCATAAGCGGTCCTATTGAAATTGAAATCAGAGCGAGTGGCCAGTTTATAGCTAATAGATATATAAACGCAAATAATGCTAGTAACGGATTTTTAAGAAGACCCATTATAATATTACCACTTGCTTCTCCCACAGCTTGATTGTCACTTGTGAAGCGCGCTAGCAAATCTCCTGAATGGTTCTTATCATAATAAGATTGAGGTAATCTTAAAGCATGATCCAGTGTATCTAGCCGAATGTCATTTCTCACCTTTAAAGATGCCTTTTGTTTGAAATATGTATCGAGATATGCATTCAAGGCCATACAAAATAACATTCCAACAGCTATCAAAATTAAATTAGACCAAGACTCAATATCTCCTTTTACAGCAGCATTTGTTATTAGCGATAAAAACCACGCGACAGAGAGTTCTAGAAAGATACCCGCTATCATTGTAATGATCAAACAAACATATAGTAACTTATATCTTCCCATATACTTTAACAAACGAATAAATGAACCTTGTCTATTCAATGTCACACCTCTTCTATGGTATTTCCCGCCCTCTCCAAAATAAAGCGCTATCATTTAAGTAGTATAGCTAACTAACTTGTTATTGGTAAACATGTAATTTTTGAGGTCAAAATCAAATAAAATCCTTACACTATATTTTCAAATACATACCGTAATAAATATACTTAATTCATTTCCCTTTATCCCCCTATTCTTTCAAACAAAAAAAGCTGAGCAAATGCCAGGAAATAATCCTGGATCTGCTCAGCTTTATTACTACATTTTCAGTTTTTTTATTTCTTTCACAAGACAGTAGATGACAGTAGTCTCTACAATCTCCCCGCTCCTACTCCACCGTCACACTCTTCGCCAAGTTCCGCGGCTTATCCACGTCATGACCCAGTGCAAGCGACGCATAGTAAGCAAGAAGCTGCAGCGGCACAACAGACAGTGCTGCTGTAAGGATCGGCAATGTCTTCGGAATCGCAAAAGCCTGATCCACAGACTTCAACAGATTCACGACCTGCTCTTCATGCGTGATCACCATCACGTCAGCACCGCGCGCCTTAACTTCCTTAATGTTGCTTACCGTCTTCTCAAGCACGTCTTCTTGTGTCGCCAAAGCGATCACTGGAATGCCATCCTCGATCAAAGCGAGTGTTCCGTGCTTCAATTCACCTGCAGCATAAGCTTCAGAATGAATATATGAGATCTCCTTTAGTTTAAGCGATCCTTCTTGAACAACGGCATAATCTTGGCCGCGACCAATGAAGAACAGGTGCTCATGCTTCGAGATTTGTTCCGCATAATTTTTAATCGCTTCTGTATTCGCGAGCATCGACTCCACCTGTTCAGGTAGAGCTTCCATCGCTGCAAGAATCTCAGCCGCAGCATCCTCTTTAATCGTGCCCCGAGCCTGAGCTAAATACAGACCGAACAGATAGAATGCAATCAGTTGTGATGTGTATGCCTTGGTAGACGCTACTGCAATCTCCGGACCAGCCAGCGTGCCAAGCACGTCATCTGCTTCGCGGGCAATCGAGCTACCTACGACGTTAGTAATGGCAAGTACATGCGCTCCATTACGCTTAGCTTCTCGAAGTGCAGCAAGTGTATCTGCCGTCTCACCAGATTGGCTAACTACAATCACAAGGGTCTCAGGGGTAACGATTGGTGAACGGTAACGATATTCGGAAGCCACATCATTTTCCACCGGAATACGAACCAGTGATTCAATAACATGACGCCCGATCAGGCCGGCATGATATGCGGTACCGCAGGCAACAATCTGCACATTACGGATCTTCGCAATCTGCTCCGTTGTTAGTTTCAGCTCAGGCAATACGACCTTACGTCCACTCTCATCCACACGTCCGAGCATCGTATCGCGATAAGCTTTCGGCTGTTCATGAATCTCTTTCAGCATGAAGTGATCATAACCGCCCTTTTCCGCTGTAACGGCATCCCAATCGACACGAATCATTTCCCGAGAAATAAAGTTCCCCTCTATTGTCATCAATTCGACAGCATCTGCAGTAAGCAAAGCCATCTCTCCGTCATTCAAAATGTACACATCGCGCGTATATTTCAGAATCGCCGGAATATCAGAACCGATGAAGTTCTCTCCATCACCAAGACCGATAATTAGTGGGCTAGCTTGACGCACAGCAACCAATTTATCAGGCTCATACTCAGTCAGTACACCAAGAGCAAACGCGCCTCTCATATAAGTGATAGCCTTCTGTACCGCTTTAACAATGTCACCGTCATACTCACGAGCAACTAGATGGGAAATAACCTCCGTATCCGTCTCAGACACAAAATGGTGTCCCTGTTCCATCAGCTCTTCCTTTAGCTCCAAGTAGTTCTCCACAATTCCATTGTGTACAACCGAGAATTTCTGGCTGTTATCCGTATGTGGGTGTGAATTCGCATCTGACGGCTTACCATGCGTAGCCCAGCGCGTATGCCCAATCCCAGCTGTACCGACAAGTGGAGCGCCCTCCAGCTTGGATTCCAGGTTGGCAAGACGTCCTTGCGCTTTAGCAACACGAAGACCTTCGTTTGTGAACACAGCAATTCCAGCTGAGTCGTAACCGCGATACTCTAGCTTCTTCAATCCATCGATCAACACCGACTGAGTCTTCTGATTTCCAATATATCCGACAATACCACACATAGTATAATTCCTCCGTTTTTTCCATATATGATCGTGTGGAAAATAACGCGGCGCATATGTGCGGCATATCAGAAGAAGAATGATCTATTCAATTATCAATGTTCCGTCATATCAGATATCTATATATTCCGAATAGTATAATCGTCATGAATGCACTCTTCTTCCACCGCGTAGACCGCGTTATCGCACACTCATGGGTTAGGTTAGTATGATGGCATCTGTCGGTACGTTGTATGAACGGTCGCCCATTCATTTTCCGATCCGACTTACGGTTGATGCAATTTACCGGGAGGCCCCCGCCGAACATTTCGAACACCTCCACCTCGTCAGCTTGCTCTGCCGATGGCTTTCTATGAATGATTCGTTCTCATTCATAGGTTCAGACCATTCCCGCGCAGACTCAAGCTCTGGCGCTTGTAAAACAATGTAACCTCACAATCCTCGCTCTCTATCTTTGAATGATATTTATATATTATATTCATGCGATGCCAGTTTGGCAACTCGACTACACACCTACGACAATGTACCCTATAATTGTGAAATTCTCATGAAAAAGCCGGTGAAACCTTATTGATAGTCCCACCGGCCCAACCGGAGCTTAGCTCCACATCTATAAAGACCCTATAAAGAGAAACCCGCGATTATGCCAGTTCCCGCTTCACAACATCCGCAACTTGTGCCACATAACGATCAAGCTCATCTTTATCCGGACCTTCGGCCATAACACGAATCAAAGACTCTGTTCCTGAAGGTCGAACCAGCACACGGCCATTGTCGCCAAGCAGCTGTTCAACTTCAGCAATAGCAGCTTCAATCTGTGCATTACCTTCATACTTGCTCTTATCGCCAACACGAACATTCACAAGTACTTGTGGATATTTACGCATACTGCACTTTAAATCACTCAGACGCTTACCTGAGGATACAATAGTATCCACAAGCTGAATACCTGTTAGAATGCCGTCGCCTGTCGTATTGTAATCCAAGAAAATAACATGCCCAGATTGCTCGCCACCGAGGTTATAACCCCCACGACGCATTTCTTCCATCACATAACGGTCACCCACAGCTGTTTTAGCTGTTTTTAGTTTCAAGGTATCACAAGCTTTGTAGAATCCGATGTTACTCATCACTGTAGATACAACTGTGCCTTCCTTCAGCTTGCCAGCACGATTCATAGCCTCACCGCAGATGCACAGAATAAAGTCTCCATCCACTTCTTCACCTGTATGATCTATCGCGATGAGTCGATCCGCATCCCCGTCAAATGCTAATCCTAGATCTGCATTATGACGTATCACTTCTTCTTTCAAATGCTCTGGATGTGTTGATCCGCATTGTTCATTGATATTCAGACCGTTTGGCTCTGCACCAATGGCAATAACCTCTGCTCCGAGCTCACGGAACAACTTAGGAGCTAGCTCATAAGCTGCACCATTCGCACAGTCGAGTACCACTTTCAACCCGTCAAAACGATTAGTAATCGTTGTTTTCAAGTACTCCAAGTATTTATATTTAGCTTCTTCATTAACAATGACTTCACCTAAATCCTTACCAATCGGACGAGGAAGCTCATCGATTTCGGCATCCATCAGCTCTTCAATCTTCAGCTCTGTTTCATCCGTTAGTTTAAAACCATCGCCTCCGAAGAACTTAATCCCGTTATCCTCTACCGGGTTATGGGAAGCTGAGATCATCACACCAGCATCTGCTTTGAGCAGTCTTGTAATATATGCAACCGCAGGTGTTGAAACAACACCCAATCGAATGACGTGCGCACCGATGGATAACAATCCAGCAACCAGAGAGGACTCTAACATCGCTCCAGATACACGGGTATCCATACCGATAACTACTGTTGGTTTTTCTTTATCACCAGTGAGGACATAACCTCCACACCGTCCAATACTATAAGCTAATTCAGCAGTCAGTTCCCTATTGGCAACCCCTCTGACACCATCTGTTCCAAAATATTTCCCCATGTTACGTTATCTCCTTTTTATCTACTCTTATCGTGTTATTCACTTGGTGGGTCTACACTGTTTACTGACGAGGTTCCCTCTTCATGGTTCTCACCTGATGGAGGTGTCGTGCCAGGATGATCAGTATTGTCTTCATCTGTCTGATTGTCATCCGAAGATCCAGTGCCGTTGCCGTTTTCACTACCATTGTTATTTCCATTGCCGTTACCTGACCCAGGTTTGTCTACAGGCACATCTGGTTTTTCAGTATTTGTGTCTTCATTCGGTTTATCCGTTGGTTTGCCGCTAACCGGCTTGTCGATTTCTGTTAACTCTACTTTCACAACAAGGCGCTTCTGATCGACCCGATTAATAAAATTGGGCAATGTCACCTGAAGCGGTATTTCATGTGTTCCGGCCTTCAAGCCGGCGACATTCGCAACCAAACCAATGTCAGTAGGCTGCAGACTATTGAGCAGATCCGGTGCTCCCGTCAGCGTCAATGACATCGTTTGATTTTTAGGTTCTGTTATTCTGGCCTCCATCCCTGAAGGTACTCCCTTTAGAGAGACGGGTATACCATCCATCACACGCTCCCCATGAGAAACAGCATTGATCTCAACCTGTACGGAGCTAGGCTCGATTCTCTCAAAACCTTCAGGCGGCGTCAAGTCGGCCGTAAGAACCGTTATTCCAGATTTTTTTACATTGGCTAAATTTATTGTAACCCCAGTATAGGTCTTTGCTCCTGCAAGAGCCTCTTTGCTCCCGAACAGCTTAACCTCTTTCACCTTGGGATTCACTTTGGAAAGAACTAAATCCTCAGGAAGACGCCCTGTATACTCAAATTCAATTGGAACCGTTACAAAAGAGGCTTCAATTGGAATCTCGGCAGCGACGGTAGAAGGTTCTAGAATTGCATCTTCCAACACTTTCCCATCCTTATCATATGCCGCAAGTTTCACCTTTTTCTCCACGATATTTTCATTGGCTCCGTCCAGATCAACGATTCCCTTGACCTCAGCCAAGCGAGCAAGCTCTGATTCTGGAAGGGTCACATTCACACTACCTGGTTCAATGGTCACAGGTGCACCTACTCTATAATCTTTGGCAGGCTCTCCCTTGGTTCCGATCGTTACATTAACGGGCTTGGTTACCCGCTTTTCTACGGTTACAGTAACTACAGAAGGATTAATTGACACTAGTTCCACTCCACCAGGTAAAGAAGCCTTTAGTGGAAGTGTGTGCGTACCTGGCCCCTTGACACTGCTTAAATCCAACTTCACTTTGTATTCATCTGCAAAAATCGTAGTGATATCAGAGCGACGTCCTTTAACCTCCAGATTCACTCTGTCGATATTGATGCCCGTTAGGGCATAATCTGAATCATCAAAGCCATAGGTTTGTATTTTGACATCTTCAATTATTTTCGTATCAATAATGGTGGTAGGAGGCGTTGGAGCCCCACTATCCATATGAACCATTCCCCACAACAGAACACTGACCGCAAGAGCCATAAGTTTAGTTGTCAGGTTATTCTTAAACCATTTATCCATTCTCACCGTCTCCCTTCCGTTTCCAGAAGAACGAACGTTTCTCTTTGATGGAGGCGGCAGGTCGCAATTCTTCATACAGTTTGGAGATGAGTGACTCTTCCTTGATATCACGTACAACATGTCCGTTAATCGCAAGGGAAACTTGTCCTGTTTCCTCAGATACAACTACAGAGATTGCATCACCAACCTCACTGATTCCGATTGCTGCCCGGTGCCTCGTTCCAAGTTCCTTACTAATAAAAGGATTCTCCGACAAAGGTAGATAACATCCCGCAGCCGCTATCTGATTATTCTGGACGATAACTGCTCCATCGTGGAGTGGGGTATTGGGGATGAAAATGTTAATAATCAGCTCAGAGCTAATTACAGAACGCATCGGAATACCCGATTCCACAAACTCATTCAGACCGGTTGTTCGCTCAAAAACAATCAAAGCACCGATCTTTCGACGAGACAGATAATTCACGGCTTTAATCGTTTCTGCGATTAATTTATTCGTTTCTTCATCCATATCAGCTGACCTGCCAAACAACTTACCACGTCCGAGCTGCTCCAATCCACGCCTTAGCTCTGGCTGGAAGATAATAAATATTGCCAGTACACCAAACGTGAAGATCTGATTCATCAGCCACTTCAGTGTATAAAGATCAAACCATGTACTGAGCGCCCAGATAAGCACCAAGACCAGGATTCCTTTTAATAGCTGAACAGCCCGAGTACCACGTACGAGTAAGATCAGATGATAAATAATATAGGTAACGATAAGTATATCGATTATATCCTTAATGGACTCTTTCCAGTTTAAGTCCGTAAAATACTCCATACTGCAACCCCCGTCATCCTTTAATAACGCCTGTGATTTATATGTAGTATGTGCTCTACACTATCTAGGTTATAACGTTAAACCTCGCGATGCAAGTCGAGCACCCATTCCTCGTAAAAAAATAACAAAAAATCACAAAAAAGCGCCTTCCTTCCGGAGAAAAAAGGCGCCGTTATTCAACAAGGTGCAAATCTCATCTTAGCGGTAAGCGACATCCGAGAACAGATTGGTGATCTTGTACCAGATCCAATCCATTGCCTTATCAATATCCTTTACTTGCCCGGATATATGAGCCGTAGAAGCTTGAAAAAGCTCTCCGTCAATGACAGTTAAATTCCCTTGAACCTGTCCGAAAACCTGAGCCTTGCCATTCTCCACAGTTATATCCCCTGTAATGACCTGATCCGGTGGAATAATAACCGTCTTGCCTTCGATTACGAGTTTTTCGAGTTCACTACCCTTTACGACAAGTTGATTATCCTGGTCCCAGAAGCTGACGGTGCTAAAGAGCATAACGACAAGAAATAGAGCTGCTGCTGTGATAGCTGGATGATTCTTCACCCATGTGATCCAAACCTTCTGTTTCTTTTGCTTAGGCAGCATTCCCATAATTCGGTCCGTCAAATCGTCGGAAGGCCCTGTATCATGATGTGTCAAGGAAAACAGCAGCATATCCGTCTGTTCCAGTTCCTCGAACCTGTTCCGGCAGTCAACACATTGCAGCATATGGGATTTTAGCTCCAGCTGCTGCGGCTTGGACAGATCATTGTCCAAATAATCGTGCATCAAAGAGACGGCCAATTTGCAATCCATATGAGCCAGTCCTTTCGTTCAATCTCTGTGCTGGGTCTACTCCCCATTCAGGGGCATAAGACTTGCTTAATGTTCAATACGAATCGGAAGCGGTGATGTTTCATAATTTTTTTATAAATCTACAACTTAAATTCCAGCTTCTTACGTAAATATTCCCGACCGCGATGAACTCTCGTCTTAATCGTTGTCACAGGGAGATCAAGGACATCACTGATCTCCTGAAGTGACATGTCCTGAATATATCGCAATATCATTATTGTTTTGTACTTAGCGGGAAGTGACTCAATGGCCTGATGAATGATCCGCTGTGTCTCGGATATTAGCATTTCGGATTCCGGTGTTCGATCATCGCTAGGTATCATCGAATAACCGTCCATTCCCTCTTGATCATTCATATCCGCATCAAGTGAGTAGGACGGCTTGCGCTTACGCAGCCGATCTATACAAAGGTTTGTCCCAATCCGGTAAATCCATGTTGAGAATTTCTGATTCTCATCGTAGCGATCTAGACTCTTATATACGCGCAGGAATGTCTCCTGAACGATATCCTCAGCCTCATGCCGGTTATTTAACATACGGTATGCTAGATGAAATATTTTATCTTTATAAAGTCCTACGATTTCGGCAAATGCTCGCTGATCTCCTTTACGAGCTAGCTTAGCCAATCTTACATCCAAATTGTCCACCATAATTCCCCCAGAATGGTCTGATGGGTAACGTCTAAAAGTCTCTAAAGCATCATTAAAATGGTAATTCAACTTATTATAAATTGCAACACAATTCGAAAAACAAGGTGTTCACGACACTCTTGGCAACCTCTTTAATATCCATTCTGTCAAGTTAATGTGCAAATAGGATAACCCTCAGGTGACAAAATTAAAAAGGTGAGGCTCCTCCAGGGAACCTCACCTTAGACCATCCCTATCTAATACATTTCACGCTAGATATTAACCCGTATTCCGAAGTCCGGCAGCAATACCATTAATCGTGAGCAATACCTCACGAAGCAAGTCAGGGTCATCTTCGCCCTTCTCACGTAGATCACGCAACTCATTCAGTAGTTGAACCTGCAGATAACTCAACGGATCAACATACGGGTTGCGGAGTCTGATGGATTCCTGCAAGACCGGTTGATTGTCCAGGATATCCTGTTGTCCTGTGATCTTGAGGACCATCTCTTTAGTAAGCTTGAACTCCTCTTTAATGAGGCCAAATATCCGCTCACGAGCCACATCATCGTTTGTCATAAGTGAATATTCCTTCGCAATGATCAAATCAGCTTTCGCCATAGCCATTTGCAAAGTATCAATCATGGATGTAAAGAATGGATAATTAATGTACATATCCTGCAAAGTCTTCATATTGTCTTCATTGTCTTGATAGAAGCTCTGAAGGCCCGTACCAGCCGCGTACCAAGCAGGGAGTAAATAACGGCTCTGAGTCCAAGCAAACACCCAAGGGATGGCACGTAGGTCCTCAAAACGGTCACTGTTCTTCCGCTTGGAAGGTCGTGAACCAATATTCAACTCTCCAACCTCAGGTAGCGGGGTGGATTCTTTGAAGAAGCTCAAGAAATCTGGATCACGGAAGATGAGATCTTGGTACTTATTCTGAGATACTTCTGAAATTTTCGCGGAAATTTGTTCCCACTCTTTTTCATTTGCATTCTCTTCTGGCGTACGCGCATTAATCGATGCACGAATCAATGCTGATGTCGCTTGCTCCAAACTACGGTATGCAATTCCTTTTAGGGAATAACGTGAGGATATAACCTCACCTTGTTCCGTTATCTTGATGCCACCAGCGATCGTGCTAGCAGGCTGTGCCAGGATACTACGGTTAAGTGGCATACCACCACGTCCGAGTGAGCCACCACGTCCATGGAAGTACTTCAGCTTCACGCCGAACTCACTACCTACAGCCGTAATCTCTTTCATGGCTACCTGCAGCTCCCAGTTCGCTGTAACAGCGCCACCGTCTTTATTACTATCAGAGTAACCAAGCATGATTTCCTGAAGATCATTCATCGCTTTCACGCCTTCACGGTAAATCGGAAGGTTAAACAGTCGACGCATAATATCTGGAGCTGCATGCAGATCCTCAATTGTCTCAAACAATGGTACAGCTTGAAGAGTAGCAACCACTGTACCGTCGTTCTCCTTGGTAAACAATCCCACTTCCTTCGCGAAGACCATAACTTCCATAATGTCACTCGCGCCCTCAGCCATACTGATCAGGTAACTCGAAATACAGTTAACTCCGAATTCCTTCTGTGCCCGATATACCGTACGGTAGACTTCAAGACACTCTTCTGTGCTGTCGCTGTACTCCTGATAAGGAGTCGTGAGCGGACGAGGATCATTAAGTAGCTTATTCAAAAGCTCAATCTTGTCTTCCTCTTCAAGTGAAGCGTAATCGCTAACTACGTTCATTTTCGCCAAAATCTCAGCCATCGCATTTTCATGCTCTTTACTGTGTTGACGAATATCCAAAGTAGCGGTATGGAACCCAAACAGTTCAACCTGACGAATCAATTTCTTAATATATGTGTCCGCTACATAATCGGCATAATGATGCCGTAAACTACGATCAATAATTTGCAAGTCTTCGATGAATTCTTCTGGTGATTCATAACGCTCTTTACCAGTCATATTGGTATCCAGAACGTGAACCATCTTAGCTAGCATATAAGCAAGCTTGATTCGATATGGCTCTTTCTCATTGTGCCAAATTTCCATCTTCTTCAGTGTAACGTTCTCACGATCCGTAAGAATCGATTGTTTCAACTCATCGGACACGTTTACAATCGTTGCACTAAAGCTGAGGTTTTTCATGAGCCCTGTCAAAATATTCTGGTACTCCCGAATAGCCAGCTTCCGTTGCATTTCAAGCGTCTTCCAAGTTACATCAGCTGTTACTGAAGGGTTACCGTCACGGTCGCCACCGATCCATGAGCCAAAACGGAGATATGTCGGTACATGCCAGTCAGAACCGGGATAGTACTTAGTTAAGCAGCGCTCAAGCTCTTGATAAACTTCTGGCAAAATGTGAAACAGCGTTTCATGAAAATAATACATACCATTGCGAACCTCATCAAGCACTGTTGGTTTGCGGTCACGCAGCTCATCCGTCTGCCATAGTGTAATGACTTCATTAAGAAGCTTTTCACGAAGCTGTTCTCTTTCACGGAATGTAAGCGTTGGGTTATCAAGGAGCATAACATCTTCCGAAATTCTTTTGTGGATATCGAGAATGGCGCGACGCATCGCCTCTGTAGGATGTGCGGTCATTACTAGCTCCAGGGAAAGACTTTCAAGAATCTCTTGAACTTCTTCGTACGTGAAATTGCGTTCTTTCAAATCCTGGACTGCACTTTCAATCGATCCTGGTTGTACACTCTCGCCTGCAGAACGCTCATAGTCGCGTTTGCGGCGAATTCGATGATTCTGTTCTGCGATGTTAACCAATTGAAAATAAATAGCAAACGCTCTGATCACCTGATGACGATTGTCTGGATCCAGCGTGCTGACAATCCTTTTAAAATCTGCGAACAATTCAGGTAAAAACACGGAACGTAACGATTTACTAGTTTCACGAATCTTCTCAACGATCTCTAAAAGCTCATTGCCTCCCTGATGGACAAGAACTTCGCCAAGAATGTTTCCTAAAAACCGTACATCACGCCGCAGCAGATTATTGGAATTGCTTTTTGCGGTTACAGTAAGTTCAGTCATGCTACTCCTCCCATCTAAACCCGTTCTAACAGTTTATCTTTTTTATGCCTTCCTAATATCATACAATAAATGCGAACGAAAATCTCCACTTTCTAACCGAAAAAATTCGCCAGATCGACAAAAAAAACTGTTTTTAGCTATAAACATTTCAATACAAGCCTTATCTTCCCACAAAACTAGTCTTCGTAACCCATAACTTTAGTGCATTGCCACTTCACAGAGGTATGACCTTAAGATGTAAAAAAAACATCACACTTGGTGATGTCTACTTTATGTATGGAGCGGGTGATGGGAATCGAACCCACGCTATCAGCTTGGAAGGCTGAAGTTCTACCATTGAACTACACCCGCAGATGTAACAATCGGGATGACACGATTTGAACATGCGACCCCCTGGTCCCAAACCAGGTGCTCTACCAAGCTGAGCTACATCCCGTTACATATGATTTAAAAATGGCGCGCCCTGAGAGATTCGAACTCCCGGCCTTTTGATTCGTAGTCAAACGCTCTATCCAGCTGAGCTAAGGGCGCAAATTATGGAGCGGACGACGGGAATCGAACCCGCGACCCTCGCCTTGGCAAGGCGATGCTCTACCGCTGAGCCACGTCCGCAAAAACATGGTGCGCGTGGAGGGACTTGAACCCCCACGTCGTGAAACGCTAGATCCTAAGTCTAGTGCGTCTGCCAATTCCGCCACACGCGCACAAGTAAAACTAATGGTGAGCCATGAAGGACTCGAACCTTCGACACCCTGATTAAAAGTCAGGTGCTCTACCAACTGAGCTAATGGCTCAAACATGGCTGGGGATATAGGATTCGAACCTATGCATGACGGAGTCAAAGTCCGTTGCCTTACCGCTTGGCTAATCCCCATTAACGAATTACTGCTTACAGTATGTCCTATTTCGTCATAGAACATGAGATATTTATGGTGGAGGCTGAGGGGTTCGAACCCCCGACCCTCTGCTTGTAAGGCAGATGCTCTCCCAGCTGAGCTAAGCCTCCGAAAACATTATTAAAGTAAATGGTGACCCGTAGGGGATTCGAACCCCTGTTACCTCCGTGAAAGGGAGGTGTCTTAACCCCTTGACCAACGGGCCTCAATCGTGAATCTGCTGTGGAGCTTCCAACCGGGATCGAACCGGTGACCTCATCCTTACCATGGATGCACTCTACCTACTGAGCTATGGAAGCAAGTGGCTCCCCGAACAGGACTCGAACCTGTGACAACTCGATTAACAGTCGAGTGCTCTACCAACTGAGCTATCAGGGAATATATACCGCTTGGCGACGTCCTACTCTCCCGGGACCCTTCGGTCCAAGTACCATCGGCGCTGGAAGGCTTAACGGTCGTGTTCGGGATGGGTACGCGTGGAACCCTTCCGCTATCGCCACCAAACGGTTCAAGTGTTTGATCACTTGAAAACTAGATACGAAACAAACTTTGCGAATTTGCATTGTTCCTGAAAGTCTTGCTCCGATGCAAAGCGTATCGCTTCCGAAGCTAGTTTTCTTTCAGAAAACTTTTAGGATAAGCCCTCGACCGATTAGTATTGGTCAGCTCCATGCATTACTGCACTTCCA
Organism: Paenibacillus sp. EC2-1; assembly: GCF_049311625.1. NCBI lineage: Bacteria > Bacillati > Bacillota > Bacilli > Caryophanales > Paenibacillaceae > Paenibacillus > Paenibacillus sp. EC2-1. Next base: position 4,775,321 of record NZ_CP186006.1, read on the forward strand.
CCTCCAACCTATCTACCTCGTCGTCTTCAAGGGGTCTTACATACTGGGAAATCTCATCTTGAGGGGGGCTTCACGCTTAGATGCTTTCAGCGCTTATCCCGTCCATACGTAGCTACCCAGCCATGCTCCTGGCGGAACAACTGGTGCACCAGCGGTATGTCCATCCCGGTCCTCTCGTACTAAGGACAGCTCCTCTCAAATTTCCTACGCCCACGACAGATAGGGACCGAACTGTCTCACGACGTTCTGAACCCAGCTCGCGTACCGCTTTAATGGGCGAACAGCCCAACCCTTGGGACCTACTTCAGCCCCAGGATGCGATGAGCCGACATCGAGGTGCCAAACCTCCCCGTCGATGTGGACTCTTGGGGGAGATAAGCCTGTTATCCCCAGGGTAGCTTTTATCCGTTGAGCGATGGCCCTTCCATGCGGTACCACCGGATCACTAAGCCCGACTTTCGTCCCTGCTCGACTTGTAGGTCTCGCAGTCAAGCTCCCTTATGCCTTTGCACTCTTCGAATGATTTCCAACCATTCTGAGGGAACCTTGGGGCGCCTCCGTTACTCTTTAGGAGGCGACCGCCCCAGTCAAACTGCCCACCAGACACTGTCCCCGCACCGGTTTACGGTACTAGGTTAGAACCTAGATACGATCAGGGTGGTATCCCAACGGCGCCTCCACAGAAGCTTGCGCTCCTGTTTCTTAGGCTCCCACCTATCCTGTACAGATCGTACCCAAATCCAATATCAAGCTGCAGTAAAGCTCCATGGGGTCTTTCCGTCTTGTCGCGGGTAACCTGCATCTTCACAGGTATTAAAATTTCACCGGATCTCTCGTTGAGACAGCGCCCAAATCGTTACGCCATTCGTGCGGGTCAGAATTTACCTGACAAGGAATTTCGCTACCTTAGGACCGTTATAGTTACGGCCGCCGTTTACTGGGGCTTCGGTTCATAGCTTCGGATTGCTCCTAACCACTCCCCTTAACCTTCCAGCACCGGGCAGGCGTCAGCCCGTATACTTCGCCTTACGGCTTCGCACAGACCTGTGTTTTTGTTAAACAGTCGCTTGGGCCTTTTCACTGCGGCCCCCTCGTGCTATTCACACTACCGGGGCACCCCTTCTCCCGAAGTTACGGGGTCATTTTGCCGAGTTCCTTAACGAGAGTTCTTCCGCGCGCCTTAGAATTCTCTTCTCGCCTACCTGTGTCGGTTTGCGGTACGGGCACCTTCACCTGACTAGAGGCTTTTCTTGGCAGTGTGAGATCATGACCTTCGCTACTATAATTTTCACTCCCCATCACAGCCCAGCCTTAACGATGTGCGGATTTGCCTACACATCAGCCTCACTGCTTGGACGGACATCCATCAGTCCGCGTCACTACCCTCCTGCGTCACCCCATCGTTCATAACGGTTTACGGTGGTACAGGAATTTCAACCTGTTGTCCTTCGATTACGCCTTTCGGCCTCACCTTAGGTCCCGACTTACCCTGAGCGGACGAACCTTCCTCAGGAAACCTTGGGCTTTCGGCGGATCAGATTCTCACTGATCTTTTCGTTACTCATACCGGCATTCTCACTTGTATGCTGTCCAGCGCTCCTTACGGTACACCTTCAACCTACATACAACGCTCCCCTACCCCTGATACGAATGTATCAAGCCATAGCTTCGGTGGTGTGTTTAGCCCCGTTACATTTTCGGCGCAGAGTCACTCGACCAGTGAGCTATTACGCACTCTTTAAATGGTGGCTGCTTCTAAGCCAACATCCTGGTTGTCTGTGCAACTCCACATCCTTTCCCACTTAACACACACTTGGGGACCTTAGCTGATGGTCTGGGCTGTTTCCCTTTTGACAATGGATCTTAGCACTCACTGTCTGACTCCCGGATATAAGTCTATGGCATTCGGAGTTTGACTGAGCTTGGTAACCCTTGCGGGCCCCGCACCCAATCAGTGCTCTACCTCCACGACTCTTATTCCGAGGCTAGCCCTAAAGCTATTTCGGGGAGAACCAGCTATCTCCGAGTTCGATTGGAATTTCTCCGCTACCCCCACCTCATCCCCGCATTTTTCAACATACGTGGGTTCGGACCTCCAGTGCGTGTTACCGCACCTTCATCCTGGACAGGGGTAGATCACACGGTTTCGGGTCTACGTCCACATACTAAATCGCCCTATT
>NZ_CP186006.1:4782500-4852500 GCF_049311625.1 Paenibacillus sp. EC2-1
CTCTCAAGACTGGAAGAACATTGGCGTTGATAAAATTGTTGATCGTGTCGTATCCAAAGCACATCCAGGCGATATCGTTTTACTCCATGCTAGTGACTCCTCTTTACAGACACATGAAGCTCTTCCCAAAATCATTGATGAGCTGCGTAGACAAGGTTATGAATTCGTAACTGTTACAGACCTACTCCAGCAAAGCACCGCTAAGGGATCTGAAGTACGTGATCAGGCCATGCTTCAAAAAAACATAAATGATGCAGCTGGATTATAAGGAACCTTATATATCTATGAGTCCTTAATAAAAAAAGAGCTAATTTGATTAGCTCTTTTTTTGATCCTGTGTAACTTTATGAAGCGTCAACATCTGGTAAGCATTACACGCAAGCAACGGGATAATGATAAATACAGTAGCATTGTTAACCCCGATCTTTAGTACCCCGATTATCTCAAGGATTGTTACTGCGAGCATGAAGAACATTGTTGGTATGAGTGCATTGATGTTGGTGAACTTCACTTTGAAATATGTAACAACAACTGCAGTAATTAAGATTCCTATTCCTAACGTAAGATCCCAGCCGAGATTCTTCTCTCCGCCTACAAATGTACGCAGGAACATAAGCTCTAGTAGCGCTAGTACAGAGAGTACAATTTGTACATACTGCCACGTCTTTCTTTTAAACACACCAATGCCCATATAGTTCAAGGTAAGGTAAGCGAAGAATCCCAATTGTGAATAAACGCTTACAAGTGCTCCATACCCGAACAATATTAACGGAAATATGAGCATGTCCACTGTACCCTTAAACTCAATGGTACCTGTGGTGAACTGTAATATCAGTCCTGCAACAACCGCCCCTATAGCTCCAACGAGCATCGTCTTCCAAAACAACCTTGCCCACTTGCGTAAGCTCAAATGCTTCCACCCCCATTAAGACATTATTTTACCAACGTTCACAATAAAAAACCATTCCCGCTTCGACATATTTCTTCGTTTACATCACATACTATCTTTAGCATTCACCTAAAGGAGGACAACGGTAATGAAGTGGCCGTTATTTCGTTTATGTATTATTTTCTGCGGAACTACCGCGCTGCTTACCGCGTGCGGTTCGGACCAGGCATCTTCCCAACAGCAATTCGGCTATAAAGAAATGAAAACCATGGTGGTTGATATTTTAAAAAGCGATGAAGGAAAAAAGGCGGTAGAAGAAGCTCTCGGTGGATCTGGAGCCTCAAGTGGAGGCGGATCGATGAACATGAAAATGATGTCAGCTCAATCCGGTGAGCAGATCCGAACCGCTGTAAAAGATACTCTCGTCTCCGAAGAGTACAAGAAAGAGCTTGAAAAAATTATGACTGACCCTAAATTTGCGGGTGAATTCGCCAAAGCGATAAACTCAGAGAGCAAACAGCTCCACATGCAGCTTATCAAAGATCCAACGTATCAAAAGTCAATACAGGAGATTATGAAGTCCCCAGAGATGATGAAATCGTTTCTTGACTTAACCAAAACTCCAGACTATCGCAAGCAATCCATGACTATTATGCAAGAAGCGATGCAAAACCCGCTTTTCCGTATGGAAGTACTTGAACTACTTAAATCTGTCGTAAAAGACGAACTGCAGCCTTCCGTTGAGAAGAAGGGGCAACAAGGCGGACAGGGAGAACAGCAAGGCGGACAAGGGGGAGGATCCGGAAACGAGGAAAAAGGAAAAGAACAAGGTGGAGCTGGCGGCGGGAATAGCTAAGTCCCTTTATTAACAAAAAAGCTCCCTTCAATTAGGGAGCTTTTTCTCTATAGTAATTGAAGTCTTTATGATGCCGTTCTTTCACATTTGCTGGCAATTCGCACAGCTATTTCATCGTATATATTCGCGCTCTCTGTACCCGACTTATACACAGATGGAGAGAAATCTGGATCTGCCATAAGGTTATCTGGTGCTCTTAGAGGCAATTGTCCTAGCAACTCCGTATGAAGTGTCTCCGCTAGCATTCCTCCACCCCCACGTCCAAAGACATAGTCTTTTTCCCCGCAGTGCGAACAGCTGTAGTACGACATGTTCTCCACAACTCCAAGAATCTCATGGTCTGTCTGAATCGCCATAGCCCCTGCACGAGCTGCTACAAATGCAGCTGTAGCATGAGGGGTAGTCACAATAATCTCCCGGCTCTGCGGTATCATCTGGTGAACATCTAGAGCTACATCACCTGTACCCGGTGGGAGATCAAGTAGCATATAGTCGAGGTCACCCCAAGCTACATCTTCGAAGAATTGACGCAGCATTTTACCAAGCATCGGTCCACGCCATACAACTGGACTATTCTCACGAATGAAAAATCCCATAGACATTACCTTAACGCCAAAACGTTCAACAGGGATAATGACACCCTCGTCTGTTACGTTGGGTCCTTCCTCGATCCCCATCATATCAGGCACACTGAAGCCGTAAATATCAGCATCAATCAGCCCTACCTTTTTGCCTTGACGGGCTAAGGCTGTTGCTAAGTTAACGGTAACGGTTGATTTACCAACTCCACCTTTACCACTCGCGATTGCAATAAAATGAACTCCAGAATTTTCACTTAAAAGTGTATTATTCTGCATTCCGGCAGCATGTCCCTTTGTAAGTTTCTCATCGTCGTTCGGATCTTCTTGTTCTGTATTCACTAGAGGGCGCATCCGAATATGAATGTCTTGAGCACCAATGGCTTGAAGAAGTTCCCTAATCTGTCCATCAAGTTGTGCTCGATCCTCTTCATTGCTATACGTTACTGATAATCTAACTGTACTATCCTTTACCACAATATCGCGAATTCGTTGCAACGCAATCAGGCTTTCCCCTGTCTCAGGATCCTGTATTGGCTGTAGAATCTCCTGTACCTGCTCTCTGCTTATCAGCATGACAATCAGCACCTCGGCTCTATGTAATGGCTTTATCTGAATGTTTCAATTCTTAACTAGTATACCACTAGTTCGCCTTCTCTGACGACTGATTCACGCGTTCTCCTGACATATAGCGTAAAATGCCTTTGTACACAGAAGCAGCTACTTTTCTCTGGTATTTCTCATCACGAAGTAATTCCGACTCTTGGGGATGTGAAAGAAAACCTACTTCTACAAGCGCTGATGGAATTTGCAATGCTTGCAGTAGGAACACTTTATTATCCGTTTTGGCCATGCGATCCGTATTCTCGAGGTTATGCCTAATTTCGTTCTGGATCAATTCAGCTAAACTTTTACTCTCCCCGTTATTAGGCGGATAAAAAGTCTGTGCTCCCCTCCAACGATTAGAAGGTATGCTGTTTAGATGAATAGTTAAAAACATATCTGCGCGATTATCCTCGATGAGCCGAACACGTTTTTTCAAATCCTCTGTTTTCCGTTTAGAGTACCCTTTCGTTTCAGGTGCAGCTAAATCGTAGTCTCCTTCTCTTGTCAGCACGACAAGCGCCCCAGCTTGCTGAAGATAATCACGTAAATAAAGAGTTACAGCAAGATTGATATCTTTCTCAATGATTCCTTGCTTGCTGACGGCACCCCCATCAGGTCCTCCATGGCCTGCATCAAGTGCAATTACTTTACCTGCGAGCGGTAGATTCCAGTACTTGACCGTTTTTGCACTAGGAATCTCATACGTTATGACAGCTAACAATAGAGCGAACAAGGCAAGACCAAAGAAGGTTTGCTTTATTCGTCTCCAAGATATCCACAAAGTTACCTTGTCAGATCGCTGTTTGGACATAAAAAATCCACCTCGTCCCATGAGTGTTGTAATTCATGCATATGGGACAAGGCGGAGAAATATACCCTCTTTATACAGTTGTATGTTCCATTGTTTGTTCCTTCATACCCTCAATCAAAATTTGAGCCACCTCAGGGCGTGTAAATTCTGGAGGTGGGCATTTGCCTTCTCGGAGAAGTCCTCTCACTTTTGTGCCAGATAAGGTCAAATGATGTTCTTTATCATGGGGACAAGTTTTACTAGAGGCCATGTTACCACAAACCGTACAGAAAAAACTATGTTCAAAAAAGAGAGGTGTTATATCCAGCTCCTCTGGAGTGAAGTTACTAAATATCTCTTGAGCTTCGTACGTCCCATAATAATCGCCTACGCCAGCATGGTCACGACCAACAATAAAATGGGTGCAGCCGTAATTTTTACGGACAATCGCATGGAATATAGCTTCTCTAGGACCGGCATATCGCATCGCTGCAGGGAATACACCGAGGAACGTTCGGTTGGCAGGATAATAGTGTTCAAGAAGTTTTAAATAACTTCTCATACGCACATCAGCGGGTACATCATCCGATTTCGTCTCACCGACAAGTGGATTCAAAAAGAGAGCATCCACGATCTCCATTGCACTTTTTTGGATATACTCATGTGCACGGTGAACCGGATTTCTTGTCTGAAACCCAACGACTGTCTTCCAACCCTGCTCTTGAAAGTGTGCTCTTGTCTGAGCAGGATCATAATAAAACTGTCCAAACTTCTCAGGGACTGGTCTTTGAATAACCTCGATAGGTCCTCCGACGTAAATAGGGGATTTTTCGAACAGCTTTTGAACACCAGGATGTTCCGGATCATCGGTTTTGAACACTTGAATGGCTTCTTCACGCTGATCAACACGGTAAATGCTTTCTATGCGAATGGTAGCATACACGATGCTATCTTTATCCCCTACGAGAGCAACTTGTTCCCCCACGGAAAGTTGATTAGCTGTCAGCTCATCTACGGATAAAGTAATGGGGATGCTCCACACTGTACCATTAGCCAATCTCATAGAACTTATTACCGACTTGTAGTCATCTTCATTTAAAAATCCTTCTAATGGCGAAAAAGCTCCTACAGCAATGAGGTCCAAATCTGAAATGGTCCAAGTATTCACTGGAATTTGCTTTAGTGTATGGGCTGCATTGATTAATTCATCACGTCTATGTTCAGGCACTAATCTTTGAATTAATTGCCCCCCATGCGGCTGAATGGATGTCATGAATATTCCTCCCCGTGTTTTTTTATTGTTACTCCATGTTTTTAATAATAACGTTATTTATGAAGACCACATTCTGTCTTTTCGTTACCAGCCCAGCGACCTGCCCGTGGATCTTCACCAGGGAGAACTTCACGTGTGCAATAATTACAGCCGATACTAGGAAAATTACGATCATGTAGTGGGTTGTAAATGATATCATTGGAGCGAATATACTGCCATACATCTTCACTCGTCCAATCTGCAATCGGATTAAATTTGACGAGACCAAATTTACTGTCATATTCAACCTTTTTGGAATTAGCACGCGTTGGCGCTTGGTCGCGACGTATTCCAGTGATCCAAGCATCATACTGAGATAAAATGCGGGTCAACGGTTCAACTTTTCTTATGCCACAACATTGATTGGGATCAACACTCCATAATGAATCTCCATATTGAAGCGTCTGTTCCTCCGGGGTAATTAAAGGGGAAACCCGAACAAATTCCATCCCGTACTTAGCCTCTATTCGATCACGGGTATCGTAGGTTTCTTGGAAGTGAAAGTCAGTATCTAGATAAAAAATATCCGTTGATGGACTAATTCTCTGTACCATATCCACCAATACCACGTCTTCAGCTCCAAAGCTACACGCAAAAGTAATGTTGGGAAATGCTTCAATAGCTTGCGTAATAATGTCCTCAGCTGTAGCTTGTTCGAAACTAATGGCTTTTTCATTAATCCATTGCTCTTTTTCAAGTAAATTCAACGTAATGCCCCTCCCTCATTACAATCCCTTTAAATCCTACATTAATAGTATGAATTAAGTACAGTATAGATCATTTCTATTTATTGTCAACATGTGGTGGGGTGAAAACAGAAAAAAAAACCTCTTCCACAGTGGAAAAGGCTCTTTTATTATTCTAAGTTCAATTATTATTTGTGCTTCGGAATTTCAAATTCCTGAATGCCCGCATATTCCGGTGCAATGATATACTTATCAAACACTAAGACAGGGTTACCAGCCTCATTAATATAGAACTGCTGGTTGTCCTCAATTCCCTTGGGCCCTTTTGAGGCAAAGAACTCCTCATAGTAATCCAGAAGATTCTTATCCTTTTGGGCACGCTCTTTTACTTGACGTTCTATCTCACGATTTGCAATCTGTTTGAAATTGTCACCCAAAAGATCTTGAAGTGTAATATCCTTACCAGTCTTAAGATCAATGTTATACATATACAGTGTTACATACTCGGATTTTTCCGGAACACCCATCTCATCAAGATACTTTTGAGTTGTATTATTACGTTCTGTTTGCGTTATAACAAATGAAAGAATATCCTGATTGTTACTGTGGACTTCGTAATCAAACTCATATGTCATTGGTATATACTCGGACTCTTTGTTACCGGCGGCCAAATAGTTCTTTTTATATTCTGCTGCGTATGCTTCTGCTTCTGCAGTTAAGGTTTCAATTTTTTTGGAGATCTCGGAATTAATCCGTTGTTCTAGTTCTTTATTTGAAGAATCTGAAAAGGCTGGCATTTTGACATGTGTTTCATTCGCATCTCGTGAAAGCGTGTATTCACTAATGGTGACAACTTTTGCAATGCTGTTCAAGATCGGAATATTAGACATGGAAGATGCGAAGACCGTACTCGTATTCACCATAATAACAAATGCGAAGCAAGCAGCAACGGGAATCAAGGTATATTTCATTTTGGATAATTTCTTATTATTCATAGGTTCAACATCCTTTTCTTTATGGGCCGTTTCAAGCACTCTTTGTCTTATTTCTTCTTTATTGACTAGGTTATCTTCTAATAGTTTTTTCATCATCTCTTTTTCAGTCATAATTGTGCACCTTCCTGACCAAATTTTTCTCTTATTTCTCGAGTAGTACGATATAACCTGGTTTTCACTGTAGATTCATGAAGCTTAAGCACTCGAGCGATTTCCGCAATGGTCATATCAGCATAATAGAAGAGTAAAAAGACTTTCTGAATACCTTGAGGTTTGTTTTTTAAATAACACCAGATCTGATCCAACGTTTCCCGATGGAGCACTTGAGACTCTAAGGAATTTACAAATGTATCACTCTTTAAATCGGCTACATTGTATTCTTCGTCATCATCCTTTTCCTTAAAAAGGGGAATCACGTTTCTTAATTTATCTTGGAATCTATATCGATTCGATAAGTTTGATTTCGCGACGCGAATGACATACGCTTCAGGATTTTGGATATATTCAGTTCCCTTTTCAGCAAGGATTCGATAAATTGATAAGTATGTTTCTTGCAAAATATCAGAGATATCCTGCGTGTTACTACATTTGCATGTAACGTAGATGAGACATGCCTGATAAGTATCATCGTAAATTTTGTTGAATACACCGTCGACGGTTTCGCGCTCCACTCTCTCACCTCCAATACTATTGAAGAGCAAACGGACTGTTAAATTGTTTCAGGTAAAAAATTACACATGCTACTCATATGTAAACACAAGTAAAAGGCCCCTGCTCATGTAGAGGAGCCTCTTACCTGTATTTATTAATTTAATAATTTACATACCTTGAATTCACGAATTTGAGTTAATGAACTCATATACATAAATAAAAAACAGCCTGTTCCACCAATGGTGAAACAGGCTGTATACGTTGATATTAACGTTTGGAGAACTGAGGTGCGCGACGAGCCGCTTTAAGACCGTATTTTTTACGCTCTTTCATACGAGGGTCACGAGTCAGGAATCCTGCTTTTTTCAATGAACCACGGAATTCAGGGTCAGCTTTCAGCAATGCACGGGAGATCCCGTGACGGATTGCTCCAGCTTGACCAGAAATACCGCCACCATGAGCGATGACAAGAACGTCATATTTGCCCAGAGTTTCAGTCAGGTTCAAAGGTTGTTTAACGATCAGTTTGAGTGTTTCCAAACCGAAGTATTCATTGATGTCACGTTTATTAATGACAATTCGTCCTTCACCCGGTACAAGGCGAACACGTGCTACCGAGTGCTTACGACGACCTGTCCCATAGTATTGTACTTGTGCCATGAAACTGTCCTCCTTTTAATTAACCGCGAAGTTCGTAAACTTCTGGTTTTTGAGCTTCGTGTGGATGTGCTGTGCCTGCATAAGCTTTGAGTCTCAGCTTCATTTTATCGCCCATACGGGTTTTTGGAAGCATACCATGAACCGCGCTTTCGATCACGCGCTCAGGGAATTTTTTAATCATGTCTTCAGCTACAGTCACCTTCAAACCACCTGGATGCATGGAGTGACGATAGTATTTCTTGTTACTCATTTTCTTACCAGTCAGGTGAATTTTCTCAGCGTTGATTACTACAACGAAATCCCCTGTATCCACATGTGGAGTAAATTGAGGCTTATGTTTGCCGCGGATAAGAGCAGCAACTTCACTTGCCAAGCGGCCAAGCGTTTTGCCTTCGGCATCAACGATGTACCAAGAACGCTCAACTTCATTTGGCTTAGCCATATAGGTCGTACGCATGTATAGTTCCTCCTTGTTTTCATCCGAAAATCTGTGTCAAATTTTCTTCATCTATCTTCGATCGTATGTCTAACATTTTTAAAGTGATGGATTGTTCTCGGCATTTTCTTAACCGGGGCTGTGGGAGAGCCGTTAAGAAAACACAACTTATATAATACAGGAACAACCCCTAAATCGCAAGCGATTTTTTAGGTAAACATCACGTATTTTTACTGGATTCATTGAACAGGATCCCAAAAAGATCGAATACGGTTTGTCCTTCAATATTAAGACTTTATGATTACAATAATTTAGGTCAAATCATTGTATTCGAAAGAGGATAGATCGTATTCAACATCCCAAAGCATAAGACCTGTCCCCATTGCGGTAGGACCGGCTGCTGCCCGGTTCTTGGCTTCGAGTATCGCCTTGATACTCTCAGGTGTTCGTTTTCCTTCTCCCACTTCCATAAGCGTCCCCATAATAATCCTCACCATATGCTGTAAAAAGCCACTCCCCGTAACATACGTATGAACGATTCCCTGATCTCTGCTATCAGGACGACACGAAGTTGTATCCGTCTCAATCCAAGCATCAAAAATTGTCCGTATATGCGATGGTTTCGTAGATTTTCGTGAAGCAAATGTTGTGAAATCATGGGTACCGATTAGGTAGCGCAGCCCTTCTTCCATGGCAGCAATATTGAGCTTGCCATGATGATGAAATTGATACCTGCGGTTAAACAGATCAGGAAACTGATTGGCATTAATCGTATACCGATACGTTTTTCGCTTCGCTTCCCGTCGAGAGTGAAATTCAAGTGGTACTTCCATCGCATCTGTAACGACGATATCCTGAGGTAGCCTCGAATTAAGTGCAATGCACCAACGCTCTACTGGAATCTTAGACCCCGTATAGAAATTGAACACCTGGCCTCGTGCATGAACACCTGCATCCGTACGACCAGAAGCGGTAATCTTTAAACGCTCTCCTGAGAGTTGTTCAATCGCATCCTCGAGTAGATCCTGTATCGTGTTTCCACCAGGCTGAGTCTGAAATCCATTGTAGTTGGTTCCGTCGTAACTGACTTTCATCAGAAGATTGCGCATGGTTCCCTCCTGGTTCACTTCCTTGAATCTGCTACCGAAGCAGACACAACTTCGCCGTCCATATTAGGACGGCTTATGTGTAACATGATCGAATAGAAGAATTACTTCTATATCTAAAAAAGAGCCCCCAAGGAGCTCCTTTTCATCATGCTAGCCGATCCCTAATTGTCAGCCGCATGACTAGAAGGCCCTCGCATACGATGCCCTGGGGTAGCCGAGATGAGTCGGAAGCCGACTTGATCCATCTCGAACCACGACCCGATTGGATAGGCTGCACAAGTTATCCTATTGGATAAACTAGTGTAGAGCCGGGCATACATAACTACAGTCGCTTCAGAATGCAGTGCTCACTTCCTTGAGTATGTTAAGATGCAGAACCATCCTATCATGATATCAAAGTGTGATCTAACGGGATCGAGTTAACTACGCGCGGTCAACCAGTTCCAAGTAAACCATTGGAGCTGCATCGCCACGACGAGGTCCTAGTTTAAGGATACGAGTGTATCCACCTGGACGCTCGGAGTAACGAGGCGCGATTTCGGAGAACAATTTTTGGATTGCATCTTGCTCTCCATCAACAGTCTCACGACGAACGAATGCTGCTACTTGACGACGAGAATGCAAATCATTACGTTTTGCCTTCGTGATCAGTTTTTCAGCGATCGAGCGAACTTCTTTAGCTTTCGCCTCAGTCGTTTGAATACGCTCATATAGGAACAGGTCGGTTACCAGGTCACGGAACAACGCTTTACGCGCACTGGAGTCGCGGCCCAACTTTTGGTATGCCATGTGTTTTCCCTCCTTTGCTAAAACAATCTAAAACTATTCTTCCGTACGGAGTCCTAAACCAAGCTCTTCGAGCTTCTCTTGAACTTCTTCCAAGGATTTGCGGCCCAAGTTACGAACCTTCATCATATCCTCTTCCGTTTTCGTAGTTAGCTCTTGTACCGTGTTAATACCGGCACGCTTGAGGCAGTTATAGGAACGAACAGAGAGATCTAGCTCTTCGATCGTCATTTCAAGCACTTTTTCTTTCTTGTCTTCTTCTTTTTCGACCATAATTTCAGCATCTTTCGCTTCGTCAGTTAGACCAACGAATAAGAACAAATGCTCAGTCAAAATTTTAGCGCCGAGGCTGACAGCCTCTTCTGGTCGAATGCTTCCATCCGTCCAGATTTCGAGTGTCAACTTATCGTAGTTGGTTACTTGACCAACACGCGTATTTTCTACACCGTAGTTCACACGGCTAATCGGCGTGTAGATCGAATCGACGGGAATGACGCCGATAGGCTGGTCATCGCGTTTGTTCCGATCCGCCTGGACATAGCCACGACCGCGACTCGCAAAAATACGCATGTGAAGTCTCGCACCAGGGCCGAGCGTTGCAATGTGAAGATCCGGATTAAGGATTTCAACATCGCTATCCGCACGAATGTCACCAGCGGTAACAACCCCTTCGCCTTCGGCATCAATTTCGAACACTTTTTCTTCATCGGAATGAATCTTCAGCGACAAAGCTTTAAGGTTCAAAATGATTTCAGTCACGTCTTCCATGACACCAGGAATTGTGGAGAATTCATGTAGAACACCATCAATCTGAACAGATGTAACGGCTGCGCCAGGCAGCGAGGACAGCAGGATGCGGCGAAGTGAATTCCCCAGCGTCGTGCCATATCCACGCTCTAACGGTTCTACAATGAATTTTCCATAGGTTCCTTCTTCATTGACATCAACGGTCTCAATTTTCGGCTTTTCGATTTCAATCACGCAAGTACCCCTCCTTCAAACGTCGCTCCTATATGAAACTGTCATCTTATCCAGTAATCCATGTAGTATGCCTAAACAACCATTCTTAGCAGATTGCACCGGATTTATACCACATTAACAGGATGACTTCATTATACGCGACGACGTTTTGGTGGGCGGCATCCGTTATGTGGAATCGGTGTTACGTCTTTAATGAGGTTAACTTCCAGACCAGCTGCTTGCAGAGAACGAATCGCTGCTTCACGGCCAGCACCTGGGCCTTTAACCATAACTTCCACTGCCTTCATACCATGCTCCATTGCAGCTTTAGCAGCTGTTTCAGCAGCCATTTGTGCAGCAAATGGAGTAGACTTACGGGAACCTTTGAATCCCATGCCGCCGGAGCTCGCCCAAGAAATAGCATTTCCGTGGGGATCCGTAATGGTTACGATCGTATTGTTGAACGTGGAACGAATATGAGCCACGCCAGATTCGATATTTTTGCGGTCACGACGTTTAGTACGTACGACTTTTTTTGGTTTAGCCATTGTTTGTTATCCCCCTTTCCTATTTCTTCTTGTTCGCTACCGTACGACGAGGACCTTTCCGTGTACGAGCATTAGTTTTAGTACGTTGTCCACGAACTGGCAAGCCACGACGGTGACGAACACCACGATAGCAGCCAATCTCAGTCAAACGTTTAATATTCAAGGAAATTTCACGACGCAGGTCGCCTTCTACCTTAACCATTTTGTCGATCGTTTCACGCAATTTACCAACTTCATCTTCCGTCAGATCACGAACACGAGTGTCCGGATTGATGCCTGCTTCTTTGATAATTTTCTGGGAAGTCGTTTTACCGATTCCGAAAATGTAAGTCAAGGCGATCTCAACGCGTTTGTCACGTGGCAAATCCACACCAGCTATACGAGCCATTACGCTACACCCCCTTCTTTAACCTTGTTTTTGTTTGTGTTTCGGATTTTCACAGATAACCATTACATTCCCTTTGCGGCGAATGACTTTGCATTTTTCGCAAATAGGCTTCACAGAAGGTCTCACCTTCATGTTAATTACCTCCTCAAAGTTTTACGTGTGTAAAACCAGCTTCGAAAACTAGACTTTTGTTTTGCTAGCAGCAAAACTGTTCGTAACCGCTGCTGAGTTTTACTTCAGTAAAACCGCTTCGCAGCTTTCCTTTATTCCCCAGGGGAACGATATACTATTTACGGTACGTAATACGACCTTTGGTCAAATCGTATGGTGATAATTGTATGACCACTTTGTCACCTGTAAGGATGCGGATAAAGTGCATCCGCAATTTCCCGGAAACGTGAGCGAGAATTTGATGACCATTCTCAAGCTCGACTTTAAATGTTGCATTCGGCAACGGTTCGATAACCGTACCTTCAACTTCAATGACATCTTCCTTGGCCACAGTTATTCTCCTTTCTGATCAACACTTGGATTCGTCGGATAAAAACTTGGCTACGGCGAACCGCAGCTTTCCATTCGTTACCCGACCGCTTTCTTGCAAACTGTTTACAACCTCACTACTAATGAATGGTTGGGGTTGCAGGTGAAGAAGGCTCTTCTTCTTCGCCTGATCAAACTTACGTTTGTTCCCATCCGCAATATTAACAAACTTGCTGTCTTCTATCGAAACGACAATGGCGTACTGATCAGCATCTCTGCCTCTCAATATCTTAACGACCTGACCAATCTCTATTGTGTTTGGTTTATTCAAATCAATCACCTAATCAGCCAGCTTCGTCAAAATTTCCATACCGTCTTCGGTCACCGCTACCGTATGCTCGAAGTGAGCACATAGTGAGCCATCAACCGTAACGACTGTCCAATTGTCTTCCAGCGTCTTAACATTGCGCTTACCGGCGTTAACCATTGGCTCTATCGCCAGTACCATACCTGGTTTGAGTCTAGGTCCTCGGTCAGGAATGCCATAGTTCGGAATTTGCGGATCTTCATGCAGATCGGTGCCCACACCATGCCCCACATATTCTCGGACAACAGAGAATCCTGCATCTTCGATATGACGTTGAATGGCATGAGAGATTGTAAACAAGCGGACATCGGGTTTGATTAGCGCAAGTCCGGCAAAGAGAGAACCTTCTGTTACATCCAGCAATCGCTGAGCTTCATCGGTAATCTTCCCTACAGGGTAGGTCCATGCCGAGTCACCGTGGTAACCCTGATACTGTGCACCGATATCAAACGTAACGATATCGCCTTCGATTAATTTGCGTTTGCTTGGAAATCCATGCACCAATTCTTCATTAACTGATGCGCAAATGCTGGAAGGAAATCCGTTGTAGCCTTTGAAAGACGGCAAAGCGCCTTGGCTGCGAATGAAACGGTCGGCCATATGATCGAGTTCCCCGGTTGTAATGCCGGGTTCAATGTGCGCAGAAAGGAGTTTGTGACACTCGGCCACAATCCTACCTGCCTCTCTCATCAAGCCCAGTTCCTTATCGGATTTACAAATGATCATTACACTTAACCTCGCAGTACGGACGCAATTTCAGCGGAAACCGCGCCGATTTCCTGATCACCATCAATTTGACGCAGAAGACCTTGTTTCTCATAAAACGTGAGGAGTGGTGCAGTTTTGTTGATATATTCGTCCAAGCGAATGCCTACGCTCTCTTCGTTGTCGTCGGAGCGTTGATACAATTCACCGCCGCATTTATCACAAATGCCTTCCTGCTTAGGCGGATTAAAGATCACATGATAAGTTGCGCCGCAGTTCTTACAGATGCGTCGTCCAGTAAGACGAGCCATCAGTTTCTCGCGGTCAACTTTCAGGTTGATGACATGATCAAGACGAGTATTCAAGCGGGCTAGAATGTCATCCAGCGCTTCCGCTTGCGAAAGGGTTCTTGGAAAACCGTCCAATAAAAAACCTTTTTCGCAATCGGACTGCTGCAGTCTTTCAGCCACAATACCAATTGTCACATCATCTGGTACCAGCAGACCTTGATCCATGAATTCTTTTGCTTTAATCCCAATAGGAGTTCCTTGTTTAATCGCCAAACGAAACGCGTCGCCTGTAGAAATATGAGGAATGCTGAATTCATTGACAATGGTTTCTGCTTGTGTTCCTTTACCTGCCCCAGGAGGGCCCATGAATAAGATGTTCACCTTAGTCCCTCCTCCTGCCTTATAGTAAGAACAGCACAATAGGTGCCGGAAGCAGAATTGACCACTAACCGGAACCTATCGACTATTTATTAATAAATCCTTTGTAATGGCGTTTGATCAATTGGCTTTCGATCTGCTTCATCGTATCCAGTGCAACACCGACTACGATCAGCAAGGATGTACCACCGATTTGAACCGTACGCGGAAGGCCAGCAAGCGCTCCGAAGAATACTGGAAGCACTGAGATAACAGCCAGGAAAATAGCTCCTGTCATAGTCAAACGAGTCATAACTCGAGTCAGATACTTCTCGGTAGCTTTACCAGGACGAATACCTGGTACATAGCCGCCATTCTTCTTCATGTTGTCAGCCATCTGGTTTGGATTCATCTGCACAAATGTGTAGAAGAAGGTGAAACCAATGATCATAACTACATAGAGGACCATACCCAGTGGTTTATCATATGCAAGGTTAGTGGTTACCCACTTCGCCCATGCGTGTGTAGACCAGAAGCTTGCAAGAATAACAGGGAACTGAAGCAGAGACATTGCAAAGATAACCGGAATGACGCCAGCGCCATTGATTTTCAGTGGAATGTGTGTGTTCTGTCCACCATACATCTTGTTACCTACAACACGTTTAGCATATTGAACCGGGATTTTGCGAATACCTTGCTGGATAAACACAACACCGACTACGATCAAGACGAGTACCAGAAGGATAATAATAGCCTTCAGAATATTCAAGAAAGTCTGACTGTCTTGAATGAAATTCGACTCAACTGTTGTACGGATATGCATTGGAATTCCCGCAGCGATACCTGCAAAGATAATAATTGAGATACCGTTACCGAT
This sequence comes from Paenibacillus sp. EC2-1, assembly GCF_049311625.1. Taxonomy (NCBI): domain Bacteria; kingdom Bacillati; phylum Bacillota; class Bacilli; order Caryophanales; family Paenibacillaceae; genus Paenibacillus; species Paenibacillus sp. EC2-1. Next base: position 4,797,827 of record NZ_CP186006.1, read on the forward strand.
TCCGCGTTCCGTGATCTGTTCTCCCAGCCACATCAAGAATGATGTACCAGCTGTCAAAACGATCGCGATAACGAGGTAATCAACGAAGGTAGCATTCGGAATCATTTCGGTACCGTAAAGACGGTTAAATCCGATTGACATACCGAAGGCCTGAATCAAGCCCAACACTACCGTACCATAACGGGTGATTTGAGCCAACTGCTTTTTACCGTGTTCCCCTTGTTTGGCCCATTCCGCAAATTTCGGAATGACGTCCATCGACAGCAACTGTACGATAATGGACGATGTAATATATGGAAATATCGAGAGGGCGAAAATTGAGAATTGCTGAAGTGCGCCCCCCGAAAACGTGTTGAGTAGACCGAACAATTCGTTACCTGCTTGATTCGATTGAGTAAACACATCTTTGTTCACACCAGGAACTGGTACGAACGATCCGATACGAAAAATAATCAATACAAACAGGGTGAACAAAATTCGCTTACGAAGATCATCGACACGCCATATATTTTTCAGGGTCTTAAACATTAGATCACCTCGGTTTTACCGCCGGCAGCCTCGATCTTCTCTACCGCAGATTGAGAGAACTTATTAGCTTTTACAGACAATTTCACGGTTACTTCACCGTTGCCAAGAATTTTGATGCCGCTCTTCGTATTGTTTACGATTCCGCTCTCGACCAAAACTTCTGGAGTTACTTCAGTACCTTCTGCAAAGCTGTTCAGTTCTTCGATGTTCACAATCGCGTACTCTTTACGAGTTGGATTCACAAAACCGCGTTTAGGCAGACGACGATACAGCGGGTTTTGACCGCCTTCGAAGCCTGGACGTACACCACCGCCTGAACGGGAGTTTTGTCCTTTGTGACCTCGACCTGATGTTTTACCCGTACCACTACTTGGTCCGCGACCAACGCGTTTGCGCTCTTTACGGGATCCTGGGGCTGGGCTCAGCTCATGTAACTTCATCGTTCGTTGCACCTCCTTAATGTATCCGGGTTAATCCCGGGACTAACCTTCGATTTCTTGAACAGAAACCAGGTGATTTACCTTCTTGATCATACCGCGAATGGCTGGATCGTCATTATGAACCACAGAATGGTTGATTTTACGCAATCCAAGTGTTTTCACGGTCACACGCTGATCTTCCGGACGTCCGATCACGCTGCGCACGAGGGTGATTTCAAGTTTAGCCATGAGATTCCCTCCTTAACCCAACAGCTCTTCGACGGATTTGCCGCGAAGCTTGGCAACTTCTTCAATACGTTTCAGACGGGACAACCCTTCTAAAGTCGCATTGACCATATTCATGGAGTTCGAAGAACCTAGGGATTTTGTCAAAATGTCGCCTACGCCAGCCAGTTCAAGTACTGCACGAACTGGTCCGCCGGCAATTACTCCGGTACCTTCTGATGCTGGCTTCAAAAGAACTCGGCCTGCACCAAAGTGACCTGTAACGAGGTGAGGAATTGTTGTTCCAACCAAAGGAACATGAATCAGGTTTTTCTTAGCATCTTCGATGGCTTTGCGGATTGCATCCGGTACTTCGCCAGCTTTACCAATACCTGCTCCAACCCAACCTTTGCCATCACCGACAACTACCAATGCGCTAAAGCTGAAACGGCGTCCGCCTTTTACAACCTTAGCAACGCGGTTAATATTTACAACTTTTTCAGTCAGTTCTAAAGTGTTAGGATCTACACGCAAGTCGTTTACCTCCTTTTGAAAATGTCTTAGAATTCAAGGCCTGCTTCGCGAGCTGCTTCAGCCAGTGCTTGAATACGTCCGTGATACAAGTATCCACCACGATCGAATACGATCGATTTATAACCTTTGTCTACTGCACGTTTTGCAACGAGCTCTCCGACTTTACGAGCGGACTCAACGCTTCCGCCGTTCTTGATGTCGCTGCTCAAATCTTTATCTAATGTAGAAGCCGATGCCAAAGTCACGCCGGCCACGTCATCGATCAGTTGAGCGTAAATGTGTTTCGAAGAACGGAACACATTCAGACGTGGACGTTCTGCAGTGCCTTGAATTTTCTTACGCACACGCAGGTGTCTTTTCAAACGAGCTTTGTTTTTGTCTTGTTTCGTGATCATGCTTCCCTTTCACTCCCTTCAGTTTTGCCTTAACAGCTTCACTTTAAGACTCATGGGGTAAGTAAGGACAAACAGGTTAGCAAGCCTCCCGGGCTGCCCCGAGAACCGCCACCTTATTTCTTCTTACCGGCCTTACCTTCCTTACGGATAATGCGTTCACCTTCGTACTTAATACCTTTACCTTTATACGGCTCAGGCTCACGTACGGAACGGATTTTAGCAGCGTATGCACCTACGCGCTCTTTATCGATTCCTCTTACAGTGATCTTCGTGTTGGAAGGTACTTCAAACTCGATTCCTGGCTCAGGAGTAATTTCAACTGGGTGGGAGTAACCCACGTTCAGAACGATTTTATCTCCGGATTTACTTGCACGGTATCCGACACCAACCAGTTCAAGGTTTTTCGCGAATCCTTCAGTCACGCCGCTTACCATGTTCGAGACAACGCTGCGGGTCGTGCCGTGAAGAGAACGATGAGTTTTGTTGTCGGAAGGCCGAACAACAGTGATTTCGTTGTTTTCTACTGTAATCTGCATGTCTTTATGCAGTTCACGAGTCAAGGTACCTTTAGGTCCTTTTACCGTGATAACAGTGTTATCCAGTGTGACATCCACACCGCTTGGGATTGCAATTGGTTTACGACCAATACGGGACATTCATTGCACCTCCTATCTTGTGACGTTTATTACCATACGTAGCAGAGAACTTCTCCGCCGGCTTTGGCTTGACGAGCTTCTTTGTCGGTCATAACTCCCTTAGATGTGGAGATAATCGCGATACCCAGTCCGCCGAGAACACGAGGTACTTCATTACTCTTCGTGTACACGCGTAGACCTGGTTTACTAATTCTTTTCAGACCTGTAATGACGCGTTCGTTGTTGGAACCATATTTCAAGAAAACACGAATGATTCCTTGTTTGTTATCTTCCACAAATTCCGCATCACGGATGAAACCTTCACGCTTCAAGATATCAGCGATTTGTTTCTTAATCGTCGAAGCAGGCATTTCTACTGTCTCGTGACGCACTGTGTTAGCGTTACGAATACGAGTAAGCATATCTGCAATTGGATCGGACATAGTCATGTGTGGTAAACCTCCTTCCCGGTTATAAACTTCTTACCAGCTTGCTTTTTTCACGCCAGGAATCTGGCCTTTATAAGCTAATTCACGGAAACAAATTCTGCAAATTTTAAACTTCTGCAGTACCGAATGTGGACGACCACAACGCTCGCAACGGGTATATGCCCGTACCTTAAACTTAGGTGTGCGTTGTTGTTTAACTTTCATCGAAGTTTTTGCCACTTAGCCTGACACCTCCTAAATAGTTTCGGAGAAACCGTCTTATTTCGCGAAAGGCATACCCAATTGAGTAAGCAATTCACGGGACTCTTCGTCAGTTTTAGCCGTTGTAACGATAACGATATCCATACCACGAACTTTATCTACTTGATCGTACTCAATCTCAGGGAAAATGAGTTGTTCTTTCAAACCGAGGGTATAGTTACCACGTCCGTCGAAAGCTTTTGTAGATACGCCATGGAAGTCGCGTACGCGTGGAAGCGTTACGTTGAACAACTTATCGAGGAAGTAATACATACGCTCACCGCGCAGTGTTACCTTAACGCCGATTGGCATATTCTCACGTAGTTTGAATCCGGCGATGGATTTCTTCGCACGGGTGATAACTGGTTTTTGACCAGCGATCAATTGCATGTCGCTCACAGCGGAATCAAGTACTTTTGAGTTAGCTACTGCGTCACCTACACCCATGTTGATGACAACTTTCTCAATTTTAGGAACTTGCATAACCGTCTTATAGTTGAACTTCTGCATCAAGGCAGGAGTGACTTCGTTAAGAAAACGTTCTTTCATTCTGATTGCCATGATTCAAGGACCTCCTTTCTACACTTCTTATTAATCGATTGATTCTCCGGATTTCTTAGCGATACGGACTTTCTTACCGTTGTCCAGTACTTTGTAACCGATACGGGTTACATTTCCGCTCTTAGGATCAACGTGCATCACGTTCGAAACATGAATCGGAGCTTCTTGCTCGATGATACCGCCTTGCGGGTTTTGTTGGTTAGGCTTCTGATGCTTCTTCATCATGTTTACACCTTCCACCAAAACGCGGTTCTCACGAGGATACGCTGCGATGACACGGCCTTTTTTGCCTTTGTCTTTACCGCTGATCACAATAACTGTATCGTCTTTTTTAACGTGCAGTTTATTGTTGTGGGATTCCAGAACTTTTTTCACTCTAGGCATTCGTTACACCTCCTGGGGCTTGACTGGGCAAGCATAACTTATCTCAATCATACCGATTAGATTACTTCCGGAGCCAAGGAAACGATTTTCATGAAGTCTCTCTCGCGAAGTTCGCGAGCAACTGGTCCGAAAATACGAGTTCCACGTGGGCTTCTGTCTTCTTTAACAACTACCGCTGCGTTTTCGTCAAATGCAATGTAAGATCCGTCTTTACGACGAACGGAACGCTTCGTACGAACGACAACCGCTTTAACTACATCACCTTTTTTGACAACGCCGCCTGGTGTTGCTTGTTTGACGGAGCATACGATCAAATCACCGATCTGAGCTGTACGGCGACCTGTACCACCCAATACGCGGATACACATCAGTTCCTTCGCACCGGAGTTGTCGGCAACAGCCAAACGAGTAAATGGTTGAATCATTGAAATTTCCTCCTTTCGGGAAAACTGATTACATCTTTAGATGATTACCGCTTTCTCTACAACTTCAACCAGTCTCCAGCGTTTGTCTTTGGAGAGCGGACGAGTTTCCATGATTTTAACGGTATCTCCGATTTGAGCCGTGTTGTTCTCATCATGCGCTTTAAATTTTTTCGTGTACTTAATGCGCTTGTGATACAAGTTATGCTTCTTATAGGTTTCAACAGCTACAACGATGGTTTTATCCATTTTGTCGCTGACAACTTTACCAATTTGCACTTTACGAGCATTGCGTTCTTCGCTCATTGTGTTGGCCTCCTTCCTGAATTCAGACGGCAACGTCTGCTTCATTAACTAATCCCAAGTTCTCTTTCACGGATAACGGTTTTAGCACGAGCTATTTCTTTGCGCACGTCACGAATCCGGGTCGGATTATCAAGCTGGCCTGTAGCCAATTGAAAACGGAGATTAAAGAGTTCTTCTTTAAATCCGGCGATTTTTTGCTCGATTTCTGCAGTGGTTAAGTTGCGCAGTTCATTAGCTTTCATTTGCTTCACCACCCACTTCTTCACGTTTCACAAACTTCGTTTTAACAGGCAGCTTGTGAGCGGCGAGACGCATCGCTTCGCGGGCGATTTCCTCAGACACGCCTCCAAGTTCAAACATAATCTTGCCTGGTTTTACAACTGCAACCCACTTCTCGACATTACCTTTACCACTACCCATACGCACTTCGAGAGGCTTTTGAGTAATCGGCTTGTCTGGGAAGATTTTGATCCAAACTTTACCACCACGACGGATATAACGAGTCATCGCGATACGCGCAGCTTCGATCTGACGGTTCGTGATCCAACCTGGTTCCATTGCTTGCAGGCCGAATTCGCCGAAGTTCAGTTCAGTACCGCCTTTTGCCCGACCTTTCATATGGCCGCGCTGTTGTTTGCGGTGTTTTACACGTTTTGGTACCAACATGATTAGTTGCCTCCTTCCTGAGCAGCTTGTTTCTTAGCCGTAGGAAGAACCTCTCCACGATAGATCCATACTTTCACGCCGATACGGCCGTAAGTCGTATGCGCTTCTGCTGTACCATAGTCGATGTCTGCACGAAGCGTATGAAGTGGAACAGTTCCTTCGCTGTAGCCTTCCGTACGAGCGATCTCAGCACCGCCAAGACGTCCGCTAACGGATGTTTTAATCCCTTTCGCTCCAGAGCGCATAGTTCTTTGAATTGCTTGTTTCAAAGCACGACGGAAAGAAACACGACGTTCCAATTGTTGTGCAATGCTTTCAGCTACAAGAATAGCGTCTAACTCAGGGTTCTTAATTTCAGAGATGTTGATGTGAACCTTCTTGCCGCCTGCGATTTTAGTCACTTGACCACGCAGTACTTCAACTTCCGAACCACCTTTACCGATAACCATACCTGGTTTCGCAGTGTGGATCGTCACGTTCACACGATTAGCCGCTCTCTCGATTTCAATACGGGATACAGCGGAGTCTTTCAATTTATTTTTCAGGTATTCACGGATTTTAACGTCTTCCAGCAAAAGATCACCGAAATCTTTGCCTGCATACCATTTGGATTCCCAGTCACGGATAATACCGATACGGAGTCCTATTGGATTTACCTTTTGGCCCACACGTTTTCCCTCCTTATTTTTCAGCTACCACCAAAGTAATGTGGCTGGTGCGTTTGTTAATCCGGCTTGCACGTCCCATCGCACGAGGGCGGAAACGTTTCATCGTCGGACCTTGGTTGACGTAAACTTGGCTCACGACCAATTTACTAACATCCATAGAATAGTTATGCTCAGCATTTGCGATGGCTGAGTTCAGCAGCTTCTCAACAACTGGAGATGCAGCTTTCGGAGTGTGACGAAGAATCGCGATCGCTTCACCAACTTGCTTACCGCGGATCAAGTCAACTACCAGTTGAGCTTTACGAGGAGCAATCCGAATCGATTTTGCATGTGCTTTTGCTTCCATTGTTTAACCTCCTCTCAAACAAAGAGCTTTATTAATTAACGTCTTGTTTTCTTGTCGTCTTCGTGACCTTTGTAAGTACGCGTTGGCGCGAATTCGCCCAACTTGTGACCCACCATGTCTTCCGTTACATATACAGGCACGTGCTTACGGCCATCGTATACGCCGAATGTGTGACCGATAAATTGCGGGAAAATCGTGGAACGACGGGACCAAGTTTTGATCACAGCTTTTTTGCTGGATTCGTTCATGTCCTCCACTTTTTTAAGCAGATATCCATCGATAAAAGGTCCTTTTTTCAAACTACGGCTCATATTGTAATCCTCCCTTCACCAAATTGTCTCGTATCTCGCAACCTCACACGAAGTTATGCACAGTGTGTATTACTTCGTGCGACGGCGAACGATATATTTGTCAGAAGCTTTTCCTTTTTTACGAGTCTTAGCACCAAGGGTTGGTTTACCCCAAGGAGACATAGGTGATTTACGTCCGATAGGAGCGCGACCTTCACCACCACCGTGAGGGTGATCGTTAGGGTTCATTACCACACCACGTACTTCAGGACGTTTGCCGAGCCAACGGTTACGACCAGCTTTACCGATCTTGATAAGCTCATGGTCTCCGTTACCTACAGAACCGATAGTAGCACGACAAGTTTTCAGAATGTGACGAACTTCACCAGAAGACAAACGTACTGTTACATACTTTTCTTCTTTACCGAGAAGTTGTGCTTCTGTACCAGCAGCACGTACCAATTGGCCACCTTTACCTGGTTGCAATTCAATGTTGTGGATAACTGTACCTACTGGAATGTTCTCCAAAGGAAGAGCATTACCAATTTTAATGTCAGAACCTACACCAGAAACAACTTGGTCTCCAACTTTCAGTCCTTTAGGTGCGATAATATAACGCTTCTCGCCATCCGCATAGTGGATCAGAGCGATGTTAGAAGTACGGTTCGGGTCATACTCGATCGTAGCAACGCGACCTGGAATGCCATCTTTCGTACGTTTGAAGTCGATAATACGGTATTTACGCTTGTGTCCGCCGCCATGGTGACGAACCGTAATTTTACCTTGGTTGTTACGTCCAGCTGTTTTGCTCAGCGGCGCAAGCAACGATTTCTCCGGCTGGTTCGTGGTGATTTCTTCGAAAGTCGACACGGACATGTTACGTCGAGCCGGGGATGTCGGTTTATACTTTTTAATAGGCACTGAATTTTCCCTCCTTACTCAGAAATTTCTTATTCAACCGATTCAAAGAACTCAAGCGGTTTGCTGTCAGCTGTCAAAGTTACGATAGCTTTCTTCCATTCTGTAGTGTAACCAGAGTGGCGGCCGTAACGTTTCGGCTTCGCAGGAACACGCATTGTATTCACGTTCGATACTTTAACTTTAAAAATGGATTCAACCGCTTGTTTAATCTCGGTTTTGTTAGCACGAATGTCTACTTCGAAAGCATATTTCAGTTCCGCCATGTAGTCAGCCGTACGTTCCGTGATCACTGGGCGCTTGATTATATCGCGAGGATCCTTCATTACGCGAGCACCTCCTCTACCTTCTGAACTGCTTCCTTCGTAATGATCAGTTGATCGTACGTCAGTACGTCAAGAACATTAATGCCGTCTGCCGCTACGAATTTCACTCCAGGAATATTACGAGCGGAAAGGGCTACATTATCATCATAGCTAGGAGCAACGATCAGAGCTTTGCGTCCAACTTTAAGGTTACTCAAGATGTTAGCGAACTCTTTCGTTTTCGGAGCATTTAGCGTCAATTGATCCAATACGATAATCGCATTATCAATCACTTTGGAAGACAAAGCGGATTTGATCGCCAAACGACGAACTTTCTTAGGCAGTTTGATGGAGTAGCTACGTGGAGTTGGTCCAAATACTACGCCGCCGCCTTTCCATTGTGGTGAACGGATCGAACCTTGACGGGCACGACCTGTACCTTTTTGTTTCCAAGGCTTACGTCCGCCGCCGCGTACTTCAGAACGTCCTTTGACTTTATGAGTACCACGACGTAGAGAAGCGCGTTGCAACAATACTGCGCTATGCAGAACATGCTCATTCGGCTCGATGCCAAATACCGCATCGTTCAATTCAACTTCGCCAACTTGGCTACCGTCGATATTTAAAAGTGCTACTTTAGGCATTGATTGTTCCTCCTTTCTTTAGGTGATTATTTTTTCACCGTTTCTTTAATTTGCACTAGGCCTTTTTTAGGTCCAGGAATAGATCCTTTTACAAGCAACACGTTGCGTTCAACGTCCACTTTAACGATCTCAAGCTTCTGGATTGTAACCGTCTTGTGACCCATGTGACCCGGCAGACGCTTTCCTTTAGGAACGCGGTTAGCTTGGATCGAACCCATGGAACCCGGACGACGGTGGTAACGAGAACCGTGAGACATTGGTCCGCGGCTTTGTCCCCAACGCTTGATTACGCCTTGGAATCCTTTACCTTTAGAAATACCAGTTACGTCAACATATTCGCCTTCAGCGAAGATATCAGCCTTCACTTCTTGTCCAACCTCGACACTCGCGAGGTCAACACCGCGAATTTCTCGAACGTAGCGCTTAGGTGCAGTGTTTGCTTTTTTCGCATGTCCTGCTTCTGGCTTAGTAGCGTTCTTTTCTTTCTTGTCAGAGAAACCGATTTGTACAGCTTCGTAACCATCGTTCTCCACATCTTTCTTTTGCAAAACAACACAAGGACCTGCTTCGATAACCGTTACAGGAATCACATCACCTTCAGCGGTAAATACTTGAGTCATTCCGAGCTTTCTCCCTAAGATACCTTTCATGTTGACACCTCTTTTCTCTTCAATAATTCGTTATTTCTAATCTTACAATTTAATTTCGATATCTACACCGGACGGCAGGTCCAAGCGCATCAAGGCATCCACAGTCTGTGGAGTCGGGTTAACGATGTCGATCAAGCGTTTATGTGTACGCATTTCGAACTGCTCCCGAGAATCCTTATACTTGTGTACCGCACGGAGAACTGTAATGATTTGCTTTTCAGTTGGCAGCGGGATCGGACCGGATACACCAGCACCCGAACGTTTTGCTGTTTCAACAATTTTCTCAGCGGATTGATCAAGAATTCTGTGGTCGTATGCTTTCAAGCGAATACGAATTTTTTGCTTTGCCATTTTATTCCCTCCTTCTATCGCCCAATTTGGTATCGGACATACTCCGTGAAAATTTTCTGGACACCTGCCTCATGGCAAAGGGGCCGGGTGTGTCAGTAACCTCTCACATCATCGCAACGTCGCAGAACAACATTCATTATTATATAGAAAAGATAGGCGCATTGCAAGCATTTAATCATAAAACATATTTTCACAATTTCTAGAAGTTCAAAAATCGGTCTATTCAAACATGAATGCACTTTAAGAACAGTTTTATATTACATCTTTTCAGTTACAGATTTAAAATTATCCGCGGATGCTGCCGCCTCTGATGTAGCTTCACCAATTGCTTCAATATTCATGGTAAGGTTCCGCATTTCTTTTTCAGCATTAATCATTTCATCGGTGCTAACCTTTACGGACTGTAAAATGTCTGCAAACAATGCACTTGTCTCTGCTGATTGCTCACGCCCTTGATGCGCTAGAGATTGTACATGCTTGATAGAATCTACAACCCTTGAAGTAAGTTCTCTTGACCTGCTAACAAAATCAGAAATTCGGACCACCGTATTTCGAGTATCCTCCGATAGTCGACTCACCTCTGTCGCAACCACAGCAAATCCTCTTCCATGCTCACCTGCACGCGCAGCTTCTATAGTAGCATTCAGAGATAACAGCTTAATCTGGGATGCAATTTCCTGAACACTTTCTACAATAATACTAATATGTTTAGAAGAATCATTCAACTCTTGTACTGCAATCTGCATTTCAGTAGTACTTTCATCTATTTGATTTATACGTGCAGCAAGGTCAGTCATTCCTTCTTCGCCAGCTTTAGCTAAACTCATAGATCCCAGTGCAGTTTTAGTAGTTCGCTCAAACATATGACCAACTTCTCCACCGCTATTTATAAGTTTTTCCACCGCATCATTTATATTCATATTTAAATCAGCTAATTCTTCTACAAATAATGAAATATTATGTTTCAATTCATTCTTAACGATTTCGTATTGTTGCTGCTTTTCTTTCATGTTTTCCTTTTCATAAGCATCCAAAACCAATTGTTGTTCCAAACTCAGTAACTTTGTTACTGTTCTAACAACCACGAGACGTTCTTCTTCTTGATCAGTTTCATGATAAATTACTCTCACAAACTCATTTTGGAGGTTTTGAAATGCAGATAAATACCATTTTGGTTCAAGTCCTACAGATTTGTGTACCTGTGCAATTCTTAATCTCTTGGATACATACGCTTCATTAATCTCACCATTAAATATTTCGAGTAAATGATCTCTGAGTGTTCGCTTCAAACGTTCTATCGTACTATGCTGCACAATTAAATCTCTCAACTTATCCACATCAACCACAGATTGATAAAACGCTTCTGTAATCGAATCCATATTCGCTTCCATCCGAGGACGTATTTTTCGTAAGAGAGACAGATCTGCTTCAGTCAGACCAATCATTCTCATTTGTTCATTTAATTCATGTACGTTCTCCAGTTGAATATACTGTTTGTCTAACCCTGAGTTCATCACATTCGCAATCGTGGAAGACGAGTCTGTTTGCTTAACAGCGGAGTCTCCTGTCTTCTTTAAGAATGAAAAAGGACATTTCATCGTCTCTTGTCTCTCCCTAAGTGACTATATGCCACCTTCTAATGTTATACAAACTATATACATGATTGTACTAACTAAAAAAAGGAAAGTAAAGTATTCATCCTAGTTCAGTCATTTTTTGTGTCTAACTTACGTCCATATATATAATTAAAAAAGACAAAGCCCGATCCAATGGGATCGGGCTTTGTCAACATTTACAGCACATCGTTGCTCGTTACAGTACATTGTTGCTATATTCGAGGCTTCGTTAGCCTTAAATTATTTAATGATTGTTGCTACGGAACCAGCACCAACGGTACGGCCGCCTTCACGAATGGAGAATTTAGTACCATCTTCAATCGCGATTGGAGAGATCAAAGTAACACTAACCGTAATGTTGTCACCAGGCATAACCATTTCAGAACCTTCTGGAAGGGTAATTACACCAGTTACATCTGTAGTACGGAAGTAGAACTGTGGACGGTATCCAGTGAAGAAAGGCTTATGACGTCCACCCTCTTCTTTGCTGAGTACGTAAATTTGAGCAGTAAATTCTGTATGAGGCTTAACAGAACCTGGCTTAGACAAAACTTGTCCACGCTCGATTTGTGTACGGTCTACACCACGAAGCAATGCTCCGATGTTGTCACCAGCTTGAGCGGAATCCAGCAATTTACGGAACATTTCAACGCCCGTAACAACGGATTTCTTAGTTTCTTCAGCGATACCAACGATTTCGATTTCTTCACCAACTTTGATAGTACCACGCTCTACACGACCTGTAGCAACAGTACCACGACCAGTGATGGAGAATACGTCCTCAACAGGCATCAAGAAAGGCTTGTCAGTGTCGCGCTCTGGCAATGGGATGTACTCGTCGATAGTTTTGAACATTTCAACGATTTTTTGTGCCCATTCGCCATCTGGGTTTTGTAGAGCTTCACGAGCGGAACCACGAGTGATCGGAGTGTCATCGCCTGGGAAGTCATACTCGCTCAGAAGGTCACGAACTTCCATTTCAACCAATTCCAAGAGCTCTTCGTCTTCAACCATGTCGCATTTGTTCAAGAATACAACGATGTAAGGAACACCTACTTGACGGGACAACAGGATGTGCTCACGAGTTTGCGGCATTGGGCCGTCAGCTGCGGATACAACCAAGATTGCGCCGTCCATTTGAGCAGCACCAGTGATCATGTTTTTAACATAGTCAGCGTGACCTGGGCAGTCAACGTGTGCATAGTGACGAGCGTCAGTTTCGTACTCTACGTGGGAAGTAGAGATTGTGATACCGCGTTCGCGCTCTTCTGGAGCTTTATCGATTTGGTCGAAAGACATTGCTGCACCACCATAAGTTTTGGACAATACACTTGTGATTGCTGCAGTCAAAGTAGTTTTACCATGGTCAACGTGACCGATAGTACCGATGTTTACGTGTGGTTTCGTACGTTCATATTTAGCCTTTGCCATTTGAACAATTCCTCCTTAAGGGGATATATATGTTTAAGCCAGACTGTGGTGATCGGGACTTTCATCCCGCCACAAGTCCAGCAGGTAAAATGTTATTACTCTCCGCCTTTAACCTTAGACACGATTTCTTCGGAGATGTTCTTAGGAACTTCTTCATAGTGGGAAAGTTCCATGGAGAACACACCGCGTCCTTGTGTACCGGAGCGAAGTGTAGTAGAGTAACCGAACATTTCGGAAAGAGGCACTTTGGAACGGATAATTTGAGTACCACCACGGGAGTCCATACCTTCGATACGTCCACGACGGGAGTTCAACATACCCATTACGTCACCCATGTATTCCTCAGGGACAGTAACTTCTACTTTCATGATTGGCTCAAGCAGGACAGGCTTACATTTCTCCTTAGCTGCTTTAAGAGCCATCGAACCAGCGATTTTAAACGCCATTTCGTTGGAATCGACATCATGGTATGAACCGTCGACGATTGTAGCTTTAACGTCAACAAGCGGGAAGCCGGCAAGTACACCGTTCTTCATTTGCTCTTCAATACCTTGTTGAGCCGGTCCAATGTATTCTCTTGGTACGGAACCACCGACAACCTTGCTCTCGAATTGGTTACCACTACCTGCTTCCAATGGTTCGAACTCAACCCATACGTGACCGTATTGACCACGACCACCGGATTGACGAACGAATTTACCCTCAACGCGAGCTGCATTACGGAAAGTTTCACGGTATGCTACCTGTGGTTTACCCACATTGGTCTCAACCTTAAACTCACGACGCATACGGTCGATGATAACGTCCAAGTGAAGCTCACCCATACCTGCCAAGATCGTTTGGCCAGTTTCCTCGTCAGTATGAGCACGAAGAGTTGGATCCTCTTCAGTCAACTTACCGAGAGCCACACCCATTTTATCTTGGTCAGCTTTGGTTTTTGGTTCAACTGCGATTTCGATTACCGGATCAGGGAAGTTCATGGACTCGAGAATAACTGGATGCTTCTCATCACATAGTGTATCACCTGTACTTGTATCTTTCAAACCAACAGCAGCTGCGATATCACCGGAGAATACTTCAGTGATTTCTTGACGACTGTTTGCGTGCATTTGAAGAATACGTCCGATACGTTCGCGTTTGTTTTTCGTTGCATTCAGCACGTAAGAGCCGGATTGCAAAACACCGGAGTAAACACGGAAGAACGTGAGTTTACCAACATAAGGATCTGTCATGATTTTGAATGCCAATGCAGCAAATGGCGCTTCGTCGGATGATGGACGCTCAACTTCTGATCCATCTTCCAAGTGACCTACGATACTAGCTACATCAGTTGGAGCAGGCAAGAAATCGATAACAGCGTCCAACATAAGTTGAACCCCTTTGTTACGATAAGAAGATCCGCAAATAACTGGGAAGATCTTAACGTCGATAACACCTTTACGAAGTGCTGATTTGATCTCATCAACTGTGATCTCTTCACCTTCAAGGTATTTCATTGTTAATTCTTCGTCAAGTTCCGCTACCTTCTCGATCAACTCATTGCGAAGTTCTTCAACTTGATCTTTGTATTCTGCTGGAATTTCGGTTTCTTCGATATTTTGTCCAAGGTCATCCTTGTACATATATGCTTTTTGAGCAATAATATCGATGATACCAAGGAAGTCTGCTTCAGCACCAATTGGAAGCTGAATAGCTACCGCATTAGCTTGCAAGCGCTCCTTCATGTCTTTAACAACATTCAGGTAATCAGCACCGATAATGTCCATTTTATTTACGTATGCGATACGAGGTACACCGTAACGGTCTGCTTGTCTCCAAACAGTTTCCGATTGAGGCTCAACGCCCTCTTTCGCACTAAATACACCTACTGCCCCATCCAATACACGAAGGGAACGTTCAACTTCTACTGTGAAGTCAACGTGCCCCGGGGTGTCGATAATATTAACGCGATGACCCTTCCAAGAAGCGGTAGTCGCAGCGGATGTAATCGTAATCCCGCGCTCCTGTTCTTGTTCCATCCAGTCCATAGTAGCAGAACCCTCATGGGTTTCACCAATCTTATGAGTACGGCCTGTGTAGAACAAAATCCGCTCTGTAGTGGTCGTTTTACCAGCGTCAATATGCGCCATGATCCCGATATTACGTGTATTTTTCAAGGAGAACTCTCTTGTCGCCATGCGAATAGTCTCCCTTCAAAATAAAATATATTAGTTGCTGAATCCTACCAACGGTAGTGAGCAAACGCTTTGTTCGCTTCAGCCATTTTGTGAGTGTCTTCACGTTTCTTAACGGAAGCGCCTGTGTTGTTGGAAGCATCGATAATCTCAGCCGCCAAACGCTCTTCCATAGTCTTCTCACCGCGGTTACGGGAGTAGTTTACGAGCCAACGTAATCCTAGGGATGTACGTCTCTCTGGTTTTACTTCGATTGGCACTTGGTAGTTTGCACCGCCGACACGACGAGCTTTAACTTCCAGAACCGGCATGATGTTCTTGATGGCTGCTTCAAATACTTCCATTGGGTCATTACCCGTACGTTCTTGGATAATTTTGAATGCGTTATAGAGAATGCTTTGAGCAACACCTCTCTTACCATCCAGCATGATGCGGTTGATCAGACGTGTAACGAGCTTGCTGTTATACACCGGATCCGGCAGCACGTCTCTTTTAGTAACTGGACCTTTGCGTGGCATGGATATCCCCCTTTCTTCAATCATGTTGTTTCAACATGTACTATAAAATTAGCTCTTCACTTTAGGACGCTTAGCGCCGTATTTAGAACGAGCTTGCATACGATTGTTCACACCAGCGGTATCAAGTGCACCACGAACGATGTGATAACGTACTCCCGCAAGGTCTTTTACTTTACCACCACGGATCAAAACAACACTGTGCTCTTGCAAGTTATGTCCGATACCTGGGATATAAGCTGTAACCTCGATGCGGTTTGTCAAACGAACACGAGCGTATTTACGAAGCGCTGAGTTCGGTTTACGTGGAGTCATTGTACCTACACGAGTACACACACCGCGTTTTTGCGGAGCACTGAGGTTAGTATCCTCACGTTTCAAAGCGTTGAATCCTTTTTGCAGTGCCGGTGACTTCGATTTGTAAACTTTAGCTTGACGGCCCTTACGAACCAGTTGGTTAATTGTTGGCATGCTGCCACCCCCTTCCTATATTTCTCATCCTCTTATGAACTTTTTAAGTCCACAGACCCAGGCGGTTCATAAAAAGACAAATGAAAAGTCTTTGCCGAGAGAAGAAGCCTCCTCCAACAAAAACAGTTCGTACTCATTGTTTTAAGACTGCTACCATTGCTGCACCGACTTCGATGCCGCAGGCCTCTCCGAGTGTCCTCATTGTAGGCACATACGTAATATCTACACCGTGCTTAGCGCACAGGGTTACGATTCTGGAAGTCAAACGCTGGTCGCAATCTTCAGCTACATAAACCTCAGTAGCCTGACCGATTTCAACGGCCTTCATTGTTTGTTTGGTGCCAATCTTAACATGAGCATCCTGTAATCCTTTATCATTAGACATTGGAAATTCCTCCAAAAGAACAGGGATAAAGCTACTACTCACGCACCTTTGCTATATTAGCATCTGCATTAAATGATGTCAAGCAATTTATCAAGGTGGAAAAAGAATATTGGGAGAGAGTTAGTTCAGCAATCACCGTGCTAACTCTCTAATTCCCTATCATTCTTTGTTATTCTACGTTAGCTGTTTCCAGTTCCTTGTTCTCGCCATTTACATCATCTTGACCCTCGAACTTCACACTACGGTAACGGTTCATACCCGTACCTGCAGGGATCAGTTTACCGATAATTACATTCTCTTTCAGACCAAGCAACTGATCGACTTTACCTTTAATAGCGGCGTCAGTCAGTACGCGTGTTGTCTCCTGGAAGGAGGCAGCCGATAGGAATGAGTCTGTCTCAAGGGATGCTTTTGTAATACCGAGCAGAACCGGCTTAGCAACCGCTGGTTCTTTTCCTGAGAGAATTGCCTCTTTGTTAGCCGTTTCGTATTCGTGAATATCCACGAAGGAACCTGGCAACAGATTGGTATCTCCAGCATCGACGATGCGGATTTTGCGAAGCATCTGACGAATCATAACTTCGACGTGTTTATCATTGATTTCTACACCTTGGTTACGGTATACACGCTGAACTTCCTGAAGGATATAGTTCTGCACGCCACGGATACCCTTGATGCGAAGCATTTCTTTAGGGTCGATGGAACCATCGGTCAATTCATCCCCGGCTTCGATGTGCTTGCCTTCGCTTACGCGCAGACGGGAGCCATACGTAACGGCATACGTTTTCGTTTCCGCTTCACCTTGGATTTCAATTTCACGACGATCTTTCGTTTCGCGAATCTCTTTAACAACACCGTCAATCTCACTGATCGTTGCTTGACCTTTAGGATTACGGGCTTCAAAGAGTTCCTGAATACGCGGCAAACCTTGGGTGATGTCATCACCCGCAACGCCCCCGGTATGGAACGTACGCATGGTGAGCTGTGTTCCCGGTTCACCGATCGATTGAGCAGCGATAATACCAACCGCTTCACCGATTTCGACAAACTTACCTGTTGCCAGGTTACGTCCGTAACACTTCTTGCAGACACCATAACGTGCGCGACAGCTAAGAATGGAACGGATCTGCAGCTTCTCGATACCAGCTTCAACGATTTCGTCAGCTTTATCTGAATCGATCAATTCGTTACGGTTAACGATAATCTCTTTAGTCTCCGGATGACGGACTGTTTCAAATGCATAACGTCCTTCAATACGGTCATAAAGATCCTCGATAACTTCCTTACCATCTTGAATCCGGCTAACAGTGAAGCCTTTATCTGTACTACACTCATCTTCGCGTACGATGACATCCTGTGCTACGTCAACGAGACGACGTGTCAGGTAACCGGAGTCAGCGGTACGAAGAGCTGTATCAGCAAGACCTTTACGAGCACCGTGCGTAGATAGGAAGTACTCGAGTACTGTCAGACCTTCACGGAAGTTCGATTTAATAGGCATCTCGATAATTCGACCAGACGGGTTGGCCATCAGACCACGCATACCGCCAAGCTGAGTAATCTGAGATTTGTTACCCCGCGCTTTTGAGTCTACCATGAGCATGATGGAGTTAAAACGATCCATCGATTTCATAAGCACATCAGTAAGATCATCTTTCGCTTTGGACCAAATGTCAATTACACGGTCATAGCGTTCTTCATTCGTAATCAATCCACGACGATATTGGTTCATTACGACGCTAACTTTCTCATCGGACTCTTTAAGGATTCCAGCCTTTTCAGGCGGAACGATAACGTCAGATACCGCAACTGTAACACCAGCACGTGTGGAGTATGTGAAGCCAAGCTGCTTGATTTTATCCAGAATAACTGATGTTTCTGTTGTGTGATACGTTTCAAAGCAGCGTGCAATAATTTGACCCAAGTATTCTTTACCGACAGCGCCGCTGATCGGAAGACTTTGAATAACTTCTTGGATGTTAGCACCCTTTTCATAAACGAAGTATTTCTCCGGCGTACCTTGGAATAGGTTTACACGTGTTGCTTCGTTAATGTATGGGAAGGTGGCAGGGAAAATCTCGTTGAAGATGATCCGTCCAATAGTCGTTACCAGCATCGCTTTTTGTTGCTGTTCGTTAAAGACCGTTTTACCAAGAGCTTTAACTGGAATCGCAACACGAGCATGCAAACCTGCAGCTCCACGTTGGTATGCAGACACAGCTTCGTTAACACTACCCAGAATCATACCTGTTCCCTTTTCTTCCTTGTTATCCATAGTCAGATAGAAGGAACCGAGAACCATATCCTGTGAAGGTGTTACGACAGGCTTACCGTCTTTAGGGTTCAAGATGTTTCCAGATGCAAGCATCAGGAGACGCGCTTCAGCTTGAGCCTCAGCGGACAACGGTACGTGAACGGCCATTTGGTCACCGTCAAAGTCAGCGTTGTAAGCTGTACATACGAGTGGGTGCAAACGGATCGCGTGACCTTCTACCAGAATCGGTTCAAATGCTTGAATACCAAGTCTGTGGAGGGTAGGGGCACGGTTCAGAAGGACCGGATGCTCTTTAATTACTTCTTCAAGTACATCCCATACTTCTGGACTTACGCGTTCCACTTTACGTTTTGCGCTCTTGATATTATGAGCCAGGCCTTTATTGACCAGTTCTTTCATAACAAAAGGCTTAAACAATTCCAGCGCCATTTTCTTAGGCAAACCGCACTGATACATTTTCAAATATGGACCTACAACGATAACGGAACGACCAGAATAGTCAACACGTTTACCGAGCAAGTTCTGACGGAAACGTCCTTGTTTACCTTTCAGCATGTGGCTGAGGGATTTCAAAGGACGATTACCAGGTCCTGTTACAGGGCGTCCACGACGTCCATTATCGATCAAAGCATCTACGGCTTCTTGAAGCATCCGCTTTTCGTTCTGAACGATAATATCTGGCGCACCGAGATCAAGCAGTCTTTTCAGACGGTTGTTCCGGTTAATTACACGACGGTACAAATCGTTCAAGTCAGATGTAGCAAAACGTCCACCATCCAATTGAACCATTGGACGAAGTTCTGGAGGTATAACAGGCAAAACATCCATAACCATCCACTCTGGTTTGTTACCAGAGTTACGGAACGCCTCGATAACCTCTAGACGCTTAATTGCACGATTACGACGTTGTCCTTGAGCTGTACGCAATTCTTCTTTCAAGAAATCAAGTTCTTTATCGACATCAAGATCTTGAAGAAGCTTCTTCACAGCTTCAGCACCCATACCTGCTTGGAATCCGTATCCGTATTTTTCACGGTAGCTACGATATTCCTTCTCGGACAAAAGCTGTTTCTTCTCAAGTGGCGTATCGCCTGGATCCGTCACGACATAAGATGCAAAATAGATGATCTCTTCAAGAGATCTTGGTGACATATCCAAAGCCAGACCCATACGGCTTGGGATACCTTTGAAATACCAGATATGGGATACAGGAGCAGCTAGTTCAATGTGGCCCATACGTTCACGACGTACTTTAGCGCGTGTAACTTCAACGCCGCAGCGATCGCAGACTACGCCTTTATAACGAACACGCTTGTATTTACCACAATGGCATTCCCAGTCTTTTTGCGGTCCAAAGATACGTTCGCAGAAAAGACCTTCCTTCTCAGGCTTCAATGTACGGTAGTTAATCGTTTCCGGCTTCTTAACTTCTCCACGAGACCAAGAACGAATCTTCTCTGGGGAAGCGAGACCGATTTTCATATACTCAAAATTGTTAACGTCCAACAAGGAGCAACCCTCCTCAACCTAGTCCTAATTATGTGCTTCCGATCATAACACCACCGCCGGCTGTTAACCGGCGGGGTGATTATTGACCGTTATTCCACTCCGACTTCAGTGCCTTCCAAGTTAAGGCTCAATTTATCGCCTGCCGCATCATCTTCATCATCGAGTTCTTTCATCTCGATTTCCTCTTCGTTCTCGCTAAGGATCTTAACGTCCATACCGAGCGATTGGAGTTCTTTAATCAATACTTTGAATGATTCTGGTACGCCTGGTTCCGGAACATTCTCGCCTTTAACAATGGATTCGTAGGTTTTCACCCGGCCGACCACGTCATCAGACTTAACCGTAAGGATTTCTTGCAATGTATATGCAGCGCCGTATGCTTCAAGCGCCCATACCTCCATCTCACCGAAACGTTGTCCACCGAACTGTGCTTTACCACCGAGCGGTTGTTGTGTAACGAGAGAGTATGGTCCAGTGGAACGAGCATGGATTTTATCGTCAACCATGTGCGCGAGCTTGATCATGTGCATGACACCAACGGTAACCTCACGTTCAAAACGCTCACCCGTACGGCCGTCATACAGAATAGTCTTACCATTGCGCTGCATGCCTGCTTCTTCCATTGTGTCAAACACGTCATACTCACTTGCACCATCAAATACTGGCGTAGCCACATGGATACCGAGCTGCAAAGCAGCCATACCCAAGTGAACTTCGAGAACCTGACCAATGTTCATCCGTGAAGGTACGCCGAGCGGGTTAAGAACAACCTGCACCGGTGTGCCATCTGGCAAGAACGGCATATCTTCTTCAGGCAAAATACGGGCAACGACACCTTTGTTACCGTGACGTCCTGCCATTTTGTCACCTTCAGAGATTTTACGTTTCTGAGCGATGTAGACACGAACCAATTGGTTAACGCCCGGTGGCAATTCGTCACCGTTCTCACGTGTAAACACCTTCACATCAACGATAATACCGTCACTACCGTGAGGAACACGCAGGGATGTATCACGCACTTCACGAGCTTTTTCACCAAAGATCGCGTGCAAGAGACGCTCTTCCGCTGTCAGCTCAGTTACACCCTTAGGCGTTACTTTACCAACAAGGATATCTCCAGCACTGATCTCAGCACCGATGCGGATAATACCGCGCTCATCAAGATTCTTCAGCGCTTCTTCTCCGACATTCGGAATATCACGAGTGATTTCCTCAGGTCCGAGCTTTGTATCACGCGCTTCAGATTCGTACTCCTCGATATGAATCGAAGTGTACACATCTTCTTTAACAAGCTTCTCAGAAAGTAGAATCGCATCCTCGTAGTTATAACCTTCCCAAGTCATGAAAGCCACGACTACGTTGCGTCCAAGCGCCAATTCGCCCATCTCTGTGGAAGGACCATCCGCAAGGATGTCACCTTTTTTAATAACATCACCACGTTGAACGATTGGACGTTGGTTAATACAGGTACCTTGGTTCGAACGCATAAATTTGTGTAATTTATGTTTAACGAGATCGCCTTTAACTTCTTGTCCATCCACAGTTTCAATGCGGCGAACCCAGATCTCATTAGCCGTCGAACGCTCAATAATTCCGTCATGTTTGGACACAATACATACACCTGAGTCCTTAGCGGATTTATGCTCCATCCCTGTTCCAACAAGTGGAGCCTTAGGTATAAGAAGCGGAACCGCCTGACGTTGCATGTTAGATCCCATGAGAGCACGGTTAGAGTCATCGTTCTCAAGGAACGGAATTAGAGCCGTCGCTACGGATACTACCTGTTTAGGAGATACGTCCATGTAGTCCACGCGATCTTTAGGCATTGGCAAAATGTTATCAGCTTGTTTGTTATAACGTACGATTACCATATCGTCCGCAAACTTGCTGTCTTCTGTCAAACTAGCGTTCGCCTGAGCTACAACATAGTTATCTTCTTCATCAGCAGTCAGATAATCAATCTGCTCTGTAACTTGACCTGTCTTCGGATCAACCCAGCGATAAGGCGCTTCGATAAAGCCGTATTCATTAATACGAGCAAATGTCGACAAGGAGTTAATCAAACCGATATTCGGTCCCTCTGGCGTCTCAATCGGACACATACGGCCATAGTGACTGTGGTGAACGTCTCGAACTTCAAAGCCCGCGCGTTCACGCGTCAAACCACCAGGTCCGAGTGCAGAAAGACGACGTTTATGCGTCAATTCAGCAAGTGGGTTCGTTTGATCCATAAACTGCGACAACTGAGAGCTACCAAAGAACTCTTTTATTGATGCAATTACCGGACGAATATTGATCAGAGCCTGCGGAGTAATTACACTCGCATCCTGAATGGACATTCTTTCCCGAACAACACGTTCCATACGGGACAAACCAATACGGAATTGGTTCTGCAGAAGTTCACCCACGGAACGTAGACGACGGTTACCCAAATGGTCAATATCATCTGTGTTACCGATGCCGTGAAGCAAATCAATGAAATAGCTGATAGACGAAATAATGTCTGCCTGCGTAATATGTTTCACTGACTTATCGATATTGCCGTTAGCGATAATCTTAACGACTTTACCATCTTCAATCGGAGAGAACACATCGATCGTTTGTAGTGTGATATCCTCACCGTCTTGAACGCCACCAGCAACATGATAAGTCTTGTAGCCAACACTCTTCTCAAGGTAAGGCATAATTTCGTCCAAAAGACGACGATCGACTGTTTGACCAGCTTCTGCAATGATCTCACCAGTCTCCACATCAATAAGACTCTCAGCCAAGCGTTGGTTGAAGAGACGATTCTTAATGTGAAGTTTCTTGTTGATCTTATAGCGACCTACATTCGCCAGATCATAACGCTTCGGATCAAAGAAACGAGCAACCAAGAGGCTCTTCGCATTATCCAAAGTTGGTGGCTCGCCCGGACGAAGGCGTTCGTAAATCTCAATTAGAGCCTTCTCAGTCGAGTCAGTGTTGTCTTTGTCCAGGGTGTTACGAATATATTCGTCATCGCCCAGCAACTCCAAGATTTCTGCATCCGTACCAAAACCAAGCGCACGCAGCAGTACGGTTACAGGTATTTTACGTGTCCGATCGATCCGCACATATACAATATCCTTAGCATCCGTCTCCAGCTCCAGCCATGCGCCGCGATTCGGGATAACCGTCGCAGTGTATGTTTTCTTGCCGTTTTTATCAACTTTAGTGCTGAAATAGACGCTGGGAGAGCGAACCAACTGGCTGACAATGACCCGTTCGGCACCATTAATGATAAATGTTCCGGTTTCCGTCATTAACGGAAAGTCTCCCATGAACACTTCTTGCTCCTTGACTTCTCCAGTCTCTTTGTTAATGAGCCGGACTTTTACACGGAGCGGCGCCGCATAAGTTACGTCGCGTTCTTTCGCGTCATCGACGGTGTATTTCGGTTCTCCAAGGCTGTAGTCAATAAACTCCAGCACCAAGTTACCCGTGAAATCTTGGATCGGCGAGATGTCTTGGAACATTTCGCGGAGTCCTTCCTCCAAAAACCACTCATAAGATTTTTGTTGGATTTCAATCAGGTTCGGAACTTCGAGTACCTCATTAATACGTGCATAACTTCGCCGAGTGCGTCGACCATATTGAACAAGATGTCCTGCCAACTTAAACTCACCCCTCATGTCTACTCACTTTTAAAAATTCATTGCGAACCTCTGTTTGTAACACTATAATGGAACGTACAGAGGAAACTCCCATAAATAGAGAAAAGCCCTTATCGAATATCTTTCGAAAAAAGAGCAGCTTATCCATGGTTATGATAATCCTCTCATATCCAGTAGATTTGCCCAAAATGTACATATTATACGTCAATATGACTGACTTTATGCAATGATGCCCACATTAAGTCTTGACATTTCAGCAAACTAAAGACAAGGAGACCATCCTAATACTGACATTTTATAATAATACCACAGCCAGAATTCCGAGTCAATAGCCTATTTGCTGATTCAAGAAGAAGTTTTTATCGCTTTAAATATACGATATCCCTTATCTTTCGTTACTTCCTCTACATGAGAGAACAGGCTTTCCAATTTGGCTTTGGCCGATGGGGAGCCTTGTTTTTTTTGAATAACAATCCATAGCTGACCCCGATCATTCAGATGTTCATAGGCTTGTTCAAAGATCTTGTGTACCGTTTCTTTCCCTGCCCGGATCGGCGGGTTGGTTATAACGATATCAAACTTTTTGCCTTGCACACCTTCAAATAGATCACTTTGTAAAATAGTGACATTACTTATGCCATTTAACTTCGCATTTTCCTTAGCCAACTCTACCGCACGGCTGTTTATATCTATCATCGTTACATGGCCTTCCATTGCAAGTCTTGCAACCGAGAGCCCGATAGGGCCATAACCACAACCGACATCCAGCACAGTGGACTGACTTGGAATCTCCAGCGCTTCAATTAACACCTTACTTCCATAATCCACACCACTCTTGGAAAAAACACCTGCGTCACTAATGAACTTAAACTTGCTGCCACGCAGCACTGTTTCCAGCTCCCGCCTATCATGGCCAGTCACCGGTTGGTTAGAATAATAATGCTGATTCGGCATACCAACCTCCGTAATGCAAAAAATCGAATGCCGCTTGTACGGCACCATGTACCTACTATCCTCTAACTCTAGTATAACCGTCTAATCGAAAAAACAGTCCATTACAATAACAAACCCCTTGAACAATTATTCAAGGGGTTTGTTTCATGCTGCAATTTAAGAAGGAATTACTTCACTTCTACGGATGCGCCTGCTTCTTCCAATTTAGCTTTAACAGCTTCAGCATCTTCTTTAGATACTTTTTCTTTCAATGGTTTTGGAGCGTTGTCAACGAGTTCTTTCGCTTCTTTCAAGCCAAGGCCTGTGATTTCACGAACAACTTTGATAACGTTGATTTTGGACGCGCCTGCACCATTCAGGATTACGTCGAATTCAGTTTGCTCAGCTTCAGCAGCTGCGCCAGCGCCTGCACCTGCAACAGCTACTGGAGCTGCAGCAGTTACGCCGAATTCTTCTTCGATTGCTTTAACGAGATCGTTCAGTTCCAGAACGGACATGCCTTTGATTGCTTCCAAGATTTGCTCTTTGCTCATTTGGGTTGAACCTCCATTTTATATTTAAGATTTTATTGTTTTATACTGCTTGGTGAACAAGGTGCTTACGCGCCTTGTTCTTCTTTCTCAGCAACAGCTTTAACTGCAAGCGCGAAGTTCCGCACTGGAGCTTGAAGCACGCTGAGGAGCATGGACAACAGACCATCGCGGGACGGAAGTTCCGCAAGCGCCTTGATTTCGTCCACTCCGATGACACGGCCTTCTACTACTGCGCCTTTCAATTCCAAAGCGTCATTCTTCTTAGCGAAATCGTTCAAGATTTTCGCAGGAGCAACAACATCCTCAGTACTGAAAGCTACAGCCGTTGGACCCGTCAACGCTTCATCCAACTCAGTCAGCTCTGCAGCTGCTGTCGCACGACGAAGCAGGGAGTTTTTCAATACTTGAAATTCGATGCCAGCTTCACGAAGCTGCTTACGCAGTTCTGTTACTTGAGCAACGTTCAATCCACGATAGTCAGCTACAACTACAGTCGCGCTTTCGCGAAACTTAGAAGTAATAACGTCAACCGCATCTTGTTTAGCTTGAATCACTTTTACGTTTGCCAATGTCTACACCTCCTGATTGTATGGTTAGCTGGGACCTGTAAGGCCACCATCCTACGGGCACTAAAAAAGCCTCCGTAGAATCACGAAGGCCTGATGAATCATCATTATGCCGGTTGCCCGATCATACTGCTGACGTTCTATCATAACACCTCGGTAGGAAATTAAGCCAGCTAACGGCACCTACTGTCTACGGTAAGCATATTCAACTTTAATGGTCAGTCACATGGACTCACAACTGTTACATAATATCAAACCAAGACAAGCAAGTCAATGGTAAATATTATTTGTAAGCAGCTGTGTTCACGCGAGCGCTAGGACCCATTGTCGAAGATACAGCGATGCCTTTAAGGTATACACCTTTAGCAGCAGCTGGCTTCGCGCGGTTCAATGCATCCAAGAGAGCCTTAAGGTTCTCATTGAGTTTAGCCGCATCAAAGGATGCCTTACCGATTGGAGCGTGAATTTGACCTGCTTTGTCAAGACGGTATTCGATTTTACCAGCTTTAATTTCTTGAACAGCTTTGGAAACATCGAATGTAACTGTGCCAGCTTTAGGGTTAGGCATAAGACCTTTACCACCAAGCAGACGACCCAATTTACCGACTTCACTCATCATGTCAGGTGTTGCTACGCAGACGTCGAATTCGAACCAGCCCTGTTGAATTTTGTTGATCATGTCTTGATCGCCAACAAAATCAGCGCCAGCCGCTTCAGCTTCCTTCGCTTTTTCACCTTTTGCAAATACCAGAACGCGTTGCGTTTTACCTGTACCGTGAGGTAGTACTACTACACCACGAACAGCCTGGTCTTGTTTACGTGGGTCTACACCCAAACGCACTGCCACTTCAACAGTTTCGTCGAATTTGGCAACTGCAGCCTTCTTCACAAGCTCTACAGCTTCCAAAGGCTCATAAGTCGCTTCGCTATCAATAAGCTTAGCAGCTTCAAGGTATTTCTTACCGTGTTTAGCCATGATTGTTTCCTCCTTTGTGGTATTAGCGGAATTTCCTCCCACATATTCCGGGTCAAGCCCGGTCTAAAGACTATTAGTCTTCGATTGTAATACCCATACTACGAGCAGTACCTTCAACCATCAACATTGCAGCTTCAACAGTTGCAGCGTTAAGGTCAGGCATTTTTTGTTCTGCGATTTGACGAACCGCATCACGTTTAACAGTTGCTACCTTCTTCTTGTTTGGTTCGCCGGATCCTTTTTCGATCTTGGCAGCCACACGAAGCAGGACAGCAGCCGGTGGAGTTTTGGTGATGAAAGTAAAGGAACGATCCTCAAACACCGAAATTTCAACCGGAATGATCAAACCAGCTTGATCAGCAGTACGAGCGTTGAATTCTTTACAGAATGCCATGATGTTGACACCTGCTTGACCCAATGCTGGACCTACTGGAGGAGCCGGGTTTGCTTTACCTGCAGGAATTTGCAGTTTTACCATCTTGATAATTTTCTTCGCCATGTAAGACACCTCCTTGCATCAATAGTGGTAGCGGACGCTTTACGCCCTCCCACAAGAAACCCGAAGCTTAAAGCTTCTCAACTTGAGTATATTCCAACTCCAGCGGGGTTTCCCGTCCAAACATGTTGACGTGAACCTTAAGCTTACTTTTTTCAGCCAAAATCTCTTCCACGGAGCCCACGAAATTCGCAAAAGGACCAACCTTGATACGAACTGATTCCTTGATGTCGAATTCAATCTTCGGTTTCGGTTCATTCATACCCATATGCTTCAGAATCTGTTCAACTTCTTCTGGAAGCAAAGGCGTGGGTTTTGAACCGGAGCCTGTCGAACCAACAAAGCCCGTAACCCCTGGTGTATTGCGAACAACATACCAAGAATCATCGGTTTGAATCATTTCGACCAAGACGTATCCCGGGTAAACTTTACGCATAACGGTCTTTTTCTTACCGTCTTTGTTTACAATTTCTTCTTCCATAGGAACAAGAACCCGGAATATTTTGTCCTCCATGCCCATGGACTCGACACGTTTTTCCAAATTGGCTTTGACTTTATTCTCATACCCAGAATAGGTATGAACTACGTACCATCTTTTTTCCATATCAAGCCACCTGGGACCCTTCTAAATTATCGCTTCGATCACAGCGGAAATACCGATGTCTAAAACCCAAAAATAAATTGTGACAAACGCAATGGTGCCGATAACGATGAGAGTATAGTTCGTCAGTTCTTTACGATTGGGCCAGCGAACTTTTTTAAGTTCCGCCCAGCTTTCAGAGAAAAAGGAAAACAGAGACTTGAAACTACGTTTCACGCCGACTACACCTCCAAAAACTATCTGGTTTCGCGATGAGGAGTTTGCTCGTTACAGAACTTGCAAAATTTCTTCATCTCCATGCGGTCGGGGTGATTTCGCTTGTTCTTTGTGGTTGTGTAGTTTCTTTGTTTGCAGCTTGTACAAGCCAAAGTGATAATTACCCGCATGATTTGCACCTCCCGAAGACGTCCTTCTTCATCAGAAGAACCGATATTAATCCTAGTAGAAAATTCATCCTGTCCTGTAACAGACATTTTGAAATTCCTGCGAGATGAACAAAAGCGTTGTTCCAATGCTGTAACAACGTTCCATTCATAAAACACGCGAATTTAGGCCTACCTAAAACACTTTATCACATGGTTGACGCCTTTTCAAGCCTTTTTCTCTCTGAAAGCAGGCTGCATTTACTTACCATTATGGTCATACTTCAGACAAATGAAACAATGGAATATTTAAAAGAAGTAAAAAAAGGCCCGATCTGAGCCTTTCACACATCTACATCAGTCTAATTATCCCGAATCTCCAAATAACGTTCAAGCTTTCGCTTTACCCGCTGGAGAGCATTATCAATCGATTTAACATGACGTCTTAAATCCACAGCGATCTCTTGATACGAACGTCCGTCCAAATAAAGCATCAGCACTTTCCGTTCCAAATCACTTAGGATCTCGGACATCTTATCTTCCAAGCCAACAAACTCTTCTTGATTAATAAGTAATTCTTCCGGATCACTTACAGCCGTACCACATATAACATCTAGCAGTGTTCGGTCTGAATCTTCGTCATAAATCGGCTTGTCCAACGACACATAGGAATTCAATGGAATGTGCTTCTGTCTCGTGGCTGTCTTAATTGCTGTAATGATCTGCCTTGTTATGCACAGCTCAGCAAAAGCTTTAAACGATGAGAGCTTGTCCCCTTTGAAATCACGAATCGCCTTATAAAGGCCGATCATGCCCTCCTGTACGATATCCTCACGATCTGCACCAATTAAGAAGTAAGATCGAGCCTTAGCACGTACGAAGTTCCGGTACTTGTTGATCAAAAATTCAAGCGCCCCGCTGTCACCTTCACGGACCGCCTCGACAATGTCTTCATCACTTATCAAATCATACCCCGACATCATGATTTCCTTGAGGTCGACACTCAATAGAATCCCTCCGGCCCGGAACGCACGGTACCCCGTCACTCGCTTGAAATATATGTCAAGTATATATGATGTATATAAGACCGTCAACCACGTCATGACTAATTTAAACCGATCATAGAAGAAATGTAAGGGTTTTCTTTGGGGTGTCGTTATTTCAAAAAATCATTCTCTTCGCCAACGTTCAAACATGAGCCGAACATCAGGCGACAGTTTATTGTCTATGGTATTCCTATTGGACTTGGCCTGATCCTCTTTAATTTTGCGAGATACCTCTCGTTCACTCTGCTCTACTTGAGTAAGTAGTTCCCTAGCTGAGATGCGCAGAGCCCCGAGAGCAAATATAATATGCTGTTCCATCAAGTCACTCGTCGCGACATAAATTTTACGCCGGCGGTGGCTGAAATCGACAACAAGACGCTCAATGCACTCATCAGCAGTTTCTTTCTCCTTCGTGAAGTATACCTGCACCTTCCCTTGGGTAAAAGATTTGCCGAGACCCGGGACCCGGTAAGCATCAAAAACCGCAATAACCCGAAGACCAGAGAACGCTTGGTAGTCAGCCAGCTTTTCAAGAAGAGCATCCCTTGCCTCCTGCATGCCGATGTTAGCAAGCTCCGCGAGAAACGGCCAGCCGCCGATCATGTTATATCCATCGACCAGCAGCACATCCCGCCAATCGGCCATCTTATCTAACCTTGAAGATGGCGACGGCGGAGTACTTCATACATGACGACACCGGCAGCCACCGAAGCATTCAGTGAATTAATCTGACCATTCATCGGGAGCTTAACAAGAACATCGCATTTTTCACGGATCAATCTGCCCATTCCCTTACTCTCATTACCGATTACGATTGCAACGGGTCCATTAAATACATTCGTGTCATAGATATCTTCCGTTGCATCAACAACCGTTCCTACAACCCATACTCCCATTTCTTTCAACTGCTCTATCGTCTGTGCAAGGTTGGTTACTCTAGCCACCGGAACATATTCAACAGCTCCAGCTGAGGTCTTGGACACCGTTGCTGTAATTTGGGCCGAGCGACGTTTGGGCAAAATTACACCGTGTGCACCCGTGCAATCGGCTGTTCTGAGTATCGATCCTAAATTGTGAGGATCCTCAATCTCATCAAGGATAAGTAGGAACGGAGCCTCCCCCTTATCTTCGGCAATCTTTAAAATATCGTCCACCTCTACATAAGCATGCGGTGCAGCCTGAGCAACAACACCTTGATGCTGTACACCGGGAACGAGTTGATCCAACTTACGTTTATCGACATTCTGAATCACGATGCCGAGCTTTCTGGCCTCAGCAACAATTGGCATAATCAAATGTTTTTGCGCGTTATCCGCTATCCAAATTTTATTAATTGTGCGTCCGGAACGGAGCGCCTCTGTTACGGAATGTTTACCGGCGATTACTTCTTCTTCTTGCATGTCTTTCTTCCTCCTGCGATACCTGCTAAACCGTAATTCTTCATTACGCCTTAGCGGTTAAGTTTTATTCTATCTCCATCCACTGCTATTATTCAGCTGGATCTGCTATAAACTCGATAGATTGCTTTATTAATTCCTGAAGTCGTTCATGATGCCCAGCGTAATATAGATAGCCTACCAGACACTCAAATGCCGTCGCGTGTCGATACTCCAAAACATCAGCATTCTTTGGAATACTGCCTGATTTAGCGTTACGACCTTGGCGTACCACATCCCGCTCCTCCTCCGTCAGTACCGGATCAAGGAATGCAAGAATGCGGCTCTGTGCTTTCGCAGAGACAAAACTTGTTGCCGTACGGTGTAAATGGTGAGGACGAAGATTCTGCAGCGATATTAAATACTGACGGACCGCAATTTCATAAATTGAGTCTCCAATGTAAGCAAGTACAATAGGCGGTATAAGACGGACGGGTTTGGAAGGAGGGAACGGAAACCAACTCCCTCCCATTTCCTTAGGATCTAAACCGCTCATTTGCGCCGCCAGCGCATACCTTGCGCTGTATCCTCAAGCAAGATACCTTCTGCCGATAAACGATCACGAATCTCATCAGCACGTGCCCAGTCCTTATTACTGCGGGCCTCTACTCGCTCAGCGATCAAACGCTCGATTTCTTCATCAAGAAGTTCCTCCGCTGACGAATCTACAATTCGCAATACACCGTTCATTTCTTCGAAAGCAGACAGAACCTTCTGAAGGTCTTCTGCTGGTACAGATGCCTTTTGAAGAATATGATTCGCTTCCGTTGCCCACTGGAACATAGCCGTAATTGCATCCGGTGTATTGAAATCATCTTGCATTTTGCTATGGAATTCAGCAAGAACATCATCCATTTTAGCGTCAACTTCTGTTCCTGCCTTACCTCCCGGTGCTCCTACTGCCGTTTCAAGGCGATGACGGACATTACCAGCTGCATTCGCAATACGATCAATACTATTCTGCGCTTGATCCATCACTTCATCACTGAAATTGAGTGGATTGCGATAATGAGTCGATAGCATAAAATAACGGACAGCCTCTTTTGTATACTGTGCACGCAGATCCTTAACTAATACCCCATTTCCAAGGGAT
Source organism: Paenibacillus sp. EC2-1 (assembly GCF_049311625.1). Classification (NCBI taxonomy): domain Bacteria; kingdom Bacillati; phylum Bacillota; class Bacilli; order Caryophanales; family Paenibacillaceae; genus Paenibacillus; species Paenibacillus sp. EC2-1. The sequence continues at coordinate 4,829,837 of NZ_CP186006.1, forward strand.
TTAGACATCTTCTCATTATTTATACGGATGTAACCGTTGTGCATCCAATAATTCGCAAGAGGTTTACCTGTTAATGCCTCGGACTGTGCTACCTCACACTCATGATGTGGAAACTGCAGATCCTGTCCACCGCCGTGAATGTCTAATGTATCCCCAAGGTAGCGACGAGCCATCGCAGAGCATTCGATATGCCAACCCGGACGTCCGTTCCCCCAAGGGCTTTCCCAGTATATCTCCCCTGGTTTTGCTGCTTTCCATAAGACGAAGTCCTCTGGATTCTCCTTACGCTGATCGACTTCAATTCGGATACCGAACTGAAGCTCATCGAGTTTCTGCTGTGAGAGCTTTCCATAATCATCAAACTTACGAGTGCGATAGAAGACATCGCCACCATTCTCATATGCAAAATCTCTATCTATGAGTTCACGAATGAATTCAATAATATCATCCATGTTCTCAGTAACACGTGGATTCATTGTGGCACGAGGAATGCCGAGTCCATCTAGATCCTCAAAATAAGCCGAGATAAATCGATCAGCCACTTCTGGAACCGTGGTTCCAGTCTGTTCTGCTTTACGGATCATTTTGTCATCTACATCCGTAAAGTTAACGACATAATTGACCTGATTACCTTGTTGTTCAAAATAAGTACGTACCACATCGAAAAAGATCATTGGACGTGCATTTCCGATATGAATATAGTCGTAAACAGTCGGGCCACACACGTACATACTTACTTTACCCGGCTCCTGTGCGGTAAATGTCTCCTTCATACGGGTTAACGTGTTATAAATTTGAAGTGCCATTTGTATGGTCACGATCCTTTCTCTTATCGCTTTTGTAAATCTCTATGCATGGGAACATCTGAGCGATTCAACTCTGGGCTCGCTAGTTGCTCTTTCTGTGTTGTCAATTCTTTGCGCAGTTCATCAATTTCCTTCTGCATACTGCGCAGTGTATCAACGATCGGATCGGGGAGATTCGTATGATCAAGACGGTCACGAACACGCTCACCGTTCTGTTTGACCACTTTCCCCGGATTACCAACAACGGTGCTATTCGGAGGAACTTCTCGAAGCACCACCGCATTAGAACCAATGTTGCTATTCTCACCAATGGTGAAAGATCCAAGAACTTTAGCCCCCGACCCAACGACTACATTACTACCGATAGTAGGGTGACGCTTGCCTTTTTCTTTACCTGTACCCCCAAGCGTTACACCTTGGTAGATAACAACATCATCACCAATTTCACATGTCTCACCAATAACAACACCCATACCATGATCAATAAAAAGTCGCTTCCCGATCCGAGCTCCTGGATGTATTTCGATGCCGGTCATAAACCGGCTAAACTGTGAAATAATGCGGGCTAAAGAGTACCAACGCCTTTTAAACAAAGCATGGGCAATTCGGTGAGCCCACAAAGCATGTAGGCCCGAATACGTAAACACAACTTCAAAAAGTCCTCGGGCAGCCGGATCATTCTCGAACACAGTCCGTATATCCGACTTCATTTGCTTGAACATGAACGATCCCCCTCCCCAGTTCGCCCCATCATAGATCCATTACAATAATAAAAAACGCCCCTGCAGCTCTCGCTGCAGAGGCGTCAAACACGCGGTTCCACTCTGCTTAAAACCGGCAAACTCCTCCCACGGCTTAGGGACGGATAGCACGGTTCAACTTCAAGTCTTTAACGGCGACAGCCGGCATGATCTAACGGTAAATGACCGCTTCAACCATACAGCTCACAGGCGCATTTCCGCTTTCGGCAACGGGATAACTCACAGCCTGGAAGAATCAAGTGACCTTGTCCTCTTCCGGTTACCCTCTCTGGATCGTGCCTTACATTACACGTACTTCTCCTGATCCTAGCTTTTCAATTTGTACTTTCTTATATATTACCCAAAAGACCGTTTCCTGACAAGAAAATATCAGACAGAGGTCTGAACTCTGCTAAGCGCCTTTGATCTGAGAACGCAAACGATCAAGCACACGGTCTTTGCCTAGTAGCCAAATCGTCTGATTCAAGTCACGACCATGGGTTTGCCCTGTAAGAGCTACTCGGATCGGCATAAAGAGTCCTTTACCTTTGAAACCCGTTTCCTTCTGTACTTCTTTAATCAAAGCTGCAATCTTGGCTGCTGTAAACTCCTCAGAGCCTTCCAATTTTGCTAGGAATGCAGAAAGGACTGTTGGAACCTGTTCTTCAGAAAGAATAGCCGTAGCTTCCTCATCCAACTCAAGGTGAGTACGGAAGAACATTGCAGACAGCTCAACAATCTCCGAAGCCGAAGTCATCTGCTCTTGATAAAGAGCGACCAACGCACGAGCCCAAGCATCCTGCTCTGGTGACAGGTCTGCTGGTAAACGTGAAGCGCGCTGAAGATGTGGAATCGCCAAATCTGCAATACGGTTCGGATCTGCCTGCTTGATGTAGGTATTATTCAAATAAGCAAGCTTATTCGTATCAAATACTGCCGGACTCTTCGAAAGGCGATTCGAATCAAAGACTTCAATCAGCTGTTCTTTAGAGAAAATTTCTTCCTCTCCCTCTGGAGACCAACCGAGCAGAGCGATGAAATTGAACAAAGCTTCCGGCAAATAACCAAGCTGATCATACTGCTCGATAAACTGAATGATCGATTCATCACGTTTGCTCAATTTTTTATGGTTCTCTCCAACGATCAAGGTCATATGACCAAAACGTGGAGGCTCCATACCAAGCGCTTCATAAATCATAAGCTGACGAGGTGTATTGGAGATATGGTCTTCACCACGCAGTACGTGGGTAATTTTCATCAGGTTATCATCAATAGCAACCGCAAAGTTGTATGTCGGAATACCATCTTTCTTAACAATAACAAAATCACCAGTTTCCTTCGTGTTGAAGGAGATCGTACCTTTAACCATATCATCAAAAGTATACACTTTATCTTCCGGAACCCGGAAACGAATGCTAGCAACCCGGCCTTCTGCTTCAAAAGCTTGACGCTGTTCTTCTGTCAAATCACGGTGTTTACCAGAATAGCGCGGGGTTTCCCCACGTGCAGTCTGTTCCTCCCGCTCCTTCTCCAGCTCTTCTTCTGTACAGTAGCACCGATAAGCAAGTCCGCGGTCCAAAAGATCCTGCCAATATTCACGGTAAATATCGAGGCGCTCTGTCTGACGATAAGGGCCGTACTCGCCCCCAACATCCACACTTTCATCCCATTCCATGCCAAGCCACTTCAGATACTTCAACTGACTTTCTTCTCCACCTGCTACATTGCGCTTCACATCTGTATCTTCGATGCGGATAATAAATTTACCATTGTGTTTGCGTGCATACAAATAATTAAATAATGCCGTTCTGGCATTGCCGATATGTAAATGTCCCGTTGGACTCGGTGCATAGCGCACACGGACTTCTTCGGTCATTTCTAACCCCTCCGTTTTGCTTCTCTCAAAGATTCTTTCAAGATGATAGCATACCTTGAACAAGGCATACAATAGATTGAGCAGCGATCCCTTCGCCCCGACCTGTAAAACCTAATTGCTCCGTTGTTGTTGCCTTAACATTCACTTGTGCTTCGTCTGCTTCAAGTGCCTTCGCGATAATCTTAGTCATCTCCGGAATATGCGGCGCCATCTTTGGTTTTTGAGCAATGATGGTACTATCCACATTACCAAGACGGTAACCTTTTTCTTTCGCCATCTCCCACACTTGCTCCAAAAGTTTCAGGCTGTCTGCATCCTTAAACAACGGATCTGTATCTGGAAAGTGACGACCAATGTCTCCGAGACCCAGAGCACCAAGAATAGCATCTGTAATCGCATGAAGAAGCACGTCAGCATCAGAGTGCCCTACCAGACCTTTTTCGTACGGAATGGTAACACCGCCAATAATGCACGGCCTTCCCTCCACGAGCTGATGTACATCAAATCCTTGACCTACTCGTATCATCTTTGTATCTCTCCTTTAAGATTTCTTCAAGTAGAAACGGCTTTATTTAGTACAGTTCGCAACCATTCTACAAGAAATATAAGAAAGTATAAGCCCCTAGCTTATACTTTCTTATATTTTAAAAATGCGGCATACTCCAAGTCTTCTGGCGTTGTAATCTTAATGTTTGTATATTTGCCTTCCGCAATTGCCACAGGTAGACCTGCTCTTTCCAGCAGCATCGCGTCATCAGTCCCAGAGTATCCCTCTCGCTCTGCGGACTCATGGGCTGCCAGCAAGTCACAAAGACGAAAAGCCTGTGGGGTTTGAACAGCCCACAGACTATGACGATCAGGAGTAGCTGTAATCAGCCCCTGTTCGTTCACCTGTTTGATCGTATCCTTTACAGGAACGCCGAGAACTGCAGCACCTTCCCGAAGTGCGACATCCCGGCAGTTATCGATCTCCTCACGGGTAACAAACGGTCTAACGCCATCATGTATCATTACCCATTCTGTATTCATTTGCTTGATACCTTGGTAAACGGACTCCTGACGCTCACTTCCGCCTGGGATAACTGCCGATACCTTGTCCAAGCTATATTCCTTCACCCACGCCTTACAACGACTGACATCATCACGTCCGGTGACCAGAATGATCTCCTGCAACCACGGCACTTGGTTAAAAATATCCATCGTATGCACAACGATTGGTCTACCTTCGATCTGCAAGAACTGCTTGCTCTCTCTGGTCCCCATTCGTGAACCTTTTCCTGCTGCCACGATGACAACACCAAAGCTCTTACTCATACCAAAACTCCTGTCTCTACCCAACAACTGTACCTATCGCTACAGCCGGGAACGGATATGTACATACTCCATCATACCCCGTTTACTGGGCTTTTTCCAACAGTTTCGGTTTAGCAAAGATCATTCGGCCCGCTGAAGTCTGCAGTACACTCGTAACGAGTACTTCCATCATCGCCCCTATATATTCTCTTCCACCTTCCACTACGATCATCGTACCGTCATCCAGATAGGCTACACCCTGACCGTGTTCCTTCCCATCCTTGATGATCTGTACCAAGATTTCTTCTCCTGGCAGCACGACTGGTTTGACCGCATTGGCTAAATCGTTGATGTTGAGTACAGAGACCCCTTGTAGCTCACATACTTTGTTCAGATTAAAATCGTTAGTAACAACTTTTCCCTGAAGTACTTTCGCCAACTTAACCAGCTTGCTGTCCACCTCTGAAATCTCCTCGAAGTCTCCTTCATAAATAAGTACTTTTACATCCAACTCTTTTTGAATTTTATTCAAAATATCCAGTCCTCGTCGTCCACGATTACGCTTTAGCAGGTCCGAGGAATCAGCGATATGTTGCAATTCTTCAAGCACAAATTCAGGAATGACAATCGTTCCTTCAATAAATCCTGTTTTGCAAATATCAGCAATTCGGCCGTCAATAATCACACTGGTATCCAATATCTTATGCTCTTCAATTCCTCGTCCTTCCGGCTCGTTAGCTTGGCTCCATTTCCCTGACATCCAGAGTGAAGCAAGCTCCTCCTTCTTTTCGAGCCCAATACGTAGACCCACATATCCCCCAAGCAGCGTAATGCCAACCTGAAGCAAGCGTCCCGCTTGCCCAAGCCATGTAAGACTAGGCGATAACAACAGAGATAGCAGCAAACCTCCAAGTAGTCCTATTGTGCCTGCTGCTAGATCTGTCATCGGTATACGTGAGAAAGAGGAAATGACATTTTGTAGCCTGCCGTCAAATCTGTCAGCTACAAGCATAGCAATCATACCGAATAGCAGTCCTCCAAGCAGTGCAGAGACGCTGCTTCCTCCAGCAAAAACACCTTGACCGAAAACCGAGAATAGTTCGGGGAACGACCTTTCCACCATATGATATAACGTATACCCGCACCATGCTCCACACAGTACTGTAAATGCTAAGATAGCTTTTTTTAACATGGGTTCCCGCACCTCCTTATTAAAATTATTCATTGTATAATTTCCAGTATGGTCCAATTTTCCAAGCCGTAATCGTGATAAAGTTATTTTTCTAAAATTAAAGCCAGTAAGAATAATTTTTTGGAAGAAAAGAAAAAATGGGATGCATTCAAGAGAGTGTGTGTTAAGCTGTATGTACGAGAATATCAACCAATCTAGCCTCTCCAGTACTCTGTTATCGGTTGAAATTCCCTAAACGGCTGGAATATAATGAACACAATTCATAATATCGATATCGAGGTGGATAATAATCATGAGCGCTCCTAGCTTACAGGCTTTTCAGGATCAAGTTTCCGAATTGTTGCTACGTCACCGCAGTCTTTTGGATGTCCTGTCCAAAACCGGTCAAAGCAATGCTTCCGTTAATCGTGCTGTAACCAAAGCTATTACGGAATGCGGTTGTATCGAACTTCACGCCACGAAGCAAACCTTCGATATGGGTGCAGATCTCGAACAGGCCAAAGAACTCGCAGGTACTCATGTTGATGGCCAGTTGTGTGAGAATTGTCGCGAAGCCATTAGTTCTGAACTAGGCCGTAATTTGTTCTATATGTCTGCGATGGCTAATCTGCTGGATATTCAGCTAGATGAAGTGGTTATTAAAGAGTCTCAGAAGTGCTCAACTCTAGGCCTGTTTAACTTGTCTTGATTATCTTGAGGATTTTGTGAATTCAGGATTTTACCAACTATATAACAAAAAAAAGCATTTAGATCTCTGCTCTTTAGCAGTGATTTAAATGCTTTTTTTATAGATGAATTACCGTACCATATAAAAAAAGCGGCCCATTCTTGGGCCACTTTTCTACTAAACCGAAACATTCTCGATATCATAAGAGTCTGCATCACTCTGTGTATTCATTAACGATCTGAGGAATGATAGGCCTCATCCGATTTACGATCTTCTTCACGATGTTTACGGCTAAGTTTACGGAAATTCTGTTTCAAACCGTAACCCGCATAGATAACAAGCGGAACAAAAATCAACTTGGAGGTTTGTTCTGGAAGGAACACAGCCACCATAACCGCAGCAATAATCACTAGGGGAGTATATTTGATCGCTTTTCTCGGAAGCCCGATTTTCTTGAAGTTTGGATACTTGACACCGCTGATCATGAGATAAGAAAGCAGTAACATTGCAATGATCATATAAGGAGCTGTAATCTCTTCATGAAACAGAGCCAGCGTTGCAAGTACACCACCAGCTGCTGGAATTGGCAAGCCGATAAAATACCCAGGAATTCCAGGACGAACGTTAAATCGAGCCAAACGCAGAGCACCGCACATCGGGAAGATGGCTGTGACTGTCCACGCAAATGCATTGTTCATATCCGACAGAGCAACCGTGTACATGATAAGCGCAGGCGCAACACCAAAAGAGATCACATCAGATAAAGAATCAAGCTCTTTACCGAATTCACTCTGCGCATTCAGTGCACGAGCAACGCGGCCATCCAAACCGTCGAGAAGCATGGCAATAATTATCATGATGGCGGCCATACTGGTCTTACCATTCGTCGCCAAGATAATGCCAATCATTCCGAGAAACAGGTTACCTAGAGTAAACATGTTCGGAATTGACTTCGTCATTTGTATATTCACCTCGTTAAATTTTACATCACATTCATCGATTGTATGAGATTTACATTTGTCTGTCAATGAATACTTGCTCTTGCAATCTCTTCAATCCATCCTTAATAGTACGCGCACGAACCTCACCGATGCCATCAACTTCATCCAATTCGTCAATTGTCGCGGCCATGATACTTGGTAAATCTTCAAACCGATCCACTAAGTTACGGATGATAACATTGGGGAGACGTGGGATTTTGTTTAGAATACGATACCCACGTGGCATGATCTCTTCTTCAGAAGCGGCTGCCGAGGAAGGATATCCTAAAATTTTAATAATATGATGAATATCGAGAAGCTCGTCATCTGTCAGACGCTTCAGAGACAGAATAATCTCACGGATCTTATCTTCACTATACTCACGAGCGTAATCAGAGTAAAGCAACCAAGCTTCTTCTTCAATGTTACTAACAAGCTCATCCATCTGCATACTAATCAGACGACCTTCATTCCCCAGCTCATTGATGTAGCGCTTAATCTCTTTCTTAATGCGTAGCACCATCTCCACACGCTGAATAACATTTACGATCTCAGGAATGGTGACCAGTTCTTCAAACTCAGAAGCGGAAAGATTTGTTAATGACTGATTAAGAACCACGCCATATCTTTCGAGAGTCTGAATAGCTTGGTTGGCTTTAGTTAAAATAACGCCAATTTCCTTCAGGGCATATCGTAATGACCCTTGATACAATGTAATAATATTTCGACGCTGTGAGATGGAAACAACCAATTTCCCGGTTTGTTTTGCCACCCGCTCTGCAGTCCGGTGCCTAATTCCCGTCTCAGAAGAGGAGATCGAAGAATCCGGGATAAGCTGCGTGTTGGCATATAAAATCCGCTTAAGATCTTCACTTAAAATAATAGCCCCATCCATCTTCGCAAGCTCATACAGATAGTTAGGTGAGAAGTCGCAATTGATGGAGAAGCCACCATCGACGACCTCCATCACTTCAGGACTGTAACCGACGACGAGCAGCGCGCCGGTCTTAGCCCGCAGTACATTCTCAAGCCCATCTCTGAATGGCGTCCCCGGCGCCACTAGCTTCAGCAGATCATTCATTTTGTCCAGTTGGCTCGTTTCTTTCACTTTAGTATGCCCCCTAATCTAACGCAACCGCTAGTGCATCTGCCACGGTATTGACTCCAATAATTTGTATGCCTTTTGGATGCTTCCAGCCCTTTAGGCTTTTCTCAGGCATAATCACTCTTTTGAATCCAAGCTTTTCTGCTTCCTTCACTCGTTGCTCCGCTCTTGAAACGGCACGGACTTCACCTGTTAAACCAACCTCTCCAAAGAAAACATCATACGGCTTGGTCGCCATATCCCGGAAGCTTGATGCGATACTAACGGCTATTGCTAAATCCACCGCAGGCTCATCTAGTTTAACCCCACCGGCAACATTCAAATATGCATCTTGGTTTTGTAAGAACATTCCCATCCGTTTTTCCAGCACAGCTATAATTAAGTTCATTCGGTGATGATCGACACCAGTCCCCATTCTTCGCGGTGAAGGGAAGTGCGTTGAAGAGATGAGAGCTTGAAGTTCGACCAATACGGGTCTTGTGCCTTCCATGCTGGCCACTACCGTTGAACCAGCAACTCCTAGTGGACGTTCTGACAGGAACAACTCTGAGGGATTACCGACTTCACGTAAGCCTTCTTCTCCCATCTCAAAAATACCAATTTCATTCGTCGATCCAAAGCGGTTCTTCACCGCCCGAAGAAGTCGATACGTATGATGTCGTTCCCCTTCAAAATATAATACACAGTCTACCATGTGCTCAAGCAATCTTGGACCAGCTATGGCGCCTTCCTTCGTCACATGCCCTACAAGCACGGTAGCAATCCCTTTGACCTTAGCCAGACGCATAAACCTTGTTGTACACTCACGAACTTGAGCAACACTTCCAGGCGCACTGGATACATCAGGCTGATAAACCGTCTGGATCGAGTCAATTACAACAAATTGAGGCTGCACGTTCTCGATCGCTTCTTCAATTGTCTCCAGATTCGTTTCACACAGGACGAATAGCTCTGATGACAGTGCACCAAGACGGTCTGCACGTAGCTTGGTCTGACGCACCGATTCTTCGCCGGAAATGTACAATACTCGAAGTCCGTTTCTTGCCAATTGATTAGACGTTTGGAGCAGCAGAGTTGACTTCCCAATTCCGGGATCGCCGCCTACCAGCACAAGTGAACCAGGGACAAGCCCCCCACCAAGCACACGGTTTAATTCAGCAATACCGGTCTCGATCCTCGGTTCCTTACCACTTTCTATATTTATGATCGAAACGGGCTTTTCTTTACTATGAAAAAGAGGAGAATTCATCCCCTGTGTCTTGATGACTGTCTCTGTTTCTTCCACCATTGAATTCCAGGCTTGACAGCCGGGACATTTCCCGTACCATTTCGGTGATTCATAACCACAATCAGTACAGAAAAATTTTGTTTTTGTTTTTGCCATGACCTCTCCTTTATGATGCGCATCCTTTGCCTATATTCGTCAAAACCCTGCAAAATCAGGCATTAATCAAAGTTTACCATTTATTCTAATTCATCGTAAAGAATAATCAAAAAGTTTACCCCTAAAAGTCACACCTTTTCATGGGATAACTTTATAAAAAGAGACCCCGCAGGAAGTAAACCAGCGGGGCACTCTATAAAATCTTATTTATTCTGATTTAGCCGTTGCAGATTGCTTCGTCTTCTTGACGGTTAATTCACCGTTCTCCTCGTCGATAAGCAACTCATCGCCCTTCGTGACATTTCCTTTCAAGAGTTCCTCAGATAAGCGGTCTTCAATGTGCTTCTGAATAGCTCTACGAAGCGGACGAGCCCCGAAAGCCGGGTCATATCCTTCCTTCGCAAGGAATGCTTTCGCTTTATCCGTCAATTCGAATTCTACTTCGAATTCACGCAGACGCTTGCGAAGCTCATCAGACATCAACGTTACAATCTCCGCGATATGCTTCTCTTCAAGAGAGTGGAATACGATAATTTCGTCAATTCGGTTCAGGAACTCAGGACGGAAGCTCTTCTTCAACTCATCCATCACTTTATCCTTCATATTGTTGTAATCTCTACCAGCATCGCTTGCAGCTGTAAATCCTAATGTAGAGTTACGTTTAATCGCTTCTGCCCCCACGTTGGAAGTCAGAATGATCAGCGTGTTACGGAAGTCAACAACCCGGCCTTTGGAGTCAGTAAGACGTCCATCTTCCAATACTTGAAGCAGGATATTAAATACTTCCGGGTGCGCTTTCTCGATCTCATCGAGAAGAACGACAGAGTATGGCTTACGGCGAACTTTCTCAGTGAGCTGCCCACCTTCTTCGTATCCAACATATCCTGGAGGCGCCCCGACGAGACGGGATGTGGAGTGTTTCTCCATGTATTCCGACATATCGATACGAACTACAGCATTCTCATCACCAAACATCGATTCAGCCAATGCTCTTGCTAGTTCGGTCTTACCTACACCTGTTGGTCCAAGGAAAATGAACGAGCCCATCGGACGTTTTGGATCTTTAAGTCCAGCACGTGCCCGGCGAACTGCCCGGCTTACCGCCTTAACTGCTTCATCCTGACCAATAACACGGTTATGAAGTAGCTCTTCCATGTTGAGCAGGCGTTCGGTTTCTTCCTCTCTGAGTTTATTCACAGGGATACCAGTCCAGTTCGCAACCACGTCTGCGATATCTTCTGGAGTAACCTCAGAATCAGTCCGACCTTGCTTTTCTTTCCATTGATTCTTCGTGATTTCAAGCTCTTCTCTTAGCTTCTGTTCGGTATCCCGTAATGCCGCTGCTTTCTCAAATTCCTGACTCTGAACAGCCGCGTCTTTCTCCTTACGGATATCCTCCAGATGAGATTCTTGATCCTTCAGGTTCGGCGGAATTGTATACGTATGAAGTCTTACCTTAGAACCCGCTTCATCAATTAGATCAATCGCTTTATCCGGTAAGAAGCGATCCGTAATATAACGGTCAGACAATTTTACAGCCTGTTCAATCGCCTCGTCGGTAATCTTCACCCGGTGATGGGCTTCATAACGATCACGCAATCCATACAAGATCTGAATAGCTTCCTCTGGAGAAGGCTGATCCACCGTAATTGGTTGGAACCGGCGCTCCAGAGCTGCATCCTTCTCGATGTATTTACGATATTCATCCAGCGTAGTAGCTCCGATACATTGCAACTCGCCCCGTGCAAGAGACGGCTTCAAGATATTAGAAGCATCAATAGCTCCTTCAGCACCGCCAGCACCGATCAAAGTATGAAGCTCATCAATAAACAGAATGATATTTCCCGCTTGACGAATTTCATCCATGATCTTCTTCAGGCGATCCTCAAACTCACCACGATACTTTGTTCCTGCAACAACCGATCCCATATCCAGCGTCATTACTCGCTTATCACGAAGTGTTTCTGGGATTTCGTTATTGATAATCTTTTGAGCAAGACCTTCAGCAATTGCCGTCTTACCTACACCAGGCTCACCGATCAGAACCGGATTGTTCTTCGTACGACGACTAAGCACCTGAATAACTCGCTCGATCTCTTTGCTTCGACCAATGACCGGATCAAGATTGCCTTCTTTTGCAATCGCAGTCAGATCACGGGCAAGACTGTCCAGCGTTGGAGTGTTTACATTTTGCGGCTGACCATGATGACTTGATACCGCTTCGCTGCTTCCAAGTAGTTGAAGAACCTGCTGGCGAGCTTTGTTCAAGCTAATACCCAGATTGTTCAGTACTCTCGCTGCAACACCTTCACCCTCCCGAATCAGACCTAGCAAAATATGCTCTGTGCCAACATACGTATGGCCAAGCTTACGGGCTTCATCCATTGAGAGTTCAATTACTTTCTTTGCTCTTGGGGTATATGCGATATTCGTCGGTTGCTCTTGTCCGCGACCGATTAATGTTTCTACTTCATCCTGTATCTTCTCAAGCCCTAAGCCAAGACCAATCAGCGCTTTAGCGGCAATGCCGTCTCCTTCACGGATGAGTCCCAGCAGGATATGTTCTGTGCCTATGTTGTTGTGCCCCAAACGCACAGCTTCTTCTTGAGCTAATGCAAGCACTTTTTGCGCACGTTCCGTAAATCTGCCAAACATCATAGTATTGCACCTCCACGAATGATTGTTTTATTTCTCGGAATAATGAAAAATCGACTTTTAAAACGTTCTAGAATGCACTATATAGTTGGTGATAAATCTTACCAATCTTTATACCGTTGATTTTAAACCGCTTCTTCGATTTTTGCAAAATTCCCATCTATGATATGTTTCATTGTTCCTTACTAAGCGTTTCACGAATGAGTTTTGCACGGTATACATCACGTTCATTGTGATTCATTGTTTCACCAAATCTTTTCTGTAAAAAACCCGGCTGGGTCATGACATTAAGTTCATTCATAACTGAACTTGGTGGACCATTAAGTAGGCCGAGATCAACGCCAAGCCTTACATCAGATAATCGCTGAGCTGCTTCTTTCGACTCCATAACCTCAGCATAAGATAATATACCGTATGATCGCATCACGCGATCGGTAATCCGAAGTTTCGATTCGCTAATTAATCGCTCACGAGCATTCTTCTCATGTTCTATGATTTGCATTGCGACACTGTGCAGATTCTCTATAATTTCAGACTCAGTCTGCCCTAGTGTAATCTGATTGGAAATCTGAAATAAATTCCCTACAGCCTCACTGCCCTCACCATAGATGCCACGTACCGTCAGTCCCACCTGAGAGACAGCTGACAAAATGCGGTTGATCTGCTGAGTCATCACAAGCGCAGGCAGATGCATCATGACAGAAGCACGAAGCCCTGTTCCGACATTTGTAGGGCAGCTTGTAAGATACCCTCTTTTGTCGTCAAAAGCATAATCAACTTTGGCTTCGAACAAATCATCTAGCTTCGTCGCTCTCTCCCAAGCCTCATGCACTTGGAAGCCCGGATACAAGCACTGGATTCGTAAGTGATCCTCTTCATTAATCATGATACTTACCGATTCATCTTCCGTAAGTATCACCGCTCCATTTCTCGATTCATCAGCGAGACTTGGACTAATGAGTCGCTTCTCAACCAACACTCTCTTATCCAATCCATCAATCTCATCTAAACGAATGGTATGAAAAGGACCCAGATCTTGTAATTCTTCCTGATCCTTTAAAACACCTGTCAGGCGCTCAAGCACTTCTCCCGACTGCTCGCCTGTCGCAAGCAGCGGAAAAGGAAGATGCTGCAAATTGCGCGCCACCCGAACCCGGGTGCTGATGACTATATCAGAATCCTGACCGTTTCCGCGCATCCATTCGCTCAGCGCTTGTTCGGTAAACCGAAGATTCGACATCACGCATTCCTCCTACCTTCAGCATTTTGCAAAATGCTCGCTTCAAGTGCAGTATTGTAGTCCATAGACTTAAGCCATACTCTTCTCGAGCTCACGGATCTGATCACGGATTTCAGCAGCTTCTTCAAACTCCTCTTGAAGGATTTTATACTGCAGTTCCTTCTTAAGCTCATCAATTTTACGTTTCACTTGGATCTTACCACCACTTCGTTTGGGGATCTTACCTACATGTGTGGTATTACCGTGAACCCTTTTGAAAAGTGGATCCAAGCGATCAGAGAAATATTTGTAACAAGAGCTACAGCCAAAACGGCCAAGCTTGCTGAATTGTGAATAGGTCATACCGCATTCCTCACAACGGGGTGCTTGAGGCCCCCTAGAACCCTGAGTTTGACCTTTTCCCGTAGGATCGAGATCAAGCAGACCTGACAAAAGACTGTGAATAGAGAAACCATTCGACGTCCCAGGGATCAATTCCCCTTTTTCACGGGCACAAGTTTCACAGAAATGGAATTCCGTCTTCTCTCCGTTTACAATCTTGGTGAAATGGAGCGTCGCCGGCCGTTTACCGCATTCTTGACACACCATATTCATGACCCTCCTTTTAACAAAGACTCATTTACCCAACAAAGAAACAAGCATCGCCTTCATAATTCTCGCACGAAGCTCATCTCGATAAGGAAGTTTAACGTTCAGACATTCCCTTGAGATTGCTGCCCGCATGAGGCAAGCTTCACGCATCGTCAAAAACCGCGATTCTTCGAGCTGGTAAATCAGCCCCTCTGCTACTGTCTGATCAATGAGATTTCCTATAGAGTGATGCAAGTGATGGTGAAGAGCTGTATGCTTCGGCAACTCAATACGTTGAATACGTATATAGCCTCCTCCGCCACGTTTACTTTCCACCAAGTACCCTTTCTCTAATGTAAAACGGGTACTAATGACATAATTAATCTGGGAAGGGACGCATGAGAATTTCTCCGCAAGGTCATTACGCTGGATCTCAATCGTTCCCTCCGAGCTTTCTTGCAAAATACCCTTCAAATATTGTTCGATAATATCAGAGATATTACGCATGATTATTCATCCTCCACTGCTTGAAACGCTAAGCCGTATTGATCTTACACGTCCTCACAGAGTCTTGCCGATACTTTAATTTTAACCAACTTGGCGCTTCATTGAATCCTTTATTGCTGACTTTGACTTTCTTTGACTTTAAATTTATTATAACACAATTTTTTATTTTGCCAAGGGGGCTTCTCTTTCAGTCTAACCGTTAAAAAGTGAAAATATTCCGCATACCACTCCATCTACCAAAATAAAAAGACCCCGCCATTATTCTAGCGAGGTCTTACATATGATGATGGGTATTATACTTCCACCTTACGATCGATCAATTTAACCATAGCATATATAAGTACTCCGGCGAGAAGTATTTCAAATATAAACGGTCCCCATGGGATTTGAAAAGTCTCATTGGTAATTGGAGTTCCAGTCCCCCCCTCTTCAATTCGAATGGAGAATGTTTGACCCACCCATCCACTATCTGAAGTGAAGATTTTGTACTCCATCCACTGTATTACATTTTGAATGATAAAAAAGAGCACGATGCTGAACCATAATCCCCACTGCTTGCGAATTGCACGGGCTACTACGATCGAGAAAAAGATAGTGATCATAACAAATGTATATTTCCAACCACCACCCAATGCCATTAATACATAATCCGAAGTAATTAAACGGGGGAGGTTTATTATTTTGCCTAGGCTTCCAATGTTCCAGAATATCCATAAGTGAATAATCACCAATATCATAACAATCACTGTACTGATCCAGGCCTGTATTAACGACGATACGATAGTCCATATAGATCGAATGGGTAAGAGGCGGCGATTATATAACTTAATATTCTGATCAAATGTTCTGCAGATAATTACCAGCAGGATCGTACTCACTATACCATAAGCTAGCATGCTCAAGAGCACCAAGAGCCATAATTCCCATCCACGTGTATAACCGATCGATGTAAACAGTGTTTCTGAGATCAACAGAACGGTCATAAGACCAAGAATTACATTCGAATTTCGTTTCCAGTCGTATTTCAACAGTTTCATCATTCTGCGAACACCTCTTTGAACATTTCATCAATGCTTTTACCATGCTCTAGACGAATATTCTCTACTTCCTCGTGCATAACGATCTCACCGCTCCGTATAAAGACCACTTCATCAAAAATCCGCTCAATGTCTCTCACGAGATGTGTTGATATGATGATACTGCTGTTCTCATTATAGAACTCCACAATCGCATTAAGGATTTTGCCACGTGCGACAGGGTCAACGCCTCCAATTGGCTCATCCAGCATATACACGTAAGCATTGCGTGAAAGTGCAAGTGTCAGCTGGAGTCGTTCATTCATTCCTTTGGATAATGAGCTAATCTTATCGTTTAAATTTAAGTTCATAAATTTCAACATATTATGTGCCTTCTCTACATCAAAATCAGAATAGAAGTCCTGAAAAAACTTGATCGCATCAGATACTTTCATCCATGATTCTGTGAGCGGACGATCTGGCATGAAAGAAACCAACGATTTCGTCTCCAATCCAACGGGTTTACCCTTAATAGTCACTTTTCCGGCTGAAGGATGAACAAGTCCTGCCGCAATTTTCATCATCGTACTCTTACCACTGCCATTCGTTCCAAGTAGACCGATAATTTTACCCTCAGTAATGTCGATAGTTACATTGTGTAATGCTATTTTGCCACCGTAATTCTTAGATACATTATGAAATTGAATTAGGCTCTCCATTTAAATTCTCCTCCTTCCCTATCTAGATTCCTGATTAACGTCTTCCTTAACAGCCTCAGACACAATAGACATAATATCTTGCTCTTTAAAGCCCAGTTCCTGCATACCACGGATAAAATGCTCCAGCAGCTCACTGGCCATTTCTTTTTTTATCGTCATGATCTTAGATCCCTCACTCGTCACGTATCTGCCCAATCCGCGTCTAGTCTCAACAATACCTTCTCGTTCTAGTTCCTGAAAGGTGCGTTGCACCGTATTGGGGTTAATCTGAAGGTCGGCTGCCAGTTCCCGGACGGATGGAATCTTATCGCCGGGCTTTAGCCCTCCTCTTACGATTTCTCTTTTTAAATAATTCATAATTTGTAAATAGATCGGCAGATTATTGTCAAATTCTATGCTCACTATCGGTTTTGCTCCTTTCCGCCGCTCTCCTCTAATTAGTTGTTTTCAGTTCATCAAGCGACATCCCGTTTTTTAAACGTAACAAAGCCCGTGACAAGAAACAAGAGGAGATATACAGCAAGTACGATGGCAGAGAACGTCAGCGACATGCCGGGAAGCAAGGAACCTAAACCATCATTATAAATCGAGAGATCTACGTTCAAGAATGGTAAGTACTTCGCCCATGAGTACCCTGCAAGCAATTGAGTTACTAGACTTTCAATAACAACCATGAACATCCCAATCCCAATCGCCGGTCCAGTTGACCTCGTTACAATCCCAACAGCGAATGTGAATGAGACATACATGAGGGTATATACGAAACCATATCCTGCTGCTATAAACACATCCTGTATATTCGCTGATCCTTCACCTGTACCGAACATCAATGTGCCAGTGGTAAGCCCGACAACAAGCGCAAATGCAATAAGTGAAATAATATATAGCAAGATAACGACATACTTCGACGCAAGAATCTTGGTTCGGCTTTGTGCACGAATCAGCAGAAGCTTAATTGTTCCAAAGCTATGTTCCTTAGCTACCGATCCAGCGGTCACAACGATTGCTAGCATCGTTAATACTTGCCCCATCCCTTTAGAAGCAACAACCATTTTGGCAAATTCATATCCTGTACCAGCAGCTCCACCAGAGAACGACTTTAACATATAAGCTACAAAAATAATCATCGCAGCCACTAAAACATAAGGAATAAAAAAGCTTTTCTTTTTGAACATCTTCAACCATTCATTTGTAACAAGATTTCCAAAGCTACGCAATCCGATTGCCTCCTGTCCATTTCAAAAATTCTTCTTCCAGTGATTGCTTAGTTTCCTCAATCCGGTATATCGACACTTCTGCATTACCTAGAATCTTGATGATCTGAGGTATATTTGCATCTTTCAACTGGAGGGTGACTTCACTTCGATTCGGCTCAACACCAATCACTCTAACCTCATCCAGTGTGTGTACTGCTTCCAGAACATCCTGTGTACTACTGACTCGGAAGTTAACGGTAACGAGATCACTCTGCGGCTCACTGCCGATCGGACGCTCCGTTATTAGCTTACCTTCCTGTATCACGATCACTCTGCTGCACATAAGCTCCATTTCAGATAACAAGTGACTTGAGACCAGAATGGCGATCCCTTCTTCTCTGGCAATCAGCTTCAAGTAATCCCGCATTTCCCGAATACCTGCTGGATCCAATCCGTTCGTTGGCTCATCCAGGATAAGAATTGATGGCTCATGAAGAAGTGCTTGGGCAATACCAAGTCTTTGCCGCATTCCTAGGGAATAGGCCCGAACTTTCTTGTGAATGGCATCTTGTAATCCCACCAGCTTAATGACCTCATGAATTCTTGATTCTTTAATTCCTTCAGACATCCGCTGATACTGCTTCAGATTATCGTATCCACTCATATACGGATAAAACTCTGGATTTTCGATAATCCCACCGATATGACGTATCGCTTTCACAAACTGATGTCTAACACTGTGCCCACGCACAATGACATCCCCTTGAGACATTTTGATAAGGCCAACAATCATTCGTATGGTTGTCGTCTTCCCTGCTCCGTTCGGTCCTAGAAGACCAACAATTTCACCTTGATGTATATCAAAAGATAAATTATCTACGATGTTCTTAGCACCGATTGTCTTAGTGATATGATCTGCACTTAGAACCACTGAATTTGGCTTATCTTTGTTTAAACTCATTGCTACACTTCCTTTGTGTTAGTGTTATAGTTAAATAGTACACTAGGATAGTGTTATTGTAAAGTGTGGCGAGATGTTTTTTTCATACATGGAGGTCTATTATTGAGAACTGGTGCAATTAAGCACCCTGAATTAATACAGTTCCCTTGGCTCAGAAGGAAAACTGTTAAAAGTCTTTTGTAGAGTAATCTTCTATAAGAGTCAGGAATGCTTTTACAGAGATGCATCAGTGGCTATTTATTTTGTTAAATTAATTTGACCTTAATTTTTAAACTGTAACTTTAATCCAATTGTTATCGTCTATAGGGACAGTGATACATAATATATCGAAAGGAGGTTTGTATATGTATAAATTGCGTATCCAGGGGCTTGTTCACTCTATTCTAATACTGCTATTTATTCTGACTGGATGTTCTGGTCCTGAGGTTAATGAAGAAGAGGATGTCATCAATAGACACGGAGATATAAAGAACATTGATAATCTAAACGCTTTTATAGAAAAAAATAGAGAAAACCTGCAGGTCGTACATTATACAATTGAAGGTGATCCCATTTTTTATGTATTAAAGTATCACGGCAATCAGATTCAAATGAAGTATGACAACACACAGGACGATTACGGCACACCGATGGTTTCCAAGTTCACCTGTGACGGGCTACAAAGAAACGAAGAAGATACCTACTTAGAATATGTACTCACAGGATGTAACGGTAAGGAAGACGATATCGAGATACTTAAGATTCCTTATGATGTGAAGGAGATAGACTCCTTTGATTTTGTTTTGAAGTATGGAGTGCATTTAGGCAATCAGATCAATACACTAAAGAAGACGTTGACTAAAGATCTACAGAACGGCGAAACCGTAGAAGTCTCTGATTTCCAATTCAGTTCAGAAGAACGTCAGTCCATATATAAGAATATGGTGCTTGCCAACTACATGGAAGAAAAACAATTAACTACATCCTGTAACAAAAAACCACATATCGCGTACGACCTGACTGTTTATTCTGGTAATCGAGTTCTTCATTACGAATGGTCGGAATGCGATAAGAGTAAAGATGGGCAGCAAATGACTTCACTCATCAATAAAATCATCGATATCGTCAGAGATAAAGACATTTATAAGCAACTGCCTCCAGTTAAAGGAGGCTTTGCATAGGAATATTTCAGAAGATGTTCAATAAACAAATAAAAAAAGCCATTGTTGAGTAATCAACAATGGCTTTCATTGTGCTTGGCGACGTCCTACTCTCCCGGGACCCTTCGGTCCAAGTACCATCGGCGCTGGAAGGCTTAACGGTCGTGTTCGGGATGGGTACGCGTGGAACCCTTCCGCTATCGCCACCAAACGGTTCAAGTGTTTGATCACTTGAAAACTAGATACGAAACTTGAATTTGCGAATTTGCATTGTTTCTGAAAGTCTTGCTCCGATGCAAAGCGTATCGCTTCCGAAGCTAGTTTTCTTCCAGAAAACTTGTAGGATAAGCCCTCGACCGATTAGTATTGGTCAGCTCCATGCATTGCTGCACTTCCACCTCCAACCTATCTACCTCGTCGTCTTCAAGGGGTCTTACTAATTGGGAAATCTCATCTTGAGGGGGGCTTCACGCTTAGATGCTTTCAGCGCTTATCCCGTCCATACGTAGCTACCCAGCCATGCTCCTGGCGGAACAACTGGTGCACCAGCGGTATGTCCATCCCGGTCCTCTCGTACTAAGGACAGCTCCTCTCAAATTTCCTACGCCCACGACAGATAGGGACCGAACTGTCTCACGACGTTCTGAACCCAGCTCGCGTACCGCTTTAATGGGCGAACAGCCCAACCCTTGGGACCTACTTCAGCCCCAGGATGCGATGAGCCGACATCGAGGTGCCAAACCTCCCCGTCGATGTGGACTCTTGGGGGAGATAAGCCTGTTATCCCCAGGGTAGCTTTTATCCGTTGAGCGATGGCCCTTCCATGCGGTACCACCGGATCACTAAGCCCGACTTTCGTCCCTGCTCGACTTGTAGGTCTCGCAGTCAAGCTCCCTTATGCCTTTGCACTCTTCGAATGATTTCCAACCATTCTGAGGGAACCTTGGGGCGCCTCCGTTACTCTTTAGGAGGCGACCGCCCCAGTCAAACTGCCCACCAGACACTGTCCCCGCACCGGTTTACGGTACTAGGTTAGAACCTAGATACGATCAGGGTGGTATCCCAACGGCGCCTCCACAGAAGCTTGCGCTCCTGTTTCTTAGGCTCCCACCTATCCTGTACAGATCGTACCCAAATCCAATATCAAGCTGCAGTAAAGCTCCATGGGGTCTTTCCGTCTTGTCGCGGGTAACCTGCATCTTCACAGGTATTAAAATTTCACCGGATCTCTCGTTGAGACAGCGCCCAAATCGTTACGCCATTCGTGCGGGTCAGAATTTACCTGACAAGGAATTTCGCTACCTTAGGACCGTTATAGTTACGGCCGCCGTTTACTGGGGCTTCGGTTCATAGCTTCGGGATTGCTCCCTAACCACTCCCCTTAACCTTCCAGCACCGGGCAGGCGTCAGCCCGTATACTTCGCCTTACGGCTTCGCACAGACCTGTGTTTTTGTTAAACAGTCGCTTGGGCCTTTTCACTGCGGCCCCCTCGTGCTATTCACACTACCGGGGCACCCCTTCTCCCGAAGTTACGGGGTCATTTTGCCGAGTTCCTTAACGAGAGTTCTTCCGCGCGCCTTAGAATTCTCTTCTCGCCTACCTGTGTCGGTTTGCGGTACGGGCACCTTCACCTGACTAGAGGCTTTTCTTGGCAGTGTGAGATCATGACCTTCGCTACTATAATTTTCACTCCCCATCACAGCCTAGCCTTAACGATGTGCGGATTTGCCTACACATCAGCCTCACTGCTTGGACGGACATCCATCAGTCCGCGTCACTACCCTCCTGCGTCACCCCATCGTTCATAACGGTTTACGGTGGTACAGGAATTTCAACCTGTTGTCCTTCGATTACGCCTTTCGGCCTCACCTTAGGTCCCGACTTACCCTGAGCGGACGAACCTTCCTCAGGAAACCTTGGGCTTTCGGCGGATCAGATTCTCACTGATCTTTTCGTTACTCATACCGGCATTCTCACTTGTATGCTGTCCAGCGCTCCTTACGGTACACCTTCAACCTACATACAACGCTCCCCTACCCCTGATACGAATGTATCAAGCCATAGCTTCGGTGGTGTGTTTAGCCCCGTTACATTTTCGGCGCAGAGTCACTCGACCAGTGAGCTATTACGCACTCTTTAAATGGTGGCTGCTTCTAAGCCAACATCCTGGTTGTCTGTGCAACTCCACATCCTTTCCCACTTAACACACACTTGGGGACCTTAGCTGATGGTCTGGGCTGTTTCCCTTTTGACAATGGATCTTAGCACTCACTGTCTGACTCCCGGATATAAGTCTATGGCATTCGGAGTTTGACTGAGCTTGGTAACCCTTGCGGGCCCCGCACCCAATCAGTGCTCTACCTCCACGACTCTTCATTCCGAGGCTAGCCCTAAAGCTATTTCGGGGAGAACCAGCTATCTCCGAGTTCGATTGGAATTTCTCCGCTACCCCCACCTCATCCCCGCATTTTTCAACATACGTGGGTTCGGACCTCCAGTGCGTGTTACCGCACCTTCATCCTGGACAGGGGTAGATCACACGGTTTCGGGTCTACGTCCACATACTAAATCGCCCTATTCAGACTCGCTTTCGCTACGGCTACAGCTTCTCGCCTTA
>NZ_CP186006.1:4855000-5464663 GCF_049311625.1 Paenibacillus sp. EC2-1
GCCAGGATCAAACTCTCCATTAAAGTTAATGAAAAGAGCGATTTGCTCATTGTTGAAGCTAACGTTACTTAATTTGACGTGTTTCATTCGTTCAGTTTTCAAGGAACTTGTCCGCTCTTCGTCGTTAACCTCTCAACGTCTCAGCAGCGTAGGTGTTTATTATATCAAGTGTCTAACTTGCTGTCAACACTTTTTTTCGACAACTTTCGACGCGTTGTAAACTTAGTTGTTTAGTTGGCGTCCGAAGCGACAAGAAATAATATACCATGCTTCTAGTTACTTATCAAGCTTTTTTTGAAAATTAATTTATATCATCATATTGTTACTTCCTATAGCACTTATCATTCACAGTATTACTCTAATAATAACTTTCCTAATCACCGCTGAAATGAATTGATTTCCAAACCAAAAGGTTTTAATGTAAATTCATCAATAAATACATAGTTACAAATAGAGAGGGGATTCTACAATGTCGGACAAACCGCTACGCCTTCGGAGGCCCGTCTCATCCACCAAGCCTTCACCTGGCAGCGGTACGGAACAAGCTACAGTGTACCGAATATTGCTGGCGATCAGCTTTGTTCATCTATTCAATGATTCGATTCAATCTGTAATACCTGCTATTTTTCCTATCCTAAAAGATAACCTTCTGCTCACCTTTACACAGATTGGCTGGATATCATTCGCCATTAATTTTACATCATCCATTATACAGCCTGTGATCGGATACGCAGCAGACAAACGACCAACACCAATACTTCTCCCCATCGGTATGTGCTTTACCTTTGCAGGTGTGTTTATTCTTGCTTACGCAGATAACTATATCCTCGTGCTCTTCTCAGTTGTATTGATTGGCCTTGGTTCTGCGACGTTCCATCCTGAAGGTATGCGTGTAGCTCATATGGCTGCAGGCATGAAAAAAGGGTTATCTCAGTCGATTTTTCAGGTAGGAGGAAACGCTGGCCAATCTCTTGCGCCTCTACTGACCCGCTTTGTGTTCGTTCCTTACGGCCAAATTGGTGCACTAAGCTTCACTGTTGTAGCTGCAGCCGGCGTTATCGTGCAGACATATGTTGCCCGGTGGTATCAAAGTATGCTGGATTCAGGGTATACGTTCAAAAAGAGAGCCGTAGCACGGATGATGGATCCCGCTCAACGCAAAAGCATTCGAAACGCCACACTTATTCTGGTTACCATCGTATTTGTGCGATCATGGTATGGCGCAGCCATCAGCAGCTATTATGCGTTCTATTTAATGGATGCCTATCAAATCTCGATTGATAACGCGCAGATCTACATCTTTTTGTTCTTGGCAGCAGGGGCTCTCGGAACTTTCTTTGGCGGTCCACTAGCTGACCGATTCGGACGCCGTAATCTGATTATGCTATCCATGATCGGTACAGCGCCGATTGCGATCGTTCTTCCTTTCGCCTCTCCTTTTTGGGCTGGAGTACTACTTGCGGTGGGCGGATTCATTCTTCTCTCCAGCTTCTCCGTTACGGTAGTATACGCTCAAATGCTGTATCCAGGTAACATCGGTACCGTGTCCGGCCTGATTACAGGCTTCGCTTTCGGTATGGGAGGCATAGGTTCACTGGCGCTTGGCAGTCTCGGCGATGCTTGGGGTATTGAAAATGTAATGATTGCCGTAGGCTTCCTTCCACTGCTCGGACTTCTTGCTTTGCTTCTGCCGAGTGATGCACAGATTGAAAAATGGTCTAGCGAATAGTAACCAAAAGCTTGATCAAAAAGAGCCTGAATCGAAATGATTCAAGCTCTTTTGCATGCCGACTTCTATATAAGACGGTTTATTCCTCGTTCAACAAGCGTACAAACTCTTCTTCATCCTCAATAACCTGGATTCCGAGCTGCTGTGCTTTGGCCAGCTTACTGCCCGCTTTTTCTCCGGCAATGACGAGATCTGTTTTCTTCGACACACTACCTGTTACCTTAGCACCGAGAAGCTCCAAACGCTCTGTTGCTTCCTCACGTGTGAGTAAGTGAAGTGTGCCCGTAAGGACGACTGTTTTGCCGCTAAAAAAGGAATCTGTACTTACAGGACGCGGCGCTTCGGGTGCTTTGGCCTGAACACCTAGCGATAGCATTCTTTCGATGCTCGCCTGTGCGAATGGATCTGCAAAATATCCAGCAATACTCTCCGCCACAATCCCACCGACATCCGGTAGACCTACCAATTCCTCAGCAGGTGCTGCCATCACAAGATGGAGATCGCGGTAGTGATCTGCCAGCATTTTGGTCGTAGATTTGCCGGTGTTCGGTATACCTAATGCGAAAAGGAATGATGCGAGATCCCGCTCCTTACTCTTCTCAATGGCATCCAGCAGATTCTGAGCTTTTTTTTCACCAAAGCGTTCCAGCTTCACCAAACTATCAAACGACAAGGTATATAGATCTGCCGGTTCACGCACATTCAGTTCCTCATACAGTTGGTTCGCTGTCTTGTCGCTGAAGGTCTCGATGTCCATCGCATCACGGGACGCAAAATGCGTAATCCGTGCAATGATCTGCGGCTTACAACCTGTCTTGTTGTTGCAGAATAAATGTGCACCACGTTGTTCCAGCGGAAAACCACAGGAAGGACACTGCTCTGGATATACAATTTCCTCACCATCATTCTCTTCCGTTACCTTACCGAGAATCTCAGGGATTACATCGTTCGAGCGACGTATGAACACGCGTGTGCCTAGTGCGAACTTAAGATTTTTGCGTTCAATGTCACCGATATTGTTCAGCGTACAGTTCTGTACCGTTACCCCGGCCAGTTCAACCGCTTCTACTCTAGCCAAAGGTGTAATTTTGCCGGTTCGTCCCACATTCCAAGTTACAGATTCAAGGATCGTTGTTGTCTCCTCGGCCTCGAATTTATAAGCCACCGCCCAGCGAGGGAATTTATCGGTATAGCCCAGCGCCTCACGTATCCTCATATCCGTCACCTTCAGGACTGCTCCATCAATCAAGTAATCGAGCTCCGAACGACGTGCTTCTATATCAGCCAGTTGCTCCATTACATCATCAAATTTCTCGAAATAGAAAATATAAGGATTTACTTTGAACCGATTGTCACGTAAAAAGTCCATCATTTCCTTGTGATTATCAAATGTGATGTCATCAGAATATCCAACATTATAAAAATACGCATTCAGCTTCCGCTCTGCCGTCACCTTCGGATTCAAGTTACGGAGCGCTCCCGCCGCAGCATTACGGGCATTCTTGAGTGGCTCGACAGCTGTCTTATTGTAGTTCTCCAATACGGACAGGTTCATAATGCCTTCACCCTGCACTTCTATCGTTCCTTCTGAGTAAGGAATCGTCAAAGGCACGGATTTAATTGTCTTCACTTGGGCCAGTATGCCTTCTCCAACTGCACCGTTGCCCCGGGTTGATGCTTGAATCAGCTTACCATCTCGGTAAGTCAGATTCAGAGTCAATCCATCAAACTTGAGTTCAAGTGCATAACAAGGTACCGGCAGGGGATTGCCTGGATTTTTTGTATTGTAGTCGTTAACTAGTCTGACCACACGATCATGCCATGTTCGAAGCTGCTCGATGTTCTGAGCTTTGTCGAGACTCCAGAGCGGAGCCAAATGGCGGTGTGGCGTAAAGCCCTTCAAAATATCTCCTCCTACCCGCTGTGTAGGAGAGTCCGGAAGTGCGAATCCAGTCTCCTTCTCCAGCGCTACTAACTGATCATAAAGAGCATCGTATTCTTTGTCGCTCACAAGCGGCTGATCGAGCGTGTAGTAGTGGTAGTTATAATTGTTCAGCTCCGCAATGAGCTTCTCCATTGTTTCCTTAAAATCCATGCAGGGACAATCCTCCTTTAATCAAATAGGCCGTAACTATTCCACCTTTGTAATGGGAGCAAAACCAGCTAACAAACGTTTAATACCTACCGGAGCTGGGAACGCGATCTGTAGTTCCATATCGTTGCCCGTTCCTTTTACAGAAACAATCGTTCCGGTTCCCCACTTCCCGTGAGCAACCTTATCCCCTGCACTAAATCCATCTGTACTTCCTGCAGATGTACCCTGACGGGATGGCGTTCCTGTTGACACCGTTACACGACTCTTCTGTGAAGTAGCAGCAGAAGCAGTGGAACCCCCAAGGGATAGATCTTTAGCTCGTCCACCCCCGAAGTTACTTCCGCCTCCACCAAAGCCACGTCCAGCATAAGAGCCGCCTACATTACCTCCACGGCGATAACGATCTTGAGCCATTTGGGTATCTTCTTTCAGCTCGTCCGGTATTTCTTCTAAGAAACGTGAAGGTTGATTAGCCGTCGTCCGACCGAATAGAGTCCGCATTCGGGCACAGGAGAGATACAACTGTTTCTCCGCACGTGTAATCCCTACATAGGCCAAACGGCGCTCCTCTTCCAATTCTTCGTTATCCGAGAAAGCACGGCTATGCGGGAATACGCCTTCCTCCATACCGATGATAAATACAACTGGAAATTCCAGACCTTTGGCGCTGTGCATCGTCATCAGCACGACTGCATCACTGCGATCCTCTTCATCATCGTTCATCGAATCGATGTCGGCTATGAGCGCTAGATCCGTAAGGAACGAAACGAGTGATTTGTCGTCGTTATTTTTCTCAAATTCCATCGTAACGGACAAGAATTCTTCGATGTTCTCTAGACGGGATCTTGATTCAAGCGTATTCTCGGTCTGCAGCTCTGTTCGATACTGCGACATTTCAAGTACTTTCTCCGTCAGTTCGGTTACAGATAGGAATTCAACCATCTTGCTCAGGGCAGCGATCATATCGTAGAACTCGACTAAAGCATTACGTGTACGACCTGCAAATCCGAGGTCATCGACAAACCGGAGCACGCCGAAAATAGATGTTCCTTTTTCAGCAGCTGCCGCTGCAAGCTTACCAACCGTTGTATCCCCGATACTCCGCTTCGGTACATTAATAATCCGAGTCAGACTAATATCATCATCCGGGTTCGAGATGAGCCGCAGATAGGCAAGAATATCTTTAATCTCTTTACGATCATAGAACTTAATCCCGCCAACAATCTGATAGGGGATATCCGATTTAATCAAGATTTCCTCTATAACACGAGACTGCGCATTGGTACGATACAAAATCGCGTGGTCTTGATAGGACTTGCCTGTCTTTACGCTTTTGGAAATTTCAGAGGTAACAAAATATCCTTCATCATGCTCGGAATCTCCGCGGAATACCTTGATCTTCTCCCCTTCGCCTTGTTCGGTCCACAAATTCTTGGGCTTACGGCCTGTATTTAGGGCAATAACCTTGTTCGCGGCATTCAATATATTCGAAGTAGAACGGTAATTCTGCTCAAGCAAAATTGTCCGTGCTTCTGGATAGTCTTCCTCAAAGTTCAAAATGTTACTGATATCCGCACCACGCCAGCGATAGATAGACTGATCACTGTCACCTACTACGCAAATGCGATGATGGCTATCTGCCAGCATACGGCAGAGCATGTATTGGGCACGGTTCGTATCTTGATACTCATCAACATGAATGTACTGGAATTTACGCTGGTAGAAATCAAGCACTTCCGGTACTTCCTTAAACAATTGGATCGTTGTCATGATCAAGTCATCAAAATCAAGCGAGTTATTACTCTTTAGACGTTTCTGGTACTCCTTGTACACTTGGGCCACAAGAGTCTCAAAATAATCTCCCGCCTTCTGTTCATACTGCTGTGGAGAGACCAGTTCGTTCTTAGCTGCACTCATCGTTGCTTGAATGGCTTTTGGCTCAAATTTCTTGGTATCGATGTTCAGATGCTTCATAACATTACGAATAACAGAAAGCTGATCGGTTGAATCCAAAATACTAAAATTAGAAGTAAAGCCAATCCGGTCAATGTCTTTACGAAGGATTCGAACGCACATCGAGTGGAAGGTGGAAACCCATATGTCTCTCCCTTCAGGTCCAACAAGCTTCGATACCCGCTCCTGCATTTCACGGGCTGCTTTGTTCGTAAATGTGATCGCTAGAATCCCCCATGGCGGAGCTTTACGTGTGGCGATTAAATAGGCGATACGGTGTGTGAGCACGCGCGTCTTACCGGATCCTGCTCCGGCCATAATGAGCAGCGGTCCGTCAGTCGCCTCGACCGCCTTCCGCTGCTCAGGGTTGAGGCGCTGGACGGCCTCGTGTATATTAATGGGCTGCATAGGTTCAGTTGCCTCCTATTTTGTGTAGAGTGGTATTACTTTTAAATAATTACAAACGATAAGAACTTTAGTAGCTTCAACTAAGTCATGAATTGAATTCTACTTCTATAGTAGAAAAAGGACTGAAAACAACTTAAACGGCTCAGGTAATTGTGCCTCAGCTACTCTTTAATATGGTTAACCTTTCACAGCCTTAACGGTCTCGAGGGCTTGAGACAAATCATCATAAATGATATTGCCTACGACAATGGTGTCCGAAACAGAAGCTGCTTCTGCTGCTTGTTCAACCGTCGTAATTCCACCACCATAAAAGAGTTGGGATTGATCTAATGATCTACGAACTGCACGAGTCGTTCCCATATCACCAAATGTACCGCTGTATTCCAAGTAAACAACCGGTAAATTCATCAGCTTGTCCGCAATCTGTGCGTAGGCCACTGCTGACGCTTCACTGATCTGTGCCTCAGCTCGGGTTAGCTTCGCAACTGTGGCATCGGGGTTCAAGACAATGTAACCTTCTGCCACTACAAGATCCCAAGGGATCATATATCCATAGCGCTCAATTCCTTGATGGTGACGTTCAAGAATCCATGTCGGATCCGGTGTGTTGAGCACCATAGGAATCATATAGAGATCAAAACCAGGGACAACTGCCTCAAGATCAGAAATCTCCTGCACACAAGGCAATTCATAACGACGTACTCGCGAGAGAAGGTCAACTGTATTCTCGTAAGTTACTCCTGTGGAGCCACCAATCATAATCGCATCTGTTCCCGACATACATAACTTATCCAGTGCATCGTCACTGATATCTTTCTCGGGATCGAGCTTAAACACATGCCTCCAGGGCTTTATCATGTCTTTCAACGTCATTCCTCCACGTTAACGGTCTACTACTAAATTAAGTCTATGATAGCCGCGGTAGCAAGTCAATTTGTGTTCGCATAAAATACGAACATTTTTATTGGTAATGGAGTAAAATCCAAATCATACTTCCTGAGGATATGAGCATCTACCTATCATTCTCATTGAATTAGAAATGTCCGCCCTACTTTTCTGCTAAATGAAAGTAGAGCGGACATTTAAAATTGAGTTTCCTTACCGTTTCAAGGTATAGCGCAAGCTATTAGCTTCTAGTTCCGGCTGCGTTATATCATCTGAATAAACACCATACACGCCCCATTTTTCATAATTGTTAACGGTGGACATGTCATTAATCGTATGTACATAAGTGGCGACATCCATTCGATTTAACTTCGCTATAAAATTAGGATTCACACGATATTCGGGCATGGTAACGGCATCGATATTATTCTCTTTTACAAATTGGGCGATATGATTAGTTGAATCTTGAGTTGCATATATCGTATAGATAATCGATTCAAATGGATACACATTCTTCACCATAGCAAGCATCGGTTCATTGTAAATCTGGACGACTACCCGATCCAACAGACTCAAATCACGTTGTTTCGCAGCAGCGACTAGTTCAGTAAACAGATGCCGAATATCCTCATCCTTCTGCTCCTTCGTGTCGGTCACAATGTATATATCCGGATATCTCTCCATCAGATCCAGAACCTTGTCGACATCCATCGGCTGATACTTATCCTGAATGGGTGTATTAATGAATTCGTCACGAGTGAGCCGTGCAGCTTGTTTATCCTCAGGCAACTTAGCATTCTGACCAAGCTGTTCTGTCATGCTCTTGGTCCACTCGTGGCGGGCGACTACCTTCCTGTCAGCACTGAGCATAAAATCAATCTCGAAAACACGTGAACCCTTCTTGTAGTTCTCAACCATGGCGTCATATGTATTGGTATAGTACTGATCTTCGATACTTCCTGTCGCATGCGCAATCAGGCGATAAGCTGTAAAGCCCTTGCGCTCGGGTTCTTCCTCGTACTGTGTATAAAGAATTACAACAATCGTGGTGAATAACATAAGTGCTGCGGCAATTCTTTTCATGATGTCCTCACCTTCCAGTCTTAGATGTCTTACACTATTGAAGTTCTGGGTTACACCTTTTTAATACTAATTAAGTCTGTGATAGATGTGTGAATCAAATAGGTGCATATAAGGGGGACTGTTTGCGATTGGTATAACGCGGTTGGAATAAAAAGAACCCCATGCTTTCATCGAATGAAAGTACGGGGCCTCGTTAAAAAGTAGTGTCTTAATGTGTTATATATATTCGATTAACAATGCAGCCAATTGATTCAAGGCTAATATCTGTTCTTCTTTGCTGCCGGTTTTCGCTTGATCTGCAGCTGCACGCGCAATGATAAGGTTTTCCGGCCTAGCGTCTTTAATTACTTCATCCGCAAACGCTATAGCCTCATCCAATAGTTGAGCAAGAGTCGGAACAATGATTGTAATGGTGTGCGACACAGAAGAAAGTGATCCACGTTCCAGTTTCACTGTTGCCGTATAACTCAGAGCAACATCACCGTCATTATATTTTACAAGTTTAATAGAATTGTTATCTGTAGCTAAATATACACTGTCTGTCACATTTGTTGGAGTATTGAGTTCCAAACTCTCGATAATAACGTTTGTATCGTTCAGTAAGGTGTTGTCGCGATCAGTTAAGTACACGGCATCTCCAACGGTTGTAATGTAGGAAACAGTTGAACTTGATAACAGCTTACCCTCTTCTTCTGAAAGCAAGGCAGCCTCAAGATCCTGCTTAATGTCCACATTATCATATAACGTTTCTATTACCTCATCACTGTACACATCGATGATTTCGGTCTTCAATGTATAGAGCCCCGCTTGTTTGAACTTCAAATCAAATTGTAGATCAAGGTCTGACACATTAAATCCGTTATCTACTGAACCGTAAACAGCTTCAATCGCGTTTGCTTTGGTAGTGAATGGGATCCGCACCCCTTCGGATGTTTTCATCTCAATGAGATCTGAATTTTCAAGTCCATCTAAGCTAAAGCGGAGATATACTTGATCTTCGGTATTGTAATAGCCAGATTGAACTCGAAGTTGTTGAGATTGATCTACCAGATAATTCCCCTCTATATATGACGAGAAATCATACTCTATCGAAGGAGGTAAATTTGACTGCGGCTCATCCTCCACTAATTGGTTATGATCTGTAAAGTTAAGCTCTGCACCGTCAACTTCCATATCAAACACATACCAGTAGAGTTCATTGCCGCTACCTGTAGGAATATGATAAGTTTTCACTGGAGAAGCGTTGCTACCGTTATAGATCTCAACTTTTGCTGATGAATTGCGCAGGGTCTCTGTTCCGTCATAACCGTTCCTAGAATAGTTATGGATATAGAACTGGTACTTACCATCAACCCTTTTACGAATGGTTGTAGTTTCTGGTCCGTAGG
Source organism: Paenibacillus sp. EC2-1 (assembly GCF_049311625.1). NCBI lineage: Bacteria > Bacillati > Bacillota > Bacilli > Caryophanales > Paenibacillaceae > Paenibacillus > Paenibacillus sp. EC2-1. Next base: position 4,864,542 of record NZ_CP186006.1, read on the forward strand.
AATCTACATCATCATGATCCAGATCAGCGTAGAGTTCGCCTCGGTAGTAATGTTGACGATCACCAAAATAAGTATGGAATGAACGTCCATCAACTGTCGGTCCGAGCAAGTGAGAATCCTCATCACGAGGATGTTCTCCCCATGTTAGAACGATACGTATCTCGTCGCTAGCAGGTATTTTGATTGCAGTTGCATCTTCCGCCTGATTAAAGCTATCACTTAAAGAAACACCTACTACATAGGTCGTGATAAATCCTGTTTTGGTTAGTTGTCCTGTGTAAATTCCAGCAGGGAGATTTACATTATATCGTCCATCCCTATTGGTTAATACTGTAGCTACGATACTTCCTGTCGTATTACCTAACCCTCTGCGGAACTCAATCTTCATCCCTTCAACTGGGAGATCATCTACATCCGTAATCGTACCTTCAAAACCTTCAAGCTTAACATTTCCGGTTAATGCAGTTGTAAATTTGGTTGTGCCAGGTGCAGGAGCTACTTTAAGCACAAAGTTCTTCCCATAATGCTCTTTCAGTGGAATCTCATTAAATGTTAGTGACTTAAGTGAGTTGTTAAAAGAAATTCCTTCAAGAGTGTAAACCGCATCTCCAACCGTCGCAGATACATTCAGGTCACTCAACTCCAAAGCTGGAACAGCATTTGCGAATTGGAGTATAGCTTGTCCGTTAGTCAATTGAATCCGATCTATCACAGGTTGAGGTGGATTTATGTCTGAGCCTCCATTGTTATTTGATCCAGAAGAAGAACCGGAAGACGTGCCTCCACCCATGTTTACAGTAATATTATCACCAAGAACAAGATTACCTGGGCGCTGTGAGAAAGAAACCCCCGTGGCGTTGACCTGCGCGCTACCAATGCTTCCTTGTCCACTAACATTCGCAGATGCATTGAGAATAAGTGAAAGGATGGACGCCGCAGCCCCGACATTTAGGTTCGTACCTGAAGCATTACTTCCCACATTCAATTGCCCTACAGAACCCGATGCCAGTTTCACATTTAAAGAAGCTGCTGTCACATCGACAGTTTCAAACTTACCGGCCAGAGATACATTGGAACCCGCTGGAATAAGTTCTGACAGTAAAAGATCTTTAAAACCTTCACCTGTTAAACCTGTTTCCTCCAGAATAGCACCCGATTGTAGTGTAATCTGCGACACGGAACTGCTACCTTCCGTGACGATTCGGACACTTCCGTCTTTTTTGTTCACAATGACTGTTATTAATACAGAGTCAACAACATGAATACTGTTCTTGCCTCCGCCTTTAACCGTCGTGCGGCCTTTAACCGTCACTCCATTCAGTGTAACGTCACCTTCACCGACACCTTCTCCAATAATAAGATCACCTTCGATGATCATGTTCTTCAAAGTGATGTCCGGAGCGTTTATATATACTGAGCCAGAAACCTTTTCTGTTCCTGAGGATGAACCATATGTACCTGCCTTATCATAGTTAGTAACTTCCTTGGATTTAAGCTGATCAATTGCCCGATCCAACACAGTGACCGCTTCCGCCCGTGAAGCACCTGCTGAAGGTCTAAACTTACCCTTACTACCCTTCATGAGACCGCTCGATGAAACAGCACCAATCGCCCCCTTGCTCCATGTTGGACTGTTAACCGTATCTAAAAAGTCAGAAGCAGGGTCTCTTGGCTTAAGCTCCATTAGTGAGCTCAGTATTACCGCAAGTTCCTGACGTGTTACATTCCCGTCCGGTTTAAACGTTTTGTTACTATATCCCTTCATATACCCCTGAGATGCTGCTATAGACAAATCATCGTAATACCATGCCGACTTCTTAACATCACTGTAAGAAATCGATACTTTGTTTTCAAACTGGAAGGAGCGATTAATAAGTGCCGCCAACTCAGCTCTTGTAATAAGAGCATCCGGATTGATATTTCCTAATGAATCCCCTGTAATAAAGCCTTGTTCCTTCCATTTCTGAAGCGTTTCCCCCGCCCAGTGGCTAGCGATGACATTCGAGGAATGGCTCTTCTTTATTTCTCCCTTAACTTCTGAGGCGTATATACCTCCGAGTGGTGACAGCATAAGGGACAGTCCCAATGCGGTACTAATTACCTGTTTGTAGAATCTTGTTCCTTTACCCAACAGTTCTTCTCTCCTTTATTATGTGAGTTTCGATGTATTTGAGACTACGAGATTGTGAGACTATAAGACTATATATACTCACGAATCATAGTCTACAAGATCTAATACTACCGTTTCCAGTAAATAACACAAGTCCTATTTTTAAATAGAAACGAAAACATTGCCCTTTTATAGTTTCTTTTCTCATCGTTTCCTGTGATTTGTTGCTTTAGTATGTATAACAAGTGTTGTATCAACACAATGTTCGACTAATAAAAAAGATCAGCCAGAAACTCTGGCTGATCTTTTCATAACTACTTATTTATACTTATAAAAATATAAGCTTAGTTAAAATCCAGTTCAGTAAGCATTTTTAAAGCCATTACGAATGGTACGAAAAATGATTTTAATATCAAATAGGATCGACCAATTCTCTATGTAAAAGATATCATACTTGATTCGCTCTTCTATGGAAGTATCTCCCCTAAGGCCGTTACTCTGCGCCCAGCCCGTTATGCCAGGACGAACATGGTGCTTGACCATATACTTTGGAATCTCTTCACGGAACTGTTCTACGTAAAATGGGCGCTCCGGTCGAGGACCCACCACGCTCATATGACCAAAAAGCACGTTGAAAAACTGTGGCAGTTCGTCGAGACTGGTTTTTCGTAAGAAGGAGCCAAATTTGGTCCGGCGAGGGTCATTGGCGACCGTCCAGCCTGTATCTTCCACCCCCTCAGGTAACAGCTTCATGGAGCGAAATTTAAACATGTAGAAATTACGGCGGTTCAGTCCAACTCTCTCCTGCTTAAATATTACCGGTCCCGGGGACGTAAACTTCACCCCAAGATAGATACACACCATCACTGGCAAAGTAATTATGATTGCTACTAGCGAAAAAACAATATCGAACATTCGTTTAAACAGGCGGTTACCCACGAGATCCAGCGGAATATCGCGTACGTTAATCATCGGCATACCTGCGAAGTTATCAAACATCGGCCGGGCCGGCAAAAAGTCGAAGAAATCTGGAATGATGAGCGTCCGGACACCTGCTTTTTCACAGGTTGCAATAATTTCAGGGTATTTGTCGTGGGCGTTAAGCGGTAATGCCAGGACAACCTCATCAATCATCAATCGATTCAGCACTACATCCAAATCATCCACCGTGCCGACAATTGGTTTATAGCGTTTAGTGTCATCATCTTCCCACTGCTGGTAATCGTCGAGAAAGCCAATGACCTCATAACCGAGTTCAGGGTACTGTTTCAGGTTATTGTAAAAAGTTTTGCCTAATGTACCAGCACCAACGATTAGAATAAACTGCCGATTAAACCCTTTTTCACGAAAATGCTTAAGTGTCTTCTTCAGAAAGTAGCGGTATAGAATGATGCTCACAACGTTTAACACCATATAAATCGCCAGATACGCACGGGATATATTTACTTCTTTCACGAAGAACATCAAACTGAGTAATATGAACATACCAATGAAATGGGTCTGGAATATCTTTAGAAATTCATCAGCAAAACGTTTCTTCCGTTTGGGAGAATAGAGGGTTAACATAATCCCTACAATGATAGCTACTCCTCCGTAAATGAGACTCCACATCGCATAGGATTCAATAGGCAATGGCTTCTCATATGGAAACCAACCACTTTCGAACTTAACCCACCATGCCATAAGAAAAGATATCTGTACAAATATGAAGTCGGTCAACATGTATAGTTTAGTGAGAAAACCTTGATTTTTGCGGATCATAATTTCACCTCAACCTGGCGCTCAGAAGTTAAAGACTCTGCTGATCGAATGGGCTTTAACCGATTAAACAATAAGGCAAGTATCATTTTGAGTCCAACTCCAGCGTATACTGCACTGTTTACAAATATGTTATATCGATCGCGATAATGCTTACGGTGGAATAAAATCATTGCACGGTGAAATTCGTAAATAATCTTTATCGGCCGACGGCGAGCACTACCGCCTTTAAAATGTATGATATGGGTCAGCGGATAATAGTGGATACCCCACCCTGCTTCCTTGATCCGGTAACACCAATCGATGTCTTCCCCATACATAAAGAACTCCTCGTCTAGACCACCCACTTGCTCGATGGTTTCTCTGCGCACCATCATAAAGGCACCTACGAGGCAGTCCACAGGATACTCCTGATCCGGATCGAGATAGCCTAGTTGGTATTGGTTGAACTTTGGTTTATTCGGGAACAACTTACTTAGGCCAAATGCATAATAGAACGAAGCTGACGGTGTAGGGAAGCCTCGTTTGCAGGCTTTATCCAGCGAGCCGTCCGGGAGGATGACTTTACAGCCTGAAGCTCCTGTCATTGGATTAAGGTCCATAAAGTCAAGCATCATCTGCAGCGTATCTTCCAGCACTATCGTATCGGAATTGAGCAGCAATATATAACGCCCCTGGGCGATATTCATCCCCTGGTTGTTGGCTTTAGCAAATCCGACATTGTCCGAACTTGTGATCAGTGTTACCTGCGGGAATAATGAACGTATTGTTTCCACTGATTCATCTTTTGAATTATTGTCGATGACAATAACTTCATAGTCATACTCTGTCTTCGATGCCATCACCGAGTACAGACAATCCACTGTCAGCTGACAGGTGTTGTAGTTCACAATCAATATACTTAAATCCATTGCATAAATGTCTCCTGACAAAATAACTAATCTATCGACATTATAGCATATTTAGGCAAATAAAACGGTGATGTTTGGTAATACGGGTGTGGATTGGTAAAATAAAAGACGAGAATTTCCCCCGCGCCTCTAGATAAAACCTATTAAAATCAAAAATTTAAACAGCAGATTCTCCCACCGTGATTGTCTATGTAATTTACTTCTACTCATATACTTAAGCCGATCAATCACCCGAGGACGGGGAGTTAGAAAAAGATCCAACTGCTCTCTCTTCTCATGCTTTAATTGTTCACCATAGATTCTTCTGAACTCCAACGCTTGAGTATAAAGAAACTCTTTACCGTAATGCCTCCTAAAACTATTAAGTTTATTTTTCAGTTTCCCGACTAGTGAATTGCTGCCGCCAACCACATTATTTTCGTGCTGACGGTACATCATAGACGGTTGATGATCATAGATAACCTTGCCGAAAGCTGAAACCAGCAAATAGAACCACCAGTCGTGCATTAGTATTTTTTTGCTATCGACTGATTTTCCATATATAAAAAGGTCTCTCGCTAACTTGTTAATTGTGATTGTTGCTCCAACAGCCACATTTTCGTATAGTGCATTGTAGAAAGAAGGTTTTCTTAGCGGAGGCATCGGCCAGATTCCTTTAGGATTTAATTCACCATCTGTAAGTTCAGTAGAAGTGAATGCCATTGCCGGTTCATGATTTTGCACAGCGGTGTCTAGTTTGGATAATGCCGACTTCACTTTATGAGCAAGCCACACATCATCCTGATCACAGAAACAATAATAATCAGCATAAGGGTCTGATCTATTCAATAATTCGAAAAAGCTTCCCACTACACCTGAATTAGTTCCTTCAATTAGCTGGATTCGGCCAGAATATACTTGTTTCATCTGCTGAATCTTTTCAAGGGTTCCATCTGAGGATCCATCATCTCTAATAAGCACAGTTACATTAGGGTAACTCTGCTTCATAATACTCTCAATCTGTTCTGCAATATAACGTTCACCGTTATAGGTAGATAACAATACTTGAACTCTCTTCACGCCCCCGAAACCTCCCCGTAGCGAGACATTCATAATAAAAAAGCCCGATCATACAGATCAGGCTCCTTCAAAGCTGTATTTACTTCAAGTATAGTTCAGGCTTATGTTTCATATCCAGTAAAAACTGCCTTAATCCTTTACGCCAGTGTGGCAAATCCTCAAATCCATTCGTGCGGATGGACAGATGCTCCAACACCGAATTTGCTGGACGCGGAGCCGGTCTTGGGAATTCTACTGTCGTACAAGGCTCAAGCTTCGCTTGAACAGGCCAACCTAGTATTTGTTGTGCTTCTTCCATAATAGCCTCGGTAAATTCATACCAGGTGCAGGTTCCACAATTGGATGCATGGTATATGCCGTATTTCTCAGTAGCTACTAAGGCTATCAAAAAATGAGCAATATCTGCTGTGTAGGTAGGTGAACCCTTCTGATCGTGAACTACTTTAAGCATCGGTTTCTCTCTACCTAGACGGAGCATCGTTTTGACGAAGTTATTACCGTAAAGGCCAAACACCCAAGAAGTTCTCACAATAAACCACTTAGAACATAGGCTTTGAACTAGTACCTCTCCAGCTCGCTTAGATTTCCCGTAAATACCTTGCGGGTCGGTATTATCATACTCATGATAAGGCTGTTCACCTTGACCATTAAAAACATAATCCGTACTAATATATATGAGCTTTGCCCCAACAGCTTCAGCTGCAAGCGCAACGTTTCGAGTACCCACGGCATTTACTACATATGCACCATCCACGTCGGACTCCGCTGCGTCAACAGCTGTATAGGCAGCGCAATGAATAATAACCTCCGGACGATTAGCAGATATAACTTTTCTACACTGCTCCAAGTCAGTAATATTCAGTTCGTTCCGGTCGCAAGCAATAACCTCATGACCAGCTTGCCGGAATTGTAGGACTACATCTTGTCCAAGCTGTCCCCCGGCACCAGTGACGAGCACCCTCATTGCTTCTCACCTAAACGGCTGCCATATTGCTTGGATACATAGTCACGATAAGCACCGGATTGAATACGGGTCCACCAATCTTTGTTGTTTAAATACCACTGTATCGTTTCTTTGATGCCCGTCTCAAAGTTATGCTTCGGCTTCCATCCAAGCTCTTCCGTAATTTTAGTAGGATCAATGCCGTATCTACGATCATGACCCAGACGATCTTCTACAAAAGTAATCAATGACTCCGGTTTACCAAGCTCCTGAAGAATAGTTTTGACAATATGCAGGTTGGTCCGTTCATTGTTACCGCCAATATTGTATACTTCACCGTTTCTACCATGATGTATGACCAGATCAATAGCACTACAATGATCCTCTACATACAACCAATCTCTAATATTCAACCCATCACCGTAAATCGGCAAAGCCTCATGGTTTAACGCACGGGAAACGATCAACGGAATAAGCTTCTCAGGAAACTGATATGGTCCATAGTTGTTAGAACAGCGAGTAATATTCACAGGAAGACCAAAGGTCTCGTGATATGCCCTAACGAGAAGATCGCCTCCGGATTTACTAGCCGAATAAGGGCTATTGGGCTCAAGTGGTGTTGTCTCCATGAATAGTCCCGTTTCACCAAGTGAACCGTACACCTCATCCGTTGAAACTTGTACAAACTTGGTCACTCTGTACTTTTTAGCGGCATCCAAAAGAACCTGGGTACCCAGCACGTTAGTATTTACAAACACTTCAGGCTCCAGAATACTCCGGTCAACATGTGACTCCGCAGCAAAATTGACAACGACATCGATTCCTTGCTGGAAGATCCGATCCACAGCTTCTTTATCAGTAATATCCGCATGAACGAACTCATAATTAGGATTATGTTCGATTGATTTTAAATTCTCTAAATTCCCTGCATATGTAAGAGCATCGATATTGATGATCTGATAGTTAGGATGTTGCTGCAGCATGTATATCACAAAGTTGCTACCAATAAATCCGGCTCCGCCGGTAACGAGAAGTTTCATGTAAAAAGCGGCCTCCTAGTCAAAATTCAATTCCGCATCCGCGAATAACGGATGCTGACGATCCTTGTCCGACAACTGCGGTTCGCTCACCGGCCAGTCAATGCCTAATTCCGGATCATTCCATAATATGCCGCGGTCATGTTCGGGGGAATAATATTCATCCACTTTATAGAAAACTTGGGTGTTCGGCACGAGTGTGCAAAAACCATGAGCAAAACCCTTGGGGACCAATAACTGACGTTTGTTGTATTCACTAAGGATGACTCCAACCCATTGACCAAAAGTAGGTGAGCCTTTTCGAATATCCAAAATAACATCGTAAATCGCTCCAGTTAAGACTCTAACCAGTTTGGTCTGAGCTTTGGGGGCTAATTGATAATGCAACCCTCTTAAAATGCCAGGCTCAGCGGATAGGGAGTGATTATCCTGTACATAAACGTAGTTTGCCCCTATTTGCTGCATAAGGTTCTCATTGTAACTTTCCATAAAAAAACCCCGGTGATCCCCGTGTACCACAGGTTCTAGTAATAAGGCCCCTTCTACTTTTAAAGGAGTTAATTTCATAATTCCGAAACCTCCCTTATAACTTGAGCTTTCCGAATTCTTCACCAAAAATGATTTCCTGAGCCAATTCATTTGCCCGGGCCAGCGAAGCATGCGTACCAGCGTCCGTCCACCAATCCTCTAGTACATCAAAGGTAAGCTCCCCTCTATCAATATATGCATTATTAACGTCTGTGATTTCCAATTCACCCCGAGCTGATGGTTTTAATGTTTTAACAATTTCAAACACCTTGTGATCGAACATATATATTCCGGTTACAGCATAATTAGACTTTGGATTTTGAGGCTTTTCCTCAATTGATACAATCCGTTCACCTTCGATTTCTGGTACACCGAACCTGTTAGGATCACTTACTTCTTGAATAAGTATTTTCGCGCCAATCCGTTGGCCTTTAAAGTTCGCAACGTAAGGAGAAATATCATCAGCGAATACGTTATCACCCAAAATTACAACCATTTGATCTTCACCAACAAAGTGTTCGGCAAGACCGAGAGCTTGAGCGATCCCTCCAGCTTCATCTTGAACTTTATAGGTGAATGAAACTCCCATTTCTCGCCCGCTTCCAAGAAGATTAACTACATCGCCCATGTGGTCCTTACCGGTGACGATCAAGATATCGGTGATATCCGATTCTTTTAGCTTTGCCACCGAGTGAAAAATCATCGGGTACTTGCCAACCGGCAGTAAGTGCTTATTCGTAACTTTCGTGAGCGGATAAAGACGGGAGCCCGTGCCTCCCGCTAGAATGATACCTTTCATTTAAGTAATTCCTCCTTTTCAATTTTTGCATTTCAATAACACTGGAGATTTCGAATTATTAATAAAGAAGAACATTAGATAGTATATAAGAATATCTTGACTAAACCACGGTTCAATCAATGTGCTTAATCTTTAAATGCCCTCAATAGATTCGTAAATTGGTATACTATATTTAAAATAATTTTGGACAACCGTACACTCCACTCTATTTAAATTGTTTTTTTAGTTCCCTAACCGATCTCTGCTGAGAAAGTAACATACTTCTGTTATGCTTATTAGCATATATCCGAGTGAATTTTGCGAAATACCAGATATATCTTTTGATCACTGATATAAAATTAAATAACAAATTCGGGGGAACCCTCATGCCTTTGTCCTTTGCAAACTTCTTCAGATTATGGCTAATACCTATCAAGAATGGCCCAAGGCCAAAACAGACAGGGAATATCTTTACGTAAACATCAACACATGAAATATTGACATCCATAATGTTATCAATCACCATCTGGTAGCCATTCATCACCTCCATTTTATTAAGCATGATCACCTTCTGTCCTTCTTTGGCAAACAACAGATTATGTGTAATACTACCTGATACAGCCGCCATACAGTCACAATTTCTCATATAATAAATCTGTTCACTTAGTGTCAGTTTCTCAGGAGAAATAACTTTGTATCCATTCGCAGCAAACAAAGCTTGAATGTCTTCTTCCCCACGTTCTTTGTTTAACGCATCGGGGAATTTCCCCCTAGTAAAGTAAATATGTGAATATGACTCCATGCCTGACACGTTGATATTCGAGACAACAGTACGATAGATATTTTTGAATTCTTCCGTGTAGTAATTCCTTTCAATATACGAAAATTCAGGGATGATAACTGAGCGGAACTGCATCGGTGTCTTTACATCAATCAACTGCTCGTCACTAAGACCAAGCAAATGCATAAATTCCAGAAAATTACCGTGTAGACTAGTCTGCTCATTCCCCCAGTTCCAACCGCAATACGCAATTCGATACTTTTTTATATCTGGTAGAATATACCATAACCTTGAAATCTGGTCGCATATAAAGTGCCCCCAATGGCTTACAAATGGTCCCATAAACACAACCGTCTCATCGCATTGTTGCACAGATTGCTTTTCATACTCGTAAAAACCGCCATAGAGATGTCCATCCCTGGTTTGTGATTCTTTTACGAACTGACCGTTTTCTTCAAGCACTCCTCCAAGTCCCCAAGCAGTTGATGAATCTCCCTTGGCCGGTAAAATAATACCGCCCTTCACCTCTTTAACAGTTAGAGGTGTCTTTCTCAAGTAGTCTCGGGCCTCATTTGCCCTGTAAGCTTGCAAGTGTTCCTTAGATACATACAAATCAACATATTTTCCCATAGCTCTCCCTATTACTTCTCTATGATCATTCCGTCGACATCCCAAGCGTGGCGCATACTAACAACACCTGATTCATTCATCTCTTTTCCCTTTACAGATATAGCAATGATTCTTCTAATAATGTCATACTCTACCTCATTGTTCCCGTAGATATAAATATTTAGAAAATATTTTCCATTGACCAAGTTGTTATTCAAGAAACGAAACTGAATCTGTCCTTCTTTTCTGGCTTGAAACTTCATCTTTGAGTCACTTTCTGTGGAGACCTCGTAGCATGGAACTCCATCATCTCTGACCAAACCAACAGTGACACTAATCGGCGTACCGCTGTTAACACTTCGGTATGACATATTGACAGTAAACGGCTCGCCCTTATCGAACACCTGCTTGGCTTCTCCCCGAATATCAACTACCTCAACAAAAGAAATTTCCACTTCACCGTTCCCGCTTCTTCGAGCATCAGGATCGTACTGTGAGGCAATATCACGACAGGTTAGATTTCGATTTTCTTTCTTCGCTAGCTCAATATCAAGGCTGTTGTCGATAAGCATTCGATATTCCATTTCAGCTCGTAGCATCCTTGCATTCTCCATATCCTCTAAATAGCGAGGGCAAACAATGCGTGGCGGACCATCTTCCTTAATGAGCCCGCTATCAATCCAGATCGCCCGATTGCACAAAATTTCTATTTGGCTAGTGGTATGGGACACGATCACAATCGTAACCCCAGCTTCCTTCATGGCCTTGATCCGGTTAAAGCACTTAGTTTGAAATGAAGCGTCGCCCACGCCTAAGATTTCGTCTATTAGGAGAATTTCCGGATCAATATTTGTGGCAACGGAAAAAGCAAGACGCATATACATGCCTGAAGAATACGTTCTTACAGGTGCATCAATATAATTCTCTAACTCGGAAAAAGTTATAATTTCATCTAATTTGGCGTCAATTTCTTTTTTTGAGAAGCCAAAAATTGAAGCATTAATATATATATTTTCCCGACCAGTCATATCCGGGTGAAAGCCTGCACCTAGTTCGATTAGGCTGGAAACTCTCCCATTTATCGTTATTTCCCCTTCACTAGGCTTCAGGAGCTTGGAGAGCATTTTTAATGTTGTACTTTTACCACAACCGTTCTTTCCGATAAGCCCAATAATTTCACCCTTTCTTACTTGAAAGCTGATACCTTTAATAACCTCTCTTCTCTCATATTTGGCCCGCTTAATATTGGAAAGGAGCCCTTTCAGCGTTTGGCTCTTATCTGCAAATATCTTAAAGGATTTTTTCACATTTATAACCTCAATTACTACATCTTCAGACATCGTTAGCCTCCTGAATTATATCTCTTCCGCAAAACCAGACTCAAGCTTCCAGAAAACAAACAAAGCTATAATCAATTGGACTACCGCAAAACCAGCCGTCATCCACAAACTTGGCATATCTGGGATCTCCTTATAGTAGAGAATATCACGGAACGCCGTAATAACAGGGGTGAGAGGATTTAAATCCATAATAGTGGCCAAGAAACCTTTTACCATACTCGGCTCAAACAAAACCGGCGTTACCCATACCCCTGCCATTAGTAACATCTGAACAATAAACTGCACATCACGAAAATAAACTGTAATCGCCGACAAAATAATTGTTATTCCCAATGCCATTATAAATTCAATCAAAATGACTAGAGGGAGATACAGCAATGCCTCCGGATTGACTCCTAATCCACCAATAAATAATAATGCAAAAACAATGAAAAATGTTAACAATAGATTAATAAACCGTGCTATTACTGTTGAAATAGGAAGAATCTCATTGGGAAAATAGATTTTACTAACTAGACTCGACTGTCCAACGATACTGCCCGTCCCCTGTTGCAAACATTCTGTGAAAGTAAGCCAAGGCATCATTGCCACAACCAAGAATAAATAGTAATTTGGCACATCATACCGAATAACCTGGGAAAACACCAAAATGTAAACCAATATCTGACACAACGGAACAACTAAATTCCAAAAAAAACCTAGAACAGACCCCTTATATCGTCCTCTTAAATCTCTTTTGACAAGGCCGTTGATGGTCCCTCTATATTGATTAATCTCCTTCAATCTTTTAAACATACATTTCCTCCATTAATATCAGACAATCCTCTTAATCCTTGTGCTTTTCTAAATCATGTACTAACTTAACAACCCGGTTGTAGTTTGTACTTAAATCTGTCACTTGTTGATTTCGTTCTTCAAGCTGGTCTTCCAGTTGTTTGATTTGCGCTACAACCCGATTATAATGCTCACTTAAGAATCCAACTTGCTCGTTTTGATGATACAATTCGTCTTCCACTAGTTTTGTATGTGAGGAAAGAGCAGCATATTTCACCTCCAAATCAATTCCCGAATTTTGAATAATTTCATATTGGCTGAGTTGTTCAAACACCAAACATTTTTCCTCGTCCAATACTGAATGTGGCCCTTTAAAAAAGATATCTGGGATTTTCTCCAATACAGATACTTTTTCACGTGACAACCCGAAGTCTTCCAAAAGACTCATCAATGAGTAATAGTTTTTCACAGTGGAACAGGTTGTGTATAAATATCCTAAAGAGTTCAATACAGCATAATCTGTGGGGATTTGTCTGGATTCTTCCCATTCTTGATCAATGAGCGTATATCCAATATCGCTCTGATAAAGAATGTTACTTGCATTAAGATCCATTAGGCCATATCTCAAAACATAGGTAGGTTCTACATACAGCTCCTTTAGTTCATCAAGGACTGGATGATCTAACATCACAGAATCACTGATGCTGTAAAAAAAGTCTAAAAGATTCTGGATTTCAAGTCTGATCCCCGCTTTTCCATTTTTCTCTCCCGCCAGGTCGACTAATTCGGAGATTGACTTTCCTTCAATATATTCAGCTCGCCATTCGTTTTCTGACGGAGACTTTTGAACTTTGCATATTTTAATTCCGGACTTTTCTAACTTCTCGTGAATTTTTTGATAACTATTTAAATGCGCTTTCGCTCTTGAACCCCTCGGACTCTTAACAAAATTCTTGTCCTTCTTTTTAACCGATATGATTTGATAGTCTTCAGTTCTCTTTGGCTGGAATTTAGCAAATGTAATATCAGAAAACTGACTTAAATCCGTTCCGGCCTCTACCAAAAAGCTGTTTGAAAAGAATCCAAATTGGCCGTTTTTCACAATTCCAGCCATTGTTTCCTGAATAGAAAAGTTGACAGCATTCCCATAAGTATAAATAGGCAACATCGCAGCTTCGGCGTAGGAGGGTGGCTGTTCGTCCGAATAGATCACGGATGGCAATTTATAGTCCGGAAAAGGATAATAAAACTTCGTCTTGGGAAACCCACAATTTACCAACAGTTCCTCCAGTTCCTGCTTGCCATATGTTCTGACATCTCTATTTGAATATCCGCCCAGAGATACGTATGGCTCCCCCAAATGATCTTCGTTTGCTCCTGCAAAGTACTTTATTCCGTAACGGTTCTCAATTGCAACAAGCAATACGCCCTCAGGCTTTAGCAAATTCCGGATCGTTTTCAAGAAAAAGAAATCTTCTGGGTATTCCGAAAAAAAACGCCTTGCATATTCCAAAACGCCGATCAAGACAACATAATCAAATTTTTGCTCAAATGGAATGTCTGCAATATTTCCAGCGTATACCTCCAAATTCTCCCTTTCTTTGTGTCTTTCAAATGTAATTCGTGCACGCTTTTGTGACTGATCAACAGAAACGACTCTTTTACTAGAATCACACAGCGTACCCGTAATGCATCCACATCCAGAACCAATTTCAAGGACTTCTTTGTTCTGAAATGAATACCAAGCTAATATGTTTTCTCGCTCTTTTGTCGTTAAATAAAATAGACTGTCTCGCGGGTGTTCAATAGGCGTCTCCCCGCGGTAATGAGCTAAAAGTAGATCTTCCTCCTTGTCAACATACTGGTCTTTTCCAGTTGAATAATCTAAGTTCAACGTTGCCACTTTATCCATCCCTTTTTAAGTTTCTTGTTTGAATTTTGAACAACCTGCCGTCCCTCAAACTTCCCATGCTTTTCGTAATGCCACAGAGGGTTAATTCCTCCTTCTTTAATATCTGGATACAAGCGAAAATAGCCGCGTGTAGAAAACCTAGAAGACGGATCGTTGCCATCCCTAAAGCCGATATGCAAATAGTGCGCAGCAGGTTCGATATCGTTTACACGGGTCATATATTTTTTCCGATACCAACGCTCATTGAAATAATAGGAATACCTAATAACATTCAAATCGGACAGTCTGCTTTTGTCCGTGTTAACCATTTCATATATTTTTTTCAGTCCATGCCTATGAATCCACAGCAAAAGACGGATTTTTTTACTCCATTTTTTTTGTTTGATACCCTGCTCATTCTTTAAAAAAAACGAATAAGTTTTCTCGATTATGTCCTTTATATTATTAAAGTACAAATTCAATATATTGGCGGCGGATGGATTTTTGTGATAGACCGCGCTCCATTTGTGTAGAAATTTGATAATACTTTCATATGAAAGATACGCCGAATAGTGGTAGGAAAGCATCTCTGCATTAACTTGGTAGTTGAATAGGTGGTCATTGACAGATACTAAAAATGGCCCATTACCATGAGTAACCGGCATAAAAGTCGAATAAACATCAATATAAACTGCCTGAATATTTCTAGATTGATGCACCATTTCCTGAGGATAGTTTGTATCCTGCATTCGGTTGAGGATGATGGCCTTGCATCTAGAGCCAGAAAACAGCAGGTTATGGGTATTAGAGCCACTCAGTCCAGCAACGACTTCGGCTTCCTTCAGTAAAGAAACCATCGTTAATAGCGACTCATTTTCTGGGGCAACAATGTCAAATCCATTTCTACGGAAATTATCCTCTATTTTTTCCTCACCGATGGTATTACTCGCTTGCAGGTTAGTACGAGTCAGATACACCTTTCTGCTTGGGTTCGCTGGAACTGAATCTAAAATTTTATCAAATGGGATAAGAAACTCTTTAGAATAGTAAAAATTCACAGTGCTCCCCAATATGCAGGAAGCTTTAGGTACAATTATACGTTTAAACCTGGTTGGACGATCCAAAAAGACCAGATCATCTTGTTCTATTCCAAGTAAATCATGAAAAAGCTGAAAATTACCATCCGGCTTTTTATTGAGATAGATGCCAGCAAGTCGGATCCCACTGGCTTTGCAATTTTCCCGCAAGTAATACCACAGCCTATTTGTCGACTCAAACAAGAAATGACCCCAATGATAAATAAAAAAACCGTAGTAGACGACTTCCTCGTCTATATACACGCAATTATCCAGGTTCACATCAGGACATTCCGCCATCGAAAGGAGTTCATTTCCATAATCCAGCCCTTTATACAACCCGGAAGATTCCACGAATCTTCCCTCAGCGTCCAACACGCCACCACGATATCTATAATTGCCAACCTCATCATAAAAAGCTTCCGCCGGAACGATTATACCATCGTCGATCATTTCAACAGAGGGCTCCCAGCCTGGCCACATGAAGTTATGATCCATCATTTCCTGATATTGGTCTGCTGTTTCCCGGTTCAAAAACTGTAGATTATGTTCCATATAATACACCTATTCTATTGCTAGGATTGAGGATCGAATTTTGGTTTTATACTCACGAATCACTAACTCAATCCCTTCTTCAATCCCAATTTTCGGTTGCCACCTCGTACATTTCGTGATCTTTTCAATGTTGAGAACATTCTTTCTAACATCGCACTTACGACTTGAAGAATATTGAATCAACGGAGGTTTTTCCGGGCTCAGCTTTTCGATTACCAAATTTAGAATCTCATTATTGGAATATCCAACACCCGTTCCGACATTGAATATATTCTCCTTACCTTCATAATTCAGGACTGCCTCAATTGCGTCAACAACGTCATCAATGAAGATATAGTCCCGAATATTTTCTCCGTCCCCCCACATTGTAATCGGTTCTCCATGCAAGATCCGATTCAACATGATTGGAATCAGTCCCTGCATACGGCCACTAGTACTCATAAAGCCATAGGGATTGCTTAATCGCACGGTCTGATAACGAAGTCCATGCTGATTTTTGTATAACTCCAAAGTGTTTTCGATCATGGTCTTGGTGAGAGCATAACCGCAGAAAGCGTGTTTTGCGTCATCCTCCAAAGCTGGAGTTCCTCCCCCCTCCCCATACACCGTCCCACCTGACGATACGAAAAGAAGACTTGCATTCCTACCAACCATGTCTTCAAGAAGGCGAATCGTTGTGAGAACATTAGCCGATACCTCGGCCGCCAGGTTTTCCGTACCGTCCTTGGCAAACAGTGTGCTTACTAAGTGAATGATTGTATCGGCATTATCTAAAAGCGGTTCAAAGCTCTCTTCTTCTGTGAAATTAAATTTCATATAAGAAACATTCTTCATTGTCTCAAATTCCGGACTGTATGATCTATCAGCTACCAGCACATAGTTATCTTCGCTTAGCTTACTGACCAATTTCCTCCCAATAAAACCATTACCACCTAAGACTACATATTTTTTCATTTACTATCCTCCGTAAAGCGAACTATATTCTTCTCCACAACACTAACTAAATTTTCGGTGAAGATTTCTTGAGAGAAATACTGCTCGTATGTCTTCCTACCTGCCTTGCGCACATCATCCATCGTATCAAAGTTACCTATAACGTATTCTAGTTTTTCTTTCAGCTCTGATGCATTCTTACTACTAAATAAAAATCCGTTTACACCATCTTCAATGTATCGTGCCGTTCCAGTCATGTCAGAACATAACACAATTTTGGACATCATCATTGCCTCCGCCAAGACAACAGGCATGGGATCATCAATAGATGGAACAACGACACAGGCAGTCTCACGATAAATATCCATTAATTTGTCATAGGGAACTGGCCCAGATATCTTGACATTGGGTAGTTCTTTGGCTTTATTGTCTACACTCCGATAGTAAAGCTCATCACCAACTTTGCCTATCAGCAAAAAATCCGCCTTTTGCGCAACAGGCTCCGGCAACATGCTAATTGCTTCCAATAATAACAACTGATTTTTTCTTATCTCAAAAGTTGCAGGAAATAGAAACAGTACCTTTTTTCGACGGGCGGTTATTTCTTTCATGTCAACAGCCCAGTCCTTTACGCCATATAACAGCACTTCTGTATAATATTGCGGTCGACACTTTTCCAACATTTCCTGTGCGTATCTACCGCCGCAATAGACGGAAATATTGCTCTTCAAATGCCTAGATAGATAGTTTTCGAGAAAACTATATCCCGTCCCACCATCGTGGATCCACCATAGAAACGGAATATCCGAACCATTATAGCAGTTGATAAGGTTATGACTAACAATAGAGGCCACAAGTACAAGATCAAAGTTTCTCAACAAGTCGTCAATCCCCGGTGTTATGGACTTGGGTACCTCATTCGGGCGATACGCCCTGTATTTCGACAGATCCTGATCAACAATAACCGGAATACCCTCTGCCAAAATATCCCTCGAAAGGGGGCCATCCTCCGGAGAAGCTACAACTGGAAAATACCCTTGATCCTTCAAGACTTTTGCTGCCTCAAATACAACCTGCGGAGAGCCAGTCCGGGACAACTCATGACTTACAAGCAGAATGTTTCCCTTCTCACCCTTCAGTATGTTTTTAGGAAGAAGCAGACTGTTCGGTAGTTTATCGCAGTCTGTACTGTACTTCAACATGCTATCTGTAAATAAACTGTCTCTTTCCAGAACAGTATGCCACTGTTTTATGATGTACAAATATGCTCTATCTCGCGGAATGCTATATTCCACCTCAGACCTTACTTTATTAAAAAGGATACTTGTCGAAACAAAGGCACAACGGAGATTTTCATCTTGGATTCGCAAACTAAAATCCAGCTCAAAGTATCGGTTCGGAGTATCTTGTTCATTTAATCCACCAACTTGAAAAAAGACTTCTTTACGCACCGAAAAGCAATATTTGCTCAATACGCTAACTTCTCTGCTTATATGAAGAGTCAGCGCGCGGTCGTCATTACTATAAAATGACTGGCTCGGAAATGTAGTATTATACAACTCGCCGCCATGCTGACCAATCCGCCCCCCCATATAAACCGCGCTCCCTTCTGAATCGATCACAGCAGGGGATGCTGCTCCAACATCTGGAAAATCCAAAATATCCAAAAGGTGATTCAACCAATCTCGCTGTGCTACATACATATCATCGCTTAGAAAAACAAGATACTCTCCCTTGGCTGCTGCTGCACCAAAATTGTATTTTCTCGAAGTATTAAGAGGTTCATCATACGGTAAAAGAATCAGCCGTTCTCCTAATCCGGGCATTGCCTCTCTGATATCTTCTGATAATTCAGAATTTGCTATAATAACAATTTCAAAGTTAGGATACGCGGTATCCCGCAATAACTGTGGCAAACTACCCAGTATGGCAGTCGTATGGTCTGTTGCGATAATGACACTGACAAGTGGAGTTTCACTACGCCATTTGGATATAAAATCATGTCCATCGCGCTCATAGACGGAAGCTGTATAATTCATACGCCACATGTATTGGAACAAAGCCTTTACCCGATTAGATTTCTCCCGTTGGCGTACTTTTTCTGTCTTTTCCATTGCATATGTTAAATATAAGATCCGTTCAATGTGCCGAACTTTCCCTCCGCAATTAGAGAGCCGTAATGTCATTTCATAAAGTGCGCAATTATCAAATCCTTTGTCAAATTCTCCACACTCCTCTAAAGCCGCTTTCCTAAACACACAAAGATTCCCAGGGTATGAAGATCTAATCATCAACAGTGGAGACCAAGCTGGTTTAAAAAAGAAATTAAAATAGTTGTCTCTCTCATCAACATGACATTCATCCGAGAAGAGCAAGTCAATGTTCTCTCCGTCCTCCAAACTTTTTGCTGCCCAATACAGGGCGTCGGGTGTTAATTGATCACCAGGATGCATAAAAATCACATAATCACCCGATGCTTTACTCAGTGCAAGGTTGTATGCCTCCGCTTCTTCTATTTTCTGCCCGCTTAGCTCCAGCAGATGAATTCGAGAGTCTTTTTCTACTTCTCCACCCAAGAGGTTCACCCCCCGCCTGTCCTTGGCTCCCATATCAACTGCCAAGAGTTCCCACCGACTATAGAATTGCGAATGAATGGATTTTATACTCCTCTTCAACATGTTTATCTCGGCACGCCCTAGAAGCAATACGATGCTGAAGTAAATGTTTTTTTCCAGTTCCTCGGTCATTTGTCCCAAAATCGCTTCTGAACACTCCTCCTGTTGCTGCCGGAAGAGCTTACGACCAGTGTTGTCCCCCGGGATGAACACAGATCCACGGTAGGGCAGTTCCTCCATCTCTTCCCCTTCTTTTGCAACAACACCATCTAGAAGCTGACGTTTAGATGCCTTATTTTTTATTGCTTTTACAAACCCTTTCCAACCGAATTCCTTGAATATCGTGTATGCTTTTCGAAAGGCAAGCTTTCTCTTGTTTACATTAAAAAAAATTTTAAAAACATCTATTATAAAATAATAAAATTGGTTAGTTTTATTCATTGATGAACCCTCCGCTAAAAATCTTCGAAAGTACCCTTCTAAAGGAAGCAGTCCATTTGCATTCCTCCCAAGCATTTGCTAATGGTATACAATAATGGTTGCCAGTACGAAATATATAAATAACCAAATGGTTACCCGAACAAATACATCCATTGAAATAAATAAAAATATGTATGCGATTATTCATGCACCTAGAGTAATAAGTATCCTATAAGTAAAAATCAATGGTTATCAACTACTTGCTCATAATTCAAGCCTAAAAGGGGCAGCAACTATTAAAGACGAAATTATGGAAATAGTAACTAATTTGCCAATCCATCTTCACTTGATTTAAAAAGCACAAAAAATTGAAATTCAATAGTCAGGGGTGGTTCTTTAAAAAAGTAGATTAGAATAGGCGTCAAATCTAGAAGTCCAAGTAAAATAAAAAGCAAATAAATGATACACATTTATCCAAAATTGTTTCATTATTCTGCTCAAGAAGGTGACTGTTGAATGGGTAATGGTTGTCACAAGAAGGCATACACCCAGTAAGGAAAGAGTATCCTTTTAGACCTTGATTAATAAAAAGCTAAACCACCTTTTTCATACTCATTCCATTACTAGCACCTGCAACAAAGAAAAACAGTGGCATTTTAAACAACAAGTAAAAATTCACAATACTATCGCCGTGTAATCCAATCCATAGTTATTCTTTATCATTGCTTCAGAGAATGTTAACTATAGTTCCTTCTCTCAGCTTATGCTAAAATAATGTCATATCTTAGCATAAGGAGAATTGGAAACTTTGTCTAATCCAGTATACGGTAAACATGCCAAAAGGTCGAGGAAAGTCGAAAAATCGTCAGGATTTATTTGGGTATTATTAATCGGTCTTATTTTGTTTTTATCCTGGACCCCGTTCCAGACAGCACTATTTAATGGTCAAATGCTAGAGTTTGAGAAACCTATCTTTTGGGCTGCTACTCTCTCTTGTATTCTACTTTTCGTATGGATCGTCCAGTACTATAAAACCATTCAATTGGAGGATCAGCGGGATTGGCTAATGGTAGGCGTGCTTCTTCTCCCATTAACTTATGTTATTTCGTTATTCAGTGCTGCTTCTCACTATCTCGCTATGAACATGGTCATCATTCAGTCTATTTATGCCATAATGTTCATCATCGGGTTGTATCTACTCCGTGACAAAATGGGTAATAAATTAATCCAAACAACGATAATGACAATATCCTATTTAATCGTAGGGTTCGGATTACTTCATTGGTTCGGACAAGGAAAGACCGCCGGCACTATTGCAAAATGGTTCTCAAACACCGTTATGAACGGGATCTATACGAATGCTGTCATGGTTGACTCTAACGGACTACGTCTAACTTCCGTCTTTCAGTACGCTAATACATACGCCGCATTTCTGATGGCATTTTTGTTCGCGGCTATATTTTTCATCACTACATCACGTAAGTGGTACAGCCAGGTATTCCACAGCTTCATGCTGGTTCCGATCATTGTATCTTTACTGCTAACACTCTCACGTGGCGGACTTGTAATGCTACCGGTTGTATTCGTTCTCTTACTGATGTTCCTTAAGCCAGCAAAGCAAATTCTATGGATTATTTATTGTGCTATCTCAGGTGTAGCGTCGCTTCTTATCTCCAAACCTGTTACAGAGCTAGGACTTCAACTAAATGAAAAGTTTAGCAGCAGTGGCGCCCTTAAGGGCTGGGGAATCCTACTTGGTGTATCTGCTGTAGTAGGATTACTAGGATGGGTCATTCAAAGATTTATCGCTCCAATGTTAGAAAGTGGACTGAACAAGTGGTCTTCCAGAAAAAGCTCTAATCTCTGGATTCCAGTAGGGTCCGTTGTGATCGGCGGATTACTGATTCTCCTGTTCATCGGAACAAGTATAAAAAACATTCTGCCACAAAATATTGCTACCCGTTTGGACAACATCAACTTTAATCAACACAGTGTCCTTGAGCGATTCACTTTTTATAAAGATGCAATGAAAGTGGTTGCCGATTATCCAATAATCGGCGCAGGCGGAGGAGCTTGGGCTTCGCTTTACGAGCAGTACCAAAACAACCCGTATACGAGTCGTCAGGCTCATAACTTCTTTTTGCAATATTTGATCGAGGTTGGAATTGTCGGATTCTTGATATTCATGTCGTTTATCTTGTTTATATTCTACAAATATATTCGAGGTTACATGAAAGCTGATGAAGAAGGCCGCAACACTCACTTCTTGTATGTAATTATTGTGTTATCTATATTGATGCACAGTATTCTAGACTTTAATATGAGTTATGTATTCATGGGAATTCTCGTATTCCTTGGGCTCGGTGGTATGGCTGCTGTAATGGACAACAAGCCTCTAACGAAATGGAAGCTGAAAAAGAGCACCGCCAAAACCGTATACAGTGCAGTCGTAGGGATTGGCGGAATCCTTGTTCTGATTACATCAATTCGATATGTTCAGGCAAGTGACTCCGCACTGGAAGCCCGAAAGGTGGCCCAGACTAGTCAATCCTTTGAAGAGATTAAGAAACCACTGGATAAAGACTTGGGTATTCGTCCAAGCCATCCGGACTCTGTGCTTCTCCTGTCCTCTCTGTATCACTCAGTTTATAAACAGACACAGGATGAGGGTTTTTACAATTTGTCGGTTGGTCTTCTAAATAAAGCCTTGAAAGATGAACCATACAACAAATTCATGATCAAACGTTTAATTCAAGGGCATGAGCTACGGAATGAGAAGGATAAAGCTTTCGATCTGCTTGTGACTAACGCCTATAAATTCAAATGGGATATTGAATGGTATGAAAGTATTATTAACCAAGCCTTTGATATCGGCTATCAAGCACTGGGTACTGGTGAAACTGCTGTGAAAGATAAGTACTTTAAACGTGGAACAGAGGCTTTTGAGAAAGTACAAGCAGGAATTAAGCATCTCGCCACGTTGCCTGAAGGACAGTTGCAAGGCCGCGCATTTGAAAACACCCCGGAAATGATTCTTAATACGGGCAAAATGTATTTCATGACAAATCAGCCAGATCAGGCCGCAAATACACTGAAAATGGGTCTACAAGAAGATCTGTCTCAGACAACCAACCAGGACATCGCACAGTGGTATCTCGCTTCCCTCCAAAAGCAAGGGCAGAGCGATCAAGCATTATTAGATAGACTAATGCAGATTGATCCAAATGCTAAGCAACAAGTTCAGCAGTTAGCTGAACTACAATTCTAGCAAAAGCAGCTGGGCTGCTCAGTAGATTGATTCTACTTGAGCTACCCAGCTGTTTTGTTATTTACTCCTTCGCTTATTACATCTTAAGATGACCAAACTCATCGCCAAGCAAAATATGTTCCGCTAATTCATTAGCGCGCGCGAGTGAAGTGTGTGTTCCTGCGTGCGTCCACCAGCCCTGTAAAACATTAAACGTGAGTTCTCCTCGCTCAATATACGCATTATTGACATCGGTTATTTCTAATTCACCGCGAGTAGATGGTTTTAAATTCTGGATGATATCAAACACACGTGAGTCATACATATAAATACCTGTTACAGCAAAATTACTCTTGGGCACGGCTGGCTTCTCTTCGATCGAGATCACTCGGTCACCTTTAATTTCTGGAACACCGAATCTTGATGCATCATGCACCTGCTGAATAAGGATCTTGGCACCTGACGTTTGATTTTGAAACTGGTTGACGTAAGGCGTAATATCATCGAGGAATACATTGTCCCCTAGAATAACAACCACTTGATCCTCTCCGACAAATTGTTGGGCTAAGCCAAGTGCTTGAGCGATCCCACCAGCTTCATCCTGAACTTTATAAGTAAATGAAACACCGATTTCCCTGCCACTCCCAAGTAGATTAACAACATCACCCATATGTTCTTTACCTGTAATAATAAGGATATCAAGAAGACCAGCTTGTTTTAATTTCTTAATCGAATGAAATATCATAGGATATTTCCCAACCGGAAGTAGATGTTTATTGGTTACCTTCGTTAAGGGGTAGAGTCTGGAGCCCGTTCCTCCCGCTAGGATGATGGCTTTCATAATCGTTCTCCTTCCAAAACTCGAACATATTGTAAACACATGACGTAAGCATCAGTTCTCTTCTGCATCATATGGTGATTAGTCATGTCCGATGACACTCAAGCCAGTCCCAAAATTCAGACTGGAACACCTTACTTCATAAAAGAAGTATGATTAACACAGCAAAGGGCAGCCCAGGTAGATTAATATCTACTTGAACTGCCCTACTGTTTGTCTAACTCCCTGTATCAATTTATTATTGATCTTCTTGTTTAAGTACTTCACGCATGTACTTCAAAAGTTCCGGTCTCAATTCATTATGCTGCAGTGCATAATGAATACTTGTCTCGATAAATCCGAGCTTCTCTCCTACATCGTGGCGCTTACCTTCAAAATGATAGGCTAATATTGGATCTCTTCGTGAAAGCGTAGCTAGAGCATCCGTGAGCTGA
Organism: Paenibacillus sp. EC2-1; assembly: GCF_049311625.1. Taxonomy (NCBI): domain Bacteria; kingdom Bacillati; phylum Bacillota; class Bacilli; order Caryophanales; family Paenibacillaceae; genus Paenibacillus; species Paenibacillus sp. EC2-1. The sequence continues at coordinate 4,889,179 of NZ_CP186006.1, forward strand.
ATTTCTCCGTTCTTTCCCGATGCCTGTGTCTCCAAAATTTCAAAAATATCGGATGGCAAAATATATCGCCCCATGATTGCTAGATTAGAAGGAGCTTGGTCTCTCGTTGGTTTCTCTACCAAGCTAGTTGTCTCATAGATTCGGTCCGTTATTTCATGGCCTGCTGCAATGCCATAACGACCTACTTCATCCCATGGCACAGGCTGAACACCAACAATGGCCCGTTGATATAGATCATAAACATGCATCATTTGCTTTAAGCATGGCGTTTCAGACTCAACGATGTCATCTCCGAGCAAAACAGCGAAGGGTTCATCTCCAATAAACTTACGAGCACACCAAATGGCATGTCCGAGACCTTTGGGCTCTTTTTGCCTAATATAATGAATGTCTGCCATATTGGATGGACGACGCACCTCTTCAAGTAACCCCCACTTTCCTTGGGAAGCAAGGTTATGCTCCAGTTCAAATGAAGAGTCAAAATGGTCTTCGATGGCTCGTTTTCCCTTACCGGTGACAATGATAATATCTTCAATTCCTGAAGCTACAGCTTCTTCAATAATAAATTGAATCGTCGGCTTATTTACAATAGGAAGCATCTCTTTAGGCATGGCTTTCGTTGCTGGTAGGAAACGAGTTCCAAGCCCTGCTGCTGGAATGATGGCTTTACGGATCTCCATAATGGACTCCTTCCAAAGCGAACAAAGGAACATCCACGTCCACTTTTTTAGATAATTATACCAGTATTTTAGGCCTTTTTCCTAGCCTATCCTATCCAAACGATGTCAACACCACCGCAATCCCATTCATCAGCCCATGAACAATAACCGCCGGCCATATCGAATTCGTCCGTTCATACGCCCATGCAAAAACGACCCCACCCAAAAAGTTTGCCGGCATCGCATTGTATGTTGGAATATGAGCAAGCGTAAAAATTAGTGAGCTTAGTAGGATTGCCCAGCGCATTGAGAGACGTGTACGTAGCCAGCGGTATAGGAAACCACGGTAGAAGATTTCTTCATAGAGCGGTGAGATGATTGCCGCAGATACGAAAGCAATAAATACGGTAAAGAAAGTTACATGATTCTGCATTGCTTCTGTTTTGCTGTTCTCATATGTATTTCCTAGGAGATTGGTAAGCTCCATGACCAGTACACTTCCAATAATCAATACAAACGTCCAGACGAAGATGCGTCCCCAATCTTTTGCAGCAAAAGTTCTTACTCCTACCTCATCCCAAGAGAGACGTTTTGGTCGAATTGCAATCAAATACAAACCTGTCAACAGTACGATTGCGATCGTCACTCCGATCAAGGTTCCCGCGTATAACTCATCTCCAAGCCAGTCTCTGTACATAGGCTTTACTACAAACTTAATACATCCGATGACGAATCCGAATTCGAGTAACAAAAGCGCCGCACACTCTTTCCAAGTCCATGGGTCTTGTTGCTTCCAATTCTCCACATTGCTGTTCATTCTGCACACCCCTTTATCTCCTGTGATATAATTCCAGTATATTAGGTGACGGAGCGTCACCTTCAAGCATTATTTTTCAGGAGGATTCGCATGAACCGATGGACAACAGGGCAAGTATCCAAACAGAGTAATGTATCAGTCCGCACACTTCGCTATTATGATCAGATCGGACTTCTTACGCCTAGCTATAAAGATGACAATGGCCGGCGTTACTATGCAGAGGAAGATTTGTTTACCCTTGAAAAAATCATTCTCCTCAAATCTCTTTCGCTACCACTTGAGGATATTCAGAATCTGCTGGAGAAGCTGTCATTACGGCATATTCTGATCGCACATCACAACCATCTGCAAGAACAGTTGTCCTCCCTTCAGACCAGCATCAACAACACAACCTCCCTAATCAATATGATTGATCTAGATGGATCCCTTTCTTGGGAGAAGGTATCCTCTCTCGTCCAGACCGGGAAGACTAGCTCTAAGAAATGGATGGACTATTTTGAAGAGGATGAACGTCAGTTCTTAAAGCAAGCGCTCCCCAATCTAGGGAACAGTGACCGAACTACACAACAGTACATCTCATTGCTCAGACGGATCGAATGGTGCATTGAATATTCCATTGAGCCTGAGTCCGAGGAAGGCTATCAGATTGCATCCGAGCTCATTGAGGTATCGAACGAAACCTTTGGCGGAGATGAAGAGCTTATGAACAAGTTCTGGGAGGTACGGAAACAGCCGGCTGAGGAGTCTGGGTTGTATCCAATTACGGAGGATGTGCTAGAGTTTGTCGAGCGATGCATCGCTTATGCTCTGGAGATAGACAAAAGTGCAGAAGTAGGTTCCGCATCCGCTAAAGAAGATTAATCATTTCATTTGTTCTAAATCCACGTAAAAAGAGCACGATGAGGCTTGTTACCGCGCCTCTCGTGCTCTTCTATATATTCATAAGTTACGTAATCTAACTTCTTACTTCACTAGCTGTCCACGCGTTACGCCAAGCTGGTTCGTTGCTTTTAGCTTCTTCCACACCTGTGTTCCACTAATCTCACCACGGAGAGCGCGGTTGTAAAGATCAATAACCTCATGTACTTGCTCTGGCGATTCTTCTAGGAATTCCACACGGTAACTTGATACTCCAAGTTCCATGAAATTAGCCAAGTATTCTGCACCAGACTGTTCAATAGCGTTATACACCGTGTTACGACAGCCCTCATCTACACGTACCGGGTGAGACATGCCAATCCGGTCCTGAAGGGATACGCGGTGTTCTTCACAAGGACGACCACAGTTCGTAAAGTCAGTTCCTTCACTTAGGAACGTACAATACACACAGTGCTCCGTATGGAACATCGGTAGATGTTGATGGATAACGACTTCCATTCTGGACGTGTCAGCCTTGCCCAGCAGGTCAACCATCTGTTGAATGTTCAGGTCATACGACGGTGTAACTGCATCGCAGCCAGCTTCAAGGAATAAATCTACGGCTTTATGGTTCGCAATATTCAGTGAAAAGTCACCGATCAACTTCGGATGCTTCTGATCCGGGTTCTCCATCCGGTGGCGCAGATAGAAATACAGCGCCCCGGTGTTGCGCACCAGCACAGCATCTGGCTGTAAGCGCAAGATGTTGTTATGGTAGCCGTTCTCGCCTGGCATATGAATGCGCGGCGTAGCCAGCGCAATCTGCTTGCCAGCAGCATGGACGGCTTCCACCGCTGCCGGGAACTGCTTGATAAACTCGAAGTCGGCGTATATCATCTCTACGCCGGCTTCGAGAGCAGCCTGTACCTGCGGCAGGCTGCGGCACAGCGCGGTAAGCTTCGCTTCACCGCGCGCCACTGGCGTTGCTGGCTTCGCCGCATCGCCATAGACCGACACCGCCCGCTTCACATATACGGGCGGCTTCGGACGCTCGCCTGCGAGCAGTTCCACCGCACGGCGGCGGATACTGTTCAGCTCGCGCATAGGAACAATGACGTCACCGTATAACTCGACGTCTAATTGCTCTAGCTGGAACACGGTTCCGCCCAGACGGCCGAATTGCTCCTCGAGAAGCTCTCGGTTCATCGGCCGCTTCTGGGCAATCTCTAGTTCCATCTCAGAATCCACTTGGACCGTCGTGCCTTTCTGCACATCGGTCCACCACGTTGACAGCGGTTGTCCAGGACGACCGCTGACACGCACATGTACCGGGAATACCCGGTACGGTTTGTCTGTCTCAAACGTCTGACGCAGACGTTTGTCCAGTGCCGGGTCGTTTGTCTTCCAAATCCGGTCCCCTACATGCAGCTTACGCAGATCTACATCACTACGGCCTGGTACGATGTCGATAATCCAGCCTTCTTCAGCTTCACCTTCAAGCTTCACGCCTTTACGACGTACATCGTAGACACGCCCGCCTTCTTCCTTCTTCGTTGGGTCCCCAGCATCAAACACAATGCCGTCGCCACGCTTCAGTGGTGCTTCCAGCTTACATACCACACCATCACGAAGAATCTGCTCAACACGGCCCAAGTATACTCCACGGCTTTTCGGAAATGTACCTTCCACGAGCTTTTTATTATTCGTTCCATCCAAGAAACCATGAGTAAAGCCACGGGAGAAACTCTGCTGCAACTCACGTACTTCTTCCTTACTCGGTTTCGACTCATCCCCGTCAAAATACCGGTCAATCACCTTACGATATTTGCTGACTACATTCGCCACATATTCTGGAGTCTTCAGGCGACCTTCAATTTTGAAGGAAGTTACACCTGCTTCAATTAGCTCAGGCATCAGGTCAATTGCCGCCAAATCTTTTGGAGACAATAGATATGCCACATCGCCCATGGGCTTCTGTTCGCCATCGACCATAAGATCATATGGAAGACGGCAGGCTTGGGCGCATTCTCCACGGTTCGCGGAGCGACCGCCCCACATTTCGGAGGTCAGACACTGTCCAGAATAAGACACACACAAAGCTCCGTGTACGAACACTTCCATAGGCAGCTTCGCCTGAGCACCGATTTTCTGAATCTGCTTCAGATTGTTCTCACGACCAAGCACAACCCGCTCCATATCAAAAGGTTTCGTAAACTCCACTGCTTCTGGTGAAGTAATGGTCATCTGTGTCGAACCGTGGATCGGAAAGTCCGGCGAAATCTCGCGGATCATCTTCACCAAGCCGAGATCCTGTACAATTACTGCATCGACCCCTGCGTCAACACAAGCATCAATCAGTTCCTTCGCATCCTCAAGTTCATTCTCGAACACTAGAATATTAAATGTGAGAAATCCCTTTACGCCATAGCTGTGCAAGAAAGCCATAATCTCTGGCAGCTCATCCATACGGAAGTTGTTCGCACGAGCACGCGCATTAAATTTCTCAACCCCGAAAAAGATTGCATCCGCCCCATTCGCAACAGCAGCCCGCATGCAATCCCAATCACCCGCAGGCGCTAGCAGCTCTACGTCTTCTCTTCGTAAAACTTTTGTATCCATCTATATCCTCCCAAACCGGCACATGACCAGTTACTATATAATTTCATCACATTCAAGAAAAGCCTCATATCCAACATCAATAATAGATAATCTATAATTCCATCATACCCGTTATTACAACTCTAATTCTACAACTTATCCAGTGTACCAAAAGTGGGGTTATACTAAAAGCTTTTCTACGAATTGCTAAATTCGTATGGAAAGCTTACTACGGAAGCATAAGCCAAGCTTTTCTACGAATTGCTAAATTCGTAGACGAGAATCGTTTCAACAAGCACTTTAAACGGACTCGCAATCCGTTATTTGCTGTAATCCACCAATATTTCATGTTGTTGCGGACTGAGAATCCGCTATTTTTGCAAAACAAGTCTTTTCCCCGTTCATATTTACAAATAACGGCCTCTCAGGCCACGAACATGTTCATAACGACTCATTCGTTCCAAATAACATCCCCCGAGTCCGCAAAACAAATATTACGACCAGCTGGCTTAGGAGCATACGGATGTGTTACGCATCTTAAATAGTATTAATCTAATTGGGGACACTGCCTCCTCAATCACTTGCCACTATGCTTTTAATTCAAACGATACAGATGCCATACGCTTCCCATTCACCAATATATCGAGAGTATGTTCGCCAGGATAGAAACGGCGTGTGGAAATCACTTTGAAAGATTGTTTTTTCTTCACATGATGTCTTCCAGGAGCATAGGGTTTGTCAGAACACTTATATCGCTTAGGTGCTCGCTTCCCATTCGCCTTCATATATCCAATCTCATAATCAATGCGCAACGAGCGCTGTTGATCGGTCCCATTCAGTAATGTAAAGGAAAACACCAAATCCTCGCCCACTGAAATGACCTCTGATTCTACTTGAAGTCCGATCACCTCTACGATGTTCTCCTCAAGGTCCTCATAGCCAAACACAGCAAGCGCTCTTATATCTCCCTGTCTTAATAGCGTACGCAGACCATGCCTTACAATCCAATCCGTATGCGGGTGATTACCATACCACTTGCCTGCCAGCTCCAAGACCAGTTCTGGATGGTCCTTCGAAATGTCGTTCAGATGGTTCGCCACACTCTTTCGCACATACAGGGATGGGTCTTCCTTCAATAATGTAAGAATAGGTAGTGCAGGAGCAGGATCTCGAATCAGCTCTGGTAGCTGCTGTCCCCAAGGAAGACGTGGACGACTTCCTTCACTTGCAAGCCTGCGCACATGCTCACTATCGCTTTTAGCCCAATCTATCATTTGTGCCATCATGCGATCCTGATGCTGTATGATAAACGGCCGAACCGCAAACTCTGCACTCGAGTAAATTGTAAACACTTCCAGTGCCTGCATTGATTGCTCAAAATCCTCCATCCCATTCATTTCAACGAAGTCAGGGATAAACAAATACTCAATACCCTTACACTCCGGAGCCACCTCATACAAAATCCTCAATGCTTCTTCATAGGAAGGCGGCAATGTTTCGGTGAGCGCACGGGCTAAATGCCGTATACGCTGCTTAAATTCCTCCGATTCCCACATCTCATCATAGACGAGTGATTGGAACCGTTCCTTATCGAAATCGGAGTATTTCTCTTTCATTTTATCGGCAACCGAACGTACAAACGACGTTGAGAACATATCTTTTAAAGTCTCTCTCATACAGGTATCTCTTCTTCCTCTCAAGAAAATAAAGTGTAATCTCAAACTAACGCATATGGATGAAGATACAAAGAGCCAAGCAGTCGTTAACTGTTGGCTCTTTATCTATAGATACTATCCAATTTAAATGGCCTGACTTCTATTATAACATCTTATTATAGCATTTCTCTATTTGACCAATTCAAACGATTTCAATGTCTCCTCAATTGCCTCTATTTGAGCTTCGGTCGCGTTCGCATCATTTATTACAGTTGATAGCGTGTATGTCACCCCGCCGTTCTCAAAAACAATCTGTCTCGCAGTATATCCGATCCCATTCTTCTCGTGGTGCGCTTTGAAAGATACAGCAGGAACACCAGCAAATGTAATGTTCTCTGTACTCAGAAGTTTCACTTTGTTCTTACCTTTAGATGCTTCTTTATAATAGTCCTTCAGTCCACTAACCAACTCTTCCGCCTCGAGATCCTTGTCCGCTGTTATTTCAAAGTTGCCTCCAATGAAGCTATACTCCACTCGGTATGATTCAAAACGATCACTGATTGCCGTCCAATATCGAGGAACTGTAATCTGATAACGATAAGCACTTGAACTTCTTGTCGCTACCTTTGACTTGTCTATTAAATACTCTTCTTCAGCGATTCGACCAAAGTTAGCCGGAACAGCTTCGTAGTCGATATCTACTGACTCCAGCACATTCTTCCATGCCTTGGCGGTCTCTTCTTTTCCTTCTGGCACGACATATTCTAAATAGTACCTGTAGCCATTCTTTTGAACCATGACTTCATATTCCGTTGCCCATCCATCGCCATAATTGTATCGAACCTCTTGAATGAGACCCTTCTCACCTGAGATTTCCACAGGATTGGTTCCAACAATCTCATAGGACTCTGGAATAAAAACCTCACCAAGATAGCTCTTCATCTGATCAGCCCAACCGCTGAGCGTTCCCTTCGTCCCCTCCGGCGCAGTGGTGACTCTGATAGCTAGGTAACCGTCTTCCTCGTCACCGTAGAACATGTCTTGGTCGTTCACTGACCAATGAGCGGGCACACTTGCCATAATCCCGTAATCCAAATTCATAACACTGCGGAGTCCATTTTCAATCGAAGAAAGATCCTTTAGTGTCTTATCCCCTGCGTTAAATGATGGTTTAAAGGAATTGAGTAGCCCAGCGTATTTATCAAGGTCTTTATAATGAGAAGCATCTCCATCGGCAAAATAAATGCCATACACCTTATCGTTCGCATAGTAGGCCCGAACTTCCCATAGTAACCCCTCAGAATCCTTAGAAATAATTCGCGCATAAGGTACAGGTACCTGTGTCACAGTTTCACGGTCTAATACAACATCACCGGAGCTGTGAGCCTCTTTTTCAAGCTTCAGCAGAAGATCCTCTGTATCGAGCTTTACCTGCTGCTCCGTCGCATGAACCTCCAAATAGTAACGTCCGGTCGCATCCGCGAATACCGATACACTCTCATCATCTGCCCCGCCCCCGATCACCATGCCTGAAGGGTAGTTCATACTCCATTCGTAATAACTGTTACCAATACGTGTCTTACCTGCCGTGCCATCTATACTTGTGTTCGTCTGTGGCTCATCTTTATCCGTTACCCCTAGGCTGATGCTAAGCTTACCACTCTTGTCCTTAGTCACTTTAGCACCGATCCCCTCTGCTACGGAGCGCAGCGGAACCATCAGCGTTCCGGCAACCATCTGGGGCTCTATCGGTAGAACAATCTTTTTCCCGTCAACCCAAGCTGTCGTACTGCCAATTGACATGACTACAGCATGTGGTCCTTGGAGAACACGAATACGGCTGTTGCCCTCCAACTTAATCACGGTGCCAAATGCTTTTTTGAACACACCAACAGGAACCATCAAGGTACCTTGCTTGATCAACGGCTTGGCAATGGTATAAGAATTCCCATTCACTACCGCCGTACTGCTACCTTGCTTCACTGTAAGAACTCGCTTCTCCACCGAGTCTCCCCATACTGGCAATGCCAATGAGGCGCTTAATACAACAGCAGTCAGTAGTCCAGTAGATGCACGCCATATCTTTGTATGAACTGTCCGTTCTTCCTTCTTCATTACAGTTCCTCTCCTTCTGGCTCAGAAGCTGCGACGGCATCATACTCGGCTCCACTACTAAGTGTAAGTCTGCGGTTCACAATATCTCCGTCACTCTGCATTAATACATTGACCTTGGAGCCTGGCATAAAGCTCTTTAGCATTTCATTAATATCCACGTTCGAGTACACCCGCTTACCATTGATGGCGTAGATTACATCATCTTCCTTGATTCTAGCTTTTTTCGCTTGGCTAGATATAACTTTCGTAACCGTAAGTGGGTCATCACTTGGGAGTCCTACGATGGCTGACCAGCTTTCCTCCAGTTCGAGCCCCAAAGCTGCACGCTTCACTTCTCCATATTTAAGTAAATGACCAATGACATATTGAACGGTTTCTGTAGGAATGGAGAACCCCATATTCTCAATCCCAACTGCAGAAAATTTCATCGTATTTATCCCGATAACCTCACCCTTCATATTCACAAGGGGCCCACCGCTATTCCCTGGGTTAATCGCTGTATCGGTCTGTAGCAAACGATAGGCACCATCCACACTTCGATCTAGTCCACTTACGACACCAACGGAAGCCGAATTACGAAGCGAGAATGAAATGGGTGTACCAATCGCAACAACCTTCTCACCAACTTGAGCGACCTTGCTACTATCAGCAAATCGAGCAGGCTTTAGAGATTTGGCATTGATTTTTATTAATGCTATATCACTGATGCTATCACTAAGCACCTTAGTAACTTTGTATGTTTTACCGTCCGCAGTAACTACCGTAATACCTGTAAGCTCGTTCACCACATGAGCATTCGTAACAATCCAGCCATCGGATTTCAGGATAACGCCTGTTCCGTGTGCCAGATTATAACGATCTTCGCTACTTTGGGAGCTTCCCGAGGTTGTCTTTCCTATAATCCCAACAACCGACGGAGACAAGTTCTTAATCACCTGTGGAACTGGATCCTGTGTGTATGTAGGGGCACTGCTTGTACTACTTCTGGCGGACTGCGCTTCTACCTCTTTAATCGATATCGAGGACATCCCCGTACCGACCAAAAGTGAAACACTTAGCAGCGTTCCTACCATTTTTATCTTCTCAGAACTATTCATCTCTTCACCCGTTCCTCTCCCGAACGTTAGCCACACGGCTACGTGTACTCCTCAATGTACCATACGACTAAAACCCATACAATTGCTGGAAGTCCTAATTTAACTTTTTATACATCTGTAATTATGCAACTACTGTCTTTCGACAAAAAAAAAGGCGTCCACACTGTGTTAACAGCAGGACACCCTCTTATGTAACTTCTACATTTCCTAATTGGTACTGAACCAATTGGTAATCATCGCATAGTCCGAGTACAAGAAAACTAGCAGACTAACAATGCCAAAAGCAATCGCAAATTTATTTTTCTGGCGGGCAGTTAGCAACCGAACTACTCCGATAAAAATCAAAATCGTAAACAAAATCATGAAAATATCAAATGTCTTAAAATTTGAACCGGCTTCCGCAGCTGCTGCAAGGAACATTGGGACGTACCTCCTCGTGGTTTCTCGGGCATTTTCACATATCTTCCTCTATGTTATCCGCGCCCACGCTCGGATGCAAGCCCTTCATTCCAAAAAAGGTAAAAAAGTCATAATTTTTTCTCATTTTTAGCCATTTTTATCACTTGCTTCATGACTTCCTTCCTTGACCCCGTGTTTTCTTCTATAATCATTCGTGTTTTTCAAAGATTTTCTCCACCATTTCGATTTACAACACAAAAAAAGCGAAGCCTTGTGATCCAAGGACTTCGCTTTTGTTCATTCTTGAAGAGCTCCCGTCAAGTTAGATGATTACCCGTCACACAACATCACTTGTTCCATGGGTCCGCTCTCTATTATAAACATTTCACTTATTTCACTGTTGTTTCTTCTTTAACCATATTCTCTTTATTCCAATCCTCAGTCCGTTTCGTATCACGTTCTAGAATTGGCTTCAGATATTTACCGGTGTAGGATTCAGGTACTTTCACGATCTGCTCAGGCGTACCGGTAGCAATGATGGTACCCCCGCCGCTGCCGCCTTCCGGTCCAAGATCGATCAGATAATCGGCTGTCTTAATCACATCGAGATTATGCTCGATGACAAGCACCGATTCACCAGAGTCCACCAATCGATGGAGTACAACAAGCAAACGATCAATATCATCGACATGCAAGCCCGTGGTCGGTTCATCGAGAATGTACATCGTCTTGCCCGTACTACGACGATACAACTCGGAAGCAAGCTTCACACGCTGGGCTTCCCCACCCGATAGTGTCGTTGCAGGTTGTCCTAACTTGATGTACCCAAGCCCTACATCCATAAGCGTCTGCATCTTCCGATGAATCTTAGGGATATTAACGAAGAATTCCGTTGCATCTTCAACTGTCATCTCCAACACATCGGAAATATTCTTCCCTTTATACTTCACTTCTAATGTCTCACGATTGTATCGCTTACCCTTACATACCTCACATGGTACGTAAATGTCTGGTAAGAAGTGCATCTCAATCTTGATGATTCCGTCACCACGGCACGCCTCACAGCGTCCACCCTTAACGTTAAAGCTGAAGCGGCCTTTCTTATAGCCGCGAATCTTCGCTTCATTTGTCTGAGAGAAAATGTCGCGAATATCATCAAACACTCCCGTATAGGTCGCTGGGTTCGAGCGTGGTGTTCGTCCGATTGGGGATTGGTCGATATCGATAACCTTCTCGATATGCTCCAGGCCACGCATTTCCTTATATTGCCCAGGACGAACCCGAGCTCTGTTTAGGTCACGCGCAAGCGTCTTATACAGAATCTCATTCACAAGTGTGGATTTACCAGAACCAGACACGCCGGTAACTGCCGTAAAGACACCGATTGGAATTTTGACATTGATATTCTTAAGATTATTCTCCTTGGCTCCCCGGATTTCTAACCAGCGATCATCCGTCTTGCGGCGTGTACTATTCACCGGAATGAACTTACGTCCACTCAGGTACTGCCCGGTCAGAGAGTTCTCATCCTCCATAATCTCCTTCGGCGTACCTTGGGCAATAATCTGCCCACCATGGATACCAGCACCTGGACCAATATCAATAATATAGTCCGCAGCCATCATCGTATCTTCATCATGTTCTACAACGATCAGCGTATTCCCGAGGTCACGCATATGCTCAAGTGTAGAGATCAAGCGGTCGTTATCCCGTTGATGAAGCCCAATACTCGGCTCGTCCAAAATGTAGAGAACACCCATCAAGCTTGAGCCAATCTGGGTTGCAAGTCGAATACGCTGGGCTTCCCCGCCGGACAAAGTACCTGCCGAGCGGCTTAGTGTTAAATAATCGAGACCGACATTAACCAAGAAACCTAAACGGCTGTTGATCTCTTTCAAGATCAGATTCGCAATCTGTTTCTCTTTCGGTGTAAGGTCCAGACTTTCGAAGAAACGAGTCGCCTCACCGATCGATAGACTGGTCGCATAAGCCATGTTCTGCCCGTTAATTGTCACCGCTAAGCTTTCCTTCTTCAGACGGTGTCCCTTACATACATCACAAGGCTTTGAGCTCATGTACCCTTCGATATATTCCCGAATCCCTTCGGAATTAGTATCACGGTAGCGGCGTTCGAGGTTCGGGATAATCCCTTCAAACGTAACAAACGCCTCTTTCTTTTGGCCAAAATCATTCTCGTATTTAAAATGAACCTTCTGGTTTCCAGTACCGTACAGCAGTTTATCCATATGCTCTGAGCTAAGCTCACTCACCGGGACATCCCTTGGAATATCATAGTGCTCGCAGACAGACTTCAGAAATTGAGGGTAGTAGTTCGATGTGCCACCAGCCCATGCCTGAAAAGCCCCATCCTCAATACTCTTGCTTGTATCCGGGACTAACAAGTCCGGGTCAACAATCATTTCTACACCCAAACCATCACAATCTGGACAAGCTCCGAACGGCGTATTAAAAGAAAACATCCGCGGAGATAGCTCCTCCATACTAAACCCACAAACAGGACATGCAAAGTTGGAGCTAAACCGAAGCTCCTCTTGCCCCATAATGTCTACCAGAAGCTGACCACCCGATAAGTTAAGCGCCGTTTCAATCGAATCCGCCAATCGAGCTTCGATATCCGGTTTAACGACAATCCGGTCCACGACGACTTCGATCGTGTGTTTCTTATTCTTCTCAAGCTCAATATTATCGGAAAGATCACGCAGTTCACCATCGACACGAACACGCACGAAGCCCTGCTTCGCGATATCTGCGAATAAACTCTTGTGCTCCCCCTTACGTCCTGTAATCACTGGCGCAAGAATCTGTAAACGAGTCTTCTCCGGGTACTGGATAATGCGGTCTACCATCTGTTCAACGGTCTGGGATGTAATCTCAATACCATGCACCGGACAGTGGGGGTGACCAATGCGAGCAAACAACAACCTTAGGTAATCATAAATCTCCGTTACGGTTCCCACGGTGGAACGCGGATTACGGCTTGTCGTCTTCTGATCAATAGAAATGGCTGGAGATAATCCTTCAATTGAATCGACATCAGGCTTCTCCATCTGACCCAAGAACTGTCGCGCGTAAGCGGACAGTGACTCTACATAGCGGCGCTGTCCTTCCGCATAAATCGTATCGAACGCTAGGGATGATTTCCCGGAACCACTTAGTCCAGTGAGCACCACGAACTTATCCCTCGGGATCGTTACGTCGATATTTTTCAAGTTATGGGCGCGAGCGCCCTTAATCACGATATTCTCAATCGCCAAAAGTTATCCTCTCCTCACTGCTTCACGTTGCCTTACTATATATTTCTCAAGAGTCAAAATGACTCGTCTGTAGTACATCCACATCTGCACTATTCAGCCTTCAGCTCAAGTAATGCATCACGAAGCTCTGCCGCTCGTTCGAACTGCAAATTCTTCGCAGCTTCTTTCATCTCGGCTTCTAGACGCTCAATCACAGCCTGACGATCCTTCTTAGACATCTTGCCCGCTGTGCCTGTGAGATAATCCGCTTTACTCTCAGCCACCTTCGTAGCCTCGATGACATCACGCACTTTCTTGCGAATGGTCTGCGGTGTTATACCATGTTCTTCATTATAAGCTTCTTGCACACTACGGCGACGACTAGTCTCTTTGATCGCTCGATCCATTGAGTCTGTAATCTTATCACCATACATGATTACCTGACCTTCTGAGTTCCTCGCCGCACGTCCAATCGTCTGAATCAACGAGCGATCAGAGCGAAGGAAGCCCTCCTTATCGGCATCCAAGATAGCAACCAGAGAAACCTCGGGAAGATCCAGTCCCTCTCTTAGTAAGTTGATTCCGATAAGTACATGGAATGTACCCAGCCGAAGATCACGCAAAATCTGCATCCGTTCAAACGTCTTGATATCCGAATGCAAATATCGAACTTTGATTCCAATCTCCTTCAAATAATCCGTCAAATCCTCTGACATCTTCTTCGTCAGGGTTGTCACAAGAACGCGTTCATCACGTTCAATCCGGGTATGAATCTCACCAATCAGATCATCAATCTGACCTTCGGACGGTCTTACATCAATTAGCGGATCGAGAAGCCCCGTTGGACGGATGATCTGTTCCACCATTGTATCGCAGTGTTCCAGCTCATATGGACCTGGTGTAGCCGATACATAAATAATCTGTTTAACTTTCTCCTCAAACTCTTCAAACTTCAGTGGTCGGTTATCCAGCGCAGAAGGCAGACGGAAGCCGTGATCCACGAGCACCGTTTTACGAGCACGGTCACCGTTATACATAGCTCGGATCTGTGGCAGCGTCACATGGGACTCATCCACGACAATCAGCATATCGTCTGGGAAATAGTCCATTAAAGTAAACGGAGTAGCTCCTGGTTCCCGGAAAGTCAGCGGTCCAGAATAGTTCTCGATACCGGAGCAGAAACCAACTTCCTTCATCATCTCAATATCATAACGTGTACGCTGCTCCAAGCGCTGCGCCTCCAGCAGTTTGCCTTCCGCACGAAGCACTTCGAGCCGCTCTTCCAGTTCCCGTTCAATGTTGACGAGTGCTACGCGCATCGTCTCCTCCCGGGTGACGAAGTGAGAGGCCGGAAAGATCGCAACATGCTCACGTTCCCCAACAAGCTCTCCGGTCAGAACATCAATCTCTGTGATCCGTTCGATCTCATCTCCGAACAATTCTACACGTACGGCATGTTCTCCCTTCGAAGCAGGGAATATCTCTATGACATCGCCACGCACGCGGAACGTACCACGCACGAAATTGATGTCGTTCCGCTGATACTGAATATCAACAAGCCGCGACAAAATCTGATTGCGCGGCTTCTCCATACCTACCCGCAAGGAGAGTAGCAACTCTGAATACTCCTGCGGTGAACCTAAACCATATATGCAAGACACACTTGCCACAATAATCACGTCACGACGCTCAAACAATGAGCTCGTGGCAGAGTGGCGAAGTTTATCGATCTCTTCGTTAATACTTGAATCCTTCTCTATATATGTGTCTGAAGAAGGGATATAAGCTTCTGGTTGATAGTAATCGTAATAACTTACGAAATAATCAACAGAGTTGTTCGGGAAGAACTCCTTAAACTCACTTGCCAGCTGTGCAGCTAGCGTCTTGTTATGCGCAATGACCAGTGTTGGCCGGTTTAACTTAGCGATGGTCTGTGCAATCGTAAATGTCTTACCCGTACCTGTAGCACCAAGCAGTGTCTGATGCTTCTTACCTTCTTGTATCCCTTCAACCAACTCGGTTATCGCGCGGGGCTGGTCGCCCTGCGGCTGAAATTCCGACTCAATTTCAAAGGATTTCGTACTGACAACTATATCACTCATTTGTCCAATATCACCCTTATCGTCTAGAATAGGTATATTAAAGGTTCTGTCGAAATTTCCCGATAATAATATGAAGGGAAATGGATCCCTGAACATTCCAACAATAAGAATGCGTGTTCCCCTTAATTATACTCTCTTCGTTTTTTGTATGCAAACAATATATATATAACTCTTATATAGAAGGAGATGGTTCAACAACATGGACTTAACTACGATTATCGGTATAATAGCTGGCCTCATCGCATTAATTGGAGGCTTCCTATGGGAAGGCGGACATATTAGCGGACTGTTACAAGGCACTGCGGCTCTTATCGTGTTCGGCGGTACTTTTGCCGCTGTCATGATAAGCTTCCCAGCCTCCAGACTTAAGAAAATCCCAACTGCCCTCCGCGTTGCCTTCGGACGCCGTACCCGTCTACCTCAAGAACTCATTGAAGATCTCGTGCATATGGCCGTTATTGCCCGTAAAGACGGTGTACTCGCGTTAGAACAATCCTCTTCTGAACATCCCGATCCTTTCTTACGGGAAGGCATTCAAATGGTCGTCGATGGTACCGATGCAGAACTCGTTCAACAAATCCTAGAGCTTGAAATTGAAGCGACTGAGCAGAAGCATGAAAACTACGCCAAAATATTCGAGTCTGCTGGTGGATATGCTCCAACCATGGGAATCATCGGTACCGTGATGGGACTGATCCATGTCTTAGGAAGTCTGCAAGAGCCGACGCAGCTCGGTCCATCCATTGCCGTTGCTTTCACAGCCACACTATATGGTGTCGCAAGCGCTAATATTATCTTTCTTCCCATTGCATCCAAGATTAAAGCACGTGGCGAAGAAGAAATTCAGAATATGGAGCTGCTCCTTGAAGGAATTCTAGCTGTACAGAACGGTGAACACCCGCTTCTCGTGCGCAAAAAGCTTGCATCCTACACTTCTGATAGCAGTTTATCTCGCAAACCGGAGGCAAGGGGGACAACCCATGAGACAACCGATTAGAAAAAAACGTCGCAAACGGAGTAGCGGAAGCGAACAACAGGATCGCTGGATGATCACGTATGCTGATCTGATCACGCTGTTACTTATCTTTTTTGTTGTCATGTATGCGATGAGTCGGCTCGATACGGAAAAATATAAGCTCGTTACGGAATCCTTGCAATCCACTTTCAAAAGTGGAGACTCCATCCTGGAGCAAGGATCAGGTTTAACCGGAACAGCGGATACCGAGAAACATAAGAATCCCCAAACGGATACAACGGGTGAGAAAGACCCCGAGCCATTAAGTGATCGGGAACTGGCTTTCCGTAAACAGGAAGAAGAGCTCGCAGACTTCATGCAAGTAATTAAACAATATGTGCAGGATAATCAACTTCATAACGATATTTTTATTTCAGACGAGCCTCAAGGCATTGCCATCACACTTAGTGATCGCTTTCTATTTCCCCCTGGTAGGGCTGAGCTGAAAGACGGTGCTGACCCCGTGCTAGGTAAGCTCGCGAGCCTGTTCCGGGACCTGCATACGACGGTCAGCATTGAGGGCCATACCGACACCGTTCCCGTCGGTCGCTACTCTGAGTACAAAGACAATTGGGAACTATCAGGTGCCCGTGCGATGTCTGTCCTGCGTTATTTTCTCGATGTAAGCAAGCTAGACCCCAGCAGTTTTCAATATGCGGGTTATGCAGACACCCGCCCTGCTGCCGATAATGAGACGGTACAAGGGCGGCAGAAAAACCGCCGCGTTGAAATTACTGTGTTAAGACAACTGCGTAAATAAAGAACAGATAACTTATCTTATCATAAAAAAGGACGGATCCTCATGATCAGGAATCCGTCCTTTTTGTTCTACATCATTACACGATATCTAGGCATTGACACTATTCTCACTTGGCCGCAGAATTACAGAGCCCAACGCAAGCAAGATCACTGCCATTAGACCAAGGATCAACAGCGGCAGCTGTATATCCACCAGTGTACCTCCACTCGCGGCGGTTTCTACTGCTTCAATAGCCCATTTTTGAGGAACAAAGTTCGCAATCTTCTTAAGGATATCGGGCATGATGGACAGTGGCCAGAAGCAGCCTCCGAGCATGCACGTTGGTGTTATGAGCAAGGAGTTGAGTACTCCTGCATTCTGAGGATTACGGATCATACCTGCAATGGTGCTGGCGATACCCATCGATACGAGCATAAATGCTGCCAAAATCAGAAAGTGCATAAAGAATGGAATGCCGTAATCATAACCAATCACAAATCTGGAGATACATAATACGACTATGACCTGTATAGCGCCTAAAATGAAACTGCCCAGGAAATTCCCAAGTGCTATTTGGTACGAGCGAACAGGTGCCGTAAAGATGCGTGACATGGTTCGCATTTTGCGATCCTCCACGATCAACATGACCGAACTTGCGATGAGTCCCATCATGAACATCAGGGTAAAGCCCGTCACCGTGTTCAGTCCCGGCTTGGCGTATAGCCCCATATCCGTGCTAACAACCTCTAACTGATGTAGCTCCATTTGCTTCAAAACATTTTCAAGAGTAGCCTCTGGCGCTTGCTGTTTATCATCACTGCTGCGGATGACTGCCGCTGTATCCTCCATGCGTCCAATCGTTCCATTCACCGTCATTTTAACCATAAAGGATGCTTCACTGCTGGTCAGTTCAACCATTTGCACTTGCGGCTTATTGCCATCAAGAAGCTGCTCACTAAAGTTTTCTGGGATCACAATCCCAATCTTCCCTTTTTGCTGAATGATGTCCTCTTTAAGTTCTTCATCCGACTGGATCGGCTTCAAACTGTACTCCTTTGTACGACTCAATTCCTCTATCAGATGCTTGCCAGCCGGACCCGCGTCGGAGTTAACGTAAGCAATAGGTACACTCGTGGTCTCATCATTTCCAAGGAGTGCCACGGCACCTGTCACCACAGCACACGGTATGATAACGTAAGAGATCCATCCTTTTCTGCGTCCTAATGTTCGTTTAATCATCTGCCAAGCAATCGTAAGACTATGCATGGTACCCCACCTTTCGATAAGTAAGGACTGCCCCAGCTAACAAACCTAGTGATATAGCGGCCAAAGCTCCGACACTCGTCAGGATCTCTGATATATCCGCATTCAGCATCATGTGCAAAATACCTTGTAACGCCCAGTGGTTAACCGTAAACTCACCAAGCTGTCGGATAAAATCGACCGGAAGCGGAGTAAACCCTCCACTCAAGAAAGTCATCGCAACAATGAGCGCTTGGATAACCGCTGTGGCCGTTGAAGCTGATTTTGTAACCAACGCTATGATGATAGCTATCGTCATAGAAGCCAGTGTGATTAGAATGCATATTAGTAAAAGCAACCCCACATGGTCTCCCCAATTGACGCCATACAACAGACTTGATCCACCAATAATGATGATGGCCTGAATCAAAGTCACAAGGCTGCAACCTAGAATTTTGCCCGAAAAAATAGTCACATTCGAAACCGGCAACGACTGTAATCGATAGAGCGTGTTTCCTTCTTTTTCTCCCAAAAGACTATTGCTAGCCATCAATCCCGAATAGAGCAGAAACATAATTAACATCGAGGCAGCATAGTACTGAGCAGCTGTATAGACCTTTCCTTGTTCATTCAGCTTTCCACTCTCTATATAGGAAGGTCTTTCAAATGCTGTTGAGTCTCCCTTTGCAAACACTTCAGGTCCCATGATTAAAGCCTGCGCCTGCTTGCTATTGGCTTCATCCATAAATGTGCCGAGCATCGACTGAGCTATCACATTACGTGTATGGCTTTTTCCAAGGATCATTTCAAGCTGAACCTTACCACCTGAAAAAATCTGAGTTTCAAATTCACTTGGTATCACAACCGCAACATCAATTTCACCTAAACGAAGCTTACTCTCCACTTCATCACGTGTCATACCCATAGATGGAATCAACACTTCAGCAATCGCCGGCTCCTCCATAAAGGCATTTAGACTTGCTGGAAGCGAGTCACTCGTCTCAATGCCGATGAACCCCACCTTCACTTTCTCCGGGACATAATCTTCGTTGATGCCAAAAAAACTAGATAGTGCTGTCCCCAATATAAAGATCAGAATCATCGGTAGCATAAATAGATTAAATAATACGGTCCGACTCCGAGACATTCTTCTCAATTCAAACCATGCAATGGTTCTCATGTTCACAGTAGTGCCCTCCTTCTTCTCGCTTCCGTAAGATTAGTCTCGTAGCGTTCGCCCGGTCAGGCTGAGGAAAAGTGTCTCGAGATCCGGTTCTTCGCATTTGATTGTCTGAATAACGACCTCATGTTTACTGCAAATAAATAAAACATCCTGTAAATCATTTTGTGCAGATGGCAGATAGATCTCCATCTCTTTCTCATTCTGGATCACGCGGGTTATACGCGGATGCATGCTTAGCTCACTTACCACATCCTGTGTGATGCCATCAGCTGTTAGCACAATTTTCTCTTCACGAGCTACCCGTTCCCTCAGCTCCTGCTGTGTACCGCATGCAATCACATGCCCTTTATCCATGATGGCAACCCGGTCACTGATCGCAGAAACCTCTTCCATATAGTGACTTGTATAAATGACTGTAGAACCTAATTCGTTCAGCTTTCTTACCGAGTCCAAAATATGATTCCGAGACTGTGGATCGATACCAACGGTCGGCTCATCCATAATAATTAGCTTGGGGCGGTGCATAATTGCACACGCAATATTAAGCCTACGCTTCATTCCTCCGGAGAAGGTTGAAGGCGTTTCCTTCGCTCTGTCCTGAAGGCCAACAAACGCCAGAGCCTCTTCTACTCTCTCCTTCATAAGTTTCCCGCGCAGACCGTAGAGCTTTGCGAAAAAGGATACATTATCTGCAGCAGACATACTCTCATAAAGTGCAAGATCCTGGGGCACAAGGCCGATTCTCTTTTTCACTTCCAAAGGTCGATCTTTAACAGATATGCCATCAACCTCAATATGCCCCTGGTCTGATTTAAGCAATCCACAGATCATGTTAATCGTTGTACTTTTGCCAGCACCATTCGGACCTAACAACCCAAAAATCTCGCCTTCGTTTATGCTCAAGTTTAAGTGATCCACCGAAAGCTTGCTTCCATAACGTTTGACCACATCGTTCATCTGTAAGAATGTCATTATCCTTCACTCCATTCTGTTGTCCGTTGTTCTTTATCTTGATTTCATTGTACCTGGCAAGAAGCAACCTCGAAGGTAGATTAAGTCATTTCTATAGGTGACCAAAGTCACCTCCTGTCAAAACAGCTTCGTGTGATATAATGAAACCAAATTCACGCGTTTGCCTAATTTATGGAAAAAGGGAGTCTACTCACCTATGCCCCACTCTCTTGCTTCGCTTCGGTTTGGTCTTATTTTGATTCCTGCTGCAATTGGGCTCTATGTAGACGGAATCGACCATTACGACTGGTACACGGTCTTCATCCTACTATTCCTTGCACTGGCTGTGCTTGGTCGCTTCATTAAATCTAGCCCTGTGATTATTTTAGGCGTTATTGTGGAACTCATTATTGCAGGATGGCTGTGCCAACATTACGGTATGCTAATGATTTTCGTATCGATGTCGACGGCCTTGATATATCTTTTCTTATCCCATCCATTTCTCCGGTATGTTCTACTTGGCATTCATCTGATCATACTGAATGTTTCCCTTCAAGGGCATGAGATTGTATGGGTCATATCCGCTAACCTACTACTCATAATGGTCACGGTGTTTATCGGGGTTCTACACAACACTTCAGGAAGTAAAGAAGATACCCTTCGGTTATACGATGAGCTGAGAAGGAAGCATTTTGAACTCGAAGAGGCTCGGAGTCGAATGCAGCAATTCGCCCATCAGATTGAAGCTGCTGCTCAAGCCGATGAACGAAATCGGATATCCCATCAGCTTCATGATGACATTGGACACCGACTCATTCGAGTTAAGATGATGATGGAAGCCGCTATCTATACGGTTCCTCAAGATGTGAATCGGGGGATGGAACTGCTGCATCAGATTCGTGATCAACTCGGAAGCAGCATGGACGAAATGCGGTCTGCCGTGAAACGAATGAACCCAGGAAGGCAGCTGGCAGATGCCTATGCACTGGATCGCCTGCTCGAAGAAACAGGTCGCGAGACCGGTATTATAACTCGATTACGAACAAAAGGTCTTCCCTATCCGTTGTACCCTAGCCAGCAGGTTGTTCTGTACAAGAATGCGCGCGAAGCTATCACCAATGCCATCCGGCATGGACATGCTGATCAGGTGGAAGTGCTCCTTACTTATGATGATCATGAGGTATGCATGGAGGTTTCGAACAACGGGGAAGTTGCAGTCGAAGCACATACAGCTGGGAATATGCCCGGCATCGGCAAACAAGGACTCGGTCTCAGCGGTATGCTTGAGCGTACAAAAGTCATTGGGGGCACATTAGAAGTATGCCGGCAGATGCCATTCACAGTCATTACTCGCCTGCCTGTATATCGAAAAAGCGAAATTATATAGGTACGAATATAGCTGAGTAGCTGAACTACAAAAGTAGGAGTGAATGTTGAGATGATATCTGTATTGATCGTGGATGATGATCCATTTATCAGGGAGAGCTTAAAGCTTATAATCGGCATGGATCCTGAAGTAGAGGTAACTGCAACCGCGGCACATGGTGCTGAAGCCATGGAGCTCATGGGGAATGGTCTTACGATCCATGTAGTGCTGATGGATATTCGGATGCCTATATGTGATGGTGTCGAGGGAACCAGACTCATTCGGGATCATTATCCCGACGTGCGCGTGCTAATGTTAACAACGTTTGATGACGATGACTACATCGTTGAGGCACTGCAGAACGGAGCGAGCGGTTATTTACTGAAGAACATTCCGCCAGACCGTATTATTCAAGGGATCAAAACCGTTCATGACGGTAACATGCTTATCCACCCTGACATTGCGCGCAAGCTTACAGGAATGCTTCGTCCAACTACAACTTCACCGCTCGCTTGGCAGCCTCCCGAATTGGAGCAATATGGGCTGACCCCTGCTGAGAAGAATATCGTTGCTCTGATCTCCGATGGACTATCCAATAAGGAGATTGCTGGTCATCTATTTCTTAGCGAAGGCACGATTAAGAATTATGTTACTGAGATTCTCAGTAAGTTAAATCTTCGAGACCGAACGCAGATTGCTATCTTTTATTTAAAAAAGGTAAACGGTACACTGGGCAACAAGAGCTGAGGTAGGCTTAGTTCTATTGCATCAAAAAAGGAACTCTCATATGGGAGTCCCTTTTTTTATTAATGGAGTAACGATATCAATTACTACTCCACCGCTGTTGATCCCTTGGCCGCTGCAGCCCGATCATTAAACCACTTCTGAAGCTTACGAATGGAGTCTGTCTGATATATAGCATCCTCTTCGTCGAAAACGATAAAAGCGGGGAACGTTGTCACCATAAGCTCCTCCTTATAGTCTATAGCTTCCCCTTTACGATAAGGCACCCAAGATATACCTCCACTATAGGCGCCTGGTACGTATCGCCCAAAGTCCATTTCATCTTTAGGAGGCACTGCTCCTTCTTCGTAAACCACCACGGTATGGATGGTCCCCGGTCTTGCTAGCATATACTTCAATTTCTCACTTCGCGTCATCGTACCCCGGGTCACTTGCTGTGTCTGAAGATTGTTATCGTCCATGCGTTCATAAGACCAATTCTTATTCGGAATAATTTCCAATTTGTCTCCTACCTTGAGTTCAGAAACCTTTAATTTCTGACCAAGTCCATCCAAAAGTTTAGTGTCTCCATCATATGGAATGTTGATGCTGTGCATCATACTATCGATTGCTCCACGGTTGTTCCTATTCACCCAATCACTAATATTTAATGAAATAAGATTCTCCTTCATCTCAATCGAAAGTACATACCCTGTCACAATATCATCCCGAAAGCCAGTGACTTGCATCAGTTGAGGTTCTTTAATGATCTTCATCGTTTGCGTATTTCTAAGAGGAGGGTTGGTATCCTCCTGCTGAGTTGAAGTCATACGCACCAGCTGTCCTACTTTAAGCTGTTTATACTGCTCGCTAGACACGGGATAAAAAGCTCCGCTCTTATTCTTTTGACCAATCTTCACAAGTTCGTCCCAGCTTGAATTCATCGCTACTTCTTCATTCAAACCTTGAATGATTAGCACACTACGACTTTGTCCTCCACTGCGTTTTGCCGCTACCATTCCTTCAAAATATAGAAAACCATCTTTATATGTACTCTTCACCTTCGGTTCGGGTCCGGATACTGGCGCTGAAGAGACTTGTGGCTTAGATCCCAATACCTCATGATCAGAAACCTTATCCCCAAGTTCTGTACAACCAGAAACCACTAACACCCCTGAAATTCCGAGTATTATTGCTAGTATTTTAAGTGAAGCTTTCAATGTGATTGGCCCCCCTATTCTAAAATCCCTAATTATGGATGTTATATATCTAACGATTGCAGACACTCAGATGTTGCAGACTTATCACAATCACGAATAAAAACCCCCTCCGAATCGGAGGGGGAAAGTAGTGCTCTGATCATGTTGTTTTCCACTCTAAAGCTCAATCGTATCTTGCTTATCCTCAGGTTGACCTGGTGCAAGCAACTTGGGCGTAGCAGTCCTTTTATTACGTACGTTCAGCTTCATTCCTACAATAGTAAATAGACTAAGCGGCTTCATCTTCACAGATAAATGATCATCTGGACCAGGAGCAACAATCGCACCTAATTGATGATGGTCACCTGCATATATTGCCCGCTGCATAAACTTGCTCTCGCCCTGATGATTCTGAACTTCCAACTTACAAAAAGCGGAGTTCTGACGGAGTGCAGCATGCAGTTCTTCCTTGTTATGGATTAGTGCTCCGTTCACCTTCAGAATGGTTTCACCGGCGAGAATGCCTAGCTCATCTGCTGGGCTTCCCGGCAGTACGGCAAGCACACGCAAACCCTTCGTGGGGTTTACAAATACCGGACTCTTCTGGGATTCCTCATAACGACTGTACCAGACCAGTCCTTCATGAAGACCAAGTGCTGCCAGTGCTGTAACAATCATAAGCGGTGACCACCATTCAGCAAGTAAGCTCAGTGCAAGCAGTACAGCGCTATAGATCACAAGTCTCTTGGAAGTCACTAAAGCCTTCTGCCTAGGCAGCATACTCTGTGTCATCTCTCCAAAGCCAATTAATACAGGCAGCACGAGTATCCCAAACCCACTGCTCCAGCCCTCGCCGCCAAAGAATGGTGTCCAAGGGAGAACCATACTTCCCCCTGTAGCGGGGACCAGCAGGAACAATGGTAATGGCCAGAAGCTCTGCATGTTATACCCGCCAACAAGCTTACCTCTCTTCCCTTCAAGGAACAGCGGCGTTGCAAACTTCGAGCCTTGTATTACAACAAGCACAGCTTCCGCAAAATGAAGCACTGCCGCAAGTGCAAGCAGCGATGGAATATCAAGCCCCATAATCGTCGACTTGATATCACCTATGAATCCATTAGGCTGCCATTGTGGAAACCAGCTTAATATAAACTGAGTGATGCCAAGTACCCCGATAGAATAAGCAAAGCATAAAAACCTAACACGGAAGAGCATGAGTACAATGGCGGTTACCCAAATACATAGCACAGCACCAAAGGTTAAGGATATTCCTAGAAAAGCCATCACAACAGATACTGCAAGCCCCGCGATAAGACCTCCTAAGAATGTCCTCCACGTCTGAAGTCCCCATCCGTTTAGCCGAACATGAAACAGTTTACGTTCTAACAACACTTGCCTGCGATACAGTAAAGCGATCAAAATAATTGAAATATAATAAAACGGCTGCATCAGCAGCTGTAATCCTGCATCCATCGCGAGCCACAGCAACTCTTTCGCTATCTCCAAAAGTGTGCCACTCTCCTTCCTCTTCAAACACATCCTTTGATTCCTTTGAGCAAAAAGAAAAAAAGAAGGCTAAGGTTCAGCCTTCTTACTTGTTCGACGCCTTAGCCGCAATTTCCTCCCGGACCTCGGCGATTCCGCGATTCATTTGATTATCATTCTTCGGATCTTGAATCTTCTTGATTAACTCAGCCTCAAGTGCTTCAGCTGTTGCGGCATTTACTACACCATCCGCCTTAAGCTTCTGACTGCTCTGGAAGCTCTTCACTGCTTTCTCCGTAGCACGGTCAAAGTAACCGTCCTTCCGTCCAGGTTTATATCCAATAGCCTCAAGCATGATTTGAGCATTCTTAACATCTGAGTTATTCATATCGAACTTCAAGGTCTTCTTCTTATCAATCGGTGCAACCGAGAAGTAATCTGGTTGATCCACTTTAAGGTTAGGCTTGATACCTTTTTCATGAATCCACGTTCCATTTGGTGTCAACCATTTGGCGATTGTTACTTTCAGTAAGCTACCGTCTCCAAACTGCTTATCAAAACTTGTCTGAACCGTACCTTTACCGAAAGAATTCTCACCGATCAAGACGGCTCCAGCAGACTCCTGCAATGCTCCGGCAAGAATCTCGGAAGCACTGGCACTACCCTTGTTCATAAGTACCGTAACAGGATATGGTTTAGAGTCTCCTTTAGAAGGATGCTTCTCTCGTTTCTTGTCCTTGTCTTCAACCTGAACAATCAGCTTGCCTTTCGGTACAAATTGTTCCGCAATGTCAATGACGACAGAGAGTACACCGCCTGGATTATTCCGAACGTCAATCACGAGCCCCTTCATGCCTTGGTCTTCAAGCTTCTTCAGTTCTTCCTTAAAGCGATCACCTGTATTAAGGGAGAATTGGGAAATCTCGATAATACCAACCTTATCATTCTCCATGCGGGACGTAACCGTTTCTAAGTTCACGTTATCTCGGATAATAACAAATTCGATAGGTTCTGTTGAACCAGCGCGTTTCACCTTGATAACCGCTTTTGAACCTTTTGGACCTTTGATTTTTGCTACTGCAGCATTTAAGTCCAGCCCTTGCAGTGATTCATCGTTAACCGATAAAATCACGTCCTTCGCCCGAATTCCAGCTTTATCAGCCGGAGACCCTTTAATAGGCGAAACGACAACTACATTTCCATCGACGGAGGATACTTCAGCACCAATACCACTGAAAGAGCCTTCGATACTCTCCTCAAATTGTGCTGCTGGAACCTTGCCCATGTAATTGGAATAAGGATCACCCAGTGACTCCATCATTCCGTTAATCGCTCCATCGACCAGCTTGTCCCTGTCAATGTCCTGATAGTAGTTACTTTCGATTAAATCGAGAGCCGTGCCTATCTTCTTCGCTTCCGCTTGCTCGAGCCCACTATTGGATATACTTGCAAGCAATCCTTCTCCGCTAGCACTCGAACCTGCCAGATTCGGCAATTGCGTGAATGCCATTGTCAGTAGTCCGCCGCATAGCATAGCAGCTACTACCAGGAATACGACCGTTCTCTTTCTTAACATGGATTTCACCGCCTTTTGTACGTATCAGCTCATTCATTTCGTAGCTCCCCGGTCGTCCTAGTATATGATTAACTTCCGGGGAATATTTATACAGCGGCTCTTTCTATTAACTACAGATAAGGAGTCGGATTTACTGCTGTTCCATTAATCCGAACTTCAAAGTGTAAGTGAGGGCCTGTGCTTCGTCCCGTGGAACCCACTTCTGCAATCTTCTGTCCACGAGTAACTTGCTGACCTTCATGCACTTTCGTACCACCATTACGGATATGGCCATAAAGCGTCCACACACCACCACCATGGTCAATAATTACGGCGTTACCATAACTGCTCCACCATTCCGCTAAGATAACCGTACCACTCTCAGCTGCACGGATTTCTGTACCCTCAGCTACTGCAAGGTCTTGTCCTGTATGCATAGACAATACTTGACCCGTAACCGGGTGTGTGCGCGTTCCGAATGGTGAAGACAAATAAGCTCCGGATACCGGCATTGCGAACGGACCGCCATTCCCTGCGAACGAACCGCCGCCACCGCCACCACTGGACGGTTTATGGGAAGCTGCAGCTTGCTGTTTCTTCGCTGCAGCCGCAGCTGCAGCCTTTGCTCTAGCTTCAGCTGCTGCTTTAGCTGCTGCTGCTCTTTTAGCTGCTTCAGCCGCCAATAACTTGTTCTTCTCTTGCTGAAGGTTAGAACGTTTCGTAGCTAATGCTACGAGCATCTGCTCCTGCTCAGCTGAGATATCATCCGATACTTCGATCTTCTGATCGTACTTAGCAATGAGAACTCGCTTCTCTTTCTCTTTGTCATTAAGCTCCGATTTACGTTCTTCCATCTGGGCGTACAGATCTTTAGCTTTCGCATACTGTCCCTCAAGTTCCTTCTTCTTATCAAGCACAAGAAGCTTGTCCTGTTTATGTTGAACTAGAAGGTCCTGATCCTGATCGACAATCGTCTTCAGTGAATCTGCACGTTCCAGGAAGTCTGTGAAACTTGTGGATGACAATAGCACATCCAGATAAGAAACATCACCTTCCATATAGATAAGACGAATACGTTTCTCCAAAAGTTTCTCTCTTGCAGCAATCCGTTCTTCCGCTGACTTCAACTCTTGTGTCGTTACACGAAGATCTTCTTCCGTCTCATCGATCTTAACGGAGATTTTAGAAAGCTCGCTACTTACAGTATTGATCTGATCCATTACATATTCCAATGATCTATTCGTTTTATTCTTGTAATGCTGCGCCTCTTGCTTCTGCTCAGCAGCTTTATTCTTTTGGTTGCGGGCCTGACGGACCTGCTCCTGTAGTGTTTCAAGTTCACGTTCAACATCGGCAGATGTTTTACTTTCAGCTAATCCGGCAGAGGGTTGGAATACGACTGCAGCCAACAGTAAGGCGGCTAATCCGGCGGCGATCTTTTTCAACTTGCGCTCCCCATCCTTTTTCAGTGATCTAGTTAAATAAAAAATATTTATCGAAATATTTGAAACAAAATGACGTTATCAACAGTTATAAAGTTATACCTTCAAAAACTTACGAATGGACATCGTGCTACCCCAAATGCCAATCAGCATACCAAGTAGAAGAATTAATCCTCCAAGCAGCATCCATATATCCCCTAGTGGGATCAAGCTTTGTGCTAGTGTGATATCACCTTTCACTGCATTTTGTAGGCGGCTATATCCAAGGAACAGCACACCTACCGTAACCAATGAACCTATGAATCCGATCAAGGCACCTTCAACGAAGAAAGGCCAGCGAATGAAGTTATTCGTTGCTCCCACCAGCTTCATAATGCCAATCTCACGGCGACGAGCTAGGATCGTAACCCGAATGGTATTAGAGATCAGGAACATCGACATGAGGCCGAGACCCCCTACGAAAATAAATCCGATATTCCGCACCGTACGGGTGATCTTAAACAAGGTTTCAACCGTGCCTTCCCCGTACTTCACTCTCAAAATAGGCTTTTCCGGATGCTTCTCGTTAAGAGCACTGATCTTCTCAGCTAAGTGAGGAACCGTAGTCGGCTCAACAACTTCAACGACGAACGAATCTGGCAGGGGGTTCTGATCCTTGTTATTAAAGCCCTCCAGCATATCCTTACCTTCCTCACCAAGGCTCTCGGTTAATTCCTTCATGCCTTCGTCCTTTGAGACAAAACGGATGGAGCTAACCTCAGGCATCGCCTTGATATCCTTCTCTATGGTTGCACGCATCTCCTCATCCACGTTCAGATTAAGATATGTACTCACCTGTACTTCACTATCGGCTTTATCTGCCAATGCATTTACATTCAACACCAACAATATGAATACACCTAGAATAAATAATGACACTACGATCGAGGTTATTGAAGCAACGGACATCCAGCCATTCCGGAATACGCTTTTGGCCCCTTCCCGTATGTGCCGTAGGAAGGTCTTAAAAGTCATATCCGTACTCCCCTCTTGCCTGATCTCGGACAATTTGTCCGTTTTCAATAGCAATAACGCGTTTACGCATTGTATTTACGATATCTTTGTTATGTGTTGCCATCACAATGGTCGTTCCCCGGAAGTTAATCTCGTCCAGGAGCTGCATAATTCCCCACGATGTCTCCGGATCCAAGTTACCGGTTGGCTCATCCGCAATAATAACGGAAGGATTATTCACAATCGCCCGGGCTATGGCAATCCGTTGTTGTTCCCCACCTGACAATTGTGCGGGTTGGCGGTTCGCTTTCGATTTCAGTCCTACGAGGTCCAGTACTTCCATGACCCGTTTCTTCATAAGACGTGTAGGAGCCTCAATAACTTCCATAGCGAACGCAACATTCTCATAAGCGGTCAGCTTCGGTAACAATCTGAAGTCTTGAAAAATAACTCCAATATTACGCCGAACATACGGTATCTTACGTTGCTTCAGCTTACCAATATTAAATCCATTGACTGATATTTGTCCTTTAGTTGGTACTTCTTCTCTATAGATGAGTTTCATAAATGTCGATTTACCTGCGCCAGACGGTCCGACGACGTAAACAAACTCATTGCGGTCAATCTTCACGGAGACCCCTTGAAGTGCATGGGTGCCATTCTGATAGGTCTTCCAAACATCCTGCATTTCTATCACTTCATCACTTCCCATTACTTGATTAGCCCTTATACATTCGACACTTTCCATCTAATTCCTTTA
Source organism: Paenibacillus sp. EC2-1 (assembly GCF_049311625.1). Taxonomy (NCBI): domain Bacteria; kingdom Bacillati; phylum Bacillota; class Bacilli; order Caryophanales; family Paenibacillaceae; genus Paenibacillus; species Paenibacillus sp. EC2-1. Next base: position 4,919,386 of record NZ_CP186006.1, read on the forward strand.
AAATCCATGAAAAATCCTCAAGACTCACCTATTGTAACAAATTTGTTACCTTTTGAGTACCCGAAAGTTTAACAGGCCTGTGACATATACATTAAAAGGTGCTTGAACTACGACTAACCAGAAGTATAAGAAGGTGGGTTCTCATGAAAAAAATTCACATTGGTCTTATCATTGTCACTAGTATTTTGCTATTTTCCTCTATTTGTTACGGGGCATTGACCCTCTATGTTAATCAAAACATTCTTCCAAAGAATGTAACCCTGTCCGGCTGGCATATCGGAGGTAAATCAACAAGCGAGGTTCTTCATGAGTTAGATAATCGCTTACGCGACATGGAGGCCATTCAGGTTCGATTTGGCGGAGAGCATATGAACGGAGATGACGAAGTTGTAAGCCTTCAAGATGCAGGTGTGCAATATGAAGCGGATGATTTTCGCAGTGCTGTATCACGTTTAATGGAAGGTGGACTGTGGGAACGGGCTGTGTACCGCTACAAATTCAAACAGACCTGGAGCATCCAGCTCACATGGGATCAGGACGTTCTGAAGAGACGATTCCACACCGAATGGGAAAGGGAACGGTTCGGCGAACCGGTTAATGCAGTACGTACCATTTCAGATGACATTGTGCGCTATTCACCGGAGCAGACGACATTCCGAATCGATTGGACAGCACTTGGCGATCGATTTAACGCAGCCATCCCAGGCGACTTCTCTCCACTTGAGATGAATCCACCTGCAGACATCTTCATGGAAATCCCGCTAACTTTACATGCGCCAGACATCACAGTGAAATCACTCCAAGCTGAAGGAATCGAAAGAAAAATAATTGAGTTCTCGACATATCTAGGAGCAAGCGGACCAGGCAGAGTTCACAACGTAACTTCAGCTGCCAAGGCTGTGGATGGGATGATTCTAAAGCCAGGTGATGAATTTAATTATGCAGAAGTTGTTGAAAGAGCACAGGATAAATACGGCTTTAAGGAGGCGCCCGTAATTGTTAGCGGTAAGCTCGTTCCAGGCATCGGCGGAGGCATATGCCAAGTGTCTAGCACGATCTATAATGCTGTTCTATTGACAGGACTTGAAGTAACGGAACGCCGCAATCACTCTCTGCCGGTCAACTATTTGCCCAAAGGACAAGATGCCACTTTTGCTGAAGGATATATCAATTTCCGATTTCGCAACAATACGGGCAAGCATTTACTCATCCGTTCTGAAGTGAACGGAAAGACGCTCACACTTAAATTTTTCGGTACATTTCCGAAGAATACGGTGTATTCGCTCGAATCCCAGACCGTTCAGAGTATTCCCGCTCCGCTCAAATACGTCCGTGATACGTCACTGCCTTCTGGTAATCACAAAGTCATCCAAAATGGAAAACCGGGATACGTTGTGGAAACCTACCGTGTCAAAAAGGTCGACGGAAAGATCACCGATCGGGAGAGAATATCCCGTGATATCTACCGTGGACAAAGCACGATCATAGGTATGAACCCTTCCAACGGCGAGCTTCCAAGCTCACGGGATTTACCTAAGGCTCCTGTTGTCGAGGATGGTGTAAGCAACCCCTAACCCTGATTTATGACATATAAAAAGAACCAGAGGATTCGCATCTTCTGGTTCTTACCGTTTAATAGCGTTCAATATTAATAATTTCCGCATCTTTATCAATCTTAAGCTGATCGCTATAGATAACCTGCCCAATCACGCATCCTCTTCCGATGATTACAGTGCGGCCGCGTATTGTATCCGCTTGGGTGTTCTCAAGAAAGATCTCATCACCTTCAATGTGTTCGGTACGCAGACTCGCTACACGTGGTGATCCGATCATTCTAGCCAGTCGTGAGGTCGATACAGAAATCACTTGCCCCGTGATACTAGATACTCTGGAAAAATCCCCAAACAGCTTTATGTTTATATCTCTACCATATAGTATACCGCCAGCATGAAGTCGGCCTCTGACCAACAAAACTTCCACACCGATCTCATCACCAACCTGTACGGTTCCATTGATCGTCATCTTCACCGCTGAGAGTGAGTGCCCTACAGATAAATCACCGTTGATGTGAGTTTGCCCCATCCGGCTACCTCCACCTACCTTCATCCCACCGTTCACCTTTAACTGTTCGGCTTCGAAGTGTTCATCCACGCTCAGTTGCCCATTAACCTTGGCATTCATGCTACGCATACTTCCTTCCACGACGGCGGTTCCATTACAACGGAAGGTCATACAATCGCTGCTACCATATATTCGTCCATCCCCATTAATGCGTACTCTACCTAGTGTGCCGCCAGCAGATGTTCCATTCCCCATTATCAATACATCCTGTCTGACCTCTGCTGCATATTCTGTCATCTAATGAGCCTCCTTACCTTCATTTAATTCATATCTGCCAAAATCAAGATTATCCGCATGATTCATCCATGCATTTATTAAATCAGGCGTACCTCTCCAACCTCTGCAGAAGGGTCCTGAATAAACTCCTCACTATATTCAACTACACGAACTTTACAGCCTGGTCCAAGAATAACACGATTGGCACGGATGATGTCAGCCTCCGTATACTCTACATCTATCACGTTCCCTTCGATCACACGCACGAATAATCGAACAGGCCTAAAGGAAAAAGATAATTGTTCCCAGATTCGCAGTCCTTTTTTTCGAACTTGAATGAAGTTCCCACCGATTTCATACGCCTCCGAACGATCAAACAAGCGAATATCTACCGTTTCAGAAAATATGGAACGATCGACATTAAAACTTCCTTTCACTTCAATCTTTTCACTTTGAATATGTTCGGCTTTTAAGGAACCACCAATTTCAATGTTTGGAGCGTTCACGTCACCTTGAACATGACACCGCCCGTTCACTTTCAAAATTCTAGTGCGCAGATGACCTTTCACTTTCGCGTGTCCATCAACACGTACTTCCACAGCGTCGACGGGTCCATCCACCGTTCCGTTACCATTGATCCGAATCTTTTCGGAAGTTAGAGAACCTTTTATACTGGCACTTCCATTACCTACAAAATCAGTACAATCCATATCCCCACTAATTGTCCCTGCTCCGTCTAGTTGCACTTTTCCATATATTCCTCCGGCGCTTTTACCTACTCCTGCTATGTGTAGATCATGACGCTTTTGTTCCATGGCATGCGTAGCCTCCAATTTCTATATGTGCTGCAGCTCCAATGCTGTGTGTATCACGAGATTATTTATAAATAATGTAACACACACAATAAAGACAACAAACGTCCTTGTGGCTGAAATTCGTCTCCGTCCAGAGACTGAGATGATGAACGCTCAAATTATACAAAAAACCGGTCCTCTAATAGCTTGAGGCCGGTTATCTAGACATATATTTGAAAATGGATCATTATTTCACGATTGCTGCTTCTCCCTGAATGTCTTCATAATAAGCAGTAAACACAATATTGGCGGTTATCTCCGTTTGGGTACCGGATGGTTGCTGAAAACGGAATGAGTCGACCTTCATCAGCCTTGGCAATCGCTCAAGCTCCTGCATCCACGCGTAGATCTGCTCGTAACTCCCTTCCACTTCTGCGTTCATCTTTACTTCTTTAATGAAAGGATATTCACCTTGACTGCTCCCCGTCATGAGGAAAATCTCATTTATACCGCTTAGATTAAAGTCGACATTCCTTAGCGTTGCTTGTGATCTAGCACCTACTAAACGTAAATCTAGGACCAATTGATCAGCGCTGTCACTCTGTGGGAGTGCAGTCAAAGATTCTGCTGCGGATAGCTCGCCTGAACTATCCGTACCCTTCATCTCATCCACCTTACTCTGTAGGATAGCCGTGTCCTTTTCAATGCGGGCCATCTCTAATTTCTGCTCATTCATTTCATCCATTGTAGGCTGCAGTCCAAGCATAAAAAAGGCAAACAACAGCAAGAACAGAACCAGCACACCAAGTACAATCGTGGACCGATATTTATTCAACTGTTCCATTGCTGTTGCCCTCCTTCTCTACATCCACTGATTCATTCACTGATTCATCCACTGAACCGCTGCCCGACTTCAGATTCACTCGGTAGACAGCTGTATAAAAATCCTGATCCAAACTTGATGCATCTCGACCCTGCGTTCCTTTGGTCAGCTTTAGAATCATTGCATCAGATGTAAATGCTAATCTGCGTAGATTCACTAAATACTCCGAGGACTGCTCCATATTTTGAACATAGATTGTTAGATCTACGCTAGATCGGTAGCTGTAGCCAATATCCCGCAATGTACTCCCCTGTGGCAGACTCTTCACAAGTTCTTTCAAAATCTGAACCGCACTCTCTCGGTGCTGCTTAATGTCCTCAATGGCTTCCGTTCGTTCCGTCTGCCCAAGTCCACTGCTGCTGAGCGAAGTTAGTTCCTGCTCTACACTACTCCGCTGATCACGCAGTGCATTCAACCGCTCATCCTGATTACTAATCTGCCCTTTGTTCAGCACGTAAAAAGTACCTGTAGCCGCTACACCGAGAACCCATATACCTACCAATGCTGCTGCAACATATGGGAACAACACCTTCTCTCGATCTTCGCGTGGTAGCAGATTCACCTTATGTCCACCGGAGTTTTTCAGTGCTGCTCCTGCAGCCAAACGATATTCATTGATGTCAGGATCAGGTGAGGCAATATCCTGAAGTTGAAGAAGATCAACCGCATGCAGCTGGATTTCAGACATGGATTGTCGCAGCTCTTGATACAACTGTTCTCGGTGTTCAGCTTGTCCTGTTACAAGGATATCCTGAATACGAGTGGTCCCATCATGTAAGCTGTATTGATAGAAGTTCAGCATTCTTGATATTTCTGCGGTAACCTCAACAATTTGTTCGGGAGCAAGCCGTCTCGTTCCAATCTGCGCATTCTCATTAGGTTCAGTCTCCGAATGATCGCTAATGCGTTCCCTCGAATTCAGATCGTACAAGTTAATCGTGCGCATAAATACCGGATCACCATTATGGAACATATACACGTCTAGCAGGGATTTTTCCATATGAATCAGCATGGTTTCTGCGAATACCTCTCCCTGACCAAGGGATATCGTTCGCGCTAATGCGGTACCCGATATTTCAACACTGCTCACTTTTAGGCCTGCGGCCTCAACAACATCTACATAAGCTTGAATGAGCTTACGCGGGGCTGCAAATACAAGAAGATGCACGTGCCCATCGATGGTCTCCGTCTCCACATAATCATATACCGGATTGTCAAAAGGTAAGTGTAGACCTGTCTCTACCTCCAGCTTAATGAGCTGTTCAACCTGCTTACTGTCGGAGCTAGGAATAACCATTTTCCGGACAATCATTTGAGAAGGCGGAACTGAAAGCGACACCTCAGTGCCTCTTAACTTAGCATCCTTTACAGCCTTCTTAAGGAGTTCAAGCATCGCAACGCCATCTGCAATCTGATTCTCTTCGATGATACCCGGCGGCAAAGGGAGAAACCACTTCTTGTCGAACTCCCAAGTTTTCTTTTTTAACCGAACGTAGCGGATCCCTGTTTGTTCTATGGAAAGACCCGCTGCTTTTTGACCTATACCGAGCATGCGTATATCCTCCTAACCGATGAGCGAGAGATACCCGCCAATAATCTGTGAACCGTAACCATAACTAATGAGGGTACCTACCGCTAACCAAGGTCCGAAGGGAACGGGCTGCCGTCGTTTGATGATACCTAGCAGCATGAGAGTTCCTCCAGCTATAGTTCCTAGTAAACAAGCTGTAAGAAATGCTAGAATCACACCCGGAAAGCCAACAACAAAGCCGCATAATGCAAACAGCTTCACATCCCCCATCCCCATGCCGCCGAACCATGCCAGCACCAGAACGATTCCTCCGCCAAGCACTGCGCCCTGTAGGTGTTGCCAGATTGAACCGCTAGGAAAGAGCAAGGTTAGGACACCTAGAATCGGCAGGAAAAAGAGCAGGACTGAATTAGGTATCCGCATGTACTTCAGATCTGACACGGTTACAATAACCAGCATGCTGACAAGCACAAAGCCAATGATGCTTTGCATGGTTAGCCCGAAACGTAAATAGAGCCATAGGAAGAGCAGACCTGTGACCGCTTCGCCCATGGGATAAAGTGCAGATACTTTGATTCCGCAATGTCTACACTTCCCTTTTGCGAACAAGTAGCTAAGTATTGGGATCAGGTCACGACCTGATAACCGCTTATGGCATGTACCACACTGTGATGGCGGGCGTATAATGGATTGCCGCAGCGGAACCCGTAGACCCACTACATTATAGAAGGAACCAAGTACTATACCTATGAAAGTGATATAGATTGCTATTATCGTCGTCATTGCTGTTCAGTCCGCTTTCTGCCTTGAATTTGAAACAGGAACCGGGGGTGATTGTTCCCGATTCCTGAGGGGAGGATAAGTGCCTAACTCCTGGTTTGTTGCGCTTGTGAGGCCGCTGCGCGGACGGATCGTGAGACCGCTGCGCGGACGGATCGTACTTCCGATCGCTGTTGTCTTCGGATTTCCTGAATGGATTTGTACAAGGGGGAAATCCGAAGACAAAGGCGACCACTGGCGTTTCTCCAGTACGATTCCGTCCTCTCCGCTCTTGGCAGAGGGAGGAGTTAGGCACTGATTTGTGGGTGAGTATTATAATTACTTACCGCTAGTGTCTGAACCAGAATTTGTTGCGGGGGCAACTCCAAGCACTTCCTTAGCTTTAAATTCCTTAGCCTTACTCTCTGTAGCAGGGGATAGCATCACAGACTCCAAATCTCCAGTAGCACTAAATACAACTTTTGTTTTTGTCTCATCCAACTCTTCTTTTATACTTGGCATTACAATGGTTTTCTCAATATATCCTTCGCTTTTAAGCTCTCCAAGTGTAACAGTAGCACTTTTAAACTCTCCTTTTAAACTACCGCCACCACCGATTACATACATTCTTGCAGCGTCATAAACTTGACGAGCAGTTGCAACATCTCCATCTTTTTTAGACTTGTCAAGGATGTTACCAATCATAGGAATAGCAATTACTGCGATAATACCGAGAATAACGATAACAGCTAAGAGTTCGATCAACGTAAAACCTTTTTCATCTTGCAATCTTGTTTGTCTAGCCTTCAAAGCTTTGGTCAACATGGGAAAATCCCCCTTTAGAATATTGTCGTACTGAACAATCTATAAATCTATGAATCTATGAATCTATGAATCTACAAAACAAACAAAGGACGACTACTTAAACTACGAAATAAATCTCACGTTAAGTTACAACTATTAACATCATTTACATTAGAGCTGCTATTCGTCGGGTCGAATGATGAGCATACCACTTAATTATTCACTCTCCCGGCGTCACCCCTCTCCAAAATTTAAATCTATGACAAGGCATTACATATTGCCGTACATACTGAACATCGGCAGCATAATAGCCGCCACTATGACACCTACCACGCCTGCAAGAAAAGCGATCAACAACGGTTCAAGCAGTGACTTGAGACGATCTACGGTATTCTCGACATCCATCTCATAAAAATCTGCGACCTTAGAGAGCATCTGATCCAGTGCCCCCGTCTCCTCACCAATCGCGATCATCTGAGTCACAAGAGGCGGAAATACCCATGCCTTTTTTAAAGGTTCGGATAAAGGTTTACCCTGCCTGAGGGAATCGCCTGCGCTACGGATGTATTGCCCGATGACTTTGTTACCGGCTACCTCTTCCACAATGCTTAAAGACTGAAGCACCGGTACAGAACTGGCATAGAGGGAGGCAAAAGTACGTGTGAACTGGGCAATGGACCCCTTCTGGTTAAGCTTGCCGAACACGGGTAGTTTGAGCTTCGCATAATCAAGCCAATACGCACCGCGCTCCGTCCGTTTGAATACTTGATAGGCGACGATTATTACTAGAACAGCAAGCAACCAGATGTACCATTGTCCCTGGATGCTTTCACTGAGCGCGAGTACAATCTTAGTAATAGCAGGCAGCTCCGCGTTCATGGACTCAAACATCGAGACGAACTGTGGCACAATGGCCCATAGCAGGTAGACGACAGCAGCAACAGCCATAACCCCAACCGTCACCGGATACGTTAATGCAGATTTAATCTTCTCTGTCGTGCTATGCTGTTTCTCGTAATAGAGAGCCAGGCGGTCCAGCGTACCTTCCAGATCCCCTGACTCTTCACCAGCGCGAATCATACTTACGAATAAGGGCGGGAAAATCTTCTTATGATCCTGCACCGATTGTGAGAATGATATCCCCCGAAGCAGGCTTGAGTTGACATCAATCAATGCTTTCCGTAATGGTTTACTGTCTGTCTGTTCTGCCAAAATCCTTGTAGCGTCCACAATCGACACTCCTGCACGGATTAATGTCGCGAACTGGCGGCAATAGATGATGAAATGAATAGGTTTGACCGGATTGCCGATATATATATCCATGGATAAAATCGTCTGTTTCGTCTCGACCAATGAGAATACGGTCAAGCCGCGCTTTCGAAGTTCCTCCATGGCAGAAGCTTTATCTACGGCACTGAGCTTACCTCTCAGCTGCTTGCCACCGCTTGTCTTAACCTGATACTCGAACTGTTGCATCAGCTGCTCACCTCCGCGATATACGACTTCGCCGCGGATGGTAGAATTAGTCCATTCTGAAGATGCTCCCGAACAGACATTTCCAAGGTGTGCATTCCTAGTGTACGTCCGGTCTGCATGACGTTCCTGATCTGATGCGTCTTGTCTGTCCGAATCAAGTTCGCAACTGCCGGGGTGTTAATGAGGATTTCTGATGCACATAAACGCCCCCTACCTTCTGCACGTGGAAAGAGCCGCTGAGAAATGACACCTACGAGCACGGATGCCAATTGGGAACGAATCTGTGAATGCTGGTGACCGGGAAATGCATCAATAATACGATCAATGGTCTGTGGAGCATCGGTTGTATGAAGCGTGGATAATACGAGATGTCCTGTCTCGGCTGCTGTTACTGCTGCTGATATGGTCTCCAAATCTCTCATTTCACCGACTAGAATAACGTCCGGGTCCTGCCGCAGCGCAGCTCTGAGTCCATTCGAGAAACTTCCCGTATCGCTGCCAACTTCCCGCTGATCCACAAGGCTAGTCCCATGGGTATGTAAAAATTCAATCGGATCTTCCAAAGTAACAATATGCTTGCGTTCACTATGATTTATATAGTCCAGCATTGCGGCTAGCGTAGAAGATTTGCCACTCCCTGTAGGGCCTGTAACCAGAATAAGTCCTTGGGGTTTCATCGCCAGACTAGACAAGACAGAAGGCATCCCTAGCTGTTCAAGAGACGGTATTTGTGCTGGAATAGAACGAGCTGCTATACTGACGAACCCCCGTTGTTTATAGACATTCACACGAAATCGTATTCCGTCTTCTAACGGATAAGAGAAATCAAGCTCTCCCACACTCTGAAAATGTTCCATTCTCTCGCTTCCAAGCAGCTTCTCCGCCATCGCAAGTGCATCCCCGGGGGATGTCATACTCTCATCGATCGGCTGCAGTTGTCCATCCACACGCATCATCGGCGGAGAGTTGACGGAAATATGTAAATCCGAAGCCTGGGAGTGATACGCCTTATGCAGCAAACAAATAATATCTCGTGACTCTATCAATCTCGGCGCCTCCCCTCGGATTAATGTGCAACAGACTCTCGCATGACTTCATGCACCGTTGTAATACCTTCGCTTACCTTCACAATCCCATCCTCCATCAACTGGATCATTCCACAATCCTGAGCGGTACGTCTCAACTCCTCAACAGATGCCGAACTCGTAATCATCGCTCTCAGTTGATCATCAATGACCATGACTTCATGAATCGCGATCCTACCGCGGAAGCCTGTACTGTTGCAGTGTCCACAGCCTTTCCCCCTGTACAACCTATCCGTATGAAGCCCATAATTACGCAGTAAAATCATTTCCTGCTCTGATGGTGTATACGCTTCTCGGCACTCTGTACAGATCTTGCGAACAAGTCGCTGAGCAACAACACCAAGGAGTGAAGAAGCGATCAAATACGGCTCAATTCCCATATCCCGTAACCGAGAGATGGTGCTAATCGCATCGTTCGTGTGGAGAGTAGATAACACTAGATGCCCTGTCAGCGAGGCTCGAACAGCGATCTCTGCCGTTTCGGTATCACGGATCTCACCAACCATGACAATATTGGGATCTTGACGTAAGATTGAGCGCAGTCCGGCAGCAAACGTAAGCCCTACTGCTGGGTTTACATGAACCTGGTTAATGCCCTCAAGTTGATACTCCACTGGATCTTCGACCGTAATGATGTTTACATTTTCCTTATTTAAATGATTCAGTGCCGAATAGAGGGTGGTTGTCTTACCACTTCCCGTTGGACCCGTAATGAGCAAAATCCCATAGGGACGCTCGATCATTTCTCGAAATGCTTCAATGTTTCTCTCATTAAAGCCAAGGTTATCTAGTGACTTTACGCCTGTAGTCATATCTAGAAGCCGAAGCACAATCTTCTCACCATGCATGGTTGGTAAGGTAGAGACACGAATATCGATCATTTTGTAATCAAACTGCATCTTGATCCGGCCATCCTGCGGGAGTCTGCGTTCTGCTATATTCAACCTAGCCATAATCTTGAGCCTTGCGGTTATAAAACCTTGCATCTGCTTCGGAATCAATCGTTCCGTCTTCAGAGAGCCGTCGATTCGGTAGCGAATCAAAAGATTGTTCTCCCCCGGATCTATATGAATGTCGGATGCCCGAAGCTGAACTGCCTGCTGGATCATCTGATTTACCAGACGAACGATCGGTGAAGCCTCATCCGTAATCTCCGTCTCCTCGAATTCCTCTTGTGAAGGAAGTTCCACCATCATCTGACTCATCGAATCTCGCATACCGTAATGTCTCGCTATGGCACGCTGAAGCTCTTCCCGAGTTGAAATAGCCGGTTCAATTCGGAATCCCGTCGTCATTCGCAAATCTTCAATCGCAAAATAGTCGAGGGGGTCCGCCATGGCAACCATCAGTTTGCCGCCCTCTTTCATAAAAGGAAGCACTTGATGACGTTTCGCCATACTCTCCGGTATGATTCCTGTTATTGCAGGGTCAATATTGTATTTAAATAAGCTTACATGCGGAATACCTAGTTGAAATTCCAGTACTTCAATCAGTTGCTGCTCCGTTATGTACCCTTGCGAGATTAACAGATCTCCAAGTCTTCTCTTTGTCTTACGCTGCTCTGCTAACGCCTCTTGCAACTGTTCCTGCGAGATAATCCCGTTCTCTACGAGCAAGTCTCCCAATCTTTTCTTCACGATGGCCATAATATTCACTCCATATCGTGTAGTCTCATAAATCAGATACGATTCCAATCACCAGAATAATAGGTTACATTTCGATGTATTGTAATTTTTGCTATCCATATAATAGAATAATGATTTTGTATAGTTACATAGTCTTATTAAGTAGGGATAATTTCATACTTTCGTATTGCTTAGATGAGAGGTTTGACCTAGAATGATATATAACACACCTTGGAAATTTTTACAACTACTCTCTCTATTGAGCTTGTCAAATAATCAGATAATATGTTTTTATTTTAGGGTTTTTAGTAGAAAGGAGCGAATAACAACGATGAAAAGACACTACAAGTGGAGTTTACTTCTTGTTTCCGGATTCATATTGATTTTACTGCTCTTATTACCAATCAGGGACTTTCTAACTAAGGCCGAAGCAGACAACACGAGTTATACCATTCGAATTCTGGAAGTAACAGATAACGGGTCAACAGACCTAGCTGGGTTAACTTCTGGAGGGAATCCAATTCAGATTGATACGATGAGTATGAAGAGATTCGTTTCTCTTCGCACAGACCTGGATGGAAAGTATGATGCTATATACATAGGATCGGGGATATACAACAAGAGCGGTGTAGCGGGGAAAGATCATAATACATCTACGGTAATGAACGACATTACGAGATTGAAAGCAAAAGCGATTATCGATCATTTTATTAACAAAGGGCTTTATGTGTTTTTGCATACAGATCCTTTTACGAATCGGGAGCCTAGCGAGCAAGGGAACCTATACAATGCTTTCAATGAATATCGTACCTCTACGAAATCAAATGTCATATTTGTTAATACGAATGATGTGAAGAAGCTTGTTCAAGATATCAACAAGGGAAGTTCCCCATACCTCCCTGGTATGAAGCAGCGCCCTCGCCTTGAAATTACGAATAGAGCCGAGATCATAGAGTACACGACGAGTCCAAACCATATCTATCAGATCGGTGATGAGCTCACCTATAAGATTCGTGTATCTAATGTGGCCGATTTTAAGAAGCGACCGGTTACAGCCAACCTATATATGAGTGTTGATAAATCAATCGCCATGACCAAGGATCAGATCGTTGCCTCTACCACACTGGATCAAGGACCTACCGGAGAAATTAAATATAAACTGCCGAAGACCTATTCGGGCGTCCTATATTGGAAGTTAGAAATCGTGGATCAACTAAACCCGAATCAATGGAAGGATTATGACAGTGGATCGATTCGATTCCGAGGCAAAAAGACTGTCGTCAGCATACTTCAAGTACTGCCTAACAATGAAGGTAATCGAAGCAGCAGTCTGCTCAATAGGGCTAATATGGACCCGAGTTTTTTGAAAAATGATGATTACGAGCTAAAGATTGAAACCAAATCCATTCAAGACTTTAACAGGTATATTGCTACTAACTACAGTTCAAATCAAACCTATGGATTAAATGGCATCTACGATATGATCATTTTTGGTTTTGCCGATATCTATAACACAAAAACACCGATCAGCGCTCAGGCAGCCGATGCGGTTGTCGAATTCATCGAGAAGACAAAACAAAGTGTCATGTTCACCCATGACACCATTTATGCGAGCACCGCCGAATGGATGAGCAAGTTCCAGAGTATTACGGGCCAGATCAGACCGGAGACCAATCTGGGTTTAAATGCACCCAACACATCCAAACTCGTGGCTCCTGTAAACGATGGGTTACTCACACAGTACCCTTTTAACTTATCGATAACGAACGATGCCACCAAACCGATCAATCAGGTCGCAACGACACACAACCAATATTTCACACTGAACTTGGAGGATGAAGAGGTTATTCCTTGGTATAACATTCGGGGCAATAATCGTGATATCAACGATAGCTGGAACCACTATTACACTTACTCCAAAGGAAATGTAACGTATTCGGGAACAGGGCATATTTTTACCGGAAACAATTCGGCTTCATTCCCTGACTGGGAACAAAGATTATTCGTTAATACGATGTACCGTGCCTTCACTGGAGCTAATCATGCTCCCGAAATTACGGTTTTGACCCCAGAGAACAACAGTGTAAAGCCTTCGTATCAGGAAGAACTCGTTGTCAGCTACACGGTGGATGATTGGGACTGGAAAGACCGGAATCTGCTTACAAGTGTCAAGTTCAAGAAAGATAATATCTACCTCAGTGATATGACCATCCATGAGAAAGCGATCCTCTCGGGCCAGACGGTAACGCAAGCCTTCAAGAACCCCCTTCCCGAAGGTGGCAACCTTGAAATCGAAATTTCGGCATGGGACAAGCAAGGTGCGATGTCAACCAAAACGATCCATGTCACCATCAAGAAGGTAACAGTGAATCTGGAAACGAGTCGTTCGCTTTCGGACAACGTCATTCAAAATGAAGTGAAGCGTGATGAGGAAGTCGCTATTAGCTATACAGTAACGCCCAAACCTGTCCCTTATCTGGATGTTGATGTTAGCGCACAAGGCAAGGACAAGCTGGTCATTTCGGATATTCAGTTTATGGAGACGTTTCCTGCGAATTTTGAAATCTTAGAAATGCCGGAAGGAACGATTAAGACTGGAACGCTTGATACAGGCTATGTGCTGCACAAGAGTTTGGGCGATATTACCTATAAGTTGACGGAAGTAAACGGCATTAAGTCATACGTTCCTGAGGAACGCCAGCTTATCACTTTTCAGGTGAAGGGCACACCTAAAGCCAAAGGAGTCTATCTACTTGATAACTCCAAGATTGATTATGAGGATATACATGTGCTGCCTGAGGTTGGAGATGAGCAAGGCGCTGGGGATGGGCAAGTCCCTGAGGCCCCTGAGGGAACCGCATCGAATACATCACTTGGACTTCCTAAAGATTTTTCCATGTTTGTGCTGAACAATATCAATATTAGCAACTTCACGAATGAAGGGGTCATGGCCGGCGGAGGTAATGTAACTATATCTGGTTTTGGTGTCGGTACGGGACTTGATCGCAGCTACGCTAACAAATATACCGTCATTGCAGGTAACGATATTAACGTCGGTAATGGATCATTCGGTACGGATAAAAATGAATGGGGAAAAGCTGCCTATGGCGGAACGGCCACCACTCTTGATTATCTCAAGCACTTAGTGATAAAAGACAGTCCAATTGATTTTACCGCCATTCGAAGAAATATGCTGCATACATCAGAGGCTATTGCACAGCTCCCTGCTACCGGAGAGACAAAGATTACTGAAAATGGAGGAATCCTCACACTTATCGGTGATGATCCTAAACTTAATGTATTTCATGTAACGGGAGAAAAGTTAAAGCTAGTGAATACATTTACTATTGAGGCTCCTGCAGCTTCTACGGTTATCGTAAACATCGATGGAGCTCATGTAGAGATGGGTAGGGGATTATCACTCAAAGGCGTCGATGCAGCCCATGTGCTCTATAATTTCCATCAGGCTTCTACGGTATCTAATGTAGGTATTGAGGTGCTTGGGACGGTTCTTGCTCCGAAAGCTGCATATAGACTACAAGGTAACATCATTGGTTCGGTTATCGTTGATTCGATGTCAGGCGGAGGCTACAAAATCTTTCTCAAGCCATTCGAAGGAGATATCGGAATCAATCCACCAGAACCCGAATCTCCACAACCGCGGCCTCGCATACCAGCGATGTTCCCGGATCTAGTCTTTAAAGCTGTTGTGAAAGTCACGGAAATTCAACTTAGTGGAAGAACCATTTTGGTAGATACAGAGCAGCAGTTATCCCCGGTCGTACTCCCTGAGGATGCAGATAATAAGATGCTGGGTTGGGAGTCTTTGGATTCAAGCATTGTATCCGTTACTAATGAAGGCACGATTCATGGTCTAAAGGAAGGTACTACAGAGATCAGAGTATTCGCGACGGATGGCAGTAATGTATCCACCATCGTTCAGATCAAGGTGATCAATCGAAACTTAACCATCACAGGTCCGAACACTGCAAAAGTACGCGATGAACTCGACCTCTCGGCCTCATACGTAACTGTTGATGAGCAAGTCACTGGCTATCGCTGGAGTGTTAAGCCCATGGATGGACATGATGTATCCGACATGGTAAGAATCGTTCAGGTTGAAGCCGATCCAAGTAAGGTGAAAGTGACCGCTTTGCAAAAAGGTCGTGTCACCCTCATTGCCACTGTCTTAACGAATAAATTCCCGAAAGGGGCTATGTCGCGGGAACATACCATCACGATCTCTCAGCGATTGGATGAGATTTTTATCGACGGTCCTCAAAAGGTTCTCGTTGGAGAAAACATCACACTCAAGGTGCTCACCAATCCTGCTGGTGTTGAGAATACAGGTTATCAGTGGTCTCTTGTAGGAGATAGCGCCACCTACGCGAAGATCATGCCAGCAATAGATGGCTTAACTGCAACCGTTACTGGATTGAAACAGCATGATGCGATCAGAGTACAGGTAACTACCAACTGGCCTTCCGATAACTTAACAGCGACCAAGGATATTAAGGTTGTGCCTGTTCTTACTGGCCTTAGATTAGAGGGGGTAACCGTTAAAATTCATGACACAGCCAATTTATTCGATGATAAGCTGACTGCCCTTCCGAGTGATTTCATGAAATCCGAACTGAGGGGTAAATTGGACTGGACGAGCTCCGATGAATCGATTGTCACGATCGACCAGAATGGAATCATTACAGGAAAGAAAAAAGGCATCGCTCAAATTACTGTAACCTACATTAATGCTAAGAATGTGAAGATCACAGCGAAAGGCACCGTGAAAGTCCTAGGAACGAGTAGTACAGATAAGTATTAACAACAAGCAGCCCAACCGATGAAGTCTAACGGTTGGGCTGTACTTTTTATGTAAACCTTCTAGACGCTATAAAATATACGCTCACCTGAAAGGAAAGGGAGACCGTATTTCTCACATAATACAGGCATTCGTTCACGCATCCACGGATGTACCGCCTCATTCTCCATCTGAAAAGCATAATAACCAATAATAGCAATTAACATGAAGCCTTCTATAAGGACCATATCATGCTGAGGTATATGCGATTGTCCGTAGTAACCCCCCAGAAATGTTCCTCTATGTTCGGTAGGAACCATCATGGCTCCCATAGCAACATCCAGCAAATAATACCCAGGTCCAAAAAAACCAAAGTCGATAAAACTCATCTTCCCATCAGGCGTTACGAGGATATTCCCTAAACTCAAATCCCCATGAATAAGTCCCCAATAATCTGTAGTATCCCCTTGCTCTTCGAGGCGTGCGTTAATTAACCGAATACTATCCTCTATAACTTGAACGTCCGATGCCGTGAATAGTCCCAACTCATAACCACGCTTAATGGTTATCACTAGCTTATTGTTATATTCGATACCCTGGCTAGGCCTCTTGTCCAACCCAGTAGCTCGATATCCTCGAAAGAATGAATGCAACTCTGCGATGTCAGCTCCTACCTTAGTAACAAACTCAGCATCCACGAGATCTTCTTTCTTAAGATCCCTTCCTTCTAACCACGTAAGCAATGAGCAGTTTAGGCTCTGGCCTTCATATTCTATAACCGTCACCAAGTCACCATCTTGATTCCGAATAGGCATTTGAACACGAAGCCCGATCTGACCTTCCAACGCCAATGCTTCTAGCATTTCTAGTTCACTCAATAAGCCATCATACGTATGCTGTTGCCCTGCCATACTTGGTTTAAACGGTTGATGAATTCGCATTAAAAAGGCGTTGCCATTAGCTTCGTCATCAACCTTGTAGGTTCTATTCTCATTATGTCTAATAAACGTAATCACAGGTTGCTCCATGCCATAACTTTTTAAGATTAGAAAAAGATACTCCTCAGTCATTCATCGTACCTTCTTTCATCGTTAGAATTGTTCATCTCAACCCAATCTGTTACGCGTAACGGCATCAACTATTTCAGTCTAACGTTCCCAACCCGGACACTAATGTTATTCACACGAGGAAGGCCTGCTCCTTGCTCTATGTAGACCTGATTATTATAGTTGGCACGAAATCGAATTAACCCTGTGTTATTGACCTGAATAACATCTCCTCCGTCCTTAGCTTCTCCTCTTACCGCATTCACCGTTAAGTCTCCTTTAGCGAAAAATCCGCCATTCAGTGAAAAGATAGACCCAACACCGTACAGTTCTGCCGTCGCATCGGTATAGAAGAAGGCGTTTAAGGTCTGAGTCGTCTCTTTAAAAGCATCAAACCGGTTTACGAGAATAGGACCTTTTGATATCACAACCGCTCCACTGCCCCCAATTGAGGCATCCTCTACTAAGGTAGAGCCTAGCACAAACACGGTGGAATCCAGTTGCACATTCCCTCGGATCTCAAGATTACCACTCACGAGCAGATTCGCATGAATAAACATCGCATGATCACTGTAGTTATCTATCTTCATATTCCCATCAACAACATACCATTTTCCGCTCTTACTAACTCCATCCTTATACTGAATACCCGCTAGCTCTACCCCATCGAATACCAGATCTCCCTTGATCACTTGGGAATCCGCTGGTCTTGTGAAGCGTTCAATGGCATTTCGATAATCCGTCCATAGCATAATGTCCTCAGGCTCTAATGAATCCTCAGGTACAAGTGGCCGAACAGGCAATGTGCCCGGTATGGACACATCGTATTTTAGAAGGTAGTCCCCTAGAAACTCAGCAAGACCCACTTCGCTTATCTTACTTCGAACATACCCCCGGTCTACTCCTGCCCTGTTCCCGATGGCCTCCATCACTTTATCTAAGAAGGATTCTTCCACATTCATTTGAACGAATTTTCGATGATTCTTAATCTTCAGCTTGTCCATTGGAAGAATTCCAGGCCAAATGATCCCCTCTTCCAGCATATCCGCTGCACTCATCGACCCACTCTTATCATTCTGTGTGTACATGACATCTTTTAAAGATTGGATATGTGCCTCTCCGCTATCCTTCAGTCCTTCACTAGGCTTTAATTCAAATGGTGTAGACTTCATCGTAAGAGAGTTTGAATGAAAATCATACTGTGCTTCGTCGCTAACGTACAATTTTACACCCGCATATATATTCCCTGTCACTTCAGGTGAACCGTTAATGGTTAAGTTCGCTTCTGACCCCAGTGTGTATTTCAAAAAATCCGGGAACGTATCAAACACAACTTCCTGAATCAGCTCCCGCTGAACCCCGTTCACGTCTGCTTGGGCTAACAGAGTCAGTTTATAACTCACAGGCTGTCCGTACTCCTCGATGCGCTCGTAATCGATGTCCATAATCTGACCCTCTGCATCCGTCAGCTCTGTACTTGTTGGCAGTATCACATTATTATTCTTCAAATTACTCAAGTAATTATTAATTAGATAGTCTAGATCATCCTTATTCGAATTGTTGCTCAGCTTTACTTTTGATTCCAATTCCGCTGTGATGTAAGCAACCGTTTCTTCCAAAGTCTTCTCCGCAAGATGTAAGCTCTGCACATCATTCTTCCGGGTCTCTGTCCGCTGCGCTCCCCCTACGGCTGCACTAAGTACGGTAACACCTAATATCGTAAATAAGAGAGCAATGAACATGACCAGTACCAGCGCTGAACCTCGTTCTTCGGATATTCGTGCTGAATCCTTCTTATCAGGCATGACCCCTAGCCTCCTAAAATCCAAATTTGCTCTCAAGCTTTAGTTCATGATCACGTTCATCTTCCGGCTGCTGCAGCTGCAACGAGATATGGATCAATCCACTATCACAAAAATTTGCGCCCTTGCACGATCTTCCATCCACCGTCTTAGACTGTATCTTACTTCCGCTGAGATCAAAATCGACTGCGGTGCGTGGATCATTCGAGAGGGGCGGCGCCCCTAATTCACCGATAACGAGGCTACCATTCACAATTTCGATAGAGCGTCTTGTTGTACCCCCACCTTCCTCTTTGATCAGTACGATCCCGCCCCCACTGTTATCCGTACTTTCTATATTCTCTATGTAATCTGGTCCAAATGTATAAAGCTCTGTCATAATCGAGGACATAACAATGTCAGCTTCATCTCGAAGAGCGTTCTCTATCTTGATTTTATGGTAATTCCTAAATCCGAACATGGTTACAGCTGAGATCAAACCTACAACCAAAGAAAATATCGTCAGGGCAGCGATGAGCTCAATCAGCGTAAATCCGGAATCTGACCTGAGGCTGAAACGGCTAGCGTATTTTTTCATCTGTAATATATCCCTCCACAACCGTCTCATAGGCTTGCCCTCTAGGCCCACCCGGCCCTTTCACCACAACTTTCACGGGTAGTAGATACTGTGCCATCTGGATTTTTTGATGCTCGGGGACCGAGCTACTATCTGCTGGATCGCCTTCTAGCATTTCCGTATGCAGTTCAGCCTGATAAGAGATTTCGAGCTCGTACTGAACATTATTGACTAAGGGATTCAGAATATCTGGGAGGATTCCTGGACTAAGGAACTTATCTTTATACTGACATTCGGAAGTGTTCGTGCAGAGATTGCCTACTAAACCAGGTTGCTGGATATCTGATCTGAATAGTTGCTTCATGGTTTCAAAATCCTGCTTCTCCATATAAAACAAAGCATTCCGTGCGAGATTCACCATCACAGTCTTATTCTGGTTCGATTTAGAGTAGGACAAAGCATTCGTAAAATAAGACGTTAGTACCAGGGAGATAATCGACAAAATGACGATAGCAGCCAGCACTTCTAACAAGGTGAACCCATTTTCTTTTCGAAAATCTGTCTTCATGCCCGTTTCGCCTCATATTCTCTCTATTTTCGCATTTGCGAACAAATGATAGATTATTCCTATTTCCATTATATTCCGTGAAGCTCTGGTCATCAACCAATATGTGGGGATTTATAATGTATATCCATTATCTTTTATGCTATCATCTGAAATGAAATGGCTTTCATAGACGAAAGGAGATTATTCATATGGCACTTATGCAATGCCGTTTTTACTCGGAGGCGTTAGGACTCAGCACAAGCATGAACGTCATTCTTCCGCAAAATACAACCTCTCAAATTGGCATGGAAAGCCGCTCCGGCAGTCATCGCCATCCAACACTTTATCTACTGCATGGATTATCTGATGATGATTCCATCTGGCTGCGCCGAACTTCAATTGAACGCTATGTGGCTTCCTTGGGCATAGCCGTTGTTATGCCACAAGTCCATCGCAGCTTTTACACAGACATGGAATACGGTGGGAAGTACTGGACCTTTGTTAGCGAAGAGTTGCCTACTCTTGCCCGCTCTTTCTTTCCGTTATCGGACAAGCGTGAAGACAATTTCGTGGCTGGTCTTTCAATGGGCGGATATGGGGCCTTCAAGTTAGCTCTGCGGAAACCTGAGATGTTCGCAGCAGCTGCAAGTCTTTCCGGCGCACTAGATGTAGTAGAAAGATTCAGTAATGAAGGATTTAACCATGAAGCGCAGCTTATCTTTGGTGATCAACCCATCCAAGGAACAGATAATGACCTCTTAACCCTTTTAAAGAAGCTAGATCAGTCTGAAGGACCCAAACCGAAGTTATTCCAATGCTGCGGTACAGAGGATTTCCTGTATGAGGATAACCTCACATTCCTAAAGGCTTGTAAGGAAACATCACTGGATCTCACCTATGTGGAAGGGCCAGGAGCACATACTTGGGAGTACTGGGATGAGCGAATTCAAGACGTGCTGAAGTGGCTTCCGATTCGCGACATATAAGGTTTTTCAACTTACTACCATAAAAAAAGACTGCCATCAGGAAGCTTAATCATTAGCTTCCATGGCAGTCTTTTTCATCTTGTTCTTTTATTCAGCTACTCCTGCGGAGTGCGCCCCAATCCATTCAGCGGATACGGCCAGCGCCTGCTCCGCACGGTCGATCGCCGCTTTCACCTGTGGTGAAGCTGTGCCGCCATATACGTTACGAGCGTTAACTACCGTCTCTGGCTGAAGCACTTGATAGATGCTGTCATCAAACAACGGTGAGAACTGCTGGAACTCTTCGAGCGTTAGATCCAGTAAGAATTTATTGTTTTGGATACAGTAAAGTACCGTCTTACCAATGACTTCATGTGCCTGACGGAAAGGAAGTCCCTTCCCAACGAGGAAATCAGCAATGTCTGTTGCATTGGAGAAGTCTGTATTCACTGCTTCACGCATCCGGCCTTTATTCACTTTCATCGTTGCGATCATTGGGGCGAATAGTTGCAGGGCACCCTCAAGTGTCGCAACCGTATCAAACATGCCTTCCTTGTCTTCCTGCATATCCTTGTTATAAGCGAGCGGCAAGGATTTCAGTACAGTTAGTAAGCCCATCAGATTGCCGTACACACGTCCTGTTTTACCACGGACAAGCTCAGGTACATCCGGGTTCTTCTTCTGCGGCATGATACTGCTGCCTGTGCAGAATGCATCGTCAAGTTCGATGAAATTGAACTCGGTGCTACTCCAGAGTACCAGCTCTTCGCTTAGACGCGAGAGGTGCATCATAATCATGGACGCATCCGACAAGAACTCCAAGATGAAGTCGCGATCGCTTACCGCATCCAAACTGTTCTCATACACACCATCAAATCCGAGCTGCTCAGCTACAAAATGACGATCAATCGGGAACGTTGTTCCTGCAAGTGCGCCTGCACCGAGTGGCAAGATGTTAATCCGCTTATAGCTATCGATCAGTCGTCCAATATCACGCTGGAACATGGACACGTATGCCATCAGATGATGCGCGAACAGAATAGGTTGTGCACGCTGCAAATGCGTATAACCTGGAATGATTGTATCCAAATTGTCTTTAGCTTGTCCGATCAGTGCCGATTGTAACTCATACAGCATACCGGTTAATTCAACAACACGATTACGCAGATATAAATGCATATCGGTTGCTACTTGGTCATTCCGGCTACGTCCTGTATGCAGCTTGCCACCCACAGGTCCTACTTCTTCGATCAGATTCTTCTCGATATTCATATGAATATCCTCATCAGAAACAGAGAACTCAATCTCACCTTTGCGAATCCGCTCAAGGACTTTGTTGAGACCCGTTTTGATCATCTCTACATCCTCTTGTGGCACAATACCGCACTTGCCCAGCATGGTCACATGCGCGAGACTCCCTTGAATATCCTCCTCAGCTAATTGTTTATCAAAGCCGATGGATGCGGTGTATTGTTCTACTAAGGCGTTTGTCTGCTTCGTAAAGCGGCCTCCCCATAACTTGCTCACAACTCTTGCCCCTCTCGTGTAAGGCAGAGGGCCGTCTCTCATCAGGGCCACCTGAAAGCCCTGTCCATTTAAGGATCAGCTTCTAAGGTAACACTCGACATGAAACGGCCTTCGCCTGTTTAAGTATAGTTAAATTGCCGGTGATTACTGATTTTGATTAACGCCAGTAGCCACTTTCAAACGCAGTGCGTTCAAACGGATAAATCCAGTTGCATCGCCTTGATCATACGCCTGTGTAGGATCAGCTTCCATAGTAGCGATATCCGGATTGTACAGGCTGACAGGACTCTTCACCCCAGCACCAATCACGTTACCTTTGTACAGCTTCACGCGAACTGTTCCTGTCACGTTCTTCTGACTTTCTGTTACCAGTGCTTGAAGTGCCAAGCGCTCAGGCGCGAACCAGAAGCCGTTATACACAAGTGTGCTATAACGAGTAATCAGGCTGTCACGCAGGTTCATCACTTCGCGGTCCATCGTGATGGATTCCATTTTGCGATGAGCAGCGAACAGGATTGTTCCACCTGGAGTCTCATATACGCCACGGCTCTTCATGCCAACAAAACGGTTCTCAACCATGTCCACACGGCCAATACCATGCTTGCCGCCAAGTTCATTCAGCTTCTCCATTGCTTGAAGAGGGCTTAGCTTTTCACCGTTCAGTGCCACACAGTTCCCTTGTTCAAACTCTAGCTCCAGGTACTCAGCTTCATTCGGAGCATCCTCAGGAGATACGCTAAGCAGGTACATGTCCTTGCTCTCAGGAGCACTTGCATCGAACCAAGGATCTTCGAGCACGCCACTCTCATAGCTGATATGTAACAGGTTACGGTCCATGGAGTAAGACTTCGCAGCAGATGCAGTCACCGGAATGCCATGTGCTTCTGCATAAGCAATCATCTCTGCACGACCTGGGAATGCATTACGGAACTCTTCCATACGCCAAGGAGCAATCACTTCAATATCAGGAGCAAGTCCTGCTACGCCAAGCTCAAAACGAACCTGGTCATTCCCTTTACCTGTTGCGCCATGAGCAATTGCAGTTGCGCCTTCAGCACGAGCAATATCAACCATACGCTTCGCGATCAGCGGACGAGCAATACTCGTACCAAGCAGGTATTGTCCTTCGTACATTGCACCAGCTTGGAACATTGGGTAAATGAAATCCTCAGCAAATTCTGCACGTAGGTCATCAATGTATACTTTGGAAGCGCCCGTCGCTAGAGCTTTTTCCTCCAAGCCATCGAGTTCTTCCTTCTGTCCGATATCAGCGGTGAACGCAATAATCTCCGCGTCGTAAGTTTCTTTGAGCCATTTTAGAATAATCGACGTGTCGAGTCCGCCGGAATATGCCAGTACAATTTTTTGTTTAGCCATGGTTTCATTCTTCCTCTCTTTATCGCTTGCTTGAGAATTCTCGCAATCTATTAACCCATCAGAGCAACCATCAATGCCTTTTGAGCATGCAGACGGTTCTCAGCCTGATCAAAAATAACCGAGTTCGCGCCATCAATGACGCCTTCACTTACTTCTTCACCACGGTGGGCTGGTAAGCAATGCAGGAACAGGTAATCCGGTTTCGCTGCATGTTCCAGCTTCTCATCGACTTGATAGTTCGCAAAAGCGATTTCCCGCTGCTTCTGCTCTTCTTCAAAGCCCATGCTCGCCCATACATCGGTATAGATGACATCCGCGTCTTTAACGGCTTCTTCCGGGTCCTGCGTAACGGTAATCTCCGCTCCGGTCTCACGCGCAATCTCCCGGCTCAATTGAACGATTCGCTCATCCGGTTCATAGCCATCTGGGCTCGCTATTGCAACATGCATTCCCATCTTGGCCCCACCAATGAGCAGGGAGTTCGCCATGTTATTGCCATCACCGACAAAAGCCATCTTGAGGCCTTTTAGCTTACCCTTATGCTCAAGAATCGTCTGAAGGTCAGCAAGCACCTGACACGGATGTGCCATGTCACTAAGTCCATTAATGACAGGAATCGATGCATAACGAGCAAGGTTAATCACATTATCGTGACCGAAGGTACGGATCATAATGCCATCCAGATAGCGAGACATGACCTGCGCCATATCACTGATCGGCTCTCCGCGTCCAAGCTGAATATCATTCTTACTCAAGAAGAGCGCGTGCCCACCTAACTGGAACATGCCCGCTTCAAAAGATAATCTCGTCCGTGTGGATGATTTCTCAAAAATGAGTCCGATCGTCTTGCCTTTCAGCGGTTGATAGACCTCACCGTTCTTCTGCTTCCGCTTGATCTCAATAGCTGAATCGAGCAGATACTGAATCTCTTCTGTCGTATAATCGTCTAATTCGATCATATCGCGCCCTTTAAACGTCATCTCCTGCACTTGTCCGCTCGGGGTCATATGCTGCATCCTCCTTACCAATTTCTTGATATTTTTATTGTATCATGATTGGATCAATTTCATATACCTTTAGCGGCTTTCATCAAGGGTATATATAGATCAAAACGGTTTTGTTTGTCTATATATAGTTTCAATTACACTGTTTTAATAAGTTATGAAATTGATTCGATTGTCCTGGATTTACATTTGGTTCACTGCGGTATGCTCATGAATAAGCTTGGCTAGTATGCTCACTGCTTGATCAATCTCTTCCTTCGTCACAAGAAGATTCGGAAGAAGTCGAATGACATTCGGCCCTGCAGTTACGAACAGAAGTCCATTCTTCTGCCCTGCCAGAACAATATCACCAACCGGTTCAGCACACTCGATGCCGATCAATAGCCCAAGCCCACGAATGGCCTTTACAAAAGGATGGTCCCCAAGCTCCGCGTTCAGACGCTCCGTTAAATACTGCCCCATATCTGCAGCACGCTGCGGTGCTTGCTCCTCCAAAATACTTTCAATTGTCGCCGTCACGACTGCCATCGAAATTGGTGTTCCGCCAAAGGTTGAGCCGTGGCTTCCAGCAGTGAATGCTTCACGCAAATACCCTTTGCCAAGCATTGCGCCAACCGGGAAACCAGATCCAAGCCCTTTTGCCACGGTGAAAATATCCGGCTCAATACCGTAATGCTCATGCGCGAACAGCTTACCTGTACGGCCCATTCCAGTCTGCACTTCATCAATGATGAGCAGTATGCCATGCTTACGGCAAAGCTCGTCTACAGCCTTCATGAATTCCGGTTCAACGAGGTATACCCCGCCTTCTGCCTGCACCATTTCAATCATAATCGCAGCAGTATTGTCGCTGATCGCCGCTTCAAGTGCTGGAAGATCATGCAGTGGTAGGGTTGTGAATCCGGCAGGAAGCGGAAGGAAGCCTTCCTTTACTTTATCCTGGCCCGTTGCCGTCAGTGTTGCCAAGGTCCGTCCGTGGAAAGATTGATTGAACGTAATGATTTCATAGCGGCCCGTACCTATTACCTTTTGGTGATAACGACGTGCAAGCTTGATTGCAGCTTCATTCGCCTCAGCGCCACTATTGCAGAAAAAGACCGCGTCCGCGCAGGTGTTCGCCGTTAACAGGGATGCTGCTTTTTCCTGACCGGGAATGTGAAACAGGTTAGATACATGCCACAGCTCATCAAGCTGTGCTTTCAGCTTTTCTTTTACTTTTACAGGTGCATGCCCGAGATTCGTCACCGCAAGCCCACACATAAAGTCTAGGTATTTGTTGCCATTGTCGTCCCAGAGCCAGCTGCCTTCCCCTTTAACCAAGCTGATTGGGTATCTAGCATAAGTCGGAAACAACGAGCTTTCTGCTACTTCCTTCGAGTTCGTTCCTCCAGAGAGCTGTACCTCATTACTTTTGCCCATTCCTGCCACACTCCTGTCCCTTAACGTATTATGGCCGGATGGCTCCGGCCGGGTACTACCCTAATCGCTGTATATGAAAGCCATAAAGCTAACTACATGCGTACGATACGCGTTCCGATCTTCTCTCCCGATAGCACACGGCTCAACACACCAGTCTCGCTACCGTCAACAATCACAACTTCACGGACTTTTCCGTGAATGCAGCTGATCGCTGCTCTAACCTTTGGAATCATGCCGCCGTAGATTTCACCTGTCGCAATCATGTCTTCGATTTCCTGCACGGTGATGGTCGGAAGAACTTTTTTATCAGTGCCAGCACCCTTCATGATCCCGGGAACATCTGTCACCACGATCATCTGGCTCACCCCGAGATGGGAAGCAACCGCGCCTGCGGCGGTATCGGCATTGATGTTATATCGCTGTCCTGAAGCATCTACACCGATCGGTGCGATAATGGGCATATACCCCATTTCTAACACACCTGTAATAATGGATGACTCCACCGATGTCACGTCACCAACGTAGCCAACCTCAGCACTGTTCGCCACGGGTTTAGCCTGAATGAGTCCACCATCTGATCCAGACAATCCAAGTGCTTTCCCGCCAACGCTCTGAATGCGGCGCACGATCTGCTTATTGATGCTGCCTGCCAGCACCATCTCTACCACGTCAAGCACCTCTTCTGTCGTCTTGCGCAGTCCGTTCACGAACTCTGTCTCAATCCCAAGCTTCTCCAGATTACCGGAAATTGCAGGGCCTCCGCCGTGCACGATGATGGGAGTGACACCCTGCTCCTGAAGATTCATCAAATCCTCAAAAAAAGCTTCAGGCAATGCAGCAAGCGTACTTCCTCCGCATTTCATCACAAAGTTATTCACAGCTACCTCGCCTTGCGGCTGTTTCGTAAGATTATCAGCGATACTATTCAAGTCCGTTCCCCTCCTATATCAAAACACTCACCCGCACATTTTATGTCCGGTAAGCAGCGTTAATTCGAACGTAATCATACGTCAGATCACAGCCCCATGCCGTCGCATTGCCACTACCGATATGAAGATTCACGTCGATCTGCACGGTATCTCCTTGTAGATAAGCAAGCGCCGCTTCCTCGTCAAAAACGACCGGGCTAGACTGCTCCAACACCTGAATTGGACCAATCGCGATATCCACAGTCTCTGGATTAACGGGACGTCCCGCACGACCCACAGCGGCAATGATCCGGCCCCAGTTCGCGTCAGCACCGAATACCGCAGATTTTACTAGACTTGAACCAATAATTGTCTTCGCAATGGCCTGTGCATCGTCATTGCACTCTGCACCTTGTACGCGTACCTCTATTAAATGTGCAGCTCCCTCGCCATCTCTAGCAATTGCAATGGCAAGCATGCGGCATACATATTCAAAACCTGCAGCAAACGCCTTCCAGTCTGGATGCGATGGCGTCAACACGTCATTACCAGCAAGGCCACTCGACATCGCGATCAGCATATCATTCGTACTTGTATCTCCATCAACAGTAATCATATTGAAAGTCAGATCGGTTGTTCCGCGCAGCAGCACCTGCAGAGCTTCCTGACCGATGACCGCATCTGTTGTCATAAACCCAAGCATGGTCGCCATATTCGGATGAATCATCCCCGAGCCTTTAGCGGTACCTGCAATCGTAATATCTCGGCCATCCACTTTCACCGTGACGCAGGCTTCTTTTTTAACAAGGTCTGTCGTCAAAATAGCCTGGCTAAACGCCTCCGCCCCTGCACTCTCGCCACTAATCCGTGATGGTAGGACGGCGATACCGGATTGTACACGGTCCATCTTAAGTAATTCACCAATAACACCCGTGGAAGCTACAGCTACATCTTCATCCGCAATATCAAACTGTGCCGCTGTCTCTGCACGCATGGTGTATGCATCTGCTTCTCCTTGCTTGCCCGTACATGCATTGGCATTTCCACTATTTACGACAACCGCTCGAAGCGTACCGTTATGAAGGCTCTCACGAGTCACTTTCAAAGGTGCAGCTTGGAATACATTCGTTGTGTATACAGCTGCGGCAACCGCAGGCACATCACATACAATGACACCGAGATCATGGCGATCCGTCTTCTTCAGTCCGCAGTGCAGACCTCCTGCCTTAAATCCTTGCGGCGAAACAATCGTCCCCCCGCTTACGATGGTATATAAATTTTCCATATGGCTTCCCCATTCTTACGGATACACAGGTGTAAACGTAAGTCCGAGACTTTCCTCCCATCCCATCATCAAGTTCAGGTTTTGGATCGCCTGTCCTGCAGCGCCCTTCACCACGTTATCAATTACCGATACAAAGGTGACTCTTCCCGTCCGAGAATCGACCGCAAAACCAATATCGCAATAGTTCGAGCCGCTTACTTCTTTCGTTGCTGGCCAAATCCCTTGATCACGAACACGCACAAAACGACGGTCTTTATAATACTGACGATACAGCTCTACAAAATCCTCCTCAGTATATGCGCCCAGAAGGGATGCGTACATCGTACTCATAATTCCTCTTGTCATCGGAGCGAGGTGGGTCGTAAACGTGACCGTCACTTTCTCACCAGTAACTTCGCTTAATACTTGCTCAATTTCAGGAATGTGCTGATGCTTATTCACCTTATAGGCTTTGAAGTTCTCGTTAATCTCCGGGTAATGGAATCCGAGACTCGCACCACGTCCCGCTCCGGACACACCAGATTTAGCATCGATAATTATACTGGCCGGATCAATCCAACCTGCGCTAATTGCAGGGATTAGACCAAGCAGTGTAGCCGTCGGATAACAGCCTGGGTTAGAAATGAAATTCACGTCCGCCACTTCTTCCCCAAATACTTCGCATAAACCGTATACCGCCTGAGCAAGTACATCGGCATCCGGTGCTTCGTGCTTATACCACTCCTCATACACGCTTCCATCTTTTATTCGGAAATCACCAGATAGATCAATAACCTTTAATCCAACTGCGAGAAGTTGTGGCACTAGCTTACTACTTATGCCTGATGGTGTTGCCGTGAATACGACATCCGCTCGTTCTGCAATTTCAGCTGGTACAACGCCGTCCAAGTTCAGCTGCACAATGTTCGTCAAATGTGGAAATCCGTTCGAGATCGGTACACCTGAGCTAGAAGAGGAGATAACCGACGTAATCTCCACTTGAGGATGATGCTCCAGCAAACGGATTAGCTCTACCCCTCCATAGCCGGTTGAACCCACAATCGCAATTCTTAACTTCTTCTGTTCTGTCATCATGCCATCCCTCTCTCTCCCACTTGCATCCTGGTATCTTTTTACTTTCCCGTCTCATAAATATGTATTATTATACGTCTGTATTCATATTAATACAACAGATATCTTTCATTTCATATAAAAATAGACTCGTCATATGCTAGACTTGTCCCTTTACCTGCTCCTCGTATTCCTCTTTCAAAATAGAATAGCCTCTAAGGTCCTTGTGCACGCCCTTAAATTTCACCACTTTACGCTGCGTGCCCTCATACGTCATACCGAGCTTCTCCATCACGCTGGAGGAACCCATATTCTCAGTTACACATCTTGCTTGAATGCGTACAAGATCCATCTCTGAAAATCCAAATCGTACTAGCTCGCCTGCAGCTTCGGTCATGATCCCTCTACCCCAGTAGTCCTTGCCCAAAACATATCCAAGCTCAGCCACCTGATGCTCCGGCTTCCATATTACAAAATCCACTGTTCCAATCATCCGGCCACTCTCCTTGTACTCGATTCCCCAAGGCGCTACCGTCTTATCCTCGTATTTCTGCTGAACAAAGTTAATAAAGTCTATACTGTCCTCAATCGTACGATGCGTCTCCCAAGGTACGAACCTTGATACTTCATCGTTTGATGCATAAGCAAACATATCCTCTGCATCATTCATCGTTATCTTCCTCAGAACAAGCCGCTCTATTTCTAACCGAGGAAGGTCACCATATATTTCTTCAATTTCCATATTTGCACCCCCATAGATTAGTTACCATTATATCGATTACTGGCAAAAATAAAAGAGCCATATTCTCAGAAGAATATGGCTCTTGATAGGTTTTACTAGATTGGACACTTCGCCCTAAGGGGCTTATGCCATTCCATGCATATTTAGTTAATGAATCTTGCGACTATTACAGGCGTTTAAATCTTTTGGAAGCCCTCGCCGAGCACCTCGTGCGCATTGCTGATAATAACAAAAGCATTCGGATCGACAGACTGCACTACGGTCTTAAGCCGTTGAATCTCACTCTGGCCTACAACGACCATAAGTACCGTACGATCCTCCCCGGTATAACCGCCTTTACCATCCAGCTTCGTCAGGCCACGATCTAAATCCTGCAAAATCGCCTTCGTAATTGGCTCTGTATGATCGGAGATAATATAAGCTACCTTCGTGAAATTAAAGCCAAGCTCAATGGTATCGATCACCTTACCCGTTACGTATAAACCGATCAGGGCATACAGCGCCTGTTCCAATGTCAGCACCAGCGCAGCTGATGTAATGACGAGTGCATCCAGCAGCACAACACTGAAGGAGAAGCTCAATCCACTATATTTTTGAACAATCTGGGCAAGTATCGTAAGTCCACCTGTTGAACCACGCCCTCGATATACGATTCCCATCCCGATGCCGACTCCAATCCCTCCATAAATAGAGGCTAAGAGCATATTCGTTGTAGGAACCATCCAATCGCTCGTTAAATACACGAACAGTGGCAGTATGATGCTGCCAAGCAGCGATCTTATGCCATAATCCCTTCCTAGAAGCCAGAAGCCAAGAACGAACAAGGGAATATTCAGCATCCACTGTGTATAGGCGGGCTCAATACCAAGCCATGCTTCGACTATAACAGATAAGCCGGATACACCTCCGGGCGCAATCTGGTTGGGAACAAAAAACATGTTAAACGATATTGCCATAATAAACGAGCCCACAATGATAAACAGGGTATCGACCAGTTTACGTACGGGTCCGTTCATCGGGATGAGGGGTTCTCTTCGTCTGTTGCGCGCTGTTTGGCTCATGCTAGTTACATTCTCCTCTTACTTAAGCATCTTGCTTGGTCTGGATCTGACTACGCAGGTACCCATCAATAAAACCGTCTAACTCCCCGTCCATGACAGCACCGACATTACCAGTCTCCACCTGAGTCCGGTGATCTTTAACCATGCTGTACGGGTGGAATACATAAGAGCGGATCTGACTGCCCCAAGCAATATCCGATTGCTCACCACGAATTTCATCTAACTGCTTCTGTTGTTCTTCAATCTTGCGCTCATAGAGCTTGGAACGAAGCATCGTCATCGCTTGCTCACGGTTCTTGATCTGGGAGCGCTCATTCTGACAAGTCACAACAACGCCCGTTGGTAAGTGTGTAATCCGTACCGCAGAATCCGTTGTATTAATATGTTGCCCACCCGCGCCGCTGGCACGATAGGTATCAATCTTCAAATCCTCTGTACGGATTTCAACGTCTATATCATCAGTAATTTCCGGTACAACATCACAGGATACGAAGGACGTATGACGACGGCCAGAAGAATCAAAAGGCGAAATACGAACGAGACGGTGTACGCCTTTCTCTGCTTTTAGATATCCGTAGGCATTGTATCCTTTAATCAGTAGTGTCACACTCTTAATACCCGCTTCATCCCCAGGGAGATAGTCAAGCGTCTCAACTTTGAAGCCGCGCTTTTCGGCCCATCGGGTGTACATCCGAAGAAGCATCTGTCCCCAGTCTTGTGATTCCGTTCCACCCGCACCTGGGTGGAGCTCCAGAATGGCATTCAGCTTATCGTAAGGTTGATTCAACAGCTGCTGCAGCTCAAAGGCTTCAACACGACTGCCGATTTCCTTGATGGACTCTCCAATCTCACCTGTCAGGGATTCATCTCCCTCTTCATCAGCGAGCTCGATCATAACAACGGCATCGTCAAAATCCTGTTGCAGCTTCTCATATTGGTCAACGCCTGATTTCACAGCATTCATCTCTGCGATCAAACTCTGAGCCTTCTCATTGTCATCCCAAAAATCAGGAGCAGACATTTTCTCTTCAAAATTCGCAATCAGTTCCTGCTTAAGATCTAAGTCAAAGAGACCCCCTAAGATTGGTTAGTTTCTTGCTAATTTCGCGCAG
Source organism: Paenibacillus sp. EC2-1 (assembly GCF_049311625.1). Classification (NCBI taxonomy): domain Bacteria; kingdom Bacillati; phylum Bacillota; class Bacilli; order Caryophanales; family Paenibacillaceae; genus Paenibacillus; species Paenibacillus sp. EC2-1. Next base: position 4,951,879 of record NZ_CP186006.1, read on the forward strand.
GTCCTGCTTCACACTTGGATCGATCATGATACCTCTTCCTTTCTTTTCCCTACATATATGTTCATTATACCCTTCAAGTTATGAAAAACGCTCCCAAGGGATATGTTAGTTGATGCTTTGAATCTTAAACCGATTGAAACGTTCTTAGCCTGAGCACTGAAGAGGATGGATGCGAGGTTCCACCCGCTGTTAAAGTCATATTCCTCTGATTGATCACTTGAATGGGGAATACGACTTTAAAGGCGGCCGCTTCGCTTCTCCACCCCGCATCCATCCTAGACAACTTTCCTTTTAGAGCATAGGCACAGACGTTACCTTTTTGTGCGTTCATCAATGAAGAAACATTGAAAAGGTCTACTCATGTAACATCTAGCAACCGTATTTACCTGTTTCTTCAGAACAACTCCCTTAAGGGTGCACAGAGGAACACCCTGATGCGCACTTAAGCCATCTCGGTGTTCCCCTGTTTACTCTCAAGGGAGTCTGTGAATGTACCGCGGTTAGAGCGATACGATATTACTATGCAATCTGTCGCTTACGCGTTCTGTCCATGGCAATGCTTGTACTTCTTGCCGCTGCCACATGGACATAAATCGTTACGTCCAATCTGATCTTCAACCGAAACAGGGCGCTTCTCTGCTGGCTCACCGTTCGTGGATACCTTGCTCTCTTCCACAACAGCTTGACGCTCCTGATTCGTCTCGATATGTGCCTTCATAATATAAGTCGACACTTCTTCTTGAATCGCAGCGATCATCGCATGGAACATTTCGAAGCCTTCGAATTGATATTCACGAAGTGGATCAGTACCACCGTATGCACGAAGATGGATACCTTGACGAAGTTGATCCATCGCGTCGATATGATCCATCCACTTGCTGTCTACAGAACGAAGAACGATAACTTTCTCGAACTCACGCACCAGCTCTTCACCGATGGATTGCTCACGTTCTTTGTACTTCTGTAATACACGCTCAAAGAGGTGCTCCGTGATCTCTTCCTTCTCCTTGCCCCACAGCTCATCACGTGTAACAGCACCTTCATCTAGAAGCTTGCTGTTGATGTAATCTGCGACTTCTTGCAGTTCCCAGTTCTCTGGAATATCGTCGCCGCAATGAGCATCAACGACACGCTCAATCACGGGCTTGATCATATCAAGAACAATCTGCTTGATATCTTCAGATTCCAAAATTTCACGACGCTGCTTATAAATAATCTCCCGTTGCTGATTCATCACGTCATCATATTGAAGAACGACTTTACGTACATCAAAGTTATTACCTTCAACACGTTTCTGAGCGGATTCTACCGCACGGGTAATCATTTTACTCTCAATAGGTTGGTCTTCTTCAAAACCAAGGCGTTCCATCATGTTCAGTACATTGTCCGTACCGAAACGCTTCATCAATTCGTCTCCAAGAGAGAGGTAGAACTGAGTTGAACCTGGGTCACCCTGGCGACCAGCACGACCACGAAGCTGATTATCGATCCGTCGAGATTCATGACGTTCCGTACCAATAATATGCAGTCCACCTACGTTTGTTACACCTTCACCAAGCAAGATATCCGTACCACGGCCTGCCATGTTGGTAGCGATGGTCACGGAACCTGGCTCACCAGCACGGGAGATGATCTCCGCTTCTTCAGCATGGTACTTGGCATTCAGTACTTTATGCTGTACACCTTTGCGTTTCAGCATATCCGACAAGCGTTCAGAGTTCTCAATAGATACGGTACCTACGAGAATCGGTTGATTCTTCTTGTGACGCTCCACAATCTCTTCAACAACCGCTTTAAACTTACCTTCTTCGCTCTTATATACCACATCTGGCATATCAACACGCTGGTTCGGCCGGTTCGTAGGAACTTGAAGCACTTCAAGACCGTAGATCTTCTTGAATTCTTCTTCCTCCGTCTTCGCCGTACCTGTCATACCAGCCAGCTTACGATACATACGGAAGTAGTTCTGGAACGTAATGGTCGCAAGGGTCATGCTCTCATTCTGTACCTCGATGCCTTCCTTCGCTTCGATCGCTTGGTGCAGTCCATCACTGTAACGACGTCCAGCCATCAGACGACCTGTAAATTCGTCAACGATAACAACTTCGTCTTCTGTTACAACGTAGTCCACATCACGACGCATAATAACGTTCGCTTTGAGCGCTTGAACCACGTGGTGGTTAAGTGTAACGTGATTGTGGTCATACAGGTTCTCAATTCCGAAGGCGCGTTCTGCTTTAGCTACACCCTTCTCTGTCAGAGCTACTGCCTTGACTTTAATGTCAACAGTGTAGTCCTCTTCTGCTTCAAGACGCTTCACAAAACGGTCTGCTGCATAATAAAGCTCTGTTGATTTCTGAGCTTGTCCCGAAATAATCAGTGGTGTACGAGCTTCATCGACCAAGATGGAATCCACTTCATCAATGATACAAAAATGAAGAGGACGCTGTACCATCTGCTCTTTATACAGCACCATATTGTCACGCAAGTAGTCAAAACCAAATTCATTGTTCGTTCCGTACGTAATATCACACGCATAAGCTGCCTGCTTATACGAATGATCCATACCGCTCAGGTTAACCCCGACGGTCATACCTAAGAAATTATATATCTGCGCCATTTCTTCGCTGTCACGTGTTGCCAAGTAATCATTGACGGTAACCACATGAACACCCTTGCCAAGAAGTGCGTTTAAATATACTGGAAGGGTACCTACAAGAGTCTTACCTTCACCCGTCTTCATCTCTGCAATTCTGCCTTCATGGAGGGCCATCCCCCCGACCAGCTGCACGTCATAGTGACGCTTGCCGAGTGTCCGTTTGGAGGTTTCACGAACTGTCGCAAACGCTTCTGGAAGTAACTCATCCAGCGTTTCACCCTTTTCGATCCGCGCACGGAACTCTTCGGTTTTCGCTTTCAGTTGTTCATCCGAGAGCGCCTCGAATTCCGGTTCCAATTTGTTAATTACATCGACCGTCTTCATAAGACGTTTGACATCGCGCTCGTTGGTGTCGCCGAAGATCTTTTTGACAAGTCCTAGCATGGTTAACCCCTTTCGTGCAAAACAGATGATAGAATCAACTTCATTAAATGCCAAAGGGTTGAATGATGAAATCGATTCATTGAAACTAAATGAAAAATTTTCATTCCTGCCGGGCAAGAAATTAATCCCTCAAGATAAGTTTGTTTGCATAAATTGTAACAGTTTGTAAGAGATGCCGCAACACATTAGGACATCTCTTCTTATATACATATAAAGAGCCTTCCCCCGCTGTTCACGGGTGAAGGCTCGTCTTCATACATTTCATGGTAAGCCGTAAATCCGGATCGTGCGTGTACAGCATTCATTTTGCAAAAAACTCTGCGAGCCTAATCGCGCTCAATCAAGCCGTACTTCCCATCATCACGCTTGTAAACTACATTCACTTCTTGAGATTCAATGTTAGTGAATACGAAGAAATCATGACCAACCATATTCATCTGCAAAATGGCCTCTTCTACGTCCATCGGTTTCATTGTGAAACGCTTCGTACGGACAACTTCCAATTCATCATCATCGTATTCCTCTTGTTCTACAGCTACAGAACTTGTTGCAGTTCCATCCTCTACGAACAAGGTCTTGAGACTGCCTTCCTGGCGGAACTTACGGTTGAGCTTCGTCTTATGCTTGCGGATTTGTCGTTCTAACTTGTCCACAACAGCGTCAATTGAAGCGTACATATCTTCGCTTCGGTCTTCTGCCCGCAGCACCACGCCTGGCAATGGGATCGTCACTTCCACTGTGTGCAAACCTCGGATAACGCTTAAAGTAACGTATCCTTCAGAAGTGGGGGGTGCATCAAAATACTTTTCAAGTCTACCGAGCTTCTTATCAACGTATTCCTTCAAAGCTTCGGTCACTTCAATCTGTTGTCCTCGAATTGTGAATTGCATATGGCACTCCTCCTTTGCTTCTTCATTATAACACTTTGTTAAGCCCATGTAAAAAGACGAATTTGTGTAAGTTAGCTAACATGTAAGCGCTTGTGTGATAAAGTTAACAGCCGTTATGTGAAGGTTACGGAATAAGAGCCTCAGTGAAGCTATTTCCAGCTCTAAACCATATAAAAAAGACCCCGGCTTTCACCGGAGTCTGTAGCTATCCGAATCTTCAATTGTTAACCATCTAACCGTATATGTAGGTCGGCTGAGCCGGGATGATTATAATTTGATTACGTTAGCAGCTTGCGGTCCGCGGGCACCTTCGACGATTTCGAATTCTACGGATTGCCCTTCTTCTAGAGTCTTGAACCCTTCGGACTGAATTGCGGAAAAATGTACGAATACGTCGCCGCCGTCCTCAGTCTCGAGGAAGCCATAACCCTTCTCTGCGTTGAACCATTTCACTTTACCTTGCATGCACTAACATTCCCTTCATCATCAAATAAAATAAGTATGTGAACCGACATAAGTTGTCCACATTTCCGACTATAACACCCAAAGATATCCATGTCAATCGAGACAAAAGTATGAGTTTAGTGGAAATATGAAAACGGTGTCATTTTTATATACCCGGGAGGGGTGGGGGTGAAACAGGGGATGAAAAAGAGCCTCCCTAAAACGGAAGCCCTAGTAATAAGTTACTACAATCACATTGCATTTTCCAATAAAGGAAACTAGTACTTCTTAAAGTAACATCCTCCTAAAAAGTGCTTGGCTAAATATTAACTATGCAAATAGACTATGAAAAGCATTCGCTAAATCGTGTAAGATTTGCTCGTGCCATGTCTCATATAAATCACCAGGTGTAACAGTTACGTGATTTATAATATACTACTCGTTTATGTAAGTCGGTTGTGTTGTGATAAGAAAGACTAGATGATGTTGAATGCTTGTACTCCGCCGGCAGCTTCCCACAATTTCAAGCTCTAAAGCTAGCCCATATTACAGAGCGTTTAAGCTTCCTAACCCAATTGTGGAAGTAAACGAATATGTAAGCACCGTTATCAGTCTCAATAAATCCTTCCCTCTTCTGGTTAACTTAACCGGGATTAAACATAAGATATACTTATAGTTAATTATTCAAAAACAATATAAGAAGGAACCGTGGCAAACTTAGATCGACGAAGTCTGTAATTTTTCAACCCCATAACTTCCATAAGTGCAAGTGTCTCTCCTGGGAATGCTGGATAATTTAATTCATCAAATGCAATAATGCTTCCTTTTGTCACTCGGTCCAGGATTAATTCTAAGCATACTTTTGTTGGCTCATAGATATCAAAATCGAAATAGGCCAATGAGATAATTGTTTCTGGATGCTGCTTGAGGTACTCTTCAAGTGTTTTTGTAGCATCGCCTTTAACAAGCTCATATTTATTGATATGGTTTAACGGGCTTAACTTCTGACGTGTAAAAAGCAAATCCGATAAGTATTCATGGTAGTCCTCGGTTACCGCATAAGCCCCTTCCTTAATAATTTCATCTGCTCCATCTTTAGGAGATACCGAAGGAAAGCCTTCAAAAGTGTCAAAACCAATTATTTTTCTCGTATAATTATATGGCTCATAGATTCCCCGGAGAGACTCATATATACAAAGATTTGTTCCCCAGCGAACACCGAATTCCATAATAACTCCATTTACATCTAGTATTTGTTGATACAGATCATTTAAGAATAGTATTCTAGACATCATTTGGCGATGAACATAAAGTGCCATGTGATCTATTAATTCTTTTTTAGGTAATGGACTGTTTTCAAACAGCTCAAGTAGTTCGCTACGGGTTTCTTTTTCAAGCTCAGCATACTGTTGAATAAATTCTATCTTTTTCATTTTTAGGCCACTCCTAGTTGAGTTGATTTATTAGAGATATGATTTCAAAACAGATTGAACATCTAAATTCACCAGTTTATTACAGTCCAGACGAGAGATCCAGAAATTATATGTATCATCGATAACTCCGGGAGTGGTCAAAAAACCACCTGTAAATCCTGCTTCCATCAAAATAGGTGTTAACTCTTTCTGCATTTCTTTATGTAAGTTGCCACCCCCGAAAGGAGGGGTATACCATCTTGGGGTTATACCTAACCTTTCGAGGTATTCCTTACACGGTAAGATTTCATTTTCGAAGTAATGTAAAGCATTACCATAGTATGGAGTGTGTTTATGACAATGAACACCTATCGTCATTCCGGCATTATGCATCTCAATAATCTCTGAATCTGATAAATAGTATTCATCAATAAAAGCAGGGTTGTCAGGAAATATATCCTTAAAAATTGGCTCTAGTATCCTTCTTGCTTCCTGCTCATTGAGCAGAAAGTTTAATACGTATTTGTTGTATCTACGAAAAAGGTTGGCTTCATAATGATAAATAGCACTTTTATTTGTCAGGTCATCTATGCTGTAAGCGTCTGATATGATTCCCCACAATTGTTCATCAGATATAAATGAAAGAACTGTATGGATAAGATGAACTAATGGTATTTCTCCTGTAATCCTAGGACCTGACATCACCGCAAAATATGCCTGTACGCCTTTTCTTTGCAAAATTTCAAATGCAAATCTGTACTGATCCTTAGTCCCATCGTCAAACGTAATCACAGCCTTAGGCTCTAGTGATCGATTCCTAAGTTTTTCTACGCTAACAATTTGGTGACTATCTAAAATGGCATCGATTTGTCTTTCAAAAGCATCAGGAGTTAAGGGGGATATTCCGCTCCAACCATTTTGTTCTCGAACATAATGGTACATGACTGCAAAATTCATAAGGTTTTATCCCACACTTTCTTATGTGTGCTCTATGTGTTCCATCCCTCAGGAAGGGGCCAAACATTTGGTCTATCCATATCACAATCCGATTTTACAAAGTACGTTTCGTTTGGAAGCATTTCTGTTCTAATTTCTTTATCGGTTATTTTCCACGTAAAATTAATGCGATTAACTTTTGGACGAAATGGCTGAAATAATCCTGCTAAACCACATGAGTATGGAGTATAGTCTATATTCTGTTTTCGGAATCCTACTCTCATAAGCAAATGCTCCAAACGATTATTACTAATCTGAAAATCTGCTGCTACACACCCATTCATCTTCGCCCATTGAAGCACTCCTTGAAGCAATTCCAATATGTTGTTATTTATCGCACCATCCCAGACATCAGAATTAGCAGGTAATATTTCTATAATTCGTAACACGGCCAGACCGTGTAGCAATTTATCTTCTGGTGCATAAGTTCTATCTATCCGAACAACGATGACTCCATTTACTTTGGGATCACCAAAATAATGATATTTATAACCCGAGCTATTGGTGTAGCGCCAATCCCAAAAACTGCAATCTCTATACTGGGAAAAAACAAATTTTTGCTGGATTGTCCTCGTATACAGGCATTCTAGTTCACCTGCAGAGATATAAGTAGGCATCTCAACGCCAATATGCTCTTTATGGGTTTGTTTAACCCACTCGGCTATCTCTATCCCTATATCACCCCTATTTTCTTGCAGAAGCATAGAGTAACCCATACGGTCTAACGGCATAACATAACGATTTAAAGCTTCGATGTACGTATAGCCCATACGCTTATACAACGGTACAACTTGAGGTCCACATCCTAACGTATAGGTTACAGATGATTCACGCTCAGTCTGCATAAGCAACCTTACCCCAAGTCCCGAGTCTCGATAGGCCTTATCAATAATCCACATCGTTAGGCCAACGCCTTTTAACCTTTCGCCGGCAATTGAAAAATCCCCAGGAATGTTACCCAAGAATCCTATGATCTTTCCATCCTTCACAAGCAACTGACAATTCGAATCGTGATCATGGTCTATTCGATATTGCCAATCAAATAGCATTTTGTCATAAATCGGGTGGTTTTCTGCCCAATTGTTCTTTAGAAAACGTACTAACTCCTCGAAGTAACTATCGTTATAATGAATGATCTCCATCCGTATGGTCCCTCTCCAATAATTCAAATAGTCCCCAAAAGCGATGATATACCCAAGCAATCCTTCTATGATTAAAAGCTACTGCATGGACCGGTTCTTGCAGGACTTTAAATTGATTATCGATTGCGCTTTTAATACTCTGTTCGAGACTATCTACCTCATAACAGAGATGCACCAATTTATTGCCCTTATTCAAGCTATTAGTTATTGGGGAGTGTTCACTATCAGGTTCAATAAGCTCAATATTAATATCTCCCAGCTTAATAAAGCTCACATTCACCTGCTGAATTGGATCCGAAAAAACTTCTAACTCCGTTAAATTTGATTTTTCTATACTTGGAATAGCAAGACCGACATGATGGAGTTTCGCTGTTGGTCCAAAATAATCAACCTCTTTCATAATCAAACGTGCTCCTTAACCTTTTTGAGTGTGTTTCTCAATCAAATTTAATATATCTCTAACAGAGTTCATAAGGCTCATTTCCTCTAAATCCAACGAAATATTAAAAGAGGCCTCGATCTCCATCACTAGGTTTAACTGACTTAACGAATCCCATTTCTCAAAATCATTTTTATGAGAGTTTATATTTACTGAATTAATGGGTACTTCCATAATATCCGCTATTATCATTTGCACTTTTTCAAAAGAACTCATTCTAGTCCCACCCTTGAATTATAGTGATGTGATTGGGCTTATTCAGCTCGCTCATTTCTACAGTGTATCTGGTTTTATCATTATATTTTGAGCTGATGTAATCATAGAAAGGTTGATTTTGGGCTGTTGGCTTATAAATAGCTTTGATGGTTTGTATATCACTATTCTTGGAAACGTGTGACACAACACTAGAAAGCATGGCGTCCTCAATGCCTTTACCCATAACCCGACAACTCATTACAAAGTCCACAATTTCCAGTTGTCCCTTATCCATACGGATACTTATCAAACCTGTTAAACCGGAATCGCCAAACTTGTCACTAACATGAAAAACATAAACCTTATTTAAGGGTGATTTACTAAACTCCCAGAATTCATCTTCTAGATAACGATTAGTAGCCATATTAAATTGGTTAGTCTTATTCAACAATTGTACAGCGCGTTGTAAGTTGTTTTTATTAATAAAATCAGTGCTCACTAAGATCCCCAGAGATTTCAACCATTTCTCCTTGGACCCTGCTTCTTGAAGTAGGTGTTTTCTCTGGGATTCTATCTGATAAAATCCTGTTCGTTCTCTATCTTCCCGAGTTATCTTTAACGTATCAAAACACTTTAACGAACTGAGAAATGAGGGATAATGCGTAATATCTTTCGGCAAATCAGGAGTAAAAATCTCCGGGAACGCATGCCTAACCTGATCCCGTTCAATCGGATTATCATCTAGAAAAACAACAGAGTGCAGCCCAATATTAAGATCCTTAACAATTCTCGCAATATTATCTACTTTATCATTCCAATTGATCTGATAATGCGCGAAATCATTCTTTCGTAATATCATTTCCGGATGGTTTTCAATCATTTCCATCCCTATGCTCTCATTATTTTTACTAGAAATAGCAAGCAATACGCCTCTATTTTTCAATCTTTTTAATTCCTTTTGAAACAATACGAAACTTTCACCAATCGGATCTATACCACCAAGTAGAATATTATTCATGCCGTCATCACCAATAACGCCCCCCCATAAGGTGTTATCAAGATCACAGATGATTAATTTTTTAGTTTGTCCATAAATACTTGTAACTGCTGCTCTTATCTCCTCAGCAGCAAACTCAAAAAAATCTCTTGTATAATTTATCTTCCCAACAGCATAAAGCTTCGGATCGAAACTCCTATTCTGTATAGCTGAATACCAGTACTGAGAATCCAACATAATAATATTTTGATGCATGCTTAAGCGGCGCGATAGCAGCAAATTCATTTGCATTAAAACATTTGTTAAACCAATGTCATTCTTATAAGCCATGCTTTGATTCCATCGTAAATGTGGAGGGAGTGACCAGGAAATCACAAAAATAGACTTCACTCTTTTGCTTGCCTTAGTGATAAGATCTGAAAACTGTTCTACTTCTTGCAAAATATCTTCTACAAAGACTTCTTCGTTGTTATACAGCTTATCAAAGAGAGGAACCACTCTTTGAGGAGTGGACCAAATAACCAGTATATCCATCTCATCTTGCCAAACAGGATGAGAATCATTCAGCAGTAATTGATAGATTTGATTATATGGGGCTATAAATGCTTCAATACCAGACTCTGTTGTGGTATCAGATAAAAATCTTTTAATAGGATCTATGATTGTATCGGCCATAAAAAGCAATTTATAGTTGGACATTTAAAAAAACACTCCAATAACTAACAAGATGAGAAATCACTAAACTTCTTATCTAACTTTAGTAGCCTAACGATGGATAAGATCAAAAATCCCCTCAACAACTAACAACTCGCTTCGTTGACTCATTTTTGTGTCCGAGGGCAAGCATATACCTCGTTCAAACAGTTGTCGGCTTACATCTGTTTCTCCATTCGGATAGTACACTGCATCCTTAAATAACGGCTGCAAGTGTAACGGTTTCCATACAGGACGAGATTCAATGTTATATCGCTCCAAATGATCTACAACTTCACTTGATGTCACCTTGACCTTGTCCGGATCGATTAACATGGCAGTCAGCCATCTTGTCGATATTCCGTGTATCGAGTCAGGCATAAACGATAACCCTTCAACTACGGACAAAGACTCACAATAAAAGTTGAATATCTCTCTTTTACGAGCAACCCTTTCGTCAAGCACTTGAAGTTGACCTCTCCCAATACCAGCTAACACATTACTCATACGATAGTTAAATCCGATATGACTGTGCTGATAATGCCTTGCAGGATCCTTAGCTTGAGTAGCATAGAATCTAGCCTTGGATAAAAGGTTAGCATCATCTGAAACTAACATTCCTCCACCTGAGGTAGTTATTATTTTATTGCCATTAAAAGAAAAAACACCAAACTTACCGATGGTTCCACTTTTTTTATCTCTATAACTAGCTCCCAGTGACTCCGCCGCATCTTCTACAATAGGTACTTCATATTCATCACATATCGATTTAATCCGGTCATAATCCGCGCTTTGTCCATATAGATTGACCACAATGACTGCCTTTGGCTTCTGTCCTTTAGCAGCATAATCTTTAAGTGCTCTCTTCAAAGCTTCAGGCGACATATTCCAGGTCTCAGGCTCAGAGTCGATAAAGACAGGCGTCGCGCCTTGATACAGAATTGGGTTCGCACTTGCAACAAACGTAAGCGATGAACAGAACACAATATCTCCCTTACCCACATTCAGCAGGATTAGTGCCAGATGAATTGCAGCCGTGCCGGAGCTTAGTGCTACAGCTCCTTCACTACCTACATATGTAGCAAGCTCCTTCTCAAAGCAATCCACATTTTTACCCAAAGGAGCTATCCAGTTCGTTTCAAATGCCTCCGAGATATACTGCTGCTCCAGACCACTCATATGCGGAGAGGATAAATAAATTCTGTCACCACGTTCTAACATATCGTCTCATCCCTTACGTAATTAATCACTTTTGCTGGACATCCAACGGCCACAGCATCTGCTGGCAGGTAGTTGATTACACATGCACCTGCTCCGACAACCGTATTGCGCCCTATCTTAACCCCTTGAATGACTGCTGCTCCAATGCCGATATGTACGGAAGCTTCAATTATTACCGATCCAGCAATATTTACACCAGGTGAAATATGAGCAAAATCCGCAATGCTACAGTCATGATCTACGGTTGCTGACGTGTTGATAATCACATGTTCTCCAATTACTGCATCCGAGTTAATAACAGCCATCGGCATTACGACAGTACCCAGTCCTAAATTAACACTCGGTGCTATGACTGCACTTGGGTGAATAGCATTCCCGAAATGTCCTCCTGCATTAACCAACATGTCAGAAATTCTCCTCCTGGCTTCATTGTCACCAATAGCTACGATAAACAACGATTCAGGAAATTGGCTTATGATGTGTTGCAAACGATCCGTACCACCTAAAACGGGAAGCCCATTCCATTCGTCCACCAGAATATTATCATCCATTACCCCAACGATCTCCTCAGAACGGGAACGCAAAATATCAATGACAACCTTGGCATGTCCACCGGCTCCATAAACGATATAACTCAAGGCATCCCCTCCTCAATAAGTAATCGTTTTTTGAATAAGTTCCTGTGAATACGAGATACTTTTTATGGTATTCACAATTACAGTACTCGTCTCAGGTTGACTGTACACATTTTGTACAGTCTTTAATTTTTGCTGAAAGGGATCACTGAACACCTTCTTTAATGCTTTCGCCAAGGCCGCTGCACATACCGGTATATCAATCACATTGTCAGAACGTTCTCTTCCATGCTGACGCGTTCCAATATTAATTACCGGTACACGAAAAGATGCAGCCTCAATGATTCCGGAGGAAGAGTTTCCAACCAGCACAGAACAATACTTCAGGGCAGTCAAGTAGTGGATTTGTTCAAAGTTCGTGACTCTATGAAATCTTTCAACATTAGAGTAAGTGTCGTAAACCTCTAAGATTGCATCCGCACCCGCATCCGAATTCGGCATGATGCATATAACTTCTTGTCCACTTGCAAGCAGAGAATTGAGCATCTCGCGTAGAGAAAGAAGATCATGTTCCTCTGTTGTCACTGGGTGATATACGAATAAAATATATTTATTTAATAAAGGCAAGCCATATTGTACAGCTACATCCTCCCATTGAGGCAATACCGTTTTTTCGATCGTCTCCAGCCTTGGAGCGCCAACTACATGGATTCTCCACTCATTTTCTCCAAGTTTGATCAACCTCTCCTTGCTACCTTCCGTAGCCGCCAGATGAACATGCGCCAGTTTGCTAATCGCGTGACGAACAGATTCGTCAATGGTTCCGGATACCTCACCACCATGTAAATGGAATAACGGTATATTCATATAAGATGCAACAATGGCAGCCGCCAGCATTTCTCCGCGATCTCCAAGAACGAGTACGTCGTCTGGTTGTATTTCTTCCATAGCCTGTGTCATTCCCATAACGGCCAAGCCTATTCCTCGTGACATATTGGCGTGAGTCGTACCATTTAGGAGACAAGGAACTTGAGCGGAGATTTTAAAACCATCCTTCTGAATTTGCTCGATCGATAACCCATGCTGAGGCGATAAATGCATGCCCGTTACCAAGAGATGCAAGTCAAGCGAAGGCTCTGCTTCTATAGCCTGCATAACAGGATAATAGATACCGTAATCAGCTCTTGTGCCTGTAACAACTAAGATTTTTTTCATTTTAGATCACTCCATTGAAGCAACTGATCTTCTTCAACCCCATTAAGTAGCTGTTTTCCTATCAATTCGGAATAATATTTCGGTGCAATTCCCGTGCCTGGGCGTTTTATGGCAAAATCATTTTCCGTCAGTACCTCTCCCGCGCTTTTGCTGCGGCTCATAACAATACTTTTACGAGCCACGACCTTCGTGTTCTCTTCCGACGGCATGCACCGTTTTACACCATCTCCCAAAGCTCGCTCTACATTGCGAATAGCTTGTACCATACGTTTAAAATCATCAGGCTCAAGCGATGCCATATGATCCGGTCCGGGCAGTGATCGATCTAGCGTAAAGTGCTTTTCAATAATTCTAGCTCCCATAGCAACGGCGGCTACGGCAATCTCAATCCCATCCGTATGGTCGGAATAGCCTGTTACTGTCTTAAACGTGTCAGCCATCGTTTTCATGGCCAATAGATTCACATCTTCTAAAGGTGCAGGATAATCCGATGTGCAATGCAAAAGAGCAACACTACTCTTAGTAAAGACACTTAGAGACTCTTCCACTTCTTCAAGACCTGCCATCCCTGTAGATAGGATAACCGGTCTTTCGAATTGATCAATGTAAGCAAGAAAGGGAAGGTTATTCATATCTCCGGATCCGATTTTAAAAGCATCCACTTCAATGCTATTTAAAAATCCAGCGCTTTCCTCATCAAAAGGCGTGGATAGAAAATCAATATTCTTCTGTTTACAGTACTGCTTTAAGATCAAAAATTGATCAAAGCTGAGCTCTAGCTGGCGAAGCATATCGAGCTGACTCTCAGAAGCATCGGTGTTCTCCGCTTGATACTCCGCTTTCACTGCTTGCTTTGTTACCAGCTTTTCGCTCTTAAAGGTCTGGAATTTGACGGCATCTGCGCCGCAAGCAGCCGCCTGATCAATGCATTCCTTAGCCCTTTGAAGTGAGCCATTGTGATTTACACCAATCTCGGCAATAATATATACTTCATGCCCCTCCTTGCCAAAGTGTGGTTCACTCATGGCTGTTCACTCCTTCTTATGTCATATCAACACCATTAGTTTTTCTCAGATAAACCTCGGCCACTTCCAAATCCAACTCATCATCGATATCAATTGATCGACTTTTAGGCATTACATAACCACAGTTCCTAGGTCCAACTAATGAACTTTCTTCCATCAGGAGCTCTTTCCTAACAATATAAATAGCTCCATTTAAGACAAATATCTCTTCCAAATCCTGTCGCCGTAATCGTTCATCTTCCACAGAATGATATGGCTCTAGGATTGTATCCTCAAACTTCCTAAACAAATAAGGATGCTGCAATACCGGCGACACACTTTGCAAGGAATCTGCCTCATTTCGCAAAAATAAGCTGTAAGCCTCTTCGATATCGAAAGAATTACGCAATGGCGACGTAGGCTGAAGCAGAATAATGTGTTCGTAAAATACACCCTGTTTCTCATAAAATTCAACAGCATGCTGTAGAACATCCATCGTTCTGGATTGATCTTCAGCTAAGGTAGAAGGTCGAATAAAAGGGACCATTGCTCCAGCTTCGACAGACACCTGAGCAATCTCCGGACAATCCGTCGATACGATTGTTTGATCGATACATTGACTCCCCAATGCAGCCTCAATTGTATATTGAATTAGCGGTTTTCCATTAATTAATCGTAGGTTCTTTCGAAGTACCCCTTTAGATCCACCCCGAGCGGGGATAATCGCTAGACATTTATCGAGCTTCTTCATACGAAGCCTCTCTTGTAAATCCCAAACCATAATTTTGGAGTAACTGCCGAATTTCTGCCTCATATATACGTGGTGCCGTCATGGATGAGTACTCTTGATGCGGAGCCTTTTTAAATCCATCATAATGAGGTTCTTTCGAAATGAAGGAAGAAGGAATAAGGTACATTCTTTCGTTCTCTAAAGCTCTCTCCGATTCTTCAAGAGTCATTAGCTCTTCATACATTTTCTCTCCTGGACGTACACCGGTTTCAGTTATTTTCCCAGCATATTTATGACCCGATGCTTCTTGGAACAATTCGATCATACACTCTGCAAGATCCGTTATTTTAAGAATTGGCATTTTAAGAACGAACACTTCTCCACCCTGAGAATAATGCGCTGCATCGATAACAAGCTGAGCAGCCTGAGGGATAGACATCATAAACCGCGTCATATCTTTATGCGTGACGGTTACCGGCTGTCCCTTTAAGATCTGCTCACGGAATAGCGGGATGACAGAACCTCTCGACCCCATCACATTACCGAATCTTACACAGGAGAATACAGTTCGTTTACTGCCTTTATATAGACTGGCTGCTGAAATCAGCCTTTCCGATAACAGCTTCGTCGCTCCCATGGTGTTTGTTGGGTTAACTACTTTATCCGTGCTAATAGCGATCACTTTTTCCACGTTGTTTTCAAGTGCTGCTTCGATGAGGTTCTGCACACCAATTACATTCGTTTTAACAGCCTCCATCGGATTATATTCACAAGAAGGAACATGCTTAAGTGCCGCGGCATGGAATATATAGTCCACACCTTCCATTGCATAGCTCAGTCTCTGCTTGTCCCGAATATCGCCGATCAAGTATCGAACATTATCAAATTCTTTGAGCTCCTGTTGGAGATTGAACTGCTTGCTTTCATCTCGACTGAATATCCTTAAAGCCTTCGGATTGTAAGTCAGTATATTCCGAACGATCTCGCTGCCGATCGATCCTGTTCCGCCGGTTACTAATACCACTTTATTCGTAAACATAATTACCTCCGGATATAAGACATAGTGTATTGATAAAATCCATAGGTTTAGCGTCCAAATCCGATTACTGGAGCACCTCAAGCTGATTCATACGATGAATAGCTTCCACGAACATTTTCTGGAGCGATGGAATAGTATCATCAATATTCATAAGCAATTGTCCCAAATGATCATATATCAAATCCGTTTTACTAATCAGATTCTGCTCCGTAATAATAATAGGTAGCAATTGATCAAATTTAGCAATTTGAAGTGGTATTATTGATTCCATAATTGTAGCAAACCAATCTCTATCGGCAATAGCACCCCATTTTTCTTCAATTAATTCCAATTCTTTTTGTGCTTTTGCTGGTTTGATCCGACTAAGTTCTCGCAACCTACTCATGTGCTTTTGCAGGACTTTTATTTCGGAATGCATAGACAAAATATCAGACAACGTTGATTCCATCTTCTCTTTAATATGGAGAATACGATCCGGGTCTCTAACAGAAGGATTATTTAGCACCCAATCGCTTACTGCATTAGGCGCAATATTACCGGATAGAAGCTCATCATAGATTTCCTCAATCGACCTAAAAGGTGCTCCTTCAATGACCGCGCCGTAACGGCTGGTATTAATAAACTTAATTTCGGGAAACCAACTTATCAGAGTTTCAATATTACTTTTCATTATAAGCATGCTTTGACTCGTTAAATTATAGTCTCCACTGACATTTATAACTTTATCGTCATAAGCATTAATTTCAGAGTTTATAATTTCATTCGAGAAATGATTCACGCCATTACTATAAAATCTTCTTTTTGGAAAAGAGAGATCTTGTCCTGCTAAGATTATTTTTTTCGCTCCCATACAAGCAGCTGCCTGAATTGCAATCCCTGAAACTGTAGCTGAAGGAACAAGATATATACTATCTCTATTAATATCTAGAAAATATTGAGATACAAAGTCACTACTCAGGACACCATGAATTTTTTCAGATGTATTCGTATCAGCAACTCCATAGTATGATGTCGTTGAAAATAACAACGGGCATTTCACGGCTTCTGCATCGGAAAAAATTTTCATATTAATTGGGTCTCCGTCCGCAATAACCGCTAGATGTGGACGAATATTGTGATTAATAAGAGCCTGTATACTTGAACCTGCTGCGATAATTAGAATATGTGGCTGTAATTTTTTTAAAAATTCAATATCCTCATCAAGAGACGGACCTGAGGAAACAATCACTGCGGTCGCATCTTCAAATGTGTTATATAATTGTTCAATAGAAGGAGTTTTAAGTGCGTTCGAGATATTGAACAAATAATTTCGGGTCCAATCTTCACGAAATCGATTTTCAGTAATTTTATTCTCAAGAAATGTTTTTCTGTACTTTAAGAATTTTTGTTTAATCTCATTTAATTGATCAATACGAGACTCCAAATGTTCCCTTAAAGCAACAAAGGCAACATCACTTTCCATATAATTACAAAGTATATAGAACAGAGTATTCAACTGTTCTTCTCCAATTGACAGCCAATGAAAGCTGGGATGATCAAAAAGGAAACTAATATCATATTTTGAAACAGCTTCATAGAATACCTCTTCATCTGGCTCATATATGAAAAACCACCGATCAGGATACTGTTCCAAAAGATCTGCGATACTCGCCCCTCTTCCAAAACCATATACAAAGACGAGTTTATAATTTCCAATAGAGCTATTAACAGCTTGAAGCCAAGCAGCATCTTTTTCGACCAGTTCTTCATACTTCCGGGACTTAGTTAACTCTAAATTGGATTGCATAGACAACAGCTTAGCTCTGACATGGGGGAATTTCTTTGTCAAGACATCAATGTTGTTTTGTATATTAATCATGAAGATACCACCAATCCGAAAATTTTCTTGACTACCTATATAATATTATCGGACTTAATTGATAGAGAGTGAACAGTTCTTTTAAAAAACCCCCCTATAATTAAAAAGAAAAGCACCTAGGAAACATTTGGATTAGTTTGTTCCAAATATTCATTGCAGGTGCTCTTCTTTTTTCAATTTTAATTTTGAAAACTATTTTTTATGATCTATAAAGTAACTGTCATGTGTGTATGAGTGAAGATAGGCGTTTTGCTGAATACGAATTGATTCTCTTCTTTCTATCCAGTTTGCCGCCTCATCTTTTAGAGCTTGCATTCTTTCAAGGATTATCGGATCGAGTTTGAGTATTTCTTCTATATGCTTCTTGTTGCCATCATTCAATACATCAATATATCTCTTCATACTTTCAACAATGTGTAGTCTTGTAATCGTAAATTGCTCAAAATCTTCTTCATCCATATTTTCTAAATCATTGATCGCTTGTCTTGTCAACGTCTCTAATTCCTCAATTAATTCCGTTATTCCATCTCTTGTCACATGGCACCTCCGACTCCTGGTGCTTTACTTGCTTCTATCCAAGCTTCCCGAAGTTCGGTTAAATGCTCCAGCACTTCTGTGGCAGAATTCGTACTTTTTTTAACATTAGCTACTATAAGTTGATTAACCATATAATCATAAATGGACAATAAATCCTTAGATATAGGATAGTCGAAATTAAGAGAAGAAATAAGTTCATGTATTATGGCCTGTGCCTTACACAAATTCGTATTTGTCTTCTCAATATTCTGCTCTTCAATTCCTTCAATTCCAGAACGAACAAAACGGATGGCACCGTCATAAAGCATGATTAGAAGTTTGGGCTTTGATGCGGTCTGAGTCTGTACCTGTTGATATTTTTGATAGGGGGAGTTAATCAATGTTGTAACCTCCTTTATGCCGTGAAACCTGCAAGACTTGAAGATGCACTACTATATCGGTTAATTGCTGTCTCCATAGCGGTGAATTTTTTGAAATAGTTAGTTTCAATTCTATTCAGACGGCTCGTCATATCACTAATTCGGCGGTCTAAAACTGAAAGTTGTTCACCCATGAAACTGGTCCCTAAGAAAGAAGCTGCCAAATCACTGCTGACTTTGGAAGTACCTGCTGTATCCGCCATCTTCTGAAGACTAGTATTCGTAATTTTCTTTAATTTTGCAAATACTCCATCTTGCTGTGTATATTTGTTAGTTAGGGCAGTAGAAGAATCCTGCTTCCCAAAAAAATTGTTGACGATATCAGGATCGGCTTCAAGAGCCTTACGCAGTTTATCTTGATCCAGAATCAGTTTACCCTTTGTATCATATGTTCCTGTTGTGATACCCAGCTCAGAAAGCATTAATGGTTTACCACTGTCTCTACCAATATCAACACCCTGGAGCATAGCAGTACGCATCTCAGAAATTGTCTCTTGGAGAATACTGTCATTCTTCAGCATACCGCTTTTCGCTTTCGAGTTCCAGAGCTTGGCCTCCTCATCACTCATTGCTGCTCTTTCTTCTGTACTAAGAGGGGTATATTTTTTATAGCGTTCTTCACTCACCTTACTATTTAAAAGACCCAAAACATCGTTATAGGCATCCACAAAACTTTGAACTGACTCAACAAGTTTATCTGTGTCTTTAGTAACCTCGATACGTGTCGCCACTCCATCGGTAGGTGTAGGTTGCTTTAATGTAATCGAAACTCCATTTATATCGAATGAATTGGACGGTTTGGTAATGGTCAGACCGTTGACCGTTAGGGTAGCATCAGAACCTGGTTTAGATTGTAACTTAAATGCTGATGCTACATCAGGATGTATATTAATGTTAGTTTCACCAGTTGTTTTACTGGTTAATGATAAGCCTGATTTTTTGTCATATATGGCAGTAACACCGGCGTCTTTACTGCTATTGATTTTCTGAACAAAAGATTCTATCGTGTCCTCAGCCGTTACTTTGATAGTTGTTCCGCCAATTTCATAATCCCCGGCAATCATTTTAGGATTCATATTAGAGAGCAAGGTTGAACTATCCATATCAAAAGTGGTAGTATCAGCGGTCACCATTCGTGAAGCTGTTGCCAAGTTCTTTACCGTAATTTCCATCGTTCCACTAGCTGTAGCCGAGGCTGTTGCAGAAACAGCATCAGTATTGCCTGTGACGGTTGCCTTCTGAGCACCAATCGAACTACTTAGACTCAGCTTCGAAAGCTTATCTTGAAGAAATGATACTAATTTCGTACTAGTCTCACGATAATTTTCACGTTTCCACTCCAATAATTGCTTTTGCTGATTTAGCTTATCAAGAGGCTTACTCTCCGCCTGCATCAATTTTTTTACCATTGAGTCTATATCCATACCAGATGCCAAACCACTTATTCTGGTTACCATGCTATCATCTCCTTATACCTTCTTATCAATGATGACCCCTGTTATCTCCATCATTCTTGCTGCCAGGTCTAGAATTTTTTCTGGCGGGACTTCTCGAATCAAGTCTCCAGTCTCTTTATTCATAACTTTAATCATCACAGCATTCGTTTTTTCGTGAATCGAGAATTCTAGCGTCTTTTGTGGCCCTTGTATAGCATCTATCGCTTTTTGCAACTGAACAATAGCTTCTTCCATGGATTGCTGTGTTCGGTTTGCTCCTTTTACCGCAGGGAAAGCCTGCATAGCAGACTGACTCTTGTCCATCTCTGGACCCGAAACATCGCGTTTCGGTACAGTTGTTTGAGAAATACCATTTCCAGTGCTTGATGATATCAATGGTTCCATCTAAATAACCTCCACATACTATTTATATGAGTAAGTTCGGTCAAGGCTGACTTTGTAGATACTATTACTTTATATATCGGACAATCACTCCGGATATTTATGAAAAACACAAAAAAAGATCCTGCAAAAGCAGGATCTTTTGAAAATTCAAGCTGCAATCTCTGGCAGATTAACGAAGCAGAGACAGAACGCCTTGTGGAGCAGAGTTCGCTTGTGCGAGCATCGATTGGGAAGCTTGCAGCAAGATATTGTTCTTGGACAGACTAACCATTTCCTTCGCCATATCAGTATCACGGATACGGGATTCAGAAGCAGTCAGGTTCTCAACAGTCGTACCCAAGTTGTTGGAAGTGTACTCCAGTCTATTTTGGATCGCACCTAAGTTAGAACGTTGAGTTGCAACCTTTTCAATTGCAGTAGTTACAGCTCCAAGACTAGTGCTTTTTGTCAAATTAGAGAATCCTGAAGTACTTACACCTTTAATCGTGATTTTAAATGTAGAATCATCTGCTTGGATTTTAATGTTAGAAGTAATATTCTTGCCATTGAACTTTGTATTTGTCATAATAGCGTCGATTTGTTTTCCTAGTTGATCCAACTCGGAATCAATATTATTTGTATCGGAAGTTGTGTATGTTTCATTGTTTTTCTGTACGTTCAATTCTTTCATCCGAGTCAACATGGAGCTAACTTCGTTCATTGCACCCTCAGCTGTTTGTGCGAAAGAGATCCCGTCTTGAACGTTACGTTGTGCTTGTTCTAGACCACGGATTTGACCACGCATTTTTTCGGAGATCGAAAGACCTGCAGCATCATCAGCAGCACGGTTGATACGAAGACCGGAAGACAATTTCTCCATGTTCTTACTAGTTGCGTTTGTGTTCAGACCCATGTTACGGTGTGTGTTCAAAGCTGGAATGTTGTGGTTGATAATCATTATTTATTTCCTCCCTGAAATGGTTTAATTCCCACATCCTTGTGGTATGAGCGTCTTCACAGGTCGGCCGCCCTGAAGAATTACCGCTCTATTATATATATCGTCAGGAAGGATCTACATTTAATAGCAAAGTTCACTTTTTTTAATTTTTATTTTTTTGATCTACCATTTTTATTAAAGCGTTCATCCCAGCCTGTGTAGGAGCTGCAGACTCTTGATTAGACTCTTGAATTGAGAGATACACTTCCTTACGGAAAATATCGACCTGTTTCGGAGCCTTGATCCCGACACGAACCGTTTCCCCCTCTACGCTGAGAACGGTGACTTCAATCTGATCTTGAATAACGATGGATTCCCCAACTTTACGTGAGAGTACTAGCATAGTTTAAACACCTTCCCTTCCATTCTCATCAACAGAATCATTCCAGAGACGATGGTTGGTCCGATACGGCACTCCTTGAAGTACAACTTGTTTACCCAATCTCTCTTGAGGGTTGAACACAAGTGGGGCAAGCAGATTGATACTCGATTCTTCTATCTTTTCTCTTACCGTAATCATGCATTTCACGGATAGAGCATCATTGATACGTAACTCCTCGGCGTCACTATCAGGTAACTCAAACTCGTAATCCGGATAAAAAACAAATGGGTCAACAACCACAAACGTGAGATGCTTTTGTTTCAAGGATTGCATATACACAAAAGGGTTATTCTCTTCATGAATAAGAGCAAACTGGTGCTCTTCCTCAAAACCCGGTATTCCTTTAGGAAAATGATAGATATTGCTCTCCGGCGTATCCAATTCTCCCCACATCGACGTTTGAATAATCATAAACAACTCTCCAATCCTAAATAAAATGAAAGAAAGCCATAGACTGACTTACCGCCATCTACAGCTTCCAAGGTTTTGAAATTCGAAATCACTACTATTTCATTATCTCAGGAAATCAACCAAAGTGGGTTGAATAATTTTAGCACCGGCTGATAGAGATGCGTTGTAAATATTCTCCTGTATTTTAGAACGCATTATCAATTCTCCATAGTCAGCATCCTCTGTTTTAGACTGAAGATCCGTCAAGTTAAGTTCAAGGTCGCCCAAACGACTCTCCATAAGTTCAATTCGGTTGGTCTTCGCCCCTACTTCGGCACGCATACTAAGGAGACGGTTCGTGCTCGACTCAATATTAGTTAATTCAGTACTAACATCATCATGTTTTCCGTCCTTAAGAGCTTGGGAAATACGGTCCATCATAGCAAAGACATTGTCATTCCCACTACCAAAAACATCATTCCCAGTAACGTTGATACCGATTTTCACACTTTCACCCACCAAGTATTCAACTGAACCTTGATCAGTGGTTATAGTGGCAGCCGTGGTAGTATCCAAAGACCCATCAGGATTTTTCGGAAAATTATACGGCATCTTGTCATATTGCTGTCCATTAAACACATATTTTCCATTTAGTTTGCTATTGGCTATATCCACAAGTTGCTGCTTCAACTGGATGACTTCCTGATTAATGCTATCCAATCCAGATTGTTCGTTGGTCTCTGAAGAAGCCTGAACAACCAGAGATTTCAAACGATTCAATACCTCACCGGCTTGATTCATCGTACTATCACTAAAATCCAGCCAGGATACTGCACTATCCACATTCTTCTGATACTGCTCATTTGAAGAAAGCTCTCCACGGTAACGCAGAGAATACGTGATTCCTACCGGATCATCGGATGGCTTATTAAGCTTACGACCAGTCGATGCCTGCAATTGTGTCTCGTTCATTCGCGAAGCATTCCGGTTTAAGTTCAGCATCAACTGGCTGCTCATCATATTTGAAGTGACTCTTAACATACTAGGCTACCTTCCTTCCTCATTATCTTCCCACCACGCCAGTGGAATTGATCAACTTGTCCAGCAACTGGTCAAAAGTTGTTAAGAAACGGGATGCTGCGCTATAGGCGTGTTGAAATTTAATCATGTTGGTCATTTCTTCGTCCAAGGAAACACCACTTACAGACATGCGACGTGTGTCAACTTGTGAGACCAGGAAGGAGGAATTCTCCGCCTGACGCTGTGTCTCTTGTGTCTGAACACCCAGTTGTCCAACCATCGAGCTGAACAATCCATCCACTGTCGAAGTGTTAGTGCTGCCCGGTACGGTGAATGAGGAATTCTTAAGGTTTGTGAGTAACTTCGCTAAATCATTATTACCCTTGATCACAGAGTTGCCGTCCGTTGAAAGTCTCATGGAAGTAGCAATCTTATCTGGATTATCCGAGATAATCTGATTTAGACGAATATTACCTGCAGTAATATCTGTGCCCCCATCTGCTGCCGTAAAGAACGGTACACCCTTATCTGTAGAACCATCCATCGTATAACCAAGCTGATGCAGGCCGTTAAAACCTTTTACAATAGTAGAGACATCTTTGTTCAGTGTAGCACCACTAGGTATAGGTTGACCCGCTGGTATAATGGATACCTGACCATTAATCTTCACTTCTGCATCAGCAGTTAAAATCGTTCCTTCAGGAGGCATTGCTCCTGCGGGAAGCTTTACCTCAACGTTACCGTTAACCAGTGTATTGGCAAGCGAGTTCATCTGATTGCGATAGTCCTCCACAAGGATATCCTTGGAGATAATCATCCCGTGAACTTCTCCGCCTTTAAGATCACCGCTTTCGTAAGCGGTGTTCAAGAAAGCACCATCAACCGTCGCAGCGACGGTATCACCCTCTACAAGGCTCTGTCCTCCAAGGGATACATTGTATCCTCCCTCGCCATCCGTTACGGTAATATTCATAATTTTGGACAACTTATCAACCATCAGATCTCGCTGGTCACGAAGATCGTTAGCCTTATCACCCAGCTGCTCAATCCGAGTTATCGAACTGTTCAAATCCGCAATCGCCGTTAAGTACCCTTGTGCTTCGGTCGCCTTAACATCGATGTTTGAATTCAAATCTCTGCTTAAATTATCAAGCTGCGTGCTCATGTGATTGAAGGCATCAGTCAGGGCTTCTGCCGTCTGCTTTACAATTTTGCGTGCCGTGGGATCATCCGGGTTCTTGGACAATTCCGAGAATGAGTTCCAGAAATTATCCATTACCTTACGAATACCACTATCAGATGGCTCATTAATAATGGCCTCTAGTTTATCCAATGTGTCATACTGAATGTTCCAGCTACCAAAAGAACTATTCTCCCCGCGAAACTGGTCATCCAAAAACTTCTCCCTAATACGCTCAATGCTATTAAACTCAACCCCTGTTCCGAGTTGACCCGCAGCCGTTGAGCGGTTAAGTCCATAGGCCTCCATCGGGATAGATGCTTGCATTTTTACAACTTGACGGGAATAACCTTCCGTATTGGCGTTTGCTATATTATGACCTGTCGTCCCGAGTGCGGCTGTTTGTGTAAACAGGCTTCGCTTGGCCGTTTCAAATGAATGAAATGTAGATCTCATTACAATATCCTCCTGTTTACGCTCGGGTATCGAACAGACCCGGTCGTCCTGTACTGCCGCCTCTATCAGACGGGTGATGATAAATGGCTTCGTCTTGTGATGACTTTCCAGTCAGCATATCAAGTGAGAAGTCGATGAAATCGAGTGATTGAACAAGCAGTTGCTGATTCAGATCATTCTTCTCCTTCAGTTCTTGCAGTGTGCGAGACAGCCGTGACTGAATCTCCAGTAGCATCGTTTTCTCCTCCGGATCGAACACAAGCCTAGCAAGCTCTGTTAGTGTCAGCTCTAACTGTGACTTAACACCGCGGCTCTGTAAAAAAGCAAACGATGCTTCGATGCGTTCCCGCTCCAGCTGCTCGATTATCTTCATTCCTTTAGACTCTCGATTAAGTAGCTGAACGACGGTATCAACATCGTTCTTCACAATCGCCGCTCTCTTCGCTTCAGCCACGTCTAGCATGTCATTGTACACCGTTTCGAGCCGTTGTAATGAATCAATTAACGTCTGTACTGTCATATTAGACATCCCTAGCTCTCAGGAAACTGCTTGAAATAAGGTAGCAGCTTCTCCGCAAGTTTATCAGCACTCACATTATAGGTTCCTGAAGAAACCTGTTCTTTCAAAGATTGAATCTTCTGTGCGCGAGCTGGATCACCAGCACGCTCCTGAGCCTGGAGCATCTCCATCGCTTCGGTTGAAATAGACACCTCGTCCTTGCGGCGAGTTTTAGTGTGTTGTTCCTGTCGGTTAGTCTCCATGTTCCGTTGATACGAATGGACAGCGCCGACGCGTCCGGTTTCGTTAATCTTCATAACGCTCACCTTCCTTTTATATAGAAAAAGAATTTGAAATTGTTCCTCGTACATACATTTTACATAAACCTAAAGATAATGTGAAAAACCGATAACCTTTACTAAGATTATCGGCCGGGATTGTAACATAGTTAATAGTTCGATTGTAGCGTTTTAGTATTTGCGTAATTTGTCAACCGCTCTATAGGTTAGGTCGTCCTTCTTATTGGAACTGTCATTTCCGGACTGATCATCCCCAGAAACACTTCTTAATTCCTTAGTCAATCGTGTTCGACACGATTCACACATATTACTCTCGCGTATCAGCGTGCCGCAAACCTCGCAAGGATAAGACAGGTTCGGTGCGTTAGCAATGGAAATACGGCCTTCACGAATAAACTTCGTGATCTGACGAATCGACACTCCTGTTGCTTCAGATACTTCATGGATTGTAGCACCTCTAGATTCTCTTAAAAACTGGGCGCATTCCTGATATTCCACCTCAATGCCTTTCAAACAGTCAGAACACATATCCCGGAAGTTTAGCGCATATAATTTGCCGCACTTCGGACAATTCCCCAAATTCATACTAACCGCCCTCCATGTCGCATAAATCCTTTGATACTTATAACCATAGATTACCGTATAATAGGTCCTCACGTCTATCATTAATAGGAAAAATATGCGTATTTATCCCTAAGACAATTAAGACCGTGCCCAAGTAAGACTATACACCTCTACCGATATCCCCTGAGATTGGCCCGCATTCTTAAGTGCCTGAGAGCATGCATTAATTGTACTGCCTGTCGTGTATATATCATCTATCAATAGAATCCGGAGCGAAAAAGGCACCTTTGTGGGAGCAATCGATCTTAGATGTCTTTTTCTATCACTTGAAAAGATTCGATTCGCTTGTAACTCTATCAAATGCCCCGCTTCCGGTAGAGTACGAAAAATCCCCTCCATATCTTTCAATCGATCCATCCGGCTCTTAAAGCTTTGCTTATTCGTATGCCGATCCCGCTGAAGAAGCTCTGCATACGGGAGATTAATAGCATCAGCTAAACCGCGAGCCAGTACCTCAGCCTGATTGAACCCCCGCTCTTGAAGTCTTTCATAACTTACCGGTACGGAGGTAATCATATGAGCCTGCCAATGTTCCTGAACCCGAGACTTATTACTAGCTTCACGAGACGATACAAACTGCTGCCTATTCCTAAATTCCCGCTGCATTTGACGGTATCCCCTCTCCATCATCCGTATCAAAAGGGGCGCATATGATTCGTTCCCACGATACTTGTATTGTGCCAACCATTCTCTCATATCGGCGCTATACGTTACTGCACTTCGATTACATACAAAATGCCAGGGTCCTGCACCTTCACGCGTACAATCTGGACACCCGATCGTTCTTCCGCAGTATACGCATCTCAGACTTGTGATCCATGGAATCAACAAAGAACAAGGTCGGCATATTCCAAAGTGTTCTCGTGATAAGGATGTCGTTCTCCCACAGGTCAAACATTTCTGCCCGGTTACTGCTAGCAAACGATAGAGCGGCTTTAGGATTCGGTCGAGTGTATCGATCAACATGAGTAGTAGCCTCCTTACGTCGATTAGAGGAATGATAGAAGAAGCATAAGATTGAAAGCATAAGGTATATAGCATTCATCAGATCCAACACTCTACATCTCTGACTCCCATCTGACAAAGCCTTTTCCACGTTCAGCGCTTCAAATATCCACCCCGCCACGCAATCCGGTTCATTCGCTTAATCTGGTTCATCGCGGATCGCTGACATCTTGTCCACTGGGGCGAGCCAAATACAACCCTTCCCGCTGGATCATCCTTGGAACGCCCCGCCCGACCGGCCATCTGGATCAGCGCCGCCTCATCAAAAAGCTCACTGTCCGCATCCACGATAAACACATCACTCTTAGGTACGGTGACACCGCGTTCAAGTATCGTTGTCGTTACTAACAAGCGAATGTCTCGATTACGGAATGACATTACTTTCTCTGCCCTACTAGGATCAACAGAAGATGTTCCTTCTATAGAAATGTCCTTGAAATAACGGCGTAATAGCTGTAAAAAAGGTTCAATGTGACGTATCCGTGATACGAACAAAAAGACCTGCGCTCCCCGCTGTAGTGACGCCTTAAGCTCGCGTACTAATCCTGAAGGAAGACTCTTCTGCGTTAGAGAACGCTGAACTGAAGGGATTTTCAGTGCCTTTGGCACAGGTAAGGGATGTCCGTGAAAACGAGCTGGTACTTTCGCATGAGGCAACTTTCCTGCAGCAGCCTCACGTTGGAGCTTCGCAGGAGGAGTCGCGGACAAATAAATATATTTCCCTCCGGGCTTGCACGCGCCCTTGGCTGCAAAATCCAGCATCGGATCGTTATGATACGGGAATGCATCAATCTCATCTATAACTACCAGATCAAAAGCGTGGCGAAAACGAAGCAACTGGTGAGTTGTCGCTAAAGTAATACTCCCCCGCTTCCAGCGGTCTGGGCTTCCGCCGTATAGTGTCGCTATGCTCTCACCCGGAAAAGCGGTGGCGAGACGTGGTGCCAACTCCAGCACCACATCCCTTCGAGGCGCCGCCACCAGTACCCGCCCGCCGGCATCCAGCACGGACTGAAGCAACGGGAAGATCATCTCCGTCTTCCCGGCGCCCGTCACCGCCCAGATCAGGAAGCGGGCGGCCGCGGAGCCCGCCTCCGGCGGCTCCGCCAAGAACCGCAGCGCAGCGCCTGCGGCGGCGCTTTGCGCTGCGCTAAGCCCCCACCGGCCCAAGGCCGCAGTGGGGAAACCCCCGGCCGTGCCCCGCACGGCCGGATGCGCTGCGCCCTGCAGTAGCAGCGCACAAGAGCGGCTGCGCCCCATAGCGAGGCAGGCCTCGCAATAGGCGCAAGCCGCCGAGCCGCACGTGGCGCATGCCGTGCGGCTAAGGGCCTCGCTGCCGCAGCGCCGGCAGCGAAGGGCCATGGCCCGGCTGCGGCGCAGCCAGCCGGGCTTCTCCCGCGGGGTGGGCTGTGCCAGCCCCGCTTCCAGGCGCAGGTGGCCCAGCAGGTAGCCAAGCTGGGCCGCGGCAAGCCAGCCGGCGCGCATCCCTGCGCCGCCGCCATATCGTGCGGCGTTATCCCCCGCCGCACCGCCCACTTGAGGCTTCGCACCAATAGAAGCCTCATAACCCTCCTCCAGCAATAACTCCATCTCTCCAGCCAACAGTGCTCGGCCTGCCAATCGCTGTATTAACTCCTCCGCTTGCGTATGGAGCTTGTCCCAAACGACCGGATCATCCAGATCCGTGCTTATCTGCTCTCTCTGCCCTGTTATCCACATTGCCATGTCATCTGGCTTACCCAGTAACAGATCTCCCTGCCTTTGCGGCTCTAAAGCCAAATTGTCAGCGAGTGCCTGACGAACATAATGGCGCCATTTTTTTAATCCCCAACTATCCATCTGCCGCTCCGAATGAAGTCCATCCCGCAGGCTAACTGCCCACCCTAATGGCATACCTCTAGCTAAGAGAATGAATCTATCTAATTCATGGGACATTCGTTCACCCGCGTCAACTCCCCTAGCTGACTCATCACCCCTACCATTCACCCAAGCTCCCACCTGCTGTTCATTACCTTTCTTCTTACCAGTTCCTAGCGCATCACTTCTCTTCCATGCAGATTCCCTATCTCCCATTCCGCCTAACATCCACCAACGTATATCCACTCGAATATCCAAAGAAATGTCAACACACCAATAATCTTTAATCTTCACCGCATAAACAGCTACTTGCACGCCCCTCCCCCCTTTCACACAATCAACACGTACGCCATTCCCTCCATCACCCCACACAACACAAAAAAGCACCCTCCTCTCCCTTTTCAGGTTGGAGTGTGCTTCACACCATCATATTTATAACCCGGCTAACACCATCACGTTCCAATAGTCTAGCTCTGGACATAAGGGATTCGGACAACCTCACTTACATTACGCAAATCAAGCACAATACGTTGTTCATCATCTTCTAAAGTCGGAGGAGATATCTGCTGTACGCCGGCACTCGTGCTTTCATTTGCACCTAAATTTGCGCTTGCACTTGTACTTCCACCTATACTCGTACTTACGCCTGAACTTGAACCTCCGCTTAAACTGCTACCTATTCCCACAACCGAATTCCACTCACCTACCGTAAGCTCAATACCGGATAAGTTCACCAAGCGATGTACAATTCTCAAGGTATCATCCACGGACCGATCATCAAGGACGGTTACGCGCACCCGCGTCCCGCTTAGCAGGGCATATAGTGAAAGGGCTCTCAAATACCATTCCACCTGCCGCTCATGGTTGGAAGTAATCAATACATAATGCATTCTAGGGCGCTGTTGTGATGATTCTCTGCCACGCCGACGAGCATACAGAACATGCACCAATACAACTGCGACTCCATATATGGCCAGTATCCACAGCAAATGGGCAACCATGAGACTCACCTCCTTCTCTTAAAGGCAGTATATGCCGAACGAGAAAGAGCGGTGACAAGGATACCAAACACAACCCACACTGATAACCAAGGTCACGGCATTTCGCATATTACGAACACACTTAAGTCGGATAAGGTATTCCAATTTTTATTCCATATTTTCATTTGATATTCCACTATACTACACACTCTACGCATAGCTCGGAGCACGCTCGAATGACTGTCTACCGCACCCACACCTATCCATTACTTATGCCTGCTTAATTGGAATAGGAATCTAGGGGGGTATATTGACACGTTAATACCGTAGCATCGTATCATCAAATTGCTATTTCATCTCCCCTAAACACACAAAAGGAACCGCCAAAATCCTTGGCGATCCCCTCTCCCATGTGTTAAGCCATATCCGTACTTCGGATTACAACCTACAGTGTCACCCAGCCATACTTGATGGAGTTGATAACCGCTTGTGTGCGATCGTCGACCTCCATCTTTTGCAAAATGCTGCTGACGTGGTTTTTTACGGTTTTTTCACTAATGAATAGGTATTCCCCGATCATCTTGTTGCTCTTACCCTCAGCCATCAGACGAAGAACTTCAGCTTCGCGGCGCGTTAATGGGTTGTTCTCACCAGCTACGAATTTAACACCAGCTTCACGAGTTCCACCTTCGGCCATAGCCCCAGCTTCATTCACGTAAGTCATGCGGCGCAGCTGCTGGATAAGCTTACCCGTCACCTTCGGATGAATGAACGCATAGCCCTCATGAACGGAGCGGATCGCGTTGATCAGCGACTCGGCCTCCATGTCCTTCAGTAAATATCCGTTCGCTCCTTTACGGAGTGTCTCAAACACATAACTCTCATCATCGTGAATCGAAAGAATAATCACTTTAATCTCTGGGAATAACTCGCGCAGCTTCTCTGTAGCCTGCACGCCATTCTCCGTAGGCATGTTGATGTCCATTAGAACGATGTCCGGCTTAACCTGATTGCAGAATTCCAGCACTTGAATGCCGTCTCCACATTCACCGATGACGTCAATGTCATCCTCCATGTTCAAAATACGTTTCAATCCTTCACGGAAAAGCTGGTGGTCATCCGCTAATAGTACTTTAATGACCGGAATTTCATTCTCCAAATGTTCCATCCTGTTACTCCTTTCTCTTCTCTACGTTCGTCGGGATATGGATTATGATCTTTGTACCTTCATTCTCGGCTGATATAATTTCCATTCTCCCTTCGAGCAGTTCGACCCTCTCCCGCATGCCGATTAACCCAAAGTGGTCCTTGCTCTTCTGTTCCAGTAATTCAACCTTGAATCCTAGTCCGTTGTCTTGTACGACGATTTTAACCATTTGCGCCTGGTATGTAAGCTCCACTAGCACATATGTAGGGTAAGCATGTTTGGCCGCATTCGAAAGTGCTTCCTGCACCAACCGGTAGATGGCCGCCTCCATCGCAGAAGAGAGACGATGCTCCTTGCCACGTGTTTCAAACAACATGCGGATTTTGGACTTTTCTTCAAAATCATGCACGTATTTACGGAGTGTAGGAATAAGCCCCAGATCATCGAGTGCCATTGGACGCAGATTAAAAATAACTTTACGCATTTCTTCTAAACTTGACCGAACCTGTCCCTTCAAATCTACTATTTCGTCTTGGACCATCTTAAATTCCTGCTTAAGAAGCATTCTTTCAACAATTTCTGTCCTAAGAACCAGATTCGCCAGTAACTGAGCCGGTCCGTCATGAATTTCGCGTGCGATCCGCTTGCGTTCTTCTTCCTGCGCCAAAATAATCTTCAATCCGATAACCTGACGATTTTTGGCGGATTCGATAATTCGGGATACTTGTCCTAGTTCACCAGACAAATATTCCAAAACCACACCCATCTGCGAACCGATAGATTCTGCTCGTTCTACCGAGTTCTCAACACTACGAACCCGTTTCTGGAGTTCGTCGCGCCTTGCCTTTAAGTACATTTCCTTCTCGCGATAAATCATGAGGTCAAGCTGAAGCTGAGTTGCCTTTTCGTACGCCTGCTTGATGTCTTCTTCCTTATACCGGACAAAGTCCCGACTGACTTCCGTCAGCCGGATCCGGGAACGGCGGTAGTTCAGCTCCAACTGGTCTACCTTTTCCAAGGTTTCCGTCGTTTCTTTCAGTACCTGCTTCAGTTCCTGATTGAGAGACACGAGCTCATCGCGCGATGTCTCTAATATTTCAAACATCTGGTATTTGCTGTCTTCCATCACTTGGATGGCGTTCTTTATGACACGGTCGATGGCATCAGCTTGATAATCCACGCACTCTACTCCATTTCTAACGTTTCATACTCACATCATACCATATCACGATTCTATCGTAACGGTCTTCGTGTTCTTGTCCCATTTTACTTTCAGGCCCAATTGCTCTGAAACGAGACGCAGAGGGACCAAAGTCCTACCACCTTGAATCATCGGTGCTACTGCAGTAGATATTCTTTTCCCGTTTAAGACTAGTTCCTTCTTCCCTACTGTCAGATCCATCAGCTTACTACCGCGAAGTACAGTTACTCGCTGAGCTGTTTTATCCCATGTAGCCTGACCGCCGAATGCGTCGAGCACATGTTTGATCGGAACATAGGTTGTTCCACCTTTTAAGAGTGGGGCTGAATCAATCGCTATCTTGTTTCCATTCATCGTGAGTGACTTCTGACCAATTGTCATCACAGCCTTACCTGTTGGTAGACCTGCATCACTCGAAAGCGCAGGCATCGTAAACCGGATATCGTCAAAAGATACCGAGCCCGTCAATGCACGCTCATCCTGACCTTCCTCTACGTTAACAACGTACATTCTTTTCAGCTGTGCTGGGAAAGCAATGTTATAACCGCTCAGATCAAGATTAAGCGTCTTCCACCCTGTCCAATCGATCACTTTTGCGAGATCTATATAAACAGTTTTGCCGTTTTTGTCTTTTAACTCCGCGCGGAGCCAGTTTAGACTATTATCCCCTTCCACGTCAAGTGTCATGGCGGTAGCTGCTGCTGGGATGGTTTTGCCGGTAGAACCGTTAAACTGAGCGTAGGCGTACATTTTTTGCCCAATTCCACCGTTCATATCGTAATCCAGCTTCAAAACTTTGGAAGTCGAATGCGTTCCACTTCCCTTCACAATCGCTGCTTTTCCTGTAACGCCGGATACATTCGTTGTGAAGCTAACCGGATAGTTCACATTCTCAAAATTCTCCCACGTGCTTTCACCCGCCGCCGAGAGAACAACGACGGTGCTGAAACCGTCATAACGAGCAACCGCGTAGCCGACTTTTGCATTCGCATTCACTGAAGTTACGGTCAGTCGTCCGTCTGTCACTTTGCCTTTGAAGCCGATAAATTCCCATTTCAGTGCGCTATCCGGAACTTGAATACTCTCCCCACTGCTCAGCGTCGCACTGACAGGTACAGAGACAGTTGTTCCTGCTGCTAACGGAGCCGCTGATGTACTCGCCTGTAAGGACACGACATCTTCTGCACCAAGGACTTTTACCTGCATGGTCGCTTTAGCGTTGCCACTAACCGCTGTAACTGTTGATGTTCCTGGTGATACGGCTTTCACCGTCTGTCCGCTCACCTTAATATTAGCGTTACTAGACTTCCAGGTTGGCGTTACCGTCTGCATATCTACCGGATTGTAATACGTATCATAGCCCTTCAACTGGTAGTTTCCAGTCTGTCCGATTAATAGGGTCGTGTTCCCACTTACTTTAAAACCCTTGAGTGCGCCTTTCGGAGCAGTCGAGAACACACCAAGCGCGTTAACGATGCTGCGCTGCGCGGTACCGTATTCCGTGTTAAATGTTAGTCTCGTATCCATCTCCGCCAAAGGACGGTTAATCATCGTTGTCGATCCGCCGCCGTCCAGGTTCAATCCCTTCCACACGCCGATACTTGTCATGAAGCTTTGCAGCTGACTCAGGGACATACCTGTGCTTCCTGCATGCTTCTCTGTTGCTATGAGGTAAGCATAACGACCATCCTTCGAATAACCTAACGAGGTACGTGCACGATAGCCACCGATACTACTTACATCTCGTGAAAAAGATGTCGCTTTTCCATCATTCACAAGAATCGTATGACCGCCAATCATCACCTGAAGCGAGTCCGGATTAACTTGTTTCCCGGTTTTCTTAGAGACAAGAGAATAATCAGCTGTAAGTCGTTGTCCAACTTGCAGATTATTTTTCACAAAATTCGCCGCCGTACCATGTGTACGCAGAATAAAACTTCCTTTAGGAATGGATGATTGAATGCTCGCTTTGTCCGAGATTTCCGTGATCACCCCATCTGTTACCATAACCTCGGTTGGCGTTGTCGAACTGTTCGTTGGACGTTCAACTGCCTTCCAAGCACTTGTGTATATATAAGCTGCATTCAAATGGCTAAAGTTAGAGGAGCCTCCCTCTGGTACATAAGCCGATTTGTTCATACCCGCCAGCGTAAACTTCTCACCATTCTCTGCCGTCACACTACCGGAGAACTCGAACTCATCGACCATCGGTGTGCCGTCTTTCGTCACGGCAAAAGCATACATGCCCTTCAGCATAGATGGTGTGGACATGAGCAGTCCGCTTGATACCTGTCCACCCATTGGAGCCCCTTGTGCTCCTGTGTTAAAATAGTCACCGTTAATCGCAGCAACTGCACCATTTTCTTTCGCCATGCCACCTGTTGATTGTTTGGTTGTAAAATACCCTTCCTTACCTGTCATCACATCCAGCTTCACGTTCTTATTCTTAAGATCTACCTGAATGACATTGGCAAGTGAGGTCTGCGAACCTGTGTTATATTGATATTTGATCAGCGTTGCACCCGATGTTATGATCTCCTCACTTAGCTTCTTAACAGAGGATGCTGCCGCTTCGACTATAGAATTAGATAATGGCCCGTTCAGTACCGGAACACCACTTCCTAGCACTGGACCGATCCAGATCACACCGGCTAAAGTAACGATGGCCCATTTCTTCCCCGACTGACTCTTTCTCGACGTTTTTAACTCTTCCTTACGTATCATGTGAATTGTAACTCTCCCATCTTTATGTCCAGACTTCCAATCTATCTGCTGAACATTTAAGTCTCTACTTTAATAGACTGAATTTTAGAGGAAAAGTTACGAAATTAGTCCAACAATCTACTAGTTTCACATCATTTTTCTTGGAATCTACGACATTTTCTTAGAATGTCTTGTTATTAGAGGGTAACTAATCTAGTAAACCTAATTATGAGGACAAAAAAAGAAGCCAATACCTGTTACCAGATATCGGCTTCTTCAATCATTCATGGACATTTCATGTCCTCATATTTATATTACACCCAAGATGTAACAGGTTGTTACACTACTTAGATGCCAGCCTGAGCTTTCAACAGCTCCGCTTTATCCACTTGTTCCCAAGGCAATTCTACATCAGTACGTCCGAAGTGGCCGTAAGCTGCAGTCTGCTTGTAGATTGGACGACGAAGGTCGAGCATACGGATAATTCCAGCAGGACGAAGGTCGAAGTTGTTACGAATGAGTTCAACCAGCTTCTCTTCGCTTACTTTACCTGTGCCGTAAGTGTCTACGCTAATGGAGACAGGGGTTGCTACACCGATCGCGTAAGCAAGTTGAATCTCACATTTGTCAGCAAGACCTGCGGCAACAAGGTTCTTCGCTACATAACGAGCTGCGTATGCTGCAGAACGGTCTACTTTTGTAGGATCCTTACCGGAGAATGCACCGCCGCCATGACGAGCATAACCGCCATAGGTATCAACGATGATCTTACGTCCAGTTAGACCTGCATCCCCTTGAGGTCCGCCGATTACGAAACGGCCTGTCGGGTTAATGAAATATTTCGTTTCTTCATCCAAAAGTTCCGCAGGAACAACTGGAAGAATAACTTGTTCTTTAATATCTTTCTGGATTTGCTCCAGTGTTGTTTCTTCAGCATGTTGAGTGGATACAACGATTGTATCTACACGAACAGGTGTATTGCCATCATACTCAACTGTAACCTGAGTTTTACCATCTGGACGAAGGTAGCTCAGTGTACCATCCTTACGCACTTCCGACAAACGGCGTGCAATACGGTGGGACAATGCAATTGGAAGAGGCATCAATTCAGGAGTTTCGTTGGTAGCAAAACCGAACATTAAACCTTGGTCGCCGGCTCCAATGTTCGCAGTTTCCTGATCCATTTGGGATGGGTCACGATTCTCTAGTGCAGCGTTTACCCCTTGTGCAATATCAGCTGACTGCTCGTTAAGCGATGTCAATACAGCACAAGTATTGAAATCAAAACCGTATTTAGCACGGGTATACCCGATTTCTTTCACGGTATTTCTTACGATGGACGGAATGTCCACATATTCGGATTTAGTGCTAATTTCACCAATTACGAGTACCAGACCTGTAGCTACAGATACTTCGCATGCAACGCGTGCGTTGGGATCGTTGGCCAAGAAAGCGTCGAGTACCGCGTCGGAAATCTGGTCGCAGATTTTATCCGGATGTCCTTCAGTTACGGACTCAGATGTAAATAAACGTCGCCCTGTTACAGACATGAGATCAACCTCCCATATGGATAGTATTATACTTGCGAAACAAATCATTCGTCTTTCTCACAAAACGATGCTTGATTCCACAAGAAAATATAAGCAAATATAAATGGCTATTATACTTCTTATATTATTAAAGAGGTCCTACACAAAAAATGAACCTTTTCCAATTGGAAAAGGTTTGAATGTACAATCCTCAACATGCATATTAACGTATTTGAAACCTGGTGTCAATCCAGCTGACAAGCAGTTTTTCAAGGTTTTTCGCTGATTTTCCACACTTTTTCATTCTGAAAAAAATTCATGTAATAAGTACCTGTTTTTTATGAAAAAATACTACAGCTGACCATACATACTTTGTTCCGCTTGACGCACCAAACGCTTCGTTATTTCTCCGCCTACAGAACCATTATCACGAGAAGTTAGGTGTCCCCATCCAGGACGTCTGGATGATGAACCTCCGCCCATAGCTCCCAGCTCAGAACCGAACTCGGTATCTGCCCCATAAGAGCTGCTACCGTGTCCTACGTTCAATCCAAACTCTGCTGCGATCTCATACTTCATCTGATTCAACATCTGACGGCTCTCTGGCACAACCTGACGACTACTGCGATTACTATTTGCCATGTTACTACTACACCTCCTGCAATGTTGGTTTACAGGAGTATTATCTGTGTTTCTTTCCTTGTTAACACGTATAAAACGTTGTCACATATGGCAATAATTATTAGTAAGGAAATTTATTAAGGGCAATTGAATATGATAATAATAACTAGTGCTGATCAACACTATTGCTGGTTCTGTAGCGTGTAACCACCACGAACCATAACAACCATATTGCTGTTCAGTCCATCTTTAACCTTAATCCCGCGACCTTCCCTTGGGAACGACAGCAAATGGTTCGATGGTGCAGCTTGTCCATTCAGTAGATCCACACCGTCCGTCAGATCAGCCACACCGTTAGCGTCTTGTGTGTAGATAACAGCCTTACCGGAACGCACAATAAACTCAGCGCCGGCTTTAGCGATCAGGATTTTGCCTGGCTTGATCGTTACGACTTTGATCTCGTCTCCACTCTGAGATGGCTCAGATGGTGTTCCCGGGTTGCTTGGTTCAGTTGCGCCACCACCGTTGCCAAGTGCCTTCTGAATTTGTTGTTCTACGTAGCTTTTGGTTACGACCGGGTCGTCGGTTGTGCCGGGTTGGGTGGAGCTTGCTCCGTCGGCTGATGTATTAAGTATTGCCCCAACAATAAACCCTACAATAAGTACAACTAATACTGGTATAATTTTTTGATTCTTTTTCATTGTTTCCACCTGCTATAGATATAATTTAGAAGTTGTCACCTATACATTTAAAGGGGAGTTCATTCTTAAGAATGAACTCCCCTGATTAACTAAGTACTTCAGCTATTAGTTAGCTTTTTTAATTGCAACTGCGTTAGCAGCGTTACCTGCTGCGTCAGTCACAAATTTAGCCGAAGCAAAATTACTGCTGGAGTAGATTTCAACAGTTTTTCCTGCAACAGAAGCAGCCTTAAACGTAACATCTACTTTGTTAGTGCCGTTAATTTTCACTTCTGTAACGTCAACTGGCTCACCATCTACATGTACAACAAACGCAGTTGGGTTATTGAATACAACTAAAGCTTCATCAAATGTCAATGTAGCAACAGTGTTGTTACCACTTGCATTGAATACTACGCTATTTTCAACATAAGATGGGCTAATTGCATCTGTAATGTTTTTACTTCCACTAGCTTTTAAGCCATTATTGTTCACAGTTTGAACTACATGACTTCCACCTTTTACGCTGAGAGTTACATTTTGCCCAACTTCTGGAGCAAGTTTATTATCACCAGCAAGATCAAAAGTGACAACGCCGTTATTATTGCTTATAACAACAACATCATAAGTAGCTGCGCCAGCTGTAACAACAAAGTCTGAAGCTTGAACATATGAAAGCGGTCCTTCAAATTCAGCTACAATTGTATTGTTGTCAGTAGCCTTAACTTT
Organism: Paenibacillus sp. EC2-1; assembly: GCF_049311625.1. Taxonomy (NCBI): domain Bacteria; kingdom Bacillati; phylum Bacillota; class Bacilli; order Caryophanales; family Paenibacillaceae; genus Paenibacillus; species Paenibacillus sp. EC2-1. Next base: position 4,990,847 of record NZ_CP186006.1, read on the forward strand.
ATCCAACTCAACAAATTGTTGTCCTTTTTCGCTAACAGTCGTAGTTACAACATTATTAGCAATGTAGTTCCCCTTAGCATCAGCAACGTTAACTACACGAAGGCTGATTGCTTGATTTCCTGTTACATATCCACCTTCTTTAGCAGGCAAGGAAATACGTACTGTTTCGGCATTAATTGCAGAAACACTTGCATTTACTGGTAATGGAAGGTATGTTGAAGAACTTGCAGTAGAAGCATAATTGTATTTATTAGCTTCAAGTGCGTTTCCTACGCCATCAAATGCCATTGCTTTACTGTAATGAACAATAATATCCAAACCAGTAAATGATGAAGAGTTACCAGGCTGAGTTACTTCATAGTATGAAGTTGACAGCACTTTTGGCTTCTCAATATCAGCTAAGTCGATAGTTGTAGAATATGGCAACATAGTGTTACCGATAGCAGCTACATCACGGATGTTACTGATTTCCAGAGTATAAACACCGGAAGCCAATTGACCGATAGAAGTAATCTTAACTTTTTTGTTTTGCGAACCAGTTACAAATTCAGGAGCTTTAACTGGGTTACCTTTAGTGGTAAAGCCTTTACCAGTCACAACTTTACCATCTTTATCTTTAAGAACATAGTTAGCTGTCTCAGTGACATCACCAAGCTGTACAGCTTCACTGAATTCTACAGTAAACTCATGGTTACCATTTTTAACGTCTGCTTCAACACCAACTACTGTAGGGCGTTCTGTGTCAAGAACAGGGGTAACTTTAACTTCGCGGTTTGCAGAGTTACCGCTGTAGTCAGTTACGCCTTCAAGATAAATTGTTGTTTCTGCCAAGCTGAGTTTGTTAGTACCAGAGAAAGTTGCAATTACTTTGTTGTCAGAGACTGTGTAAGTAGCTGTTTTGCTAGCAGAAGTTTGATACACTTTGCTCACTGATTTGATTGTTTCATTGAATTCAATTTCAACTCTTGTCAGATCGTTAGTAGTTGCACCTACAACTTCTGGAGCAGTTTTATCTTCAGCAACAGTGAAATTTGAAGTAGCAGTAAGATTTGTGAATCCTGCATAATCCTTTACATTTTTAACAGTCAGTTCGTGGGAACCAACAGCAAGGTCTGTGCTAATGATTGCAATGTTAGGATATTGGTAAGTAACGTATCCACTAACCGCTTTACCATCTACCATAAAGTTTGAAGTTGAAACAACAGAAGACTGTTGCACTGGCTCAGAGAATACAACTTTAAATGCTTTTGTTCCCAATCCAACTACTTCTTTAACTTCTGGCAATGTAGTATCAACTGGTGAGAACTTCACAGCATCACTGAAAGTTTTAGTTCTATCAGCGTTTTTAACACCTTTAAGGTTAATTGTGTATTCTTTCTGACGATCCAATACTCCACTATCTTGAGCGATAGTCAAAGTAACTGTTTTAGCATCTTCACTCAAAGCTGCTGCAGAGAAAGCAAGACCTGTGATGGAATAGTTCGAAGGATTAGTTGCAGTAGCTTTATCAACATCTCCATCAAATGCTACAACAACTTGTTTATAGTTGCTAGCAGATACGCCTTGTACTTTAGTTGCTGCGGTTACAGTCCAAGTTACTTTGTGGCTGTAATCGTAGTTACCGTTTTTAAACTTAACTTCAGTTTCTACGTTAGCTTTCAGAGGAGTTTCAAGAGTTACTTTCACAACTTCTTCGTTAGCAAGTTTGAATTCAACTACTTTACCATCTTCCTTAACTTCGTAAGAAACTACTTTTGGTTGTTGTTGATCGATCCAGATTGCATATGCAGTGTCAACCATTTGAGCTCTAGTTGCATTTGCTTTTGGAGCAGCATCTTTGGAGATGATGCCAGCGTTAACTGCTGCTTGAACATAACCTTTAGCCCAAGCGGATGCAGCGTTGTCGGTTTCAGCTGGTACTTCAAGTTTCATTGCACGTACCAATACTGCAGCCATTTCTTGAACGGTAATTTTACCGTTGTAGTCGAAGATCATCTTCGTAGTGTTCTTACCTTCCATCAGGCCAGCAGAGTATACTGCTTCGATGTAAGGAACAGCCCAATTCTTAGCTGTGTAACCTTTGTCTTTGAAAGACAGTTGACCAGTGATTGGCTTAAGGCCCATCAAGCTGGATACAACTTTCGCGAACTCAGCGCGAGTCAAGTCTCTGTCCAGACCAGCGGAACCATCTTGGTAACCAGTCAGGATCTTAGCGTCTTTCAATACGTCAAACTTTTGTTGGGATGTAAGTTTTGCATCGTCACCGAATGCAACAGAAGCAAACATGGAGAATGCCATTGCTGTAGACAGTGCTACGGATAAAATTTTCTTCATAACCTTTTTTTCTCCTCCTTGAATCGTAACCTGATTATTTTCTTTAATTTGTTTAGAATGATAGCTCGTGTTACTCATTCGTCGTACACCTCCTTCCTCGAGTGTGAGCAGAAATCATATAAATGATGTCTGTGACGGGTATCACAGAAACATGTTAACAAAGAGAACATTACAAACTAGCGTAGTTTCCTATAATCCTACCTAGGTATTATACAATGAGTCCCATAGACCGTAAAGAAGATTTTTCTAATTAATAGACAAGTTTCTTCAATCGGTACATATTGGGTGTTTCATTGTGTTCTACATCTTAAACGTTCTACAGAGGAAAAAGTTGCGGATGTTTCCAAGTTTTTTTTATTTTTTTTAAAAAAACTCAAATAATCCGCTGCAACTTCATCTAACATATCACTTTCGTGGCATTAAAACAAAAAAAGACGCCTTTCGGCGCCTTTGTCATAATCTAGCGGATCTTCATAGCAAGCTGGATAACCCGAGCACGCATTTCTGGATCTTCATTAAGCTTGCTGTACATCATCTCAATCTCAACTTTATTATCACGATAAGTCTTCTCATGTTTAATGGTAACGTGGGACCACTGGATTAGGGCGTTCTCTGCCAGTGTCAATTCATTAAATGCATCGTGGAAGCCTGTCTCCATTACGAGTCCTTCCATGATTTCTTGTGTAATCTCATCATGAACACCGCGAGCAAGCTCAATCTTCTTCTCCATAACCTTGGCTCTATCTTCGAATTGAGTCTTCGCCTTCATATAGTCCAACTGTGCTTTCGATAAAATCGGCTTCATAAATTCTTCTTCACCCTCTAAAAAATAGTATGTGCTCTGGTTATTGTAGCGCATTCTAAATCAAATTACAAAGAATTGTAAGCTTGATAGGATTATTGTCAATAGATAGCTAGACTTAATATAGAGAAAAATAAGAGGAGAGCCGGACCATACCGCTCTCCTCTTATACTTGATTCTAACGAGATTTCTGGGATGCCTATATAGGGAGAACTATTCCCATAACCTCAGCCTAACTCAAGTTCTTAGGGAAGACATTCGTGCTCTTCTTCAGAAGCTCAACGGCAATTTTACCAGCTTCTGCACGAGTCAGATTGCCTTTTGGGTTGAAGCTATATTGCGGTTTTTTCTGCCCAGCAGGTGTGGACGCCGAACCTTCCATGATCTTAGCTTTGGATACGGCCAGTACTGCAGGACCCGCATATTTATCAATTTTGCCTGAATCGACGAAGGCTTTAGCCAATGAGGCTTCAAGTTTTGCATCGTTATTAGCTAGCTTGAGTTTCAGTGCACGGGCAATCATGACCGCTGCCTGTTCACGAGTCAGTGGTTGATCTGGAGCAAATACTCCATCCGTAAGACCCGCCACGATCCCTGCTCTTGCTGCTGTCTCGATACTGTCATAATCCCATGTTGCAGACCGCGATCCTGGTACGATGTCTACAAATGTACGATTGTCATCAGAGTTAATTGGCAAACTCAAACCTTTTACAAGAAGTGTTGTGAACTCCCCTCTCGTAGTCTGATCGTCTGTACCGAACTGTTCAAAGCGAAGGTTATTCATAAAGCCTTTCGCATAAAGACCATTCAAAATATTACGTGCCCAGTTATGGTTCGTCACGTCATTATAGCTACGGCTTAATTTCATGACTTTATAATAACCAAACTCGTCGAATGGAACGCTAATGGTATGGTTCTTCATGTTGACTTCTCCACCAATGTTCTCCCATTGCCGTTTTGCTGTATATCGATAGACGGTAATAGTTGCACCTGCTTCATCTACCACATTCGAGTTAAAGGACAACGTCAGAGTTCCGCGTTTCGATGGTGTAATTCTCCGCTCAGCAGGAATCTGTGGATCACCAAACAATCCTTCCACCGAATAAGGCGTCAATCCATTCGTCTTACCCGCATAAGTGGCTGTCCCCAGATCACCCTTCTCCCCAAGTCCTCCACTAATCCAGTAGACTTGTGAAATTCGCCCAAAGTTGCTGGACTGCGATGTCGACCCGAATTTAAGTAAGTATTCATCTGGTATGCTCCATGATGGAGCTCCACTATCCTCACCGGTTCCAGGGAAACCAATGATATTCCCGTAATCATTCTTACGTTCAACGATCCCCGTTATTGGATCCGCAATGCCGAACAAAAGCTTCGTATCCGGATAATATTTCGCGATTCCTCTAGTATCTGTACTCTGCATTACCGTCCCTTTAGGGAGATCAAGCAGCAATTCCTTGTTAAAGACAGTATACTTATTAGCTACTTTCGGAGCCATGTATTGTGCATCTACACCAACTGTCCCCGTATAAAACACTTCGATGGTATCTGAAATCTTGGTGCCTGCCCGATTAATTGTGATCTTGATCTTATTGGATTTATCTTGCTTCAACCCAACATAATCATATACAAAGCGATGCTCGCCTAAATCCGTTCGCTTCGCTGCCGGTTCATTACCTATAATGACCTCTGTTGCACCCTCTGCTTCAATATCGAAACGAACAAAGTTCTTATTCACCACAATTTGCTTACCTACGGTTGGTTGTGGAGCGAGAATGCGATATGCACTTACCTCACGAACCAATTCTAGTCGCTGGGTTGTCTTAGCCCCAGTCTCATTCAACAATTCTAATGTATACACATTCGTTCCTGGTGCACTTGCCGTAATATCATGAATTCGCATAATAAAGTCATTCTGGGTACCTGCGAAATCATACGTATACCGCTCACCATTAAATGTAACTACTTCGTTCGTCGTAGTAACCGCTGGCAGATCCACGGACAAAATGTTCTTTGTACCTTGGTTCAAGTTCAGCTTGACGGCACCACTTCCACGGAATACAAGGTCGTACGTACCTAAGCTTGTTGTAAACTTATTATCATTGTAAATAAATTCAGGTGTTAAGTTAAAGATCTGTTTCAAGAGCGGATCAGCTGCAATGAAATCTCTTGGTGGGAAGCTAGGACGATCCTTACCAAGTGCTGGCTGGAAATTCGCAATCGTCGATACATTGTTATCTACGATATAAATACGAAGCTCTTTGCGGATCTCTCTGGCTTGTCCCTTATCATCTGTACCAATACCCGTAAGGATAATTTTATTCTCCCCGAATACTAGCGGACCATCTATCATAGAGATATTCAATTGGATATTGAACTGACCATTGCTTTTAGTCAACCACGTAGGGTCAAGCCCCTCTGTTGTATTGGTTGATTTTTCTTTCTTGCCGTTTACAAACACTTCAGCAAGAAAATGATTGCTGTTAATTGTGTTACCAAATCCAATATATTGACCTTTTACATTCAATTTAGTTCCATTTGCAGAATCCAGGGTATAAGTCTGTCCATCAATTAAATTCTCAATATAAATATAGTTCTTGGATGCAAATGAAATTGTGGCGTCTTTGTATGCCGTCGAACCGTTATAGTTAAAGCGCACAGTCTGATTACCGTTCTTCAAACCAACAATTCTGTACACGTAACTGGTGGCAGATACATCCTCCACGTGTACAATCTGAATTGAGCTTGTTCCAAGCGGAAGATAGTTAGCTCTTAGACCGTTTACTGAATTAGCAGGCTTTCCATTCGTATTGACCATAATATAGAAATCACCCGAATCTACCTTAGCTCCGTTCAGTGCTTCTCCTGTCGGAATCGTTCCACCCGGTTCATATCCTTTAAGATATTTCAATCCCGTAATAACCGTCTGTCCTTTCATATACTGAAAGTCCATTCGCTTGTTTATTGTCTTAGTGCCATAAGTTACGGATAACACATGCTTCTGACTAAGTAATCTCTCTCCGCTTGTATCCTTGTTGAGCGCCAACTTAGGGATTTCAAATGTTACCATCCAGTAAGAAGGAGTATTCCCCTTAACACTTGGAATGAAGAGTTCCTCCGTAAACGACGGTGTCACCTTATTATCATTGACCAATATCTCTGCACTTTCACTAAACTTTGTATTATTCGCAGTATCTTCAGGAACCAGCATTTGCACTCTTACCATCGCATTGTCTGTGTCCTCTGTAAAGATTGGCTGCACTCCTAGGAGACTTTGTGGATTTTTACCAGTCGAATCCAACAAATCAAGGAGTACGATCGGATTCTTCTCATCGTAATAAAACAAGGAGTAGTTGAATGTAAGCGAGTCAGAGCCATTCTGTGCTACCAGCTTCAGGCTATTCAATCCTGGATTCAGCTTAAGCTGTGGTGAGAAGAAGCTACCATCTTGCAGCAATGATGTTGACAAGGCTGATCCATTATTGATCGATACAGTTACCTTGGTCGTATTCATCGCTTTACCCTGCAAAGTAATTTCATCTCGATTTACAACGATCTGAGCGCCTTCATTCAAATCGAGGTTGTCTGAACCACCTAGTACCTGTAACTTCTCAACATAAGGCACTTGATCAAACAGGATATAAAACGTCTCAGAGCGTTCAACTTGACCCTGCTGCCCTGTAAAAGTAACTCGGTTCATACCAGGATACAAGGTAAGGTTGGCCTTGAATCGTTGGTCCGGTCTTTCGTGATCAAGTGTAACCACGGCCGGCGCAATACGACCTGAATCCTCTATCCACTCTTTCTTATTTTGATCCCAGTTAAGTAATTGGACATTGGCTCCGAGTGTGGAGTCCGTGACCATTCTGTATGTCCCTGTAATCTCTTGCTGTGCATCAGTTACCTTATACACATTGCCTCTACCTAGCTGGTTATTTCCTTGAGTCAAGGTTAAGTCAACCGTATTTCGTAGATCTGAAATATCCGGAGTAAAATAACTAGTAAGCTTGTCAGCTGCCGATGCCGTCGGTACAAGCCCTGCTGGTATCAACGACACAATCATAGCCACCATCATCAGCCAAACAATCGGCTTCTTCGTACGCTGCATTCGATCATCTCTCCTCAGTTAAGTCAATTACCTCTTATATCGGCACCATCCCCCCCTTATTTTAGAAGAAAACACAAAAAAACCTCACCCTAATTCGGTGAGGTTGCTTGTACACATACTGTGTAGTGATATGAGAAAAAGTTACGATAACTGAAAACTTCATTTAATAGTAGGTTATTAAAATTATTAATACCTAAACTTGTTACTTCGTGCGGGACTCTGCGTTCGTCTTCACTCGTATCCGGTTGATGAGTCCGAGCAGTGGGCGCTTGGTCTTACCGACCAATCCAATTACCTCTGCACCGATCTGCAGGAAGAACATCATGATACAGATCACGACGAATGTGACCCAGTTCGCTTCATACATCGCAGCTGAGGACTGAATGATAGCCAGCACTCCGAAGAATGCAGCAATACCATAAATAATCAGGACCGACTGGCGATGGCTGAAACCAAGTTCGCGCAGGCAGTGATGTAAATGTCCTTTATCCGGAGCAAAGATCGGTTTCTTTTGGATCTTCCGGCGGATAATCGCGAAGAGAGTATCCGACAAAGGCACACCGATAATGATCAGTGGCGTGATGAAGGAGACAATCGCAATCTGCTTAAATCCGAGCAAGGACAGCATGGCCAAACTGAACCCAAGGAACAGCGAGCCTGCGTCACCCATAAAGATCTTAGCCGGATGGAAGTTAAAGAAGAGAAATCCGATAATTCCGCCGAGCAAGAGCAAGCAGAGCAGTGCTACTGTCGTATTCCCCATCAAGAGGGACATGACAAGAATCGTACTAATGGCAATACCGGATACACCGGCAGCCAGACCATCAAGCCCATCGATCAGGTTAATGGCATTCGTCACACCAACGATCCAGAAAATCGTTAGCGGAATGGAAATCCAGGCTTCAAGCGTCGAGTAACGGTCCTGGAAAGGTATATTAACAAAATCAACTGTAATATTAAATCCAAACACAACAACACAGGCAGCAATAATCTGCGCCAGGAATTTCACCTTAGCAGACAGTTGAAAACGGTCGTCCAATGCTCCGATCAAGACGATCATCGATCCGCCAATGAGAAATGCTTTCATAAAGTTTGCGTCACGTGGTGAAAGACTTTCAGGAATAAAAGGGAGCACGGCAATCAATCCGAGGATAAATGCCAGATAAATTCCTAATCCGCCCAGCCGGGGCATGATTCGTGTATGCACTTTACGGGCATCCGGAACGTCCACAGCGCCAACCTTTACCGCAAATTTTTTCACGAGCGGTGTCAAGAACAGAGCCAGTACCAACGACACGACAAACCCGATGATGTATATCGTTACCATGTAATCATTCAACCCCCAATATTGTCTACCGTGTTGAATTATACTCCCTTCGCTTCCGAAAACCAATGTTAATTTCCGGCGATTTACCGGATTTTACCCACAAAAAAGAGTTAATTAGCTTGTTTTCGTAACTTTTTCTTTCTCGCGCAGCACTTTAACTGCGAATTTCGGGAGCGCAAGCATTCTTTTGGCCCGGAATGGCTCACGTAATAGACGATAGAACCACTCCAAACGGAGCTTTTGAAATACTTTGGGTGCCCGTTTGGACTTCCCCGAAATAATATCAAAGCTTCCCCCAACACCCATCATGACAGGTACCCCGAGACGTTCTTTATATCGAGCAATCCATGGCTCCTGCGTGTCTGCCCCACGGGCCACAAACAGCAAGTCTGGAGACACAGCTCTAATCTCTTCAATAACCTCATCATCTTGTTCTGGTCCAAAAAATCCATCACGATATCCGGCAATCACAGCTGCCGGATACTGCATTTGTAACCGCTCGGCTGCTGCCTGAATCACTTCCGGTGTCGTACCCAGCAAATAGAATTTCCATCTATAGCTTTCGCCAACCTTCATTAATTCATGTAGCATATCAAAACCGGTTACGCGTTCGTTAAGCGGATCGCCACCTACGTTCGCTGCCCATACGATCCCCGTACCATCAGGAACAATTAAATCTGCATTTTGCATCATGGTCTTGTACTCCGGGTTGTCGAGTGCAGTCATAACCATGATTGGATTCGCGGTAATAACCTGATGCGGTCTTCCGGATTTAACGGCTTCTGTTAGGTATGCCACCGTATCATTCATATTCAGCTTCGAGAACGGTATATCAAAAATAGAAACGGTTGGAATCTTGGTTGTCTGGTTCATTTTATCACCTTCTATTACCTAGGAATTCAACAATATGCCGAGCTGGGTTCTGAGATTCCTGCTTAAGCTGTGTGATCTGAGCACTATGCTCTTCCTTCCAGGCTTCTAAGGAGTCCAACATTGTAATCAAATGTCTTGTCAAATCTGCAGGAACCAGTGATTGGCTGCTCCCTATAGGTGCACTGTCCAACCGCTTCAGAAAATGATCGATCTTCGGATCATACGAAATACCGATAAGAGGTACACGCTGATTGGCTGCATAGATCAAGCTGTGTAGACGCATGCCAAGAATCAAGTCACAGCGGCTTACTTCAAGAAGCATATCTTGGGGCTCCTGTTCCTCCCGGTAGAAACTTATCTTTCCACCATATGATGTAATATCACCCATCTTGTCCGCAATATACTGTGAAGCTTGTTCATCTTCAGGCTGATAAAACGGCAGGAATCTTAAATGAACGGGCCGCTTACGAGCTAAATCTGTTAGCGCATCAGCTATCGCATTCAATTCCCGGCGTTCCTTATCCCAGAAACGGACCGAAATGCCGATTACAGGAAGCTCTTCTTCACCTGAAACTGAAAGATCAGCAAGCTCTTCATTATTCTGCTCAGGCAAAGGCATTCCCATCACAGGATCAGGGACAATATGAATGTCCTCTGAGCGAATGCCCATCGACTGAAGGAGCTCACCCGATTGAATATCTCGTACAGAGATATAAGAACATTTGCGGAACACAGACCGAATCATGGGATTGAATATCTTTCGATTCACTGGTCCCACACCTTGTGCATAGATAAAGGTTGGTTTCTTCAGCCACTGTGCAATCTTGATGATCGCCAGATAATACGGGATCGTCTTGGGGCTAGTTGCATCCTGAAGCAAGCTCCCTCCCCCGCTGATCAATCCGTCACTTTCTTGAATCGCACGTCTAACTTCACCAAGCTGCATTCGATGTACCGCACGGACACCATACATGGATGATGTCCACTCCGGATTGATGGAAAGGACAACGGGTTCAATCTTAATACCCGCTGCCTTTCCCTGCTCTTCGAGCGCAGTCAAAATTGATTTCAAAACGGCTTCATCGCCGCTATTCTTAAATCCGTAATATCCGGAAATGACTATTGTCTTAGTAGAGGAGACCATCTTTTCCAGATCCTTTCCGCGAGTTGCCATACCAAGATCGCAACCAAGCCAAGAATAAGTCCGAGAACAAGACCAAGCAATCCACGGACCGCCGAAATATAGATTGGTGAATGGATATGCGTAAATGTACCGACGATTGACAATTGACCCATTGCCCCGAAGATTAACAGATACGCCGCATGGCGATATTTAAATGACAGGAACAGACCGAGCAGCATAATCGGATGAGCGAACAGGAATTCTTTATTCCGTGGACGTACACCGAAAGTGTTCTCTAAGAATGAACGGAATGCCATCTCAATGGATGATACCTGACCTGCATTTCCTGTACGGCTTAAGTAGTACATACCAGCGACACCCAGAATACCCGCAGCGATAACCATTGCAATGTTAATCGGTGTCTTGAGCAGAGATGTTACGCCGCTGCGTGTTGCCTTACCACCACGATACAAGAGTACATATATCGCCGTCAGTAACATAGGCGCCATAGCCAGCAGGTTAACACCGCGGAATTGATCCAATACCAGCATGTATGTCACATTGTTCAGCAGTGCGATCACAAGCGGTACTGCTGCAAGGGATAGAATCGTTGTCTTCAAGAACAGCACGATCGCGTGCGTTAAGCGTCTTCCCGTACTGATATCTGTGAATGTACGGCTAGCGACATTCACTTTACGAATAGCCAGAATCATAGCAACCGTAGGACCACTAATCGATGTTCCCAGTGCCAAAGCCTGTTCCATTAATTCGGCGTTCAAGACATACAGCCCCGCACTTCCAATGAGTCCAAGGACGAAGGCTGGAATGGTCAGGAACGGAATGAAGTACGATATCATTAGCGCGATAAGCGCGACCGATCCAATAAGAGCACCAATCTTGAAATAGCGCTGCATGGAGGAGTCCTTAACCTTAAACGGCTCTGCTTGTCCAATGGTAAAGCCATTTTTCTCAATATCCTTAATCGCATTTCCTGGCTCAGTCAAACTCTCAATGAGATTGTTGAGTGGATCTGTGATGGATGCTTTTGTAGAATCTCTAAGCGGTTCTGCATTCAAATAGAACATCCGGATATTCCGGTCTTTGGATGCGAGTACGAAACGGTCGCTAATCACATCCACTTTCAAAGATGCATCTCTCTCACTGAGTGAATAGATACGCACAACATTATAGTCAGTGAGATAGGCGAGCTTTTCAAAGCCTTTTTGCGGCTTCTTTATATTCTCAATGGCTGTAAGACCGATGTTGTACTTATTTAGCAGTTCACCAAAGGCCTCCAAGCTCTCCATGTCTTCATTGTCATTAAAACCTCTTACGGATTCACCGTCGAATAACACCCGTTTAACCCCGTTATCGGCAAAATAAGACATCAACCGCTCCATATATGCCTGATCATACGGTAAGCTGTCGGATAGACGCGGAACAATCGTAAAGCCACGATCCCGAAGCATAGCAATCGTAATTGGGTCTTGAGACATTGGCTTCAAGTATGCATTCGCTTTAGGCGTCTCCAGTATTAACCCGTCACGATCTTTGAACGTCCATGAACGTACTGGAATATCAATTCTCTTGAAAGTTTCTTCAATGATCGGCTTAATCTGATTCTTACTCTCATCTGTATTAAAAGTGATGTACGTATAGTTATCATTCGTTGGGGTAACATTTCCTGTCAGATCGGCTACTTGCTGCCCATCGTATACTGTGATCCGCCGTGACTTGACGAATTCATCCAAAGTACTTTCGAATAAAGCCATACTGCCAACACCGGCTTCCTTCAACCGGTCCAACTGTTCTGAAATAAAGTCCTGTGGATGGGTCTGATAAACCGATATATCCACCAAGTCACGATAGTCAAATACAAACTCAACATTCTTAGCCGTTGATTCAGTCTGTAAGCGGTCATAGCCAACAGGCAGAGCGGCCGCAACGCCCAGAACAACTAGAATCCACAGCCACTTACGAGCTGCCACATTCCAGTGTTTCCATTTCTGATGCACGAAAGTTCCTCCTCATTGAACTTACGGGATTCTTCCGCTGAGTAATCAATAGCGAAAGAACCCCGGTCGTTTAAATCTATACTTAATTTATCGATTAAGCATCTACTCTGGTCATGACATGACTTGCGAGCGTCTGCATCTTTTGCTGCGCGTCTTCAAGTGACTGACCCCGAACTGCAAAATACACCTTAATCTTCGGCTCTGTGCCAGATGGACGCAAACAGAACCAAGAACCATCTGTGAGCATGTACTTCAGTACATTCTCCTTCGGTAGTCCATCCAGACCTTCTGCATAGTCAAGCACGCTCTCAACCGCAATACCACCAACTTCTGTTGGAGGCGTACTGCGCCAATCGCTCATAATGCCTTGAATCTGAGCAATGCCATCTTTACCTTTGAGCGTACGGGACTCAAGGCTCTCCAGGAAGTACCCGAATTGCTCGTATAGCTCTTGCAATACATCATAAAGGGTCTTACCTTGACCTTTATAATAAGCAGCCGCTTCACAGATCAGCATGCTAGCAAGCACTGCATCTTTGTCGCGTGCATAATCTCCTGCAAGATAGCCGTAGCTTTCCTCATATCCGAACAGATATGTATGCTCACCGGATTGTTTGAACTGGGTCATTTTTTCACCGATATATTTAAAGCCTGTGAGTGTGTTCATGACTGTTGCTCCGTAGTGTTCAGCGATAACTGCTCCCATCTCACTCGTTACAATCGTCTTCACGACAGCAGCATTATCAGGCAGCTTACCCGCTTCCTTCAATTGACTGAGCAGATAATGAATCATAATTGCACCCGACTGGTTACCGGATAGAACCACATATTCGCCTTGGTTGTTCTTCACAACAGCACCCATACGGTCCGCATCGGGATCTGTTCCGATTAGAATGTCTGCAGAAACTTCTTCACCCAGCTTCATCGCAAGTGTGAATGCTTCACGCTCTTCTGGATTTGGAGACTTCACAGTAGAGAACTCTGCATCTGGCTGTTCCTGCTCAGGAACAATGTATACATGCTTAAAGCCGACAGCCTCAAGCACCTGACGAACTGGAATATTCCCTGTTCCATGCAGTGGAGTATAGACAATCTTAATATCTTCTCCCAAGCTAGAAGCAATCAGATCACGGTTCACACTAATACTTGCTACAGTGTCGATAAACGCTTGATCTTCTTTCTCGCCAAGCCAAACCAGAAGCCCTTCTGCCTCTGCTTGTTCTTGGGATAGCTTCTTCACAGCAGCAAAGGAATCTACCTTCTGAATGTTCGAAATAACCTGTTCCGCTTCATCCGGCACCAACTGGCCGCCTTCTGAGTTATACACCTTATAGCCGTTATACTCCGGAGGGTTGTGACTTGCTGTGATAACAATCCCACCTGTCGCATTTAGCTCACGAACACTAAATGACAACTGTGGCGTGGACCGAAGGCTTGGATACAGCTTCGCGACAATGCCATTACCGGCCAGTACCAGTGCCGCTTCAAGAGCAAATTCTGGTGAGAAATGACGGGAATCATGAGCAATAACGACCGAAGGCTTACCTTCCGCAGTGCCGTGAGCATCCAGGATATAACGAGCAAAGCCTTGAGTCGCACGGCCCACTGTATATTTATTGATCCGATTGCTACCCGCGCCAATGATCCCACGAAGACCACCTGTTCCGAACTCCAAGTCACGGTAGAAGCGCTCTTCTAATTCTTTCTCGTCATTTCCGATCGCACGCAGTTCCTGCTTCGTCTCTTCATCTACATAAGGATCGTTTAGCCAACGATCTACAGTCTCCACTGTTCTCTGACTCATTACTGCCATGATAATTTCCCCTTCCATATCCAAAAATAGTTATCGAAGTTTCTATTACTTTTTGTCTGATAGTGCGAACATAATCTCGCCTTCTGCGACCGTACGGCCATCAACCGATGCCGTTGCCTTCCCTTTACCAATCATCCCTTTAAGTCGGGTGATTTCAACTTCAAGGCGCAGGGTGTCACCAGGCACAACCTGTCCGCGGAAACGGAAGCCATCAACGCCTGCCAAGAAACCAAGCTTGCCACGGTTGCTCTCCACATTCAGAATCGCTACGGCTCCAACCTGAGCAAGTGCTTCCACGATCAGAACACCCGGCATAACTGCGTATTCTGGAAAATGGCCAACAAAAAAAGGCTCGTTAATGGTTACATTCTTGATTCCTACGGCTCTCTTGCCGTCCTCGATTTCCACGATCTTGTCCACGAGCAGGAACGGTGGGCGATGAGGTATAATCTCTTGAATTTGTCCGATATTCAGCACAAAAAAACTCCTCTCTTATGTAAGTAACCGCTAAGCACTACCTTTGAAAAGCAACAACTCATTCCTTCGGTGTGTTATTTCATGCCAACTCATGCATAAAATATGGCGGATACGGAAAAACTAAAGATATCCTTCATTAACTGCAGACATGAAGGTTGAGATAAGGGGCTTTCTCTTTAGGCGTTCGCCTAGGAGGAGGCCCTTTTTTTGTTGTTATGTCTAAAAAAATGCGCTAGTCCATCCCATTATAACGTTTTCGTGAAAAAAAAGAAAACTCCCCCAGGGGGAGTCTTAAACCATTATTCGCTCGTTCTATACCTTACTCCATTTAAGGAGCAAAGACTAAATCGAAAACATGCTTCCAAGTACTCCACTGGAAAGCTTCCCCGATATCCTGTTTACCTAAGACGACATATCCGACTACCATTCCACCGACCAAAGCCAGTAGCAAAAAGATCGGAACCATGATTCTAAGAGCGATCTTCCACCCTGAAGTCTTACGTCGTTTAGGCTCGCTTGCTTCACTCACGGTTCATACCACCTATCCTCGCATAGTGTTGGCAAGGTTCATCATGGTGTCGCTGGAGCTCAGCGCACGTGCAGCCAGCTGATAAGCTCGCTGGACTTCCATCATCTTCGTCATTTCGTCCGACATACTCACGTTAGACTGTTCCAAAAAGCCGGATTGAACTTCAGATTTCAGCTGCGTAGGATCTGTTTGCGTTGCTTCGAATACCTGCGCTTCCGTTAGACCTGCTGCCAGCATGTATAGATTGCCATCCATCTTCACGAGTCCCTCTGGACGCTGCAATTCAGCAAGCTTCAGCACACCAACTACATTCCGGCCCGCAGCAGTCTCGGCCAATACCTGCCCAGCACCATCTACAGCAACTTTGGCGTTCGCAGGTATACGAATCGGGTTATTATTTCGGTCCAGAACCTGATACCCTTGATTGTTAACCAGATTCACATAAGCTGCATTCTGCGGATCCGGTGAGACATGAAACCCACCTTCACGTGTATACGCGATACCGCCATTACCTTGCACCGCAAACATCGCATTCCCTTCAATCGCAAGATCCAGCGGGTTCCCTGTTTCCTTATGGGAACCTTGTGCTAAGTTCTCAACAATGGAGGCAAGCCTAGTACCGAAGCCCATCGTATATCCTGACGGCGTAGATCGTCCAGCCAGCGCGAAATCCTTATGATGTCCCTGCACCTGAGTCAGCACATCTTCAAATGATGTATCCTTGCTCTTATATCCAACCGTATCCACGTTCGCAATATTATCAGCAATGACATCCAGTCGCTGCTGCATTGCGTTCATAGACACCATAGCACTAATCATGGAGTTATTCATACCCAAACCTCCTGTGGTGTAGACATATTGTATTTAGACATATGCCTTACTTAGACTCTGCCAATCTCATTCACTGCTTTTTCGAGAGACTTATCGTAAAATTGAACGACTTTCTGGTTCGTCTCGTACGCACGAAGTGCTGCAGTTAATTCAACCATGGACTGAGAAGGGTCCACATTGGACGCTTCGATAAACCCTTGGCGAACAATTGCATTATCTCCTGCAGCTAGAAGACGAGAACCATCTCCATTCGCTGCATCTAGACGAAAAACACCATTGCCTTCTCGCACGAGCTGATGAGGCTTGTCCACCACAGTAATTCCTAATGTAACTCCTGTCGGAATACCTGCTTCACTCAAGATTTGCCCTTGCTCATTCACTGTAAGGTTACCAGACTGCCCTGTCAATACAATCGGCGTATTCCGCGCATCCAATACCTGGTACCCCGTCGACGTCAGAACATTCCCCTGATCATCAACCTGAAATTGACCATTCCTTGTGTAACGAACTTCACCATTCTCATCCTGTACTGTAAAAAAAGCTTCAGGACGATACGTAATTTCACCGTTTCTATCTATATATTTACCAGACGCATCAAAATTCACGTTCTCGCCAGTCGCCTGATCCACTAGTCCAAGCTGAGAAACAAGGGCAAAGTCTGTCGATTGGCCTGTCTCGCGAAGTGCTCCTTGCTTATACAGTGACAGACTCTCCTCTGCGAACACACCGGTATTCAGCTTACCGACCGTTCGATTCGGATTCTCTGCATTGCCACCAATCATGGATACGAGCACTTCCGGAAAGGAGCGCTGCACACTGTCTGTCTGCTTATAGCCAGCCGTATTTAAGTTCACAATATTTTGCGTAATCGTATCATGACGCCGCTGCTGTGTAACCATACCTGCTGCTGCGTTATAAAGTCCTCTTAACATGAAGGCACTCTCCTTCTCATGGACCCCTCAAAAAAGCTCCATAAATTCTTTCACTACCATTGTATATCGGTAGATTAGAATTTTTTCTTAACCACTTTATCCAAATTGTCCAGCATAATCCCCGTTCCCTTAACGACACAGTGCATCGGGTCCTCTGCTACCAGTACCGGCACTCGCAGCTGTTCGGTTAACAGCTCGTCCACTCCATGAAGAAGCGCGCCGCCGCCTGTCAGAATAACTCCACGATCAATAATATCTGCCGATAGCTCTGGTGGTGTCCGCTCAAGCACTAACTTGGCTGCCAAGACGATCGATGACATCGGATCCCATAGTGCCTCCTGCACCTCCGCAGATGTAACAGTTACCGTGAGCGGAAGTCCCGATACCATATCCCGGCCCCGAATATCCATCTCCGCTTGTCGTCCACCCGGACGAACGGTTCCGATGGCTACCTTGAGGTCTTCAGCTGTACGCTCTCCGATAAGCAATTTATATTTATTCTTAATGTATTTAGTAATGGCCTCGTCGAACTTGTCCCCAGCCATTTTGATAGAAGAGGCGGTTACCACATCGCCCATGGACAGGACGGCTACGTCTGTCGTGCCGCCCCCAATGTCCACGACCATGTTACCACTAGGCTGATAAATATCCATACCGGCGCCAATAGCAGCCGCTTTAGGCTCTTCTTCCAGGAACACATCTTTCGCACCGCTTCGCTCTGCCGCTTCTCGGATCGCCTTCTGCTCCACAGACGTAATATTCGTAGGTGCGCAAATGAGGATGCGAGGACGACTGTACCAGCTGCGTGCTCCAACGCGGTCAATAAAATACTTAAGCATCGCTTCTGTAATTTCAAAGTCGGCAATAACCCCATCCCTAAGCGGACGGATCGCCATTATATTACCGGGTGTACGCCCTATCATGCGCCGTGCATCTTCCCCGACGGCAAGGACTCTTTTGGTGTCGCTCTCTATGGTCACTACGGAAGGTTCGTCAAGCACTACCCCCTTCCCTTTGACGTGAATAAGCACGTTCGCTGTCCCGAGATCGATTCCAATATCCTTGCTAAACATCATGAAAAGCCCCCAAAGTGTTATTTTATGGTAAGTGAATGTTGATTCCGAGCATGTCTGCCGAGGTTCGACAAATAGTAGCATAACATGATGTAAATCGGCATACGAAGTTCTTATCATTCAGTCTGATACCATCTTTTAACATATCATACTTTAGGGGAGGGATTCAATCTTCTTCTAGCGACCTAAGAACTATAATTATGATTTCGCTGTTGTGACAGGTTCACGGCTTCCGCTTCCAGTCTTTTTGTATTTGATCTTGGTGGCTTCTCCGCCTCTAAGGTGGCGGATTGACTTGTGGTATTCGAGAATATGCTTAACCTGATCCGCTAAGTCCGGGTTGATCTCCGGCAGACGTTCGGTTAAGTCCTTATGCACCGTGCTCTTGGATACGCCAAATTCTTTGGCTATCGTACGGACTGTATGCCTTGTTTCCACGATACAGCGTCCGATTTTAATGGTCCGCTCTTTGATGTAATCGTGCACGCTCCCGCCTCCCTACTGTGTGGATAGTTTGGTACAGTATATGAATGGCATGGCGGGATATTCGCGGTTTCACGGGGTGACAAGCTCCACTGTACCCATTTATTTTGAGGACATGCTAAGAAGAGACCTAATCTTTAGTGCTTGTTACGGGACATATTCGTACCATCACTTGCCCTTAAAGCCTTGAGGACAAAGAAAAAAGGCAGGATCATGGGATCCTGCCCTAGGTGCCCGAAGGGCACTGTCTATAGACTGAAAAATTTATTTCTTCGGAAGATACTCCGATGGGTTAGCCAAGTTATCGCCCTCGTACACTTCAAAGTGCAAGTGGTTACCCAGCTCTTTCTCGAATTCACTACGTCCAGCCGTTGCGATGGTATCGCCTTGCTTCACTTCTGCACCTTCCTCAACCTTCACACCGCTTAAGCTTTGATAAACGGTCTTCAGATTGCCCGGATGGGTGATTTCTACCACCGTTCCATTCACTGGATGATCTTCTACTCGACTAACCGTTCCATCCAATGTTGCTTTTACATCAAATGGCTTGTCGTCTTTAGAAGCAAAGTCAATGCCGAGGTTCGGTGTAAAGGTATCGTTGTACTGAACCATCGCCTCTTGATTCTCTTCTACTGGAGCTTCTGCATCATAGAACTTCTTCACAACACTTACATCTGCTACGTCGCCTGTTGGTAAGATCATGTTCTGTGCGTTAGCCACAACTTCAACAACATCCTCTTGTTTGCCTTCCGCTCCAGTCTTGGCATCTGTACCTTTCTCGGTACCACTTACAGCCACGTCTGTGTTAAGCGGTTTTTGGCTGGCGTCCTGGTAGACCCACACGAGGGTTAGTATAATTGCCGCTGCTGCCAGATATGCTGCCGGGAACACCCACCGTCTGGAAAACATTTTTTTCCACGAAGACGACGTTACTGCCGTTTCTCCTTGATTGGTTTTAGGAGCTTCTTCGCGGGTTTGACTGTTCTTGTTTTGTTCATTCATTTGTAATCACCTCAGTAATCATTGTTACCGGGCTCTACTCTTTTATACGTGTGTTTCTATTATTTTTTTGGAGAGAGAAGTTTTGAAGTTTCTTCAAATGAAATACCCGTATAGTAGTGTCGCAGAATCTCTTTCGCCTTAGCTCCTTCGCGTGCCATTCCCTCTGCGCCGTACTGGCTCATGCCGACCCCGTGCCCGTTGCCGTAGGTCGTAATGATCACTTCCCCATCTTTCAAACTCCAGCTAAATTGACTAGAGCGAAGCGCGAGCTTCTCTCTTATTTCTCTACCTGTAAACTTCTGACCGCCAATTCTCACTTCTTGAATTCGGTTGCCTTTCGTATAAGAGATTACTTTAATCCACGATGCCGAGTTGCCACCTGAGGCGGATACAGGTATCGCAGCATCTGATAGACCAAGTCGTTTCGAAAACTCAGCGCGCGACATCCGGACCGTAGATTTAAACTTCGGAGAGATTTGCTCATCCCAGGGGCTCTCTACACTTCGAAGATAGGGAATCTCGTTCTTCCAATAGTCCTCTGAATTTTCGGTATAACCGTTACTAGTTGAGAAAAAAGAAGCCGTGATCGGCTGACCGTTATAAGTCATGACAATGCCTCTGGTTTCCTTAACGGCTCGCCGCAGCTTATCAAG
Source organism: Paenibacillus sp. EC2-1 (assembly GCF_049311625.1). NCBI lineage: Bacteria > Bacillati > Bacillota > Bacilli > Caryophanales > Paenibacillaceae > Paenibacillus > Paenibacillus sp. EC2-1. The sequence goes on from NZ_CP186006.1 coordinate 5,011,222, forward strand.
TTCAGCTTGCTTCCCTTGCGCTGCCCACTCTTGCTTCAGCTTCTCTTGTGATATGTATGCCTGATGGGTGACCGTATCGGTCACATCACTCTTATCGTCCGGCACACCGCTCTTGTCGCCGGACTTCAGCCGCTGCACGATATAAGTCCGTGCTGCGATGGCTTGAGCTTTAAGTGCCTCAAGCTGGAATTCTGCCGGCATTTCGGCGGCTACGACGCCGACAATGTAGGTTTCCAGCGGGAGGGTCTCCACGGTGTCCGTCTTCGTTAAGTAGACGGACACCATGGGCTCTTCCGCCACCTGCGGAGCGGCGGAAGGGGCGGGCGCTGGCACGGGCGCCGGCGGTGCAGGCTTGTAGTCGCCGGGGGCGACAACAAGCAGCGGCAGCGCAAGCGCGAGGGCCAGCAGGCCCGCAGCGGCCCAGGCGGCAGGGTGCACCCGCACCCGCCGGCCAGGGGCCGCTGGGCGCCGCGTGGCGAAGCCGCGGCGCCCGAAGCGAGAGGGCCGCGCGCGGAACGCGCGGGCGTCTCGTGGGGTTTGGCCGGGCTGCACCCCCCTGTTCCATGCACCGCTAAGCCGCACATCATCAGGCTCAGAACTGCCGTGTACCTCACTACCAGGCTTTACACTGCCTGCCTCGGATGAATTAATGGCTTCTTGAGATGAATGCTCATGTTCAAGTCGCTCTCGCGGCACTTTCATTTTTTTAAAGAATTCTTCTACAACTCCTTCACCGTTGCACTCCTCTAAACCTTCTATATGAGAGTCTTTAGATTCATTATCACTATTCTCACTAGCTGGAAACTTCCACTCAATCACTTTTGCACTGGAACCTTCTGTTTCAAACTTTTCTTCGTTATAGTCTTTTGATATATGACCTTTTGAATTTTTCTTCTCTGTTGTAATGGGGATTTGTATACGAACCTTCGAATCTTTCATTCCGACTCCCTCCTTATGCAGTTTAGAACACCTGAACTAGCTTAAAACTTAGTCACTCGGCTTCTATTTTCATTTTTACTAGCTGCTTATAATTATGAGAGCCTTTCATTTGATAGAACCTTTTTGAGAGAGAAAGAAGAATCCACCCCATTTCTATTCTCTAAATAAATAGTAACTTAATCGCTTACGAGCTTTAGACTCCATCGATAGTAAACAAAAAAAGGGCCCTGCCACTGGCAGGACCCTTCTTCATATGATGTTACGTCTCGTGCAATTGCAAAAGTAGTAACACTTACACCCAAGTTGGCTGTACTTTAAACAATTTACTGTCATCGGTCTTCGAAGCTTTAGGTGCTTTCTCATAATCCTTATCTTCTGTCGAAATACGCCAGATATCTGCACCTAAACCGGATAGCTTCTCAGCCAAATGAACATATCCACGATCGATGTGGTGTGTACCACTAACCTCAGTCGTTCCTTCGGAAACAAGTCCCGCCAAGATCAGTGCAGCTCCTGCGCGCAGGTCAGTTGAACATACCTTCGCCCCAGTCAGACGAGCACCACCTGTCACAATCGCCGAACGACCTTCAACCTTAATCTCAGCATTCATCAACTGAAACTCATCCACATGCATGAAGCGGTTCTCAAACACGGTTTCTGTTACAACACTTGTGCCTTCAGAAACGAGTAGGAGTGCCATCATCTGTGATTGCATATCTGTTGGGAATCCTGGATAAGGTAAGGTCTTAACGTCTACAGCCTTCAGTGGCTTATCCGCAATAACGCGCACACCATTCTCATCAGGCTGAATCGTTACACCCATCTCTTCCATCTTGGAGATGACTGGCCCCAAGTGATCTGCAATGGCACCTTCCACATATACATCTCCACCCGTAATCGCTGCAGCAGCCATAAAGGTTCCTGCTTCGATACGGTCTGGGATGACATTGTGCTTCACACCATGCAGCTTCTCAACACCTTCGATACGAATAACGCCCGTACCTGCACCGCGTACAATCGCGCCCATTCCGTTTAGGTAGTTAGCTAAATCGACAATTTCTGGCTCTTTCGCCGCATTTTCGATAGTCGTTACACCTTCTGCTAATGTGGCAGCCATCATAATATTCTCAGTGGCTCCTACGCTGGCAACATCCAGATAAATCTTCGCGCCACGCAGTCTACCGTTACTTTTAGCTTCAATATACCCCTGACCGAGGCTGATCTCGGCACCCAACGCTTCGAATCCTTTAAGATGCTGATCGATCGGTCTTGTACCGATTGCGCATCCGCCTGGGAGTGAGATACGGGTCCGGCCGCAACGAGCCAGAAGTGGTCCCATGACCAAAAAAGAGGCGCGCATTTTCCGCACCCATTCATAAGGTGCTTCACATGTGGCTATGTGCTCTGCATTTACACGTATGACTTCGTCTTGATATGTAACGCCTGCACCAAGCGACTCCAACACTTTGCTAATTGTGATTACATCGTCAAGAGGAGGCGCATCAATAATGACGCTTTCTCCCACTTCCCCTAGAAGAGAGGCAGCGATGATCGGAAGAACTGAATTTTTTGCTCCGCTGACTTTGACGCTTCCGGTCAGTCTTTTGCCACCGCGGACGATAAATTTGCTCATCATGGTTTCCCTCCGCGTCCATAATTTTCCTGTAATTTAAAATCAATATTTCGATATTACTCATTCTCTAAATGCCATCTTATCATTGTTGATTTCAACGTTACAAGCGATTATAGGACTAATTCTGTTGTCAGGAAAACATTACCTAAATTATTAGGTGTATTCCTGATCATATTTGGTAAATAACATATGGTTATGTGAAGCCCAGTCCTCAGAATAGCCTATGCAAGATTTCTGTCTTGGTGACGCAGATTATGAGCATGTGAATGTTCATGTAATCTTTAATAGTCCGTAAGTCGTGTTAACTTTACAGACCGTGTATTTATTATTCATTGTTGACATAATAAAATGCGTTTATTCGACAACTTGCGCTGAGTTATCCTAAAGAGATATAACCATTCAAACAACATTCAAAACATTTACATAAAAATAGCTTTCACTCGTGTACAGCAGTTTTAAAACATATATCGAATCATTTGGCTCCACATCATATAGTCGATTAAAAATTCGGCTACAAAACGACCAAGTACCACGGCAAGCAGTAAGTGAAGCAACTTACCTTGAGGGCTTTTGGGATTGCGGATAACCAAATCTAACTTTAAGGTTTGCAATGCCCACCACGCCAGCGCTATGCAGACAAGCGAAATGATAATAGATAATAGTCCGCTAACGCCAACCGCACCAGAGACAGTGTTTGAAATATCTTGATTCATTGCTCCCTCCTCATTCTTAGGTATACCATCCCCAAAAGGACCGACCCTTCTATAATACTTGTCAGCGCGACAAGAATCCAGTACTTTCTAATGCCATTTCCTCGGAAATAAAATATTTTGATCAGAATGTCATATAAATGATCTAATTGGCTCCGAAGTCGTCCCATTCATATTATGCAATGATTGGAGTACTTATATGAATGAATGCAAAAAAAGGCAGTCTGCTTGTAACAGCGGACTGCCTTTGATTCTATTGATTATTGCCACCGGAGATTTTAATCCGGTTCATAGCCCGTTGTAGAGCTAATTCAGCACGACGGTGGTCAATTTCATCTTGTCGTTTGCCGGCTTTCAGACGCATTTCAGCACGTTCTTTTGCGGCTTCCGCACGCTCCAGATCGATCTCTTCTGCTCTCTCAGCACTCTCCGCCAAAATAACAACCTTGTCCTTGCGGACTTCCACGAAGCCCCCTTGTACTGCAAACGGGGTTCTTTCGTTTCCGATCTTCACGAACACAGGTGCTACCTGAAGTGGAGTAACAAACGGGATGTGACCTGGTAAAATACCCAGTTCTCCTTCGACCCCACGCACCGTAACACTATTAACCTGCTCTGAATAAACGAGTCGGTCCGGTGTTACGATCTCTAACAAAAAGGTACTCACTTCCATCCCTCCTCACCGTTTTCCGCAGAAAACTCGCGTAGCAGGCGCCGTTCGTAAGTTACGGGACGACCCGCATATCACGGAGCGTCAGCTTACATAGTTTTTGCTTTTTCCACTGCCTCTTCGATTGTTCCAACGAATAGGAAAGCTGCTTCTGGAAGATGGTCATGCTTGCCTTCCAGAATTTCTTTGAAGCTGCGAATGGTTTCTTTAACTGGTACATAAGTACCTGGCATACCGTTAAACGCCTCTGCAACGTGGAACGGTTGGGAAAGGAAACGCTCGATACGACGAGCACGGTTAACGATAGCTTTATCGTCTTCGCTAAGCTCATCCATACCCAGGATTGCGATAATATCTTGAAGCTCATTGTAGCGAGCAAGAATTTGCTTAACGCCTTGAGCGACATTGTAATGCTCTTCACCAACAATTTCAGGTGCTAGAATCCGTGAACTTGAAGCAAGTGGATCTACCGCTGGGTAGATACCTTTCTCGGAAATCTTACGCTCCAGGTTCGTTGTTGCATCCAAGTGAGCAAATGTCGTAGCCGGAGCTGGATCCGTATAGTCATCCGCCGGTACGTAGATTGCTTGAATGGAAGTAACAGAACCTTTTTTGGTGGAAGTAATACGCTCTTGTAGACGACCCATTTCGGATGCCAGCGTTGGCTGGTAACCTACTGCAGAAGGCATCCGGCCGAGAAGGGCGGATACTTCGGAACCTGCTTGTGTGAAACGGAAAATGTTGTCTACAAACAGAAGAACGTCTTTTCCTTCCTGATCACGGAAGTACTCAGCCATAGTCAAACCTGTCAATGCTACACGAAGACGTGCGCCTGGAGGCTCGTTCATCTGTCCGAACACCATCGCTGTTTTGCTGATAACGCCGGAATCTGTCATCTCGTGGTACAAGTCATTACCTTCACGAGTACGCTCACCTACACCAGCAAATACGGAAATACCGCCGTGCTCTTGAGCGATGTTGTTGATAAGCTCTTGAATCGCAACGGTTTTCCCTACACCCGCACCACCGAAAAGACCGATTTTACCACCTTTTTGGTATGGAGCTAGCAAGTCGATAACCTTGATACCTGTTTCAAGCATTTCTGCTTGTGTGGAAAGCTCATCATAAGCTGGAGCTTCACGGTGAATCGGGTTACTAACCTCAGAAACTACAGCACCTGCATTATCGATAGGCTCACCCAGTACGTTAAATACACGACCCAGTGTAGCGGATCCTACAGGAACAGTGATAGGTGCACCCAAATCTACGGCTTCTAGACCACGAGTAAGACCGTCTGTTGACGACATCGCGATACAACGAACCAGATTGTCACCCAAATGGTTGGATACTTCCAAAGTCAGATCAATAGAACGGCCGCTTTCCAATGTGCCTTCAATTTTGATAGCGTTGAAGATCTCTGGAAGCTGACCGCGCTGAAATTCAATGTCAACTACAGCGCCTGTAATGCTGACAACGCGTCCTTTGTTCATCTTTTCGTTTTCCCTCCTACCCGTTCGCCTTATATGACGAACGATCATCGTAAAGCGGCACAACGTGCCGCGTATCTATTAACGGAATCTTGTAAAATCTAATTATTGAGCGTCGGCTCCAGCCACGATCTCGGAAATCTCCTGAGTAATGGCTGCTTGACGGGCACGGTTGTAAGTCAGAGTAAGATCGCCAATCAGCTTGCTTGCGTTCTTCGTCGCAGCTCCCATTGCCGTCATTTTTGCACCTAGCTCACTAGCTTTAGCATTCAGCATCGCACTGAATATGAGCGTTTCTGCGTACTTCGGAAGCAACACTTCCAGTACACCTTCTGGTGATGGCTCATATTCGTAGCTCGATACGTTAACTCCTCCACCAATGTTCTCCATTGGCAGAAGCTGATTTACTTCAGGATCTTGAGTCAAAGCATTGACGAACTTGTTGTAGCAAATGTACAACTCATCAATTTCACCAGACTCATACTGACGAACAGCTGCATTAGCGATGGACTTAATGTCCCCGTATGTAGGACTGTCAGACAGTTCCGTCAGCTCTTCCACAACCGGGAGTTCACGGCGACGGAAATAATCACGACCCTTACGTCCGATCACGAAGATAGAGTACTCATCTTTCGACTGATGACGTTCTGCAATAATACCCGATACTTTACGCAAAATATTAGAGTTAGACGCTCCAGCAAGTCCGCGGTCCGAGGTAATAACCAAGTAACCGGTTTTCTTAACTTCACGTTTCTCCAGCATAGGATGGCTGATTCCCTTGGTTCCAGCCGCGATACTGCCTACTACTTCTTTCAGCTTTTCAGAGTAAGGAAGGGCAGCGGTTGCCTTCTCCTGTGCTCTTCTCAGCTTCGCAGCAGCAACCATCTCCATTGCTTTGGTGATCTGCTTGGTGTTCTGGATACTTTTGATCTGCCGTTTAATGTCACGTAATCCTCTTGCCATGTTTTCACCACCTCAAAACTTTGGCGGAGCCAAAGTTACTTCGAAAGCATTAACCTTAAAGCTTTGGCGAAGCCAAAGCTAACTTCGTAAGCGTAAACTAAACTTTGGCGAGCCAAAGTTACTTCGTAAGCAATAACAAAACTTTGGCAAAGCCAAAGCTAACTTTATTAGCCATAACCTAGCTTTGGCTAGACCAAAGCCATCATCCATATGTTGAAAGAGGATGCCGAGCATTTCATCGCTCGGCTCCCCTCCTATTGCACAGCTGAGGAGCTTACACCGAAGCTGCAAAACCTTTTTTAAATTGTTCAATTGCCGCTTTAAGTGCATTCTCATTATCCGCTACCAAGTCTTTAGTATCACGGATCGATTGCAGAATTTCTGGTTTGTTGCTCTCAACAAACGACAAGAATTCTTTCTCGAAACGACGAACGTTAGAAACCTCAACATCATCAAGATGTCCTTTTACTGCTGTATACAGGCTGACAACCTGCTGTTCAACAGAAAGTGGTTGGTTAACGCCTTGTTTCAGAATTTCCATCAGCCTTGAACCACGGTTCAAACGAGCCAATGTGGATTTATCCAAGTCGGAACCGAACTGGGAGAACGCTTGAAGTTCACGGTATTGAGCCAGGTCAAGTTTCAAACCGCCCGCAACCTTCTTCATCGCTTTAATCTGTGCGGAACCACCGACACGGGATACGGAAATACCCACGTTGATCGCTGGACGTTGACCAGAGTTAAACAAGTCAGACTCCAAGAAGATCTGTCCGTCAGTAATCGAAATTACGTTCGTTGGGATGTATGCTGATACGTCGGAAGCTTGTGTTTCAATAAATGGCAATGCGGTTAATGAACCACCGCCGAGCTCATCGCTAAGCTTCGCAGCGCGCTCTAGCAAACGGGAGTGCAGGTAGAATACGTCACCTGGGTAAGCTTCCCGGCCTGGAGGACGACGAAGGAGCAAGGACAATTCACGATATGCCGCAGCTTGCTTCGACAAGTCATCATAGATAATCAAGGCATGCTCGCCTTTGTACATGAAGTATTCACCCATTGCACAGCCCGCATAAGGAGCTATGTATTGCAATGGAGATGGCTCGGAAGCCGATGCAGTTACAATGATTGTGTACTCCAAAGCACCGTGACGACGCAATGTTTCAACAACCTGTGCTACTGTGGATTGTTTCTGTCCAATGGCAACGTAAATACATTTCACGCCGTTACCTTTTTGGTTCAGAATTGTGTCAATAGCGATCGTTGTTTTACCTGTTTGACGGTCACCAATGATCAACTCACGTTGTCCGCGGCCGATTGGAACCATCGCATCAATCGCTTTGATACCTGTTTGCATTGGCTCGTGTACCGATTTACGATCGATAACACCTGGTGCGTTGCTCTCTACTGGACGGTATTCAGCAGCCGCGATCGGCCCTTTACCATCAACAGGTTGACCCAGTGGGTTTACAACGCGACCTAGCAATGCTTCACCTACAGGAACCTGCATGATGCGGCCTGTACGTTTTACTTGATCGCCTTCTTTAATGTCGATATAAGGTCCCAAGATTACGACCCCGACGTTGCTCTCCTCAAGGTTGAGCGCCAAACCTAAGACGCCGTTAGGGAATTCTAGCAATTCCCCGGACATAGCGTTCTCTAGGCCATATACGCGAGCAATACCGTCACTTACTTGAATAACTGTTCCTACTTCGGAGACAGCAATGTCAGATTTATATTCTTCAATCTGACTTTTAATTAAAGTACTAATTTCTTCAGGTCTGATACTCAACGTTTTCACCCCTATCTACTATGCTTGTCTGTTAAAAGACTTTTCAAGACGGTCCAGCTTGCCTGACAAACTGCCATCATATAGCTTATCGCCGATAGCGACCTTAAGGCCGCCCAGCAGACTCTCATCAACGACATTGGTCACGCGGATCTTTTGCTGTGCCAGTTGTCCGAATTCCGAAGCCACTTGTTCCTTCTCCCGATCACTTAGCGGGTATGTGGAGTATACTGTGGCATCGGCCATTCCGAGGCTAGCTCCCTGAATTTTCACGTAGCTGTTCAACAGTTCAGCGAACAGTCCAGTGCGTCCTTTTTCCAGAAGCAGCTCAATTGTATTCAGAACAGGCTTCGATATCTTCCCTGCAAGTGCCTTGTTCAAGACATCCATCTTAACGGAACGGGGAACATTCGGCGTGGATATGAATTTTTGAATGTCGGCGTCTCCTTCAATAGCAGACACAACGGCTCTCAATTCTTGTTCCACTTCCAGACCCTTCTGCTGCTCAGCCGAAACTTCGAACAGCGCCCGCGCATACCGCTTGGCTGCTACCGTTTCTTGGCTCATGGTCTGCCTCCTACCTCTTTAAGGTATTGATCAACCAATTCTTCCTGAGCCTTGTCACTCTTCACTTCACGCTCGATCAACTTGGATGCAATCTTCACAGATGCAGTACCCAGCTCGTTGCGGAGTTCTGCAACCGCTTTGTTCTTCTCGTTCTCGATGTCGCGAACAGCTTCGGATTTAAGACGTGCAGCCTCTTCTTTAGCCAATTCCATAATCTGTTCAGCTTGTTTGTCGCTAGTCTGCTTGGAACGCTCGATAATTTCATGAGCATCCTTACGAGCTTGCTCCAACGCCTGTTTCTGCTCTTCTACATAAGTAATCGCCTTCTGGCGCGTCTCAGCTGCTTCGTTCATCTGATTCATGACCAGTTCACGGCGCTGCTCCATAATGGCAAACAATTTACCGAATGCAAACTTGTTGAGCAGGAAGTACAAAATAATAAACGCAATTATAGAGATTACAATTGTCTCCCAATGAATTGCCATTAAAGTCACTCCTTTCCATTATTGCGAAGTGCATTTCCTAACAAAACGAAGGCGCGGATGGCATCGGCCCTCCCCGCCAAACCGTTGTATTGTTATTAAGTAAACATGATCAAGAACGCGATAACTGTAGCTGCCAAAGGAATAACCTCAACGATACCTACACCGATAAACATTGTAGTCTGCAATTGACCACGTGCTTCTGGTTGACGAGCGATAGATTCTACCGTTCTGCTTACGATCATACCGTTACCAAGACCTGCGCCAAGTGCGCCCAAACCTACTGCAATAGCTGCTGCCAAAAATTCCATTGTTAAATATCCTCCTTAAAATTGTGCTTTTAGTTTTAAACTATAATATATCTCTTTCGAAACCACCCTGTTTAAGGGGCTTATCCGGCCGAGTTTATTAATGCTCTTCTTCGTGAATCGTAGTCTGCGCAATGTAAACCATTGTTAAGATTGTGAAGATAAACGCTTGTAGTGCGCCAATGAAGATACTGAAACCTTGCCAAGCAGCGAGGAACGGAACCCCGAAGAATCCAATTTTCAGTATGACGGAAATCAATACTTCCCCAGCAAAAATGTTTGCGAACAAACGGATTGCCAACGCAATCGGTTTTGCCAAGTTCTCAATAATATTGAGTGGCAGGAAGATTGGGAATGGTTCAATATAGTGCTTCAGGTAATGTTTGCGGTTCAGCTTCAGACCCAGATAGTTCATCAAGATAAATACGACAATAGCAAGACCTGCCGTAACGTTGATGTCTGCCGTTGGTGATTTCCACCACAACACTTCATGGTGTTTAACTCCCACAAGCGGTTGACCGAAAACTGTGAAGCCGTCTGGCACTGTAGTTATCACTGAAAATGGAAGTCCCAGAATGTTGGCTACGAAAATGAACAAAATGAGTGTCAATCCCAAGGATATGTATGGTTTTCCCTTTTTCAAGTCCATAGCACTTGACACAACGCCTTGTACAAATTCCACTACCCATTCCATAAAGTTTTGCAGTTTGGAAGGGTTTTCGACAGATAAATTACGAGTTGCCAGCCATGCAAGTACGAAGACTACTACTCCAGTTACAAGGAGCATGAGTACTGCTGACAAGTCGATATTGAATCCGCCAAGATTAATAATCGGTGAATCATGCATAATTTTGTTTTCACCCCTTTCCAATTAGCGCTGATCAATGATTGTTTCTCAAGCCAAATATAATGCTGACAGGAATGGTCAACAACTGGGGAATGAACAGACCGGCAATGGTTGCGCCGAGTGATACCTGCTCCAGCTTCGCTGCGATGACTACAATCAAGAATCCGGTACAAAGTCTAGTTATAAAACCAAAGCTATACCGTCTGTTGTCTTGGCTGACCGCCAATTGTGCCAGCTGCCGCACTTTAATGGAAAGGAAGCGTACGTTAAACAAACCCGCTGCCATACCCATGATCAAGCCCGAGAGAATCGGACGATAATCAGGGGAAAAAGCCCAACCCAGTAATAATGCAGACAATAGTAGTATCGTCACTCTGGAAACAGCGTTCACAATGGATGTCAAATCATTCACTTTGCGCCCCCAAAAACTTTTTAATGAGAAGAGCAATATTCAAAATCCCTACAAAGAGCCCTGCAACGGTTCCAATCGCGAGCCAGTATCTGGGCCCGTCCAGCAAATCAGCCAGCCACTTCCCACCGAAAAAACCGATCAGGATGTAAACTGCCAGCAATCCTCCGGCACTACTAATGTAAAGTGCAATCAACCAAGGGGAATCTTGACTATTTGGATTTTTCATATAAACCTCTAATCCCAACTCATTTTACTTAATATAACAATGCTTTGTCAATGAATCGATAACAGCGTTTTAGCATATAAAATCAAGCATTTTGCGCAGTCCAAACTGCGCAAAATGCCGCCAGAACCGTACAGTTCAACTGTATGCTGTGATGTTTGTCACGAGAATACACATTATTATGCTTTTGTGAACATTGTGTGAAATTCTTCCGGACGCTCATTTACGACCCCAAAATGGTGCAAAATCGCATTGACAATGCGTTCCGATGCCTGCCCATCACCGTATGGATTTGCGGCTTGACTCATAGAATCGTACAACGCTTTATCCGTTAGCAGAGCTTTCGTACGTGCATATACATCCTCTTCGTGGGTACCCACCAGTTCCAGTGTTCCTGCATCGATTCCTTCCGGACGCTCTGTCGTATCACGCAGCACCAATACAGGTACGCCGAACGATGGAGCTTCCTCTTGCAGACCACCCGAATCAGTCACAATGAGGTGTGTATGCGGATAGAAATTGTGCAAATCAACGACATCCAGCGGATCGATGAGCTTAATACGTGGATGATTGCCAAGGATCTCGTGTGCCGGTTCTTTAACCGCAGGGCTTAGATGAACCGGATAGACGATCGCGATATCCTCGAACTCGTCAGCAATCCGTTTGATCGCACGGAAGATGTTCCGATGTGGTTCACCCTGTGATTCCCGGCGATGTGCCGTCATCAGGATCAACCGTTTACCCGCCGCCCAGTCTAGAACAGGGTGTTTATAATCAGGTTGTACTGTGTATTTAAACACATCTGTTACCGTGTTGCCTGTGATATAAATGGTTGAATCATTCTTATTCTCTTTGCGCAAGTTCTCTGCCGACCAGTTGGTGGGAGAAAAATGAATGTCTGCAAGTATACCCGTCAGCTGACGATTCATCTCCTCAGGGTACGGGGAAAGTTTATTCCATGTACGAAGACCTGCTTCTACATGACCTACCTGTATTTTTTGCAAGAAAGCTGCATAGCTGGCAAGGAATGTTGTTAGCGTATCACCATGCACCAATACAATGTCCGGCTTTGCTTCCCGCAGGACAGGCTCTAGTCCCTCCAGCACTCTAACGGTAATTTCATTTAAGGTCTGACGGTCTTTCATGACATCGAGGTCATAATCCGGGACAATCTTAAACACGTCCAGTACCTGATCGAGCATTTGCCGATGCTGCGCTGTTACGCATACTACGGATTCAATATGCTCGGGATGACGCTGAAGTTCCAGAATGAGTGGTGCCATTTTGATGGCTTCCGGACGAACGCCGAATATGGTCATCACTTTCACTTTAGACATGTTCGGTTAACCCCCTCTTTAAAACATCTAATATTCTCTAGATTGTTACTTCGTGCCGTAGAGACGATCTCCTGCATCACCAAGACCAGGAATGATATATCCATGCTCATCTAAGCCCTCATCAAGAGCAGCCACATAGATATCTACATCCGGATGTGCTTCCTGAACAGCTTTCACACCTTCTGGTGCTGCTACCAGGTTCATCATCTTAATCTGGGTGCAACCACGCTTCTTCAGTACATCAATCGCAGCAATCGCGGATCCACCGGTCGCCAGCATAGGATCGATAACAATCAGCTCACGTTCCGTGACGTCGGTAGGAAGCTTCGTATAATATTCTACAGGCTGCAGTGTCTCTGGGTCACGGAACAACCCTACATGTCCCACTTTTGCAGCTGGAAGTAGCTTAACAACACCGTCTAGCATACCAAGACCAGCACGTAGGATCGGAATCAATCCCAGCATACGTCCTGAAATAACTTTCCCTTCCGTCTCAGCTACAGGTGTCTGTACCGAAATGGATTCCAGCGGTATACTGCGAGTAATTTCATAAGCCATCAACGTTGCTACTTCGTCGACCAACTCACGAAAATCCTTTGTGTTGGTCCGCATATCGCGGATAAATGTCAGTTTGTGTTGAATTAATGGGTGATCACAAATCACCAATTTTCCCATGTGTGGTCCCTCCGGTTGGTTACAATATGTTTTTCAATATGGATATGAATTCTAGCGGGCTCCATAAATCCTATCTATTATATCATCACCAAGCTTGATTTCACACCTACATGCATCATGTTTCTTCTATTCTAATAGGGGGAAAAACATGCCATCTTCAAATCAGTAACTTATCCTAGCATACTAGGTTTTCCAATTATCCGAGAAAAAATGCTGAAATATAATTTTCTCAAAAAAAAGCCCCGCCTTCTTCTGAAGACGGGGCCAATGATTGGATAAAACTAAGATGTGCTTACCTATTCTTAGTATTTCATCTCTGGGTAAAGAGGGTATTTCTCTGTCAATTCAGCTACTCTGCGGCTTGCTTCTGCAAGTGTCGCTTCATCTTGCGGCTGACGAAGAGTGAGGGCAATGATCTTAGCGATCTCAACCATCGCTTCTTCATCCATACCACGGGATGTAATAGCCGGTGTACCGATCCGGATACCGCTTGTTACAAACGGACTTGTCGGATCGAACGGAATTGCATTTTTGTTAACTGTAATTCCAATAGAATCAAGCACCTTCTCTGCGTCCTTACCCGTAATGTCGAGATTACGTGTATCAACCAGCATCAGATGGTTGTCAGTTCCACCAGAAACGATGTTAAGGCCTTCAGCTATCAGTGTGTCTGCAAGCACCTTCGCGTTCTTCACAACTTGCTGTGCGTACACTTTGAAGGAAGGTTCGAGTGCTTCACCCAAAGCTACAGCTTTAGATGCAATAACGTGCATAAGCGGTCCACCTTGAGAGCCTGGGAATACTGCTTTATCAATAGCAGCAGCCCAAGGCTGTTTGCAGATGATCATACCACCACGTGGGCCACGAAGTGTTTTGTGCGTAGTAGTCGTAACAAAATGAGCATGTGGAACAGGATTCGGATGCAATCCTGCTGCAACAAGACCTGCGATATGCGCCATATCAACCATGAACAGCGCACCTACATCGTTAGCGATAGAAGCCAGCGCTTCAAAATCGATGGTACGTGGGTATGCACTTGCACCAGCAACGATTAAACGTGGACGATGTTTGAAAGCCGCTTTACGCACTTCGTTGTAATCGATAAGGAATGTATCTTCTTGCACACCATAGGCTACAAAGTTATACAACAGACCAGATGCATTCACAGGACTTCCGTGTGTCAAGTGTCCACCGTGAGCGAGGTTCATGCCGAGAACCGTATCCCCAGGCTTCAGTGCAGCCAAATATACAGCCATGTTCGCTTGAGCACCTGAGTGAGGTTGAACGTTAACATGTTCTGCACCGAACAACTCTTTAGCACGGTCGCGAGCCAGGTCCTCAACGATATCAACACGCTCACAACCACCGTAGTAACGTTTACCCGGATAGCCTTCCGCGTATTTATTCGTGAGCACGGATCCAAGCGCTTCAATAACCGCTTCACTAACGATATTCTCCGAAGCAATAAGTTCAATGTTGCTGCGTTGACGTTTGAGTTCCAAATCCATAGCTTCCAGTACAGCCGGGTCTTGCTTACGCAAATTCTCCATCATCTTCGTTTCCTCCCCAAATTAAAAAATATTATATGGTATATCATCAATCACAACATCAAACTTACTAGACCTTAATCACAAGAAGTGGAGTTCATATCTTGCTCCAACCGATAAACGGCTCGCTGCCCACCAATCAACTTCGGTCTTGTCAGTGCTGCGGTCACGCGTGCTTCCCCGATAAAACGAATACTAGGCCGAAATGGTACAGCAACCGGGCGCAGATGCATTCCGATCATGGTCTCACCGATATCTATACCGGCATGTGCCGAGATGCTCTCAGCAAGGCACGGAGCAGCAAGACTTCGGTAAGCTGCGGAAGCCATGGACCCGCCCGCATGCGGAATAGGTACAGCAGCCACTTCCGTCAGTCCCAGATGTTCGAGAAGTTCTCGTTCCACCACAAGTGCACGGTTCAAGTGCTCACAGCATTGAAATGCAGTATGAAAGCCAAACTCAGCTTGCACTTCCTCAATACCATTCAATACTTGACGAGCCGTCTCAAGCGCACCACCGGTACCTATCTTGCGACCGGCAACCTCACTTGTACTTGTTCCAATAACCAGTATTTTGCCTCGTCCCAAGCCTGCAGCCTGGGCCAGCTCCCGTACAATCGTCTCGGTTTGCTCTTTCAAATCATGATCATTCGAGTAATCTGTCATGTCACAGCCCCCCATGGATGCGATCGCCCTGAACACAAGCTAACGCCAGAATTAAGCAGGCATTAGCTTGCATCACCTGCGATGAGCTTAACCTTTCAGATAGCGTTCCTCAATGGCCTTGATCTTGTTAACCCTGCCAACATGCCGTTCACCCTGACTAAATTCTGTACCGAGCCAAGCTGTAACAATCTCAGCTGCCAATCCAGGACCTACCACTCGTTCTCCGAGAGCCAGCACGTTGCTGTCATTATGCTCACGGGTAGCTTTTGCCGAAAATACATCATGCGTCAGTGCACAGCGAATGCCTGGCACCTTGTTCGCTGCAATACTCATGCCAATTCCCGTTCCACAGATCAGAATGCCGCGGTCAGCTTCTCCGGATACGACCTTCTCACATACCGGAAGTGCATAATCCGGATAATCGACCGAATCAGAGCAGCCGCAACCCAAGTCCTCAACTTCATGTCCAAGACTGCGAATAACCTGCGAAATTTCCTCTCTCAAACGAATACCAGCATGATCTGTGCCTAATGCGATTTTCATATGAAAAACCCCCTTGTATGTTTCGTCTTTTGTCACCGTAATTCACAAAAACAATGTAAACCACGTGTACAACAACTTGTATCATTATAACCCAAATTGTCATTAAAAGACGAAAAAAAGAGCAGTCCGCGCACGTGAAATGTGCACCAATTGCTCTTTGCCCAGGCGACCGGCCGTATGTTTCCGATGCTCCATCGTGGTTTCATCCACTTCGTCGCCAGTTACATCGGAATCCGTGTTTTTCCACTTCATCTTAAATCAAACTCAGCAGAAAAGCAACGGATAAATGTTTATATATTCGTGCAGCTTCTACTTATGCTCATTCCCTAGCTTATCCAGCAAGCGGAACAACGCTAAGCGAATTTCTGCTGCTGTAGCCTCATAATCCTCCAGTGAACCACCGAATGGATCAGATATGTCAAAGCTCGGAATACGCTGTCTAAGTTCGATAAGACGCACCTTGTCCTGCTCCTGAAGCTCACCACCAAGGGATCTTGTCATCTCCATTGATGCAAGCAGACTGTCCTGCTCTTGCAGATCCCGAAGCACCTGCTCATCATTCTCAACGTACTCCTTAAGCGTATGAACCTTGTCCGCCGCATAAGGAAACTGACGAATCGCGTACTGTTTATGGGATAGCGTCAATGTCAGAATCATATCCGCCCATTCCACAAGATCTGTGCTGAGTGGTTTGGAGCTATGACATTCTTCAATCTGCTGATCCCGAAGAACCGTCCCGGCATGACTAGATATAGGCATTCCCTCTACAGCGGCAACACCTGCGGAACGCACTTCGAGCGAAATCCCTCTTCCCTCGGCAAGCTTACGCAGCATACCCTCAGCCATGGGACTACGACAGGTGTTGCCGGTGCAGACAAATAATATGTTTTTCACGGTCTCCACCTCCCAAAATTCCATTGCCGTTATTGTATCAAATTATAAACATCAAACCAAATGCTAGCAGAATAACGCCGCCTATCATTTCTCCATATTCACCAAGCTTACTAGCTGCATGTCGTCCCAGCATAAGCCCCATAATCGACATGAGTCCCCCAATTACACCGAAAGATACCACGATCAATAAGACATCTTTGACAAACATACCAAGGGAGACGCCCACAGAGAATGAGTCGATGCTGACACTAAGTGCAAACAACAGCATTCCTAGCAGCGTGGTGTGATTAACAAGCTTACCTTCTTCCTTACGAAAAGAATTCCAGATCATATGTCCACCCAGAAGTATGAGCAGCCCACCCGCTGCAAGCCCTGTAACTTGTCCAAGCAAAGAGCCGACATATCTTCCCGCAAATAACCCAATCAGCGGCATAAGCATATGGAAGAACGCAATTAGCAGACTGATATTCAGAATATGCCTCAGCCGAATACCTCTCATCCCAACGCCAATACCTAATGAAAATGCGTCCAATCCCAGTGCCACAGCCATAATTAGGATGGTCGCGAGTTGCCCTGATTGGACAGACGATTCCAACATCCGAATTTCCCCCAAGTCCCTATGGTCTTGTACACCATATGCGGACAAGGAAGGAATCATTCCGGATAGTCGTTATTATTCTACTTGCAAAATATGATGGCCTGCTGCTTTAAGAAGCCGATTCATCACTGCAGCGCCGAGACCCTTCTCCGGGCAGGACTCTGCCAGAAGAAAGGTCGCGCCCTCTTCATCGAATTGGCGCAGCCCGGCGTAAAGCCGGTGGGCCGCTTCCTCCGGTGCGGCCAAACTGCCGAGCGAGACGACGACGTCCGCGCGGTAGCGACCGATGTGCTCGTCGAATGACAGCACACCGGTCTTCTCCCCGCGCGCCTGCGCGGCGTCGAGCTCGGCCTGGATCTTGGCGGACACGGCTTCAGCCGTCCGCCCTTGCACGATGCACAGCGCACCCTTGGGTGCGTAGTGCGTGTACTTCATGCCCGGCGAGCGTGGCGCCGGGCTGTTGGCGCTCCCGGCGCGCGCAAGCGCCGGGTCGCGCTGGACGCTTGCCGCTAATACGGCAAGCTGCTCTTCCGTGACGCCGCCGGGGCGCAGCACCGTCACGGTACCGTCCTGGCTCGCCTGGACGACCGTCGACTCGACACCGACCCCGGCGGGGCCGCCGTCGAGAATACCGTCGATGCTACCCGCCAGGTCCTCAAACACATGGCTGGCCAGCGTCGGACTTGGCCGGCCAGAGCGGTTCGCACTAGGCGCAGCGAGCGGACACCCTGCGGCGCTAATCAAGGCCAGCGCCACCTTATGATCCGGCATGCGCACTGCTACCGTATCCAGTCCAGCCGTTACGCGCGTAGACACCGCACCGGGCTTCACAGGCAAAACGAGCGTCAGCGGTCCCGGCCAGAAGGCATCCATCAAACGCCGTTCGGTCTCATTCACATGCAGAACAAGGCCATCCAACTGACTCTTGTCCGATATATGCACGATAAGTGGATTATCTGAGGGCCTACCTTTTGCTGCAAAAATCCGCTCCACCGCATCCGTGTTTCCTGCATCAGCACCTAGACCGTAGACCGTTTCGGTCGGAAAAGCTACCGTTCCGCCCGCTGCAAGCACTCTGCCAGCTTGTTCAAGCACAACCGCGTCCCCTTGTTCTAGGTGCAATCCAGAAGCAACTTTTTCATCTTTTTCAATATCACTCTTCGTGGAACGTCCAACAATCGTGTTCATCCCGATATCTGATTTATCACCCATGTTCATCCGCCACATTTTGGTGACACGATGGGGAGCAACAATTTCCTGTTCACTGATTCGATTCTCTTTTCGATCCATTGTCATCCCAAACTTTCTATATATTAGATCATCCAGCAGCTATATTAATCTCACATTGCCACAAGGATGGATTGCTATATCGTCATCGATTCAGTACCCATGCACCCTTCACATCTTGGATTTAACTGACCACAAGAAAAAGCGCTTGTATCTCACAGCAACCAGCAGCCCATCATGATCGGACCCTAACGCTAAAGAGAAAGCACTCTTCTGCTAAAAAGTGTATCATATTCTACTGTGATTGACGATTCGAATTCCACCTTAAAGCCTGCACCGTATACTCTAGTATTGTCACCTTAACTATTATTACTGCGATTGTAAGAATCATTGCTAGCTAGAAAGTGCTCTATTCCTTTATGCAAATAACCCAGACACCCATTCCCACAATCCTATGAACATGTCCCACAGGAAGAACCGCACCTCTGGTTCACTTGAATTTGCATTACTTCGTTCTTCTGAAGCGTTGCTGTCATCCGCTTTAGCAGAAGCCGTCCGCACTTCACCATCTACCGGCTGAGCCGCTGCATCACCACTACCTGCATCGATGAAGCATAGCGGTGGGAATAGTACGCACCACCAATTCTGTCCTTTTCCTTCACCTAACGTAATCCGAACAGCCTCATATTCTCCTGCGGGATAGACCGTCCCACCATATAGCTTCGTGGGAAATGGAACGCTTCCCAGTGTCACATCATAAGCATATGTAATACCACGCTTGGACAACTCTTGGCCAACCAACTGACGGATTTCAGGCAAATGACTTCGAGTTAAGACTTTTGCGTCCTCTAAACTTTGCGGATTGTCCAATTCAATTACCCACTGCTGCATTTGGGCTACAACTGCATCACGGATTTCACGTTTCACAAGCTGATCGGACGGGTTATCCGAATTAGCCAAAATCCGAAGACGGATAGACTCTGCCGGGATCGGTCCTCCTGCTACTGCAGCGTCGATTCGTTGCCCTTCCCAGGCCATCACAATCATAAATAATATAGATAAGAGCATGATCATTTGTTTAACAATAATACGTAGTGTCTCGCTATGCTTTCTCATAATGCCAGCCACCTCTCAAGAATAATCTATGATGTCTATCAGTATGTCCGTGATTGAGAGAGTTAAACGTGTAAACTAGCATTTTATTAAAAAGATAGAGTAGAGACACAAAAAGCCCCAAAGGGCTTTTTATACATATTGTATTGATGAGTTAATGATAATCAGAAATATTCCGTGCCTGATTCACCTTGGCAACCACCTTAAATGAGTTCGGTTCAAGCAAATCATCATCGATTTCCTGTCCATAAAACTTCACACTCATCACAACCCCAAGGCTTGCCATATTGATCACCAGTGAGGTGCCCCCAAAGCTAATGAATGGCAATGTAATACCAGTTAACGGCATCAGACCGATAAACATACCTATATTCTCAAAAATCTGATATAAGAACATCGCCACCATTCCAACAATCAAGAGTGGCCCCGCCCGGTCCCGGCACTCCAGTGCAATCAGAATCATTCGATGAATAAGAACAAAATACAATAGCAGCAAGATAGATGAGCCAACAAAGCCGAACTCCTCCGCAATCTGTGCGAAGATCGAATCGGAATATGTATAAGGCACACGGTCTGATTGGACCGACGTTCCCTGCATAAACCCTTCACCACTAAGACCACCTGATGCAATGGCAAGCTTAGCATTTTTCGTATGGTAAATCGCATCTGTCGTCGCTTTGTCCGGTACAAGCCATGGATCAAGTCGAGACATCCAGTGTGCACGAGAACCATTACCGAGATATTCCTTAATCTGATCGTGATAATGAATATAAGCCTGAGACCCACCCAAAACTACAGCTGCTACAAGCACCAAGCCAATGAGTGCATGTAGGAACTTGAGGTTACCGATCCACAACAATCCTACCAAAATAACCACATAACTGAGTGCATTTCCAAGGTCGTTGATCCCCATCACAAGCACAAATGGAAGAAAGGCAAGCAGTCCGACCGGAATCACATCCCGTATAAAGGAGAGCTGAGGTTTGTTTTTGCGAATCAATATATAGGTCAGAAAAATAATCAAGACCAGCTTAAACATCTCCGCTGGCTGCAAGCTAAGGGAAGTGCCGAACTTGATCCATCCCTTCGATCCGTTTATGTCTGCACCAAAAAACATAACGAACACTAATAGCGCAAGTCCAGCCAAATAGATATACCGTGCATATTTAATCAGGAGACGAAAGTCTAATAGACTCATACAAAAGAAAGCAAGGAAACCAACGATGTAATAGATAAGCATCTTCATATGATGACCTTCCAGATCAGTTCCAATCGTAACGCTATATATCGATGAGACGCTAATCAACATGAGCATAATCAGCACGGCCACGATCATGAAATCCATCTTTTGTATTCTCTGAAGCATATATGCCTCCTTGTGCAAACAATAGTTTACTAATTCATTGTTATAGGAAATATAGCAATTACTTTTACTATTGTAAGTAATTACAAGCTGAATCACAACACTTCACATTTCCAGATCTGATTTTGAATCACGTAATATTGAGAAAAGAAAAAAGCCCCGGAGGGCTTTCCTATTGGTCATTGATTGGATTTAAGTATTTATCTTATTTCTGGTCTTAGTAGAACCTCGTTAGCTCTTCTCAGCTGTCGCTGTACGATACGTACTTGGCTGTGGCAGATCCTCATCGATCTCCCGTCCGTGCAGCTTAACACTCATTGCTACACCCATACTCGCCATACTGATCACGAGCGATGTACCACCAAAACTAATAAACGGAAGTGTGATCCCCGTCAGCGGCATCAG
The DNA here is from genome assembly GCF_049311625.1 of Paenibacillus sp. EC2-1. NCBI lineage: Bacteria > Bacillati > Bacillota > Bacilli > Caryophanales > Paenibacillaceae > Paenibacillus > Paenibacillus sp. EC2-1. The sequence goes on from NZ_CP186006.1 coordinate 5,032,616, forward strand.
ACCGATGAACATACCGATATTCTCAAATATCTGGTACAAGAACATGGAGACAATACCTACAATAAGGAATGGACCTGCACGATCCTTACACTCCAGTGCAATCAGAATCATCCGGTGTATCAGAATAAAATACAGTAGCAGCAGTACCGATGATCCAATAAAGCCATATTCCTCCGCAATCTGTACGAAAATAGAATCAGAATACGTGTAAGGTACGCGGCCCGACTGAACAGACGTCCCTTGCATGAATCCTTCTCCACTCATCCCGCCAGATGCAATCGCCAACTTGGCATTATTCGTATGCCAGCTTGCCTTAGCTGTAGCTTTATCGGGTACGAGCCACGGATCAATACGCTCCATCCAGTGCGCACGTGAACCTTCCTCCAACACGGCCTTAATATTATCATGGTAATGGATATAGGCCTGGGCAGCACCAAATGCGGTACCTACAACAAGCACAAAACCAATGAAGGCATGTGATAATTTAACATTACCAATCCAGAATAATCCCAGCAAAATGATGACATAACTCAGCGCATTACCAAGGTCATTGATGCCCATAACGAGAATGAAAGGAATGAACGCGAGTAATCCCACGGGGATGATATCCCGAATAAAGGATAGCTGCGGCTTATTCTTACGAACTAAGGCATGCGTAATGAAGATGATGAGTACAAGCTTAAACATCTCCGCTGGCTGCAAGCTAGCGAATCCGAGATTAATCCATCCTTGTGAACCGTTTATGGTTGCACCGAAGAACATGACGAATATAAGTAATGCCAAACCACCTAAGTAAATGTACAACGCATATTTCATTAAGATACGATAGTCCAGCAAGCTAATTCCAAAAAAAGCGATAAAACCAACGATATAATAGGCGATCATTCGAATATGGGAGCCATCAAACTTGGCATCTCCCTTGGTCACACTATATATTGACGTAATGCTGATAATCATCAACATGACCAGTACGGCCACGATCACGAAGTCGATCTTCTTAAACTTCTGAAGCATATTCGGTCCCCCTGTGCTGCCTGAGCTGAGCTTCAATGCTCCCTAGCGCCCTAAAAAGGCAATTTAACATCCATACTTACTATTGTAAGAAAAAATGGGCCGAATGACAATTAGAGCGAAATTCCCAATACATGTCTATCAATTCCCGCCAAATCCGGAACTGTAATAATACGTTCCCAATGTCCCGCTGACCTTAGTAAATCAGCTACTGCGTCTGCTTGACCCATGCCAAGTTCAAACGCAATGATGCGTGGTGGTGCGGCGAGTAGTGAAAGCTGTTCCATCATAATCCGGTAAGGATTCAATCCGTCAGCTCCCCCATCAAGAGCCGTGCGCGGCTCATGGTCACGAACTTCCGGCTGGAGGCCTTCAATATCCTCCGCTGGAATATAAGGCGGATTAGATACAATAATATCCGGTGCAAGGCCTGTAAAAGGCTCGAGTAAATTCCCCAGACGAAACTCCACATTCGCGCCAAGTCGTTTCGCGTTGCGCCGAGCCACCTCAAGCGCTTCGGGGGATATATCACTCGCGAGCACACGCCAGTCCTGTGATTTCAAAGCTAGTGTCACAGCTATAACCCCACTACCCGTGCCAATATCCAGTGTCGTCAGTCCTCGTGCTGATCCAGCTTGCTCCAGCACCGCTTCGATGAGAAGTTCCGTCTCAGGACGAGGAATAAGTACAGCAGGTGTCACCTCATAGGTGAGTCCGTAAAATTCCTGTTCACCAATAATATATTGTGCAGGGACGCCATTCCCCTTCTGATTCACAGCGGCTTCCCATGCATCACGACGATCAGCCGGAAAAGAGTCTGGCAACGCCATATAATAAGCTGTACCCGTTAAACCAAGCACATGCTCAAGCAGTAGCTTCGCATTATGCTGTGGCTCCATCACCCCGCAGCTTTCTAAAAAAGAAGAAGCCTCTGTGAAGGCTTCTCTTATACTACGCTCCGGTGTTGATACAAATACATGTCTCTCCAAAGCGTTATTCTCCTTTATCCATCATTTCTGCTTGCTCCGCAAGCGTAAGTGCCGAAATGATTTCCTCAATTTCTCCGTTCATCACTTGATCCAGCTTATGCAGCGTCAAACCAATACGGTGATCTGTTACACGGCTTTGCGGGAAATTGTAAGTTCGAATACGTTCACTACGATCTCCGGTACCTACCTTACTCTTACGCTCACCGGAGTATTTCGCTTCTTCTTCCTGACGCATCATATCATAGATACGGGTACGAAGTACTTGCAGCGCTTTCTCCTTATTGGAGTTCTGCGACTTCCCATCCTGACATGTAGCAACGATACCTGTTGGTACGTGAGTAACCCGCACGGCAGATTTCGTCGTGTTAACGGATTGTCCACCTGCACCACTGGAACAGAATGTGTCTACACGAATATCCTTATCATGGATTTCGATATCTACTTCTTCTGCTTCAGGTAATACAGCTACCGTCGAGGTAGAAGTATGAATACGGCCTCCGGATTCCGTTGTCGGAATACGCTGTACCCGGTGTGCTCCACTTTCAAATTTCATTTTGCTATATGCCCCGCGGCCATTGATTAGGAAGATAACTTCCTTAAATCCACCAAGGTCATTGGAGTTCACGTCCATAAGCTCCACTTTCCAGCCCTGACTGTCAGCATAACGGGTATACATCCGGTATAAGTCCGCTGCGAACAAGGCCGCCTCGTCTCCACCAGCCGCTCCGCGAATTTCCACGATAACGTTCTTATCATCATTCGGGTCCTTCGGCAAGAGCAGCACTCGAATGGTTTCCTCAAGCGATTGCTGGCGTGCGCTCAGTTCATCGATTTCCATCTTCACCATCTCGCGCATTTCATCATCCAGCTTCTCGCCCTGCATAGTCTTAGCAGCATCAAGCTCTTCCATCACATTCTTATATTCAACAAATGCCTCGTAAGCAGGCTGCAAATCGGATTGTTCTTTGGAATAATCCCTCAACTTTTTCGAGTCGCTTGCAACGTCGGGATCGCAGAGCAGCTCACTTAACTTTTCATAACGGTCCGCAAGGGATTGCAATCGGTCCAACAAGGGAATTCACCTCTCTACATGTATATTCCTGAGTATGTTCAAACAAAAGATTGTCATTTATTCACGAAAGTTATTTCATTTACACCGTCATAACAGCAGTAACAAACGACTTTTTATTTTAACATGAATCAGCTCGCTTGGCTAGAAGGACAACACCCAAATCAGCATATTGATGAAAAAATTTTCTGCGACATTAATAAACCCTCATCTTCATCCATACAAAAAACGACAGTCCCCCATCAAGGAAGCCTGTCGTTCTTCTTCATCATATCTTATACATTAAAACGGAAGTGCATAACATCGCCGTCTTGCACCGTATAATCTTTACCTTCCAGACGAAGCTGTCCGCGTTCTTTCGCTCCGTTCATCGAACCCGCTGCCAGAAGGTCATCATAAGATACAACTTCCGCACGGATAAACCCACGTTCGAAGTCACTATGAATAACTCCTGCCGCTTGTGGAGCTTTCATTCCTTTGCGGATCGTCCACGCACGAACTTCCTGAACACCAGCCGTAAAGTAAGTGTAAAGTCCAAGCAAGCTGTATGCAGCTTTAATTAGTCGGTTCAGACCAGACTCTTCAAGGCCCAGCTCCTCCAGGAACATCGCCTTATCTTCGCCTTCAAGCTCTGCGATCTCCGCTTCCACCTTAGCACTGATCGGAACAACAGCAGCATTCTCAGCTGCAGCAAATTCTCTAACCTGCTGAACATAAGGGTTGCTGTCTGCTCCAGCCACACCATCTTCACTCAGGTTCGCCGCATAAAGTACCGGCTTCAGTGTCAGCAAATGCAGGTCACGGATAAGCAGTTTCTCATCATCGTTAAGCTCTACGCTACGGGCAGGCTGATCATTGTACAGAGCTTCCTTCACGCGCTCTAGCAGTTCGACTTCCTGTGCGTACGTTTTGTTACCGCCCTTCATATTCTTCTTGGTGCGGTCAATACGCTTCTCTACACTATCGAGGTCAGCCAGAATCAATTCCAGGTTAATCGTCTGGATGTCGCTAACTGGATTCACTTTACCGTCAACGTGGGTAATGTTCTCATCTTCAAAGCATCTTACCACGTGCACGATAGCGTCTACTTCACGGATATGAGCAAGGAACTTATTCCCGAGGCCCTCTCCCTTGCTTGCACCACGAACCAAACCTGCAATATCCACAAATTCAAATGCGGTCGGTACGGTTTTGTTCGGCTGTACCAGTTCAGTCAACTTGTCCAATCGCTCATCTGGTACTTCCACCACACCTACGTTAGGGTCAATCGTACAAAACGGATAGTTAGCCGATTCCGCCCCCGCCTGTGTAATCGCATTAAACAATGTGGATTTACCGACGTTCGGTAGACCGACGATCCCTGCTTTTAAAGCCATTTATGTGACAACTCCTTATCGATTTCTCTAAACAATCTTATTAATTATATCAGAACATCCTTATTGTTCAAACCAAGAATATCGCTCTTACCCGCATTATGAAAAAGGATACCAGAATGCATCCCATCCACTGCTTCTCAGCCAAATTGCCAAACCGAGAATAACCAGCGCTAGTCCAATAACAACCCAGTCAGCAGCCGTCATATCTCCTCCACTATACCAAGTCCTCTTCTTACCTGCACCGAAACCCCGAAGTTCCATGGCGCTTGTAACGGAATCAATCCGATGAAGTGCGGATTGCAGAACAGGTACAACAACAGCAGAAAGGTTCGACAGACGTTTACCTAAGCTACCGTCTTCTTTTGAAATCCCCATCCCTCTAGCTTCCATGGAATGGAGCGTGCTTTTGAACTCTGCAATTAGATCCGGAATATAGCGCAGAGCGATGCTAACTGCATAAGCGATCTTATATGGAACACCTACTCGGTTAAGGCTCGCTGCAAAGGCACTTGGCATCGTCGTAAATAGACAGAGCAGTGTCATGGGTAACATTGTCAAATACTTGGCCGACAAAGTCAGAACATAGAACAGTGTCTCCTGATTGATTACCGCATACCCAATAGGAATAACAGGCGTATCTGTACCCGTCAACCTTGTACCGAACGTTGGTGTAATGAGAAGAATAAACAACCCATTAATAATAGAGAACATTACGATCAATCCGAAGAGAAAAGCCATCTTTCGAAAAGGAACACCAGAGTATACGAGCATTGCAGCTCCCCCGGCTAACATCACAGTGAATATCCGCAGGTCCATAAACATGAATGCTACAACAGTCCATATGAGAAAGAGCACAAGCTTAACTGCTCCATCCATCCGGTGAAAGAAAGACTGCCCCGGTACATATAAACTCCCTGTTCTACTCACTAGACATCCCTCTTTTCTCATGCGACACAAAGGCCTCTACGAAGTGTTCGGGATGTTCAAGCCCGTTATCTCGTGCAAATATGGATAATGAAGTCTCCCTCAGATGGGCAGCTTCTGTAACGGTTGCATCACTTAATATGGAAGCAGGAGATCCACAAGCAATCATCCGTCCACCGCAGAGTACTGCCGCGCGGTCCGCATATTCAAGGGCGAGGTACATATCATGAGTGATGAACAGAAAAGCGGTCCCCTGCTCGGCAAGCTGTGCGATAAAGTCCATGAACTCCTTGTAATGACGGTAGTCCTGCCCTGCTGTTGGCTCATCTAAAATGATGAGTTTCGGTTGTAACACCAGAATTGAAGCAATGGTCAGGCGTTTCTTCTGGCCGTAACTAAGTGCCGAAACTGGCCAGCTGCGGTATGGGTACAGACCACATACCTTAAGCACTTGTTCCACACGCATAGTGATTTCTGCAGGATCTACCTTACGAGCTTTCAGCCCTAAGCCCACCTCTTCTATAATGAGATGCTGGCTGATCATTCGATTCGGGTTCTGCATCACATACCCGATCTCTTCACCACGACGCCGAATCGACCATTTGGCGATATTATCGCCCCGAAGCAGTATCTCTCCAGAACGTGGTTTCAGGAGACCTGTAATGACATTAGATAAGGTTGATTTCCCCGCTCCATTCGCTCCAAGCAGCGCAACCGTCTCCCCGGCACCAATGTCGAGATTCACATCCTCTAATACAGACCTTCCAGCTTCATAACCAAAGCCTATGTGACGAAGACTCAGCAGAACTTCCCGTTCTGTGTCTTTGCGCAGAGTCCTTGCGCTATTAGTGAAGTTCTCCAATTTGTCCTGAGCACCGTCTATGTCCAGCTTACGAGGAACCGCCAGATTCGAAATACCTTCAATAGAAATCCCTGCGTACTCCATCGCATCTACATAGAGCGGCGGACGAAGTCCATATTGACGAAGTGTACCGGAGGCAAGCAGCTCATCCGGGGTCCCAATCGAAACAATGCTTCCTTTATGCAACAGCACGATTCGGTCCACTGGCTCGAGTAACACATCCTCCACACGGTGCTCAATGATGATCACCGTCTTGCCGCTATTCTGGCGAATGCTCTCGATTAATTTCATAGCACGTTTACCCGCAGCTGGGTCCAAATTAGCTAGCGGCTCATCAAAAAGGAGCACCTCGCTGTCTGTTGACAGGACTCCTGCAAGCGATACGCTCTGCTTCTGTCCTCCCGACAGGTCGTGCGGGCTATCCTCAATCCGGTCTAGCATATCCACCATTTGAAGTGAGGAAATAACCGCACTTTTCATCTGTGGTCGTGGCATTTCTCGATTCTCCATGACAAACGCGGTGTCTTCTCCAACGGTAAGCCCAACGAACTGGGCATCTGAATCCTGCAAAATCGTTCCTACCGTGCGGCTTCGTCCGAAAACGCCGCCTTCCTTATAATCGGTTCCACCAACGGTAAGACTGCCGTTTATTTCCCCGTCGTACATAAAAGGAATTAGCCCATTTAGACAATGGGCTAAAGTCGATTTGCCAGAGCCGCTAGGCCCGGCGATCCATATTTTTTCCCCAGGATAGATATCAAGGGTAATATCACGGAGGGTCGGCTCCGTTTGATTTTTATAGCGAAAGCTGAAATCTTGAAATGAGATGATGGGTTGCATGGTCGTCTGTACTCCTCAGTTTATTCGTTAATCGTCAGATTGCCGGACTTCGCACTCCGTTTGGAGTAGCCTAATACGGCTGGAAGACCAAGCACTACAAATACAGCAATGTTAGCGATAGAGGCAACAGTGACTTGAAGCACCAATTTATCCGTTGGCTCTCCCATAAAGATAGCATCAAAATATCCAGAGAATAATAGTGACAACACAATACCCAAAACTCCATAAACGGTAAGCATACCAATCTGTTTACCTGTTACAGAGCCACTGTGTGGATCGAACTTCTTGTGCAAATAAATCAGGCCCATGAATGCCCCTGTAATACCTGACCCAAGCGCCCAGCCCCACCATACCATACCACTGCTCATGAGATCCGTCAGCACGTGACCGATCAAGCCTGCCGCGAAAGCAACCATCGGACCGAATAAGGCTCCAAAAATAGCAAGTAATGCAATGGCCGGTTTCAAAAAGGTATCCGGTCCTGCAGGAATTCCAATCATAAAGGTTGCTCCATACAGCGCGGAACAGATTCCGATTGTCACTACGGTTCTTGTACTAAATTGAAATGCAGGTCTTTTCAAAAAAAGTTCACCCTTTCCATATAACCTTTTCCTAATGATAAAAAACGAACGTTTATCGCTATAGTTACTCTTAATATAAGGTTTTTAGTACGCGTTGGCAAAAGTTTTTTTCGAACTGTTCCCCCTCCTTTATTCGTCGCTTAGTTCCGATAAGACTCCACTTCCATAAAACGCACATTAAAAAGGACCCTATTCCCGTTCTGGAAAGGGCCCTCATATAGATATTTCAGCAAATATACAAGGCTTCAATCTTCATCTAAAGTCACGCGTACCGCTTCACTAAACGGTCTGTCTCTTTCAAAGCGGCAATATTCGCGGCTCCAATACCGAACATTGCTGTACGGAGTTCAAGCTCAACTTGAGCTAACTTCTCGTTCAGGGCTTCCTCCGAAGCGACCGCTGAGCCAAGTAGTCCACGTCCAAAACCAGCTAAGTCTGCACCTAGCGCAATCGCTTTAGCTGCATCAACCCCGGTATTTAGACCACCACTACCGATTAATGCAGCAGTGGGTGCATAGTCCCGTACTTCGGCAATACAATCGGATGTCGGATGACCCCAATCTTCAAAAGCTTCTGCTGCCGCACGCCGAACTGGATCAATACTTCGGAACTTTTCTACTTGACTCCATGATGTACCGCCTGCTCCAGCTACATCAATGAATGCCGCCCCTGCATCTAGCAGATTCAGCGCTGTAACCCCATCAATCCCCCAGCCTACTTCCTTAATTCCCACAGGTACATCCATGACTTGGCATAACTCTTCAATCTTGGACATCAGTCCTCCAAATCGGGTGTTCCCTTCTGGCTGGAATACTTCCTGTAGTCCATTGAGATGCAGTACAAGCATATCTGCGCCAGCAATGTCCACCGCCCGGCGGCAATCATCCAGCCCGAATCCGTAGTTTAATTGTACAGCCCCTAGATTTGCGATAATCGGGATATTCGGTGCCATCTCTCGCACCCGAAAGGTAGGTGCCAATTCACCACGCTCCACTGCTGCGCGTACCGACCCAACACCGAGCGCCCAACCACGCGCTTCAGCAGCGGCAGCAAGGCGCATATTAATCTCTCCTGTTGCCTTGCTCCCACCTGTCATCGAGCTGATCAGGAACGGTGTTCGGAGTTCAAATCCAAGAAATGTGGTACCCAAATTCACTTCGTCAAAATCGACTTCCGGCAGCGCAGCATGGCGAAATCGATAATTCTCAAAGCCTGTTGTCACACCCTGACCATTCACTTCTTCCTCCAGACATAAACGAACATGTTCTATTTTTCGTTCGCCTGTCGGTTTCTCTGGCAACAGCATGCCCCGGTTCACCGAATCGATTTCACTAGCTGAAGGACTACCTTGTCCTTCTACAATGCTTCTATTACCGCTCTGATTGTCCATTCTTCCCTCCAACGACTTCGTTTTTATAAGATATGTAATCCTAAGATAATATCGCTAATCAAACACCCTCGCTACCGTTGATGAATCGAACCAACCAATCCTGCCACTTCTCTGGGGGTTCAGACATCACAAATTCCCGGTATGCCGTTTGATTCTTCCCTTCATATCCATGTCCTCCTAGCAGAAATTTAACGTGAGGATAATGGGAAGAAATCAATTTGACCATTCCATCAGCTTTAGGTACAAGGCGTGAATTCGATATGGACATGCACACAATGCTGATTTCTTGTGCTCCAATCACTTGCAAGACTCCGTCAATCGGCGTATTAGCACCCAGATAAAACACTTCCAAACCGTTTCTACGTAACAATAATGAGAACAACATCAAACCGACCTGATGATGCTCTCCTTCTGGACATAGGGCCAACACTTTGGGCAGATTAGAATGAATCGGGAACAGATGGAAAAACTGAAAAAAGCGCCTCGATACCAGCTCAGTCATAAAGTGCTCCTGAGCTACCGAAGCCTGACCACTCTCCCACTCGTCTCCTACTCGAACAAGAATGGGAACCAATACTTTGTAGAACATAGCATCATATCCGTAAATCGAAAATCCATAATCAATGAGTTTATTTGCCTTTTCCCCTTGGAACTCAGATAAAGTTTCATAGATTTGTGCACATAACTGCTCATAAGATTCTTCACCAATAGGTCCTATTGCTGGAAAAGGAACAGCATTAGTGGCTGCTTCCTTCTGCAACTTTAACTGCCGAACAGCCTGTGATATGCTGCTCCCCTCATTCTCTACCTGCTCTTTCAACCATCGTAAATCATCTACATCCTCTTGGCTGTACATACGATAGCCCGATTCTGTTCGCAGTGGATTCACGGCACCGTACCGATTCTCCCAGGCCCGGATGGTAACGGCGGGCATATCCAGCATAACGGCTACCTGTTTGATGGAATACACGTAAATTCCCTGCCTTTCGGTAAATATCAGGGGAGGCCCCCAAAAATTTTATAATCCGACTCTATACAAATTAAGTACATTGATTATACATTTTTCCCAAACTTCTGTCGACCAAGCCAAGATTCATGCCTTTAACATAAAGGCATTTCGCCACTCTGCTTCAAAATTCATTCGGGTTGTTATATAGGACATAATACAATAACAATCTAGAAAGAAGGTTACCTATGCCACTTTGGCCTTTCTCTCGCAAATCCTGGATACGCTGGATAGGACTCATCATTTCTCTCCTTATTCTCTGGCTTATTGCTGTGATGATATACCAGACTCAGAAACCACTGCCCCCCGGCATATCCTATGAAAGCCCGCTCTATCAGACAGACGATGTGAAATTTTGGACGGATATAACCTATACAGGTGCGGATGGAAAACCCGTTCACGAGCAGCAGATTTACAAACGAATTGAACAGATTATCGATGAATCGAGGCAATTCCTCGTTATTGATATGTTTCTTTTTAATGATTACACACATAAAGATCAGCAATTCCCGCCTGTGAGCAGCAAGCTGACAGAGAAATTAATTCAGCATCAAAAATCTCACCCTGAGATGGAGATCATCTTTATTACGGATGAGGTAAACACCAATTATAATTCGGCTCCAAACCCGCTTCTTGAGCGTATGAAAGCTGCAGGTATCTCTGTCGTCATGACGGATGTAGATCCCCTCAGGGACTCTACTCCTGTATATTCAGCGGTTTGGCGCACTTTTTTTCAATGGTTCGGACAATCCGGCAAGGGAACACTTCCTAACCTGATGGCAGACAATGGCCCACCGATAACCGTCCGTTCCTATTTGAAGCTGCTTAATGTCAAGGCAAACCATCGAAAGGTTGTTGTTAGCGAAAAGACGGCTCTCGTCTCCTCGGGGAACATTCACGCGGCTAGTGCCTATCATTCGAACATTGCGCTTGAAGCAGGCGGAGAGATTATCAAGGATGTGCTGGCATCTGAGCAGGCTGCTGTAAACCTATCTGGAGGAATTGAGCTCCCCGAATATCAACCACAACAAACGAAGCATTTGAACACAACACAGAAGCCACTCGGCATCCGGTATCTAACGGAAGGGAAGGTGTATAAGTATGTGCTTGAGAGCATTCAACAGGCTGAACCGGGCGATATCCTCTGGATGGGTATGTTCTATTTAGCGGAAAGCAAGGTCATGGATGAATTGATCAACGCTGCGAATCGGGGGGTTGATGTGCGTCTTATTCTTGATCCGAATCATAATGCCTTCGGACGAGAAAAGATTGGTATACCAAATAGGCCAGCAGCCGCAGAGTTGCTGAAACGATCTCAGGAGTCCATCGCGGTAAGGTGGTACAACACGGGGGAAGAACAATATCATACGAAGCTGTTATATATTGCGAAACCTCAGGATAATTCCATTATCATAGGCGGATCCACCAACTTCACCCCTCGTAATCTGAAAGACTATAACTTAGAGAACGACCTCTGGGTTGACGTACCGCAGAACCACCACCTGAAGAAGCAGCTGGATGACTATTTTGAGATGCTGTGGTTTAACAATGGTGCCGAGTTCACGCTTGATTTCAGTGCTTATGAAGAACCAACGACATGGATTAAAGACATCATTTTTAAGCTTCAAAAAGCGATCGGCTTTACGACCTTCTAAGATACAATTACAAAAAACCACAGGTGGTAGTACGTGTGCTTATACGCAACATGTACTGCCAGTACCGGTGGTTCTTAAGGTTTGTTATAACAGCGGAGACATCAGGCGTGCCCCCGATTCCAGGATCCGGACGATAATCCGCTTGTTCATAAATGCGTCCTGATCTATCAGACGCGTATACTGCAAATCCCGCTCAAAATCGTTAACCATCTGCTGTACACTTTCCGTCTGAACAAGCAAGGCGTTCACTTCAAAGTTCAAATGGAAGCTCCGCATATCCATATTCGCGGTTCCAATCGTCGCAATCTCCCCATCCACGATCAGCAGCTTAGAGTGCAAAAATCCTTTTTCATATTCATAAATGCGGACACCTGCATCGAGCAAAGAAGAGAAATAGGAATGCGAAGCCAGAAACGGAAGCCACTTGTCTGGTTTGGCCGGAAACAGAATCCGTACATCGAGCCCAGAGAGAGCAGCTACACGCAGCGCCGTTAATATATCGTCATCCGGAATGAAATAGGGCGTGGCAAGCCAGACGGATTTACGAGCGGAGACAATCATCGAAAAGAATATGTTCTTAAGTGCTCTTCGTTCATTGTCGGGTCCGCTGGCGATAATCTGGACAGCTCCCTTTCGATTCTCCAGTAAATCTGGGGAATAATACGCTTGTTCGGTCAATTTCTCACCGACCACGTAGTTCCAGTCCTGCATAAAAATAACCTGTAGTGTCCTTACAGCTTCCCCTCGTACAAGCATATGCGTATCACGCCAGAAGCCATACGTCTTGCTACGGCTTAAATATTCATCTCCAATGTTCAAACCACCAATAAAACCAACGCTACCGTCAATCACGACAATTTTGCGGTGATTACGATAGTTTACCCGGCTTGTGAAGAAGATGGTGCGTGGACTTCCGAACACACCAACCTGGACACCCGCTTCCCTCATCTCATTCAAGAAAGAGGATGATAGCTGCAGACTGCCAACGGCATCGACCATGAATCGAACAGCTACACCCTCTTTTGCCTTCTTGATCAGGATTTGCTGAATTTGCGTGCCGATTTCATCTGCCCGGTAAATATAGTACTCCATATGGATATGGTGCCTTGCTTTCTGCAGTTCCGGCAGAAGTGCCGAGAAGGTCTCCTCCCCGTTCGTGAGCACTTTGGTTTCGGTTGAGAAAGAAATCTGCGTACGAGCCAGCTTCTGCGACAACTGGAGCAGCTGCTGATGTTCCTCACGGAAACATGTTAAGTCTGGTGTACTGCGCTGAAGCACTTCACTTTCATAGGCCAATATATCGCGCTGAGCCTTTTTATCATATTTTCTTCGCTTGAAATAATTCTGTCCGAACAACAAATAAAAAAGAAGCCCCACGATTGGAATGAGTGCTAATAGTAAAATCCATGCCATTGTTGCTGAAGGTCGCCTGTTCTCCATAAATATCATCAAGCTGATGGAGATCACCGTTAAAGTAGAGAACACACTGACAACTGTACCTGCCGTTTTACCGAAATAACCGAAACCGAAATAATAAAATGCAATCAAAATTGCCGTTATTATGACCGCTTGTATTCCCTTTCTCATTTCTAGTAACCCCACTTCCATATATCACGAATTCAAATAATAATCTTAAGCTTATCCATCACATTCTACATGAACTCATACGTTCTTCCTACGATCCTGACTCAAAATCAGTTAATTAAGACAAAGTTGTAACCTTTATATGTCTGTAATGAATATCACGATCTTTGAAAATAAATAATTTAAAATCTTCTCTTGACAATAAGTTCAGAATTTGAAAAAATACTAACGAACGTTAGGTAGGAGGTATTGGTGATGAGCGCCACACAGATCATGCAAGCCGCACTTGTTCATTTTGCAAAAGACGGGTACGAAGGAGCCTCTTTGAAAAGTATCGCTGATGATTGCGGCATAAAAAAACCCTCGATATATGCTCATTTTGCAAGCAAAGAGGATTTGTTCATGCAAGTGTTAAAGGCCGTCTTCCAAAAACAAGAGGACAAGATTCAGCAGTATTTCAAAGATCATGCATCGCTCCCACTTGAAGAGTTGTTGAAGGGATTATTAATACGTAAACTCCGCGACTACCATGAGGATCAAGAGGCAAAGTTCTTTCTAAGGATGTCATTCTTCCCGCCTAACTCGCTTTATGACGAAGTCATGGGCATGGTCTATCCTTTTCTGGATAACCAAGAGGAAAATGTGGCTACACTGCTGGCTGCTGGCTGTCCTGTAAACGGAAAGATTATTCAGAACCCGCGGCAAGCAGCGCTCGCCTTCATCACACTGATGGACGGGATTGATGTGGAAACTCTTTACGGCGGTGAAGAGCGCTCAGCTCGGCGACTGGAGCAGGCATGGCCCGTGTATTGGCTAGGTGTAACTAAGGTAATAGGACATCAAGAATAATAATGAAGGAGTATCTGCTATGAACCGCAATTGGATATATGTGCTGCTCAGCGGTCTCGTTGAAATTGTCTGGGTGATTGGATTAAAGCATTCCAGTAATGTTTGGGAATGGCTCGGCACTTTACTCGCTATATGCGCAAGCTTCTATCTCATTATCGAAGCAGCGAAACGCCTTCCGGTGGGAACGGTTTATGCCGTCTTCACAGGAATCGGAACCGCAGGTACCGTTGCTGCTGAGATGCTCTTATTCGGAGAACCTTTTAAACTTGTCAAAGTCCTTCTGATTGGTGTCTTGCTGGCGGGGGTTATCGGGCTTAAGCTCGTTACCGATGATTCATCAGGTCAACAAGATAAGGAGGTGACTTAGCTGATGGCATGGCTCGCATTGATTTTGGCAGGAGGATTTGAAGTCACGGGTGTGATCGGCATTAAAGGTGTTTCCCAGCGGAAAGGATGGCCTTATCTCGCACTCATGGCATTATCTTTTGCCGCTAGTTTCTCTCTCCTGTCCTTCGCTATGACAACGCTCCCGATGGGAACTGCTTATGCTGTATGGACCGGTATCGGTACGGTAGGCAGTACAGTAGCAGGTATGTTCTTGTTCGGAGAGCCTAAGGAGTGGCGCAGAGTTCTGTTCATCTCGATGATTTTGTGCTCTGCTGTTGGCTTGAAGGTGCTCACGTAATCTTCATAAGAAACGGTCACAACTGCTCAAGTTGTAATGGCCGTTTCTTTTTTATATAATTAATTTTGACCAGAGGGTCAATGACAGAACCACATAGTTCTATATAGCGAGGTGAGTAACGGATTGTCGGATAAGACAGCAGAGAAGCGCAAGCAGATTATGGTGACCGCTATGCAGCTCATTTCAAAGAAGGGTTCCGCAGCAACCTCCATGCAAGAAATTGCGGAAGTATGCGGAATGTCCAAGGGAAGCCTCTACCTTCATTTTAAATCAAAAGAGGATCTGGAAAAAAGTATCTATGAATATATTGCGCTTCGAATCCGTGATGAAGTTGTTCAGGTGGATCAGGAATCTCATCTTGCCCCGAAGGAGCAGCTTCGCAAGCAGGTTGAGGTGTTACTGGTACATTTCCTCGAAGTGCGCGAATTTCTATTGAAGCAAATTCATGAGAATCCGGGATCAGGTAAACCGCCTTTCGAACATGAGTGTGCTCATCAAGAAATGAATAATGCTCTTCTATGGTTTAAGAATAAGCTTCGCTCCGTTTACGGGGAAGAAATTGAGCCCTATACGATGGAAATTGCCATGTTTGTTGGTGGTATGCTTGGCGCATACATACGATTCTTATTCCTCCCCGGCTTACCGCTGAATGTCGGAATTCTAACGAATCATCTCACGACCATGCTCGATGATGTAAGCGAGAGTCTGTTGTCCCGGAAACCAGCCCCTCTTGTACCTATTGAGACATGGGAGCAACTTGCAGGCATAAAGCCTGAAGAGACAAGGTTCTCACGTCATCCACTCGTTGTGATCAAGTCACTTAAGCTGAAGCTTAAAGAGCTTCCTCTGGAGACAGAGACACTTCACGATGCGTTAGACTCTCTAAGTCTAATGGAGAAAGAACTACTCGATATGCACCCACGCCGGGTGGTACTTCGAGGTATGCTTCGAAACCTTGAAGGTATTGAGGGCATAGATGAGCTGTACAGTGAATTAAGCACAACAATCCACGGCGTTCTGGACCTCTATCTTTTCTCGGATGGACGGATTCAAGAAGAGCTGTAGATTTATAGACAAAAAGGTAATTTGGAGAGGAGAACGAACCGCCTTATGAAAGGAATTATTAACTTCTCGCTTCGGAACAAGTTCGCTGTCTGGCTGTTAACCATTATTGTTACTTTTGGTGGGTTGTACAGCGGATTGACCATGAAACAAGAGACGATTCCGAATATCAACGTCCCCTTCTTAAGTGTTACAGCAATTTACCCAGGGGCTGCACCTGAGGGTGTCGTACAGGATGTCACGAAACCGCTGGAAACCAGACTACGAAACGTAGACGGGGTTAAGACAGTCACCTCGACTTCCATGGAGAACGCGTCTAATTTATTTATTGAATTCAATTATGGCGTGGATCTCGATAACGCAACTGCAGCCGTTCGAGAAGCACTCAACGAGGTAAAGTTGCCAGATGATGTACAGAAACCTCAAATTTCCAAGTTCAGTTTGAATTCGATGCCTGTTGTATCGCTCAGTATCGCGAACAAAGAAGGCACTGAACTAGATGAGCTTACACGCATAACGGAGAACGATATCGTACCTGAGCTTGAGGATCTCGAAGGTGTTGCTTCCCTTCAAGTTTCTGGTCAATTCGTTAATGAAGTAAGTATCAAGTTCGACCAGAAGAAAATGGATGAGCTTGGCCTTACGGAAGATACCGTTAAGGGAATCGTTCAAGGCTCTGCCCTTTATGCCCCTCTCGGATTGTTCGAGATGGAAGAGTCACAAAAAGCGGTGGCAGTCGATGGCGGCATCATCGGTATTGATGATCTGAAGAATATCACGATTCCTGTTATGCCTAGTGGCGCTGGTGCTGGCGGAGCAGGAGCGCAAGGCGTTGGCGGGGCACCTACAGCAGGAGCTGGGGCTGCTACTGGACAAAATGGAGCTGACAATGCTGCGGGTGCTCCTAACGGAGGAGCTCCTCTAGCCATTCCGACCGTAAAGCTTAGTGAAATTGCCGACATTCAAGTCGTCGGAAAAGCTGAGTCCATCTCCCGCACCAACGGTAAGGAATCAATCGGTGTTCAAGTCGTAAAAGCCAATGACGCGAACACCGTAGATGTCGTTAACCGAGTGAAAGACAAGACAGAAGAATTAAAAGAACTGTATCCGGGCATGGATCTAACCATCATGCTTGATCAAGGTAAGCCTATCGAAGATTCCGTTCATACCATGTTGTTCAAGGCTGTATATGGTGCCTTGTTCGCTGTAATCATTATTATGATCTTCCTTCGTAATATCCGTTCAACCATTATATCGATCATTTCGATTCCATTGTCGCTTCTCATCGCTGTGCTCTGTCTGCAGCAGATGGACATTACGCTAAACATGATGTCGCTCGGTGCGATGACGGTCGCTATTGGCCGGGTTGTCGATGACTCCATCGTTGTCATTGAGAATATCTACCGGCGGATGTCATTATCTACAGAGAAGCTGAAGGGTAGAGAACTGATTAGCGCAGCTACTCGAGAGATGTTCATACCGATCTTGTCTTCGACAGTTGTCACGATTGCCGTGTTCTTACCACTCGTACTCGTTAGCGGTATGGTGGGCGAACTATTCATGCCATTTGCAATGACGATGGTGTTCGCTCTTCTTGCATCACTCGTCGTAGCCGTTACACTCGTTCCTGCACTTGCTCACACTCTTTTCCGTAAAGGTGTTAAGAACAAGCGGAACCATGAAGAGAATCCAGGCTCACTTGCTCGCGGTTATCAAAATGTGCTGAGATGGACGCTGAACCACAAGCTGATTACTTTTGGTGCTGCTATTGTGCTATTGGTCGGTAGCTTGTTCCTCACGAAATTCGTGGGCGTAAGCTTTATGCCGGATCAAGAAGATAAATATGCGATGGTTACTTATTCACCTCAACCAGGCGACCGTCTGGAAGATGTGGAACAACGTGCATTGAAAGCCGAGAAGTACATTCTCGCTCAAGATGGAGTTCAAAGCATGCAATTCTCCATCGGAGGCAGCAACCCACTAGGTATGGGGTCAGCCAATTCCGGTCTGTTTTATGTCATGTACGACCCAGATACGAAGAACTTTGAGGATGTAAAAAAAGACTTAGTCGAAGGCCTCGAGACAGAAGTTCCTGAAGGTGTATGGGCAAGTATGGACATGGGCGGCATGGGCGGTAACCAGCTTACCGTTAATGTCTTTGGTGATTCACTCGATCAGATCAAGCCTGTAGCTGATGAAATTGCAGAACTGGCGAAGAAAGATACAGCCAGCTTCGAAAATGCAGAAACTAGCCTATCAGAAGCCTATGAGCAATACACATTAGTTGCGGATCAAGAGAAGCTTAGCTCTCTCGGTTTGACAGCAGGTCAACTCGCTATGAAACTCAGTCCAATGCGTGAACGTCCTGTATTGACTGAGGTGAAGATTGAGAATAAATCCTATAAAGTCTACATTGAAGCTGATAATCAGACTTATAAGAGCATCAAGGAAATTGAAAATGAGACGGTAACCTCACCGCTTGGCATGGAAGTTCCAATTAAAGACGTCGCTAAAGTGGAGAAAGGTACCTCACCGGATTCCATCACACGTATCGATGGTAAGATGGTTGTTACCATTAATGCTGACATTCTGACTACAGACGTAGGTAATGCTTCCGCTGATCTTCAAGCCAAAGTTGATAAAATGAAACTACCTGAGGGTGTTTCTGTCTCCTTCGGCGGCGTAACCGAACAGATTAATGAAACATTCGGTCAGCTTGGTCTTGCAATGTTGGCAGCCATTGCGATTGTTTACTTCGTTCTTGTTGTTACTTTCGGAGGTGCGCTTGCACCATTCGCGATCCTGTTCTCACTACCATTCATCGTCATCGGTGCAATCGTCGCCTTGCTTATTACAGGCGAAACACTGAACGTATCCGCTTTGATGGGTGTACTGATGTTGATTGGTATCGTTGTAACAAACGCGATTGTACTGATAGACCGTGTTATCCATAAGGAACGTGAGGGAATGTCTACTCGCGATGCGCTTCTTGAAGCAGGTGCAACACGTCTTCGTCCAATCCTGATGACTGCTCTTGCAACTATAGGAGCCTTGCTGCCACTCGTCTTCGGATGGGAGAACAGCGCAGGTATTATTTCTAAAGGGCTCGGTATTACGGTTATCGGCGGTTTGATCAGTTCTACACTGCTGACACTTGTCGTTGTCCCTGTGGTATACGAATTCCTCATGAAATTCCGCAAAAAGCAAATCGAAGATTAATTCAAAAAGGACACACTCCGAATTATAGGAAGTGTGTCCTTTTTTTCATTTGTTCTTATATGAAGAAGTACATCTAGACCTGATTGTAGCTTGTATCAATCATTGTCTCTATGCGAGTACAGGTTCACGAACCGGCTCTTTAACCGTCAGACAAGACTGTCTCCAAGTCCGAAGCATCGCCACATCGTACTCAAGGAACTCTGCAAGCAATCGTGATACCGATAAATAGATCGGACTCATCGTTGAAGCGTTTAGTTCTCTACATAGTGCAGGGATCCAGGTGAGTAAATGTTCTTCCAAGAATCGAATCTGGATATCCATGAGCTCGATCATGCTATCTTCGGAGTACAAACTATTCAGCATACGATCATGCAGTACCGTTATAAATTCAAGCTCAATTGCAAGGTGATCGTCAGGTTCGCCGCTCACTTTCTTAAAAGCGACCCCCGCCGATGCATAGAAATCAGATAGATCCTGTGCCGTACATGAGTAAGGAGAATAACGCGATTCCGCTAGTGGACGCTGTTTCGAATGCTGCAGCAATCTACGGTATTCGGCACCTTCCCTTTCGCAAATCTTCACGAGTTCCTCTGGTGAGCGGCCACTTAAATAATGCATAAGTTCACGGCCTCCACGAGTTAACTCAGCAGCTTTACTAATGCCATGACTGCGACTCCAATGTGCAACTAAAGATAGTGTAGGCTTGTGGCCTAGAAATTCAGTGAGCAGCTGATAAATCGTCCCGCGATTTTCCAGCCACCTGTGACAGACGTCAGGTACCTCCAATGTTTGAACAGACGATATCGCCATATCGAACCTCCTAATGGTGACCTCTTGTTGGATGTGATATCCTTCACAGTATATCGCAAATGACTGAACTATGGGTGATTTAATGAAAAATGATTCCCGGAAGTTTCTGAAAATTATGGAAATTATCCTGAAAACAGCGGCCATCCCGATCAGGATGGCTTAACTGTTAACTCAGGGCATATTTCCTAGGGGAAATTCATGTTCCTGTAACTACAGTATAAAGACACCTGAAAACGTTTTCTGTGATAGAGTTCACATGGATCGCATTTATATGCGAATTTTAAAGTTAAAATTTAATCTTTTATCATGTCCACTCCATTGACTCCCGCTTCGGCAATCGCTACAATGTGACCATGCTAGCTGGAGAGGGGATTCCGATAGATGAAACCAAATGTTGAACCACTGACGGACTCCTTTGGAAGGATCCATGATTATATCCGAATATCGGTAACCGACCGTTGTAATCTTCGCTGTGTGTACTGCATGCCTGAAGAAGGAATGGTATTTCAGCCGCATGACGAAATCATGAGCTATGAAGAGATTGCAGCTGTACTTAAAGTCCTTGCGCCAATGGGCGTGTCCAAGGTACGGCTCACGGGTGGCGAACCGCTCGTTCGCAAAGATTTAGAGTCTCTTGTCGCTATGATCTCCGCGATTGAAGGAATTCAGGATATTTCGCTTACAACCAACGGGCTTCTATTACCTTCTAAGGCCCGTCTTTTAAAAGAAGCAGGACTTACTCGGATCAACATTAGCCTTGATTCATTACAGGAAGAGCGCTATGCCTCAATTACCCGAGGTGGCGATGTGCGGAAGGTGCTTGAAGGCATCGAAGCTGCATATGAGGCTGGACTCGATCCGATCAAGCTCAATATGGTTTTAATGAAAGGTTTTAATGAGGATGAAATTCGAGCGTTTATTGCAATGACCCTTGAGCGTCCTCTTCATGTCCGCTTTATTGAATATATGCCCATTGGACAGGCTTCTGATGAATGGCGAAAAACATACATTCCTCTAAGCCATGTAACCGATGTTTGTCGCGAAGCGGGTTGGTCTATTCAAGAGGATCAAGGTCCCGCGGGTAATGGACCCTCTCGCAATATGAGAGTTGAAGGCGCGGCAGGCACTTTCGGGCTTATCCATCCGGTAAGTGATCACTTCTGTGACTCCTGCAATAGACTTCGCCTCACCGCAGATGGACATATTAAGGCTTGTCTCTATTGGTCTGATGAGTTCAACGTTCGCCGGGTTGCTCATGATCCGGAAGCCACAGCTGCATTATTCCGTAAAGCCTTAGGAAATAAACCGCAAAACCACGAGATGGCTCTAGCACTCGAGAAAAAAGCCCAAAGTCACACGCCCACTCATCGACGTATGTCGCAGATTGGTGGCTAAGGAGCGATTTCCAATCCATGCCCAGGACATGTAAACAAAGCAGCTTTCGGGAAATCCGAAGCTGCTTATTTCATTCCCTACCGTTCAGCACGTTTCACTCGGTCTCTACGAATCAAGAAATGTCACCCGAAGTAGAATCCTCCACCCACTTACATGCTGTAACATAGTCTTCAGGCTCATTCATGTTAAATAAATCCCGTGTAGTTTCCCTCCCTACTCGCTGGGACAAGTCTCCCACTGGAACATACAATACATGTAATTGAGCAAGCCAATCCATCATACGCAGTTCATTTCGGCTTAAACAGTTCGCAAGGCTAGTCTGAACATCCCGGTGATAAAGGGCAAAGAGAGGCTGTGCTTTACCTCCAACTACAGGTATTACCGCGTCGAGCTCAGTGCGTCCAACTGCCTCATCCCTAAGATCATGGGGCAAGTCCGCCCTTGTCTTTTCCACTTCGGTTTCTCTGGTCATATCACCTGCCGCAATTTGAATAAGCGCCTGCATCGTCTCTGCACTCACAAATGGCATATCACATGCCACAACCATATTCCAAGCTGTTTCAGATCTATTTAGACAAGCATGCAGCCCAGCCATTGGCCCCTTGCCGATATAAATATCCCTTACTGTTCTTAATCCTAGGAATTCATAAGACTTCGGGTTGCTGATGGAGATAAGCACTTCCCTGCATACCGCTCTAAGAGACAGTGCCGTGCGTTCAATGGAAGTAACACTGCCAACGGGAAGCATCGCCTTATCCCTCCCCATACGCCTCGAAGATCCACCAGAGAGGACGATGCCTGTCAAATCTATCGCTACTTCCGTTACATGAAAATCCATCTGAAAACTACCCATTTTCATCCTCCCAACCCTGCTCTTTATGGTTCAAATGTTGCTATGAGAATCGACTACTATTCCATCAAGAGTACATATATTACACTTGTATTACATTAACATTAAATGGATAATATCATAGAAGATGGTTTGTATCCCTTTTCAATGCGTGATACATTGAGAGAAGATATTCGGCTCTCAGGCCATTTTTCTGTATTGCATTCGGTTTGAAAGGAATGACCTATTTGCGGAATATGAACAATGATCAACCATCATTAAAGTCACTAAAACTATATAACTTTTTCATATATGGAACCATGGTCATATTCACCGGGTTCTTTCAACTATACCTGCAAGATATCGGAATGAGCAAAGTAGAGATTGGTAGCCTGATGGCTATTGCCCCGTTTGTCTCCGTGTTCGCTAACCCCTTCTGGGGGTATTGGAGTGATCGTGCAGAGAACATCAAGCGCGTTATTCTTATTATGATGACGGGAACGCTACTTCTTGTACAGTTTGTTTTTCAGGCGAATACGTATGCGATGATCTATTCAACAATGATTCTATTCTATTTCTTTCAAACACCCATGTTCTCACAGACGAACACCCTTATTCTAGGATATATCGAAGGTACAAGTCAGAAATTCGGCTCATTCCGGTTATGGGGTTCCATTGGCTGGGCACTAACAGCCGTTGCTGCAGGACCTGTGATTGACCGATTAGGATCCGGACGGATCTCCATTGTTTTCTCTATTATGCTGGTCATTGCAGCCGTCTTCATGTTGTCTCTTCCGAATATTCAGAAGACAACGGGCTCGGCTACCGTAAATTTACGCGGGTTTAGCAAGCTGTTCCTGAATCCTTATTTCATCTGGTTCATCCTGCTTGGTATTGTTGTCTCGATTCCTAATACGATGAATAACACGTTCATGTCCCTATATATCCTTGATCTCGGGGGTACTAAACAGATGGTGGGACTGGCTATTTTCTTCGCTTCAATATTTGAAGTAGCCGTCTTCCTGCTCTGTGACCGGTACTTGAAACGTAAGATCAATGTGTTAATTGGATGTCTGACAGTGGTAAGCCTTCTCTTCTCTCTCCGCTGGTTGCTTATGGCTGAAGCTTCAACACCGATGGAGGTTGCTCTTATTCAGGTTCTGCACTGCATTACCTTTGGCGGTTACTTCTATGTTGGAACTCAGTTGACTATGCTGTTTGTACCCACGCAGTACCGCGCGTCTGGACAGGCCATCTACACCTTATCCTGGAGCGGCATCTCTGGTGTCATCGGAGGTATTGCTGGGGGTTGGATGTTCCAGAACTTTGGCGCTCAAACCATGTACCGAACGGGTATGATGCTAGCCTTAGTTGGTGCTATTGGTTTCGGATGGATGTGGTATATGCTTCGCAAGCAAGAAGATATCCTGACGCCCGATCTGGAAACGGATGAGGATTATGAGGAAGAACCATACTCGACCCATTAATCAGATTGTAAAATAGGACAAGGCCCGGAAGTCTTCCCTCTAAAGGGAGCTTCCGGGCCTTGCTAGTTCTAGCGGGAGTCCGTGCTACTTAAGAATTCTTCGGCAGCTGGAATGAGCTTTTTAAGGATACAACCCGGTTAAATACAGGGCGACCCGGCTCAGAGTATTTAGAGTCTACATTAAAGTATCCATGACGGAAGAACTGGAATTTATCCTGCGGCTTAGCATCTATCATATTCCGTTCTACGAAGCCATGTACAATCTGTAAGGAATTCGGGTTCACGAAGTCGAGGAACGTCTTCTCTGGCGCCTCAGCTGCATCTTCGCTTGAAATAACATCCCCTGCAACTTCTTGCTCCAATTCTTCATCGGGCTCCTCATCTTTAATAAGAGGCTCGAACAAGCGGAATTCAGCAGGAACAGCTTGAGTAGCTTCAACCCAGTGAATAGTCCCTTTCACTTTACGTCCTGTAAATCCAGTTCCACTCTTTGTCTCTGGATCATAGGTGCAGTGAATTTCAACGACTTTGCCGTTCTCATCTTTAATAAATTCGTTACACTTGATGAAGTAGGCATGCTTCAAGCGAACCTCATTACCAGGGAACAGGCGGAAATACTTGTTTGGCGGATTCTCCATAAAGTCTTCCTGTTCAATATATATTTCACGAGAGAATGGAATCTGACGAACACCCATCTCTGGATTTTCCGTATTATTCTCTGCATCCAGCCATTCCACTTGTCCCTCAGGATAGTTCGTAATGACCACTTTGAGCGGATCAAGCACAGCCATCGTACGCGGAGCCTTCAGCTTAAGATCCTCGCGGATAAAGTGTTCCATCACTTGACGATCCACTTGTCCGTAAGCCTTCGATATGCCTGTCTCATAGACAAAATTCCGAATCGCATCCGGTGTATATCCGAGGCGACGAAGACCCGAAATGGTCGGCATGCGCGGGTCATCCCAGCCATCCACATAGTTCTCATCCACAAGCTGCTTCAGTTTACGCTTACTCGTTACCGTCTGGGCTACGTTCAAGCGACCAAACTCATACTGATGCGGAGTAGCTGGCATTTCACACTCTGCGATAACCCAATCATAGAATGGACGCTGATCCTCGAACTCGAGGGAACAGAGGGAATGAGTAATCCCTTCAATCGCATCCTCAATAGGGTGAGCAAAAGCATACATCGGATAAATGCACCACTTATCTCCCGTATTATGGTGGTGTGCATGAGAAATTCGGTAGATAACCGGATCACGGAGATTGATGTTCGGAGAAGACATATCGATCTTCGCACGAAGAACACGCTCTCCATTAGCGAACTCACCCGCACGCATTTTCTCAAATAGTTCAAGGTTCTCTTCAACAGTGCGATCCCGATATGGGCTGTTCTGTCCGGGCTCTGTTAGCGTTCCGCGGTTTGCACGAATTTCATCTGCTGACTGATCGTCAACGTATGCCTTTCCCTTCTTGATCAGAAGCACTGCGCGGTTGTACATTTCTTCAAAATAATCGGAAGCGAAGCGAAGCTGATCCCAGTCATAGCCGAGCCACTTCACATCTTCTTTAATGGAGTTTACATATTCAACATCTTCTTTAACCGGATTCGTGTCGTCAAAACGAAGATTCGTTCTGCCGCCGAACTCAGCTGCTAATGTGAAGTTGATCCAAATCGCCTTTGCGTGACCGAGATGAAGATATCCATTCGGTTCAGGTGGAAAGCGAGTTACAATCTCTTTGACTTTACCGGATTTCAGGTCTTCGGTAATGACATTTTTTATAAAGTTGGAGGGTGTTTCAGGATGGTTCTCCACGTTAATCAACCTTTCGTCCTGTATATTCTCTCTTTTCCTGTATAAACGAGTTTCTTATAAATATACCTGTATCGCCCGGATTGTTCAAGGAATCTGCAAGGATTAAAGACTTCAACCGTATGTAGTAGGTGATCTCTGTTTTAAAAACGAGACATAAAAGAAATATCCTACCCTAGCAATCGTTAAAAACGGCTTTGACGAGGTCTTTTTTTTAGTTTAGCATGGAAGAAAATAGCGAAAAGGAGGTCCGTTAATCCGATGAAACCAGTGAAATTTCCGAAAGAGAAGCGCGAGCTTCTCATTGAGCAGATTCAGGAATATTTCGAAGTAGAACGCGGCGAAACGCTCGGACACTTAGCAGCGGACAACATGCTTGAGTTCTTCATGACCCATATCAGTCCTCATGTATACAATCAAGCTCTGGATGATTGCAGACATCTCGTCACCCAGCGGATGGTCTCCATGGAGGAGGACATCTACGCGCTTGAGCAAAAAGTAAAACCTGTCCGCTGATCTTATCTATCAGAATAAAGGAGTTGGATCATGTTTACATATGCTTTAGATGATCATGTAGAACTGCGCCCGCTTGCACCCGAACATGCACGCGCCCTTTATGAACTTACGGATCGGTCACGTGACCGTCTTCGCCAGTGGCTTCCTTGGGTGGATTCCGTTACGGAGGTTGAACATAGCGCCAACTATATCAAAGGAGCAATGAAGCAGGCTGCTGATAACGGTGGATTCTCCGCAGGTATCTGGGTACGTGAGGAATTAACAGGAACGATTTCATTTCACGAAATCGATTGGAATAATCGATCTGTCGGCATCGGTTATTGGCTCGATAAACAGTTCCAAGGACAAGGACTCATGACAAGTGCTTGTCGGGCTTTCACGGACCATGCGCTTATGCGGATGGGGCTGAATCGTGTAGAAATTCGCTGTGCTACAACCAATCGCCGCAGCCGTGCCATTCCGGAACGTTTAGGGTTTGTTTTGGAAGGCGTTATCCGTGAGGCTGAGAAACTTCCCCAAGGTTACGTCAACCATGCAGTGTATGGCATGATCCGTAGCGAATGGAAACGAATGAGATAGTGCTTTTGCAATTTTAAATCGAATAAATAGAAAACAAATAAGCATACCCATTTTCCTTATTAAGGAACTTTAGGTATGCTTATTCAATTACTGGATTCATCAATCAGCATGAGGATTCCAGCTTATCCAGCCATCCTTGAAATTTCGTACGGACACTTTCAGCTAAAACCTCAAGATCAATCATTCGGCGAAGCGCAGCTGCCTCCTGTCGTCCATGGGTAAGGAGCTGTAGAATATTCAGAATACTCACCTGATCAGGGTGAGACTCTAGCTGTGTGATTCGTGAATCGGCTGATAGATATCCTTCTTGCAGCACCCGTAAATAGAACCCGCTATACCCCGTCTCTAGCACCCGAGCTGGCATGTCCTTCACACCATGCTTCTGAGAAAGCTTGAAGCAAGGATAGCGCGGCTGACTCACTTGTACAACTGCCTCACCAATCTGATACACATCACCAATACATACTTTATCTTCAAGCAGACCTCTTACCGTAAGATTCTCACCGAACGAAGCGTATTCCATCTTCTTCGCCAAGACTGCCTCCCAGTAGGCATAGTGTTCAAAAGGATACACACAAACTGCCTTATCTGGTCCTCCATGAAACACCAGATCAGCTTGTCCATCCCCATCAATTTGAACTGAACTTAAATAAAGCGGTCCCTGTACCGGTTGTTTATAGATTCCTGTTGATAGGGACTTACCGAGATAATCGACTGTAATCGGCTTACCAATATTCAGAGACACGATGTCTGCTGCCATCAATAATTCCCTCCGTATGTCCTTTTGATTAACACTATACACTAATGAAGATGGTATCCATATTATATAAAGTAACCCATTAAGATATCATCAACATAATGCCCATCAATGAAAAATTCCCGTTCTAACCGGCCTTCTTCGTGAAATCCGCATGTCTTATAAAAAGAAATAGCACCCGGATTACTTGAAAGTACTCTCAGCCTCAACTTGCGCTTATGCTCTAATCTCGCCATATCTTTAGCTGCTTGCATAAGCCGGCTGCCTAGCCCCTTCCGCTGGTAAGAAGGATGAATCGCTATATTTAGCTCTAGTACATGGTGATTACTCTCAAGTCCTGTTGGAGTACGAAAACCGACATATCCACAGATATCATCTTCACATACTGCCACAAGCTGTGAGCCGGGTGGGCAGTGCAGAAGATAATTATCTCTTGAGCTCCAATGTAACGGCTCTGGAGCCGTGTACTTGTCCCATACGATATCGTCAATCTCCATGAGCTGAGCGGCATCCTTGATCTCGGAGAATCGGATCGTTACGGTTTGCTGACTTATACTCATGCTCTCATCCCTCATTTCGATAACAATCTTCCTTCATTATATCACTCAAGTGAAATTCACAAGGTTCAATTCATATATGCTAGGCTGCAATACTTTCACTTATCTGGTTACGCTTGCTTAACTTTGAATGAACAAGGAATGATAGAAGTGACATCACAGCCGTGCCCACCGCGAGCCAAGCTACTGGCGTGAGCCCACCACCATCGTATAGTGTTCCCATCGCATAGGGCCCTACAACACGTCCAGCTGCCCCCATCCCACCTGCAACGCCGATGTAAAATGGAGCATGATTCCCTGCACGATCTGCTATATATGCAGGTATCGCTGGTGAGATCAGCATCTCCCCAAGTGTGGCAAGAATCATCGCTAACACAAAGCCGGGATAGTTATTCATCACCACGATGATCATATACGCCGCCATATAGAATACCGCACTCATGGTCATCTGAGCAGTCTCCGTACGGGCGAACCAGCGTTTAATCATTGTTGTCAGTGGCTGAGCCACAAAGATCAAGATTCCATTGAGCGTCCACAAATAACTAAAAGCGGTCTTAGACATCCCCTCAGAAATAATATGCGGCGACACGCCATTATTCCATACCGAAACACCAAACCACATAAACAGAGACCCAAAGCCCATGAATAGATAAATCCGAATGTTCCGCAGCAGCGCCCAAGCACCGGGACCCGCTGGTAAAGGTGTCTTCACTTGTGGCGAGTGACCTTTTTCCTCTGGATTCTCAGCTTCTGATCCATCTAATCGCGTTAAATAGACTAAGAAGAAAATAGCAAACCCGAGTGAGGTTATACCGTTTGCCACAAAACTCAGATGGTAGGATATTTCGGCAAGAAATCCACTCATGGCTGTTCCAATCGCAATACCGATGTTGTTAGCTACGTAGATTACGTTAAACAACTCTCCGCGCCGATCCGCAAAACGGAATCCGACAAAAGCCTGTATCGCTGGCAGCGATACCGCATTGCAAAATCCGATAAATAGCATCATCGGTAGCAAAAGCGACCAATATCCGTTGATAAACGGCAGTGAAAACAAACCGAGTGCATTCAGCATCAGCGACCCTACGATTAATCGCTTCACCCCGATACGGTGATACATGGCGCCACCAAGCAGCTGTCCGGCGATCCCACCCACGGATTGGATAAGGATAACAAGTCCTGCGTCTTGCATATTGCGACCGAGCTCATCAAACACATACATCGTTGTTAGTGGCCACATCAGTGAGCCACCAGCGGAGTTTACGAGGCTTGCTACTAGAAAACCCCTTACTTCCTTAGGATACTGTTGTAAAAATTTCATCTGTCTCTCCCGTATTCTCCTAAAATTAAGAAGAAACGGTTTCCCACTCCATCGGGAGCGTTAGCCGTTTCTACGATAAAACCTCATATTCAGCATTTCAATCGTATGATTGCAAAATACTCAAATAATGCATATCAAAAAGTAGAAACGACTTTCCTTGTGCCTTATCAGCATGGCGAAAGAACGTTTCTACTAGTTCGCATATGAAAAAAGTTATCTTTGGCCTCGACATACAGTATTGCTCAATTCAGCGCCGCAGGCAAGCACATTCAGTGACGCTTCACCTTAATAGGCTATTCTATACTTCTCTTCTCCCCGTAAGCTTCCTCTCCCTTGCAGGAATACGAATTTGTGCCGTCGTTCCGATCCCAACCCTACTATATATAGAGACACCATATTCGTTCCCGTAATGCAGCTTCACACGCTGATCAATATTTCGGATACCGCACCCCATATGGCTATCATCTCTAGGATCAAATATCTCCTTGATTCTCTCTTGCTTCATACCCAGACCATCATCAATAATTCGGTAAACGATATCCTTGCCTTCCTTAGTTACCGAGACCCGAATATGAATTCGATCCCCACTCCAAGCATGTTTGAGCACATTCTCAATAAAAGGTTGCAAGATAAGTTTTACCGTCTCATACGGCCAAATATCCGCATCAATATCATAAGTGACTTCCATCCTCTGTCCATACTTCACCTTCTGGATGTCCAGATAAGCATTTGCCTGCTCAATCTCTGTTACAATGGGAATCATCGTTTTCCCTGAATTTAGAGTGAGACGATAAAATTGGGCCAGCTGTACGACCATATCCTGAAGCTTCTCAGTCTCTCCAAATTTAGCGAGCTGGTTAATCGATGATAATGTATTATATAAAAAATGTGGATTGATCTGTGATTGGAGCATCTCAAGCTCCGCTTCCTTCTTTTGAAGCTGAGTCAAATACACCTTATTAATTAATGATTCAATATCTTCACCCATCGCATTCAGTGCTGTCGCAATCTGAGGGAACTCCCCTTTGCCACGATACGTAATCCGCTTATGTAAATCTCCTTCACGGAATGCATTAAGTACGCCTACAATCTTTAGAATCCGCTTCGAAAAAGATTGCGAGATAAGATACCCAGTGTATGCAAAAAGGAGAACGCAGATCAGACAGATAATAATGAACACCGTCCGAACTCGCTTCGCTTCTTGTTCAATAATGTTTAAGGGTACTTGGGCAACGATCTTCCAATTCTTCTGTGGCAGATCTTCTTGTAGGGTTAAATACTTCTTCTCATCATATTTTGCCGGTATAGCATATTTACTCACCTTGTTCTGTGACTCATCACGATCTTCTAAATCCTGTCCAGAAGTGAACACTACATTACCCACGGGGTCCAGTACCGATAGTATACTTCCTTCACCGAGCTTCGTGTAATCCACACTATCGAACAACTCCGATAAGCGCACACTAAAACGCATGATGCCTATCTCCTTGATTTCAAGTGGATTGTTCATGTCCAGCATCCGTCGAATCATGGATATTCGCTCGTCTCGCGCATCCTCTTCGACCTGCCTCCATACCATTGTCACATTGAAAACTTCTTCAGGAAGTGTAAAATACCAAAACTTATTGGATATATGCTTCATATAGTAGATATCGTAGGTCTGTTCATTGAAATTTTCGCCTCTACCATTACTCCAATTTCTGTAACTCTGAAATAATGTTTGATTATGAAAATATACAGATAATCTTAAATTAAGGCCAACCGCCTTCGCAGCACTCTCTAACTTGGGACTGATTATATCATTCATGCGATTATGATTATCAAGGCCATACAAATTCCTACGAACGCTCTGGGCTAATGTAGTATCATCATACAGTGTAGCTGATGTTTGGACGATATCATCTACTTTGTAGGCTACGTTATCTCTAATCTGTTTAAGTGTCCCTTGGATGTTCACCCGCGTTTGTTTTCGCATCGTTTCATCGTACATGGAATGCGATATATAGAAGTTAACCGAAACCAGTATCACAATAAATATTAAAAAAGTAAGCATTAACTTGTAACCGATCGGTATATACCCTAACTTCTTTTTGTTTCCTTGGCGTAAAGGAATCCAGCGTCTATTCATTCGAGCTCTCTCTTTCGATATTCCATAGGTGTCATACCAAACTTCTCTTTAAATTGCCTACTGAAATAAGGGAGATACCGGTATCCTACCTGATCGGCTACTTCATAAATCTTCATACCTGGCTGCTTTAATAATTCACACGCCTTTTCCATACGGAGCTGGACAAGAAGTTCATTAAACGTACTCCCTGACTTCTCTTTAATCAGGAAACCTATATGACTAGGCGAAAAGGAAAAATGCTGTGCAATATCCTTTATCGTAATATTCTCACTCATCCGTTCTTTCATCGTTTGGATCACACTTCGAATAAATTTACCATTCTTAGAATTACTCTTCTCGTATAGACTTTCAGAGATTTCAAATATCCGATATATAAACCAGGAGCGAATATCACTCACTGTATCGAATTTCATCAAAATATCCAGATGATGAATCTCCATTCCTAGCAAATCAAACAAATCTTCGTTTCTGCTCGTTAAATATTGATCCAACTTCCAAATGATATAATTAGACATATTGTGTACAGTAAATCGGGAACGCAGACTTTGAATCGAACCGAATAAGTTCTCCAGTTCATCACAGATTTGGACGAGTTCGTACTCCTCCATGGCCTTAATTAGTGTATTCATCCGTTCATCCAGCATCCTTGCATCAAGCATGCCAGGCTCACCGCTTACGTCTTCGAACCGAATTACACTTCCCTTACCAAGAAACATCTTTCCTTCAACGGCCTCAACTGCTTGTCTATAAGATAGCTGCAGCTCATCTAACGATTGTACTGGCTCACCAATTCCGGTTGTAATCGAAGAGGATTCCATTTTACTTTGAACTGCTGTTGTTAATGCCTCTACTATTTCATTGGTGACAGCGTCTTCAATTAATATCGCAACTCGATGCGAGGATAATTTACAGTATGGAACGGGCCCTTGTGCTGAGATCGCCTCGTGAATGTATTGCAAGAACATGCCTGACATCTCTCGCTGTGAAGAAAATCCTACAGCTTGTCGCCATGGCAAATTATCAAGCTCCATCACAACGACGCGAATCGGCCAGTTCAGCTGATCAAATTCCTGAGATATACTCATTTTTGTCATCGCCTCATCCGTTTCTTCACGTTCAAGTAAACGTATGAGAAAATCGCTTTTGACGATGGGTATCATTTCATGATAAGCCTGCTCCACTTCACGCTGCTTCATCTCTTCATCAAGATCTCGTTTCACCTTCAGTAATGAAGATACAAGCTCCTTATCATTCATTGGCTTCAGCACATAGCTGTATGCTTTTAGTGAAAGAGCTTCCTGAACGTAGCTAAACTCTTGGTATCCACTGACAAATATAATTCGTATATTAGGTTTGCGTTCTATGGCAATACGCGCAAGCTCAAGCCCAGACATATAGGGCATGTTAACATCGCTTACTAAAATATCAACATTCTTACTCTCAAGAATTTTACAAGCTGATAATGCATTATTAACACTATCCACTACCTCCATGCCGAGATCAGGCCAAGGAATAAACCTCTTCATTCCTTCCAAATCAAGCTCTTCATCATCTACGAGCAGCACCTTGTACATGGAAATCCCCCTAGCTAATTGTAAAAATTGCCCTTATTTGCATACTCATATCATACTATACATATTGCTCTATTGGATACATATACAAGGGTAAGAGTTCTTAAAAAAGAACCATCCCAAAGAGTAAATTGAACTCCTTGGGATGGTTAACTACTTTATTCGATTACAAGATTACTTTTTCATTTTTGCAACGTTTGCCTGCCACTTTTCTGTACGGAAATCAAGAAGCTGTTGGTAACCCAGATCCATAAGATCTTTGTTTCCTTGATCAAGGATTTGATCTACTTCTTCATCACTCTTCGCCATAACCGATTTAGCATAAATCTCTAGGAACAATTCATCTACAGATTTACCAATAATATCTTCATCTGAGTTTGGAGCTGCATCAAGGCCAACAAATTCAGTAATGTTTAATTGTGTCGGCCAAGTAACTGTTTGTTGGTAACGCACTTCCCACTGCTGTTCTTCTTCAGGAAGGCTCTCCATATACTTCCACTTAGCAGGGTCAATGTAACTTGTATTACCTACAAGCTGCCACGGGCTGTTCTCAGCAGAGATTTTTGTTACTTCTTCTCTATCATAGTTCTCTGTGAAGTTTGGTTGACCATTCTCATCGAAACCTTTCCAGTTCTTTCCTTCTGGACCGAAGAATTGAACGTTCATACCTTCAGGACCTGTCATCCAGTCAAGGAATGCGAAGATTGCCTCTGGATCTTCAGCTGCAGTCGTAATATGTGCAGCGTTCCATCCAAAGCTCGTGTAAGTACCTGCTGTAATTTTGTTCTTATCTAGTCCTGGCTTATGAATTGGCCAAATCATGAAATAACCGCCATCTGGATCGTCTTTCGTTAATTCGATCTGTGCTTTTGCTGCGATATCTGTCGGGCTTGAACCCGCAAATACAGCCACTCGACCAGTCATTACTTTTTCTTTAACCATATCTTCTGTTTGGCTAAATGCATCTTGAGAAATCAGTTTTTCTCTGTAGAGCTTAGCGATGTACTTCTGAGCTTCACGGAATGTTGGATCTGTAAGTAATGATGTAAGTTTTCCATCTTTAGGAACAGCAAGTAGATTTGCTTTTAAGTTTGAATAGCTTACTTGCTCTCCAAATGCCGTATACAACAAACCAAGCCCTTGTCTATCTTGTGCACGGTGCGGCTCGAACGGAACGATTGTATCACCATACTTGTCTTTAACCATCTTCAAGTAGTTGTATAAATCTTCAGTTGTTTCAAGTGCTGGCTTACCTAGTTCTTCATAAATTTTCTTGTTAACTACATAACCTGCAGTACCATAAGGATTGGATGAATACCAGTTAGGGAATCTGTAGATCTTTCCATCTTCAGCGCGAAGCAAATCCAGATCGCCCATCCATGTTTTCAAGTTCGGATATTTATCGAGGTAAGGATCAAATGCAACGAGCTTACCTTCTTTTTGAAGACTTAGAATCATTGGCTCATCACGGTCTGTCCAGATCAGATCTGGTAGATCGTCAGATGCAATCATTGCACTCAACTTTTGCTTATGAGCTCCATTAGCCGCAATTACATCAATTTTTACTTGTTTCTCATCACTCAAGTACTTACCGAGCGGAACGCTTTCCCATTTAGGAAAGTCTATTCCTTCATAGTGAGCATAAGCTGTAAATTGAAGTGGCTTCTCACCAAGTACCCATTTTTCTCCAGAATCTGCTGGTGGAGTCTCTTTTACTGTCTCCTCCTTGTCTTTGGTTGGTGCTGGTGGTGTTGGTTCAGCTTTACCGCATCCGGCAAGAGCAGTAGCCAATACCATGATCAGTGAAACCATCAACAGTAAAGACTTTCTTGTCTTTCTCATTTACTAAACCCCTCTCATTCTAAAAATATATATGTTCAAAGCTATTCGCCTTAAACCGTACGTAAAATTACTCTTTCAGCGATCCTACAAGAACACCTTTTACAAAGTACTTCTGTACAAAAGGATATACAAGAACGATTGGCAAGGTGGCCACAATCATCATCGCCATTGTGAGTGACTTTGATGTGATTTGTTTGGATCGATTCATTAACATTACCGAAGCACTATCAAGTATGGCATTCGAATTCGTTACAATATTGGCATTCAGCGTCTGCCTTAAAATCGTCTGTATTGGCAATAAACTTTCAGTAGTGATATAGATGCTTGGTAGGAACCAATCGTTCCAGTGGCCTACCGCTGTGAACAACGATAGGGTTGCGATAACCGGACCGGACAGCGGAAGTATAATCCGGAAGAACATTCCCCAGTTGCTGCAGCCATCAATACTAGCTGACTCTTCCAACCCAGCAGGGAGACCTCTAAAGAAAGTTCGGAATATAATCATGTTCCACACACTAACTAAGGACGGAATAATAAACACCCAGAAGCTGTTCATCAAACCAAGCGAACGAATTAGGAGATAAGTCGGAATCAATCCTCCCGCAAAGTACATTGTGAATACAAAGAACACCATATAAAAATTCCGGCCGATCAAATAGCTACGAGTCATTCCGAATGCCAAGATGGCAGTCATTAGTATCGAAGTTGCGGTTCCGATTATAGTCCGACTAATGGATATAAGAAATCCATTACCCAATCGCTCATCCTTCAATATGATTTTGTAATTCTCCAATGTGAATTCTCGGGGCCAGAAAGTAATTCCGCCTTTAGCCGTGTCCACACCCTGGTTAAAGGATACGGCAATTGCATTCCAGAATGGATAAAGTGCAGAAAAGGCCAGTAAAGAAAGAAATACATAGATCGTGATAATCATGATCTTGTCACCAAGACTAATTCTCTTTAGCATGCTGTACCTCCTGAAGGCTACTGATAATTACCATAGACTGTTACCTGATCTTCGGGCCACATAGTTCGCGATCGTAAGCAGTACTATGCTGATGACTGCTTTGAACAATCCAATCGCAACTCCGTAAGAATAGCGATTTGAACCTAGACCGACTCGGTAGACATATGTATCAACAACATCAGCTACCGGCCTCAGTACAGGGTTGGAAGCCAAGAGCAAGATATCTTCGAAACCTGCATTGAGCAAGTTACCAATGGCCAGGATCATGAAAATAATAACAACTGGCATGATGGAAGGAACTGTAATCAGATAAATCTGCTTTGTCTTGCTAGCCCCGTCAATGTCTGCGGCTTCATACAGAGCTGGATCAATACTGGCTATGGCTGCAAGATAAACAATCGAGTTAAATCCAATCTCTTTCCATACGTTGGCCGAAATCAGGATTGACCAGAAATATTCCTTAATAGAAAGGAAGTTAATCGGTTCATCGATGGCTCCCACACTCTGAAGCAGCATATTTACACTACCGTTCTCTGTGGATAACATTGCCATGACAAATCCCGCGACTATAACCCAAGACAAGAAGTGAGGCAGGTATGTAATGGACTGGATTATTCTTTTGAAAAACATATGACGAACTTCATTCAATAAGAGTGCTAGGATAATCGGTGCCGGAAAACCGATGAAAAATTTAAGTAAACTGATAACAATCGTATTCCGAATAATCCTCTCAAACTCAGGAGCATTAAAAAATGCTTCGAAATGTTTTAAACCAACCCATGGGTTTTCAAAAATCCGTGAACCTGTAAATATGCTGTAATCCATAAATCCGGTAATTACACCGTACATCGGCAGATAGGCAAAAATGAAAACCAGAACAATTCCTGGAATGACCATAAGCTGAACATCCCATTGCTTCATTAAGCGTTTCAAGAAACTCTTGTTATGGACCTTTGGCTGCCGGGAAATCGGTGTTTGCTGCTGTCCCGCTGTAGATTGTGGCATCTTCTTCCTCCCGTAAAAATGATATAATGCGCAGCGATTCTCTGAATGCGTTTCCACTCCATTACTAATCGTTTGCATTTGACCTAATATCATTCTACCTTTGGAAATATATTGAAACTATATAATAAAACCCCGATTTTTTATACTTCGGCAGGAAAATGTTATAAAAGTATAAATTTATATCAAAATAAAAAAACTGCCATGTAGGTCTTATTGACCTAGAAGGCAGCCTCTATTTTTCAACTTTATTCCAGTTACTAAGTCCTATTCAAGCGAAACGGATCTTTCGTAAGTACTCCTATTTAGTTCCTTTAATCTTTCAGTTTAACCTCTACCACCGTCGAAAAGAATGTCGCTCCTTCTCCAAGATCAGACAACCGATCAGAAGTAAGGGCATTCGCCCGCTGTTTTCGACCTTCTCCTTCCCACCACAGACCCTGGCTTACAACGGTACCAGGAAGCATTTTATCTGTTACCTTAGCTCGCACCTCAAAGGTACCCCGGTCATTGTATACAGTTATCCACATACCATCCTCAATTTTTCTCTCCGCAGCATCTTCTGGGTGAATTTGCAGGAAAGGTTCTTTTTCCAGCTTCTGATGCTTAGGAACATTGGCAAACGTCGAATTCAGAAAATTATGATTTGGTGGAGAAATGAACATGAGTGGATATTTATGTCCTCGGCCTCGGCGGACTCCATCGTATCCTTCTTTTAATGGTACATAGGTAGGTAACGGGGGGAGCCCAGCAGCTTCTAAGCTTGCTGAATACAACTCAATTCGGCCGGAGGCCGTTGGTAAATTGTCTAAATATGAGGCATATGGAGACATATCCAGCTTCACATGACGATGTTCCTTCAAACCGCTGAGTGTCACTCCGTTTAAATACGGATTATCTGGGTAATCCAATGCTCGAGCAATCATATCTTCTTCACTCTCTGCAAATGCAGCTTCATTAAATCCCATGGCTTGTCCCAAAAGAGAGAATAACTCTACATTGCTCTTACTCTCGCCAATAGGGGCAATAACCGGCTCTTGCAATTGAATATACTGATGCCAATAGGAGCCGAAGACATCCGTGTTCTCAAATGAAGAAGTAGCTGGCAGCACGATATCAGCATACTTGGCTG
This sequence comes from Paenibacillus sp. EC2-1, assembly GCF_049311625.1. Taxonomy (NCBI): domain Bacteria; kingdom Bacillati; phylum Bacillota; class Bacilli; order Caryophanales; family Paenibacillaceae; genus Paenibacillus; species Paenibacillus sp. EC2-1. The sequence continues at coordinate 5,070,424 of NZ_CP186006.1, forward strand.
TATCTGTCATAAATAATTCATGGACAACAGTAAACAGGTCCTCACGTGCAAATCCGGTACGAACGCGCTCTGTATCCGGTGCTACGACGAGCGGATTACTACAATAAACAAACAGTCCCTTCACCGGATTCTCTGTCAGGGCAAGCGCCTCGCCAATTCGGTTCATATTAATCGTACGCGCTTCGGGATTGGGGCGCAGATCAGGCCGCTCTAGTGCATCGCTATTCATACTGTTATATCCACCGTTTGACTTCGAAGCGCCGCCGCCTGTTTTTAACCAGTGCCCTGTAATTGCCGGAAGACATGCAATGCTACGCACAGCCATCCCACCATTATCATGATGTTGAAGCCCGTTCCCAATGTGGATATAAGCCGCTTCTGCACGACCATACATTTCAGCTAATTGCTCAATCTGCTCAGCTGGTATCCCTGTAATAGACGAAACATACTCAGGTGTATATTGTTGAACATGCTGACTAAGCTCTTCATGTCCCACAGTGTACTGCTCCATAAATGCCTCATTCACAAGACCATCGCGGAACAAAATATGCATCAATCCTACGGCAAGCGCTGTATCTGTACCTGGGTGAAGAGGAATGAACCAATCCGCCCACTGGCCTGTCTGGTTTCGATGCACATCGATTACGACCACCTTAGCCCCATTCTTGCGGGCCTTCTCGGCTAGTATCACTTGATGCATATTCGTACTTACGATATTAGCACCCCAGACGATGATCATATCTGCATGAATGGTCTCCTCCGGTAACGTTCCCCCGTTAAAGCCCATCACGGATGTCCAGCCTGCCGTACCGGCAGAATTGCAAATACTCTGCTTCAGCTTGCTTGAGCCAAGTGCGTTAAAGAAACGCCGATCCATTCCATCCACACTAAGCACGCCCATATTGCCATAAAAACTATAAGGCAGAATGCTCTCAGAACCATACTCTTCGGATAATGACTTAAAGCGATCTGTAATTTCTGTGATAGCTTCGTCCCAGCTAATCCGTTCAAAAACCCCTTCTCCCTTCGGCCCCACTCGGCGCAAAGGATATCGAAGTCGTTCCGGGTGGTACACCCGCTCCGCCATATTCCGAACCTTATTGCAGATCGCACCCTTTGTAACCGGATGATCCGGATTCCCGGCCACCTTCACAATCTTCCCGTTCTCTTTATGCAGCAAAAGGCCGCAAGTATCCGGACAATCCAGCGGGCATACCGCCGGAAATACACCATTCTCTTCATGAATCATTCCGTTAACCCTCCTAGCTGCATCGATTCCTTTATCTTAAAACGGGAAGACTCTTCTCGTAAAGTGAATACGACGTTAAAAACATCCAACTTTTATGTAAAATTATTCATTAGATGTTTCATCCCCTAGCTAGCCGGGTAAGTTCGTATCAAGAGCAACGAAGAGGAACCCAGACCCTTTCTCTTCTTGCCGTATCATGGACCACTCCCAAAAAAATTAGCCATGCCGTGTTTCTTCCCCCGAAACCCGGCATGGCTAATTTGTTTTATTTTGATCATAAAATGGATATAAAAGTTAAGCACGCTTCTGTGTCATTTCGCTTGTTTGAGCCACAGATTTATTATATGCAGGTACCTCAGTAAGCTGCGTCTTTGCTTCCGGTTTACCGTCCTTCAGATACACAGCCCAGTATGCCAGTGCAACGAACACGGCTCCTCCCGTCAAATTACCTAACCACACAGGAATAAAGTTCATAACATATTCGCCCCAGCTGAAATAACCTTCAAAGATCGCTGCCGGGATCAAGAACATATTCGCCACTACGTGCTGAAATCCGATCGCTACGAAGGCCATGGTCGGGAACCAAATCCCAAGAATTTTGCCGCTCATTGAATCAGATCCATAGGATAGCCACACTGCGAGTGCAACAAGCCAATTGCAACCAATCCCCGAAATAAACGCCTGCAGGAAGCTATCATCGAGCTTATGTCCCGCCATATCCACGAGCTTATCCAGATAGACCCCACTGCTGGTCAGTCCAACCACATGCCCAAAGAAATAAGCAACAAAAAGCGCGCCTACAAAGTTACTGAGTGTAATCAGCGTTAGATTCTTAAAGACTTCGCCCCAAGTAATACGCTTGGATATCTTGGCCAGCGACACCGCCATCATATTACCTGTAAGCAGCTCACCACCGGCAAGCAGTACTAAGATAAGACCAACTGGAAACACCGCTGCTCCGATAAACCCGGCAATGCTTCCCCACTCCTTGGGTGCGCCAGCGATGACTCGTATATCAAGCAAAAAACCGAGTGCTATAAATGCTCCAGCTAAGAAGCCAAGAATGAGTACGGTTAAAAGCGGATTATGCGCTTTTTTGACGCCATTTTCCACTGTGATTTCTGCAATCTGTTGCGGCTTATAAAATGCCATCTCTCTATCCCCTCTATCCCTATTGACTTTGTATCCTGTAAAACAGTTGCTCTGTATTTTCATGAATTTTATCGTTTGTTTTCATTGTAACGCAGACGAAAAATTTCGAACGTAAACTATGTCACGTTTCTGTTGTTTCCTGCATCGGCTCAGCACTTCTACGCTTTATGGCTTTAAATGAGTTTTCTTTTTCATTATAATGACGGAATGGATGGGTCATACATCGGGAAATCTATCTAAATAAACATCTAGGAGACTCCATTTATGAGTTTGAAACACAAGCTGCTTCGCAAGAAGCCGATCCCCGTGCTGCACGGTGGAGAAGTTCGTTCTTCTTTAAAAAAACAACTGGGTGCTATGGACCTCATCGTCCTTGGTGTAGGCTCGATTGTGGGAACGGGCATTTTTGTATTAACAGGTGTCACAGCCGCTACTCACGCAGGTCCAGGACTTATCCTCTCGTTCATACTGGCAGGCATTGTCTGTGTATTCTGCGCGTTATGCTACGCAGAGTTTGCCTCAACTGTACCTGTATCAGGGAGTGCCTATACCTACAGCTACTCTACATTCGGTGAAGGGGCCGCTTGGATTCTAGGTTGGGATCTCATATTGGAATATGGCTTTGCCAGTGCACTTGTCGCCAGCAGCTGGTCCGGATACATTCAGGGCATATTGTCCGGATTCGGTATTCACCTGCCAAAGGCTATTAGCAGTGCTTTTAATCCAGCAGCGGGAACCTACATCGACATACCAGCCATCCTAATTGCATTAACCATTGCTTGGATCATATCCCGAGGTGCTAAGGAATCCACGCGTCTGAACACATTCATGGTATATCTCAAGGTTTCTGTTGTTCTCCTATTTATCGTCGTTGGGGCATTCTTCGTTAAACCAGATAACTGGACACCTTTCATGCCTTTCGGATTCGAAGGGGTGGTGACGGGTGCTGCAATTGCCTTCTTGGCATATGTCGGTTTTGATGTTATTGCTACAGCAGCGGAGGAGGTTAAACAACCACAGAAAAATCTCCCCATTGGCATTATAGGATCCCTCGTTATCGTGTCCATTCTGTATGTGGCTGTTACAGCAGTGCTTACCGGACTTGTACCTTATAATCTGCTAAACGTGAAAGATCCCGTCGCGTTTGCACTTCTGTATATCCAGCAGGACTGGATGTCTTATTTCATCTCCCTTGGTGCAGTCGCCGGTCTGACTACCGTTCTTATGGGCGTGATGTATGGACAATCCAGACTACTGTATTCACTGGGTCGTGACGGACTACTTCCTAAAAAAATGAGCTCTGTTGACCCGAAAACCCAGTCTCCGAAATTCAGCACTTGGGTAACGGGTATTGCCGTCGCTTTGTTCTCCGGCTTGGTTCCACTTGGTCACCTAGCCGACCTGACAAGTATCGGCACATTATTTGCCTTTATTTCTGTATCGCTCGGGATCATCGTTCTGCGCAAAACCCATCCAGATCTAAAGCGCACCTTCCGTGTGCCTTTTGTTCCATGGCTACCGTTAATCGCTGCCATAAGCTGTGTCTACCTGCTAACAACGCTGCAGACGATCACTTGGATCGGCTTTATCATTTGGCTACTCATTGGTGTTATTATTTACGCAGCATACGGATATCGAAACAGCAGACTGGGTAAAAACGAACTGGGGGATGCGGAGTAAACCTCTTATCTCTCTACAATTAACAAAGGGACCGTTCCAATAGCACACATGTGCTGGAATGGTCCCTTTATTCAAGGACGGCCTTATATTTATTAATCAAGAGACCAAACCGCTTCTCCCTCCAATAACGGAATCGCAAAGGTCAGCTTCAAATCCTTGGCGTTCTTGCTGACTTCATAAGGAATTTCTCCACGAAGCACCTGATCTGGTGCAACAACACCGTCAAGACTCTGTTTAATATCAGAAGTCACTACAGGCATATGCGTCTGACCACGGTCATCCGATAAACTAAACGAGAGGGCTGAGGACACAACCTGCTCCTTGTCTCCTGTGTTAACCACGGTAATTTCAAGTACCTTCAGGACGTTTCCTTCCTGTGGCTTCAAGTAGTCGTCCCCGGCTGATTCCCTGATCGAATCGACTCGAATAATCATGCCATGATAATTAAGCCATTCACCCAGACTGGCTGGTTGATCTGAAGGTTCCTCTATTGTCTTCGACTGAACTTCAGTTAGAATGGAATCCAAATTCTCTGGTTCACGATTCGGCTCATTCCCAGTCTCCGTCTGCTTCTCACCTTTATCCTTCTGTGTCATTGTCGTCGTTAAGGTCTCTTTAAAAGAATCTGGTTGATTATCATTCGAGCATGCTGCTGTCAGTATTAATCCGCATATAGCCGCTGTTATGATGATCATTCTGCGTATTGTCATCGTTTCGTATCCCTCCAACATTAACTTCTCTTCTCTATAGCTTAAATAATATTTTCGCCATATCCTTCCATATTCCTGCCAAAAAGACAAAAAAAGCCCCCCTTTACAGGGAGGCTTTAAAGCGAATTATACGATTTCATGGTGTAATAACCTCAAAAATGTCGATTACGTGTGACTTAATTGTTCACTCTTCACTTCAGGCAACGCTGCAAGTCCGGCAGAATTGAGGAAGTTCCAAGGTTTATTGTAATGCGGTTGGAAGAAGAAATCTACAAATGCCAGCTGGTCAATGGTCATTTTATTCTGGATACATACCGACAAGGTATTCATCGATTGTGTTAGATCTGCCTCCGAAATGATCTGGGCACCAACCATTCTACGACTATTTTTCTCAAACACAACCTTTAAGGTTACCGATTCAAAGGTCGGCATGAACTCCGGCCGGTAATGATCCGTGATCGTGACGGTATCCACATCCATATTCTCATCTGCACAAGCTCCTTCTGTTAGCCCAGTTGAAGCAATGTTCAAGTTATATATTTTTAATCCCGAGGTTCCTTGAGTTCCCAAATACTCGGTTGTTGGCTGCACCAGATTCCGGGCCACGAGCGTTCCCATCCGGACAGCATTCGTCGCAAGAGGAATATACGTATTCTTCCCTGTTGGGTTATAGTGAACGGAACAACTATCTCCAGCTGCGTACACGTCCTTCTTACTCGTCTGCATATATTTATCTACAATGATCGCACCATTCGGAAGCATATCTACTTGGCCTTTTAGCAACTCTGTGTTAGGGCGGAATCCGATACAAAGAATAACCAGATCGGTTTCAATCTCACCCTTATCTGTAATCACACGGTTGACCTTTCCATCTTGACCTTGAAAAGATTGCACTGTCTGATTGAGTGCAAGCTCAATACCTTTTTCTCGGAACGCATCTTCAATCTTATCGCTGAATTCCGCATCCAAGTACTTATTCAGTATTCGATCTGCACTGTCAATCAACGTAACCTGTTTACCATTGGCCTCGAAAGCCTCTACCAGTTCTACTCCTATATAGCCTGCCCCAACAACGGTAATATGTTTGGCTTGCTTAGCTTTATCTATAATCGTATTCGAATGGCTGTAGTTCTTGGAGAGCAATACATTATCAAGTTCAATTCCATCCAGCTTAGGCACAATTGGCCATGAGCCTGTCGTCACAATCAGCTTATCAAAACTGTCCTCAAAAGTTTCCCCTGTCTCCATACGACGTACCTGCAACGTCTTTTTGTCTGTATCCACCGATATAACTTCATGAAGCATCTTCGTGTTCACACCAAGTTCAGCAAGTTTCTCTGGTGATGAATAGAACAATCCATCTGGATCCTTCACAACGCCACCGACATAAAGAGCAATACCACAAGACAAGAAAGAGATATTATCATTGCGTTCATACACGGTAATATCAGCATCAGGATAAAGATTAGCTGTATTAACTATAGCTGCCGTTCCGGCATGTGTACATCCGATTACTGCTACTTTCATGATTGGTTCCTCCTCAGGATGGATCTGTACTTGTTTAATATGGTCGTCTTCCTACACAATCATGCTTCACATTCGAAGATAATGTGAAAAATTTCACCTTAACTTCTTGTTACCCATTATAGTGTGATAAATTTCACATTGCAAGAGACATTCGTTAATCTTTACACTTTGTTCACATTTTCACAACCACAGTGTGATATATCGCACCGACACAAAAAAACCACCGAATCAAGGCGTAAAGCCTCAATCCAGTGGTTATCCTAATAGCTAAGTTCAACTGTATAAACGAGTTATCCAAGCAGCGATTCGATGGCTTCCTTCATGACTTCAGGTGCTTCTTTCGGCTCAAACCGAGCAGCCACCTTACCGTTACGATCCACTAGAAATTTCGTGAAATTCCATACGATTTCCCCATCTGGTGAATCACCGGGTTGCTCCTTCTTTAAGTAACGGAATAATGGATCTGCCGCTTCCCCATTCACAACTACTTTAGCAAATACAGGGAAGGTGACACCATAGTTAATCTGGCAGAATGAAGCTGCCTCTTCACTCGTACCTGGCTCCTGTGCGCCGAATTGATTACAAGGGAATCCAAGAATCTCTAAGCCCTGAGCCTGATACTGATCATAGAGCTTCTGAAGCTCTCCGTATTGTGGAGTCAACCCGCATTTGCTGGCTGTGTTCGCAATCAGTATGACTTTTCCCTTATATTGCTCTAAGGAGACCTCCTGCCCTGCTGGATTGACTGCTTTCATCTCGTAAATTGTCATCTTCATTTCCTCCTCATTGTAGGTACTGTTGTAATGCTTCACATGCTTCTTCATAAGCTGGTAGCAATAATTTCACCGTTTCCTTGTAGGTATCGATCCGGCCCTCTTTAGCAGCCGTCTCAATCTGGGTCAATATGTCAGATAAACGGACAATTCCCAGACTTAAACTGCTTGATTTAAGATCATGTGCTACAGCCGCAATCCTATCCGTGTCAAGGTCCTCTCCAGCCTGCTGAAGGTCATTTATTTTTCCTGGTGTATCTTCAGTATACATTTGAAAAAGAACGGATAACAAATCGCTCTCTTCCCCCTTACTCAGAGCTTGAATTTCCCGAATGATTGAATCATCGAGAATCAACGATTCTTGAGCATATGGAAGCCATCTTCGCAAAATTTTTGCAAGCGGTCCCACTGTGGATGGTTTCGGTAAGTAATCATTCATCCCAGCATTCAAACATTGCTCCAGCACACTTTCACTTGCATTGCCTGTTAATGCTATGATCGGAACATGTCCTGACGCCTTGGCGGTTTCATGTTCTCGAATTCTTACAGCAGCTTCCAAACCCTTTATCTTCGGCATCATATGGTCCATAAATATTAATGAATAATTTCTTCTCCGGGCTGCAAGGATGACTTCTTCGCCGTCGTTAACGGTATCAACATCGTGAACACCCAGCTTTCTAAGTTGCATCACGATCACTTGACGATTAATGGGGTTATCTTCAGCAACAAGAACCGGCGCTGACACATTCACTGTACGGTTATCTAATCGTTCTAGATCCAGATTTGAATGGTTTTGTGGATCCTCATGATCAGAATTCACAGCTCGGTCACCTTTTTGAAGCTGAACTTCAAACCAGAAACAGGAGCCTTTTCCTGGCTCACTATCCACCCCGATCTGTCCATTCATTAGTTCAACAAAAGATTTACATATCGAAAGCCCGAGTCCAGTACCGCCATACTGAGGTGAACTCCCTTCATCTGTCTGAGTATAGGGCTGGAATAGTCTATCCTGATCCTCCAACGATATTCCGATCCCGTTATCCTCTACCTCAAAGCGGATATACTGGTAATCCTCTGCGTCTTCTAGCAATTTCACTCGTAGGTTCAGATGGCCATAGCTCGTAAATTTATTCGCATTGCTCAACAAGTTGAGTAAAATTTGAGTCAATCGACCAGAATCTCCGATGAGATTCTCATTCAATTCCTCATCTATATGAAATAGTAGGATATTCCCATTATTTTTAATTTTAATATCAAGTAGTTTAACGATATGGTCAATTATGCTCTTAATCCGAACTTGCTCCGTCTTGAGTTCCATTTTGCCAGCATCTATTTTAGATAAATCCAGCAGGTCATTGATCATATTTAATAATAATCCCGCTGAATCTTGTATCACATTCATCATTTCACGGTGTTCAGTAGATAGCTCTTCACTCTCTATAAGCTCCGTCATACCAATAATACCGCTCATCGGGGTTCTAATCTCATGACTAATCATGGCTAGAAGTGAACTCTTGGCTTCGTTGGCCCGCTCGGCAGCAATACGTGCCTCTGTAAGCTCCGCATTTGTCTTTGCTAATTGACGTTGTAAAGTAACTAGTTCGTTATTCATTGCGGAAAACTCAGTTAATGCCTTTTCTTCCTGTGCTTTACTGCGAATAATTTGGTCAGATAAACGCTCGATCGTATTCTTCAAATGATCCATTTCACTATTGGATGGTTGCAAGGGATTACCCCCTTCCTGGTGGTTTACACCACCCTCGTACTCAACTATTAATTATAGGAGTAACAAGCTCTTCTGCTAAAGATACCGTAGTCTCGGCATCTGGCGCATATCCATCGGCACCTACTTCTTGCCATAAGTTTGGATCTAGATTAAAGGGAAAGCCCCCAACCATGATCTTTACGCTGCAAGCAGAAGGTTCCGCTTTGATCTTCATGATCAACTCGCGCACCAGATGAACGTGATAAGTCATCGTAGCAGAAATAGCGATTAGATCCGCTTTATATTCCACAATAGCTTGCACTATACTCTGGTCAGGTACATTGGCACCCAAGTAGTAGGTATCCCAGCCCTCCATCTCAAACGTATCCGCAACCATGCGTAGTCCGATCTCATGCATTTCACTTCCAACACAAGCTGCTATCATCCGCAGACCCTTGTGTCCTTTTCCGATCCAATGAGGGTAGAGACTCGATATAATCGACTGCGTAACCGCGGTACAATAATGTTCCTGTGCAACAGTAAGCGTCTTATTATGCCATAAACGTCCAATCTCATATTGGGTTGCTTGAAAAATATGCTTATACAATGCTTTAACCGGAACACCTTCATCCATGAGCTGATGAACGATAGCTACAGCTTGTCGTCGCTCGCCATCTAGTAATGCCTTCAGATAAGCCTCCGCCTCTGCAGCTAAAGGGCTATCCGGCTTAATAAAACTTGGAGTTGGGGACGCTGGCTCATTCATTGCTAATTCGAGATGCTTCAGAACCAACGATTTGTCAGGATGCTCGAATTTCTCAACAATTGCCTCTCTAATTGTCTCCAGATTCACTCTCACATCCTCATCAGATACCTTGTATCCTGCAAGTAAAACTTTTAGCCAAGATACATAGTGAATAAACAGTGTCGAACTGTTCACAAGAACGCTCTCGGCTAAGTAATTCAAGGTGTATAACGAATCCTGTTTGGTTCTCATTCTGCCTAAGGGGCCGAAACGCTCTATCAAATCAGGTTGCCGTGTATACTGTTTGTCCGTAACCCAATCTGCCAAATCTCCCGCCTGAGTTAACAGTTTCTCTCCTGCGGTGCTATGTTGTATGCTCAGGGTGCATACCTCCTCGCACTATTCACTCCGCCGAAACCGTGATCACTGCTGTTCAACCGATTCATTATTGTTCTGTAAGAGTTATAAGAAAGCCGGGCTGTTCATCAACAGACCGGCTCCCATTCTGATAGTCCTATCACTACTTCCTGTGCTCTCTCAACTCACGTCCTGTACAGCAGACAGGGCGATACATACTCTTGAGAAAAACCTTTTGTGAAAGATATTCCTATCTATATGATGAATGAATAGTATTTTCTGGTTATCTGTATTATAACGCAAATCAGATCATATTTCGAACGCAGAGGGTAGGATCCTGTCGAATTATGTTAACCCCACTAAAATAAAAACAAAAAAATCCTTCTCCGACTTGCGTCGAAAGAAGGATTTGACACTTCATTATCTACTGTTACTATTCTGCCTTGCCTTGAGCCAACTTAACTAACAGATGAGCAAGCTTATGCTGCTCTTCCTGTGTGCCGACTTTCCACAATTCTTGTAACAATTTCTCTTCACTGTTACGTGGTTCTTCGTTCGCGGCCAAATATCCGGCCACCTTCTCAGCTGCTTGAGCAAGCTGTTCATCATTCAAGCCGATACTTTGTGCCAGTTGAATGCGCTGGTGTAAATACGATTTGAAAGAGTCGAAGTTCTTTAAAATTCGATCCTTTTCGCCATCGTCAATCCGGCTGATTGCGTCATCCATCTTACTCATATCCAAATCACCATTTTTCTTCACTACATGATTATGTTCAGACATGGTAACGCCTCCTTATACATTGACTATGGTAACGTATTTTACTTAACCTGCCCAAAACAGCTTGAATCTATGAATTTACATTATTCTTGCATCGATTAGCGATTACGGCCACGACGGCCAACGCTTTGGCTTCGTCCACCCTCACGGTTCGCAGTCCCACCTCGGCTTGGTCCGTTCGTTCCACGGCCGCCGCCTGAGGTTCTAGCCTTGCCAGCTCCCTCTGGAGCTTTACGCCCGGAGCCTGTACCACCTTTGCTCCAACCGCCCTGACCACGATCACTGCTCGGTGCACCTGATCTTGCCCCTTGACGTGTATCCTGTCTGCGATTGTCTTTATTCTTCCGTGCACTTCCTGTCCCTGCCGAAGCCTCACTGCGACTACCGCGAGCTTCTTGGGAACGCGAAGCGTTACCACCACGTCCTCCTGCCTCTGGACGTCTGCGCCCCTCACCTCGATCATAGTCACGTGCAGCAGAGATATCCCGAGCACGGCTTGTGCGGTTGCCACTGCTGCGATCCGATCCGGAACGATCACGATCACGTGACGCTCCTGAAGCCGTTCTGCGTGGTCTGCCTTCACCTAAACTACTATTTCCGGTAGATTCACGCATCTCACCGCTTGCACCATCCCAGCGAGTCCGTTTCAGACGTAGTGAAATGCCCTGTTCGATCTTCTCCAGCTCTCCACGATCTCTTGGAGATGCGAATGTGATGGCCATACCATTACCACCGGCACGGCCTGTCCGGCCAATTCGGTGAATATAGCTCTCTACATCATGCGGAATATCGTAGTTAAATACATGAGTGACACCTTCCACGTCTAATCCCCGAGCCGCAACATCCGTTGCTACCAGAAGCTGTAGCTTCGCATCCCGGAATCGCTTCATTACCGCTTCCCGTTTGGCTTGAGACAAATCACCGTGGAGCTCGTCTGATTGATAGCCGTGAGCTAACAATGCTTCGTTCAGTGTCGATGCCCGGCGTTTCGTCCGGCAGAAAATAATCGCCAAGAACGGACGATACTGTTCAATCATACCTCGAAGTGCGTCCTGCTTAGCACGGTCACTGCACTCCACAACTACTTGCTTAATCTGCTCAAGTGGGATTGGGGAAGCACCTTTAATTACAATATCCTCTGGCTGGTTCATATAGTTACCTGCCAGCTGCTTCACACCTGCAGGCATCGTAGCGGAGAACAACATGGTCTGGCGACGATACGGAAGTGCTGCAATAACAGCTTCTACTTCATCCAAAAATCCCATGTGCAGCATCTGATCAGCCTCGTCTAGAACGAGTTGTTTTACGCCACCAAGCTCCAATGTACCCCTGCGTAAATGGTCCAGAAGTCTTCCTGGTGTTCCGATGATTAGATGACGTCCACCCTCCAGCTTACGAAGCTGTTTCTCCACATCTTGACCACCATAAACAGCCAAGATTTTCACTCCATCTTCTGCTCCGGAAGTCAGCTTTCGTGCTTCCTCTGTTATTTGGAGAGCAAGTTCACGCGTAGGCGCTACAATCAGCGCTTGTGGATATGCGCGTTTCGGGTCAATCCGCTGCAGAATGGGTAGCAGAAAAGCAAGCGTTTTGCCTGTCCCGGTGCGTGCACGGGCAATGACATCCTTTCCAGCCAGCAGTGGAGGAATGCTCTCCAGCTGTACCGGCGTCGGCACGGTAATTCCTTGTTCTTTTAGCGTCCGTACCATTTGTTCGTCAATGCCCAATTGTTGAAAGTTCGGCAAACGTTCCACCTCATTTATAGTATTTCCCGGTAACATCCGGATTGTTTAGAGTGACATTCCAAAAGAAACTGACAAAAGCTTCGCTCTCTGGTAATGTCAGTGTATAGTTCATATTTACGACAAGGAGGTACTTGTATGAATGCAGTTCAGCTTATACTAGCCTTCCTCGTGCTCATGTTGCTGTTCGGAATCATGAACCTGACCATTAATTATATCACGCGCAGGGATCGTAAGGGTCAAGTTTCCTTGCGAATGAAGCTGTGGCTCATTCCGACCTTGTCCACATTTATCATTGTACCTGTCCTGATATTTTCTGTCTTGTTCGACTTGTTATTTCATTCAACAGCTAACTACACTCAGATTATATCCTATGAGAATGTAGGCAGCCTGCTCAGTTTTGCACTAGTTGTTCTCGTCTTATTTCTCCTATTCGAGAGTCTAGTCCATCCCGTTAGCATCGGCCTACTAAGGTTATGGCTTGGAAGGGATGCTTCCATCTATACCAAACAGTGCATCACGATGATCACAGATACCTGTCTCCTGTATTTGATCTCTATAGTTATTCCAGGTTTCCATGTTAGTGGGTTTCTTCAGGCTCTAACCATTGCAGTATTCTACCATCTTATCGAATGGTTTCTTATGGGGGTACAGACCTTCATTCATCACCGAAAGCAGCTACGCTCTTCCACGTAAGAGTGTTACAAGCCTTTCAAGCTTTAGAACCTTCCCGATTTAAAAATGGAGTACAGCAGCCAGGCCACCATAAGCAGCGCTACAATAAATCCAATCTCAATCGCTGGAAAATTCCATAGCATCGTCGGTTGACGGCTTAAAGATGAACCGATGATCAAGCCGACCATGATGATGCTAAACGCCAGCAGTACTATGCTGAAGGATAGGCGATTACTGATCTGATCCATTTTACGCATGAGTGCCTGTAGTTCAGGTACACTGATCTCTACCTTCAGCTTCCCCTTACTAATCAGTGCAGACAATTGTCTGGCCTGTCCTGGTAGATCGAGCAACCCTTCGGCAAGACTTGTTACCCCATCTAACACCTTACGCCCGATCCGGCGAGAATTGTAACGTTCCTTAAGTAATTTACGACCAAAGGGCTCAGCCATGTCGATGATACTGATCTTTGGATCCAGCTGCTCAATAACACCCTCAAGGGTTAGTAATGACTTTCCGAGCAGTGTTAAATCTGCTGGCAGAATGATCTGATGACGCTGCGCCACACCGAATAGATCACTAAGCGCCTTTCCCACTTTCACCTGGGCAAAAGGAACATCCAAATATTCATTTCTCAGTCGTTCCATATCGGATCTTAAACTCTCAAGATCACATTCATCCGGTACTAATCCCATGCGGAGAATGGAGCGAATCATGCCATCCGTACTCCGCCGCATCAGTGCGATAATCAGCCCCGATAGATGGCCCTTCATATCCTCACTCAGGTGACCCACTAAGCCAAAATCCAAGAATACCAGCTTCCCGTCTTTCTTCACCAGTAAATTACCGGGATGAGGATCCGCATGGAAAAAACCTTCAATAAATATTTGGTGGAGCATGCCCTCGATTAAACGCTCGGCTACCGCCTTCAAGTCATATCCCTTGTCCGCAAGTTCCTTGCTTCTACTCAGGGTAATGCCCTCAACATATTCCATCATAAGTACTCTAGATGTTGTATATTCCCAGTATATTGAAGGTATCTCAAAGTCCTTGCTCTCGATAAACCCTGCAGCGATCTTCTCTGAATTCCGCGCTTCATGACTATAGTCCATCTCGGTCAAGACCGCACGGGCAAATTCGTCTACAATCCGATCAACCCGGTATTGTTTCACCCAATCCCAATGTTTCTCCGCTAAAGAAACCATGTCCTTCAGAATTTCAAGATCTCTTCCAATCATCTTCTCAACACCAGGGCGCTGAACTTTTATGGCAACCGTCTCTCCGCTCTTCAATACCCCGGTATGTACCTGACCGATCGAAGCTGCGGCAAGCGGCTGGTCCTCGAATGAGCGAAGCACCTGATCAATAGGAACCCCCCATTCATGCTCAATCAGTGCCCTGGCGCTTTCTGAAGAAAAGGGAGGCACCCGCTCCTGCAGTTTCACCAATTCCTGTATAATATGGTCCGGTAAAAGATCCGAACGCGTGCTAGCCAACTGGCCAAACTTAACGAAGGCCGGACCTAAATCTTCGAGTACTCGCCGAATTCTCTCACCCAGTTTAATGCTCTCCGGCTCCTCATGAGATATCCATCTCACAGGAAGTGAGAGAATATGAAACAGTCCCATCTCCTCCACCATATAGCCAAAGCCATGACGCATAAGCGCCATGGCGATTTCCCGGTACCTTCCGGCATGTCTAATACGAACAGCCATTTATTCGGACCGTGGCCCTTCCAGCTCTTCTACTTTCTTCTCCAGAGCCGCAATCCGCTGTTCCAGGCTGACGATATCATTCTCTGTCGGAACATCCAGTTCAGATAATACACGCTTTACTTGATCTTGAATGAACGTCTTAATTTGGGACTGCTCTTCATCTCCGCGCTCAATAAGGCGACTCACAAGCGCTTTAGATTCATCCGGGGCTAGCTCTCCCCGCTTCACCAAATCATCCACTACTTTTTCAACTTTTTCCTTGCTGACTACGGTAAGGCCTAATCCTAGCGAGATTGCTTTTTTAAAAAGATCACTCATGGTTTTTTCCTCCCGGTCTTAGTCTTAGGTTCATTATACCCTGAATACATATAAGAAAAAAACGGCGTGCTTCCACGAACATAAAAGTCCC
The DNA here is from genome assembly GCF_049311625.1 of Paenibacillus sp. EC2-1. Taxonomy (NCBI): domain Bacteria; kingdom Bacillati; phylum Bacillota; class Bacilli; order Caryophanales; family Paenibacillaceae; genus Paenibacillus; species Paenibacillus sp. EC2-1. Next base: position 5,085,641 of record NZ_CP186006.1, read on the forward strand.
GATAAACAATTATCCTGGGAAACGTGATGCCCATTTCGCAGCCTGTGTGATCATGGATCTCACTGGTGGCTGGATAAACGTTGGCTCGTGGTGACCTGGCATTAAGAATACGACTCTTCCAATCCCATAAGTGTGACACCAAGCTGCCGGCCAGAATTGTCCCTCATGCTCATATTGAAGCAATACGGTTTTATCTGTGAAAGGATCAAATATGAAGCGGTAGGCTTCTTCCTCAAGTTCGAACGGTTCAATCCCTTTCATAATATCATGTCCAGGTGCAGCTGGAGTGAACGACAGCTTTTGAATGGGTGGGTGGCCGTCAAATCTTGCTCCGATTAACTGAGCCAGTTCATATCGATTAGCAAGTGTAATCCCGTTATGAATGACTAGTAGTCCGCCGCCGCCACTTACATAAGACAGTAGTCCTGCCGTTTGCTGTGGAGATACCTTCTCATCCCATAAATCGCTATAAGCGATACAGAGATCGTAAGGGTACAAATTGCTTTCCTTCAACATTTTATGATTCTCAGTGCACTGCACCGTAAACTTATCATTCAATAAGTGAGAGATTTGTGTATCGATTCCTTGAAGCGGGTGAAATTTAGGATGCGTATAGCTTCCCAGTAATAGTGCTTTTTTTCTATCCATTAGATAGAGACCTCCTTGCTTAATTAAGTGTATCTTGCATACGCTCTTCTTATTACGGTACTATCAATTTTCCCGATATGCACGTAACATAGTCACATTTAAGAAGAAATCGTTGTCTGAGCAAAATATCGTCCAAGTTCAACCATCATACTGCCCATTCGTTCCTCTTCCGGCACAACCTTCACTACGACCCCTTCTTCACGGAGGCCTTGAGCCGTTACTTTACCGACAGCAACTGCGATGACATTATCTTTGAACGCATGGATTAATGCATCAAACTTGCCTTCTTTGCGGGCATGTTCAGATAAGAAGCGGAACTGAGGAGCACTGGTGAACGTTACCGCATCGACCTTACTCTCCAGAATCTCTCCGAGCAACAGTTCAAGATCTTGCTCTTCTGGCGGAATATGCTTATAGGGAAGGATCTGATCGATCTCTGCGCCTTTCTCCTGCAGCCACTGCACGAGCTTCGGAGCAGATTCGCCGTGGAGTTGTAGCATAACACGTTTTCCTTCGAGATCATGTGCTTCAAATGAACGAATTAATCCTGCGGTACTCCCGTCGTCGTCTCTTACGATCGGTGCAAGCCCTCGCTTTTTCAAAGCATTTACAGTCTTATAACCTCTTGCTGCAATCGATGTATTCGCTAATATTTCAAGCAACTTGTCCAGTACGTCCATCTGCTCGGCTGTGTTCAGAATGGCTTCTAATCCGATTCCCGTTGTAAACACATTCCAGGCCGGGGGTTCGCTAACCCAAGCAGTAATAGACGCCCGAAGCGCTTCATCATCCAAAAAAACAGTTCCCTGAGCAGGACGAAGCACTGGTGTTCCGCCCATTTTCTCTACCAGTTTCGCCATATCTGTTGCTTTACGAGGACCCGCAAGTGCGATAACCTTCCCCTTCATATGTTGCCCCAATCATTTCGCCTCCCGTTCTTGCCTTCGAATAAACCTACTGTGTTTTGTTATTTAATACAGTATACTTGCCTTGCTTATATATATAAAGCCACTTTGGTCTTATTTCCGTTTGAAACTCCTTTTGTATTTGCACTTAGAGGCGCTGTATGTATGAATCGTTTCTATAAAACCACAAAAAGCAGGCAGCAACGGGACAAACCCTTGGCTAGCCTGCTTTTATTATATGAACTGGTCAAACAACAACCAGGAGTAAATCCTTCAATTAAGCCTGAGGTGCACCTGGTACAAATGCACTTACATCCACACCAAGTCCTGCAGCAAGACGACCTCCAAGGCCAGCATCTGCACGGAAGAAGTTGCACAGTGCACGCATCTGAATATCCTGCTTCACTTGACTAAGGTCCGCAACAAGATTGCGGAGGAGATTCGCTTGCTGCTCAGCTGTAAAAGAGCGGTATAGCTCACCGGCTTGCGTAAAGTCGTCCGTCTTCTCAATCTTCTGGCGTGTGACATGACCAACCAAAGGAGCTTCGCTCTCACGATAGGATGGGTCTTCACTCAGCCCGCTTGTATAGCTGTTTGGCTCATAGTTAACCGGTGACGGATCTTGATTCACATTCATGAGTCCATCACGCTGATGATTTCTAACAGGTGCGTATGGACAGTTGATTGGTATTTGCAAATAATTCGCTCCAAGACGGTGACGCTGTGTATCTGGGTAAGAGAAGAGTCTACCTTGAAGCAATTTATCCTCAGATGGTTCAATTCCCGGCACAAGTGCACTTGGTGAGAATGCAGCTTGCTCTACCTCTGCAAAAAAGTTCTGCGGGTTCCGATTCAGTGTCATGGTACCAACAGTCACGAACGGGAAGCGATCTTCCGGCCAAGTCTTTGTTGGATCCAGTGGATCGAATGACAGGTCATCCATCTCATCTGGAGACATCATCTGGACAACCAGACGCCATTTCGGGAAGTTTCCTTCAGCGATGTTCTCGCGCAGATCTCGTGTCGCATGGTTAAAGTCCTGTCCCTGCACTTCTTGAACCTCATCCGCACTCAGTGTCTTAACACCCTGCTGGGATTCCCATTTATATTTAATGTATGTGACTTTCCCTTCCGCGTTCACCCACTTGAAGGAATGGACACTAAAGCCGTCCATTTGACGATAATTTGCAGGAGTACCGTGATCCGAGAATAACCAAGTCATCATATGAGTAGATTCCGGAGTCAAGGTCATGAAATCCCAGTAGCGTCCAGGCTCTTGAATGTTACTCTCTGGTGATGGCTTTAACGAGTGGACCATATCCGGGAATTTAATCGCATCGCGGATAAAGAATACCGGCAAATGGTTACCTACGATATCGTAGTTTCCTTCTTCCGTATAGAATTTAACGGCAAAGCCTCTCGGGTCACGAGCCGTCTCTGGTGATCCTGTTCCGTGAATTACGGTGGAGAATCGGACAAATACCGGTGTTTCTTGGCCCGCTTCTTGTAGGAAAGCTGCACGGGTATATGATTTCATACTATTCTCAACAACAAAGACACCATGTGCTCCTGCGCCGCGAGCATGAACGACCCGCTCTGGAATACGTTCTCTGTCAAAATGAGCGATTTTTTCAATCAGGTGATAATCTTCCAATAGCGCAGGACCACGGCGTCCTGCTGTTTTTGAATTTTGGTTATCGGCTACAGGAGCCCCTTGGTTTGTTGTCAAACGATGATCCATATTTATTCCTCCAATTAATCTATATTTGATTTTAGACTGAATCTAAATTTATAAATTAATTGTATCATCCCTTTATGCCCTCTTCATGATCAAAAGATGATCCTTAAATGAAGATCACATGAACAGACATCCAGCAAGATAAAAAAAGAGGAATCAGTCCGCCAAGCGGTATCCGACTCCTCTAACCGTTGTGATATAACGCGGGGAACCCGCTTTATCACCAAGCTTTTTTCGCAGACTTTTAATATGAACATCGACGACATTACTCCCCCCAAGAAAATCAGTATCCCAGATTTCACTCATCAGATCTTCTCGGGTACATACACCGCCCTCACGATTCAGCAGAAGGGTCAGAAGGCTATACTCTGTCTTCGTTAAATGGATGACTGTGCTTGCACGTTCCACTATCATTTTATCCCGATCAATGCTCAAGTCCTTGAATACTTGCTGGCCTACGCTCTTGCTCTCTTCCTTAGACAATGGGGATACCGAATATACACGAATAGCTCGCTGAATCTGATACATCGTTGTCTCTTTAGAGCGAGCTGGCCATACCATTAATTCCTCCTGTAGCAAGCTTCCGCTTGCACGACTCATCAGATCTGCACTAACCAAGTACATCACTGGAACACGCATGTGTTCGATCTGAGGAATCAACTGATTCCGCTCCACTTCAAACTGCTCAGCGTCGGTGCATCCTGTCAGATCGGCCAAGACTAATCCCGTATACAGTGCAGAATGCAGCTCCGGCTCCCACTGCCGCATCACCATGACATCAAAACAATTCTCAGACAAGATCCCAACTAATTCATGAACGCGGGCCGGATTCTTACTGATCATAGCTGCGCGAAAAATGGATACTGGACACTTATTGTCTGTCATCTCCTCGGGGGTTGGACGTCCGTAAAGACTTCCCCCTTGCCGGCCTTTCATCGGAATTCGTTCAATTACTTGTTCCGCTTGATTTGGCATTCTGGGCACACCCCCCCAAATACTACATGTGCATGATTAATAACGTACCCCGTCTCTTCTGTGACTGTTTCTGTCCACTCCTTGGGAACCTCTGTCATCACTTCATCTACCTTGCCACAGATTTCACACATAATATGCTGATGTTCATCCGTACGAGCATCGTAGCGGCTCATTCCTTCACCGAGCTTCAATTCCCGAATCAACTGTTTGTCAGTTAAGTAACGAAGTGAATTATAAACGGTTCCGTATGCCAGATTATTACCTTTCTCCACTAACCTGTTCATAATGTCTGCTGCGGTGGGATGGTCCTCTGAATGCCGGACTATATCATAAACTGCTTGTCGTTGTGTCGTTAAATTTAATGATTTCAAGGTATTCACCCTTTTTGATTTATTTTTAGATCAAGTATAAATCTTATTTCTAATCAGGTCAATCCATCTAACTGGTGTGATTCTTTAACATTTCTTAAGAAACGATTAATAAATAATTTAATCCAGTTGTCTACACTACAATTATTAGATTTATGCAAATACATATAACTGGAGGCGTTTAATTTAGCGATGGATACCATATCAAGACGATCATCGGAACCTCAAACGATATTTCAGCGGAAACGGAAAAAGCAATCTCGGCTATCACTCATCCTTCTCACGCTAGGCGTTATCTTCGTCTCTGTTTATATCATAAGAATATTCATCCCACCACAAATGAAAGTGGCATCTGCTGTGCTTATCAATGCAGATACCGGTAAGGTCCTATATTCATATAATGGAGATCAAGCACTTCCACCTGCTAGCATGTCCAAAATGATGACCGAGCTTATCGTTCTCGAAGCAATTGCCTCGAAGCAGCACACGTGGGACGAGATTGTATCGATCAGCCATTATGCTGCAAACGTCCCCGGGTCACAGATAGGGATTGAGGATGGTGAAAGTTACAGTCTGAAGCAATTGTTCGATTCTCTTGTTATCCATTCAGCTAACGATGCTGCAGTCGCCATTGCAGAACATATCAGTGGATCTGAAGCTGCCTTTGTGCGACTCATGAATACAAAAGCCCGGGCAATTGGTCTATCCGCCAAAACCGTGTACGCCAATGCCTCTGGTCTGACAGCAGATGATCTCGAAGATTTCTCCGAGGCAGCCTCTTCCTCAGATACGATGATGACGGCTCAGGATGCTGCCAAGCTCACGAGATGGCTTCTTCATAACTATCCAGAAGTACTTGAAGTGACCCGTCAGAAAGAAATCTCCATCCCTCAGCGACAAGTATCCTTACGAACGACCAATCTTATGTTGCCTGGTGAAGCTCATGCTTATCGAGGCACAGATGGTTTTAAGACTGGGTACACTCGGCAAGCAGGCTACTGCTTCACGGGAACGGCTGAGCGAGGCGGAAGCCGTCTGATCTCTGTTGTGATGGGCGCTGCTGATTCTGATGAAAGATTTACAGAAACACGTAAGCTACTCGACTATGGATTCCGCAGGCATAGTACATTATGGGATACCTTAACTTCCTTTTTAGGGTAAACTAAATGCTAGTTCTAAGTATTGGGGGCGTTTGTCATTCGAAGTATATTAGTGGTAGATGACGATAAGGAAATCGCAGGACTGATCTCAATCTATTTGGAGAACGAGGGGTTTCAAGTCATCAAAGCACATGATGGTGAAGAGGCGCTTATGCAGCTGGAGACCAGAGCAGGCTCTATTGATCTCGTTATCCTAGACGTGATGATGCCTAAATTAAATGGGATGGAGGCTTGCCGAAAGATCAGAGAAACATCATCCATTCCGATCTTAATGCTGAGTGCCAAGAGTGAGGATATGGATAAAATTCTCGGGCTCATGACCGGAGCAGATGATTATATGATCAAGCCATTCAATCCGCTGGAGTTAACTACAAGGGTGAAATCCCTTCTGCGGCGATCGCTGCAATACAATGCAGAGCAACCGCAGGCTATCCCGGATTGCCTGCACTTAGACGGACTTGAAATAAACCGTACCACACATGAAGTTTTGGCTAACGGTCTACACATATCACTCACTGCCAGAGAATTCGATATTCTGTATTTGCTTGCCCGGCAGCCAGGACGAATCTTTAGCGCGGAGGATATTTTTCAGCAGGTGTGGAAAGAGAAATATTACGTTTCGAACAATACGGTTATGGTACATATCAGCAATCTTAGGGACAAGCTAGAAAAGGAACTTGGTTATAAACTCATTCAGACGGTGTGGGGCGTTGGGTATAAGATCAATGCGTAAATTTCAGTGGAAGCTTATTACTCTCTTTTTCGTAAGTTTAGGACTGACTGTACTTATATTGTTCGGCATTCTACTCCTCGCCAGATATCTTGGACGCACCTATTGGGCTGACCCATGGATTGAATTGATATTTCGAATTAATCGCGGGACGGCTAGTTTTTTTGGATTCCCGATTCTTGCCACACTCAGTGGGATCCTGCTCTTCGTTGGGATTGTCCTCCTGCTAAGTAGAAAAACAATTGTGACGATGAATCAATTAATGGAAGGGACCAATCGTCTTGCACGGGGAGAGTTGGATCAGGAAATTCGTGTGAAATCTGATGATGAATTCGGACTCATGGCCGATCATATTAACCGAATGGCTAAACAGCTGAAACTTTCCATGGAAGAGGAGCGTATGGCTGTACAAGCTAAGAATGAACTCATCAGCAACGTATCTCATGACCTGCGCACGCCTCTAACGTCCATTATAGGTTATCTACGACTTGTTAACGAAGACCGCTATAAAGATGAAGTTGAACTTCGGTATTATACAGAGATAGCATTCGAGAAGTCGCTCAGACTTGGAAGACTGGTGAACGATCTCTTCGAATACACAAGGATGGGACACTCCCCGCTGAACCTTGCAGATATTAATCTTGTAGAACTGCTTGGTCAGCTTGCCGCTGACTTTTCCTTGGCAGGGCATACACGTCACGATAACGTGCAGGTTGTGTTCACAGCCGCTGAAGAGAAGATCATTATCCATGCAGATGGAGATAAATTAATGCGCATCTTCGAGAACCTTCTCTCCAATGCTGTTCGTCATGGAAAGGAAGCAGGTAGAATCAATCTAACCGTTAGACAAGATGCACAGCACGCTGTTGTACAGGTTATTAATTTTGGACCCCCTATACCGCCTCATGCCGTTGACCATATCTTTGAACGATTCTACCGTGCAGATGCTTCACGTACAGACAAAACAGGAGGGGCAGGTCTAGGTCTTGCAATTGTCAAAAGCATCGTAGACGCACATCACGGTATAATACGTGTAAGTAGTACGCCAGCACAGACGATATTTGAGGTTCATCTACCGTTAAAAGAAGTCACCACTCCATAAATATTAGCAACATTTTCGTATATTAATCGACAAACAATTCCATTTTCCGATAAAATAGGAAAAACGCTAACAGCATAACTAGCGAATCTATACCGTTGAAAACGGTATGTGAGAGGAATGGAATGCTTCTTATTATGATTAACATACTGTTTGCTAACTTCTGCATGTTCGTTACTTTCTTGTACATTTCAGGTTTATTGTCCCAGAGATATGTCGTAGGCGTTCAGTCTCCTTCCTATATTGTAAAGATAAATGCTGGACTGCTCTTTGGGATCTACGGCATCATTCTGATGTATTATGCATTTCCCATCAGCCCACTGTTAATTTCTGATCTCAGGCATTTAGCAATTGTTGTTATCGCGAGCTATTTAGGCTGGCTTCCGTCCCTTATTGCAGGCTTTCTGATCGGGGTTGGGCGTATGCTCTTGTTCGGTCTGACCGCTTCCTCAATAAGTGCAGCCATAGGCACTTGCCTCATCGGGATCCTATGCGGATTGGTCTCTTGTTATCGTGGAAAGCGACTCGTCAAAATGCTAATTATGAACCTGATAAGCCTGCTCATTATCTTGTTAACGCTGCTTATCAATCTGAAAGAACGAGGTAATATCTTCGAATTGTTCACGATTCAGCTAGTTATTTCTACGCTCGGTACTCTAATTATCTATACCTTAACTGAGCATATTAACGCATCTAATAAACTGTTTCTACAGATGAAAAAAAATTCAGAAACCGATCACCTCACCAGTCTGAACAATCTGCGTCAATTCGAGCAACTTCTATTAGAGCGATTCATGGAAGCTCAACATTTCAATGAAAGACTCGGTGTTCTCGCTGTCGATATTGACCATTTCAAAAAAATAAACGACACCTATGGTCATGCTGCGGGAGATGTTGTCTTGCAGCAGCTAGGCAGGTTGCTAAAGAGCCATACTCGCTCCTTGGATGAGGTGTCACGAAATGGTGGCGAAGAGTTCTCGGTCTTGGTCCCTGGAGCATCACGGGGAGAAGCGACTGCACTTGCTGAGAGAATTCGGATTGCAGTGGAGAATCATTCCTTTGAGCTACCAGACGAAACGAAGTTAAAGATCACCGTATCTATCGGAGCTGCGGTGCATCCAGATACGATACACGCTACAGATGCTAAGGATTTACTTGAGCAGGCTGACCGAGAGCTGTACAGAGCAAAGCATGCTGGACGGAATCAGGTGTGTATTGCTTCTGGTCGCTAATACGTAGATAAAAGATCAACTGGTGTTACTCACATAAACGAACGAAGGATCCGCCCATGATGGAACGGATCCTTCTTCATATACTCATCGATTTATTTCAATATTTCTTCAATCGCTGTCAGCGTATCGGGCGATAATTTAATCCCTGAAGCCTTTACATTCTCTTCTACTTGCTCTGGCCTGCTTGCACCCACAAGTGCACTAGCTACATTACTCTGCCTCAAGATCCATGCAAGTGCTAGCTGTCCCACACTAATGCCGTGCTCGTCCGCAATACGGCCAAGTGCCTGTACTTGGTGTATCCGCTCCTCACTAATCTTCAGTCGATCCGATCCAAGCTTTGAAGCACGGCTATTCTCCGGAACTTTCTCTGCAGACGCATACTTCCCAGTTAGAACGCCTTGGGCAAGTGGAGAATAGACAACTTGACCAATTCCCTTCTTCTCCCCGAGTGGAATAATCTCTTCTTCAATACTGCGTTCAAACATATTATACAGCGGTTGATTGACGACAATCCGATCCAGTAGATAACGATCCGCTACCGCTAATGCTTCCTCCATCTGAGCTGCTGTCCACCTGCTGACACCGACATACAGAACCTTGCCTTGACGAACTAGGTCATCTAGAGCACGAAGGGTCTCCTCGACCGGCGTTTCTGGATCAAAACGATGGCAATAATAAATGTCTACATAATCGGTGCCAAGACGCTTTAAGCTGGCATGGCACTGTTCCATAATATGTTTACGGGAAAGTCCCTGATCATTCGGACCGTCGCCCATCTTCCCGAATACTTTTGTCGCAAGTACATAAGATTCACGCGGAAATGCCTTTAATGTCTCTCCCACAACCACCTCAGCTGCCCCTTGTTCATAGACATTAGCTGTATCGAAGAAGTTAACACCCAGTCCATACGCTGTTTGAATGGATTTCACCGCATTCTCACGCTCTACATAGCCACCATAAGTCAACCAGCTACCCAGACTAATCTCACTTACCTTTAATCCGCTATTGCCTAATCTTCTAAACTCCATATGGGGAAAACCTCCTTGCGATAAATAAATATACTCTATATTTTAACATCATCTTGAACAATTCATAGCTACTCACGATTAGCGGTTATAGCCCGTCGATTTGATGGCGGTGTGCACTTTAACCCCGAACTTAATTCGAGGATACATCTCCCTCCACTCCTCTACCTCTGTTTCATTATTCCAATGTGTTCCGAAATAGCGAAGACCGAAGCCAAGTGGATCGACGCCGGTCTTTTGTATTTTTTCAAGCAGGTTCGTAACATCGGTTGCAATGTCTTTACTAAAACCCTGTTCAATATTAACAATATCCTGATGCGTCAATTTCCCTACCTCGTCCTTCTCCTCCAGATTCCCCATCAGCCGGATGGTGTAAGCAATCTCTTCTTGTCCAAGGCCTCCACTCTTAATGTTGAACTTCGCTCTGCTATTCGTGATGTTAGCCTCATAATGATTGCCGTCCTGCTCCATGCCGAAGTTCGTTCTCAGATCTTTGCGAAAGAGCAGATTGAATAGCTTTGTCTCTTCTGGCGACAAGATTTCCAGTACCTTCTGCTTGTCCATTAGAGCTACCTTCTTAATATCAAGCAGTGATTCATTCACCACTTCAATTACAGGCATGATTGGGTCCTTCCCCTTTTCATTCATCCTTCTTGCCAGATCAAAAGAGTACATCTTGGTGATATACGGTGAATCTGATCCGTCCTCACTCAGTGCGAGGAACAGGGAGTTACCCGCGATACGCTCTGTCTTAGGCTGTACTTTGAGCACCGCCTCAGCTGTGGGAATGGCAACCGTAGGATACATAAGCAGCTGAATATCCCTGCGCCGAATCGTCCAATCTTGGACTTTACGAATATCCCTTCGTGCGTAGGCTTCTCCGTACATTACGCCTTTGCAATGCCCAAAATCGAGCTCTTTATCGACCTTTGACTTGGCTTGCCGAATCGCCGTAGCTATATTAGTGGCATCCTCGGTCACAACCAGTAAATTAACCTCCCCAGTCTTGGGGTCGCCTGTTGGAAGTGACATTTTGAAGGAGAATCGCAGCAGATCTGAGTTATCTTCAATGACGTCCACTCCAATAGCCACCACAAATAAACGAAGGTCGATGTCACGGAATTCACAGCCTCCCAAGATCATCATCGAGGAGCACATCAGCATAACCAGATAACGCTTGAAATGCTTCATATACGCCACCTCCTCTGCAGCACGAAGTAAAACATGAGTCCTAACAAAACAATCTCGCCAACAAACCGCAAATTGAGAAACATTTGAGCCATCTGGTTCAGAGTGAACTGGTCTAATAGCCATGCACAGGCATACACAAGAGCGGAGAATACACCCAGAATCCACCACTCTAGCTTTCTTTTCTGTTGCGACAGATGTGCGGATGAAGACACAGCCTTCTTATGAAAGGACCCGAGTAATAATTCTTTGGACACATGCCAATGAATGATTGTGTTCATTAATGACAGAGACATATACACAACATAAAAGACATAGATCATTCGCTCGACAATAAAGTATCGAATCCGTAGTGAGTCTATCGTAGAGAATGCAGGATACACATGCTCACCAGCACCGTCAGCACCTAAAAAACCGATCGGCGCAAACATCGAGATGATCAACGTAAAGAAACCAATGATGCAGAACAGCCATAAATGTCTAATCTTTACCTTCTTGAATACGCGATTAAAGATCACCATATTAACGTATCCACTAAAAATAAAAGTTGCCCCAGCGATCGTCTCATAGCGCGGCATCTGCCATACATAAGTGATGATCTGCATAACGGCATCCCACTCAAAGTGCGGACTGCTAAACACCCGCCATACCATGTAAACAATAAGCGGGACCGTCATATAAAGAACAATTTCTAACGCATACAATATGGACTCCGAATCGAGCCTTGCACAAAGCCCTATCACGACCAAAAAACCAACAAGCACAACATATGGCGAGACATCGGGACTAATATAACGCACTGTAATATCTACGAATCCTACTAGTGTAAGTACACTGGACAAATACCAGATACATCCCATTACAAATAACAGCGGCCTGCTAATCCAACCTGGAAGTGCTTTACTCATGATTTCTGGCAATCCTTGCTGGGGAAATTTAGCGATCATTTTGCAAAATAAGTACAGCAGCAGTACTCCGATCGGAAGGGCAATCATTATCGAGATGATTGAACCGTTAAACCGATCCTCTATAAGTACTCGGGGAACATAGTTAACCAGATTGATAAGCGCATTCAATAGAAAGAGGTACAAGAAATAAATATTCTTAACCATTATTCTGTCCCTCCTTCGCGCTCTTATCAATGGCGAACATCTTGAAGTACGGTTTACCAAAACTCCGGAGACTGGTCAGATACATAATCATTCCAATCATCCCTAGAACGATGCCGACTAAACCGAAAAAAGTAGATAACAAGATGAAGATATATTTGGCCACTCGAATGCCAAAGCTCATCATGGTTAACGGAATTACAAAATTCGTAATGGCTACCGCGGCGACCAGGATAACCATAATATTACTGACCAGTCCTGCCTCCGTCGCTGCTGTACCCAGAATTAACCCGCCAACCGTTGTTGCCGTAGGGCCTATCGATTTCGGCAGCCGTACACTCGCTTCCATCAGAAACTCCATGGCGAGCAGCATGAATAGCACCTCGAAAAAAGACGGATATGGCACCGTAGCTCGGCTGCCCGCAATCAGCAGTGTAATCTGCATCTTGAGTATTTCGGGATTATAAGACGTAAAGGCGACATAAAGAGCAGGCAGAAGAATAGTCAGGAATAAACCGATGTAACGAATAACCTTTAGAAACCATCCGATCGGGGGCAACTGAATCTGATCATCCATCGCTGTAAAGAAATCATTAAATATAGCAGGCAATAAAAGAACGTATCCGGTTGTGTCCATAACGACCGCTATTTTCCCTTGTGATATATTCAGCACGGTTCGATCCGGACGCTCACTCAGCATAATTGTAGGAAATAACCGAAGATTCGGTTTCATTGTGAATCTCTCGATTTCCGAAGCAGATTGTACAACGTCTTCATCAATGAGTGACAGACGATGCCGGAGTTCTTTAAGCACATTCTGGTCAACTCTGCGATCGTCGTACAAAATGGCGATCCGGGTCTTAGACGTTTTGCCCAAATTCATATATTCAGATTTCAAATGGGCCGTCTGATATCTACGCCGTATCAAGTTCATGTTGGTATCAATACTCTCAGTAAATGAATCTGTGGGACCCTGAATGACATTCTCCGTTGAGGCTGGTGATACATCGGCTCCTTCCACCCATAAGGCATCAAACAAATAAATATGTTCTTTCGTAAAGACCACGACTTGTCCTTTAAGTACATTATCCAGTGCATCTTCCCCATCCTTTGCTACTTTACTGGAGGGATAAGAGCGTACGTAATCACAATATTGCTCCGTATTCTGAATTTCGTAATATCGGTTGACCAAGTTCTCACTGACAAAGTTAGGGTCACAGAGACTTTTGAAATAAATAAGCTCTATGGTCTCACTGCCATCTGAGAGGTGAACCTGCTCTTTGTCACCTATATCCTCAAGTTGCTTCAATAACCACTGCTTCGTCTGATCCGTACTGCTTATCTGACTTACCATCTCCATCACCTCGCTTTTTCCGTCTCTTAGCCGTTTCATGTTCTGTAGCCTAATGATTATCCTTTGCAAAATAGTTCCAATTTATGAGCGAGAGACTGGATTCGTTTCTTTTTTCTGGTAGGTGGTAATAATGAAGCACAGGCAATACGTAATTCCCTGGAATAATCGACTTAATATAAAGGAGGGTATGTAAACGATGGATAAACCATATACAACCCAGCAAAGTCTGCCTCAATATCCGGAATCTCTATGGAGAGCCACAACCGATCTTCCTGCTTTTCAACGACTTGCTGAGGATATTGATACGGATGTTGCTGTTGTAGGTGCGGGCATTACCGGCATAATGACTGCCCATCTACTGGCGAAGCAAGGTAAACAGGTTGTTCTTCTCGATGCAGGCCGGATATTAGATGGAACGACAGGCTTTACAACGGCCAAAGTAACAGCCCAGCATGGCATGATCTATCATGAGTTGATGCAGCATTTTGGCGAGGAGAAAGCACGGCACTACTATGATGCAAATGTTAAAGCGATGGACTTTATCCGGCAGCAAGTCAAAGAGTGGGACATTGACTGTGGGTTAGAGAAAGAGGATGCATACATATACACGCAGGATGACGAGAGGCGATCGAAGCTGGAGGATGAGTTCAAGGCATATGAGAAAATGGGTATTCCCGGGGAATGGCTGGAGAGCGTGCCGCTGCCACTACCCGTCCGGGGTGCTATCAAGATGCCAGGGCAATATCGCTTCCACCCCCTAGTCTATTTAAAACGGATGGTGGAGGAATTTTTGAAATTAGGCGGCGTGATCTATGAGAATACAACCATTGATGAAAAAGCTGAAACGGAAGGACCAATCAAGCTCACAACAAAACGAGGAAATCACAGCATCACCTGTCAATTTGCCGTATCAGCTTCGCACTTCCCGTTCTATGACGGAAAAGGTCTATATTTCACAAGACTGCATGTGGAGCGTTCTTATGCGGTTGCTGTGAAACCGGAAACGGGTTATCCCGGTGGCATGTATATCAATATTGATGCCCCCTCCAGATCCCTTCGATCTGTATCTTATAACGGCGAAGAACTGATCATTGTCGGTGGTGAAAGCCATCCTACGGGTAAAAGTGAGTGCACCCACCGCCATTACGAGAATCTTGAGAAGTTCGCTGGAGAGCTGCTGGGTGCTAGATCCATTCCCTTCCGCTGGTCTGCTCAGGATCTGATCACCTTAGATAAGCTGCCCTACATCGGGCCTATTACGTCCAAGCAGGACCGAATTCTGGTGGCGACCGGTTACCGGAAATGGGGTATGACCACGGGTACCGTGGCAGCAAAAATCATTACAGATCAGATTATGGGCAAGGATAATCCATACTCCGAACTGTTCACGCCTTCTCGGTTTCAAGCTGATCCTGCTCTGAAAACCTTTGTCGTACAAAATGCAGGGGTCGCCAAGAATTTTATTGCTGGAAAGTTCGACATGACTCACAGGAACATTGACGAGTTAAAGGCTGACGAAGGAATGGTCGTACGTCATAACGGTCAACGTTCCGGGGCTTATAAGGATGCCCAAGGCAATTTGTTTCTCGTAGACACGACTTGTACACACCTAGGTTGTGAGACTGAATGGAATGAAGGCGAGCGTTCATGGGACTGCCCTTGTCATGGATCGAGATTCAAATATGACGGTGAGGTGCTTGAGGGTCCTGCCATCGAACCACTGAAGAAGCTCGATCCTCACGGGGATTAGCCCACAAAAAGAGGCTCATGGACAAGGGAAATCCCTCGCACATGAGCCTCTATGTTCATGATCTTTATTTAAGCTGTTACCGGTGCCAGTTCAGCACGGTAGCTTTCCAGCGACTGGTCTACAATGGTTCTGATAAGGATCGGATCAATATCCATAATCCACGACATAGCGTTATTCCATGCATTTTCCTCGATTTGCAGCGCGATTGTTTTTCTCCTGAATTCATCTCCGCAGGTATCTAGTTCATCACAGAGCTTAGATAGACTTACATCAGCTGCATGCCCAAGTTCATGAGCGAACACCACAGCAAAGTATTCATACACGGGTTCCAACGTTCCAAACAGCTGCAAGCATTGTTGTTTAATGACCTCGGTATACATTGTCACGCTGTGCGCTCTCATTGCATATTTCCCGCCAATTAAACGGCCCCCTGGAAAATAAGAATGGAGCTTTACTGTGACTCCGCTACCCGACCGACGAAGCAATTCTGAAACCGTTCGGTTCAGTACGGATTTCTTCAAATCATCATGGCTCCCTTAGTGAAGATTACACATCATTATAAAAGAACCGCATGAAAATATGCAACGAAAACGCATGATTTGTTACAGAAAATGTGACCAATTCGCGTAGCTCGCCAGCTTTCTGAACGGTTATTTAAACGCGCTCTTGAACTGCTTTCGCATCTTCTACCTCAGCTGGGGCTTTGCCCGGCCAAAAAGCAGCTTTACCAAATAGCGTCGTAATCGCTGGTACAAGGAATGGACGTACAACAAAGGTATCGAGCAGCACACCGATTGCCGTAATAACTCCAAACTGTACAAGGACCTGAATTGGCAATGTAGCTAGTACAGCAAAGGTTCCAGCTAGAATCAGTCCAGCGGAAGTAATAACTGGTCCTGTCTCATGCACACCTTCGCGAATTGCCTGCTTAAGTGGCATATGGCGACTCTTCTTCCAGATGCTTGAAATCATGAAAATATTATAGTCTTCACCAAGAGCAACAAGGAATACGAACGAATACAGCGGGATGGCTCCTTGAATCGCATCAACACCCATACCATAATGGAGTACGATCCAGCCTAGACCAAGCGCAGAGAAGTAAGACAGGATAACTGTAAGTACCAGATATACGGTAGCGACAACTGAACGAAGATATAGAAGAAGAAGCAGCGTGATCATTCCGATAACAATCGGTATAATCAGCATGGTATCACGATCACCAATCTGTTCTGTATCATACTGAGTCGCGGTCTGCCCTGAAATCCATACCTTGGACTCAGGGGATGATACTCCTGCCTTCTGAAGTGAAGCTTCTGCAGTAGCACGCAAATCCGGGATATGTTCCATAGCTTCAAGGTCGTACGGATTCATTGTAAATTCTAGATCATAGGCTAGAATGTTCGGGTTTTGTGCACCTTCTACCGGGTCTCCAGCTTTGCTGATATAAGGAAGAGATGCTAGAGTTTCCTTCAGCTGCGAAGCATCTTTCCCCTCTGTATCTACCATCACTTTGACCGGAGCTAATTCACCAGGGGAGAACTGCTCTCCAATAATCGTAAAGCCTTCTCTAGATGGCATATCCTTAGGAAAAGAGGAAAGGATATCATACGTAAACTTCACTTTAGGTGTAAAGGCCGCCAAGCCTCCCAGCACAACAAGGCCGACTAAAACGACCATCCAAGGCTTACGGGTCACGATTTTGCCAATCCAGCCTTCTTTCTTGATCTTATGCGTTTTAACCGGCTTACCTTTGCTGCGAGCACGCTCCTCTTCCATCTCCGGAGTACGTGGGACGAATGGATAGAACGATACACGACCAAAAATAGCAAGCAGTGCAGGAACTAGTGTAAGGCTTGCAATAAACATAATCAGAATAGCAAAACTGAAAGGTACCGCAAAGCGGTGGTAAGCACCATATTGTGCGAACAATAGCGCAAGCATCGCGATAACAACGGTAATGCCACTCATAGCAATGGCGCCTGATGATTGTGTAATGGCTTTTAACAGTGCTGCAGTCTTACTCTTCTCTTCACGGAGATCGTGACGGAAACGGGAGATCATGAAGAGACAATAATCGGTGCCAGCTCCGAATAATAGTACGGTCATAATAGAAATTGCCTGGCCATCTACCGTAATCCATTCCTTGTCAGCCATAAAGCCTAGCACCGGACTAATTACCCCATACGCAAATCCGACGGCAACCAGCGGTATAAGAGCCAGAATAGGCGAACGGTATATCAAAAGTAAGATAATAAGGACAAGAAGTACGGTAGCTATCAATAAAGAAACGTCAGCATTACTAAACAACGCTGTTGCATCAACAGAAATCCCCGCTGGGCCGGTAACACGCGCTACAAGCTCAGGATTGTTCATATCCGTAGCGAATGGATCCACACCAAAGGTCTCCTTGACCTGGGCTTCCATCCCTTTAATTCCTTCTTCTATTTGTTCAGCTCCAGCTGTTTTATCGAAAAACACAGGAGTCACGATAGAACTTCCATCCTCGGACAATTGAGCCTTAAGCGCAGGCAGAGGCATTTTATCATACGGGACGAGTCCAACCTGATTCGGTACGGGCTTCTCAGCAAGCTTAGCAAATAGCTCCTGAATATGGCCTAGATCCTCATCAGACAATCCTCCATCCCTCTGCCATACGACTAGAGCTGGAACCCCTTCACCGCTCGGAAATTCTCGTGAAGCTACGGACTCTGCCTGTACAGATAGACTAGTGTCCGGTAAGTTCGGTGCATTGTTTTTTTCCTTCTCATTCACCATAGGCCAAATTAGATTGAGGACTGCAACCACAACAATCCATACAATCAATGTTACCCATTTGGTCTTAGGGCCTGCCACCAAGCGGCCGTACCCACTTTGTTCTTTCATCCTTATGCTCCTCCTCTTTTGTAACTCGTAGACTTGAAAAAATGACGCTCTGGTGTCAAAATCAACATCATAGTCGTTAAAAATAAACGGTAAACGCCATCCATACGAATAATTGGATTATTAATCTCTAATAATTATATATACCGTTCGGTTAATTAATCAACTTTTTTTATTTTTTTCGAAATGAGGGACTCCTAATGAAATCAAACACACCTCGAATGCCAGGCCGTCCCAAGCGGCAGGATCAAGATATGCCAGTACAGGAAACCGTGTTGTTCACCGCCTCCAGACTATTCATGGAGCTCGGTTACGAAGCCGTTTCCTTACAGCAGATTGCTAAAGCCTGCGGTGTAACTAAAGCATCCATCTATTATTACTTCGACGGAAAACCGCAGTTGTTCACAGCATCCGTTTCTGCTGTTTTGGAGCGGGCACGTACAAGTACTTCTCAAATTCTTGTTCAGCCATTGCCGCTGCGGGAACGCCTCATAAAAGTATCGGAAGCCAAGCTTGCACGCTCCCATGGTGATTTTGAGACGATTCTGCGTGAAGCCCGTTCTTCCTTAAGTCAGAAACAACTCGATGAGATCACTAGCAAAGAGGAGATGATTCATGATTGCCTTGCCGAGCATCTTATAAAGGCGATGGATGCTGGTGAAATTCGTAGAACGGATCCACTGCTCACAGCGCATGCCTTCTCAGCAGTTCTGATGCTCGGAATACGTGAAATCGCCAAGGGAACACCCGCTGACAAGCTCGCCCGAGACATTGTTGATTTATTTTGGGATGGCCTCTCAATAAGGTAAACCTAAATATACTTTAAAAATTACACTTCACCTGTTAAAAATTCGAGCGATTCCGATCTAATGGATAACTTCGCTGGAGTCTCAAGATATATCTCGCCATCCGTATCCGCCTTCATGGGCTGCTCTGTCTTCAAGGTGAGGGTTGAGGATTGAAAATACTGAATGCTATCATTTTTCGGCTCCCATTCCCCTTGCTCCTTGCGGCTAAGCAGCTCCTTCAAGAGCGGAAGTCCAGCCTCTCGAATGATCAAGACATCAAGCTTCCCATCTGTAAGAGCATCGACGGTGAAAGGCAGTGCCTGCGTACCAAGATAACGGCCATTAGACACGTAAATCATGACTGCCTCATCTTCTTGAATGCCATCGTCTGATTCCATCCAGTAACGAAATGGCTCCGCTGAGCGTACGGTTTGAAGTGTACTGATATAGTAGCTCAGACGACCTAGCGTTCCTTTTAAATCCGAGTTAATATTTTCTGAAGCTTCTGTAATCAAACCCACACCAAAGAAGTTCGTAAATACCCTCTCCCCCGCAACGCCGATGTCCACTTTTCTTTGCTAAACCCACATAAACCTAATAAAAATCTCCGTTAAGAGGAAGTCTTAATAAAAACCTTGAAAAGTCGTACAAAGTCACTTTAAGAGTGAGAACAAACAATTAAATGATTTAGTTCAAAAATTACATGGCAAGCTGATTTAGCAGTTTTGTGTTTATTTGAGTTAATAGGGTATTCAAAATATTATGTAAGGTCCGAGTATGGTATGTGCTTCACAGAAACGTATTTCAACAAACGGGCCATGTTAGGAAAATTAGACAGTTGAATCTTTTATACGTATTTGTATTAAAATACGCAATATTAAAAAGTAAAAAGTATACCTAACAGGGTTAATTTTACGTAGCAACCTAAACGCAACTGAAAATAGCGTAATAGTTGGTGGTAGCAACCATAAGAAATAGCTAAGATAAATGCATGAAAGGAGGCAAACATATGAAATATGATTTTTTAGGAGTCGCTATTTTTTGCGGAGTACTCCTGATTGGATTGGCAGTGGTGATAACATTTATCACGGTAGGTATTTTTCTTATAAAAGCACTGATTAGATATATCAAATCAGGAGATATTAGAAAAGAAAAATCAAACATTAAAAAAAACCTTGGTGAAGTTTTAAAACAACATCGAGAAGATTGTAATATGACACAAGCGTTTGTTGCCGAGGCTCTTGGTGTAAGCAGACAAGCTGTATCTAAGTGGGAGAATGGGACATCTGACCCAAGTACCTCTAATTTAATTGCGCTTTCAAAGTTATTCCAAATCTCTGCTGAAGATTTGCTAAACGAAGTGCAATAAGTATAAAATGAAGAAATTTATATTAAAAATCAGGAGAAATATTGGTTATGAATAAAAGAATGAAACATTTTAAAATGCGGTATATTGTTTTTGGATTATTAGTTTTGATGTTGGGTGCTCTACTTGTTTTTATGCATTTCGGTGGCTTTAGCACAGGAGAAAATGCCAACCCAGAAGAATTTGCGACATATGCACAATCGGTAGAGAACATTACAATACCAGAAAACTCAAAAATAATAGCTTTAGGAGAAGCTTCACATGGGAATATCGAGTTTCAAAAGCTTAAGCTCGATATCTATAAACAAATGGTGGAAAAATATAATGTAAAAGCATTTGTGCTTGAGGGTGACTATGGCGGTAGTGAATATGTAAATCGCTATATACATGGTGGTGAAGGAAATCCTAAAGAAGCTGCTGCTGCTATTGGCTTTGCCATATACCGTACTGATGAGATAGCTGAGCTTATTTCGTACATGCGTCAGTATAATGAAAGTGCGCCAGAAGGTGAAGACCTTCGCTTCTACGGTTCAGATATGCAAAGAATCTTTTATAGTTTTCAATTCTTAAATGAATCCAGCAAAGAATTGGGTGTAGACACGACTATTCTACAAAAGCTAATGGATGGAGAAGATTGGAACAGTGAGTACGATTACGATTCTCGAATCCAAATCATTACAAAGATTAAACATGAACTTATGCGCAAAGAAAACTCTACTAAAGCAATACACTTTGCAGATATGCTATTGCAGTATTGTAAACTTCAAACCCTAACAAGTTCAGAGGGAAGTACATTAAGAGATAAGTTTATGGCTGAAAATGTCCAATGGATATTACAGCAAGAGCAACAGCTTGGATATGAACGTATCTTTGTTTCAGGTCATAACAGTCACGTAGCAAAATGGGGCAGCTATGATTCTATGGGAAAGCTACTTTCTAAAAAAACAGAAAATGGTTATTACGCAATAGGTACAGATTTTTATAGAACTGAGTCCAATATGCCAACTCGATCCTCTACAAAACGTACCAATCAAGTGTTTTACTCCCATAATCCATTGGCTAAAGCTTCAAAAATGGCAGGATTTGATATTAGTTGGTTGGATTTCTCCAGTGTTCCGAAAAACTCAGAACTGGGTGAGTTGATTTCACAATATACTTACATGGGTAATCTTGGGGAAGGTTATTCTTGGTTCATGCGTATTCTTCCTCCAAGTTATCGTATATTTCAACCACCGGCTGTACTTTACGATAGTATGATATTTGTGGCAGATGCTACCCCCACACAAATAGCCACAAAATAATTAGGAGCATATATGATTAGACTTGATACATTTGATTGGCAATAAAGAGATTTTTATAATAATCAGGGGGCCAGCTGCTGAAGTAGGCGGCAATAACAAAAAGGTCGAAGGCATGGCTCAAAATGAGCCTGACTTCGACCTTTTGGATTGAATGGGACAATAGAACAATAGAAGAGGGAGAAACACAATTGTGTTCTTTTAACCTGCTTCCTGCGTTCCACTAAACTGGCTGTTATACAAATCTGCATAGAAACCATTCTGCTCAAGCAGTTCTTGATGTGTCCCCTGCTCAATGATGCTACCTTCATTCATCACCAGGATCAAATCTGCATCCCGAATCGTAGATAACCGGTGAGCGATAACGAAGCTCGTTCTTCCCTGCATCAATCGATTCATCGCCTTCTGGATATAGAGCTCGGTCCGTGTATCCACGCTGCTCGTTGCTTCGTCTAGAATGAGGATCGAAGGGTCAGCAAGAATAGCTCTTGCGATCGTCAGAAGCTGCTTCTGGCCTTGCGATATATTGGATGCTTCTTCATTCAGAATCGTATCATAGCCTTCAGGCAAGGTACGGATGAAATGGTCCGCGTGAGCCGCCTCGGCAGCCTGCACGATTTCTTGCTCCGTAACACCTGCTTTACCATAACCGATATTATCACGAATTGTACCGTTAAATAACCAAGTGTCCTGTAATACCATACCAAACATACTGCGCAGATCACTTCTCTTCATCTGCTTAATGTCGATACCATCAATTGTGATTTTACCATCATTAAGCTCGTAGAAACGCATCAGTAGGTTCACAAGTGTTGTTTTACCAGCGCCTGTAGGACCTACGATAGCCACCGTCTGCCCTGGCAATACGTCGACATTCATATCTTCGATCAACATTTTCTCCGGACTATAACCGAAGTTTACATGCTCGAAATGAACTTCGCCGCGCGGATTGGTAAGTTTCTTCGGAGCGGAATCCTCAAGTACTTCCTCTTCTTCATCCAACACCTCAAATACCCGCTCTGCGGAAGCAACTGTGGACTGAATGACGTTCGCAATATTCGCCAATTGAGTAATCGGCTGTGTGAACTGACGCGAATATTGAATAAACGCCTGAATGTCTCCGATTTCGATCGATCTCTTGGTCACAAGAATACCACCCATGACCGCGACAATAACATAGCCGATGTTTCCAATGAAACTCATCAGCGGCATAATCGAACCCGAGATGAACTGGGCACGCCAACCCGCATCGTACAGTTTATCGTTTACCTTATCAAACTCTGCGATCGATTCATTTTCACGTCCGAATGCTTTAACCACTTTATGACCTGTATACATTTCCTCTACATGGCCGTTCAGCTGTCCAAGATGTTTTTGCTGTGCTGCAAAATGCTTCTGCGAACGCTTTGCAACCAACATGGTAACAATCACGCTAAGCGGTAATGTCAGGATGACAACCAGTGTCAGCAATGGACTGATCGACAGCATCATGATGATAACCCCAACCAAGGTAACTACAGAAGTGATCATCTGGGTCAAGCTTTGTTGCAGTGTACTGCTGATGTTATCCATATCGTTCGTTACACGGCTAAGCGTCTCTCCGTGTGTTCTAGCGTCAAAGTATTTGAGCGGCAGCCGGTTCAGCTTCTCGTTCACTTCTTTACGCAGATCATACACGGTGCGCTGAGCGACACCTGCCATGACATACTGCTGAAGATAAGCAAATAGGGAGCTGACGATATACAATCCGGCAAGCCACAGCATAATACGCTGAATGGCAGTAAAGTCGATTCCCTCGCCTGACATCATGCCCTTGAACAGAAGTGTTGTTGCTTCACCTAGTATTTTCGGGCTGACGATGCTGAATATGGTACTGAGAATAGCCGCAACAAGCACCGTGATCAGCTTGCCCGAGTGAGGTTTCAAATAACGGGCTAACCGGCCGAATGTCCCTTTAAAATCCTTGGGCTTCTGAACAGGCATCCCTGGTCCATGAGGACCGCCACCGAAAGGGCCTCCGCCACCGCGGGGATGTCCACCGCTTTTTTTAGCTTCACTCATGCGATCTCCTCCTCTGACAGCTGGGATGACACAATCTCACGATACACTTCACTGTTCTCCATCAGTTCCTCATGTGTGCCGATACCAGCGATTCGGCCTTGGTCAAGTACAATAATACGGTCTGCATCCATAACCGTGCTGACGCGCTGAGCTACAATCAGTACCGTCGACTCGGTTGTTTCCTCTTTCAGTGCTGCACGCAGTTTCGCATCGGTCTTGAAATCGAGTGCCGAGAAGCTATCATCAAATACATACACTTCAGGACGGCGAACAAGTGCGCGAGCAATAGAGAGACGCTGCTTCTGTCCACCAGAGACATTACCGCCACCTTGGGATATTTCGGCTTCATAACCGCCTTCCATAGCGGAGATGAAATCAGCAGCTTGGGCAACCTCCGCTGCATGCTTCACTTCTTCATCTGTTGCATCTTCTTTACCATAGCGGATATTATCTGCAATCGAACCAGTAAAGAGAAGTGCTTTTTGTGGAACAAATCCAATTTTGGCACGAAGATCTTCCTGTTTCATATCCCGTATATCCGTGTCATCTACCAAAATTCGCCCTGATGATACCTCATAGAATCTTGGAATCAGACTGATTAAGGTGGATTTACCTGAACCGGTACCCCCAATGATGGCCGTAATTTCACCCGGTCCTGCACAGAAGGAAATATTCGATACCGCCGGCTCCTCAGCTCCTGGATAGTAGAACGTCACATCATCAAATTCAATGTATCCTTTTCTGGCAGATATTTGGTGTGCCTCTTCAGGGTCCTTGATCTCTGGCATCATATCCAGCACTTCGTTAATACGAACTGCAGAAGCCTGTGCACGCGGAATCATAACGAACATGACAGACACCATGATAAGTGAGAACATGATCATCATAGCGTATTGCAGGAATGCCATCAGATCGCCTACCATCATGTGCCCTTCATTAATACGATGTCCGCCGAACCAGACGATCGCTAGCGTTGCGAAGTTCATCACGAGCATCATGACAGGCATCATCGCACCCATAATCTTATTTACTTTAATCGCCGTCTGCGTTAAGTCTTCATTGGCATCATTAAAACGTGCCTTCTCATGCTCCGTACGGTTAAATGAGCGGATAACCCGGATTCCGGTTAAGCCCTCACGCATAACACGGCTCAGGCTATCGATCTTAATCTGGATCGCTTTAAAGAGTGGAATTCCCTTTCTAGCGATGATAAAAATAGCCAGCGCAAGTACCGGCAATGCCGCAACAAGCACAACAGTCAAGCCCGGATCACGGGATACCGCCATGATGATCCCCCCGATACACATCATTGGTGCAAGAGCCATCATCCGAAGAATCATAATCGTCACTTGCTGTACTTGCGTAATGTCATTTGTGGTACGGGTAATTAGGGACGCCGTGCCGACCTTATCAAATTCCTGCAGTGTGAAGTTCTCAACATGTGAGAACACCCGTCCACGAAGAATTTTTCCGAAGCCGGAAGCGGATTTAGATGCCAAATAACTGGCTGCAATCGAGCAGATCATACCGCCCGCTGCTACCGCAAGCATAAAGCCACCGACACGCCAAATAAAAGACGTATCTCCTTTCACAATACCGACGTTCACAATATCCGCCATTAATGTAGGCAAATAGAGTTCAGACAACGCCTGAAAAAAAGTGAATAACAGTACAAGCAACACCGCCGACCAATACGGCTTCATCATATACCGAAATAACTTCAGCATGGTTTCATCTCCTTACTTCTTCTCGTCTGGCGATAATTTAATCTCACTCTCACTCATATACTCATAAACTTTGGTTAATAAGTTAGCCAACTGATCACTGTCCTCTTCACCTAGGTATGCGACCAGTCCTTCGAAATTCGCCTTGAATGCCTCGTGTGCCTGATGAACAATCCTCTCTCCCTCATCCGTTAAGCGAACACGGACTGCACGTCTGTCTTTCTTATCCATCACGCGCTCAACAAGTCCTTTGCCCTCTAGGCCATTAATGAATTGAGTAATTGTTGGTGAAGTCACCTTCATATGATTACTAATCTCCGAGACCTTAAGACTTGGTTCACTCTCAGAACGCGATTCGAATCCTTCTGCCCCTACGGACTTTTCTTTATATTTCAGCGTCATCAGAATTCGAATCTCACCGGTCGTGTACCCTGAAATCGTACTTTGCTCCCAGTCCTTCTTCTTCTTCTTGAACAGACTGAAGCTGCGCATGAGTCTTCCTGCCGCTTCGCTGCCGAAGCTTCCGTCCTTGGAGGAGCTTCCTTCGCCAGCGAAGCCGCAGCCTTGCTGTCTATCCGTCTCTGACATGATGCACCTCTCTTTCGACAAAAATAGATAGTGTACCAATTAATTAGGTAACCTAACTATAAATCTTTTGAAAGGGTAAAGTCAAACGCACAAGATTTGGCAAGGGCAGTGCTTCTAGGTCACTTCTAGGTCAAGGCGAAAATTTCAGATTCACTCATACTCATCTACAGAGGAGGGATGCGAGGCTGCATGTTTTCCTCGACGTGATTTGGTTGCCTGAACCCGGGACTGATCCGTCTGTTTTCTGGACGTAGACCTTTCCTTGCGCGCAAGATAAGCAAGCTCCTTCTCTGTTTTCTTGTAGTTGTTAAATCGACCTTGATCAAGCACTCCTGCATGGAGCGCTTGCTGTACCGCACAACCGACTTCGGATTCATGACGACAATCACTGAACCGACATTGCCGGGCAAGCTCCTCAACCTCTGAGAAGGTCTCTTCCCAGCCCCCCGTCGCATCCCATAATTTAAGCTCTCTCATCCCCGGAGTATCAACCATAATCGCACCTTCTGGTAGTATAAACAGCTCTCGGTGGGTGGTGGTGTGTCTCCCCCTCGCATCCTCTTCACGGATTCCCTGTACCCGCTGCAAATCTTGGCCGGATAGCCAATTCAGCAATGTAGACTTGCCAGCACCAGATGAGCCGGTAATCGCTACGGTAGAACCCGGCACAAGATACGGAGCTATCGCTTCTCTCCCTTGGTCTTGTAAGGAGCTTACTGCGTGAACAGGCACGCCAGGAGCAGAATCGATAACTTTCGTCATGTACGCTTCAGGGTCATCGCACAGATCAGCCTTAGTAAGTAGCACGACAGGCTGTGCCCCACTCTCCCATACGGCGATAAGGTACCGCTCGATTTTGCGAATATTAAAATCATGGTTCAGTGCATTCACTATAAAAATAGTGTCCGTATTGGCAGCAATAACCTGCTCATCAGGTATACTTCCTGCCTCTTTTCGTGTCATCGCTTTAGCCCGTGGTAGCAGGCAATGAATAACTGCTCTCGGCTCCCCCTCTAATAGTTCTACCAGCAGCCAATCCCCAACCGCAGGGAAGTCTGCACGACTTGTAGCCTCATACTCATATTTTCCAGTCACCATCGCGATTCTCTCTCCCGATTCAGTTACAATCCGGTATTGTTTCGAGAACTGTGCTGTAACCCGCGCGGGTACAAGCTGCTTCTGTGGATCCTTTAGTTTGTCCATCATTTCTTGCCAGTGTGCATTCCAGCCATATTTCTTTAAATTGTTCTGCTCATTATTCAATTCGGATAACCCCTTTATGATTTGGTATATTTCGGGCACAAAAAAAACCACAGAAAATAATCTGCGGTTTGCTACGTCTAACAGGAATAGCCCTCATGAATCTTGTCACCGTAGGACAAGGGGGCGTGCTTAGACATAAAAAAACCGCAAGAAACCATAAATGGTCTCCTGCGGTCCGTTGTTCCTATACATCATCTCATCATCATGAGTTCATGTTAAAAACAACTTATCTTACCCGTCCGTAGAGACCGACGCCAACGTAAACTCGCTTCATCTGCTTTTTCATTGTCATCAGCCTCCTTGTTATCAAAAGTATATTCGTATTATATGGGTGGCAATCTGACATGTCAACAATTACCACCACAAATCATCATTCGCCTAATCCTATATACGCTTATAGTTCCGCCATTCCTCTGGCAATAGTAAATGATAAGGCCGATTCTGGAATCGGTCGTCCACTAGTACAAGTGTCCCTCGATCCTCTTCAGATCGAATCAGACGGCCACCTGCCTGAAGCACCTTATTCATACCAGGGTAGACGTAGGCATAATCATATCCATTCTTCTCATTTCGGTCGAAATAATCCTTAATAATATCATTCTCGAACGACAACTGAGGTAATCCCACGCCAACCACAACAACGCTTTCTAGACGCGCCCCCTTCAGGTCAATCCCTTCTGAGAAAATACCACCCATCACAGCAAAACCAATCAACGGCACCTCTGCATTGGCTTGATAAGAGCTTAGGAACAGCTCCCGCTCCTCCTCACGCATCGCGTGGCCCTGAACCTGTGTTTGAAGTTCAGGGTTAAGCTTGATAAATGCATCGTATATAGCCTGCATATAAGGATATGAGGGTAGGAATATCAAGGTATTCACAGGGTGTTCTTTAACTAGTTTGTCCAGCATATCAACAATCACATCCTTGCTGCGGTCCCTATCCTTGTACCGAGTAGACACGGGCATCAAGCGAACATCTAGCTGTTCATGGGAGAAGGGAGATGGAATCGAGAGACTATAGTCATCTTCCTCCGCCCCGAGCATATCTCTGTAATACATCAGTGGAGTTAAGGTCGCAGAGAACAGCACAGTACTGCGATAATTCTTCCCTGCTTGCTGTAGTAAATAGGAAGGATCGAGGCAAAATAGCTTCAGAAATACCTCATTACCTTCCATCTCGGCATAAGTCACGAACCGCTCATCGTACAGTTTGGAAATTCGCAGATAAGCCTGTGCTGCAAAATAACACTCCAGTAGTTCATCTACTTCATCGCCGCTTTTACCGGTTACGAGCTCCGCCTCAGCATGCATGACGAATTCTTCAAGCAGTTCATCCATCAATTCGGGCTGATGGGTCCCGACAATCCGCTCTTCCTCACCGCTAACCTTACGGAATATGATAAAACGGTTATTCACCTTTTTGGTTGCCTGATATAGTCCAGGGTTGGCCTCTTTATAAGCCCGCTGTATGTTCAGAAACATCGATTTTCTAAGCTCCGCAGAGAACATACTCCGCGCCCGGTCAACTAAGTTATGCGCCTCATCGACCAGAACCACGCTGCGCTTCTTCACTTCCTCTGGTAATCGTTTGAATGATACCCGTGGATCATACACATAATTGTAATCACAGATCACAGCATCTGCAGCATATGCGGCATCCAGTGAGAATTCGAACGGACAGACCTGATGCTTTCGAGCATAGGCTTCTATAACCGGGCGGGTCATGGTTGTTTCATTCTCTAAGAGATCCAGAATCGCCCCGTTGATCCGATCATAGTAACCTTCGGAAAATATGCAAGAATCCTGTCCGCATCCTTCTTCCTCACCGAAGCAAATCTTATCTTTTGCCGTTAAAGTTACGGTATGCATATGTAGTCCCCCCGACTCCATCAATGCCACCGCTTCCTCTGCTGCCGTACGTGTGATCGTCTTGGCTGTTAAATAATAAATCCGCTGCACCGTTCCTTCACCCATCGCTTTAATCGTAGGAAACAGCGTTGAGATGGTCTTTCCTATGCCGGTCGGCGCCTTGGCGAATAAGCGTCTACTTTCGCCAATGGTTTTATAGACAGCACCCATCAGTTTGCGCTGGCCTGCGCGGTATGCGGGGAATGGGAATGCCAGCTCTTTGATGCTCATATCCCTCTGCCGTGCATGATCCCGAAGCAGGTATGCATAGGGCGCATAAGCAGCTACTACTTCTTGCACGAACTGCTCTAGTTCTTCATAGCTAAAGGTTCGCTTAAATCGTTTCATATCTCCAGCTGGTATCTGAAAGTACGTCAACTGAACCGACATCTCCTTGGCGCTGTGTAGCTTAGCATACATGTAAGCATACATTTGAGCCTGAGCCCAGTGGACTGGATACGTATCCTCATGGATCTCGTCCAAGTTGCCCGACGTGGACTTAATCTCATCAATCATCACCGGACCATTTCCGTCTCCAATGATTAATCCATCGCAGCGTCCTTCTACGGCAAATATGAGATCCTTAAAAGGAATTTCCGCCTCAAGATGGACCTCCTTCTGATCTTGTTCACCGTATTCACGCTGAACCTGCTGATGCGCTCTCGTTCCTTCGGAAAGAGTGGTCGCTGTCCGAAAGCCAGAGGTAATACTTCCGCTGCGAAATACATATTCCACAAGCGGTCTTACGGATATTTGAATGGTATGAGACATACGCGATCTCCTTTTTTGAACAGAAACTTCTGGTCTGTATTATACCAAACATCCCTTTTCCAGGTATTAGCATCAAACTCTCTATCTGCAAAAAATAAACTCTGACACAGTATAAAAAAAGCGAGCAGATACACGGCTCCCGAGTAGCCATGTATCTGCTCGCCTGTATATAAATTCAAATCTCTACGGCGCCCGTGTCCCCATCTCATCCAAGCTCTTGAACTCATAGCCCTGCTTCCTAGCTTCGTCAATGATACGGCCTAACGCTTCCGCATTATCTCGGGAAATGGAGTGCAGGAGCATAACGGCACCCGGATGAAGCTGGGCTGTCACTTTCTCATATGCATACTGTGAACCGCGCTGGGCATTCACATCCCAATCTTTATAAGCAAGTGACCAGAATACGTTCGTATATCCAAGATCCTTACTTACAGCCAAAGAGCGCTCATTAAATATTCCCCTTGGCGTCCGAAGATACTTCATCTCCTTCTGGCCTGTTACGCTCGCTACCTCAGTCTTTACACGATTGAGTTCTTCTGTCAGTTTCTCCGCTGAAATCGTGGATACATCGGGATGGCTCCAAGAATGATTCCCTATAATATGCCCTTCTGCAGTCATTCGCTTGAGCAGCTCGGTCTGGGTCTTCACATAATGACCGGTAACAAAAAAGGTTGCAGGTACTTTCTTCGCTTTAAGCGTATCCAGAATACCTGCGGTGAATCCATTCTCATATCCGTTATCGAACGTCATATACAATTCTTTCTTCGCGGAATCGCCCATGAAGATGGCACCATGCTTCTTGAGGAGTTCCTTAAATCCTTCCTCATCAATGGATGGAAGCTTGCCGTTCACACTTCGTTTGAATCCGAAATGGAAAGGAACGCTGCCATTCGCCCAAGTCGAGCCGGAAAACCCCAGCACTAATATCATACATAGCGAAATCATAGACGTCACACGAAGGACGCTGCGTTTATTCATGCTCAAATCTCCTTCTCCGTGATTTAGTCAAATCTCCTGCCAACCGGAATCGATGACAGGGCAATATAGCATACTATCCCACGAATGAAGAAAACTTATGTGTCGTTTTAAGTTACGGTGATTGTAGCCCCTGTACGATGGCTTTCCATCGCATACTCGATCATACGAATGGTGTCTCGCGCATCTTCCGGTTTCACGGGAACTGCAGCCCCTTCCCGAATAGCTTCAGCAAGCCCCTGATAGAATGCCTGATATCTGCCCGGTAAGGTCTCGATCTCACCTTGTACAGCTAGCCCGCTCAGTTCTGTGGCCAGCTCACCATACTGATCCGGCTGATCTTCCCCCCAGCCGATATCACCCGGGTGCATTCCTTGCTTCAACTGCGATTCTTGTGGATCTTGACCGTATTTTAGAAAGCTTCCTTTATCGCCGTGAAGCTCAAACTTTGGTCCAGCCTGCCGTACCAAAGAACCGGAATGTAGGATGACTCGGTGCTTCTCATAACTGAACACGATATGGAAGTAATCGACCACCTCAGAGCCTTCCCGTTCAGCACGCATATCTGCCCATACAGTTTTCGGCTTACCGAACAAAAATAAAGCTTGGTCAATTAGATGTGAGCCTAAGTTGTACAGCTCCCCTGCTCCGGGGCCCTCCTGTTCCTTCCATCGGTGCTGAACCTTTGGACGGTAACGATTGAAATGCACCTGATAAACCGATAAGTTTCCAAGTGCTTTGGTCTCCAGCAAATTGCGTACCGTGAGAAAATCGTTGTCCCAGCGGCGATTATGATAGACGGTTAACAGAACTCCTTTTTCCCGAGCTAGTCGGATCAAAATATCCGCTTCCTCCGAGGTTACTGTAAAAGGCTTCTCCACAACCACATGCTTACCAAATTCAATAGCTCTCTTGGCATACTCGTAATGGGTTGCATTAGGGCTTGTTACGATAACAACTTCAATCTCATCGTCTTGGAGCAGCTCTTCCACATGGCTTATCACCTTCGTGTGAGGAAGATCCTTCTTCACTTTATCCGGATTGGAAGACACTACAGTATGTATTTGATAGTCCGGTATACTTGTAAGAAGAGGTGCGTGAAAGGTTGATCCGGATAATCCGTAACCGATAATCCCCACTTGTATCGTCATCTTACGATCACCACTTTCTATTAAATTACAAAGCATATGTACCTTTGAATATAGTAGCATTACAACTCATCAATCAGCAAAAAGAAAGTGCCGCCCAGCCATCGTATCTTCGGGCGGCACTTTTTTTACATCGCTATTAATACGGATCGGCCTCGTGGCCTTTTCGTTCAGCATCTTGCACAGCTTCTTCGCGCTCGCTCTGCACAGCATCCCCACCGCGATTCTTCTTCATCTGCTCGATTCCTTCTCTTACTCGGTGTCCATAATCTTGATCCGCACTCGTAAAGTACGCAATCATCTGCTCCTGAATACGGGCATCACACTGGACCAGAGCACCTGACAGATTACGGATAAGCTCATCCCGCTCCCAATCTTCAAATGCTCGGTACGTATCCCCAGCCTGCTTGA
Organism: Paenibacillus sp. EC2-1; assembly: GCF_049311625.1. Classification (NCBI taxonomy): domain Bacteria; kingdom Bacillati; phylum Bacillota; class Bacilli; order Caryophanales; family Paenibacillaceae; genus Paenibacillus; species Paenibacillus sp. EC2-1. The sequence continues at coordinate 5,118,106 of NZ_CP186006.1, forward strand.
AATCAAGCGTGCGATCGATTTTCTCACGCACCAGATTCGCATGATAGTGAGGCTCATGCGGCTTAGCCGGTTGATGCGCCTCCTTCAGACCGTCTGTCATGGACGGCTCATAATCTACATGCGGGCTCTGAGATGGCGCTTTATCTACATAATACTGCATCTGCCCTCCGCGCTGGTTGGTAGCTACTCTTTTCTTAGGGGCATTGATCGGAAGCTGTAAATAATTCGTACCAACCCGGTGACGCTGAGTATCCGAGTAAGAGAACGTTCGGCCTTGAAGCAGCTTATCATCTGAGAAATCGAGTCCATCGACAAGCACTCCTGTACCAAATGCAGCTTGCTCCACCTCGTTGTAATAGTTTTCCGGATTACGATTAAGTACCATCTTGCCTACTTTTAGAAACGGGAACTGCTCTTCTGGCCACAGCTTCGTTGGATCCAGTGGATCGAACTCAAGTTCAGGATGATCATCATCACTCATGATCTGAACACATAGCTCCCACTCCGGATAATCGCCACGTTCAATCGCTTCATATAAATCTTGTGTAGCATGACTATCGTTCAGTCCCTGAATCTCACTAGCTTCCTTCTGCGTCAAGTTCTTGATGCCCTGCTGAAGTGGCTCCCAGTGATACTTCACTAACACACCGGTTCCTTCCACGTTTACCCATTTGTATGTATTTACACCGGAGCCTTGCATTTGACGATAGTTCGCTGGTATTCCCCAAGGAGAGAACAAGAATGTAATCATGTGTGTTGCTTCTGGCGTTCGGGAGACAAAATCAAACATGCCCACAGGTCCAGGGACATTCGAAACGGGGTCAGGCTTGAACGCATGAACCATATCTGGAAATTTAAGAGGATCTCGAATAAAAAAGATCTTCAGATTATTACCCACCAGATCCCAGTTGCCATCCTCGGTATAAAACTTCACGGCAAAGCCACGTGGGTCGCGAAGCGTTTCTGGAGATCCGCTACCATGAACTACAGTGGAGAAACGGACGAACACCGGAGTACGCTTGCCCGGCGTCTGTAGCAGTTTAGCCCGGGTATACTTAGAGGCAGGTTCATCACCGGCTTTACCATAGGCTTCGAAATAACCATGAGCACCCGCACCCCGCGCATGAACGACACGCTCCGGTATACGTTCACGGTCAAAGTGTGTGATTTTCTCTAGAAAGTGGTAGTTCTCTAGCGTTGTTGGACCACGATTACCTACCGTCCGCACATTTTGATTATCATGAATGGGATGTCCTTGACGATCCGTAAGTGTAAGCTCATCCTCCGTCTCTCCTACATTCTGGGCGTAATTTTCTCCCTGCCGATCCATTTCAGGGCCGCTGCCTGTATTCTCCCGCTCGCTCATTCATTCATCTCCTTTAACTGCATCTACTTGAAATGCACATGCTTACTACTATGAATATTATGTCCTCCACCTCGAAATGTATGATCATTTCATATTGGACATCATGTAGCAAGATAGCTATTCATTACTCTCACCAAGAATAGAGCGTGTAAAGGTAATCCATTCTCTAGCAGCGAAGGATAAGTAACGGTCTTTACGCCAGATCATTCCGAGCTGCCAAGGTATGGATGGGTTATCCAAGGGAATTATGGTCACTCGTGAAGCATCAATCTCTCTACAGATTGTTTCCGGAAGAAGTGCGATACCCAGATTTGCAGCAACCATCCCACTAATCAAATCCCACTGAGAGCTTTCATATACGACACGGGGCTCAAATCCAGCACTTACACATTCTCGAATGATGCGATCATGCAAGGTAAAATCCTCTCGGAACAACACGAACGATTCCCCTGACAGTTCAGATAGTGATACAGACTCTCGCCTTGCGAATCGGTGAGATGGATGAAGAAGCAATAAGAGATTCTCTTCTATGAATGAATAGTAATGGAATACTTCCTCATTCACCGGCAGCACAGCGACACCAATGTCCGTCTGTCCACTCTCTACATCAGCCTCTACCTTCTTCGCGCCATCCTCAACTAGCTGGATCGTAATCTGCGGATATTTATGATGAAACTGCCCAATGACTTCGGGAAAAAAACTCGATCCAATCATCGGAGGCAGCCCAATTCGCAAATGACCTCGCTTCAGATTCATCAGATCCTCTAGCTCGTCTGATACTCGCTGAAAGGATTCCACCATTTGCTGAGCCTGTTGATACATGATTCTACCTGCATCGGTCAGTTCTGTACGTTTGCCTTGGCGATGAAAAAGCGTAACCCCCCATTCATCTTCCATATTCCGAATCGTCTTACTAATGGTTGGCTGTGTAATGTATAAAGCCTCCGCTGCCTTCGTAAAACTTCGAAGTCGCGCTACCTCCAAAAAATACTGCAAATGCCGAATATCCACGAGCCAGCCTCCTATAATTAAACTATAGCTTTTTGGAATGCTATCGATTCAATATATTCATTTTACCTATGAAAATAATTACTGTAAAATTTTCATTAACAATGAAAGGAGAGACCGGTCATGAAACAATTGATTAAGGGAAGTCTCCAAGTGGCCGGTTTCATGCTGATATCGATATTGATGGACAAGTTAGCCGGGTGGCTTCATTTGGGCATTCCCGGAAGTATATTAGGCATCGTTCTCGTATTTATCTTGCTTGAAACCAAAGTCCTACGCTTGGAGTGGATTGAGCTAGGGGCAAACTGGCTGCTCGCTGAACTCTTATTATTCTTCATTCCAGCTGCAGTTGGCGTTATGAAATACTTTCCGCTGTTTGAAAGCGACGGAATTCAAATAATGGTGGTCGTATTGTTCAGCACCATAACGGTTATGGTCAGCTCCGGATTAATGGCCACACTGATATCCAAAAGAAAGGAGCGGAAGACCTCATGAGTTTATCCTGGCTTGCACTATTTGGCCTCCCTCTCACGGCTATCATTTATTGGGCCACTAAAAAGTTATATCAACGAAGATCGAGAGTATATTTATCGCCGCTCCTGATTACTCCGGTCATCATTATCATTATTCTGACACAGACAGGCGTTTCCTATGAGGCTTACAACGAAGGCGCCGGATGGCTAAGTAAATTACTTCAGCCCGCCACAATTGCGTTCGCCGTACCTTTATATAAGAATTTTCAGACACTTAAAAAACATGCTACCGAGATTATGGTCAGTGTCGTATCTGGATCGGTTATGGCGATTATATCGTCAGCTTTTCTTGCGAAATGGCTACATCTGAGCAGCTCACTGACGACTAGCCTTGTGCCTAGATCCATTACAACGCCAATCGCCATGAATGTCTCTCAAGTTATTGGTGGTGTGCCCAACATGACAGCAGTCTTTGTTATTATGACAGGCATACTGGGCTCCATGATCGGCCCGCTTGTGATGAAGGTATTCAGGATTAAGGGTGATATCGCCCGCGGAATATTGTTTGGCACAAGTGCCCACGGTACAGGAACTTCCAAAGCATTCGAGTTTAGTTCGCTGTCAGGCACCATTTCAAGTATTTCGATGATCGTTGCCGCATTGTTCACGCTTTGTGCAGCACCGATTCTGATGTCCTTCATTTTCTAAAATTGTTTCCTCCACCGGCTATCCACGTAGCCGGTTTTTTTACGTTCGTTATGAGTTTGTTTTCTGCTTGTTATACGAAATTGGAAATGGGTTTCTTGTCTCTTTGACAACCATAGGTTGTAGGGCGCATAATTACTTTGATCAACTTTTCTATTAAAAATAATACTAATATAGCGTAAGGGCTGGTGCGCTACTCGCTCCTCCCGCGCGACATGAAAGGAAGGCGGTACTGGTGTTCGCAACGAATCGGTTTCGTTTAACGATTACGAAACCATTTATATTCTTCTCTATTATTATGCTGCTGAAGAGCTATCTGGCTTGGATGGTCATCTTCGATGATGTCCTTCCATGGATGCCCCTCATTACCGAAATTCCCTTCATCTGGCTTGTATTCAGCTTGATTGAATGGTTTGCTTCCAAACGTAAAATGGCGGCCTATATGACCGTTAACTTACTGCTTACCGCCATATTTTTTGCAGCCATTATGTACTATAAATATTATGGTGTCATGGTAAACTACCATGCCCTGGAACAGGTTAACCAAGTAACCGCAGTTAGTAACAGTGTTTTCTCTCTGATGGATCCTTATTATTTGCTAATCTTCGCAGATATTATCGTATTGTTCGTGCTCCTGTGGAGAAGTGACAAGGTTAAGGTCTGGAAACAGAAACATTCCAAGAAAGAAAAACGAGCGCTCGCTTCCAGCGTATTCGTCATTTCACTCATGCTGTGCCTGATTCAGATTATGCCCAATCGGAGCATTATGAATGAGATTGTTAGGGCTCAAGAGATGGGTATTCTCAATTACGAAGCTTATACGATCTTTCAACAGGACAACACCGAACTAGTCGATGCGAAGTCCATTAACCAAAAAGAGGTCGACAAATTAAAAGGCATTTCTCCTGTAACTTCAGCTGCATACCAAGGTGATGCCAAAGGCAAGAATGTCATTATGATTCAGATGGAATCATTCCAGAAATTCCTTATTGGACTGAAGCTTGATGGTAAAGAAGTTACACCCGTGATGAATAAGCTTGCTCGTGAGAGCCTGTACTTCCCGAACTTCTTCCAAAATGTTGGTCAAGGGAATACATCGGATGCTGAGTTTGTCGTAAATACTTCTTTCTACATCCCGCCACGCGGAGCAGCTACACAGCACTATGCAGATAAACAGCTCCCAAGCTTGGCTAAACTGCTCAAAAAAGACGGTTACCAGTCCGCTACGTTCCATACGAATGTCGTGGAATTTTGGAATCGCGGAGAGCTCTATAAAGGGCTAGGGTTCGATCAATATTATGATAAGTCCTTCTTTGGTGAGACCGATAAAGTGTTCTTCGGAGCATCTGATGAAGTACTGTATTCAAAAACCGCAGAACAGTTGAAGAAGATGAGCGACTCTGGTAATCCGTTCTATGCTCATATTCTCTCCATGACAGCTCATCATCCGTATACTATTCCGGAAGAGAAATATAAGATGACGCTACCTGAACGCTATGAAGGCACTTTTGTAGGCGATTATATCCGTTCGCAGAATTATGCTGACTATGCCCTGGGCCTATTCATCGATCAGTTGAAGAAAGACGGCATATGGGACAACAGTCTTGTCATCGTATACGGCGATCATCAAGGTCTACCTATCTACTCGCTGGACAATGACGATAAAGAACTAATGAAAGAAATATACGGACGCGAATACGTATCCTCAGATATGATCAATATCCCAATGATGATACACGGCGAAGGATACATCGAACCGAAAGTGATGGAGCAAGTTGGCGGTCAAGTAGATATCTTACCTACCATTGCGAATTTAACAGGAGTTTCGATGAATGATCAGCTTCACTTCGGACAAGATTTACTGAACCAGAAAGATACAAATCTATTGCCTGAGCGCTACTACCTGCCATCCGGTACATTCATTAACAATACAACCTTGTTTATCCCCGGTAATGCGTTTGATGACGGTAAACAGTACACGCTGCCAGGCAAAACCGAAAAAGAACTTGAAGCATCCAAAGATGAATTCAATCGCGCGCTTCGACTTCTTCACCTCTCAGACAGCTACTTAAGACAGTTGCCTGAACATACACCAAAATGAATAAGCAAGGGGCATCTCTACAGGACTTACAGTCCTTCGGAGATGCCCCTTTGTTTTGTTCTGATTCCTTATCGCTTTGATTTAGTACTATTCCTTAACGGCGCCAATCGTAATACCGCTTGTGAAATATCTCTGGAACAAGATGAAGATGAGTAGCATTGGGATCGCAGCAACCGTAGCTCCTGCCATTTTGTAAGCAAAGTTCGGATTAAGATCCTGCATCAGCGTTGCAACCCCGACCATCAGTGTCTTCATATTCTTATCTTGACCAATGACGAGCTGCCACAGGTAGTCGTTCCACACCTGAACGAAGTTCAGAATGAACAACGCACCGATCCCTGGCTTCACAATCGGAAGCATGATTTGGAGGAACGTTCTAACTTCGCCTGCCCCATCAATCCGGGATGCTTCTCTCAAGGCATCTGGAGCAGAGTCGAAGAATCCTTTTAGCAAGAATACACCAAAGGCTGCGGCCACGTTAGGCCAGATCATACCGAAGAGATTATTCACAAGTCCAAGGTCCTGAGAAATACGGAACAACGGCACAATCATGACTTCCTTCGGAACCATGAGACTTGAGATAAAGACGATAAAGAGTACATTTCTTCCCTTAAATCTTAGTTTAGAGAAAGCATATGCGGCCATAGAGCTCGCAACGACAACGAACACAGTGGTTACTCCTGCTACGAACAAGCTGTTAAAGGTCCAGCGAAGTGCAGGCTGACTTTGAAACACCTCTGTATAGTTGGAGAAAGTGATCGTGGCAGGCCACCAGTCTGGTGGCATTTTGAGCACATCAGAACTGTTCTTAAGTGAACTTGTAAATAACCAATACAGAGGGAACAGGTTAAGGATCGCAAAGAAAATAACGACTACATTCGCAACCACATCGAACTTTTCCCGCTTCTTCCTGGTTTTCATTAGCTGCATGGTAGATCCCTCACTTATCCTTGAACATCGCTCTCAACTGCGGAATGGACAATAACAGTGTGATGATGAACATAATAACCCCTACTGCGGAAGCTACACCGATCTGGTTGTATTTAAACGCATTGTTGTAGAGATAGTACATCATGGTTACTGAGGCATTGTTCGGTCCTCCGCCGGTTAACAGTTGAATGACGACGAAAATTTTCAGTACCGCAATAATATTAATAATCGTGATATAAATGGTTGTTGGTTTAACGAGTGGAATTAGAATCTTGAAAATAACATTTAACCGGCTTGCGCCATCCACTTCGGCAGCTTCGAACAAATCCTTTGGAACTCCGATCATGGCAGCAATGTATAGGATAATGGCCTGACCGACGTTGGTCGCAAAAGTGACGAAGATGATAACCGGTAGCACTGTCTTTTTGTTACCAAGTAAATTGATATTGCCTTGGCCAAGCTCACTCGTTAAATAGGAGATTAGACCATTGGCCGGGTTAAGCAGAAAGCTCCATACCATACTCATCACGACCATAGATACCATAACCGGGATGTAATAGCTTCCCCGGATAAAGGAAACGTATCTAGCATTCTTATCAAAGATGGATGAGGCAACAAAGATAGAGAATAGAACTGTTAGTAGAACGATAAAGATAACAAAGATAACCGTATTGACTATCGATTTAAAAAATACAGGATCCTGAAATAACGTCGCATAGTTACTCAGACCGACAAAGGTTTCGTTCTGATAATCCACCCGGTACAGGCTCAGCCTAATCCCTTCGAGGATTGGATATACAGCAAAGAGGAGAAAGAGAAGGAACTGAGGCAGAATAAACAGATAACCCGTTATGTTTTCTCTTAATTGTTGATGGCGTAGTTTCATGGATATCCTTTACCTTTCTTATTCAGCAGGTCTAGGGCCGGGGAGGACCCGGTCCCAGAATAGCCGAATCAATTTGTCGGTATAGGCGAAATTTTATTTGTACACCGTGGAGCTTTCCTTCGCCTTTTGAATCACCGTATTACCTTGAGTCTGATAATCTTTAATAGCTTGTGCAGGGTCTTTCTCCCCAATGTAGATCGCTTGAAGTTCAGGGTATAACACCTGACGAAGCTGGCTGTAACCTGGTACGTTACCCGTGAAGTTGAACAAGTACTTTGAGTTCGCATCATAAGCAGCAAAGAGTGGGAATTCGCCTTTCAACTCTTCTGCAACCGAGCTTCTTACTGGAATACTGTTCTTCGAAGCTTTAACAAGCTCAGGATCGGTAGAATAGAACTTCACAAAATCTTTAGCAACCTCTGTTCTCTTCTCATTACCTGTGTTAAATACATTGGATCCAACAACATAGGTGAAGGACAATGGGTCTCCACTCTCGGAAGGAATATTAGCTAGGCGAATATCAAATTTCGGTGCTTTTCCACTTTCCATGTCAGCTTTAGCATTGTTATAAAGTACGGCGTTCGTAAAGCTGATCGCGAGCTTCTGGTTCTGGAACATCGCATTCGCATCATTAGAGGATACAGATTCCGCACCTGGATTTGTGTATCCACCTGTGTAGATTTTCTTGAGCCATTCTGCTGCTTTAACACCATTCGCATCATCGACAACAATGTTGCCTTCATCATCAAAGAACTTATTACCGAACATACGCAGGTAAGCTAGGTTCCATGTATCGCCTTGGTTATTCAGACCATACAGCGCCATTGGGCGAGCGCCTGGGTATTTTGCTTCAAGGTTATTTTTCAGACCATCCAAAATTTCTTCATATTCGCTAAGTGTCCAAGTTTTAATCTCGGTATCTCCACCAACGAATTTCTCAAGCCCTGCTGCCTTGAACATATCTGCGTTATAAGCCAGTGTGCCTGGGTTATGGGAGAACGGATAGAAATAGATATTGTCTCCGAATGTTACGTTATCCCAGTAGTTCTGAGCGATGTCTTTCTTCGATTCATCATCGATGATGTCATTCAGAGGCACAAGCGCCCCGCGGTGAGCGAAGTCTCCCATAGCAAATACGCTTTCAAAGAAAATATCTGGTGGTGTTCCACCATTCAAATTGACATTCAACAGCTCATCCCGCTGATCACCAGCAATAACCTGAACGTTCACCTTCACGTTGTATTTGTCATATTGCTTAGCAAATTTATCAGCAGCTGCTTTAAAGAAGCTGTCATAATCCGCATTTTCCTCTGAAGCCCCATATACGCCCTTCCACTGTGGAGTCAGCCACAAGGAAATCTCAACATTTTCTTTTCCATTCCCTGCTGCTTTATCTGTTCCCCCGCTTGTACCTGCGTCTTTGCCGCCACAGCCCGCAAGCAAGGTAAGCATCATAACGGATGCCGTAAACATAGCCAGAAAGCGTTTTTTAAACATGCAATAAGCCCCCTTTAATATTTTTAAGATGATTGAAATAAGTCTGTATTGATCTTCACCACAACCTTGCGTACCGTTCCCGGATCTTGAGCCGTAAGCCCTGGCCTATGAATATCCTCTGGGAATAACACCATATACATGCCCGGGGTAAGATCGACCTGCATCTCTGCAGGGATATCACCATAAAGCGCTGCATCATGCTCTGGATTATAAGGCTCAGTTGGGACAAGCTTATCATCCTGAATGCTCCAACCGATACGCTCTTCTCCTTCAATTAAATAATGAATGTCGAAGAATTGCTCGTGCTTCTCAGCGAGTTGTTCATGCTTTACCTTTGTCGTCAGCTCGATTACTCTAGCAAACATATCCTTGCCCCGAATCGGATACTGTCCGGTGACAAGCTCCGTGAAATCCGTCGCTACCAAATAGTCAATGGCTTGACGAATGACCGGATGGGCATATGCTCGCTCTGATTCCCAGTGGTCCTTGTGTCCTACGATCATGACCCTTGTCCTCTCCTTATGAACCGAGTAAAGATTTAGCCTCTTCGATATAAGCATTCAATTTATGATGAAGCTGCATCACTGCATCCTGGTCCTGATATGTAACTGGAAGCAGTGGAAGCCTCGGCTCACCGATATCCAAACCACGAAGTTTCAGAATGGCTTTACATCCGCCGTATAGAGATGGGAACTTAAGTAGTTCCGTTATGATTTCGTTAATCTTCCCTTGCCATTCTCTTGCTAATTCAAGGTTCCCGTCTACAATACACTTCTCAAGTGTCAGGAATAGCTCCGGCATGACTCCATACGTTCCACCAATACCGCCATCGGCTCCAATGCTCCGTCCTGCAAGATACTGCTCATCCGGTCCGTTGAGTACAAGGAAGTCTGAACCCCCTGCTGCCTTGAACTGTTGCAATTCATACGTGCTTTCCGAAGATATTTTGACACCGATTACATTTTCGTGCGCAGACAACTTCTTCAGCATACCCGTGGATAGATGGAAGCCTGTTAATTGTGGAATATGATAAATAATAAAAGGTAATGTCGTACTGTCAATCATCGCTCTCCAGTGACGCTCTACACTATCTGGAGATAGTCTGTAATATATCGAAGGGACCGCTGAAACAGCATCCGCATGTACAGACTCTGCATGAACGGCTAGCTCCACACTTTCACGAGTAGACGGTGCTCCAACATGAGCTATGATCGTCATTTCTCCGCCGACTTCTTCCATAACTGTTTCAAGTACTAATTTGCGTTCTGCTGTGGATTGAAGCATTCCTTCGCCGCTGCTACCTCCGACGTAAAGTCCCTTCACACCAGCGTTTTTGTAATACCGGGCTAACTCACGGACAGCTTGTGGATCTATCTCTCCCTGACTGTCATAACAACCGTAGAAAGCAACAATGACACCTCTGAACTTGTTCAAATCATGTTTTCCCATTGTGTTGCGCTCCCCTTCTTCATAGCTATCTCTTTTACTCCTTATCCATTGTAAGGGCTTACATAGAGTATAGGCTCTGCTGTGAACATACGACAGGAACGGAATTACGAACTTTATTCACAATTATTTGATAGCGCATTCATATTCACAATTTTGTGTCTACTTATTCACTATTTTTATATTCGTCCACAGAAAAAGCTGTATTTAGTAAAGACATCTACTTAATACAGCTTCTTTTTCTTGTTCTGAGAAGGAGACAGCCTTCCTAGTCTTCCTGTATATCACTTAAATTGAGATCGGTAACGCTGCGGACTTACGCCCTTTATTTTTTTGAATATACGGCCGAAGTAGTTGATATTCTCGTATCCAACTTGTAGAGCGATCTCATAGATCGGCATCTGAGAATTGATCAAGATATGAGCAGCCTTATCTACCCGAAGCATGTTCAGATAGTCTGTGAAGCCGGTTCCGGTTTCTTTTTTGAAAACATAGCTCAAATAACTCTCGCTCATATTAATGTAATCCGCTGCCTTCTTCAGCGAAATGTCGGTATCAAAATGTTCCTTCATATACTCCAGCAGACGATTAATGTCTTCCCTTGCGGTTTCTTTAATTCTACTGTCATTTAGCATGTCGTGAGCTTGTTTGTATGCCTTGTCCACTTCACTCCAGTTGTGAATAGGTCCACTTATTCCGACACTTAGCGCGATACCAAGCATTCGGCTAGAGGCACCCATGAGTTGTTCTGCAAAAGATCCATGATCAGATGGTTCTCCTTGATGCTCCAACAGCAGTAGTACAATCTCTCTTTGGGCCGTCTCTACAGGGTTACATAATAGCGACTCTCCGAGTTCGGATTGAAACAGGTGCACGAGCATCTTCATAGCTGAGGATTCCTGCACCCCTTCCCGCATCAGCTGCGGCTGCAAGATCATCAAAATACTGTTACTTAGCACCTCGTCACCAAGATCAGCTACATCTGACCCCTCAGAGATAGCCTGCTGCTCCTTTCTTATACGTCTGCTTAGTGCAGCGGTTATCGCATCCCTCTTGGAGCCCTCTTGCCCTTTTGACACAAGATCAAGTGGATGATGCTCTTTCCGTTTCGCAATTTTTCTGGAAGCCTCCATTAAGATTTGAAGTAGCTCTGCCGGCTTTAAAGATGCCTTCAAAATATAATCCTCCACACCCATCTTCATGGCCTTACGAACATAATCGAATTCATTATGACTGCTGAGCACGATAAAAAGGGTATCTGGATAATATCTCTTAGCTGTCTCAATAAGCTCAAGGCCGTCCATTCTGGGCATGATAATGTCCGTAAGCAATATATCTGGTGCTTCCTGTTCCATAAGTTCAAGGGCCTTTTCACCATCCGGTGCGTCTCCAATGAAAGAGAAACCATGCTTCTCCCACTCGATTAACGATTTAATCCCTAAGCGTACAAGTAATTCATCATCCGCTAGCATTACCTTTAAGGTCATCGTTAATCCCTTCCTCCATCTGTTTAATCGGCAGTACAAATGCTACTGTCGTCCCTTCACCCAATTTGCTAAATATTTCGATACCGAAATCAGGCCCATACTGAAGCCGAATTCGGTCATGCACATTTTTAATACCGATTCGTTCAGGAAGCTCCTCTGAACCTGCGGCTAATCTCGTGTATAGTTCTTCAAGCTTCTCTTCAGAAATACCTACGCCATTATCTTCGACAGTCAGAATAAACTTCTCTTCCTCCTGTCTTGCTCGAACTATGATCTTCCCCATCCCATTCATGGGCTCGATCCCGTGCATGAGACTATTCTCTATGACAGGTTGCAGCATAATCTTGATAACTTCTTGGCTCATAAGCTCTCCGGGAATATCATATTCCACAGACAGCTTCTCATTAAATTTCATTTTCATGAGTTCAACATAATTCTCTATATACTGAATTTCTTGGGTCAGCGGAATAATTGTGCCTCCCCGCCCGATACTCTGCTCGAGAATACCGCCCAAGTTAGATAGCATATCCCCTACTTCTTTGTTATTACGAATGTAAGCCATCCATTTAATATTATTCAGTGTATTAAGAACGAAGTGAGGATTAATCTGGGCCTGCAGCGCACGAAACCGCATGTCCTCTTTCTGCTGGTACTCATCCTTCACGCGATTTAGTAATTGGCGGATCTTGATGACCATTTTATTGTAAGTCTCAATAAGAGATGAGATCTCCTGTGGTCCTGCAACAGATAAGACCGAATGGAAGTCCTTCTCTTCGAGGACCTGCATCCGTTTCTTCAGCAGTTTAAGTGGTCTTGAGATGCCATAGGATATTGATAGCGTAATTATGGAGAATACTACGAAAATCATCAGCACAATCAAATTTTTGGTCTTGCGCAGATCATATATTTCTTTAAAGATCGCATCATAAGGAACGAGCTGCACGATCTTCCAACCGTTCAAATCGACCGTATCGAAATTGACTATATATTTGAGACCTTCTTTTTCTACATTGGTCTGTCCGCTGCTCTTCGTCCAAAGCCCCGGCATATACGATTCATGTGCTACACTCTTACCGATCATATCCCTCTGAGGACTTGAGACGATATTCCCCTCCCGGTCCACGAGGTACACGTCACCTTCAATTCCTCTTAAATATTTGCGTAAATCGCTTTCCATTACACTAAAAACAATCATCCCGATGTTCTCATTGTCTTGAATCTCTGTAATGGTCTTAACCAGCGAAATAATCGGTTCTCTGTCGGTATATAGAAACTTCTCATTATTGAACATCCAGCGAACTTGATATGGAGTGCTTATCATCTTCTGATACCATTCAGAGCCGGTATACTCCTCGTATAAGCTATCCGCAAGATATCGTGTACTGTACCAATTACCATGTGTATCGAAAAGAGTGACGTAAGTATTTGAGAAATAAGAACTGAACGAACGATTCAGATTCGCATCATTCAGCCGAAGACGTTCATAGTGTGTAAGCGCATTCGGATCTCTCAGCATCTTTTTGGTATCCGCATCCGTTGTAATATCAACGGCTGACTTTAGCATATCCTCAAGAAACAACTGAACGTTAAACGTCATAAGAACGAGTGCATTCTGTGCAGATTCCCCGATCTTTCGCTCCACCGTACGCTCCATCGGTTTGTCCAAGAACTGATTGGAGAGCAGCAGTGGAATGACCAAAAACAGAAGGATGGAGAAAAAAATCCGGTTGCGGATGGAATTAACACGTTCCATCCATTGCTTCAAGCGCCGCATCCTCATCAATCCCTCTCCCGCAGTGTTCGTGTTAGTGAAATACTACCGCTATATATACAAGTCTAGGCCCCAAGCCATAGTTTTGTAAAGGCTTTCTCAAACGTGTAAGTTGACTCCTATCCGGTCCCTGGATTTGACATAGGCACTTACTTTTTCTTATTATAGATTACATATACCTAAATTTAAGTGTACGATCGTCAAACAACAATCTTTAGGTTAATGAATTGGTAATACCATTAAAGTTTATAGGAGTGAGAATCACGAATTGGACCCCATACGAAGGATAAGCAGATTCATGTACTTGGCACTTGGCTTAAGTGTCCTTGCCTCATCCACCTCCATCACAGGGGATGATCGATCCGATTCCATTTTTGAAACTCAGGAATTGGCACTGGCTAAGAGTAATCGCGCCGCACCGGCACCGATCCCAACCAGTCCTGTACCGGAAAGGACGCTGACCGTTGCACCGCGCAAAGTGTATCTGATATCCACACGCATGAACTTCTTCAGTTTAAAGAGTGCTCACATCTTTCTGATTTTAAAGCACATGCTTCTCGAGCCTTTAAAGTTCAGGTCGAATTATGTAGATAGCCATGCATATTTGCGTCTTGCTTTGCAGTAAGCTATTAAAAAACAAATTCGTACCCGAAAAGAAAAGGATGTGTTTTGATTGGATGGCAATATAGGCCTAAATATATTTTTAGTTGTATTACTGATTGCTTTTACCGCTTTTTTCGTTATGACAGAGTTTGCGATTGTAAAGATCCGTACCAGTCGAATTGATCAGCTTGTATTAGAAGGACGCAAGAACTCACTTGCTGCCAAAAAAGTAATTTCAAATCTGGATGGTTACCTGTCTGCGTGTCAGTTAGGTATTACGATTACAGCCCTCGGCCTCGGTTATTTAGGTGAGAGCACATTCGAAGTGATCTTCCATTCCTTGTTTGATAAGCTGGGCATACCTACAGAGTTCGCAGGAGCTCTTTCATTTGTTTTTGCGTTTATCTTTATGACATATATTCACGTAGTTATTGGTGAACTTGCACCAAAGACCCTTGCCATTCAAAAGGCAGAAATGATTACACTCATGACGGCGAAGCCGATCATTGCGTTCTATCGCCTGATGTACCCGTTTATCTGGGTACTTAACGGCTCAGCTAACGGCCTTGTCCGTATTTTCGGTCTTCATCCGGCGAGCGAGCATGAAGAGGCTCACTCCGAAGAAGAGCTTCGCATGATCCTGAGCGATAGCTATGAGAGCGGAAAGATTAACCAAAGTGAATACGGCTATGTTAGCCGGATCTTCGCTTTTGACGACTTGCTTGCTAAGGAAATTATGGTGCCTCGTACCGATATGGTATGCCTTTATGTAGATAAGCCTCTTGCTGCTAACCTGCAGATTATTAAAAGAGAGCAGTATACTCGTTTCCCTGTTGTTCGCGGAGACAAGGACCAAGTTGTCGGCATGGTAAATACGAAGCAATTCTTCCTTGAGTTCGATGATAATTCCAACATTGATCTCACGAAGCTAATTCATCCAGCTATGACGGTATCTGAAGCCATTCCAATCAAGAAATTGCTCAAGAAGATGCAACAAGAAGGCACGCACATGGCCGTCTTGATTGATGAATACGGTGGTACCTCCGGTATGATTACGATTGAGGATATCTTGGAGGAGATCGTTGGTGAAATCCGTGATGAGTTCGATGATGATGAAGAACGCGATCTGCTTCAACCCGAGCCGAACCGTCTCATTGTGGACGGGAAGGTTTCGATCAATCGTGTGAACGATCTACTACAATCGGATTTGAACACTGATGACCTGGATACGATCGGTGGATGGTTGTACGGTCACAACTCCGAACTTGTTAAGGGTGACAGTTGGACGTACCGTGATCTGACTTTTACCGTGTTAGAGAAGAAGACACACCGTTACACGAAATTGGAAATTCTCAAAGAAGCAACAGAGCAGCAAGAAGCCGAAGCGGCCGCCGCTTTAACAGAGAACGAATAATATAACCTATGAGATGCCGGGTGGAGAATCTTTTCTCCACCCGGCATCTTTTAGTTATGAATGTGTTATCCCCCTCAGCTACATAGACTTCAATTTTCTCCCTTTAATAGAGTACAACAGTACTGTAATATAGTATATTATGCTCAATTTAGATGGGGGATAGGGTAGAGATGCATCGACAAATCGCAATTATAGGAAGCAGTGGAGGAAACCTCTACAATCTGGGTGGTAAAGAACCGCAAAAGTTGCTGGAAGAAATACTACTGCAAATGGAAAGCGCCGGCCTGTCTTGTGCAGCACTCCAATTTATCGCTGCGCAGGCTTCTATGGACTCAGCCAAGGAAACAACGCTTGCCACATTATATAGTTGGAGTATATCCCAAGGCGCACCGGTCGTTATAGCGGAAGGTACCCTAAAGGAGATCAATGAAACCGCCAAGCACCTGGATCGTGAAATCGCGGAACAGATCGAACTCGGCGAAATTGAAGGTCTGATTGTGATGAGCGCAGATCCGGAGAACTCCAACCGTCATACTTTTGAAGCAGCTGCGAAACACCACCTGCCTGTCACAGGCACTGGGGGCACCTCCATGGCTATGCTCCAGTCCAAAGGAGTCCGTGTTATCTCCGCTTCAGGTACAACGGGCACAACGAACCGTACACGCGCTGTTGCATTCGTTACCTCTCTATCTAAGCATTGGCGATTATCCTATCGTCCGGTTATCGGTGGCACAGCAGCATCAGCTATCAATGCAGCATCAAACACATCACCGTGGAAGCGGATCAATATTCGGGGAATCATGATGGCATCCCTACCCGGCTTTATCGGAATGGCTCTGATTCTAGCAGCCAGCAAAATTCCCGGTCTTTCAGCTCTCACCTCTATATTTGACCTTATGATTAAAGCACTACCGGTTATCGTTGCTGTTATTGCAGCGAAACAAATATCAGAACTCGACGAAGTATCCATCGTTGCTGGAATTGTTGCTGGTGTTCTGTCCGTGGAAGGCGGACTTATCGGCGGCTTGATTGGTGGTATCGGAGCAGGTCTGATCGTCCACTACGTATTCCGTAAATGTGTAGAATGGCGTTTCCCAGCTACTACGGTTAATATTGTTGCCGGCGGTGTATCCGGTCTGATCGCTGGATTATTCGTTTATTTCCTCATTGCACCCGTGGCATTGTCTGCAGGAGAGGGAATTCGATTTCTGATTGAGACACTGGTTTCCTGGAACCCTGCCATCGCAGGTCTCATTGCTGGAATTCTGATCTGGCCTGCAATTATTGGCGGCGTATATCATGCAGCTATTCTACCGATCGTATTGCTTGAGATGGAACTCACAAGTAACAGCTTCCTTGGAGCCGTGGATATGGTAGGTCTGGTTATGGTATCTGCCGGTATTACACTTGCTAATATTATCGCTCCACGCGATAAAGGAGAAGCAGCCGTAGCTGCACCCGGATTTGCAATTAATATGGGATTCGGCACGTTTGTTGAGGCTGCCTATCCATTCATGTTCTCGAACAAGCTGGTATTTGCCGGTGCAATTGCCTCTGCTGGGCTCGGTGGTCTTCTTGTCGGTATGTTCGAGGTGAGAGGAACTGCATATGTACCTTCATTCCTAGGACCGGTGACTTCCAACAATACCTCCGGCTTTCTGATCTCGATGGCGGCGAGCCTGCTCTGTTCATTCTTGATTACATTCTTCGTGAACAAACTGTCTGTATATCGAGAATCTAAACAGACGTTAAGTATGTAGGCAATGACTGAGAATATAAAGCGATAATATCAAAACTCCCTCCGTACGTTTTTATGACACGGAGGGAGTTTCTTATATGGATTATGATAATCTCAAGCCTAATTCTTAGTTAAATCACGGATCTCCAAGCTGCTTGCCGATGTAATCTCTGAAATATCATCCACTCTGAATATATGTGTCTGTTTCCCTTCATTAAATCCTTGATCGAAAGTCCCTTTCTTAAGCTTCTTCATATTACCAGGGGTATTCAATTTGGCTGGGTAATAGTCAATCTCTAGTGCAGTTTCCCCTTTCATCATCACTTCAGGCATACGCTGGATCAGCTCCGATACGTGTTCCTTCTCTGCCTCTAAGTTATCTGCTGTAAGATCAGCAAATACCGACAGCTTGACGAGCTGACTGCTAACAGATATCCTCTTCTCGCCGTCCAGGTTATTGTAATTCTTCTCAACCACTTGGTTATTATCTGCGTTCACCCATGCATAAATGAATGCCTGCTCAGGATAGAGCTCATCTATCAAAGGAGTCAGATTGTCTTTGAGCTGATGCGACCAAAGCGCATTCAAGTATCTATCATTCGAAATGTTCGGAGGGTTACCGTTACTGCTATCAAGGCTAAACTCCATATCAGAGTTCTGTTCAGGATGAGCCTTGAGAGAATAAGAGCCAATCGCCCATATATACCTCACTTCCGAAACTGTAAAGGATTCGTTGTACTTGTTCTCCAAGTAGCTTTCGGCTGCTTCACGTACAACCTTCTTTTCTGCAGATGTCTTGGAGAATGGAGCCATCCCTTGGGTATAACCCCCATAAACGGCAACGATAAAAATAACCAAACCAATCACGGTCCGCAGTCCGATCTTCCACGAAGAGGAAAGCTGTCGTTCTCTGCGCTGTGCTTTGTTCGGATCTATAAAATTTCTTCGTCTAAAATACATGAGCGTTACAATGATCCCCACACTATGTACGAGCAGTGCAAAAGGCAATATAATAGCCCCTAGAAATCCGAGTGTCATAAAAAAAATGTAAAGTGAGATACCCTGGAGTGCCATCAGAATAACAGCATTTATGATCATTCCTGGCGTTCCAATATAGAACATGCCCAGTCCCGTAAAGACTAAAGAAAGAAGTGTAGCAATCCACTGATGTTTTCTCAAGTGTACCAACCATCCTTCACCCATAAATTAGTAGATACCATTCCATTAGAAGTCCTTATTATACAGCGGCACTTATAACAAATAAAGAACCCAGTATCACCGTGGTGATACTGGGTTCTACAATCAACTTCCTCTATTCCTTCGGGTGAATCATCTCTTCTGGTCTCACGACCCGGTCGAATTCCTCGCCGCTTAGCAGCCCACTCTGCACCGCAGCTTCCCGCAGGGTTAATCCTTCTTTATGTGCCTTCTTAGCAATACTTGCTGCATTCTCATAGCCGATATGAGGATTGAGCGCAGTCACCAGCATAAGCGAACGTTCCATGTTGCCTCGAATAACATCCAGATTAGCCTCAAGCCCTACAGCACAGTTTCGATTGAAGGATTCCATAGCATCACCAAGGAGGCGAGCCGATTGAAGGAAGTTGTAGATAATGACCGGCTTGAATACGTTCAGCTCAAAATTCCCTTGGCTAGCCGCAAAGCCAATCGCCGCGTCATTGCCCATCACCTGGCAGACAACCATGGTCAATGCCTCACTCTGGGTGGGGTTCACCTTGCCTGGCATGATGGAACTGCCCGGCTCGTTCGCTGGGATGCTCAACTCCCCAATACCAGAGCGTGGACCACTAGCCAACCAGCGTACATCATTCGCAATCTTCATCAAATCGGCCGCAAGTGCTTTGAGAGCTCCATGTGCAAACACCAACTCGTCATGGCTGGTTAGTGCATGGAATTTATTCTTAGCACTTGTAAAGCTCTTGCCTGTTTCCTTACTGATCTCCGTGGCTGTCATATCACCGAAGTCCGGATGAGCATTAATCCCGGTTCCAACAGCAGTACCACCAATGGCAAGCTCTCGCAGCGGCTCCATTGAGGAAGCCAGCATAAGCTCACATTTCTCCAACATCCGATGCCAACCACTAATCTCCTGTCCTAGCGTCAGCGGGGTCGCATCCTGCAGGTGGGTACGTCCGATTTTGATCAAATCCTGATATTTCTCAGCCTTTTCGGCCAGTGTATACTTCAATCGTTGTAATGCTGGAAGAACTTCTTCTTCCACAGCAATCAGTGCTGCCATATGCATTGCCGTAGGGAAGGTGTCGTTCGAGCTTTGTGATTTATTGACATCATCATTCGGATGGATGGTGTGTGAGAGGCCTTTCTCTTGGAGCAACTGATTCCCCCGGTTAGCAATCACTTCATTCATATTCATGTTGGACTGAGTGCCACTACCCGTCTGCCATACGACAAGAGGGAAATGATCATCCCACTTTCCACCTCTAATCTCATCAGCCGCAGCTGCGATGGCACCTGCTTTATCCTTATCCAGCTTTCCAAGCTTGGCATTAACTGTGGCCGCACTCTTCTTCAGAATAGCGAAAGCCCGGACAATCTCAACTGGCATCCGTTCCGTACCAATCCGGAAATTTTCGAAACTCCGCTGAGTTTGGGCAGCCCACAGCTTATCTGCTGGTACCTTGATCTCACCAAGGGTGTCTTTCTCAATACGGTAATCCATTTCATTATCCTCCTCTGGCATAAATAGAATGATGCAGTACTCATAAATATTTTGAAAAACAAGTAATTCTTACGAAGTCTTATCATTCTCTCTTACCCTATTATGGCACAGTCTCAACCTATAAAGACCTGTACAAAGACCATATGTAAAAAAGAGAGCCATCCCAAGAAGGGCTGACTCTCTTCATCCATTATCATATCGTTTATTACACAAGTGGACGATCTAACTCATACAGATGGCGATAGCGTGGATAACGCTCAAGCAATTGTGCATGCGTGCCGCGCATGACAATACGGCCCTCTTCCATAAATACAATCTCATCCATATGCTCTACACCAACCAGATGATGCGTCACCCAGATCAGCGTTTTGCCCTGCAGGCTTGTAAACATCGTGGACAATAGTTCACGCTCTGTCTTCGGATCAAGCCCGACTGTCGGTTCATCGAGAATAACAACCGGTGTATCCTGCAGCAAAATACGCGCTAATGCTACACGCTGCCGTTCTCCGCCAGAGAAACGCTGTCCGGTCTCCTGCATTCGGGTTTCAAGCCCTTCTGGCAAAGATTCTACAAGATCTCCAAGCCTCGCTCGCTGAACAGCATCTCGAAGCGCTTCATCGGAAGCATCTAATTGACCCAAACGAATGTTATTCGCAAGCGTTGTGTCAAACAGATGTGGGCTTTGATTCAGTACGGACACGACCGAAGCAATCCCATCTCCAAAAAGGGAAGCATCCGTACCATTGATCGTAACGCGCCCTTTTGATGGGGACAATACGCCTTGGATTAGACCCAATAGTGTTGACTTACCTGCACCAGACCTGCCAATCACAGCTACCTTGGACCCTTGATTAATGCTTAGTGATAGCTCACTAACAGCACTAACAGCCATCTGGTCAGAGGCCACACCACCGTGTCCTCCGTAACGGAAAGACACATGATTTACATCAACGTGAACTCCGCCCTTCGCAATAGCCGATGCTTCCTCTCTAGTCATACCATGCTCGTTATTTCTATCCACATCTGCTCTCGGAACTTCTTCCTTGATCGCATTTAACCGCTGAATAGACTGCTCATACTGAGGAATCCGTTCTATCGCTTCAGAGATTGGCAGAAATGCATCCATTAACGGAAACACAACAAGCACAAATGCAGCGATAAGCGTAACATCAATACGACCATCAGCATATTGCTGACTTGACCATACGATCATAGATAGCACAACGGCAGCCACGACACACTGACTAATAAAACCGCGAACCCGGCCCCATCGTTTCAAGGATCGATCTGTACGGTCTACACTCGCTTCATCTTGTTCATAACCCGTAAGGAAATCCTGTTGACGACCGCTGATGAACCACTCACCCATACCAAGCACGGCATCCGTGAGTTTCTGATAGAGCGCAGCACGCTCCTTCTTCATGGCAAGGTTCTTACGCTTCGTTATAAGCAGTGAAGCAATTGGCAAGATAAACAGTAGGAGAAACACGTAGGCAGCCATGAGCAGTGCAAACATGGGATCGAATAAGCCAATCGCAATAATAGCACCACCATAGAGCACCAAGGCAACGATGGCTGGGAACACAGTTCGGATGTAAACATCTTGTAAGTGTTCAATATCATCAGCAAGCACACCAAGCAGATCACCTGTCTTAAAGCGAGTGGAGAAACGCAGTGCCTGGGGCTCCAACAGATGATATAACCGGACACGCATTTTGGATAGAATCCGCAAGATCGTATCATGTCCCACTAGCCGCTCGACGTAGTGAACAACTGCCCGACTAATCCCAAAGGTTCGCACACCAACAACGGGCACATACACCATCAGGATATTCTCCGGTCTAAGTGCTGACTTCGAGATCAAGTATCCCGAAGTAAACATGAGCATCGACGCGGACAGAATGGTCAGCACACCTAGGATCACAATCAGCAGAAACCGCCAGAAATTAGCCGTTACATACGGACGAAACCACTGTTCCTGCTTCAATGTACTCCCTCCCATTGCGATGTGATGAGGCCGTAATACACACCTTTACGTGCCATTAACTCTTCATGTGTGCCTGATTCAGCAAGCCGTCCCTGATCCATCACCAGAATGTAATCCATTTCCGTCATCCAGTGAAGACGATGCGTTGCAAGGAATACCCACTTATCTTTAAAGAGCGAGGCTAACGTCTCTTTCAGCTCATACTCGGTTTCGATATCCAGATGCGCGGTTGGCTCATCCAGTAACAGAACAGGACGCTGACTTAAAAAAGCCCTTGCCATAGCAACCCGCTGCGCCTGTCCTCCACTTAAACTGCGACCCCCACCGCCAATCATTTCATTCAATCCGTTGGGCAGTGATTTAACCAAGCTGGACAATCCGGCTGCTTCCACAGCCCGCTCCACCTCTTCATCAGAGGCATTCGGAGCATAAAACCGAATATTATCAGCCAGTGAGCAGCCGAATAAATACGGATGCTGAGGAATATAGGTCATATGGCTGCGCCATTCTTTAGAAGCGGTATTGCGGAGCTTTACACCATCTAGAACAACTTCACCACTGCTCGGCGCAAGAAATCCACCTAAAATATCAATAAGTGTAGATTTACCTGCTCCACTCTCCCCAACAATACCGATCGATGCTCTACCCTTTAAGCGGAAGCTAACGTCCGCTAGAGATGCAGGTCCTTCCTCGTCATGATGCATACCTATACCAGACAAGCTCAGCTCACTATCTTCCTTCCACGTCAGCTGAGGCAAAGGCTCATTGTCCACTCCCGTCCCTGTATCCTCATTCAACCCTTCACTAGTCTCATCCTTGATCATCTCTTGGATCGCTTCACCTGCTTGTTTGCCGTCTAATGTAGCGTGGAAATCCGCCCCTACCATACGAACAGGCAAGAAATATTCAGGTGCAAGAACAAGAATCGTCAGTGCAGGCAGCAGATCCAGACTGCCATGGATGAGCCGTAGTCCGAGATTTACAGCTACCACTGCAACAGACAACATCGTGAAGAAATCGAGTGCAAAAGACGAGAGAAAAGCAACACGAAGTGTACGCATTGTAGCCTTTCGATAGCTCTCACTTACCTGCCCTATGCTCTCACCGTGTCTCTTGCTTTGACCCAGAAACTTCAGCGTCACAAGTCCACGGAGTGAATCTACAAAATGATTGGACAACATACGATACGTATGCAGCTGACGCTCTGTCTGCTTACGTGCAGCAAGGCCAACCAGAATTAGAAATACGATCAGAATCGGCATCGTCACAAGCAGAATGACTGCTGAAATACGATCAATATAGAATACATACAGCCAGACCAATGCAGGTGTAAAAGCGACCCCCATCATACGGGGTATGGTCAGTTCTACATACTTTCGAAACTTGGATATACCCTCTAGCACAAGCGTAACCACATTACCTGTTCCTTCGGACCGGACAAATCTTGGGCCCATATGGAACAGCTTATCCATGAGCTGCTTTCTCAGGTCCGTGCCCGTTTCCTCCGCGAACCGTTGTGCCACGCCCTGTTGCACGAGTCCAATACCGTGACGTGCCAGAAAAGCAAGCAGGAACAATACCATTGTCATGTATTGTTCCTGTAAAGAGGATCCGGCAAACAGGGCGGAGATAACCTCCGCCAACCATTTTGCCTGTAATATGATGGCCATGCTTTGTGCCAGGGTACATATGGCAACGACGAGAAAAACCGTCTTAACTCCTTTGTATCCCAGCAGATCTTTACCCATCAGTACTCTAAATGCTCCTTCTCATGTACCCGTTTATGGAAAACGAAGTAACTCCAAATTTGGTATCCCAGAACGAATGGCAGCAGCGTTACTGCCACAATGGTCATAATCTTCAAAGAGTACTGTCCTGAAGCGGCATTGTGAATCGTCAGGTCGAACGCGCTGTTGATCGAGCTGATCATTACGCGCGGGAACAACCCTATGAATACGGACATCACGGACAGAGCAATAACGGCTCCAGTCATACCGAATGCCCAGCCATCTTTTTTAATTTTCATGAAATAACCAGCTAACAAGAATGCAATCACACCGACAACCAGCATGATGGATAATAATCCACCACGAACCTCAAACACATCTGTCATGAAATACGTCATGATTCCAAATAGAAGTAGCAGTGCAGCAACTGGGATCAACAAGCGACGAGCCATAATGCGAGCACGTTCTTGCAAATCACCTACAGTGCGAAGGGTTGTAAACATCAATCCATGCAGTAAGCATAGCATAACAACGGTCACCCCGCCTACTACGGTATACAGATTAACAACATCGAAGAATCCAGCTTTCATCTGCATGGCTTCGTCAATCGGTAGACCTTGAATCAAGCAGGCAAATACGACACCTAGTAAGAATGGTGGCAAGATGCTTCCCGTGAAAATTGCGATATCCCACACCTTTTTCCACCGTGCATTCCCGACTTTACCACGAAATTCAAAAGCAACTCCACGTCCGATCAAAGCAAGTAAGAGGAATACTAGTGGAATATAGAAGCCACTAAAAAGCGTTGCATACCAATTCGGGAAGGCGGCGAACATCGCGCCACCTGCCGTGAGTAGCCATACTTCATTCGCATCCCAGAAAGGACCAATGGAGTTAATGAGAACTCGCCTTTGGCTATCATTTTTGGCTAAGAACTGTGTAGACATACCTACACCGAAGTCGAAACCTTCCAAGAAGAAAAACCCGATAAACAGAACGGCAACTAGTACGAACCACAACTCATTTAGAGACATTGCCGTATCCCTCCTTATTGAATGGGTCAGCTGCGTTGTGATCGTCTTCTTCCGCAGCAAATGGCCCTTTCTTAATTACTTTAACGAACAGATAAGCCATTACCGCAGCCAATACAGCGTAAATCGTGCTGAATGCAATGAGTGAGAACAGGATGGAACCTGCGCTTACATTCGGTGAAATACTATCTGCTGTCTGAATTAATCCGAAAACAGTCCAAGGTTGACGTCCAATTTCTGTCATAATCCATCCAGCTGTATTTGCGATGAACGGCAGTGAAATACTAAACAGCAATGCATACCAGAACCATTTGCCTGCTTTTTCTACTTTCTTACGGAACGTCAGCCATGCGCCATACAAGCCCAGCAGAATCATAGCGGAACCCGCAGCAACCATGATACGGAAGCTCCAGAATGTCGTGCGAACTGGCGGAATGTAGTCCCCAGGTCCGTACTGCTGCTCATACTGTGCCTGCAATTCTTTCATCCCGATAACTTCACCAGAGAATTTGCTGTAGGACAGGAAGCTAAGCAGATAAGGAACTTTAAATTCTGCCTTATTTGTCTGATTCTCCGGATCAATCGAGGCAACAACCGTCCACGGAGCCGGGTCATCACTCGTTTCCCACAAAGCTTCTGCAGCAGCCATCTTCATAGGCTGTGTATCAACCAAGTACTGTGCTTGTTGGTGACCGAAGACAGCAACGAGCACGGAAGAGATAAGTGCGACAATAATTGCAATGTTAAATGATTTTTTGAAAAACTCGATATCTTTCTTCTTAAGCAACTTATATGCACTAACACCTGTAATCAAGAATGCACCTGTAGCCAGTGCACCAAAGATCGTATGCGGGAACTCAACCAAGAGCTGACCATTTGTAATAATGGCTAGGAAATCATTCATTTCCGCACGTCCATTATTAATCTCAAATCCGACCGGACGCTGCATGAACGAGTTAGCAGCCAAGATCCAGAATGCTGACATCAGCGTACCGAAGGATACGAGCCATATGCTAAGCAAGTGAACTTTCTTGGACACACGGTCCCATCCGAAAATCCAAAGACCGATAAACGTAGATTCTAGGAAAAATGCAAGTAATGCTTCAATAGCAAGCGGTGCTCCAAACACATCCCCGACAAACCGGGAGTAGTCCGACCAGTTCATACCAAACTGGAATTCTTGCAATATACCTGTAACGACCCCGACAGCAAAGTTAATGAGGAACAGTTTCCCCCAGAATTTTGCCATCTTCTTGTATATTTCCTTGCCCTTGACGACATACATCGTCTCCATTATGGCAATCAGAAACGCCAAACCGATGGACAACGGAACAAAGATGAAATGAAAAATGGTTGTCGAAGCGAACTGAATTCGCGCGAGCATAACCGGATCCATAATATACCCCTTCCTTTTGGTCACGTATTAATGCTTCAAAATTTATCTTTAATTATTTTCGCAGACCGCCGTTATAAGAATTGTGATCTTTATCACATTTAAACAACTTGAAAGGGGTTAAATAGTTGTGAATTTGTGACGAAAATCACGTTGTTGTCAAAAATAAAAAAAGCCACCTATTAAAGGTAAATCTTATGACTATATTTGCTACAAAAACATGAGAAGAGTTGCCCAATCTTGGACAACTCTTCTGCCTTATCTGTTTAAACTTTACTTAAATTTCTGTCTCAATTAATTTGAATTCCGTCACATCAGCCAAGCCCCGGTTCGTAATACGAATGTCTGGAATGACTGGCAAAGCGATCAATGAAAAGGTCATAAAAGGTGCATTTAGTGGACAACCAAGCTCTTTCCAAGCTTCTTCCATTGCCACCACTTCAGCCGCTACGGTCTCAAGCGGACGGTCTGCCATAAGTCCAGCTACAGGCATAGCTACTTTGGCAAGCACCTTGCCGTCTTGCACAACAACCATCCCTCCGCCGCATGCAGCAAGTTCGTTGGCTGCAAATGCCATATCTTCAGGATTCGCCCCCATGACAAGCAGGTTATGGCTGTCATGAGCTACCGTAGAAGCTACGGCACCGGATTTGATCTGGAATCCATTAGCGAATCCAAGAGAAATCTGTCCTGTTCCTTTATGCCGTTCAATACATGCAATCCGAATAATATCCTGTGCCGGATCTGGCTGAATAATACCATCGACTACCGGAAGGGATGCCGTTACTTTAGCAGTACGAGCACTATTCTCAATCGCACCTACGACATTGACCTGTGTCTGATCCGCATGTTTTTTGCTACGGAGTAGAAAGTCATCGGCTACAAGTGGCCTTTGAAGTCGTACGGAGCTTCGAGCTTCGGCTGGATATTCATAAACCGGGAATTCCTTCACGATCTTACCGGATTCAGCAACAACCTCACCATCTGCAATAACAAGTGAAGGCATCATCTGTTGTAAGTCATCAATGAGCAGAATATCAGCCGATTTACCTGGCGCAATACTTCCAATCTCCTTATCCATTCCAAAGTAACGAGCGACATTGATTGTACCCATCTGAATCGCAGTAACCGGATCAACACCTTCTTCAATCGCTCGGCGTACAACATGATTCAGATGACCCAAGTTCAGAAGCGTCATTGGATATACATCATCAGTTACAAGGGTAATATTATCTGTACGTACCTTATCTTCTGTCACAACTTTTATAACTTCCTTCACGTCATGCCATGCGGAGCCTTCACGAATCATCAAATGCATACCAAGACGAACCTTCTGCAATGCCTGCTCACGGGTTACTGTCTCATGACAAGAATCCACACCCGAAGCTAAATAGGCTTGCAACATACGCTCATCGTCTGATGGGAAATGCCCTGTGACAGCTTTACCCGCCTTAAGCGTTGCTTCAATCTCACCACACATCGTCTCATCACCAAATACGACACCAGGGAAATTCATAACCTCGCCAAGGCCTTCCACGCCCGGCCATTTCAATCCTGCTTCGATATCAGCTACTCCAAGAGCCGCACCGGCGTCTTCAAGATCTGTCGTTGCAGGCACACAGGAAGGAAACGTCGTAAATACTTTAAGGGGAAGTTGTTGTCCCTCCTCATGCATCCAGCGCACACCATCTGAGCCAAATACGTTCGCAATCTCATGCGGGTCCATAAAAATAGCCGTTGTGCCTTTTGCCATCGCCGCTTTAGCAAATTCCGTTACCGTCAGCATCGTGCTCTCTACATGCATATGTCCATCCAGCAGACCTGGAGTGATGTACCGTCCATTTGCCTGGATCACTTTTGTATGCTCACCAATGGTATGATCAGCTTGACCGATGTATGCAATTCTACCAAAGGCAATTGCGATATCTACATGCTCTTGAAGTTCTCCGGTAAACACATTGACCAATGTGCCATCCTTAATCACGGTTTCTGCCGCTGCCTTCCCCATTGCGATCTGTCCGAGTTGATAACTAACCTCGTAACGCTTCTGTCTCTTCTTCGAACTCATGTATGACACTCCCTTATTCAAATATAAAGTCGTCTAGCTACAGGCTTCCCTTTGAACACATACAAAATAACCCAGGCAGCGTCTTCTGTCCGGGTTATCGACCATACACGAAAAAGAGAGATTATGGAAGCCAATCTATGCGTTTTATAGAACAGGCCCAGCATCTATTCCTGTGGCCCTGATTTCTGTTATTCACATGATGTTTATTCTCTCATCTTCTATGTAGTCAAGTCATTTACGGTAACCTGGTAGAGACGCCTGAGCCTTATTCTCTGGCATATACATAAAATCTTTTTAGTTGTTGTATGCATTATAATCCTTTAGGAACGTAAGTCAATAGAATGGAATTTTATTCAAAAAACCAGAATTATATTGCTGCTCACTTTTATAATAGAAGATATATGCCCGTACTGACCAACAGAATATAGGTAAGCACTTTGAAAATTCGGGGATTAAGCCATTTAAAAACGATCTGACCTAGAAATAATCCGAGAAACACCATTGGAATGGCTAATAAGCTGGATGTCCACACCGTTTGATTCGTTCCAGCGAATACGGTCTGGCTCATCAGACTAATCGCATAAATAAATAGATAAAAGGCTAGCGTTGTAGCCCTAAGCTTCGATTTCTCCGTATCAGTTCCTGTAAAGTAGAGTAATAATGGTGGACCAGGCATGCCAATACTAGTCGTTAGTACACCGGATAACCCACCAACAACAAAGTCTCTGGCTGATGTACGCTGGATCTTGAAATTACACATTAGTAGTAGAGTTAATAAAAGAAGAAGAACACCAAGCCCTAACTTCAGAGCATTGATATCCATCGTCATAAAGACGAGAATGCCAAGAGGTACCCCCGCGATACTCCCTACCACAACTCTTTTTAAAAGTCTGATATCAATATCATGTCTGATCTTCCATATCAATGATACGGAAATAAGCAGCGATAATATGATATTGATCTGTATCGCTTCATTCGGCAGGAAGATCATGAGCAAGAAAGGAGTTGCCATAATAGAGAATCCAAAACCTGTGCTGACTTGAAGAATAGAGGCTAATAATACAATAGCTGCAAAAGCAAACATCGTTCCCACGAAAACATCCCTCCTAAGTGAGATGACTGCATCCTCTTATTTTATCATTTATAGAAGGTTAAAAGAGCCTCATTTCAAAACACACCTGCTTGCTTGGATGAAATGACCATCTCGGCTAAGGTATAATAGACATGCAATTATAACCCTAATAACCGGCTAAGATTAGCCGAATTACAAGCCTAAGGAGGAACAAATATGCTGGTCGTAACGAACTCAATCAAAGTCAAACCAGGGCACGGCAAAGAACTGTCCGAACGATTCGCACAGGCAAAGGGTGTACAGGAAATGCCGGGGTTCATCCGAATGGAAGTATGGCATGAAGCCAAGGAAGGCGCGGAAGCCGAAGAACTCAAGGTTTGCACCGTATGGGAGAACGAAGACGCATTTAAAGGCTGGACTTCCAGCGAATCGTTCCGTCAATCTCACCGTGGAGGCGGGAGTGAGTACATTCTTGGCGCATCCCTGAATAAATATGAACTGCTTGTGAGCAACCCACCAATCGCTTAAACCTTAATAAACCCGCGGAAAGCCTAGACTTCCCGTGGGTTTATTAGTTAGTTGCGGTTCTATTTTAGCAACTTACCTGATACTTATTTCGCACTTTTCGACTCTGTTTTCACAAAAAAGAGCGCTGTCATCACTCTTTTTTCAAAGGTCGATAGGAAAGTTTTATGACCGGGGTAAACTTCATGGAATGTCTACATAAAAATTCAACATATCTATACAAATTTACGCAATGGGAAATAGTAAATGAGCACGCAAAAAACACTAAATAGACCCACTTCAAAGGAGGATTTTAGCGTGGAAAACACTCATGAGTTTGTTGAAAAGATGAAATCAAATGCCGAAAAAGCGCGTCACAACAAGGAAAACCATGGTAAGGGAAGTCCCAATTCCAAATTACCAACAAAACAGCATGGAACCAATAAGTAACGTAACGAATGCATAACGTGGCGATCCTTTGGATCGCTTTTTTTGCACTAATCGTATAATTTCTGAAAGCATTTTTTAGGTAAAAATGTATAAATAATTATTCACGATGTATAAATTGAAACTTGCAAGGATGCTGAATATTTGATAAATACAACATAATACATATTTATGAGAGAGGTGGACCTGTACATGAATCTTACTGCACAACAATCGCAAGAAGCGGTATCTTACGTCCAATCCATATTCGAGACAGTACAAAAGCGTAACCCTAATGAGTCTGAATTCCATCAGGCTGTGAAAGAAATTCTGGATTCACTCGTTCCAATCCTCACAAAATATCCGCAATACCAAGAAGCTGGAATTTTAGAAAGACTCGTTGAACCAGAGCGTGTCATCACATTCCGTGTTCCTTGGGTAGACGACAAAGGTAAAGTTCAGGTTAACCGCGGCTATCGTGTTCAGTTCAACAGCGCGATCGGACCGTACAAAGGCGGCCTCCGCTTCCACCCTTCTGTTAACGTAAGCATTATTAAATTCCTCGGCTTTGAACAAATTTTGAAAAACTCCCTGACAGGTCTTCCTATCGGCGGCGGCAAAGGCGGCTCCGACTTCGATCCTAAAGGCAAATCCGATAATGAAATCATGCGCTTCACACAAAGCTTCATGACGGAGCTATACAAGTATATTGGTCCTGATACTGACGTACCTGCTGGTGATATCGGTGTAGGTGCACGTGAAATCGGTTATATGTTTGGTCAATACAAACGTATCCGTGGTGGTAACGAGGCTGGTGTTCTGACTGGTAAATCCATTCAGTACGGTGGAAGCTTGGGACGCCCTGAAGCAACAGGCTATGGTTGTGTGTATTTCGTAGAAGAAATGCTGAAATCCAAGGACATGAGCTTTGAAGGCCAGACGGTTGTTGTATCTGGATCCGGTAACGTGTCCATCCACGCGATCGAAAAAGCACACCAACTCGGTGCTAAAGTCGTAGCATGCAGTGACTCCAGCGGTTATATCTATGATCCTGAAGGCATCTGTCTTGAAACACTTCGTCGCCTTAAAGACGTTGAAAGAAAACGCGTAAGCGAATATGTTAAAGAGCACCCACGTGCTAGTTTCACTGAAGGCTGCCAGGGTATCTGGACGATCCCTTGTGATATTGCCCTTCCATGTGCTACGCAAAACGAAATCAACGAATCAGACGCTGCGATCCTCGTATCCAACGGCGTAAAAGCGATCGGTGAAGGTGCTAACATGCCATCTACACTTGAAGCGATTGATCTCTTCTTGAAGAACAATGTACTGTTCGGACCTGCAAAAGCAGCAAACGCTGGTGGCGTAGCTGTATCCGCACTGGAAATGTCCCAGAACTCGATGAGATTGTCTTGGACCTTCGAAGAAGTGGACAACAGACTTCACCTCATCATGAAGAACATCTATGAGAACAGTGTGCAAGCGGCTGAAGAATTCGATTGCGCTGGTAACCTTGTTGTAGGTGCTAACATCGCTGGTTTCCGTAAAGTAGCAGACGCTATGCTCGCTCAAGGTATTGTTTAAAGACTAGCAAGGTTTCAATGCATACCCTGTGCTCTTGGTTTCAGATTGTAGGCAAAGTCTAATGGAAGCTGATTACACACATCAGGTTAAGCGGTATCCATCATCTTCTGTTTGACTTTGTCATCAGCCTGAGACCTTGGCAGTACACGGGCTGTGGTTGGAATGCTTGTATGCTTTATAGAAAAACCTCCGTTTCAATGAATTGAAACGGAGGTTTTTCTATGTTGAATATTATTTTTTATATGCTCATCCATAACACCGCTATGCCAAGCGCCATAATCCTCGCTATATTCATCATGAGAAAGTTTTGGACTGCGGTGATAAAGGTCGCTTTCTTGGATGGATTGGCCATAAATCGCTTTATATTTCTGTGGATCGGAATGACGGTTAGTAGGATAAGCAGTACAATGATCGGGTTAATGCCTATGAAAAGCAGCACTACGACATCTACATAAGCGAGAAAATAAAGCATACGAAACAGAACAAGCGCATTTGGACGGCCAATATAAACCGGAAGGGTGTAGCGTTTATTCTCGATATCCTCCTCCACATCACAAATATTGTTCGCGAGCATAATGTTAGCAATACCGAGTATGGCCGGAATCGAGAACATAAATAGCACAATCACTTCCGGTAAATTCACCTGTAAACTCGCCATCCCTCCCTCTAACGTCAGACTCGCCAGCTGATTCCCATCCACATGAACCCATGCCGAGATAAAGATGATCACAAAGCCCATGAATAGTCCGGAGAACAGCTCACCAAGCGGCATCCGTGAAATCGGAATTGGTCCAAAGGAATAGAGAATACCTACCGCGAACGATAGCCCGCCAAGCAGTAGGATCAAAAGTCCTGTATCAAGAAATAACATTATACCTGCACTGACTGCGATCAATAACAGAATAGCAATCACGGTAATTACCGCTGCTTCCTTCAATTTGTGGTGAACAATCGGATTGTGGAACTCATAACCGAAACCGTTCTTTTTAATCGCCTTTTTATAGTCATAATAGTTGTTAATCGCTGTGGTAGCCATATCGAATGATAGTAAGGAGGCAAGCATAAGCACAAAGTGATACGTATTAAACTGCTCAAAGCGGAATAGCGCATACAGTGTTCCCATAAGAAAAGGAACCATGCTCGCAACCTTCGTCTGAATCTCCACCAGCCTAAAAAAAGGTTTGACCCCCATCTCTACACCTTCCGTCCTTCTGTGTACATTATCTAAAAATAGAATATCTTATATTTTAAATTTTGGATGTGGAGTTTGTGCTTGACAAAGAAAAAACACCCTTTAGATAGGATCATATTCACATATCATCCTATCCAAAGGGTATTCTAATATTCATTATATATGCGTCGTTTGTTCCTTCGTTTCCCGGCTACTCCGAGTCCAAGGCGTACCTAACAACGGCAATGCCCAGCGATCTAGTCCATACCAGCCTGCTACCTTCCATGCGAGCACGATCAAGATTGCAAGAATGAACAGAATAGGATTCACACTGATCGAGCCAGCGAACAGGAAGCTGACATTCATCAGGCCACCAAAAAATGCCGCAATTCCTGTCAGTAGACCGAGAATAAGACCTAAGCCAACCAATGTCTCCCCAAATGCCACCATATGGGCGAAGACTTTCGAATTAGGAAGAACCACATTTTCAAGAAAGGTCGCATACCAGCCGGTGACATCATCGCCACCTTCCGCTTTAGCAAGTGCTCCTTTAACAAAACCTTCCAGCCCAGCTCCTGCATTCTCACCGGTCCAAGTACCAGACGATAACTTCTTGATCCCAGCAGTAAACCAGGTATACCCAAGATATAGACGTAAAGCAAGCCATATCCATGCTGAGTAAACACTGTTAAAAAGAAACATCGATACCGGATTCTCCGGTATTACCATATACTGACCTTCTCTGAAGCTGTTCTTCTTCATAACTTTCCTCCCCATTTCTGCATAAATGATAATAATTCGTTCAGAATTTACCATTTATAAGGAGAAGATACAATCCTTCCATTGGCATAAATTAGAAATACATGGTTATGACCTTTAGATGATTCCCTTTTAGCCTATAAAACGACTTGTCACCTCACTCCAACCGTATATTTATGTAAAAATATTCAATATTAATCATTACCATACATATACTGACACACAAAAACACCCGTAAGACGGGGCCAACTGCGCGCGAGTCCATCTTAAGGGTGTGTACTTCTTACCTATTTAACGAATATTTATTCTTTCAATCCCGCTTCCGTCGACTCCATGGTGTACCTAGTAGAGGCAACGCCCAACGATCTAGTCCGTACCAACCAGCCACTTTCCAGGCAAGTACGAGCCATGTTGCCAAGATGAACAATAGTGGATTGGTGCTTAGTGTACCAGCAAACAGGAAGCTCGCATTCATCAGTCCACCGAAGAACGCTGCGATCCCTGTCAGAAGTCCGAGAATAAGCCCTAATCCGACTAGCACTTCCCCATAAGCAACCATATATCCAAAAAGTTTAGCATTCGGCAATACGAAATTTTCCAGAAACGATGCATACCAACCCGCTACATCCTTACCACCTTCAGCTTTAGCAAGTGCACCTTTCACAAAACCTTGAATCGCCGCTCCAGCATTCTCACCTGTCCAAGCATCAGCCGATAACTTCTTAATTCCTGATGTAAACCATATATAACCTAGATATAGTCGGATAATTAGCCATATCCAAGCCGAGCGGGTACTGCTGAACAGAAACATGGACACTGGGTTCTCAGGTACAACGATATACTGCCCATCTCTTAAATCTCGTTGTCTAGCCAAACCAATCATCTCCAATCCTGATAAAATGGATATAGTCATTCTAAATATAACCATTATTCCAGAATGGATTCAACCCAATTATTTCTTATAACTATGGGTTAATGCATGTAAATGAGAAGAGACAACTGATTTAACATTAAAAAATATTCATACTCAGATATCTTTCACCCGTATCTGGTGCAATACATACTACTCGCTTACCCGCACCTAACTTCTCAGCTACACGTATAGCGGCGAATACAGAAGCACCTGAAGAAGGACCGACCAATATGCCTTCCTTTCGAGCCAGACTACGAACAGTCTCAATGGCTTCTTCATCCGCAATTTGAATGATCTCGTCGTATACATTTGTATTCAGAATATCCGGAACAAAACCAGGACTTGTCCCTACGAGCTTATGTGGCCCAGGCTGACCACCAGAGAGTACAGGCGAGCCTTGTGGTTCAACCACAGCGATATGCAGCTTCGGAAGATGCTTGCGCAGTTCCTCTCCCGTACCTGTAATCGTCCCCCCTGTTCCTGCTGTCGCAACAAAGGCATCAAGACGCCCTTCCATCTGCTGCAGGATCTCAGGTGCTGTCGTCACCCGGTGAATATCCGGATTCGCTTGATTCTCGAACTGCTGTGGAATAAAGCTACCTGGAATTTGTTCCTTAAGCTCCAAGGCTTTAGCAATCGAACCTGGCATACGTTCACTGCTAGGTGTCAACACTACCTCCGCTCCGTAAGCTTTCAAGATATTAATCCGCTCTTTGGACATATTATCTGGCATAATCAAAATCGCACGGTAACCCTTAGCTGCAGCAATCATAGCCAGTCCAATGCCGGTATTGCCACTTGTAGGCTCGATAATTGTACCGCCTGGCTTCAAATGACCCTGCTTCTCAGCGGTATCGATCAAATTAAAGGCTGCACGGTCTTTCACACTGCCGGAAGGATTGAACATTTCCAGCTTCACATACACCTCAGCTGCTCCATCCGGAACGATTCGCTGCAACCGAACCATCGGCGTTGCACCGATCAAATCTACAATATTATCGTATATCCCCATGGTGTTCTCCTTTGTTATAACAGAATGATTGGATCCGCCATTAACCTTAGCGCTCTCTCTATCATACCATTCCTATCGGATATAGACATAATCAATGATTGCTTAAATCAAGATGCTTCATAATCCTCTCTCGCAGAGCAACAAAATCTGCTCCGTTACGGTTACGGGGCCGGGATGAGTCAATTGAGATTGACTCCACAATCCGTCCAGGACGTGGACTCATAACATAAATGGTATCCGCCAAATATATTGCTTCATCAATATCATGTGTAATGAGAAGAACAGTCTTGCCCGTGCCATCCCACAGTCGAAGCAGCTCATTTTGCATCGAGATCTTGGTGATTGCGTCCAATGCACCAAACGGTTCGTCTAATAGCAGCACCTCAGGATCCATCACAAGTGCACGTGCAATAGAGGCGCGTTGGCGCATGCCGCCGGATAACTGATGTGGATAGTACTTCTGGAATCCACGAAGGCCAACCTTCTCCAGCATGGCGTCTACCCGAGAGCTTCGTTCTTTTTTGGATATACCTGCAAGCTCCAATCCGAAACCGACGTTATATTCAACCGTCCTCCAAGGATACAGAGCATGCTCTTGAAAGATTAACATCCGGCTAGGATCAGGCTTTACAATCGCTTGTTCGCTCGCAGTAACCTTTCCGTCTGAAGGGTATTCGAGACCCGCAATCATACGCAGCACAGTACTCTTTCCGCAACCCGAAGGGCCGACGATCGCCACGAACTCACCTTGGCGAATTGTAATGTCCACCTCTTCAAGTACATTCAATGATCCGAAAGATTTCGATACATTGTCTACATGTATGGTCTGCATGCTACTCATCTCCTCCCGGCTGAACGTAGCGATAACGTAACAGCTTTCTTTTTAGCCCCTCTAGCAGCACTAAATCTAACAGCGCCGCGATCGTTCCGATGACGATAATGCTCATCAGCACGCCTTCCATATCAGCGACCTCACCACGCCAGCGAGAGTAGAATCCCAGTCCTGCCATCGCTCCTCCCACCATTTCTGCTGCAATTAGGGAACGCCATGCGTTCCCGAATGCAACCTGTGCGCCAGTAACAAAGGCTGGTAGGGACTCAGGAGCAAATACCTTCGCCAGCAGCTGACGGCGGCTTGCACCCATCACACGGGCCAGCTCCAGATGCGTACGATTAACGCCTTCAGTGGCATTCAGAACGGATAGGGCCATGGGGAAGAAACTCGCAATAATAATGACTGTAATAATGGTTTTGTTACCGAAGCCTAACAATATAACAAAGAAGGGCACCCAAGTAATTGGTGGAATGGCCTGCAAAATAGATATCAGACTGCGCAGGTAAACGGCAAAGCCTTTCGAAATCCCACCAATTAGACCTAACAACGCTCCGAACAGGCACGCAAGGGGATATCCCCACAAGAGCCGGATCAGACTGTCACCGATATGGCCTCTGAATTCAGGATCTTGGATACTGCTGAACAAACGAACGAATACATCAGGCACATCTGGCAGCAAATAAGAGGGCAAGAATAACGCCGTGATCTGCCAAATCGCAAGAAGGCTCCCTACTGCAAGGAGATAGGGGAGCACTTTTCGCCAGAAGGAGCCTGATTTCGGTTTGGTCCGCGACACTTTCGAGTAGGATGGATTCACCGGAAACTCTCCTTTTGTATGATATATGACTTACCTATTATTTCTTCATTTGATCCTGCCAGCTTAAATCGATAATATCTGCTACTTTCACGTCTTTCTCGAGTACACCCTGTTCTTTCATCATGTCGGATATTTCCTGCATACGGGTCACTTGATCCGGTGTTATATCCCAGTTAAATACTTGCGTTTCAATCGCTTGTTTGATAACATCTACCGATTCTACTGTACCGCCATGGTGAGAAGTCATCGTATCTGAATCTACAAAATGCTTCATGATCAGTCCCGCAGATTTCTTCGGATCCTGTTGCAGCATTTCGATGGCTTCCTTCTGAGCATCCAGCAGTTGATTTACCGCTTCACGTTTGTTCTTCAAGTTATCTTCTGTTGTAATGACGACCATGCATGGAAACGGCCATACCTTACCAACTTCGTATATTTGTTTAGCACCGAGTGTGTGAGTGGCGATACTATCGTATGGCTCAAACACAAATGCTGCATCCACCGCGCCGGAAGCCAGAGATTGAATGGCCTGACCCGGATCAACATACACCATCTGCAAATCTTTACTCGTCAACCCTGCTTCCTTCAGTACAACACCATTCAGAACGATATCTGCCGTACTTCCTTGCCCTTGGGAAGCTAGCTTCTTGCCTTTAAGATCTTCCACTTTCGCAATAGGGCTGCCATCCTTCACAAGTACACTGTGGAATCCAAGCTGCGCTCCACCAACAACCTTTACTCCTGCCCCCTTTGAGGCCCATGAGACAGCATTCGTAAAACCAAGAACCCCGGCATCCACCTGTTTACCGACCATCGCTTTGATAAGATCAGTTCCGCTCTTGAACTGCTGCATTTTCACATTCAATCCGTGCTTCTCATAAAGATTCGCCTCATAAGCAAGCATGGCTTGCGCATCATCCATCACGTTCAGATAACCGACTACAAAATCGGTCTTCGCTTTACCATCTCCACTTCCTTGCTTCGCATCGTTGCCGCAGGCTGTAACCGCCAGCATCGCAATGACGAGCAGGCCTATCATGAACCCTTTCAGACTACGGGTACCCTTTATCATTTTAAATCCCCCTTTTTATATAAACCCGATAAACTTACTAGGATTATAAAAAGATTCCTGTCTATTGTCAATCCATTCCATTGGAATTTTAAGGATAGAGTAATATAGATATTTTCTCTTTATGGTATTCTGTAAGTAATTAAAATCAGGAGGACCTCTGTCATGACTACACCATTCACCCCATCCCAAGGGACAGGGCCAATATTGCTGTTAGATCGCATACATGAACTATCCGAAGATGACGTGCTCTACTCTTTTGCACTGGACGAGCTGTTATGCAGGCAAACAGGGCGCGGCGGCCCGGCGATCTGCCATCTTTGGCGTCATCCTCGTGCTTTTGTGATGGGCGTACGAGATAGTAGACTACCAGAGGCCTCTGAGGCTGAGCAGCAGCTACGCAAGCTCGGTTATGACACAGCGACTCGCCACTCAGGCGGAGCGGCCGTACCGCTCGATCTAGGAGTTGTGAACCTCTCCCTCATTCTTCCACTCGGCGATCAGCCGAACCATCAGAACTTTCAGCAAGATTTCGAATGGATGGTGCTCTTGATACGAGAGGCACTCCGAGATACAGGTTATACCGTAGATACGGGTGAAATTGCCGGTGCTTTCTGCCCTGGCACATATGATCTTAGTATTGAGGGGCGCAAGTTTTGTGGTATTGCCCAGCGGAGACAGAATAAAGCGTTCATTATTCAAGCCTTTATTATCGCTGAAGGTTCTGGCAGTGAGCGCGCAAGTCTCGTCCGATCCTTTTATGACAAGGCTGCGGCAAAAGCTGACCCTGCCGACTATCCATTGGTTCAACCAGAATCAACCGCAAGCCTTGAGCAACTGACAACTCTTGGCCCGAATGCAGTTGACGTCTTCACAGAAGCCGTTAAGAGAGTCATCAGGGAGTGGCAAGTTAGCATGGAACAAGCTGAGATGATATCAGCAGCTGCCAACCTGCAGCTTCCGTCTTCGGAAGAGATCCGTCATATGGCACAATCACTTCGTCAGCGCTATACACGGGATTAAACGCAAAGAGAACCGCCCTGTTTCTAAGGCGGTTCTCTCCAAATGATATGAGGTTTATTTCAATAAGTGTGAAGTTCTCTACACTAAAGGGTCAGTCGCTGATTCGGTGGTTGTGCTGATCCCCGAATATCCCGAATGTGCAGACCTAAGAAGCAGATCGTGGCTAGAACAAGCAGCCCGCAGTTCACGATAAATACGGCTTTAATATCCATCTGCGAGAATAAATATGACCCTACCACAGCACCCACGGTAGCAGCGAATACACTCATGAACATCGACATGACAGCCTGCCCCGTAGAACGATAGCGATCGGGAATCAACTGGATCATATACTGAGCTGTATAAGAAAGATAGATTGCGATGGCTATGCCCATTACCGCTTGTGAGAACAATAATACTGCAAGATTCATCGTAAAAATGATCATTAACGAGCGAACAGCGAACAGAAACGTACTCAACGCAAGCATGAATAGTGGGTGAAAGCCGCTACCGTGTCGTCCAATGATGATGAAGACGACAACCTCAACACCCGCGGGGATCATCCATGCCAAACCATTATGAAACGAAGTCCCTCCCAGATCGACAAGCAGGAAACTTAAATATTGGTCACTCATGACCATGGCTATACCGCATAGACAGCTTACGAGCAGGAACAACAGCACTTGAGGTTCACGAAACAGCGGCCAGGCTTCCTTCATCGATACCTTCTCCACCAGCTCAATGCTGTCCTTAGAAGGCCTCCTCGGATCACTAACAGGTATAAGGCTAATCAGCGCGAACGCCATGAACAACAGAAACATGTAGCCGATGGGTTGAAGTCCCGTAATAAACCCTAATGTTATGCCAACAATCAATGCAGCAAAAGAAAATCCTGCTGCTCCAGCACTTCGTAGTGAGGCATAAGAGAGCTTCAAGCTCGTTGATTTCAACATAATGAAGCTTTCCACGAGCACAGCCACCGGAGCTGCAAAAAATTGATAGGTTAGCATCGAGGCCATAACACCAAACGGATTTTTCAGTGTAAACATAACGGCAACGGACAGCAGCGACATCAAGTTTAGTCCAATAAGTAACAGTTTGATTCGGCTTAGCTTGTCACTCAGAATACTCCACATGTAATTCGATAACAGTGCTACAATCGGCAGTAGAGCATTTTGGAGGCCGTATAATTCTCCTGAATATCCGACATCTCTGAAATAAAGCGGAAAAAACGAAGCAACGATCCCTGCTGGAACAAATAAAAGAAAAACCGATATAAACGATAGCGGAGCTTGTTGGTTAAAATATGATCTCAATATTCACACCTCACTACTTCCATGAAGGCGACCGTCAACTTAGCTCCGCCCAAATTATGTATACTACTTAAAGCATTGTAGACAATGATTAGCGCCATTGGCAACGATAAAAACAATGAAACACCATCTTGTAATACATAAAACGGAAGTTTCATTGATTTTGGAAAGCGTTTACCTTACAATTTTAGTAGGCAAACATCACGTTAGCGAGCAACTTAGGAGGTCACACCCATGAAATGGAATCATTTCAAGTCGAAGCTACTACTAAAATATACATTGTCCTATATAGCTATTTTCCTCATCCCGCTCGTTATCATGACGATTATCCTCTATCTCAATGCTGCCAAAACACTTCGTTCTGAGATTGAGCAAACGAATGTCAATCAGCTGAATCAAGCCAAGACGGTTATTGATGAACGTATGAAGGAGCTTCAGGATATGGCATCCCGAATCTCTTACGACGAGCAGCTGACAAAATATTTGACACATGACCCTTATTACAGCCGCGAGGCGATATTTGCTTTATCTAAATACAAAGCGACCAGTTCTATCATTAATGAAGTTTTCCTGTTTTTTCGTGAAGATGATCAAATCTATTCCTCTCAAGGCCTCGAGGATCTCGATGTTTTCACCAAGCGGTACAAATTTCATTCCTGGAACGAGACAGATATGGTTCGCGACTTAAATACATTACAAATCCCAACCATGCGTCCAGCGGAACAAGTGGATCAAAGAAGCAATGTTCCAGAATCTTTGCTTGCCTACCTTGTACCCATTACACCGAACCAACCGAATGCACATGGGACCGTCATGTACTTGATACATGAATCTACCTTGACTGGATTAATTGATTCCATCCTTGGTGACTACCAAGGGATGACTTATATATTTGATAATAATGGAGAGGTGCTGGCTGGTAATTATCATGGAGAGACGATGACTCCCCAGGAAGTAGATTCCTTATTCAAGCTAAAGCCTGGAACTCACAGCCTTTCACTAAATCATGAACCCCATTCTGTTGTATCGGTTAAATCCGATTCTGGATGGACCTATGTCACTGCCATGCCAAGCAGTCAGTTTTTCAGCCGGATTGTTCATATACGCTCAATTATTATCCTTGTTTTCTCCCTTACCGTTGTCATGGGTACGTTCCTAGCAATTATACTAGCGCGGAAACAATACCATCCTATCTCCGACCTAATGGAATTTGTCAAACTAAAAGCAGCGGCCGACACTTCCTCCAGTAACGAGCTGGAATGGATCAAGAAAACATTATACGACTACAGCCAGCGTGTAGATCTTCAAGAGCCTTATGCACGCAATCACATTTTGTTAATCATGTTGAAGCACGGTCATACAGAGGAATTCACACCTGAGTTCAAAGAAACACTAGGCATCCGGTTTAACCGCAACCACTACTTCGTGATATGTATGGGTTGGGATGCGAATACATCTTTGAAAAGTGATGGTACTGAATCGGATAGTGTCTTTATGCTAATGAACGATGTAGAACTACCCGCCCATTCTGCCCATGTCTATGGAATTGAATTACCTCAGCCCGACAGATTAGCTCTTATTGTTGGTTTTGATGCTGCAACAGGTGATGAAGCCCAGTTACAAACGTTAATGGAGGGGATCGTCGAGACGCTTGGTCTGATGGTGAAGGAGCATATGAATCTATCTCCTGCTATTGGAGCTGGCGCACGTTACAGTCATCCAGAACAGCTGAATCAATCTTACATTGAAGCCTCATCTGCTTTTGAGTCATCAATGCTTCATGGCGAGGGTAGCATTACCTTTTTCGATAAATTATCTGGCATAGAGGATCCGGATTCTTCATTTTGGGTGCCAAAAGATGTACTTCTAAAACTCGTTCAAAGTTTGAAGCAAGGAAGCTATGATGTAGCGGTCCAGATGGTCTCAACTGCGCTAAACAATTTGAAGACAGAGAAACCGAGTGTCCCTCTAGTGAGATGTATATGCTTCGATATTCTGAATACGATGCTAAAAACCGCTTCAGAACTCGAAATTCACCATGTGGTGAATGAAATTCCACGAATCACCTCCTTTGACTCCCTTGAGGATTTGGAGAAGAGCCTTACAAGACTAGCTGCAGATATCTGTGCTCATGTCGAAGCGAAAAGTGAAACTGAAGAAAGCTCTCTCATGGATCAGATTCTGACCTTTATCGATCATCACTTTACCGAATACGATTTAAGTTTAGCGACGATCTCTAACAAATATTCCATATCCTCTTCGTATTTCAGCCGTTCTTTCAAAGAGAAGGTAGGGATTAACTTCTCCCAGTATATATGGCAGAAACGGATGGACGAGGTCATCAGGCAGCTCTTGCATACAAGCGATCCTTTAAAAGACATCATTACACGAGTCGGTTATCTCGACACACCAAACTTCATTCGCAAGTTCAAGAAGGAGCTTGGCTGCACCCCTGGCCAATATCGTAAAATGCACAGTCTAAACGGATCCTCCATCCCATCAGACGATGAGGAAGAAGAATACACAGGATAACAAGCCCTTATACATTATAAAAACAACGAACTCCCCAAGGCTTTAGCCTCGGGGAGTTCGTTGTTTGGTACCTTGAAACTATAATTAGCCTTGAAGTCCTTGATGCATGGCTCCAAGCAGACTGTATGTTTTGTCACAGCCATACTCCCAGAACATAACACCTGCAAGACCCTCAGCCTTTACATACTCACATTTACACTGTATCGATTCCTCATCATCATAAGAGATCAGGCTCGATCCATCGAACAAGTAAGGCGCCTTAGCCTCATCATCCCAATAACGAACATAACCATTCTTATTAATGTAGTTCGCAGCCAGCTCCGTAAAGTCAGGACCGTAGCCGCCTGTTGTACCAGCCATCTGATGAAGGCCGTGGTTACGATCAGGAACCTGCTTCCAGACACGGGAGTAGAATGCAGCTCCAATAACAATCTTCTCCTTCGGCACGCCTGCACGGATGAATATGTTGACGGAAGCCTCTGTACTAATACGGAACAAATCACCTGTTGATGTATGCAGGTTCGTGTGATGACCCGTCAGCACTTGGAATCCTCCGCGCATATCGTAGGTCATTAGCTGAACGAAATCCAGATACTTCTGCACTTGATCCATCTCCGTGCCATCCACGTAATACTGATCAGCACCTGCCGCAATGGTAAGTAGATAGTGACGTCCATCTTGAGTGCCTTTTGCATCCAAAGCTTCACGGATGGTTTTGAGCAGCAATGTGAAATTTTGTTTGTCATTCGGGCTCGAAGCAATCTCAGCTTCACCATAGCAAGGATATTCCCAATCCAGATCGATACCGTCTAGAGGGAGATCATTCAAGATCTGAACTGCGGAAGCTGCCATGCTATTTCTTCCTTCTTCTGTGGAAGCCGCCTCAGAAAATCCCCCAGCACTCCATCCTCCTACGGACAACAGGATCGTAAGCTCAGGATGCTCGGATTTAATCTTCCCAATCGACTCTTTATTCTGTAGATGCTCAATCGTAATGGCATCGTTACGAACATGGCCAAAGGCAATGTTCATATGCGTTAATTTCGATAAGTGCTCGTGTGTCATATTCGGAAGGTCTCTATCAGACACATATCCAGCAGAAATATATTTCTTCGTCATTCTCATTCACTCCGATTCTTGGGGTCGCTTAAACACACCAGATAAAATTTGTAATGCTTCCTTTCCGGTACCGATCTTGT
Organism: Paenibacillus sp. EC2-1; assembly: GCF_049311625.1. Taxonomy (NCBI): domain Bacteria; kingdom Bacillati; phylum Bacillota; class Bacilli; order Caryophanales; family Paenibacillaceae; genus Paenibacillus; species Paenibacillus sp. EC2-1. Next base: position 5,162,646 of record NZ_CP186006.1, read on the forward strand.
ACCCGGAGGAGGTATATCGAATTTGGTCTAAGGCGTCCAGCACAAACAGATGCGGGAAGCCAGCTTCACTAGCAGGTGACTTCGATATGAAATCTGGTAAAGATGCATAGGATGAATCCCGTACAAAAACAGTTCGTGCAGGCAGGTTCGGATAATTCGCAGGATTAAATGAAGCTGTCCACTCCGAATCGCCAACGATCAGAACGATCGGTGAGCCCAGCTTATCAAGCGGTTCAGCTATCTCGCTCAGCTCACGGAACAAATGCTTAGTCGGCTCCCGTTCAGGCTCGATCCACGCAGTTATCGCTCCCTCAGTCCCGATCAGATCGCCCAGTAATACTTCGGTACTGCCATCCAACTGAAGCAGCGAGCTGCTGCGATCTAAAGTACCAAGAACAGGAATCTCCGAAGTCGTCTCACGGTAAGTCAGCGTAACTGTGGTTTGTTCAGCAGCGCTCACCGTGAAATATGAAAAGCGAGCTCTTACCGTTCCATCCTTCAGGCGAATGCCTGAGGTTAAGCGATAAGCTCCTGGATCCACTTCAAATGGTTCATCGTAGACATCTTTTTTGCCGTGAGGATAAACGAGTGTCTTGTACACCCCATCCTCCAGACGGGCAAAAGAGAAGTTCTCATAGTAGGATGCTGCCGGCGTATCCTCTGCAGCTTCCGGATCCGGCAGTAGTTGCAGTGTACCACTCGTCACGTGCTGATCCTCTTCTTGTGAGGAAGATGAGATTGCAAATACAGCATCCACCCAGTTCCCATCAACGAGATATTGCGGCTTCTGCTCGCTCGGGTGAAGACGTGCCGGGATGCCCAAACTACGGCAGACAGCCACGAACATAATGTCTAGTGACACCCTATCTCCCATGCCCAAGCGGTATGTACCCAGTGGATTCCCTTTACCCTTCAGGTTAGGGAGGTCCTCCCAGATTTCATACCCCTGCTCTAAGGTCCGCGCAAGCTCTGCAGGATTAGTCTTAAATACCTCAATTTCTGCGTCACTAAAGGACTCTCGGAAAGCTTGTCTATATGGCACAATCATCTCATGGAGAACGCGTGGGCATAAAATATATTTGGAGAATACATCTTCTGCCTCCGCGAAATCTCCGAGATACACGAGCGCACCCTTCAGATGATCATCAAGCGTAAGTTGGAACGTATCAGTCAAATCCTTTTCATTCAAAGTTTCCAGCAAGCATAGCGGCCACTGGCCATGTTCAGCGGAACGATCTTGAAGAAATGTTGCGATCTCTTTGCTGTTCCCGCGTGCTTTTCGCAGTACATCCCACACTCTGTCAGACGGTAGTCCTGCTGCTTCGGCAATTCGTAACGCATCCTCTTCACTAAGGAAGGTAGACTCGTAATTTGTCCGTATCTTTGTACCTTCTTCAAGACGATTGTTGTGATGTTGAATCTTCTCTTCCGTGAGCGATTCAGCACCTTCTCCCTCACGTTCTGGAGGAGGAACCAAGTCGAAATCAAACGTACCCAGCGGTTGCTCCGAAGTATCGAGCACGAGCTCAAAGGATTCACGATCCGCAACGGTTATCGCCATTTCGCCCCACTGGCCGTCTTTCACTGCACGAATTAGCAGGTCGCCGTAGCCAGTCTTAAATGAAGCTTGTCCCTGCTCATCCGTTGGGAGGATGGCAATCGGATATAGTTCAGCCATGTTATACAACTGGAAGTGAACTTCAGCACCACTAACTGGAACACCCTGTCCGTCTTTCACATGAATGTGGATCGTACGCGTAGGCGCATAATTCTCCATCAGGTTGATTTCCGTAAACCATTCGTCTGTAAGTGTGATATCTTCAGGTCCAGGATAATCCGCGAAGATACGAGTGTTGATTAACATCCCGCGTCTTGCAGGCGGGCTGAACCAGCCTTGATTAAGCCGTGCTTCTGGCTCGCAAGCACCGAAATAGAACCATTCACCATCAGCCCAAGCCTCTACCCATGCATGGTTGTCATCACAATGCGCCCAGCGCGGAGTATATACCTGACGAGCAGGGATACCAATACTGCGCAGCGCTGCGACAGCCAGCGTAGATTCCTCACCACAACGCCCTCTCGCATTACGCATCATACCAAGTGGTGACATCGTCCGCAGGTCACTACCAATGTAGGTTGCCGTCTCATGACACCAATAGTTGGCTTCCATAATAGCCTCTGCCATGGATAAATGTGCTGTCCGTTCAGACAATTCATTATACATAACTCCGCGGTAATCCTCGATATTCTCGGTATTTACCCGGTAAGGAAGAACGAAATGCAAGAATAAATGGTCTGGCACACGTGCTCCCCAAGGAACCTGCTTCCGGATCGCGAGCGTCTGACGCACATGGCTCAGGAATAGTTCACCATTGTAGTCAGCCATATCGTTGATCGGCATATAGGCATATAAATATTTCAGCGCCCAAGTCTCTTCCTCGGTTAGCTCCTCTTGAAAGATATCAAACAACTCAGGCTTACGCGATCCAACAATCTTCTGTTTCTTACGAAATTTCTGATCGATTAACTCCAGCATAGATGGTTCCAAAGAAAATACAGATGTCTGTATCGTCATGAATGCTTACTCCTTCCATAGCTTTCCGTCTTCTCGAATACAGATGAATCCTTGTCCATCCGAGGACGGAGCTGTGATCTGAAACAGACCACGGGTCGTTTCAATGACTGGATCAATGCTCCACACATCGTCACCCATGAGCTGCTTTTTGTCCGTCGTAAACTGACCGTGAGCTTCGAAATAGTTACGTTCACGGTAATAGAGCTTACGCAGCTCCCACTTAATCAACTCATCCTTCGGCAGTTCAAAGGTGTCTGGTGTGCTTTCATCGGCAAACACAACGTAACCCCATAGCTCTGGATAGTGCATGTTGATGAGACCCATCGGCGACCATACCCAGTTGTCTTCCGGATAAGGTCTGCCTGTTTCCGGATTCAGCACTTTACGGTACTCACCATCTTGAACCTCCGTCTGCCATTCAACACGGGAGAAATTGACGCGCCAGAACTCACCTAAGAGAGGTGGACGGCTTTCAGCTGCACATTCCCGCAAGCTGGACCAAGGGATCGCTACTTCCACACTCCACTTCCGGTTGTCTGCATCCGGGCGATTCAGTTCACCGTCGATATGAACAGCGGTCTTCAGGCCGTTAATATCCCAGCCATTCACCGGAGGGCCACCGTCACGGTATGGCTTTACCAGAAGCAGATCCCATACCGTGTTCAGCGCGTTAATCTCAAACTCATAATAATTGTGTGTATCGCCATCGGGATCGATGAAAATCTCAAAATCTTTGTCATAAAAAATGACGGAGTCACGTTCTGTCAGCGTCGCCCAAATCTGATCCTCGATCATCTCTGCTGCGAAGTAGAAATACTCATCATCCCATAGCATCTTGACCCGGGTCTGCTTGCTCGGTTTTGGACGAAGATCGCCTTCGATATCTACGAAATCGTCGGTCCAATCCGCTGCGTTCCAGAATGCCTTATCTACTCGGCCATCTAATTCAAGCGGCCCTTCCGCCCGTCTACATACATAATGCTTAGGAGCATATTCAATATTTGGCTCCGGCACTCCACTTCTGTTCATTGTTCTACCCCGCTTCTTTATTGATGGTTAAATCCTCGTTAGTTATGGGTTACAACAGCTCCAGAACCGCCATACATGTCCAGCTCTTCATCGAATTCAAGCTTCAAGACCGTAACATGCTCATGAGTATCCTCAGGAGTCATATGAATCCAAGTTGTACCTGGGATGTTGAACCAAGGCACACCGCCATGAATCTCATGAGTGAGCTCCTTGCCGGAATGAAGCACAGTAATTTTCTTAATCGGGTTACACAGACCTTTCAGACATACATTCTCTTTCGGATCATCGTATACAAATAGATATAATGTTTTCTTGTCCTCGGAAAGTGTGCTACCTCCCAAATAATAGCGGGTCATGATGCCTTCACCTGTTCCGAAAACAGCTTCTTCATGAGCCCTGATCCATTCACCCAGTCCAAGCAGAATGTCTTCCTGACGCTTATCAATCGTTCCGTCCTCACGAGGACCGATATCGAGCAGCATATTACCACCCATGGAAATACAGTCACAGAACATCCGGATAATCTGGTTCAGTGATTTATACTTATTGTCTGTTGGCACATAGCCCCACGATGAATTAATCGTCGTACAGAACTCCCAAGGTCCTTCCGGTCTTGTAATCGGAATCCCCTGCTCCGGCGTCTTATAATCCCCATGTCCCTGAAGGCGTGAATTGATCATGATGTCCGGGTTAAAGGACTGTAGATAATGCTTGAACTCAGGTAAGTTCCATTGTTCAGCGCTCCGCTCCCAATCGCCGTCGAACCATAACAGGTCCACTTTACCATAATTCGTTAAAATTTCCCGCAGTTGATTATTGTTAAATTCAAGGAATTTCTGCCATTTCTCTTCATCCTGTACTCCATCCACGGGGTTTGAATGCGGGTTCACATTACTGAGATCCTCAGGAACCTTTCCACCTTCAAATACACTTGGATAATCCGGGTGAGACCAGTCAATAAGTGAATAGTACATCCCTAGGTGAATACCTCGTTTCGTAATTGCTTCTGCGTACTCCTTAATAATGTCTCGTTTAACAGGGGTCTTCTTCACTACATTTAGATCGCTGTACTGCGTATCCCACAGCGCTACACCATCATGGTGCTTGGTTGTTAGTACTGCGTATTTCGCACCTGACTTCTCTATTAAATCAGCCCACTGGTCGGCATCAAATTTAGATGCGGTAAAACCGTCCAGCTGCTTCATATATTCATCGTAAGAGATTCTTCCGTTATAGAAGGACCATGATTCCGCGACTCCATCCACGGCATAAATACCGTAGTGTATAAATATCCCTAGCTTTGCGTTATCAAACCAATTTTTTTGCATATTCTGTCACACCTTCCTTATGTATCAGCTCTAGTTATTGTTAATCACTTACTTGAACATCCGAATGAATTGTAATTTACGTTAGACGAAGTACATGAGCGATCGGAGCTAAACCTTGACGTTCCTGTTCTGGCAAACGTACCACGATTCCCGCATCTGTGCGGCTGAAATCAAGCACTTCTTGTCCACCCACTAGATCAATGCGATTAAAATCCCCCTGAATCGGTATATACAGTTCATCTGGAATATTCTCATTCTCATCCTTATAGAGGTAGAAGGCATACGTTGTACCGCCTTTTTGAGTAAACTGAACGTTCTCCACAGAATATGGCTCACAAGCACGAGTTTCATAGATCGCTTCTCCATGAACATTCAGCCATGCTCCCATACCTTTAATCCGAGCAATCGCTGTTTTGGACAATCTTCCATCTGGCTGTGGCGCTACGTTCAGCGCAAGGTTACCGCCTTTTGCAACGATCTCAACAAGAAGGTGAATGAGCTGTCGAACTGATTTGTAATTATCCTCATAGCGGAAAGAGAACGCAGATCCCATGGTGATGCAGCTCTCCCATGGTACATGCAGTGCACGCTCAGGAAGCGTCTGCTCTGGTGTAATCAAATTCTCATATGGACCGCCCACCGTGCGATCTGCTGACAGAAGCCAAGGCTGGATCTTCCGTGCCTTATCCACCACTTCACCCAACCGGATATTCTGATCGCGATAATCATTGACCCATCCGGCATCAAGCCACAACACATCGATGCGGCCGTAATTGGTCATAAGTTCCATGATCTGTTCGTGCGAAAACTGAACGAATTGCTCCCATAGCCAAGGGTACTCCTTCGGATCATAGGTAGGCCCTCTTGATGTGGTGGTTCCAGGCTTCATACCCGGTGCCCAGTAATAGGGAGTATGCCAGTCGGCTTTGGAGAAATACGCTGAAATACCTAGTCCCTTTGCACGGAAAGCGTCAAATAGTTGTTTTGTGATGTCAGCGAATTTGTGCGTATGGAATGGACAATCGGGACCCGTAATCCTGTAATCCGTTGTGTGGGTATCCCACATGCAGAATCCGTCATGATGCTTGGTCGTAAAGTTGAGATATTTAAAACCGTTCTCAGCAGCCAAATCAGCCCATAAATCAGGTTGAAACCGAAGAGGATTAAACGTCTTATTTAATGCAAAATACTGGCGCTTTAGCTCCTCCGCATCGATATCCCAATCAATCTCATTGCGCGACCATTCTTCGTCTGTGTCACTGAGTGCCCATGACTCCACAAGCCCGAGCTGAGAATAGGGACCCCAGTGCATCATCAATCCCAGCTTCTGATCCTTAAACCACTCCAGTCGCTCAAGCAGCAGCGGGTCCTCTGGCTTAACCCATTCTTTCTCACTGCTGTAATTATGAACACCCTGCTCGATAAAGTCTTCTTTCTCTTCCTCTATCAATTTGTTATCACTCATTTCACACCTCCGAAGTTATGTATTCGACATCATATTCTATTAGCCTTGTAAAAAAATGAATTCGTTTTCATAGTGAGGTTAATAATGTTAATAGCCAACCTCCGGTCACGATGGACCGGGCTGTGTTGGCTATTGTTTTTAAATATATTTAAGTTTATTTCTCTGTATTCCAACGATCATATGCACCTTGATAAAGCTCAACGAGGCGGTCAGATCCCATTTTCTTGACTTGAGCAGCATACTTGTCCCAATTCGATAGTGGCTCTTGGCCCGTAACGAATTTCGCTTCCATCTGCTGAACATACGTGTTGAGGTCAGACATCAGAGCACTTGCCTCACTCTGTTCTTCATTTGTAAGATATACGTTAGGGAACGGAGCTTTCGCGATTGGAATTAACTTCTCTTCGTTTTGTTTATTAATCCATTGATCAAAGTCGGATTGAAGTCCTTTAGACACTTCCGGATCATTGATACCTGGTGTCAAAATACCGAAGTTTGGTGTTATTTTGCCTTTGTATTCCTCACGATCGCCACCGCCTGGTACCGGCAACCATTCTTTTACGCGATTCTCTTTATCTTTGAACTTCCAAAGTGTATTCTCTGGTCCTTGAGAGAATAGTGTTGAACCTTCATAGCTGTAAAGATAGTCGATCCAACGCATAGTAGCTTCAGGAGCTGGGTTTTTGCTCGTAATGGCGAAGGTACCATTCGTAGATATCCCTGGATGCTTACCATAAACTGGAGAACCTTCAATATCACTCTTCACTGGTGTCATCATCGGATGATCTGAGCTTGGCTCGCCCCCGAGTGTAAAGTATGGATAGTAATCATTAAACAATGCGATCTGATTCTTCTGACCTTTCGACTTCTTCTGATCCGATGTCTGGGAGAACGTTTCATGATCTAGTAGATCTTCTTTCCATAGACGGTTCATGAATGTCAGGTAACTTTTGTATCCTTCTTCTTGAGGAGAGTAATGTACTTTACCATCCTTGTCAGCATAGATTTTCTCGTCGTACATTCCAAAGAATCCAAAGAAGTACATACGTAGATCATCCAGTTTTACGGAAGTCAGTGGAATTTCATCCTTTTGTCCATTACCGTTCGGATCTTCCTCTTTCACTCGTTTCAAGAACGTGTACAACTCCTCTGTTGTCTTCGGTTCTTCAACATTAAGCGCCTTCAAGAATTTACCGTTATACCACATCGGACCGCGGTACCAAACTGCTGCACTATCAATAAAAGGTAGCGCATACATATGGCCGTCAGGAGTCGTGAACGACTTACGAATATCCGGGTTCTCGTCTAGAATTTTCTTCAGATTAGGCGCATAGCCCTCATCAATATATTTTTCCAATGGAATAAGTACACCCTGACTACCATAAGTCACTTGCTCCGCTGGTTTTAAATCCGCTGCATAGAACATATCCGGCACATCGCCACTCGCAAAAACGAGATTCTTCTTCGTTTCAAAGCTATCAACTGGTGAGAGCTGATATTCTAGCTTAATGCCTGTTAGTTTCTCCATCTCTTGCAATACAGGCATCTTGTTCCAATCTGCTACACCCGCATCCTGGGACATGACCTTCAGCGTAATTGGCTGCTCAACGATTGGAAATCCTTCTTTTTTTACGTCAGCTGCACTAGTAGAACCGGATGAACCGCTTTCACCTTTAGCGCCACAAGCAGCCAGTATACCGGCTGATAGTGTGAGGCAGAGTAAGATAGATGATGCCTTACGAAGCTTATTCATGACAACAACTCCCCTTGTTTAGTGTTTGATGTTTTGATGTTTTTTCTATGACACGATCAGCCCTTTACAGAACCAATCATAACACCCTGGACAAAATAACGCTGAAGGAATGGATAGATCGCAATGATTGGAACCGTAGCTACGATAATAACCGCATACTTAACGAGTGCAGCAATTTCTGCCTTACTGTTCATCGCAGCAGCTGTCGAAGCATCAATGGCTCCGCCACCCTGTGCAGACATTTGTTGAAGTACGAGAATTTGACGCAATACCAGCTGCAATGGATATTTAGCTGAATCATTCAGATAAATGAGAGCCGAGAAGTAGCTGTTCCAGTTACCTACACCATAGAACAAAGCCATAACTGCGATGATTGGCATAGAGAGCGGCAGAATGATTTTGACGAACAATCTCATATTCGTACATCCATCAATCTGAGCTGCCTCCTGTAATTCCTTCGGAATCGAGCTTTGGAAGAACGTACGAGATACGATAATGTTCCAAATCGATGCAGCCGATGGAATGACGATAGCCCAAATTGTATCAATCATGCCGAGCTGTTTTACAAGTAGGTAGGAAGGTACGAGCCCACCACCAAAGAACATCGTTACCATGAACATGCCCATAAAGAAGTTGCGGCCAATAAAATCCTTACGGCTTAGAGCGTAAGCTGCAGGAAGAGTTACTACTAAGTTAATCGTCGTTCCGACTACCGTATAAAGAATCGTATTACCATATCCAATCCAAATACTAGTGTTCTCGAAGACTCGCTTGTAGCCGTCAAATGTAATTCCCTTTGGAAAGAGCCACATTTCCCCGGAACCGACAAGCTTCGGATCACTGATCGATGCGCTGACCATATACACTAAAGGATAGAACACAATGAGAAATGCAAAGAATACATAGATATAATTGCAAATCAGAAATATTCTGTCTCGTTTGGTTTCCTTAACACCTGTAAGCATTCATATCTTCCTCCTTTCTACCACAAACTATTTTCACTTGTACGGCGAACAATCTGATTCACAACAACCAACATAATTGCATTGATTACGGAGTTAAACAATCCGATTGCTGTCGAGAAGCTGTACTGAGCATCCACAAGACCTGAACGATATACAAACGTAGATATGACATCCGAGGCCCCCATGTTAAGCGGGTTCTGGAGCAATAAGATCTTCTCAAAACCTACACCTAGCAAACTACCTACATTCAGAATCAATAGAATGGTCATCGTAGGAATAAGTGTCGGGATGTTAATATGACGCAAACGCTGGAAGCGCGAAGCCCCATCGATAACAGCAGCTTCGTGAAGCCCTGGGTCTACACCAGAAAGCGCTGCCAAGTAAATGATAGTTCCCCAACCTGCGCTTTGCCATACACCGGAGAATACATACATGGTCTTAAACCATTTTGGATCTGTTAAAAAGTCAGGTGCAGTAAATCCGAGTCCCTCAATAATATTAATGATCATCCCTGTTGAAGGAGAAAGGAAAGTAATAATCATCCCCGCCATAACAACGACAGATATAAAGTGAGGTGCGTAGGTGACCGTCTGGGCCAACTTTTTAAAGAATCCGTTTCTTATTTCGTTAAATGCTAGAGCTAGAATAATGGGAATCGGAAATCCGACAGCCAGTTCGTACAAACTGATACTTAGTGTGTTCCATAATAGATCCCAAAAATAGTAGGATTCAAAGAATCGCTTAAAGTGATCGAAACCTACCCATGGGCTACCCGTAATCCCCATTGTTGGAATGAAATTTTTAAACGCGATCTGAATACCATACATCGGTCCATACGCGAAAATAAGAAAGTAAAAAAATGCAGGTGCTATAAAGATGTACAGCTCCCAATTCTGAAGCATTCTTTTCCATACACTTTTATTGCTCTTACCGAGCATCGTTCCCTGACTGCTTGCAATAGCAGCTTTTGTTTCCCGCATAGGATCACCCCTTCCTGATGATGTGGTTATTATTGTAATGATTCCTAAGTTAGCTATCACATCATGTCTCGATGTGTTAACGCTTACACGATTACAATAGCTGACAATCCTAATCATCGTAAATATGTCGTTTTGGGTATCCTTGAAAACCTAGTATTACCAAGGGTTTCAGCCATTTGACACCCCCTGCTGACAACTGGACAATGTGTTGTTTTTGACCCTCAAATTGCTTATTTTTTCGAATAAACCATTGATGACAATTTCCACCTCATAACAAAAACAGGCTACCCGTCATGATTACTTTAGGGTAGCCTGCTTCGTATTTTGAGCATTCAAGAACCAAATCTTAACGTGCACTCGAGCGATGATCTTCGGTAACATCTCCAAAGAATTTAATGGAATACAGAGCACACACGCCTACAAGGGTGTAAATAACACGGGCTCCAGCAGAAGTTTGTCCTCCGAAAATGGAGGCTACCAAGTCATATTGAAATAAACCAATAAGGAGCCAGTTAATTCCCCCAATGATAAGTAAAAGCAATGCAATTGTATTTATCGTTTTCATGTCTACTCCTCCTTTTTCATTACACATATTTTCCCCATATCTATTCCGTTTAGTCATTAATTATAAAAAAAAAAAAAACACCCCCTAATTTAGGTGATGTTCTTATGACCTGATGGATGAGCCAACTTGCTTCTTAACTCTCCTGACCAGTAAACGAATAATCTCTTGGATCGTCCAAAATATGAAAGCACCCATCATAAAAGGATATTTATAGGTATCCCAATCTCCGTATCCAACCACAGCTGAATAGATCCATCCTACCGCTACACCGCCGAGCAAATAGGATATCAATTTCATGCTAAATGCCACTCCCTTGGGGGCTTCATAAAAAAATCTCGCGATCGCTGCATCTATAATCAGTGAAATGGGGATGCCCAGAAATAAATACATTGGAAATAAAATAATCCAGCCTACGATAAAAAGTCTAAAATACGAATTATAGCTGACTCCGATCTCCCTCATATCCATCGGCGTATAATCTAGATAAGCTGCAACCAGACAGATTAACAGTGAGGAGAGAAGTGCGGCTAACCATTTCGACATCACATGAACACACCTCCACCTTTAATAACACGGTGAAAGCCCAAGAAGTTTCATATATAACTTACTGGAAATGCTTTATTTTGCCGTAGCATATCAAGGAAAATATCCGACGCCCTTGTATGGTATGGTGTTGCCTGTGTAATCAGTGAAAAATGTCTTCGCACCCGCTCACCGTAAGGCTTGAGCATGAGCAGTGTACCAAGTGATATTTCTTTCCTCACAGCCCAGTGGGATAATAGTGTTACCCCAAGTCCAGCCTCTACAGATTCCTTAATTAACTGGGTGCTTCCGAACTCAACCTTATGCTCCGGTTGAAACCCCCATCTGACAAACATCCGCTCTGTCGCATTTCTTGTTCCAGACCCACTTTCCCTGACGATCCAAGTTTCTTCACTAAGCTCGGGTAAATGGATTGCATTCATCCCTGCATAGCGTTCTTCGTTCGGTACAATAATAAATAAATCATCCTCTGCGAAAGCTTCAATATGAAGCTTATCATGATGATACTCGCCCTCTACAATCCCAATATCAGCTTGATGGTTCAAGATCATTTCGGCAACTTCTGATGTATTCCCGATTTTAATTTTCGGGCGAATCAAGGGATATTCCTTACGCAGATATGCCAATAAATGCGGCAGAACATACTCACCGAATGTGTAACTTGCCGCTATTGAAAGATCACCGCTTGCCCGATCCAACAGATCATCAACCAATGATTGCATACGTGTATATTTTCCCAAAATATCTTTAGCATGGTGAAATACGATTTCCCCTGCCTGATTTAATCGCACATACTTATTCGTTCGTTCCAGCAGTTTAGCTCCTACCGTGCGTTCCAATGATTGAATGTACTGGCTCACAGCAGGCTGGGTCATCCTGAGTTCTTCCGCTGCTCGAGTGAAATTACCTTTCTCCACAACGGTGACAAAAACTTCTAAGGTCAAATCCATAATGAATCTCCTCTTTTTCGGCAAACTAATACCATCAGGTTATCATAAGTTATTGCTTATTATAACCATTATAATGATTTATTTTTCTTATTCTAGGAATTAAGCTACGATGGGTTTAGGCCAACCGAACATATCGGAGGTTATAACGAATGAACAAGACACAAGATCAAGCACTACCGAAGCCTAACCCTAGCCCTAAATTTAGTAAAGCTACTTCAATGCTTGGCGGGATCGGCTTCACCTTTCTAATCGCTCTTATGGGCTACGGATTATCCTTCGTCCCTAAACTCAGTGTTCTGGGACAGTTGGCATGGGCCATTCTGATTGCCGCATTGTTTCGTCAGGTCTTTGGATATCCAGAAGCGCTGCGTAGCGGCATTCAATTCACAGCTAAAAAGTTGCTCAGGCTTGCCATCATTCTATACGGACTCAAACTCAACATCGCTATCGTATTCAGCCAAGGACTCGGACTTCTGTTACGTGATGTCGTAGTCATTGTGTTCGCAATTCTCGTGACCATGCTTTTGGCAAAATGGTTAAAAGCTGATGGCTCCCTGTCCCTTCTCCTCGGTATTGGAACCGGAGTTTGCGGCGCAGCAGCAATCGCAGCCGTATCACCGATCCTGAAAGCCAAAGATGAGGATACGGCACTCGGCGCTGGGATCATCGCCTTCATCGGAACTGTATTCGCCGTTGTCTACACACTTCTCCAGCCTTATCTGCCGCTTACGGAATCCCAATACGGCATATGGTCCGGTATTAGTCTGCATGAGCTAGCCCATGTCGCCTTAGCGGCTGCTCCTGCAGGAGAAGATGCGCTAGCAGTTAGCCTTTTAGCCAAGCTCGGCCGGGTATTTCTTCTTATTCCTTTAAGCCTCATCTTAATGTACTGGATGCGGCGTACCGGACGAATTGAGAAGGGTTCTAAGCTAGAATTCCCATGGTTTCTACTCGGCTTCATCGCTTTGAGTATCGTTGGCAGCATAGAATTGAACGGCCAGCCCATGATTCCAACAGGTCTAAAAAGCGGAATTGCAAATTCGGCATCCTTTATCCTTGCGATGGCCATGGTCGGCCTTGGACTTAATATTCACATTAAATCGCTTCGCAAAGCATGGCGTCCCCTCCTTGCCATGACCATCACTTCAATCCTACTTGCAGTACTTAGTTTCTGGATGGCCTAACACATGAATCTTACGAGTAAGGGATAAGTGATAGCTTAGAAATCAAAAGGTCAACGGCTGACCTCACATGATGAGGCCAAAATGATCAGCATAAAGAAGAGCAAGGTAAACCCGCTTCCAAGTAAAAGTGAGGTTACCTTGCTCTTTTGTTATCTTGTTCTAACGTAATAGCAGCACCACCAGCAAGCAGCCAGTGTCCGAGAGCGTCTACTCCCATAGGCTTGCCAAAATAATAACCCTGCATGATATTACAACCGCAGGACTTTAAAAATTCCATTTGTTCTCTATTCTCTACACCTTCAGCTACAATATTCAGATTTAGATTTTTCGCAATAGCGATAATATTGTTAATGATGGCCTGTTTATCGAGCATATTGCTCTTCTCGATAAATATTCTATCGATTTTAAGCGTATCAACAGGTAGTGCTCCCAATCGTCCAAGCGAAGAGTATCCAGTACCGAAGTCATCGAGGGAGAAGCTAATTCCTTTTGATCGAATACGTTTGATCTGTTCAACCATCCCCTCCATATTCATCATGGCGGTGGATTCTGTTATTTCCAACTCTAAATATCTAGGAGATAGTCCGCTATCCAGTAGAGCCTCGTCTACCATAAATCCCAGCATCCCACTCTCCAGTACCTGACTCGAAATATTAACGGAAATAGGAACGGTCGCTAACCCCGCTTCCTGCCACAGCAAATTCTGACGGCAAACAGAGAACAATACCCACCGCGTAATTGTAAGAATACTTCCGTTCTCTTCTGCAATTGGGATGAATTCTACTGGTGATACCGGGCCAAGCTCGGAATGCTTCCAGCGAAGTAAAGCCTCCATACCCGACAATTGATTGCTTGAAATATCCCACTTGGGCTGATACACAACTTCAAATTCATGGTGCGCTAGCGCTTTCTGTAAGTCTTTTTCCAGACGAAGTCGTCTCGTCTGCTTCTTCACCATATGATCATCAAAAAATTTGTAGCCGTTCTTACCGGAACTTTTCATATCATACATTGCTGAATCCGATGCCTTGATTAAGGATAATCGATCTGTACCATGCTCAGGCGAAAGACTGATCCCAATACTAGCTGTTATATACAGCTCATGTTCTTCTACATAGATGGGTTGCTGTACCACATAAAGCAGCTTCTGAGCAAATGCAGCTGCACTAGTCCGTGATCCTTTCGGCAGAATACCCAAGAACTCATCACCACCGAGTCTGTACATCAGCGCACTTGATCCTGCGCATTGCACGAATCGCTCTGCAACTTCTTGAAGCAGTATGTCACCAAAATCATGTCCGAGGGTATCATTAACCGTCTTAAACCGGTCCAGATCAATAAATAATACAGCTCCATGCCAGGAGTTACTCAATTGGTTATCCATGTCTCTAACCAATCCATACCGATTCGGTAGACCTGTCAGCGCATCGTGATATGCCATCTTCTCTAGCACATGGCGGTCAAAGAATAACGCAATCATCGATACAGCCAATATAATAAAGGTTGCTACAGACACTCCAAGAAGTAAAAAACCTCCATAGTCATGCTCTTCGAACCTAATCATGGACTCCTTATGGTGAATTTGTACAGCCAACATCCCCGTATAGTGCATACCCGAAACCGCCATACCCATAAGGACGGCGCTGTAAACCTTCCAGCGACTAAAGTTAGGTATATGTCGGAATCTCCGGAACAGGAGAAGCGAAGCATTGGAAGCCATGAGTGCTATCAGTGTGGATAACCCCTGTAACGATCGATTATATGTAAGTGTTCCCTCCATACGCATAGCTGCCATCCCCATATAGTGCATGAGCACAACACCTATTGCCATACATAGTCCTCCGAGAAGTAGCTTCCTCGTATCTGCGTCCGGATCTGAAGCAATATAAAAAGCAATTAGCGATCCGCCGATGCTAACCAATAAAGACAGTGCTGTTATTCCCGTGTTATAAGTTACCGGTAAGCCGAAATGAAATGCTAACATACCAATAAAATGCATGGACCAGATACCTAAGCCCATCACGCTCGACCCTGCGAGAAGCCAGATCCATCTGCTTCGTCCACGAGTTCTATATATTTTCCCTGCTATGTTTAGAGCTGAATAGGAGGCACAAATGGATATAACTACAGATAACAATACAATCCACCCATTATAGTGACCCTGAAACGGTGTCAGACCCATCTTGGACGCCCTCTTTACGTTTAAATATCAGTTTATATTTACTCGTGAACTAGTATAAGGGAACCCTTATGGAAAGAAAAGAAAAACCACCGGAAGGATATCGTCTCACGTCTCATCCGGTGGCCTTTCACATTAACTAGTTGTCTATAACCTACGACTTTGAAGAAGTAATTAATACGATAATACTTTTGTCGAGTTCATAATTCCAATCTACAAAAATATCAAGAATCGGTCGGTTCAAAATCTGTTCGAAACCGGCATTGTTATATAACGAGTTCTTCTCTAAATTTCGTTTCACTTCTTTAAGAAGCTCTTTATGCCCAAGCCGAATAAACTCCTTCTCAATCGGTACCAGAATACCTTCTCTCACAAACAGCAGCGTCCGGTTATTCATCTCACATGAATAAAGACGATCAGGCGCTTTCTGCGCCTGTTCACTAATGAGCCTTAGCTCCTGTTCTAACTTCTCTTTATCGCTGTAATCCTCCCGAATCTCGGAATCATCAACCAGACGTTCAGGACATAGAATGGTAATCATGCCTGATTGATTCTGAAGCGCCCAGTCATAATATATTTCCGAGGGAATAATTCCGGTCAATTGCTGAATGAACCCCAAAACCTCTGGATTAACCATCTGCATCAATTTATCTCGCATTTGATTAATGATGATCACATGATCCTGCTGGAGCAGAATCCGTTCTGAAGGGGTTAGGAAATTTCTTAAGTATATCGTGATGTATTCCCCGCCGATTGAGACGAGGACCGATTCGGGTCCTTTGCCAAAATGCTCCCTCAGGAGCTTACCTGTATAACTCGCTATGAGTTGCTGAAATTGATGTATTGTCTGATTCATGGGATATGACTCGTCCATTGCTTACTCCTTATCTTTTGAAGGTGCTAATATTCATATAGAAATGAACGAATACTCCGACCCCTCCTAACTTAAGACGTATCATGAGCGGCGTACGCCGCCGCAGTTGTCACCTAGGATTCCGAACTTCTACTTCGTTTAGAATATATTGGAAATAAAAAATGGCCTAACTCTCCCTTGCGAGAAAAGTTAGGCCATGAAAGTGACTTTTATCCTAGATAGAATAGATTCACCCATTTACCTGATTATATATTCACGAGTATATGTAGCTCATATCCCGAAATGTTAGACTGCAGATCAATTCGATTCTATGAAAACTTAAAAGCAGGTCTTGCGTTAAACAACCGGAATCTATTATATCACAGACACTCAGGCAAAAAAAGGGCATATTATCTGAAATTAACTACGCCTTGAGTGATTGTCATTTTTATCTGTAAATTGGGCAAAATAATAGTGATCCCACCCTATAATACATAGGAAAGTTTAACTCTCTCCACTTCGTGGGTAACTAGATCTATAGAAGATAGCTTCATATACAAGTCATAGATTCATATTATAGAGGAGATGGGATCATTGGAAAGAAATCATACCATCATGCAGTTTTTTGAGTGGCACGTTAAAGCGGATGGGTCACATTGGAGACGACTTAAAGAGGCTGCACCTCAGTTAAAGCAAGTAGGGATTAATTCGGTATGGATTCCTCCCGTTACCAAGGGACAATCTGCAGAGGATACGGGTTATGGCATATACGATCTTTACGATCTCGGTGAATTTGATCAAAAAGGGACCGTTCGGACGAAATATGGTACGAAAGAGGAGCTAATCGAGGCAATTCAGACATGTAAAGCTAACGACATTGCTGTCTATGTAGATCTTGTCATGAATCACAAAGCAGGTGCTGATGCCACAGAACGCTTCCAAGTCATACAAGTCGATGAAATGGACCGAACCAAAGATATATCGAAACCTTTTGAAATCGAAGGCTGGACCAAATTCACATTCCCAGGGCGGGGTGATACATACTCATCCTTCAAATGGAACTTCAATCATTTTAATGGGACAGACTACGATGCGAGCCAAGACCGCACAGGTATCTTCCGCATTATTGGTGAGAATAAGTCATGGAGTGAGAATGTTGATAATGAATTTGGTAACTATGATTACCTGATGTTCGCAAACATTGATTATAGCCACCCAGATGTCCGCCGTGAAATGACGGATTGGGCCAAATGGATGGTCGATACACTGCAATGCAGTGGATTCCGCCTTGATGCTATTAAACATATCAATCACGATTATATAAAAGAATTTGCCTCCGCAATTAAGGAATCGTACGGAGAATCCTTCTATATGGTCGGTGAATTCTGGAACCCAGAGCTCGACGCTTGCCGAAATTTCCTCGACACCATCGATTATAAGATTGATCTATTTGATGTATCTCTTCATTATAAGTTGCATGCTGCATCCAAAGCAGGAAGAGATTACGATCTTCGCAAGATCTTAGACGACACTCTCGTTCAATCTCACCCGATGAATGCGGTCACCTTCGTGGACAATCACGATTCACAACCTCATGAATCACTGGAATCATGGATAGAGGATTGGTTTAAGCAGAGCGCTTACGCCTTAATCCTACTACGTAAAGATGGCTATCCTGTCGTATTCTACGGTGATTATTATGGAATCGGCGGGGAAACTCCTATACCTGGCAAACAAATCGCCATCGATCCGCTGCTCAACGCCCGTTATCATAAGGCTTATGGTGAGCAGGAGGATTATTTCGATCATGCCAATACGATTGGCTGGGTACGATTTGGAGTTCCTGAGATTGAAGGATCTGGCTGTGCGGTCGTAATCTCCAATGGTGATGAAGGCAGCAAACGGATGAATGTAGGCACTGAGCGAGCAGGAGAAGTTTGGGTTGACCTCACCAATACTCGAGAAGATCATATTACTATTGGCGAGGATGGATTTGCTGTCTTCCCCGTGAATGGCGGTAGTGTATCGGTATGGGCCTTAAATACTTAAATGATAAGCTTGTTTGGATCATAGGCAGTGCGGGTAATTACTTGTATCCTAATACGAATTGGAGATGTTAATCATGAGTAATCATAATGGACTCGGAGATAAGATCAAAGGCGGCGTTTCCAAAGCGAAGGGCGAAGTAAAGGACCAAGTCGGGAACGCTACGAACAATAAGTCGATGCAGGCTGAGGGTAAAGTGGACAAAGCCAAAGGTGAAGTTCAACAAAAAGTCGGCGAAGTTAAAGATAAGCACTAAGCTAAGCTGACACATATATAATGAACCCCCGGTCTCTGAGGCCGGGGGTTTTGAATTCGAATTATAGATGAAACTGTGTAGAATAGAAATCGTATACTCTTTTATCAAATGATATAGAAGGAGCTTGTGCCCATGTCTATTTATGATTTCGAGGTTACTACAATTAACGGTAGTCGTCAGAAGCTAGAAGCGTACAAGGGTCAGGTCATGCTGATCGTCAATACGGCAACCAAATGCGGGTTCGCCCCTCAGTTCGGCGGCTTGGAAAAACTGCACGAATCATATCATGATAAGGGTCTGGCTGTGCTCGGGTTCCCTAGCAGCCAGTTCATGAATCAGGAGCTTGAGAACGATACGGATATCGCTGAGGCATGCAAATTGAACCATGGTGTCACTTTCCCTTTGTTCTCCAAAATTGACGTCAATGGAGAAAGTGCACACCCGCTGTTTACATATCTGTCCTCCGAAGCTCCAGGTGCGCTCGGTACCAAGCGTATCAAATGGAATTTCACCAAATTTCTAGTGGACCGAGACGGAAAGGTTGTTAAGCGATTTGCTCCAACGGATACACCAGAGAAGATCGAAGCGCACATCAAAGAATTGCTTGGGAATTAAATTCCATTAGAGCGTGTTAGAGCTGGGCTTTCAAGACTTCGCCCAGCTCCGCGTAGCTCGCTACGGTATAATGCGGACGATGCTCCGTCTCTGGCTCTATACCCCGGTGATTAAACCAGATCATGCTCCAGCCTGCTTCCAAAGCGCCAATTACATCATTCCGCCATGAATCCCCGATATAAAAGCTATGCTCTGGACTGGTTCCTGTGATCTCATTCACATAAGCAAAAATACGCTTGTCCGGTTTATCCCAGCCAACGGCTCCCGATATAAATAGCCGATCTTCTGGGATGATGTCCCCCAAATTCATCGCTGCAATTTTGCTCATCTGATGCTGAAGGGGGCCATTCGTAATTAAACCAATAATATGACCATCCGCTGCCAGCTGCTGAAGCAATTCACGTGCACCATCAAACATCTGTATGTCATACTGACATCCGATATATGCTGCTTGCATTTGATTGGCTTGATCTGAACTGAGATCGATATCAAATTCCTCTAAAGCAAGCTGAAAGCGGCGTCTTCTCATCTCCTCCACTGCAAGATCATACGCTGCGGAACCTGCACCGCCCAGCTCCAAAGACAATATGTCACTATAATATCGCAGTCTGTGATAAGCCGCTTCATACGGAAAATCGCCCGCAGGGCGGGCAATCTCATCCACTGCTCTCCGAAAAGGAGTCAGATGGTCATATAATGTATCATCCACATCAAAAAAAACAGCTTTCTTATGTTCATGTAAAGGCAATGGTCTTCCCTCTTTCTGGTCTGTTTCATCTCCTACCTTTCTATTGTAGTCCACCTTGCCTAAGGCCTCAATGTCTTAGGTCTACAACCAAGCCTACATTACGCTTCCACAGTCGACTCACACGCTTGATTTACATACTGCTGAATCTTACCTGCGAGTACAGAGATTCGATCATCATCTTTACGCTCCACAGGAAGTAGCGGAAGCCTTGCCTCTCCACAATCGACACCCTGATGCCGCAAAATCGCTTTGCAAGCTCCATAAAGTGACGGATAAGACAGCAGCTCATTAATGATTTCATTGACTTTATACTGCCAAGCCCGTGCTTCATCCATCTGTCCATTCCTATAACATGCTTCAATCTTGAGGAACAGCTCCGGCATAACTCCATAGGTACCACCAATACCACCATCAGCACCGATACTTCGTCCGGCTAAATACTGTTCATCTGGGCCATTAAGGACGAGGAAATGATCTCCACCAGCTTCCTTAAATTGCTGGAGTTCATAAGTGCTCTCTGACGAGATTTTGACACCGATGACTTTGTCTTGTGCGGCCATTTTAGTTAACAGAGACTTCGAGAGATGGAACCCGGTCGTCTGTGGGATATGATAAATAATGAATGGCAGCGCAGTACTATCAATCATAGCTTGCCAGTGGCTCTCTACACTATTCGGTGACAGTCTGTAATAGATAGATGGTACGGCAGAAATAGCGTGTGCGCCTACGGATTCGGCATGCTGCGCAAGCTCAACACTCTCACGCGTTGACGGTGCACCAACATGGGCAATAATCGTTAAATCGCCAGCAACCTCCATCACAGCCTCAAGAACAAGTTTGCGTTCCTCAGTAGTTTGAAGCATCCCTTCTCCGCTGCTTCCGCCTACATACAATCCTTTCACGCCTTTGTTTATATAATGACGAACAAGCTGCTTCACGCCTTCTTGATGAATGTCCCCATTCTGATCGTAACATGCATACATAGCTACGATGATTCCTTTGAATGCATCTAAGTTAACCGTTGCCACAGATAATCCCGTCCTTTTGAGTTCAATTTGTATTACTGTATGATCTTAGCCTTTCACAGCACCCATGGTAATCCCTTGTGTAAACGCCTTTTGGAACAAGAGGAAGATCGCAATCATCGGCAGAGATGCAAGCGCAGCACCCGCCATAATGACACCATAGTTGGTTGTGAACTCTCCTTGTAATGTGGCGATACCCAGCGGCAATGTCATCATCGGTGTTGAACGGGTCATAATCAGTTGACTGAAATAGTCGTTCCAGGAGCCAATGAAGGTGAAGATCGCCAAGGCTCCAAGAGCCGGGGTCAACAGTGGAAGTACAATCGTAGAGAACATCCGCACTTCCGAGCAGCCGTCGATCTTGGAAGCCTCCAATACCTCACTTGGAATGGTCTGGGAGAATTGCTTCATTAAGAAGACACCGAAGGGCCATCCGATGGCTGGAATAATCAAACCGCGATATGTATTGACCCACCCGAAGTCAGCAAGCATCGTGAAGAGAGGTACTAGAATAACTTGTTTAGGAAGGGCCATTGCAGCTACAAACATCGTGAATATAATTTTTCGGCCTGGGAATTGCTTCTTCGCGAGTACATAACCTGCAAGGGAAGCCACGAGACAGATGGCAATCATCTCGACGAAGGAGATGAAGAAGCTGTTGAACGTCCATCGCCATACTGGATTCCGAAACAACTCCTCCCAGTTGGAAAGTGTAGGCTGGAGCGGAAACCATTCTGGCGGAATTTGTGTAGCCACCGTCTGGCGCTTAAAGGCCCCCGTAATGATCCAATAAAAAGGAAAGATAAAGAATATCGTTAGAAAGATTAGTAGTGTGTTTGACAGGATTGAACCAACGCTCCATTTTTTTAAACGCTTGGATTTAGGGCTTCCTGTGCTCAGCCCAACTTGTAATGGTGAACTCATCGTTTTATCCTCCTAGTACTCCACATCGCTGCCAAGGTATTTAAATTGGATGATGGATATTATGCCTATCACTACAGCGAGTATAATTCCCATGGCGGAAGCCATGCCAAAGTTTCCAAGCTTGAATGCCTGTTCATATACACCATACATAACTGTTGAGGTGCTGTAGTATGGACCTCCTGAAGTAAGCAACTGGATAAGAGCGAAACACTGGAACGTATTAATTGTGGTGATCACGATAATATAGAGATTGGTCGGCATTAACATCGGCCAAATAATTTTCCTGAATATTTGCCAGGAGGAAGCCCTGTCGATCTGAGCTGCTTCAATATAAGAGCTTGGAATATTGCCCAGGGATGCGACATAAAGAATAATCGGCTGTCCTACTGAGGTTGTGATCAATACCGCAATGATGGATAGCAGGGCCGTCTTTGGGTTTCCTAACCACGAGATTGGATCTGCTCCGAACATACCAGTCAGGTAATTGAGCACACCGTAGTTTGGATGGTAGATCCAGCCCCATACCACGGTAATACTTACAACGGAAGAAACGGCAGGTAAGTAGAACACACCTCTGAAAAATGAGCGTGAAGCTTCTTTTTTACGATAAATAGTCATCGCGACAAAGATTGAAAATACGATAACAATTGGAACAGCAATCAATACTAATAATGAGGTGTTCCACAACGATTTTAAGAAGTTTTCATTCTGAAATAGGTGAATATAGTTATCGAGCCCTGTAAATTCAAATTTTCGCAGAGAATAATTGAAAAAGCTGATGTAAATCCCCTTAAGCATCGGATAGGCTACAAAGATAATGAAAAAACCGAATGCCGGAAGCAAAAACAAATAACTCATCATCCAGTCACGCACCATGCCTGGACTCGCCTTACGGATCTTAGTCTCCATGATCGTTTCCCTCACTCCATATCTTGTTGAAAGGAGTAGCACTTATCTACTCGTGCTACTCCGAACAGTTGAATATTATATATACTTATTTTCCAGCGTCAGCTTTTGCTTTCGTAATGGCTTCATTCGCATTTTTAGCAAATGTATCAAGTGCTTCTTTACCTGATGCTACACCAAGCAGAGCACGCTGCAATTCAGGGAACCAGAACGTACGAACCTCAGCCCAACCATCAACGATTGTTGGAGGATCTGTGTAGAACTCACGTGCTTTTTCCGCATATGCATACTCAGGATCATCATACAGACCTGTGATGGAATTGCGTGCAGACAGTCCACCTGTTTGGATCAGGTTCTTCTTACCCCACTCTTCATCATTCGCAATGAAATCAACAAGTTTCTTCGATGCAGCAATCTTATCTTCGTTACCATTGTTGAATACAGCCATTCCGCCGAGGTACGGCTCCAATTGTGGTTTAGCACCATCAATCGTTGGGAAAGGCAGCAAGATGTCTTCAAACGGTTCTTTTTTCAGTGGATTATTCTGCGCTCTGAGAACCGGTGAATAGTTAATGGAGAATGCCAATTTACCTTGAAGGAACATATCGTTTACATCAGCAGCTGTAAGAGACTCGGAACCCGAAATAATCAGCTTGTCTTTGACACCTTTAACGATCCAGTCCAGAGCTGCTCCCGTTTTATCTGTGTTAATTGCAACTTGTGCATAATCTTCAGTGAAGAAGCGGGAATTACCCAGGTTAGCAAGATATGCTCTTGTACCTTGGTCGCCAGCTTGGCTCTTGGCAAAGAATCCAGAAGGAATAATGTCTGGAGCTTTTTCCTTAACAGCTTTAAGCGCTGTCTCATACTCTTCCAGTGTCCAAGTACGATCCGGGCGATCCAGAGGAAGCAGGTCAAGTGCATCGATCTTCTCAAAAATCGTTTTGTTAACACCCATCATGAATGGAGCGGTGTTAATTGGATACATATAGGTTGTGTCACCAACCATCGACTGCTTCCACAGTGCTGGTGAAATGTCATTTCGAACTTCATCAGTGACCATATCATCAAGCGGGGCAAGCAAATCTTTTTTCGCCCAATCCAGAATCCGTCCTGGTGCATCATAAATGACGTCTGGAGCTGTATTTGATGCGATGGCAACATTCAGCTTTTCTGGACCTGCTTCAAACGTAAGCATCTCCAAGTTGACCTTAATTTCAGGATGCTTCTTGTTGAAAGCTTCAATAATCTGTTTCTCATACTTACCGGCTTCTCCGTCTAGCGGCTGGAAGCTAGGAAAGTTCCACCATGTAATTTCTACGTTCTTCGGTGTTTCTTTCTGCTCTGCCGGAGGAGTTGTCGTACCAGGTTCTTCGTTCTTTGGTTGTTCTGCTGTTTTGGATCCGCATGCCACAAGAGATGATCCAATCAGCACAATGCTCAGTGCCGTCATGAGTCCTTTTTTAAACGCTTTCATGTCTTGCCCCCTCAATATTTAGTAGTCTATAATGTGATGCGCTTACATTTATCATTGTAAGTTGCTATTAATCTTTGTGAAATACCCTTAATTTTACTTTCATACCTCATATTTGACCTAGTCCCCTGTTCCTTTCCATCCCTCGTCTGCAAAATATGTTGTACCCTCCTCTACTCTTCCGATACAATAACTACTAAACTGAGATGACGGAGGCTTGGATCATGTATAAACTACTGATTGTCGAGGATGAGCCTTTAATCCGTAAAGGATTAACCAAGTATTTTGACTGGGAGGAGCTTGGGTTTCATCTTATCTATGAAGCGGAAAATGGTGCTGAGGGCGTTCAAGTAGCTCTGCAAGAGCAGCCTGATCTAGTCATTACAGATATACGAATGCCACTGATGGATGGACTAGAAATGATAGAGCAGCTCCGTGAGAAGCTACCTACTACCCTGTTTGTCATCTGGTCTGGTTACAATGAATTCTCTTATGCACAGAGGGCTCTTCGGCTCGGCAACGTATTCGCTTATCTATTAAAACCTCTACAATATCAGGAGAGCATGAAGACCATTCAGGATTGCATAGAACTGCTTGAGAAGAGACGTAAAGAACAAGAGAACCTATTAGCACTTGCCCACGAATCAGAGGATTATGTTCATCTCAAGCGGAGTCAAATCGTGAAATACTTACTAGAAGATCGTAATCTATCAGAGACTGCTGAACAGGAGCTGCGCGAAGAATTAAGTGCTTATATAGATATGTATAAAGGGTTCAAGCTTCAGCCCATTGTCCTGTCCTATGTACCAGCTTCATCTCCGGCTCTAAAAACGAGAGCATGGTGGCGACAAAATGCCGAACGAATTCTAACCTCATTGTTAACCCACACTCACGCATCTACCAACACCTTGCCACCCTTTTTAAGCTATCTCAGCCATTCAAAATTGTATGCGTTTACAGTTGTAGGTGAATCCGAGTATTGCGCTCCTTATCTAGGATCAGACACACGAGATAAGCTCACGGCTATTCTTCATCAAGAAGGGGCTTTTAATCAGGTTCATCTGTATCTATCCATAGGACCGTTAGCTGAAGATTTCAAGATGCTCTCCTCTCTGCTTGTACAGACAGATAAATCACTATTCGAGCGTTTCCATCCAGCGAGTGGATCTATTTTTGAGGTGAAACATTCAAACCTAAGTCTTGTAAAAGGAACACAGCTCTCCCTCACTGACCAGGATAAGGTCAAATTTCTAGCCTGCTTAGAGCAACATGATGCTTCACCGTTAAAAGAGTTTCTGCATCGTATAGCTGTGGATGCGGAGTCAAAAGTCGGACAGTATGTCCAGGATCAGTGGCTTCCTTATATACAGGAGATCATTACTGTTGCGATGCGATTTGCAAGTAAACACGGATTAAATATGGAGGAACGGTACCACGAGAAACTGCTGCACCTCACCTTCTTGGATGACTTCGATTCGATGACAGCGATGTTTGATTGGTTATCCCACTGGATGGTTCAGCTTCAAGTTGAAGCGCAGCAATCCGGCGGAGAGGAAGAGTCACTAGACGGGGCAATTTTCGAGCGTATTGAAGAGTTTATTATTCAACATATAGATCAAGACGTTACACTGCAGATGGTGGCGGATCAATTCTTCTATAACCCTTCTTATCTAAGCCGGTTGTTTAAAACCAAGCTGAATAAGAATTATATGACCTTTGTTACCGAGATCAGAATCGAGTTCGCCAAACGATGCTTGCTGCAATCCAAGACGTTAATGACTGACGTCTGCCATATGTGTGGATATACGAGCTATAAACATTTCGTAAAAATGTTTCGTAAATTCACCAACATGACACCCACAGACTACCGTAAAAAAATGGG
Source organism: Paenibacillus sp. EC2-1 (assembly GCF_049311625.1). Lineage (NCBI taxonomy): Bacteria > Bacillati > Bacillota > Bacilli > Caryophanales > Paenibacillaceae > Paenibacillus > Paenibacillus sp. EC2-1. The sequence goes on from NZ_CP186006.1 coordinate 5,188,891, forward strand.
GATGATCGATTGAAAAGTCCATTTGGCATTCATAAATTATTTTATAGAAACCATTTAAACACGCAGATTTTTGCGCTTATGATCCTAACGATTACCATTCCCCTAATCATTATCTCGGGTATCATTTACTATGTATCTCTACAGACGGTAAAGGCAGAGTACAAGAACAGCTCCGATCTCATTCTGAACAATCTCTCTTTCAATATCGATCAGTATTTACAAAGTATTGAAAAGGGAACCTTATACGCTCATCTCGATGGGCAGCTCCAGAATGCGCTTGAGAATTGGAACCGAAACCCCCAGATCGATCAGACGATTACCTATCAGTCCGTCATCCAACACTTTATTGGCACGCTTGAAATGACGATCAAGAATGTAAACAGCGTACAAATCTATGCAGGCCATCAATTGTTCTACTCCGCCAACTTCAATCGTTCAGATATTAACTATGATGACTTCGAACAGGATGAATGGTACCAAAAGACGTTAGAGAAAAAGGGCGGCATTGTCATTTTCGGTACGCATACTCCTTTTTACAATAAGAAGTCTACGGAGAAGGTTCTCTCCATTGCACGGGTCATCAACAAAACGGGCGGAAAACAGCCACTAGGCGTACTTCTTGTTGATATCAGACTCGATTCTTTAAGTGAAATTCTGAACCTGTCGGAGAACACCGAACGGAATTTCATTATCACAGACCCATCCGGATCAATCATTTACGCTTCTAAGGACATGGATATTTCGAATCCGCTTGAAATCGATAACCAGATGTTTGATAAGGTCCTAGATGAGCCATCCGGTAGCTTTACTACTCCTTTCGAAGGCTATAATTCGTTCTTTAACTTTGTAACCTCTCCCTATTCCGGGTGGAAGGTCATTCAATACATGAATGAGAAAGAAGTGACCCGTAGCTCAGCGCTTCTTGGCAAAATGATGCTTGGACTTGCCATTGGGTCGATTGGAATGGCTGTACTGTTCATGATTCTGATGTGGCATCGTGTCACGAAACCGATCATTTTTCTGAAGAGACAAGTTGAAAAGGTCGGATCCGGCAATTTCGATGTGGAGCTGGGAAGCTCAAGAAAGGACGAATTTGGTGTGTTGTATCAAGGACTTCGGCGTATGGTGGAAGAGCTGCAGAACTATATTGAACGCTCCTCGAGGGCTCAGGTCCAGCAGCGTGTGGCTAGACTTGGGGCGCTGAAAAGCCAGATCAATCCCCATTTCCTCGCGAATGCTCTTGAATCTGTTCAAATGAAAGCAATCATTAACGGGGAGCGTGAGATTGGAGAAATGGTTGGTACGCTCGGGCAATTATTCCGTATTCACACCCAGATGAGCAAGACGATTATCCCACTGCATCAGGAACTGGAGCATATTCGCTTATATGTAAAAGTGCAACAGATGCGTTTTGGCGATAAAATTCAATATGAAGAGCATGTGCTAAAAGAGACGGAATCCCTTCAAGTGCTGCATTTCTCACTTCAACCGCTCGTGGAGAATGCCATTATTCATGGTCTAGAGCGCCAAGCAGGTCCGGGTCTGCTTGAGATTTCTACGGATCGATTGGACAATCAGATGCTTATTACGATCCGCGATCATGGTGTTGGCATGAGTACAGAACAGCTTCAATCTTTACGCGATCGGCTCAAGAGTCACAAAGAAGATGATGATAGCCATATCGGACTCGTCAATGTCAATGAGCGTATTCGTCTTCATTATGGGGAACAGTACGGCATTTGTCTGGACAGTGTACTAGGCGAAGGAACGACCATTACCATTAAGATGCCTGCACTTCCGCATCAACCCTGAACCATCAGGAGAAGAAAGTATAGTACTCGAGTTAAGGAGAGAAAAGATGATGAGAGAACAGTCAAATCCGCTAGAATCGGGAATACAGACTACAAGTCCTATTCCAGAAGGCAATCGACTGAGTAATGTAGAACGTTTCTCTGGATATGAGGACACCTATGACCTGTTTCGACCAGAGGCACCTGAAGAAGTGGTACATATTTTGACCGGTTACCTGCAGCGAAATCCAGGTCTTGTCGTGGACATCGGCTGTGGAACAGGATTATCTTCTTTTGTATGGCAGGACTATGCCCGTCAGATTATCGGCGTTGAACCAAGTGATGATATGCGAGGAAAAGCAGAGAGGAAACTTCAAGAACAAAGAGATCATACCGAACATATTTCTTTTATCGCCGGCTACTCGAACCAGATTCCACTTGAAACAAGTTCGGTGGATATCATTACGTGTTCGCAATCATTCCACTGGATGGAGCCCGCAAGTACACTGAAGGAAGCGGCACGCCTATTGCACCCAGGCGGGATCTTTGCGGTCTATGATTGTGACTGGCCTCCAAGTCTGCACTGGTCAATCGAGAAATCTTACCACGAGCTCATTGAGTTAAGTGATGAATTAATTAATAAACATATGGATGACAGTAAGAAGGCACGCAAAGGAAACAAGAACGAGCATCTGAAGCATATCCGCGAAAGCGGGCTGTTCCGGTTTGCCAAAGAAGTCGTCTTTCACCATATGGAGTCTTGTACAGCGGAAAGGTATGTAGGGCTTGCCATCAGTCAAGGCGGCATTCAGGCCTTATTCCGGCAAGGAATAGATGAACTCACTCCTACGATTGATACCTTTAGGCAACAGGTGGAGGATTTTTTCCAAGGAGAGTCGCGCGAAGTGATGTTCAGCTACCGGATGCGTCTGGGGATCAAATAAATTGGTTGTACTTCTCATATATAAGTAGACCGAGGATGGAGCTCCTCGGTCTATCTCAAAAATTCTATCTTATTCAGGTTGATGGCCTTTCTGTGCTTCCGGTTCGATCTCATCATGCATATACTCAAGCTTCCGATCACATCTGCCTGCAAGAATTATAAGTGTACTGAGCAAGGTATAGACAATAACCTTTATGTTCAGTATTTCTTTCTCGTTCACGGCCCACCACCTGCATCCCTTCCATGAGCATTATTATGTATAACGCCTGCAGGCAGAAGAAAGTTATCTCGCATTTATTAGAAATAATGTCCAAATTATGACATTAATAACCTTTTTTGATTCAACATGCACTATAACTCTTTCTCTATGGTCGCCGAACTGGGGCAACCTTTTTGATCACCTGATTCGTTACTTCCGCGAGAATCAGACCTAGCGCAATCGCACCGGAAATCATAAAAGCTCTAGCACCGAGCTGAACGGCAAGATCATATTCATTCATAGCAACATGACGGAGCGCATCGTAGGCGAGGCCACCTGGAACAAGTGGAATTATGCCGGATACACTGAATACGATAATGGGTGTTTTGTATTTTTTCGCAAAATAGTAACTGATCATGGTTACCAAGAATGCAGCGACGACTGTCGCAGTTATGGGGTTCACTTCCATATTCTGAAGCCATATGTATAAGATCCAGCCAATCATACCAGCAAAACCGCACTGCATCAGTGCCTTTCGCGGCACATTAAAGATCATCCCAAAGGCAGCGGAAGCGATGAAGCTGGTTACAAGCTGCTCAACATACATCATCATCTGTTCGCCTCCCCTTCTAGTAGAATGACAACATAAATGCAATACCTGCACCAATCGCAAACGATGTAATGAAAGCCTCTGCCCCCTTGGACAAGCCTGAGATTAGATGTCCTGCCATCAGGTCACGTATCGCATTCGTAATGAGAAGTCCCGGGACAAGTGGCATCACGGAGCTGATGATAATAATATCGATCTGATCTCCAAAGCCGTTTTTCACCAACCATACCGCGGATATACCAATAATCATTGCTCCAGAGAACTCCGCAAAGAATCGAACTGGAATAACCCTGTGCATAAAAACATAACAAGAAAACCCGAGCCCCCCTGCAATCGAAGCCGGGATAAAATCATGCCAACTTCCCCTGAACATAATAAGAAAACAGCCGCTTGCAATCGCAGACATGAGGATTAAGAGCGGTAACGGATAATTCGGCTTCGCTCGCTCCACATCTTGTAATGAACGATAAGCTTCCGAGATCGTTAGCTCCCCCTGACTGATGCTTCTAGAGATCGTATTCACCTGGTCTATTTTATTCAAGTTGGTCGTGCGCTCCGATATTCGGATGAGCCTCGTAATGTGCTGCGGCTCTTCAACTGAAAATATAATACCTGTAGGGGTCATATAGCTATGACTGTTATCCACCCCATAAGATGCGGCAATCCGCATCATCGTATCTTCTACGCGGTAGGTCTCCGCCCCACTCTGGAGCATGATTTTACCCGCGAGCAGACAGACCTTCATGATCTCATGCTCACGTTGCAGCAGCTTGTCCAATGCTGTTCCTCCCTATTCTAAGGTCGCGCCAATTACAATGTAGCTTTATTATAATATTTTTGCCTTGGGTAAGCACCGTAATACGGCAGGGAAGTGATGTGTTACAGGAAACATGCTTTGCACATCGATGCCTATAGCTTTATGAATAGGTTAGGCAAAACACCTTGAATTAAAATATAAGCTTGCGTTATACTATGTCTACAATATAGAAATCAGGCCAATGAAGAGCTTCCAACTCTGAGGCGTTCTCGTCAAGGGGAGTTCCCCCTAAGTTAACCGGACCCGCCCGTTACCGCGGAATCAAAGTGGATTGAACCCTGAAACTTCAGAGGTTTGATCAATTTGGGTGGCACCGCGAGCGCACAAGCGTCCCTCGTCCCATACGGACTAGGACGCTTTTTTGGTATTTACACAAAAAAAGGAGCGCTGGTAGACATGATTGACATGAAATGGCTTAAAGAACGGGAAGAGCACCAAGAAGAAGTTCAGAAAGTAGCAGATCAGAAAGGAATTTCGTTATCGATATCGGAACTAATGGAACTTGATGAGCAGCGTAGAACGCTGTTGCAGGAAGTAGAGATGCTTCGCCAAGAGCGAAATCAGCTTACACAGGATATTAGTGTTCTGATGCGGGAAGGTAACCGAGAGCTCGCTGAGCCCATCAGATTAAACGTCAAGAACATCAATGAACAGTTAACCGTGGAAGAGAAACAACTTCGAGAGATCGAGGCAGCATATACTGAACTCTTAATGCTTGTTCCTAACATCGTCTCGCCGGATACCCCGATCGGGACCTCGGACCAAGACAATGTAGAGATTAGAAGTGTCGGTACACCCAAGATGTTCGAGTTCCAACTTAGAGACCATGTAGAACTCGGCGAAATGCATAAGATGATTGATATTCCACGAGGTGTCAAAACTGCTGGTAGCCGTAACTACTATTTAACCGGCGTTGGCGTTCTGCTTCATCGAGCCGTGCAGCAGCTTGCACTGGATATGCTCGTGAGCAAAGGATTCACCTTGTTCGATGTACCTCTGATGGTGCGGACGGAGGCTCTTATGAATACAGCTTTCTTCCCGCTTGGTAAAGACCAGACGTTCCATATTCCAGATGAAAACAAATGGCTGGTTGGAACCTCTGAAGTTCCGCTCGTTTCGTACTACAGCGGTGAGACCGTCGATGTCACCGAGCCGCTGAAGCTAGCGGCTGCCTCGCTCTGTTTCCGCAGCGAAATCGGGTCGGCAGGTAAGGATGTACGTGGTCTGTATCGAGTCCATCAATTCGCTAAAGTCGAACAGGTCATCTTATGCGAGGCCAATCATGAACTTTCGGAACGGATGCTTCAAGAAATCACCGCCAATGCTGAAGAGCTTCTTCAGAAGCTTGAGCTTCCCTACCGAGTTATGGCCGTCTGTACAGGAGATATGTCGCAAAAGACTTATAAACAATATGATATCGAGACCTGGATGCCAAGCAGAGGTACCTATGGAGAGACCCATTCGTCGTCGAACCTGCTAGATTTCCAGGCACGCCGTTCGAACATCCGTTACCGAGATCAGGAAGGTAACATGCAGTACTGCCATACCTTGAACAATACAGCGGTTGCTTCGCCGCGTATCCTTATCCCTTTGCTTGAGAACCATCAGCAGGAAGATGGATCGATTGCCATTCCGAAAGCTCTGCAGCCATACTTGAATGGTATGGATCGAATCAAGCCTTAAACCGGCGAAGTTAATCACAATATATAGAAAACTATTGAGGCCAAGGCACATCCACCATGACAGATGTGCCTTGGCTTATTTTTAATGGAAGGACGGATAAAGTTGGTATGTAGATTTTTGTTATGGTCTCACTAGGTATATAATATAACTGTGCTATAATTTAAACAGTATAAACTTGAGGAGGCTATTTTAGATGACGGAACATGATCTATCTACACATACATCCAAACAGCTTCACAATATACCGGTATCCATTCTGGATCTGGCTCCAATTACGGAAGGCAGCACAGCCGCTGAATCGCTTCGGAATTCGCTGGATCTTGCGCAGCATGCAGAGAAATGGGGTTACCATCGCTACTGGTTTGCTGAGCATCATAACATGACAGGTATCGCAAGCTCAGCGACGTCCGTTGTAATTGGTCATATCGCAGCCGGTACCCATACCATGCGGATCGGTGCTGGTGGCATTATGCTGCCAAACCATTCCCCACTCGTCATAGCAGAGCAATTCGGCACACTAGAATCTCTGTTTCCGGGGCGTATTGACCTCGGTCTTGGGAGAGCGCCGGGATCGGATCAACTGACAGCACGAGCTTTACGCCGGGGCCCAGGTAGTGACGGACAAGATTTCCCTGAACGACTGGGAGAGCTTCGCAATTATTTCCATCCAACTTCCGGCTCCTCTATGCGAGTTAGAGCAGTGCCTGGCGAAGGTCTGGACGTTCCAATCTGGTTGCTGGGATCAAGTGGGTTCAGCGCACAGCTCTCGGCACAATTAGGTCTACCGTTTGCGTTCGCCAGCCATTTTGCACCAGATTATCTGCTCCCTGCACTCGATCTGTATCGCAGTAACTTCAAACCTTCAGAAGCTTTACAGCAGCCGTACGCCATGATAGGTCTTAATGTGATCTGCGCAGATACAGATGAAGAGGCTCAGAGACTTGCCACTTCAGCTCAACAGCAGTTCCTGAACATCATTCGGGGCCGTACAGGTCAGCTCAAGCCGCCAGTGGATTCCATGGACGATGTCTGGACCCCGCAGGAAAAAGCTATTGTCGGACGCACTTTAAGCTTCTCCGCAATTGGAAGCCCAGCTACTGTTCGCCAACAACTGGATCGCTTCATGGACATGACAAGTGCGGATGAAATTATTGTCGCTTCAGCCATCTATGATCATAAGGCTCGTCTGCGGTCCTATGAACTGCTTGCAGAAGTAGGCATTGCTACAAAATAGCAACACAAAACAACCCCTTGTTATCTACAAGGGGTTGTTAGTATTACGTGTATAAGATTATAATAGCTTTTGTTTGCTTACTTCGCTGTGTATCCGCCGTCTACAGGAAGCTCAACGCCAGTGATGTAATCAGACTCGTCAGAAGCTAGGAACAATACCGCTCTTGCGATATCTTCTGCTTTACCTAGACGTGGCAATGGAGTCATAGACTTGAACCAAGCTGACATTTTCTCATCTTTGAACATTTCTACAGTCATTGGTGTTTCGATGAATCCAGGGTGAATGGAGTTTGCACGAATGTTGTGCTTAGCGAAATCAACTGCTGTAGCTTTAGTCAGCATACGTACAGCGCCTTTACTTGCTGTGTAAGGGCCTGCGCCGCTACCGCCAGTAAGACCAGCGATGGAAGAGATGTTAATGATGGAACCTCCACCAGCATTGATCATATGTGGAATCACATATTTTTGACCCAAGAAAATGCTAGTAACGTTGATCTTCATCACTTTCTCAAAAGATTCAACCGTTTGCTCCATGAATGGAGTAGAGCTGGAGATACCAGCGTTGTTTACAAGAATATCGATCTTGCCGAATTTAGCAACCGCTTCGTCAGCAACACGGATCCAATCTTCTTCGGAAGCAACGTTATGCTTGATTGCAAGTGCTTCACTACCCAGTGCTTCGATCTCTTTTGCAACATCATTCAATTTATCATCTTGAAGGTCAGTAATAACAACCTTTGCTCCTTCTTTTGCGAAAAGAAGTGCGTCTGCTTTACCCATACCACCTGCTGCACCTGTAACGATAGCTACTTTGTTATCTAATCTTCCCATTAGGAATACCTCCTGTATGTGACTATTCGTCACTTGTATTGGTTATGTTGCTGTTGTAAGCGCTTGATCATCTTCTCGTATGATGAAATTAAAAGCTCGACTTCCTGCTCGGAGAAATCAGACCAAAGTCCTTCGGTCAATTCCTTGTATCGCTCCAGCATTCGTGACATATAACCTCGGCCTTGATCTGTAATCCGCAGGTAAACAATTCGTCTGTCCGTCTGGCTTGGAACACGCTCTATATATTCCTTGCTGACGAGCTTGTTGGTCAAGTTGGTAACAGCCGATAGAGTTACTCCTAGGGAACTAGCAAGTTCTGAACAAGTCCGCATTTCATCATCCGTAAGCATCTGAAGAATAAAGTATTGAGATGCCGTCAGATCATTGTCTAGCAGCTTAGCGAATCCGGCAACAAGACTGTTTACATGATTGGAAACCAAGTATGACAGCCTCCTTTTCTTGTCCAGAATCCATCACCTCAAATCTATCATCTTCCATCTTAAACGCTACAACATTAAGAAGTTAAAACCTTTAAACAATTCAAGCTTAATCCTGCTTCACAAAATAGTCAATGTTGCGTTATCCCTGATATGTTAGGAATTACCTGACCCGAACTCCTTGTACAATATATTAACCTTCAAAAAAGAGAGTAAAACGAAGAAAAACGAAGAATTGGTGTGATAATGATCACTCTTGTTAGTTGTCGAATTTTATCGTATTTTGGCATATTCTTGTGACAAATCTCCTAGATTTTTATCACGAAAAATATTTTTTTATGATACCTATATACTATCAATTCATTTTAACCTCTTAATATAATTTCACCAAAACATAACAAAATAAGCACCGTATCCCTATGATACAGTGCCATATTCTTGAACTCTTCACTACGAGATGCCGCTTACCAGCTCATGCAGCTTCTCTGGTGTTATTCTTTTTACAAAACGAGCGTAAGTCTCTTTCTTCTTACCATGTTCCTGAAAAATTGAGATCAAACGACTGACGATCGGAAAAATCTGCTCTTCCTTGAGCCCTTTTATGAACATCTGAGCAAGGTTAGCCTTGATTCCTTTGGATTCTCCCCCGATATAAATATCAAACTCATCCTTCATCTTCACCACAGCAATATCCTTAATAAGAGGTTCGCTTGTGCCTAAAGCACACCCAGCATATCCAATCTTAAGCGGACTTGGTACCACATGATCTGCCACGACTTTGTCGAGTTTCTTAGCTACATCCAGACCTGCATCCTCAGCCCCCCGGCAAAAGTTACATGTGATGAGGCTTTTGGAGAGAAACCCGGCAGGGTGCACTTCCAAGCCTACCTGCTCCAATTGCTCCTGCACTTCAGGCATTCGTTCTTCGTCCATCGCCACGTACAACTGTTTGAAGGTGGTCATTTCAATCTCTGCATCCGGTCCTAGGATCGAACCGAGTACAGCGAGCTGTTCCGGCCGGAAGAGAGTCCCTCCGACCTCGAAACCCGGTGTAACCGCGAACTTTTTAACCGCCATATCTCCCCGAATCTCCCCTCTATATAACGCTTCCCTTACAACTTTACACCTTCATCCGTTGTAGTCTGAGAGCATTGAGCACAACCGACACCGAGCTCAGTGCCATGGCTGCACCCGCTACCCAAGGAGCGAGAAGACCCAGGGCGGCAACCGGAATACCCAGAGAGTTATATCCTAGCGCCCAGAACAGATTCTGCCGAATATTTGACATCGTTTTGCGGCTCATATAGATGGCATCCGGAATACTGTTCAGATCGCCTTTCATGAGCGTAACGTCTGCGGCTTCCATAGCTACATCGGTACCTGTACCAATAGCCATTCCGATATCTGCCATCGCTAGTGCTGGTGCATCATTGATTCCATCTCCGACCATAGCTACCTTCTTACCTTGTTGCTGCAATTTCTTCACTTCTTCTGCTTTCCCCTCCGGGAGCACTTCAGCTCGAACGTGGTCAATGCCGGCTTCCTTAGCAATCGCTTGAGCTGTACGCTCATTGTCACCAGTAATCATGATGACATCTATACCCATGGCCTTCAGCCGAGCCACAGCTTCTTTCGATGTTTCCTTGATCGTATCCGCTACAGCTACTAGACCCGCGTACTGACCATCTACAGCAGCCAGCATTGCAGTTTTCCCTCCGGTCTCAAGCTGAGACATCCGCGTATCTGCCTCACCAATTTCAATCTGATGCTTGTTCATAAGCTTCCGGGTACCCACCAATACCGTGCGACCGTCTACAACCGCGCGAATTCCGTATCCTGGGACCGCTTCGAACTCATCCACTGGTGGGAGGGTTAAGCCTTCAGCTGTAACACCAGCAACAATCGCTTCTGCAAGTGGATGCTCCGAATTTCTCTCTGCTGCCCCAACGAGACGTTTGAACTCTAATTCATCGATTCCCTGAACCTCAACATCCGTAAGCTCTGGCTTTCCTTTCGTTACTGTGCCAGTTTTATCGAGAATAATCGTATCGATTTTGTGTGTGGACTCCAAATGTTCGCCGCCTTTAAACAGCACACCTAGCTCTGCAGCACGACCCGAACCTGCCATAATCGAGGTTGGTGTTGCAAGACCAAGCGCACATGGGCAGGCTATAACCAGAATAGCTATAGCTATTTCAAGCGAGCGTGCGAAGTCACCTGGCGTCACTACGAAATACCAAACCAAGAAAGCCACGACTGCTATACCTACAACAATCGGGACAAATATACCCGAAATTACGTCAGCCACCCGCTGGATCGGAGCCTTAGAGCCCTGGGCCTCTTCTACCACCTTGATAATCTGGGCAAGTGCAGTTTCTTTGCCTACCTTCGTTGCCTGAATCATCAATCTACCGTTCTTGTTCATCGTAGCACCGATGACTACATCCCCGGCTTTCTTCTCTACCGGAATACTCTCACCTGTCAACATCGACTCATCTACAGCCGACGTTCCTTCCACAACTTCGCCATCTACCGGAATCTTCTCACCCGGTTTAATAATGACTACATCTCCGCGCATGACCTGCTCAACGGGAATGGACATTTCTTGCCCATCACGAACAACGACGGCTGTCTTAGCCTGAAGTCCCATCAGTGTCTTAATCGCTTCAGAGGTCCGGCCTTTGGCCAGAGACTCGAATAGCTTACCAAGAAGGACAAGTGTAATCAGGATTGCACTCGTTTCATAATACATTGCAGGTCCGTGGTGAGCACTCGCTCCCGCTAGAGCCCAATCTATCGTCAAATACAGACTGTAAAAATAGGCGGCTGACGTTCCCAGAGACACAAGTACGTCCATATTCGCACTCTTATTACGCAGCGCCTTATATGCCCCTACATAAAACTGCTTACCAATGTAGAACTGAACTGGCGTAGCCAGTATGAGCTGGAACCAGGGATTCATAAACACATCTGGTATCCAGATCCATGAAGTGAATGAGAAATGACTAACCATAGACCAGAGCAGGGGCAGTGACAGTATCGCAGAGATGATCAGCTTACGTTTCTGTTTCTTTATCTCCTTCTCACGATGCTCTGTCTTATCCTGCTGCTCTTCTTTCGGCACTGCCTGATACCCAAGCTTATCAATTCGCTGCTGAATATCTGTGACACTAACCTCCGCCGGATTATACTCCACACGCAGACTCTCCATTGCAAAGTTTACAGCTGAACTAGAAACGCCAGGCATTTTACCAACGACTTTCTCTATCTTAACCGCACATGCCGCGCAGTACATACCAATTAACTGTAGATCCGCAGTCTCTTTCGTCGTACCATATCCCAGCTTTTCAATCTTCTCTTCCATCTGCTGAACGGTGACCATCTTCGGATCGAAGCTAACTGCCGCTCTTTCCAGCGCAAAGTTCACATTCGCCTCCTGCACACCCTCCATCTTGCTGAGCCCTTTCTCAATCCGATTCGCGCAAGCTGCACAGGTCATACCTGTTAGCTGTAGCGTAGTCTTCTTCAGCTCTTTCTGGAGTGATTCATTTGCTGCTCCCATGGCTCAATACACCTCTTTCCCATCGATTACATGCAATCTAGATAACCATGTATTCATGAATTCCATCTTCCTTCAAGTTTCGAATCTTCAACCTCGTAACATATACTCTAGCTCGGCTTATTGCCATTATCGTTACCGTGCTTCCAGACACTCATACCCAGCACGATTCTAAAGTCACACTCACTGTTCCTTTGATCTGATCGTCGGTGATCGTCGGTTGAACATTTCAACTCTTTACGAACTTTAGTTTACCCCCCTACCCTATATTTGTCAAGCAAAAGAAAGCCTAATTTCCTACAAAAAAATAAATAATAAAGCCACTCCGCATAACGGGTGGCAATTTACTGTTGGTGTTATGATCAGCAGTAGGCTTACTGCCATTCCACTGCTCTTGCAGCCTGTACTAATGAATTAAACATTATTTCATTAATTTATTCATTGTAATGAGAAGCTCTGATATGACTTCATCATCACCTTCTTGAATTCTCTCGATTACACAGCTCTTCATATGATGTTCCAACAGCAGCTTACCCACCCCATTAAGTGCTGACTGGATCGATGAGATCTGGTTTAACACATCGTCACAGTAAGTGTCTTTCTCAATAAGCCCCTTCACGCCGCGAATTTGTCCTTCAATCCGATTCAAACGACTGATTAAGTTGCTCTTGGTTTTATCCGAGTGATGACTCTTCCGTTCTCCTGAAACGCCACACGACTCGTGTGAGTGATTATCTGTTTCCACTTACGATCCCCTCCTGATATACATATCTTACAATAGCTACGATCACAACGTATAGATGCCGATCTTGTAGCCTCTCGTATTCCTATACTCTAAAAGAAGCCATCTATATAAACAGCTCTTCTAAGCTGTATATTTCGTTATTGAAGATAAAGACAGCCACCTAGCAGGCAGCCGTCTTTCAAAAACCTATCTGTATTATCGTTAGCCTAACAACAACTTTTCAATCTCCTGACGATTAAATACGAATCCAAAAAACTCCTGATTATTAATATATATGGTAGGAACCAGCGTTTTTCCAGAACGTTTCCGGAGTTTATCAGCATACTTCGGTTCATCAGCGATACTATATTCCTTATAGCTTATATCATGTTCATTCAGAAACTTCTTGAAGTTCCGGCAGTCTTCGCAGGTTGGCGTTGTGTATACTTCAACTTTCAGCTTCTTCATGGGAAGGCCCTCCTTCAAAAATAATGAAACGATGGTGCTTTGGTTCCATTATAACACATAGCCCCCCACCCTATCTAGATCTACTCCAATAAACAATCGGATACCCGCATAGTAATCGCTTACAATTCAATATTTCACACGCCATCACCGAATTTCAAAATACCGCTCTGCGTTCCGGTAACAAATGTCCTGAATGATTCCACCAATGTAGTCATAGTCTGCTGGGAGCTCTCCATCTTTGATCCATTCCCCGAACAAAGCACATAAGACACGCCGGAAATACTCATGCCTTGGAAAAGACATAAAGCTACGTGAATCCGTAAGCATGCCTACAAATGTACTGATTAGTCCAATAGAAGATAATGCCTTCAGCTGCTGAAGCATCCCTTCCTTCTGATCATGGAACCACCATGCTGAACCCAGTTGAAGCTTGCCTTCGACTTCAGAGGATTGGAAATTACCAATCGTCGATGCAATCATCTCATACTGCGCGCTATATAAGCTGTAGATAATCGTTTTAGGAAGTTCATTCGTCCGGTCAAGCTCACTTAAGAATGCATTCAGTGAAGCCGCCAGATGAAAATCAAGTATCGAGTCATACCCGGTATCCTTACCAAGAAGACCGAACATGCGAGCATTATTATTACGGATTGCTCCGATATGTAGCTGCATAGCCCATCCACGGGCACGATACATTCGTCCGAGTGCAAGCAGCGTAAAGGTACGATACTTCCCTTCCTCTTCAGACGAAACCTTCTCTCCACGCATTGCTTTCTTGAAAATGCCCACTACTTCTTTTTCAGACGCATTTACAAAAGGAAAGGCTCCGAATCCATGGTCTGACAATCGACAACCTTGCTCATGGAAGTAAGTAATCCGCTGATCTAGCCCATTTATAAGTCCGGAGTACGAATCGACCGTTACATTTGCGATATCCCCCAACGCCCTTACATACTCGGTAAATCCATCATGGTTAATGTCCAGCACGCGGTCAGGGCGGAACGCCGGTGTTACAATCGTCTTGATATCGGGATTAATTCTAATGCTACGATGGAACTCTAGATGGTCAATTGGATCGTCGGTCGTACAAGCTACTTTAACCTTGAATTTCTCCAGTATACCTGCCGCACGCAGGGATGGCTCCTGCAGCCGCTCATTACAACGATTCCACACGTCTTCCGCATTGTGCTCTGACAGTCGATCATGAATGCCAAAATATCGGGATAACTCTAGATGTGTCCAGTGATATAACGGGTTCCCAGCCATTCGAGGGACATTTTTGGCCCATACCATAAACTTGTCTTTGTCGGAGGCATTTCCTGTAATAAGCTCCTCATCAACACCAAGCCAGCGCAGAGCCCTCCATTTATAGTGGTCTCCATCCAGCCATATTTCTGTTAAATTATCAAACTGGCGATTTTCGGCAATATCTTGTGGACTCAAATGATTATGGTAATCAATTATAGGCATTTCTGCTGCATAATCATAATACAGCTTTCGGGCGCTTTTACTTGTGAGCAGCAGAGATTCCGTATCAAAACGACTCATTCTTCATTCCCTCCCCGTAATGGTCATTAACAATCATTTCCATACTACCATACTTGTATGGTAGTATGGAACGAAGGAGGTGATCATGTGGAAGATTCTTTACACATGGGACCTGGATCAGCAGGTAACATCGTATACAACAAGTTAAAACAACAGATCGTGAGCTTGGAGCTTCCGCCTGGAACATCACTGTCCGAGAAGGAAATGTCCCTTGCATTTGAGGTAAGCCGGACACCCGTTCGTGAAAGCTTTGTAAGATTGGCTCAAGAAGGGCTTGTTCTCGTATTGCCACAGCGAGGAACCAAGGTATCGCTAATTGATTCCGAGCTCGTTGAGGAAGCTCGCTTTATGAGAGAACAACTGGAGAAGGCTGTGATTCGGCTTGCATGTGAAGCATTTCCGGAGAATAAACTCGAGGAGCTTGAAGCCAACCTAGCCCAGCAAAAGGAAAGCATTGAACACCAGGATGGTAAACGAATGTTCGAGCTGGATGAGTCCTTTCATCGGATTTTATTCGAAGGCTGCCGTAAACAAGGAACTTGGAATATCATTCAGCAGATGAATGCACACCTGAACCGGAGCCGCATGCTGTGGCTATCTGCTAATCCACACTGGAGTCATCTGTATGAGCAGCACCGAGAGATGGCTGACGCGATCCGTCGACAAGATGGTGATTATGCGGAGCGCATCATGCAAGAGCATCTAAGTCTTATCATCTCGAACCTAACGGTACTTAAGGAGAAGCATCCGCATTATTTTAAGTAAACCATTGTTTGTATCGTATTTTTATGGAAGAGGCGGTGGAAATATGCGTATGGTATTCCGCTGGTTCGGTGAGGGGAACGACACAGTCTCGCTGGATCAGATTAGACAAATTCCCGGAGTAGAAGGTATTGTATGGGCACTCCATGATGTCCCCGTAGGAGAGGAATGGCCTATGGAGCGGATTCAGGAAATCCGTAAACAGGCTGATGTATACGGGCTACATCTAGATGTCGTGGAAAGTGTTAATGTCCACGAAGACATTAAGCTTGGCCTGCCTTCACGTGATCACTACATAGCGAACTATATTCGTACGATCGAGAAGCTAGCTGAGGTTGGCGTTAAAGTGATCTGTTACAACTTCATGCCCGTATTTGACTGGGTTCGTACGGATCTGCATAGAGCTTCGGGGGACGGATCAACGGCACTCTTTTTCGAAAAGGCACGGATTGACGGCATCGACCCGATGGAGCTTGTACGAAGCATTCATGATAACAGTGCATTAACCATGCCAGGCTGGGAGCCGGAGCGTCTTAATCATCTCTCCTCCTTGTTCGAGGCATATCGCAATGTGACGGAAGAGGATTTGTGGAACAACCTAGAGTATTTCTTAAGCGCCGTCATTCCAGCTGCGGAACAATGCGGTATTCGGATGGCCATCCATCCCGATGATCCACCTTGGCCGATCTTTGGACTGCCACGTATCATAACAAGCCAAGATCATATCCGAAGATTCCTGAACTTATATAATAGCCCGTCTAACAGCATAACATTGTGCAGCGGCTCTCTCGGAGCCAACCCAGACAATGACATCATTGCAATGATCCATGAATTTCATCTCCGGATTCCGTTCACCCATATTCGTAACGTACGTGTATTCGATAATGGTGATTTCATCGAAACCTCCCACCGAACTCAGGATGGCAGTGTGGATATTGCAGGTATTGTGAAAGCCTATAATGATAACGGTTTCAACGGGTATTGCAGACCTGACCATGGACGTCATATCTGGGGCGAGGAATGCCGTCCAGGCTACGGACTATATGACCGCGCACTCGGCATCATGTACTTGTGGGGGGTATGGGATGCGGCCCAAAGAGCCAAAACGGAAAATCAAAAGGAGGCTTCCGCTGTATGAGCCAATCCCCGCATTCAGCAAGACTTCCCCTCCACCCATCTCTTGCAGGAAAAGTTGCTGCGATCACAGGCGGGTCTGGGGTCTTGTGCCGAGCAATGGCACTGGAGCTTGGACGGCAAGGCGTAAAGGTAGTGGTTCTGAACCGAACCTTGGAGAAGGGACAGATCGTAGCGGATGAGATCCAGGCAATCGGTGGTGAAGCCATTGCTGTCGCTTGTGACGTCACGGATATCGAAAGCGTGCGCCTTGCTGAGCAGTCGGTGCGTAGTCAGCTTGGACCCTGCGACATCCTCATAAATGGAGCCGGTGGTAATCATAAGGATGCCAATACGACGAATGAAGTTTTTCGTCCAGAGGATCTGGAACATCCCGAGGTATCTACCTTCTTTGACCTCAGCGTTCCTGGCTTCCGAAGTGTAATGGATCTGAATTTTATCGGGACACTCATCCCGACCCAAGTCTTCGGTCAAGGCATGCTTGGCCGCCCCGGTGCCGTCGTGCTTAACGTCTCGTCCATGAGCGCACCTTCGCCGTTGACCAAGGTTCCAGCCTACAGTGCAGCGAAAGCAGCCATCAACAACTTTACCCAGTGGTTAGCGGTGCATCTTGCCGAGTCCGGCATTCGGGTCAATGCCATTGCACCCGGCTTCTTCTTGACGGACCAGAATCGTAGTCTTCTCACGCATGAAGATGGCTCTCTGACCGAGCGCTCGCATAAAATTATTACGCATACCCCAATGAGGCGCTTTGGTGTGCCTGAGGATCTGCTCGGTACCGTTCTCTGGCTTGTCGATGAACACACCTCCGGGTTCATTACCGGAACGGTCATCCCGGTAGATGGCGGCTTTATGGCCTATTCCGGGGTATAGTATACTTAGCAAACATGAGGTTACACTAGTTTTGAAAGAGTCTAAATAACCACCTTGACGATCTACTTGAAATATGGCATCTTAGTAAGAACAAATACACGAAAGCAATGAAGGGAAAATAGTAGCTTATCCATCGTTGTTCAAGCGAGCCGGCGACAGGTGTGAGGTCCGGTACAATGAGGTTAGTGAATGGGTCCCTTCGCTTCAAACCCAACCCCTGTCTATGCAGGGCAGTAGGCTTTGACGGTACTCCCCCGTTACCATGGGAGAAGTGATCGGAATAGGTTATGAATAATGACCCTCTTCCCGTCATGTTAAAGTGCGGCATATGTTGCCGAAAAGTGGTGGTACCGCGGAGTCAAACACTTCGTCCCTGATAACAGGGGCGAGGTGTTTTTTTATTGTTTCATAAACCAAAGGAGGTCAATAATTATGAACAAAAGAATGTTATCGGGCATTAAGCCCAGCGGAGATTTGAACATCGGGGGCTACAGTGGCTCACTCAGCCAATTTGTAGCGAACCAACACGACTATGATTGCTATTTCTTCATCCCTGACCTACACGCCATCACAGTCTATCAAGACCCTAAAGAGCTATACCAGCGCTCCCGGGACATTGCTGCCCTATATATTGCTGCTGGCATTGATCCGAAAAAGGCTGTCATCTTCCTGCAATCCCAGGTGTCTGCTCACGCGGAACTTGGATGGTTGCTAGAGACACAAGCACACTTCGGTGAACTGAGCCGGATGACACAATTTAAAGATAAATCGGAAGGTAAAGATACGGTCAGTTCCGCTCTCTTCACTTATCCCGTGCTGATGGCAGCCGATATCCTGCTCTATCAAGCTACTCACGTGCCAGTTGGTGATGATCAGAAGCAGCATATCGAGCTAACACGGGATCTGGCTACAAGGTTTAACAACAAGTACGCCCAGACCTTTGTATTACCTGAGCCGGTTATTCAAGATACAGGTGCAAGAATCATGGGTCTTGATGATCCATCCAGTAAGATGAGTAAGAGTAACCCGAACCAGAACAGCTACGTGTCACTTCTGGATGATCCAGCTGTAATCCGTAAGAAGTTCTCCAGAGCTGTAACAGACTCTGATATGTGTGTTCGCTATGACTGGGATACGAAACCAGAAGTGAGCAATCTACTTGAGATATATTCCGTATTCTCAGGCGAATCTATTGCATCGATTGAGAAACAATATGATGGCCAAGGATATGGTGCGTTCAAGAAAGGTCTAGCAGAAGCTGTGATTACGAAGCTCGAACCGATCCAGAAAACTTACCATGAAATCGTAAATTCCGCGGAGCTAGACAGCATCCTCAAGGACGGCGCAGCTCGTGCAAATGAAACCGCCCAAGCAACATTGACGGCTGCGAAGCGCGCAATGGGCCTCGTAACATTCTAAGCTTGCGTCTAAACATTTACTGATCCACTGACAATACAAGAGCCTCCTATATAGAAGAAAGGTGCAGGCCAATTCGGCATGACTCCACTTCTACAGGAGGCTCTTGTTCTTTTCTATTATGGAACTAATATGAGACTAAGTTGTCTTCATAATGAATCATTTATTTGAAAAATGCGGGCAGATACGCTTTGTGTGCTTCCAGCAGCTCATCCAGAACTTTTTTGGCTACATCTACAGACGGAACAAGCGGATGGTGAACGAGTGCCTGAAGTGCAATTCCACGGTCACCGGTTACAGCCGCATCAATCGTTAACTTCTCATATACTTTTACTGCATGCATTAATCCCTTCACATGCTCTGGCACGTGCTGAGGTGAAAGCACAATCGGTCCTTGTCCTGTCACTACGCAGTTTACCTCAATGCTAGCGTCCGCTGGCAAGAAGTCAAAGGTATTGCCATTCGCCACGTTCAACGTCTGAATATCACGTTTGTCGTTATAAATGGAGTTCATCAGATTCACCGCGGCCTCAGAATAAAAAGCCCCTCCACGCTGCTCCAACTGCTTCGGCTTCACGTCAAGATTCACATCTTGATACAGCTCGAATAATTCCTCTTCCACACGACTTACGACGTCTGCACGAGTGCCCTCCTTATCCAGTGAGGTCTTCATATCTGCAAACATTTTGTCTGTCATGTAAAAGTATTTCAAATAATAAGTTGGAATCGCACCTAACGATTTTATGAAGTCTGCGTCCCAGCCGAGGGTTGGAACGTTTTTGGCTGTGTAGCTTTTTCCGCCATCCAGCAATTCCGGTAGCTTCTCCTCACCACGAACGAGCGCCGAGGTTACCCAGTGCAGATGGTTAATACCTACGAACTCTGGCAGCACGTCTTTCTCAGGCACCTGATACTCTGCAGCTAAGAACTTCTGGACGTTAATTGGAGAGTTACACAAGCCAACTGAACGAACCTTACTGTGCTTCAGCACCGCTTCCGTCACAATACCTGCCGGATTCGTGAAATTCAGCATCCATGCATTCGGAGCGAGTTCCTCGATATCACGGCAAATATCCAGAATAACCGGAACCGTACGCAGCGCCTTCATCATGCCCCCTGGACCTGTTGTCTCCTGTCCAATGACTCCGTGCTGAATTGGAATATGCTCATCTAGCTTACGAGCAGCCAGTAAGCCGACACGCATCTGAGTTGTCACGAAATCTGCGCCTTCAATCGCTCGTCTGCGGTCAAGCGTCAGATGTACTTCAATCGGAAGTCCCGATTTCTCAATCATACGTTTAGCAAGGTTACCTACGATGTCCAGCTTATGCTGACCTTCCTCAATGTCAACGAACCACAATTCTCTGATCGGCATTTGATCATAGTTGCGAATAAATCCTTCCACAATTTCTGGGGTGTATGAGGAACCTCCACCGATGACTGTGATTTTGAGTCCATGTGCTTGTGTCACTTCAATCGCCTCCATAAGATGTTATATGAACTAAGTGATATCAGGTCGCTTAGAAAGATAGTGATTTCAGTCTACTCTCGGTCTCTGCGTCAATGACTTGACCATCCGCATCCATCGCACTTAGCAAAGCACCAGCCACAGGGTCCGCATTCAGATGAACGCATCTAGCACGAGGTGCTCGCTTCGCTACAATTCGTTCAATGGCATTGGTAAGAATCGAACTTCTACCTTTGTTTAAAACGCTTCCAATGTAGACGATATCAAACGCATCATTCTCCATTCCTAGACGCTCAATCAAAGTACATACGGCGTTAGCCAGCTCCTCGCCCTCAGTCTCAAGAATAGATACCGCTACGGTATCGCCCGCTTCAGCCGCTTCAAGCAATGTCTTCACCAGGCTAGATGGGACCGAGGTCTTACCATACAGAACATCCTCGTACAAAGTTTCAACAGAAGTGTATCCCGTGTGTTCAAGCACCATAGAAGTTAGCAAGGTTTGGGGACCTCGGCCATCCCACGCCCTTATAACAGACCGGAATGCTAGTAGCGCTAGTCCAGATCCACCCGCGTATCCATCTCCATACTTAAAGCCAAAACCACCGTATTGCAGTTCCTCGCCATCCTTATTCCGAGCTGCACTATTAAATCCAGTTCCACAGATGATTGCTGCACCATAGGAGCGGTCTGTGCCAGCACGCATGCCAATCATCGTATCACAGGCAATTTCGTGCCTTGGGTAACCCATACTTCCAATCATGGGACGAAGTATCTCATAATCCGCTTCTCGATCCGCTCCCGCTAATCCGAAATAAGCGAAGTTAAGCTCTTCCTTCCTAATTCCAGCCTCAAGCAATGCAGCTTCACAAGCAGCAGTGATATTACGCTCTGCTACTTCACGGTCAATCTGATGGTTACCGTTACCAGATATCCCTTTACCCAGCACACTACCTCGCTCATCCACGACAACAGCATGCGTCTTGCTCCCTCCAGCATCTACGCCCAGGTACTTTCTCATGAACTTCCTCCCTTTCGCAACAATCGCGCAATCGCAGGATTAAACGTTTACTATATGTTCAGAATAATCCTTTAGGAGGGCTCACACTACTGCTATACAAGTAAGAACTGATACTATCTTACTGTCATATATAAAATCATTATTTTTAAGACCGTTCTCTTAACTCACTAGGTGACAAGCCCGTATGCTGCTTAAAGAGTCGGTTGAAATTAGATAAATTACGAAACCCGCATTCGTCGGCAATACCAATAATCTTCAAATCCGTCGTCTCCAGCAAATGCACTGCCTTAGTCAATCTTAACTGAATCAAATAATTGAGTGGAGAAGTCCCTACAGCCTGTTGAAACAGCGCACTAAACCGCGAAGGGCTCAAGTGGGCAAGATCAGCCAATTCATTCAACGTCCACCCATAACCCAGATTCAGCTCCATCGTGTGGAGTACATCTCTAAGAACATGCATGCCGCGATGCTTCATAGGGAGTGGAACCATCTGCTGTGGTACTTCATGCAAATATCGGTTCGTAAGCGCAAGAAAACGGATGAGATCTGCTCGAATTAAGCTCATAAAGCCTTCTCCCTGCATGCGGTACTCTTCCATTATTCTGCAGAATAGCTGAACTAGCTGTGGTGTTACAGGCTCACCATGCGTAATGACATGGCTGAGATGTACACCCGCCTCACGAAATGGACGCATCAAATCCGGGTCATACTTCAGATCAATGGCCAGAAGTGAAGGATCAAACATCATAATATCCATCACCAGATCTTCCGTCTCGAAAGCCCGGTGTAAATCGTTACTATTAATAAAAAGAAGATCACCTTCCTGAAACGGTATCTTCATCCCATTGATGAGATAATAGCCGCTTCCTCTTCGGATGTAATTCATCTCTAAGGTTTGATGCCAATGTAGGCGTTGAAATCCGGGACTCACGCCCTCTGTCGTCGAAACCGTGAATGGAAAAGACATGTCCGGAAAGAGAATATGATCGCGCATGACCGTCTGTGGCCTGTCCATATTCACAAACCCACCTCCAGCTTATGTTCTTAAAAGCAGCGTTCTCATGCCGCTCCAAATCAATCATTCAAATATTACCATGATGTAATAAGACAGGCTATTACTCGTTATGACTTTAAATCGACGAAAAGGAAAATACTTCAATCCAACTCAAAAAGTGTTGCGCCTAATAGATCAGGTTACTATAATGGTAGTAACTTAAATGTAATACTTTATGAGATAAGGATGTGTCGGTTTGAATTTTCGAGTATATATACTGGCCATAGCCGCGTTTGTTGTTGGCATGGTGGAACTGATTGTTGGAGGTATCCTCAATCTTATTGCTGATGATCTCCACATATCGATCAGTTCGGCAGGTCAGTTTATCACCATTTTTTCAGTTTCTTTCGCTTTATCAGGTCCAATCCTCATCAATTTGACTGCAAAAATGGAGCGGAAAAAGCTCTATTTGTATACAATGGCTGTCTTTATGGTCAGTAACCTGATCGTAGCGTTCACCTCAAGTTATGCAGCCATCATCGTAGCTCGTGCGTTATCTGCTATGAGCGGTTCCGTCATCGTTGTATTGTCCATCTCAATGGCAGCTTCACTTGTGCCAGAATCGCATAAGGGACGAGCAATCGGAATTATTTATATGGGTATCAGTGGATCACTTGTGCTTGGCGTACCACTTGGAATCGTTATTGGTAATGCGTACGGCTGGCGTGCTCCATTCATCGCTATTGCACTGCTTAGCCTATTAGCCATGATTGGTATTGCCTTATTCACAAATCGTGTAGCTCCGAAGCCCGTCGTCCCTCTACGTGAACAGCTTGCTCTGTTAAAGAACAGCAAGATCATTAGTGCACAACTGATCGCATTCCTGATGCTGACCGGTCACCTGACCTTATATGGATACCTGCAGCCTTATGTGCAGTCTACATTTCACGTCAGCTCCAGTACGATGAGTGTCGTGTACTTCCTGTTCGGCATAGCTGCTGTAGTTGGTGGAGGAGCAGGTGGCTTTATAGCCGATCGATTCGGTACAAAACGCTCCATTCTCACCATTGTGGCTTGTTTCTCCATATCCATGTTTGTCGTCATGCTGACCGCACAAGTCTCATTCTGGGTGTTCCTCATCGCCATGATGCTATGGAGCGGGCTCAGCTGGGCGCTTTCTCCAGCACAGCAAGCTTATCTGCTTCAGCTGGCTCCAGACAATGCAGAGACTCAGCTGAGCCTGAACTCTTCTATGTTCCACTTGGGGATTGCACTTGGTTCCATGATCGGTAGTGCGGTTATTGCCCAAAGCTCGGTTGCTAACAACCCTTGGGTGGGAGGTACGATTGCCGCCGTTGCCTTTGGCGTAGCTGCCTTCTCACTGACCCGCAATTCCACAGGCAAGAAAGAACAGACCGTCTCGGCTTCGTCATAGTATTCAAGTTAATAATGACAATGTTTGTTAGACTTTTCTGTCATACACATGAAAGCCCCCGGCCTATGCAGCCAGGGGCTTCTTCGTATATATCTAATATCGAAGTCGGAGCAACAGAGACTTAATCTCCTCGTCCTTAAACATCTCTTCCGGATATTTACGGCTGAACGCCGTCAGCGCCATATCATGATAGAAAAACTCAGCAAATACCTTCACAAAGGGCTGTGCCTGCGTCCGGATTGCTTGCCAGCTCCCCTGCTCCACACCTGCGAACAGCAGCTGCTTCGTATCGATCACAAGAAGCATAAATCTCTCTAACTTATCGTGATCTGCGGTAGGGTTCAGAACATATAACTTCGACAAGTTAACATCAGGGTGATCACTCCCCGTCACCAGTGCCTCAACACGCACGCCCTCACGTTCTTTACGGTTCAGTAGATCCGTAATTTCACTAAATTCGTCGCTCCACATGGAGACGAGAACAGACTCCTGTGCTTCCTCAATCATCTGCTTGCAGAACGCTTGAATGGAGCTGTGCGACTTCAGACTCCACACCTGGTCATCCACAACCTGTTTACGGACACCTGCTGAACGAAGCTCCTTTATATCACTTTCAAACTCATGCGTCAGCTTGTCAATGACTGCCTCAACAGGCAGTGCTGTATAGGTTCGCTTTTTACCGGATACGGTGTCCATCACGATTCCCTTATCAACTAGACGATCAAGCACCTCATAAATCTTGGCCTTGGGAACACCAGAGAGCTTCACAATACTTGATGCATCCATCGCCTCACCGCTCGTTACCAGCGTTTCATATACTTTACTCTCGTACTGCGAGTACCCGAATTGTAGAAGCATAGCTCCTCCTTGTACACTCTTGTTACCCTCTATGTTACCGGAGCGCGGGCCGATTGACCAGTCCACTCATAACACCTAACCATATATATTTAATAAATGAATTAGAACCAAAAATACGCACGTGAACAATCCATTAGAAAAGAACGCTCCAATGGCAAGCTGCCTAACCGCTTCCGCTCATGGCTCTGTTGAAAATTCAAGGATAAATCCGTTAGAGCAGACTCCGCGAGTCTACATCGAAGAGCTCCCCATTCCTGCCGCTCTACAATTCGCAGAGCTTCCTCCAGAGGTAATCCCTTCAAATGCCTAAATACAGATGACCAGCGCACCAGATCCGCGAACTCTCTTGTCTCTGGCAGTGTATACTCCGCATAGCCAGAAGCCGTACTGCAAGATATTTTGAGCAAGCCGCAGTTCGGGCTACTTATATTCCTTGGTAAAAACCGTTCAGCATAAGCACAGTCAAAACGAAAAATTTCGATATAACGTATCGTTGTCTCTTGTAATGTAGGTTCCGTTAACGCTGGCAAAGGTTCGATTATTCTAGCCATGACGCGTGTCTCCTTTTCATCGGTTCGATTACAACTCTATTTGTAGATCATATGGATGAAGTTGGATGAATCATACGTTATGTCCCTTCCAAAGTAAATATCCATAACAGGTCTATATCTTCAAAAAACACACGAAAATGCCAAGTGAAAACGCGTACATTACACCCTTACATCGATTATCTATCCAAATGCACAGTATCTTGCGAGTTTGCTTATTTCGGGAGATAAACAGAGAAATATAGAGCATCATGCAGTATAAATGAGAATTCAACTCACTTATCACCCTTTCTGGTTATAAAACAGCTCAATACATGCTTCTCCCTCGATTTACATTCTAAATCGCCAGAAGTATGATACGAAGCATGAATTGAACAATGAATTCACTTGAATCGCTGAATGCCCTTGTCATGTAAGGGATCGGGGGAACCAAATCAAGAGATGTGCAAGGTGGTGTGAGAGCCGCCTGAAGCATCTTCCAGGGGTGAATCCTGCTTCTAAATCCAATGAAATACTGGATTTCAGGTGCAGGTAGGGCGACTCTCACCGCCCGAATCCGTCAGCTAACCTCGTAAGCGTTAGAGCTTAAGCCATTTATGCCTTAATCTGCATAGATTCGCTTGCTTATAGGAGAGGATGATGAAGCTTGTGATCGGGTAATCTCGACCACAGAGGCCTCTAGCCCTCTGTGGTTTCTTTAGATGAACAAATGCTTTTATTCGCTGAGTCCTTGAACGGAAAAGGAACGGGGGAACCAAACGGGAGATATGCATTTCTCTCTGGGGTGAATCTCATCGGCAGGATCACTGCCTATGGGTAGGGCGACTCTCACGCCCGAATCCGTCAGCTAACCTCGTAAGCGTTACTTAGAGAGAGGCAACGATTGTCGTGTGCAGGGCACGGTGTATTTCACTGTGCCATCTTAAAGCCACGGGAAGAGTGATCCTCCTTCCCTGTGGCTTTTTTTGTTGTCTTCTCTTTCTAACCATTAGGAGGAGAAATCATGGAGGAATGGCAAGAAATGATATTAGTATCCGCACCAACCAAGGCTGGAGAGGAATTTATCCACCAGCTCATCTATTATAAAATCCCGTTCGCAGCGATCGCGAATAACCGTGCAGAACGGGATCGTCTTGAGAGCATCGGGACGAAGAACATCGTCTTCATTGATACCACCGATGAACAAACCTGGATCATACCGGATTTTTCCGTGAGCAAGGTGTTTCTGTTCGAAAGCAGCCTGAATTTATGCTGCCGTTACTTGCGGATATGCCGCACATGGACAACGGATCCAATCTATGTCATCACGCATTCAAGCAATCCCAGATTAATTTATAAAGGACTTGGCGCTACCTTTGTGATTCATACCAATAACCATCATGTGTCCTTCTTAGTTTCATCACTCACCAGCTAACCTTGATCCATACTTCATTAAACATGTTTTGGAGGGATTTACATGCAG
Organism: Paenibacillus sp. EC2-1; assembly: GCF_049311625.1. Classification (NCBI taxonomy): domain Bacteria; kingdom Bacillati; phylum Bacillota; class Bacilli; order Caryophanales; family Paenibacillaceae; genus Paenibacillus; species Paenibacillus sp. EC2-1. Next base: position 5,215,701 of record NZ_CP186006.1, read on the forward strand.
GATTTGTACATGGTGCTCATTCTCGGAGGAACCTACACGCTATTCACCCTGTTTCTATCCTGGTGTGGACGCGTAGTCCATGAACCGGAGGCAGATAACGAATGATCATTATTATGTTATTGCTGATTTTTATCTTTCTATATTTGATTTACGCGCTGATTCACCCGGAACAATTCTAGGGGTGCTATTGAAGGAGGAAGCAATCAATCATGGGCATTATACAAATTGCCATCGTTATTCTAGTTCTGGTGCTGCTCGTTAAACCAATCGGAACTTACGTGTATCATGTATTTCGCGATGAAGCCAGCAGGACGGATAAATGGTTCTCATGGGTAGAGAAACCGATCTACCGATTAATCGGGCTTAAAGAACGTAAGGGCATGACTTGGAAAGTATATGCCCTTAGCTTTGTAATGACGAACATCGTACTCGTCGCCGTTGGGTATCTCATCCTACGGCTGCAAAAGGCGCTTCCTTTCAATCCGAACGGGGTTGATCATATGGAGCCGACACTGTCATTTAACACCATCATCAGCTTTATGACGAACACGAATCTCCAGCACTATAGTGGTGAATCAGGACTGTCCTACTTCTCTCAGATGGCTGTCATCACGATGATGATGTTCACCTCCGCTGCAACGGGGCTATGTGTCGCGATCGCATTCATTCGGGCGATTACGAGTAAGGGAACGACCATTGGTAACTTCTTCGAGGATTTTGTTAAGGCACATACAAGAATATTTATCCCCTTAGCTTTTGCTGTGGCTCTGTTGCTCGTTGCTCTGCATGTTCCTCAAACCTTAAAACCTACGATTAACGTAACGACGCTTGAGGGTACCGAGCAGCAAGTATCGGTGGGTCCGGTGGCGGCACTAGAGTCCATCAAACATCTGGGTACGAACGGCGGTGGATTTTTCGGTGTGAATTCTTCACATCCATTTGAGAATCCGAGTCCGCTCACGAATGTAATCGAAATCTTATCCATGTGGTGCATTGCGGCAGCTCTGCCGTACACGTTCGGCTTGTTCGCGAAGAACCGGAAGCAAGGGTGGGTTATTTTCTCCGTCATGATGGTTCTGTTTACCTTGTTTCTATCGCTTGCCTATGTCTCGGAATCGAGCGGAAATCCTGCAATGAACCAGCTTGGAATCGATGCCTCACAAGGCAATATGGAAGGTAAAGAGGTCCGTTTTGGTGTTGCACAGTCTGCTCTATTCACGACAGTCACCACAGCCGCCACCACCGGGTCCGTCAACAATATGCACGATACGCTGACCCCGCTCGGTAGCATTACACCGCTCTCGCTCATGATGCTGAATTCCGTGTTCGGCGGAAAAGGTGTAGGTCTGATGAACATGATGATGTACGCGATCTTGGCTGTATTCCTTGCGGGGCTCATGGTCGGACGTACACCGGAGTTTCTGGGGCGGAAGATTGAGGCAAGAGAAATGAAGCTGATTGCAATCGCCATTCTAGCTCATCCTTTTATCATTCTTGCACCAACGGCGCTTGCACTCATAACAGATGCCGGTCAGTCCGGGATTACAAATGGTGGGTTCCACGGCATTTCACAAGTGCTGTATGAATACACATCCTCGGCAGCTAATAACGGCTCAGGGTTTGAGGGGCTCGCAGATAACACACCATTCTGGAACATTTCAACTGGACTTGTCATGCTCTTTGGGCGTTATGTCTCCATGATTGCCCTTCTGGCCGTCGGCGGTTCTCTGCTACGCAAACAGTGGGTTCCCGAGACACTTGGAACCTTCCGCACGGATAACCGGCTATTCGCCTTTATTCTCATTGCAGTAGTCCTGATCATCGGGGCACTGACATTCCTGCCTGTGATTGTGCTTGGCCCGATCGCCGAGCATTTAACGATCCGTTAAAAGAAAAGGTGGATTATTCTAATGAATAACAATCGAACAACAGTATTAACCGGAGATATGATTCGGAAGTCGCTGAAAGATAGCTTCATTAAATTAAACCCGATCACGATGATGAAAAATCCCGTGATGTTCGTTGTAGAGGTCGGTACATTTATCGTCCTTCTCATGACGATCTTTCCTAAATACTTCGGTACAGAAGACAGCATCGGCTTTAATCTAACCGTGTTCCTGATCCTGCTCTTCACCGTCTTATTCGCGAACTTCGCCGAGGCCCTTGCCGAAGGGCGTGGTAAAGCCCAAGCGGACTCCTTGAAACAGTCCAAAAAAGAGATCACAGCAAACAAGGTTGTAGATGGCGGTGGAACTAGGATCGTTCCATCCACCGATTTACGTAAAGGTGATGTCGTCATCGTCTCACAAGGTGAGATGATTCCTGGTGATGGCGAGGTCATTGCAGGTCTCGCATCTGTCGATGAATCCGCTATTACTGGGGAATCTGCCCCGGTTATTAAAGAAGCTGGCGGAGATTTCAGCTCCGTAACCGGCGGTACACGCGTCGTGAGTGATCAGATCAAAGTCCGGATCACCAGTGATCCGGGCGAATCCTTCATCGACCGAATGATTTCACTCGTCGAAGGTGCATCCCGGCAAAAAACACCTAATGAGATTGCACTGAACACCCTGTTGACCGTACTAACGTTGATCTTCCTAATCGTGGTTGTCACACTTGCCCCGATCGCCAAATATCTCGGCATCGAACTTTCGATTCCTGTTCTGATCTCTCTTCTTGTCTGTCTCATTCCAACCACCATCGGTGGTCTGCTGTCTGCTATTGGGATTGCCGGTATGGATCGGGTAACACAGTTTAACGTGCTAGCGATGTCCGGTAAAGCCGTTGAAGCTGCGGGCGATATCAACACAATGATTCTTGATAAAACAGGAACAATTACATTCGGTAACCGGATGGCAAGCCAGTTTATCCCGGTTGGATCCGAATCGGTTGACACTGTCGCCAAGTGGGCGGCCGTTAGCTCGGTCCTTGATGAAACCCCAGAAGGCCGTTCGGTGCTGGAGCTGATAAAGAAAGAAGGCATTGCATTTGACCCATCGATAACAATGGGTGCAGAATTCGTTGAATTTAAAGCCGAAACAAGAATGAGCGGCATGAACCTGAAGGAGGGCATGAAAGTCCGAAAAGGCGCAGTCGATGCTGTGAGGAATTGGGTCCAGTCTCAAGGCGGAGCGATCCCATCCGACCTGATCGCCAAGAGTGACGCCATCGCTACCGAAGGCGGAACACCGCTGGCAGTGGCGGTAGATAACCGAATCTATGGCCTGATCTACCTCAAAGACACGGTGAAGCCCGGCATGAAGGAACGTTTCGATCAGCTGCGGAAAATGGGTATCAAGACGATCATGTGTACCGGTGATAATCCACTGACCGCAGCAACGATCGCACGGGAAGCAGGTGTAGATGATTTCATCGCCGAAAGTAAGCCAGAAGATAAAATTGCCGTCATTCGTAGAGAGCAAGCCGAGGGCAAGCTCGTTGCTATGACCGGTGACGGAACGAACGATGCGCCTGCACTGGCCCAAGCGGATGTTGGGCTTGCTATGAACAGCGGCACAACCTCTGCGAAGGAAGCTGCTAACATGGTCGATCTGGATTCCGATCCGTCCAAGATTATCGAGGTGGTTGCTATTGGCAAGCAGCTCCTTATGACACGCGGTGCACTCACCACCTTCAGTATCTCGAACGACGTGGCCAAATATTTTGCCATAATACCTGCCATGTTCACCGCTGCCATTCCAAGTATGAATGCACTTAACATCATGGGGCTCGGCTCACCACTGTCCGCTATTTTGTCAGCCCTCATCTTTAACGCCATCATTATACCTCTACTCATTCCACTGGCGATGAAAGGTGTGGCTTATAAACCGATGAGCGCTTCCAAGCTGCTGCAGCGGAATCTTCTAATCTACGGACTTGGTGGCGTAATCGTACCGTTCATCGGAATCAAGCTTATTGATATGGTCGTCCACTTGTGGATTTAACGATAGATAAGGAAGGGATCGAATAATAATGAATAATCAGGAGCAAAAACAAAACCATACCGCCCGCTTTTCATTTAGCATCGCACTAAGAGCAAGTCTCGTATTTATTGTCTTGTGCGGTATTCTATATCCGCTTGTAACGACTGGAGCGGCACAACTGCTCATGCCGGAGCAAGCAAACGGCAGTCTAGTCAAGGACAGTGAGGGTAAAGTGGTCGGGTCTGAGCTCATCGGACAAAACTTTACCGACCCGAAATATTTTCAAGGCAGGGTATCAAGCATTGAGTACAACGGAGCCGGATCGGGAAGCAACAACTACGCTCCCTCAAATCCGGACTTAATGGAGAGAACGAAGGCTTCTATTGAAGACTGGAAGCTGAACAATCCGGATGTGCCGGTGGGCGAACTCCCGATTGACCTAATCACGAACTCTGGTTCTGGTCTAGACCCACACATCACACCGCAATCGGCTAAGGTCCAGATCCCCCGGATCAGCAAGTTGACGGGTGTGTCGGAAGGCGAGCTTATAAAGCTTGTTAAGGAGCATACCGAAAACCGCGATCTTGGAGTGTTCGGGGAACCTCGTGTCAATGTATTGAAGCTGAATCTGGCGCTGCGCGATCTGTTGTAAATCTCAGGTGTTAGGAGCCTCAAGGGAGCGAGAAAGGCATGAATCCATTCAGAAGAAAAACACCTGAAGAAATCCTACGCTCCATCTCGAAGCTGCATCAAGGACGGCTAAAGGTGTATATTGGAGCCGTAAGCGGCTCCGGAAAGACATATCATATGCTCCGCGAAGGCCAGACTTTAAAGTCTCAGGGCATCGACGTTGTCATCTGTGCTGTGTCTACGATGCAGCGTCCGGAAACGATGGAGCAGATCGGCGATTTGAACCGGATTCCCAGTATTCACTGGATAAAGAATGGTCTAGAGCAAAAAGATTTGGATATCGAGCGGATCATGCAGCGAAATCCAGAGGTGTTGCTCGTTGATGGACTCGCTCATCGAAACCGGGAGGGTGCACGACACGCTACCCGGCTTGAGGATATAAGATACCTCCTAAGCTGCGGGATCAGTATCATTACAACGATTAACGTATATGAATTGGAAGACGTACGAGAGATTGCGAGTAAACTGACGGGAGTCAAGGCTACGGATAGCGTACCCGCAGATACGCTGGAGCTGGCAGATGAAGTCATATTGATCGATGTCACCCCTGAAACGATGCTCAGCCGTGCAGCCGAGGGATTATCTGGCGGGGGCATGGATGTTCTAAAGCACGGAAATCTGGCTGTACTACGGGAGCTAACCCTCCGGCTCGTTGCAGAGGGCGTGAGCGGCTCTCTTGAAAGATATCGTAAAGAACTGGGGCTGATCGGACCATCTGGCGCAGATGAGCGGATCTTAGTATCCATCCAGTATCACTGGAACGGCTCTATTTATATACGTCGTGGTCAGCAGATCGCAAAGAGACTCAACGGCGACCTGCTGGTCGTTACGTTTGTTGATCAGAATAAAGAGCTTAGCAAAGAGCAGACCACCTTTAAACGCTCCATCGTTAAGCTTACATCACGAATCGGAGCCAAATTTGAAGAGCTTCCCCGCTGTTCCAGAAGATCGCTCGCGGAAGTTCTCCTGAAATACGCACTAGAGCATCATGTTACCCGGATTGTGCTCGGGCATTCGAAGCAGACGCGGTGGCAGGAGTTATATGAAGGCTCCATCATCCATGATCTGCTTCAGAGAACACGCGGTGTAGATATTTTCATCGTGGCTGACCGCACAGAGCTAGAAGGGGAACGCATCCTACCCGCTCAGATCAATCGGCCTCCTGGTTCATTTGAGTCGTTCCACAGGTTAAATCCTCAAGAGATTGACCAGAAGATTAGGCAGATTAAGCGTGGGCGGTTCAAGGTATATATCGGGGCTGCCCCAGGTGTAGGCAAGACGTATACAATGCTCCGCGAAGGCAATGACTTGCTTCGTAAAGGGATCTATGTGCTAACCGGATTACTCGAAACACACGGACGTAAAGAAACACTAACACAGGCGGGAAAGCTTGAAATCCTTCCCCGGAAGATCGTTGACTACCGCGGTACACAGCTGGAAGAGATGGATACGGATGAGATCATCCGCCGAAATCCAGATGTCGTACTCGTCGATGAGCTGGCGCATACGAATGTACCGGGCAGTAAGCACAAGAAGAGATATGAGGACGTACTAGACATTCTCGGCGCAGGTATTTCGGTCATCACAACGGTTAATGTGCAGCATTTAGAGAGCCTGAACGACTCGGTAGAGCAGATTACCGGCGTTCGTGTCCGGGAGACTGTGCCGGACCATATCTTACAGCTAGCAGACGAGGTCCAGCTGATCGATGTGACCCCCGAATCACTGCAGCAGCGAATGAAGGACGGTAAAATCTACGCCTTGGATAAAGTCAATCAGGCGCTTAGTCATTTTTTCAAGACGGGTAATCTTATCGCACTGCGAGAGTTAGCACTTCGGGAACTGGCAGACGATGTGGATGAGCGTCTTGAATCATGGGAGCGTAGCAATTCACTAAGGGGCCCATGGAGGCGCCAAGAGGTCATTTACGTATGCGTAAGCCTCAGCTCTCAGGCAGAGCGATTGATCCGGCGCGGCTTCCGAATTGCCCACCGACTTAAGGCAACCTGGTATGTAACCTTTGTTCGAGTAGAATCTTTATCTAGCAATAGAGACATCAAAGACCGCCTAGAGATGCTTCACACCTTATCAGAACAGTTAGGTGGAACATTTATTGTTCAAAAGGCAGAGCATCAGAAGGACATTCCTTCAATTCTCATGACCGAAGCCGATAAAGCTGGAGCTACTCAGATGATTATCGGTCAATCCAGTGCCGCGGTCTGGAAACAAATACGCCAAGGTAATATCATCAAAAAGCTACTTCGAGGTACAAGACACATGGATGTGCTTGTAGTCGCAGATAATGAAACACGGAATGGACTCAAGCGCTAGTTAAATAAGGGACCCGCCAAGCATGAAGCTGTGGCGGGTCCCTTTGACTTTGTATTGTTACGTTTCGTCTTCTGTTATATAAGTCTTCACTGTTGGTGGCTTGTATGCATTGAACTTCTCTATTAATTCATCCGGACTAGCGGCAACAAGTGCCATCGCACGGTATTTGTCCTGTAGAAATTGCTGTTCATTCATATGATCGAAGAATGAGATCAGCAAGTCGTAATAGCCGTTCACATTCAGAATACCGCAAGGCTTCTGATGAAGCCCCAACTGAGCCCAGGTGAAAATTTCGAAGTATTCCTCCATCGTACCCGGACCTCCCGGCAATGCAATAAATCCGTCTGCCAACTCCGCCATTTTCATCTTTCTCTCATGCATCGAGCCCACAACAATAAGCTCCGTTAAGCCGCGGTGAGATATCTCCCGGTCCTCAAGCATTTGGGGAATGACACCAATGACTTGCCCTCCTGCTTCCAGAACGGCATCGGCTACAGTCCCCATAATGCCGACACTTGCTCCTCCATATACAAGTGTAATTCCTCGTCTGGCAAGCTCTTTACCTAGCTGCACAGCACCTTCCTTATACGCGGATGAAGCACCGTCACTCGATCCGCAAAAAACAGCAATCTTCTTCATGGTTGTCCCTCCGTATCTAATCTTTTTGAATTATACTTCTTTAATATATACGATTGGTATTTTTAACTAAAACAAATTTAAGATGATCAAAACTCAAAAAGGATGAACCTTTTTCCATGGTCATCTGTTTATATTACATCACACAAAAGAAAGGAGCGCCTTTCATTGACGACGGAACGTGAACTATTCGATTCATACAACAAAGATGTGTATCGTACCTGCTATTACATGCTGCGGAACGCACAAGATGCAGAAGACCTCTGTCACGACGTATTCGTCACCGTATTTCATCAGGACTGGCGAAGTGTTGATCAAGTACGTGCTTGGATCATGCGCATCACGATGAATCACTGCTTAAACTTCATTCGCAAGAACAAGACCAAGCGCGATAAGCAGCCCGAAGTGGAATGGCTTTATGATCAGGCCACAGCAGCAGCCAAATCCGTTGATACCCTTGTACTTGAGAAAGCAGATGCGGCGGAATGGGATAAACTGCTGAAACAGCTTCCCGATAAACAGATGGCGGTCGTTACCCTCCGCTTCATCGGTGAATTATCGATAGCCGAAATTGCGGAGACATTGAACGTCCCCGTAGGGACGGTTAAGTCAAGACTCCATAAAGCTTTAAAGATGATGCGAAAAAAGCTCGAGCAGCAACACCATAGCTTTTATTTGAAGGGAGAGAAGCAATTTGGAACGCGTTGAGAAGGACTTAAAGAATCAGATAAAGGCTCCAAATAACATCGTGTATCCTGATTTCGATAAGATGTGGAACAGTATCGAGCAGAAAGAGCTGAAGGTCGTGGGTAGTGAATTCGTGACATCTCGTCCCCGGAGACGTAAAAGAACAGCCGTTATCGTCTCATTATCTGTTGCCCTGATGGCTACACCAGTATATGCAGCTATTCAATACGATTGGTCCGATATTCTCTCCTATAAATCCGGTATTCAGTCTGCATTGGAGCAAGGCTTAGGCCAAACGATTAATCAATCGATAACGAATAGCGGCGTGACGTTGACGCTCCATACCGCATTCACGGATGAGAATCGGACCTTCCTACTCTACAGCATTAATCCCGGATCTTCATGGGATGGAAAAGATGTAGGTTTTGATCAAATCGGCCTTAAAGATCAGAAAGGCAATCTAATTGAGGGAACTTATACACATAGGTGGAATGAAGAGCTGGGTGTATTTCAGGGATATTTCGAAACAGACTGGGTCTTGGATGGAAGCACGGCTACTGTTGAGTTTGCGATGAAGGATCTCGTTTTTATGGGCGACGGCAAGCAAACCATCGATTACAATCCTAACACCTCTAAAACACAGATATTCAATATTCAAAAGGATGGCATAGACAGCGTGACATTGCAGTCTTTCGATCAGTCTGATGGTAAGGTGCTGCTGAAATCAGCCATCACATTCACAGACCCAGAGCTACAAAAGAGGAGCTGGGTGCGGGTTCAAGCACTAGACGAGCAACAGCAGCCCATTAAAGAAGCGGAAACTCCTGTCTTCGGAACGCCGGGAGCTTCTAATGAATACTTGAGTCAGCAAATGTTCAAATCCGATCAGCTACGTTCCAAGGAAACCAAGTTCCAGCTTGGTTATGATCGAATCGTGGGAACAGCTGAGGGTTCTTGGAACATAAACTTAACTCTTTCCAAGAAACAATTAGAAAAGAGTTCATTTGAAGAAACACTGAATATTCCGGTAGACCAAGTTACTGACGGAACCAAAATAAGTAAGATGATTGTAACACCAACACAGGTGCGGCTGATCATGACTCACAAAGAGAAATACACACGCGTTCCATTTATGAACTATCAACTCGACGTGGATGGCCTACTGCTGGATGGGGGTATCTCATACGGAACTAACAAGCCCAACAAAACCGAATTACGGTTTGAAATGACCGGGCTAGATGCCGCTTCTCTTGTGAATAAGCCTGTATCCTTGGTTGCGAGTCACCGTGTGGATGAACATGTAGGTGACGACCATCCGATACGTTTAACGAATATCTCGGATAAGCAGCAAACCATCAATTCAAGGATTGCAGGATATCCAATTACATGGAAGTACTATATGAAAGACAATCATCTGTACGTGGAATCCTTAAGCTCTGATCCGGCATTTGGCGGGGTCAACCAGACCTACTATTTAAGCGGTAAGGATCGAGAATACGGGAAACCGGCAATGATGGGCATATTAGGTGATGGAAACAATAAACATATGGATGTCTATGAGAATTTTGATTCATCCGACCTGGAAATTTACATTTATAGATACACAACAGAACAGCCGGAAGACGAGATGCGCATCAAGCTTAAACCGTAAAGTAAAACATCTTTGTTCCAAAAACTTCTTAAACCGCCCGCGGGTCTACCTCTGGGTGGTTTTTCCCTGTCATTCCTTTTTTTCGCGAAGAGTCTATCATTCATATTCAAAATATTCCATAATTACTATATTCATATATTTAGCTTCCATGTCGATAATTCTCTAAGAACGATCTATTACAGGAAGAAAGTAGGAATAGACCCCGTGTTGTTTAATTCATATGTTTTTATCTTTTTGTTTTGGCCGGTTACTTTAATTGTTTATTTCGCACTGAATCGCTTCAGGTATACGGACGTGTCCAAGTACTGGTTAGCCCTCTCATCTCTCTTCTTCTACGGCTGGTGGAATGTTAAATACATCCCGCTACTGCTCGGATCGATCGTGTTCAATTATATGATTGGACGTCTACTAACCTCTAAAGACGATACACATACCACACATAAGCGCAGACGTAAGCTCATACTCACCTTCGGAATCATTATGAACCTACTCCTGCTTGGTTACTACAAGTACGCTGACTTCTTCCTAGACAATCTCAACCACCTCACGGGCGGAAACATCCCCATGTTACACATCATTTTGCCGCTTGGAATCAGCTTCTTTACATTCACTCAGATTGCCTATCTCGTTGATGGCTACCGAGGAAAGGCGCAGGAGTATAACTTTTTCAGCTATATTCTGTTCGTTACCTTTTATCCGCATCTCATTGCCGGCCCCATTCTCCACCATAGCGAAATGATGCCTCAGTTCGATCGAATTCGTAACAAGATTCTGAACTGGTCTAACCTCTCAAGAGGTATGTATGTATTCTGCATCGGATTAATTAAAAAGGTTGTCATAGCCGATACGTTTGCCGTGTTCGCAAATGACGGATTCAACTCGGCTACAGGATTCATAGATTCGTGGGTTGCCGCACTGTCCTACACGTTCCAATTATACTTTGACTTCAGTGGATACACGGATATGGCCATCGGTGTTGCCCTATGTTTCAACATCAAGTTACCTGAGAATTTCAATTCACCATATAAAGCCGTTAACCTTCAGGATTTCTGGAGAAGATGGCATATGACGCTAAGCCGCTTCTTGCGTGATTATATCTATATTCCGCTGGGTGGGAACCGCCGAGGAGATGCTATAGCCATGCGTAATGTCATTATTACCTTCTTAATCGGTGGTCTATGGCACGGAGCTGGATGGACTTTTATGATCTGGGGTGCGCTTCATGGCGTCGGTCAGGCGATTCATCGCTTATGGGCGAAACTCGGACGGCCTTTGCCTATATGGGCCGCATGGTTCATTACTTTTATATTTATTAACATCACTTGGGTATTCTTCCGTTCCACGAGTTGGGGACAGGCCCTGCGTATACTCAAGGGCATGAGCGGTTTGAACGGCGCTGGACTTCATTCGCCGCTTACACTCTTTATCCCGATCATCATGATCGCCATCTTTCTGCCCATTGTACTCTTCACACCGAATTCCACTCAGCGCCGCGAACAGATGAATCCCGATTGGAAGACCGCATTTACGATGGCTGTCATGTTCGTCTTGTCCCTGCTCTATCTCAACCGAATTTCTGAGTTTTTATATTTTAATTTTTAAAAAGGTGGGAGTCTCTTGAGCCCGAATACGAATACGGTCATAACGAAACCGAAACATACGGCCACCCGAAAAGCTAAAAACAACAGCGCCCGAGCAAAGGCTATGCTTCTGCGCTTCACTATGTATACGATTGCCTTAACCGCAGCCATCATTACCTTGACTGCGGTACTTGACCCGCTGCAATTTTATCGTAAAGCTACATGGTACAAGCCTTTTCTGTCCAGCGATGCTAGGTACCAGAACCCTGGGCTTGCTAAAAATTACGACTACGACACCATTATTATTGGAACATCGATGACCCAGAACTTTCTACCTTCGGAAGTTGGACAAGCGCTAGGGGGCACCGCCATGAAACTAGCCATCGAAGGATCTACGGCAGACGAACACTACTATACGGCCAAGTTGGCACTTGAGACTGGTAAGGTGAAGCGAATTGTCTGGGGTCTCGACTACTTCTCGCTGAAGGCGAATACGAAGCAAGCCTCTGATCAATTCCCTCTTTATATGTATGATGACGTTTGGTGGAATGATTATAATTACTTATTTAATTACTCCGTATACGACCAGTTCTTCAAGAGCCTGTATGGCAAACTATTCGGAAATAAAGATAAAGATTTAGAATATCTGAACAACTGGAATGATAAAGCAAAATTTGGTGCTGAAGAGGTAATGAAATCCTACAAAACAGCAAGTCAGCAAGATGTGTACTTCGGAATTAACGAGGAAAGCCTCGATGTGGTGCAAAAGAGCTTTACCGATAACATCTTGTCGCTCGTTAAAGCTTATCCTGATGTAGAATTTCACTTCTACTATCCACCCTATAGCATTTTGCGTCAGACGATGTGGCAAGAGAGCAATGCTGCTCGGTTCGATAATCAGATCACCATGCGAAAATGGATGTTTGAACAATTCGCAGTTCACACGAATGTAAAGCTTTATGATTTTCAGACAGAAACCGAGTGGACGTATAATTTGGATCTATACAAGGACTTGTCTCACCATTCACAAAACGTAAATTCATGGATTGCAGCCGCTATTGGTCGAGATGACATCAAGTATAGAGTGACCCATGAGAATATCGATGAGTTGAATAACAAGCTGAATATAGATACTCTTCATGCGATGGTGACCCCTGAGCCGGGAGTCCGCAATATGTTCACTACTATACAAGAACAGGAGCTTGATTTTACAAAGCGGGCATGGGCTGGGCAGCAGGATCTCATGGTTCCTGTCAAAGAATTGGTCAAAGCACTTGATGCGCAGTGGTCGTGGGACAAGAGCTCCCGCACCATGCGTCTATCAAGTAAAGATTATAAGCTCCAAATGACCGTTGGACGTGCTGCGGCTTTAACATCGACCGGTAATTTATCAATGGAATCACCTCCACAAACGATCGGAGGAGTGACCATGATTCCACTTGTTTGGACGGCTGAGCAACTTGGTTGGTATGCTGATGTTCAGGAAGATACCTATGAGACACGTATAGACCTGCGTCCAATGTAAGGCGTAGAAGAAGAGCAGCCGCTGGCTGTTCTTTTTTTATGCGCGGAACTACACGTTTCCAGCGAATACAAGACCGTGTTCCTGCAACGAACTACAATGCGAAATAAAGCGACCTGTTTAGACAAACTTTTATAAGGAACGACAACATGTTTCTCGCGAAAATGGAAGCTTCTAGACGTTCTATATCATAGTACCTCTAACAGCAACAATTCTAGTCATTCGTTTAATCAGAATGAACAACTTCATATTCAGATAAAGGTTACTAGTTGTGATTAATATAACAATTGTTATTTCTTAGGACCCACACTATAATTTTAATGAGTTACTATTTCCCTATCTATGATTAGGTGTAAATAACTACATAGTTAATTTACGAAATGGCAAACTTATCGAAAGGTAAGGGCGCAAAGCTACGGGTCTAGGGTTCTGACAAGAACGATGATCGCCGGGCCGCCGAACAGAAGAGGTATAAACACGCCTGTTTTTTTCCATTTCGGGGAAAATGACAGGCTTTTTATTTTATTAAGGGGGGACATCACCAAGCTTCATATTAAGTCAGCAAGTCCTTAGTAAAGAAAATAGTTTACGGGAGAGAAAACAAATGAAAAAGTCATGGTTGAGTTTCATTGTATCTTTATTGCTTGTATTTAGTATATTTCCAAGCTCGTGGGCTGCGGCAGACGGCACACAAGAGCTGACGTTTAACAACAAGATTTCCAGCTCCATCACGAGCGCAGGCAAAGAAATGGATCAGTATTCATTCACAGTTCCTTCTGCAGGACGGGTAAATCTAGAAGTATTCTCGCAAATTAATGAAGTGATAATCTATATCGTGGCATCCGACGGAACAACAGAGATGGCCATGCAAGATCTTTACTATGGAAGTGAAGCAGAACCAAAAAAGTGGAGCAAGTGGCTTGATCTAGAGGCAGGCAAGTACTTCATCAAAGTTAAACAATATGGCAAGTACACGGGTGCATACTCGCTCGAACTAAGTCACACACCGAATGGCAGTAACGATATTGAGCCAAATGACAGTACTGCAGCATCACAGCCTTTGGATTTAAAAGGAACGGTACGGAAGGGCTTTATTTCTGAATCCGACGCAATTGACGTATATCGATTGGACGTGCCATCAGCTGGGCAGGTAGATTTCGAAGTATTCTCACATAATTACGAGGTCTTATTGTATGTATTAGATCAAGATGGAACAACGGAAATTGCGAGTAAGGATCTCTATTATGGAAGCGTGGACGAGCCGAAGAAATGGGAGCTGTCACTTGATCTAGAGGCGGGGACCTATTACTTTAAAGTTAAGAAGTATGGTAAACATACAGGGACTTATACGGTTAAGGCGAAGCACACGCCGGTCAAAGGAAATGACGTTGAGCCGAACAACAACATCGAACAGTCGCAAAACCTTTTGACCAATGGCAAAGTTCAGACAGGCTATATTTCCGTATCGGATGATACTGATGTTTACAAATTTAAGCTGCCTAAGGCCGGACAAGTTGATTTAGAAGCTTTTTCTCAGATCAACGAGGTGATGATCTATGTCCTAGACGCGGATGGCACAACCGAGATTACGAAGAAAGACCTTTATTACGGAAGTACTCAGGAACCGAAAAAGTGGAATGATTCGTTAGATCTTGAAGCAGGCACGTATTATATCAAAGTAAAGAAATATGGTAGCTACACCGGCAAATATACATTAAAAGCAAACTTTAAAAGCTCTAACGGTAATGACTCCGAGCCGAACAATACGAAGGACAAAGCACAGCCAATCAGTATAACAAATCAATTGGTTAAAGGCTGGATCTCTTGGTCGGACGATGTAGACATGTATAAACTAACGGTACCCAAAGCAGGCCCTGTAGAGCTGAACTTCACATCACAAATCAATGAAGTACTTGTCTATCTCCTTGGGAGCGATGGGGTAACCGAATTGTTTAATAAAGACGTTTACTATGCTAGTGAATCAGAGCCAAAAAAGGTAGTCCAGCAATTCAATCTCAAATCAGGTACATATTATATCAAGGTGAAGAAATATGGGTCTAACACAGGATCTTATAGCCTCAAAGTGAAGGAACTGACTCCACCACCTGCACCGAAGGTGAATACACTTACAAGAAATTCAACCCGGGTTACTGGCAAAGCCGAACCTGCTTCTACGGTGACCATATATATTGGAAAAACACTTCTTGGGAAAGCAAAGACGGACCGGAATGGTAATTATTCTGTAGCCATCAAAGCGCAGCGCTCAGGTAAGAAGGTTATCGTCTATGCCACGGACGTTGCAGGAAACCGTAGTACCGGCAGCTCTGTTATTGTGAAGTAATTCAGCCTTCATATCAAAACCATTGCGTAAAGGTACAGTAAAAAGCAGCAGGAATCTCTCCGTGAGCGGAAAGGAACCTGCTGCTTTTCTATTCAACCTTATTTATCTAATGAAATGCCGTAATCCTTCTTCAAATAAGCATGAATTCGGCGGAAATCGTCCTCGTTGAGATCCTTGAGCCTTTTCGTCTTCATCTCATGACCTAAGATGATTCCAATCGTCTGTGCAGCTAGGGCCGTATTCGGCATGATTCGTGCAGTACCGTAGGCTTTGACATCAGCTCCTACATTCTTACCAGCGACCAGTACATTCTCATAAGATTTCAATTCAAATGATCGCAGCGGCATCCCGTACTTGTCTGTCTTCCCAAAGCCTATGCCTTTGGGAATATGCCTTGTGGCCTGAAGATCAACCGAATAACCACCAATACTCACGTTATCCCAGAACATATGACTCTCTTTAACATCCTCATAATTCAGGACATACTCCGTCTCGAAACGGTTATAGTCTCGAATGTACAAATAATCAGGAAACCCGTTCAGCTCCGCCTTAGCAAACCCCGGAATATTCTTACGCATAAATTCCAGTACATAAGGTGCCTCAGCTTTCGCTTTATGTAGCGCATCTTGAACGGATTTCGCATCCGCTGGATCCACATCATAGATCAATAAAGCATTCATAATCACTTCGCCATGTCCCTGATCGAGTGTGTTCATCCCTCTCAGAACCATCTGTGGATCTTGCGGTTTATACTTCATCATCATGTTACTGAGGCCTGTTGCAATACTCCAATCCACGTATGTATTCGGACCATATTTCTTCTGCACATTGCTCAGTGGGTAGTCCTCTAATATCGTTTGGTGAAGCTTGCGCCAATCGACTTTCTTGAACCGGAGCATAAGTGTCGCTGCCATGTAATCCGGCTCATGCTCAGTTTGTTTGTATAAACTCTCCATACCCGGAATCCGCTTAGCATCCAGCTTGCTCGTCAGGGCATTAAAGTCTGTATTCTCGACCCAATAATCAGCCTGCACCTGATGGCGCTTGCCGTCGGCGAGATAAGTCAGTGATTGAAGAGACTGTTCTCCGTTCACCTTCATCGTCTTCACGGATTCGATCTCAATCCCACTCTTAACCTTAATATCCTCTATCTTACTATCGTAATATGCATTAAACTCGGGGGCTTTACGAATCGTGCCTTTCTTAAAACCATCAAACAACTCTTTGATATCGCCTTGTACTAGACTCTTCTGGCTCTTGTCATTGGGCTCGTCCAGAAACTGCATCTGGCCTTCAATCAGCTCTCCACCCGGTTTCTCCCGCGGATCAAGAATAATAACATCAAGCCCATGCTTCATCGCTTCCCTTGCAAGGAGAACACCCTGAATCTCACTCCCGATGACAACAATGTCATACCGGATACAACCGTGTCCACAGGTCGCAGGGGCCTGGACTGTCTTGGCGTGAGGATAAGGTACAATCCATTGCACCATTAATGCTGCTATTAAAAGAGAGATTAATAATCGAAAACTATTCTTCAATACATTCATATGCTACGTTTACTTCCCTCCGAGTATAATACCTTTCACATTCGCAGTAATATTTTCCATTAAAATGCTAGCACACTTGCTATTCCCTTTCAATATCATCAAAAAAAGCATCCCCTCAGGAATGCCTTTGATCACACCGTTCACTCCGGTATATTGTTTTTGCAAAACTCAGCTAGCTGTTCTTCCTCTTCAGGCTCCATATCAAAATCGAGATACAAATCACTCGTTCTTTCAAAGAAATCATACTTCACTATGCGTGACTGATCCTCATCTGAGAGAAAGATAACTCGTACATATACACCACTCTCACGGAACAGTTCATCATCCTCTGGGACATCTAGATCAAATACAAATTCATATCTCTTCCCCGGTAAGATGCCGAACGGATCTTTAACAAATTCAGCAGTATATTCCTTTATCGTTAGCATGTAATCATCCTTTCCAAACACGATACCTATCATTATACACATTATCTCCGAAGTTAAGAATTAAATAGGGTTTTCACCAATGAATTGGAATACTATTACATTTGTGTAATAAAAAGAAGTTAATATTTTTGCACAAGCATCCGAGGTTTGTAGTAAAATGAAAATTGTTCGTTTTTTTCAGCAAACACGGGAGGGCTATTAGCTCTCACCAATTGAGGAGATATAGAAACAAAGATGAAGAACTTGTATACCAAATTGTTCGGTAATTATTGGAGTCCATATGTTGCCATGAGCGTCGCAGGCATTCTGAGTGCAATTTATTTCGGAATTACAGGGAGTGTCTGGGCAGTAACCGGTGAATTCACTCGTCTAGGAGGCCATATCCTTGAATTCTTCGGGGTCGATATTTCCGATTGGGCTTATTTTGATCTCGTTAAGATGAATGGTACCACTTGGACTCGGACTGATGGCTGGATCGTATGGGGTATGTTTATTGGTGCCATGATTACGATTCTACTCAGCAGCAATTTCAAAATCCGAATTCCGAAGCAGAAACGCCGTTATGTACAAGGGTTAGTCGGTGGCATCATTGCTGGTTTCGGTGCTCGTCTTGCACTGGGATGTAACCTAGCAGCTTTCTTTACAGGGGTTCCCCAGTTCTCGCTTCACTCCTGGATCTTCATTATTGCTACTGCAATCGGAACATTCTTCGGTGCTAAGGTCGTGAATACAAGATGGTGGAAAGGAAAGCCCGTTCTAACAAAAGGCAGCATAGCTCCATCCACTAAGCCAAAGCGTAACATCCAGCCGCTTGTGGGAGCTATTATTGGACTTGCTTATACCGGACTTATTGTCTACTTCTTCGTAACTGGACGCAATATGCTCGGTACGGCTGCTCTCTTCGGTGCAGCATTCGGTATTCTGATCGAACGAGGTCAGATCTGCTTCACGTCTGCATTCCGTGATTTGTGGATTAGCGGCCGTGCAACCATGACCAAGGCAATTACACTTGGTATGGCCATCAGTTCTGTTGCTACCCTCATCATCATTCTCGTATACGGAATCGATCCGATTACGAAAATTGCAGCTCCAAGCACTTTTGTCGGTGGCTTACTATTCGGTATTGGTATCGTAATGGCTGCTGGCTGCGAGACGGGCATGATGTACCGACTCATGGAAGGACAAGTCGTCTTCTTACCTGTATTTATCGGTAACATTTTGGGCGCAACAGGCCTTGCTTATGCATGGGATCATCTGGGCATCTACGACCTGCTCGTGAAGAGCGGATCTAAGGTTAACTTGATCACCACCATGGGACCTGCTGCGGCACTTACAGCTACGCTAGTCGTTCTCGCTATTGGATTCGCCATTGCCGTCTACTGGCAGAAAAATTACCGCTTCGGCGTTGGATTTAAGAAAGGGGATTATACAAATGTCCGTTGATTTCACACTTGATCTTCGTGGAGAATCTTGTCCTTATCCTGTTATTTATACGCTCGAAACATTACGCGACATGAAGAAAGGTCAATTGCTTCAAGTCATCTCTGACTGTCCATCTGCGTTCCGTAACGTGCCTGAAGAAGTAGTTAAACACGGCTACACGATGGCTCAAGAACCTGAGAAGACTGGCCAAGAGTTCAGCTTGTTCATCCAAGTTTAATTTAATCTAAAAAATCCCCCTAAGATAGGGGGATTTTTTGATATTTAATTTAAAGGGCTGCTTTAATCTCAAGCAACTCATATTTAATGATTCCCATTGGAGCATTTACATTTATAACGCTTCCTACCTCTTTGCCCATCAGCTCTTTACCAAGTGGACTTTCATAAGAGATTTTATTGTTCGCTACGTCTGCTTCTGCCGGTCCAACGATCTGATACTCAATTTTTTCAGAGAATTCAATATCGTTTAGGACAACCACGGTGCCCACATTTACTTGATCAAAGTTAATACTGTTAGCATCAATGACTTTTGCCTTGGTTAGCATTTTCTCAAGCTGCATAATCCGGGTTTCCATAAACGATTGATCATCTTTAGCAGAGTGATACTCACTATTCTCCTTCAGATCGCCGAAGCTGATTGCAAGTTTAAGCCGCTTAGATAATTCTTTACGCTTGGGCCCCTTCAAATATTTCAGTTCTTCTTCCAGCTTAGCGTAACCTTCCGCGGTGACAATTACTTCTTCTTCATTAGCCATTTATCCAGCTCCTATTATCTTCATTTATTCCATTGTACCCTAAATCAGAGATCAACGTTGATTATTCCTGCTTCTGAAGTGGTTCATTATCTACGAATAGATCAGGATTCGCACGCAGCATTGGAGCCAGGATGTCATATAACTTCGCCGTGTCACATACACGTACGACCGCATCACCCCATACCCCCTTATACATGCCCCCTTGTTCTTCCAGAAGATCTTCTACCTTCCAGAAGTATTCTGAGGAGGCAGGACCTTTATGTCTACGTGAAGGGACCGATATTTCTGTACCATCGCTTAAGACAGTAGTAAGAGCCTCATGCTCCTCAGTAAGCCGATCTGGGACATCCACCCATTCCTCAATTCCATGAATGAACGTGTTTCGGCGTAGGTCTACACCGACTAATAAGATAGTCGCTTTACGATCCAGAAGCTTCCCCCATACGGACTCACGATGACATGGCGTATTATATCGTTCAGCCCCTTCCGTAAATGCCGCAGCTTCCTTCCCTAACGCAGCTACAGAGTGCGTTGGATGATAGGATCGGATTACACCTTCACGTTTACGGAACAGCTCCGGCAGTATTCCAACACATGAAGGGGAGTTGTCCACTTCAAACTTAGGATTATCAGCTTTAATATACGACCATGTATGGGTAGGCAAGACCAGCAGTCCATCCTCCATATATTCTGATAACGCATCTAGTACGGTATCGGCTCCGCCCTCCACCTCTCCGATACTTTTCATGGAGGAATGGACGAGTATGGTTCCTCTTCGATCAATCCCCAGAGTTTCAAGTTCCTTCATTAAACGATGTTTAGTATGCATATAAAGGCCCCCTTCTTATGATTACCAGAAATTCCACGCTAGAAAAAAAGCGTATCGCAAGAACCGATACGCTTTTCCTATTAGTTTAACACTTATATGGCTCTATTTAATTGATCTTTGCCGCACATCACTGTACTTTCTTAATCTGCTTGCTTCGAAGCTGCCCACAAGCGGCATCGATATCTGTTCCGTGTTCAAGACGAACGCTGACACTGACACCTTGTTTCTTCAAAATATCATAAAAAGCAGTAATCGATTCCTGCGTACTACGCTGATACTGACTGTGCTCGTCCACCGGATTATAAGGAATAAGATTCACGTTTGCTAATTTTTTGCGATGACCGACAAGCTCAGCAAGCTCCAGCGCATGCTCTTTCTGATCATTAACATCCTTTAGCAAAATATATTCGAGCGTAATTCTGCGGTTAGATTTCTCTAAATAGTAATCTACTGCAGGCATAAGCTTTTCTAATGGATAGGCACGATTGATCTTCATGATCTGGGTACGGAGCTCATTATTCGGTGCATGCAGAGAAAGAGCCAGGTTGACCTGGAGATCGCTATCTGCAAACTCAATAATTTTAGGAGCGATTCCGCTTGTCGATACCGTGATATGTCTTGGTCCAATTGCCAATCCCTTATGATCCTTGATAACCCGAATGAAGTTCGACATATGCTCGAAATTATCGAACGGCTCACCAATTCCCATAACAACAATATGACTCACACGTTCACCTTGCTTAGCTTCATCCAGATGAAGCTGAACCTTCATAATCTGCTCAACAATTTCTCCACTGGTTAAGTCACGACTCTTGGCTATGAGCCCACTCGCACAGAAACTGCAGCCAATGTTACATCCAACCTGTGTCGTTACACACACGGACAATCCGAATTTATGTCTCATCAGCACCGTCTCGATCAAATTACCATCTTCCAGCTTGAATAGAAATTTAATCGTACCATCTGCAGATTCTTGCTTCGTGTGCACTTCTAGCGTCAATATTGCAAAATGTTCTTCCAAAAGCTGCAGGCATTCTGAATTTACATCGATCATCTCTGCAAAGGTGGTGACCCGCTTCCGATATAACCAATCCCATACCTGTGCAGCACGGGATTTCTTGTGCCCCCGTTCTTCAAGCCAAGAAGCCAATTGTTCTAAGGTTAACCCATATATAGATGGTTTGTTCATGTATATGTCCTCTCTCTTTAAGAAACGTTAAAATTTAATCTTACTATCTTACGCTATGAATGACTACAACATCAACACTCTGTTTATTATTGTCCCAAAATTCCAGGATGAACACAAGTGGAGTTCATAAGCAATTCAGTTTCATAGTTGAAGGCCGCACCTTTTTCGACCTCACTTAATACCATAAGAGTAAAACCCATGACATTAGCCTAGAAAGGTGTGACAGTTATGACTGGAATCATTCGAAATTTCTTCGCAAGCGGCAATACCGCCCGCGGTTTCACAAGTCTTCTCTCCTCTTCCCTTCAGGGAATCAACTCACTCTTCATCGTGGATGGATCGCCTGGCAGCGGCCACTCCAATCTCATTCGGAATATTGGAAATGAGGTCTCTGGGCTTGGTTATGAACGGTGGATCTTCCATACGGCCTCGGATAATGACGCCATTGATGGCTGGATCGCTCCTGAACTGAGCACAGGCATGATCACAGGCTCCGCATTCCGTGGTATGTCTATGGATGAGACAGGGGCTGCTATCCAGTTTATAAATCTGGATGATACCTGTATCGATCTAGATGGACTGAGCGCATTTCAGACCGAAATTGAAAACCTCAACCTCTGCATAAAGCAATCCCATGAGAAAGCCTATGCTGGGTTTGCAGAAGCTCTTCGTATACACGATGACTGGGAGGCTCTGTACATTGATAATATGAACTTTCAAGCAGCTGATGAGATGACTAATGAATACTTGAATATATTGTACGGTAATCAACAGCTTGAGAAACAAGCCCGTGTTGATCATCGTTTCCTAGGGGCAGCTACCCCAAGGGGCGCCGTTGACTATGTTCCGGATCTAACACAGGGACTCAAAAGATATCTCGTGAAAGGACGCGCCGGCTCCGGTAAATCCACCATGCTCAAAAAAATCGCAGCTGCAGGGGAAGAACGAGGGTTCGACGTCGAGGTTTACCATTGCGGTTTTGATCCGAACAGTCTCGATATGGTCATTGTCCGCGAGATCGGATTTGCAATCTTTGACAGCACAGCACCTCATGAATATTTTCCAGATCGCGCTGAGGATGAGATCGTAGATACTTACGCTCGCTGCATTCAGCCAGGAACCGATGAACAACATGCGGAGGCACTCCACGACTTCAAACAGCGTTATGCAGCCCAAATGAAAGTGTCGATTCAGCATCTGACGGATTCCAAAGGGTATTTGGATGAGCTAAAAGCCATGATTGCACCATTCGTTGATCCTGCTAAGGTTGACGGCATCCAAGAGGCAATACGACGTGAAATTGTCGGTATCGCCCAGAAATCTTAAGTTCATTCATGCAATAATCTGCTAAAAATCTTCATTTCGATCCTAATTAAAGGATTTTCGAGGTGTTTGGTGAAAGTGTATGGCACACAATACATTCTCGGAGGATCGATCCATAATGAAAAAGTACGGGTTACCACTGCTCATCCTCCTGATGAGCATTCTTTACATCTTCTTTATTCCAGCTGAACCGATGGAGGTAAAACTTTTATTCAAGCTTATCCCCATGTGGCTTATGATCGGTTATGCATGCTTACAACTTCCGTCTAGGAAGACACGTACACACTACCTCATCCTAGCTGGATTGTTCTTCTGTATGCTGGGCGATGGTTTACTCATCTGGTTTGTCATTGGACTAACAGCATTTCTAATCGGACACTTATTCTATATGACTGGCTTCTTCAGTCAATGGCGGTTTTCAATCATCCGATTGATTACGATTGTACCGATTGGAGCATACTCCTTTTTCATGGGAAAAGAGCTGATAACCGCACTAGAACTAAGTGGTAAGGACACACTGATCATACCTGTACTAGCATATATCACGGTTATTTCCTTCATGTTATGGTCAGCGATTATGACAGCTAACCCTTGGGCCATTGCTGGAAGTGTCCTATTCGTGATCTCTGATTCTATTCTTTCTTGGAATATGTTCATTTCGGATGTTCCTAACTCCGGTGTCCTCATCATGTCTACCTACTACAGCGCCCAGTTCCTGATCGCACGAAGCCTTTCATCGTTTGGAGGATCGAATCGGCGTTCAACAATCAGGCATTTTCCTGTAAATTAATGATTGTATAAGCGTTTAGTCCATATCCATGAAAAAGAGCAGTCTGTAAGGTCATTTTTAGACCTTGGGGCTGCTCTTTTGGTTAAATCCAAGTCTATCTCTTAAACATCTTTCTCGATTGATCTGTAACATTTATCATTGCGAAGAATTGTGAAATTTGACACTCAATTAAGCAGATAGTATAATTTCTCATTACTTACTCAAATTTGAGTACTTTAATATAAATATTATATATAGAGGTGTATGTATTATATGAAGAACTTTCTTACGATGTTGAAGAATGGATCTGTGATCGGCGGTATCGTCATGATTATTTTTTATCAGATCGCATTTATCACCATTTTCATGTCCGGCTATTCTGCCATTCCAAGAAATATGGACGAGCTGTCCATCGCGATTGTAAATGAAGATACCAAAGCAGGCGGGCAAATTGCGGAGCAGCTCCAAGAACAACTGCCGTTTAAAATGGTAACCAATCTTCCGCTAGAACAAGCAAAAGAAGATCTAAATAACCGTGATATTCATATGATTCTGCATATTCCGGCAGACTTTAGTGAGAAACTAGCCAAACAGGGTGATCACCCTCAACTGGACTTCCTTATTAATCAGTCTAATCCCGCAATGGTAACCAGCACGATGGACCAAATATCTACACAGATCACGAATAGCCTGAACCAGCAGTTTGCTGTTCAGGGAGCTGAGGGGATTTTGCTGAAATTGAACATGCCAGAAGATCAAGCTAAAGAGCTTGCAGCTGGTATTCCAACGAAAGTAACACCAAATGTTGTTTACTCTAACCCAGTACCTAACGGTATGCACAATCAGATGGCACCATTCTTCTTGACGATGGTAAATTATGTAGGTGCGATGATCTTCTCTATGATGGTCGTAGGCGCAATGAATATGTTAAAAGGTAAAATGGGTCTCTGGCCGGCATTCTGGTCTGCACAAGGTGTAAATGCATTGGTTTCCTTGATTGGACCGCTGATTGGTCTCACTATTTATTTCTTATTCCAAGGTGGACATGGAGCTGATACCTTCGTGAAGATGTGGCTACTCCACTCTCTGGAACTGTTCGCTGCTATTGAATTTATGTCTATCTTCAGTATCTTGTTGAAGGATAAAGCGATTTTCGTCAACTTATCTTTGATGCTGATCCAGACCATTTCAAGTGGTGCAGTTCTCACTTACGGTATGATGGATGGGTTCTATAAGTTCTTTAGTCATATCTCCATCATGTTCTATACCGTACAGACTGAGTTCAGCATTCTCTATGGTGGTGGCAAGATCAGTGAGCATCTGACAGGGCTTATCGTTATGACTGTCGTCTCCGTTCTCATTGTCGCTCTATCCTTTAAATTCATCTCTCCTGATATTAAAAAAGAAAAAGAGGCAATTTCCACTGCATCCTAACGCATTTTAAGTTAAAATAAGCGTATATACTAGAGAGCCTGCCGCTTCCCCCTCGGAAGTGGCTGGCTCTTCGTATGTTGTGAAAAAGGAGGACGGTACTGATGTCGCTTCGCGTATTTATTTTAGGGAATCTTTGTGAAAGAAACCATCATCCTTATGATGTCAAAAAAATGCTCAAAGGCGATAACATGGAGGATGTCCAAAAAATAAATGACGGACGTTTATATTACAACTTTGAAGTGCTGTTAAAACAAGGGTATATCGAGAAGATCGAGGTCACTCGAGAGGAAAATCGGCCTGAGAAAACAACCTATGGCATTACAGAAGCAGGACGAAAGGCACTGGAAGAGGAAATTTACACAGCCTTCAAAAACTTTAAAGATGTGAAATCACTATATTCATCCACTGTATTTCTGAAGCATGCTGACCCTGTGAAGCTGGCATTTCTAATTGAGGAAGCCATCCAAAAGCTTCAAAACGCAATTAATCGAAATGTAGAGGATTGGAAGATCATAGGGCTGAAAACACCCCTTAACGTTCACTTGGTTCAGGAACACTCCTTGAACTACATGGAGCTGGAAGTCTCTTTTTTGAAGAAGCTGCTCGCTTTTGTTCGCGGCGAATTGACCGCACTCTAATTGAATTGTCCCTGCCTATCATAGGACATTTACACAAAAAATCTTCAATCCCAGCACATATGCCGGGGTTGAAGATTTTTAAATCATCGCTTTCTACTCCTTCAAAGCTTCGAGGATAAAACGATCATTAACCGATTCCTTGAAGTCGATCTCCCTACGGATAAATCCATTCCCGGCCAAAATATCGCTAGCTGCCTGTTGCTCTCTTAGCGCTTCCTCCGTGTAAGCAGATACTAATGGCTTTCCTTTGCTCAAGATCGTCTTAATCGTAGCCACTGGAACTTTCGTCTTCGCATTGAAGATCTGAGCCGCTTCCTCCTCATGCTCAAGCTGCCACAGTGCCGCTTTCTTAAATACTCTTAAATAGGCTACAACCAGCTCCGGATGTTTCTTGGCAAAATCCTTGTGGACAATCGCCGAGGACGGTGCCATCACCTCACTCGCAGGAAGGGCTCTGGCCTTATTCGTGGCTATATTTTGCGATACGTAGGGGTCCCATGCAGCCCAGGCATCAAGCTTACCACTATCGAATGCAGCCTGCCCATCATCGGGTTGTAAGTTGATAATATTGAGATCGTCTAGTGTGATGTTTGTGTTCTGCAGTACCTTAGCTACATATACGTGAGCTGTTGTTCCTTTTGGAAGACCAATGGTCTTTCCTTTTAGGTCTTCTACTTTCTCAATAGAACTGTCTTTCGGGACAATAATGGAGACTGTGTTCCTGCCTTCAGAAAGAAGTGCTATAACTTCAAAAGGAAGTCCACTCGCAATTCCAGCAATCGTAGCTCCGTCACCAAGAAAAGATAGATCGACCCGACCTGCAGAGAGGGACTCCAGCAGCGGGGGACCGCTAGGGAACTCGCTCCACCGAACCTCTGCATTTAGCTTCTTGAATTCATCCTCCACCCACCCCTTATCTTTGGCAATGTTAAGCGGACTGAGCTTACCATTAATAGCGATGTTCACGGTTAGCGGTGGAGAGTCCTGTTGTGTACTTGCACCGACACTGGTTACGGCGTTACCGCTTGTTTTGGTGCATCCAGCGAGTAGCAGCACAGCTATACTAACGACCAGAATGAAGATGGGCTTAATTGCTCGTGTTCTCATCGATATTACCCCTTCATAGTTTGACATCCAACTTCTTTTTAAAATGGTTTATCACCCTCGATCGAAATACGCTCCGCTACACGGCGATGCGGATAATAATCCGAGACTGCATAATGCTGTGTTGCTCTATTGTCCCAAAATGCCACGGAATTTTGCTGCCAGCGGAAGCGTACCTGATATTCTGGCACTTGCGCCTGTTTGAACAGGTATCCTAGTAGTTCCTCGCTTTCTTCTGGTTCTAATCCTACAATTCGAATCGTGAAGGCTGCATTGACGAATAACGTCTTCCTTCCCGTCTCTGGATGAGTGCGTACAACCGGATGCTCTGCAACAGGGTATTCCTCCTGCTTCGCGGCCAGCTGCTCTGGTGTCAATCGCCGTCCAAAGCTAGGCGTAAAATCATGAATCGCGGTCAAACCGTCGATTCTCTGTTTCACTTCCTCAGGCAGATTGTCGTATGCGGCCGCCATGTCAGCCCATAGCGTATCGCCACCGCCTAAAGGGGGAACTTCCGAGAGGCGTAGCAGCGATCCAAGTGCTGGATTCACCCGCCAAGTCACATCTGTGTGCCACAGGTTCTCCATTCCGGTATTTTTCTCGTCTTTTTCAAACCTTGTAACCTCTTCAGCACTTCCTTGAGGAAGAAAAGGGTGCTTCTCAATACCTCCCCACAACCGTGCAAAGGCTAGCTGCTGATCACTATTAATCGTCTGGTTGCGGAAGAACAGCACCTTCCATTCCAGAAAAGCACGATGTAGCTCTGCTCTTAACTCCGGAGATACCGGCTGGCTCAAATCCACGCCTTCAATTTCCGCACCTATTATCGGTCCAAGCGGCTTGAGTTTAAAGATCGTATATGGACGCTCCTGTTCACCTTCAGGCAATCGGTTAAGTACACGCACCCCTGCTCTGCGGTCTCTTGCGGGTACATAGTCACGGGATAAGTAAGTTGTAGCTTGCGTCATGTCAATCCACTCCTTTAAATGATTTCATATTAAATATCATATTTAACCCATGCAAATAATCGGATTTAAGACAGCGATACCCCCTTTGATTGCGAGAATGAGGAACAAAAAAAGATCCAATGTCGCAGCCAAAGGCTGCACATTGAATCTCTGGTGTTCCAGTCGATTCGATGACTACAGGTCACACTTAACGTGATCTGCAAATATCTTGGGCACATCATAACAACCGCCGAGGTAAACTGTCAACCATTATTTTCCTTAATTACCCCTCTTGGTCAGTGAACATCCAATTCCAAAGACGGGCATCACTTACTTGAATTCCTTTTACCCAGGGCTCTTTCTTGAGCTTCAAGAGCTCTTTGGTTGGTCCTGTAACCACAGCTCCATAAATTTTCACTCCATTCGATTCCACATACTCTGTAATTTGATCAAATTTCACGAATGGATTCACTTTGCCTGTTATAGATGGATAATCTCGAAGCAGCCTTAACGTTTTGATAAAGTTCTCTTCCCTCAACTTGCCGCTTCCATAATTATCTACGGTGGGGTAGGTTCCTCCCTGTAAGACGGTTTTGCCGAATCGAGTCTTCTCTTCCTTGTGACTTATAATCGTTAGATCTTCGTGATGCCACATGGGTTGATAGGGAAACCCGATCGGATCATAGCTTTCCTGCTGACCGGCATCTACAGCGAACCACACGGGCTCTAAATTCTTACCCTCGAAGTTCTTCAATATCTCATCGGTCGTAAAATACTGATCGAAGGAAAGATAGGCTTCTGCCACTGTCCCCTCCGGAAGCTTCTCTAGCTTGTTCCAATCGTGCTGCATATCCATATCCACGGGGTTATCGGGGCTATTAAAATATCTTGTTTTGGGATGATCGTCTGACCATTTCATCTGTAGTATTCCGGGTAGACCTAACCTGAAGGGCAGCTCAAATTGGCCAATCGTATACCATTCACTTCCGATCTGCTTCTTCATCTCACCGGTGAACTCATAACTGAGGTATCCTGCCATGCCACCTGTCACATGAACACTCACATTCGGATGGGTTACCATTATCGCGAATGAAGCCACATCTCCATATGTATCTGCACGACTGGGATCACCTTCACCAAAATATATGGAATTGAAAATATTACCCGCCCATGTGACCAGGATAAATATCACCAGTACACTGAGCACTGTATTCATACGCGCCTTCCATTTTCCACGCTTTATGATCTTAGCTTCATTACGCGACGTTCTCGTATGATCCATTTCGCCCTGTTCCTTATTCATGACTTCATCCAAATGAGCCTGATACGTCTCCATTCGCTCAAGCTCTTCCTCAAGCTGAATCTGTTCCTCTTCAGACAGCTTTCCGTCCTCGTAGTCCTGTAACCTGCGCCGAAACTCATCACTCATCCTGATCATCCCTTCCCTTCCGCTGTCGAAGTGTCTGTCTAGCTCGAAATAATAATATTTTGAAATGAGAGAGACCCACCTTCATAAGTGCGGCTGCCTCCTGATACGAAAATTGATGAAAATTATATAACACAATCGCCTGTTTCTGTCGTTCCGGAAGTTCGCCTATCGCTAGCTTCAACTCATCCCATCGTTCCTGCTCCATCACTTGTTGCTCCAACGTCTCCGTATGGAACAAGGAGTCAAAATAACTGATTTCATGAAGATCCATCCGCTTATTCTTCCGCTTCACATCAATGAATGCATGGTAAGCTACCCGGAAGAGCCATGGTTTTACCTTGTCATCCTTGCAGTTCTCCAAATGCAGATATGCGCGGTAGAATGTTTCCTGCAAAATATCCTCAGTCATATGGTGATCTCGGCAGAGGGAGTACAAATAACGATACACGTCTTTCATATGCTGCTGATACATCCAGTCCAAGTCGTCTTGCTTCATTGCCTCCCCCCTCACCCTATACACGTTCTTACCCTCATAAAAGTTACAAAAAAAAACTTCACCAGCTCTAATGAGCTAGTGAAGTTTCTGAAAGTTACTTCTATATTGAAGTGAATTAACCTTGTTGTTTCATTTCGAACATGTAGTTCTCAACGTCCGCGATACTTGGGTTAGCCATGTAGTGGCCACCTTCAACTTGGATCGTTTGGCCTGTGATAAATTTGGATTCATCAGAAGCAAGGAACACAACTGTGTGTCCGATATCGTCAGCTTCACCGTGATAAGGAAGCGCGTTAAACTTAGCGAAGATATCCAGAATAGCTGGAGGCATGTTGTTCTTAGCAGCTGGTGTCAAGATTAGACCCGGCGCTACACCGTTACAACGGATGTTATGCTTACCGTATTGAACTGCGATATAACGAGTCAAGTTAACCACTGCTGCTTTAGAAGCGCCATAAGCCGTACGAACGGAGTCACCTGCAAAACCAGCCATGGAAGCTGTATTGATAATGGAACCGCCACCTGCTTTGATCATATGAGGAATAGCGTAGCGTGCTCCAAGAAGAACACTCTTCGTATTTACATTCATTAACTTATCCCATTCCTCGAGATCCATATTAACAACGTCCAAGTCTTTACGAAGATTTGTCATACCAACGTTGTTGTAAAGCACGTTAATCGTACCGTATGTTTCTACTGTAAAGTCGATAGCTGCTTTAATGGACTCTTCATTACCTGCATCCAAGAATACACCAACAGCTTCGCCGCCAGCTTTCGTAATCTCTTCAGCTGCCGCTTTAGCACCATCTACGTTAAAGTCAGAGATAACCACCTTAGCGCCTTCTTTAGCTAATAATGTGGCTGCGGAAAGACCGATGCCTGACGCTCCACCTGTAATTAATGCTACTTTCCCTTGTACTCTACCCATTTCTGCACCTTCTCTTTTGAAGTTAATAAATTATGATTGCTAGGCCTTACTGTGTCGAATCCGTCAAGGACACTTATCACAGTCAATATACTAATTATAGTCCTATTTAGAGGCTTCCGCAAATTTTGAAAGAGATCTATCAAGCCACTTAAATTCAAGTGAATCCAGCAATTTAACTTCTTGTAACAACCGTTTATAGAGACTAAAAATCCTGAATACAGATTCCGCCCTAATCTCCGTTTATATATAAGTAAAAACATATCATGTACCCAATACTTGGGTTGTTTATAATATTGTTCTATCTTTCACAATTACAGTGATGTGCATCGCCTAATAAACTACAATCTTTAATTCTAATGGTTAAAAAGGGTAGGACTCCCACCCTTCTCAACTTATGACTGAATTAACTGCTTCACGAGTTCTCGGTTACGCTGTTTAAATACCTCATTATGGGAGGATACCATTGCTGATTTTCCTGCCTTAGGCTCAATATATTGCTTCGCTTGGTTAACGGCATTGGCTGCATCTTGGAAGGCCCCCGCGATTAAATGAAGCTTTCCTTCATGCATCAGAATATCTCCAGCGGCATATAGCCCTTCAATCGATGACGAGCCGTTTGCATGACCTGAAATGTAGTATTCATCTATAATATCGATATGAAGTGGGCTGTTCTCAAGTAAGCTCTTATCTCGTTCGTAACCGTGATTGATAATGACTTCATCAATTATTATCGTCGATAATTCTCCTGTCTCATGATTGGTAAGTTCAACTCGCTCAATCCGTTCATGATTGTCACAAGCAATCAGCTTTGTGATGGATGTATTTAGACAGCACTCGGCTGTGCTGTTCATAAGCTGTGCCACCTGCGCTTCATGACCCGCAAGCGCTCCTTTCCGATAGCTAAGATACACTTTCTTAGCGATTGGCTCTAATTCGTTTGCCCAATCTATAGCCGAGTTACCGCCACCGGAGATGATCACCGTCTTGTCTTTAAAACGTTTTAAAGATTTTACCGTGTAATTTAAGTTAGACACCTCGAAGCGTTCCGCCCCTTCAATCTCTAGCTTTTGCGGATTTAAGATCCCGCCTCCTACTGCTACGATAACCGTTTTAGAATAATGCTTCTCTCCTGAAGCTGTATGTAATATGAAGATCCCATCTTCATCCTTTGTAATCGTCTCCACTTTCTCATTCAACAACACTTCCGGATCAAAGGTTAGCCCCTGCTCAACAAGTTGTTCAATAAGCTTGGCCCCGGGGAGGGGAGTCATCCCACCTACATCCCAGATCATCTTTTCTGGATACACATGAATTTTGCCACCAAGTCTCGGCTGATACTCAATAAGCTTTGTCTTCATTTCCCGTAGACCACTATAAAAAGCGGAGTACAGCCCTGCAGGACCTCCCCCGATGATCGTTACATCATATAACTCCTGCTGACGCATAACAGCCTACCTCCTGGAATGTGATGTTAATGATTATCATTCTCAATACAATATAATCTCATTCTACTCGATTTACAACTAAAAATAAAAGTTGACAACCCAATTACTTTAGTTTTAAAGTAATTACCGTAGTGCAATTGATAATCATTATCAATTAGTATCATCTAATAATTATTCTAAATTGGAGGTTCCCCTCATGACCCGCCTATACACGGAGGACTTAAGCATCGGTTATGGTGAACGTCTCATTGTGAAAAAGCTAAACGTGGCGATCCCCGACAAAAAGATCACTACCATTATTGGTGCCAATGGCTGCGGAAAATCAACTTTTCTTAAAGCGATTACACGTATCATTTCACATCAGGATGGAAATATCTTGCTTGACGGCAAGCATATTGCGAAGGAAGACACCAAAGTTCTTGCCCGAAAGATGGCCATTCTCCCTCAGTCACCGGAAAGTGCGAGTGGACTCACCGTCTCCGAGCTTGTCTCATACGGTCGCTTCCCCTATCAGAAAGGCTTTGGTCGGCTAACGAAAAGAGACTTCGATGTCATTGACTGGGCACTTGA
Organism: Paenibacillus sp. EC2-1; assembly: GCF_049311625.1. Taxonomy (NCBI): domain Bacteria; kingdom Bacillati; phylum Bacillota; class Bacilli; order Caryophanales; family Paenibacillaceae; genus Paenibacillus; species Paenibacillus sp. EC2-1. The sequence goes on from NZ_CP186006.1 coordinate 5,248,336, forward strand.
GGTAACAGGTACTCTGGAATTTAAATATCGCCCCGTTGATGCCTTATCAGGCGGTCAAAGACAGCGAGTCTGGATTGCTATGGCTCTTGCGCAGGAAACCGATATTATCTTTCTAGATGAGCCTACCACCTACTTGGATATGGCGCATCAGCTTGAAGTGCTAGAACTACTGCAGAAGCTTAATCGAGAGCAAGAACGTACCATTGTTATGGTGCTGCATGACCTCAATCAGGCTGCCCGCTTCGCCGACCATATCATTGCAATGAAGGATGGTGAGGTCGTGAAATCCGGAAGCTGCGCCGAAGTCATTCATCATGATGTTCTGCGTGAAGTGTTCCAGATTGATGCAGCAATCGGTCAAGACCCCCGAACAGGTAAACCCATGTGTGTTACATATAACTTACTAAAAGGAGAATCATTCAATCATGAGAAAACTACTCACCCCCATCCTCTTGCTGTCACTTCTGCTACTTAGTGCTTGCGGCAGCTCAACTGCCAAACCAGAATCATCACCTAATAGTAACAGTGCAGAACCCACAACTATTACGTATCAATCTGAGAATGGACCCATTGAAGTACCTGCCAATCCGCAGCGCGTCGTAGTCCTCTCATCCTTCGCAGGAAATGTCATGGCTCTTGGGGTTAACCTTGTTGGTGTCGATTCTTGGGCTAAGCAAAATCCGCGTTTCGAACAATTGAAAGACGTAGCAGAAGTTAGTGATGAAAGTCTTGAGAAAATCATCGAACTTGATCCTGACTTAATCATTGGACTATCGACGATTAATAACATCGACAAACTGAAAGAAATTGCTCCCACAGTAACTTACACCTACGGTAAAGTGGATTATCTAACACAGCATCTGGAGATCGGAAAGCTGCTCAATAAAGAGAAGGAAGCTACTGCATGGGTAGAAGACTTCAAGAAACGTGCCGCTGAAGCAGGCGAAGAGATCAAAGCTAAAATTGGAGCAGACAAGACCGTATCTGTTATCGAGAACTTTAATAAACAGCTCTATGTATACGGAAATAACTGGGGGCGGGGCACTGAAATCCTGTACCAGGAAATGAAACTTAACATGCCAGAGAAGGTCAAAGAATCCGCGCTGGAGCCAGGCTATTATGCCTTGTCTACAGAAGTTCTTCCTGAATATGCGGGGGACTACATGATTCTGAGCAAGAACTCAGAGACAGACAACTCGTTCCAAGATACCGAAACATACAAGAATATTCCGGCGGTGAAGAACAATCAAGTGTTTGAGGTCAATATGAATGAATTCTACTTCAATGATCCGCTTACGCTAGACTTCCAATTGGAGTTCTTCAAGCAAGCCTTTCTTGGCAACTGATGAATGAACATGCGTACTGAAACAAAACGTACCTTACCTTTTACATTGAAGCTAGTCGCAGGACTGTTCGTGTTGATCGCTATATTTGTTATTGCCATGGTATTCGGGGCTGCAAATACCACCTTAAGTGATTTGTGGCTTGCCTTAACCTCGAATGTTCAAGGTGATAAAATTTCGATCCTAAGGGAAATACGCCTTCCCCGCGAAATAGCAGCGATCTTCGTAGGTGCTGCCCTTGCTATTTCGGGTGCAATTATGCAAGGCATGACCCGCAATCCGCTTGCTGATCCAGGTCTGATCGGGTTAACAGCTGGTGCCAATGCAGCTCTTGCTGTTACGATCGCCTGGATTCCCTCTGTCAATTATTTTGGCATCATGATCGCTTGCTTTATTGGAGCTGCTATCGGTGCGATCATGGTGCTGAGTATGGGCACAATCAAGAAGGGTGGCTTCTCTCCCCTTCGTCTTGTGCTTGCAGGCGCTGCTGTAACAGCGTTTCTACATGCAGTCTCAGAAGGCATCGGTATCTATTACAAAATATCCAAGGATGTTTCCATGTGGACAGCCGGCGGCTTGATCGGCACAACCTGGGGCCAGCTCCAGATCATTATTCCTGTCATCGTAGTTGGGATCATCATCGCAGTATTCTTGTCCAGACAGCTTACGATCCTTAGTTTAAGTGAAGAGGTAGCTGTTGGACTTGGTCAGAAGACGATGCGGGTCAAAGCGGTCCTGTTTATCGTCGTCATTGCACTCGCAGGCGCTTCCGTGGCTCTTGTTGGGAACATGGCATTTATCGGGCTGATGGTCCCCCATATCGTTAGAGCCATTGTCGGAACAGATTACCGATTCATTATTCCGATGTCCGCAATTTGCGGCGCATCCTTCATGCTGTTCGCAGATACCTTGGGGCGTACCATTAATATCCCGTATGAAACGCCTGTAGCTGCTATTGTAGCGTTGATGGGCTTACCTTTCTTCCTGATTATTGTACGTAAAGGAGGAAAAGCATTCTCATGATCCATCCAGCTCTTGTGAAGAAACAACGTTTAATTCTCATTGCATTATTAACTTTAATCGTCCTAACAGCAATTATTAGTATGGGTATGGGCTACTCTTCCTTATCGTTTAACCGATTGATTCCAACCCTATTCGGGCAAGGTACTTTTAAGGAGGAGTTTGTACTCTTCTCCATCCGTCTGCCACGTATGCTGATCACCCTGCTCGCAGGAATGGCACTGGCGTTATCCGGAGCTATTTTGCAGGGGATCACACGGAATGACCTTGCAGATCCAGGTATTATCGGCATAAACTCCGGTGCAGGTGTAGCGGTCGCCGTCTTCTTTCTGTTCTTTCCGATCCAAGCAGGCTCATTTGTTTATCTGCTGCCGGTCGTGGCGTTCCTAGGCGCACTCATTACAGCTTGTCTAATCTACGCCTTTTCGTATAGCCGAAGCTCAGGTCTTCAGCCCGTAAGATTAGTGCTCATCGGCGTAGGTTTCTCCATGGCGCTGTCCGGTCTAATGATCGTAATTATTTCATCGGCTGAGCGTTCCAAAGTCGATTTCATCTCTAAGTGGATTGCCGGGAACATCTGGGGTGCAGACTGGCCCTTTATCTGGGCGATCCTTCCTTGGCTTGCCATTCTGATTCCATTTACGCTGTACAAGGCTAACCGTTTAAACCTTCTTGGTCTTAGTGAACCGGTTGCCATCGGCGTAGGTGTAGCGGTGGAAAAAGAACGAATCGTGCTGCTGCTCACAGCCGTTGCACTTGCCGCCTCAGCCGTTTCCGTGACTGGTGGCATCGCATTTATCGGCCTGATGGCTCCTCATATTGCGAAGTCGCTCGTCGGCCCACGCAACCAGATGTTTATCCCAGTAGCCATTCTCACTGGTGGATGGTTGCTGCTGCTTGCGGACACCATCGGTCGTAATCTGGTAGACCCGGATGGCATTCCGGCTGGAATTATGGTTGCGCTCATTGGCGGGCCTTACTTTATGTACTTGCTGCTGAAGAAATAACAAGACAAGACTCATCTAGAAACCCTGGACCCTTTAAGTGGTACAGGGTTTTTCTCAATGTTGAAACCAACCCAATCTCACGTTTGTGGAAATGTTTTCTTTACGGCTCTAATGCGCATGAATATAATTAACTATATTTATGTGGAGATGAACAAATTTCAGGAGGTGCACCTTTTAATGAAAGGGCTTTCAAAAAATATGTTTTTCAATCGTTCCTTATTTCGTAAGCTCCTGCTCTCCTATCTAGTGTCCGTACTGATCCCGACACTATTGATTGTCTCCGTTTATGCCTACACAAATAAGGAAGATATTCAGACCCAAATCGAGCAAAATTCGGAGTCCAAAATTCAGCGAGTTTCTAAAAATATTGAAACTGTTATTGATCAGATTAATTCGTTCTCGCTGCAGCTTTCATTTCTTCCGTACATCAATGGATATCTACAACAGTCTGGAGAATATGACATGTATGATGTCTATCAATTGAAAGAACAACTGCGAAAACACATTGTGCCGAATAAATTGTTTCATTCGGTATACCTCTATTCCTTTGCAGGAAACAAAGTAATTACAACGAATGATGGGATTTTTGCAGCGGATGAATTTTATGACCAGCAGGCGATTCAGCAAATTCGAGACTTTAGCGAGAACCAGCCATGGTGGTATCAGGTCCGAATCCCTCCCAAGGAGGCATTTTGGAATGCCGATTCGTCCGATCACGATGATGAATTTGTCACATTCTATAGGCCCGTTCCGGTGACTGCTGTCAAACCAACTGGGATCCTAGTCTTCAACATTCCTAAGACGATGTTTCTAAATACCCTCTACCATATGTACAACGGCTCCGAGAATGATACTGTAATTATCGACGGCGAAGGGACCGTGATCTCAAAGTCCGGAATAGCCCAAGTTCCTGAGCTTCAAACGCTGACCCGTGAATTACCGAAGATGCCGACCAACCGAATGAGCAGAATTACATGGAACAAGGAGTCCTATTTTGTACGTGTTGAATCCGTTCCCGATAATGGCTGGAGTGTCGTTCATCTGACACCATACCAAGTATATCAGGAGCGTCTGCTAGACAAATTAATGGGCTTGTCATTTGTTGTGATCTTGGTTGGATTAATTGGACTGTTCGTCTCATACATGTATGCAGTGAAGATGTATCACCCTTGGAAAAGTTTAATCGAAACCTTAAACGGCAGTGGAGGAAAAAAGCCGGAATGGTCCGCCAGAGAGGACAAAGATGAATTCTCTCTAGTCCGTGGTGCCATAACCACCATGTTACATACACTCAAGCAAAACGAGCCCGTAATAAAGGATCACTTGATCGGAGATATCTTACAAAATAATTTATTAGATCAGGGTTCGATACCTAGCCGTTTAGAACAGTTAGGTATCTCCTTTTCTGCTCCTGGTTATCTCGTTATGGTCGTCGCCGTCGATCCGGCTGCGGGCGAAGAATCGCATGATCCACAACATAAGCTTGTCATGTTCAGCTTTTTGCTGGAGACACTTAAGACTCATTTTATAGGGGAAGGCACTATTTTAGATGATCATAAGTTCGGCTTCATCCTGAATGTTAACACTTCCTATCTGCATGAAGGCCTGAAAGAACGCATACGTGAATGCTATGCCGAAATGACGACATTTCTTCAAGGACAGCTAAACGTTTCCTTACAGCTATGCGTCAGCGAAGTTAGTCCGATCGAGAGAGTTCATCAATCCTATGAGCGCATTAGACGTGCTTTAAATTATAAGGCTGTCATGGGAAGTGATGAAGTCATTTTTGTTGAGGAAGCTCCGAAAGATTGTAAGCTCGAATATCCCATGTCCATGCAGAAACATCTGCTTCACACCATCGTTACCTTGAATCGGGATAAGGCAGAGGAATGTATTGAAGAGTTGTTTGAACAATATATCTACAATTCGAGTTATTCACATGAGAAGTTACAGGGGATGCTTGTCCTGTTGATGGGTAGTATCGATAACGAGCTGCTTCGAGAGGGCTATGACATTTGGGACCTGAATGAAGGTATTGGGATTCTAAAGCTGAACGATTGCCGTAACAACGATCAATTGCGTCAATTCATGAGCAGACATATACAGCGGCATATATCGCATCTTCAAGAGCTCGAGAATCGCAAACACATGAATAGATACACGGCCAAAGCAATTGAGTACATGGAAGAGCACTTTGCCATGAATATCTCGATTACGGATATTGCCGAACACGTTGGCATTAGCAGCGGACATCTTAGTCGGACCTTCAAGACGGAAACAGGAAGATCGATGCTTGAATATCTAACCGAATTTCGTGTGGCAAAAAGTAAAGAAATGCTGGTTCAGCGATCCGACTCATTAAATGAGATTAGCCAAGCACTGGGATATAACGATGTACAGAGCTTTATCCGCTTCTTCAAAAAATTCGAAGGTGTAACACCTGGAGAATACCGAAAAAGCATGGGAAAAATCTGATATTCATCCTCAAATCCTGATCCAAAAGCGTAAATCATCATAAAATCCCTATGTTTATCGCAAACTGATGATTTTGTTATCCCCTTATTCTTATTACGATGAAAGCGTACACATTAACACGTTGTGTAACGATTCAATCGTAAAGGAGAGGAGTCATTGCCTAATTCAATCGCTGAAGCGAAACAACCGTTTCGGGGAGAATCACGGAGAAGGTCACGATTCATGAGATCTTTTCACAAGCATAAATACTATTACCTGCTGCTATTACCGGGAATTTTGTACTTCGTAATTTTCAGATACATTCCCATGGCAGGCATAGCGATTGCTTTTCAAGATTTTAAAATCGCCGGCGGCATGTTCTCCGGGCCCTGGACGGGTCTCAAGTGGTTTCGAATTCTATTCGAGGCCCCCGACTTCTGGGTTGCACTCAAGAACACCATCATCATCAGCTTTTATAAGCTTATATTCAACTTCCCGGCGCCGATTATTCTAGCATTACTGCTGAATGAAGTGGTGAATAAGTTCTTCAAGCGAACTATTCAGACCATCATCTATTTCCCACACTTTGTTTCCTGGGTGGTACTAGGCGGGATCCTATTCTCCATATTTTCAACGGATACGGGGCTCCTTCAATTATTCGGTGTTCATACATCACCGATCATGGACCCGAGTTCGTTCCGTGGATTTCTGATTCTGACAGAGATGTGGAAAGAGGTTGGATGGGGAACGGTTATTTATCTGGCTGCAATTGCAGGTGTGAATCCGGAGCTCTATGAAGCTGCGCGAATCGATGGGGCCAATCGTTTTCAACTGGTCCGATTTATTACACTGCCTTGTATCTCCTCCACGATTATTGTTCTGCTCATCTTGCGGACTGGACAGATTTTGAGCGTTGGCTTTGATCAAATTTTTATATTATATAACCCGCTTGTTTTTGAAGTAGCCGACGTACTGGATACGTACGTGTACCGTCTGGGCCTTACGATGGGCCGTTATTCCTTTGCGGCTGCAGCCGGCTTATTCCAATCGTTTGTTGGGTTGCTGCTGCTGTTATTTACGAACTGGCTTGTCCGTCGGATGGGCGAGCGCGGGCTATGGTAGGGGTGACAGATCATGAGAAATAATACGATGGGTAGCCGTTTATTCGACTGGGGCAACGCTATTTTCCTGATCCTATTTTGCTTAATCACGTTTTATCCTTTATGGCACGAAATATCTATTTCCTTCAGTTCTTCAGCTGGCGTGTTAAAGGGCGGGCTATTTCTCGGACCAAGAGAATTTACACTTGGGGCTTACGAAAGTGTATTTAAGTCGAGTTTCATCTGGCTGGCTTATCGAAACAGTATTATTGTTGCTGTAGCTGGAACCTTTCTGCATGTCCTGTTAACGGCAATGACGGCTTACCCGCTAAACCGCAGCAATCTACCCGGCGTGAAATTCATTACGTTTCTCATCATTTTTACAATGCTCTTTGGCGGCGGTATGATTCCAACCTATTTGCTTGTGAAAAATTTAGGCATGATCAATTCGTTATGGGCTTTGATTATACCTGGTATGATTTCAGCCTTTAATGTCATCGTAATGCAGAGTTTTATGCGAGGCATTCCTACTGAAATTGAAGAATCAGCTACCATTGATGGGGCCGGGCCACTGCGTACTTTTTTTCAAATTATTCTTCCGCTATGCAAACCCGTTCTCGCCACAATTGCACTCTGGGAGTGTGTTGGTCTATGGAATAACTTCATGCAGGCGTTGATTTACTTGAATGATAAGTCACAGTATACTCTTCCGCTTCTTCTAAGAGAGATTATTGCTGGCCAGCAGCTTGTTGCTGAGACGGGGCAGATGACAGACTCCGCGACAGAATCAGTTATCGCTGCCGCCATCGTTGTCTCGATCATCCCTATTATGTGCACATATCCTTTCTTGCAAAAATACTTCATTAAAGGCACAACGCTTGGCGCTGTTAAATCTTAAATTGAAAGTTACTTGATTGGACTATATAAGGGGGAAACAAGAATGAAAATATGGAACAAACGCTTGTCCACGTTGTGTCTGGCTAGTATGATTCTGGTCGCCGGCTGCGGCGGCGGTAAGCAAGGTGCGGATACTCCTGCTCAGGATAACGGAGCTAAAACAGATAAAAAAATTACTTATGATATGTTTTTTAGTCTAGGAATTCCCGAATACCCAGAAAACGGCGGAGAAGCCAAAGCGAAAATTATACAAGGGATGGAGAAAGCGGGCATTACGAATGTCGACTTTAAGGTCTCGCTGATGGGGTCCGAGTATACAACAAAGCTGAATCTGCTTGCTTCTTCTGGCGAATTACCTGACTTCTTCGGTGTGGATACGACCACGCTTACTCAATTTATTGATCAGGGCCTCATCATGCCGCTCGATGATTTATTGAAGGATGCACCACATCTTATGAAAGTCATTCCGAAGGAACGCTGGGAAGGTGTTACATTCGACGGTAAGATCTATGCGATCCCAAGTGGTGTGCGAGAGGAGCCCTTCAACTCACCGAACACAAACGGTCTCTTAATTAGACAAGATTGGCTTGAGCAGACAGGCTTGAAGCAGCCAACTACACTCGATGAACTACACGCTGTCCTTAACGCATTCGCGAATAACGATCCAGATCAAAACGGTAAAAAGGATACGTTTGGATTAGGCGGAAGTAAAACGTCCCAGTTCAACGTTGTCTTTGGAGCATTCGGCGTGAACCCATACTTTTGGACGGAAAGAGACGGAAAAATTGTAAAAGGCTTCACCTTACCAGAGACCAAAGAAGCACTAGCCGTGCTTCAGCAATGGTATAAGGAAGGGTTAATTGATCCAGAGTTCCCTGTTATGGAGCCTAAACAATTCGAAACCCGCGTCACCAACTCGAAAGTGGGCGCATTCGAGTATGATGCCTTTTCCGTCGATCCGAAAGGAGCTACGCTGCCTGAGGCACTTGTAAAAGCAACGCCTACGGCGAAGCTCATGATGGTTACACCTCCAAAAGGACCTGATGGCAAAATGGGTTACCCGGAAGTGAACCCTTATGCAGGCGGTGCTCTCAAATCAATCAGCGCAAAAACAGAACAACCTGAGAAGCTTATTCAAATGCTGGATTGGTCTGTCAGTGACGATGAGAATGGCGGCGTCAACTTGCTCACTTATGGAGAAGAAAACGTAGATTACACTTATGACAAAGAAAAAAATCTCATTGCCCAAACATCGACTTACTCAGAACTTTATCAGAAGGGATTCTCCAATCCCGTTCGGTTCGTACAAGTGGTTGACCGCCGGTGGACGAATGATAATGTTCGTACTGCCCTAGAGACAGCCTCCAAGGATCTCATCAAGAACGAGTTGTGGAAGGCTGTACCTGCGCAGCTGGATTATCCAGATCTTGAAAATAAACTATGGCTAGAGTATTTCGTCAAGATCGTAACTGGAACATGGAGTGTTGATAAGTATGATGAATTCGTACAGAAGTATTATCAACAAGGAGGTCAAGAAATCGAGAAACAAGCCAACGAGGAATGGAGTAAGAACAAATAAATAAACTTAGACTTTATCCAGTTTGCCGAGTAACGCTTTCTTGGCAGCTCTTAAGATGGCCCCTTTTGGGGCCGTTTTTTGTATCATGCTATAAGTTCTTGGCACCAAATGTATCTCCGCCCTTTATGGTTCCATTCTCAAACCCCTGATAGAACCAGCGCTTCCGCTGCTCGGAAGTTCCATGCGTGAAGCTCTCCGGAACGACGTATCCTCTAGCCTTTTTCTGTATCGTATCATCCCCTACTGCGCTGGCAGCTGTTAATGCTTCTTCTAAGTCACCTTTCTCCAACAAGTTCTTGCCTTGGACATGATGAGCCCACACACCAGCCAAATAATCAGCCTGCAGCTCGAAGCGAACCTGATATTTGTTATACTCCTGTTCACTCAGACTTTGACGATACTTCGCTAGCTTGTCTGATGTACCCAACAACGTCTGCACATGATGGCCCACCTCGTGAGCGATCACATAAGCCATGGCGAAATCGCCCGGTGCCTGAAATTCCTGACGAAGTTCATCGTAGAAACTTAGATCAATATATAACTTCCGATCACCAGGGCAATAAAATGGCCCAACTGACGAACCCGCTGTTCCGCATGCAGATTGTACACTTCCCGTATAGAGCACCAGCTTGGGCTTCTCATAGGTCAACCCTTCCTGCTTGAACATATTAGTCCATACATCCTCCGTATCTGCCAGAACAACCGAGACAAACTGAGATAGCTCCTTCTCTTCCGCCGTCTCGGTGTATGTTGCGCCCGTATCAGATCCCGAACCTACAAGACTACTCAGCAAATCTACAGGGTTGCCGCCACCAAGCAAAGTCACGACGAGCAAAATAACGATACCACCAATACCTCCGCCAACCAGTCCTGGTCCCTTGCGACCTCTTCGATCCTCGACATTAGAACTTCCTCTTCTTCCCTTCCACTGCACCCTTGTCTCCTCCTCGATATAGTTCGAATGTTTATCTACTAATTTAATAAGCACATCATTCCTAAGATGATATACCCTAAACCTATGAAAGTATCCCATGTGCTTACGGGTGCTGATTATATGTAATTAAAAAAGGCGACCCCTATAGGTCGCCAGTTCCATTCCCTCACGCTTCACACCAGAAACATCGCTACTACGGTTGTCACACTCAGACCGATCAATACTGGTTTTAAGTTTCGCCGCGCAAGTTCAAACGGGCTCACGCCACATATTGCTGCAGCCGGTATGAGTGCCCATGGAATGAGTGTTCCACCGCCGACCCAGATACCTGCCACTTGGCCAAGTGCAGTGAGTGTTGCAGCGCCGGAATTCGACGCAACCGCAAATAGCTGCGCAATCGACCCTACAAGAGAAATACCAGAGAAACCTGAACCATCCAGTCCCGTAATTGCTCCCGTAATGGTCAGTGTTACCGCACCTACAGCTCCATTCAGCGGTACACTGCTAGCTAGGGCTACTCCAAGATCATTCACAATCCCATGCGATGCTTCCGGCAGCACCTTACCGAATAAATCCGTGAATGCCGAGTCACCAAGGTAGAAGAAAGCGGCAATCGGAATGACAGGTCCGAACACCTTAAATCCAAAGACAAATCCATCAATTAAATAGGAGGTGACCTTCTCAATCCCTTGATTTCGATGCGCCAACAGGGTGACAGTGATAAGAATGAATACAGCGGTACCCCCGACAAGCGCCGTAGCATCCCCGCCCTGAAGCTTTAGGAAGAACATAGCAGCCACATCAGCAAGGAACAAGATCGGAATAACGATGGCGAGCCACTGCCTCACCCGGGGGTGTATCACAGTCTCCCCCTCCTCACCATCACCGGCGGTTAAGGCACTAGCAGCACTTTTGCCTGATATGAGTTCATCTCTCCATTTACCATTCTTCATATCTCTACGCATGAACCAGAATGCGGCTATCGTTGTAACGAGACCCATCACAATAACGAGTGGTACACTCGCCTCCATAACACTGGAGACCGGAATGCCAGCAGCATCCGCTGTTAATTTCGGCGCACCTTGGATAATGTAGTCCCCAGATAAGGCGATCCCATGCCCGAACAGATTCATCGCTATAGCCGCTCCAAGCGCAGGCAGCCCTACACGTATGGCAACAGGCAACAGCACTGCTCCGATTAATGCTACAGCTGGGGATGGCCAGAAGAAAAAAGAAGTGACCATCATGATGATACCTATTCCCCAAAATGCCATGGCTGGCGTACGTATAAAGCGCGTGAGTGGTGCCACCATCGTCTCATTAATCCCTGTACGGATGAGCACTCGACTCATGGCAACAATAATGGAGATGATCATAATCGTTCCCATCAGCTCTTTTGTGGCATAAATAAAGGAGTTAAATATACCGGATACTGAACCAGCCAGTGTCTCCGTCGCGAGTACCCCAAGAGCAAATATACCCGCCACACAGATCATCGTCGTATCCCGTCTCCGAATCAGCAGAGCCATAATAAACACGATAAACGCCAAATACACATAATGAATCGCCGTCAAATGAATACCCACCGCGATGCCACACCCTTCCGAGACTTCCTTAAAGTTGTGCTATATGCTATGCAAGGGCCTGGGCAAGTGTTCAAGGGTGTCCTATATAAATAATGAGACTATTATGCAAATGACTCTACGAAAAAAGGCACCCGTTCTTCATCCCTCTCAGGACAAAAAACAGGTGCCTCTATGATTTTACTATTTGGCTAGTTGAAGCTTAACCTTTGATCGCACCAACCATGATACCTTTTTCGAAGTACTTCGACACGACCGGATAGAAGACGAGTACCGGAACACTCGATACGACAACGACAGCATACTTGATGGACTGCTTGATCAAGTTAACTTCACCTTGGTTACTGTTCATCATGGCCTGGTTCGCAGCATCACCCATCTGATTCTGTACGAGAATTTCTCTCAAGATGAGCTGCAGTGGGAATAGATCACGATCCGATAGATAGATCATCGCATCGAAATAACCATTCCATCTACCAACACCATAGAACAGCATCATTACTGCGATAATTGGTGTGGAGAGCGGAAGAACAACCTTAAGCAACAACTGCATATCGGTTGCTCCATCAATAAATGCACTTTCCTCTAGCTCTGTTGGGATGTTCTGCTGGAAGTACGTCCGCATAATAATCATGTTATATACACTGACTGCACCTGGCAGAACCATAACCCACATGGAGTTGATAATACCTAAACTTTGGTTGACCAAATAGGTAGGAATCAAACCACCAGAGAAGAACATGGTGAATGTGAACAAGATTGTAATGACGTTACGTCCTCGGAAATCTTTTCGGGATAAAGGATAGGCCGCAAGTGTAGTCATGATGACGTTAATAGCCGTTCCTAGCACGGTGTAGAGAACAGCATTTTTGAAGCCCATCCAAATATCGGGGTTCTCGAATACCCGTTTATATCCTTCTAACGTAAAGCCTTTTGGCCATAGCAGAAGAGCACTATCAAAAATTTGACGTGGATCACTTAGCGATGCAAAAACGACAAATAGTAGTGGGTACAGAATAACCAGCGTAATTATGGAGACCACTGCGATGTTGATCCAGTTGAATATTTTGTCTTGTTTAGTTAGATGATGCTGCATACTTGCCCCTCCTTACCACAGGCTTGTCTCACTGAATTTCTGAGCGAATTTATTCACGATGTACAGAACGATGAAGTTAATCAGATTGTTAAACAAACCTACTGCAGCGGAGAAGCTATACTCTGCATTCAAAATACCTGATTTATACATATATGTTGACAATACCTCAGATGTAGCAAGGTTTGCATCATTCTGCATTAACAATACTTTTTCGAATCCAACGGACATCACAGAACCTGTCGCTAAGATCGCACAGATCACGATCGTTGGCATGATTGCAGGAATCGTAATATGACGAATACACTGCATTCGAGTTGCACCTTCAAGATAAGCTGCTTCGTATTGGTCTTGTGGAATACCTGACATTGCAGCTGTATAGATCAATGTTCCCCAACCGATGGACTGCCAAATACCAGACCAAACGAATACATGTGGGAACAGATCAGCGCTACCAACGAAATCAATTGGCGTACCGCCAAAATACTCAATTACTGAATTAATTACACCATCAACAGGAGATGTAAAGAAAGTAATCATACCGACAATGATAACGATTGAAATAAAGTTCGGAATATAGGAAATCGTCTGCACGATACCTTTAAACTTTTTGTTACGAAGCTCATTAAACATAAGTGCTAAAATAATCGGAAGCGGAATTCCGACCAAGAGACTGTACAAGCTGATACGCAAGGTGTTAATGATAACATCCCAGAAATAGAAGGCATTAAAGAATCTTTCAAAATGGTCGAGTCCTACCCACGGACTGCCCATAATACCGAATGCAGGTGAATAGTCTTTAAAAGAAATAATAACCCCATACATGGGGATATAGTTCCAGATAATCAAAGAGGCTAGTGGCAACAGCATCATGAAGTACAGCCATTTTTGCTTCATGATTGATTTACGCTTCGGTTTAAGAAGGTTTTTCTTTTGAAGTGAAGATTCCATATTGTTCCCCTCTCCTTAAATTTGGGGAGACTCTTCATGAGTCTCCCCTGCTAACATTTGTCTCTTAGCTCTCTTTGTAACGCTTGTATTGCGTTTGCTTATGTGTCAAATATTTATCGATGCCCATTTTCTTCAATTGAGCAATGTAGTTATCCCACTCTTTATCGATATCTTTCGTGCCTGTTACGAATTCAACACGCATCTGTCCAACATAGTTACTTACGTCAGCAATAATGGAGGAAGATTCATTCGCTTCTTCAATCGTTGCTGGCAAGTCAGGAAGCATTACGCTTGGCAATGTTTTCTCTGTCAGATCTTTATATACAGGCACTTCTTGCTTACCTGCAGCTGCTCTAACTTCTGGAGATAGCTCTACGTAAGGGAAGTATCCGCCGTATACATTATCTACATACTGGAATGCACCAAGACCAATACCGTCTTTATAGTTCAAGATCTCATCGATATAAACCATCTTGTCATCTACTTTGTTGTAAGTAACGCCTTCTTTACCAAGGTAACCGAATACGCTTCCTTCTTCACTGTAGAAGTAGTCAACCCATTTCAGAATAGCTGCTGGGTCTTTAGCATCCTTGGTAACAACAAGGCTGGATGCGCCCGCAACCTGGGAATCCGTCAGAGAAGCCATATCGCCTTCAGGACCTGCAAGAACGTTGATCGCTACGAAATCATCCTTCACACTTTCACCGATGTAGTCCGGAGCTGACCAGTTCCAAGCACCCACTAAATCTTTAGCTGCATCTGCAGTCCATTTGTCGTAATCAACACCACTGAAAGCTTGCTTGTTGATGGCGCCATTCTTATACATACGATTCTCGAATTTCAGAATTTCTTTGTATTCATCAGATGTAATGGTGAGCTGAATCTCATCGTTGTCGTCAACATAGATGAAGTTACCTACTGCCTTACGACCACCGTTACCGATACCGAAGGAACCCATCATCATTTGTTCGAACGTCCAACCAATCGATCCGCTTGGCATATAGTAACCTTGCTCGTCGTTTACACCGTTACCGTTCGGATCTTTTGTTACGAACGCCATCAATGCCTCTTCGAGCTCAGCCGTTGTCTTCGGAACTTCCATGCCTAGCTTGTCTAGCCATTTCTTGTTGATCCACAGACGAATTGTACGGTTACCTTCTGGATATGGATCCAGATAAGGTGTTGCGTAGATGTGACCATCTGCGCTCGTGATTCCTTTTCTTACATCCGGATTCTCATCCAAATATTTTTGCAAGTTCGGAGCATTGTTTTTAATCAGTTCTTCAAGCGGCAAGAACATACCTTGCTTACCGTACTTCAGCAATTCACCATTGCTCCAGTCTACTTGGTAGAAAGCATCCGGCAACTTACCTCTCGTCAGAATAATATTTTTCTTTTCGCCGATATCAGTGAGTTCTTCCCAGTTCACTTTCATTCCGGACATTTTCTCGTATTCTTTCCACATCCACAAATCTTTGGATGCAGGTCGAAGGTTGTTCCAGCTTGGTCTTAGGATAGAAATCTCATTTGAATTTGCATCAGAAGAACCATTGGATTCATTTGTTTTACCACCACAGGCTGTAACAAGTAGGGCAGATGCTAGCAACAGTGACATTACAGCTTTTCCTCTTTTAGAAGTGAACACTCAACAAACCCCCAATATTTGATATATCATATCAAAGCACAAGTTGATTATATGATATACTAACGGAGTTGTCTAGCGCTTACATTAATCTAAATAACAAACATGTAAGCGATTATCCTTGAAATATTTTGCGCATAAATATAGTATGAAATTAGGCTCTTTCTTGGGTTAAAGCGATAAATGTGACAGATATCACTAGAAAGTTACGATATACGGTTGCAATAGAGAAGCTATGTATATCAACGATATCTAGCACATGCAGGAATCGAGTACCGTAAAAAATCAACAAGCCAAATATTTCATTGGAAATAGTGCATCATAATACTTTGACATAATCGTTTTTAAATGATATATCAAATTTAGTAAGGGGAAGTTATATGGATAACATTCCGTTATATCAACATATCGTCATTGATTTAAAGGCGAAGATTGAATCCGGTGAATTGAAAATCGGGGACAAGCTGCCAACCGAAGCCGAAATTTCTAAAGAGTACAACGTAAGCCGAATCACTTCAAAGAGGGCGCTGACTGAACTGGAGAACGCCAACCTGATTTACCGAGTACAGGGCAAGGGAAGTTTTGTGAACTCTGTGATTACCGCCAATCGAACCATGGAGCGGGCTAACAAAGAGATTTTGCTGATCCTTCCGTTCACTCACAATTCAGCTCTTGGTGATTATGAAAAAGGGATCAATGAATATCTTGCAGAAACGGATTATACCCTTAATATCCAGTCCAATACGATCGTTGGGCAGCGCAAGCTGCTTCAGACAGCACTTCAAAGCTCTAATTCGGGGATTATTTTTTATCCCGTAACCAGCATTTCCGATCTCGATATTCTGTATCAGTATCATTTATCCCAGTTCCCTGTCGTGACTATGGACAAACATATTGAAGGCATTCCGTTCCCATCGGTTGTCTCGGATAATTTTGATGGTGCTTACCAAGCGACCAAACATTTAATCGAGAATAATCATAAGAAGATTGCCTTTATCTCTTCCTTGAAAGTGGAGACATCCTCATCCATTCGCGAAAGATACTTCGGGTATTTGAAAGCACTCTTTGATCACAATCTGGTCGACAACAGTGTTAATGATCTGACCGAGCGCTATCTTACTCATGCTGATGATGATGGAAGAGATTTTTACATCCGGTTCATTAAGTCCGTTCTTGAGCAGGGCATCACGGGAATCATCGCCGAAAATGACATCATTGCTATCGAAATTATTCAAATCGCTAAAGAGCTGGGACTCTCTGTTCCCGATGATTTCTCCATCGTAGGGTTCGATAATATTCAACTTGCAAGTTTCATTGACCCTAAGCTAACTACGATTTCACAAGATTTCGGCAAAATGGGGGGTCTGGCTGCAAAACATCTGATACAGCTTATCCAAAACCCGCACGACCATTCAAGCGAGAATGTCATTGTACCGGTTAAGCTGATCGAACGACAGACCGTCAAAAGATTGTAATACCCACTCTCATAACCAAAAGGAGATTGCCATCATGCTGCACTATATCGACACCAGACAAGGCTCTAATAACAAACATTCGTATTCTAACGGGAATACGCTGCCATACACTTCCGTTCCTTTCGGTATGAATCACTTTGTTGTTCAAACGAATGATGATGGAAGCTGGTTCTTCAATCCGAACGACCGTGTATTTCAAGGGTTTCGATTGACACACCAGCCAAGCCCTTGGATGGGAGATTTCGCTCATTTCCTCATGACTCCGATTGCTGATGATAAGATCAGAGGAACGGTCTTCACTTGTCAGAGCTCCTATCGCCCTGAAGAAGCTGTGTTTAAACCCAACTATGTACGCGTGAAGCAGCAGCGTTACAACATTACGACAGAACTGACTCCTTCCACTTATGGTGCTTCCTTGCGTATCAAGTACAATTCCAGCCAACAAGCAGGATTTGTAGTGAACGCTAAAGGCAAGAGCTCACTTACATGGGATGCAGCAAGCCGCAAACTATCCGGATTTATCAGCAACTTCTCCGGTTGCCAAGATGAGAACTTTGGCATTTATGTGGTCATGACATTCAGCAAAGACATCGACCTCTCCACATCCGGCATCTATGATGCTGAAGGTAATTTCAGTGCAACTACAGCTGTGGAAGGATCTAATCAGCATGCCGTGATTCGCTTCGTTGACTGCGAGAAAGGTACGCTGGATGTTAAGCTCTCCACTTCTTTCATTAGCTTGGAACAAGCTGAACTAAACCACGAGCGCGAGATCACAGCAACTTTTGATCAGATGAAAGAAGATTCAGCGAAGGCTTGGAATCACTACCTGGGCAAGATCAAAGTTACGCATCGTAACGAAGAATACTTAAGAACTTTCTATACCTGCTTGTACCGTATGTTCTTGTTCCCGCAAAAGTTCTATGAACTGAATGCAAACAACGAGCCGGTTCACTACGATACAACAGCTAAAGAAGTGAAGAACGGCATCCTTTATACCAATAATGGATTCTGGGATACATACAAAACGGTATATCCGCTATACTCCATCATCGCTCCGAACGAATACAAAGAAATGCTTGAAGGCTTCCTGAATTCGTTCCGCGAAACTGGTTTCTTGCCAAAATGGTTGTCCCCGGATGAGCGCGGCCTAATGCCAGGTACGCTGATTGATGCTGTTATTGCGGATGCAGCAGTCAAAGGAATTGCTGACTCGCTTCTACCTGAGCTGCTTGAAGCGATGCTGACAGCTGCAACGACCCAGAGCAAGACGAACATTTATGGTCGTCAAGGTACACTGGATTACTTGAAATACGGTTATGTGCCAAGCAACTACCATGAAAGTGTTAACCATACCCTTGATTATGCTTATAGTGACTACTGCATCAGCCGGGTGGCTGAAGTATTAGGCAAAACTGAAATTGCTGAACAGTACAGACAAAGCGCGCTTAACTACCGCAACATTTTTGATAAAGAAACCGGATTTATGCGTGCTAAAGATAAAGATGGACAATTCCGTCCAGGGTTTAGTGATACGAGCTGGGGCCTTGATTATGCCGAAGGCAGTGCGTGGCAGAACAGCTTCGCGGTCTACCAAGACTTTGATGGATTGATTCAGGCTTACGGATCGAAGGATCGATTCTTTAACCATTTAACCGAACTATGCAATAAAGCACCTGACTTCGATGTCAAAGGTTATGGATTTGAGATTCACGAGATGAGTGAAATGGCAGCCGTTGATTTCGGTCAGGTAGCTATCTCCAATCAGCCGAGCTTCCACATTCCTTACATGTTCAACTATGTGGGACAACCTGCATCTGCCCAAGTTGTTATCAAGCAGATTATGACGAACTTGTTCAACAGCGGCTTTGATGGCTTCCCTGGTGACGAGGATAACGGCAGTATGTCTGGCTGGTATGTGTTCAGCTCTATGGGCTTCTATCCGGTATGTCCGGGCAGCGGCGAGTATGTGCTTGGCATTCCGTTGTTCGACTCAGTAACGATCGAGCTTCCAAACGGCAAACAAATGAATATTCATACAGACAATAACAATCCACAATCCAACTTCGTAGCGAACGTTGCACTGGACGGCGAAGATTACACGAAGCTGTACTTGAAGCATGAGGACATTATGGATGGAAAAACACTTGATTTCAGACTGGGTCTGGCTCCAAGTTTCCGCCAATATGAATCCGAAGAAATTCCGTTCTCCATTTCGAAGAAATAACATAGAAAAAGGACACCACGAGCTAACCACATTACAGGTCTCGAAGGTGTCCTTTTTTCTATATTAATGCTCGGATTGTAGTATGTATCCCTTGCCCCGGATACTCTCGATCGACATGATATGTCTTATCTTCTTTCTTACCCGGTAAATCAGTGCATTCAGCTCTTCGGCGCTTACGTCAGGCAACTCACCATCTCCATAGCTTCGTTCTGGCCAGACCCAGCACTTCATCTGTTCTTTAGACACGAACTGGCCTTTATGGTTCATCAGCAGTTCAATGCACTTATACTCTTTTTCCGAGAATGCATATACTTCTTCTTGAAAGATGAACTCTTGCTTAAACGGATCCAATTGCACCTGCTCTGATGCTTCAAAAGCTGCTATCTGTTTCATTAACGGAGTAATATCCATCGTCTCATCCATACTCACACTAGAGAATGACAAGACGATTAAATCACCTGCCAGTGCAATCTGATCCATATGCTGCAGAACTCTCTCCCCATTCGGGCTCAGTCGTTCCTGGTTTACGTAAGTACCATGTTTACTGTTCAAATCTTTAATGTAATACAGCCCATTCCTGTACTGTAGCGCTGTATGTTTCCGGGATACAAACAGATTATCAAATACAATATCGGGATTCCACTGCTTGCCCTTCCTACCTAGAATCATCTGATTCTTCAGCGGGATTACATCTCCCCGTTCATAGGGATTCCCGCGCTCCACCACTAAAAAGGAGGATCTGTCCATCTTACTCCCTCCTCATTTCTTTATTCTTTGTATTCAGACTGTCGATTATCAGATCACTATCATGCAATTGTTATGGTCCAGCTATTGAGTGAGCTCTCTAAATGGATAAGATGAAATAAGAGGATCTATAATACTGTACATTTTAAACAAATTTCGGGGGATCGGATAGTGAGACAACTAAAAAGAAGAACGAAAATCATTCTGCTGCTTACAGCAGTGCTCATATTCATGTTTATCAATAATACAACGCTATTCACTAAAGAACATCCAAGTGAGCCTTTATTACTCGCACATCGCGGTATGGGACAGACGTTCTCCATGGAGAATATCCAAGGCGATACCTGCACAGCTTCTCGAATTTATGAGCCGGAGCATCCATATTTGGAGAACACCATTTCTTCCATGAAGGCAGCCTTTGACGCAGGTGCAGACGTCGTTGAATTCGATATTAAACCGACAAAAGACGGTCAATTCGCCGTATTTCACGACTGGACGCTAGATTGCCGGACGAACGTACAAGGGACGGTCATGGATTATACCATGGAAGAGCTGAAAAACATAGATATTGGCTATGGATACACAGCAGACCAAGGTGAGACTTACCCGTTCAGAGGTAAAGGAATGGGACTTATGCCCTCTTTAGAGGAAGCCTTATCTGCTTTTCCAAATGGTTCTTTCTTAATTCATATAAAGAGCACAGATTCGAATGAAGGCACTCAGCTAGCTGATGAACTATCTGAGATGTCAGATGAGCAATTAAGCCGTCTTACGGTATACGGGGATGATGCACCCATAAGCGCGTTAAAACATGAGCTGCCCACGCTTCGCGTCATGTCGAAGTCTACATTAAAAAGCTGCTTAATCTCCTATACCGGAGCCGGCTGGACAGGGTATATACCTTCTGTATGTCAGAACACTCAGCTACATATTCCCGAGAAATATGCGCCTCTCCTGTGGGGTTGGCCCGATAAATTCATTAACCGAATGGAAAGTGTGAATACAAAGGTTATTCTAGTAGCCGGTGATGGTGGCTGGTCTGAAGGATTCGATTCCGATGAAGATCTAGAGCGTCTGCCGGATAATTATAGCGGTGGAATCTGGACGAATCGTATTGATCTTGTCGCTCCTAAGCTAAAACTCAGTAAAGATTGAGCCAAAATCCACTAACTCATGAAAATATTCTACGTTATGATCAGCTTTATGCATCAACTTTAACAGCCGTACTTAGAGTGTCTTGGGACATTCAGGTACGGCTGTTTGACATGTTACACAAGCCGGAATTAGAAATGGGGAGTATGAGGGGATCGCATTCGAGCAAATCATAGACCAAGTGGAAAATCACGTCTCCATTCTTTACAATGAAGAGAAAGTGAGGTGCAAATATGAAAAATATGGTTCATAATAACGCAAAAATAGTTATTAGTATAGTAGTATCCGTTCTAGGGATCTTCATCTTATGGTTTGCTCTGAGCTCAGGCAAGGAGAAGCCTTCCAAAGCAGAACAATTCATTGAGCAGCATATGAGAAACGAGAACGGTACGTGGGCCACCTATCTTCAAGAAGCCCCTTCTGTAGATCAGAACATTGTGGCCGGCAGAGAGGCGCTGTCAGAGTCGCTTGGACTCTGGATGCAGTATGCAGTATTACAGCAGGATCAGTCCAGATTGAATGAGAGTGTGGACCTTTTGAGAACGTATTTTATATCCCCTCAAAAGTATATCTACTGGAAGCTCCAGCCTTCAGGGAAGTCTGATGTAAGCACCAACGCGCTTGGAGATGATCTAAGAATTGTAGATTCCCTGCTGAAAGCCTATGCCCTGTGGAAAGACGAGACCTACCTTAGCATTGCTAAAGATATTACATACACACTGCAAACGGAGGGTCAGCACAGCGGATACTTTGTAGATTTTCATGACTTTAAGAACAAAATATCTTCTGACACACTTAGTCTGGTTTATATCGATATATCCGCATTAAAAGGAATGCTGAACAACAGCCTGATCTCCGATTCGGAATATACACAGCATAAGGATTTACTCCTTCAGATGCCAAACGATGGGCCATTCTATCCCAAAACCTATCAGGTACAGTCTAAAAAATATACATACGACGAATCCGTTAATTTGATTGATCAGTTAATTGTCGGCATTCACCTCACTGAAGCTGGGAAGAAGCCCGAAGAACTGGTGCAGTTTCTGAAGCAGGAATTTGAGCAGCGTCATCAATTGGTAGGGCGGTATGATCTTGCAACCCGAGTACCGAATGTGACTTACGAATCGCCAGCAGTCTATGGATTAGCGATGTTATTAGCCATACAATGTGATGATGTGGAATGGGCCAAACAATTGCAGAAACGCATGGTGTCACTCCGAGATCAGGATAAAACTTATCCTGGCGGATATGTATTCGATAACAATACTCACATTTTCGATAATCTGTTTCCTCTGATTGCTGAGACGACATTAAACAACGAATAATAGCATTTTCACATTTAACCTATTTATTCTATGATTCCCACGAAAATAATGTCGATTTATGTCTTTTTATGTAATAATATATTCAGGGGTTAACGCAACACTCGCGCTAGAAAGGAAGGATGCGTATGAAGAAACATATTCCTATTCGCCGTATTGAACTTGGTTACTTCCTCATGATTGCCCTCGTCATTATACAAGAGCTTATTTTTTATTGGAACATTTATGATAGACAAGTCCTGACCGTTTCTGAGGTTGTTTTTAGTGTAGCTACACTCATATCCTTGCTTGTCGGATTCATCCTTCCGGTAGGCGTTACTGCTGTTTTGATATTCGTGTTCCTTGTCAGTTATTTTGTCTGGTTATCGACCTACGCAACCATAGGTGTACTTACGCTCTCCTGGATGTTGCTGATTCCCGCAAATGTAATGATCGCGGCATTCATCCGTTCCGTATTGATTCAGAACAGCCGTTTCATTGAGCGCTTAGAAGCACTAAAGACGAGAAACCCTGATATCGATCTAGATACTTCACTCGGTAACAAGGATGCCTTCTCCGATACGTTGGTGAAACAGTCTAATCTTGCGAACCGCTACTCTGATCAGTATAGCTTCAGCTTAGCTATGTTCAAGATTGAGTTTCTCCCGCTTGTCCAAGAATCACTTGGTTCACAGCGATACTCTCAGCTCCTGCTCGAGTTGTCACAGACCATACAAGGACAAATCCGTTTTGAAGACTATAAATTTTCCCTTGATAATGGGCGGTTTATTATTCTCTGTCCTCTGACCAAACCAGAAAATCTGAAGAACCTCACAGAGCGGATTAAGCTTGCAATGATGAACATGCCCTTTACAGACAAGCATGGCAATCCTCTCAAGTTAGTTATTCGCGCTGGAGCACTCGTATTTCAACAAGATCAGTTCGAGAAGTATGAAGATAGCGATGCTGTCATTCGTGCGCTAGAACGGAATACAGAGACGGATCTTATCGGTGAATACATTTAATTCAATTCTATGACCCTACACAAAAGGAGGTATGCGCCTTATGTCATATACCAGCTGGTTCATTCCTTTATGTATTGCTGTCAGCATCCTATTTACGATTTCTATTCTGATCTTGACGATTTCAACGTTAAACTTTCGATCTAAAGTCAATAAAAAGTATGATCGGGGGAAATTAAATGGCTGATTTCCTACTCATAATATCCATTATTAGCATTTGGATCGCCGTCTGCCAGTCCATTCTCATTATGGCAGGCGCTATTGTGTTCATACGCAAACAAAACCGTGAGCAACTGACCATGCCGGATAACCTTGAAGATTTCCCTACTGTGACCGTAATGGTGCCGGCCCATAATGAGGAACTCGTTATCACATCTACGGTGGAACATATTTTGCAGATGAATTATCCAGAACATAAACTGCAGGTCATTGTCATTGCAGATAATTGTACCGATAACACTGCAGCAAAACTGAAATCCTTGCAGTCATCTGCCAGCTACGAAGGCCGTAATCTGCTTATTCTTGAACGAACAGGAACAGGCGGTAAATCCGGTGCACTGAACGATGCATTGGAGCATGCAACGGGGGAATGGATCTGTATTTATGATGCGGATGCAGCCCCTGAGAAGAATGCACTGCTGTTTCTAACTCGGAAAGCGATGGAGGAGCCTGAGAAGTATGGCGCGGTATTCGGACGTAACAAAGCCCGTAATCGCGGTCAGAACTTCCTGTCTCGGTGCATTAACCTGGAGTTAGTCACGATTCAGCGGGTGCATCATACCGGACTATGGCAACTCTTTAAGTTAGGAACCATTCCTGGTACCAATTTCATTGTGAAATCATCCCTCATCCGAGAAATTGGCGGCTGGGATGAAGATGCGATTACTGAGGATACTGCAATTTCATTCGAAATCCTGATGAGAGGACAGCTTATTGCCCTTGCGCCACAAGCGGAGGCCTATCAACAGGAACCTGAGAAACTAAGTGTATATATGAAGCAGCGCGAACGCTGGGCCAAGGGGAACTACCAGGTCGTACTTGATAATCTCCATCACTTAGTGAACCGCTCTAGCTGGCGGATCAAATTCCATGTCCTTTATTATGCAACAAGTTATTTCTGGTTTATGATTGCCATCATTGTTTCAGATATCATCTTTGTAGCGAACATTATCTACCAGATCATTGCCTTGTTTAATCCAGCCGTTATATCCCCTTTTCAATTTCAAGGCGACGTATATGTATTCTTGGTTATTGCATGGGCTCTTATGTACTATATCTACGTCTTACAGATTAATCTTGCTCTGGCAGCAGATATCGGACAGAGTAACACACGCAACTTTATCTTATCCTGTGTATCCTATTTCACATATTCCCAGCTATTCTTACTCATCTCCGTCAAAGCTTTCGCAGGGATGCTTATTGATAAAATCACGGGCCGAGAGAAAAAGTGGTATAAAACACAGCGGTTCGGTTGAAACCCAAGTATCATGAGCGAGCACTTTTGCTCAGCCATAAATGCAAAGCACTCCCACCAATCAGAAGAGACCTGGTGAGAGTGCTTTGTTCTATATGTGAATACACGTTTACAGGAATATTTGTCCAATTAAACGAATTACATTATAAAAAGGACAATTTGTCTGGAAAGCGGTGTTTTACATATGTTCGGAATTTTAGGTGTATCCGGTTTATCATTCTTACTCGTCGCATTACTAACCCCTCTGCTTATCAAGGGATTGCATACCCTTAAGCTTACACAGCCCATTCGCACTGAATTACCTCCAGATCACCAAGCTAAGCGTGGAACACCACTTATGGCTGGCTTGATCCTGCTTACGGGTGTGGCAACATCACTCCAGTCTCTCCCTGCCCCTCTGATGATGTTTCTCTGTGTGACGTTCATTCTATTCAGCTCCATCGGCTTTATGGACGATTTCAAGAAGGCTGCGTTTCAGGATCCCTCAGGGATTTCCGGGCGTATGAAACTTCTCCTTCAGTTTGTATTTACAGGTGCACTATTGTATGTGCTATTCCGTTCGTTTGGTCTTACCAGTGACATTACACTATTTCAGGGATTCGAGCTCCATCTTCCCATTTATATATATCTGCCAATTATACTTCTGTTCGTGGTTGGCTCTGCCAATGCAATCAATTTCACAGATGGACTGGACGGGCTGTTAATTAATGTCGCAATCCCAACTTACTTCTTCTTCTTTCTGATCTCGGATAAACCGGAGGTGCAGACCTTCTCACTCGTCATGATCGGGTGCCTGCTTGGCCTGTTTATTTATAATATCTATCCCGCTAGAGCATTTATGGGTGATACGGGGTCCCTTGCGATTGGTGGCTCTCTCTCTATTCTGGCGGTCATTGAAAAAGTCGAGATTTTGATCCCGATTCTATTCTTTGTCTATCTCGCTGAGCAGCTCTCTGTCATCCTACAAGTGTGGTATTACAAACGGACGAAGTTGCGGCTATTCCGAATGGCTCCTATTCACTATCACTTCAGTCTCAAATATGGCTGGAGCGAGAACAAGATCGTGATGGTGTTTGGTTTTGTCTCCTGGTTCTCTGTGCTTCTATGCTGGTTTTTATGGAAATATGTAATCGCCTGAATGTAACATAATAAAATTTCGCAAGTTTCAGAAAAAAATATTTATCTTGAATTAATTTTCATGAAACTCAATAATATGTTCAGGACTTATCTGCCGAGTCTCACGTAACATCACCATAAACTTATTTTAGACAGAAGAAAGGTTGACATCCGCAACATGAATGAAGCGCACAACATGAACAGAAAGCAGGTACGTAAAGAGCCCTTCCCTGTCTCCATCCTGTCACTTACAGCAGGCGCCTTTGCGATTGGTATGACCGAATTTGTTATTATGGGAATTCTGCCGAATGTGGCGGAGGATTTACATGTCAGTATTTCAACAGCAGGTCAACTCATTACGATGTACGCTCTCGGCGTAGCCGTTGGTGCCCCCATCCTGACCATTCTGACTCAGCGAATCCCACAAAAGAAACTGCTATACTTGCTCATGGTTCTATTCATTATTGGCAACGGCATTTCCGTATTCGCTCCGAACTACAGCGTGCTCATGGCAGCGCGTATGATAACTGCCCTAACACACGGGACATTCTTCGGCGTTGGCGCTGTGATCGCCTCTAATCTAGTACCGCCCAATAAACGAGCCGGTGCTGTCTCCATTATGATGGCAGGCTTGACGATTGCTAATATCATAGGTGTTCCTCTCGGAACCTTTATCGGACAAAACATGGGCTGGCGAGCTTCATTTGGTGCCATTGCCATCATGGGTGTCATCGCATTAATTGGTATCATTCTCTTCATTCCTAAATTGAAACAAGAAAAGCCCGTTAGTGTGGTGAAGCAACTATCGGCTGTAATCCAGCCCAAGCTACTTATGTACTTACTGATCGGCGCTTTAGGTAACGCCGGATTATTCACCGTATTTACATACATTAATCCACTACTCGTTGAAATCACCGGTTATGCTGAACACAGTGTTACCTGGATTCTAGTCCTGTTCGGCTGCGGCGTCACGCTTGGCAATATAGTGGGTGGTAAGCTCGCAGATTGGAAGCTGATGCCCTCTATTCTGGGACTTTATTTCGCCATAAGTGTCATTCTTACAATCTTTACTGTCACTGTATATCATCCCCTTGCGGCCGTAATCACGGTCTTCCTGTGGGGAACCGCTGCCTTTGCGGTTATGCCCGGGCTTCAAGTACGGATTATGAGTCTCGCCGAGGATGCTCCAGCACTTGCATCCACCTCTAACCATTCTGCAGGGAACCTGGGGAATGCCGCTGGGGCCTTCATTGGTGGCTGGGTCATTACCCACCTATCCTTGAACGCCTTGCCATGGGTTGGAGCACTGCTCGTTGGCCTCGGTCTGGTGTTAGGTATTGCTTGCTATATCGCTGAGCGAAAAAATAGTGTAGCGCAAACCGCCTAAATAAGCATAAAAAAAGCAATAGCACGTTGTCCTTCACAGACTTCGTCTATTGCTTTTTTTATTTATCATGTTGCCATCATGCTTATTTATAGAACACTTTATCTACATTGTACTTCGCTTTGAACTCATTAACGATATACGTTTCATAGATTTCTCTCTCCACTGGGTCCTCAATCACACAAACTTCAATCTTCGTAACTTCGTTTCGGTGATCCTTCATTACGGAGACGGTATCCTCAAAGTGCTTCTTGATTCTCGGTCTCAGCTTTCTAGCTTTACCTACAAACAGCAACTCATCTTGAGCATTGTAGAACATAAAGATTCCACCCTTTTCTCTAGTAATCAGGTGAAAATCCGTGAATCCATAAATATTACTTAGCTCTGGAGCATCTTGTTTAGTAATCGTCACATCTGGTGTTGGAATGGTTATGTTTATCAATTAAAACTCACTTCCTCATCTATATATAGATGTAAATACTATCATAATTCCGAGCATGAGACCACTGATTCCTTACTTGTGTAATGTTATATAACATTAGTCATTGAAATAGATCTTTAATCCAGCTGATAAAATAAACAAATCACTAAATTGTGTAATAATACATGACATAAGTATTGATTGTTGAATAAGGCATACTGTATGATTACAAGTAATCAAGCAGTTAAATTGCTTCTGTAGTACGAATTTAATCCAATCCATGAATGAACCTGCTTCAGTTGACAACTAAGATTCACGTCAGGAATTATCACATGTTAATAATGATTCATAGCAGGTCTTGTTGACCTTAATAAGGAGAGGTGATTGGTTATGAATGTTGCTTTTGTAGCGCATGATCGTAAGAAAGAGGAAATGATTAATTTTGTCATTGCTTATCAGGCGATGTTTGAAGAACATACGCTTTTCTCCACAGGCACGACAGGCCGACTCATTGCAGAAAACACGAAGCTAAACATCATGAAATTCCGGTCAGGTCCACTCGGGGGCGACCAACAAATCGGTGCTATGGTGGCCCAGAATGAACTCGATTTGTTAATCTTCTTCCGCGACCCACTTGTGTCTCAGCCGCATGAGACCGATATCACTGCTCTACTTCGCCTATGTGATGTGTATGGAATTCCGGTTGCAACGAATTTAGCAAGCGCTGAACTTCTCGTCCATTCGTTAAAGCGTGGAGAATTCCACTGGCGGGATGTCATCCATCAAAGCCGTCCTGTGAATATTAAGCACCACAAAGTGAAGCCCGTCGTATTTCCTTCAAATAAGTCATCGCTGCATAACGGAAACGACCACCTCCCCGCTACAGAATCGCTATAAATTTGATGTCACTCATCAATATAAAAAGGTTGATCTTCCTCCACAGAAGATCAACCTTTTTATTAATCAGACTTCCTATCCAGAAAGAACGAACGAATCATTCTTTATAGTTGCCTTGCAATGGTTACGAGGTCTTCCAGATCAATCTTTCCATCTCCTGTAACATCAGCTGCTTTGATTTTTTCCCAATCTGGGCTGTCTGTTGTTTTTCCGTAATTCGCAGCGATAATTGCAAGATCTCCAATCGATATCTTACCATCGTTATTAAGGTCTCCTGGAGTTCCTGGCTCTATTGGTTTTCCTGGTTTAACTTGAACCGTTATAGAAGATGAAGCTGCTTCGAGCTCTTTTCCTTCCTGATCCCCCATGACGGCTTTCGCTATTTTAACTGAGCCTGACAACACTTGCTCCACTTTCTTCGCTTTAAATTTCATCTCAAGCACTTCGGAATTACTACGAATGGCGTGCTCAGCCCCCTTGCTTGCAACAATGAAGCGAAGTTGTCCTGGAGTGGTATCTATCAACTCTACAATCGAAACGTCATCTTCATGAATGGAATTTGCAGAGACAAATTCAAACAACGAATCATCATACTCCACCTTAACATCCTGCGCATATACCGGATTAACCACATTATTTAATCCATAAGTAACACTTAGCGTTTGCTCTGAATCGACAGAAGGACTACTATTCAAGGTTGAAGTTAATTCGGTTGTACTGCTACTCTCATGTCGATATACATTAATCTCTGATGCGGTCGCCCATCCCCCAGATCCTTCGATCGCTTCCAGCTTTACATGTGTTGCCTTTACCGGACTAAACGTGATCACCTTATCTGTCTTATCTCTTGCCCAGCTGCCTTCGGATACTTTAGTGAATTCATTGCCGTTACTACTAACATAGAGATTATATTTGGTAATGATTCCGTTGAACCGTCCATCTCCACCCATATCTTGTCTTGGTGTGTATACGAATTTATCAATCTCATACGTATCATTCAAATGAATGATAATCGATTGCGGTAATCGATCAGATAGATTCCACTTTGTGCTCCATAATGTCGCTTTCCTGCCATCCAGCACTCGATCTGCTCCTTCTCCAGGCTCAGCACTTGTAGCTGTCGCATTCATCAGCGATTGGGGGATAGCCAGCGGATCTGTCTCAGGTGCCAGCGGTACCGGATTAAATGTGCCGACCGGATGTTCATATACACCGATATCCGGACTATTATAGTGTAATCTATTTCCCCAAAAATCCTTCACGCCTCCGTCAATCAACAGCTTCCCGGCATCGATTAAAGGTGAATTCGGCTGAAGCTTGTATCCATCAAGCGAAGTGATTCCAGTCTTACCGCTACCTGGGTTTACAAACAACGGATCATTAGTGATTTTGTTCGGATCAGCAGGCTCATTCGCCGCATGCACGCCGCCTGCCTCATAGATTACATTATTGCTGAAGTCTACCTTAGACCAATCAGATACGCCCCAATTGGTAGGTGCGTTCTTATTCGTATTGTAGAACACATTGTTGTACACACTCATTCCCTGCTTCCAAACTACATTCGTGATCTCTGATTGGCTGCTGTCATAATAGAATATATTATTCATGATGTAAGAGGGTGACAGTTCATTGAACAGGAAGTATTTAAACAATCTTCCGTCATTCTGACTAATATTATATCTGACAACATCATGCTCATTCGCTGCCATAACGAGCATGAAGCCTTCTGGATTGTCATGACTGTAGTTAAACTGGAATGTTGTATTCGCAGACATGCTGTCTAGATCAAATGCAGTTCCATCCTGATTCGGGGCGCCGCCGGATACCTCATTGAATTGGAATGTCGTATCGACAGCATTCCAAGGCCACATGCCGGCATTCGGTTTATTCGATCTCATCGCAAAACCAGCTAATACATTATGCTCGATGAGAGCGCCTTTCGTATCGCGAA
The DNA here is from genome assembly GCF_049311625.1 of Paenibacillus sp. EC2-1. Taxonomy (NCBI): domain Bacteria; kingdom Bacillati; phylum Bacillota; class Bacilli; order Caryophanales; family Paenibacillaceae; genus Paenibacillus; species Paenibacillus sp. EC2-1. The sequence goes on from NZ_CP186006.1 coordinate 5,279,106, forward strand.
TTAATATACCGTCTCCACCAATATCGTTAAGCTTGTTGTGACCAATATACACACCCGTGCTCCATAGGTTGTTATCCCGCAGCAGTGGACCCATCTCGCTGTCATATTGCCCCCCAGTCTGAACCGGTACATAGAGCAATTTATAACGAACTGGCTTAATTCCTGTCCGGTCCACATGGTCGATCGTGTTGTATGTAATACGTACATCATTAAATCTGGCTTTGGTTACACTCCCTTTGGTACCGACAATAACTTCACCGACGATCCCCCCGCTGCTTTTGTAAGGATCGTTGCCTACACCATGTTCATTGCCATCAACATCGTGAATATAACAATCCTTAATATAAATATGTTGATATATGCGGTCACTCGTACGTCCATCAATCGAATACAGAACTCCGATTCTCCGATTCGGACCTGTGTAATTGACTGTCAGATCGTCATCATTCGTTATTTCAAGATTAGTAATTTCCCAGTATTCCTGATTCTGAAGCATAACCGCGCCTTCCGTCTGACCTCCACCGTTGATGGCCGGCTTATTACCTGATCCATACTTACCTATGACAATAGGACTTCCTTCGGCTCCTGATCCTTTAGGCCAGAGCTGACCGTTCCAGCTCTCACCAGCTTTGAATAGAATCTGATCGCCGGGTTGAAATGTTGTGCTGTTCACCTTATCTAGTGTCTTCCACGCAGAAGAGGCACCATCTCCAGCATTACCATCATTACCTTTCGTATAATCCACATAATAGGTTGTACCTTGTGCAGCCGCTAATACATGTCCAGGCATGGATACCATTGGGATTGCACTGACAGCGAGCATGCTGGCCGCGAGCGTCCATGATAATAATCGTGCTTTCATTGTTTTTCCCATTTCCTTACCCTCCCCATTGCTAATTTTATTAAAAACTTCATGTTTCACTTCATAAAAGATCATGTAATCAAATTATAAAATACGATAGGATTGAATTATTTCGTAAATATGCTTTGTTTTTATCGTAATCATGCTCTGGTTTGCTATATAGATCTACCTCGTCTAAACAATCTTATATACATGAGGTGATTCATTATGAAAGCGTATCCATCCGAGTTTCCGTACAGCACCCTTTCCCATTCTCCAAGCGATATCGCCGTTAAATTCATGTTTTTTGTTCAAGATGTTGGTTGGTATGTATGCAAGCCTGATTATTGTATAAATCGTTCATTATCTCACTATCAACTCAAGTATGTCGTTAAAGGCTCCGGGTATGTGACCGCCCAGGGAAGAACCTATAAAGTGAATGCTGGTGAGCTATTCTTCTTAGATTTAAGTCAGATGCATCAATATAACGCAGATCCGAGTAATCCTTGGGAACTGCTGTGGGTTCGCTTTGGCGGAATTCAAAGCTCATATTATTTCGAGCTGTTACACGCTTCAGAGTGCCCTGTATTTCAAATCAGCAATACCGAGCAGACGGAGCTTCTTTTTAAACAACTGTATGATTTATTCCTGCATCGCCCCATCGGACTTGAGTTCATAGCATCCTCTCTCATTACTCAGGTGTTCACACAATTGATCATGTCTTCCATGGACAAAAACAACGCTGAATCTATTTCGCTGAAGATCGCATACCCCACAGAAATACAACTAGCGCTAGAGTTTATCGAAGCACATTATCCATCGGATATTAAAGTCGAAGACGTTGCTCATTTCATACATCTAAGTCCCTACTATTTCTCACGTTTATTCAAACGATATACCTGTCATACGGTCACTGAATATATCATCAAATACCGATTAATTATTTCTAAGCAGCTTCTGACCTCTACGATGATGTCGATCGGCCAAATTGCCCAGCATGTCGGCATCGGCAGTCAGAGTTATTTCTCCATGTTGTTTAAGAAATATGAAGGAATCACTCCTAAAGAATACCGCCAATATATTCACAACGATAAAGTATAAAAAAAGTGCCCTCAGCATGGTGCTTTTTTATGACCTCTTTCACGCCTCCCCCTTCAGTCCCGCTCCTAATGACAGCACCCTCATCTAGGCACTCGCATAGGCTAGAGCATTAGATGCGTTCAGCAAGGAGATATGATGATGAATGTAATATATCCGAGTCCTTATTGGGACTATCAAGTGTATCGACCCACGGCTCCTCCCATCTTGTTAGATATGAAACGAGGGGATGTGAATGGAGACGGCATCCTCGATACTGTCTATCTATTCGGCAACAAAGTAGATCCAACCAGCCTCTTCGCTGACCACATAACCATGGGGATTCAGGACGGAGCTACACACCAATTAACGATTGTCCATCCCCCTGAGAATGCCGGGTATAATCCTACGCTGTTCCTCGGAGATTTCAATAAGGATGGTATTCTCGACATTATGGTCAGTATGGAGACCGGAGGCAGTGGTGGATACGGTATTTTCTATATCTATTCGTTCCAAAACAACGATTTAAAGAAGCTATTCGATGTACAGCAGTACAATGAACAGTACCGTTTGCATGTCAACTATGAGCATGGATATAAGGTAAGCATAAGTAGTCCTCAGCTCGACATCTTGTTTACCATTGATATCAGCAACAAGGGTTACGACTATTTATCTCAGTTCTATAACGAGTCAGGACAATTGAAACAACCTACCAAAGGCGAGGTTCTAGCACTGGGCGCTCTTTATCCAGTCGTAACCAACACGGGAAGCACCAGCTATGACCTCCTCGCCATCCAGCGAATCATTGGTACAACAAATGCTGACACATTAGGCAATGTAGAGAACCTCATTTCATGGGATGGGCATGCCTTTGCCTCGAAAAGACTGACAGTCTCTATCCCAGGTAGCAAGTTAATTACACCTTATCTCAGCTAGTTAGGCATGCACCCCTAAATAGTCAGGCGCATATATTGCAGATATGGATAACCACCCAGAGATGGAGGACGAAATGATGAGCATGCAGCACCAAGGCCTCGGCCATCAAGAGCAAATCTTATATCAAGCCGGACCGAATCATCCGCAATCTTTAAAATCAACTCGAGATCATATGCACCATCTATGCAACCAGCATAAAAATCAACTCGTACGTGTAGAAACACTCGATGGGGAAGTTTTCGAAGGCGTCATCACACATTGTGATCGAGGCATTATATATTTGAGTCTTCCAGACAAGAGTGGCTCGCGCGCCTTCGGACCGAATTACTACAACAATGTTATTCTCCCGCTTGTTCTTTATGAGCTGCTCGTAATTACCCTGTTATTTATCTAAACGTAATCCCTCTAACTTAATGTAAAGGAGTGAACACTCATGGCATTTATGCCTCCTTTTGGACCACAGGGACAACAGACGGGACCAACCGCTCCACCTCCACAGGCTCCTCCCCCAAAGCCAATGACCTCGACCTTTGCCATTGACCCTGGTGCAATTCAGAACTGTCTGTTCCGAAACACCTATATATGGCCCAAATTCGGAATTGGTTTCTGGTTCTTCCCGACTTTCGTGGGACGCACATCTGTTGCCGGCTTCAGATGGACTGGCCGAAGATGGGTTTATTCTGGATTTGATTTAAGAACGATTGAGTCTTTTACGTGTTTCTAATGAGTTACTTCTTCGCCAAAATAATTAATTGATCAAGCAGCACAGCGCTCAAGCTGTGCTGCTTTTTAATAATTTGTTCAAGAGCATGCGAACAACTATACTTGCACTTGCCATTTTCCAGAGTAAGGGGTATATTATCTGTGAATATAAAATAAAATTATTCATACGTTCATAAGTGGCATAAGGAGACCTTAAATTATGGCGAGAAAATTTGATGAACACGAGAAAGAACGCATCCACTCACAGTTACTAACGCAGGGGAAATGGCTATTCGAGACGCACGGATTGAGGAAAACAAGCGTGTCCGATCTAACAAAGGCGGCTGGTATTGCACAGGGATCCTTCTACCTGTTCTATGCATCGAAGGAAGAGCTGTATTTTGATATTCTTCAACAGCTAGAGGAGCAGATCCGTATAGATATGGTAAGCAAGCATTTCTCATCTGGGATCTTGACGAGGGCTTCGTTCAAGCAGTTTCTCAAAGATTCCTTAGATCTTATGGAGACCTACCCGCTGATTCGTCAGCTCTACAACGAAGAGATCATGGAGACATTCGTCCGCAAACTGCCGGATAAACTGCTCGAACAGAACTTTACAGGTGATGCTAACTATCTACTACCCATGATCATACAGGCACAAGAACAAGGATATATGGCCCAGAAGAACCCTGAAACCATTGTTAGTCTACTGCGCTCCATCATTCTGCTATCCCTCCAGAAGCGAACGATCGGTGATGCACATTATGAGAACACGATGGAACTTCTTATCGATTTCATTGTGGATGGACTTATTACGGAGAAAGAAGGCTGAGTTCATGATCGAGGTGAAAGATTTGCAATTTACTTATCCCGGAGCGAAACAGCCCACCCTTAAAGGGCTGAACTTCTCCATTCCTGCAGGGGAGATTTTTGGATTTCTGGGCCCTTCAGGTGCAGGTAAGAGTACGATTCAGAAGATCCTTATCGGAATCCTGAAGCAATATTCAGGCAGTGTTCGTGTCCAGGGTTCAGAAATACGCAATTCACCCTCTGATTACTACGAAAAAATCGGTGTTGCCTTTGAATTTCCGAACTTCTACACCCGTTTCACTGCTTTAGAGAACCTCTCACTCTTTCGCTCGCTCTATAAAGGCAAGACCGAAGACCCGAAGCATTTACTGGCTATGGTTGATCTTGATAAATATGCCCATACCAAAATTTCCGATTTCTCAAAAGGCATGAAAATGCGGCTTAATTTCTGTCGTGCGCTGCTAGGCAGCCCCGATATTCTTTTTCTAGATGAGCCGACTTCCGGACTCGACCCTGTGAATGCCAAAGTCATGAAAGACCTCATCCTCGCTAGACAGCAGCAAGGCACTACGATTCTATTGACCACACACCACATGAGTGCAGCGGATGAACTATGTGACCGAGTTGCCTTCATTGTAAATGGAGGGATTAGCCTTATCGACTCCCCTCGTGAGTTAAAGGTTCGAAACGGCCGCTCCCGTGTTCAAATCGAGTATACAGATCGAGGACAACTCCAACGCAGAGATTTTGATCTCCAGCAGATCGGTTCAAACCAAGCATTTCTTCAATTACTGCGAACACACCCCATTGAGACCATGCATACACAGGAAGCCACGCTAGAGGATGTATTTATCCAAGTGACAGGAGAATCATTACGATGAGACTTCAAGCCGCCTTCTTCTATGATGTGAAGCTACAATTCCGGCATGGATTCTACTATGCCTATCTGATCATTAGTACCATTTATATTATGGTGCTGCACGCTCTACCTCAAGAGTTCCGCCAGACTGCTGACATCATTCTTACTTTCTCTGATCCCGGCGTGCTTGGTTTTTTCTTCGTCGGCGGGCTGGTCCTGCTTGAGAAAGGTCAGAATATTCATGACAACCTCTTCGTTACACCTTACAAGCCGGAAGAGTATATTCTATCAAAGACGCTAAGCTTAACCGCTCTCTCCATCCTTACCTGCTCTGTTATACATCTCAGCACCTTTGGGTTTCATACAAATCTATTTCTGTATCTACTGGGTGTAGCTATGACTTCATTCTTCTTCACCCTTATTGGAATGGGTCTATCAGCAAGGTGCAAAACCATCAACCAATTTTTCATCAAATCTATGCTCTATACATCCATTCTCATTCTGCCACTCTTGGAGACAATTGGCCTGTGGAATTCACCACTCTTCTATATCCTACCTGCCAAAGGCTCACTGCTTCTCATTCGATCAGCCTTTACTAACTTGTCACTAGGAGAGCTAACTTACGCTGTTATTTCATTAGCTGTATGGTGTGTGGTCGCTTATTTTTGGACACGGAATTCAATAAGACGCTACATTATATTAAAAATTGGTGGAGGTCAAAATTAATGCATGCTATCACTCAGCTTCTACGTAGTGATGTAAGGCAGATCAGCCGTGATCCAATGCTCCTATCCGCCCTACTGGCACCTGTTCTATTGATTCTATTCTTACGTTTAGGCATACCTATGGCTTCTAATGTCGTATACGAAAGACTCGGAATCGAGTTAACATTATATTACCGCGAGATTATGAGTTTCTTCCTACTTCTCACCCCCCTCATATTAGGGATGCTATCGGGTTTTGTAATTCTCGATGAGCGCGATGAGAATCTAATCAGCTATTATGCAGTTACCCCACTCTCTAGGCGTGGTTATTTTCTATACCGATTATCTGTCCCCATTGTTATATCCACCTGCTTCAGCCTGCTGCTTATATATACAGTTCAACTAGTCTATATTCCGTGGACTAAGCTTCTATTGCTCATGCCCATGATTGCAATGGAAGCTCCAATCGTGGCATTGTTTATGAGCGCTTTTGCAGCGAATAAAGTAGAGGGGCTAGCCCTATCCAAGCTCGCTGGCTTGGTTGTTCTCGCCCCTTTAATTATCTTCTGGGTTCCTTCACCCTGGCAATGGCTCGGTGGTATCATCCCGACCTTCTGGATCTCCAAAACCTATCTGATCGCTACCCAGCAGGGATCTCTGAATTTCATGTTGTATGTAATCATCGGCACTGTTGTCCACTTGATATTCCTAAAGAGTCTACTGAGGTTATTTGTAAATAAGCTCGATTAATTTAAATCCAGACTATGTGTAACCCGGTTTCTCCCATTCTCCTTGGAAGCGTAAAGGGCCTGATCGGCTTTTTCTAGCAGAGTTACATCTGAATCCTCGGAAGTCATCGTGGCAACTCCTATACTCACCGTGATAGTCACTAGCTCCCACGGGGTCTGTAAAACCGCAACTCGCAGCGCCTCAGCCCTCAACTTAGACGCTGCAGCATCTGCATCTGGCAGAAGAAGAACAAATTCTTCACCGCCTAGTCTGGCCACGGTGTCTTCACGCAGAGAATGTCTGATTAAGGTATCCGCCAACTGCTTCAGAACAAGATCACCGGCCTGGTGCCCCCAGGTGTCATTTACTTTTTTAAAGTGGTCTATATCGATAATAAGAACGGAGAAGGGTTGTTCGTTCTCGCTATACCGCACAATCAACTCTTCTAATTTTTCCTGAAAATATCTTCTATTCTTAAGGCCCGTCAACTTATCCGTAACAGACAGTTCCACCAATATTGCATTGTACTCCATCAGCTCGGCTTGCTTCTGCTCAATCTCCTTATGAATCTGTTCCAGCTTCGCAAGGGCTTGATTCTTCTCCCAATAGGCAGCTTCAATCTGCTTCTTAGCTGTTCGCAGCTCTAGTTCATAATCAATACGCTTGCCCATCTGTACCAAGATGCAATCAATCATCTCTATTCCATCTATTTCAAACCGTCTCCCATTCAGAATGAATGGAATGGACTGGCCTTGACTGTCTCTCAGACTTAAGAAGAGCTCCTCCACATGTCCGTTCAGATGAATATAAGGGTAGAAATAAGAATGAAAAATAAGCTTGTTTGCCGTCGACATGATAGACTCAAAGTGCTTCTGGACCAAGTCTTCCTCTTCATATCCCATCCACTCCAGAAATGTATCATTCACATCAGTAACGATTCCAGTCGGTGTGATTGAGATATAGCCACAGGGGGCATATTTCAAACGATCATCCATTATCTTATATATCCTTTCAATGCAGGCATAATCTAGAGTTATTGAAGATATTCCTTAATCAATGTAATGGTTTCTACCGGGTGACTGATATGAGGATAATGACCTTTGGCCTCCATGATTCGCAGTGTGCTATTCTTCAAGTGGCTGTGCAAATACTCCCCCACCTGAAGCGGAACAATACTATCATCAGAGCACTGCATAATCAATGTAGGAATGGTAGATTCGGATAAATCACTCCGATGGTCTGATAGAAATGTAACCTCTGCGAACTCCCTTGCGATCACTGGATCGGTAGATATAAAGCTCTGTTCCAGCTCTTTCGTTAACTGTGGAAGGTCGGGGTTATTCATCGCAATCGGCGCCAGGAAACTTGCCCAGCCTGTAAAATTCATCTCCATCATATCAAGTAGTTCATTTATATCACTTAAATCAAAACCACCGACATAATGCTCTCCCTCATTCAAATAACGTGGAGAAGGTCCAATCATAATCAATTTATTAAAATACTCTGGGCGCTTGATCGACGCAAGCATTCCAATCATGGAGCTAACGGAATGACCTACAAAAATAACATCACGCAGCTCTAGCGCTTCCATCACGTCCAGTACATCCTGTACATATCCGTGAAGTGAGTTATACTTCTCCGCTCGATATGCCTGTAAATCAGAGTTACCCGAACCTACGTAGTCAAAGAGAACGATCCGGTAATCCCCTTCAAAGGAAGGCGCGATATATTGCCACATGCTCTGGTCACACCCAAACCCATGTGCAAAAACAATGATTTGTTCTCCCGCTCCGATTACCTTCACATTATTCCGTGTCATCACATTCGTCATTTCGCATAACTCCCTCTTCTAGCAGTATTCTCTTCATTCTGAGGGGATGCTATATAAATATCAAGTCTATCTTGCAAACACTTTCTAAAGTAGAAAAAAGACTGCCCTTTGGGACAGTCTAACCTCTTCATATATAAGCTTCAACTAGACAATTAATGCTTCAAAATCAATACATATATCCTCTAGGATCCATTCCGTAGCCTGACGGCTTCGACAAACCATAAACAATGCTTCACTCGTTAGCGTCGTGAAATTTCTTCTGTCTACGACTCGAATGGAGGGCAGAGGGATACTGTCTTCACATAGAGCCCAGCCCCAGTTCGACCCTCTACTTCGAGTATTCGATATCAGTCGCTGAATATCAGCTACTTCCTGATCCTCTGAATCTTTAGGTAATTGTCCAAGTCTTGTGCCATTTAGACATATCCCCTCGTCACTCGTCGGATCCTCCACGTAACCCCATGCCCATACCGAGCCATCCCTCTTTGTACCCTGGCTCTGCATTCTCCCTGCCATAATTTCCGCGAATCCATCAAAATCATTCGTTATTCGCTTGGCAACCATCCAAATCATATCATGCGTATAGTATTCATCCATATAATCCATCCATGTGTATAGATGATTCGTTTGTGCCAACTTTTCTGGTTTAAAGGTTACTTCTTTTCCCCATAATTGCTTAATTTCTTCCTCTAATTTAGCATAGTTGATGTTCTTATCGAACCCGAGCGCTCCGTTCCAGTTCGCTCCCCAGCCCCAAATCTGTCCATCTTTATCAAGTGCCAGACTATGATAGGGACCCGCAGAAATGGATTGGATCTGACTCAATAGTCCGTTCTCATGAACCACTCGAATGGGAGAGAACTGCGATCGCCCAATTTTATGATATCCTATCCCTAGTTGGCCCTCTTCATTATCTCCCCAGGCCCACACCTGACCCTCATCATCCAGTGCCAAACTGAAAGTAGCCCCTGCGGAGATTTCCACGATGTTCACCTCTTGAGGAAATACAACACGTTTGGCCCCACGGATGTCACCTTTGTGCGCTCCCTCATTCGTGAATCCGATTCCCAATTGACCCTCAAGATTGCGTCCCCAAGCCCACACCTGACCTCTGTTATCCAGTGCCATACTGTGAAACCCACCAGCCGAAATTGCCTTAATATTTGAGAGGAGCCCTCCCTCTTCACACGATATAACCTGATAAGCGGTCTGCTCCATAATCCATGATGAATCTCCTAGTTGCCCATATTGGTTGCAGCCCATAGCCATGACGGTGCCATCGCCCAACAGGACAAGACCATGATCTGTTGCTGTACTAACCTCTCTAACACTCAGATCAGAGACCTGACTCACCTTAGAGACGCTTACTATCGGAAGCAAACCGACCACTGATGTCCTGTCGAGAACGATTTTCCACTTTTTCCGGATTGGGTGCACTCACTTATCACTCCTTTTAAATAAAATTGCTGTTAATAATATAGTCCAATGTGACAAAGTGATATAGTGACCCGTGTCATGAGTGTTGTCATGTGACAAGATATTCATCAGTAAGCGGATACAAACACCTAATGATTACAGCTGCTTAGGACTTTGGTTCTCCTGCAGCCTCCCATTTCGCAATTTCTTCACGCACTCGTGGTGCCACTACGGTACCTAACAGCCTGATGGCATTCATAACATCCTCATGCGGCATCGTACCGACCGGTACATGAAGCATAAAGCGTGTAATACCAACATGCTTGCGCAGGTGAATAATTTTCTTGGCTACTGTATCCGGATCACCTACGTACAGTGCACCGTCGAAGCTCCGTGCGAAATCGAAGCTGGAACGATCGTAATGTCCCCATCCACGCTCTCGACCAAGCATATTCATACAGGCCTGCGTAGATGGAAAGAACTTATCCGCTGCAAGCTCCGTTTCCTCTGCAATAAATCCATGGGAGTGCGATCCAACCGCAAGCTTTGAGACATCATGCCCTGCATGTGCTGCTGCTCTTTTATAAAGTTCTACTAATGGTGCGAACTGCACCGGCTTCCCTCCGATGATCGCAAGCACGAGTGGCAATCCGAGCAGACCCGCACGGATGACGGATTCCTGATTACCACCACTTCCGATCCAGATTGGCAGAGAGTCCTGAACCGGACGTGGATATACTCCCAAGTTATCAATGGCTGGTCTATGTCCTCCTCTCCAGGTCACCTTCTCAGAATCCCTGATCTTAAGGAGCAGCTCCAACTTCTCATCGAACAGCTCATTATAATCATTCAGATCATAACCAAAGAGTGGAAAGGATTCGATAAATGAGCCCCGGCCCGCCATAACCTCTGCACGTCCATTCGATATACCATCGAGTGTAGCAAAATCCTGAAATACACGAACTGGGTCAGCTGACGATAAGACCGTTACCGCACTTGTAAGACGAATATTGCTCGTCTGCGGCGCAGCAGCCGCAAGCACCATTGCCGGTGAAGATGCTGCATAGTCTTTACGATGATGTTCGCCAACACCAAACACATCGAGTCCTACTTGATCGGCAAGAATGATTTCCTCCACCACTTCACGCAATCGCTGCGCGTGGCTCATTACCTCACCCGTCTGTACATCAGGCGTCGTTTCTACGAATGTACTAAGTCCGATTTCCAAGGATCATTCCTCCTATAGTATAAATATCTATCAATAGCCCCAAAGCCCAAATTGTTTTAATGACAGATATCTTTATTTTGAACTATTCAGCTATTATTTTCAAACAAGTTACATAAAGAAAACGCCAATAGATAATCTACAAGATACATAGACCATCCACTGGCGCTAATTCAGCTATTCAAATTTACTTATTGTCGATCATGTAAATTAATTGTACGAGGTTACCGTCTACTTGATACGCCATGAACATGGTGTAGTATCCCTTATCCTCATTCGAAAGGTCAAAGATAAACTTATTCGGATCTGCACTTAATTGGCTAACATCCAACACCGTTTCTTTAAACGTCTTGTTGTGTCTAATTCCAGCGGAAACCGGTATAATCTTCTTCCCATCCCGTCCTGTCACTAGATTATCCACTTCAATGATAGGTCCTTGCGATACTCCACCTACCTCAACCAATTGAGGGTCAGCCATGAGGTTTGCCAGCTTCTTCAAATCTTTCAACGGAGAGAAGTCTGTAACTTCAGCGCCCGTAATATCGAGCGTTACTAGATTCTTAGCATATTCCAGACCCTTAAGCGAGCTCACTCTTCTAGTCTCATCCTTGAATGAGATCAGGTTATGCATATCCGCCAGCGTAATATCTCCTGTAATTCCGAGTGTCTTCTTAAGGCCATCTCTTAGATATTGATCTGGTATGGCAACCACTTGGGTTAAATCAATCTTCACTAGACTTGCCATGGCCGCTCTAATCGATGCTACAGCAGTGTCGATTTCACTTTGATTAGCGGCTGGATTAGCAAGTATCTCTTCAGCTTTGGCAAGGCTATTTGTTAACACAGCAACGCTCTCCGGCGTGTAATCTTCTACATTTATGGCCTGAGCTTCTACAACTGCTTGTTGTAAATCTTGCACATAAATGTGATCTGCGTTAGCAAAATGGAATTTAGCATCGCCCCATGTAGCATGATCGGACCCGTTACCATTTCCGCCATCCGTAACGACAAGCTTAAGCTCCTTCGCGCCGTTAATATCGACTTCAATAAATTTCTGTGGATCTCTTGATTGCATCACACCACTGTTGAATTTAAGTTCTCCATCTACATAAACCTCAAAGCTTACAGATCCAATTGAACCATACATCTGGCGATCCACACCAACAAATGATGTGAAGTAGTCCATATTCTTATTGGTTAGATCATATACAATCGTAGAGTTAGAATGTGCTCCAATACCTCTCTCATAAATCACTTCACGATTGTTCTCGTCTGTTAATCTGAGAGCTTTAGCACTGATAGACTTATCTTTCACTGGAGCTGCATAACTGTTCTGCGTAGAACTCCAATCATAATCCGTTAAGAAATGATAATCGTTCATGTCAACTACAGCTACCGTTCTCTCTTTAGTCACCGTATTACCGTCACTATCTGTAACAGAATAAGTAATTGGATATTCCCCTGCTCTGTTAAAATTGACCTCACTTTCACCCGTGACAGTCACTTGAGCTGTTAAGTCTCCATCTTCTGCATCGATGGCAGCGTAGTGCTCTTTAAGTGGGATGACCTCACCAACTTTAGTCGAAACCGATTTCGGAATGGTAAGCTCTGGTTTGTCGTTTAGAATAATAAATTTGGCATCACCAAAGCTGCCATGGTCGGAAGCATTTCCGTTACCCGCATTATCAACTATCAGCTTTAATTCCTGAACGCCTTTCACAGGAATCCGAACAAGCTTCGCTTCTGTACTAAACTTCATGAGTCCACTATTGTAAACTTCTTGACCATCTGCTACGAGTTTAAAGATAACACTCGAGTTATTCTGTTCCGGTATATTTCGGTCCACACCTACATATGTCTCGAAATATTCATAGTTCGAATTGGCGAGATTATACACAATTTCAGAGTTGGCATGGGTGCCGATTCCTTTAGCAAACTCTTGTACTTTCCCTTGTACCAGCAACTTTATCGTTGCATTCGTACTCGATTTGTCTTTTCTAACCACGTTATAATCTGTTCTTGCAGATACCCATTCCACGTCACTCATATACTTACTTGCACTATAAACTACGATATTTCTTGTCTTGGTCACTGTATTGCCGTCTGAGTCGGATACCGATAACTCCACTTGATATGTCCCCGTCTTACCTGTTGTAAATCCGTTGGATTTAACTTCAACTTTACCGATCAAGTCTCCATCCTCATTATCAAATGCCTGCACATCTTTTAGTACATCGAATTCGCCGTTAAGTGCAACGAATGTAGTTTCATCAGGCAAAGTGAGGGTTGGCACGCTAGAGTTATTCGTGAACTTGGCATCAGCCCATACGGTATGGTCTGCAGAATTACCACTATCGTTCGCATCCGTTGTAACCAGCTTGATTTCTTTCGCACCTGTAACCGGAATTCTCACGAATTCTTGCTCGGTGCTTGCTCTGAATACACTACTGTCGAATTTCTTCTCGCCATCAACATATACCTCAAATGTTGCAGAAGACGGTCTTCCTTTCATAGACTGATCGATACCGATATAACTCTCGAAGAAGTCATAACCTTTGCCCTCGATATGATAGATAACTTCCGAGTTCGCATGCACACCGAGACCCTTCGCATAGACGGCATCCATGCCTTGACGAAGAAGCGTAATCATGCCGCCACCAGGTGCTCTATCTTTCTTCAATTCACTCCAGCCCACAGTTGCTGATGCCGCATTTAGATCCGAAGTGAAAACGTAGTCGCTTGTCACAGTCACTTGACTTGTTCTCGATTCTACTACCCCACCGCTCTTAACTTCATAAACAACTTGATAGTTTCCTTTACGTGTAACATCTACGTTATTCGATTTCACCACGACTTCACTCGAAATATCGTTACCTTGATACGTAGAAGCTTTCACATAATCCATCGGATTAAACGACTGGTTCAGCTTCAGCGTGACATACGCCTGAGCAGATAATGCTGGCTTAAATGCTTTGAATTCCACCGGTTTCAGTGTCTTCAGTGTTTTATCATAAGCCACGATTTTGTATGTGTAGTTGACATTCGTATCTATGTTCTGATCTACGAATTGATCTTCACTCGTAAAGCCTACCAGCTTGTTATCTCTATAAATTTCATATCCTAGCAAATCCTCTGCATAAGATTTATCCAGACTAATGCTTAGTGTATTCGTTTTAGCAGATACATTCGGGATCACACTAGCTGTTATCTTAGGTGCCTGTTCTACAAAGCCATTTCCTTTGTAATTAATTACTGAATTATTCAAATACCACAGCTTCTTAGGTGCCGGATATACAGATACTTTCTCTCTTGTATCCGCGTTAACTGTGAAGCCATGTCTTGCAAAATAACTGCTCAAATCCTTGCCCAGCACCTCAGAGGAGAACTCGACCAAATACTGTTGTTTCGAATTTTCACCATTCGGCAGAGAGACCTTTCGATCCCGGTACAGGCTGTTCAGTTCCTTCCAATATCCCGGATGAGCAAGCTCCAATTGCCAGAAGGCACCGAGTCTCGCAAATAGAGACTGCTGCTCCATAGCTACTTTATTCTCTTCAATGACATATTTATAGATATCCTGATAAGGAATGCGGGTATCGATCGATTGATAATCAACCGACATCAACATAGCCAGCATATTGTTGGTTATTTCACCATACTCTCGTTCGCCAACAGCCATACGGTGTCCGATTTCATGCGTCAATCCCCAGCCCGGATATACCTTTGTAAAATCACTCAACATTTGTGATACTGTACCAGCTTGTATCCCGGTATGGTCACCTGCTGCATACATCGCACCATACGGCTGCATCAAACGGATGTTTTCCCGAATACGCTTAGGATCGTGGTTCGTATCGCGTCCATCTAGACCGTAGAATTCAAAGTTCTTCTTCATCCAGTAGTCATAGCCGGTTAAGGTACCCACTGGGTCCTCGCCCTGTGTAATAAATTTCTTATAAGCTTCGGATGCCGTACCTGTGAAAATGATATGCTCACTTGCCATTTCGACCACATCAATAAGCTTACGGTCTTTTACATCAGGGTGTGCTGCTTTATCTGCATCTAACATCTGCTTATATTCCGTTAGGAAAGACTTAAATTCCTGAGGATCCGTGTCCTTCGTCATGAAAGGGATCTTCTGTCCCCCTTCAATTCGAATGCGTGGTGCCTTTCCTTGTTCTTCAGCTGTATAAGGATTAGAAATATAAACTGTACCACCTTTAGTTACAGGGTGCGCATAGTAACTGTTCGATGCAAATTCCGGCACGATAAAAGTGTTCTTGCCTGGACGAAGCTGCTTTCCACTTGCCCACACATTCCAAGCTGCTTCTTGTTGAGAGAATACGATGGAAGGTAACTTGTCGGCAGACTCCACATCCACATACACATTGATCTCTTGGCCTGGCATCGCCACAAATCCCGTAGGTTGGTTGTTCGTACCAAGTGTAAACCGCAAGTTCTGCGATGCATGTTTTCTCATATCCCCGCGTTGCTCTGCGGTAATTATGGTCCCCTCGATCTGGGTCTGACCGCTCACAAGCTTTTTCGCCAATTCCAGCCGTTCTTTCAGTTCAGAATACAGCGGATGTAATTTCGCTTCATTCTCCAACGCAGTAAGTTTAGCCGCACTATTATAATCGGGTACTACTGCACTCATCGTGCCATCGGTGAATAGGCTGTTGACCACATCCCGAACCTTATCTTCTTTATAGAAACCAAACTCCGATGCGCTGGCCCAATCTTGATCTGCTTTTTTGAATACGAATTTAACCCGTTTGAACGCTGTTGGTGCAAATTTAATCTCTACAACATCACCAGTCCACCCTTTATATTCCCCTGATGTAACGAGTGTAAACTCATTACCCTCATCGGATGTGGAAGCATAAATATCAAACTCTCTTGCAAACCCCTTACCTTTTGCACCATCTTGTCTAGCTGAATACACAATTCGATTGAGTGTGGTCAATTCATTGAACTGAACCACCACTTCATTCGTGAAGGCGGAGGTATTCGGTTTGCCTGTTTCCCAGTGTGTCGCCATATCCCCATCAATCGCCTTACCAATCGCAGAGCTAGAATAGTTCCCACCATTATTCGTAATCGATGTAATGTGATTTCGGCTGATTTTAAACACCTCATTATACGCAGCTAAACCAGCCTTGCCATGTAGATCAAAAGGAACAACAACAGCTTTACCACTTTCGTCCACTTTACTAGCCAATACATTTTTCACTGACTTTGCATTCTGTACTTCATTAGCCATAATCTGACCTGGTCCCACTGTAAGGCTGGCCAACATTGCTGCTGATGTCGCGATTGCAATCATCTTTTTCATTACGATTTTCCCCCTGGTATGTGAACATAATTATGACCAATGAACTAAAAAACGCGTAAAAAAAGCTACCCATAAGAGTAGCTTACATTGCGAATAAAGCTCGGCATAAAAATTAAGACTTAATTTTTATAAAAACCAAACCTTAAATAACAAAAAGCATAAAATACCCTTTGGCAACTGGCTGACATCGTCTTTTAGACCTTAGTCCCTGTAGCTTTGCGTCCCTACGTTTCCATAGGTTTGCCTATTAAGTTTTACAACACATTAAAAACAGTAACATAGTATTATATTTTTCGTCATGAATCGTTGGGACTATATCTAAATTAAGGTAATTAAGATTATTTATTATGTATAAATTAGCTAATTTCGTTACTTATATCCTATATACAAACAACCAATTTCGATTCTCTTGAACATATAAATCTTTTAAGAGACCAGACCAGGACATTTGGGGTTTGGGGGTTTTTTTCACTAAATTAAGAAATCTATGATGAACTAGTTCATCGGTCCTGAGGCTTATTAGGCACCTCATAAAAAATAAACAGTCTATCTACATCGGAGAGTCAATGTAGATAGACTGGGTGTTCGGACATTTAAAATGATGAGCGTTAAATTTTTTTAACAAATTCAGATTTTAATTTCATCGCTCCAAATCCGTCGATTTTGCAATCAATATCATGATCGCCCTCAACCAATCGGATATTTTTTACTTTAGTACCGATCTTTAAGACCGAGGAACTTCCTTTAACTTTGAGATCCTTAATAATGGTCACTGAATCCCCATCACTCAGTACATTTCCATTCGCGTCTTTAATAACTTTAGCATCTTCATCTGTTTCGTTGTCTGATTCCGGATTCCATTCGTAAGCACATTCCGGGCATATTAATAAATTCCCATCCTCATATGTGTATTCCGAGTTACATTTAGGACAATTAGGCAAATTAGACATGTTATTATTTTCTCCATTCCTTGTTGATCATGATATGTTACCATTCTGCCATAGTGCTTATCTATTAACAATCTCATTCCCAACTTGTCCAATTAAAGGATAAGTAAAGATTCTATGGACACACTATATCCAAGTGATTCTTAATCCTTCCTCAACACAGCTAGGTTTATACACGCACTATTGTGCTATACTCTTTTATGACACCTTTAGGTGTCATTTAATTTAGTGGAGGTATCAATTATGGAAACACAGAATATACCGGAAATTCGCAAAACCGTTGTACTTCAGGCTCCTATTGAAAAAGTATGGAAAGCCGTTGCAACGTCTGAAGGCATGGCTGCTTGGTGGATGCCGAGTACGTTTGAACCTACAGTTGGATTTGAATTCACATTACATGCGGGCCAATTTGGAGACTCACCTTGTAAGGTAAAGGATATTGATCCTCCCTATCGCGTTGGATTCAACTGGGGTAAGGACTGGCATCTTGCTTTTGAATTAAAAGAACTTGAAGGCGGGAAAACCGAGTTTACACTTATTCACTCAGGTTGGGATGCTGAGAAGGTTACCGAATTCGGACAGCCTCATGCTGTCATTCGTGAAGTGATGAACGGCGGATGGGAGAACATTGTGAACAAAAGCCTTGTTCATTATGTAGAGGCTTAGGCAATTGGGAGCTACTGCTGCACAGCATGATGTCTATCAAGCCATTGCCGATCCTACCCGCCGTAGGTTATTAAAATTACTAGCGAATCAAGAAATGCCCATAGCAGCGATGACGGCATGTTTTCCGATCAGCCGCACAGCTGTAAATAAACACCTGAAAGTGCTCTCTGATGCAGGCCTTGTAAGCAGTCAAAAGGTTGGACGGGAAACAAGGTATACCCTGCAGCCAGAGCCACTCGACGAAATCAAGCAGTGGCTCACATTCTTTGATTCATATTGGGACGAGAAGCTGCTTGCTCTTCAGCAATTCGTAGAGTCTAATCACGAAGAATAATTAGCATGATGTTAGAAGTCTCCAGAGATGACCTTTTATTAAAAGGTCATCTCTGGAGCTTTTTTGTATAACAAACTGCTTCATTCTGCATATTTGCCCTTACCAAAGATAAATTTATCCCACTATTTATGACAAAAAACAAAATATTACATTCAAGGGAATAGGCTATAAAAATGTGCATTTTACTTTGAAAAGTGCCTATGTATTCGTTTTCTTGATTGTTAGCCGGATTTTACACGGATGCGCAAGCTGGGATAGGTTTAGCTTAATGGACAAAAATGTAAGGAGAGTAAAGACAGAGAGAAAAGGAGTGAGTTGCCATGCAGTACTTGTTTTACGGAATCGCAGGCGTGTTTCTTACCTTCCAAGTGCTATATACGATAATCCCCCTGATCTGCAGCAAAGTGAAGCGGCTTGATCCAGAACTTGCGGAGAGATCGATATCTGTACTTGTCCCCGCCTATAACGAAGAACTTACGATCAAGAACTGCATCGATGCGATTGCAGGTGTGCAGTATAGCAACTACGAAATGCTGATCATCAACGACGGCTCGAAGGATGACACGATGGGCAGATTAAATGAACTGCTGGAGTTAAGGCCCGTTCACAGGAAACCAGACCATAAGCTTACATACAAGTCAGTCCGAGGACTATACCAATCCCTTTCCTATCCCCATATTTTTGTTATCGATAAGCTGAATGGTGGAAAGGCAGATTCTTTAAATGCGGGTATCGATTATGCAGCCTCGGAAATCGTCATTACACTGGATGCGGATAGTATGCTGGAGACCCATTCTTTGAAATATGTAAATCAATATTTCGATAATGATGAGATTATTGCCCTTGGTGGCACAGTTAAGATTGTACAGGGAGCCGAGAAGAAGAATGGCACGATCATAGAAACATTTCGTGGAAAAGGAATTATTAAGAGCCAAATCATCAATTACACTCATGGCTTCTATGTTCGCAAATTAACACAGTCCTTCTTTAATTCCATTGTTGTTATTTCAGGTGCATTCGGTGCTTTTCACAAAGATGTCCTGATGCAAGTGAATGGTTTTCGCAGTACGGTGGGTGAAGATATTGACATTACCCTTAAAATTCATGAATACATAAAAGCGAATCAGTTGAAAAAGAAGCTCGTGTTTGCGCCGGAGGCGGTATGTTACACCGAATGTCCGGAGAATTTAACGAACTTCTATAAGCAGCGAATAAGATGGCAAAAAGCATTTGTTGATTGTATCCTGATCTACTGGTCTAGATTATCCCAGCGATTTAGTGTGGGTGTTAGTTTGTTCTTCGCCATCGACGGTTTCATGCTGGGAACACTAGCCGCATTCTCCACGCTCTTCTACATCGGGCAAACCATTCTAAGTGGCAAAAACATTATCGAAGCACTGATCTTCCTGCTTATTATCATTGTCATCAATGGCGCACAGTTCATCGTTTCCTTTTACTTATGCAAAAAATACGGGAGTAATTATACCCTGTGGGATTATGTGAAGATGCTCTTCTTCAGCCAATTCGAATTACTGACCTACCGAAATCTTCTTCTCTACATCAATATAGTGGGTACTTTCAAGTATTTTGATAACGATGAAGGCTGGGGGTTCGTTGAACGTAAAGGCGTTGCAGCGATTAGCCAGAACATGGCGGCTGGAACGAACACATGAAGGAGGAGGAGATTACAATGAATACCGTTATTCCTAATAAAAGAATTTTGTACGTAGATATCCTGAGGATTCTATCTATCATCGCTGTCATTATATTGCACTTTACAGCGGAACTTCTAGTTAGCTCCAATCAATTCAACACACCTTCATGGTGGCTTAGCAATCTATTTAACTCGATATCGCGTTTTGCTGTTCCTGTATTCTTCATGATCAGTGGCGCGATGATTCTACGAACCGAGGTTCATTCCTATCGTCAGTTCTACAAAAAGAGAATTATACCGCTGCTAATTCCGCTTGTGAGCTGGTCCATCATTTACGGTCTGTATAACCAGTATTATATTTTAAAGAGCCAGATGAACGTCTACGAATTCATTGTCGATTTTGGCTATCGTCTACTTACCGACACGAACTATATTCATCTATGGTTCTTGTATGCCATTATTGCAATCTACATGACGGTTCCTCTAATCAACAA
Source organism: Paenibacillus sp. EC2-1 (assembly GCF_049311625.1). Lineage (NCBI taxonomy): Bacteria > Bacillati > Bacillota > Bacilli > Caryophanales > Paenibacillaceae > Paenibacillus > Paenibacillus sp. EC2-1. The sequence continues at coordinate 5,299,666 of NZ_CP186006.1, forward strand.
ATTTATCAAGACCTGCACTGAAAGAGACCTTAGATATTACTTACTCCTGTGGTTCATCGTGAGTGTAGCTTATCGATTCGTCTCAGACACTGCATTTCGAGTAACGGATCAATACATAAGCATTCCCATCATGAACATCCCATTCTTTATGGGCTACCTCGGCTACTTTATTCTCGGATACTATCTGTTTCATTACGAGCTACCCGCTAAGACCAAGAATATTATCTATAACCTTGGCATACTCTCCTTCTTCCTAACACCTATAGCGACCTACATCGTTTCGCTTCGAACCGGAGTGCTCGATGAGATGTTCTACGGTAACTATTCAATTACGACCTTCTTTATGGCTGCCGGTTTGTTTGTCTTTTTCAAGGATAAAGAAGAAGCGATGAATGAAAGAACGAATCATAAAATTCAAAAACTAATTGGCTCCATGGCAAAGGCCAGCTTCAGCATTTACCTCATTCATCTAATGGTCGAAATTATGTTCTCTAGCAAAACGACAGTGGATGCAACACTTCTTGAGGCCTCCATTAGCCTCATTATGAATATTGCTATCATATTCTGTGTTAGCTACATCACCGTCAAAATGCTGAACTTAAGCAAATCGATAACTTACCTGTTATTCGGAGGTCGAGGCTAATATGAGAATAAGCATGTATACCAAAGCCATCATTGTTGTACTACTCGCAGGTATGGGTCTCCACTTCTATCAGACAACAAGTGCTGACGACCGTAAAATCACATCGGTTTATGTGGAGGCGTGGAAGGATTACAAAGACATTAAACTATCAGAGAAGAATGTAGACATTGCCTTTATAGCATTTGCTAAAATCAAGGGAACTGATCTGTATTTTCACGAAGATGCGGCGGAGAACAGCCGAATTATGGACAATATCAAGAAGCTAAAAGAACATAATCCGAAGACCAAGATGGTACTCGCTGTAGGAGGCTATGGCGTGGATGGTTTCTCTGATGCTTCGATGGATGGCAGCCGTTATCTGTTCACAGAGAGCATCATCAACATGGTGAAAGAGCTCGACCTAGATGGCATAGATATCGACTGGGAGTACCCAGCATTTGATGCTTGGAAGACACAGAAAGCACGCCCGGAAGATACGAAGAACTTCACAAATTTGATGAAGGAATTACGAGAAAAGCTGTACCGTCTCCCCCATAAGAACAATAGAAAGTATTTACTCACTTTCGCTTCAGGCACCCAGGATTGGTATTTTAAGAGCGTCGAGGTGAAAAAGGTTGAGAAATACGTTGATTACATCAACATCATGAGCTACGACTTAACCGGAAGATGGTCGGATACCACCGGTTTCAACTCCAATCTATTCATCGATAGCAAACACAAATCCCAGCATAGTATCGACCAGATCATTAACATGTACCTTGATCATGATATAAATAGTGAAAAGCTGCTATTAGGCGTCCCTGCATACTCTTACGGATGGACAGATGTGAAGAGCAGCACAGACGGCACATTCACAACTGGAAAGCCGATTGATATTGATAAGGTGGATCTCAGCTATAAGAACATCGTAAAGAAATATTTGAACAAAAATGGCTATAAACGCTACTATGACGAAAATGCAAAAACGGCCTACTTGTATAACGGCGATACATTCATCAGCTATGAGGATAAAGAGGCACTCAAAGCAAAGGTCAAGTATATTCATGACAAGAATCTTGCGGGTGCAATGGTCTGGCAGTATGCTCAGGATGCGGAGGATGGGATTATCCAGTTTCTCGCAGATAACCTGAACAAATAATGATGAAGTAAATGACCAGACAAGCTCAACCTTGTCTGGTCATTTTAGCATGTTCATCTACTTTGTCATTTGGATAGATACTTGATAACCCCTTCAACGATTGCTGCTGAGGACTGCGCCTGAAATTCCGGTGTTTGAATTCGTTGTTCGTCTTCTTTATTTGAAATAAAACCGAGTTCCAGTAATACAGATGGTCTCGTGTTTTCCCGTAAGACATGATAGTCGCCAAAAGATATACCTCTATCCCTCGTATCACTAATATGCTTAAATAGCTGCTTCTGCATTATTTTCGCCACCGAACGATTCTCTTTCTTGTTATAGTAAGTCGTTATCCCGAATACATCACTTGTTTCGTAAGCATCAAAATGAAGGCTAATAAAAAGATCAGCGGCCTGTTCCTCAGCAATGTCTACACGTTCGGATAGTTTTAGAAACTCATCGCCGTCACGCGTTAAGATGACTTCTGCCCCCTCTTTTTCAAGCATATCTTCTATGTTTTTGGCGGTTTGAAGAGCAATATCTTTCTCTAATAATCCACCTTGTCCTGTTGCACCGATATCTTTCCCTCCATGACCTGGATCCAGAACAATTGTTTTGCCTGATAAGGGAAGCTTATCGACTGATTCAACATGGTTAAGTATTATAGGATTAGACTCCTTTATACTTGCATCTTTCGCCTCAACGCTGAATAGCAAGCTGACTGACACCATCACCACGATGACTGCAATTGAAACGAGTACTGTCTTTTTCATGATTCTGTTTCTCTCCTTTTAACTCAAGATCTGTCTCTATCTTTGAATCTAGCGATATTGTAATAGAGGCAGATCGAGATAAAGTGGAGCAGAAATAAAGATAAGATAAAGATTGGATAGACACAAAAAAACCACTTTCCATAACGTTAGACAATCACGTTATGAAAGTGGTTAATGAAGCAATATCTACCTATGTTTTGCTCAAGTAGAAGTAGAAAAGCACCCCATCCTCCGTATTCGTTACACCGTAGGAAGCACCGTGAAGCTCCAATATATTTTTGGATATAGCGAGTCCTAGACCCGTTCCACCTTGTGCACGGTAGCGTGCCGTATCCCCACGATAGAAGCGATCCCACACTTTATCCAGTTGTTCTGCTGGGATGTGGGCCCCTTTATTTTCAATAGAAACCTTAATGCGGCATCCTTCATTCATAACTGAAATAAAGATGTGTTCATGCTCGGAAGTATAGGAAATGGCATTAACTAAGAAATTAGTGATGACTTGTTCGATCCGATGTTGATTGCCCATCACTTCTATAGCCTCAAGATCAGTATGGAGTTGAAGCTGCTTATGACGGATCTGAACCGATAATTGTTGGCAAATCTGCTCAATTACTTTGTCGATGTAGAACGCATCCATCTTCATTTTATACGTTCCAGACTCGAATTTCGCAAGCTCGAGCATGTCCACAATTAGCAGATCCATCCGATCAACCTCCTGCTCCATCGCTTGGAAGTAATGCTCCCTTTTATGATTCGCAACGCCATCCTTCAGAATGGAGATACAACTCTTCATGACACTAAGCGGTGTTTTTAACTCATGAGATACGCCAGAAATAAATTCTTTTCTTGTGCTCTCTAATTGCTTTTCCTTCTCGATGTCCCGCTGCAACTGTTCGATATAGGAATGTAGCGTTTGAGAAAGCGAATTGATACTTAGTGCTAGGTCCCCAATCTCATCATTGGATCTCACCTGAATACTCTCCGAAAAATCTAAACTTGCAATCCGTTTAGTCGTCTTATTGATCTGCAGCAAAGGTCTAGCGATCTTTCTTGAATAATACAATGCAGCCAACACGACTAGTAGCATTACAAGTGCAATTATATACACATAGTAATCTTTAAGCATTCGAACAGCTTCGTCAACGGGCTGGAAAGAAGTTAATGAGAAGATATAACTGGTCTCCCCATTCTGGTCTTTCAACGGCTCTATTAAGAGTTTATACTTCACATCATTTTGCTTAAAATCGTAGATTTGCAACGTATCGAGACGTTGGTTCTGTATGCCCTCAAATACTAATGTCGCTTGAAACTCCTTGATCCTCTCCATAAACAAGCTGTTCATATAAATTAACCCAGAGGCAGCATTTCCACTCGGCACTTGAAGCTTGGTGATCCGTCCTGATAGGTAGTTCTCGGGAATTCGTATGATATCTCTAGAATTTGTATACTCAAATTTTAATTTCAAATCGGACTCTAACATTTTTTTGTCTATGATTTCATTCTCTAAAAGATACGCGCCATTTTCCACCTGCCACAATCGGTAAGGAATTAATGCTGCCCCTACCTTTAAGCTAGAGATGAACACACGGCTATCGATTGATAGGCTTGCTTTCAATTCATCCAGAGTCATGCTCAAGTCCTCATCCAGCTTCACCATGTTATACAGGGGAACCGTAATCGTTGTTCCCGAGAATTCGCCATGCTCAGCTGAATCATCAAACTTCACTTCTACATAAAAGTCATTTACATTCTTTAAATATCCTTGGCTATCCAAGACTGTAATCCACGAATTATTCTGCCTATAAAATTCTTGCTCCAACTTTTGCATATCTGCTCTATTTCCAGCATTGTTTAAGTAATTCTGCTTAAAAGCTTGGATATTGGTTTGAATATCGTTTATTTTTCTATTCTCATAATATTGTTTGAAGAAAATCGTTTGTCCTATATAAATGACTGCTAACATAAACAGGCATAATACTGTCGTCAAAATAAATAATTTAAATACAATACTTATTCGCATCCGCATAGGTTAGCCTCACTCAAATTTATATCCTGTTCTAACGATGGTTACGATCATTTTAGATTTATCACCGAGCTTATTCCGTATATTACGGATATGAGTATTCACAGTTCGATCATCCCCTTCGTATTCATAACCCCATATTTTTGTTATAAGCTGTTCTCTCGTCACCACAAGGCCTCTGTTCTGCATCAAGTACGACAAAATTTGAAATTCCGTATAGGTGAGGTATATATTCTCTCCATCTACAGTCAGCGTTCGTGAAGGGATGTGAATACATACCCCATTAGCTGTTAACGTATCGCTAGATCGGATCGCATCCGATTGTCGTTCTTCCCGATGTCTGCTATCCAGTAGGCGTCTCGCTCTGGCGAGTAAAACAGGTGGACTATACGGTTTTGTCACATAATCATCTGCCCCAAGCTCAAATCCTAGCAGTGTATCATCTTCATCTACTCTTGCAGTCAACATAATGATCGGTACATTTGATGTTTTGCGAATTCGCCTGCATATAGACCACCCATCGAGCTCCGGCAACATGATATCAAGGATGATTAAATGGATGTCACGGTTCTCAAATATAGTTAATGCCTCTTTCCCTGTTGCCGCTTCTAATACTTTATAGCCCTCACTCAATAGATAATCTTTAATTATTTCACGTAAAATCTCCTCATCTTCTACAACTAAAATAGTTTTGTCCATTGAATTACTCCTAATCTAGATTTGAAACAACACGGCATGCAATATCTATGATATATGCTTACCTTTTAACAACTTTTTATGATGAACCATCCTAACACGGATAGATAAAGATAATGTAAAGAAAAAAGAGCCTATCACAAGTTCAACTCGAACTCATGATAGGCTCTCATATGGTTTACAGGAATTCAATATCCTCTGGGCCCCAATAGGCTTTCATATCTACGATCTTACCCGCTTCATTAAATGTCATGACATCGGTACAATGAATGCGTACTTTCTTTCCTTCCATCTCCACGTAAATCATAAAGGCAATCGCTGCTGCATTCCCATGCGAACCGCGAATGGGAGCAGCAAGCTCCAACTTCTCTACACTAGCTACACTACTTTGATAAAAAGGAGCAATCGCAGATTTCCCCTCTAAAACTTGGCCCCCGCCAACAGGGTCCTCAACTCTTGCATCATCTGCAAAAAGAGAAATTACAGCATCATGGTCCTTGTTATTGAAGCCATCTAAGTATTGCTGTAAGGCTTCTTTCATCGCTGACTGTGACATCATCCGCCTTCACCTCTCGTTTTCTGAGTATTCTAGTTGTTAAACAACTATCTATGATTATAAACAATTGGTTAGTAACAAGGGGGATAATTACTCCTTCGTTTCATTGCTTATCATTTTCTGTTCGGCCGTATCCCAGCGCCACTGCGGATAATTCCCTTGCAGATGCACCCCACCATACCATGCATCAATCCCTTGCTTCGTGATCCAGTCCTCTTCCTTATCTGCCACCCTACTTCCGAAGTCAGTTAAACGGACTACTGCATTATGAAATGAATTGGATGATTGCCCGTAATCGGGAAATGCATGTGATCCCTCGAATTCAAGTAATGGGTACGGGTCTTGAGACATCCGTCTTAGAATATACCAATATTCTAAATCACCCATGCCTAAATTGTTAAGCCGGTCTCCTACCTGCTTGAACAACATCTTCGGCGTTTGTATTCCAGCTCGAACTGCCTCGAGCGTTGTCTGCTCCACGATGCCTAACCCGTTCTGTGTCGAAGGGAACCGTGCCAAATGGCACTGAAATGCAGCATGTGCATACGGCAACACGGACGTATCCGTGTCAAGCAGTTGCTGCAGCAATTCTGGACTCTTTGATGTATAAGCCTCCCAGAACGCTCTTCCTAATCTCAGCTCTTCTTCTCCAATCGATTTCCAGGTCCCTGATAACGTCTGCATCTGTTCCACGGAGAGTTGCCCGAGTCCGCGAAACAGCTCTATTCCCGGATACTCACCAATCGATAATAAGCTCAGCTTCGTATCTGACAACGACTGCTCAGAGAACCAGTGAAGTAAATGGCACAGCATCGTCTGATCGAACAGATCATGTTTGAACCATAATACTATTTCCTCATATTTTTGAAAATCGGCCAGCACCTGCTCCTGCTGCTCACATCCCTGTATAAATTCTGCGCGCGGAATTCCCATCGTCTGTTCTAAATACTCCGCTCGTACTGCACGATGCCCTCGTTCATCAGCGTTAACAAACACAGGACCATGTGGATAGACTTCCCTCCATACGAGGATTTCCCCTTGTACAACACCTTGCCGCAGCTTATCTGCCACCGAATCCCCATTTACAATATGCAGCACGCCTTCTCCTCCTTCCATCAGATAGCTATATACGAAAGATCAAATCGGCTACGGGGAGAGCACCCATTTAGTCTTTTTCGAATCCATAATCCCGCTCGACTTTACACACTCTCGTCTTATAGCTGAGATACCAGTCAGATCTACCTTGTCTTTGAGCAACTAAATGCCGTTCATTCTGCTTCCATTGTTGAATAGCCTCGAGAGATTCCCAATATGAAACCGTAATACCTACACCTTCTCTCGCACTTTCTACGCCAAGAAATCCGGGCTGGGCGGAAGCAAGCTTCACCATTTCATCGGCCATTTCCCCATACTCGTTATCTACATCTGTTCGTTCTGACGTAAAAATCACAGCATAGTATGGGGGCTTGGGCGTTGCAGCAATTTTACTCATGACTGTACCTCCGTTGTCTCGTTTTATCTATCTTTAATTACTATGATGTAGAGCCTGAAGTGCATCCTCTGTGTTACTCATAAAGAACACCTGCTTGCCGTTATTACACTCATAGATGAAATCCTTCAAGCTCTTACTGGTATATCCTTCAAAATCTCCAACAATTGCAAGCTTCACTCTGTAATTCACATACTTCTGTAGAATCTCGCCTGCAAGCCTCGTTTTTAGCTCGAAGAAGTCTTCGGTGACGTTCGATTTATTAATTAGTATTTTGAAGCATTCATGGTTGTATTGAACAGAAGCCATCAAATCCATAGCGTCTTGAACATCTTGTATAATCATATCTGAGCTTTCTACAATTGCGACCTTGGAGTTACCTTGTTGATCAACAAATATCTTCATCTTCAACCTCACCCTCGATAAGTAAGATACGATCCTTTAATCCAACCATTCTAACATACTCATTCTAATCCCTGCTTTACCAACAACCTTTTATAGGTGTTAGAATAAGAGCCATACGGATACTAAAGGAGAACAATCACAACATGGAAAATACGAATTGGAAACATGGCGCATACGGTCGTAAATTCATAGCTTCATTTAGCGGAGGAAAAGATAGCGTTCTCGCTCTCTATAAAGCCATGCAAGATGGGGAAGCTATTGGGCTCATTGTGATGCTTGAAGAGGAAGGGAAACGCTCTAGATCCCACGGCATGCCTCCTGCGCTTATCCAAGCACAGGCTGATTCTATAGGTCTGCCGGTATATACAGCCGCGGCGAGCTGGGCACAATACGAAGAAGTGTTCATGAAGCTGTTAGAACAAGGAAAGCATCAAGGCGCGGAAGTGTTAGTGACCGGAGATCTCGATATGCCTGCCCATGGCTGCTGGCATGACAAGGTTACGAAGAATGCTGGATTAGGGCTTGGGATGCCACTATGGGAGATGGATCATAAAGAAGCGGTTTTGGAGTTTATCCATCTTGGATTTAAGACCATCGTAGTTACAGTAAACCTATCTTTAGGGATGCGAGAAGACGATTTAGGTCGGGTATTAACCCTTGACTACATCCAAGAGCTTGAAACTCGTGGGATTGACCCATGCGGCGAAGGCGGAGAATTTCATACGACTGTTTTAGATGGTCCTCTCTTCAAAAACCCGATTTCTGTCCGTAAATGTGAGATATGGAGACAGGATGAGTATGCCTTTTTGCCACTTGAGCTAGAATAATACAATATACATTCTTAACTCAGAATATGTACGTGGTAATAAGAAGAAGCTATGAAACAGCTTAAGGAGGATTCGAGAAATGTCCGATATCCATTCAGGAACTGCTTCTCAATCAGAGAGTGATCGTACACTATCTGAAGAAGCAGTTCATGCCATTGAGAATTTATCCGGTGTTCACCCTGGATACCGCCGCGCGCATGCCAAAGGCATATGTGCTCACGCTGTCTTCCACCCAAGCGGCCTTGCCGCAGCCTTCACTACGGCACCCCAATTCCAAGAGCAGGAGGTTTCGGCCATTGTCCGTTTCTCAGGCAGTTCGACTGATCCTGCCATGGCAGATCTTCTATCACCCGCTAAAGGAATGGCTGTTCAGTTCTCCCTACCAGGCGGTGGCATCTCCAATCTGGTTGGTGTTACCGTACCTGTCTTCTTCGCCCGTACCCCGGAATCTTTTGTAGATATGATCCGCACGGTACATCAAGCGCAAGAAGGAGACTTAGGCCCGATCGATCTCATTCAGGAGATGATCAGCCACTTCTCTGAGAGCAAGGAAAGCCTGATGGCTGTGAAACACCTGAAGCCGCCTGCAAGCTATGCGACTTGTCATTATTACTGCATACATGCTTATTTCTTGGTGGATTCACAAGGGAACAAGCGTCCCGTAAAGTTTGAATGGATACCGGATGAAGGCATTCATACGTTATCCTTGAAGGAGGTATCGCAGCAGACTGAGCGGTATTTGGAGGACGAGCTTCAAATTCGACTTCAGCGTTATCCTGCCGTCTTCCAGCTTTCTGCGATTCTCGGTGAGGAAGATGACCCGACTGATGATCCTACACAATCCTGGCCGGATGACAGGCAGCGTATTAATCTTGGTCGTCTCTACATCAGTGAGATTATCCAGGAGCCGCAGGATCTCGTCATGGACCCAACCGTGATATCCTCTGGCATGGCGTTAACAGATGACCCTATTCTTCGTTTTCGAAGTACCGTGTACTCCGAGTCTTATCACAGACGAAGCCAAGAGACTAAGTCTCCTTGAAGCTCTGGAGATTCAAGGTAGAGATAGCTGCCTAAGCTTTATATCAGCGAAGCTCTGTACATGCTGGCGTCATTTCCTGCTGGAAACGAGTCCGAGCAACAATCTCGTCCATGAAGCATTGTAACGTACTTGTTACATATGAATCTTTTCGATGAATAAAAATGGTCGTGATTTCATGGTAAGGTTCAGGTAACTCGTGGCAGAACACGATACCATTGTCAACAAGGTCAGAAATGGATGACTCCGGAAAAATGGTGATTCCAATTCCAGCGGCTACACTACCAATAATGGTTCCGAACGTTCCAAACTCCATGATCTGTTTAGGGATAATCCCTTCGGCTTTCATCCAGCTTTCCAACCGATCACGATATCCACAGCCTTTATTGTATAGCAATAAAGGCCTTTTCGTTATTTCCTCCATGGAGAAGGTCTTATCTTTGGTGACGAGCACCAGCTTTTCTTGAATAACCTCAACCTGTTCAATGAATGGATGTCTGATCGGGCCTGTCACAAAGGCTCCATCGAGCTTCATATCTATTACCTGCTGCATCAGAAGCTCGGTCACACCCGCTTTTAAAGATAATTCAACATTTGGGTACTTTTGAATATAAGAGGACAGTATTGCTGGGAGAGCATTCACCGTCTCTACCACACCAATCTCCAGCACGCCGGAGGGGTTCGAATGGTCTTGAAATGTGCGTTTCAGCTCCTCCATGCCCGATAAAATCTCTCTAGATTGTTCAAGAAGCCGCTTGCCTTCCGGGTTTAGAATCATTCCTCGTTTATGCCGATAGAACAACGGAGTCTGGAGCTCTTTCTCAAGCAGCTTAATTCTAGCTGTCACATTAGACTGAACATAATTAAGTTCGATGGCTGCTTTACTTACACTTCCATGTGTAGCCACAGCGTGAAAAACTTTTAAATCATTAAACTCCATATCTCCCTCACCTCTGCTCTTTGAATCGTAATCATATACGCAAGGTATCATTATAAATGATCATAAACTTTATTTTCAATCATTTTACTAAAGTCTTTCACCCTCCTATGATGAATGATACAGACAAACAAAGAGAGGGTAGGGAGAGACACTACATGCATAAGAAACAGATCATCATCGGCTCCATACTATGCCTGATCGCAAGTATGTCATGGGGGGCTATGTTCCCTGTTGCACATATCGCGCTACAGCAGATTGATCCATTCTATTTTTCGTTTATTCGTTATTTCGTTGTTGCTATTATCCTTAGCGTGATGCTGTGGCTCAAAGAGGGAAGATCGGCATTTCGTCTTGAGGGACGCGGCAAGACATTGTTGTTCTTAGGCACGATGGCATTTACGGTCTATAATATGTGCATCTTCTTCGGACAGCAGCTTATGGGCGAAGCAGGTGCCGTCGCCGCGTCCATTATGGAGTCTCTGATGCCGATGATCTCTATTATGATCTTGTGGATCACAACCAAGAAATCACCGAATACATATATGCTTAGAAGTGTAGCTATCGCATTTGTCGGTGCTATACTCGTGATCACCAATGGGAAACTCACCTTCTTTACGATGGCTGGACAACATCTTGTTCCTTTATTGCTGATATTTGTGGGTGTATTGGGATGGGTTGTCTATTCCATGGGGGGAACCCATTTCGAGAGTTGGTCGATCCTGCGTTACTCTACGCTGACTTGCTTACTAGGAACCGCGGTATCCTTCGTCATTGTTACACTTGGCTCCGCTTTTGATGTGATTCCTGTTCCAACATGGACGACGATCCTCTCGATTAAATACGAAATGGCATTTATGATTCTACTGCCAGGGCTTGCTGCCTTACTCTGCTGGAATCAAGGAATCAAATGGCTAACGCCGGTAAACGGCATATTATTCATTAACTTTGTTCCTATTACGACCTTCGTTCTTATGTCTTTTCAAGGTTACCAGATTAGCAGTTTTGAATTTTATGGGACATTGCTCATCATCTTTGCCCTTATACGGAATCATGCATACCAGCGAAAAAAAACAATCGTTAATGAGCCCAAAGCTTATGCAGGTGCTCCGGAGCACTTAGCTCCCCAAGGAAAATAAACGAATATAAAAAGGGCCACGAAGGCCCTTTTTATATTGTCATTAATGAAGTTAACACGTAGTATGCAGACTGCTGATGTTTCTTTTATCAGGTACCGCAATACGTGCGGTAAGGACGCGGCGATTCAGGCGGTACTGCCGCGTATTCCTCCTGCTCAGGCGAATAGGCATAGGGATTGGCAAGAACGCTGAGGAGCCGCTCCATGACACTGAAGTCACCTTGCTGCTCCGCTGCTTCAAGTGCCTCTTCTACCCGATGATTCCGCGGGATTACCGCAGGATTGCTACTGCGCATCAACTCCCGAGACTCCGTCTCCGATTCCTCCTGCCGGCCAAGTCTCTCCTGCCACTGTGTGTACCAAGAATCGAATTCGGTCGTACCAGATAAAGCAGCAATCTCTGGTTGATTAAGTGTTAATGCTCGGAATGTGTTCGTGTAGTCCGCTCCGTGCTTTTGCATCATCCCAAGAAGGCTCTTGATCAGCGCTTCATCCTGTTCCTCTTCATGAAAGATCCCCAGCTTCGCCCGCATTCCTGCCAGCCAGTGATTGTAATACAACTCCGTAAATGATGCGAGTGCATCCTCGGCCAGCTTGATTGCCTCATCCTCGTCTTCATGGATTAGTGGTAATAAAGCTTCCGCCAACCTAGCTAGATTCCACGCCGCAATATATGGCTGATTGCTATAGGCATAGCGCCCTTGAGAGTCAATCGAGCTGAATACGGTGGACGGATTAAATGTATCCATAAATGCACAGGGGCCGTAATCAATGCTCTCACCACTGAGGGTCATATTATCCGTATTCATGACTCCGTGAACAAAACCAACAAGCTGCCACTTCGCAATCAGATCCGCTTGGCGCTTGATGACCTCTTGCAATAAGACAAGATAGCGATTCCCATCCGTACCACGATCCGCATCTGGATAATGTCTTTGAAGAGTATAGTCCGCTAAAATTCGGAGATCCTCCGTTGTTCCTGCACCCCTAGCATATTGAAATGTGCCGACACGAAGATGACTTGATGCCACACGAGTTAGAATCGCGCCAGGCAGGTCCCTCTCACGAGTAACAGGCTGTCCCGTAGCTACTACTGCTAAGCTGCGGGTCGTAGGAATGCCTAGCGCATGCATAGATTCGCTGATAATATACTCACGCAGCATCGGTCCAATAGCTGCTCGTCCATCGCCTCCACGGGAATATGGAGTTCGGCCTGCTCCCTTAAGCTGTATGTCCACTCGCTTACCCTGCGGTGTGATCTGCTCACCCAGCAGAATGGCACGACCATCGCCCAGCATGGTGAAATGTCCGAACTGGTGCCCAGCATAGGCCTGTGCGAGTGGCAACGCCCCCGGTGGAATCTCATTGCCAGCGAACACGGCTGCTCCCTCGTCACTTTGAAGTGCCTCTATATTTAGTCCTAGCGCTTCAGCGAGTGGCACATTGAATGCAATGATTTGAGGAGCACGAACAGGTGCAGGGTCCTGTTTGGTGTACATGAGGTCCGGCAGTTCTGAATAACTGTTATCGAAGTTCCATCCTATATCTATTGTATGTGTTTGATCCGTCACGTTGGTCTCCTTCTTTCTAGCATTGTAATTAATTCGTATTATCTATTCTCTATATAACCACAAGTTAGGCTCTATTAGGGTTTGACTTACAAAAATTTATTATGCTAGGAAGAAGAAAATCGCCGCCTTAGGATACTCCCAAAGCAGCGATTTCATCTAACATAACATACTATGCTCTAATCCCGATTCGCCAGCTTCGCAAGCAAACGGATAATTTCAATATATAACCATACGAGTGTAACCAAAAGACCGAAGGAGCCATACCACTCCATGTATTTCGGTGCCCCATCACGTGCCCCTTCTTCAATGAAGTTGAAGTCGAGTATGAAATTCAAGGCTGCGATAATGATGATAACCACCGAGATTCCGATCCCAATTGGCGTGCTGTCATGCAGGTAAGGCACAGCCACGCCGAACATGCCTAGGACAAAGCTGAGCAGATACACAAGCATAATGCCTAATGTAGCGGTAATTATTCCTTTTTTGAAGCCAGCACTCGCTTTGATCAAGCCGAACTTGTACGCAAGCAGCATACCGAGGAATATACTCATCGTCAGCAGTGCAGCCTGCAAGGTAATGCCATAGTATAAATCCTCATAATTAGCAGATAAAGCCCCAAGCAGTAGGCCTTCTACAACAGCGTAGATTGGCGCTAGAAACGGCGCCGACCTTGGTACAAAACTGATAATAAGTGCAAGAATCAGACCCGCAATGGCTCCACCGATAATGAATGGAAATACGTCATACCCTTCAAAAAACATAACCCATGATATAATCGCTGCCCCGATTAGCAGTGCCAACAGCATGAACGATTTATTAACCGTCCCGCCAATGGTCATGGTCTCTTGATCACCATACTGCCTACTCTTCTCAAATGTATCCTCATTCAGTGTTGGATTTCCGCTACGACCGAACAAATAAATGCCTCCCCTATCGTTTTTACTTCTAGTGTATCATGGACTGGGATATTTTAGGACTCAGAAAAATAATGCTTCACATACGGTCACGAGCCAGATAAAAAAAGTGGCTCCACAAGTGATAATTCCAGAAAAATGAATGACCATCACTTTATAATCACTTTGTTTAGCTTGGCGAATCCCCAAAAAATCACAATGGTGAATGATATATATAAACACACTTGCATAAACCAATCCTGCTGTAATAGACGCGCCAATCGGTAAACTCATGACATATCTGGGATTTCCACTCGTCTCAAGACTAAGTATAAACCCGAATTCCTTTGATAGCAGAAAAGTCAGTACAATGATCAGAAACAGAAGGAACGGTATACTAAAGGGATGTTCTCTACTATCGATCCATCGCAGAAAAGACCGCATTTTCGGGCTTTTGGGTAGAATATCGGTCTCAGCGTCTTCCTCGGTATTACTTTTCATAATATAAAGAAATCCATATAAAATCATGCCGATGAGTATACTGGGTCGCAGCAGACTAAGCGCCATACCAAAATCAAAAATAGAGATGACTGCGAATATAATAATGAGCAACACAAACAGTTTACTCCCCAACTCTGTTCGTTCTTTCCACATCCTATCTATGAATGCCCTATTATCTCTGTGCTCCTCTGAGTCTGTGGTGATTTCCTGAATAGCTTGAATCTTGCTATGGTGAATGATGAAAAAAGCCACGCTCATTAAACTTAATCCCACAATTAAATACACCCATGCTTCCTCCGGATAGACAATCCATGAATCATACGTTTCAATGACCCAAAGACCATCCATGACAATGATCATGATCGCTAGAATCAAAATGTACGGAGCTGATTTATAGATTATGGTTTCTCATCTCCTTGTTAGCGGCATTGATTAAGAGCAGTTCTTCATTCATCTTTGCCATACTCAGGCTCATTCTACGCTATAAGAAAGTTCACCGCTCTCTTTTCGGGTAAATAATAAGTACCTAAATTAGAAAGATCTTTAAGTACAATTAAAGAGAGGAGCATGTGTATGAAACAGGCAATGATTATTATTAACCCCTCGTCCGGCAAAGAAGAGGCACTGAATTACATAAAAAGCATACACCAAATATTAGGTGAGCAGGGATATGAGGTCACGGTAAATGAGACGAAAAAGGAAGGGGACGCAACCCGTTATTGTATCACTGCATGCGAACAGCGTTATGACCTCGTTGTTTCCATCGGCGGTGATGGTACACTTCATGAGACGATTAATGGACTCATCGATCAAGACTACCGTCCGAAACTAGGGATCGTCCCTCTCGGGACGGTCAATGATTTTGCGAGAGCACTACATATTCCGCTAGACCCTAACGAAGCTATCCGTACCCTAACTTCCAATCGCGTCAAAAAAGTGGATACGGGCTGCGTAAATGACCGACTATTCCTCAACGTCATTGCCGCAGGCTCCATCGCAGAAACGTTATCTACCGTATCATCAGAGGATAAATCTAAATTTGGTGCCTTTGCTTACCTTAAGGAAGGTATTAAAGAACTGATGAACAATCCGGTCCATCCTCTATCGATTCAGTATGATGACAAGACGTGGGAAGGAGAATCCCGCCTATTCCTCGCTGCACTGACCAATTCAGTTGGAGGGTTCGAGAAGCTCGTACCCCATGCTGCCGTTGACGATGGTCTGATCCACTGCTTTATTATTAAGAATCTAAATATATTCAGCACCCTTTCGGCAAGTATGTCCTTACTGCTAGGCAGTCTAAAAGACCACAACGATGTCGTATATTTCACAGCTAAACAGGTTCATGTCAGCTCATCAGAAACCGTCAGGACCAATGTTGATGGAGAGGAAGGCCCTGTACTCCCGATCGAACTTAATATTATCCCTCGTCATATCGAAGTGATTGTGCCCGAGGAACAATAATTCTGCATTTCAAATAAAGAGATGCGCAGATCGATTTTATTTTTAGGAGGGAACATGAAGAAACAACGGGTCGTGTTATCAGTTTGTCTACTGTTGCTAGTAACTGGATGTAACAGCACTGAGCTTGAAATAGATCGACTCACGAATGAGAATGTAGGATTGCAAAATAGAATATCTGACTTAGAAGATCAAAGAGCTTACTTAGAGGACAGCTTGTATCAAGCAGCTAAGGGCTTATCACCCGATGATCTTTATTTTGCTGCCAAACAATATATGAAAGAAGATCAGGAAAAAGCTGCGGCCTACCTCCAAGTGCTACTTGACAAGTTCCCTGACTATGAAAAAACGGAAGAAGCCAAGGATCTGTTTCTAAAAAAAGGACTCTCCATTCCCGGAGAGCCCTAATTTTCGCTTTAAATCATATTCATTTCTTCGCATCCAGCTTCAAAAGTGCAGGATTATCCACAAAAGTCGCTGTATTAAAGAGCATCAGCACATCTTCTATCCCATTCTCAGCCATATACTTACTAATACTACCGTTATAATAACGCATATCGATCACATGAATTTCGGGCACATGGAGCGTCAGGAACGGGATTACGCTATGCGCATACGAGTCTTTAATGACTAGCAGCTTCTCTTGCTTAACCACTGCAGGATCAAGCTTGCTTGTAAACTTCATAAGCGCATGAACCCCGCCTAGGAAGTAGGAGTACTTATCTTTTTTCTCCAAAAAGCTTTCATCGTACATGCTCGTAAACGTCTTATCTGTATCTGCGATATACATCTCGGTTGATACCGGCACTTTCGGCTTGTAGACCTCAATGGTATCTGGCTTTACACCGCTAAACTGACTCCGCGTATGATAGCTTCCGAGAAACGAATTGCTCACGGTCTGAATGTCAAAATCCTTCTTGGACAAGGGCTTCCATCCCATCTGCTCGGCATAGGCTACATATGCTAAGTAAGCACCACTTGTCGTCCAGTGATGGTCCGTCCGGTAATAGATCGGCTCAGACGCATGAGGACTAAGAAACGTAAATCCATTCAGGAAAGACACGCTATCCTGCATAACATCTGCGATATATTCATTCACCTTCAATTGAGGATAATTCGGAGCAAGCCATGGTAAACGGTCTGGGTATAACCCTACTGATGTCGGTGCAAGCATCAGCGTCGTATGTGCCTCGGAATGGCTATCTGCAAACTTCTTGATAGCCTCCGCATACTGCTTTACCTTTGAATAATCCGGCTCGGTGAATTTTTCAAATAAATAACCTTCGCTTCCCTTATAAATCCCGTTATTCTCTTGCTGCAGACGTAGCTGCTCAATAGAGGATTTCACTGCTAACCATTCAGAGCGAAACGGAAATTGATCGGTTACGAAGCTCTCCGCGTCATCTGCAAACTTCTTCGACATCAGATTGTCCCATGTCAGTTTCGGAGCGCTCTGAAGCACCCGATTTTCCAATTCCGAGAATCGTTCCTTCGGCAGAATGAGAAAGGCTATGAACATGAGAAACAGCGCTAGTATAAAGCCTACCACCAATATCCGATCTGCCTTTTGCTTCATGGTCTTCTGGCCTCCTCTACTTAGAATCGGAAATATAGAAATGGATTAAATGTTGCATCTACTAAGTAGGCTACGGACAGGAAGAATAGCAAGCCATATCCGATCAGAGAGAACAGATGCCGAGACTCATGCTTCAAGAGAGGCTTCCTTGGTATCGATGCAATGACTAATACGATAAGCAAGATTGCGTTGGTATACACAAAATATAAAGTGCTGCTGTCCAGCAAAGGCTGATGGTTAAGTCCGATCATTGCTTGCAAGTAGCTCAGCACTCTCGACAGCTCTTCAAATGCAAAGAGCACCCATCCAATAAGAATCAATAAAATAGCATATAAATGTCTTACGAAGCGCGGTAAGCGGCTAAGAAGACGAAGTCCCCACCATTTTTCGATGATGAGAATGACACCAAAGTACAGCCCCCACAGCATGAAGTTCCAGCTTGCCCCATGCCAAATTCCTGTCAATATCCAGACCACTAGAATATTGCGAATTTGAATCCCAAGCCCTCTTCGATTACCACCTAAAGGGATGTAGACATAATCACGGAACCAGCTACTTAGGGATATATGCCATCTACGCCAGAAGTCTGTGATGCTCTGTGCGATATAGGGCTTATTGAAGTTCTCATTGAACTCGAACCCGAACATAAGGCCGAGACCGATAGCCATATCCGAATAACCGCTGAAATCGAAATAAATCTGGAATGCAAATGCAATAATGCCAAGCCAAGCTGTTAATACAGGCATCGTTCCAATATCCGAATTTGATATCGTATCCCAGAGAAGGCCGATATTGTTAGCAAGCAGCACCTTTTTCGCCAGTCCAATCGTAAAGCGACGGACCCCCTGAGCAAATTTCTCCGTATTCATCGAACGCTTGCGTAGCTGCTCTGCAATCGAATTGTATTGAATGATAGGCCCTGCAACCAATTGCGGAAAGAGAGCTACGAACGTACCGAAATCGATCCAATTTCGCTGCGCTTTAGCGGTTCCCCGGTAAACGTCAATGATGTAAGACATCGATTGGAACGTATAGAAAGATATCCCGATTGGTAGAGGCAAATCCGTGAGTGGAATATTCGTACCCAGCAGTTCATTTACATTCCCAATGAGAAAATCTGCATATTTAAAATAAGATAATAACCCCAAATTGACGACCACAGAGCTGACGACAATCCATTTTCGCTGAACAGCACTTAGCCCCGGCCTACTAAGTAGAAGGCCGAAGCTATAATCCGTGATGGTGGAGATGAGCATGATTACAATGTATACAGGCTCTCCCCACGCATAGAATATGAGGCTGCTTAGGAATAAGATTAGATTCTTAATTCGCCATGGCGAAATGTAATACAGCGCAAGGACCAAAGGCAAAAATACGAATAGGAATAACAGGCTGCTGAATAGCATGGGTGATTATTTTTGTTCAAAGAAACGTTCGAATGACTTCACAAATGCATCAGCCTGATCAGAAATAACGAATAGCACGTAGTTGCCTTTGGTAACAATTTTATAGTTCTTGGCATTTTCGTATTGGTCCGGAAGATACTGTTCGAATGACTTCTGTACGTCTGCTGCACGTTTTTTGACAGCTTCCTCAACATCACTAATATCCTTTGCATCCTTAACCTTCAAGATGGCAAGTTCGTTAGACTTCACATTCATCATCGGAATTCGTACAGAGTATTCCTCAAGCAATCCAAGGTCTACATGGTATTGCTGCTTCACGCCGTCTGCATCAAGCTCCATTAAATTAGGTTGCTCAATGTCTGCAAGCATCTTATCAACCATTTCTTTTACAGATACAGTAGGTTCAATCGGTTCTTCTGCCTTATTGCCGTTACTGTTATCGCCGTTACTGGAACATGCGCTAAGCGCCAGGGTAAGCAGAATGGCTAACATAAGAACAAAGGGTTTTTTCTTCATGGTGTATACGCTCCTCGAATAGTTATAGTTATTTGTGTTCTAGCATTAGAGACGTGTGAGGCAGTTAAAAAGTTTCACCCTTTGTAGGTTTCCCAAAATTTACACAGATATGTTAGCCATGCCGATGCACCTTAAGTCAAAGGGCCTGAAACAGCCTTTCCCCATGTCTCTGGATATATCGATACAACACGACGCTTATCACACCTATAACTATTGCAATCACAAGTAGTATTAGATTGGCGTTCATGTCAGTGAATAGCATCGACAATCCAAATGGAATGATCAGACTTAATAAGTTAACTAACATCGATACGATAACGGCTGCACTCTGTTTAATGGCCGTAACTTCACTTGTCCATGTGAGATTAGGCAGTTTCAAGTTAACAAGCACTCCAACCAAAGCTGAATAACAAGCATACATACCAGGGATCACAAGCAGTAGTAAGCTTTCTAACCATCCCGTATCCAGTGAGAAAATAAGCAGCACTCCGCTTACCACAAGCATGGGGATGGTAACGGTAAGGTTGACCGCAACTTTACTAAGCAGAACGTCCGATTTCGACACGGGAGAACTCTTTAAAATCCATAAGTGATTTCCCTCCAAGGATATGGAGCATGCCGTGGTGCAGCTCATGATAATGAATAAGGAGACAAATAATGGCGCCAATCTATTTAAATACTCAGATAATTGCGGAATCTCAAGAAATTGTTCAAATGTCTGTGGGCCAACAAACAATAAAGCGATCGACATCACCAGTAGTAACACCATACCTATGCTTGTATTCAGCACATATAGAGAAGAGCTTATATATCTACGAAGCTCTTTCTTGTACAGGGCGAGAAATGGAGATGAGGTTCTCAGCTCCTTCATCTGATACTTCCTGCTTGCATGAGAAGAAGTCAGACCTGTATGAATCGCTTTAAACCGGGTCCCTAGCACGTAAGTAAACAGCATAAAGACAAGCACCGAAATCGCTATGAATAACAAGAGCGAATCCAGTTGATATGAGCAGACGCTATCTACATACATCGCTGTAAGAGGATATAGCTTAAATATCATATCTGCCAGTTGTGTACCGAGTTCCGTAAGAAGCTGCTCATTCCCGTTCATGCTGAACGAGCTGATCATAAAGGCAATGATGACTGCAAACGTGAGCACAAGGCTGATGATGCGGCTGCCTTTAAATCGAGAGGAGACCCAGCTGATCAGAGCGCCGATGATGGTGGCCCCGATGATCGGGACTAAAGGAATAAATACGAGCGTTATAAGAAAATACAGATAGTAAAGTGCAGCCGGGTTTATCTTTATTGCATACACTACACCTGCTGGAACCATCACGATTAAACTAAAAAATAAATTAATGACATAAAGCTGGAGAACGCGGCTTGCTACAACATCACTCGTTCTTATAGGCAGCGACATGACCAAGTCATAGTCTTTGAAGCCGAACAATACATCGCCTGCCTTATAAATGGTAGTGAAGAATCCAATAACGGAGGTTGCCGCCATCATAATTGCAAGCAGTAGATCCATTCGCCCAATCTGCTCAAATGTCATAGCCATACCATAACTATAACTAAATGAGACCCCTGCAATAACGACCATGCTCAGCAGCATTAAGAAACTCAGCAGCATCCATTTCCGTCTTTCCTTCACATCATGCGTATGCAGTGCCTTATTTATGCCAAAGGAAGCAAGCAGCTGTATTCTCGTCAATCTCCATATATTAATCATTGTTGATCAGCTCCAGGAATACATCTTCTAAACTATGATCACCTTTGACATCTTCTGTCTTCCCGTGGGTGATCAATTTCCCGCCTTTAATAATCGCGATTTTATTGCACAGCTTCTCTGCTACATCAAGCACATGCGTGGAGAAGAAGATGGCGCTGCCGTTTCGGCACAGCTCTGCCATAATTCCTTTCAACGTATGTGCTGCTTTCGGGTCGAGACCGACAAAAGGCTCATCGAGGACAAGCAGCTTCGGTTTATGAATAAGAGCTGATATGATCGCTAGCTTTTGCTTCATACCGTGGGAATAAGAGGAGATCATATCACCTAAATGAGGTGTAATCTGAAATTCGTCGCTGTACTTTTGAATACGTGCTTCACGATTAGCCTTCGATACACTGTAAAGATCACCGATAAAGTTCAAGTATTGTATGCCTGTCAGATGCTCATAAATATCCGGATTATCGGGGATATACGCAGTTACCGCCTTACAGGCTAAGGGATCCTTACGAATCGAGATGCCGTCAATTTCGATCTCGCCTTCCTCAAAATCCAGAACACCTACCACAGACCGGATCGTCGTTGTCTTCCCTGCTCCGTTATGTCCGATAAAGCCGTAGATGTCCCCTCGTTCAACCACAAGGTTCAAGTCGTCTACTGCCTTTTTGCCACCCTTGTAACTCTTCGTAAAATGCTTAATTGTAAGCATCTGCCCCTCACCCTTCCCTTTCAACGTATCCGTCTTGAAAATTATCTATAATACGTTTAGCCTAGCCCGAACGTTCAATGGGAAGAGTATCATTTCTTTAAGAACTCATCTATTCAGATGCATCGAGTCATGGTAAAGAGCTAGCTATCCGTTCTGACAGGGATACTCACGTTTACGACAGTTCCAATATCCTCAGCACTCTGAATATCAATCGTACCGTTATGTTTTTCGACTATGGTCTTCACAATCGAAAGCCCCAGACCTGAACCCGTGAACTCTCGTGATCGTGATTTGTCTATACGGTAGAACGGTTCAAATATGTTACTAATTTCATCTTCCGAAATACCGATACCCTGATCCCGTACTGTAATGACAACGGAATGATTCTCTTGTGTCGCGAGCAGATCTACTCTGCCACCTTGCTTGTTATATTTCACGGCATTTGCTGCCAAATTAAATATGGCTCTATACAATAAAGATTTATTGCATTTTACATTACAATCACAATCATGAATTACTATCTTCACCTGGTTCTTATCTGCTAATGATTCCAATTCATCGGATATATCCTCGAACATCGTCCTGAGCGAAACATCATCATTAAAATCCGTACGATCCTCCAATGCAAGCTTTAACAGGTCATCTACAACCGTAATCAAACGTTCGGTACTTTGTTGCATTTCCTCAGCATTAGCCTTGTAATCTTCAAGGGATGGGTTTTCATCAAGGTGAAGCACCTGTACAGATGCTTTGATGGTAGCAAGCGGCGTTTTTAGTTCATGAGCAGCGTTGGCAGCAAATCGTTTCTGTCTTGTAAAAGAACGATCCAACCTGTCCAACATAGAGTTAAAAGAGGTTGATAAACTACCGACTTCATCCTTGGTGAGTGGTACATCAATTCGCTTGGATAAATTCCGTTCACTTATATCTTTAATTGTTTCACTTAAATTCGAGAGAGGTTTCAAGGCTCTGCCAACCATAATATAGGTAGCCATAATTCCAACAATCACGATAACGACCATCACCAAGATGCTTTGAATTGAAAACTTTCTCTGCGCCTCTATCACTTTCATCTCAACGGATATTCCTTCAAAATATCCGCTAGCCTGACCATTCCCCATGATTTCTTCATGAAGTTGTTGACCCTTTTCTGGATCGTTAACAATAGATTTATGAAGCTCCTTTCCTACAAAATAATTATTTGCACCCGTAATGGAGGCGGCCGTTAAGAGCATCGCAATGGCAACCACGATCAGGCCGACAAGGACAGTAATGCGCATGCGAAGCGTAAGTTTATTCATTATCGACAATTCCCTCCCTCCATAGATGAGGAAATCATGTACCCTTGTCCTCTAATATTTATGATCGGTACGTCTTCACCTAGCACGACGGATAGCTTTTTCTTCAAGGAATGAATATGAAATTTAAATGTATTTGAAAACATATCGGCTTCACTGTCCCAAATATGTTCAATGATCTCCTCCATACTAATAACCTTATCTTTATGATTCATTAAATACTCAAGTATTGAATATTCTTTCTTTGTTAAATCTACAGGCATATCATTAGCGATAACCAGTCGCTTCGATGTCTCAACTGCAATTAGACCACAAGTAAGAGTAGTGCTTTGCTGTACAAATGAACGTCGAAGTAAATTACGGATTCTTGCCTCGAGCTCAAGGAAATCAAATGGTTTTACAATATAATCGTTTGCCCCTGTATCAAGACCCATAATTTTATCTTCCACTTCACTTCGAGCAGATAGAATAATGACTTTCATTTCATGGTCATGATGGCGAATCGTTTTAAGAACCTCGATCCCATCAATTATGGGTAAATTCAAATCAAGTACAATTAAATCATAGCTATTGATTTCATATAACCTCAAAGCTTCCTCACCGTCAAAGCTACAATCCACAGCATATCCAAGTTTTCTGAGGCCCTTCGAAATAACTGCATTTAACAAATTATCATCTTCTACGAGTAATATTTTCATAACAACCTCCTGTTCTAAAAGACTAGACTGATGGACCTGCATCTACTAATATATAGCCTTTGCCTCGCTTTGTACGACGAAAAGCCACACATGATCGTGTGGCTTTATTAGGATGGTGCAAGACATGGACTGATTATTCCTCAATAATCTTTTTTGTTAACATCTCTTTCCCATCCATATTGTTATGCATAGTTCCTGGCTCTAGCACTTTCATTTCAACCGAAAGATTGTTGTCTTCTAAAATTTCTTTCTTCAGCTGTTCCTTACCCTCATAATTCTTGTCCGATGTGCCCACTACAAAAGTTGATACTTTTGCAGAGATCTGATCTAATGTGTTACCTGTGCCTTCACTTGCCGCAAATGCAGAAGCGGATGCTCCTACCACCATAAATGCACTTAAAATTCCAACTACTGTTTTTTTCCTTTTCATCATAAAATCCTCCTGCCGTTTGATTTATGTCTTACATCCATGACTTCATAATAAAGAACGGAAAGTTAGGGCAAGGTTAGATTTTATGAGATCAAAAAAAAACGCCCAGCTAGGCGTTTTCTTGAATCATGTATTTAATATGAGGACTGCGTTGCCACAACCATATCTTTTAAAATAAACTCCTCAACCACCTTAGCTACCCCGTCGTTCATATTCGTATCCGTAACATAGTCAGCTAATTGTTTAATCTCCTCAGGTGCATTACCCATGGCAACGCCTAGACCGGCGAATTCGATCATCGCAACATCATTGTACCCGTCACCCATCGCTATAACCTCAGAGCGTTCAATGCCAAGTGTCTGAATCAGGTGGTTCAAGCTGGTTCCTTTGTTAACACCATCCTCGGTAAATTCGAGGAAGAAGGGCTTCGAACGCATGACGTTTAGCTGCCCTGCCATTTTCGCTTTCAACTTCTTCTCGACTTCAACTAAGCGTTCTGGATCTGCCACCATCAGCACTTTAACAACAGGCACCTGTACAGCGTCTACGAAGCTTTCCACTTCTACGATCTTCATTCCTGTAATGTCCGATTCGATTGTCGTATACTCGTTAGCTGATGCCGTTACAATCTCATCCCCCACATAAGTAAGTGCAGATACACCTTCCTCTACACTCAGGTGATATAGAGTATGAGCCATTTCAGGTGTTAATGTGCTACTAAAAGGTTCCTCTTGAGTCTTCCAGTTAATAATCTTCGCCCCGTTGAACGAGAGAATATAACTTCCAAAGCGCTCCAACTCCAGCTCTTCCGCTAGTGCTCTCATCGCATAAGTTGGGCGTCCTGAAGCCAAGACAACTTTAACGCCCGCTTCCTGCGCAGCCATCAATGCTTGTTTATTGCCCGCAGATATCGTTCCATCATCCTGAAGCAGTGTATCATCGAGATCAAGCACAATCATTTTATATTTCATTCTCCAGCATCCCTTTACATCATTTTTCATCTACTATATCATGTCTTACTTGCTAGCTCTATGCATGTTACCTGGCTACAGATTTAAAATATTGGTAGACTCGATTCAGTTTCTTGTCATGTCTACCTTTAGCACTTTCCATGCTACCAAATTCGAAGAATTTCACCTTTCGTATGCCTACATATTGAAACAGAGCTTTTCGCATGAGAACCTTGTGTGCGTTATGAAGCCAGTAGAGCGGATAGAACGCGGGTCCCTTCATGACAGAAATACAGACAACAGACTTTCCTTTCAATAGTCCTTCTGGTAGAAGCCCGCCTGTATCTCTATAGGCAAAATTCGAAGCAAACATTTGGTCGATATAACCGAGCAGCATAGCTGGAGGGCGCCCCCACCAGATTGGATATACGAACACGATTTTATCTGCCTTAAGAAGCTGCTGGCGATACTTCTCGAGTCTCGGATCACTATGCATATCCCTTCTACGCTTCGTTTCGTTAAATACGAGAACCGGATCAAAGCCCTCTTCATATAAATCAAGCACCTGGATGTCCTTGATCTGAGCATTCTCACCACTACCTCGAATGACCTGTTCCAAAAATGCATAGCTTAAACTCTGATGATTTGGATGCGTATAAATGACCAAGACGTTCACTAATGCCACCTCATTTATTATCATTTGATAACTAAAAAGTATCACCTCTCGAATTAGTTGTCAAATGATAATTGTGTTGTGATAATTAGTTTGGTATCTTTTCTTTACGAGGTGATGCAGGTGGACCCTAAAACTCAGGAAGCCTATTTCCAGCAATTCTTGACCTTTATAACGTCTGTGCATGAAGTGACTTATGATTTAACCAAAGACATTAAACCAGATGACATTACGCCCGTTCAATATAGCATTTTGGAGTATATTGCGGTTAGCCAGCCCGTAACCCTGAGTCAGATTAGTGAGTGTAAGCATATATCGATGCCGAACACGAGTCGTGAGCTGAAGAAGCTTACGGAGAAGAATCTATGTGAGAAGTTTGATGTGGCTGAGGATCGCCGCAAACAATTCATACGACTTTCCGAAGCAGGACAGGCAATGATGAACGAAGCCTTTCAGCGGATTGGCAGCCGATTCTTAAGCCGCTTGAGCGATACCTCCCCAGAAGAACTGGAGGAGATCAACCGCGCCCTGCAGTTACTTCAGTCCAAGGTATTTTATCAAGAGTAAGTCATGATGAAGAGTACGAATATCATATGCTAGCATTTCCGCTGAGCACAGAAGGGCACTCCCGTAATGGGAATGCCCTTTTTCAGTTCGCCCCAGACTCAGCGACTCTTTTTACCCTTTCCAAAAAAGTTACTACAACCTTATCTGTTGTAAATATCATGAACAGTTTCAATAACCACTTCAATGCTTTATGAGTTGCCGTATATCTAAGCCTAGTCTTCTGGTCATCTATACGATGTAGCTCATACAAAGCCGTGATCTCAAAGCTATTGGAAAGGGTAAATCCAATTTTCAGTTTTTTATTATTTGGATGATTGGAATACTCTAGCACATGGACATCATATTCCTTGGTACGTTTGCCGTCATTGTATCTTTGGCGGTAAATACTGCCCACCACATCATCCTTAAGCCTAATTGGCTTATTCTCTATCATCTGCGGCATAATCTTTCGCATCTGTTCGAGCGGACCATCCAAGTACAACCATATCTTCTCAATGGGACGATTAATCTCAATTTCGCTTGACCATTGCTTCAAAATCTTGACCTCCTGATATCCAATGCTCCAATATTTTCAATTGTGCCCTTGTCCGAGATCTCTGATACGATGCAGCTAAAAACGCTCCAAAGCTTAGGTCAAACCAATCTACTTCATTTACTAAATATAAAGGACACCCAAAAGGGTGCCCTTTATTCCTTTATTAAGCTATTGTTCACTCACGATTTTACGTGCTACAAAACTAAGGTCTAAGATATCAATCTTGCCGTCCTTATCTAGATCCATATGCTTTACTTGTTCCCAATCTGCACTTGCCGAATTTTTACCATAATTTGCGGCTACTAAGGCTAGATCTCCGATACTCACCTTACCGTCATTGTTAACATCTCCTGAGTTAACCGGAGGTACTGTTTCTGGCCTGATCTGAATGTTGATCGTAGATGGGGCGCCTTTTGTTTCTGCTCCCGTATCATCGCCCATCGTCATATCCGTCACGGATAAAATAGTTTCAACCGGCTGCTCTACTGTCTTTGCCTTAAAGACTAGATTCAGCAGCTGTACATCCGATGTAATCGCATTGGCCGATCCTGTACTGGCCATGATGAATCGCAGCTTGCCTGGCGTATTATTCACCAACTCTACGAGGTTGACGCCTTCCCTCGCTGACTCTGCAGATACGAACTCTACAAGATTGGCGTCATAGTCCATTGAGGTATCAAGCGCATATACATGCTGTGTCACATCTCGCATTCCGAAGTTAACATGAAACTCCTTACCCGACTGCACGGTACTGCTGGCAGCAGACAGTGTTGATTTCGTCTCTGCTGGTGTAGAGATGGAAGAAGTCTTCACCTCACCAAGCGCATACCAACCGGTACTCGTCATCCGATCTTCAACAGCAAGCTTTATGGCTGGCTTATTGTTGTTTGTGGTATCTACAATCGCCACAGCCAAATCATATGTCCCATCCGGAACATCGCTGATTTCAAAATCTCCAGTGTAGCTATAATCTTGACCTTTGATCCAGTCAGCTGGTTCTGCCTTATCAAAACTCATAGATATAGGTTGCTGGGTTTCTGGATCTAGCAGTGCAAAGGCAACTTTGTATTTGTGACCCCAATTCGGCAGATCGTTAGGCAATTTACCTACACCCGTATTTTTCCACGAATGATAGATCTTATAGGGCGTATCAGGCTTCAGCGTGGCTGGATAGACTGCCTCATTCAAGACAAAGCGATATCCACCTTGCAGGGCGAACTTCTCCACCAATTCGGGATGATTCACCGAGAATTCGATGACATCCTCCGGATGCCTCAAATCCAGAGTATTAGCATGCGTGTACAGCGCATCGTTAACCACCCTAGTTAACATGTTACGAATCGGCTTATTCTGACCATCACAGGAGGAAGCTCTGGATACGAAGTTCTGATAACAATTCTCCGCAAATACCGGTACTGCCGGAAAACGGGCTACAATTCGATCTTTTTGCGTTTGATCAAAATATACTGGACTGCCATAGCTATCTCTACGAAGTATGAAGCCTTTTTCTTCATAAGCCCAATCTTGTAATGCCCAATCAAAACTGCTTGCGTCTTGTTGGCCAATCAATACCTTTTTAAAGTTATCTGCATATAAGTTGACGATCCATTTAAACGTGTTGTCTTTCTCTGCCTTCGTCATGCTGTGACTAAAGGTGTACATTTCACCCCAGTAGCCCATACCGCCACCATCAACAAAATCTACGATACTAGGATCATCGTATTCCTCTGCAAATGCCCGAACGAAGTTCTCAAATTTCTCTCTGAAAATTAGGTCAGTGACAATCGGTGTCTTGAAGTTAGTGTTAGAAGCGGTCGGAACCCCTCTTGCACCTGCATCAAACACGAACTGCGGCGTCGCCTGCATATGTACATCTTGGCTGTCTATGACAACGCGGAAAGCAAGTTTTATATTGCGGTCGTGAGCCATTTTCACTAACTTTTTATAGTTCTCATCCACATTCCATGCGTATTGCCCTTCGGATGGCTCCATCCGAGACCATGGTACTCGAATATAAAGTATACTCGCAGCATCTATATGCGGATCAACCGTATCCCAATACGTCTGTGCATCCATATTGACCATCGTATTTCCGCCACCGCCAAATTCCTCAACATACAATACCCAACCCATCGCCGGATTTTTGATAATGCTTGTTGTATCTTCTTTAGGTAACGTAATCGAATAGTTCTCAGGTGGTTTACCTGGTATCAGAACCTGAAGGGCTACTGTGTTAGCTTTGGTCTGATCTGCAAGCTTAATGACTTCGAGCACAACGGAAACTTTCTCGTCACTTGATGTAGGTGAAATCGTTCCATCTAAAGCGAGGATATCTTCCCGGTCAGACGAATGGATCTGAACAGCGAATCCCTCAGGTACAGCTGGAAGATCAAGCACCAACTGACCTCGGCTTGGCTTCTTAATGCTTGTAATAGATCCGGCTACACTGCTGGCTGAGTAATCAAGTTTCCCCCATACCTGCCATTCCATAATCGCATATCCACTCCATGTCTGTGCTGCGGATTTTACCTTAATACGAAGCTTACTCGTTTTAATTTCTGGAAAAGTAATATCTAATGTTTCAGCAGCTTGTTCATTTTTCGTCCAGTAAAGCGTAATATCTGCTTTCGCTATCTGCCAGGTTTGACCGTCAAAAAATTCAAGGTCCATCGTCTTTATCCCTTGTCTGGGACCAAAATTGGCGGATATTGAAATTTTACTCGTGGTGACCAGATTCACCCCCCAATCAAGTGTTACATAGGCTGGCATTGTAAAATTGTTGCTTACCCATCCTATAGTCATATTTCCATCATTAACACTGCCAATCTTATTCTGACTTGTCCCTGCCGTCGCACTTGCAACCGCTTGCAAAGCTACATTTGTCAAATCTGTGGATGATTCTGCCGATACCTTTGGAGATAAATCCACGATATAAGTAAGCAACATAATACAAATAAGAAATATGGAAACCTTGTTCTTCACTACAACCTCTCCTTTGATTAGGATTTTTGCTTTAAACATTTCTGCTGACCAACGAGTTACTTCACCTCCTCTTCATGGTTTGCTCTTCGTTTGAACACCTTTTATTTGGTGCGACTTTATTATATAAAGCTTGTGATTTTACAAGTATGTATAAATCTTTGGTAACGTATATAACAAAATATGAAATCGCTTACAATAATTAATAGCCTAAGTTTAGGATATAGAAATCGTAGTATTGTCTATGTTGTTAGACCATTCGCTCCCCCCCAAAAAAAAGAAAGGCATTCGCTACAAAAGCGGATGCCTTTCTTTGGATAACGGTAAATATCAATTGACATACTACTCTCTTACTAGTCCACGAATAAATGCTTCAAAACTCGGGGCCAGCTTGGTAATGGTATAACCATTGGCTTGATCTACATAAACCACTTCGGGTTCACTATCATTTCCAGATTCACGGTAATCAAGCATTACCACCGCAGACTCGGATGGACAATCACAGATGACTACCCCGATCTCAGGATACCCACCATTCTCAATGACATGTCGACTTCCTTCTTTACCACAGAGCGAATGACGCTTCTCTCGCCCAATAGCATGAATACCAGAAATCGTAATGTGCGTCGCCCCTTCAACTGCATTGGTTGTAGGGAAACATCTGTTGTGAGGCACCCCGCCGTTATGCTCTTTAGCCATATTTACATAGAAAGATGGCAGTTTAAACACCAGCTCTTCCTCTATAGAAGCAACCAGCTCATCTGAAGGCGGATTCGAAACATAATGCTCTAACGCATGTTCACTATCATCCCAGAAGTTCGTGAAGTCAAAGTCTGTATCAAAATGAATGGGATGCACACTTACTACGGTTTCAGCAGATTCACGTGATTCTTCTGCTTCTTCCTCATCTTCTTCTGCATCCCCTTCCTTCTTGCTTGCAATCCACTCCAGAAATTCTAACGTATCCTCATCTCCTGGATCTAATTGATCAGCGGCCTCAAATGCTTGCTGCGCTTCGTCATACTG
This sequence comes from Paenibacillus sp. EC2-1, assembly GCF_049311625.1. Taxonomy (NCBI): domain Bacteria; kingdom Bacillati; phylum Bacillota; class Bacilli; order Caryophanales; family Paenibacillaceae; genus Paenibacillus; species Paenibacillus sp. EC2-1. Next base: position 5,330,833 of record NZ_CP186006.1, read on the forward strand.
ATCCAGATAGTAATAGGCCAATCCTATACGGTAATGCCAAAGCGGATCATCTTTACCCTCTTCCGCAATGGTCAAGAACTGTTCAACGGCCTCTTCGTAGCGCTCGAGATTATTCAGTGCTCGTCCCAAATGACTAATCAGCACATAATCTCGGTCCTCTGCTGGAATTTCCATAATTGCATCTACGATCTCATCAAACTGATCCTCTTCATGCCACGTATCGAGCTGTTCTAACAGATCATCTCGCATTATTCCTGCCTCCTACTTGAGCATTTAACAAAATGCTGGCTTTAAGCCTTTTTGAGATTATACCATTTCCAGCATGGCACTCTCCACATGATGCCCTGACAAATCGCCGGTTAAGCTATATTCGTGTTCATAATACAGACATTTTGCTCCTACTATAAGCAGGTAAAGGACACCCCCGGGGTGCCCTTTACCGTAAATACACTCTTCTATTCTAAAATTTTACGAGCCACGAAACTCAGATCCAAGATATCAATCTTACCGTCGCTGTTTACGTCCATATGCTTAATTTGTACCCAATCCGCACTATCCGAAGTCTTGCCATAGTTAGCGGCAATCATTGCGAGATCTCCGATGCTTACCTTACCGTCATGGTTTATATCACCTGAAGGTTCCGGAGTTATATTATCTGCCGTAATCTCAACCTCAGTCGATGATGGAGTCGCCTTCGTTTCCGCTCCCGTGTTATCACCCATCGTGGTATTCGTCACAGATACCAATGCCTTAACCGATTGCTCCACCGTCTTGGCTTTATATGTTATCTCTAACAGCTCGACATCCGATGCAATTGCATGTGATGCGCCTGAGCTCGCCATGATGAATCGAAGCTTGCCAGCGGTATCCTTTACTGTCTCAATAAGACCAACGCCTTCCTTCATGGGCTCTGCCGATACAAACTCCAACAGATTGGCGTCGTAATCCATAAGAATATCGAGCGCATAAATACTTTCTTTCACCTCACGTAACCCCACTTGAACGGTAAAGTCCTCACCTGACTTAACACTACTTGGAGAAGATAGTGTAGTTTCAGCACGGTCTACGCTGTGAGGCGGCACATGGTACACATTTAGTTCTGCAGCCGAGGCTACACCACCTACACCTTGAACAGCTTCTAAGCGTAAATAAGCTGCCTTTGTCTTTTGGAATATAGCATTCTTCTCTTGACCATCCGCTTCCCACATTCCGCTATCTACCTTGGTAAAGCTAACTCCATCGGTACTAACGTAGATATTGTACTTGGTAATTAATCCATCACCCGTTTCTGAACCCGGAAGATACTTCAATTCGTTCACATCATAGCTTCCACCTAAGTCCAGTGTAATGGACTCTGGTAAATGTGCGGGTGTTAATGTCGTATGCCACGTTGTGGCTGGATCACCATCTAGCGCCTTGGCTGGTTCATGCCCCTCTTCGGAGCTGGTAGCGACCGCCGTCATCCCTGATTGTGAGATAACCTCTCCTGCTTCTACAACAAGCTCTGCTAGGTAAGCTTTACTAAACCTGAGACTCTCACCTAGACCATCACTTTGAACGGTGTAATAAATCCTGCCCGCTTCAGGGCCGAAATCTAGAGCTTCAAATGTGATCGCTCCATTTTCCTCGGCCAGCTGTTCAGCCAGAACCTCTTTAGTATCCAAAGATTTGTATAATCGAACGGTTTGCCCTTTTCGGACTCCTTCAATAACAACCCTATCCTTCGGACCTGTATTGTTCTGCGCTGTTACAAAATGCATCATAATATTTTCCGTCTTAGGGAGTGAAGCACTTTCGAACATCTGCCACTCATAAATACGTATAGCTCCCCAAGGCGATGATCCACTGTTATACACTTGTAGTTTGAATTCCTGAGCCGTAATAGGTTCATCTAGAACCACGTCAGTTACTGCTTTTTTATTATCTTTAATTCGCTTGGCACTCACCCAGTTTCCTGTTCCATCCTTGTATAAGAGTTCGAAATCAATCGTGTTCATATTGCTTGCTTCTCCGCCGTATTCGGCATGCTCTACCCGCCAGCGGCGTATCGTTTTGGACTCGCCAATATCAATTGACATATAACCATTACTTTTATTCGTTGCTGCCCATTTACTGTTACCCGTAGCTGTTCCATCCAATGCTTTCGAGGCAGGTTCTGCTGCGTTCTCGAATGAGATACTGGTGATCTTGGCATTGAGCGCGACATTGGGTGAAGGAGGATTATGATCCACTTCACTTGCATCTGAATCGATTCCCCAGTTAAAAGCAACCTCCGCCCCATTACCGCGAACATAGTCCTGGTTCACAGGTACAATTTCGAGCGTAGTGATATTGTCCTCTGAAGCATTGGCCGTTGTTCTGGATATATTCGAAGTATAGAAATAATGACTAGGTGTCACACCTATGAGTGCTGGAACTCCATCGGCGTTCTTTTGATAGACTTCATAATGCAGTACCTCATTTTGCGCAGACCATTGAATCCGAGCTTCTGCATTCAGTGCGCTCTTCACCAATTGCTCTGAGACCTTTACATCCTTAGGAGCTGATAGGATCGCTGACTTGGATTGATACACCGATAATTGCCCCAAATGAATTGCAGCATTCTCTAACTTATCCGAGTTACTGATTTTAAGGCTTAGCGCATAAATCGTTTGCCCAGCTTCCTCTCCCAGATCAATAACCGCCTTCTTCCATCCCTGGCCGGTCTCAGGCAATACATAGTGCTTCATCTGATCCGGTGAATAATCTTGACTGTACGCCACGCCTAAAGAAACATCGGCACCTGATGGATTCTGATAGACCACTTGCACCTTCGTCTGGTCTGTTACTTGGAGCTTGGTGCTGTAGAGCAGTGTGTCATTCTTAGAATTAGGACTCAATGTACCGCTGAATTTCAGGGAATTTCCTCCGTTGTAAGCTTGATCAAAGTCGTAGGATACATTTATTCGGCTGCCTTCACTACGAACCCACCAACGCCATGTTGGCATAATATCTTGTACGGAACGGTTATTCCACTCCTGAGAGCTGGACAATTTCCCATCCACAAAATACTGTTTGCCATGCCCACTATTAAAGTTGGTTGTAAAAGGCATTCCTTCAATTACAGACGAATCTGTAATAAATCGAGCCATCCCTTTCCAGTTCGCAGAGTCATCTGCAAGGGTTGGATCACCTTGTGGTCCTGTCCATAAATATTTCTCTTTCTCATGGAAGTCAGCAGGGTTAGCCGCTAAACCCATGGTCGAGTTCGGTGTATATAGAGCAATGGATACCTTCGGCTGTTTCTTCTCATCCAGAAGCGGTCCGGTATTCACTCTCGTGTTGTATGAGTTTTGTTGAATTTCAAAACCTGCATAAGCATCAAAGGGATCACGGTTATGACTCTTCATCGTAGCAACCGTTGTATTAATCTGATTAACACCCCAGTTATAGTTCATAAAGAACTCATCCACCGCATATTTGCCATCTGCCGCTGGCTTCACATACATATCGTTATTGCTGTTAACCGCATTCTGATGCGACACGTTTCCGTTATTATCTTGGGCGTCATACCAGCCGAATCGAATGTCTGACTTCCGCTTAACATAGCGCATCATTTCATTCATTCGTTCAGCAGTAGCTTTGTTAACGCCATATGTTTCTTGATTCATGAAATAACCATCAAAGCCAAAGTATTCAGCAACCTCAATCATTTTGTCTGCTACGGGAAATGTACCGTCCGTATTCTGCTGTGTAAAGGCTACGATTTCAGCAAGAGCTGCTGGAGATCCAGGCCCCCACGGAAAGCCCACGGTTGCATAGACAGGCACACCATTACGATGGGCCGCGTCCACAATATCCGGTGTCGGTATTGCGAAAATCCCCTCGTTCGTTCCAGCCCAGTAAATATATGAATCAAGCAGTTGCCAATTATCAAAAGCATACACATTAAACTCATTGCCACCGACAGAGCTTGCCTCATCATGATTCCATGTCGTAATCGCAGCGGAAGTAATGCCAGCCTCTGGATGAGCAAGTGGGTTCACCTGATGCCCTTTGAACCGATTCTTATTCAGAGGGACACTTGAGCGGTTTAGTTCTGCATCCGGATCATCATCAGGTGACCATTCCAGAAGTGTCTTCACCCTGAAAGCCGGAGCGAGTGGCTGTAAGCTGAGCTGAGCTTCATAATTCTCATTGACGACATCTGTTCCATCTCCGTCCACTGCAGCGTAAGCTCCTGGCGTTATCACAAAAGCAAGTAGGGAAAGAAACATAACCGAAGACAAAATACGTACATAAAGATGATTTCTAGTCTCCATTACAGGCCTCCTCGTACATAATGTGCTGCTTGAAATTAAGAGATTCATACGAAATTCGTAATACATCTGACCTCCCTTCTAAAATTTGTATTCGCTTTCAAATTCATATGCACGATTCACTATGCTATACGTGGCAATAAATGGTTTACTGATTTAATTTACATATAATTACAATATTTGTTTCGATTGGGATATGTACTGTTACCTGTATTGTTGACTCATGGCTTTTTATAAGATCTTTTGTCAGATGAGTATGAGATCTACTACGGGTCTATATGATGTTACTCACAGACTTTCACGTACAGAATTTTAGGAACTAACAGAAACAAGTCTCGCAGCTTTTCAAATTCTTCAGAAGAGGTGATGTGGTTAATGAAAATGACTTCGCTCCCATCTATGGCTGGCAAAAGTACATTTAAACTGATTAGCGTGGCACTTGCAATTACGCTGGCCATTCCCATCTTTACGCCAACTGTAGCCCGGGCAGCAGCAAACACTTCAACGAGTGAAGCTCCTCCAATTTCTCCAATTCCACAGTCTGTTGAATGGAAGGGCGACGGATTCAGCATACCGACGGAGGTAGGGCTGGTCACAGGGAGTAAGACCGATTCAGCAGCTATACAAACCGTTGAAGGCATTTTACGAGATGCAGGAGTGCAGAGTATTAAGCGTGTAACAGACAACGAGGCACCGAGTTCGCCAGTGAATGTATGGGTCGGTGGGCCACAAGAAAACGAAGCTACAGTCTCCGCTCTTGAAGCATTAGGAGTTTCCTTTCCTGCTGATCTGAAAGAGGATGGTTACGTCTTGGCTTCTGGAGCAGATCAAAGTGGAAACAAAAAAATTGTACTTTCAGGCAGTACACCAACCGGAACCTTCTATGCAGCACAGTCGCTCCGCCAGATTATTACACCTAAAGATTCAGCACATACCATCCCTGCTGTTACCGTCATAGACTGGCCAAAAATGGAGTGGCGTGGATCTATAGAGGGCTTTTATGGTGATCCTTGGTCCCATCAGGACCGACTTAGCCAGCTTGACTTCTATGGACAACAGAAGATGAATATGTACATCTATGCGCCCAAAGATGATCCCTACCACCGGGAACAATGGCGTGTTCCTTACCCTGCGGATAAATTAGCGCAGATCTCTGAACTTGTACAAAAGGCTCAGCAGAATCATGTGGAATTGGCATTCGCAATTTCTCCAGGTAACACCGTCTGCTTCTCAAGCGATGCTGACTTCCAAGCGCTTAAGGATAAAGCACAAGCCATGTGGGATATTGGCATAAGATCCTTTGCTCTATTCCTCGACGACATTGAAAAATCACTTCGGTGTAGCGCGGATAGATCGGCGTTCAACAGCGATACAAATCCTGTAGCCGCGGCACAAGCATTCCTCCTCAATCGCTTCAAAAAAGAGTTTATCGACACCCATCCAGGCGCACACCGTCTGATTACCGTTCCAACCGATTATTCAAATATTACAACAACCGCTTATATTAACCGCTTTGCTACGCTCGTTGATCCAAGCATTATTGTCCAGTGGACGGGACCTGCCGTAGTACCTGCTGGAATCTCTGTATCCGATGTCGATAAGGCCAAAGCTATTTATAAGCACGATCTACTAGTCTGGGATAACTATCCGGTGAATGACTACGCACGGGATCGACTTTTCTTAGGTCCACTATACAACCGTGATGCAGGGCTTGCTGATCATGGAATTATTGGCCTAACTTCCAATCCGATGAATGAGGCAGAGGCATCTAAAATTTCGCTCTTTACAATTGCTGATTATATGTGGAATCCGAAAACATTCAATCCTGAAACATCTTGGGCGCTCAGCATTAAGAGATTCGGTGGAGATGCCGCGAATGCACTGAAGACTTTTGCAGAGAACAACTACTCGTCACCGCTTAATGCTAAGGAAGCACTGACCCTATCCCCTTTAATCGATAACCTCTGGAGTACATTTATTGGTGGTGGAAGCTTAACCAATGTAGCAAACCAGCTCACTTCCGAATTCACTAAGCTAGAGCAGGCCCCTTCTATTCTGCGCAGTAGCTTAAATAATGCCAATTTTATTAAAGAAACTGAGCATTATTTGAAGAAATATGAACTGTATGGAAAAGCAGGCGTCGAAGCAACTCAGATGATATTGTCTCAAAAGCGCAATAGTAAGCAGCAGTCCGCACAGCATAGAACTGAATTATCTAAACTGACGTCCGAGATCAAATTAATTACAAAGGCCAAGGCAAATAAAGTGTTTGACGACTTCTTCGCACGTGCAGTTCGTGAGAACGATACTTGGCTTGGTGTTGGAACATCAACTCCGTTTCCGATTGTAACGATGGGGACATACCAGACGAATACGCCTGATAAAATGCTCGACGGTAACCTGAATACGTATTTCTGGAGCGATAACAGTCCCGCTGTAGGAGATGTGGCCGGGGTTGATCTGAATGAAATTCGGAACGTATCCAATGTACAAGTGCTTATGGGTAAGAGTGGCAGTATGAACGACTACATCCGTCGGGGTGTTCTTGAATATTCCGTAGATGGAGCCAACTGGATTAAGCTCGCTGATCTATCGGAGAAAGCTGAAGTCAGTGTTCCGGTAGACAATCAAAAAGCCAGATTTGTTCGAATTCGAGTAACGAATGCACAGACCTATTGGGTCATCATCAGAGAATTCACGGTCACTTCCACAGCAATTCCAAAGGTACCAACTGTCGTGATGACAGGGGAGGATACCGTCAAGGCAGGGGAAAACTTCACGGTGCAACTAGGAGTTGGAAATATCACAGATTCTGTATTTGCAGAGGACATCTCTATGGACTACAATCCGGAAATTATGGAGTTTGTATCGGCCGATTCATTATTGGAAGGAGTAAGCTTACTCAATACGGATTCCAAAACACCGGGTAAGCTTCGTTTTATTGCAGGAAGTCTAGGGGCTGAACAGGGCATTACAGGTAACGAACAGCTACTTGAGCTTATTTTTAAGGCAAAAAGCACAGCAGAACCAACAGACGGAGTACTCTCCGTCACAAATGCAACCGTGGCAAACCAGGAGGGCGTCGAAACGCAGATTGCCTTGTCTTCCTTCCCTATTCACATCGATCCAATTGTTGCAGATAAATCACAATTGAATGACCTGATCCTTGAAGCGAAAAAGGTACATGATACAGCTGTTGAAGGCACTCAGACAGGTCAGTATCCTGCAGGATCGAAGCTACGGCTTCAGTCAGCAATTGATGCTGCTCAAGAAGTTATGAACAACGCCAATGCAACTCAAGCGCAGGTTCTTTCCGCTATTGAAGCATTGCAGCAAGCCCTTGAGCAGTTTAAAGCATCTGTGATTACCAAACGTCCAGAAGACATTAATAATGACGGCAAGGTAAGTATCGGGGATCTTGCCATTGTAGCCGCCCACTACGGTAAGACATCATCTAGCCCAGATTGGGAACAAGTGAAGAAATATGATCTGAACCATGACAATGTAATTGATATTATGGACTTAGCAGCCGTAGCATCCAAAATTATTGAGTAGCATGTAACGCAAAAAAGATAGAAAGAGCTTAGCGCTCTTTCTATCTTTTTTTATCGTTCGCTCATATCAACCGGTACATATCGATATCTCTCAAGATCAATCAAGCCATCTTTACCGGGTATAACCCCTTCATCACTTAGATAAATCGTCTGCTTAAAGCGAGACTCATCATCCTTGATTGCAATTTCCCCTTTAGCATTCACGACCCGATGCCATGGTAGCCCATATGCGCTACTCATGGAATGCAGAATTCTTACGACCTGCCTCGCTCCTCTTGGGCTTCCAGCCATTCCAGCGATTTGACCATATGTCATGACATAGCCGGGTGGGATACTCTTTATAATATCAATCACTCTTGAAGTAAATGGATTCACTAGATCACGCCCTCTTGATCATTCATACTATATATTCACTCATAATGAGCTCGATATCAAATGGAGTAACTCCATTCTCCACGGAAAATATGATATCCGCCTGATCGGCTGTATCAACAATCTCCCCTCTTGCCCTGGAATGAAGCATGAACAAATCGTACAAGTCTGGCTTCCGTAGATTCGTCATGGCTTTGCCAATCAGGACCATCCCTTTCTGGTTCCCCTCCACATTATTATAGTAATCAGGATGTCTCGTGAGAGATAGGTCTGTCCAGATCACGGTACGTTCTACCAGATCAAGAATGACAGGAATGGCAATCTGCGAATCAGCGGCGACATCGATCTTATTACTTACCGTTGAAGGTTCGAATATTTCCCCAGATCCAGGCTTTTTGCGCATCATCCAACCTACGAAGCACTCTGGAAGATTACAATACGGCTGATCCGTAAAGGAATGTAGACTCGTTACAATATAACGTCCGCCATGACGGATGATAGATGGAATATGCAGATCGATGAATTCACATGCTCCTTGTGGCGCAGACACGATATCTCCACTATGGATGGCTTGGTAATGGGAAGATCGCAGGTTCGTGTAAGAAATATGCTCAACATACTTCCAATCTTGATCATACATCACGGCAGAAAGGTCAATATCTACGCGGCCTGTATGCTCGCCATTCACGTCCCCCTCTCTCCACCAGTTGAAGAATCGAATCGTGTCTCCCTCTGCCATCGGCACACGACTTCCGCGAACAATCGTATGCAGCGCTTTGCTAGCCGATCTTTGCGAGAATGGCACATGATAGTCCTTCAAATGTTCATCCACATAAACCTTACCCAGAGGCGGAAGCTCAGAGAACCGCTTGATGAGCACCTGCTCGCATAATTGCACGATGTCCTGACATGCTTCCTCCTGAATCTCAGGAAGTGTATTAGGGATAGCAAAGGCCTTGGCAACATTTCCTTTCGGGAAAAAGACGCGCAAATCCTCAGGCTTGCTAGACTTTTGACGGCGGGTAAAATGATTCTTCACTTGCAATAACACAGGTGTGGATACTTGATCAGCCACTTCACCGAATGCAAGCACAACGTACTCCGTATGCTCAGTTGATCGCAATAACTGATCCAATCTTCTTGCATACTCACCCGGACGCTTCATCAATAGATCAATTAAGGTCCAGACCTGATCATATTGGAATGCCAGTTCCACACTCCCATTGTAGGTCGCAAAGGGTTTGTTATTGCGCAAAATATCGAAAGCTTCCTCACAGCGCTTAAAGCGATGCTTATACTCTGAAGGATGTAGTATTTCACCTAATCGAATCCAACGATCCTTATATCTCAACATATCCTCCGTAATGGAATGGCACTGCTCTAGCAATCCGAGTAATAATCGTCTCTCGGACCGCTTAAATTTACGGAAGCGTATGGCCTCAGCCAGACTGACATCGCCATCCGACCAGGCTACAGCCAGACGAAGTACATCCGTCGCCGTCTTGAAGTAACTTCCAACCCGATTTAAATTTGCCTTATCATGCTTCAATAATGAAGCTACTACGAAGCCCACATTCTCCTTGAACGGAATTTCCGATGGAAGAATATCATCCAGATCGTCTGGGTTCACCCACTCGATCGCCGCATCAATATCCTCTTTATCAGTCTGTGAGATCGATACTTTAGCTTCTATAAGTTGGCGTATCATGGTGTGAAACTCCGCGACACTTCCAAGATTAATCACTTTCAGTTTGACCTTATCTTGTAGTGGAGGTCTCTCTGCCGACAGATGCGCAGGCAAGTCACAAGTACAATAATGATATATCGCATTTAGATACAACTCCGCTTCATCGGCATCCATCACCTGCACAGGGAAGTCTGGATACATCGGCTTATACTTTACATGCGCGCCTACCATCACCTTTAAATTTGTAATAAGTTGATTGTATAACACTTCAAAATGATCCTTGGGTAAAGTGCGCATGACTTTCAATAATTCATGGGACAACGTAAATCCAAGTGTTTCTATATTTTTCATCGCTGTTGCCAAAAAAGACTTCGAGAGTTGATCTGGCCCAGATTGTTCATTAACTATTAGTTTATTCGCTCTTCGTAAGTAGATCGTATTGATCATCATAAAAAGAGTCCAGGAAAGCCATATCCCTAAATTCATGCACCAATTTAGATAGAAGGAAGGATCACAATAGCCTGAAGGTCAAAGATCCAAGTCCGTATAACCGAACTTTGATGCACTGATCATCCCATACTTCAGAGCAAGCCAACAGGGCGAAAGTATTACGATCATGGAAAACTTAAGTTTAGATCGTTTACAACTCTCCCTCAAGAAACTGAATCAGGTACACTTCTGGCTGTTTGAGAAATTGTGTAAAGCTGCATAGATCGGCATACGTCTCATGCTCCACGTCATAACAGCCGATCATTCCCTTCTTCTTCGGGTTCCACACCAACAGCAGATCCGAATAATTGTCGATATTGGCGGATAAACGCAGCAACTTTTGCCGACCAATCTTCATCTCGATCGTATCGCTCAAGGTGAAAAAATCGATATACCGGATGTCATATTCATTATCGGAGAGCTCTAGCCGTAGATTATCTCCGGAAAGAAAGCGGACAAGCTCGTCATTTAGCTTATATCTTCTCAGTTCATATTTTCTGTTTTCTATATCATGAAACGCTGGTGGCTCCAGCGACTTTAAGTAGTCTGCCATAACCTTATCCTTATTGCTTACAGCAATGGTATAGGCTCGCTCGCCGTCCTTCTCTGCTAGAGTGATGTCTGCGCCGCGTTCAACTAAAAATAGCACCATCGCTTGATTTCCCATTCTTGCTGCAACGGTTAGAGGGGTCGCTCGGTAAGGATAGACCATGTCCGGCTGATTATAATTAATGTCTACTCCATGATCGAGTAAATACGTTATGGTCTTGATATCATGATTGGACACGGCTTGACGCAATACCTCACCGCCATGCAGCTTGATATCTAATCCCAGCTCATGAATGAGTGGAATATTGCTCTTGTTACCATAGTAGGCTTGGGAGTATGCATTTGATCCGACGTGATTGTGCATATCCATTCTGGCGTCGTGATCTACAACATATCGAATGATCTTGTCATTACAGTAGCGTACTGCTCTTAAGAATGACGGATTCTGAGGAACATTCAAGTTAACGCCTTGCTCCACAAGCAACCTAATCACATCGAATTTCTGACATATGAGCGCCAAATCGAGTGGACTTAAACTTGTATGCTCACTTAGCGTGATTCTCTCTTCTATATCCCATCCCGCTTCAATTGCAGCCTGTAACTCTGAAATATTGTTTTTGTAGATATGCATCCCGATTTCTGGTAGCGTCTCGAACTTCCCGATATCTTTCAGATTAATCATCCTGTATACACTCCTACTCTATGTACTGTACCTTTCACAGCCCTTCATCAAGAGCCACTTCTTCATAACATCAAACACTTCTTGTACTTCCTGCTCATACATAATAGCCACCTCTTGCTGATTGGCATAATTAAACCTTACATACCCGCCTAGGCTCTGATAGAACAGGTAGCAAGTATACTCTGTATCAATAGATAAATCCGGTGCGAATTCCTCCTGGCACATGTTAGCCAGCACCGGTAGTGATAACTCATTCTTCCCAGGTGGCAAACGTAAAAAGAGGTGATTCCGTGATCCTGACCATGGCTCATAATACATAGGTGTTTCTTGGACACATCCATACGACTGTCGGTATATATCATTCAAAACAGTGACATAACCCATGTCGTCATCCAGCTGCTGCATCTGTAACGTTAGCGCCATTATATGGTCGGAGTGGCGAGGCAACCAGAGTAGTTGCTCCACCTCGGGATGCACCGCCAGAAAATCCCCGTCCACGGTGGTGCCTACTGCTATACATTCTCCAATCTGCTGCGCTGTAATTGGGCTATCCTCATCATGCTCCCACAACTCGTACTCCACAAAAGGCTTAAGCACCTCGGAATCCGGGAGATGAACATTCATCCACCCGCTGTAGGCGCCTTCGCCGAATCGGCGCATAAACTGGACATAGCCTGGCGGAAAAGAAATAATATATTCGCATTCTAGTAATTGTTTCTGATGATCTGATAGTGGCTTTGGCTGAGATACAAGATACATATAATTCAGCGCCCCTTTATGTGTAATCGTTCTCTTCTCTATTAAATAAACACATGTTATTTTACCACAATTTGTATAATGATTACTGAGGCTTTGGTTTCAAACTGAATCTCATACTGCATTCTTCTTCATACCAAAAAGGGCTTTTCCCAAGAGGAAAAGCCCTAATATTAAATCTTATTTGTCTAACACGTATTTAGCGTGCAATCTGTAATGGTAATTTGCCATTTAGACCAAGAGCCTTCGTCGTTGAAGTATGAATTTCTCGAATCAACTCGGGATCATCCACGAGAGATACGCCGTAAGAAGGTATCATCTCTTTTATCTTAGGCTCCCATGACTTTAAATGTTGTGGGAAACACTTCTGGATAACCTCAACCATAACCGAAACGGCAGTAGAGGCTCCTGGTGAAGCACCAAGCAATGCTGCAATCGAGCCGTCAGAAGCACTGACCACTTCTGTACCGAATTGAAGCGTACCCTTACCACCCGTGGTCGTGTCCTTAATTACCTGTACACGTTGTCCAGCCACAACTAAATCCCAGTCTTCACTCTTAGCGTTGGGAATGAACTCACGTAGCTCTTCCATGCGCTTTTCCTTAGACAACAGCACTTGTTGGATAAGGTATTTGGTTAATGAAAGGTTCTTAGCACCTGCCGCGAGCATGGTGAACACATTATTCGGCTTAACGGAGCCAATAAGGTCAAACATCGAACCCGTCTTCAAGAACTTCGGTGAGAAACCTGCAAACGGCCCGAAGAGTAATGATTTCTTATTATCAATAAATCTTGTATCCAAATGCGGTACAGACATTGGAGGCGCTCCAACCTTAGCTTTGCCATATACTTTGGCGTGATGCTGCGCGATAACTTCTGGATTGTTACATGACATAAACAACCCACTGATTGGGAATCCTCCGATATGCTTTCCTTCAGGAATACCCGATTTCTGAAGTAGAGGGAGGCTTCCTCCTCCTCCACCGATAAAGACGAATTTAGCGGTATGGCGTTCAATATTACCGCTTTCATTTCGTACTTTCAGTTCCCACGAACCATTGCTGTTACGCTTCATATCTTCAACACTGTGCTTGTAACGGATGTCGACCTTTTTCTTCTTTAAGTGCTCGAATAATATTCGTGTTAAAGCACCAAAGTTAACGTCTGTTCCTGTGTCTATTTTTGTTGCTGCGATCGGTTCACTCGATGTCCGTTCATTCATAATGAGCGGAATCCATTCCTTCAGTTTGCTCGGGTCGTCGGAAAACTCCATGCCTTGAAACAGAGGATTTTGGGACATCGCGTCAAAACGTCTTTTCAAAAATGCTACATCTTTCACTCCATGTACTAAACTCATATGAGACAATGACATGATGAAGTCTTGCGGTTTACGAATAAGCTTACGATTTACAAGATAAGACCAGAACTGCATTGAATCTTGGAACTGTTCATTCACCTTAATAGCCTTGCTAATATCTACGGTTCCGTCCGGTCGTTCTGCCGTGTAATTAAGCTCACACAGAGCAGCATGCCCCGTACCCGCATTATTCCATTCGTTCGAGCTTTCTTCTCCTGCGCTTGCCAACTTCTCAAACACTGTAATTTTCCAGTCCGGTGCTAATTCTTTCAGCAGTGTTCCCAATGTTGCACTCATAATACCGGCACCAATCAAGATAACGTCTGTTTCGGTTTGTTTGCTACTCATTTTTACCGTCCTTACACGTTAATATTTTGAGAAAAGATGTAGCTCTTCTCCTGCTTAGGTTACACAGCTACCTCGTACACCTTTTCTGGATGAAATACATGAAGATATTTACTATTATATGATAGTTATATCCTATTTAAAAGCCGTTAAATTTTTAGCAATTCCATATTGGTGCCGTTAACAAGCGTGAATTCAGCCCCTAAACAAGAGGAATACATGGGTAATATGGTTTTAACCTCATATTATTACCATATTTAAAATCAACCTCAGAGGTGTCATCTGGACTTGGTTATATATGTATAATGGTGTTTAACCTGTACAGAGAAAGAAGGCGGCAAAATGAATAACATGAGAACATGGACCATACGCATCCTTGTTTTTTGGGGCATTTTCAAAATTTTATTTTTCCTTCTTAAAAATATTCCATTCTACTCCTTAGGTATTGTTGATCCATACCTTAATATTCTTGAAATCGTCGGTTCTTTTCTCGTTGTACTACTGTCATTCATATTCACCGCATTATTACTGTATGGTAATGGTGATAAGTAGTAAAAGACCCTACCTTTATCCGGTAGGGTCTTCGCATTTTCTCTAATACCTTATACCTTAAATTTCTGAATTAACAGCTGCAGTTCATCAGCCATAACGCTTAAATGAGCAACTGCTGCCGATATTTCCTCACTGGAGGCTTCCTGCTCTTCAAGCGAAGCGGCCACACTTTGCGTATTGTTCGAGGATTCCTGTATGATCTCAGTCATCCGCTCCATCATACTCACCGTTTCGTGTGAATTGGCATGCACTTGTTCTACGATAGCTGAAACTTCATGAGATTGTGATGAAATCTCTCCCACGGTATTGGCAATATCATGGAATGCGATTCCTGATTGCTGTACTTGATCAAGCCCTTGCTGAACTACTTTTGTTCCTTGGCTCATTGCAAGTACTGCTCTATTGGCGTCAGCTTGGATCTGTTGAATGAGTCCACCAATTTTCTCTGCCGACTGTCCTGACTGATCCGCGAGTTTCCTCACTTCTGAGGCTACTACTGCAAATCCTTGACCATGTTCACCTGCATGTGCTGCTTCTATAGAAGCGTTGAGAGCGAGTAAATGTGTCTGATTCGCAATGTCTGTAATAGCAACGGTAATCTCATCAATCTCCTTCGATTTACCTTCTAACGCGTGAATCACGTTCGAAGCTTCTTCAACGGTTTGTTGAATAAGATTCATCTGCTGAATGCTCTGCGATATAACCTCGGTCCCGAGCTTGGCTCTACCGTTCGCCTCTGCTGAGGAATCCGCCATACTTTGTATAGCTGAAGCAGCTTGATCCATCCCTCTCGATATTTCAAGTACAGCCTCTGTTGAATGTGTAATACTGGACAATTGTTCTTCCGCTCCGACTGCAACTTCATGAATAGCCAGATTAATCAGTCTACTCGCTTCACTCGTTTGTTCTGTACTTGCAGATAGCTGCTGTGAAGAAGATGAAACCAGTAATGAAGCTTCTTTAACCTGCTTGATAACGATACTTAAATCCTTGGACATTTGACTAATCGCCCGCATCAGCATTCCTGTTTCGTCTTTACTCTTTATCTCTATGTCTTCTATTGTAAGATCACCGCTTGCTACAACTTGAAGCCTTTGAGCCGAAGTTTGAATCCGCTGAATCATAGGACGAGTAAGAACATAAAACAGCAAGAATGCGATAAGTAGAATAATCGATCCTTCAATTACGATCCTTAGCATCATATCCATCTTTAACTGCTGGATGCGTTCATCGGCATCAGGTGCCCCTACATACCACATACCAATAATCTTTCCACTGGAATCTTTGATAGGCATATAGGCTGCCTGATACGTGTGCCCGACGACATTGGCTTGACCTAGGTAAACCTGTCCTTCGTGTAGAACCTTCTGAGCTACTTCATCTGACGCTTTCGTTCCCATAACACGTTCTCCATCTACAACAACATTCGTAGTTACTCGTGTATCGCCTAGAAATAAAGTCGCCGTATCCCCATTCGTCAATCGACCTATGGCGTCGACAATCTCATAATTATTATTAATCAGCGTCTCGCCCTTGTATAACTTATTCTCTTTTACTTGCCAAGAGCCAGGATATTTCGCATCTATGATCTCCATCCCCGTTAACAAGTCAGACTGTGCCTTCTGTAATGCTTCCCCTTCAATTACCGCCGTCATCTTCACACCTTGCTGATAACCCAAAACTACATAGGAACCGACCAAAATGATCATGGTTAGAACAAAAAGACGGGTGCGAATGGACAAGGTCGAGCTCCAATCAAATAAACGTTTCAATGTCGTTCTCCTCTGACGGTTTGATACTTCCATACACGAGTACCTAAACCGAATATAGTGGATGTTTTATACTGTGTAAGCGCTATTGCTCTAATTCTTATATCGGTGTTCTCATGCTTTCTATTTAGCTCTTACTTGTCCTAGATCTGTAGTGTTATGATCCCCTCATCCAGCTCATCATTTTCGATTAACATTTGAATTTGACAACTGTACGAATCTATAGCAAATAAATCATTATATAATTCTACCTCGATGTAATTTTGGACTTTTAAACTGTTTTTCTCGATATAATTTAGTATTTTTGTCACTCTTTCTTCTTCGTTCTCTTTACGATAAGTGAGCGTTATATACTTTCCTTCCGGAAGAATTTGCACAGACGAATCAGCTGCCGTTTTATCGTCCCCTTCAAAACCATGAAACACATACTGAGGTTCAAGTTCCCCTTCTCCATTCAGACTATATAAAATACCTCTTTCCATAGTCATCTTCCTCTGCTGTTCCCTTATAATTTTCTCTAAATCAAAATAATAGAGCATCTCTTTGAGATTTCCGGCTTCCCGGCATGGAGATGTTAAAACATAACGCTTTTCAAAATATCGAACAACAATTTGATCCTGATTGATCATTTTTTTAGAAGACTCGACATTCTTGTTTAGGTTATCAATATTTTGAATAACTTCTTTCATTCTTTGCAGATTTTCTTCTGCCTCTTGTCTTTTCAACTGCAGAAATTTAATTAACTTATCCGTGTTACTTTCTCGAAAAATCTCTTGAAGATCTTTAATACTTACACCGAGAGAACGACAGCCTTTAATGATATCTATATAAATTAATTGATCGAGGGAATAATACCTATAACCAGACATGTGATCAATATATGCGGGCACCAAAATGTCCATTTTATGATAATAGCGTAGTGCTTTTATTGATATCTCTTTTAATTCGGCAACTTCACCGATTGAGAATAGGTTTTTGTTTTTCAAATGAATTACCTCCTTTTTTTCCCTCATAGGCCCATTCTTGACTCTCCCCTTAGGGTAGACATTATGCTCATTGATATAAAGAGTAATATTCGAAGGGAATGTGTATTAACATGTCTAAGTCTGAGGTTATCTATAGGGAGATCATAAAGGATGATTATGAACCGATCAAAATATTAATTAATGAGGCCTTCGGTATTCATGACCTTATTCAAGATCGAAAATTTCTTAACGTCATATTGGACCTTTACTTGCAAAGCTGCATAAGAAGCAGTTCATTCAGTAAAGTCGCAGTTAAAAATAACAGAGTTATTGGTATTATTCTTGGGAAAGCTAAAGAAGATAAACATCGATTAGCTAAAACCCATAATATTGTACAACTTATGAATACGCTCTTCAAAATCATCATGGCCAACAAGAAAAATAGACAGGCCGCTAAAGAACTAATGAAGGTTCAAAGTACGTATAAAGCGTTAATGCAAGGAAAAGAAGGAGATTTTCAAGGATTCATTGAGTTGTTCATCGTTTCAAATGAATCAAGAGGGCTTGGGGTAGGAAAGACACTACTACATCATTTATCCGATTACATGAGAGGAATGGATGTCGAATCGATCTACGTGTATACAGATAACCGATGTAACTTTGGATTTTATGATAGCCAGAACTTTAAACGTCTTGATGAAAAAGAAATCTTACTCGGCCCCCATCAAATTGGTCTACAAGTTTTTTTATACGGTTATCAGATTTCCAATTAATGTACTGACGTTTTCAGCAAGAAAGGAGCAGCATATGTGCACTGCATTAACACTTACAAGTAAAGACGGTTTTCATTTTTTCGGCAGGAATATGGATATCGAATATGAATTCAATCAATCCGTCATGTTTGTTCCAAGAAACTTCAATTGGGACAATAGAGGGAGTGGTGAGTCTAACCACACGAAATATGCATTAATAGGTATGGGGATGAAGAAGGATAACCATCCACTACTCGCAGACGGTATGAATGAGAAGGGATTAGCATGTACAGGGCTTAACTTTCTTGGCTTTGCCCATTATGAGGATCAGTGTATATCTGGAAAAGTAAACTTAGGCCCCTACGATGTCATACTTTGGATCTTATCCAACTTTGAATCTGTTTCTGAAGTTAAATCTGCTATAGAGAATGTGAATCTAGTCAATAAGCCCTTTGCTCCGAATCTGCCTGTTCCAACCCTTCACTGGATGGTTCATGATTCGAATGATGATTCCATTGTTATTGAAATCACGGCTGAAAGACTTGCTGTATATGATAATAAAGTTGGCGTGTTAACGAACCAACCTTCATTTGATTGGCATCTTATGAATTTGAATCAATATGTGGCGTTATCACCTGCTCAGCCGGATAATACGACTTGGCACAGGCAGCCATTAGAACCGATCGGTAATGGCCTGGGACTAAAGGGAATTCCCGGTGACTTTTACCCTTCATCCCGGTTTGTTCGATCTGCTTTCCTCAAGAGTCATGCCGCATTCCTTCATACGAAAGAATCTACAATTTCAGAATTTTTTCATATCCTCAACAACGTTGCCCCTATAAGTGGCTCTGTTCTAACACAAGAGGACAAGCCATTCATTACCGTGTATTCGTCTTGCATGTGTCTGGAAAGCGGCGAGTATTACTACACAACGTACAACAATAGTCAGATCAATGCGATTAACATGTTCCATGAGGATTTAAATGGTCATGAGATCAAAGTGTTTGAATACCTAGATACTCAATCGATTCACTTCCAAAATTAATAAAAACACCTTCAGGTAGAACCCTATCGAATGATAAGGATTCCATCTTGAAGGTGTTACTTTTTATTCTAAGGTTTGCGAGAGGATAATCTGAACCATCGTGCCATAGCTGCTATCGGACTGAATCGTTACACCATAGGCAGAACCATAATATAGTTTAATTCGTTCATCCACATTCTTGATCCCAACACCGCCAAGCTTTGTCGTTCTACTAGAAGTGTTCTGCTGCAAGTTGTTAACATCAAATCCCTCACCGTTATCTTGAATGGTGAACACGATGTCCTGTTCTCTTGCCTCAGCACGAATCTCAATTACGCCTTGCCGTTCTAAACCACGAATTCCGTGATATAACGCATTCTCCACAATGGGCTGCAGAAGAATCTTAGGCATCTTCATCTGCAGTAAGGAAGGGTCGTAGTCTATGGTGTAGGTAAGTTGTTCGCCATAACGCTCCTTTTGAATAAACAGATACTGCCTTACATGGTCCAGTTCGTTTTCTACTGTTGTGAGCTCGTTCCCACCACTTAGAGAAAGACGGAAGAACTGGGCTAATGCTTTCGTAATCTCAATTACCTTTTCACTATCATTAAACTCAGCCATCCATACAATGGTATCGAGTGTATTGTACAAGAAGTGCGGATTAATCTGACTATGAAGTGTACTGATTTCCGAGCGCCGTAAATCTTTTTCCTTATCCGTAATTTCTTGCATCAGTTTCTTGATCTTTAGGATCATACTATTAAAATGCCTAGAAAGACTCTGAGCTTCATAACAACCTCGATGGTCAACCGGTATTTCTACGAGCCCTTGCTCAATCTCTTGCATAGCCATCTCTAATTTCCGAAAAGGTGTTGTAATCCGTCCGGTAAAGATAACGACACTTGCGGTCGCAATGACCAGAAATCCCAATCCAACCAGAATAAAGATATGAAAGAGCTTATCTTTGATCGCAGCAAGCTCATCCTGTGACGAGACACCCACGTAGATCCAATCGGCATTTTTCATAGAATACGTATGTGTTAAGGTACGCTCATGGGCATCATATGCAGCAGGATTACGGGCGATTGTCTGTAAAGCTTGCTGCTTCGTCTCATTTTGAAAATAAGCCGGATCTTCGTGATACACAACTTCGCCTTTTGCATTTAGTATAAATGAGAATCCCGTATGACCGAGATCTAGATTCGCCAAATAATCCTCTATCACTTTGTACTGAACATCAATCAGAAGAACGCCAATATTTCTCCCCTGCTCATTCTTTATCTCACGACTAAGTGAAATGACCCAATTGTCTTTATCCATGCTAAAGCCTTGCATACGGGCGGAGGTCAGCACGGGCATATTGCCACTATGAATGGCAGATACATACCATGCTTCCTTCATCATATTACCGGACATGCTCATCGAGAGACCTGTCTCATTCGATATAATCTGTCCATCTTTACTCACAATGACAATCGACTCCATGAAGGAATCGGTAGCCATGGTCGTATTAATGGTTGAGAGAATCTTTTCTTTCACTTGCGGATCGCGTTCCTTATCCGAAAGATAACCGACCAGTTGCGGGTCCTCAGCAAGCATTCGTGAGACGGCTTTAAGCCGGTCAATATAGAGGTCAATGTACATACCGCTTTGCTCTACTGCATTTTCGGTATTCGTTGTAGCTTCTTTTTGAACAATGGATGTGATGCTCTGATATAAGATCATTCCAATAACGAGCAGTGTCAGAACACTCGCGACAACATAGTGAAGGGCAATTTGCACACGTAATTTTTTCAGCATGTGGAATCGAGATTTACTCATCCTTGCTCTCTCGCTTTTTCGCGGAATTGATTAGGAGATAGCATGAACTTCCGCTTGAAGGAAGCACTCAGATAATTGGGATCTTCGAAACCAACAGCAGCAGCGATCTCATAAATCTTCATATGCGTACTTAGCAGCAAAATTTTGGCACGCTCTAACCGGATTGTGATCATATATTCTTGAAAAGTTTGACCATACAGACGTTTAAACAAGCTGCTTAGATAGGACGTGCTAAGCGCTAGCTGCTTGGCTAAATATGATAATGAGAATTCAACATTCGCAATGTTGTCTTCAATCTCTTGCATAATTTTTGCTTTATATCCCGTGTCATCGATCGTATCGCTATTCTTTTTTAGATCTTGAACGATGCGTGATACCTCGATATCATTATCTGCCTGTTGCCTTTTGGCAATCAGTTTTTGTAATGTTTGTTGAACGTCTTTTTTGGAAACGGGCTTTAAGACATAGTCGTCAACTCCCGCTTTTAATGCAGTGACTGCGTAATCGAAATAATCGTAACCTGTGATCAGAGCAATTTTTACACTTGGCTTCAAGGCTTTTACGGCACTGGCAAAATCAAGACCGTTCATTTTGGGCATATTAATATCGGCTAAAATCAAATCAGGCTCATGTGCTTTGAAAATATCTAGCGCGGACTCCCCATTTGAAGCTTCAAATACTTCGGAGATCGACAACGCATCGAAATCAACAAATGAGCGAATCCCTCGGATAATAATAGCTTCATCATCCACTAATAATAGCTTGTACATGGCCCTAGATTCCCCTCTTCTCATCATTTCACCCATTGTAAGCACAAAGAAAGATGGCTCACACCACCTTTCTAAGGTTACTTAGATCTATTGTACACAAATGTACTTACTTTGTAAGATGCACCAGATATCCATATCCGGCTGCTTCCATATCCGCTTGAGGTATAAAAGTAATTGCAGCGCTATTGATGCAGTAACGCAAGCCTCCCCGATCCACTGGACCATCATTAAATACATGACCTAAGTGGCTATCTCCCACGCGGCTTCTTACTTCTGTACGAACCATGTTATAACTTGTATCTTCATATTCAAGCACAACGGCTGGATCAATTGGTTTCGTGAAGCTTGGCCAGCCACACATGGAATCATACTTATCAGCAGAGGAGAATAACGGCTCGCCTGTGACGACATCCACATAAATGCCTGGCTCATAATTATCCCAGTACTCATTAGAATATGCTCGTTCTGTTCCTTTGCCTTGTGTGACTTCATACTGTTCTTTCGTTAATTTCGCTTTAATTTCTTCATCACTCGGTTTAGGGTAAAGCGCTGGATCTATAAGCGAGGGTATCTCTTGATTCTCCAATGAGTCAAATTCCACGTGACAATATCCATTTGGATTCTTCTCCAAGTAATCTTGGTGGTACTCTTCTGCAAGCGTGAAATTCTTTAACGGCTCCACTTCGGTAACAATCGGATCGTCGTAGCGCTCTTGTTCTTTGGCTATTACTCGGTCAATAATTGCTCGATCTGCCTCGTTCGTATAATAGATTCCTGTGCGGTATTGCTTACCACGGTCATTTCCTTGCTGATTCAGCAGCGTGGGGTCAATAATTTTAAAATAATAGGTCAGCAGTTTCTCCAAATCCACTCGATCGGGATCATACTTCACATGTACGGTCTCGGCATGTCCCGTATTCTCACGCACTACTTGTTCATAGGTTGGGTTCTCCGTGTTGCCATTTGCATAACCCGATGTTACATCATAGACACCATATACTCGTGACATATATGCCTCTACACCCCAAAAACAACCACCAGCCAGCCATATTTCTTGTAGATTATCCTCATCAAATGTTAATCCTTCGTTCGGATTATCCGGATATTTAGAGTCTGCCTTGGCCGTTTCGGCTGAGCCATTCGAGCTATTCGTGGCTTTGACCATTCCACAACCTGCAAGCACGATAACTAGCGTTAGCATGACAAACCATCCTACCTTTTTCACAAAAGTCACAGCCTTTCTTTACTGAATGGTTTTAAATTTTTCTATGATTTGCTCATTCCCAACATGACCCGGAAGCGTCTGAATGAGTTTACCGCTAGAATCGATATACGCCGAAGTCGGATATCCTCTGACCTGAAACTGTTCTGCAACTTTGCCTCCTTCATCTAGCAATACTGTTAAATCTGGCGCTTCTTCCACACCGCTAAACCACTTTTTAAAAGCGGCTGTATCTTTTTCATTCTTATAACCGGGGGCAACGACCGATAGAACGACAAAATCCTGTTCTTCTTTAGCAAGTGTATTCACTTCCTCTAGACCAGCTAAGCAGATGGAACACCATGAGGCCCAGAACTTCACATATACCTTTTGCCCGGCATAATCCTTTAAGCTATGTGTTTTACCATTCAAATCCGTCAGCGTGAAATTCGGTGCGCTTTGTTCACTTGCAGTCTCCTTGTCTTGTGATGCAGAATTACCTGATGAACAAGCTGCCAGTGCCATGACAGTAAACAGTGCGATCGCAATAAGCATAATCCTTCTCATACTTCTCTCTCCTTCTTACTGTGGAATTAGCGTAGTGAACCAGTTCAGATTATTCGTCATTAGAAATATCCCCATAATAATAATGATGACACCACCTGCCACCTTTAACCTTCCCATGTATTGTTGTAGTTTCTTCGTCTTTCGTAACAGAATATCTGAGAAGAGTGCCATAACTAAGAAGGGAATAAGTAAACCCAGTGCATAAATGAACATCAAGAATGCTCCATAGGATGCTTGACCTTCACTTGCGGATAAGCCCAATACCGCACCTAGAATCGGCCCAATACAAGGTGTCCAGCCGATGCTAAAGGTAAATCCAAGCAAGTATGTGCCGAGTAAATCGCGCTTGCTGCTACGGCTCATCTGTACTTTTTTCTCACGATTTAAAAAAGGAATGTTGAACAAACCAACTTGGTAGAGTCCAAGGAAGATAACCACGATACCGCAGGCCATGATGAACCAGCTCGCATTGATCACAGCACCTAGAAATCCAGCGCCAAATCCAAGGAGTACAAAACTTGTGGATAAACCTGTTACAAAAATAATCGTCTTCAAGATGAGAGGAACATTCAATGACCGCTTCGCTGTGGTGTGCTGAGGGCTTACAGATGAAGCATGCTCATTGGTTGATAATATCGATATATATACAGGCAGTAACGGCAGGATACAAGGTGAGAAAAAGGATAGCACACCTGCAAGGAATACCGAGCTAAGTAATAGCTGTTCCGTGACCATTCAAGGGCACCTCCTTTGGCGTTTATATCTGTATCATACGCATTTTGAACAGGAAGCAACATAGAATGAGTTTTCGTAAATCTTTGAAATGATCTTGTATTTTGTTGTTACAAATAGAAAAAACACCTTCACACGGAAATGACTAGGCATAGCTGCCTGTCATTCAGCGGAAGGTGCTTCTATTTATTGTTCTATACTGGGATTAAATCATAAGCCAACTTCATGATAATATCCTTATGCTGAGGATACTTAGCTAGCAATTGTTCCTGCGTAAACAATTCAAAATCCTGAAATTCAAAACCAGGTGAAACCATACACCCTACCAGAGAGAAGGTATCTTCCTCTTTTACGGATGAGCCAAAAATGGAGTTTTTCGGCACGAGCACTTGAGGAACCTCTCCATTCTCCAGGTCGATTCCTAGTTTATACTCTGTATAAACACCTTCTTCATCGATTACATGAACTGATAAGGGACTTCCCGCGTGATAATACCATAGCTCGTCCGATTTCAAACGATGCAAATGAGAGATGTCATTGGAGCCTAGTAGAAAGTAGATGCTTGTGTACAGCTTTCTTGTGCCTTCGAATTGGACCGATAATTCTTGATCTGATGTTCTTTCCTCAGATTCAAACGTTCTCTTGTAATACCCACCCTCTGGATGAGGAAGAAGTCCAAGTTTAGATACGTAGTACTCTGCATTATGCTTGTTCATCGGTGCATACCTCCAAGTGTGTCTGTATTATGTGTGCAATTACCAAACAAATAACCCTACAACCATTGCAGTTAAGCTAGATACAAGAAGTCCACTCACGAGCAATAACCAAGTGTACTTGGCAATGAACTTCGATTTTTGATCTCCAAACAATGCTTGCATACTTCCTAGAATAATACCAATGGTCGTGAAATTACAGAACGAGACTAGGAATGTTGAAATAACCGCTTCCGTATGCGGATTTAAGTTAGCGAGCATTTCACTGAGACTGGTCATCGCAACGAACTCATTGAGAACAATCTTCTCACCCATCAATTGACCTACAGATAAGATTTGCGAGAAATCAACACCCATTAAGAAGCTGATTGGTGCAAAGATAAACCCGAAGATACTTTGCAGTGTGAGATGGTCATTAAACAATCCGAGGAATGTATTCACAGCCGTAATCAGGGAGACGAAACCAATAAGCATAACCGCAATAATTAAGGCTAGGTTACCACCTGTCATCATACTTTTTGAGATCATATCGAAGAAATTACCCTTTTCCGACTTCGGTTGAGAATAGATAATATCCTCTTCCTTACTTACACGATATGGATTAATAATAGAGGTGATGATTAGCGCACCGATTGCGTTCAATGGAATAGCCGTCAACACATACTTCGGATCTAACAGCTGCAGATATCCACCGAGCATCCCTGCGCTAACACAAGACATACTAATCATGGCGATGGTTAGTAGCCGTTTGTCATCCATTTTGTTTAATTGGTTCCGTGTAACTGCGAGGGCCTCATTGTTACCAAGAAACATCACTTGTATGGAGTAAAAGCTCTCAAAACGAGGTGTTCTCGTAATTTTTGAAAATACCCAACCAATCGCATTAATAATCACTGGCAAAATGCCAAAGTACGTCAGTATATCAAAGAATACCACAACAAAAATGATAGGCATCAATACATTCATAAAGAATGTAAACGTAGAACCATCCAGAGGTGCGAACTCACCAAATACGAAATTCACGCCAGACATTGCACTATTGATTAACCATAAGAAAAACTCTGATATCCACGTAATCACATTTGAACCAATATCGGTGGATAACATGAACCAGGTTGTAGCTAATTGCAGAATCAGTAAGATCCCGATTGGTTTTAGCGCCACTTGCTTCTTATTGAACGACAAAAGATAGCTGACACCGAGTAGGACAATAATACCGATAAGATTGATCAAAAAATACATGTAGTTTTGCTCCTTCTGTATGTTCTAAGGTGTATGAAGCATTAAAAATGACACTCTCGTCCGATTCCATTAGCAAACGACCAGTAAAAAGCCCAGAAATAGTATTCACTTCCTTGAGTGAACAATATTCCTGGGCCACAAATAAATCAGACTCCTAGTTAGGGTACATAGGAGTCTGAAACACCGATATATCGCTACTCATAGTCGAAGCCTTTATGGGGTCCGGTAGAAACTCGCAGGCCATATCCCTGCAATTATATGAGAGAAACTATTCTTTTTTAATCTTCGGTTGAAAGTATAGCAGAAAATTTGCAATTTTAAAATGGTAAAGACCTTCCATACATCACTTTCTATGAACTACAGCAGCAGTAAATACAATGTTCAAGTCATCTCCTACATGGGATGCATCAGCGAGTGTAATCGTCATTGGAATAATCTCATCAGCAGGTACGGTAAACGGACCCATATCCTTCCCAGACAAATCAGTGCCGGTTACCGTGTGTTCTGCTTCACCCACAGATACTTTGTATGTACGACTTGGGTCAGCCTCAACATCCAGTCGAACGGAAACTTGACCTGCTTCCTTCACAGCAAGGTAACTCGTTAAACGAACCTGAGTTTTCTTCATCGTAAAATAATGTCCTTCATCAGCATAGCCATGGCCTATGTAAAGATTGTCCGCCTCAACCTTCCATACCCCGTCGATCTCACTGAGTGTGTTCTTCGGAATCACATAGAGTTCTCCTTCAAAATCCACTCGAATAACCGGTAACACTTCATCTAAAGCTTGTTCTGGAAGATCAATAATGAATTGATTTTCTTCGGTTGTATAAGAGAGAGCAGCTAATGCGCCATCTTCGATTACTTCAGTTACTTCATTGGCTACTCCGGTTAATATTAGCTTTCCATCTGCCGGCCAATTCGTTACGCATAAGTATAAACTTTCAGGGCCTGCAAGCACTTCTCCCCAAGCATGCTGATCAAAGCGTGTAGCAGAAAGATCGCCTGCAAAGGCCGGATGTCGCTCAATCCAGCTCCCCATTCCACGCAGCACTTCTGCTTCAAATTCCACGATAGAGCCATCTCCGCGTGGTCCGATATTTAGAAGATAGTTGCCGCCTCTAGCACGAATACTCACTAGACTTTGTACAAGCTCTTTGATCTTACCTTCCAAATCCTCGCGTTCCTGCCAGCTGCGATACCCCCAAGTCGAATGATAAATTGAAGCAGGCGTTTGCCAAGCACCATCAAGCGGAACGGAAGGAATTTCGTTATCCCCCAAAGTACGGAAATCACCGTTGTTATTCCAAATACGACTATTAATCATCGCCTCTGGTTGAAGTTCACGAACAAGACCTGCAATCTTTTCACTTTGCTCAAGTGTTGGGGCAGACATATCGAACCAAACCTCTGCAATTGGACCATAATTCGTTAATAGTTCGCGAAGCTGTCCTTCAATAATCGGTTCCATCGATTCAGGAATGGAATTACAGTTGTTCTCATCAAACTCATGACCTTGATGCCAGTCAACAAGGGAGAAATAGATGCCAAACTTCAATCCATGGTTGCGGCATTCTTCTGCTAATAGCGCTATTGGATCTTTGCCATATGGCGTTTTCTTCACGATATTATAATCCGTTGTTGCTGTGTTGAACATCGAGAACCCATCATGATGCTTCGTCGTGATGACAATATATTTCATACCAGCATCTTTGGCGAGTCGGCAAATTTCAGCCGCATCAAACCGCTCAGCCGTAAATTCTGCTGCAACCTTTAAATAGTCCTCTTCCGAGATATTAGCCCACATCTGGATTTGCTCATTATAGCCTCTGGTTACCGGCTCACCATTCCAAACGCCACCGATTTCAGAATAAAGACCCCAGTGAATAAACATGCCATATCGAAGACGCTGCCATTCAGCAGTACGATGATTCTCATGTAACGCAACAACACCTGGAATCGCTTTCAAATTTCCTGTCTTATTAGCCATTTATGAATCCTCCTGTAGATGTAATTATTCTGCTTCCTATAACCTTAAAATTTAGGCAGTTATATACGATATTCGTTTATAACTACCAAAACCCTTTTTTATTATGAAAGCAATCTCTCTCAGCCGATGTTCTTTTTAAACACCTCAATTAATGAATATTTTGTAGTACTCTTCGTATGGAATCACTATATATTTTATCTAATTGATGCGTAGTATCATTAAAATTGTCCATACTCGAAACTTTAGGAATCCCCATATTTACGAAATCACGATCAAGTTTTTCAATCACGAAATACTCATGCTCAGCATTAAATCCTCCAACATCAGTCAAATGAATTTTATGTCCATCTTCTAATTCAACAATATAGAAGTAATCACCCTTGGTTTCTAATCGGGGAAAGTATTGTTTCTTTCCATACACACCTGCGTTGATCTGCACAATATCCTTGTAACTATACTCGCGTCCTTGCGGATGCCAAAATGAATAATCAATAATCTTATGGTTTGTTATGATCGTCACCGAAGTGATGACAACATAAAAAATGACCATATTGCTAGCAATAAACAAAGCAAAGATAGACTTTCTGTGTCTCCTTAAAAATTTTACATTTGGACTCCTCGCATCTTCGCTTTTTCCCTTAAGAAAAAGATACAAACTCCCAACTATAATGTATGGCAGTAAAAATTTAATGAATAACCCTTGTTGGTTAAAAGTCCACATTAAATAGTCTTTAGGGACAAACAAATATTCTGGAATGAATTGAATCAGTAAATATCCCCCCATAAGGAGGGCAACTAACACAATAAATAAGAGAATGTATAAGAGAGTATAGAGAATTATTGAGATTGTTTTTTTCAAAAATAAGTAGCTCCTTTTACATTGGCAGCACGTGAACAACCATAGAAATAGCCGTTTATTTCTTTGACCCTTTTAAGACGATATTAAAGGAAGTCCCGCCGTGTTCATTATCGGTAACCGCAAGTGTACCATGATGCTTTTTGATAATGGTATCCACAATCGACAGCCCCAAGCCTGCACCACCTTTTTGACGCGAGCGTGACTTGTCAACAGAATAAAAAGGCTCAAATATATGTTTTTTGTCTTTTTCGGCAATGCCGATGCCTGTATCCTTAATCTGAATTGAAACCTGTTCGTTACTTAATCTATTTACAATGACCTCAACCGTACCACCGTCAATATTGTACTTAATAGCGTTCTCCACAAGGTTGTAAAATGCACGCTGCAATAAATCCGTGTTACCAAAAACAACACTATCATCGCAGTCTAAAGATAGGCTAATATGGTTATCTTTAGCTATGTGTGAAAGCTCCGAGAAAATATCCTCAAAAATATCCTTTACGTAAATGCTGCTTTGCTCACCGACCTCGTCCATATTCGTCATATCCAATAAGTTAGCTACAAGTCCTCTCAAGCGATTCGTTTGTCTTTCAATTACGCCAATAAGAGCATCATATTCCTCTTTTGTATGATCCGCCTTCTTCTTAAATACATCTACCTTTGTTTGTAATACAGCAAGCGGTGTTCTAAGTTCGTGGGCGGCATTTGCGGAAAATCTCCCTTGCATCATAAATGCATGATCTAATTTATCTGTCATTTCATTAAATGTTACCGTAAGCTCTGCAATTTCATCCTTTGTAGGCGGCACAGATAACGTTTCAGATAAATTATGTACATTTATGTTTTTCACTTGACCATTTAACGTATCTAGAGGCTTCAATGCCTTACCCGAAATATAATAGGTTAAGAATCCACCGCCAATCACAACTAACAGCATATACATAACGCTTTCCATTCTAAAATCTACTCTTGCTTTTTGTGAATCCTCAGTTGGAATGGAGGGGGCCATGCCGATTAAGGGGAATTGAAAACGTTCATTAGTCCATCGAGCTTCCCCCAACTCTTGTGACGGTACAACAAGCGCTGCATCAATCCTTGTAGCCATTCTATCTGCAGATAAATTTAGTATGAAGGTAAGACCTACACAACTCAACGTTAAAAGAGCAACAGTCATCATAGTAAGTCGCATTCGAATTGGCATTTTCTTAAGCATTAACCTCATCCCCCCTTTCTGATAAAACGTATCCTTCGCCGATTTTCGTTTCAATGGGGTCATAATTTAATACAGATTTTAGCTTCTTTCGAAGCGTTGCAATATGAACCCGAATAGCACCACTAAAGCTATCTGCATGCTGATCCCAGACATGTTCAATCAGTTCTTCTTGGCTAACCACTCTATCTTTGTTCAGCAAGAAATATTCAAGCAGTGCAAACTCTTTTTTTGTCAGTGATATATCATTCTCATCAACAACTGCAATACGCTTTAATAGATCGACCTTGATTGCACCGCAGGAAAGCATACTGCTCTCTTGCACAAACTTTCGCCTTAACAAATTCCGAATTCTTGCTTCCAACTCAGCGAAATCAAATGGCTTTACCAAATAGTCATTTGCCCCTATGTCTAAGCCTTTTACTTTGTCATGCACACTACTCCTTGCACTGAGAATAAGCACCTTCAATTCAGGCTTTTCATCTCGTATCTTCTCCAAAACCTCAAGTCCATCCATTTTGGGAAGATTTAAATCAAGTACAACCAAGTCATAATTCACTTCATATATAAGCTCGTAAGCAGCTTCACCGTCGTCACAGGTATCCACGGCATAACCTTCTATTCGAAGCCCATCTGCAATCGCCTCTTGCAGATCGAGCTCGTCTTCTACAATCAGTATCCTCATACGCAACACACCTCTTTTTTATAGTCTACCTTAGTATGCGTTAAATCTATGTTAAGGATTTAATTTAGAACAAAGCCCCCTTAACAGGGATTTAACATCGTTTGTTATACGATAGTTACATCACGAAACTAACATGGCCAAAAAAGGAGCAAGCAGATGTTTGAAATTAAGAACGTATCCAAACAATATAACGGCGAGTTCGCTTTGTTGAATACCTCCTTAACCATCGGAAAAGGAATGAGTTTTATAGTCGGTGCTTCGGGCAGCGGTAAAACGACTCTTTTAAAAATCATCAGCGGTATGGAACAAGACTTTGATGGCGAGGTTTACTATTGCGGTAAGAGCATTAAAGGATTAACCACCAATGAAAAAAGCTATTTTTACAACAATATATTCGGATTTATCTGGCAGGATTTTAATTTACTCGAAGATTTATCGGTCTTAGAGAATGTATTGTTACCACAGTATCTATCCAATAAACACAATCGAAAAAACGCCGAATCCATTTTAAAAGACCTCAAAATATTTGACCTTGCTCATCAAAAGGCAAAAAATCTATCTGGCGGTCAAAAACAGCGTGTTGCCATCGCAAGAGAGCTTATGAAAAATCCAGAGGTTATTATTGCTGACGAGCCAACCAGTGCTTTGGATGAAAAAACCGCAAAAACAACAATGGATATTCTGAGAGCTATTTCTAAGAGTAGAACCATTATCGTCGTAACTCATGATACTTCTTTAATAACGTCTAAAGATAACGTATATGAACTTGATAAAGGTGAGCTCGTCTCCAAACCAGAAAATGTAACTATCAAAAGTTCCGAATCCAAAACACAGAATAGCCATAGTTTATCTATAAAAAATGCTTTTACACTTACAAAGTCGACTATTCATCGCAAATTCGGACGATTTGCAATAGCTACTTTAGCGCTTATGGTTGCAGGAATATTACTCCTTACCACTGTAAATGGAACGGTTGAGAACAGCAGTCAAGGTGAATTCGACCAGCTAATTGATACTTATGGAGAGGGACTTAAAGATATTAGCATTGTTAGTAGCTTCATGAGCGCTGCAGGGACTGACGGCAGTACGGAAGATCAGCCAAACGCTAATGTGGATCAGGATATTGGTGGACTCTATGATAAATATGTAGGCGATCAGCGTGTTGACTTTACTGCTTTCTTACAAGCGTTTAATGATATAAACGTAACGATAAGCGGCAAAGAATATAAGATTGAAAGCACAGGTAGTGCACCGACAATCAATAAACTGGTAGCAGGAAGAATGCCAACAGGCACGGACTACGAGATTGTTGTCCCAGATAGCTTTGTGAACATGCTAGGAATCTCAAATGAGCAGGCAATAGGGAAAGAAATTGATTTTAGCAGTGCTGTGTATAATTGGGACACTGGAGAGCCCGTCTTAAAAGCTGCATCTATAACCGCAACCATCGTAGGTGTTGCTGATACTTCGCAGTATATTGAATATGAAGGCAACATAACAGAGTATGCCGTTACTGACGCTTTCTTCTTCAGCAAGTCCGCACTTGACGACTTGAGAGGACAAGCAGAAATTAATAATGACACCATGAATTTTCTTATTCGAGCAAAGACTCCGGCTGATATGATTTCCATTAAAGACGAGCTTAACGAAATAGGCATAGTACCTCTTGGAAGATTTGAGCTTGTTGAGGATATTGTCAGATTAAACGAACAAACAACGAAACAGTCAGGTTCTGCAAGTGTACTCATTGGAATATTGTCTGTCGTTATGGTTGGTGCGATCTTCCTTATCACAGGTTTTATGCGAAACCGAGAATATGCAATTTATAAAGTCAGTGGCTTTAATCATGCTCACTTGAGCCTGCTTAACTTGACGGAAATGCTAGCAGCAACCATTGCGGCCATCCTGTTGATGCTTGTTTCATCACCTCTCATCGATCTAGCAACCAAAGGTTTGTTCGACGTAAATATTCTTAACTCAAAAATGTTGGTTACAGGAGCTCTGTTGATTGCTTTACTAGCCGCTGTAGCATATTTTACAACTGCTATTACCATCTTCAAGAGCAATATAACCACAGCATTAAAGACAGGTGACCGATAATGATTCAAATCAATAACCTTATAAAAAAGTACGGTAATTCACTTGTTTTTGATGATACAAGCTATACGTTTCCAAGCAAAGGACTCACTTGCCTTTTAGGTGCATCCGGCTCTGGTAAAAGCACGTTGCTTAATATGATTGCGGGCTTTGACAGTAAGTACAGCGGTGATATTACAGTTTGGGATACTTCCATAAGCAATCTGAACGCTGATGAATTGTGTGCGTATCGTAAAGATCATATCGGATTTATCTTTCAAAATTACCATCTTTTAAGTGGATATACCGTACTTGAGAACATCTTGCTTGCATGTGAACTAAATACATTAAGTGAAGAGGTAAATAAACAAAATGCGATAGAACTGTTAAATAAACTGGGGTTATCGCAAAAAACGGATGAGAAAATCGAAAATCTCTCGGGTGGTCAAAAGCAAAGAGTTGCAATTGCAAGAGCTTTAATTAGTAATCCTCGTATGATCTTAGCGGATGAGCCGACGGGGGCATTGGATCGTAGCAACTCCGATGATATCATGAAACTTTTAAAAGAGATTTCTAAAGACCGTTTGGTTATTGTGATTACTCATGATCAGAAGATCTGTACCTATGCGGACAATGTCATTTATATCGAGAATGGAAAAATAATATCAGAAAATACGGACACGCAAATAGATCGTACTTGTGATCAAAGACTCAGCTTAAATATGGCTAACAAGATATCAGCATTCAAGCTAGGGCTTAAGAACTTCAATGTTCATATCACACGCTATATTGCTGTCAGTTTGGCCATTTCCATCGGTATCCTTGCATTCATATTGTCTTTATCTTCAGGGAATATCATGGAGAAATCCATTTCCGAGTTTAAGGATAAAAACACCGCCTATAATAACGGCTATATCAAAAGCGAAGATAACGGTAATACCATTTATAACATGCTCCGTTCCGATGAGCGCATCGAAAGTGTGTATTATCAACACAAAATAACAGATGTGACTTTAAGCTTGGGCGATAAAACCGAAACCATGGCAGACAAATATCCAATGCCAAAAGCTACGGAAAATATGTCCTACGGTACGATGCCCAAAGCTGGCCAACAGGAAATTGCACTTAGCCCAAGCCTTGCTAAAAAGTTTGAAAATGATATTCGTAACTTGATTGGCAAAGAACTAACCTTACAATATGGTGAAAATGAATACGGGCTAGCGATAAGTGGAATTTATAATGCTGGCTACGATGATTTCTTTGTAAGTTCGGACATCGAACGAGGGTTCTATAAAGATGTGGAGGGTGAAAAACACTATTCCATTAGTTACGATGTAAAGGATTTTGAAGATATTGTTCCAGTAAGTCAAATGCTTGCTGACAAAAAAATAGACAGTAAGAATTCAGCCAAAGAAGTAGGAGCTTTGCAAAATACATTCAACAGTCTTAGTCGCTTGTTCTTAATCGTTTCGATTTTAATTTTAGCGATTGGACTATTTATTAGCACAGTACTACTCATCAAACTGCAAAATTCGAGATACAGGGAATTAGGGCTGCTATCCGCTTTGGGATTTAATAGAGGAACCATAAGAAAAATGATTGTCAGCGAAAATCTGCTATTATCAGCAATGTCAGCGATCTTTAATGCTGCTCTCCTTGTCTGTGCTTATGCAACTAGCGTAGTTTTTAATCTAGCACTCATTACTACCCCACTACAAATCATGTTATCTATAGTTTCTACAGGCGTTGTTGTTATTGTGATTAGTATACTAGCCAGCTATAAGTTAATCAGTACAGAGCCAGCTGTAGCATTGAGAAAGTAAATGCATCAGAGATTTGAGAATATAAAGAAACGCAGCCTCATTGGCTGCGTTTCTTTATATTCAGTTGCCGCCTAACCCAAATATCGATGATACAAGCTTTTCGCCTGGGCAATATCGTTCGTACCGTGCACTAATACACGCCCGTCCCTAAAGAATACCAACCGATGCTCTCCGGTGCTGTAGGAAACGAGAAAGGGGTTAGCTTCTACCACTCCACCTTCCCTAGACAGCAACGCGGACAGTTGTTCTAAATCCCGCTCCATCTGTTGAGGAGGCCGAATTTGTACGGTATCCCTTCCACATAATACCGCCGTCTTAGATAGGTGCTCCTGAGACAAGTAGGGGTGGACCGCATCCTTCCCACATGAGGGACAATCCTCTTTCTTTAACCGGTTTACTCGAATAGACGCATGCTGATTGGTCCATACATCAAATGAAACAAGCTCACTACGCAGTGCGTCATGATCGCCTGTGAGCCATTTGATTGCTTCCGCTGTCTGATAAGCTACAACCATATGAACGGCCGGGGCAATAATGCCTGCCGTATCACAAGTGGCTCCGCCAAGAGGGACTTTATTTAATAGGCAGTTGAAACATGGCGTCTTTCCGGGAACAACCATATAACTCAAGCCATAACTCCCTACACACGCCCCATAGATCCATGGGATATTGTATTTCTGTGAAATATCGTTAATGACGAGGCGTGTTTCAAAATTGTCCGTTGCATCTATAATTAAATCGACACCGGATACAAGCTGCTTCAATTCGTTAGCTGTAACATCCATAACATACGAACGTATATCGACCTCTGAGTTTATATCCAATAATCGCTGCCGCGCCGCTACAGCTTTAGGCAATCTATTTATGGCATCGGCTTCAGCATAGAGCTGCTGACGCTGAAGATTACTGTATTCTACATAATCTCTATCTACGATCGTCATCGTGCCTACGCCTGCTCGGACAAGAATCTCAGCATTGCCTGTACCGAGTGCGCCTGCACCAATGACCAGTACATGTCCATTCATGAGCTTACGTTGTCCTTCTTCGCCAATCTTCTTGAACAGCATCTGTCTTGAATAACGTTCTTGATCCATGCTTACCCTCTCTTCTTAGCTAGAACTCAGCCCCCACCAACAAAATGTACGAGCTCGATCTTGTCTCCATCTTGAACTATCGTAATCCCATACGCTTCCTTCTCTACAATCTGCCCGTTCTGCTCAACGATCACAAGCTTGGGGTTAAGCTGATAATGCACAAGTAGATCGGAAACGGTATGTATGTCTTCGGTAAGTACTGCTGTTTTACCATTTACCTGAATCATTTTTGTAAAGACCTCCCTTCCAGATAAGATTGAATGGCAAGTAGTGGGTCATGTGCCTCTGTAATTCCAGTCATTACGGCAAATCCGCTAGCACCGGTTGCTGTTATAGCAGCCACATGTTCTGGCTTGATGCCACCAACCGCAATGACTGGGACAGTTAGAGCATCAACGATACGAGTTAGCTCCTTAAGTCCTCTGGGCTTCAGATCAGGCTTAGATCCGGTAGCAAAAATATGTCCATACAAGATATAATCTGCTCCTTCCTCACAAGCCCGCCTGGCTTCCTCTAGAGAATGTACAGACCGTCCAACTTTCAACACTGGAAACACCTTCTTCACCTCACGCGGTGATAAGCTATGGTAAGCCAACTGCACACCACATGCCCCGGCTACATGGGCAACGTCGGCGCGATCATTGATGATGATCTTAGATAACGGTACCCCTTGATCTGTTAGATGATGAATTCCACTCATAAGTTCTTTGGCTGTGCGTGACTTTTCACGCAGATGGATATAACGGACGTATGGTTCTACTTTGCTTGCTATACATGCAAACTGATTCAACGCTTGCCTTCCACTTGATATCAAATGAATTTCCACTGAACAAGCTCCCCGCTATACCATTTGCCAATCCTTAATGACCGGCTGATACCCTTTTTCTCTAAGCAGAGCCTTAATATCTGCTACAGATCGTTCATCTGAGATTTCAAATTGGCTTTGGGCAGGCTCCTCTGCACTCGGATTGTAATAACCACCAACAACCGTGCTAGAGGCAGCGGACATTTTAGTAACCCCGAGTGGGATAAGATGATCCCGCAATCTAGGCTCCTCCCTTGTGGAAATTGTAATACCCGCTCTCGGCAGATACAGACGAAGAGCCAGCATAGCTTGCACTAGATTACGGTCCGTGACGATGACACTTGGCTGATACTCCCCAGCATGAGGACGCATCCGTGGAAAGGATACAGAGATTTCAGTCCCCAAGTATTTATTTTGTAGATAGGCTGCATGAAGTCCTGTGATGAAGCTTTCTTTTTGCCAATCGCTTAGCCCGAGTAGTGCTCCGATATTAACTGCTCGCATCCCTGCCTGGCATCCTCTCTCCGGTGCATCCAGGCGATAACGATAGTTTCGTTTCGGTCCTTTAACATGTATATCCTTATAGATCTCTTCGTCATAAACCTCTTGATATACAGTGAGACCGTCAATTCCTGCATTCACGAGTTCCTGATAATCCGGCACATCCAGCGGCTGAATTTCAATCGCAATAGAAGCAAAATGATGCTTTAATACATCCACACAGTCCTTCAAATATTGTACTGAAGAATGAATGCGAGATTCCCCTGTTAACAGAATGATCTGCTTTATTCCTTTAGCCTTTATTGCCCTAGCTTCTTGCTCCACCTCGAGCATCGTCAGCTTACGCCTTGGGAACTCGTTATCTATACTGAAGCTGCAATACTTACAAGTATTCACACAGTAATCGCTCAAATAAAGAGGCTGATATAATTGAATGATTCGGCCAAAATGCTGTACGGTTCGCTCATGTGCTTGTTGTGCCATGATTTCTATATAAGGTTCTGCCGCAGGAGACAATAACGTCAAATAATCCTCATTGGTTAGCCGATCCTTCCCTAAAACTCTCTCTACATCCTTGTTACTTACAGCCTGCGTGAAACGCTCGAACGGCCACTCTTTGACTTGGGTGTATATATCATAAAAGCTCATTTCATCTCTCCCTCTTAGTCCAAAAATCCAGTTAGAATGGACGAGGCCTCTGCTCTGCTACTTAGCATCCGTCCAAGTCCTGCCAGGTACCCCATGCGCCCAGACTTCACGGCCAAGTCAAAAGCTTGCGCCATACCAACCGGATCTTTCGCTGTAGCAATCGCCGTATTGACCAATACCGCATCTGCTCCCATCTCCATTGCCTCCGCTGCCTCGGATGGCTTACCGATCCCTGCATCCACGATAATAGGAACAGAAATCTCATCTATTAGAATCTGGATCATCTCTTTCATTCGGATGCCTCGGTTTGTGCCAATTGGCGCTCCGAGCGGCATTACAGCAGCAGCACCTGCATTCACCAAGGCTTTAGCTGCCATGAGGTCAGGGCTCATGTAAGGAAGAACAACGAAGCCTTCTTTAGCTAGCACCTCCGTTGCTTTAATCGTCTCCGCATTATCCGGAAGCAAGTATTTCTGATCCGAGATAACCTCAATCTTAATCCAATTGCTCATCCCGCATGCTCTTGCTAATCTTGCAATACGTATAGCCTCATCCGCCGTTCTTGCCCCCGAAGTATTGGGCATTAACTGTACATTGTCAGGAATGTCATTCAGAATGTTCTCCTCGGAACCGTCCAGATCTACTCTTCTTACAGCAACGGTAACGACCTGTGTCCCAGAAGCCGTAATGGCTGCGTTCATCTCTTTGTGGTCTGCATATTTCCCCGTTCCTACCAATAGTCGGTTGGTCAGCTTTACGCCGCCAATCTCAAGTATATTCTCCATTGTTCTCCTCCTAGTTCGTGTGTGATCGATGATTACGCCCTTCCATTCCCTCATTAATTGAGCACAAAAAAGACCTCCTTATGTCATATAAGGAAGTCACTAGGGGGTAGATGAATAGAGCCCGGTTCTAATGGAGGAACGGTTAAATACATAAAGAACCGTTCCAGCACAGAACGGTTCTGAATTCATGAACACACAAAGATTGAATTCGTTACCACTTTCCTACGCTGGCATGACCCAGATCAGGTGCAAAGGGACCAAAGCGAAATCGCTTTATCTCAGCCTATAACAGGCGCCCCTAGTGGACTTCCAAGTAAGCAATGCGTGAATGCAACACATAGAGCTTACTCTTTATGAAATTAGGGTAATGGTAACATTACCCTTTTGTGACGTCAACCTTGTGTTTCATACTGAACAGCGATGGTTCATTTTAAATTTTAAATTTTTCAATTAAATTGTGCAGCTCTTCTGACATATTAGATAACGATGATGCAGAGGATGTAATTTCCTCCATAGAAGCCAGTTGCTCCTGCGTCGATGCCGCTAAGTTCTGTGATTCTGCTGCAACGGTTTTGGAGCCCTCTGATATGAACCCAATCGCATCTACGACTTGTTCTGTATTCATAGAGATCTGCTGTGAAGCGGTCGATATCTCCTGAATCTGATTAGAGACCTCATCGATATCATTTTTTATGAACTCGAATAGTTGACCCGCAGAATGTGCGACTTGAATTCCATCACTAACTTCCCTCACTCCAACTTCCGTCTTCTCTACCAGTTGGAATGTACGCTGATTAATCGTTGTAACTAACTCTGCAATTTGCCCAGCCGACTGGGAAGATTGTTCCGCTAACTTTCGAACCTCCCCTGCAACCACTGCAAAACCTCGTCCTTGTTCTCCTGCTCTGGCAGCTTCTATAGCCGCATTTAGTGATAGCAGATTCGTTTGAGCTGAGATTTCTGTTATTACATCAACAATCATTTCAATTTCTTTCGATTGCTCCTGCATCTCTGTTACAGCATTAGCTAAATGATGCATCGTGTTTTGTATCGAATCCATCTGGCTAACGGTTGACTGGATAGACTGATTACCCTCTAAAGCTTTTTGAGCCGTTGCTATCGTAAGAGATGATGTCATTTGTGCATTTGAAGCAATTTGCTGTACGCCAGAGGACATTTCGTGAATAGCCTGGAGACTATCATCTACATTTCGAGATTGCATTTCCGCATTTGTGGATACTTCTTGAATCGTCATCGATATCGCTTCGGATGCCTTGCTGGATTGCTCTGAACTTGCGGTAAGCTCCTC
The DNA here is from genome assembly GCF_049311625.1 of Paenibacillus sp. EC2-1. Lineage (NCBI taxonomy): Bacteria > Bacillati > Bacillota > Bacilli > Caryophanales > Paenibacillaceae > Paenibacillus > Paenibacillus sp. EC2-1. The sequence goes on from NZ_CP186006.1 coordinate 5,370,815, forward strand.
GGAGGAAGATGCTACATGCTCCGAACTAATGCGAATCTTGTGCACTAATCTCTGGAGGTTATCTTTCATCTGATTAAATGAACGAGCCAATACTCCGATTTCATCTTTATTCTTCAACTTGATATCTTCTACTGTTAAGTTACCTAACGCAATTTCCTCTACAGCTTTTGCTATAGTTACTATCGGTTTTGATATCATTCGTGAACAAATATAACCGAACAATACAGCAAAAACAAAAGCAAAAATACTAACTACAGCCACATTGGTAACGGCATGATTTACAAGCTGTGTACTTTCCTCACTTGCTTCCTTCATTGCATTTAACTGTTCGTTTGCCAGATTCTCAGCCATCGGGTCCAGTTCTATACCACGTGGAAATACTTCTGCAATAAAATAATCCAATATCTGATCAGATGATTTCTTCGATTGGATCATTTGTATCAATTCATCATACTTTTCTTTAAACTCTTGGTTTCCTTGATCCAGTTCTTGCAAGCTCTTTTTAAATTGGGCCGATTGACTTAATGAGATTGTATCCTGAATTAACTGACTTGCATCCGCATAAGCCTTCTCTAGTTTAACTAGAAAAGATTCATCACTTGTAATGATGTATGCTCGAATCAAACTATTTTCCTTTGAAATATTCACTTGTGTATTTAATACATTCGATAAAATAATAGTTCGTCTGTCGACTACATCGGTATTCAGGGTATCTATTTTCTTTAGATAGATAGAGGCTATTGAACCTGTAACCCCTAACAAAAGAGCAATAATGAGGAAAGAGCCGATTAACTTCCTCCCAATTGTCATTTTGAATTTAATCTTGTTCTGGATAGTAGATCTCATGTTGCACACCTCGTTTTCGAATTGTTCTATCCTCGTGATGCAAAAAAGCCCCTCACTCTTCAGTAGAAGAGGGGGTTACAACAATTTGTATTTCTTTTCACTTACCTTTAAAGCACATTAATTTATATAATATCGGCATTTCATGTGAAAAAATGAATAGCTATTTTGCGGAAGATAACGCGAAAAGGCACCCGTATTTGGATGCCTTTCTAATTTAAATAAAGATATCATGTGATTTTACTTTACTAGTTTCCATACGTCTGCTTTATTAGGAAGCTCATTATATGTCCACCATTTCGCTTCGTAGGTCGCACCATTAAAGTGCACCTTATCTCCACCCACATAGGCTTTCTTAGCATCCCATTCTGGATAAAGAGTTTCGTTATCACCTGCTCCTCCGCCTTCAGTTGCGGTCTTCACGTGAAAAGGAGTTGACGCTTGTGATTTAACGCCAGCACCATCGACAGCTACAACTGTGAACACATAGGATGTGCCTGCGGATAGCCCCGTTGCTTCATAAGCAGTTAGTGTCGACATGCCTAATAGAACATTATTCAGATAGATTTCATACTGGGCTGCACCAAGTGAAGCTGTCCACATGAGTGACACGCTAGTCGATGTAGTTTTCATGGAATGGACACCTGTAGGAGCTGCAAGTCCAGCACCAGCATCACCAATTAACTTCCATACTTGTGCTTTGCCAGGCGTTTCATTCTGTGTCCACCACTTAGCTTCATAGATGTCACCGTTAAATTGTACTTTGGCTCCACCCAGATACACCTTAGAGGCTTCCCATGCCGGGTATGTGTTAGTATCGCCACCACCGTTACCTGCGGCAGATGTTGTAATCGTTACGGCTGGCGAAGCTTGAGATTTATCTCCTGCATTATCAACCGCTCTTACGGTATACACATAGGATGTATTCACAGTAAGACCATTGTCTACATAAGTATTCGTTGATGAAGTTCCAACGAGTACCCCATCACGGTAAATTTCATATTTTGCGATTCCGGTTGGAGCTGTAGAAGCCGTCCATTTCAGCGTTATCGTTGTGTCTGTTTTGTTCACGGAGCCCACATTCGCAGGTACGGTTGGGCCTTGCGCTGCGCCATTACTCACGATGTTAGCATCGATAACCTGATAGAAAGCATTGGGAGTATCAGCAATGTCCCATACGCCAAGGATAAGCTGATATCCTGTACGATCGGCAGGAATATTACATTGATGTGAAGTCGAAGGGTTCGGCTTCGCCCCTTTGTCATCAAATGAGCAGAATAATTCTATATCATCCCGTCCGATCGGTTTGCTAGGGTCCCAATTTGCTTTTGTAATGTAATATTTCCAGTTGTCCGTTGCATGTGCAGCTGTTAGTTTCCAAGTAAATGTGTTAAGACCCGTCTGTAGGGTTACTTTCTTCCAGCGATCGGGTGTTTGTTCATACAGCTCTTTAAAAATACCACCACCGGTAATCTCTCCATCTACAGGTCCTGTAGTGGGAAAGTTACCAATGGCTTCAATACTTTGCGGTTCATATTGAACAGCACCACAATTCGTATTTTCACCTTGCTTACACATATAAGCACGGCTTGCGGGTGACTCAATATAACCATGAGCCGATGCACTGTCTGCGAATAAAGTGAAGAATAATAGTCCTAGTAAAAAAGTTGAACAGCCTAGCAGAAGTTTTGTTACCTTGGAGGGTAAGCTAAGATTAAAATGTGGGTTAATCATGATTTGTCTCCCTATTCCATAATTTTCATACCTTTATATCATATTACCCACATTTAAGATTACTGAGTATAGGCTAGAAGTAGTCTTTAAATATTATGTAGAATAATGTCGACAACAGATGGTTTCATTACTTGATTCTATAAAGCTTTTAAGCTATTAAACCTATAGTTGAATGATCTCAAAGGTCATTATTTGATATAAAAACCTCCCCTAAATGTAGTGGGTATTTTAGACTACAAGTTGTATCTAAGATAGCGCCCTTTGATATTGCATTACTCATCGTAGCTTCACCATTATTCATGATCATGTTTGCACTGATATTTATTTTTTATGCGACTGTTTGGTTGGGAATTGTCACATTATTTTTAGTTGAACTCTCCTTCTTGTTGGCGGGACTTGCCGGAGTTATCACTCCGATTATTGATATTAGTGGCAATATTTCTTCAAATTTACTTATGTTTTTTGGCGGTTTGATCTGTATTGGGATTGGTGTGGTTACATTTTCACCAATTAAAAAGACTTCCAAAAAGATCATACGACTGACCATTCGGGTAATGAGAAAGATAAAATCTTTATTTCAGAAAGAGGTAGCTTATATATGAAGAACAGATTTAAAAGAACCCCAGCTGTGTTTGTCATCCTTGGTTTAGCGCTTATCACTACAGCATGTACAACAGATTCTGGTTCCCAAGATAGTTCAGCTCCATATGAAGAGAAAAGTTATACAGTAGATGCGGGTAAGGTCAGCCAACTGTCTTTGACTACCCGAGATCGCACGATTGAATTAGTAGAGTCAACGGATAATCAGATTCATATCAATTATTTTGAAAATGAAAAAGAATCCTATGAAATTAATGTTTCAGACAATAAAGAACTTACAATGGAAGCAGTGAATAATAAAAATTGGAAAGATTACATTGGGCTAGACACGGAGAAAGCACATCGTAATGTCAAGATCGCTGTTCCAAGTGGGATTGCTAGCGGGATTACCATTAAAACATCCAAAGGTAATATTATTTTTTCGAACGTAGATATTGCTGGATCTGTTGATGTAGCAACTTCAGATGGAGCCATCGAAGTTACGAATACGGAAGTTGATAAGATGCTGAAACTGCAAACTAAGAATGACAACATGATCTTGTCCGATGTGAATATAAAAGGTTCCGTTGATGCATACGTATCCAATGGTGATATAGAGGTCACAAATGTCGGAGTTGACGACACCTTGAAATTAGAATCTAAGAATGGGGACATTACTGGCACCGTTAAGGGTTCATATGATGTCTTTAGTATTTCGAGCAACGCCTCCAAAGGTAAAAGTAATCTCCCAGAAAATAAAGCTGGGGGTTCTAAGACTCTAGATGTCAGCACAAATAATGGAGACATCAACCTTGAATTTGTTGACTAGTCTTAAAAAGACCAAAATAGCCAAGAGAAGGTACCTTCTCTTGGCTATTTTACTAATGATTGAGTAGCTCACGTCGTCTTTAGATCATTTAGAATCGGCTGAAGCACTTGCTGAATCGAAATGCGCTCCTGTTGCTTCCACCCATCTTCAGATCGTTCCACCCATATTTCTTCATGATTTAAAAATTCATTTATCGTCATAAGGGGATTCATATCCTCAAGCGTTGTGCAGTGGATACGCGCTTGGTTCACGAAGCGAAAAAGAACCGCATTTTCAAATAAATAGTCCTCAATGTCAGGCTCTATATCTTCGTGTAGTAATGTCTGAATGATAAGTCCTATTCCATCGTAAAGATCTTTAGAGATCGTCTCTTCGTATAGTGCTACGGCAAGTTCCCCTTTGATAGCACACATATAGGCTAAGTACTCGCTCGGAACCGTACTTTCACAGCCCTTGGTCAGCAGCCATTTCTTTATTTCAGGTGTTCTAGCTTCAAGCTGTTCAACGGCAGCAATTTTACCCCAGCCATGGACGGACTGTGCAAGCTTCCATATCTCATGATTCGCTTCCTTCGTTCCATCATCTAGCGCGAATACAACATATGAAGTGAATTCCTCATGCATACCTAGTGTAAAGAGTAAATCCTTATATTCCTCACAAGCGGTACAACCAAGCACTGTGATTGCGAACTTCACAACCTCTCGATGTGCTGCATGCTCTAGTAGCCATAATGCTTCTTGCTGAACGAGTTCTTCATTCCACTCGGCTTGTTGAAAGAGTTCTATAAATTGATCACGATAGGTGGCTATGTTATCAAAAATTATTTCGTCGTACGTCGCCTTTCTCGTTTTGTCTATCGGATTGCTGAGTTGCTTTCTAAACAATTTTAGTAGTTTTTTTGCGAATAAGGGAGTTGGTGCGTCATCGATTATGCGGTCAAATAATCCCGCATCCATTCGGGGTTGATTCTCATCATAGAAGTACTCATCATCTGGTAAACGGTCATCTACTATTTTGTTGTGTGTCTGAACTTGCTGCTGAATGGCAGATACAATTTTTTCTCTATGGGTCCAAGGAAGAAAATCTAGTTTAAGAGATTGATTCAGCACTGTATTTTGGCCGACTTTGACAATACAATTAAACTTTATGTATCCTCCAAGTTTGACGGAAACTTTATGTTTCGTGCCATCTCCCAGTTCAAGAACACCTGACATTTTAGAGTAAGGTATGACGTGAGAGAGCAAAGATTTTCGCTTATTGCTATCAACCGTAATACCATCAATGATAAGCGCCTCTTCACGTAACTGATGTACCACCTCAATAACGTGTCCTTTATAATCTATCTTCCATGTTTGATTGGCTTCTTTTTCTACATCTTTTACCGCATTGCGCGCTGCACGTTTTAATTCATCTTTAAAACCCATAATGTCCTTCTTTCATAATTGAATTGGTTTTGTTCTTTACGATAATACCATGAATTGATTGCTCTACATGTGTGTTCTTTTATATGACGAGATGATCAAGAATAGACGAAAAGGCACCTTTATGGGGTACCTTTTCTTATGAACTCATATTTTACTTTTCAACTTTGAATCGATGAACAAGTCCATTCAGCGTCTCAACCATACCGTTTAATTCTTCAGCTGCTGAAGCGACCATTCGCAACTGCTTCTGCTGATCTTCCATGGTCAAAGCGACCTCTTCCGAAAGTGCACTACTCTCCTCGGATACCGACGTCATGCTCTCTAATTTCTCTTGTACTTGATATACCTGTTCTCCAATGCTTGAAATGTGAGCCCCATTGTCCTGCATCACTCCTGTCATCACGTCTACAGAAGAAGAAATGGCTTGGAATGCATTGCTGACACGCGATACCGTTATCGCCTGCTCGGATGTACTCTCCTTAACAGCGGTCATGGCATCTACACTCCTGCTTACGTCCGATTCAAGCTCAGATACAAGTAGCAAAATGTCATCTGCCGCTGCATTCGACTGTTCGGATAACTTTCGAATTTCAGAGGCGACCACCGCAAATCCCCTGCCTGCATCACCTGCACGGGAAGCTTCAATGCTAGCATTCAGAGCCAGCAGGTTCGTTTGCCCTGCAATTTCTCGGATCGTTGTTAGGATCTGATTAATTCCTGCTGCTTTATGTTGAAGCTCTGTAGTGGCAGACTCAATCTCTTCCGCAGCGCTTAAATTCCCCCGATTGGCGAATTCTAGCTTCTCAATCGTGGTCAATCCTTCCTGGTTATCCTTCTGTATGAGATCAATTGTATCTAAAACATGCCGCGTCGCTAGTTGAAGCTGCTTATATTTCTCCTTCATTTCAGTTGAAATATTGGCACAATCCTCAATCGACATTGCTTGCTCATTGTTGCCACTTGCAATCTCTTCAACAGATGTGGCTGCTTCGTTTATCGATATCTTTACTCCATCCGATACCGAGAACAGCATTCCTGAAGCTTCACGGATCTGATTGGACACACCAATGATATTTTTGCTCAGCCCAGACAAATCACGGACCATCTTATTAAAGTTATCTCCGATCTCCCTAAACTCGTCCCTGCTCTCAATGGAAGTCTGTACGGTCAAATCTCCGTCACTAACCTTCTTCATATCAGCAATAAGGCGGTGAATGGGCTTCGTCATTCGTCCGCTCAGCAGTAAGGCCATGAGCACGGACAATATGAGCGCCCCAACAACTAACCATAAAATGTCGGTTGCCAGCGAGTTTACATCTGCATAGATCTTAGATCTGGGAGAAACAACGAGCAGTGATTGTCCGTTGGATAGTATTTTATGTGATACGAGCATGTCATCTTCACCAAACGACGTATTCGTAACGCCAGTATCATTCTCCTGTATGGTTTTAAACAGCGAAGGATTCAGCTCGGATAAAGAATCAGACTGCTTGTACTCAGGATGGATCAAGAACTGACCTTTCCCGTTTATTAAAGCTCCATAACTATTCTCAAAAGGTTTAATCGATTGCACCAGATTTTTTATTCGGTCAAAATTGAGATCCATCCCTACGACGCCAACAGGTTCACCATCTTTAAATAGTGGGACCACATAGCTAATCATATCCGTTTGTATATTCTCATTGCGGTAAGGATCAAGCCAGGTTGCTTTACCCGCCTTGATGGGGATGTAATACCAACCTACATGCTCCAGATCGCTTGATTCATACTGACTAAAATCTGTCGGAACCAACTGCTCAATTGTGCCATCCCCATCCGTATCTGCATGAAAAACCCCGGATGTCGGATCCGTATAGGTGGGATTAAATCGAACATAAAATGCCATAGCACCATTCGTATCTTCTGCAAATGCCTTTGCAATCGGTCTGATTCTTTCCTGATACTCTTTAACGTAATCAGGATTCTTTTGAAAAGCGTTCACATCGTCTAATAGCGCCAATATCGATACGCTTAAACCATTCACCGATGCTTCAATCTGATTAATCGTAACGTTGAGCTCATTCGCCTTACTCTCTGCCAATAAGCTCATATTCCTGTTCGAGTAGTCCTTGAGCATGTCGATGCTCCGATTAATACTGACTGACCCTACACCCACTCCCGCTACAATGGAACATAGCATAATTGCTGCCATAATTTTGAGCTTAATACCCTTCATCTGTCTAACTCTCCCTGTTGTCCAAGATCCATTGCTTGGCTTATTTTACCACGGGGTGAGTAGCTCGGAAATAAAAAAGTAGTGGCGTAGAATAGTGCTGTTATTTTTGAGAATCAAGAATGAACATGGAGGCATCTTGTCCCATAAAAATCTTATGACCTGAATAAAACGTTTTGGATTGAATATTTCTGTACCCTATTTTCGTCATCAGGTTAGTTAGCTCTTCTTGATTGAATCCGTTATGAACCATATCCGATACAACTTTCTCATTTTTATCAAAATCGACGATTAATAAATGCCCGCCTTCATTGAGAACATTCAATAATCTGGATAACACCAATTCAACATCAGCAATATGGAGTAGAACCTGAGCCATAAAAATATAGTCAGCACGTACATCAAACAAATCTTCCTGTTCCATATCAAAGCACAATGTATCTGCATTCTGAATATTAGATTCAGAGATTTTCTGCTGAATTTGATTAATCATGTTTGGGGATGTATCCATAAAAAGGATAGAATCAAAATCGTTTACCAAGTTCATTCCGACAAGACCCGTTCCACACCCAAAATCAATAGCCTTCTTATGGTTAGCTTCAATTAAGTATTCACGAATCGCATCTGAGGATACCTTCGCAGTATGAGTTCTTTCCGAATTGTCATAGGTACTCGCTATCATTTCAAACTTATCTGTATTTCCCATGATTACCTCTCCGATCTGCTGAAAAATGAGCAGTAAAATAAAAAAAGAGGGGGAAAATGCCCCTCTTCTTAATTCCAAAAATAAATTAGTTTGGGGAACTGCAGTCCCCTTCTATATTTTATTCTTCAACTTTGCTGTTTGCAACAACAGTGATTTTCCAAGTCTCTTACAAATCTGGTAACATTCCTGTCTCCACAGTAATTTCGCTTGTTGCCCATAAATTCTGTTCATCCCAAGCTTCTATCCGAATGTTATAGGATGTGTTCGGACTCAATTCCGTAAAGGTATAATGATTCTCATCAGGAGAGCCGATCATACTTAGATCAATCTCTTCATCATTAAGATAAAGCTTTATTTTTTTCCCTTCATAGTAACCCCATAATACAGTAATTGAATTAGCGGTCACCTCCGTGGACTGAAAGTCAAAAGGTTGAGTGGTTGCCGTATAGTCGGCGAACGCTTCAATCTCATTATCACCATGAACTGCGACTACTCGTAGATTATAGACCGTATCTGGCTTAAGTCCCGTAAGCGAAACATGAGTGTCAGGTGTAGACTCGACTAACTTATCATTCATATAGACGTGATAAGTTATCCCCTCTTCCCCATAGGCATCCCAGTAGAGTTCTATGAAACTGGATGTGACTTCAGCCCTCAAATTCTCAAGCTTATGATAATACGCGAAACGGAATGAAGTGTCGGTCAATCCACCTTTTCCATCGCTGGCTGTAATGCGAATTTCGGAAATACCCTTACCTTTTGTCGTAATCCGTAGCCCACTTCCATTCACGACTACTTCTGCTACAGCTGAGTCACTCGAACGGGCTGAGAATATTAACGCATCTCCATCGACATCATGGAAGACTGTGCTCATATCTATTTCATAAGCATCGTCAGCGTTTACCATTCGATCCGATAGTGGTTTAACCACCTTTGGGGCAGTATTGGTCGGTGTTGTTGGTGTTGTTGGTGTTGTTGGTGTTGTTGGTGTTGTTGGTGTTGTTGGTGCAATTGGCGTTGGTGCTGGTGCTGGGATCGAAGCCTTCGGTTGTTGTGCTTGTTCCTGCTGCTTTTTCTTTAGCTCCAAGGCTTTTTGTTGCTCTTCAAATTTTTGCTTATCCGCATCCGAAAGTCTTTGCTTATACAATTCTTCTGCTCGCTTGGCAGCCTCTTCTTGTTTCTTCTTGTTCTCCTGTTCGAGTCTTTCTTTTTCCGCTTTAATCTTATCTAACATAGCTTTCTTTTGTTCGTCTAGTTCACGCTGCTTATTCTGTTCCTCTAGCCGTTTTCTTTGTTCAGCCTCTAGCTGCTTTTGCTTTTCCTGCTGTAGTTTCTGCTCAGGCGTTAATTGAAGAGGAGGAACTTTACTTAAATCAATACTATGATCTAATTTCTTATTAGCCTCATCGATCAGTGCCTGCAACTGTTTAGGATCCATTTTATTCTGATCAAGAGCCTGTTTTAAAATATTACCGAGCAGATTATTCAAATTATTTTGATACTGTTCTAGATCACTTGGAGACAAATTACCCAGACTTCCCCCAAGGTTGGAGCCCAAAGCCTCATTCTTCATTTTCTCTAGCATCTCTGCATTTTCCTGATCTATTTTATTCTTTTGCTTTATTAGCGATTCGATGACAGCAGGTGAGAGTTGATTGATGAGACTAGATGGGTCCACTATGGACGGCATACTTGATGATCCCAAATTCGGAAGTAAATTTATGATCTGCGCAGGAAATACAAGGACCGGATTCTGACTGGTCCCCTTGCCGCTTACTTGAACCAGGCCGCTGTTTACAAAGAGTGTAGGTATCCCTGTAACCGGATTGATGCTCACCATAAAATTTGTCCCACGAACATGGGTCACACCGGTCGGCGTCAGGATGTTGAAGGTATCCTTGGCATTTACCAGCGAGGACACATGGGCTGAAGCGAGCCCGCTCCATAACATAAAGCTTGTGTGCTTTGTACGAGATGTACCACTCAAATTTGAAATGTAAAGCTCCGAGTTTTCACTAATTGTAATTTCATCCTTACGATCATTCGTCCTCAATATCGCGCTCGTATTCTTTTCCGTAAGAATATGATCACCTTGATGAAGATTCATACCATTATAAGCCTGGTAAGTCATTGAGCCACCTGCCTGAGTTATCCAGACGGTTCCTTTAATCTGTTCAATAACTGCCGAACGAGATTTTCGATCCGCTGCAGGAAGCTTATCAATAGCTTCTGTGATTTCCCTCAAAATAACCGTTCTCGTGTTCGAATCCCATTGTACATCTACTCCGAAGGCCTCACTGAAAAACCTGACCGGAACATAAGAGCGGCCATCTTTCGCATAAGGTGCTGCCTCCATCACCCGCTTTTGTTCCGCATCTGCCATCGTATTCCTAATCGAAATTTCTGAACTCCCCATTTGCAGCCTGATTCTTACTTCGCCCTTCGTTAATTCAATGGTACGCTGGTTATCCAAAAATCCAACCTGATAGCCCATCATTTCACTTAACGCCCTTACAGGAATCATCGTGTGTCCCTTTACAATTTCGGGTTGCATGTCAAAGCTCACAACCGATTCATCCATGACAACCTTCACCTGAGTATTACGTGGCAGATCCGCAGGAAGCTTATAATACTCAAGTTCGCGGATTTTATTGTTATAACTGTCCGCAATGAGCAATCCGCCACTTGGCAAAACCACTACATCGGTCGGTCGATGAAGCAGATTGTTATCATTAATACCATCGACTTGACCAAACTGCGCAGGTACACCCGCAATAGTACTCACATGTCCGTCTGCAAGATAACGAATCGTGTGGTTTAAGCTATCAGCAATAATTAGCCCCTGTTCCTTCGTTACAGCGATCCCTCTAGGAGATTGAAAGCGTGCCCCCGTAGCAGCACCATCCGCATAACCACCTTCAGCATACAGACTGCCTTTCGCATACACAGGCTTCTCCCCCGGAGACAAGCCCGCCGCAGTTGTAACCGTACCTTTTGCTAAATCAATATAACGAATGACCTGGTTACCTGTATCGCTAACATATAAATTACCTTTATGGTCAATTGCAATGCTGGTAGGCTCATTAAACTTGGATGCCGACAATTGACCGTCCGCATAGTCACCTGCACGGACCACGTATCCAGCTTCAACCTCAACCACGCGATCTGACGGAGCATTAAGCGTAGTCACTTGCCCATTCGGCGATATTTGGCGGATCAAATGATTCAACGTATCCGCAACATATAGTGTTCCATCTGCGGCAACAGCAACATCCTGAGGGTGATAAAATCTTGCCCCCGTTCCCATGCCATTTCCTTCGCCGATTATGCCATCTCCTGCAACGGTTGTTACTATTCCATCCTTAGATATTTTTCGTATCCGATGATTTTCAGTATCTGCTATGTAAATGTTACCGTGAATATCTGTGTCCATTCCCGAAGGACCGTTGAACACTGCGGCCTCCTTGGCACCGTCATGCCACGCTCCATCAGGAGTTACGTTGTCTTTTACGTCATACTTGAAGCCCGCATAAGTAGAAACCTCTCCATTCTTAATTTGACGAATGAGATGATTTCGGGTGTCTGACACAAGCACAGAACCGTCCTTTAATACAGCCATTCCCTGGGGCATGCGAAAAGATGCCTCTGGTGCCGCTCCATCAAAATCATTAAACTCGCCGCTTCCTGCGAATGCCGATACTCTTGATAGAACCTTTAGGCTATCATCAATAGACTGCTTGTTTTGAGCCCCGGCAGCCCCTACAGAGTTACCCCCAATTAATGTAATCGTCAGAACAAAGATTAGAAACCGGCTAAACTTGATCCTCACTTTAATCCCCCTCGTGAAATTCATCTTGCACACCCTTCTCCAAACAAGGAGATAACTATGCTAATTTTATAATTATAGAAAAGATGTACATTGCCGAGTAGTGTTGGTTGTCATCAATTTGTCATGTGACAGTCCACTAACCGAAATCCAAACGTCACATAGCGATTCGGCTCTAATCCGCATACCTTGGCAACAAAAAAACACCCTTAATCTGTCCAGAACAAAGTGGCCAGTTAAGGGTATTCAGATTATTCTATCTTTGCACCGCAGGATGTGCAGAATGCAGAATCGCTCTCTAACTGCGAGCCGCAACTGGTGCAAAAAGCATTCACTTGCTGCTGAGTTGTATCCAGAGCCGGTACAGGAGCAAGCTCCTCTACCTTTACTTCACTACCGCAGGAGTTACAGAATCTCGAATTGGCAGGGATGACGGCGCCGCAACTGCATCTTTTTTCCCCTTTAACCAATAGCATCTGCATTTCGAGCGATTCAATCTCGTGTTCCACTTGCGTAATCGCATAGGAACCTTGTTGTATTTGCTCCAACGCATCCTGTAAGTTTCCTCTTTGATTGGCTAGATGAACAATCTCGCCAAGCTTCTTAAGATGTAAGTTTCTCTCTTCTCGCTTACTTGAAATTTGAGAACTTATTCGTGTAGTTTCTACTGTTTGGGCTGCTTTGTCTTTTACTTGGTTCATACCGGATTTCATTTTATTGAAGAAACTCATAGTCTACCCCTCCATCTAAACATTATTTCAGAGCATAGGACGATGTCGTATACTTAAATAACGCAAAGCCTAAGAACACATATATAGCAGGCATAATCATGCCCGATAAAGATAAGCCCGTAAAGGGAAATAACAGAATAAATGCAAATGCCCACAGTGCATAAGGCGTGTATTTCACGGTGTTCGAAGCAAGCGTAGTCCAAACCGTAAGAAAAAATACGACATGAGCCAGTGATGCAATTGGAATCGTGTAAAAAATCGTGTTTAACGTACGATAAGAGCTTACCGGTAGGAAATTATACAGTAACTCTCGCAGCAGCTTTATTCCTAGCGCTCCGAATAATAGTTTTAGCTCCATTGCCCTTACGAGTGGATACCACTTCATTGTCTGAAACCATTTGCCGAGTTCTGTTACTACTTTCGAAAATTGCTCCATGAACGTTCCTCCTAACATTTTTTATAAGCTATTAAAAGTTATAAAAAATGTCATCTATGTACCACTTTTTCCCCACTTTAATTAAATCCAAAGATTCTTCCGTCGACTCTACTTCATCCCCATACTGGACTTCAACCATAAACTCCACCGTCGCTTCTTTGCCGTCGATTTCCACATCAAGAATCTTATAATCCTTAACCTTAAACGGAGAATCCTTTATCATTTCTTTAAATTTATCTTTGAAGAAAGTCACCTCAGACTTCGTCATCCGCTCATCCGGTTTGAAGTAGCTGTACATTTTTTCGATATCCTGCTTTTTGACGGCTTTAATAAATCCGGTAACCGTCCCCTTCGGACTGGACATCCCCGCCCCTCCGCCGAACACCTTAGGTATAAAGAAGAGAATGAGAATAGCAACAACAGCAATAATGCCCCACTTTTTATAGTTAATCGTTGTTGTCTTAGCCTTGAGTGGCTGACTGACCGGTTTACCGCAGTTGCCGCATTGCCCCTCATGTTCTTGAATCTTGGTTCCGCATTGTCCGCAGTACATTGTATTTGCCACCTTATCCAAAATTATTTTTCTACTGTTTTCATTAAAGTATGAATCTTCCAATCTCCGTTTTGCTCTATCAGCTTATATGTGCTCGTATAGCTTCTTTCCTTCCGATTGCCATCCTTATCGATAATGTTGTAGGTGTCATTCGTCGTCACCTCTATGCTTGTATCGTCTAGTACACGAAAGGAGACAGCTTGTACGTTCAGAAGCTCTTCTGTAATTCCCTTTTTCTCTAAATACGGGATATATTTCTTGGATTCTTCGTATGCCGGACCGTCCGGATCTATTAGTCCTGATACGAGACTGAAATCTCTGTTATTAATGGCTTGAACGGATAATGACAAGTAATTGTGCATAACCAATTGTAAGGATTCTAGATCCACCCGATTTGCTGCGCTTTGTACCTTCGCTTCATACGCAACTGTATGCTGTTCTCGAACTTCCTTAAGGTTATCGCTGAACTCTTCCCCGTCGTAAAAAATAGACACTGCATCCATTAACCATTGCTTCTTATTCTCGTCATATATCAGCGTGTAATATCTGCCCTGTGACTCTTCAGAGCCTTCTTTCCACACTTCTCCCTCTTTGTACTCATACAGGTAGCTGCCAATAGCCAGTGCGCTTAGCCTCCATTGCCCCTCCTCCTTGAAGACAATAAAGCTATCCCGATCAAAGGTCGAACCTAAATATGTCGATCGCTCTGCTTCCCGGCTCTGCTCGATTTGATCCACAATCGTCTGCTCGTAGCTCATCATATTATCGGTTACCGATTCTAGCGACATCAGATCGCCTGATGTAACAGCTTTTAATTCATCACGGTTAAATTGCACAATTTGCTCGATTAGTTTATCTTCGAACGCAGCATCTTGAATATCCCCGATGTTAATTCGAACGAAGCTGCTCTCGACCGGAACCTCTTCGGTTCGCATTGTCCCCCATGGCAGCTCCAAATCAATCATGAACTTCACCGTGCCGTCCGTAGGAACCGGACCGAACGATGGTGTTTCAAATGGATTGATGCCCGTTGCCTTACCATTTACATGGAGTTCTCCCTTTAGACCCGTCCCATCGTAATAGCCGGTATCGATTTCAACTTCTGTACCGCTCAGCTCCATGTAAGCCGTATAATCTTGCCCTCCGCTCATGACTGTCGCTGTTTCCTTCTGCTCTAGATCGATCCACTCTGTATGCAGAGCCGTTTCAAGTTCAAATACGCCCGGGAAATATGGACCAAAGGTCTGGTCAAAATCTGCTTTATTCGCGACCGCCGCTTCTTCTCCATTAATTTTAATAATCGTGTCTTTATAGTTCGTTGTAACGTAAATATGTATAGGTTCTATATGAAGTTTATATTCTTCGAAAATAAATGCTATTTTCCCATTTTGCTGAAGCAGCACCTCATAGTCTATATCATTCTTTGCTTCACTGACGCTTTTTAGTGTAAAAGCCTGTCTGCGCAAATCTTTTACGATATCGTCTACAAGCTCATTATTTTTCTTTAAATAATCCACATAGCTTTTGACGGTCTGCTCGTTTATGACCAGCGTCTCCTCATCGGAAGCAAACATCGAGGCCACCGCTTTATAATCTTGCGATTGGACTGCATTCTCAAATCGGCTAATTAATCGTTCCTCCGATGTCCAATAATTGCCCAATTGATAGCCCCCTACCAACAAGGCCGCAACTAGAAGCAGTGATGCCGCCAGGATCAATCGGATACGCATCTTTCCTGTTCGAGACGTAGAACTCGGCTTTAGAGTGTTTGACGCAGTGGCAACAGCCGCAGCCTGCAAAGGCTCGCTTGACATCTCCTTAACGTGGTTGGCCGCTTCCGTCTTCAATGGATCAGACGCCTCTTCGGCTTCAATATGGACTGTTTGCTGAAGGAGGGAATTTATTTCGTCTACATCTGTTTTCGCCCCGCAGCTTCTACAAAATTTGTAACTTGACGTGACTTTAGACCCGCAATTACTGCAAACTTGCAATTGAACCATTCCTCTTTCCTATGTATGATGAAATATGAGTTGCTATACACCTAGGACAAAAGACACTTTTTCCATTATATAACTGTGCAATTTATACTGTAAAGAGATAAATAAATATAACTTAATAATTTTCCCAGCTTCAAAGAGATTGTAACCGCTGTCGCAATTTATACTGCTCTATGCGGAGTCCACATGATCACGATTTAGTCTCCGCAGTACAACATAATAACAAAAGCTGTCTTCGGGGCCTGATTAAGGCCCAAAAGACAGCTTTTTTTCATTCCAACCCAACAGTGCTAATGCGTATAAACAATTCCGCCCTCCGGTAACCTCTACGAGGCCCGTTCTGCACA
The DNA here is from genome assembly GCF_049311625.1 of Paenibacillus sp. EC2-1. Lineage (NCBI taxonomy): Bacteria > Bacillati > Bacillota > Bacilli > Caryophanales > Paenibacillaceae > Paenibacillus > Paenibacillus sp. EC2-1. The sequence continues at coordinate 5,387,032 of NZ_CP186006.1, forward strand.
GACAATCTAGTAAGGAAAACGATAAGTCATCCTACTTCTCCTGCTCCTTCATAACCTGCTCAATTCCGAGCAGAATCAGCTTCAACCCGAACTCAAATGCCCTGTCGGTCCCCATCAGCTCAAATAACCCGTTCGTGAACATTCTCCGGAACAGTCCCGCTTCCCCATCGCTCATGGAATCCAGAAGACGAATCATCTCCTCCCTTGGAGGTGCCGCTCCATTATCCTTAAGGATGGCGGAGATATTACGCTCATGCTGATAATCATCCAGTACGAAATAGTAGACGTAGTTCACAAGTGTAGTAACCACCTGCATCTTCTGCTCTTGCTCAAGCGGCGTCGATTCTACACAGAGCAGCATACGGTTGGTGAACCGGATGATGTCCGGTTCGTGGGGCAGCGTCATCATCATGAGCTGCGTAGAGCAGGGATAGCGGCTGAGCACGTTTCGCACCGTTACCGCAAGCCCGGTCAGTTGGTCCTTCCAATCCCCTTCGGAGTGAAACTCCTCCAGAATGATTTTCGATACCTGATTGGCCAGTCGCTGGTAGATAGTCTGCTTACTCTTGAAGTACCAGTACAAAGAGGGAGCTTGAATTCCTAACCTGTCGGCGAGTCGTCTCATGCTGAACTTCTCAATGCCATCCTCTCCAAGAATCTCCCACGACGTTTCTAATATCTTATCCTCCGAAATCTGAGGTTGCTGTTTTTTCATCAATACCCACCCTTTTATCTAACAGTGTAAGTTTATACTTTACAGATTCATAGGCTCATGATAACATCTAACACTGTAAGGTTCAATCTAACGGTGTTAGATGTTTATAAAAAAAGAAAGAAGTGATCCACATGGATGCAGAAAACCTCCATTACTTTGAAAAAGCACCTATCGCAAAAGCGGTAGCTCACTTTGCTGTACCGATGATGCTAGGCACGTCAATGAGTGTCATCTATGCTATATTGAATGCCTACTTCCTTGGTACGCTCCATAATACGGCCATGTTAACCGCGCTCGCATTAACCTTGCCATTATTCGCTATTATTATGGCGCTAGGCAACTTGATTGGTATGGGCAGTGGGACGTATATCTCTCGTTTGCTAGGTGAGAAAAAGTATGATGATGTGAAGCATGTATCTTCCTTCGCCTTTTACAGCAGTATCGTTCTCGGTCTCATCGTGATGGCTGTAGGACTCCCCTTGATCGATTCCATCGTTAATGGCCTTGGGGCAACAGCTGAGTCCTTCGGTTTTACAAAAGAGTATGTCACGATTATGCTACTCGGTTCGCCATTTGTGGTATTGTTCTTCACACTGGAGAATATCGTTCGCTCCGAGGGTGCCGCCATCACGTCGATGATAGGTATGATTCTCAGCGTTGTCGTAAATATCATTCTCGATGCACTAGTCATCTTCGTCTTCCACTTAGGCGTAACCGGTGTTGCGTCTGCGACGGTTATTTCCAACTTGGTCGCGAGTATATTCTACGCCTTCCATATGGGATATAAGAGCCAGTTCTTAACTGTCTCCGCAAAATGGTTCAAGGCTACCAAAGATATTCTGATCAACGTATTCAAAATCGGAGTTCCCGTCTTTATTATGAGTATCTTTTTAGGTGCAATGTCGCTCATCTTAAACCATTTCCTTGTTGAATATGGAGATCAGGCTGTAGCGGCCTACGGCATTTCATCACGTTTATTACAGTTTCCCGAATTTATTTTAATGGGTTTATGCGAAGGAGTCGTGCCGCTCATTGCCTTTTCTTTTACAGCGAATAAATTACGTATGAAGCATACTATCGGATTTACGATCAAAATGATTGTAGCGTTAGCTGTCGTGTTCGGTATCATCGTTTATCTGATTTCCGACAACTTAATTGGTTTATTTACACATGACCCACAATTAATTCAGATGGGTAGCTACATTCTGCATGTGACGTTCTTATCCTTGTTCGTTACAGGAATGACTACGTTATTTACGGGGATCTTCCAAGCAACAGCGCAAGGAACTGCCGCGTTTATTATGTCAGTTATTCAAGGTATCACCCTGATTCCTGTACTCTATATCGCCAATCACACGAATGGCTTTCACGGGGTGGTTTGGTCACTTGTCATTGCTGATGTGGTAGCATTCCTTGTCGGAGCCATCATGCTGTATATTCTTCGGAACAAGTTACAGCCAGATTTGGATGCTTTAGTACACTAGAAAACAGATAACACATAAATAGGCAGGATCAGGTTACCTCTACTCCCTTTATTGAAAACCCAGCTTTATTAAAGATTGTTGTATTTCCTGATCTGCTTTACCCTTGAAAGTTGCAAATTCCACTGAAGATAAAGAGCTTGGAAGTTTCTGATGGATATAGGAATCAAAATCGATTGCCGTTTTGAGAATGCGAAGCTTGTGAAGCAAGGGCAGATGCTCCATTCCTATCAAACGAGTCAAACCTTTACAATTCCTGATAGATAGCTCCTCCAGTGACTTCATTTGCTGTTCAAAGCAGATTTCTTGCAATTGAATTTGATCCTCAATAACAAGTCTCCTCAGCGCGTGAAAGGCCGTAATATTACTCAGATCATGAAAACCACGGACTCTACAGATCTCCAAGTTCTCGATTGCATTCTCTTCAATTTCCTGAATATGCTCTCGGCCTCCAAGCAAAATACGAAGGTGCTTCAGCGTCCTCAACCGGTTAATAAAATGTAACGGTAACTTGCTGATCGAGTGCAGCGCAAGATAATTCAAGCCCTCCAAATAACCTATAGCATCAAGGTTTTTAACCTTGCCGCCTACATGCAACTCTTCCAGATAAGAGAACTCTTTGAAATATTGCAGGTTGAGGATCTTCTTATCTGAGATAACGTTTAAAATGTTTAGAGACCGCAACGTATCCATCCCCAGAATTTCCGAATTCTCTAGCTCATATATACCTAAACTCAAACTGCGCAGGTTCTCCAATTTAGCTAATGCTTCGGTGTTATGTGCATGGACGAGGCTATTGAGCTGCAGCATTTTGAATCCGCAAGAGGGTATGACAATCAAAAGACAAGGAATTGTGGGCATAGAAACGTACTCCAAAATCCCCATCCCAGCGTGCGCAAAGTTCATCTACTTCTTCCAATATGGAGCCATAAAACTCTGGGTGGGAGAACTGGACAATTACTTGGTTGCCACCGCGCAAGTCCTGCTCGATCTGAACCTGGTCCAGCGTAACAGGATTATCGATCAGAATTCTTTTTTTCCATGTTTTACGCATCTGTTCCCCTCCTACTTGCCACTGATCACAAGTCCGTATTTTCTGGAAATCCAGGACTTACTCAAGTCGTGAAGCGCATCATGGCTTATACGCACAGAGGGCTTTTGCTCCTTCATAGCAGCTGCGTCAAGCGCTGAGAAGCGAAGCGGCTTTGTTATTTTTTTAATAGAGCTCGTTATTTCATTAAAAAACGTATATATTAACCACTTATGCTCCCGGATATCCTCATAGATATAATATTTCCCTTTATCATCTTCCAAATTAACTTGAACGCCTTTAGGAAATGAAAGCAAGATACACGGCAGCTCATCCTCTGCCCATTGTCCGCCATATGGAAAATGTACACCTTCATTTCTCATGAAAAATCCGGAGCTTTCATCATTAGACGTAACAGAAATGGAATACACAAAAAAGGGGTGATAATCTGTCCTTTTCTCCTCTGCCGTAAAATACTGATAAAATGTCTGATACGCCTCATACACCTGACTCTGATCATGCTCTGTCTGGGCATAATTGGTGAGATGGAATTGCGTTTGCTTATGCTCAAAAAGCTTCAAAATGCTTTCAAACTCTTCGGGCGTAATGAAAAATTTAAGTTTATAGAATCCGCTGTTCTTCAACTTGTCCATTTCTCTTCTTTCACCGCCACTCTTCATCATCTTGATCTATATTAAGTAAGCGTACCTATATAGCTCATGTGTTTTTAAAATTCATATTTTCCAAAACGTTTTTTGAGAGTTTCTTCGTGCGGTATCCACTCCGAATCACTCCATAAAGACATTCCTACAAGATCCGACAGTTTATCTACGGCTTGTTCTGGACTCGTAATGCTAATGAAGTCATCAAAATCCACATTACGGATATCAAGTACTTTCCGCAAGTAGTCATCATTAAGACGCTCTTCTTGGAGTTGTTCAAATTCATCCCTCGTCCACTCTTCACAAAAAATTCTTTCCGCTTGAATGTCTCCATTCTCAAAGCACGACAACTCGAATATTTCCTCATTCATATATCCAGCAGTCATCACTGGCTCCTCGATAAGCTGTGATAACGTTTTACCAATCTTCTTCACTGTACCCCATACAAAATAGTCGTGGAGCACGCTGATCCAGTTCTCGTTGCTTTTGCTTACGTACATGACAACTTTGGACTCTTGAGCCTCTTCATTTGACTTGCCTATTACTTTGCCATGCTCTTCGCTTAGCTCTCTTAATGCTTCGACAGTCTTCTCTAGGTTATTTGTCTTGATGTTCAAATTTGCGAATGATCTCCCCACGAGATGGCCTCCTCTAATCGATTTCTTACTTAGCCTGATTCTTGTATATATTCTATGGATCGGTTCTATTTATGTATCTTATTTCCATTATAGTAATCGTTTGTCCTGAGTCTACCTACTTTTCACCTGAATTTTGGAAATTATTTTTTTGCAAGGCTAGAAATATATCCTTGTCCATTCAGCACAATCTCCAGCTCTTTCCCTGCTAGGCTTCGCTCTCTCATTACAAATAAAAAGAGGATGCCCCTCCGTCATTTTATGACTTTTGGGATATCCTCTGTCAAACTATTCACGAATACAAGGTCAACGGTGCAGCAGATTCATAATGATGGTCACTGCCTCTGCTCTTGTTGCTGTTTCATTTGGTTCAAATAAGTTGCCGTTACGTCCGCTTACAATGCCCAGTTCCCTCACAGCAGCAACCGCCCCTTTGGCCCATGAAGGAATTTCTCTATCATCAGCAAAGCCTGTTGACGTCTTAGTTATTATATCTTTTCCTACTACTCTATGAATCATGACCGCTAACTCCGAACGTGTTATGCTCTCGGCCGGACGGAAGGTTCCATCTTCATAGCCTTGTATAATCTTCGCTCCTAGCGCTTGTGCAATGGACTCCTGAGCCCATGCAGGTATTGAATCCGTGAATCTCAGCTCCGCACTTTTTTCAGTAGGCTTTAGTGCCTTCATCAACATAACCGCGAATTCAGCGCGTGTCACCTTAGCATTCGGCTTGAAAGTTCCATCGGTATAACCCTTGACGATACCAGTGCTCACCGCTTGCTTAATATTGGCCTTCGCCCAATGTCCGGAGATATCGCTTAATTCAGCTTCCGTTGTCGGCTTAGTAGATGGATCAGCTACGGGTACACCAGTCACTTGATCAACTACGAGCACAGCAAACTTTGCAAAATGGTCAATATCTACGGAAATGCGATCCCCATTTATTTTTCCACCATTCTTTTTCACCCAATCCTTTTTCACCTCATCATAATAGAAGACCGCTACCGTGTGGCCACTTTTCAAATGTGCTGAGTCGAACACAAAGGTCAGGGTTACCGGTTTACTAAAGTTCTCGGGGAAGTTTTTTAGAACCTCATAGATCGAGCTTGAAGGAATCTCATGATTGCCGAGAAGACTCTGTGTATCGAGCAGTTTCTCAATCGTTAATTTCAGTTCCTTGTTTGTAGCATTAGCAGGTATAGAAATAACAAGTCCATGATCCAATCTAACTTCGCCTGCTTGACCTACGGGAAGCGTTAATTTCCCATTGGTGGAGATAACAGGGGGTATAACAGTTGACCCACCGCCGACGTTGTTGTCATTTCCACTACTGTTATTACCTCCGTTGGTGCTACCGTTGGAACCATTGTCTTGTACAGCTCTCGTGATTATTACTGTATATTTCACACTTGTACCATCTTGGGCAATGACGAATAACTCCACTCGATTCCTGCCTACTTCAAGGGGTAGCGCTAAGCTAGTTGCCCCGCTTGCTAAGCTAATTGGACCAGCTACAAGACTATTCGCACTATTGTATACACTCGCTGTCACAGTACCAAAAATAGGATCACTGACCGTCGCTGTTACTGTAAAGTTAGATAAGGAATACGGTACGCTCGCTGTATATTCATATACACTTCCGCTCACAGTTTGATCTAATCGTACACCGCTCAAATTCAAACTATTCAGGCTTGCGCTTGAGTTTAATATTGGCATGGTATCGACTAATACTTCCGCTGTACTTCCTACGTTATGAAGCGTTAGCACCGCATTATTGCCTGCTGCATCCTTTATCGACGCGCCATTCAGCGATAAGATTGTAATAGCAATGCCGTCGCTGTCATTATCTCCAGCCTGTACGGTGTAGCGAAATTGCAACTCCGTGGTATCGGGCATCGTCCCACCGTCCAAAGAGGCTATCCGATTCGTTCCTCCGATATTGATTTCAAGTTGCGGTGTCCCGCTCCCTTTAATCGTAATTTCCTTACTCATATTCACGGTGAAGTTTAACGAATCACCAATTTTATAAGTCCCTGCGCTCGGTACTGCTACACTGGAGATCGACGGAGGAACTGCATCCACGAGTACATTCGCTGTACTTCCTACGTTATGAAGCGTTAAGATTACATCGTTACCATCCGAATCCTTAATCGACCCACCGTTCAACAGCAAGTCTCTAACGGTAATGCCGTTGCTATCCTCATTCCCTGGTTGAATCGTATACCTGAAAGCAAGTGCATTCGACCCTGAACCAGATGCATAATTAGCATAAACAGTAGTAGATCCTATAACTAGTGCTATACGAGGAGTTCCCATAACGGTTACGGGCTCGCTCATGTTCACTGTGAAATCCAGGTTACCACCAACGCCATACGCGCCGTTACTCGGAACGGCTACACTCGTTACAGACGGCAGAGATCTACTGGCCGTTCTAAAATTCCATACATAATTTGTTGCAATTCCACCAAAATTCGCGCCGTTAGAAACGTTGACGAATGCGCCCGGATCAATATGCACGTAATACTCCGTGCTCGCTTGAAATGGCTTACTTGGTTGTATCGTGACATTTCTCCCTGACGAATCGATCGTAACTGCTCCGCTGGAGGCAACCACGAAGCTTTCGAACACGGCATTCGTAGGATATTCATAGATGGTAATGGTCGCCGAGCCATTTCCTTTTGTAATGCTCTCATCAAAGGTGAGGGACAGCTTAGTATTTGTGTCTACGTTTGGATAATCATCGGCCGGACTTTTGCTTACAATTACAGGACCCGGATCTGCCGCTTTAATGGATGGAGATAACCTTAGCCACTCCAGCAATGAAATTTGTAGTATTAATACAACAGCTAAAACAAGACATATCTTTTTAAAATATCTGCTCATTTATTCACTCCCCAAAAATTCAAACTCGCCCTTTATTGGCCTATTCACCCACCATTGAAATGACCCTTTCAGATTCATGCGTCTTTACTTATTCCATCACTCTAACAACAGAAGCATTAACTACATCTATTATATTGGAACCTATTGTATTTAATAGTGACTGCTATCATCAGTATTGTCACATGACAAATTAACGTAATAATCATATAACAAACCCGACAACAGAGATTATGGAAAGAACCTTCTAAGACAAACCAACTACTTTTCGGATAAAACTCTGGCTAATAAAGCCTTTTTTTTACCTTGATACGTCTAATTAGATATACGAACTAAAAAGTGGGTGAGGAAAATCGAAGATCTGGTACAAAAAGCACGATTAGGAGATCATCATGCGTACATCACGCTATTTCAACAGTATGAAGAGCAATTATATCGAACTGCTTTTGTATACGTGAACAATCAACAAGATGCTTTGGATGTCATCCAAGAAACAGCCTATCGCTCATACAAGTTAATTACAAGCTTGAGAGAACCAAAGTATTTTAAAACGTGGCTAATTCGTATTTGTATAACTTGTTCAATTGACTTGCTTCGCCAACAGAAAAAAGTCACACATTTGAGAGCTAAACATATGGATTTCGCTATTAGTAGTGAGGATTACGATGTGCCACTTTCCGTTTCATTGAAACAATTAATTGAAAAATTAGACGAGGATGAACGAAGCGTAATTCTTTTGAGGTTTTATCATGACTTTACTATCAAGGAAATTACCGAAGTCTTGCAAATCCCTCTCGGTACCGGCAAAACGATACTATACCGCGCCTTGCACAAGCTGAGAAAGGTGATAAAGGAGGAGTATGTGTATGAGCAATAGCATAAAACAGGCGATTGAGGAAATTCCAATTCCTGAAATGCTTCATGAACGAGGTTTAATGGGCATTTACCAAGCGAAAGAAGAATGTGATGCGGCGTTGACTACTCCAATGAAGAACAAGCCGATTAAGCGCCGAATGGTTGCTGCTTCGATCATCGTTGTCCTATCCATGAGTGCAGCAGTAATATTCAATCCCCATCTTTCAGCTGCTATTCAAAGAGCGCTACAATTCATACCAGGAATCGGTGTTATTCAGAAAGCAGACGGTAGCTCAGATTCGTATATGCTAACAGAACCCATTGATATTAAAAATAGCAATCAGACTGGCGCTTTCGTAACTGCTATGTTGGTTCAAAAAGATCTGACTACAATTGAAATGAACGTATACCCAAACTATTCTTATGATATTAGAATCAAGGACGAATCTGGTAAGGTCCACAAAGCTTCATCTTCCCACACTTACGGTGGCGATGACTTTTCACATGTCACATTAAAGTTCGCTGGTCAGGTTGATGTTAAAGAGCAGGCACAATTGTTTTTTTTAGATAGGCCGGATGAAGTCTTTACGATACCGCTCAGCAAGGTGGATAGTATTGACACCTTAAACGCAATCGGAGAATCCGTGGAAGTCCACGATCTAGAGATTACGGCTATTCCAACTCCTGCAGGTCACAAAGGCAGAATATTCTTAAATACGGAACACTCAAATCCATTCAGGTATTATGATAGTTTTCCCGAGAAAGGAGATCTCATTATACTGAATGAAAATATCAGTGTTACAGATGAATTAGGTAACGACTATCCCATTGATAATAAGGGTATACGGATGCCTTTTAAGGATATTTATTTCAACTTGGGAAGCTCAGATATAAAAAAATACACGTTAACCATCCCGCAATTGATAAGTGTCGGACGAGAAGAAATCAATGTCTCAATCAACATCCCCGACGGAGAAGAAGGTCCATTAAACCAATCTTTTAACATAGCTGGTTACCCAGTAGAACTGACAAAATTCAAAAAATCCAAAACGAGGTTTAACGAAGACCACATAGCTATCTACGTAGAGATGCCAAATCCGCTGCAGCTAAGTCGTTCTTTAAAGTATTTCTATGTTTCCACAGATTCTTCCATAGAAAATGGCGGCGCATATGATTCAACAACGGGTGTGATGAAATTTTTCGAGGCTAAATACGATCCTAGCTCCTCGAAACTAAATTTTAAAATAACCAAGCCAATGATCGATATGAAGGGGCCCTGGAAATTTGAAATAGACGCAGATAAATTTAGATAAATACAAAAAATAGGGGTCATTGACCCCTATTAAAATTAACATTTACCATACTCACAGAACCGTACCGATAACAAGAGTACGCTTCAACCAACTAGAATACGATACCGATAATGATAGCTGATAAAACGCTTACAAGTGTAGCCCCATAGAGCAATTTTAGTCCAAACCGAGCAACCACGTTTCCTTGTTTTTCATTCAAGCCTTTTACAGCACCCACGATTGTACCAATAGACCCGAAGTTAGCAAATGAGATTAGAAATACAGAGACGATAGCTGCCGTACGATCACTAAAACCGTCCATGATCTTTACAAAATCAAGCATAGCCACAAATTCATTCGCTACCAGTTTGGTCGCCATGATACTACCTGCACTAACAGCCTCAGCCCATGGTACACCCATAACAAAAGCAATCGGTGCAAAGACATAACCTAATGCTTCTTGGAACGAGATACCGAATATTCCAGCGAATACACCGTTAATGAGTGCAATTAACCCAACGAAACCAACCAACATGACCCCAACCACGACGGCTACTTTAAAGCCATCCAGAATATACTCGCCCAACATTTCGAAAAAGGTCTGTTTTTCCTGTTCCTGAACCTCAACAATATCCTCTTCAGGTTTAACCTCATAGGGGTTAATGATGGATGCAATAATAAAGCCACCAAATAGGTTAAGGATTAATGCAGCCACGACATATCTAGGCTCCAGCATGGTCATATAGGAACCAACGATCGACATGGACACTGTCGACATTGCTGATGCACATAAGGTGTACAGACGCTGTTTAGACAATAATCCGAGTTGATTTTTCACCGAAATAAACACTTCATTCTGTCCAACAATGGCAGCAGCAACTGCATTATAGGATTCCAATTTGCCCATGCCATTTACTTTACTTAGAACCAGCCCGATGTACTTGATAATGAACGGCAATATTTTGTAATATTGCAAAATCCCGATAAGCGCTGACATAAATACGATAGGCATCAATACATAAAGGAAGAATGTGTGAGCCCCTTCATTTGCCATTCCACCAAAAATAAAGTCAATACCTTCATTTGCATATCCAAGTAATTTCGCAAAACTATTGGCAAAGCCCTTAATTAAGAATTCTCCTATACTCGTCTTTAGTAGGAGTAATCCTAAAACAATCTGGATCACAATCATGATAATGATTGGCCGGTATTTAATCTTTTTCTTATCGTTACTTGCAAGCCATGCCAGTATGAGAACAAGAATTAGACCAACCACTGAGATGAGATAATGCATTTTTACCCCTCCATAATTTTCGATTATTGCTTTAGCTTTCTCTGCTGTCTTTCCCTCCACATGAATCCTTGTTCCAGAATAATGGCCAATAAACTTCCGCATATTAACCCATTATTTAGAATAGCGATTACAATGGGAGATAAATGAATGGTGGCTGATGAAGGGATAAACATTAATCCCACCCCCACTAACAAGGAAACTCCACTAACGATAAAAGTTCGCTCTTCATGAATGACCTTTCTCAATTCCCTAAGGGATATTCCAACCATCTTCACAAAAATAACGAATGTAACAGCATAGCCGATTGGAGCAGGAATGCCGGATATGATATTCATAATTGGCGGAAACAGGGATATAACGATCACTAGACTGCATCCTACTAAAAACGATCTACGATCTTTCATACCTGTCTGTTCGACATACCCCGCTGCTCCCGAAATAGGCACCGAACCAACTGCCCCTAAAGAGCCGCCAATTAAATGTGTAATCCCGGATACCACCCCAGCGCGCCTATATCGGCGATGATCCGTGGACTGCTTTTGCCCTATTACAGTTTCCATCAACCTGATGGATGCAATCGCATTGGTTATTAACAATAGTGTCAATAACAACGCCGTTGTAATGGTCCCATCGTCGAGTCGAGGCCACCCAAATGGAAATATTTCCGGTAGGCTAACTAGGTTTTCTGTGTGTGAAAAAACCGGCTTATTACCGCTAATAAAGAATAATAGCCATCCTAGCCCTATACTGATGATCACGGAGAATTGGCGAAGTAAGGAAAATCGGCAATTCCCTAACCAAAAGGTAATGCAAACCACGACCACACTAAGCAAGAACACTTTAACATCTACCATCGTATGGCTAGATGTAATCCCCATCATCCCTTTCATAAAAGAACCACTTAATTGAAAGATCAATAACAGTAAATATATAAAAGTGATGGTTGGTGTAAATAACCGGGCTATTTTATCCATCAGCTTAAAGGCTGATATTAGGATAAATAAGACACCGCTAATGATCATTCCCCCACCCAAAGCTTGCAGGGCAGCAATGTTAGAAGAATACAATACCCCTACTAAACTTGCGTAAATGGTGAAAATGCTCCACCATAACCCTGCCGGACCCTCATGAATAGGAAGTTTATGACCTAGCAGGCCTTGTATAAAGCCCGCGATCCCCAAAGTAATGATTGTGCTCTGGATGAGCCCAGCTGTCTCCATAGAGGTTAAGTTATATAAATCTGCGATAGCAATAGGTGCAGCAATGGCGCCTGCAATCATAAAGACCATCCACTGCAATCCAGACAGAATGACTCTCATTTCTTACTCACTCTCTTTTCCTAACCCTTTAGCTCTATAAACTCGTGTCATCAATGACTGTATTAAGCGCTATTTCTACCATTTCATAAAAGGACTGTTCACTTTCTTGATGAGTTAAGTGCTCCTGCGTTAATAATTGGCTGCCTACAGTCAGAATGGACAATGCTTTTACACCATATTTAGCGGCCAAAGTGTAGAGCGATGTGCTTTCCATTTCTACTGCTAATACACCAAAATCCATAAATTTGTGAAGTCGATCCAAGGTCTCACGATAGAACTCATCCGAGTTATAGATGTTACCAACAAAGACTTTCGCTTGTTTTGCCTGTGCTTGTTGAAATGCTTTCATTAGCAATGAAAAATCCGCCGTAGGTGCATAATTGCAACCATAGAAGATCTTCTCAGTCAGATTGCTGTCTGAAGACACAGCTTGAGCTAAGACAATATCGCGGATCTTAACATCTTCTTGCATCGCACCACATGTACCAATGCGAATCAATTTCTTCACGTCATAATCGTTAATCAGTTCCGTTGCATATATGCTCATGGATGGATTGCCCATCCCTGTGCCTTGCACCGATACCGGCACACCTTTATATAATCCGGTATATCCGTACATGCCTCTTACTTCGTTATAACAGTAAGCTTCCTCTAAAAAATTATCTGCTACAAATTTTGCACGTAAAGGATCGCCAGGAAGCAACACACGATCTGCTATCTCTCCTTTTTTTGCACCTAAATGTCTGCTCATATGGTTTCCTCCAATAATCTGATAGTAAACTTTTTACTTTTCGAAATCGCTTCCATTTCCATGCGGGAAAACAGATGCTTTCATAGTTTCTAAACGAATTGCCTTTGGTTGATCGCCTTATTCGTTTAGAAGCTACTTTGAGCATAAGATTTTTTAACATTACAAACTAGACCAAAATCTTACGTAGCGAACGGAAAATAATTGATCAAATTATTGGAGCAATTCATTACGAATATTATCTAAATCTCTTTGAGACGGGATCGTAGAGATCGTAACAACGGGTACCGTCTTTAAGGCAACCGGGAAGTTACTAATGATGAAATCGATATGATGCTGTTGCACCATTTCATCGGTTAGTCCTTTCATGATCGAAGTATCAATAATCAACTGATCTCCGATTTCCTTCTTGATCAAGTCTGCTATGTAATGGCGAATTGAGAATTCTTCACCGATCACCAAGAAGGCCGTTTTCCTTTTATAACGCAGGCTTGAACGAACCATTAAGGTTAGTTTTGTTAAATGAAAATCATTATACAGAACCGAAGGGAAAGCTTCATTCCACGTTTTCATGCAGTCCTGCAATTCTTGATAAATCTGCTGGCACTCTTGCTGGACATAAGTCGATAGATTGCTTTTTGATATCATCATCCATTCAGGAATGGCATTATCCATTAAGAGCTTGTCAAAAAACTCATATACCTCGAGTGTAAATCGTTCTCCCCTATCCAAGTTCGGATATGCCTCGGCCAATAAGGTGAAGAGCAGATTACCCATTGCATACTCTTCTTTATCCTTGTGTAATTCGACTTCTTTCATTGGTGTCATTTCCGATCCTTCGTAATAATGATATTGGCTGAGACTGACACGTGATTGCATAAAGAATATTTCACTGTTGGGAAATTCAATAGAGAGCTGTTCTTCCAGACTCTTCGCAAGAGTTTTCACCGGCAAATAAAACATCCCTTTTTCCCAGGGATATCTATTCTCGTCGACTTTTACACATTTGCCTCTCGTCACTCGATCTATAACAATCGCCAGCAAAAAGGATAATTTTCTTTTGGAGTTGATAAAATAAACAATATTTTTCTCATTCTCTATGTTTGTGATTAACTGATTAATATAATCGAAGTCGATATTCGCAAAAGGCCATCCTGTAAACTCAAAGGCATCACCATATAACTTCCAATAGAAATATCGTATATTCATTTCATTCCCTTTGATCTTAGGGGTGGAATAAGTAATGCGTAGCTTATATGGTTTCAGATCATTATTATTTAATTGTACAATCAGCTTCTTCAAGGACGAAGTGCTCATAAACATTTCTCCAGCAAGTTCCTCCACAGAGAATTGTCCGTCAGTGGTAAACAGCAGATTCATCAGCCGATAAAAGGTAGTTTGTCTGAACATCGCTGAAATCACTTCACTAATGGTCTGCCCTCTTCCATCACGTCGAAGAAATACTCCCTTTCCTCTAGATACCTCAATGCTGATATCTGGTGGCAGCTGCTTACTTATCTCCTCAACCATCTTACGGATTGTTTTATCTGAGATCCTTAGACTTTTCTCAACCTCGGCTAAGGTAAACCATCTTTGTTCCGTATCCAGCAGTGTTAATAGTTGACTAGCTAATGTAAATCCCTTATCCATTTTCCCACCCAATTTCAATTATATTTCTAACGAAAAGTCGATTCCTCCAGAAGAAGAATCGGCTTTTTGATCGGTTTGTATACGATTTATGATAAGTCTCATCTTAACGGGTCTATCCACGAAAATCCTAAATTAAACTTTAATGCAAACAGGCTACCGGATTCAAATGATTCCGACAGCCTTATCATGTGGTAATAAAGAGAGAGCAAAATCATACTCCAAAGTTGAATAGTACTATCCTTTATATTATAATGCTTTGCCAATAGGAATAAAGGAGTCGTTGTTATGAATATGACAGAAAAAGAAAAATCGCTTGCTGGTATGCTGTACCAACCCGGCGACCCAGAGCTTGTTGCAGACCGTAATGAAACCGTGAAAAAGCTATACGATTATAACAATATACACCCTCTGGACCGCGATGCAAGGCAAGTTGCCATTCGAGGGATTCTGGGCAAGACCGGAGAAAATTGCGTAGTGGAGCAGCCGCTTTTCTGCACGTATGGGTACAACACGACAGTGGGAGATAATTTTTTTCTCAATGTTAACTGCAAGCTCATGGATAGCGGCAAAATCACAATTGGTAACAACGTATTTATTGCACCGAACGTCTGCCTAATAACAGAAGAACATGCAATGGATGTAGAACAAAGATTGGCGGGACTCGAATACACACACCCGGTCAACATTGGTGACAATGTATGGATCTGTGCTGGCGCAATTGTGCTACCAGGCGTGACCATCGGTGCGAACAGCGTGATTGGAGCAGGCAGTGTCGTTACGAAGGACATTCCGCCGAATAGTCTAGCTGTCGGCAATCCGTGCAAGGTTATCCGCTCTTTGTAATAGGGCCTTAAAACCAAAGAAAGGAGGTGCTCTATGAAAATCATTGTATTTGGTGCCACGGGTGGCGTAGGCCAATATGTCGTAAAGCAAGCATTAGAAAAGGGATTCGAGGTAACTGCATTTGTACGTACTCCATCTAAGCTAGACTTGGCTCATGAGCGGTTACATATTATCCGAGGAGATGCCTTCATTAAGGAAGAAGTAGCTGCAGCAATTGCAGGGCATGATGCCGTTGTATCATGTTTGGGCTCAAGTCAAGGGATGAAAAAATCAACAGAGCTTGAAGAGATGACGAAAAATATTGTGGATGGAATGCAGGCACATAATGTGAGACGAATTGTCTATACAGCTTCTGCTGGAATTAACAAAGAAATCCCGGGCATCAGCGGAAAAGTAGTCATGAAAATGCTAAAAAATGCTCTGATGGATCATCGTAACGCCGTTGATTATATTGAAGCACATGGATTAAATTTTACGATCGTTAGACCGCTAGGATTAACCAATGATGCCCTAACAGGAGAGTACAGGGAGTCAAAAGCAGGCGTACCAGAAAAGTCACGAACGATTCCACGCGCTGATGTTGCACACTTTATTGTGAAAGCATTAAGCGATGAACAATACGAAAAGTCATCTATCGGTATTGCTAAATAATGTAGAGCTTCGACTAGTGGTGGAGGCATCGCAAAAATAAAAAGGTTA
This sequence comes from Paenibacillus sp. EC2-1, assembly GCF_049311625.1. Taxonomy (NCBI): domain Bacteria; kingdom Bacillati; phylum Bacillota; class Bacilli; order Caryophanales; family Paenibacillaceae; genus Paenibacillus; species Paenibacillus sp. EC2-1. Next base: position 5,403,138 of record NZ_CP186006.1, read on the forward strand.
TTTTGCATAAGATGCAAAGTAACCTTTTTAATGAGTGAAATTCGATTTCACTTACTTATGTTAAGGTTATCCATAACATCTAAAGAGCGAAGTTTGGGTATGCCTCTGATCTCGACAATTCAATCAACGACAATTTACCATCTTCCATCCGGTATACCTTATCGCAATATTGAAGCTGCTTTCTGACGCGACTTGACCTCTTGTGCAATTCAGCAGCACTCACATTTGGAACAGCTCTACTTCTGCCATCAATTGATCAGACAATAACGACTTGATCATTGAAGACTGAGACCCTTCTTCAAAGACGACATAATCAGCTTTCATGGTCTTGAATTCATTGAGCTATCTCGATAAATATTCCTAAGGATAAAATCTACTAGCACATTGAGCACATTGTAAAATGATGACTTTCTGTATTAATGTTCTACAAATTAACTTTTGAAACAATTTATAGATCAATGTCCAATGTTCTTAAAAAGGCGATTCTTTAAATATTAACTCAGTACCCGACGATAGATGCAGCACTGCGTACTTTTAATCACTCGTTCTTTCTTCTCTTTACAGATCATATCGTGCCGATACAACAAAATCCATCCCATTCTCAAGAAGGCCTAATTCCTTATCTTCCAAAGAATATATTTTGTTCTTAATTTATTACAACAGGTAGCAGTTGAATCAACCGATTTAGTGCACCACTTATAAAAAGCATGATGATTAGTACAAATAGTATGTCCGTTTTAATCAATGCATTTATCGACTGAATTCGTTTGTTTGCAATGATCTTATAGATTAGAAAAAAGTAAAACAATTGGTAGCATATCATCATGACTAGCCCGACGATTTGAAATGTTAAAAAGAGGGCCGCTGTTTGATTGTCCTTATGTAATTGCCATAATGTCATCGGAGCATCCTTAACTTCAATACTTGTAAATTTGTTTACTGCAATATCCAACTTATCAGGTGAGTAAATCGGATGGTTGATTAGAATAACCATCCCAAAGAAAAACAGCCAAAAGATCAGCAAATAATATCTATATCCATTGGAGATCGATTCTTTGAAATAAGCTACAAGAACCGCAGTTAGTAAACCTACAATCATTACTACAGTGGCAATCTCAATAATCATCGATTTATATTTGATATAAAAGAATATCGCTACCCCAAACACTGTGAGCGCGCCGAAACCTAATACCATAGCTTTCCCTATTTCATCATTCTCGCTGTTAGCGGTGGAAATAACGGGTGCAGGGTGATTCGTGGTGTGATAATGATGCTCGTATGTGGTTTTTCGTTTATCAACGTTTTTTGTTGTATTAAAGCTGTCGGTAATATTGCTGTTGTGACTATTCTTATGTATTGTTTTCGTCTTGTTAACTGTTACAAACAATCCTACACAAGTGATAATAATTCCGATAATACTTAGCCACGTGCTTAAGTCCATAGTGCGCCTCCACTTTCATTTATATTTTTCTGTGTTGGGCTATAGGATACTAGTAGATCAGCATCCACTTCGCACTTGTTGCCCATTCAAGAAAGGGCCGCGAGAGTATCATAGCCCAAGTTACTTATCACATAGTTGACTGCGCCGTGGATTTATCCAGAGTATCCAAGTTCCGCCGAATCGCGATGTTACCGAAGTGCACATCCACGGTACCGCCATGCTCAATCCAACGGCGAGGTGACGAGCACATGGAACAGATTTATGTGAGTCAGACGGTACAGCGAATACAGAAACGGCTGGGTCATAGTAATGATGGAGCGGCTTTTAAAGAATCGATTCCAGTTGAGGAGAACACAAGTACAAACTGTAACTGACTTCGATAAAATGGTAAGCTTGGGCTTCTTATATAGAGCCTACCGAGTGATGAGATACCGTTGAAGCAATTATGAAAACACCAGAGTTTGAGGTAATTAATAACAGATTGGCTGAACAAATGAATAGGGAATATGAGGAGAACTAAAAGAAAACGGGAGAACGCCTTGAGATAGATGTCCTACCTGGTGTTGAAATGTTGGAGCTTGGTGGAAAACTTGACGAGATTATGAGCAAGTTAACTCTGAGAATATCTCAATATTTCATGGTTTCTAAGAGTTCAATCACATCATCTTCCTTGAGGAAATCAATAAGGCATATTTTCTTTCCCAGCCCATTTAAAGAGGTTCCAAGGATAAATCCTTTCTTAGCCTCCGATGATATCCAAAACCTATCGTGGAAATCATCTGTAGTAACAAGCGATATAGCAATCCCTATTGAGTCCAGACTAGATTTCAACTCATTATATAGCTTTTCGTTGTAATTTGAATATGTTAATATTTTTATAGACTTGGCATTAGAATTACTTAACACATAATTAATCAGTTCAAAGTATTGACGATCATACTTACATTCCTTTGGGAAGAAATAACCATCTATAATGAAAAGAGTATTTCCATCAGCATCGATTTTGGATACATACTCCAAAATCTTTTGCTTTTTCTCATCTTCGCTCATGCATCTCCATAAGACTTCTTCAAGTAACAGTTCTCCCGTTAACATACCCGATTTAAACATTGCCTCTATAGCCTGTTCATGTGTATACGCAACATTTCCTAAGCTTAACCCTGTACTTTTATACAAATCATGACCTAGTTTTCCTATTATTTTTCCAATTTCTTCTTTTTTAACTCTACTTTCATCTGTATTAAGGATATATAGACTACTCATACCCAACCCCCTCCCTTTACTACCCTCATTCTTCATCGTCGTATCCTTCGTCATCCTCGCCTGTATAAAACACAGTCGCTTCAGCCAATGTTGCAACTACTGGAATAAACCGATCTTTTTAATTCCAAAAAAATCCCACTAGAACTGTTGTTGCAAATTATTGTATTATCGCATCAAATATTCATTTTGCTCTTTCTTTAGATTGAGGCGCTCAGTAAATGGATATTATTTTTTTCTGCATCAGGTCTAATAAGAACCCCTAAGTACTTTCCCTTCTCACTAAATTCTGACTCTTCCTCTTTCGAGAGCCCAGCTATTTCACGTAATGACTTCCATCATGTATAGAAATCAATATTGCCATCCTTATTGGTCATTAGATGTAAACTGCTCTCATTTACTTAACTAAAAACTAACCAGTCGTAGTATCGAATCAATTTACGGAAATTACTAACAATGGACTGATTGTTTGAATCTAATAGACTAATTCTTTCACTAATGAATAATTGCAGTTCCTCTACATCTATTGCTTTTGGGTCAAGAAGAATGACATTTTCAATAACCATGTGTATTGCCTGATTATTTATTAAATCTTGTATGTTACTATACCGGGATCTAATAGCATCCACCTTTATTTTTGTTGTCCTCGTCAAAAAGCTTTCATACCTGAACTTGGTTTTCTTTTTCACGCTTGGCGGAAGTTCATCAGTAGGTAGTCCACTTTCTTTAACATACCTATACACAGGCACGTATTGATCGCTTTTTAGCAACTCTGGAAGTGTAGTTAATACGATCTCCTTGGAGTCGTACTCAAGGCCGTTTATAATACCTTCAAATAATTCCCTTGAAGAAATACTGCCATAACCTTTCAAACCAAACTTTTTCGCTACGCCGACACCAACAAAAAACTCTACCTTTGACGGGTCAGTATCACTATCCAAATCAAGCGCTGCATGAAGTTGCCCTTTAGGGTCATTAGTTAAGATTAGTTCGTAAATTTGATCTTTCATTTTCCTCATCACTTTTGCCGGGTACTTACGTCTAAAATGCGTTAAGGCTCTATATACCGGAGTGTAGCTGCTCGCTTTTACTCGGGTCAGTGGCAAACTGATTTGATTAATGACTATTGACCCATCCTCAACTGAATCTTCTGCTCCGTGCGCGCGTTCAACAAAAATCAAACGATCTTTCAACTTACCAATGTTTTCGGTGGTCAAACATGCAGTAATAGATTCAAGTATTTTACGAATGTTTTCATCCGTTAGTGAGTATCCGATGAAAATAACTGGGTGCTCAATGAATATTGTTAAAAGCTTTGCTGCAAGATAAGGGTTTCTATCATTAAAATCCTTATAGTCATGAGCAGTAAGTACCAAACTATTTGGATTAGTACAGCAGCCGTGAATTTTGTAAATCTCAGCTACTTCTTTCGGGTTTGAGAAAAGCAATTCCTTTTGACCTACATATTTGAAAAATTCCTGATCTTCAAAAACCTGTTCTAAGAGCAAGTCCCAATTTGTTGTAATAATTCCGTCAATACATACGTCCTTTAATTGTAGAACTTCCTCGTCCAAACTTTCATCTTTTCCAAACTCGTACAGCTTATCATGGAGATATTTCGAGATTTCAATCTTTAGTGGTGAACTTCTATCTATAACATTATCGCGAAAGTCATCTCGGCTTTGCCTATAATTATCTTTTTGAAACCAGACCGGGTGGAAATCTTGTGCGAGTGCAGCGGCGACCTCATCAAGTTTGCCATCAGCAGAAGATAAATAGTACTCAAATTCTGTTGCGCTAAAACTAGCAAACTTTCGTAACAGCCCCGGCCAGTCCTCTAGGTTAATATACCTTCGCGAAAAGCCTGACCCGATAAAAAGAAATGGAGCAGACTGAAACTTTTTTAAATGGTCAGACAGCTTCTGCTCTATGTCCATTTGCTTTCCCTCCTTGCTAAACCATTTCTGAAACTATTCGACAAGTTCAATGCTACATCCTGCCAATAAGACTAAAAGAAGAGGGAAGATTGTCGCATTTCATAGGACTATCCTCCCAAATTACATAGAATCTATAATTTCATGGTGCTGTGAAACCGACATGAATATGGAATTAATCATATATTATTAAGTGTAATATAAGTACGAGGAGCCCTATATGGAGAACAATCACAATAAACTACTTTCACTGCTCGAAACTACTTTTAACCCTGATGGTGACATCTACTTTCTTGCAACCTCTGAAACACTTGTCGATCTGTAGTCGAAGAGCGACCCGTATACCAAGTACGGGTCGCTCTTACTTTTAAGGAAGGAGACACAGTAAACACTTACTATGACGGCACCGACGTATTTATAACGATGAGCGAGGATAGCATCCATTTCACCCCAGAAAATGATTGGGCTGACAGGCCTCCGGCTATGGAAGGAAGCCCAACCGTGCTCGCGCTAGGATGGATGTCGGAGTTGGCCGAACCGTTCTATGTTTCACCCGAGCTCTTGTAGCTGCAAAGCCAGTAGCAACCTCGAAATAATTGTAGTCAGGAGGGATCTGCAAAATGATCGACCTCACGTCAGACACGGTAATTACAAATTTCTACCAATGTAGTGCATTCCCCTATCCCTATTACATGCAGCAACTTCGCTCCACATTTGAGGACGAAGCCTTCCCCTCAACCGGCCACTGGTTTTTCATATTGGAAGAATTTGACCAAGTCCTGATGAGCAGATAGTTTTCTCATGCGCGGTAGGTACGTATTACCCCGAATACATCGAACGATTTATATCCGCCGATGGCACGCCCTCTTTAAAATCAAAACTCTAATATACCTAATTGTAAAAAAATCACAATTAACGAAAGAAAGCGTGTTAACCACATAACCACATTGAGCTCTCCTTTAACGAGGAGACCGGGAAGCAGACTTTGTACTTATCAATGATATAGAGACGCAGCATTCGGAACACCTTCTACAGAGACAAATGTAGAATTCTAATATGACTAATATCTTCAGAAAACTATACGGTGATAAATAATTTATTTATCATTTCAGTCATTGTTCTTCCAACTTCCTCAACAAGAAGATCGTTAAATTCTTCACTAGAAAATAATTTGTAAAGCTCATTTTGCACACGACGCATTGAACGATCGTGACTATACTGAGCACCGTATACACTTTCCAGTCTATCAATAACTTTTTGGTTACCAAAAGTCAGTTGCTGTGCTACTGCATCTAAAACCTGTAGTTGACGATACGGTTGTGAGAAATACTCTTTCAACTTCTCATTAAGAACTTGTTCATACCTTCTAAATAAAGATCCTTCTTCAGAAAATTGAGCTTTAGTTTCCTGAGACAATTGATTAATTTGAAGAGCATTAAGAATACCTTCCAATTCAGTAAGATCACCTTTTAAGTTTGCTGCCGATACCGATACAGCATCCATATTATACAACTGCTCAATACTCATATATGCAGTCAACGAGCGGTAGACAAGGCTCTTCATATTAATACTAATATTCAGATATTTCCCTGGATCTGATTTTGAATTATGTCCCAATCCAAGCTGTAATTTGCTCCAATATGCGTTCACTGTCCATGGTGAAATTTCTAGATAATTTGGTGCCACAGGTTCTGATGGGAATAAGTACGCATTTACGTTTATCTTTTCTTGAGTAAGCACTTTCTTAACTGCAGTAAGCTTCTCCAATATTCTTGTTTTATCAACAAATAATTCAATTGCAACCTTATTACGATCTGGAACAGAAACATAATGTGGCTTTGCCATTCCAGGTGGCAACATACTGTCCAAAATCGATTTAGTCATTTGTTCGAGAATACTATAAAGACCGATTGGTTTAAACGCTTGATCTGCCATTAGTTTAATTTTATGTGATTCTCTTAACTCTTTCATGAGTCTCTTATTGTCGTATTCTTCTAGTGCCTTTTGAATTGGGTCGTCTTCCTTCTCATAATAACGAAGTGAAATCCATCTAGCATCACATCGACCAATCATATTTACGAATTGTTCTGCCTTTTCTTCAACCTCTAATATAGTTTCTATAATGTTTTCATTATAATCTTTTTGACCTATCACAAGATTATTAGTCTTTTGTGATACCCTTGTTCCAATTAACTTATCCCCCTTGGTAAATAAAACATATACTGATTTATGCTGTGTTGACGATTTTTTCTCTAACTGATCATGAATAATATTACAAAAAGGCTTTAAAGTGTCATCCCTATCTTCAAGATTTAACAGAATTAAAAGAGAATTTGCTCGATAAGTTAATCCAACTTCAATACCTTCTTGAATAGTTTGCATATCATTAGCACTTTGATTAACCCCGACAGTATCTCTTAAACAAAGTCGGAACGGTGGTTCACTTAAATCATATGCCTTATCTTTGTACAATTCTTCATGCGGCCTGCAAGCAAGATAAGCTTCACGTATAATTAAACTATATGGTGCTTTGGGATTGAAAATTTGTCTTAGTGCATTAGCTTTTTCGGTTTCTAAAACACTGCCTTCTAACAATAGATCTGCTGGTGGTTCACCCGTCCATTCATATTGAAATTGCTTGCAAAATTCCATCCAAACAACTTTTTCAACTGATTGCAACCACTCTTGAAAGTAACCTTTGATTATTTGATCAGTATTGTCCCATAATGTTGTAAAGAGTTGTTGTCGTATCTCTGGATTTTTAAAAGCTTTCAAAGATGGCTCCTTCTTCTTTTCTTTTAGTAGATCTTCAAACGACGAGCCTTGATAGGTTTCCATATTCTTTAAAATCAATAGAACAGCATCTTTTAGCTCTTCTATACTTATTTGCTCCTTAATTTCACTAAGACGATATGTTGCTTTAGCAGGCTCTAAAACATGATGTAGCAACCAGCTGTCACTTATGTTTCTTACCGTTTCCTCCGCACTGTAATCATTTTTCCAGAAAAGGTCGCATAATGCATCCACCACAATAGTAACAATGCGTTTATAATCAAATGGTTGGGTCCGCACTTTAAATGCAAACTTATCTTCAGAAATACGCGAATCTAAGACAAAATTACAGGTAAACAAGGTCGTTTGATTCTTATCACCCACACCGATTTTTAGAATTTTTGATAAGTTTTTATTAAAAACTGCATTAATAAAAGCTGTTTTCCCCGCGCCAGAGGGACCAATTATACTAGTTGACGGGTATTGTTGGGAACGCATCAAAGCGTCTGTCGGTGAAATTTCTCTAAAACTTCTAGAACTGTTAGTTGTATTCATTGCTTACTCCCTTTCTAAAAATATTTACTCATAATAAGAACAATAATTGGTAGGCGCTTATTTAAATGGGCGCCTACCTTTAACTCTTAATAATACTTACGAGTTTCACAACTTGACTCATAGACACGCCCAGTTGTCTTGGTTGTTTTCAGTTTACAGTACAAGACGAACACATATATATGCTTCTTAATATGTGAAGCACATCTAGTTCTAATGATACTAACAACATAAAACTTTCCTGATTTTAACGGAAAAAGCAGGCTGGGAGAAGAATGATTGTGCAGATAATCCAGCACCTCATTTTGCGAGCTAAACGTTTGGTAAAACAATTTCATTGTAAATGCTCCCTTCGATAAATTCTTATCGACATTCGAGCAATGTACAGGTAAAACGAAAAGCCGTACAGTGTCTAAGGACACAGTACGGCAAAAATTCCTCCGTTTGTGCCTGTATCAACCATGACTAGTCATTGGATGAATATGGCTCGGCTTTATATTTATTGTATCTAAGGATACAACCTTCAATAAAGCTTCATATCTTAATATACAACTTAGCACAACGCCCAAGTTTTGGCAATATAAATAACCGAACTCAAATTCAGACCGCTCTCAGTGTAAAATTATCATTAAAATTTCGCCCTACTTATGATAAGGCTCCCCCCGATTAATCTTCACCGCCCGGTACACCTGCTCCACCAGCACCAACCGCATCAGCTGATGCGGCAAGGTCATCCGCCCGAAGCTCAGCTTCGTCTGCGCACGCTTCAGTACTTCCGCCGACAATCCATTCGAGCCGCCGATCACAAAGGCGACGGTGCTTGTCCCGTAGGTGCCAAGCTTGTCGATATGGGCAGCAAGCTCTTCGCTGGACCACAACTGACCTCCGATGGCCAGGGCAACGACGTGGGCATCCTGCTTAATGTGACTCAAGATCCCCGCTCCCTCTTTCTCCTGCACCTGGCGCATTTCGGCTTCGCTCATGTTCTCCGGCGCTTTCTCATCTGGCACCTCGTGTACAGTCAGACGCACATAAGGTGCTAGACGTTTGCTATACTCTGCAATCCCCTGCACCAGATATTTCTCTTTCAACTTACCAACACATACGATTTGTATATTCATAGCGTAACCGCTCCTTATTCTAGTCCTATTCTGTCGTTCATTCTAACATGATGGTCATTGCGTATAAAGTTCAATACCTTCTTACTTACACGATCTCCAATGTAATAAGCAACTTCCTTTACACATGACTAATCTTCAAAGTAATATATTTGCCATTTAACATTTATAACCATTACAATACTGATGTACTAGAGGCTTATTATTTATGTAGGGGGAGTGATCCATATGAGAGTTGGGATAATTGGCGGAGGGTTTGGATTGCGGGTACAAGCACCTATTATACTAACTCACCCAAGCATGAAGTTAGTGGCTGTAAGTACAATGAACCGCCACAAGTTAACTGAAGAGTCAAGAGAAAAAACACTTCCTGTTCACTATACGGATTGGATTCAGATGCTGGACCATGAAAAACTTGACTTAATTATTATCAGCTCTTTACCTAAGTATCACTATAGTATGGTTCGACATGCCATGAATAAAGGAGTCCATGTTATTTGTGAGAAACCATTCACAATGAACAGCCAAGAATCTAATGACTTGCTAAATCTATCTAATACTAATGAAGTTAAGATTTTTATTGATTTTGAATGGAGATACCTCGCAATTCGTCAAAAGGCTAAAGAACTCTTATCACACCATGCCATTGGTACATTACTTCATCTGGAATATCATATTTCTAGTCCAGAATACCAAAAACTTCAATCTACTGTGCGGGGTTGGATGGGAGAGAAAAATCAGTTTGGAGGTATGTTAGGTGCATTAGGCACACATATGATTGATTGTTTACGATGGTTAGAAGATGATGAGATTGAACAGATTCATGGTTTAACCCATACCCATGTCCCACTAGGTTCTGGCGAACAGAGGGATGCAGACGATGCATTTTTTATTCATGGTACTATGAGGAGTGGATCTACTTTCTCCATTCAATTCTTATCGGGAATTAATCATGCATTCGGCTCTAATCTGAAGATGTTTGGTAGCAGTGGTACACTTCAAATTATTAACGATAAAACATTGTGGTATGGCAGAGCAAATGAACCTCTCCAAGAAATACCTAGTCCTATTCCTATTACAGCACCATCCACCCTGTCAGTTGAAGCTCAGGCTTATTATCCCGCATTTTACACCTTTTTAGATAAGGTATATGACTACATTGCTAATAATAAAAAAGATAAAGATTTACCGACAATTGTAGATGGACATGCGAACCAACTCGCTATCGAGAAAATAATAGGCAATATTTATACAACAAAAAAAGCGTGAATGCTCACGCTTTTTCATTCATATCCATCTATGCTTGTATCCCTAACCTTCTAAACAACCAAAAACTCCGCATGCTTCTCGCACTCCGCGCACTTCACCGGTGGGTCCCAGTCTGAGAACTCCGTCTCCTTCAAATCGACAACGTCCGGGGCTTCCTCGTACTCATCCACGAAATTCTCGATCGCTAGCTCCACATGTTCCTTGCATACGACGTACATTTATAAGCATCCTTTCTGTCTTTCGCATCCTGTTGTGCCTGATATTTAAAAGTATAGCCACTCTTCTGTTCTACCACACTATCTGAGAAAAAGAAATGCTTTTGTCGAAACAGCCGGGAATCGGCAGGATTCCTGCAGAAAAAGGGCGCGAATATCACGCCCTCCCACATTATTCCTCTGGTTTCTCTTCCAATAATACCTTCAAGCTCTGTTCCTTGCCACCACGGTAAAAAGTCACATCCAGCTTGTCGCCGATCTTCGTGTCACGGTACAGAAACTTGCGCAGATCCAGTGTCGTATGAATCGGTTTACCGTTAAACTTCGTAATCACATCGTTCAGCTTCAGTCCTGCATCCTTTGCCGGTCCTAATGCATCAAGTACGACAACACCTTCCGTCACCGTCTTAGGCAGCTTCAGGTCCTTAATCTCCTGTTTGCTCATGGGAGCATAAGGGTTACTAAGGTCTACAGTGTATACACCCAGATATGGACGGGCAATCTTGCCTTTCAGAATCAATTCCTTCACAATTTCAGTCACATCGTTCGTTGGAATGGCAAATCCTAAGCCTTCTACGCCCGTATCTGCGATCTTCATCGTGTTGATCCCAATCACTTTACCGTTCAGATCCACAAGCGCACCGCCGCTGTTCCCTTCGTTAATCGCTGCATCCGTCTGGATCACCTCAGTCTCCCAATCGAACACACCATCTTGGTTCAGTGATACCGGGATAATTCGTTTGGTATAACTGATAATTCCTGAAGTTAGCGTATCACCGAGTCCAAGTGGGTTACCAATGGCAAATACCGTCTCGCCAAGACGAAGCTTGGATGAATCTCCGAATTCAGCAACATCGCCAATGCCCTTGCTATCGATAGCTAACACGGCAATATCACTCACGCGGTCAGTGCCAACCAAAGTAGCTTTTTTGGTCTCTCCGTTGATCGTCACAACTTCAAGTGAATCCGCGCCATCAATAACGTGATTGTTCGTAATAACATAGGCCTTACCTTCGATTTTTTTGAAAATAACGCCGGATCCTAAAGCCGAATTCTCTGCTGCGAAATCATCACCAAAATCAAAATCCTCACCGAAATCGAAATCTTCCCCCAGATCGAAATCTTCCGGTAACTCTTCCAAGTCACCTGATTCTGGCTCAGCGCCTTCTTCCAACTCCTTGCCATCCTGTTCTTCCGGAATGACCGGCTCTGGATCCTTATGCGTAACGATGCTGACGACTGCGGGGCGAACCTTCGCTGCTGCATTCACCAAGCGTTCATACGGATCACCATCACTCTGGGATACGGGATGACCGTTCGTTATGGCGATTCTGGAGGAGGTAGATGGATGCCCAGTTAACAGGCTGAACAAAAAAATGGCAATGAGCGCACTGCATACCGAGCTGATCGCTGAGATCTGGAGTGTAGATAAGCTTCTACGTCTGCGACTTGCGCGCCATTTGACCCGTTCCGGGCGCTCCTCGCTGATTTTTTTACTACGTCTGGATACTTTTGTCGAATAAAAATCATCATCAAACAATCCCATCGCGATCCCTCTCCCCTTCGTCGTTACACGACAAGATGCATCCTGCGCTATAACAACTCTCGTCTTCGGAACCCATTCTCCCGCCCATCAGGTTCCTGCACCGGCCCAAGGCAATAACCGAGTGTCCGTCTTCAGCACATTCTATATAGTAATAAACACTTATGTGAATCAAAAAGTTGCACCTCGTGGGCGATTATACATACTTATCGGTCAAAGTTGTGTAGCTCGACACCCCTTTTTACGAGCAATCGCAAATTCAATCAGGACTGGTATGTACCGGGATAATTTTTGTAAATATGTTCCTATCTATTTATACCACCATGTGGCCCATCATAAGCGCCCTTTTTGATGAATATCCATGAAAAAAACAATCTTTTTGTGAAAAACGGGAATGTTTTTCCAAAGTGGGGACTACAATAGAAACAAGCCTCTATGAAAGACGAATCAGAGATTGCCAGATTCATAGATTTCAAGCCTGTATTCTTCGTTCATTGTACCATAACGGCATAGGTTCACGTCAGTTTTTCTAGCTCACTTTGGAACGTTATTCTTTGGAAAATGATGCTCTACATCAATCATATAAGGAGGAATTTCATTATGGAACGTTATAGTGCAGGATCAGCTATGGATTTCGTACATATCGCGGCAAAGCTGGGGGATTTAAAGGATGAGCACTATCAGAGCACCCTTGCTATTAGCACCATCATCGAGCTGTTAATCGATAAAGGACTGCTAACTCGTGAAGAGATCGCACGCAAAGCTGAGGAACTTGATCAGTTTATGTCTCACCCTTCTTATCCTAATGCATAATAGGTAATAACTATTCCTTTAATTTATCCCACGGGGTGGATTTATTATAGTACGTATCACATAACTTAAATTCACTGTCCTTGAAGAAGCAACCGTTATCCTCCATCGTATCCCGAACCGTCATTTTGGCAAGATCCATCATGTTGTGGTCCAGGCTAAGGTGAGCCAGATAAGCCCGCTTCGTATCTCCAGTGAGCAGCTCACTAAGTGCATCGCCTGCCGATACATTCGATAAGTGACCCATATCGCCGAGAATACGGCGCTTGGTGTTCCATGGATATCGTCCCATACGGAGCATTTCAATGTCATGATTCGCTTCAAGAACCAGTACATCACAGCCTTCAATCGCTTTTTTCACTTTGTCACTTACATATCCGAGGTCTGTAGCTACACCTAGCTTCTCATCTCCATCATAGAAGCAATAACCCACTGGTGCCGCAGCATCGTGTGAGATTTCAAAAGGTTCTACGCGAAGGGTTCCAAGATCCTTCACCTCATGACTGTCCAGTACAACCCGGTTCTCTTCCGCAATCTTGCCGACTGACCGATTGATGGCCTCCCAAGTCTTCTCGTTCGCATAGATCGGAAGATTATATTTACGGGCAACTGCGCCCAGTCCTTTAATATGGTCGGAATGCTCATGCGTAACCAATATCCCATCAATCTCTTCGCCGGACATGTCACGCTCCTTCAGAAGTTCGTCAATCCGCCGTGCACTAAGCCCGGCATCGATTAGAAGTGTCGTGTCCTCATTTCGGACAACCGTTGCATTGCCCGTTGAGCCGCTCGACAGCACGGAAAAAGATATCCCCATAACTTTGTTACTCCTTTACTTTCTCCGCCTTAGGTGTGAATACATCTCCACTAATCCCTTGGACGTAGATCATTTCTCCATTATCCAGTGTAAATCGCCATGCCGGTGCGGCAAGCTCCACATCGGTATTAAACATCTGTCCGTAATAACCAAGCTGTATCTCCTTGACGGATGACCTTGGTGGAATGAAATTTCGCTCAATGAGCGTACCTAGTGCCTTGGAGGCAGATAGTACCTTCTGCTCCTCCATATCATTCGTAGATAGAATCTCTAGCACAGGCTTGCGGAACGATTCTATCTTCTGACTCTCATGAAACAGCTCCAATTCCACATTAAAAAGTGGCCATTCACCATTCACCATCGGCCGAAATACAAAAGCATTCTCTTTATCAGAATATTGATCATGGCGATATTCCGTTATATCAGGTATTTGTGATTCCAGTGCATCTACAAGTTGCTTCTGATCCGAATAGATGAGTTTTGTTTCTACTGGCTCTTCTAGCTCTACCGGCTTGCCTTGTCTTGGAACACTGTACTTATAAGCAATCTTCGGTAGCTGCGGCGTCTCAGAGGGGATCGGACTCAATACCTGAATCCGGTTCTCTTCCATAACCCGCTGCGTATTCTCAGATAGGGAAGTGAAGTCAAGATTGGAGCCGGCCTGCTCCCGGTAATCCATCCACAACTGATAGCCCAGCACCAGGTTCAGCAGGAGGAATGCATAGATCAATACATTTTTAGCCCGTCCCCAATCCATAAACTTCCCCCCTCATCTCCATTTGTGCTTTACTCGATTACCTTCATACTGCCATTTGGAAGCTGAACAGCCCATGCTGGTCTTAGCCATAACCCCGACTCTGTGATTAATGGCAAGTATACCGGCTCTAAATCTATGATTTTCATCTTCTTGGACATGATATCAATCTTCTCACGCAGCTTATCTCCTGCTGCTAGCTTCACAATTTTCTTCTTCTGTTCATCTGTCTCTACATATAGGAGAGACCGCTCATAAGAAGTTACTGTCCCATTCTGCAGCTCTAGCTTCATCGTGCCATAATTAAAATCTGGCGTGTTAAGAATCGGGTATCCACGGTGATACTGCTGAAACTCCACCATGGTTCGATCTTCAATGTCCTTCGATTGGCTCATACGGTAACCACCGTTCCAACCCCCATGCTGGTTCACGAAATCAATGGCTGACAGAACGTCTTTGCCAGGGCTACTATCGCCAGATGGTGGTGCTGCTGGGTCTGTATAGTTGATCCAATTCTGTTTTTCATCCACCTGCAGACTACGTTTACTGTCTGTGTAAATCTCCGACCCATCTCGCTCTCTAATATTTCGGGTAATACTCGGATCAAAGAATAAGCTTCGCTGCATTTGTTCCACCGTGTACATACCAATTGGCAGCTCCAGACTCACCATGCTCAGCTGCTCCTCCGGTAAATAGAAGGAAGCGTCATCCTCCATCGTATATGGAACCCAGTCCCGCCCGAAATCAACCAGTTGATGAACATCTTGCACCGTCAAGTCTACTTGAGCAGCTTCATAGACGACATCCCCTTCAGTACTGAAGAATAACGCATGCACTTTGGGTTCCCCATCTATACTATAGAGCCACATTTTATCGATGCTTTCCCCTTCAAACAAGGAATCCGGCTTGATCTGCATCACCTTCTGAAGCAGCGTCACAGGCATACCGGAGCCAAAGCTCAGCTCAATCCCTTTACTACTTGCACGCAGCTTGGTCCAGTCCATATTGTTTACGGTACGTCGCTGAAAGCTATCAAACTCCCGTCCTTTAAGCCGGTTATAAACAAGGTCGTAGAACATTTGCTCGGGATAGAACACCGTGTGCTTATCGCCGCCCAAGTGTATGATGATTTTCTTCGGATAAATTAAGTTTTCTGCTTTCTCATCTGGCCCCATAGCCTCTGTCTTGATGTATGGAGTCTCAGCTTGCACCACCGAATCACTGCCAGGAAGACGATAGATGAGAAAATAGCTCTGTACCAGACTGCCAAGCACTAATACTAGCAGTGCTGCGGTCTTCAATCGTTCCTTCACATCGGCTCCCTCCCTTCATCATTCAGAGGCAGCGTGAAGGTAACCTTCGTGCCTTTTTCAAGCTCAGATTGGAGAGAGATACTCCCGCCATGTACTCTTACAATTTCCCGGGCAATGGACAACCCAAGTCCGGTTCCACCCATATTCCGAGTTCGGGCCTTATCTACCCTGTAGAAGCGTTCAAATATCCGGTCTAAATCCTTCTTCGGAATGCCGATTCCGGTATCCGCCACGGACAGAGATAACATACTGCCATCCTCTGTCACACTTGCCTCCATCGTAATCGTGCCTCCATCAGGCGTATATTTAAGAGCGTTCGAGATCAGATTATCGAGCACCTGATCAATCCCATCACGATCAAGCATCGCGGTCGATACGCCCGGTTTCGCATCAATGATCGTCCGTACATTTTTTTGCTGCATCTGAAACGAGAACCGGTCCTCCACATCTTCGAGCATCTCCGCAATATCCACTAGCTGTTTGCGCAGCGCGCTTTCTTTGGAATCCAGTCGTGATAAATGCAGTAGATCGGTGACCAGCCGAATCATCCGGCCTGTCTCATTCTGAATAACACCCACAAAGCGCGGTGCCATCTGCTTGTCTTCTAGCGCCCCATCCTCCAGTGCCTCCGTATAACTCTTGATCGTAGTCAGAGGTGTGCGCAGTTCATGCGATACATTCGCAACGAATTCACGGCGTGAAGCTTCCAACTTCTCTTGCTCCGTAACATCTTGTAATACAGCAATCGTGCCGGTAATGCCAATCTCCCGCCGATGAATTGGCGTGAAGGTTACCCGCATCATAAACGGTTCCCCGCCTTCATTCGGCGTGATCTCCAGCAGTTTCGAATCACTACCCCCTCGGGCTAACGACTCTGCCTCAGGCTCCGGAAGACCTAGCAGCGTGCCAATTTCACGACCAGCCAGCTCTTCCCCCTCCACACCAAGCATCTGCCCAGCACGACGGTTCATGAGGATAACACGGCCCCCTTCATCGGTCGCAATCACACCATCACTCATGTTCGTGAGAATGGAAGCAAGTTTCTCCTTCTCTTCCTCGTTCTGGGACAGAGCTTCCCGTAACCGGCTCGTCATATAATTAAAAGCCTGACTGAGTTGGCCAATTTCATCGCTTCCGAATACAGGCGTCTTCTCGGTGAAGCGGCCCTCGGCCACCGCACGCGCATGACGAGTCAATTCCTTAATCGGATGGGTAATGGTGTGGGATAGAATAACCCCAAGCACCGCCGTTAGACCAAGCGCTAACAGGATACCGGATATAAAAATATTATTAATCCGCTGCATCGTCCCATACAGCTCACTCATACTGGCCACGATATAGATCGCACCAACGATTTTTCCATTATGAATGACAGGCTTGGCCACTACTTTCTTACGAGTGCCATCATCATCGATAATATATTCCTCATTATCTACAATGCCCTGTAGCGCGCGGCTAACTACCGTCTGCGTATTCTTATTGCCTACATAGTCTGCATGCGACAGCAGCGATGTGGTGAGCACTTTTCCGGTTGCATCGAGCACCTGAATCTCTGCGCCATCCATATTGAACAGATTGCTGACCATCACTTGTAGGCTTTCTTCCGGATCTTCATCCGATTCACTGCCACCGGCGAGCGTCTTCGCTGCAAGTACAGACATCAGCTCTGCCCGCTCCTGTAGATCGGTCGTAAAGTTGCTCGTTAAGGAGTTTTTCATAGCACTCACAAAGTAAACACCGATCAACTGCATCGCAATCAAGATCAGCAGCACATATATAATGATGACCTTCGCCTGAATCGTGCGAAAGAAGGAGAGCCACTTCATTACAGTCCTCCATTTTTGGAACTGCGCATCAAATAGCCAAGCCCCCGCCGCGTCAAAATATACTCCGGCTTACTCGGATTCTCCTCAATCTTCTCACGCAGCCGGCGAATGGTTACATCGACCGTACGTACATCACCAAAATACTCAAAACCCCAAACGGCCTGCAATAGATGTTCACGCGTCATTACTTTTCCGGCATTCTTGGCTAAATAATAAACCAGCTCATACTCACGGTGCGTCAGATCGAGCGCTTCCCCGCCTTTATATACCATATACATATCTGTATCAATAAATAGTTCAAACAGACGCAGTCCTTGCTTATTAGCTTCAGAGGAGCCGTTGTTATCCGCCGGACTATCTGCTTTATGCTGACGTCGCATCTGAGCTTTCACTCGTGCCAGCAGCTCTCGCGTACTGAAAGGCTTGGTCACATAATCATCGGCACCGAGCTCAAGACCAAGTACTTTATCAATCTCTCCGTCCTTAGCAGTCAGCATGATAATTGGAATATGCAAGTTAGCAGCCCGCACCTCGCGGCATACATCCATTCCGTCTTTTCCCGGCAACATCAAATCGAGCAGCATCAGATCAGGACGTTTTGATAGCGCAAGCTCTACTGCACTGATCCCGTCAAATGCGCAAATTACCTCATAGCCCTCTTTTTCGAGATTAAATTTCAATATATCGGCGATGGGCTGTTCGTCATCCACCACCAGAATGGTACCCTGCATATAGCTATTCACCTCATACTCTCACTTGAACGGTCTTCGCTCTATTTTATCATACCTGACGATCCCAAACATCCGCCTACCGTTGTAAAAAGAGCCCTTTTCACAACAATAACATGGCCGCCCCCATAATAGGAGCGGCCATGTTAACTAAGTTATGATATATGAACCAATAATGGCTTATGTCGTCACTAGTAAACCCAGTATAACACAGGATTATAAATATTTCATTGGGTTTAATTGCACTCCATTTTTACGAATTTCGAAATGGAGATGAATACCTGTAGAGCGGCCTGTACTACCCATAATTCCAAGCTTGCTTCCCTGTGCCACGGATTGCCCGCTGCGAACAGCAATACTGCTCATATGTCCATATAGCGTCTGGTAGCCATTGCCGTGATCTACGATTACCGCATTGCCATAGCTTCCTTGGCGTCCAGCGAACACGACCTTACCTCCGGCCGCAGCCATGATTGTACGTCCGCCTACCATGTCTGTACCTTCATGTGTCCGGCCCCAGCGCTGACCATAGGAACTCGTAATGCGCGCCCCGCTTACCGGCCATGCGAACATCCTGCTCGAAGTCGATGGTTTAGTAACTGAAGGTGACTTAGCTACCGTCTTGGTCGTTGTCACCGTCTTTTTCTTCTCTTCTACCTTCGTTCCCTTATACACAACCTCAGGTAGTGATTCCTTAACGACTTGCTGACCAGTCCACTGCTTGGAGACAACCTTACCATTCTCTTTAGTTACGGTGTAACTAACTGTCTTCACTCCATCACGCCCTGGGCGTACAACCTTGCGTTTACCTTTCGGCAATTCTGCACTGGTGCGAACGATTGTTTCAGGTTTGCTTGCCATCTTCTCCGTTACGGTCTCCACTGTGCGAACCGTCAACGGAGCGACTGGTCTACTGAGCTCAAGCTCTGCACCAATCTGGAGATACTTCTCTTGAAGTCCCGGATTAAGGGCAACCACCTCAGCACGCTTCATACCATGGGCTTTAGCGATGGAGGAGATCGTGTCACCTTCTTTAACCTTGTAAACAATAGGCTCTTCCTTCATGGCTGTAAGTGCGTTTACGGCTTCTTTTACATCTAATACTTTATTGGGATCAGCCTTTGTATGAGAGAAGGAAAGATCCTCTTTCACCTGAACTGATTTAATATTATTAGCCTTATCGCCACTCTTAGCAGAAGAAGCCGTGTTCGCTTTATATGCAACGGTTGCAATTTTGGACTTGGTTTCTACAGCTCCTGGCGCATACTTGGACTTCGCTGCCTCAATAGCAGCTTGTGCTGTCTGCTGATCCTTCACGATTGCAACGGTCTCACCGTTAACCTTCAATTCCACCCCGCGAGCATAGGCTTTCAACATGCCATCCAGCTTAGTCAGCGTTTCTTCGCTCTTTACCTCTGGTTTAAACTCCCGGTCCACTTTCGTTGTGACACCTTCGGTATTTAGAACCATGTTCGCATCTGGGTATTTCTCTTGATAGAATTTCTGCTTCTCTTCAAACAGCTTGTCCAGCTGTTCATCATCCTGAATTGTACCTATATTCTCACCATTCACATATACGTGGTAAAACGGTACTGTATTTGCATTCACATACTCACGTCCCGCGAAAAAAACGGACCCTGCAATAAGCAGCGTTCCTGCTGGGATCAGGATCCACTTGTAGGACGATATCCAACTTTTTGGTGCCGTATCTGTCTGATTATCGGATTCATGCTTAGAGTGTTCATTATCTTTGGCGGAACGATCAGCTTTAAGCGTGCGCTTGATGCTGTCAAACCACCTCGTATCTTTAAAACCTTTCATGTTTCTCTCCTTTTTCAGCCCTATATCCCTATGTACTATTCGTGCTTCATGTGGGTTCTTGTCGAGCGATTATATATGGTGCCATATCTTATAGGCTTGTTTATGATATTTCATCAAAAGGTTTCAAAATCTTAACCTTTTCAACACCAATTAACTTTACCACAGCTTTTAGGACAGGATCAAGTCTGCATTCAGCAGAAAAAACCCACGCGGGACGCGGGTTTGAGGTAACTTCCTGTATTTGTATTTTTTGATCGATGACAAAATGATGACAAACCAAGCCCTACAAGGACTCAGACCTATTTCTGAAGCATCGTCATAAGCTTTTGGAATTCTTCTTCACTTAAATATTTTGAAATACCACTTTGTATTTCATCCAGTTCAGCGGCTGTTAATCCGTCCTCCATCGCTTCTGATATTTTCTGCATTTCTTCCTGTGGCAATTTGGTCATTAACAGTGTGAAGATTTCCTCTTTCTCTTGCGCTGTAAGACTACTCTTCTTATCAACCATTTCGTCAGGTGTCATGACAACCTGCTGATCCGCTGCTGATTGCCCAATCTGACCCATGACCGGTAAGGAATCCTCAGGAGGAGTTTCTCCATCTACAGCTTCAGAGTTCCCACCCGATTCATCTGTGGATCCCCCTTCCCCTGTGTTGCTGCTACCTTGCCCATTTAAATCTTTCGAACCGGAGGTATCATCTTTAGACCCTGATGAGTCAGGTGTCGCACCGTTCTGTGTGCTTCCCTCTTCTACATTGTCCTCTGCCTTATCTGCACTCGATCCGTTCATACCAAGTATATTTTTCATAATGCCCCCCACACCCATCGGCTGGCCTTCCAACTGAATATTAAAGCTGGCCAAAACCGATTGCAGGTAGGCATTTACTACGATTCCTGTTGTCAGTATGGTTAGTGTACTTACAAGCACTGCCGTAAGACTGATTTTAAGCAGCCATTTCATCAGCTTCATGTGCTTTACCTCCTTCTTATGCATGGTCCGAAATGACGAGGTCACAAGTCTCCTCCTTATCCAGTATGGACCGCATGCTGAAGGTTCAACCTCTTAAGCTACCCGATTCTCAACATTTTTATTACCGTTTAATTTAGATCTCTCTCTGAAAAGGATCCTCTTATGCTTTATATTATTTTGGGCTAAACTAGGCTCGTGCTATGATGACAATAATTCAAGTTTCTATTTATACCATTCTAGGAGGTCCACTCAATTATGGTTCACGTATTAATTGCAGATGACGATTCTCATATCCGGGAATTGTTACGATACCATCTTCAACTCGAAGGCTATGTTGTATTTGAGGCTTCTGATGGCGAAGAGGCTTCAGCTTGCTTGGCTAAGGAACAGATCCATCTTGCAGTCGTCGATGTCATGATGCCGAACAAAGATGGATATCAGTTGACCGAAGAAATACGAAATGATTATGATTTTCCCGTCATTTTATTAACAGCCAAGGATCAGCTTCTAGATAAGGAAAAAGGCTTTGCCGTAGGGACTGACGACTATGTTACAAAGCCCTTTGAACCAAAAGAATTACTATTTCGCATCAAGGCCCTTCTACGTCGTTACCAAATGGTTAGCGCAGACAAGATCCACCTAAACAACACAACAATCGACCGAAAAAGCTTTGAGGTATATGGGCACGATAAAGTATTAATGCTCCCTATGAAAGAGTTCGAGCTGCTCTCACAGCTTGCAAGCTACCCAGATCGAACATTTACACGAGATGAATTGATTCAGCTCATTTGGGGTTCGGATTTTGATGGTGATGATCGCACAGTGGATGTACATATTAAACGACTTCGAGAGCGGTTTGCAGATCGAGGTGATGATTTCACCATTCGTACGGTGCGGGGAGTCGGTTACAAATTGGAGGTCACGCCTAAGTGAAGACTCTCTATTCACGAATCGTCATTACAACGATTTGGATTATGATGCTGAGTAGTGTGATCGCATTCGTACTATCTAATGTATATTATCAGTACAATTTAAAGCCTTTTAACGACCAGAAAATCACGGCAATGGCTTATGATATCGAAAGTTTTTACAAGCAGAATCCGGACATTGATGTTGACAGTTATTTAACGCATATGGGTAAGCTCGGTTACCAGATCTATCTTGTGAACGCTGATGGAGCTGGTGCATTTTATGGCGGGGAATTCAGAGGGAAAAACATTGATCCGGAGGTTATACAGCAAGTCGTTAGCGGGCAGACATACCACGGGATACTAAACTTCCCCTCGAAGTTGTTCATTACAGGTTTCTTTGACAATGATCTTATGAATTCAATCGGTGTGCCAATCAGCATCCAGGGTGTGACTTACGCGCTCTTCCTTCGCCCCGATGTGACGGTGCAGTTCGGTGAGATGCGCATCTTTTTCTCGATTATTATGCTCATATCCTTTCTATTAAGCATCCTTCTGGTCGGTATTATTACCCGCCACATCGTAAAGCCTATTGTGCGTCTGACCGAAGCCACCAAACGTATTTCTCAAGGGAAATATGATCTGAAGCTCAATGTTAAACGACGGGATGAAATCGGAAAGTTAGCGAACCATTTCTCACATATGGCTAAGGGCTTAGAACAGCTTGAGCAGATGCGACAGGAATTCGTGTCCAATGTATCTCATGAGATCCAATCGCCACTAGCATCCATTCAAGGCTTTTCTCAGACACTGCAGACATCGCCAGGTCTTTCCGAAGAACAGCGTCAGCATTATCTCTCCATTATCGAGGACGAAAGTCGGCGGATGTCCCAATTAAGTAAGCAGCTGCTTATGCTCGCTTCGCTTGATAAAGAGGAACATATTCTAGAGAAGACCACCTTTGATTTGGCGGCTCAGATCAAGCAGGTGCTATCCGTCACGGAATGGAGCTGGCGTAGTAAGGATTTAGCGATCGATTTAGAGCTTCCTTCCCTTTTTATATACGGAGATCAACAACTGCTTCATCAAGTGTGGATTAACCTGATCACAAACTGCGTGAAATTTACAGATGTCGGTGGAACGATATCCATACGTATCTATCGGCAGGATGACCATTGTGGTGTCGAGATATCCGATACAGGCATTGGGATCGCACAATCCGACCTGCCACATATTTTTAATCGATTCTATAAAGCCGATGCTGCTCGAAATCGTAAAGAAACGAGCACCGGACTTGGCCTATCCATCACCAAAAAGATCGTTGATCTCCATCAAGGGCATATCGAAGTGGAGAGTGAACTCGGCAAAGGTACGACATTCCGCGTCTTACTTCCGGTCGTTTAATCACGTCCTCAGACTCAGTTCATGCTCCGTTCATATAGTCTTCCTATACTGTAGTCATAGCCAAAACATTTGGCAGTATCTACAGAAATGGAGATGAAGCAACCATGTTTCTAGCCTTGCGTGAGCTTAAGCATTCAAAGCTACGTTATTTATTAATTGGATTTATTATGGTTCTGATCGCCTGGCTTGTACTATTCGTAACCGGTCTTGCTCAGGGCCTTGCATCAGACAATGCCTCTTCAATCCAAAATATGAAAGCTGACTATCTTGTTCTTCAAAAAGAAGCGGATAATCGGCTCAATCGTTCCGTACTGACGGAGAAAGATTTCAAAGAAATTCAGGATGTAGCTGGTGAAGAAGCTATCACTCCTCTTGGTGTTCAGATGACCACAGTCACTCGCAGTAACTCTACTGCTAAAGTAGACGCTGCATTCTTCGCTATCGATACGGACCAGAAACTTGCTCCTAAAGTGGTAGAAGGTTCGATGATTAACAAAGAGAAAGCCGACGAGATTCTTGCTGATCGCTCGCTGAAGGAAGAAGACTTCAAACTTGGTGATCAGGTAGTCGATCAAGCCTCTGGCAAAACGTTCACGATCGTAGGTTTTACAGAAGGCCAATCCTTCAGCCATGCTCCTGTTCTTCACATGAACTACAAAGGCTGGGAATCGATTCATAATACAGACTCCGGCCGCGGACTATTCTTTAATGCGATTGCTCTAACTGCAAATAGTGATCAAGCTGATCAATTGGCTCAGCAGGTTTCGAGCGTCGATGTTATTACGAAAGACGATGCACTTCAAGGAATTCCAGGATTTAAAGAGGAGCAAGGCTCCCTTATGATGATGATTGCGTTCTTGTATATCATTGCCGCTTTTGTTCTGGCTGTATTCTTCTATGTTATTACCATTCAAAAAATGAACCAATTCGGTGTCCTAAAAGCCATCGGTGCACAATCAGGTTACTTAGCCAAGAACCTCATCATGCAGGTCCTGCTTCTATCGGTTATCAGTCTGGTCATCAGTATTGCCCTTACTTATGGTGTAGCCGCTCTGATCGGCAACGGACTTCCATTTGTACTCACACCATCTATGGTGCTGCTCACCTCTGGATTGTTCCTATTCGTTTCACTGATCGGATCGCTAATTTCGCTTTACCGGGTGATCAAAATTGATGCAATCGAAGCTATTGGGAGGGCTGCATAATGAGTAATAAATTAGTTCTCGAACATGTGACCAAGGAGTTTGGAGATGGAGATACCTCTGTAAAAGTTCTAAATGATGTATCTTTACAAGTCAAAGCAGGCGAGTTCGTTGCCATTGTTGGACCTTCAGGTTCAGGTAAGAGTACCTTTCTTTCTATCGCAGGTGCCCTGTTATCTCCAAGCAAAGGTAGAATTATTATCGGGGATAAAGAGGTTGGGAAGCAGTCAGCGAAACAGATGAACAAGATTCGACTTGATAATATCGGATTTATTTTTCAATCATCTAACTTAATTCCATATTTAACGGTTCGTGATCAGCTACTGCTTATTTCGAAGCTCGCGGGTAAGCCAAATCGTGAGAGTGAAGAGCGTGCAGATGATCTGTTAAAAAGACTTGGTCTCGCCCATCGTTCTGATTCCTATCCGGAAAGTCTCTCCGGTGGTGAGCGTCAGCGTGTAGCTATTGCACGTGCATGGATGAACGATCCGGAGCTTATTCTAGCGGACGAGCCTACAGCAAGTCTAGACTCTGAACGCGGACGATCCGTTGTACAGATGCTTGCAGACGAAGTGAAGCTGCGCCAGAAAGCAGCAGTTATGGTTACTCACGATAAACGGATGCTCGATTTATGCGACCGTGTGGTGTATATCGAGGACGGAAAGCTCTCAGAACAACCTAAAAAACAATAATATAAACAGGGAGGACCTCTTCATCTGAAGAGGTCCTCCCTGTTTCATGTTTCACTATATATTAAGCCCTACATAGAACAGCAAGCGGCCTCCGCAGGATCCCCAAATCCATCGTAAACATTCTACCTTACCGCTTGCATAGTCTCTCAAGGCTTCAATGTATTGATTATAGACTTAATTGATAAGCAGTATAGGGATACATACTGCCAAATAAAGGATATTTTCCTCTATTCATCTAGTTTTAGTCATCTGCTGACAAGGAAGGAAGCCCGCCAATGATCAGCGGGCTTCCTTCCTTCTTGTAATCATATATTTTAATGTCTTATTGATTAATAAATAGGAAGTACTTGATTCGTCTGTTCACGGTTACGTCCAACCGAGAAGATCGCGATCGGAATACCTGTTAATTCTGCAACACGCTCCACATAACGGCGCGTATTTTCCGGAAGGTCTTCAAGTGTCTTCGCCCCAGTAATATCCTCGCTCCAGCCTGGAAGCTCTTCATAAACAGCTTCACACTCTGCGAGCATTTTCAAGCTAGCTGGGTAATGCGTAATTTCCTCACCACGATATTTGTAAGCTGTACAAATCTTCACGGTTTCTAGACCACTTAGTACGTCCAAGGAGTTCAGAGACAGGCCTGTAATTCCACTAACACGGCGTGCATGACGTACAACTACGCTGTCGAACCAACCTACGCGACGTGCACGGCCCGTTACAGTTCCATACTCATGACCTTTTTCACGAATATAATTACCGATCTCATTATCCAGTTCTGTCGGGAATGGACCATCTCCAACACGTGTAGTGTAGGACTTAGCCACACCGATTACCTGTTGAATCTTCGATGGACCCACACCGGAACCGATACATACACCACCAGCCGATGGGTTCGAGGATGTAACGAACGGATACGTTCCTTGGTCAATATCCAGCATAACGCCTTGAGCGCCTTCGAACAGCACTTTCTCATCAGCATCGATAGCATCGTTAAGTATAACTGAAGTATCACGCACATAACGGCGGATCTCTTCAGCATAAGCAAGATACTGCGTTAATGTTTCTTCAACATCCAGCTCTTCGCCACCGTACATTTGCTTAATCACGTCGTTCTTCTCTTTCATCATATGGCGCAATTTCAGCTCGAATTCCTCAGCATCCATCAGATCAGCGATTCGAATACCGTTACGTGCTGCTTTATCCATGTAAGCTGGGCCAATCCCTTTACGCGTCGTACCAATCTTGTTAGGACCTCTACGATCTTCCTCAAGCGCATCGAGTACCATGTGATAAGGTAGGATGACATGCGCGCGGTCACTGATCACCAGATTATCGGTGTCGAAACCATTATCATGAATGTATTTAATTTCTTCAAGAAGTGCGGCTGGATTAATAACCATACCATTGCCGATCACACAAGTTTTTTCTTTATAAAATACGCCGGATGGAATCAAGCTAAGCTTGAACTTTTTACCGTCAATCAGAATAGTATGGCCGGCATTATTACCGCCCTGGTAGCGGGCTACCACGTCAGCGCTCTCCGCTAGATAGTCCGTGATCTTCCCTTTTCCTTCGTCTCCCCATTGTGTTCCCACAACGACTACCGTTGACATATTCATTCCTCCGCTCGGTGATTAAATCACCTTATATAGATTTCATATTTAACTTCAATTCACACGAAACTATTTACACATCAGTCTGCCCTTTGAGCAGCAATAATAGTGTACCAGCCCCTTTTTTTAATGTCAAATAAAAAAACGAACAATCATACATAGACATGTACGATTGTTCGGAATTGGGACGACTTATAACTAGAATATCTCGAGCTTAAGTCGTAGGTATATGAAATTAAGAAAATAGGCCCCGCTAACCTGCAAAAGCATCGGCATGAGTTCGTTCATAATTGACGAATTTATTGAAGTTCTTCAAGAACACCAGCTCTACCGTTCCTACAGGCCCGTTACGCTGTTTAGCAATAATGATCTCGATGATGTTTTTCTTTTCCGTTTCCTGATTGTAATAGTCATCCCGGTATAGAAACGCGACAATGTCGGCATCCTGCTCGATCGAACCAGATTCCCGCAAGTCACTCATCATCGGACGCTTATCTTGACGCTGTTCAACACCCCGACTGAGCTGGGACAAGGCAATAACCGGAACTTCCAGCTCACGCGCAATTTGCTTCAGTGTACGGGATATTTCGGATACTTCCTGTTGTCGGTTCTCACCAGGCTTACCGCGGCCGTGAATGAGCTGGAGGTAATCGATAAGAATCATACCTAGACCCTTCTCTTTCTTCAGGCGACGGCATTTGGCACGGATATCAGCAACTGTAACACCCGGTGTATCATCAATATAGATCTCAGCTTCAGATAGAGCTGCAATGCCCATCGTCAACTTCGACCAATCCTCGTCCCCTTTGAAATCACCATTACGCATCACATTAGCATCGAGATTCGCCTCAGCACAGATCATACGCTGTACGAGCTGAGGAGCGGACATCTCCAGACTAAATATCGCCACAGTCTCTTTAGCACGAATAGCCACGTTCTGGGCGATATTTAGTGCGAACGCCGTTTTACCTACAGATGGACGGGCCGCAACAATGATAAGATCGTTTCGCTGAAATCCACTTGTCATCTTATCCAGATCGACGAATCCTGATGGAATACCTGTTGTATTGCCTCGGTTTTGGTATAGCCCCTCCACCTTTTCGAATACTTCCATCAATACATCCCGAATCGCGATAAATCCACTACCTGTACGGCGGTTGGAGATTTCCAGGATGCGTCGTTCTGCTTCGCTCAGCATACCGGATACATCCTCGCCTCCGGTATAACCTTCACTTACGATTTGAGTTGCTGTGCGGATTAGACGACGAAGCATCGATTTCTCTTCGATGATCTGCGCATAATACTCTACGTTCGCAGCTGTAGGTACACCGTGGGCAAGTTTAGCTAAGTAACTTACCCCTCCGATTTCCTCAAGCTGTCCTTTATCTTGGAGCCGGGAGGTGAGGGTCACCAGATCGATCGGCTGGTTCTCTTCTCCAAGCTGCACCATTACCTCGTAGATCATCTGATGCGTCTTATCGTAGAAATCCTCGCTCTGTACCCGCTCCATCGCTGTGATCAGCGCCTCGCCTTGTAACAATACAGCACCTAGTACTGCCTGCTCCGCTTCGAGATTCTGGGGAGGCATCCGATCGAAATAGAGTTCTCCGCCCATTCTATTCCTCCGTTATTTGAACCTTGAGTGTCGCTTTAACCTCAGGGTGAAGTTTCACAGGTACCTGAGTTACACCCAGATGGCGAATCGGTTCACTCAATTCAATTTTACGTTTATCAATTTTAATATTTTGTGCTGCAAGGGTTTCTGCAATTTGCTTACTTGTAATAGCTCCGAATAGACGACCGCCTTCACCGGATTTAGCTTTCACGGATACTGTCATCTCTTCAAGCTGCTTACCAAGAGCAATAGCCTCATCCTTCTCTTGCTGCTTACGCTTTTGTTCAGATGCATTTTGCTGCTCCAATGTTTTCATGTTGCCTTCTGTAGCAGGTCGAGCTACACCACGTGGAAACAAGAAATTTTGTGCATAGCCTTCCGATACCTCTTTAACCTGACCCTTCTTGCCTTGACCCTTCATATCTTTTATAAAAATAACTTTCATTCAAATAACCCCTCTTTCGATTCAATGTCTGCCAGTACTTCCAGCAGCGCGGCTTCCGCTTCTTCCATCGTCATGCTTAACTGTACTGCGGCATTTGTTAAATGACCACCGCCGCCAAGACGTTCCATGACGACCTGGACGTTCATACGGCCCATGGAGCGCGCACTGATTCCTATAAGTCCATCAGACCGTTCACCAATAACAAAGGAAGCCTGAACATCCGTCATATTCAGCAGCATATCCGCCGCCTGTGCAATAAGTAGTTGGGGAATCTTCTCCCCTTTATGTGTTACAGCAAGTGCGATATGCCCATATACCATTCTAGCATGTTTTACGATCTCAGCCTTAGCTATAAATTCTGACAAATCTTCTTTTAACACCCGTTGAATCATCATTGTATCTGCACCATGCCGTCTGAGGAACCCAGCGGCCTCGAAGGTACGTGATCCGGTATGCAGTGCATAATGCTTCGTATCTACCGTAATTCCTGCTAGAAGCGACGTGGCCTCTAGTGGAGATAGGGATACCCGGTCATGAATGTACTGGAGAACCTCTGTTACGAGCTCACAGGCCGATGATGCATATGGCTCGAGATACACAAGCACCGCATCATTGATAAATTCCTCACCCCGGCGGTGATGATCGATGACAACGACCCGACTTGCCTGCTTCACAAGACGAGGCTCCATGGTCATGGATGCTTTATGCGTATCAACAATCACAAGCAGCGTATGAGGCGTTAGCATTTGCATACCCTGTTCAGGCGAAATAAATCGGCTCATAAGATTTTCGTCTTTGCGGACCTCATCCATAATCCGTTTCACAGATGGATTCATGCCTTCGAGTACAATATGAGCCTCGACCTTATACAACTGTGCTGCTTTCAATACGCCGATCGAAGCGCCGATGACGTCCATATCAGGCAGTTTGTGACCCATAATAATAACGCGATCACTTTCCTGCATAAGATCGCGCAATGCATGCGAAATGACGCGTGCACGGACCCGAGTCCGCTTCTCAACAGCGTTTGATTTCCCACCATAAAAGGATAGTCGTTGTCCTGCTTTAACAGCTGCCTGATCGCCTCCACGTCCAAGTGCCATATCGAGACTTGATTGAGCAAGTTGACCAAGCTCTGTTACATCTTCTGAGCCAAAAGCCAGCCCAACACTAAGTGTGAGCGGCACCTTCAGGTCAGCTGTCATTTCTCTGACCTCATCTAGGATAACAAATCGACTATTCTCCAGCGCATCCAGAGCCTTCTTGTTCAGCATCATTAAAAAGCGCTCCGAAGAAAGTCGACGCAGATAAATATTGAACTCACGAGCCCAGTCCGTGACTTCACTGCTTACCTTAGCGAGCAATGCTGTCCGCTGCTGATCATCCATACCTTGAGCTGCTTCATCGACGTTATCAAGCATGAGTATCCCAATAGCGAGCCGCTCATCCTCATAGCGTTGACGAAGTACAACAAGCTCGGTGATTTCATCCAGATATATGAGTCTTTCCTCCGGAATAACGGTGGCTCCATAATATTTATTATCGTGGTGAAGCTCTAGCCGCATTTCGGCCTCGAACCCCTCCTTGGACTCCTTCTTCTCTCGCATAGCATCCGTCAGCTTAGGAAACAACTCATTCAGCGGCATACCGACCAGTGTCTGACTGGGGAACATATCCACCATGAACTGGTTGTGCCACTCAACGGTCTTATCCTCGCTATAGAGAACAATGCCGAACGGCAGTACACTAACTGCTTCTTCCTCAACCCTGCGAATTCGAAAAGATAATCCACCGATGTATTCCAGCAGATCACTGCGGAATTTCATTTCTGCCTTCAGCATGGCATAGCCACTGAGAACAGCTAGTAACAGCCCAATGATACCGAGCCAGGTATTGTATATAGACAAGCAAATAACAAGTAAAAGCACAAGTGCAAACGCCCAGACGGTATGATAGCCGTGCCAGCGTTTCTGAAGAAATTTAGGCATGACTGATCACCCTATCTTTTTTTATTACTTATGGACTGTCGCAATGGGAACGCGAGATCCAAGATACCGAGTATAATCATGGGTTGGAAGAGCACAATCGGAATTGCCGCAAGAAACGGAATAATCGGATGCCATTTCTTCTGATGTGTAAGATAGAAGAAGAATCCGAGCGCCTGAATCATAAAGCAAAACTGCAGCAAAGGCATGGCATTCAATACAATCATTTCAATGAAAGTATTGCTTGAATCCTTAATCGCTGCACTCATAATCCAGATCAGCAGGTAATACCAAATCAGAGAACGAGGAAATCTCCATTCACGAGCCTTCTTAAGAGCTGGCACGGAGTACCCCATACTGTTCAGAATCGGACGAGCCAATGCATGAGTTACAACCGTCATTAAGAACGAGCTGATAATCATTGCAAAAGGCACCATCTGCATCGTTCTTTGACTTAACATTTCGAGATTTTCTGGTGTCCAGATTTGACCTGCAACTCCACTGTTTACGCCCATCTCTTGCAATGGAGCTGTCGTCATCTTAACGATTTCATCCACGTATTCTGACAAGTTAAGCTGAAAGAATGCGGTTCCGACCGTAAGCAGCAGAAGCATTTCTAACAGAAATGCCGACATACCGTATTTCAGAACTCGCATAGCTGGGGCACGCTTTCGGTACATGTAACCCATTACGAGACCCGGAATTAAGAAATACGCGGCCAGCATAACGTATATCGGATGAATAAATCCTACCACCAGCCAGACGGGGAGAATGTGCAAAATAAACGATTTCACATTAAGTGCTGTGAAAAGAATTGCAACTGGCAGAATCAACAGAAATGCCGTTACAATTGAAAATCCTGATAATAAAGAAAGTAGGAGTATTAAATATATAACGCTCCAAACCACTGTAGTCCAACGCTGTTTCAAATATGTTCACCTCTTACGCAAATGTTCTTCTAGCGTGGAAATATCTTGATACCATTCTTCCAACTGATGTCCTTCTTGCTTATGTTTCTTCAACTTTTCAATCAAGAGATCATCTAAATCCCGATATGACATGCCAAGTCTACGGCCTAGTATGTAGGAACTCATCATCAAGCTGGCCAGACTATCGCCTACCTTTGCTGTACTTCCCTCCCACAGCGCTTTGAATAATCGGGATACGTTATCGACCACTTCGGTCTTCAGCCACTCAATTACTTTGGCCCGTTTAGCCACATCCAAATCCTTCGGCATGTTTGACAAGTCCCATCTCTCCCTGAAAAAGCTTTATTCTCCATTATAGCATAAATGCCTGTTACCCACACAAAAGGGCCCCGGGGGAGTTCGTCCCAGTCCCTCTGCAGAACAAGCCTGCTTCGCAAGTTAAAGCGATGGCAGGCCTGTGCTTGAGGTGCCGGCTAACACTCGGGTATTTTAGGATGCCCCGCGTGAGCCCATTGTTTCCTCTCTAGATACGAATTTCTCACAATATTCGATAATTTGGCTACGTCTAACGATCCCGATGAATCGGTTCATGTCATCCACAACGGGCACAAAGTTCTGTACCTTAGCCAGATTGATTAAGTCCTCCATGTTCGCCTCAATGGATACCGGTTTAATATCCATTCGCAGCGGAACATCTTTGAGCAAAAATTTTGAAGCATTCTCAAATGTAATCTTTCCATCCGAGTTTTTCATGTGCCACAGTAAGTCGCCCTCTGTTACCGTGCCAGCATACTGTCCGTTCTTATCCAAGACAGGCACGGCTGTATAACGATGATACTCCATCCGCTCCAGCGTCTGCCGCAGCGTGGAATCCATCGTTAAACAGATGACTTCCTGTTTCGGCAGCAAAAAAAACGCGATATTCATAATTATGAATCCTCCTTATGAGCGTTAAACGTGACCCCGTCAGTTGAGAATAAGTAGTGTCTTTAGAAAACTATGCAGGTATACATGTACTTCATGAACCTTTTGTGGAAGCGCTTTAATAATACATACGTTCACAATCAGAAACTGTTTCATAAAAGACACAAAATCAGCAGCCAGGCAATCCGGACTGCTGATTGAAATAAGATTTGATACTGTTGTCCGATCCGGTAGTCCGGAGTCTATAGGTATATTCGGTGTTGTACGGAGATTACTGTTGCTCTGATTTCTCCGGCTTCATTAGCTGATCTTCAGGAGTAGCCGGGTCCATCCAGTTATCAATCATCTGCTGTGCTAACTTAACATCCTCTTTATCTGCTTCATTGTAGTAAATACCATTCAATCTCATACCTTCACCCATAATCGTAAAGCTAGTCATTTCTGGCTTACCACCAGTTAACAACTGCTTCGCCAGATCAATAATGAATTTAGGCTGCATATTGGTTTGGAAGTTATCGCCCATAATATCAATCAGCTCTGGCACCTTGCTGATCTGATCAACTTGCATCAAGCGTTTTGCTGCTGCATCCAGGAATACCTGTTGACGCTTCGTACGGTTAAAGTCGCTATCCTCACGATATCGTACATAGTTAAGTGCTTCCTCACCGGTGTAGATCGGTTTGTTCGCTTTTACCGTGAATTTCTCATGATCTTTACCCTTGTTTACAATATCCTTACCGATTGGCAGCTCAACGCCACCCATAGCATCAACAACGTCCTTCAAGCCTTGAAAATTAACAGAAGCATAGTAATCGATCTTCTCATCTAGGAATGCTTCCATTGTATCTTTTGCCATCTCATGTCCACCAAAAGCGAAGGCATGTGTAATCTTATCCTTCTTTCCTTTGCCGACAATATCTACGTAAGTGTCACGTGGAACGGAAACGAGTAGTACATTAGATTCCTTAGGACGGACAACAGCCAAGATCATCGTATCCGAACGAGCTGGCTCATCTTCACGTTGGTCGCTTCCAAGCAGCATCACACTAAACGGCTCACTTTGCAGAACCACAGGCTCAGGCGTTTTGTCGCCCTTGAGCGGCTTATAGCTCTTCTCCAGTGAACTTTCAACCTTATCAGACATGAATAAATCAAATGCAACGACTGCAAGCTGTGCACGGAACAGATAACCTAAGCTACCGATCAGCACGAGAGCAGCAAGTGCAATATATAATGTTTTCCTCTTCATGAGTTAGATTCCTTCTTTTTTATAAAATTAATAACTTATTTATATAGGATAAATCATGTAATAACGGAAGTTTCTGCTGCCTTCTTGCTCGCCTCCTTTCCTTATTAAACGGCTGTACGTATGAATGACGCATCACCGTGGTCCTGTTTTCTTACACAGGGGGAGAAGCAGCACATGGTCTATTGTAAACCAGACGAATGCCCTCTGTGAAGAGCTACTCCGTCGTTCTATAAAACTACCAGATTTGGAGAAGTGCTAAATAACTAAGTTGATCTATTCCATTATACAAAAAAAGCAGCTGCAGGTCCCTATGCATGGAACCATTCATTCAGCCGCTCTTTAATCGTTAATGTTCTTGAGAATCCATAGTCAAACAGCTTACGAGTCTCTTCAAACCGGGCTTCCCTGCTCTTCGTTCCCATGACAACAGCAATAAGCCGGCTTCCACCTTTCACAGCTGTTCCTGTAAAGCAGTATCCTGCATTTTCCGTGTATCCTGTCTTCAGACCATCTGTTCCTTCATATGAATAGGGACCCGATAGCGAAGGAAGCATCCAGTTCGTGTTACTTAAATATAAGTCCCGCCCTTTTAATTTCATCTGCGTTTTACTTGATGTATTTAAAATTTCTGGATGATTATTGATCAGATGAGCTGCAAGTTTTGCTGTATCTAGCGCGGTCATTCTTGTCTCTTCTTCCAGATTAAAAGGTAGTTCTCTCTCATTAGAGGCAATCTCAAGGCCTGAAGCATTTACGAAATAGGAATCGTTAGAAAGCTGAAGATCCCTCGCCTTCTGGTTCATCCGCTTCACAAAGTTCTCCTCCGTGCCAGCAAAATGCTCTGCGAGTGCTACCGCTGCATCATTAGCCGAATAAACGGCCATGCTTTGAAACAGCTCCTTTACAGTAAGAATATCTCCTTCATTTAGAGATAACCGAACACCGCCTATGCTACTAGCATATTTACTAATCTTCACGGATTCATCCCAGCTGTGGGTCCCCGTTTTAATCTCTTCAAGAATGATCAGCTCTGTCATTAACTTCGACATGCTTGCAGGGGGCAACGGCACATCGCCGTTCTCGCTATACAATATGCGTCCTGTATTCAAGTCCATCAGTACAACTGCTCTTGCTTCCACTTCAGGTTTAATACCAATTCGCTCTGTATTCATCGTCGTGACCAAAATGAGAGGAATCATAATAAGCACACCTATGAGAAACCATAACCACCATTTTTTCATATGTAAGCCCTCCATAGTATTAGACGTATTAGAGGGCCTTTTGGTCTGCAATTTTTTATAAATAATTATTTTATTTTCGATAATAGAAAAAAAGCGCACAGATTATGCTCTGGCGCTGTTTACATTAAACTATTATTTAAATTTATAGAATTAGGCAAAATGACAAGCCACAAAGTGATCGTCACCCATATTGCGATATTCAGGCACCTGTTGTTTACACAAATCAGATGCTAGAGGACAACGAGTATGGAATTTGCAGCCTGATGGTGGATTCGCCGGGCTTGGAATATCACCCTTCAGCACGATCCGATCACGCTTATACGTTGGATCCGGTACAGGTACGGCTGAGAGAAGCGCTTTAGTATAAGGATGAAGCGGATTGCGGAACAACTCCTCTTTAGGTGCCATCTCTACCATAGAACCCAAGTACATAACACCGATCCGGTCACAGAGATGCTCGACAACACTAAGATCGTGTGAAATGAACAGGTATGTCAATTGCTTCTCTTTTTGCAAATCACTCAGCAGATTGATAATCTGTGCTTGGATAGATACGTCTAGAGCTGAAACGGGCTCATCCGCAACGATGAACTCTGGGTTCATAATCAAGGCACGAGCAATACCGATACGTTGACGTTGACCTCCCGAGAACTCATGCGGGAATCGATCATAATGATAATCTGATAATCCGCAGATCTTCAACGTTTCGATAACGCGCTCTTTAAGCTCTTTACGACTCACAAGTCCGTGGTCGAGAAGTGCTTCTCCAATCGCTTCACCCACCTTAATTCTAGGGTTGAGTGAACTGAATGGGTCCTGAAATACGATTTGCATTTTGGGACGCATACCACGCATTTTTTCCTTGGACAGTTGATGAATATCTTGTCCCTTAAACACGACTTTACCATCGGTCTTCTCAAGCAGACGAAGGATCGTGCGGCCTATTGTACTTTTACCACAACCCGATTCGCCAACAAGGCCAAAGGATTCACCGCGATGAATCGAGAAGCTTACGCCGTCAACGGCCTTTACGTTTCCAACCGTTCGCTGAAATACACCACCAGTAATGGGGAAATATTTCTTCAGATCGGTAACTTCAATTAATGCTTCACTCATTGCTGTTTCCCCTCCTCTTCATACAGCCAGCATGCAACCTTATGACCTTCAGGGTCTACGCCAAGCGGAGGTTCTTTCTCAACACATATATTCATGCAAAACTCACATCTGTCGTGGAAATGGCAGTTACTACCGAGTTCAATCGGATTAGGTACTTGCCCCGGTATGGAATACAAACGGTCCTGCTTTTGGTTAATGACTGGCTTAGCTTTCAACAGTCCTTTGGTGTAAGGATGCTTCGGATTTTGGAACAGCTCTTTAACAGGAGCCTCTTCAATCACTTTACCGGCATACATGACAACTACATAATCGGCCATTTCCGCCACGACACCAAGGTCATGCGTAATCAGCATAATCGATGTATTGAATTTATCCTTAATATCACGCATCAAATCGAGAATTTGTGCCTGTATCGTAACATCAAGTGCCGTTGTAGGCTCATCGGCTACGATTAATTTCGGGTTACAGCTAAGTGCAATCGCGATCATAATCCGTTGACGCATCCCACCACTCAGCTCATGGGGATAGGATTCATAGATCTTTTCAGCACGTGGAATACCGACCAAATTGATCAGCTCAATCGCGCGCTCCTTAGCTTCCTTACGGGTTACCAGCTGATGCAGAAGGATCGGTTCCGTGATCTGCTCCCCGATTTTTAGTACTGGGTTAAGAGAAGACATAGGCTCTTGGAAGATCATTGCGATCTCGTTACCTCTTATCATACTCATATCCCGCTTATTCATTTTGAGAATATCTTTACCTTCAAAAATAATTTCTCCTCCAACAGGAGGTACTTCGAGCAAACGCATGAGTGACATTGCCGTCACACTTTTTCCGCAGCCGGACTCACCAACTACACACAGCGTCTCGCCTTCGCGAATTTTGAAGCTGACATCGTCAACGGCTTTCACTGTACCTGCGGAGGTATGAAAATGCGTTTTTAAATTGCGGAATTCTACTAAATCTTTTGCCATTGTCGCATCTCCTACTTCTTCATTTTAGGGTCAAGTGCGTCGCGAAGTCCGTCACCGATCAGATTGATCGCCACAACGGTAATTAGAATACACATACCTGGCGGAACCCACAGCCACGGTCTCTTCCGGAAGTCAATCAGATTGTTCGCAGCCGAGATCATGTTACCCCATGATGGAGTAGGTGGTACTACGCCAATACCTAGATAGCTTAGTGCCGATTCAGTGATAATCGTCGATGCTACACCTAACGTTGCAGTTACGATAATGATCGGAATCGTGTTTGGCATCAAGTGACGGAAGATCTTGCGGCGGTCCCGTAGTCCGAGTGCTTCTGTAGCCTGCATAAATTCCTGTTCACGCAGCGTCAAAATTTGACCACGAACCAATCGGGCAATGGTTGTCCAGCCTAGAATACCGAGAATTAACATTAAGAAGTATATACGTCTATCAGGATCAACCTTCAAATCGGATAAAATTGCACCTAAAATAATCAAGATCGGCAAAGTCGGCAGTGCCATAAAAATATCAGCAACACGCATAATAAGGGTATCTGCAAATTTACGATAGAAACCTGCCAAGGCACCCAACGTAGCACCGATGACGATAGAAATACCGGTTGCTACCAACCCCACTGTAAGCGAGATTCGTCCAGCTAGCATAAGACGGAGCAGAACGTCTCGACCGAGCTTATCTGTTCCAAGCCAGTGCTCAGCACTTGGTGATTGATTTTTCAGTTTAACGTCATATTCATAGAGATCATAGGGTGAAAACCATGGCCCTATACTGACGAATAAAGTCATTAAGATCAATATAAAAAGTCCTATAACAGCCAGTCGGTTACGGGTGAATCGTCGAACCGCGATTCTCCACGGAGAGTCCGGCTGCTTAGCTGGGACTAATGTTTTCTTATCAAGAGGTGCAGCCTCCAGGGACAATGTAATCTCCTCCTACTTTAATCGGATTCTTGGGTCAGCGGCTCCATACAGAACGTCGGAAATCAGGTTTCCGATCAATGTTAAAACAGCTAGGAAAATAGTAAAACCGAGCAAGAACGGGTAGTCACGCACGCTAATGGATTCTAAGTAAACCTGTCCAATACCGGGCCATACAAATACTTTTTCCAGTATGATGGCACCACCAAACAAAGCAGGCAATTCAAATCCCATTAGTGTAATCGCAGGTAACATTGCATTACGGAGCGCATGTTTGAAGATAACTTTCCGCTCCTTCAACCCTTTAGCCCGTGCTGTTCTAATGTAATCCTGACGAATTACCTCCAGCATGCTGGTTCGGAAATAGCGTGTTAAGCTTCCTGTACTGAGCATGGTAAGAACGGTAATCGGCATGAGAGCGTGTTCAGCTACATCCCAAATGTAACTAAAGCCCGTAGCATTCGACCCAGCTGTAGTCATACCACCGACAGGGAGCCATCCAAGCTCCATTGCGAATATCTTAATAAGTAAGAGTCCCAAAAAGAAGGAAGGCAACGACATACAGAGAAAGACAACCAAGGTTACCAATTTATCAAACAATGAGTATTGAAACTTGGCCGAGAACACCCCGGCGAATATAGCAATAATCCAACTGAGAACTAAACTACAAAAAGCGATGATAAAGGAGTTCCATACATAATTCCCAATTACCTTAGTAACGGGTTGTTTATGCTGAAGTGAGTCCCCCATATTTCCTGTTACCATGTTTCCAGCCCACGTGAAGTAGCGCTCTACAGGCGGCTTGTCTAAACCATAAATAGCCCGAAGCTCGGCTTTTTTCTCGGCCGTCATACTCGGACTGTTCTTTGCAGTGATATAATCACCTGGCACTAGTGAGGATATAGCAAAGACAAGTATCGATATCCCGATCAGGGTCGGGATCATCTGCAGCAGCCTTCTGATAATGTACTGCTTCATAATATTCCTCCCGGCATATAAGTGGATATGCTCAGCCCGAATGGACTGAGCATATCTTTCCTGATGCTATTGTTGAAGTTCTACTTGATAAAGGCTATACGTGAAATCTTTGTAAGGTGTAATATCGAAGCCATCTACACGGCTGTTGATCGCCCAACCATCACGTCTTTGATAAAGGAACATATTAGGAATATCTTTGTTCATTTCTTGGTACATTTGCTTGTAAATATCTTTACGAGCTTCAATATCTAAAGTAGTCTTACCTTTTTTCATAAGCTCATCAACTGTTTTGTTGGAGTAACCTGTATCGTTCTGCGCACCATTAGTAATATATACGGTGTTATCTGGGTCTGGAGTTAAGCCCCAAGCTGCGAAGAACATTTCATACTCGCCTCTGTCTTTTTTATCCATAATTGCGTTGAAGTCTAGTGTTTCTGCTTTAACTTCGATACCTAAGTCTTTGTAGTTAGCGGACATAACTGGAAGAAGTGCGTCTACAACTGGATTTTCTGCTGTTGCAGAGAAATCAATTGTCAACTTCTCGCCATTCTTCTCACGTGTTCCACTTGCACCAACAACCCAGCCTGCCTCATCAAGAAGCTTCTTCGCTGTTTCTGGATTGAAATCATATGCTTCAATGTTCTCATCTGTATATGCCCAAGAAACGCTGGACTCAGGAATATTCAGTGGGTTTGCATATTTACCATAAATAATTTCAACAATCTCGGAACGGTTCAAACCGTACATTAGAGCTTGACGTACTTTTTGATCCTTAAATTTCTCTAGATTGTGGTTGAACGCAATATAACCATATCCGTTTGTTGGGAAGATGTTAAGATCAAGGAAGCCCAAGAGTTTAGCTTCTTCCACGTTATCTTCATTTACCGTAAGCATATCCATATCAATCTCGCCAGACTCTAGCATCGACAATTTTGTTTCTTCTGCTGTTGTCTTGTAAATTACATTTTTGACTTTTGGAGCTCCACGGAAGTAATTCTCATTAGCTTCAAATACAACTTCTTGTCCTGGTGTGAACTTTTTCATAACGTACGGTCCACTACCCAGTGGCTTATCATTTAGACTTTTCAAAGAGTCCATGTTACCTTTTTTAAAGCCTTTACCATAGTAGTGTTCAGGAATGAATGCAACATCACCCAACACGTCACGCGTAAGAGCAGTTGCCTCAGTTACTGTAATTTCTACAGTTTGGTCATCAATAACTTTGATACCGGAGATTTCATCAGCTTTACCGTCGTGGTACTCTTTACCACCAACGATATTCAGAGAGAGAAGATCGGATTCACCATCATATGTTGGGTCATGCAAAACTTTCATAGCGAATACATAATCTTTAACAGTTACCGGCGAACCATCGGAATAAGTTACACCTGGCTTCAGCTTGAACGTGTACTTCAAGCCATCCTCGGAAACATCAACACTTTCAGCCAATCTTTCCGTATATGTTCCGTCACCTGTTACTTCCAGGAATGTGTCGAACACTAGCTGTACAACATATTTGTCATATGCTGTTTGCCAAAAGAATGGGTTGAAAACACCTTTTGGTGAAGTCACACCGATAATCAATGTATCTTTACGATCAAGTGCATTTTGTGGATTTGCAGATGGATCCTCAGCTTCGAAATAACCTTGGCTCTCATCATCACCTTCTGTTGGAGGGGTTTCTTCTTTGTCTTTGCCCTCATCTGTGCTAGGTGTTTGTTGACCTGCTTCTTCCCCTTGTTTCGGCTCATCTGCTTTGCCACCGCCACATGCTGCCAACACAGAGATGGCAAATAACATGACTACCAGCAAAAGCGACATTCTCTTCTTCATGCTAATCCTCCTTTTAAAATGATGTTGCTTATAAATTATTAGGATAATATGGTAATTACCCTTAAATAATTACAGTAGGTAATCTAGGATGTCAGTAGCATGTTGTATGCGCCTAAAATATCTTCCAAAAAATATACCAATGGTCAATTAGTACCAAAAACTTTAACAATATCTTCTTGTCTGTAAAATTAATGTTATGATACGTGTAAAAATAGGTGACGTCAATTACTTTTTCGTATTTTTTTTTAAAAAAATGTTTTCACATCGTACTTTTTGGTTATGGAAACGAGCTGAAATCGAAAGTTTTACAAGCTACTTTTTCAGAAAATATGGAAAATAAACTGTTTAATTTTGAAATACTTCATAATTTTTTATTATCATCCTATAAAATTATATTTATAATGTCATATTAATTGACATGATAGTATGATATTTCTCTCAATTATCGCTTTCCTGTGCTAAAATGCTGTTTTCGGGTCATGTTTAAGGTAACAATGTTTACTTCATTCCCTGATATACTGTATTGATAGACGATTCATGTAATATTTAATATAGGAAAATCTATCTACTACACAAAAAAACAACCTGGAATAAGACCAGGTTGTTTTAACATATTCATATTATCCTCGTATATTTGAGCATTTTTAGGACTACAAATTCTTAACCCAAGCCAATTTAAGATCCATCTCTTCAATACATTGCTTATCATCATGGTGATCATTAGCTACCAATGGTGTTACTGGATAAATCCTCATCGTTCCTTCAAACGTTTTCAACAATGGGTGGAGATTGTTTAAACCTCTTAGCTCCGGATTTAACCATTTCTCCATTTCGTCCACCGATAAAATGGCTGGCATACGCTCCTCGAACTCCCGAATGAATACATTGGCATCGGTCATAAGCATCGTGCAGGTTCTCATTTTTTCACCTTTTGCATCTTGCCAGGTCTCATATAATCCTGCTACGCCAAATAACTCATTATTCGGCATCACTACTCTTACCGCATAACTTTTCTTACCTACAGTTCTCCAGTAATAGAAGCCGTTGCTGGGAATAACACATCGCCGAGTATCCACTGCTTTTCGGTAGGTTGGATTCTGATCTACGGTATGTAAATTTGCGTTTACCGCATCCTTCCCCCAGTAAGGAACTAGCCCCCATCTATATTCATCAAGAACTTTTTCTCCAGCTTCTTGAACAATCACGGGTACACCTTGCATCGGACTAATGTTGTATCGATTCTTGTAGTAATACATCACTCTGCTTATTCCGAAATGTTTACCTACTTCATCTATTCCAGCGGACATCGAAAATCGACGACACATAATGAAATTCCTCCTTTTTCTTAGCATTTGGATAAAAGAGGAATATTATGCATGATCGACATTTTGTTTTCTAGGAAGAGACATATTCAGTATTATGAAGCTTTCTTAAACAAATTTTATTTACTATATTTCCTTCTTTAATGTTAACTTCTATTTAAAGTATTGTCTTATCTGACAGGACAAACTATCAATCCATATGAAATGTATATGTACCCATAATAGTTATGATTAGAATAATTCATACTAGTTATTATATATAGAAGAAACTCATCAATATCATTTTCTATTACTGCGATTATTAAGTTCCATCTCTATTAAAAGTATACCTATACAAGAGACGATGTCTCCTGTGAAGAGACAATACATTCAATTCTTCACTCAGCTAACCATCATTTTTCTAATGGTTATATGTATATATTTGTACGTACTTAGGGGACAGTTCGTTATCCAATATCCGTATAAATCTCTTAATCCACATACAAAAAAAGCAGCTTAGCCAAAGGCTAAACTGCTTTTTCTCTAACGGACTACTCCGTTGTGTATGGAAGCAATGCGATTTGACGGGAGCGTTTGATCGCAATCGTCAAGGCACGCTGATATTTTGCACTAGTTCCAGTCACACGACGTGGCAAGATTTTACCGCGTTCGCTGATGAACTTCTTGAGCAAATCAGTATCTTTATAGTCAATGTGAGTAATCTTGTTCACAGTGAAGAAACAAACTTTACGACGTTTGTTACGGCCACCACGGCGTGCTGGGCGTTTGTCGTTGTCTCCGCCTTCTCTTTGCTTAAAAGCCATGCTTAGTCAGTCCTTCCTTATTAAAATGGCAAATCATCATCCGAAATATCGATCGGTTTTCCTTCATCGGAAAAAGGATCCTGATTGTTGCGTGAGTTATTACTGCTTCCACGGTTTCCGCTAGTGCTTCCACCATTGAACGATGATTCCTCACGATTTCCGCCGCCTCCGCTGCTATCTCGGTTCGACTCCAAGAAACGAACATTATCAGCAATAACTTCAGTTACGTATACACGTTTACCTTCGTTATTCTCGTAATTCCGCACTTGAATGCGTCCTTCCACAGCGGTCAGACGGCCTTTACGCAGATAGTTGGCACACGTTTCAGCAAGCTGTCTCCAGGTAACGACCGGAATGAAATCCGCTTCGCGTTCCCCGCCTTGGGCGGTAAATGGACGATCTACGGCAAGCGTAAACTGTGTGACCGCTACTCCTGCTGGCGTATAACGCAGCTCTGGATCCCGGGTTAGCCGGCCGATCAAAATAACACGGTTCAACAATCCTATCCCCTCCTTAGAACGAATTCATTACAAAACTTTCGGTCTTAGGCTACGTCATTCGTAATGAGATAACGAATTACTTCGTCAGAAATCTTCATGAGACGCTCAAGCTCAGCGATAACTTCAGGTGTACCATTGAAGTTAACTAGAACGAACACGCCATCACGGAATTTCTTGATCTCATACGCAAGACGGCGTTTACCCATTACGTCTTGCTTTGTAACTTCTCCGCCGTTGGAGATGATGCCATGGAACTTATCGACTGT
This sequence comes from Paenibacillus sp. EC2-1, assembly GCF_049311625.1. Lineage (NCBI taxonomy): Bacteria > Bacillati > Bacillota > Bacilli > Caryophanales > Paenibacillaceae > Paenibacillus > Paenibacillus sp. EC2-1. Next base: position 5,447,216 of record NZ_CP186006.1, read on the forward strand.
AGCTTGAACAGCTTCTTGCTCAAGGTCTGGACGAATAATGTACATAACTTCATATTTGCGCATATCTTTCACCTCCTTGTGGACTTAGGCCCCCAATCAAATGTTAGGAGCAAGGAACGAGCGTAAACTCGCACCATAACAATATATCAGAACGAATGATCGGATGCAAGTTTCTTTTCCTTCCATTACATGAAATCTCCATAACGCCTTCGCTATATTATCCATATATGTTTATCCTCTAGTTCCGCTCTTTCCCTGCCATGATTTTGTCTGCTCTCGTGCACTCTAAGGAAGCAGTTCATATCAAATGAAGGAGGATTCTTATCATGGGTGAACGTAGTGAATTCCACAGTGGAGAAAAAGCTCCAAACAATGGTGTATATATTGAAGTCGGTGTAAGAGACCACATCATGGGCATTGAAAATCCTCAGCAAGTTAAGCTTAAACAGGGCGATACATTCCCCGACAATACGAACGATGATCGCGTGTGGATGAACAAAAGACGGGTACAACCTAAATAAGCACTTCAAATTTTTTTTAACTCCATGTATAACAAAACGAATACGGAGCATAATATCAATAGGCGGTGCATGAGAGAGGTGTGGTTCCGTTGGACAACGCAGCTGAATTACCCATAGGGTCTTACTCTGCACGGTTAGCAAGCGGAGGGATTTAGCAACAAGCTTGACCGTTTTCGGACAAGTAAAGGGCTGTTGACCAAGATTCTTGCGAATGTGTTAGCTATAGATTCCAATTCACAGCACCGCCTAACCAGTGGAAGGACCCGAAGGGGTCCTTCCTTTTTGTTCTATATAGATGAAGTAAAAATACAGATCAGGCTTTTTTAATTAAAAAGAGCCTCTCGTAACAACCGAGAAGCTCATGCAATGTATCGTAAATTTAGTTTAATCGTTAGATGGCGGAAAGGGTGGGATTCGAACCCACGCACGCCTTGCGACGCCTAGCTGATTTCGAGTCAGCCCCCTTGGGCCTCTTGGGTACCTTTCCGCAGCACGATTGATTATAACATGTCCAGCTAATCAGGTCAATACGTCAGCTATCACCCACTAGCCTATGGGGTGTTATGCCTCAATCGTCCCATCATCAACAGCTGCTGACCTTAGCACCTTCTTCATGTTCTTCTCAAACTTAGCTCGTGGAATCAACACACTGTGTTGGCAACGTGTACACTTTATGCGGATGTCCATCCCCATACGGATGATCTCCATTTCATTATTCCCGCAGGGATGAGGTTTTTTCATTTGAACAATATCCCCCAATTGAAATACCTTCCGTTCCATTCCTGCTCCCCCTCCACATCTCATCGTCTAATTGATATCTATTCTATGCATTTTAGAGCAGCCTAACAAGTTATATATATCATCCCTCAGATGACTGACGTAATTCCTCTGCTTCTAAGGCTTGTTTTATATCTTTAAAAATTTCTCGTTCAGCAACATCACGTGCATTCGGGTGACACTCAGCCGCAATACGAACAACATATTCAGATGTGGTCAGGGATTGAATCCCCAGCACTTCAGGGTCTTGGACAAGTTCCGGACGGCGCTGAGAAATCCCTTCAAGTGCACTTTGGATGAGAGACAATGTATCGTTAACCCGCTTTTCATTCTTCACAGGTAAGTCTACAAGCGCTAGTGAATTAGACACAGAGTAATTGGTCACACTAGTAATTAATCCGTTAGGAATAATGTAAGTCTCTCCATTCAATCCTCTGATCCGTGTTGTTCGAAGTCCGATGATTTCAACCGTACCTCTGAATTCGCCACTTTTAATGACATCCCCAACTGCAAACTGATCCTCAAGGATAATAAAAAATCCAGTTATTACATCCTTAACCAGACTCTGTGCTCCGAAACCGACGGCTAATCCGAGTACTCCCGCACTTGCTAGTAAAGGCCCAAGCTTGAAGTTAAACTCTGATAGAATGATCAATATCATTATAAAGTTACATACAAATGAGGTTACATTCTTCAGCAACTCTCCCACGGTTGTGAAGCGCCGTGGATTCATATTAATTCTACTCTTCTCTTGTCTCAGAAGAAATTGATCAATCATTCTGTAAACAACTCGTATAATAAGTCGTGTTAATAGGAATATAGCCAGGATTCGAATCGCAGCCGTAGCTACGCCCATCCACATATCTACGTTTGTCATCCAATTCCAGAAAGCATCACTAATTTTTTTTACCTCCTTCAGGGAGTCTACTTCCCCAGTTAACACCATATGAATGTAATCCATGTTTGTATTCCTCCCATCCATACTCTAGATGCGTGTATAACTCTCGTTGTCATTCTGCGCAAATATGCCCCGGATTTCTACTCTTTCCAAAGTGATAATCTCTTGAACTTCTCTTAACGCAGTGGGTGGAAATTGAATCGATAATGCACAGCCTGCTGTAATCTCTTTTGGCGTGGGAAATAGGTCAATCTCTATATCCGCATACTCCAGCAACATCTCCGCTCTTAGTGCTTGCTGCGTGGAATCAAAAGCGATCAGCATCAAACCTGACATACCCTACACCTCCGTCTCCCCTTCTATTCTCTACTCTTCATTTATCTATGAACAGATTATCTTCTTTTGTCTACCTTGAAGTATAAAAACATTCTTTCAGCCATATACTGATACTATCATTCGCGGACGAAAGGAAGATTCTATGAACCGTATATCTAAACACTCACCCCATCAGGAGTTTTCAAGCTTAAAAATACCACATACTGATCCTGAAATCCATTCGGCTATCATACATCGTCTTCTCTATCATCTTTCCTCTGGCGTGCATACTCGTCCACTGATTATTGTCTGTATTGGCACGGACCGTTCCACCGGTGATTGCCTTGGTCCACTTGTCGGTACATCTCTATCTCGTTTCAATAGCTCACTCTTTCATTTATATGGCACACTAGATGAGCCTGTACATGCGATGAATTTAAAAGAAACACTCACGATGATTCATGAACAACATGATAACCCTTATATAATCGGTATTGATGCTTGCCTCGGCCAGTCTGCTAGTGTAGGCTCTATACAAGTTTCTGATGGACCCCTACGCCCTGGTGCAGGTGTACATAAAGAATTACCGCCGGTTGGCGATATCCATGTCACTGGTATCGTCAATGTCGGCGGCTTTATGGAATACTTCGTATTACAGAACACTCGTCTGAGTCTCGTGATGCGTCTATCTGATATTATTGCGAATTGCTTATACTCAGCAATGAAGGAATGGAATCGTTCTACCCTTCTTTCAGCGCGAGATCTATAGCCTCTTTCTCCTCAGGGGAAAGAGAATGTTGAGACTCACCATTTTGAAGAGGCTTGGCATATACAAATGAACTTTCACGGTTATATAAACCGGTAAGTACCAATCCATCTCCTTTTTCACTAACGATCGCAATGGAGAAGCTTAAATCATTTCCCCGTTCACCAAAGGCATTATAGCGCACGATACCTGTTTTGGACTTAACACCTTTCAAGGTTTGTATAACATGATCTAGACGGGAACGATGATTTCCTTGTTCTTCTTCAATTGCATCCATTTGAATCTTAAGATTGAGGAGCAGTGTCTCTAGATCCTCCACTCCGGTGCCGGACATCATCGCATCATACTTTCGCCGCATTTTACGCAACTTACTGCCTTGTATTATTACGGCCAACAACAGGATCAAGATCACGGCACTCATACCTACAACAAACCAATGAAGTTGCTCCATGATCAATTCATTTAATTCAGACATACTTTTTCATTCCTTCTCCTCAATCTTGATCTGTCGATCAGGCCTGGATTTTAGCCATGGCTTCCACCATGAGGTCAACATCTTCTTTGCTTGTCCATACCCCCACACTGGCTCTTACAGCGCCAGTGTTTTCTGTGCCAACTGCCATATGGGCAAGTGGAGTACAATGGAATCCTGCCCGTACAGCAATCCCATATTCACGATCCAACTTAAATGCGAGCTCGGAAGCATCTCTTTCTTCTACCACAAAAGATACAATCCCCGTTCTTGGCTGCCCTAATTTCGGACCGAGAATCTTTATACCTCTTATAGATGACAGTCCCTCTATCATTCGTTGTGTGAGTTCCCATTCGTGACTGTATATGTTATCAGTCTTTAGCTCTAGCACCTTCTCTACAGCGGCCTGAAGCCCTGCGTAACCGATTGTATTCGGAGTACCAGCTTCATATCTATCCGGCCTTACAGTTGGCTGTTCAATAGCCTCAGACTGGCTACCTGTACCTCCGTGCATCAAAGGCTCCAAGTCTAGATTAGGTGAGATATAAAGCCCCCCTGTGCCTTGTGGTCCCATAAGCCCCTTATGCCCAGGAAAAGCTAACATACCAATATTCATATCATTAACATCAATAGATAACATTCCAGCACTTTGGGCAGCATCCACGAGAAGCACAGCACCATACCGTACTGCAAGTTCCCCGATTTCTTTTACAGGAAGAATCGAGCCAAGCAGGTTAGAACTATGACTACACACCACAAGCTTGGTCCGCTTATTGAACGACCGCTCAACCTCTTTTAAATCAATCTGTCCATATGCATCGACAGAAATATAATCAACTTGAATTCCTCTAGTACGTTTCAAATACTCCAGTGGTCTTCTCACTGAGTTATGTTCAATCATTGTAGCAATGACATGATCTCCTTCAGCAAGGTATCCTTTAATGGCTAAATTCAATGCCTCTGTCGTATTTCCCGTTAGTGCAATATCATTGGGATTATTGACTTTAAAAAGTGTCGCTAATGTTCTACGCGTTTGATAAAGCACTCTTGATGCATTCACAGCCATACGATGACTTCCGCGCCCCGGATTTGCCGCGGCACTCTCCATCGCTTGTTTCATAGCTTCTAACACTTCCGGAGGTTTCGGCCATGAAGTAGCTGCGTGGTCCAGATAAATGATTGAATCCATGCTGTACCCCCTCATCAGATGAACATAAGTCTATTATTCAATCTGATTATACATACCCCAGTTCATTATTCCATTTTCCAAATCAAGAAAGACATGCCCTGTTCCCTAAGGAACACCGACATGTCTTTCTCCATCAAGATGTGATATTCCAAGCTATATCTTGTAGTTATTTCAGCGCAAGCTCTTTGAACACTACATATTTTAAAGCAAACTATTGCAGCAACTCAAGTAGACGTTCTAAATCTTGTTTACTATAATAGTTCAGCTCAATCTTCCCTTTATCTTTATTGTGTTTTATCTTAACCGTTGTTTTAAATCGTTCACGAAGATTCTCTTCTAAATGATCAATATATGGATCTTTCCGTTTCACCTTGATCTTATCTTTTGCTTCAGATGATTTACTGCGATCTAGGTTTTTTACAGCTTCCTCAAGCTCACGAACACTCCACTCTTGTTCCACACATTGCTTTGCCAATTGTTTCACTAGGACAGGATCTTTCAATCCCACAATCGCTCGTGCATGTCCCATTGATAATGTTCCACGTGAAACATTATCCTTTACTTCCTCCGGTAAAGACAACAGTCTTAAAAAGTTAGCGATATGCGATCGTGATTTGCCGACTTTCAGAGACAATTCCTCTTGCGTTAAGGAAAATTGTTCCATTAATCCTTGGTAAGCTACCGCCACTTCCATTGCATTCAAATTCTCACGTTGAAGATTCTCAATGAGTGCAATCTCCATTACCTGCTGGTCGCTGAAAGAACGAACGACGGCTGGCACTGTAGCTTTTCCACAATATTGTGATGCCCGAAAACGACGTTCCCCGGCAATAATCTCATATCCCTTAAGAACGCTCCGTACAATAATCGGCTGAATCACACCATGCTGACGAATAGATTCAGCAAGCTCCTGGATCGCTTCTTCATTGAACGTTTTCCGAGGCTGATACGGATTCGCCCGCAACTGACTCAATGGGATATCAACGACTTTATCATCGTCGTTAATAGACAAGGAAGGAATAAGTGCATCCAACCCTTTTCCTAAACGTTTACTCATAAGAGATCACTTCCTTTGCCAACTCCAAGTACACTTCCGCACCTTTTGAGCGAGGATCATAAGTAATGATCGACTGTCCATGTGAAGGCGCTTCACTCAATCGAATGTTTCTTGGAATAATGGTCCTATACACTTTTTCTTGAAAATACTTTTTCACTTCTTCAATCACTTGGATTCCCAAGTTCGTTCTAGCATCGAGCATCGTAAGTAGTACACCCTCGATTTTCAGAGAAGTATTAAGATGTTTCTGAACCAAACGCACTGTATTCAGTAATTGACTTAGCCCTTCCAATGCATAGTATTCACATTGAATCGGAATAATGACCGAGTCCGCAGCTGTAAGAGAGTTAATCGTAAGAATGCCAAGTGACGGGGGACAATCAATCAAGATATAGTCGTAATTTGGTTTTACCAACTGAAGAGATTTCTTCAAGCGTACTTCACGCGAAATCGTAGGAACAAGTTCAATCTCTGCACCCGCTAGCTGAATCGTAGCCGGTATGATGTCTAGACCTTCGATGTTTGTTGGATTAATAGCATCCTTAGGATGCACCTCATTAATGATAATATCGTAAATGCAGTTTTCAACGTCTGCTTTATTAATACCGACACCACTGGTCGTGTTCCCTTGGGGGTCAATATCCACCAAAAGCACCCGTTTGCCAAGCGAAGCCAGTCCAGCGCCCAGATTGACAGAAGTCGTTGTTTTACCGACCCCGCCCTTTTGATTTGCTATGGCAATTGTTTTAGACACTCATTTCACCTCAATGTAGGAAGACTCTTCTAAGTAGGCTGCAATAGATGATATACAGCAAGAGAAGCTGTATACTGCACATTTGGATATAGGCTGTCTTATGATGACAGCACCTGAACGGTTATGCGCAATCCGCTGGGTTCGGACACGAAACCATTTTTTGAAGATACAAGTAATAAGTTAAGCTCCAAAAAATGCGGTCTGTCTTCCTAGGAGGTCTTACTCTATAGCTGCTTCTTAGGTCAACAGAAAAAGTGGCATAATAACAAGACCACTCCTACTTTCATGTCATACTATGTTTTATCGTTTGGGGATTTTAATAACGATTTCGTAGTGATCATCATGATCATTCTCTGTCGTTTTAATAGCCATTCCTGAACCTGTTACCATATCAATCGATTGACGAATGGTATTTAAAGCTAGGCGCACATCTTTACTATACGAAATCCGCTTGGATTTCTTAATCGTAGTTACTTCTTTATAAAATGCTACTCGAGCTTCTGTCTGCTTAACATTAAGCTCCTTAGCAATCACTTCTGCCAACACCTTTAGTTGTGTCTCTTCATTATCAAGTGACAGCAAAGCACGAGCATGACGCTCAGTGATTTTACGTTCCATAAGTGCTAATTTTACTTCTTCCGGCAACTGTAGAAGCCTAATTTTATTAGCAATTGTGGATTGGCTCTTACCGAGCCGCTGCGCAAGACTTTCTTGTGTTAACTGATGAAGATCAATCAGCTTCTGATAAGCTACTGCCTCTTCAATTGAAGTCAGGCCTTCACGCTGCAAATTCTCAATTAGAGCAATTGAAGCTGCCTGGGAATCATTAAAATCTCGAACAATCGCAGGGATTGTATCGAGTCCCAACTTTTTAACTGCACGCCAACGACGCTCACCAGCAATAATCTCATACACGCCATTACGGACACGAACGACAATAGGTTGAATGACACCATGTGTTTTGATGGTTTGAAGCAACTCGTCGATCTTATCATCATCAAAAATCGTACGCGGTTGGTAGGGGCTGCTGACAACCTCATTCACCGGAATTTGCTTCACTTCATCCCCATTATTGCGTTCCGCCGCTAAGCCAAACAACTTCGAAAATTGTTCTTTCATTCCGTATATTACCACCTAATTTCATGATAGCATGGATGACGCCTTTGCTTTCTACTGAAACACATGAATAGAATCAGTAGCATGCATGAATGGCTTAACAAAAAAGCCTTTCGTTCCAAAAAGCCCAGTGTCCGAACCTTTCAGATCCGAATATCCCATGCGAAGCTAGGCATTTCCCTGCATAAAACATTACATTTATTCATGACATCAGCAAAAAAACGGACCGGTCTATGTCCGGCCTCTATCAACTGGTACTACGATTCTATTCTACCACTATTTGTCCTATAATCCTATTCTACAAACTCACCTTTTTTTCCTGCTATTTTGGTGTATTTATACAAAATGATGTTGATTTCGCCTCCAATAGGGACAGTTAACGCTATCTAATAAAACATACATTAATGAGCACAATTAATAAGTGATAAATGTCGTGTATAGAAAAAAGGAATGTTTCACGTGAAACATTCCTTTTCAAAATCTATATTATATTGCTAAACGAGAGGTGTTTTCGAAGCTGTTCCAGCTTTTCGTGGATACTTCATTGGTGTTGGACCCTTTTTATCGATAACGATAATATGTCGATCTGATTCCTCAACTGGTAACGAGAACGAGTGCACTTTACAAAGAGATCCTCTCAATTCTTTAAAGCTCTTAGCAGCTTCAGCAATCTCTTCTGTTGGATCGCTTCCCTTCATTGCAGCAAACTGCCCTCCGACTTTTACAAAAGGTAGGCAGAATTCGTTGAGCACAGCCATTCGAGCTACTGCACGTGCAGTCACAAGATCAAATCCATCACGATATCCATGTTTACGAGCAACTTCCTCTGCCCTGCCGTGCAGTAACTCCACCTCTTCAAGTTCAATCGAATCAGCAACATGCTTCAAGAAGGTGATGCGCTTATTTAATGAGTCGACAATCGTTAATTTAAGATGAGGGAAGCAGATTTTCAGAGGAATACCCGGAAATCCCGCTCCAGAACCTATGTCGGCCAAAGACCCGACTTTATCCATATCTACATAAAATGCTAGACTCACCGAATCATAAAAATGCTTCATATAAACCTGATCTCGTTCCGTAATACCTGTCAGGTTCATCTTCTCATTCCACTCAACCAGTATTTCGAAATATTTCTCGAACTGGTCTAATTGCTTCTCATTTATTGAGATACCGCGCTCTTCAAGGCGCTGTACAAAATCTTTTTGAATTGCATCCATAGCTGGATTATCCTTTCGCTGCCGTAACCCGGTTATAGTGCTCCAGGTAAACCAGAAGTATAGAAATGTCGGCTGGAGTGACTCCACCAATACGCGAAGCCTGACCGATTGATATCGGACGGATTTTGTTAAGCTTCTGCCTTGCTTCCATCGCTAAACCATGAATATCGTCATAGACAATATCTTCTGGGATCCGTTTTTTCTCCATCTTCTGAAGTTTCTCCACATGACCGAGCTGCTTGTCGATGTATCCGGCATATTTAATTTGAATTTCTACCTGTTCCTTCATTTCTTCATCTAGATCAAATGGAGATGGTGAAATCGATTCAATAATAGAGAATGAAATTTCAGGTCGACGTAATATCGTCAAAAGGCTGATTCCATCCTGAATGGCTGTAGAACCTGCTGCCTCAAGCACTTCGTTTACTTGTACGGGTTTAACTTTCGTCTGACGAAGACGTTCAATTTCCTGCTCAACAAGATCCTTTTTGCGAAGGAACTGAGCATAGCGCTCTTCAGAGATCAGTCCAATATCATGACCAATCGCAGTCAATCGTAAATCCGCATTGTCATGACGGAGAAGCAAACGATATTCTGCACGAGAAGTAAGCAGACGATAAGGCTCATTCGTACCTTTTGTAACCAAATCATCAATCAGAACACCAATATATCCTTGAGAACGATCAAGTACGATTGCCTCTTTACCCTGCACTTTACGCGCCGCATTAATACCTGCCATAATCCCTTGACCTGCTGCCTCTTCATAACCCGATGTACCGTTAATCTGCCCAGCTGTGAACAATCCAGGAAGACGCTTCGTCTCAAGCGACGGCCATAGCTGCGTTGGAACCATTGCGTCATATTCGATTGCATACCCATTACGCATCATTTCTGTGTTCTCAAGGCCTGGGACCGAACGAAGGATTGCTAGTTGAACATCTTCTGGCATACTCGTGGATAAACCTTGCACATAATATTCCTTCGTATTCTTACCCTCAGGTTCAAGGAAAATTTGATGTTTGGCTTTATCAGCAAAACGTACAATTTTATCCTCTATAGATGGACAATAGCGTGGACCCGTCCCTTCAATCACACCGGAGAACATTGGGGCACGGTGCAAATTGTCATTAATAATCTGATGAGTCTCCACCGAAGTATATGTCAACCAGCAAGGCAATTGTTCATTATCTGAAGATTTAGTTTCATATGAGAAAAACTTCGGCTTATCGTCACCTGGCTGAATTTCGGTTTTAGAGAAGTCAATTGTATCCTTGTGTACACGTGGAGGTGTACCCGTCTTAAAACGAACAAGATCAAAACCAAGCTCCTTCAAATTCTGAGCCAATTTCACAGACGGTTGTTGGTTGTTAGGCCCACTCTCATACATAAGCTCACCCATAATAACCTTACCACGCAGATAAGTACCTGTAGTCAAAACTACAGCTTTAGCACGGTATTCAGCACCCGTCTGTGTAACAATACCAACACATTCGCCATCCTCAACCAAAAGCTGATCGACCATTCCTTGACGAAGGGTCAGCTTATCTTGCTTCTCCATCGTTTCTTTCATGGTATGTTGATAGGAGAACTTATCTGCTTGGGCACGCAGTGCATGAACTGCGGGTCCCTTACCTGTATTCAACATGCGCATTTGGATGAAGGTCTTATCGATGTTCCGGCCCATCTCTCCACCTAATGCATCAATTTCCCGTACAACATGCCCTTTGGCTGGTCCGCCAATCGACGGATTACAAGGCATAAATGCAACCATATCCAAGTTAATCGTAACCATCAACGTCTCAGCACCCATACGTGCAGAAGCAAGTGCTGCTTCACAGCCGGCATGACCTGCGCCGACAACAATCACGTCATAGGTGCGTCCTACATAACTCATGGCAAACCCTCCTGTATTTTTATTAATATTCAAACCCTATATAATAGAAGCTTATTTTCCAAGACAAAATTGAGAGAAAATCTGATCAATCAACGAATCGCCAACCGCTTCACCTAAAATTTCTCCAAGCTGCTCCCAAGCAAGCCTTACATCGATCTGAATCATATCAATCGGGATGTATTGTTCAGCCGCTTCATAAGCATCAAACAAAGATTTTTTAGCTTTTTTGAGGAGGGCAATATGACGTACATTGCTGACATAAGTCAGATCTCCACCTTCAATCTTACCGCTAAAGAACAACTTCGATATCGCATCCTCTAGTCGATCAATTCCTTCCTGAGCTTTTACAGACATGGGAACGATCAACTCATCAGGATAATACCTACGGACAATATCCAAATCGATTTGCGACGGTAAGTCCATTTTATTCAAAATTACAATACATTGTCTACCGCGTATTTGTTCCATCAGTTCCAGTTCATCTTCATGCAACGGCTCACTTGCATTCAGCACGAGCAGAATTAGATCTGCTTCACTAACAGCATGTTTCGAACGCTCTACTCCGATTTTCTCAACAACATCCATCGTCTCCCGGATGCCTGCTGTATCAAGCAATTTTAGTGGAATATTGTTAATGGTGACGAACTCTTCGATTACATCTCGTGTTGTACCAGGAATATCTGTAACAATGGCTCTATTATCATGAGCTAGTGTATTGAGCAAAGATGACTTACCCACATTTGGGCGACCTACAATCGCTGTAGTGATACCTTCTCGTAGGATCTTTCCCTCTTCTGCAGTCTTCAGTAGTTTATCAATTTCATCCATGACGAATTTACTCTTATCCTTGATAAACTCAGAAGTGAGCGATTCCACATCATGTTCCGGATAATCGATATTTACTTCGATATGAGCTAAAGTTTCCACAAGGGTATAACGCAGATCATTAATCTTGCGGGAGAGCGTTCCTTCTACCTGCTTCAGAGCAACTGAGAAAGCCCGATCGGACTTAGATCTTATTAGATCTATAACCGCTTCCGCCTGAGATAAGTCAATCCTTCCGTTCAAGAAGGCACGCTTGGTAAATTCACCTGGTTCAGCAAGTCGAATGTTCTGCTGAAGCAGTAGATCCATCACCCGCTTGACTGCAATAACACCACCATGTGCACTGATCTCCACCACATCTTCTGTCGTAAATGAACGTGGCGCTCTCATTACTGTGACCAATACCTCTTCAAGATTATCTCGGCTCAAAGGATCCATGATGTGTCCGTAATGAACCGTATGCGAATCCACTTCTGATAATCTCTTTTTACTTTTAAATATTTTTTCTACTTCAATGATGGCTTCAGGACCGCTAACGCGAATAATCGCGATGCCTCCCTCACCAACCGCTGTGGATATCGCAGCAATCGTATCACTTAACATGAAATTCACCTTCTTTATTTGACTATTTATTTCTTGACGTAAGCATATTAACTCTTGAATAAAAAACAATGACTCCCTATTACCGCCCAGGAGTCATTGAGTCCATATAATCTTTACTGCTGCTTCAATGTAATGACGATTCTCCGATTGGGTTCCTCGCCTCTACTTATTGTCTTTACTTGAGCATGATTTTGTAGCCTGAAGTGTATTATCTTGCGCTCAGAAGCAGGCATCGGCTCGAGAACGATTTCTTTTCGTGTCTTTACAGCACGTCCAGCCAATCGATCAGCCAGATCTTCTAGCGTTTTCTTGCGACGTTCACGGAAATTCTCCGCATCGAGCACAATCCGAAGATAATTATCAGAGTAACGGTTAGCCACAATGTTAACTAAATACTGCAAGGCATCGAGTGTCTGACCTCTACGCCCAATCATTAAACCCAAACCAGTACCAGAAATCTGAAGGGTAGTTGATTCCTTACCATGCTCAATATCAACAGAAATGTCCAGGCCCATGGCCTTACCTGTCTCAATCAAAAAGCTAACGGCTTCACGGTAAGGATCTTCTCCCTCATGTTTTATATCTTCAGTCAAACTTCTAGTCTTGGTCTCGACTGATGATATTTTCGATACCTTCTCTACTTCAAGCGCAGGTGATGCCTGCATTTTAGAAGTGAAGTCACTGCTAAGCTCTTCGCCGCCAGTACTGCGGGTGAGAAGCGTAAGTTCAACTTTCGCTTCCTTTACCCCGAACAGCCCCAGGAATCCTTTTGACGGCTGACTCAAAATTTGAACCGATACGTGGTCCCGACTTACACCCCACTGGGCTAGCCCTTGTTCGACAGCATCTTCAACGGTTTTTCCTGTTGCGACGATTTTACTCATCTCGACTTCTTAGCTCCTTTTTTGCCTTTTTTCCCGTTCTTAGGACCCTTACTTGGACCTTTACTTTGACTGATGCTAGCCGTTTTTACATTAGCTATAGCTACATTTTTATCATTGTTACGGTACAAGAAGTAGTTCTGTACAATGGTATACAAGTTACTGTAGAACCAGTACAGCGGAAGGGCGGATGGGAACTGGAACGACATCACGAAGATCAGAATAGGATACACGAACATCATGAACTGCATCATCCCTTGTTGAGGAGATGGATTCATCTTCAGCATCATTCTGGTCTGGAAGAAAGTCGTGAACGCCGCCAGAACCGGCAGTATAAACAGCTTGTCCGGTTCTCCGAGCTGAAGCCACAGGAATTCATGCTCACGGAGAAGACCGTTATAATAAATCGAATGATAAAGTGCGATAAAGATCGGCATCTGAACAAGCAGCGGTAAACAACCCGCCATCGGATTGACCTTGTGCTCCTGGAACAGTTTCATCGTCTCCATCTGCACTTTTTCAGGAGTATCTTTATATTTCTCACGGATCTTAGCAATTTCAGGTTGAATCGCTTGCATTGCCTTCGAGCTTCGTACCTGCTTAAGTGTCAACGGCAGAATCAATGTACGTACAATAAGCACCATAACCAGAACCGCCAGTCCGTACTCACCATTAAACCAAGTAGCAAACGTGTCTAGAGCCCATGTAAAGTAGTACACGACGTTACTCTGCCAGAAGCCACCATTTTTCAGGTCTTCGATAGTACGCATCTGGTCCGCTTGCGGTGTACAACCAGATAATACAGCCATTGCCATAACTAGCAAAGCTGTGAGGAGGAACCATTTTCCTCGTCTTGTCTTCGTTAGCGACACTTCAAAACCCCTCTCTTAGCATTCCATTCCACGGTAAATCATAACATATTTATATGGACAAATAAACACAAGCTCATCCCTTCTTAGACTTTAAAAGTGACGATTTGCGCAGTACATGCAGCACGCTTTTTTCAAGCTCCTGATAGGTCTTATCCAGCGCACCTTTTCTGACGATAAAGATCAGATCCATATGTTCAACAATTTCATCCTGATGATGACGGACAATCTCTTTCACGAGCCGCCTCATCCGGTTACGAACCACGGCATTGCCTACCTTTTTACTAACGGACACACCCGCCCGGAACTGTTCTACGTCTCTTTTACGAGACCAGTACACCACAAATTGATGGTTAGCAAAAGATTTTCCGTGGCGATAGACGCGGCTGAAGTCAGCCCGATTTCGTAAACGCAGTTTTTTTTGCACCAGTCTCTCCCTGCCTGCCTCTAATCTACTGATCAATCACCTTCGGCATCTCAAGGCATTTCTTCCTATATATAATAGTATGGTCATACCGCACAAGCGGTAAACGACTCACCATAATCTCATGATTAATACACCATTTGTGCCATTACGAAAAAAAGACCACCTCGGTGGTCTTCGTGGCATCGTGGCACAAAAATTAAGCGCTCAATACTTTTCTGCCTTTTTGACGGCGGCTAGCCAGAACCTTACGTCCGTTCTTGGAACTCATTCTTTTACGGAATCCGTGATTCTTCTTACGTTTGCTCACGTTCGGTTTGAAAGTTTGTTTCGTCATGATCTGTTGCACCTCCTTAAAGGAATCTTAATCTTACCATATAACAAGTAGAAACGGTTCGCCAACTTTTTAGAGCTGGATCCGTCTCTGCGAGAAATATAAGAAAAATTGATGCCTTAGACTTTCTTATATTTTTAACAAAATTTCTTTTTACACTCACAGAAAATGCCTTTATATATTTAATCACAATCAAGCCTAGAAGTCAAACCAAACTTCCTGTATCATCCCATATAAGTTTTCCACAGAATCTTCTTTATTTCTACACTTTAATAGTAATTTATCCACATGGGGATAATTAATTTACGATTCATTTGCACGATAAATAAGGTATTGCCTTTTGGCAAAACCTTAACTGTATACGCTTTGACGATGATTAAATTTGCTTTTAACTGTCTAATAACGTTATCTATATACATAAATGAGATTTTATAATTTGACTGAACTCGATACTTCTTAACTGGGAAGGAAGGTATGCCTTTTGGATACGCTGAACTATATGATCGGTGTTGATATCGGAACTACAAGTACCAAGGCTGTATTATTTACTGAGCAAGGGAAGATAAAGGCCACATCTGGCGGCGAATATCCGCTTCTCACGCCTGCTCCCTCTTTTGCCGAACAGGATCCAGATGTTATTTTTCAAACTGTAATATCATCTATACAAGGGGTTATGTCGGACAGTGGAATTAGGCCAGATCAGGTACTATTCGTATCCTTTAGTACAGCCATGCACAGTGTCATTGCCGTCGACAAAATGGGTAAACCGCTTACTCGTTGTATTACCTGGGCTGATAACCGGAGTGCGGAGTGGTCAGAACGATTAAAAAAGGATTTGGGTGGCCATGAGATTTATTTAAGAACCGGCACCCCCATCCATCCCATGTCTCCCCTCACCAAATTAATGTGGCTGCGTCATGAACAAGCCTCCATTTTTAATCAAGCCGAAAAATTCATTTCGATTAAAGAATATATCTACTATCAATTGTTCCAACAATATGTCGTAGATCATTCGATCGCTTCGGCCACCGGACTTCTGAACCTGAATTCGCTAAATTGGGATGAGGAAGCACTACAAATTGCAGGTATTACGGAAGATCATCTATCTTCCCTGGTCCCTACCACACATATAATGAACGGACTCGATCCAAGGTATGCTGCTGCCATGGGACTCTCCCCCTCCACTCCTTTTGTATTAGGAGCTAGTGATGGAGTGCTCTCCAATTTAGGGGTTAACGCCATTAAGCCAGGGGTGGTAGCGGCAACTATCGGAACAAGCGGTGCCATACGAACCGTCGTAGACAAGCCAATGACCGATCCAAAAGGACGTATTTTTTGTTATGCGCTGACAGAAAATAAATGGGTAATTGGTGGAGCTGTTAATAACGGAGGTATGATATTTCGCTGGGTTCGCGATCAACTCGCTGCCTCAGAGGTGGAAACAGCCAAACGTCTTGGCATTAGTCCATATGATGTGTTGACCAAAATCGCCGAACGGGTTTCTCCTGGATCCGATGGCCTGCTCTTTCATCCTTATTTAACCGGAGAACGAGCTCCCCTATGGAATCCGAACGCTCGCGGTTCGTTTTTCGGCTTAACTTTAAGTCATCAAAAGGAGCATATGATCCGCGCAGTACTTGAAGGTGTCATCTTTAATATGTATACCGTTCTTTTAGCGATGGAGGAACAGATGGGTACCCCGTCTAAAATTCATGCTACTGGGGGATTCGCACGCTCCCCCATTTGGCGTCAGATGATGGCAGATATTTTTAATCAGCAGGTTATTGTACCAGAAAGTTATGAAAGCTCGTGTTTAGGGGCTGTCGTTCTTGGCCTTTACGCTACGGGTAGAGCTGGATCACTCGATATTGTTGCTCATATGGTAGGAGATACGTTTGATCATCAACCCATCCATGAAAATGCAGTTGTTTATAAGAATCTTCTACCGATATTCATTCGAATTTCTCGCAAACTTGAAGAGGATTACGAGGCAATTTCCGAATTTCAGCATAAATTCATGAAATCTTGAACCAGCCTTCCCCCTCATTTATCTCGAAAAAGGCCGCTCCTTTCGGAGCGGCCTTTTCTATTCATATCATCTGCTCTATCCGATCTCTCCCAACTATGAAGAAAAAGTTACCCACAGGCAGATTTTAAGATCCATTTTTTCATGACCCGACAAAATGATGAATCATTCCTCTTTATCGCGAACAACCTGTGTATAATTTTTCTCGCTTTCTTACCTCTGATGTCGAAAGTTGAACAGATTATAAACAATATATAGTGGTGTGAATAAAAATTATGCACAACCTCTTGAATTTGTGGATAAAATCCGCTCACGCATTGAAAATAAGCCTTTCTTTTGCTATGATGATATTACTTTTGGATGTGAATATGTGAATGAACCCTCGATATTATCAACAGGCTGTGGATAAAGTTGTGAACAATTTCAATTTATCCATAGTTTTTTGTTTTCACAGGAGTCTAGCATTGGGGATAAATCTACATTATTCATTTTCTTTCGACATTTCCACTC
>NZ_CP186007.1:0-206502 GCF_049311625.1 Paenibacillus sp. EC2-1
CTTGGCCAATTACATAGGGACCAAATGCACCTTTCGTAGCTGAGCCGACAGGATCGGTATAATCAATGATCAGCTTGCCACCCAAAGATATCTTGAACCGACTGCCCTGCATATCACAGCGGAAGGTATAGGTTGTTCCGATTGTAAATACCGGGCAAGCGTACTCCGCAACAACGCTAGCCGTACCGTTTGTCACACGATGCAATCTAATGTTGTTGCCGCCCCAATCTCTCCACCCACCATTGTAAGTTACATAGTAGTAAGTCTGGAGGCGTTCCCTGAACCGAAAGAAGAATCCTACTTCGTATGATCCTGATCCGAGCGGTTGTACATCGACATCAAAGTAGGTATCACCCAAGTCTAGATCCGTTTCATTGTATCGACTCGCGCCAGTACCAAAGTTACTTCGATACTGAATCCATCCGTCCGAGGTCGTACCCCAAACAGAGCGGTTGTCAGATTTGACATTGAAGATGTTCCATTTCTCATGGATCTCTTGACCAGAGACGAATCGATCCCCGAAGTAAGAACCTTCACCATACAAGGTGGCGTTATAACGCTGTGTGGCCATTATGATCCCTCCTAACTCTTATACTTTGACCAGTTGAGAAATCTTGCATCATGAAAGCTCGGGATGTAACCATATCCGCTCATCTCTTTATCTGCAATGTCCCAAAAGGATTCGTTCCATATAAACTGATCCCACATAACGGGAACTTGATTGGTAATTAAATCTACATAGTATTGTAGCATCGGCGTTCCGACACGGTCAATCGAGTACAACTCTGCCTGAAAGGCTGTATCTCTACGATTGTGAAATGTGTGCATCTCAAGACCTGATACGAATTTAACGATCCGAGTCTGCCCTTCATATGCAGGGTCACCCTTCAAAACCCATCGTTGTGACCGGTCGATCCACATCTTATCTCTTGGCCACTCTTTTCCATCAACCGATAAAGAGTTTACAACGATATTTGAATTCGCAAGTACCAGATCTATGCCGCCGTCGTACCATCGAACATCCTTATACAATCCGAGTTCGCGAGCTAAGTGATTCTGTAATCCCTGAAATGTAGAGTTCGCAGGATGTCTAAATACGTCGAGTAATCGTTCTTTGTATTCAACGTTACGCTCGCCATACAAACGAGGTGTATCTAAGAGTAGTCCAAACTCATCAAAGAAGTTCCATACATGATGGACCTGCGTTGGCAGCCACGTCCGCAGCGTCGTTTTATCCATCATATCTTTCAGTACTAGTTCGATCCTACCTTCGAGGTAATCCGGATTTGTATCGTACGCTTCTTTTACGTAGACTACCTTTCTCACCCAGTCGATAAATACCGGGTTCTGATAAAAGACTTCCTTGTGACTTAAGTGATCTGCAGATATTCCGTTTAGAAATTTATTAAGGGTCTGAACCTCGTCCATCCGTAATCCGTCCGCGTTAAAGGAATATCGATCGTCGGGCGTCAAACTCGATGGTAAAGTTGCCTTATATATAATATCGGCTTGATTCAGATCTACACTATCAATATACATATTTTTAAAAGCATGGTTTAGATAATACTCAATGTCTTCGAATTGTAGACCAAAGACGTTAAGAAACTTTGCGCCGACTGTATTTGGACTTTTTCTCATTTTGAACCATGATGGTAAGCCACGCTGCAGCTCTAGTGTAATTTTAGAAAACCTACTTTGCATCTTATCTCCTCCATAATAAAAGGAGCAGGGTTGCCCCTGCTCAATTCATGTTCGATCCGTTCCAGTCCCGAGGCCAGCGACGAACCGGTTTACATTCTGGTGCGGTTGGTGAAGAAGGTCGATATGTCACACCGTATGTACCTACGCCCGTAACGATCTTTTCGACTCTACGACCGACAGGTATTTCTGCACCGTATACATTGTCACCTGTCCTAGATCCGGAAACATGTCCGTACTGGAGTCTAGGTAATATCTTGTATGTTCGGTTCGAATCCGATGAATTCTTTACAGCCCGACCAATGACCATTATCGGCATTTCTGTATTAATTTTGCGGACTATGGTTACCCCGTTATTAATGGAGCGGTGGGGTAATATGCCCCGAATGACGACAGCCGGTTTAATGGCAATCTCTTTTGTAGCAGCCTGTGAGCGGATAACGCGGGGAATCTTTACACCGCGCTTGATTGGAGAAAGAAAACTTCCGTTAACTATTGTAGCCATCGGCCGTCACCCTCTCTCTTAAGACATCTTTAAAAGGAACGTCGCTCTCGGGAAATTACCAGCACCTTTTGAAACAATAGTTTTAAAGCGAGTTCCGGTAACGTCGACCTCCGTGCCGTCTACCATATTCAGTGGGTTCGTAACATACAGCCCTTCGAATTCTCCTCGAAGCCCTTCTAGTCCATATCCGAAGTGCAATACTTCTAAGAAAGCTGAATTTCCCCACGATGGGTTGCCCGGCGAATTAACATGATGCCAAGTGTAAACCGGATTTGGCACGTTGTTTGCATCTTGGAGTACATATAATCCTCCGGCGTGTGATACGGGATTTTCAGATATAGCGAGTACGACACAGCGTCGATCATTCACATCGTACTTAATGGGCATACCTATATACAAGACGGGATTCTGCCAAGCAGCTATTAACTTATCACCCTGCAGATGAATGATGATTCGGTCTTTTGTAATATTGATGTCGTAGGACACCTCAACACTATCCGCTTGAGCTGAGGTGTAATATACCATATTTTGAACGCGTAGCTGGTCGAACGCGCCGGCTGTATTAATCACGCCAGGCGTATAATCTTTAGCCGTACCTACGGTTATGGAAGAGCCGATAGTGTTCTCACGAAAGACTAGAACGATTCGTTCGGATCCGGAACTTCCTGTCGATGTATAAACACCATCGCTATCAAGCGACGACTCCTTTTTCCACCACGCCAGTGATTCCCCCGGCTGTACTGCAGCAATGTGACCAATCAATGTGGAGTAGAGATTTTTTGATGCTACCTTCCCTGAATAATAAGCCATAAGATTTCCTCCTTAAATTTCAATCACGTACCAAAATACCGGTAGCGAAGAGCTGTTGTTTTGATCCTTGCTTTTATCAATGATGATGAATTTCTTACCGTATTTTTCGAACTCCTCATAGTGCTGAAATTCATGGTTTGAAGAGACCGGAGGTCTAAGGACATATAGCCCATCTAATTCACCACGAGCTCCTTCATTATCTTCACAAATGATTACTGGACTAAAAAACAACTTTCCGCCCCATCCAGTTGCACGAGTCGGCATGTAGTATTGATAGTTGTAGATCCCTGGGGTAACCTTTTTTCGATCTCGCAACGCTCTCCACTTTGCGGTCGCATAGCCCCTGGTTGAATGCCCAATACCTGAGAAACCTGGCCCTCGATCTTTTGAGTCATATCTTTTGGGTAGACCGATATACATCGTCGAGCTAGATCCGTTTGTTACAGTCGATGGACACTGCGAATGTATGATAATCCTATCTTTTGTGACGTTTAAGATGTATTGGATTTCTACATCACCGACATTACTTGAGGCCCAAGTTAAAGCCGTAGTCTCCTCATACCCACTCCCGAAGGTGCCCGCCAGCCCCGGTGTCGCGTTGGGTGTGTATTTTTCATACACGCCAACGTTCAAATAAAATATGGACGGATCCTTGATCTTGATATATATCTCGTCCAGTCCCGAGACGCCTCTACTCATATAAACACGGCCGTCATCGGAGATGGAACTTGAGATCATACTAAACCCCTCGGACACCAAGGCGTTATGTATTACGTTTGCATACTGCCGAGCAGTTGTCTTACCGCGATGCACCGTCATCTTGGATCACCTCTCTTAAAGTTTCTCTATCGCTAAATAATCGCTGAGAAAACTACTCATATTGTTTCCGCTAACGTTATTCGTTTTGTGAATCACAAATCTTCGAGAACCTACAGTCACCTCATCGAGGTCTTTAAAATCGACATTAATAATACCCGACACCGGAGAGACACCCGGGAGCTTAGCTCGAACACCCTCATCGCTACCGTGCTCGAGGAAAATATCGGGAAGAATAAAGCAATCGCCCCACCCGATGTTCTTAACGCTGATCATCATAGATTTTTGATGAACCTTTTGACTGATTTCCTGCTTTCGGTTTCGAAGCATCTTTACAATCCCACTAAACCCATTTGTTGTCGAAGCCGCATCTGCTAAGGTGTGGGAGAAATTTGAAACTGCAAGAGTCACCGCTGTGCTATCTGATTCCTCAGACAATCTCTCGGGCATCCCCGCCCAAACGAAGTTTTTATATGTTGACGATATGTTTATCGACCCCGCAACAAGCAGCATGATTTTATCCTTATCAAAGCTAAGCCAGTAATTAACGGGGATATTCGATCCGTAGGTGCTTGACGTTGTATACTGGACCGCTATAGGAATTTCATTTGTTACAACACCCACCAATCCTTGAACCGGATTTGGAGTGTATCCTTCCAGAATAGATACCGTCAATCCTACATAGTTAAGAATCCCTTTGATGCGGATAATAATGTTATCCTTTCCCGAAGATCCTTTAGATCGAAGAACGAATCCTTCATCCGCGTAAGAGCCAGATTGAATTGATTTCCAGAATGGTTCAATCGCGCCCTCGGGGATGGATGTTAATTTTTGAATCAAGGTATCAATTAGTTTTGATGAGACTTCGGATCCTTGATAGTAGGCCATACTTATTTCACCTCTACTCCACGAATATCGATTTCATACTTCGTTGAAATGTCACCCTTATTTAAAATCCGAATGTACAATGTTTTGTCACTAGGTTTATAAGGAATGTTTACTTGATCATAAAGAAACCTCAGCTCATCTAGACTTTCGTAAATCGATGGACCTGTAGGTCCGTCCATCAGATCAGCCACAAACGTAAGATTCTCCTGCGATAATACACGGATTGTATTAATCATGATTCCATCTACATCCGCAGGCAAAGGGATGCTGTACGTGATTGTTTCATTTTTACCGTGAGCTGGCGTCGAGTATTTTACTTGCACATATCTCATGGCCTCATCCCCTGTCTTGATTCCGGACAACTGTCTCGGACTAAACTGCGTCCTCATGAGCTTACCCCCTATATATAAGGGAGCGCGAGGTACCGCGCTCACCAATAATTGTATCAGACATTGTCAGAAATGACACGATGTTTTAGATAGCGGCCTCTACCTTCTCAATAGCCTCTACCTCAACTTTGACGGTCGAAATTATGTCCTCCCTGCCGCTCGCCGTTTCCCGATAATCAATCTGAATCGTATACTTTCCGGGAGTTGATACTGTTGCCCGAAATCTTGCCGTCATGTCCAGGATCGGAAAGCCCGTCACCGGAGGCCCAAAAGGACTGGTTAATGGAAGAAACGTTCCAACTCGATCCTCGTAGTACTCGATTTCTGTAATCTCATCTGGCAGAGTGAAGTGGGCGAGTACCATCGTCCCTTTCTCCTTGTTCGCGTACGTCTTTATTGAGTACTCGGTTTTTACCCCGACCTCGAAAACCTGTGTCGACACACGTGTAGCCATTGGGCTTATAGAACATAGTGCAGCTATCCTATCCGATAACTCCTCTACACTTCTTTTTAATGATGGAACCTCTTCTTCTAAAACTGAAATTCTGGCCATCACCGGCTCTAAATTAGTTGTCTGGTCGCTCATATTTTTCTTTACCTCCTCAAGGTCGCGTTGTATAATCTCCACTTTATCGAACAGAGCTTGCAGTTGTTGTGAAATTTTCACATCCTGAGAAATTCCCACTAATATCTTCTCATTATGGGTTTCAAGGATGGTGTCCAGCGTGTCAATTGCGTCATGTATCGAAGTAACAGACTGAGTAATGACATCGACACGTTCGTTGATTGTTGAATCTGAGAGACGAAGTTCTTCTCCCATGTCTGTCACAATTGACAACGTATCTTCAATCTTCTTGTCTTGCTTGTCTTGACTCAATTGTAGTGCTGCGACATTCGTATTGATACCGTCGATAATTCCCGTAATACTTTCGCCCTCGCCATCATCAGTTACGAGACCGATCTTGCTTTCGATAACATCAACACGAGTAAAGAGCTGTCGAACTTTTTCAGGTAATTGGGATAGAAACAACCTCATGACCATACCTCCTTTCTTATATTACTGGATTAATAAGTACGCCGTATTGCTTGATATCTACGGCGCCATTAGTTGTAAATTTGACTTTTAGCTTGTTCCTAATCGCCTCATCTCCGCTTTTAAGATCAAAGTCAAATCTTGTTTCTGTACTGCCATCCTGCTGCTTTTGAGTCTCACCTCTTACTCCCTCGTACCAGGTAAGCCCACCGTCCCTCGAGATATGTATGTCGACATACTCTGATGTAGCGTTCGTTGTCAGCCACATCGACGCGGTTTGTATATCTTGAATTTGTTCATATATCGTAGATTCCATATATCCCGCATCTGAATAATACATTCTTAGTGTTACGTCCCGAATAGCTGGAGACATTAATTTATCGTTTGTTGCCAATCGAGCTTTAAGAATTGCAGACGTTTGTTCCAACTTTCCTGTAGTATTGAAGGAGCCGTCCTGCGATACTAAGACCTCATCTCTCTGATCAAATTTTATCGACCATTGTAGCGATGTCTGATCAGGCACGAGTTGGTCAAGAGAGAGACGACCGCCAGTAACATGAAGCATGTTTAGAATTTGCGGCTTCGACTCATAGATAACCTCATTTTCTGAGTATGCTTTTACTTCAAGTGACCATTCTTTAATCTCCGGAGATTTAAGAGCACCAACACTAGAGCGCAATGTCGCCCTTAACTCTAAACTCGTTTCTTTTGCCCCGAATGGATTCTTGAACAAAACCTCCGCTCCTGGAGACACTTTAACCCAAGCTCCAGATCCGAGACGAATAAAGTACTCAATAAGACCACCGTTCAGGTTTTCTTTTACATTGAGCTTGCAGTAAACGTCTCTTAAATTTGTTTTGATTAGGGTCGATCTCAGTATCTTCGTGCTCACTGAGGGAGTATCGAACACTAAGAAGGCCGGCATAGTAGGAGATGCGGGTATTGAATAATCGTTCAACATCTTACCGTCTAGTTGAACCTTATTGCCCCAATTCGCCGCGAGAATAATCCTATGACTCAGATGGTCAAACGCCATCGCCGTCGTACCGGGAACTCCGTCCTCACTGGTTGTAATTAACACCTCATTAACAAAATCACCAGTCTCTAAATCAAATACCTCTAGGTAGTATCCATATACACCCTCTCGCTCAAGTCTAGCCGGGAAATAAAGATATCTATCATCGGACGTAAACTGTTTAGACATGACGTTATACAACGAAGGCTTTCTCGTAGAATTCGTAAAATCGAGAGTCCTGTTTAAACGGAACGTGTTGGAGATAGGTTGAATAAAATAGAGGACGTCACCACATCTCACAATAAGCTCTTTTTCTGTTGCGCCCACCTGATGGATCTCTGTGAGGTTCATCGTGTCTTTTAAAATTGGTGCGCCGAATCCATCCGGTCTATTTACTTTTCCGAACCCAAACTGCGCAGCTCGTTGACCCAGTGTAGAGTAAACGGATTGCGAGAATCGTCCTGACCCCTCGTCGTACTGATTGATCGTCATTAGCATGTTATTACCCCGAAGGTACGTCATAAAGCTTTTAGAATCTTCGGTTATAGCGAACGTTCCACCCGTAAAATCCCTGTTACCGACGCCTATTGTGCATCTGGATGCATATCTATTAAAGTCAACTCCGTCCACACTGTGGAAGGATAGGTTGTTTGGAACCGGATATGGCCACACGTTCCGAATATGCCACAGGCTTTTCGACATGAGTGAGAGGAAGGGTCCGTGAGGTTGAATGGAATACACATCGTTATGATTGTAGTCATAGTCCGCTCTCTGAACCCCTACAAGATCAACGTTCCCCGTATCCACCATAAAGTCGCCGTTTACATAATGTCCGCCACCTGATTGAACGGCATCCACCGTGATTCGCTGATTATCGATATCCACGAATGCCGTCGTCTCTCCCTGATTAATATAGCTCTTATTAATAAATTGATCCTTAAAAACACTAGTGTACCCTTGAAGAGGAAGCGTCGCCTCAGACTTTTCTATAAGCGCGTTTGTCGCTGCAGACATCTGATCCTTATTTTCAAACGACTCGTGGAATGTCGCCTGGTTGTTCAGCTTCGTCCTAATAACACGATTGACATTATCATATTCCATGTTTAGAGAAGTCTTAGCGTAATCGATATAAGATGTATTCAAGAATCCATCGAACACGACACCCTGATTTTTAACCGGTTTTCCAGCGTAATACTGATTCAACATAAGGTGATAATGGTTGTACTCGATCGCCTGCAGACGCTGTGTCAACACAATATCCTCTGTCGTATTACCGACCAAATATGGCGTACAGTAAGTTACCGTCATACCCTCTTCAAGTGGCGTAACGAACTCGATAGTCGTATCATCAACTTCGTAATAATCCAGATCGATCATTTGCAGCATACCCTGGACATAGACATCCAGGGTGTTCTCTCCAACATCAAAATGGTGATTTAACTGAATAACTTTCTGACCCTCTGTAGCTACGATATGGCCGCGATATCTTCTAATCTTTCCATTCGGAACATCGTAACCCTTGCCAAGTAGAGGGCGCCAGGCCTGCAGACCCGAGTTCCATCTGTATTTAATATCCCTATCTTTCACTAGACATTCATCGCCGTCCTGGTTGCCAACCTGCGGAAGATCGCCAAAGGTTTCAACTGGACGCTTAACATACCTTGCCCCATCTTCCAGTTCAGAATATTGCTCTAGGAAAGACCTGTACCCTGTGTCTGAATTCTTAATCTGATTTAAACCGGCTCGCTGCGTCATATCAAAATCACCTCAACCTTCTTCTTCTCAATAAGTCCCTCTGCATTATACAGATATCTTTCGGTCGTAATCTTATCTGCAGAAGTTTTTGTAACCAGCTCTTTTCTTCCTCGATCGTCATACTGATACTCTACGATCAGACTATGCTTCATTCCGGCATAAGTCTCTTTTATGACTTTGTCACCATTGTACTCATACGCAACTTCATGTGTCGTCGTATCTATCTCATGGTGTCTTTCTAGATCCGCAATACGACTCATCTGTGTGACATCGTGTATGTCGTAAGCTCCTGCGGCGACACGGAATGTCACTAAATCTGCGTTTCTCCCTACCGCATCCGGGCCGTACAGCCCGTCCACAAATTGAACAGTACCATCGTCTAGTTCAATGTAATCACGATCCATCGACTGATAAATGCCGTTGACATAAACCTCCAGAGCATTTTTCCCTACCGGATACCGCCCGTTAAGCTTAAATAATCTCTGACCTTCCGTTGCTACATACTCTTCGTGTAAAGCTACTATATTATGCCCCGTAATATCCCGATGACGAATACCCTGCACAGCCCATCCTCTAAGGGACTCTAATGGATGATCTCCACTAAACACTGCTTTAATTCGAAGTTTTTTACCCGGTACACCGATCGATAAATCTGTCATCTGACTTGGCTTAATTTGAACCCATGTTTGGCCGTCGTCACGAGAGGCAAAATACTGAATGTGCTGGTCTTTGTTTTCATCGGTCACTAAAAGAATGTGCGTTACAACGGAGGCCGTCTCGACGGGCGTGCTAATAACTTCTGAACTCACACCAACAAAACCGATGGCCAGTTTTTTAAGCCTAGGAGTTCCCAAACTTGTATCCGGCCGAGCCATATATACCTTGACTTTCAAAAAGCGGTTGGCTGGTATTTTTGTTATATCCTTTTCGCCAGGACTCCAATCCACTTTATTTTTAGAGCTAAAATATGTAATATTTATAACCCCGTTATTATTCGTATGATCTGTTGTTGCACTCAGGAATCGCGTATCCCTTCCATAATCGACGATTCGCTCTGCGGTCCCTTCTGGCTCATATTCTTCACCTTCTTGTAATTTAAACCACAAGTGATACGAGCCTTTGCTCCAGTTACCCATTGCTGTTGGGCTACTAGACGAGGAATGGTAAGTCGTTAAAGGGATCTTCTCTGGGTTCTCCGATCTGAGGCGGATGTTTGTATTACTGTTATTTGGCGTACCACGCATTGTTACATAATCGTAGTTATTACCTAGATACCTAAGTACGATCCAGTATTTTGTATTTGGCATCACGCCTGCGTTAATTTTCTCAAAGAGAAGGTTCGCTCCAGGAATGCTCACGACAGGGGAAGCCCATACATTGATATCTACATTGGGGGATCCGTCTTCCCTTGTAGGATTGATACTTACCTGTATGTTTGGCTTATAAATGTCGTATCCGTAAGTATATACGGCTGTCTGTAAACGTTGTATGGAGCCACAGTCGTGAGACGTATAGAATGGCTGCGCGACATATCTATAACCTGAACCGGAGCTGTAACCCAATCTGAGTGACCCTTGGGCGGAATTCCACGAGTACTCGTTGTAAAAATCTCTTAACAATACGTTTTCATCTGACCCGTCCAATCTCCGAAAAGCTAGTTGTAACCCCTCGCCAATATAGTCCGTCTTCTCCCTCTCAAAAGTACCCCAATCGTTGTCGGTCGAAAATAGTGTTTCGTTTCCCGCTTGTGTAATGGCCTCGTTTATCCAGTTGTATGAATTGCTCTTCTCGTCATCGATTCCAGCTGTTGTCTTAAAGTGATCGACAAACCCGTCGAGTAACGGCACAATATCAGCGCGACTCTCGGCCATCTCGTAATACCACTTAAGCTGATTTAACTCGGTCGTCGCCATTCGCACGCTATAAAAATACTCCGGATGAATCATTGACGCATTGAATTGCTTCCTAAAGTCAGCAACATCAATAATACTTTGCTCGATCGCTTCCAGACGGTCTTTTAATCGGAGGTAAGTATCTCTCGCCTCATTAATCTCTTGCTGCCACTCTACTTGAGAGGATGAAACGTAGCGTATTTCGTAAGAGGTTAACAGAGGTGTATAGTGATCATAATGTTTTCTGACAGTTAGTCTTATCTTTACATACCGGTGGGGCCTCGAGCGAATCTCTCCATCCACAGATGTTTCTATCCAGTCCGAGAACATAACCCCGTCGTCGCTTACACAGATCTCCGATACTACGTCATCTTCTTCCAAGTAGTCTTCCATTGAGACTCTCAGAGACCATGAACGGATGTCAGTGTCTTTAAAATCAATTACCTCAGATTCATAGATGCCCTCAAGAGCCTTTAAATGACCGACGTCAGAAATGTAATCCATTGGTATTTCTGCAGACTGCCCTTCTCTAGGCCTTCTCCAATACAAGCCGAGTATCCGATCCGGGCTTTCAAAGGATCTCATTTCCAGTACGACAGGATAAACACGCCCACCTGTAAGTTTTATCTTTCCGCTCCTGGTCACTGCGTTATATCCGGAATACGTTGTGGAATCCGATATAATCAATGTTCCGGCTACCTGCATTCGCGCGCGTCCAGCAAACAAGATGCTAAAATCATATTCACCTGTGACAGGTGCGTAGACGTAGAACTTAGTTTTAAAGCCGATGTGAGTCAACCACGAGGTTCCGTCCAACCAGGTTTTTCCCTGACGATTGATGTAGGTTTTATCTGACATAAGAAGTTGACCTATTTTATTCTCAGGTGTAAACGACGATGTGTTTTTTAAGTCGTATAGATCCCAGAGAATCGGAGCTGTCGTGTAACCAAAAGATACATTCCCTTCTTCATTACAGTGGAGATTTACTAATGTACCCTTGCTCCACTCTTCTTTCGTATCAATCAATATGCTCGTGTTCTTCCCAATCGTCGAGTTAATTCTTGCCCCGAGTGATGTGAATTTATCTCGAGCGTCCCCGATCTCGGATGAGATTGACTTGATATTATCGAGATAGGCATGTAGCCGCCTATCAATCTCTTCGTGACTTAACTCACCTATGTTCTCAAGCTTATTGTGATCTGTAATGTGAAGAGATGAATCGGCAATATGTTCCGTCATGGGTACAAGATCTGCAGGTGTGGCCACCGGATTCGCCAAATCCGAAAGTGGAAGGCCCCCTTTAGGGAGTTGATAAGCTGTTCCTGCTTTATTCAGTAGGGTGTTCACTTCCTCAGATAAATCCCCTACAGGGATCCCTTGTACCGGTTTATGATAGGCAGCTGCAGCGATTGTGATCTTATTTTTTACATCTGCAGATAGGTCTACAAACGGAATCCCATCTGCAGACATGACGTAGTACGACGTATAGTCTGTAAAGATCTTTCTAATTTCTGCAGATAAGTCATTTATGGGTATTCCGCCAGCAGGCACCTGATAAGAGGTGCTCCCTAATTTCAACGCCTCTTGTACATCAGGCGATAAGTCCGAGAAAGGTATCCCCGTTGCCGACGCAAGATACGCAGCTTCGGCCTTAGAAAGCGCCTGTCGTACATCCTGTGTTAAATCAGACCGAGGAATACCGCCGATTGGAAATACATATCCACCGCCGGATCCCCCACCGCCTCTAGCCGCTAGTTCCTCTTGGAGATGTTGGTATGCCGGATCACCAGACTTAATTTTCTTTTGTCCTAAGCGAGTTGTCATTTAGTGTCACTCCTTGTTACAACATAACCCCATGCGTTAATCCGGGATTCTCCAACAATATAAGCTTTTATTACAAGCGTGCTTCCTGTCGGCAGATCGTTTAAATTCGTCTCAATCCCTGGCTGTAGTATCTTCCACGTCGATCCATTATCGCGAGACACATGATAATTTATACTGCCACCTACTTGCTCAGCGTCGAAGACGATCGTCTTAGGTACTGTCTCGAACTTTTTCGGGTTAGTATAAATCGTGGCGTCATTTTCGTCGTCAGATGGTAAGCACCAAACTTTAAATCCGATATCGAAATTGTTGTCAGTCCAGACCCCGCTATACTTTGAGAATGAAGTACCAGGTAAATAGTTATCTGAAATATCTAGCCCGATTTTATACCCGTACCGATCTTGAGTTTCAACGACTATGAAGTATTCTTTGTTCCCCTCTAGTCGTATCTCCGGTAGATCGATATCTATCCATTTGTCCAAAACTTCCGTAGACTGAATAGTTCTTTCTGTAATAGGCCCTCCGCCTAGCGCGTCTGTGATAAATACTCGTAGTGGTTGATATGTTTGATTTGAGTACGTGGATATATGAAGGGATACTCGATCCATGTTTCTAGTCTTATCCATGATAAACGACTGCGTAAAAGCCTCATCACTAGATCCGTTTTTTGATATCATCATCGAACTTGAAACGGTTGTTTGCTTTATCGTGACGACGGATTTCCTTGTCTTCCCGACTGCCTGTAAATCCTGCATCATCTCGGCTCTAATAGATTTGTTCCAATCGATATTGTCACCATTGACAAACGTGTCGGTAAACATGCCATACCCATCAAACGAGGTTAGGTTATGCATTGTTCGAATAACTAAATCCTGCTTAATATTTATAAGTCGCAGGCCGGTAATCTCTCTAGACGCGGTAGCCAGTCCGTTCTGTAACGACTCAAGGAGTGAGCGAATCGAGTTAATACTCCCACTGGTTTGTTCCTCGGCCCCCTCTAAGTCAATCATTCTGGTGGTGAGGTCTAACATTTTTTCATCATTACCACTTTGGTAGAGCAGCCGCTCTGAACGATTATCCTCGATCCCTTTATTCAACTTCCAAAGTTGGTGTTCAACTAAAAAACCATCCATCAGGCGCCCTCCCTTACCTTTTCGATAATCTCAGTTGGGAGTCCGTTTACCCAAATATACGACTTCGTCATAATATACCCGCCTTCACGAATGACCATCTTTGACGGATACCCCTCTGGCGAATACTCAAACTCTTCGATAATATGTGTATCTCCTGTTGTCTCCCTACGAATGATCCGGTTATCGTTATCGTACTGATTTACGACGACGACATTCTGGTACTTACTCTGAATGGACGGAAGTCCATCTACCCGAAATGTAACCAAATCCCCGTCTTCAAGTGGCGTAATAAAGACTACCCGCTTCGGTGATGGCTCATCGTAATCTTCGTGGACTGTTTGGTACGCACCGTTGACATAAACAACTAGAGAATGATTTCCCGTCGTGTAGCTACCAGCAAGATCGAAGATCGTCTGACCCGCTTGAGCTACGTAGTTCTCGTGTAGTGATGGACCGCTTGTTCCGCCATTAACCCGAAAAACGACGACCTCATCTGCGGTTAGTCCGAAGTTGAAGCGAATCGTCGTTGAATTTACTTCCATATAATCATTGTCAAAACCTACGCGCTGCAGCTGGCCATTTACGTAGACCTGCAGACTGTGATCCCCCAACGTAAAAGAACCCTGAGGCATAATAAATTCCGTCTGTCCCTCAGATGCGTAGACTTCTTGATACACAGTAGGGGCTGCTCCGCTTTTAACTGAATTGAATCGCCCGAATTCGATTTGCTCATACAGGTTGTTAAACCCGGGTTTTGAGGATTCAATTTGCTGTAAATCAATGAGTGTATGTTCTTTCATGCCGTACCTCCTACATCACTTGAATGGCATTAGGTTTATCGCTTTGAATGAATCTTTCATTCCATGCGCACGCCTGATCGACGGTTAATACCGGCCGATTTGCGATATTGTATTGAAAAATCACAACCTCATCGATACCTTCATGAACACCCTTGATAAGCTCATATACCAGATCGATCTCAAGTGAATCTCCAACGTTACGTGAGTTGAGGTAATGCTTAAGCTGTTCTTCGGATTGAGCGATCGCTAACTTCTTGTCTAGATCAGTCACCGTTTTCAAGAATATCAGTCGTACTTTCATCTCTACAGGAATGACGACAGGTCTAAAGGCTTCCGCTCTAACCCCAAAAGACTCCACACCTTCTTGAATCTTTTCGTTTACTTCATCGAGTATGTATTGAGGTGTGATCGGATCCTCTGTTACAACATATGCAGAGAAGCTACCTGTACCATGAGTGAACCTTTTTAGCTTTACGTCTTGAACGCCAGGTACCGACAGAATGGCAAGTCGTATAGCAATATGGTTCCCTCCTGCCACTCTCTGAATCTGCTTCGTTATCCGATACCGATAAGGCTCATCGTCGTTAATTTCTTCCGGCAAACGATCACAGTCAAGTATCTTGCCGACCATATCAAGAAAGGGTCCCTTTGATTTTGAGACGAAAGGCATCATGATGTTCTCCCGCAGCGTATCGTAGTATCCCGCGATACGCTTATTGACGATCGATAGGATCAACCTAGCGACTCCGCCCGCTTCGACTTCGGTTATCCCCATGCCCTCCATTTCCTTAAGAGACTCTTCCATGATGTCGGATAATTGCTTATCATTGAAGATCATTTATTACACGCCCTTTATGACTGTACCTGTATCCAGGTCTAGCCTAATTTCAAACCCAAGAGGCTCACTTTCATTCGGCGTCTTAATGAAGACAAAGAAGGCGATTGTTCGCTTATCAAAGGGAGCTGGCTCTATATATAGATCCTCTGGACTTACCAGACCATCACGGGTTAGGCATTGGCCGATAGTCAGTACTCCCTTTTCCGCCGTAGTTTCATTATTAGGCATGCCTCTGAAATCCTCTAGGTTGGCCCCTATGTCAATTCTGAGATAGTCTATCCAGTCCGGATCGGACGTATTAACTCTATTGTACACAGACTGGGCCATAAACTCTGAATTACGCGCTAATCGTAGATCGCCATTCTCGAGAACCAAATCACCATCTGGAGTCAGGGCGATATCGGTTCGATCAAAACGAGACATGGTCTAACCCCCTATGATAACTTTTGATGATCCGCTAGTCATGTTACCCGACCCTTGACCATGAATATCTACTTGGTCTCCTACTCGAGCTGCAGCCGATCCTTGAATAAATACTTTAGAGCTTCCCCCAACAATCGTATACCCCGCACCGTCGCATGGGCAATCCGATGTACCGCCGTCACCACGACGGGCGGCAGGCAATCCATTTACGAAAACCTTACTAGATCCACTCGTTTCTGTACCGCTAACGGAGTGACCACTACAGTATATTGGGTAAGCATGGCCCTCACTATCATAATCATATCCGATGATGTGACCCGCATGGTGACCGACAGATCCACCCATGCTGTCTTGTACTCGCGCCGCTCCAGGCATCTTCTATCACCCCAACAGTACTTTTCTGCCAGCGTCAATTCTGACATCTTGTTCCGCATAAATATCAATGGTCTTTTTACTTCTAACACTCATATTGCCCTTCGTTTCTATTGTAGCAGATCCACCGATATTTGCGATTACATTTCCTTTAACGGTGAGAGTGGAGGCTCCTTCAATCGTAACGTCTGCCTTACCCTTTATCAATACTTTTTCATCCTTATCGACTTGAAGACTGTAGTCCTTAAACGTCCAGACCGTCAGCTCCTTTTCGACGATCTGTGTATTCTTGCCCTTCACTTTCTCGTATTGATTTCCGCCGACGAAATGCAGTTCGTTTCCTGTAATCCATCCCGTTCTGCGGGCCAAATGCTCCTTTAGGTGATTGGCGAGGACATTGATCGTCTGTGAGTCCGGGTCCATCCTGATCCCGTTGTTTTTATCGACAAACAATTCCGCCATTTCGTTGTTTCTAAATTTAAGTGTTTGACTATGAACGGGATGATACACGCCCTGCTCCTCACCATGATACTGAGGTTTTTGTGCTACTGCTTGATATATTCCTTCAAGCGGATCGGTGTCCGGTGTTGTTGCGGAGCTAGAGTCCACCGTTTCTGTGGCCCCATACTCATATGTTTTATCCCACACTCCAACTCTCCCCTTCCCGTTTACAATATAGATCACTTAAATTTGCACCTTTACCCGGATGAGGGTCACGATCGAGGGCTCGACGGTACCCGTACAGTTGATCAATCGTACCTAGGATGACGGGTTTACGGAAATCGTTATTGAAGAATCCTACTAGTACATGATCCCCAACGAAGGGTCCTGACTCATGAGATCCTTGTTGACGCATCATTGGCACATTGGGTGTTTCAACATTTTGTTTATCCTGTGCATCTGCATAAACGATTGTAGCTAGTTTATATTGATAATCAATTTCGCGAATCACTCCGATACGGAGGCCAGCGATTTGCTTGATCGCTGGCCCGACTATTCTATCGTATATGTTCTGCTGCACACTATTTAGTTGCTGCATACAAACCCCTCCTTATACAGTTGTTAGCTTGACGCCCGTCCGGGCAAAAAACTCCTTAGGGTCAACCGCATTAGGATCATCAATATCTTTTGCGGCCTTAGTGCCCTTGGATATATTAATGTGCAAATGGACACCTGTTGATTTTCCCGTCGATCCCATCGTACCGATGACCTGACCTGCTTTTACCGTCTCTCCCGCTCTTACCTTTAAGCTCCCCTGCTTCATATGTTGGTACCGGACATAGAAGTCCGTACCGTCGATACGATGAATAATACCTACGGTGTATCCAGCGGTGCCCAGGAGCCCCGCGAAATCTACTCTTCCGTCGGAGATAGACTTAATAGGTGTAGTCAATCTCTGGCCCGGGAGTGATCCAATATCGATACCATTGTGGCGACTGACCTTGCTCTTGTTTGTCGGATCCTTACGCTTACCAAACCAGCTCGTTACTCGCATGTGGTCAACCGGTGCAACGACGCCCCTGAACGTTCCGCTTGGTAAGTTACTTTTTGTCTGACGCCCTGACGAAGATGAGGTTACGTGATCCGCGCTCTGTTGTTCCGGAGGAACATATCCTGGCATAATGTATTGAGCTCCTTTGACCCCGGCGACAAAAGGACGATCATATCTCCACAAAGGAAAAATGAAGATGCAGTTGTTGTACTCAAACTCCTTGGAAATCCAGTCCTCAATCATCATCGACAAGAACTCCGTTAACAGCAGTGTAGGTAGGCCTGCACCCTTCATCAACTTAAGCGCCCCGCCTGCACCTTTGAGTGACCCCAGTGCCTGCTTTGTTGTCTTGATGCCCTTGAGAGTCTTGACGACGCCGCGCTTTGTTAATCTAGTTAGCTTCGCACTTATATTCTTGCCGGCAATAAGTCTAGCGCCACCTTTCGCCAAAGGGCGAAGTCCTCCGACTGTACCTTTCCTCGTAGCTCTCATGAAGTTACGCGCTAACTTCGATGCGGCCAACTTCCGGATCATCTGAGTCGACATGAGTGTGCCGATTCGGACAGCGGCTTGAATCGTAATGTTTCGATCCAGTCCGTCTACGCGAGTACAACATAAGTCCGGTTTTATAATGGATGTAAATCCTGTTCGCATACTTAGGTTGTGAGTAACTTTACCGACCTGAGCTGTTCCACTCATGCTGGTGTGCGTATCCGAGAGATAAAAGATATCCCACGGTTTTACAGAGGGGTCGCCGAATATAACCAGTTGCCCTTGATACATCTCCATCATCTTACGCTGCAATGATCCGATAGCGATGATCTTCGCGTCTTCTTCGCCAGGCTGTCGTATCTCAGAGTTCTTCAAACTCCAGCCGTCCTTACCCAAAAGATCCATCGCAATATCGTTGACCGTATCGAGGACATCATAAGCTGCAGCTACAACCCACCGGATCCCTTTGTTAAGTGGATCCCAACCCCAGAGATTTTCACTTACCATTGTGTCTACTGTGATAATCTTCTGCTGATCTCTGGCGATCGTCCGGTCTGCATATAACGTGTACGTCGTATCCGGAGAACTCCCTCCGTTTTTAGCGAAGATACCGATCACGCCGTGAGCAATCTTTTCGGAGCTCGCCTTAATCTGGTTACCGATAATATCGTACCCGCTTGCAAACGTGTGGAATTGCTGAAAAGGTTTGTATTTTTCAGCATAGTTCTCACCACGGTATGGTGAACTATATTTCTTTTCAACATATCCGTACTTCACCATCCAGTGAGGGAGACCGAAGAACAGCGTACTTCGGAATCCGTGAGGATGAACCGCACAGATAAACTCTGGATTGAACAATGAGTGGGCTACAAATGAATCCCACGCTGTATGACCAAATAAATTCAGCTGCACATTCCGCTCGCCGTCAAAGGGATTCCCTCTAGCTGTATCTTTTGTGTATGGCTTCTCATTGCCTCGATATATATTCTTCATCACGTCGTAGGTCACATATGGCTTATCCGAGAAGAGCCCTTCTTTGAATGGGTATAGGATCGATTCCCCGAGCCAATTCCAGAATCCATCGTCATCCTCTTTTCGCCAAACTTGCCCGAAGTGTTCAATACCGTATTTACTCGATCTATTATTAAAGAGATTATTCTGACCCGTTGTTGCAAATAACCAATCGTTATCTCTCGTACACATCACCTGTGTAAAGAGGTTTCGAGTCTCTTCCGGGAACCCTCCACCATGCGGATCTGGTTCGATGACTTGATTGATGAGCTCTACGCCATCGCCTTGACACACGATCTGCACGTCATATTCACCTTCATTGATCTCAGCTATTTGACCGTTGAACACGACCGGCATTCCCTCAGGTGCAGAGCCGTATCCGAGTCTGATGTGAACTCGGGCGCCTTGGTGAAGCCTAGCCTGCTCAAGCATCTGCGTCCGCTCTTCGATGTCCTTCTCGTCCATCGTCAAGTAAAAATCAGAAACGAGCTGTCCGAGTTTTTGGGTCAGCGTCTTTGCAGCGCTTTTTGCATCCTTCATCTCACTGAGCTTTTCACTAAAATCAAAGGCACCATAAACGTTAGATAGCGAAATATACGCCAGATCCACTGGGTTATCCTTATCCTTCACTACAGCGATATCGTGAATCGCATGGTAGGTGTAGTAATTGTTCCATAGCCTCCGACCATCGATCCACATCCCCTCGTCAACAAATAGCATGAGATAACTTGGGAATGCGCGAACCATACGACCACGCTTATCGTACATCGTCATGTCTTGCATAAAGTCATTTGGATCAAATGCAGGGTGTGTATCGGGATCCCACGAAGAGCCGAGTGGTTTGGTCTTGTACATCTTGCTGAAATCGATATTAACCTTTTTGGATTTCTCGGATAGCATAACGCTCTTTTCATCTTCCCAGTTTTTCACGAGACCACTTTTGATACCAGAGATCCAATCTGCTACGTTAGCTTCATCCGCGAGCGTAGCCGGATCGTTAAAGCTTTCGTACAAATTCAGGTTCATAATTTTCTGTCCGAGATCTCCCATCTCCATATCCTCCCACACTTTCTGTATGTCAGGGTAGGCGAAGTAAAAGTCAGGGTCAGCAAACGCGGATCCTTTATAATCTGGCATCTTCGTTATAGGCAGCTGAGGATACCCTTTAGATTTCCGATTCGCGTTGATCTTCGGAATAATATAATTCAGGTCGTCATACGTAGGCAGCTCTAGATCTGGATAAAGCTCGATCAGTCGCAGCGCTTCTTCGATCTTCGTCTCATAAACAACTTCATGAAGCTTCTGGCTCTTGGTATCGATGATTTCAGACCCTAGAGCGTAATATTTCTTTACGTTACTGATCATGTTGTTGACGCCCATAATTCGCTCATTGTTTTTCTGTGTCGGCGTAAATCCCCTACCAACCAAGGTTACCTCATAGTAATCATCAAATCCTTCAATCGTTTTCGATTTGAGGCCGGTGATCATCGCATGATAGATCCCCATCAAATTAAGCACCTCATTATCAATCTCAAGAAAACCGGAAACAAAGCGATTGCGATATTGACGTGACATCTCTTCTAAGTGCGAGACCATCAGGTTTAAGCTTTCTAGTTGGTCACGACTTGTCAATGTCATCTGAATACTGAACTCATGTGTAGTGCCGCCAAGATCCTGGAATGCTGGTATCTCTATATCTTGAACTTGTATCGGCGTCAGCGTCTTTGTCATCTTTGCTGTTATCCCCGTTACGACGGCCGGACCTATATCCCATTCCGACATTAACGATGACAAATCTGTCAGTTTCAGTTTTGACAAAGCATACTGGGTTCCATACTCTCCAGACATCAAGTCTTCTAGCAGATCACGGTCTAGCACTCGGAAGTGAAGATTTCCATTCATGCCGTTCTTATCGATCGGCCTTAAGTATGTTCCAGATTTCGAAATCGTTCTATCCGTACAAAGCATCTGCTGATACCACCAACGGAATAGTGGATACATGATGAGATTATCGTAGTAGTAGTCCGGATACTGCGTGAATGGTTCTTGCGTACACTCTATCAGCTGCAGGTAAACGTTGAACATATTTGGATAATCAGGAACTGTCATGATCGATATATCGTAGAGAGCTACATTGAATATTTGGTAGCGCTCGTTAATCAGCTCGTTACGGATCGGTAGAAATGGATTCTTCATGAACTGGGCGATTAGCGGTCGTAATCCATCCATGTAGTAAGTCTGTCCGCCGACGCCTGCAACCGGGTACCCGTTGATTTGATCAACACCCGCAAACCCAAGGTTTAATTCGATGATCTGTTTCGTATAACCGGATTTTGTCTGCGTTGGTGATTTGGCCCGCATCGTAAATCGACTGTCGACAGATGCCGTCTTCGTCACCTGAATACCCGCTGGTGGTAGGAAGAACTGGACATCACCAATCCGCATAACAAAAGGTGAATCCGCCCACCGATGTTTAGGGTATTCTCCATCCTCTGGTCCTGGGGCGGACCCTTTAACTTCTGGAGAACTGAGGTACTTCACATCTCCACCGATCGACGTCGGTGCGTCTCTGACATCTAGACTGCTCGGCGGCGTACCAGTCACGACGCTCTGCGGCAACGCTACCTGCTGACCCGGACTTACGGATGTCGCAATCGTTGGGTTAATCGACTTAAGCATCGAGATAGATGTACCGAAGTCCGTCGCAATCGAGTTGAGAGTATCACCCTGCTTGGCGATGTAATATGGATACACACGGAGTTTCGTTCCAGGGTTCAATACTGTACCACTTGTAACCCCGTTCCATTTATATATGAAAGCCGCACTAGTTCCGTATTTTGCATACTTTTTAGCAATGGACGCAACGCTGTCGCCTTTGATCATCGTATACATAAACCAGTTATAATTACGGCCTACCATAGAGGAGCTGCTGGACTCCGAGGACGGCGTACCTGTATTCGTGTCACTCATTACATTCGCCCAGATGCGAGAGACATCTCCAGCCCAATGTGGCGTAGGTTGTCCATTGTCCAATTGCGCGTATGGCTTTGGCATCTGTTGCATCTTACTAATCGTCCATTTTTCGTACCTTTCAAAGAACGTCTTCTTAAGCGAATCTACGCTTCTATGTAGTCCATCTCTAACCGTCTTCCCACCGTATTTCGCGGTATTGGAAGGGTTTTTGTTGTATGCACCGACGCCCATGAGGCTGTTATTTTTTACAGCGAAGTTACTACAACCCCACCCCGATTCAAGCGCAGATACCGCGATAAGGAAACCGGCATTAATGCCATAAGTCGCTTCAACCTCAAGGAACGCCGAACCTGAATTTCGCATGACGCTTGTTGTGCCATATGTCTTTTCAGAATTGCTAACCTTTCCAGCAATATAAGAATTGATCTGCGAAGCGCTTAGCCCGCTTCGCGATCTTACATCCTTGTTTAAATAGTCCGCCATGATAACACCCCTTTGATAGAGGAAACGCGTGGGGGTGAAACCCCACGCCTATAAATGACCTCGATCGATATACGTACCCATCACTTCTTCGAGCCACTTACGATCCATTGATGTTTGCTCGTCTCGGAGATTCAAATTCACTTCACCGAGGTCTTCCTGCATCTTCTTCATTACTGTGTCATAATTGACATTGTTATTATCGACACCTCGTGCCTTTATCGTATATCCTTTAGCACCTTGTGGCGATGCATATACTTTTTGTTGTCCCGTTGACGCTTGGTTGGGCGGGGCCTCATCACCCTTCTCGAAGCCGGTGAGACTTTGCCCTCCGTGACCCTGCGGTCTACTTTCTACCTTTAGCGGATCTCCGGCAGTAAAGAATTGACGAGTCGCATAGGCGGCAAGGCCGAGTCCTGCGATCCATGCGGCCGCCTTACCCATGCCGCTGTCACGAACCGAAGTTGCGAGATTGTCCCATGTACCTTTTACGGTGTCTGTCGCGCTTTGCAGATGTTTACGAATTACGCCAGGCTCTCGCTCAGGTATTAAATCAGCGCTCTGCTCGATCACATTCAGGGGTGTCATCTCTCGGCCGTTGCGTCGAGTGGCGCCTGCAGCCTTGATATCCTCGTTCATCTGTCTAAGCAGATCTCTCGCTTGATTCTCTGAATGACCCTCTCTTTGAAGCGTCTCAATCGTTGCAGGCTCGAAATTAAGCTGCATTGGTTGGATCGGTGCATCGACACTCCTGCCTGGCATTCCCGCTCCGTACCATTGTTCCACTTGATCACGAACGATCCCCGCCGCACTACTATCAGTATATCTTGTATCCGTTCGATCGACAATGTTCTTCAAGCTTTGAAGATCGACATTTCCGAATGTCTTAGCAGCATTCTGGCCAGACGCGCCGACATGCCAATCCTGCACATTCGGGTTGAACATCATGCCGGTTTTACTCATCATATCCAGTTCACCTAGCATTCGGCTTACGTCTCCAGCCATCTCCACTCGCTCTCGTCCTTGCAGATGACGCATCTGTTGTTCGAGGTCCGCAGTCTCCTCCGTGAGTCTCGCAAAATCCTCGCTCGTTGAATCTTTTACCCAATTCAATTGTTTCATGGCCTCCATCTGACTAGCCGTTAAATCTGGCCCACCTGATGTAGCTTGATGAAACAAAGTGCCGTATATCTGATTCAAGGTGTTTCGACCTATATCCGTTGTTGAGCCTTGCAGACTTCGACCAATCTGACCCAATACCTCTGGCGGAAGTGAACGAAGCCCTTCTCCCCTAGTTACGATGTTCGTCAACTCCGGTGTCCAGTCATCCCCCATTGTAAACCGGTTAAGAACAGACTCGATCTCTAGATTCGGGTGATAGCCAATTTCGCTTGTCATCATTTCCTCAAGGATACGCTGATGGGCGTCGAAGCGAAGTTTTTGCAGATCTGTCATCTGCTCCTTTCGTACGCTCAAAATCTTCTCATGAGACTCCTGTATGAAATTAATGAATTCT
This sequence comes from Paenibacillus sp. EC2-1, assembly GCF_049311625.1. Lineage (NCBI taxonomy): Bacteria > Bacillati > Bacillota > Bacilli > Caryophanales > Paenibacillaceae > Paenibacillus > Paenibacillus sp. EC2-1. Next base: position 24,156 of record NZ_CP186007.1, read on the forward strand.
TCATCTCGACCACCGTACCCCAAACTATCGTACTCTTGAAACTTCAATACCTGCTTCTTCTCTGGATTTAATTCGACGCCTGGATCTACAAGTTCTCGGTTCATCATCTGACGAGCGGCGGCGGCAACTGTAGGCGTAGATTCAAATGGATCAATAAGTCCGTTTTGCATCAGGATTGGCATAACATGGGCGTTGAGTGCGCGAGTTTTTGCCGCCTCTTCCGAAACGTTAACGACGCCACTACGCAAGAGATCTTCGCGACCTACATCCGCCATCGATTGAGCCATACTCCAAATCGATTGAGACGCTGATTGCTGACTCGTCATATCGATACTACGAATTGAACCGCTGTGATTTCCGTGACCTTTTGGAATTTGCACTGCCGCCTTACTTTCAACGGAGCGCATGTATCCGCGGCGACGCCCTTCCTCTTTGATCTGATCATTGAAAGTCCGGAGTATATTCTTCGCCTCGTCATCAGATACAGCCCCGACGTTTTGCATACTCCGAAGATCATTCAAAAAGGATCTTCGTGATTGTCCCTCTGCGCTATTGTAGTAACCTCCGGCTAATTGAATCGCATCCTTTTGCTGGATCGAGGGCACTTCTTTCGTTAGTTCACCAAGACGATTGGTTTCGAAGATATGTGGATTTTGTGCAGCCACGTATTCGCTGATATTTTGTGGACCGTCTGACGATATGTTCTGATACACTTCATTTAGGTTTCGAATCGGCTGATTCAGGGGTACACCTCTGGACACCTCATCAGCATGAAGGCTTTGTGCATCGAATGTATCTGCAGAGTGATAAGATCTTTCAATCATGCGTCGCGCGGAATCCTCAGCAAATTGCATACGCGCTGTCTCTACCTTCTGCGAATCTGTACCTAATGGCGTAAAGTGTGTCATGAATCTATGCTGCAATCCGGAGGCACTATCCGCAGCTACAGTAAACGACTGACCGCTAGTATCAAGTAATGTCATCGCCGTCCTGTTGTCGTCGATTCCGGAAACTTGATAAACCCCTCTAGGCATATCATCCTGTAATTTACGATCAAGCGAAACGAAGTCTCCCGCTTGCACAGGCCTAGCTTCGAAGCCATCCATTTCTGGTGCCGAGAATACCGCCTTCATTTCCTCTCCTAGAGTCTCGAGTCCGACCTTTGTGTCGTAATCAGCCATATGGAGTGCTCCGCCCTTAGTAGGAACTTTGGACGCCGTATCCCAACGCTCGACTTGAGCCCTTGCATTATGGGTGCGTTCTTCTGGTGATGCCATCTTTGACGCAAACATCTGTTCAATAACTCGTGGCTTCGGTAATTCTTGTGCGGCTGTTTTTGCTCTTGCGACATCATCCTTCGCATTTGCAATTGTGCTCAATCCGAAATCCTGTCCGGTTATCTCTTCCAAATGATTAAGCTGTGATGCAAGTTGATCGTATTGACTCATCACCGAACCTGCGTCAATATCTCCAGCTGCAGGAAGCAGATCCTCAATAGCTTTCATCTGTACGATCTGTTCTGATAAATCCCGGCCTCCGACCGTGACTCGTAAATTCGAACCTTCTGCTTCCGTCATGCGATCAAAAAGTCTATCTCTTCGCTGAACTTCGGTCGCACCCGCGACCCTTTTGATTTCTCCGCTCCGGATCTTTTGCTCAAAGGCCTCGGGGTCCTGTCTGAGTGTATCCACTTCGTCTCTCGATAACGTTCGAATCTTATAATCATCGTCGCCTTTATAGGCAATCCTAATCTTGTTGTTCCACGTGGATTCGACAGCGTTCTCTGCAGGACGAGGACTCGATCGTTTTCTAGCCGGCTTACGCTCAACATAAGCATACTCATCGTCACTACCGCTAAGTCCGCCAAATAGATCGAATACACCTGACTGCGCCGCTTGAATCTTAGTCCTTGTATTCTCTAGCGCTCTCTGTAGATTCATCTGCGCGTCTGCAACGTTCTCAGAAGCAACTCTCTGAACCTTCGACCAGTCAGCTGCAGCTACGTTCTGTCCAGCTAACGGATCATCTCCAATGAAGCCACCGACACTCTGTACCATGTCGATACGGTTCATCTTCTCTTGATTCGGGCTAAACCTAACTCGAGCTCGACCTATAGAGTCGGTTGCACCAACCAAACGCAAATTACGAGAACCGCGAATGGCGTCTTCGCGGAGGGCGTCCATATACTCCTCTGCAGGCCCCATGAAAGGAATGTCTCCGCTATGGTAACCGTAATTGTCGTTTTTAGCGAACTTAGCCATGTTCCGCAGGTACCAGAACCGAGCATTCTGATTCTCAAGTTTAGCTGCAGTCTTAGGGCTAACTACATCGAGGATAGCTTGTCGCGAGTTTCGATCAAGGTTAGCAAAGCTCGCTGCATCGATAGAGTACTCTCGATTCTTCCCTCGACCAGTCGATATTACTGGCGTACTCTTTTTAAATCTTTTTAACTTCCTAAGATCTTTATACTCAGATTCAGTCACCGTCGCCTTAAGTCGATTCGCGTAACCTTGCCCATCGTCACTTACCAGATTCTCTAGGTAACGATCCATATCTTCGGTTGGATCAAGGAAGATATGTCTGGAGTCAACCGTAGGCTTCCCATCTCGGATAACTCCAATCTCACCCTTACGCGTACGGATATAGTCATCTGCATCCGGATCCCACTGTGCCTTTTGAGCATAGACCTCAAGAGGTTGTAATACTCGTTTTGGTAACTTCGAGTTATCGACACCCGTTGTCTCCATATCCATGTATGTGATCTCTTTGTTACCACGCCGGAAGTCATCCATGAGTGCCAGCGTATCCGATGGACTCGATGGCGTTTTGTTTCCGCCGAATAATGTTTGGATTTCGTCGTAGACGTAAGGGAAGTTCGATTGCAATGGACCCGGGTCTACAACGTCTGGCATCTTCCTCCCGCCATTCATCCGCAGAGGTTTGATGTTATCCATCTGGTGATGGGTAATAGCCTCCTGTGTTGAATCAACCAAGAGGACTTTCCGATCGATCTGAGGAATGTCAGCGATATACTCGCCGCGAGATCCCTTGCGAATCGTACCTGGGTAAACCTTCCCCTCATACGGGATATTGGCACTGATGGAGTCTTTCCCTTGTGTCGCCGCATAATCTAGGGCGAGTTGCAGGTCGCCTTTACCGGCCGCCTGAAACCCAGACATTCGTTCACGGATAACGTCTTGATTTCGCTCCAAAATTTCCTCATTAGCAGATTGACTTCCAGAGAGAATCTGTCGTTCGGGATCGAAGATACGGGTTTCTCCTTCGCTATCTGCGTACACGCGTTGTTCTTTCTTTATACTCTCTTCATAGAGGGAATCAACCTCATCATCAATAAGCGCAATTCCGTCGTTCTCTCTTTTGGACATCTCGAATTCTGAGCCGTCATGGATGGACGGAGAGCCTAATAATTTTTGCCCTCGCTCTATCAGCGTCGCATCAATCTCCCGATCGTTCATCCGCAGGATCTGCGCATAGTATGGGAAATTCTCCATCGTACGACGAGCACGCACGGCGGCGTCTTTTACTTCTGTCGCACTGCCCGTTTTCCCACTACCCACAAGCATATCTTGAATCTCGTAGATGAGGTTGTTAACAGCATTACTGCCTTCGGCTTTTGAATCTTCAAACCACTTCTTATGGATATTCCCCATAACATCAAGGAAGACATGATCTTGTAGACGCTCAGTAATCGTTTTATCTGGGAGCTTAGCCGCTATCTCTGCGATCTCCCCTGGACTCTTACCTTGTAAACTCCACATCCGAAGCAAACCTTGGTCTGTTAGATCAATTGTCTTCTGTCCGCGCCCATATTCATCAATGGTTGTCGTCAATGCGTCCATTGCGGTACTTGCGATATCTCCGCTACGACCGGGTTGAAGCATCCAGTTGGCTTGCGTCCGGATCATGTCATCTAAGAATGCCGGCATTCTGGCGGTGCGTTCCTTCGTTCCATAGTCGTCAACCTGCTTCATGAAGCCATATAACTGTTCAACTAGGTTACGCGGAGATACGTTTACACTCACCGTGTCTACATCCACTGCTATAGATTTGGCTGTGCTTTTCGTATGATTCTCCACGAGCTTCAAGAAAGAGTAGAGCTCTTCATTCTTTGTTCGTAGATCCTGACTTAGCCATCTCTGCTCATAGATGACTTCAATGAAATTCTCCTGTAAGACACTATCCGTCTTTGCCTTAAGATCCGCTTTAGAGAGTGAAGATTTATACCGATACTCATCAACGGCAGCAATCATCTCTTTGGGGTCAGGGATATCCATCCCGAGCTGTACATCACGAATCAGGGCGTGCTCAGCTTGAAGAGTCACCATCCCCTGACTTGATGCAACTTTGTTATGCCCAACTTGATCACCAGGTACATAGATTCGTTCATCGCGACCCACTTGTCTCCACAGATCATCGTACCGCCCTGTAGATTCACGAGGTTTTATAATCTCGACTGCATACTGTTTATTACTTTCTTTTAGATCAAGGTCTTTTGCGCTTCGGCTCTTCCACGATTCTTCCAACGCCTCAATTGTATCCAGTGTAAATCGCGCTTCATTACCTGGGTCTTCCTTGATACGCTGCTCGAGAATCTGACGACGTCGATCCTTTGATAGGGGCGCCGGCTTTGCGATAGTATCTGGAGCAATACGATCTCGAATACTTTGATCGATAGACTCGTCTGTCTTTCTGGCCACAGCCGCATCGTAGCGTTGCTGATAAGCTTCGATTTCGGCTGTGTACTCTGAATCGATATCTGCATTAATTCGTTCACGTAATGCGACCATATCTTTTAGATTTTTCGGCATACTGTCTGTCGCTTTTTTGCTCGCCTCATCATCAATTTCGTTAATGGACTCAGCTACAGCACCACGGATTTTATTGATTGGAGAGAGAGGTCGTACTTTCTTGTCATCCATTAATCGGTAGTGCTCTTTAATATGTTGATCATTAGCTTCGCGCATCTGTGATAAGCGTGCCGTCTGCTTACGTAGGTTCTCATATTCCTCTTCACTCATCGAGCCCATCGTACTCTCTTTGGCGCGGCCTATATACCCCTGGAACTCCTGATCGAAATACCTCTGATCTCCATACATGCTGCTGATAAACGAGTGGTAATCTTGGACGAACTTGCTTGCAGTCCTCGCTTCGGCGTATACAAAATCAGCTTTGTCATCCATTCGATCAAGTACATGCGATACCTGATCGGATACGTCCTTGGCGTTTTGACTAGTCCACGGCAGGCGCCCTACTGAGAGTTTTAAGGCACGTTTTTTGTCAGCCTCATTACCTCCACGCCGAATCTCCGCCATAACCTGAAACAAGAGAAATTCATCATTGGTTTTTCCTGCAGCGGCAGCTCCCTCAATAGCGCGTCTAGCGATAATGGATTCACCCTGTCTTGCTGTGAGTGCCTCGGTTAATGACGCCTTTCCTTGGTCAGCTTCCTGCAGTGCCGACCGAATAGTCCGGAGTTCCCTACGATCTGTATCTAGTCGGTATTTCGTTTTTTCATCATCTTTCAATCGAGATAATACTTGCTCACGAATTACATCCGGATCAGTCGTGTCAGAATTGACACCTAAGTAATCCGCATACTTCGTAATGAAATCGAGCTCCGAATCGTACAGGGGTGTAGATTTAATCTCCTTCGATTTCTGAACTAGTTTGCCGTCTACTTCGGTGACATTTAAGTCGCCAGTATTGTATCGATAAAGTACATCCTCTACATGCATGAACTGGTGCTCTGCGTAATCTGGATCGAGTGACACAGGTAATGCGGGAGCACTAGCACGACTACTGCCACCAAGGCCTGCCGTCCCCATCTTCACCGACTTATTTTCGGAATCCTCTAACGCTATTTTTGCCGCAAGCGAGGCTTCTTCCGCCTCTCGACGAGATAAGGCGACCTTTGCTACATCTGCGGATAGTATCTGTTTCGGTATAGAAGATCTTTCGAATAGAGCCTGTTGTAAGCCATTCGGCAAAGAAGCAATACGTTCGGCCGCTTTTTCTGCGTAATTTCGGACACCACCGTCTGGCTTAACAGAGAAGTTCATATCTTGAACCCAGTACGACATGATATTAGGGATGCCAGAGGTCTCTCCCCGCTCGAACCCCCGTATATATGAGATCACTTCGTCCTTTATTTCTGGCAATAGTTTCGCCGGTCGCACTCTTGCTTGTGTCGTTTCATGCGTCAATACAGTGGACACATTTACGGCTATATTGTGTATTTCTGTAATTTTAATCTTCGTGTCTTCTTGCAGCGCAATAGATCGTATCTCACGAAAGATCTTATCGTAGTTTAAAACGTAATCGGCTATAGAACTTTCCTTGTTGTATGCCATGACTCCTACCCCCTAAAAGAAAGGAGTCCGGCAAGCCGAACCCCTACAATACATTCGATCCCTCGCTGTTTACAAGGTTCTTAAAATCGTTTCTTCGATTCCGGTCAATATCCATGTCAATTGAGACACCCTCATAATCTGATTCTACTACGTCGACCGTAACTCCGTCGACCCCTGCGGACGATAAAATATCCCTGAGTTTGTCAGCGTAAGATCGATACGTCTCAGACCCGGAGCGAATGTCAGGAACACCGACGTCTAACTGAGCTGCCTTCTCCCTGTCATCAGGCCAGATATCGAACTCGGATGGGTCAAGGCCGACGCGCTCTACGTATTTTACTTTGATGTCCTCTAGGTTAGTGTTCTCAGACCACCCTTTCCAATTACCTCCCGGGAGTGGGTGTTCTCGGAAGTACTCATTAAGGGCTACCTTCTCGTCAACCGGCTGACCCCAAGCAGATTGCAAAATACGGCGCATATATTTTGGAGCGATATCGAGAATGCGAGAACGCTCCTCTTCTGGAGCTTCCATAAATGGAGTTAGATACTCACGATCTTTCTTGGGCAATGCCCCCATTACGTTCGCGATCGGATCCCCCGCGTCATATCCGTACATCGTCTGTTTCTTTGCCTGCTGATACTGTATCGCCTTACCCGCAATCGGCGTAATTGGCGAAAGCTCTCTATGATTCTTAAGCTGATTGATTTCGCTATTGATCTTCTTGATGGCGTCGTCTCGGTCCGTAACATCTAACTGCATACGATCCCGAATATCTTCGAGGATCTTGTTCCACTGATTTGGCTGAGATGAATATAGACGTTGCTTGATTTCGGTCAGCTCTTTAATCCGCCGCTTGCGCTCATCACCTTCTATCTCTTTACGCTTTACGTAAGACTTAACATCAAAGCCTTCCCGCTCTTTAGCCATCGCAGCATACTTCTCAAACATCGCATCATTCTTAATATACTCCAGGACGTCAAAGTACTCTTCGACCTCCCGCTCCCGCTGCCTACGCTCGGGTATCCAAGCTTCTTTATTTATATTCTCGTACAGCATCCGATAAAGTACGGAGATTCCCATGACGCTTGCACCTACGACCCCACCAACAACTTTACCGTATCTGGCCATAACCTTCTCACCGCCGATATCGCTCGACTTCAAGGATCCGAACATCGTACCAACCAAGGCACCACCCGCGATAGCTACCAGAGGATGCTTGATCATATTACTTTGAATCGCCGGAACGAGGAAGTCTTCGATCGGATCTTGCCACTCTTGCCAATCCTTTCCGTATACCTCTCTCCGTTCATAGCTCTCTAGCGGAGATCGGACTTGCAGGAACTTTGTGTGAAGCACGGTATCGGCGTGAGCGAACTTCTCCCAAGCCGCACCGGCGGCAATCTGTCGTTCGGTAAATCTAGCGTGAACTGCAGCAGGTGAATAATCCGTCTCCCGTTCTTTGGCTAGATCCTCTTCCAGCAAGAAACGGTTGATATTCCTTCCCCGCTTATCATAAACGACAGATTGAATCGTATTGTAAGTATCTCGCTTAATACGATTTGCCTCATCTGCATCATACGCGATCCTTACACGGTTGCCTGGCTTTATCGTTCGTCCGATCTCCTCGGCTGCGCGAGCGGCAATCGGGTCGTCTTGGCCAGTAGGAACCCGAATACCTGCGAGTCGGATAGGATTATCTGGGTGCTCTTTTGCGATAAAGGTGTTGTTATCGATGACGTGATCCACTGTGACATACTCATCGTCCACGTTGGCTGTCTTAAAACGATAAGGGTACAGACGCAAACGTTCTTTTCTCATCGTTACTTGCTTGTTGATTTCTTGAATCTCCTTGCGTTCCTGATCTTTTAAATCCATCTGCGACAGTTGACTCTTCAAATCTCGGTACTGCTGTGAATACGGAGCAACGTCCGCGAGAATTCGGTACCTATCTATTGGATCATATAGGTCTCCGCGGTTTAGCTCTCCACTATCCATCTCTGCTCGGAGTTGGTCACGAACCCGATTCACCTTATCGATCGAGTATTGATACAGCTCGGGGCTACTACCGAATGCGAATACTTTTGGCTTATCTTCTGGGTTATCACGATTAACGTGAATTAGGTAGTTAACACCAGAGTTAACGTGTTGTGCGTAGAAGTTGATCTGCTGCATGTTCTCGAAGTGAACTTCATCCTCTTCATATCGACGAGTGCCACGTGTCTTCAAATCAACAACACTCTGCTCACCCTGCTTTAACGCCCAATCTTTAAAACCAGCCTTATCCTCTTCACTGGATAGATCTATTTTTTGTCCTTCGTAATAGAAGCCACCAAGCTCTGCATGTGGTTCGTATCGCCCATCATTGATATATGTAGGGTTATAGTAGGTTATCTCAGCGGCGTTCTGATAGAGGTAGTCGATAAGCTTATCCTGGTCGGCTAGTACATCGTAGAATCCTCCGATTCCAGACTCTTCATCCTTGACGTACTGCTCCATCTTCACAGCAATGCCAGCCTCATCCATGTGCTTCTCCCATTTATCGTGAGCGACAGTACCTGCATCCAAGATGCGCTGGAGAGACTCATCTTTAACCGCATCCATCTGCAACAGATGTTCTCGGATTTTTGTATCATCATATCCGATAAACGAAGCACCAATCTCCATCTTCATTAGCTTCTCGGAATTGATTCCATAGAGACGTTCATAACCTTCTCCCGGAAGACGCATCTCGCCCTTCTTCACCTTGACGTACGGATCGCCATGTTGAAAATCAATGAAGTATTCGGACCCTGGTAACCAGTCGGGCATGGTGTTCTGGATGTTGTTAACTTCATTAAGCTTTCGGTCGGCAGGTAGAAAACGACGGAAGATTTCGTTGAAGTCTCCACCATAACCCCCGATATCCATATCCCAAAACGCACGGGTGTAGCCGGTCATATCACTCGATGTTTGGAGGACTGGTTTCTTGGCCGCAATTTCACCAGTAGCTGTCGTACTCATAAATCCGTAGAAACCCGCGACCTCCGATAGGTTATAGTGCAGATTCCCAACGGTTTGTTGCCAATCTAGTGGACTCATAGCCGCCCCATCTTCTGGGGCGCTCGCAAACGAGGCAATGGATTGGGGTAGGCGAGCCTGTGTAAAATGCCCCGTCGATGCTGGCGAATGATCATCTAGCCCGTCTCTTGCCTCATAGATTGCGTTCTTAGAATCCGCCTGCAGCAACTGAATATTCCCACTAGAGGTTACATATACGGCTAGTGCATCTGCATACTTGTTTCGAACGGGAACTGGAGGGGCTGCGGACAAGGCTGCAGCCCCATCGTTTGAAGGTGCATCATACAGACCATCGTCATCCTCATCGGTAATAACATTTGGCGCTGGCAGACTCTTCATAGACTCCTTATCAAATGCGATAGCCTGGCTGCCCCACTCGTCTTCGTGCATCGTTCTTTGCGGCTTCAATATCTGTCCTATCGTCGCATTGAGCGCCGGACCAATTAACGGTACACTCTCGATTTCGCCGATACCACCTGTAGCCATGTAAGGCCGATCGTCGTAATGTTTCTCTTCATAGTGATACGGATCTGTAACGAAGTGTCTAATTGGAGCTAATGGGTGACGTAGTGTCGGCATCCACGTGTTTTGGAAATACTCTTCCCGACTTCCGTATAGAGAATCTGTGTACTTATAATCAGAAAGGACTCGGCGAACCCAGTTTGGTTCAAAGTGGTCAACCTTTCCACCTGTATATGGTGTATTCCCTAGTTGCCACCAGCGCCCTTTTCGAACAGCCACTTCCCCGTCACGCCAATATTCTTTAGTCTCTTCTTCTGAATCATTCAAATCTAGAAGTTGTCCAAAGAAAGGGATTTCTGCGATCTGCTCTCCACCAACAAGCAGCGGTGAAACCTCTTTCGCCCAATCCGTAATCCCGAGATTATCACGTAGTCTCGCCAACTGCGTCGACGTATCAGCATACATCTTTGCAAACTTGTCTTCGAATTGCTCCCCGGTCAGATTCTCCGATTCATAGTTTAGGTAGTTCCACATCTCTACGCCAGCCCATATCGGAGCCACACGATACATGAGGAGTCCATTAAATATATCGAACCCTGAGCCAAGGTTCTTCCCCGATAACCCTAGACCAACTTGATTGAGCGTGGCGTTCAAGCGTTCAAACAAGCCGTAGAAAAATAGCGAAGAGGTTGTTACTTCATTCAGGTTTTCGCGCCCCGCTGTAATCTGTCGCATCCATGGCACAAATCCGCCGGCCTCTTCTCTCGTCTTCGCTTTACGGAAGAAGACATACTCTGCATCTTTACCAAAGGCGTCTTCAAGTTTTCCCTCGAATACTCGTGGCTGTTCTAGTAACCCTGTTATCTTATTAATCGGGCCAGCACCCCAACTCGTAGGATCAAGGATGTCAAACTGAGTTCGCGGTTCTTGCTGCAGACCGATATCTAAAGCATCTGAAACTCCATATGATATCTTGCGCCATAGCGAGTCACCCTCTTTTGGCTCGATGAATTTAGATACGGTTAGGTTAGACATGTTGCGCGTGAATCTCGCTATAGGTCCTTTATCTGCATCCACCATGTAGTAATTGTCTGCAATAGCTTTAAGTGTGCCGTTCTCAGCCTTTTCCATCGTGTCATACACTTTCCCGTTAACAAACAAGTATGGCGTTCCAGCTGGCCCCGTATGGTTTGTGATAATTGGATTCTTAACACTCGGGGCAGCTACATGATAGAACGGCTTAAGCTTTGGATTGAACACCTGATCTAAATAGAACATCCGCAGTGGATTAATCTTGATCAGAGGAATGGTGAAGTCAGTCGTAGCTGAATATATAGCTTCTGTAAACGTCCGACGAAAATCTCGCAGATCTGATATCTTACCTTGACCGTCGATGAGGATGAAGTCATCGGCCTTTGTCTTCATGAAATCGTCCGCCTGCTTGCCAGCCTGTTCAAATAAGAGTCTGCCATTTAAGATGAACTGGTCGTTTTCATCGATTTCTTTCGCCTTCACCAAATCGTCGATGGTTGCAAATCTAAAACCCGTTTGCTTTTCTCGAAGAGCTTGCTGTTTTGGATCAAGAATACTTTCATTGATAATGTCTTTTTCCATCAATTCACGAGCCAGACCCTGGTTTTCCATAGGTACCTTGAACTTCTGTAGACGCTGCATTTCGCTCATCATATTTGAATATCGCCGTACCGCATCGAACTCTGTATCGATTAACTGCCTGCCTATTTGATCAGCCTCTCGCCCTTGCCGCTCAACGACTCCATTACGAAGGTGCCCACCTAACGTTTTGGCCGCATCTACAAAAGAACGGATACTTTGCCCACCTTCCTCGATCCGTCCGGAAGCCAAGCTCTTGAAGCCTTTTACGAGTTCACCCATACCCTCCTCTTCGGACCATCGGCGGATCGAATCATTGAGTCCACTTATTGGTCCTCTGCGATATTCACCGAGTTTACCAAGAGTAGAATGCGCCAGATTTTTTAAACCACCTCGTTTAAAAGCAAGAAGGCCGCCGGCAGCCAAGCCCGCGGCGGCGATCCCTCCGGTGATCACGTTTAGGTTTGAGGTATCCTCTGAGAGGTACGTATCCGCATCATCCATTAGATACTTTCTGTACCTGTTTTCGTATGACGTCATATCGTCCATACGGTGTCCCTCCCTCTCTCCATGCGTCAGCACCAGCAATCAATGTATCAACTTGTTTTGATCCACCGATCAGCGGCATTTCTGCATAAGGTTCCTCTGTCTTTTGATGTAGATGACGCAATACAAACATAGGGTCTTGTCCTTGTTCGCGAACGATTCTGGCCAACTCTGTATAATCCACTTTCGATTGCGCCTCCGCTTCCTCCGATGGATCGGAAGTTGTGATCTCTAGTTGTACACCGCGCAACTTAGTTAGAGCCCATTCTGCTCGCGCAAAATACTTCATAAGTTTTTCCTTAGTCCAATTATCCATCTCCTCGAAGCTTATATTCGGGAAGGCGGTTGCTATGATAACTTCTGCATAGTGATCGAACGATTCCAACTGTTGACGAAATACACTCAGCAGCATCGTATCGATCTGTGTTTTGCCGAAGCCTGAAACTTCTAAAATCTGAGGGGCGAGCTGCGAAGCCGCGTAAGCCTTGGCGTTTCCCGAGAAATCTAGTTTTGGCCAGAGGACTGTGGTATTACAGACGGCTTCAAATGCATCATACTCATCCGCATATTGCTCCTTGATTTGTCTATACTCTTTACGAGTTAGCGGCCTATAAATAAACTCGTCGTTTCTGATCGAGGTGACGTACAACTCATCGTATTCCTTTTTGAGTGTCTCGACGAGTTGGCGGATCTGACGGTCATCCATCTGCTCACCTACAATCTAACGGGATTCGCTGGTTTATCAAATGCAGATTCTTTCATGATAGCCTCGGCTAGAACCGACGGTACTCCGGCCTTCCTCGCACTCATGGTCGAGAAGTTGTAGTCGTATGGGAAGAGGACACAGATTTCGCAAATAATCTCCTCACGCTGTAATGGATCCGTGTTCGGTAGAGCCATAAGAGACCTGTATTCCACCCGACTCATCGTACGCCATACGAACATATCCCCTCCGGCAGGCGACGAAAACACTTCGTGACCGTCGCCTTCAAACTGCTTCTTCCATGAGTTCTTCTCAGACTCGAGTGGTCCTCCCGGGAAGATTGGCCTATCTTCGATAAACCCGCCGTCGGATGGTCGAAGAGATGGCGGTACGGGGTACTCATTAGCATTCGCACCACGCCAAGGTGCAGGAGGTTGAAAACCTAGTCCGTCTTCCGAATATTCCTCTTCCAGCTGAAAATCTTCTTCCTCGAATTCACCTTCATTCAGATCCTCATCTGCATCAAACCCTGCATAACTTTGGCCGATCTTGTTAGGATCGTAATAAGTAGGCGGGTTTTCCTCAGTCTCTCCTGAAAAATCAGGGGGGTCAAAGGTAATATTTCTAGGCACGTCTTGTACGTACTCCTCAGATGCTGATTCCGATTGAAACCGTCCCGCGCGACTTTGACGAAGAGCGTCATTCATTGTATTTTTATCCCCTAACATTTATATCTCTCCTTTATGTCATTCTCACAATTGACAACCTAGTCCATATCTTGGGCCATGAATTGATACACTTCCTCAATGGGTTCACCTGATCTCGGGTCTAGAACCTGAGCAACGCCAGTCAACTGAACATTGCGGATCGCCTTAACCGTCGTATTGAAGGTAGCCTCTTGCAAAATTTTATCTCTTCCTTTAACGAACTCGTCTAGCGGTCCATAGTTGATGTAAATATCGATACCATTTTGAAAGAGCCACTCCGGATGAAATCCGTTAATCTCCGTCGTTCGCCCTCTGTAGAAATATGTGTCTTGATTCCGAACATCGTCGGCACGCTTCACCGTATCGTAACCCCACACATTCTTCTCATATTCTACCATACGAGGTTCCGCCTGACCATTAGGTGTTACGCTCCCGTAATCCTCATTTGGAACGACGTATGTCTCCACATCGGAGAAGTCATCTTTGATCTTCGCATCCGCAATGCCGGTTACGGCGTAACCTTTAGACTTCTGGTATGCCTTTACCGCCGCCACTGTTTCGTCATCATACTTCCCTTCAATAACTCCATTGTAGAACCCACGACCATAAAGGCTAATCTGTAGCTGCATAACCTCGTCACTTACCATACCCTTTTTGAGAGTTGCAGACGTCCAGCGAGGAACCTTTCTTGTCTTTTTCTTCGCCGCCTTACTGCTTTGCCATCCGCCGATAACTTCTTCTAGTCTCTGCTTTACGTCACCATACCACTTTGGTCGCTCTTCTCCCGCCAGCAAAAATGAGAGTGTTGGGCGTGAACTTTTGAGCTGACCAATATGGTCTATTACCGTATACATAAATCCAGCCTCACGAAAAGCGATTCGAAAGGATCCCGTCACCAATCGACTACCCCTCATGAAGTGGGCCCACGTCTTATCTGCATAACCGAATAAAGGATTCGTCTTTTCAACTAGACCGAACTGTAGGTTTGTAATATCGTCCATCCAGATATCTCCGAAGTAAATCGTCGCGTCAGCTGCTGAGAAGTATTCTTCCGGAAATAACTGATACTCATTTTGGGGGCGTCCATTATCGACCCACCGAACACCCTGTGGAATTCTTTTCGTCATCTTGATACTCCTCTCCCTAGTTCGGCTTACGGAAGCTGAACATACATGCCCCTGGGAACATAGATCCGTTTGCAGTTTTCGTAGTTACAGTGAAGACGAGGACGATATTCGACGGCATATCACTCCAGTCGATTTCGGCACCCTTCTTACTTATCGTTTTGAACAATTTCTCCGGCTCTATTGTCAGGATTCCTGTCGAGTCCGTCTTCATATCCCAGACACCAGATCCCTTTTTTAATTTCGGCGTTGCAGTCGTACTTTTCATACTGACCTTTTGATCCAGTCGATCCCATAGGTCGTAGTTATGCCAGTTAAGAAGGTTGTTCGATTTATTAACATAAGAATCATAAAGGGCCCATTCTACTTGAACCGGCCAATTCGCTTTTAATGAATGATTGCTTCCACGATAAACGCCGATTTGTGCTTTGATTCCAGATAACTTCGCGTAATCACCTACGTCCTTACTCGATGGGATCAAGCCTTTATTGATCTTAAGGTTACTCGGAGGCTTAACTACAATCTTGTTTAAATCGATCCAGTTTTCGTAACTATGTTCGTTAGGCTTCCAGCTAGAGTTAGGCCATACTGCTACAGCCGTGATCTCCTGCTCTGTATCCTTTGGTGGCTCTTTACCGGCATTCATTGATGTTGTAATTCTGACGTACGCTGCATTGCCAGAAATATATACGCTACCGGTTGCGGCCTTGTACACAGAGCTTGTAAATTCGACTTTAAGACTTACATTACGATTTACATCAACGTCCATAACGAAGCCTGGGACGACAGACCCCTGTGTTTTATATAGCGATGAATCTAACTTCCCACTAAAGGTTGATGTCGAGTGCTCCTTGCCCGTCGCCGCACCCACAACCCCGCCATTGATCGTAAGTTGGACCGCCCCTTGGGTTACGTACTTTTTCTGCGTACTGTCATAGACCTGAACTAGGACTAGCGCCGGAGGTGTTTTGGGATCTGCACCCTGCTCGATCTGCGCAATTCCATCCATCCACGTATACTGCCACTTCTCGGGCGATGTCGTAAATGGATTATCCTTGCTGAGATCTCCAGCCTGTTCGTAGAGAATCAGCTCATCGATATCGAACTTGGCGATCATTTCGTTACCTTTAGCATTGAGGATTGACCCAATCCACTGCGACGGATTGTATTCCTTTTCTGCAGATGCGTAGAAATCCTTCATCGGACTTATCTTTCGAGCTAAGTACGTAAAGATATTCTCGATCAGAAACTCCTCGATCGACAGCGTCTTTTGCTCATCGACGATCGTGCAACCGGATATAACCATACCAGATGCACTCCCGTACTCGTTACCAAACATAACGAGTATATCGAATAGCGGCAACTCATCCATCATCATGTGATCTATGTCTCGCATGTAATAAATCTGTCGCTTAATTTGCTCAATGAAATGCTCATTCATTACCGTAAAGATCATCTTGCCAGATATCGTCCGCGGCCCTTTTGAGAATCCACGAGCTGATATCCGCCCAACTGTACGGATCTGTTTCTTCTCTCGATACGTCGTGTAGGTGAGTGTTGTCGCGACGCCGACATAGATCGGTTTCGTTCCTGGAAAGCCCATGTAAACAACCATGTCCGCCCCACTATATGTTGCACCGTAAGCGTTCTTTGACATCCGACCTTTGTTGCGGACGGCCGCCTCACCTGTCGTACCTACTTGCTGAACCTTCGAGCTATTTTGAAAGTTTTGAATGAGAGGATCTATATAAGTGGCTGCAGCCTTTTTGTGACTTGCAGGCATCTTCGCACCATTGTGTCGATACGAATACGCCATCTCTTCCAATTCCCAGATATCCAATCCTTCGTTTAGGGCTGCAATTCGAAGATTTTGACTGGACTGATGAAGGGCGGCTAGCTGTGCCTTCTTCGTCGCATCCGATAACGAACTGTCGGATTCAATCAATTTATATTTACGCATGTTCTCTGCAATCTTACCTGCGTAGTATGCGGCTTGTCCGTAATTCTTCATAGCGTAATCGATCTTATCCTGTGAAGGCTCTGCGTGAGCAGGATCTTTATATTGCTGAGCGTACCCTTCAATATCTCTTAGCGACAGACCTTTGCTTGCGGCTTCCATACGAGCATTCTGTGCGGCTTGATGATACTTCTGATCCTTTGTCTGCTCAAACTTCTTCATTTGCTCAGCTATATCCTTAGCGATATTGATCGTCTGCATCGTTTTGTTGTATCCGGCTCGCTGTTCGTCACCAAAAGCTTTTCCTTGAATCTTGTAAGACTCCTGCTCAATACTAAGAGTGTTATAGCCTTTCATTGCTGCAGCCATGCGCAATTGTTCTCCGCGCTTGGCTGTCTCCGTATCTCCTGGCGTCCAACTGGACTGCAGGCGGGCTAACTCTTTTGCCATCTGGTCTTGAGTCATAATTAAATAATTTTGAGGTACGGACAAAATTCTCGCCTCCATACAAATCAAGCCCGACGCATTGTCGGGCTTGTCTTTTTATATCAGGGCTTAAGCGTAAACTTCTTTGCCGCCGATATTTCCGCTTCCATCGCGGTAGTATACACCCTCCATTAGAGGAGAGATACGACGAGCCACAAAGCCCATTTGTCTTTCCATCACGATAGAGTCAACGCTCATGCCGCTGGACTCATCCATGATGTCGATATCGTAGATCTTCTGGAACGCAGCTTGTCCATACTCATTCGCAAACGTCATCGTCGCATCGAACGGAGGAATCATATCAGCATAAACGATATTCTCCGCACGGATTACGCCGAATCCCGATGGTACACGGATTTGAGCGCCGTTGTTACCCGATTGAATGCTAGGCTCAATCGCTGTGTTTGGATTATCAGTAAATCCATACTCGTCAGAGCCAGAGGATTGGTTATTGGTTGAGTTGGATTTCTTATTCCAACCAGCTAGTGTCAAGGCGTCGTTGAACACCTCGGAACCACGCTTACTCAAGTTACCAGCTGCTGTAAACATTGCGCCTGGCGCTAAACGATTCCATACGTTAGGATCGTCAACCAATTCCTTAATCAATGCGTCACGGTTGAAGTTTAACATTTGGAGGCTACCACCGATTCCACGCTTACCGCGAGAGAACGAGCGAGCATCTGCGGATCCAAGTGTAAACACTGGGGCCTTCTCACGCTTAATGCCCCATGAAATTTGCTGCAGTTCACCAATGATCTTCGGTCCGAAGTTTACTTGTAGATCTGCACCGGAAAAACTTGTAAGAGTCTTCGCGTATTGAGTAGACATGTTATTGTCCTCCTTGCGAGGGGATTAGGCCGGGATCATGTCCCGGCCCGATATTATACAGTCAGGCTGACAATCGTCGTCAGTTTCCGCAACTCTTTAGGAGCTTGCAGACCGAGTTCGATAGAAGCTTCACCCATCAGCTCCATTTGCGGCGTTGCTACGATCTGGAAGTCGTAAGATAGAAGTGCCTTACCTTCTTTCATCTTATCAAGTTCTTTAGCGATCGCGGCCGTCAGCGCATTACGGTTAGCTGCATCGTTTGGTTCACCGATGTACGGATCTGCAACCTCACGGATGATGTTGCAAGCTTCCTTCACGATACGAGCTGTTGAAACCCGGGTGTAGTCACTACCCACATGAGCTGCAGTCATAGCGTCTACAACAGCGACATTCTGCTTGTTGTTTTTGTATTTCAGGGTCAAGAATCGAGCTTCGGTGAGCTTGTTCAATTGAGCCTGAGAATACTCGTAACGCAAGCTTAGCGCGTTCGGGATAATCTTGTTCGTAGGTGCGGATTGCGTTGGCAACTTCGACACCATACCGAGATACGCTGCGCCATTGTTTGATGCGGTCAACCCAATACGTGTATTGGATACGATGACATCAGGACCGGCATTGATGTGGATGTATTGACCCAAATCAATACGGTTTCCTTCCCCATCCTTGATCTCATTACCGAAGCGATCCCTCATGTAGTAATTGTTCTCTAGCGTGAGCAGTTTGTTAACGTGCTCTTGTACGCCTCTTAGGGAGATGTCACTAGGAGAGGATGTTGAGATCAAGCCCATCGTTACACTGTTGTAATGCGAGATTACAGCACATGCGAGAGCGAGTTGGTATGCGAAATTGTCATGCTTACCAATCAACTTATCGTCGGCATGTACTCCGATCGGCACGATATAATCAACTGTGTAGTTTTCCAGCAGCTGATATGCACCCTGCGTCGTAACATAACCTTCCGCATCGGTTTCACCGCCAAGACGTTTGTAGAGCTCTTCTTTTGACAGACCGATCTCGTCGTTACCGCCAGAGAAGAATGTCGTTGGCTTCACTTCCAGCGTGCTTGTTAGCTCGTCTGGGAAGTTCGTGTATGCGCGGACAGTTCCACCGTTATCACGATGACTGTTAATCGCATTCACTAGCAGCTGGAAGCTTGGGTAGTTCGTTGAAGCGAACGTCATCGGAGCTTCACTCATCAACGCCTTCTTCGAGTCCGGCTTGACGATAGTTACTTTAGAAATGCCATTCTCAATTGTGACATCGTTGGTCATTTGATTATAGACATTACCACCGTTAACGGACTCAAGTTCAATCGTTGGAGTCTCTACGACAACTTCATCGTAAGCGTAACTCACCTCAACAGTTAGGCCGCGGGCAATCTTGTCAGTACTGTTAATGGTTACTGTCTTACCTACCGCGTTTACGATGAAGATTGGTTGCATCGGGGTTGAAGGATTCGTGATCTCAGATCCCTCGATGTACAGCTTCAATCCCGTTTTTGGTTGGTGGTCCAAATTAAACGCTTTTGGTGCGCCAGCTAGCACGATCGGTTGACCCGTTTCGTCTACGTTCGTGTCCGCTTGCGAAACTCCAGCTTCACCTTCTGCATCGACATATGCATAATCGTAGCTGACAATAACGTCCGCTTCCATGTCTGCAATGTTTTCTTTGAACTCAACCGTCGCCTTTACTCCAGGCTCGCTTGTCTGTAGATTCTCTTCTGTTCCAGCCTCAGCTGTATAGGTACTCGTCGGCAAGATTACACCGTTAGCACTAATAACAAGGGAGGAAAGATCAATCCCACCGTGAGGTAATGTTACAGTCTGTGCAGCGTTACCTTGAGATACGCCAACAACCTTTGTAACAATATGTTCAACGGTCTTTGTACGAGAAGCTCCGCGAAGTTGCGATTTCGCAACCTTACCAGAAATACGCATCAAGCGAATGTCGCGTGCTCCAGCGTTCCAGGCTTCTTCGAATGCCGACAGCAATGTTGCTCCGTTTGCTACACCATTCGGGTGAGTCATGCGTCCAAACAAAGATGCGTTGTCTGGAGTTACGCGAACCGGTTGGTACACTGGACCATCAGTTGCGGTCCCCAAGAACAAGATAGACTCCGTATCAGCTGGATTAGCATCATTTGGCAAGTTCAGGTTCCCATCGCGGAATTGAATATTATGTCCCGGAAGGTTACCATATTCATCTTGAAAATTAGCCATTGGAACAGTCCTCCTTACAACTTCCTGTTAAGTTCACGGTAGTTCTCCATCAGCGTTTTCCCTTGAGGCTTACTCGAGGTACCATCGCTAGACTTCACGTCCGTGATAACATCGGATATTATTTTTGAGCGAAGTTCAGTAATTCGCTCTATGCGTACGAGGTAACGGAGCGTTCGCTCAGGAAGCATTTTAGCTCCGAATCTCGAGACAACCTGTGGGGGTAATTCCTCTTCCCAAATGATATCTGAGACCCCAAGATCTCTAAAATGATCTTTGTAAGTGAATATAAAGTCTTCAAACTCTTCGAGAAGTAGTCTGGCTTCCCGGTTGGTGGCGTGATAGAATTTGAAATCCACCAAAACGTCAAACCACATTCTGTACAGCTCCACGCTTTCGTTTCCTTCACGAAACTGATTGAACTTGATCGGATCTAGAGCTTTATGGGTTTTCGATCTGACTCGACTATTCGAGTCATATGTAATCTTAGGCAACGTCACTTTATCAGGATCGTTGCCGGTAGGCTCGTCATGAACAAGCTCTCCCCAGTCCTCACCCCACGCTCTTTTTAAAAGCGAGGATACGGCATTCGTAAATCCGTCCAAATCCAAGTTTCCCTTTGACGTATACGTCTTCAAGAGGGGACTATTCATATCTCGCGCCTCCGCTATAAGAAATTTGTGCAGATGTTCCAATCGCCTCTACCGAATATTTCGTCTTGAGTTTCAGAACAATCGCCCCCTGCGAATTACTATTGTCGAGAAGAACTTGATAATCGTACCCCGTTACGATCTCGGCATCGGATAATATCTTCATCCGGTCTTTTATTTCATCATCAAGGATCCTTCGACGAATAGATGGTTCATAATCCTCTTCCGTGACTCTTTCGATAACTTCATTGACTGCGGACAATGCACTTTGTATCATTCTCACATTTGACACGTTGTGCAAATCGTTCGCCCAATGAGCCGCTGTGACGCCGCTATAAACGACCAGTCCGTGACGAACGCTGACTTTACATCCGGTTACTCCAAGTTTTGATAGATCTCTAAGACTATCGTTGCTCAATTCATACCTTAGTCTTATACTCTCTGGGAGTTTCGTGTTCGTCGTCGTTTCAAATCGTCCAGCCATTAACGCACCGTACACAACAGCACCACTATCGAAGTATTCGGTTTCGGTATCTTGTTGGAACACAAACTCCGAAGCGAAGACTGTAATAAAATACCCCTTGTCGCTGTACTGTCCATTTTTGAAGTCTACAAATCCGTGTCGATCCCTGAATGCGGTCGCTTCCACCAACCGGAGGATGTATGACGAATCATATTCGACATTGTCAGGAATGACATCGAGTGGACGTATTCCTATAATGCCATGCGTCATCATCCCTAGAGAGAATTGAGCGCGACAGAATTCTATCAGCTGCTCATGAAAGGAAACCACTTTATTCTCGTTCTCCGTATCGACTAGACGAAGATAGTCTCGATTCGACGCATAGTAGGCGCTACCGTAAGTGGCATTTCCATACAATGCAGCCGGATGAACGTCATCGACGTACATGCCGACGGGTACGATTATATCAATGGCCTTTCCTAACAGAAGATTATACGCTGTATCAGCCGCGATGTATAGATCATCTTTTGAGACGATCACACCATCCTCACCACCTGATAGATTTACTCCATCAGGTTCGATTGCGGTAAACAAGTCGATCGGTGACTTACCACCTAATTCTGTCGTCGCAAGTAACGTATGAAGACCGCTTCTACAATCATTATTGATCGCCTGAATCAGTTCATCCATCGTTCCATAGTTCAGCAGATTGTAGACGATGATGTCATCCAAATGCTTGATGATAAATGAGAACTCGTCAATTGTCGGACGATACTCAACTCGAATATTGATAGAGTTGTATTTCTCTCCGGCGTTGATAGCTCTCAGCGTTAAGAAATCCCCAAACATCGGGACATCTAAACCTTCTATTTTCAATGTAGCAGATTTTCCAGTAATACGCATTAAAAAGATTGATATGTCCTGTCGTAGTTCGTATGCCTGCTCGAAAGCCCTAACTAGCGTACCAGAATCTCGATCACCAAAAACCTTAATAGCTTGATCCGGTCCTTTGATTTGGACTGGTTCGAATAGGGGGCCATCGATGCTGGTACCTAGGATATAGATGCATTTTCCGAGCGCAGCAGACTCTGGTTTATTATAAAGAAAGTCGTAAATCATCCGCACAGCCCCTATCTTACTGGTTCGTAGTTCTGCAGCGATCCGAGACGTCGTATCGCGAATCCCTTCATTGGTGTATCTACGTTCGCTTCCTTTGCGACGACATGATAAAATTCGATCCGACCTTTTTCAAGGCGAACGTCTTCTGGGGATTGTATAACATACGCCTGTCGTAAATGAGTCGGTCGCTGTTTATCCCAACCCACTTCGTAGATAAGATCTCCTTTTTGAGGATGTACATCGTATCTCATATAAAAGACCTTGGCATCTGACGCGACAAGTCCCGGACTACCAGACTGTATTAGCTGCGGCAATATTAGTGCTTGTGCGGATTGATGACGCCGGATCGTGTGTCTCTCAATCCTAGAAACGCGGCCGGTTCCCAGACATCGTGGACATGATGACGGTATCGTCCCTGGCTTTATAATACTGATATATAATTCAAGATCGGATTCCTGATGTTTCTCGTTCCAACAAATACATCTTAATTTCCGGCTCGTCCGCTGCAGCAATACAGGGTGGCCATGTTGCTTCAAAATTCGGTCCATTTCTAATCTCATATCCATTTTTAATCACTCTCCTACTCGGTCGAATCTACCCGGCGAGGCGTGTTTAATGGGTACGGATCTGCAGATCCTCCACGTGACGCTCCCGCAGCGATACGCATCGCTTCTGATCCTCTGAGGATTTTCTCCCACTCCCGAATGTTCTTTCTCGCTTCCCCTAGTAAATCTTTAACATCACCAAGCTCCCACCGGCGATTAATTTCCATGTCGCCAAGTACTGTTCCCTCAGAAGAGGACTTCCCTGAAATCGCAAAATAAATAGACATTAGTAGATTGTATTCAACTTTATAACGAACAAATTGGCGGACATAGAATGGAAACTGAGAATTCTCTTCTTTCGCCTTTTCGATCTCCTGTAGCGCTTCATCTCCTGCAATCTCGGACACCAGAATACTCGTCATGTATATCTGCAGCGCTATGGTTTCACTCTTTATCGTACTGAACATATCAGGATAATCTCCACGAATTATCCGCTCAGTTGAGTAAAAGGGGTCCATCTTTGTGATGAAAGAGAACTCCATAACCTTATCATCGTAATAAAAAGAAGCCGTGTATCTCTGGTTCTTTTTCAGGCGCTCTTCGGTTCCAATTTTCTGAAACAGACTGCGACCTGGAACTCCGACGATCTTTGCCGTCTTTGATTGGAACTGCACAGGATGCTCCACGATCACTATATCGTACTGACTCAATTGATATAAGAAGGTAATCTTCTTGTCATCAACTTCTTCATAATCCACGTCGATTGTGAGGATCTCGCCATTCAGATAAACCTTTAAACTTCCGTCGCCCATTATATACGGTAATGACAGCGTGATCTCTGTCTGTCCGTCTGACGGAATATAAACCCACCGAGGAGTGAATTCTGCCATATACGAGACCCCCTATTTTAGTTCGAGGCCGCGAATTTCAACATCGAATTCAGCCTCTACCGATCCAAGATTGGTAATCCGTAAGTACATTTGTTGTTGGCCATCTTGATCCACAAATGGAAGATCTAGAACGTCATAGGCCTCCTGTGTAACATTTCCGCTGTTGTACCTAGAATTCTCCCGCAGCCTTTCCTCAAAGAACTCCACGCGAAGATCCTGGTTCTTTCGGCAAGACACCTCAATTGATTTTAATAAAATCTTGTTGTATCCCGTTGTCATATCGATGTCGACTGTCGTCTTTGCGGGGATAACGATTCCGCGCATATCAGCAACAATAAGATGGCTTTGCATTCCGCCCCGAAGCATCTTGAGTATTTTATTCACTTTGGTCACCTACCACAGCAGTCCCCACGCATCGAGCCTGGATCCTGTTTCGATTTTTGCCTTTACGACAACTTCCTTGCCATTTGGCTTAGTTAGCATATTAACCGCAGTCTCTACTTGCGCATCGGCCCAATTCAGCCCACCATCTCGTGAGACTTTAAAGGTTACGCCTGCTGATGCCTTCGCTATAACGATGAGTGAGTCTACATCCTTTGCCGATTTTCGAGAGGTACACTGAACTTCTATGAAAGTCGGCAGATACTCCACAGCGATTTCATTCACTTCTGGTGTCAGATTTGAATCCGTAGAAGAGAGTGTGATTCTAACTTGCATATATCTTCCGACCTTCTTGTCGGCGGCAATGCTGCTGGAAGACTTCCATGGCGACCAAGCAACTTCGTCATTACTAACACGATATTCCGTTTTTACGTTACTACCGTTCGGCACTATAGAGTCGATAGATATGCAGTTCCAAGAAGCGTCCGGTGTCTTCGTGTCGATAACCAAATCGTATCGCCCCATACCAGTGTAATTAGCCAAACTCTTCTCTACCTTAAATCCTTCTATCGTACCTAAGTAGCTAACGACTAGTCGATCCCCATATGCATAAATATTGGGGTCTGTAAATTCATTAGCCGCAGCCGAGGCGATATCCACTAGCGGAGATATAGAACCATCCGGATAGACGTAAGAGTACATGATATTATCCGTATCAACCCTCGCAACGTTTGCGTGGAATGCAATATGAGAAATATCCTCATAGTCAATACTAATCCGCGGTCGTCCCGCCTGGAAACTACCGGTGGCCAATGTTTTAACCGAAGAGATTACTCCGGTTGGAGAGATCGTACAAAAATCGATACCATATGTAGACCCCAACCTTTTCGATCTCCAGACGATCTTAATTGAGCCGATTGAGTCAACATCCAAATCTGGCATAACATTATCGAACGATGTGGATGTCGTAATTGCAGATTCGCCTACAATCAGATCCGCCTCGATGGATTTATAAAAAAGATTCTTGGTTCTCTTGTCTATTTCGACACTCTCATAAATGATATGAACCTTATCGTCTGACAGAGCTATGCGGGGGTTCACTGCATCAAATGCGGTGAAACTAGTAACGTCCTTGACACTTGACTTCACACCAACAGATATCTTGAGGTAGTCGATGTTGAAATAGCTTGGATTAATTCGCTTACTCATGAATACAATATGCGCCTCACCCGAGCTGTCGATATCTATATCCGCATTCATTGCGTCGTAAGCCGGATCGCTAATTACCCCTAATGGAATGGCCGGACTACCGTCATCACGTACGATCACGTATCTAACTTTCCCCGTACCAACCCCCTGTTCGTGATAGACCAGGTGAACGCTACCCTGTGCGTCCTGCTCTGCAGATAGACCGAAGTAGTGGCCCGTAGTTGATCCGAGTAAGTGTTCTGTGCTCACATCGCCTTGCGTTAATCGAACCTTCAATTCACGTTTTGTTCCTACATCCGTGATGTAAAAATAAACATCGACACGATTTCTGGTGAGTATTAAAAGGCTATCAAGTATCACTTTATTACCACTGGTCTCGATCGTGTACGCGGCGAAGTCGTGGGCCTCAGATCCTCCGGCCTGGTTCTTTAAGCGAATAGAGCCGGGATGCGTACGTGTATCCACCTCTGTAGCGATACCTTTTTCGAAATCCTCACTAGATGTCATCGTCGTTGTAATCGGCCGTACTTCAACACCAAAATCCTTGTATAGATAAGGGAAGCTCGCAAGCTCATCGATATTGTTCGGTGTTATAAATGTGTCTATATACATATCTCGATAGTCTGTATCTGCAGTCTGAACAGAATCATGTAGTCGCATCGTCGTGTACCCCAAGTTAATTTTGACTCGCCCGATCTCCGACTCCATCACGGTACCAGCGATTGGATCTGTAGCTCCAGCTTGCTTAAACGTAATGTAATCCCGATCGTTTAACGGATACGCGAATTCGACTGTTGTGTCATCAATTTCTTTGTAGTCGCGCCCCTTCCTGCAAAGCACACCATTACGAAATACCTGCAGAATATTTTGGTTGATTCCATACGGGTTCGCCAACTTAAATGTCGTCTGTCCATGTATGGCCACATACTCTTCATGCAATCCAGAGTTGATAACTGCCCGGACTTGGAATACGACGAGATCATCCACTTCGAGAGGAGTGATAAACTCAACAGTAGATGAGTCCAGCTCAATGTAATCATCATTCTCCACCATCTTTAAACCGTTGGTATACACTTCGAGCTGATGTGTTCCAAAACGGAATGTCTTCTGTAGCTTGAATATTTTCTGCCCCTGTTGTGGCCGATGTTCTTCGTAGATCGGATAACCGACCTGCGATTCTACGTGACCACCACCAGATCCGCCTCCACCACCAGACCAGTCTGCATAGGACACCTTAGTGTCGATATAAGCTTTCAAGTTACTTTCGTTACCACGAGCTTGCTGAACCTCTGTGGCTAAAGCAAGTATTTGAGAGCTAAGATCAACAATCTCAGTCGTCCGTAGCACATCCAAGTCATGCATTGTCGCTACATCGAAAGCGAGATCCGTCTTCGGAATGCCCGAGAACGGCTTTTCGTATTTCTTATTTAGGGCGGTTCGCAATCCTGTGATTGACTCGATCGTATGCTGATCAGGCAATCCCCGGTTTATTAACAGATTGTGATCGTACGTTCCACCGGACGCGCCACCGCTCCCGGTATATCCTGTCTGTACAAATTTCAATGCCATCGATTATCACCCACTTCCAAATGTGACTCGGAACTTATAATCGCTCAAACTGGCGATTTGCTGCTGTGGCTGTTTCGTTACTTTCATCCATAAGGTGATTCTCTCTTTCGGCTGCATCGTTCCTATGTAGGCCGTGTCTTTGTACGCACCCGGCTGTCCATATGTCTCTACGGTAATATCGGCCCATTCCCATCCCTTATAATCGGAGTATGCCGCTATTGCCGCCCGAATATTGTAGACGGGAATATCGTTGTTGTTAATGATAACTAGCTTGCGCTCGATGATCCCCGATTGCATACTGCCGAGTTGGAATTCTCGATCCTGACGAAGTAGTGTACCATCGATCTCAATATCTAGTTTGATGCCGTACCAAAAGACATCTCCGCCCCACATATCGGAAATGACGCCGGTATCAGCGATCATCATCCCTGTCGTATCGTAGAGCCTCACAGAGCCTGCGAGTGGAAACGTCTGCTTACTAACGTCGATCTTTACATAGTCTTCGTCGGTCTTGCAGGTCTGTGTTCCAATCTCGACACCCTTATCGTTTAATAATTTAATGACAAGCCCCTCACTCAAGTTACCGATCTGAATGGTTGTGTCTCGATACATTCGGGCTTCCAATACATCCATCGTATCAGACTGTCCTTCTTGTACTCCGTGTAATACCATTCCAATCTTCGGAGCGCTGAGATACGACACCCCAATGAGCTCCCACGTTTTCCCGCCATCATTACTACCATATCCCTCAAAAAGATCGGAACGACGGATCATCCTCAGATTATTGAATTTCATCGAGGTTCCTTTAATCGGGTCGTAGTATTCAAGCATTTCGATTCTCGTCTCCTGATCGCGGAATGCTACGATACCACCCTGGTCGGATGCCCGGACTGGATCGTAATCCGTATCAATCTCAAAAACGAAATCAAAACGCGGTGAGTTCATCAGAATAAAGAGATCGGGGTCTCCGTGTTTCAAACGAAGAACCCCGGATCTCTCGGTTAAGCTAAACCGTGCGTCGTTACTCGGGGATGCTTGCCACACTGCGTTTAACGTATCGGTTGCGAACTCATCTTTGAAGACGAAACCGCTAGAGATTCTGTTAAGTAGTGACAAGATAATCGCCCGCCCCGCTATTAAATTTTGAACTCAGTTCTGCCTGTGATAACCTTAACAATCCGAACGTTTTCCGCTCCAATGGCATTAGCCAAAGACGCAGCTGCATCGGTTGCAGATTCGACGGAGAAGTGTGTAGATGCAACAAGCCAGCATTCGCCAATCACTTCAACAACGTGTGATTTAGCTCCAGCCGATGATCCTGTCGATAGTGGCGGTATAGGACCCGTAAATCCAACAGGGATATACTTAGCCTGAACTCCCGAACTCGATGCAAGATCGACCGGTTGGTTTAGTATGCCTGTAGCTGGTACTACGTTCTCCGGATTCGTAAGAATCGCAACATAGTCACCCGGTTGTGAACCACGAATAACTTTTCCACCAGGCGTTATTGGACGACGCTCAACTTGATACTTTACATATCCACTCATGAATAATCCTCCTCATGTATTCATTTATACATTGTCAGAATTGACAGTCTATATTTTATTGACCATCTTCCGCTGTTGTAACTCCAGCATCCCTTTAATCTTACCATCCCCATGGTGAAGTTCATAGTAGGAAAGTAACATTTTGATCAGCTCCATAAGAGCCTTCAAGCCGTTCGTGTCGGAGTCATCGCTTGTCGTATATGCAGACATAAATGTGGTTCCGTCGATCTCTAAACTCGACAGGGATGCTCTTCCGCTAGTTCCGTGGAAAATGAATTCGTATAAATTATCGCCCATCAGGACATCGAAGGTTTCTTGGAAGATACCTGCAGCCTTCCTAGAAAAGATCAAATCACCGTTCATATAAAAATCGAGCGTACCTTCATCTGATGGGTTGTCGATGAACCCCCGAATCGTCATTGAGCCGTCGATGTAACTTTCGACGCCAAAAGAGAGTACATCGTAAATCCCAGTCGACTGCATTACGCTAGCCCCAGGGTAGTATCTCCAACCGGATGTGTCGTACGTTAACCCTAATCCTTGTCCAATATGAAATCCGGATAGCCACTTGTCGTATGTACGATGCAGTACATGGCGACTCAGCTTAAGGACGACGGTCTCTGCGTACCATCGAGCAAACCGATACATACGGTTGTATTCTGGATGCCCCGGCGCTGCGCCCTGAATCCACGCGTGAAGCTTGGAAAACATCTCTCTCATCGCGATCTCCGCTGGCGTCCCCGCATACTGCAGTTTCGATCTCTCCATAAGTGAATTGATGGCGAGAATAACATCGATGATGACGTAGTTATCAACAGGAACCTCATCGATTCCTAGATCGAAATGCTGCGGCAGCGGATGATGTAATGGGATCGGAACAATAACATCCGCCTTATTGATCGGCCCGATAGCTTTCTTTGGGACGCCGGTCTCTAGGTCGTAAACCTGAGATGCCAGGGTTTCATAATTAAAATCGCTATGAGGTACGTCAATAATATCAACACCCGGAGAGTATTTATTCCAGATGTCTTCCCATGCGGAACCGTCGCTCGTCAGGAGGTACCCGTCGGGTTTAATAGCACCCCTTGGTTTTTCGATATTGTGAGAGATAATGATTTCACTGACGACAGCGTGTAGCGTTTCGGAGTCCGCCGTGGCATATTCGTGGATCAGTGACAGTCGGTCTTTTTTAGTTGTATCATCTGCAAACACATTATCATTACTGACAGCCTCTCTTCCGCCTACCGTATTCGCCGATATTCGGTCCTCGGGAATGAATGCACTTTTGGAATCCGTGCGATCTGCGGAAGCGAGCCTTTCGATAGCTGCCTCTAGATTCCGCTCAGCCTCCGCACCCCCTAGAATCTCTAAGAATAGTGCGTCTAGATGCTCATACGATGCAAGCTTATCGAACATTTCAGCGAAAGTCTTCGTTTCTTTGTCAGCTCTCACACTTGGATCATGTACTCGCGCCGGATACGTCCTTGGATCGCCTGGCATCTCTGGATCTGTGTCTCCACCTTGCCCAATTTGTGCCAAGAACGAAAACAAATAACCACTAGATATTCGGCTTTGTTTTCCAATCTTTCTAAGCATCTCCCAATTAGCAAACAGCATTGATGCTTTTTCATTAGCGTCCAGCTTTAAAATCATCTGAATAATCCATGATGACTTCGATAGCTTCTCCAGTCGCATACCCACATCCTCGGTAATCCTCGCACTGAGATCTACTGGATCCACCTTCAGGACATCGGGAGCCATAAGCCAACTATTCTTTCGAATCTTGTCATCGAACAGTAGCATCTCTGATACTGTCATCGATCTCTTTCCGGTGTTATCGATCTTCATATCCTTCCATGCGATCATTGCGTTGTAGGAGTCGTCCTCAACACGCAGTGTAGGATCAACATCGTACCTAGAACCCTTGCCGATTCGCTCAACCTGTACATTATTCTCATCGTCGTTGATACGAGCATTGTGACCGGTTCGATCAAAGTAAAGTCTCCAATTGCTAATTAAAGCTCCTGACATTTCGCTGTCGTCATAAGACACGAATATATTCGTGTGATCGATCATAGCCTGGCTGCCATAGAATAGAGTGTATTTAACTTCCTGATCAATCTTCGCTCCAGATCCATGCCGGTCTGCCTCGGCGCCTTGTAACTCGATGTGTCCGTCTTTTATTGGCGCCCCATAAGCGAGGATTCTTTCCCAACTAATTCGGGCTTGATCTGTTGTAGAGTAGTCTGCGTATAGTAGTTCGCGGCTTACTATAGACTCTGCCGCATGCCTGCCTCCCAAAATAGGTTGGCGTTCAATAATACTTTCGCCACTCCGACCGTGATCTGCGACCCTCGTATCTGATCCCTTGGTAACCTCTTTTGTATCCGATCGATCCGCGGTAGAAGAACCTGTCAATTTATTACCTTGGTGCGTCAGCGTTTCAGCTAGGTTCTGATTCGATTTTAGATATCCTTCTTTGCTATCTAGGTGCTCCGCATTGCGCCCCCAAGCGAAAAATGCTTCACTATCCTTTCGGGTCGATACTAATAAATGTGAAACTTGAACGCCTTCCATCGTCGGCTTTTCGGCTGCTAGCACTCCCTTATATGATACGCCCCTCATTACCGGACGTACGGATGTTAGTAAACGCGAATGCCCTACCGCTAGGGCGTCGTCCGTTTCCGCAGCTAAATGAGGTCTGTCATTCATCGTTTCTCTCATAATCGAATCGGATGTTGTCTGTATTGGAAATTTGCGTGTCTCTATAAATTCCTTATCCGCTTGAGTAACTTCATCCACAATAGCTTTGCGAATAGTGAGCTGATCGGCAAATAACAATTCGGCCACATCGATTACTTCGCGGGGTAAGTATTTACTATTTGCGATTAATGGAGCCAGATCCTCCACACCCATTCGTCTAGAGCGAGAAGCGTACTCGGAAATCATCTCGAATAACGCGTCCTTAATTGTCTCGCGTCTACGGCCAACGATATACCTACCTTGCATATGGGTGTCAATCCGATCCCAAAGCTCAGCCTCAGCTCTTCTCGAAGCTACATTTGCATTCAGATCTTTGGGCCTCGAGATAGTTAGCAAGCCAGTAACGAAAGCCTCAGCTTCTCTCAATAGACCTAAAAACCCGTGCTGCAGCACGGATTCATGGTAAGACCTGACGGCGAACGGGGTCGCCTCAACCGGTAAACCCGAGGGGGCGGGCTTGTCGGCGGTCTGCCATGTAATTCGATCCACAACACGGGAATTAAATCTGTCTGCCAATTTATTGTCGACGTCCTTTCGACTCGGTAATAAGCCAAAGGGGCGAAAGCTGAACAGAGCATTGGTTCCCGGTTCGGAATTAAGAAAGGTCAATATGTGAGATTGATCAATCCAGTTATCGAACCGGGGATCGGAAGGTGAGGACAGGAAGCGAAATACGAAATTCTGTTGCATCCTGTCTCACTCCTTTTTATTTATTCGTCCATCTAAGAGATGATTTGATGATAGCTAATCCGAAAGAGTAGTTCGACGAGTTGTTCAAGAAGCTATACGGTGCGTTAATTCGGAAGAATTTATAGACTTCCTCACGTGGTGTATCCTTATCGACGATCAACTCGTCTAGGTGAGCAATACCCGAATCATCTACCGCCATAACCCCATCGAGCCAACCGCGCTGCTTGTCGTAGCTATGCTCGACGTAGATCGGACTCAAGTGGAATTTACCGGTATAACGAGACTGTCCGGACTTCTCTTTTTTCATGAACTCTTCTGTCGTAATAAACGCAGGGATATGACGCTGATATTTTAGACCGGATCTGGTTTTATACATCACCATGTCATTTACTCCAGTTCCTGTACCGATACCAAACTTCTCAGAGAATTTAACGGCAAGAATGGAACCGGTGTACTTATCGCGAACAACGGACTCGAAGGACCTTGGAGTCGGAACAGCTCCTGTGATAAAGCGATACATTGGATTCCAAGAGTTATTAATCAGTACTAGAGTACCAGCAACTGTATCCATCTGCTCCATTGGAAGATCGTTTCCATCGTCGATAAAAGTAATGTTACGATCTGCGTCCATTTTACTCACGGACTTAACCAGTTTGTAGTTCTCATACTTGATAGACTGAATAGCGTCGAATGTCGTCTTCGCCGTTTCATGGAAACGATAGATCTTATAGCCCGTAGCTTCATCCGGTAGATTGAATTGGAGCTTAAGCGAAATACCTTTTGTCGGCAGACCAGCGGTCGCCACGACCTTTCCAACAACGATCTTGCCCGAGTTAAGACTCGAAGGCTTCGATTCGCCACCATCTGCAAGATAAGTAACCAAGTAACTGTACACCGTGTTATCAAACATCTCTCCAGGTACTGGAGTAACTCCCGTACTGTAGGCGACGGATACATTTGTGATATAAGCCTCACCTTTTGGAGGAATGCCGATATCAGCTGGAAGTGTAGACGAACCGGTTGTAATTGCAAAGTTACCCGACACGTCGTTTCCGAAGTATTCGTGAATCTCCTCAACAATCGGCTGACCGCCTGTATCTTTCACTACCTCACCATCCTCGCCAACCTTTACCCGATAATGCGTATCGTAGAACGGTTGAATACGTCCGAGGTAAGCAAAGCTAGTCAAGAAATTGTCCTGATCCAGCGTGGGATCGCCCATCAGGATCATAGCGATACGGTTATTGTTCGTCGACAGCCAAAACTGAATCGGGAAGTTATCGTCGATACCGTTCGTCTTGATCTCTTGAAAGATGATTCCGTCGTTCATGTTAGAGATACCGGCATCGTCGTCGAGCTCATCTACCAAGTATTCCTTCCAGTCTTTGAACCAAGCATATTTCGACCAGTTAGAGATCGAGGCACCTTCGGCCTTAACGGATCCATCTGCGTTGTATGAAATTCGCGTCGGCTGCTGAATAGCATCATCCCATAGGTCGAACATCCGCACCTGGATAAAGTGATTATTATCCTGCGTTCCAATTTGAGCTCCACGAATATCGTTATAACGCTCAAGACCTGTCTCCGGATTAATGAGGCGCTTCGGCTTTTGAATCTCTACATACATCTCCAGACTGTTTGCCTGATCAATTGCGCCATAGTCGTTATCGACTGAACCTGTCGGCGAAGATTCTGGGCGTGTGATTGTCTTCAATACAACACGATCAGTGATCTTGCTTAGCCCTAGCTCAAGGTCGATCGCGCCACGAGATTTAAACGTAGCTACAAACTCATCGGATGGCTCAGTGATGAAGTTAATGGCTGGATTATCGTAAGACACGATATAGTCCATAGCCTCCACCTGTGTATACTTCGCATCTTGATCGCTTAGATGTAACTCTAGAACAGGTTCAGTATTTTCGGTATACAGCTCAACACTATGTGGCTCAAGCTCATTCAATTGGAGAGAGCTATTTGTACCCAAGATCGAATACACTTTCTTGTTACCAACCGGTGTTGGATCCAGTTCCAAAAGTGCTCTAGTCAGTTGGTGTGTACCAGTTGACATTGATGCGTTGTTGAACTCGTAACAATTGAATACAAGCAGTGCGCCCCGCCCTGATGGCAGGGATACATCGGAATCAAAAGTTACCTTCTTCGCAACTTTGTCCAGTGTATAAGGTAATTGACCTGTGCCTTTCAATCCGCTTACCGCTGCTGCAACAGTTTGATAATCCTTCTTCGCCGCGATAGATTTTGTACCAATTGGCAATCTGAATCGGCGGCCCGAAGATATCATAGGATCAAGTTCAAGTTGTATTTTCGTACGATCTTCACGCCCTACAACTCCTGTGATCTCGGTAAACGTTAATGAAAAGTGTTCAGCTTTTGGAGGTTGGACGACGAAATCAACAAATCCGCCTGCGTAGTCAATGCTGTAATCATAATTCGCCACAACACGATCTACTGTAGGCGCATCGAGAACTTTTTCGACCACAACAGGAACCGTATCTAGAATTTTGCTAAAGCGATAATCGTAAGTAACGATAAGCTCGGCTCCACTCAGGATACCCCCGCCTTCTACCAAGGTCAGCTTTCGAGTCGCTGTAACGAATTTGTAGTCAGTGTCGGCTTCATATGTAACAACGCCGTTCAGTGACTTCACTACTAAGCTACCCTCTACAATATTCGTTCCAGACAGGGTAACTTCCGATGAATCTCCCGTACTAGTAAGTTTGATCGTTTCAGATCGAGATCCTGTGGGGATATATCGTAGGTTTTTTAAATCCGTCGTATCTTTTACTAATTTACCGCGAACAACATCGCCTTCCTCGAATGGACGTGGGTAGATTAACTCCCAGTTCTCATCCGCCTTAACGAGACCTTCGTCGTCTTTAATTGCCGTTGTGATAATCTCAGATAGGTCACGAAGGATGCGGCGGCTGGTTGTAATACCTTCGATCCATTTAGCTCGTTTTAGAGACATTTCTCATTCACTCCTCATCATCGTAAGAATCTCAAGCTTGGCCACACTGTCTTACTCGTACCGGATTCATTGTGGAAATCAAATCTGACTTTTGAGCCGGCAGGTAGGCGATGGACTATATATAAAACGTTGCCCATATTGATCGATTCCGCGATCTCTCTCGTGGGCATCGTCTCGACTAAGCAATACTCTGGTTCACCGGGGTCGGTTGAATACGCCTCCCAGTAATCTCCATCTCTATATCCCGAACATGCGATAGAGATGTTGATCAGCTCCATATCTGTGGGGCAGACATACTCAACGCTGTACGTTCCAGGAAGGGCTGGAACGGCTATCCCCGAACCAAAACCTTTGGTGAAGCTCTTGGTGAAACGGGGAAAGAGATGTGCAGGGAAGTTAATCTTTTTAATCTCATCAATAACGCCACCGACGTTATATGACTGAACTACGCTCATCGTTGATTCACCCGCCCTTCTGGAGGAGTGTCGACATCCGGCTCTGGTTCCGGTTCTGGTCCCGGCTCTGGTTCTGGCTCCGGCTCTGGTTCTGGCTCTGGTTCTGGCTCTGGTTCTGGCTCGTCAGACGGTAATGGATCGGGCGTAAACACGATATAAGTCGTACCATCTTTGTCCTGAACGATCGCGTACGATCCACTAACAAGCTCATGAGATTCCTCGTAGTCATCATTGGTAATGTGATGCCCAACGATAGATAGAGAATCAGTATCTATAAGTGAAACGTCTATTTCTCCGATCACACGGAAGTAAATGGATTTAATATTTGTCGGAACCTCAGCCCCATCTGCAGCCGGGAAGCTATCCACGAGCTCCAGATCGAGGTCCATCGGTTCATGCATAATCTCCACTGGTGGCGCATCATCTTCAACGATAGGTCTTTCGACAAACGTGGTGTAATGAAACTGCCATGTCG
The DNA here is from genome assembly GCF_049311625.1 of Paenibacillus sp. EC2-1. Classification (NCBI taxonomy): domain Bacteria; kingdom Bacillati; phylum Bacillota; class Bacilli; order Caryophanales; family Paenibacillaceae; genus Paenibacillus; species Paenibacillus sp. EC2-1. The sequence goes on from NZ_CP186007.1 coordinate 59,967, forward strand.
GGCTCCAGTCACTAACCGTTCCATCCTTACGCATACTCCGAACAGACCAATAATGCAGTCCGTCTTGCCAATCTACATCCGGCTCAATGACCGTATCTGCGACACGGAATCCTGACAATTCTTCTGGAAACACTAGAGTGTCATAGCGATTCGATTTGGAGATTCGGATTTGATAACCTGCAGCCTCCTCGACTGATTGCCAAGTAAAACTAGGTTTATAACGAATAATAGATTCGTTGGCAGGAGATGATAAGTCTGGTGTGGTGAGTAACTTCGCCGACTCCGTAGTGAAATTAATAACGACGTTACCAGCCATCGGGTCACCTAGAATGCTTCGTAATCCGGATGGTTGATCATTATCGAGATCGGAATCGCCAATCATAAAAAACTGATAAGACATCCCCGGAGATAACGGAGTGAGTGGTGTAAACGTCAAGACTCTTCTTCGATACGCTGTACGACCCTCTATTCGAACTCCGTGCGTGTCGGTTAGATAGACGTAATCTTTGAAATATCTCTGGTCGAGATCTGCGCTAAATTCGGCCGTAATAGATACGGTTGTCGCCACTCTGGTCTCGTAACTCGCAGGTGATGTTGTTAGAACGACAGGACCTTTACCCATGTTCTATCACCCCATCTTCACTGGATTAGATGTAACCGAATTTCTTTCTCAAAGCGACTTTGATTTCATCAATACCCGAACGGGAGTTTAAGTCCAGTTCAGCCATATCGATTTCGTTGCCCTTAATGAAATCGATCAGATCGGATCTCTTTCCGTTATCGATTTCTTCCTTACTAAGTGCGGACAGCTCTCCGTACAACACATCGCCTTCTGTACCAGACACTGATTGGGAAGTATTCTGCGATTCTTGATCTAACCCAACTGAGGATGTCGCATCTTTATCGGATTGAGCATATTCACCAGCTTGAACGTCCTCGCCAGCTTGTTTCAGCGTCACAGGATCGAGGGATACCGAAGGGGTATTTCGCTTAATTTCTACTGCGACCGGAACACCCTTCAAGCTAAGGTCTTCTTTTGAGAACACCTTATTAACATCGATTAATGTACCGCCCCGCAGACCACGCTTTATTGAGTCCGATAAAGGCAAATCCGCAGGGTATTGAGCCTGCGGTTTAATGTTGCCTATCAGATGAAAGCGTGTCTGGGGGCAGAAGAATCCGTTATACCCTCTCGCGAGTTTGATAATTCGTTCATCTGCCATCCAAGAACACTCCATTCATTTTAGGTTTATTATTACATTGTCAGAATTGACACTTAATCGATTGTTCTTACTGTGATTGGCTCTGCGTAGGATTTATCCATGCTGATGTTCTTCGCAACAGCGATCGCTTTACCCTGATTCAGGATACCGATACCATAGCGTTCGATCATCTTCATGTTTTTCAAACCACGAGCCGGCTCATCCCACTCTTCGACCTTCATGTCATCTTTCACCAGCAAGACACCGATGTTGTTACGATCAACCGCATACACATCGAAGCGTTTCGCTTTCTTGTCCAAAGGAATGAACGGAGACAATTGAACGTTGAAGTTGAATGGCAAGCGACCTTGGATGGAGTCTGGTCCCAATGCGATATCCGTCGGCTTACCTTTCGCAGGGTAGTTACCGTAAGGATTAGCCTGTAGTGAACCCATCAGCTCGTTCTTCGCAAACACAGTCCAAGACAATGGGTGCATCAACAGATCTGTTGGTGTGTACTCATTCGCCATAACTGCGATCATCAGATCCAAGAAGTCCTCGGCAGAGAACGTATCGTTGAAGTTACCCACTTTATCAAGACCGGTCGTTCCAAGCTCAGGAATAACCATACGTTGTTTGTTATCGAACACAGTATGTCCGTGCTTACGGAATTGATAGAATGCTTTTTGTTCTTTATGGCGAGCCATCGCACGACCAGCTTGTTTGATCATCATGCTGACGATATCCCACTGAGATTCGGATACTACTTCCTCAGTAAATCTTAGGCGCAAACCGGATTTACCGACACGAACCTCAGGTGTCTCGTGAGTCTGCCAGTCGATTCCTTCTTCCGGAATCTCTTGACCTTCCGCCACATCGTAAGCTCTCATAACGCCCATAGAAGGGAAGATTTTAGAGGTACCGTTTTTCAACCGGATCTTCTCAAGCATCTTTGTACCGATGTACATTGGTTCAGCTGCTTCACGCATAGCACCAACGACAACACGAGGAATCAAGATCTGTGCGGATGGTGTAGCCAAGAACTCTCTCAAACGGAAGTCGTTCTCTGGAAGCTCACCTTCCATCATGCGCTCAAAATCTTTAAGGGTTGCAACCTCATCCTCAGTTAATTCAACTGCGCGGATTTCAGCCTCTGTTAGCTCTTCTCTGCGTTCCATTTTCGTACGCAATTTTTCCTGCAACGCTTTATTATTTTTAGCCATTATATGTATCCTCCTTCGGATCACATGGGATGTATAGTTGATAAGCTAGTCGGGGGAGTTTTGTCCCCCGCCATCTTATTTAGAATTTCAGCAAGATACGAACTGCTCCAAGGGATCCTTTATAATCCCATCCGGCTGGAGTACCGAAGAATTCAGCTCGGAAATCAATACGAACATTCTTACCGGCATCATCTGCCTTTGTAACATAGGCTACGACACCATCGCGAAGCTCTACGTGAGCGCCTGGCGTCTCGATGTTGTTGATGAACAGCTTCATAGTGCCGTCAATGATGTTCTTCATGCCAAGGTTAAACTGCACCAATGTACCTTCCGTAGTACCGCCAGGGATACTAAAATCACGGGAGTGAACAGTCATCGCACGGTTCTTACCATCCAAGATACCTGGTACACCTGTAGCATCACCCTCAGTTGTGTAGTACTGAGAGAAGTAGCCATTCTCCCCGTTCTTACCAAGACGAGCATACTCAGGGTCGTAAGGATATCCGCCATCCCCCGGAGCATTGTACCCGGATTTATTCGGCACGCCATCCTGGTCTTCACGACGAGCTGTTTCATCCCACATAGCCCATTTCATCCAGCCTTGCGGTTCTTGATCGTCCTCAACCTCACCAACTTGACCGATGATATCGGACAGTTTATGTTTTGACTCATTGAACTTCACAATCTTACCGAAGTTCTGAGGGTCACGAGACCAAGTTACAAGATCGTTTGCTTGGAGCTTATCCGCACCGTCATTGTAAGCAGCCCCGTATTTAACCGTAGCAGCGTCGGTAGCATTTTGTAGTAACGGAAGCTCTACATATTCGCGGGTGATAACGGAAGGTTGATTGCCATCCAAGAAATCTTCCCAGTGTTTTGTAAAGTTATATGGGGCCATACCGAAAGGACGAATTGTATCTGTTGCGATCGTAAGTGCGTTTTTCTTAAAGCCGATCGAATCATCGTTGTATCGCTGCGGCGTAACACCAACGAGCAAGCCTTTAGACACAACGACTTCTTTTTGTCCCGGACCGCCGTAATCGTAAAGGAATAAGATAGGTAGATTAGGGTCGGTTAGCCACTGGCCTGCAGGGCTATCGCCACCCGATACAGATAAGCGGCCGGCATGGGAACGAGTTCCCGGCTTACGTTTAACAGTTGATTCAAATACTGCCATTGTCATTACCTCCGTTTCGGATAGGAACTATAATTTTCTGACATCTTGGAGACCATTGTCTCTTCCATATCTGCCAGGGTCATTCTGTTTTCTGACTTGCCCGGCTTATCAGTTGATTCTGTTACATAATCACCGTCGCCATCTACCGCGTCATCTTCGTCTACGAGATAAGCTGGTGACTCAACGACAGGGATGTTTCGTGGTGTCTTCACCAAGTCCGAAATGCTAGACTGTAACACCTTGGATGAGCAGTTAGCCCATTCGGCCAATGCTGTTTCTCGATCCTCTGGTTTGTCTTTGCCGTGCATAATTCGAAGATCAACTACTCGCTCCGCCAAAGCCTTACGTGCAAACTGAGCAAGTTTGAGGTTTTGCGATTCAAAGGTTTTGCGTTCGTCCTCTGCTGATTGCAAATGCTCTTTAGTCGTCTGCAATTCGGCTTTCAAACGTTCACTCTCTTCTTTGGCCTCGGTTACCTCGGTAGACAATAATAAATTGTCAGCCTCGGACTCCTCAAGCTTCTGCTCCAAATTTTGAATCTTTTCATTGGCTTCTTTGAGCTGACGTTGGAGATCTTCGTCGACATCTTCTTCCAGAGCATTGTCAGAATTGACATCACTCTTGTCTTCTTCTGGGTTTCCTGGTTCTTCGCCGTTATCTGCCTCATCCGATTGATTATCATCATCAGCAGATTCCGTTGTATCTCCATTTGTACCATTGTCAGAATTGACATCATTAGAGGATTTGTCGTCTTCTTGCCCCGCATTTTCGCCGAGGATACCATCTATAAGATCTGAATCGTCAACAGATTCAGTGACAGATGTTGCTCCAGCTGCGGATTCTTCTGGTTTATCCATGTTCTTCCCTCCTTCACCGCTTACGAGTTCAGCCGCGATGACTTGAGAATGCACGTCCGCAGGCATGTTAACAAAGGAGATTTCATCACCGGTATACTCACCGATAATCCAATGCGCCGTCTTCGTCTCATATTTGCGTCCGCGATAGTGTCCGCAGAAACCTTCTTCGACGATGTTCTTAGCGCACACGCTGCAGTTGACCTTGTTTGCAGATCCTCCGACGGATAGGGTTAAATACCTTCCATCTAAAACTTTATCAATTGCATCTTCATCGGTCAACTCTAAAATTAAACGGACGTTGTATTTATCTGTTAGCGTCGATTCCACGTAGTCTGCAGATACGATACGACCGAGGGGCTCCGTATAACTATTGTGGTTTTTCAGAACCGGTTTATAGTGTGGCGTCGTCCATGTAGGTACGCTCGCCTCCAATGCGGTCCCCGGGTAGAACGTGAGATTCTTCGTCATCCCCGTATGAATACCCTCAACAGTTACACGAAGCTTTCGCTTTTTGCCGGCGGATGATCCGGCACTTTCAGTCAAAATGATTTGCTTATTCTGCTCTTTAAGACCTTCGAGCTCTCCACCCCTGAACTGTAATTCGATTGTTTGTCGCAGCTGAATCGGCTGCCCTTTTACGATCGATTCTTCCAGAGGGATATTGCCTGCTTTACTCATCGTCGTCCACCTCCTCCTGTGATTGATACACTTCAGCGGTCTTCGTCGTCAGATCATGAACACGGTCTGTATAAACGTCAAATATAGAATTCACAACTTCGCTCGTGCGTTTCAGCGCCTCATCACCAGTCATCTCTTTGACCGTCTTGATCAAAATATCCTGGATCGAACTTACCATCCGTTTGGTTGGGATCGCCATTACTGTAGCTACTGACTCGCCGTAATGTTCCATCGTAAGACTAAGCATTTTCCGTTCTGTATACTGGAACGCGGCCATAATCGTATTGATGTGGGATACTCCGCTTTCCTGATAATGACGTTTAATTAATGATTTAACAGCATCATTCAGTTGTGTATATTCAGTAAACATCTCTTTCTGATAGCGAAGATCACTGCTGTTCGTCGCTTTCTTTGGAGATGACTTTACACCATGTTGGTTTGCGGGCTTTGTTTTGTTGTCGGTGGCGGCCTTCTTCTTATCCTGATCACTTGCAGCTGTACCGGTTGTCGGTGATGGAGCAAGTGATGCCTCAGCTTGAAGGGTCGCGATTGTAACCATCTGCAGATGCATCCGGCTTCGCTGCTCGCCATCCTCGATTGGATCACGACGTATCATCTCACGCATCTCGTCTTCACTAACCGCGTTATGCTCATAGAGATATACCGCTTGGTTTTCCATTTTGATTTGTGAGTCTTTGTCGATCTCCTCAAACATAAATCGCACCGCATCATCCGGGTTAAGTACGGGGTCGAAGCCGCCTTCCATGAGAATCTCCTTGATCATGCCTTCGTCAATAAAGGTAGCCATAATGCGCTGGAAAGCTTTACAGCGGTCTACGAACTCGCCGGAGATATTATCACCCGTTGATCGGTTTGCGGTATTTCCGCGTCCCATCATCAGCGCCGAAACGCCCATGACGGAGAAAACCCGATCCTCAAAGTGTTTGAGATATTCTTTCGCGTCAATGATCTGATTCGACGCGATCGCTTTCATCTCTACCCTCTCATTTGTGACAAGCCCACCCTCAACGCTCATGTTCTCCACTTCATTCCGAACCTCTTCAACCTCACCAGGTTCAGCCATCAGCTCTGGCTGTGGAAGACCCACTTTAATATGCCAGAGTGGGTGCAGGTTCCGGTGAACCAAGCGTAGTACATTTTCCTCAATCTGCCTTAGCGCACGAATGTCATCTAGTGCAGGTAAGAGAAAAGGTGTCCCAAAGGCTTTCCCTTTTTCACGCTTATAGTACATATGTACAATATCCTGCGGTTTAAATTTAACCTTCCCTTGCTGACCATCGACTTCTTGCTGCCAGCCTTTTACTACACCAAACTTGTCCCGTTTAACGCTTATCGTTTGAACATTGATTGGGAAGTATCCGGCTACTGGCATACTATCGCCGACACCCATGACATTAAGACCTTGGAAGATTGACGTATCCTTTGCCCGCGCCTTTGCGACAATAACATTGGAATACTTTACAACATCCTCCGCAATCTCAAGGAACAGCTGATTTGTAGGTATGGAAGTAGCTTCGGCTATCAAGCGGAAGCGCATCTTCACATAGTCCGTCGCATTAGGATTTTTCCCGACGAATTGCCAGCCGGCTTTAAACATCATCTCGATATACTTATCGATCGCCTGCCTTACATACCCCTCGGAATTATAAGCGTTGGTGATATCTTCGAAGTTAAACTCAGGCGGTACAAAGTCGGTCGACCCACCATCTCCGCCCATCGCAAGCCCGATTCGCTTAATGATGGACATAGCCGGATCACGCTTAGCAGACCCACCGCCACCGGTTCGTGGTGCGCTACTAGAAGGGGCTTCGCCGATGGAGAATTTTTCTTCGAATACGGGTGGTTGGATATCTTCATCGTCGTAATAATCGTCGTCTTCGTCTCTGTTCCAGAGCAGCCTAACACGACTCCACCATCCGCGTCCGTAAATTTTCCGAGCCATTCGACGACCTCCCTAAGTTTGAAAAGGCGGGGTTAATACCCCGTCCTCCAAACCGTTTGATTATTTTCTTGGCAGCTTATCGAACCAGTTGTGGGCGTAGCTAGCCCCACGAGAAGCGACTAGGCCGATAATAAGAAAACCGACCAGCTTAAGTCCTACAGAACCTTCCGCGAACAAACTTACTTGCATTAAAAATGCGAGCAAGATAGCAAGCACGAGAGAAACAAGTTGAATATTCCCTTCACTGAGGACGGAAAACTGAGTCTTAATAGCCTCCACAACTGTCTCCGTTAAAAATGCGATGAGCAGTGTTACTGCGATAACCGTACTCCAATCCGTAAATACAGGCATGGTTTACACCTCCTTATTTCTTGGCTTGTTCAACGGCATAGTTAATGGCGCGAATCATCAGTGCTGCAGTTTCAGCGCGAGTAATATTCTCGTTCGGTCTTGCGACGAGCTTACCTTTCGCATCCGTACTACCGCCCATCAAAGATTGACCGTTTGCAGTCTTCATCTCGTGAGCCTGATTCACAATCTTGCCCGACCAACTATTGTCGTCTACATCGGCAAAGTATTTACCCATGTGGTACACCACCTTGTCTTCGATCGATTCTGGTTTTTTCCCAGACATTGCAGCACCAACGTCAGCAACAAATTTAGCCCACAAAGCATTACCTGTAACGCCACCGATGTTTAATGTCTTCATAAAGGTGATACCTTCCGCTATCCGTTTTTCATAGGATGCGTCCGTTTCATCTTTCTTCCGTTTAATCATCGATTTGACGCTCGCGCGAACGTGTGCCGGATCCTTGATATAGTCTGTCATCATCATCGGGCAATCTTTGCCTGTGACATCATAATGGCGGACCATGTGTTTTTTAGGATCCCAACCGTAGCGCTTCAAGATAGCTGCCGCAAACCCGACTGCTCGATCGTATGTAGTCTTAAAATCTCCGTCCATATTCACGCAGATCTCAAGACCGATCAACTTATCATTCGGGTAGTTACCAAACCGATCTGTCTTATATCCATTACTTGACCCGACATGGTAAGCCATCTCGTTCTCCGGAAACAGACGATAAGTTCGGACCGAATCCAAGATGTATGGCGCTGAGGCATACGATCCGTTAAGATTGTGGAAGTAATTCGCGTTAGCTTTTGCATCCGCACCGAAGTTGATATTGCCTGTCCAGTGGATCGCGAGACCGCCAGGAGTAATCTTCGTACCAGGTCGGGTCCACTTGTTTACTGGGATCAGCCAATCGATGATATTGAACTCATCGTACATTCGTCCCACCACCTATCTTCAAAGGCTGCTCGGGATTTTTGTCCCTCAATGCCATCATACAACGCCCGTCTTCAACAGGACAATAGTAACATTGTCAATTCTGAGAGGCTGCTTTCTTTTTCTTCTTTTTCTTTGCACGTTTTGGCGTCATCGTGCAACGAGTTGACCAGCCTGCGTTTTCGTACTTCTCTTTTCTTGCTCGCTTGTCGCAGGTTTCGGCGAGATCACACCAGCGGCACTTAATACGTGTCGCCTGTTCGACATCCTGTCGTTCGGACATAGCTTGTGACATGAGGATCCCCCTTTCGTCGTAGTGCGGACAACATTGTCAGAATTGACATCGATGCCTAAAGAACAATATACATTGTCTGCCATCTCTTGGCAATCAAAAAACGACCCTCAATGAAAACCGAGGGTCGTTGATCTGCATTACGAAGACTGAGATTTATTTGAACCAGCGTAGCTGGAACACGTCCCCATCTTCGAATGGCGCCATCATCTCGATGGCTACACCTTTAGTTGCCACACTTTCATCTGCAACTTCGGTGTAATTGCGTCCGATCATCTGTAACATACCATTCAGATATACAGACAGCGTCTTCGCTCCAACAACAAAACCTTCTGGCGATGACAAGGTATAGCGAGTTTTTCCAATCAGCGCATCACCTGTGCCAATTGCTTTATCTTCGCTATAAGGCTTGACGATCGCGTCGATACGCAGGCCAAGGGCCTCGTCTGCATCTTCGCGAGCTTTTGTTTCTTCGGCGATCATCTCCAACACCGTTTTTACGTTATTCGCCACACCATCATGATCATACTGGTAGCTCGATCCGAAGATGTCCTTAGCCAGCTGAGTCAGATCTAGTCTGGATGAGATGTCGGAGGCACCGTCAACGAATTTCTCATTCGCTGCAAATGTCTCAACGACATCCTTAAACGTAAACCGCTGTGGAAACTGCAGATCGATTTCGGAAACATCAGCAAAGGTATGCTCAACTTCCCCATCGATTGCATCAAGGCTGTAGAACTTAACGATGTAATCTGCTTCATCGTGTGTCAGCCTACCGTACACCTCTCGTCCGGCTTCACCAATAATTGGATCGCCCGTTGTTGAGTTGCGAAGAATGACTTTGTTCTTTCCCGTTTGAACAATCGGGCCAAGCTCTCCATCAGCTGTAGCTGGTGACCCAGACACTTTGGCGGTCAAATTTACGCTGACTGACGACGCGGTGATAGCGACGTTATCAACTTGGACGAAGTCAACGACGAGCTTCTTGCTCAAGATCTCATTACCGCGCGTCTCCCAATCAATAGCTAATTTGGATTCGGAAATCGCAGCATCAGCAGCGAGATGTACATCTTTGATAGCTCCGTCTTTAATCTGACTACCACGAATAGCGTTGAAGAAGTTGTTTGCCATAGGAAATCATCTCCTACAAACGGGTGAGGCTTTGTTAACCCCTATATGTAGTCGCGCCAATGCGCGGGGCTACCCACAATAAGTACCCGGAGCTTCAAGTTGATGAGTCTTTATGAATCGCGGAATCTCACGATCCGGATTTCCGCGATCGTACTCCTCATCTACCAGTGACAAGAGATTGTTGTATTCCTGCGCCTCTTTCTTTGCATGCAGGTTTTTAAAATAATGCTCTGTCTGCTCGGCGTTCAACACGGTGTTACCGATGTTCTCGACAACCATGTATTGAAACGTTTGTGGTACTTGATCGGCATTCTGTTGGTACAACATCTTGAAGGCTTCGGCTCCAGGACTCTCCGGAGTATCATCATATCCGGTCAGCAAAGTGTCATAAACCGTATGCACTTTCTTTCGAGTTTCTGACATCTGCTTATCTAGAAAATCACGGAATTCTTTTCCACCGACGCGCTCCATGTTGTCGTACGCAGCGATCGCCTGAGCCGCACTCTTGCGATATGCAGCTTCCATAGTCTCTTTCATGAGCGGAATATGTTCCTCGGGTGTCTTATCTAAATACCTCATAAGACCCTCAACATCGTCCAACGCGTAATCCTTTATCTTTGAAGTAAGGTAAGAATCGCACCGAGATACAGTGTCTCGATACCAGCCAGTGCGATCTCCACACGCTGCGATCGCCTGTACTCGAGTAGATAACCGACTATAATCCACCGATTTCCCCTCCGACTCTAACCGCAGGACGCTCGAAACTAGGTCCTCTTCCTTCTTTCGGATCGACGTCGTATCATCGTAATCGGCCTCGCCGTCAAAGAGTTCTCGATTCATGAAGTCTAAATAACTCTCCATTTCATCTTTTAAATCTTCAAGGATCGGAATGACATCTAACTGAGGAATACCGTTGATATTATTGATATTGTCATAAATGACATCCTTAGCCTCGATTAAATCCCCTTCATCCTTTGCGGCACGATACTTCTGGTAAGTTGGATTATTGCTTAGACATTTGTCCGTCTTACTCAGTATATCTGATGCTCTCGATAATGTCGCCATTAGATTATCAACGACATCCGAACCCAGGACGTTCGCCGCACGTCTCGCGACGACAGACGGCTCATAGAGTTTTTCACCGGCTTCCTTTTCGGCAATCGTCGATAAGATGTTTTGATTTAATCCGAGTCGAGGACGATACTCTAGAAGCTCTCGCTCCCAAGGGTGCATATTATTCACTCTCCCATCATAAAACATGGAGTCCAGCCACGGTCTCCGGACAAGAATACCTAAAAGGATCTTCTTGAGGGCATTCCAAAACTCCTTCGTGCTGGAGAATATCCCGACTCTCGATTGGGATTTGGACGTACCCCTAGCGCTCTCGCAACTCTCTCCGCCTGTTTTTGTTCTGGCGACGGAGTTGTAATATCTCTTTTCTTGATACTATCTCGTTGACGGCGATCGATCGCATTTTTCAATGCGAAGATGGCGCTCGCCTTGGTAACCTTCAAGATATCATCAAAGTGCTTGATGAAGCCAAATAAACAAAACACGATACAGTCGAGGATATGTTCATTCTCATCTGTGTACGTCGGACGTCCACTTGATCCCCAAGATTTAACCTCGTAGGCTTCAAATTGCGTGATTGTATCTCGGTCTGATGGATTGAGAGCAACCATCTCACGCTCAAACATCCATACCGCATTGTTAACCATGAACGGCTTGATATCCTTTTTCTCGGGTCTTTTGGTTACCGGGTCATAGACCGTGATCTTTTCGCCGAGATGCACGCGCTCAATCTTCTTCGCGCTACCCATCTCGGGATGCTTCATGTACCACTGTCTCAGCTGCTCGATCTGATTTTCGCCATGACCGGCGTCGCACATTACGAAATCAAACTGAAACTCTCTATCTGCATCCTTGATCGCTTGAACGGCATTCTGGTAAGTAAAGTCACCCCGAGGGATAACTTTCCGGAAGAACGGAATAAATTTATTATGCTCGTAATTCCACTCCATGCCGACCATGTTGGTATCAGCTTTTGATTTATCCCAGTCAACGCCCAAGATTCGAGGACCATTCCGCTCGAAGTCTGTTGTGCGATAATCTACTCTTAATTTTTTACCAAGATCGATAGCTAAGTCAATATGTTTTTTCAAGAATACGCCAGAGACACTTTCACCGAACTCTGCCATAACCTCCTGAGTAAACCGTAGCTCTGTAAGATCCAGACGAAGCTCTTCGATATATGTCAATCCGGTATCTGGGTTGATCTTAAGCAGCTCTGGGTTTACCGTCGATGGTGCGTGGATTGTCGTCCAGCCATTACCATCGCGAATCTTACCACCCTTAGGATTGAGCTTATCCGTCCCATCGGAGTTCGTTAAGAACCCTTTCATTTTTCGATGATACGTTACCCGCCCTGTTGCTGCAGTCGTCTCTTCGTCAACCGTATAAGCCAATGTCGCACCTGTACACCACTTGTAATACGAATCACGTCGACCAGATGGTGTAGATGCCACGATCATACGAATACGCTCCGGCGCTTCGTTACGGATGTTCATGATGTTCGTGATATCATTTTCTGTTAAATAGTCAGCTTCATCGAGTACAATCAAGTCCGCACGCTGACCCCGCGTATTCGCCGCGCCAGACCCCGACTTAGAGCCCGCAGTCATACCATGGATGATCGTACCATTTGGTAACTCGATATGGTTCTCGATATCCCGGCTCGGGGCGATCTGGCCTTGCGACATATCGATCAGCTGACGCAGACGGGTGAAGATGAGTTGTATCTGGTCCTCATACGGTGTGACGATTAGGATATTATACTGAACAGAGTTTGGCGCCTTATTCGGCTGCGTCGTCGCATAATACATAATCGTAACGCACATTGAGTCTGTTTTCCCAAGACGACGCCCTAAGCGAAGTGAAACCCTTTTGGAGTCCACCATCTCTTGAAGCATTGGTTCCTGGTAATCACGACAGATCCAGTTCAAGGTTTCCGCTGCCCAAAGTTTTGGGATCTTCATCAATGTAAAATAATACATCTCTTCTGGGCTAAACTTCACTTTGGACTTCTTCATCCACTTCTGTGTCTGGTCATACATCTGGTCGTACTCGTCTTGCCAGCGCGCCCTTTCTTCTGGGCTTAGGATTTCATCGCTGACATTTTGTAATATCTGCATTAAACCTCACCTACAATCGTTTCACAGCTTTAGCCACAGTCTGCTTCCATTTCGGGCGAGGCTTTCGGCCATGACCATCAAGGGGATCGCGAATAAAACCGTCATAACTCGCTTGCCTGTCTGGAGACAGTGCCTCCCATTTCTTTTTCGCATCTGCCTGATATCGATTCATTTCAGTTACGTCATTCATCTTGACGGCAAGATCGTACATGTCAGAATCAAAACCGTTGTCGATCCCGACCATCACCCCTGTGTGTGTCTTCGCGTCGAATGGTATTGGCTGCGGGCCTTTAGGTTTCTTTTGGGGCTTCGGTTTGGGCTTCGCTGAATTGGAGTACATAACGGTCGCAGCACCTAACCCTACACCGGCTACACCGAGCCCCGTATACAACCGCAAATTTTCTGCATCTTGGTTTGAAATGATCTGTGGCATTATCGTCACCTATGTAATTGCCGAGCCTCGCTCCCGAGGATCGTCTCAGTCGCAAGACGATGTTGACGCATCATATCCATCTGCCGCTGGCGCATCGTTGCCGCCTGCTGACTGTCATGGAATCGACCGCCAAGTGTCCCGGTATTTACACCCTTCTCATTTGTGACACGGCTAGCATTAGCCGCTTTATCTAAACGGTTTTCCCGTCCCTCATCAATAAACTCCCTACCTAAAGTGCTAGCGGCTCCGGCCAGAGTAATACCCCACATTAACGGTTCAGCTACCAGCCATGCTGCAGCCGTACCAGCTGCGATAGCCGCGCTAGTCGTCGTTGATTCATCTGGATGTTCAGATCGACGCCCCATGTAAGTCGTGACACCATCTACGCCAGCACCAATTGCGGCCATAGCGGACACTCCACCCATGCCTTTCATGTTCTTCATAACATAACTGGTTACGCTCATTTGATCACCTCATATTATGCATCGCAAAGACCAGGTCCCCATCTGCGCCAAAGTTATCTATTCTACGCGGGCTTGGCGTAACCATACCTGGGAGAGCTTCAATCTCTCCATTTTGAATCGTTGCTTGGATCGCTTCTTTTCTCATGTTCGTTCCACCATATTCGTCGAACGCACCTTTTCCAAAGGCTAGCGCGATAGGCGCTCCGAATAACGCCGCAGATCCATAAGGCGACTTCGTCATATGGTGAACGAGACCAGCCGCGTTGATTGCGGTATCTCCGACAAGATCCATCGTACCCTTGGTGAGGTGACCTAGACCTTTAACGGTGGGGACGAAGGCTGCAGCTGCAGCCCCGGCTCCCAACTTAACCGTGTTCTTGCCGGCAAACCCCACACCCTGTCCCAGGACTCCTAAGGTGGAGTCACTGAGTACACCGAATGTTGCCTTCACACGATTTCCCTGCCGCTCGAACCAATCGTTCCCATACTTTCCGGGACCGTCAACACCAGTCCTTACGATCTCACCCTTTTTCTTGATATCGTCTACTAAACGACCCATGGAAGATCGGGTAATATGCTCGCCAGCCTCATTGACCTGTTTCGTTCCACCTCTGACAGCACGACCGGCATTCTTTGTTACAGTCCATGCCCCACCAAAAACTCCACTAATTAGGCCACCGATCATACTAGATCACTCCTTAGATAAACGGAATTCCGGCGATATCACGATTCCCTCGGTTATCGTGCGTCATATCTCCGCCCGTTAAGAATCGGCCGGCTGTACCGAGTCCAACAGATCCTGCGGCAACTGCACCATAGCGTTTCGCCAGAGTCATAGCTCTTCCATCAGCTACGTCACGCCCTAGAGCCCAGTCTTTTGCTGCAGTACCAAGCGACTTGATTCCGTCGGTGATCTCACCAGCCCGCATAGCTTCTGCATCACGAAGAGCCTGAACCTCTGCAGTATTAGCTCCTGGAGCGAGTCTTGCTTTACGCTCAGCTGGTGACAGGTCTTTTAGTGCCATATCTAAATCTCTTCTACTCTGTCTCACTGCCTCTCTGCCGGGTGTACCCCGTCCAAGAGAATGAACACCTGTCTTTACACCTTGTCGTACCTGATCTGAGAACAGTCCTTGTGTCGCTGCATCCATGTTGGAACGAAGCAATTGACCCATTACTCCCATAACTTAAACCTCCTCGTCAACTGTGTCAGAATTGACATCCTCATAATCGCCATCAACTACGATAGGCATCTGCTGCATAGCCTTCATCGCTTTAGCCATTAATGTACTTGCGAATGAGGAAGGATCCGACACTTGTTTTTCTTCTTTCTTGGATTTCCGTGTTGCCATCAGATCCCCAAGAATCTGCCTCTTGCGAGCGAGTAGTTTCTCTTCGTACTCTGTCGCTTTATGAAGCTGCGGCGCTGTAACCGGATCTCCGTTACCGTCAACAGTAAACGCTACATCCTCTATAAAATGATCGGCAGAAGCAAGAACGCCTCCCGCACGTAGAAGCTTAACCTCTGTATCAACTAAGTCTTTGATCTGTGATTGGGCGAAGTAATCGTCACCTACCTGCAGAGCTTCGACGAAGCGATCGTATAGTGTAATAATTGCAGCTATCTCTACAGGACATCGCTGTCCCATTGGTCGCTGTCCTGGCGCGATAGAGCAAACGTCTTTCAAGGGACACTTAGTATCCTTGCAGATCATCGGTACGTTCGCGAGGAATCCGTGTTTCATGTTATACATCGATCGAGCTTTTCGGATCTCGTCAACATTCGCGGCGGTCTGTCCCCATACGGACGGTAACTCAATGGAGTCCACCTGTGTGACAACAGCGAGCGACGCTAGTTCTTCCGGTTCGTCTCCGAAGTCGACTAGCTCCAAGTCAAACGCTTCTTTCTTTTTTGGAGACTTTTTCTTCTTCTTTTTCTTCACCGGTTCGGACATAGAATCACCACCTTTTCATGGTATGACGACAAGCCCTACACGCTCGACGATGCTTCATTGGTCACTTCGAGGATAGGGCTTTGTCATCTTTATTATTACTTGAAACTACGAAGTTAGCAACATTCCTTCGGAATGTTTTTTCGATTTGTTTCCATCACGAAGATGCTTCTTTTCTCGTCGCTCATCCTCGATCGTATCCCGGCATGATCCGCAATACTTAAGTATCCGGTCTTTCCGATAGATCAAATCTTGTTGCCCACATCGTTTGCAGGTTTGTATCTTGTCTCTTCGATTCGCCAAATTGGTATGAGGTATTCCATATCTGAGTCGACAACGAGTAACCGTCGTACGATGACACCCCATCCGATCCGCAATCTCGTGATCGAATAATCCTTCGGATTGAGAGAGTGCTCGAACTTGGTCGACCTGTATCGGCAGCATAATATCACGTCCTCATACGCATATTCAGTTCTCAGGAAGAAGTGTATCATAAATGCCTCCGGCTGTCGCCGGAGAATCCATGATGTCATTGTCCCGCCGCAAGGATACAGCAGACAGACGCAACAAGTCGTCAAATCAACGTTAGTCGTCTCAAACTGTTTGCGACGCGACGAAAAATGGAGTAGAATAGACGCATAGAGAGTTCTCTTATCGGGTATAAATAAAAGAGACCCCAATGTTGGTAGCATTGAGATCTCTTTCCGACAAGAGCAGCAGGCAAGATATCACGGCGATCATATCAGAGAAAGACCACCGGACAAGGCGCTTACCTGTTACCGGTGGTTTTTTCTGTTTCCACGAAACTTCTTCCAGACCTCGCGTAAAGCAACTACGCCAACAGTAAGACTAACTAACTTCTCACCCAGGTCCAAAATCAGTGTCAGGAGACTAATAAGAGATGACACGGCGTCACCCCCTTTCGGGTTCAGGTTCGCCGTGTCATGCCCACCGATAACTTGTCCTCCTAATTATACCATCTGCCAAGCTATCTTTCTACACTCCGCCTAAACAACCATCTTCTTTACTTCTTCTTGCGTATTCTAGCAATTACACGATCGATATCTTTGTTTAATATCCTCTTCCACTGCGGATCATTTTCGAGCTCCGCGAAGGCTTCTTCGAGAAGAGAGTTAAGAAACTCTCCCTTTACTCGACCACCATGAGCGTTATCAAACAATTCCAGCTTCGCCAAATTGGGCAGGCTTGCCATAAAACTTGTCTTCTTGTGCGTCATTTCTTTCGTTACTTTATTCTGTACATAATTAAGCACATTACCGCTGACACGATGAGCTAGACCCATTCCGTCGTCGCCTGACTGATGGAGTCGATACTCCGAATCACCCTCATCTTCTTCAAGACGATTTTGATTCTCGGTTCTTACTCCTTCACTCGGAATATTATTCGTATTCTTAGAATCTATTCTTGGTGAAGATTCTTTATTCTTATTCTTTTTATTTACTCCGTTATTAGGAGTATTCTTTGTATTCCTAGAATCGGAATCATTTTTATATTCCTTATTTGTATTCCTAGTTTCAAGATTCTGAGTAGATTCGGATTTCTTATTATCAGAAGTGGAATCGTTATTAGGATCCTGATTACTATTATCGGAATCTATTCCTTCTTCATCTTCCTCAAGTATATTCCTATTTTGTATTCCATCTTTAGGAGTGATGTTATTATTCTCATTTTCAGAAGATGATTCCGGAATAGTAGGGGTATTCCCTGATTCTATTCCTGATTCCGGTTCTGTCTTTAAACGCACGTCATGCGCGTCATCTGGCGGTAGAGTGCCGATTCGGTCAATAATTTCACCCTTGTTTGGGTTCTCTATAGACGTAGTATTATTTGCGGAAATTTTCTTCCAGCGATCCAGCTTCGATGCCATTAGGATAACCTCCTCGTTTTAAAATCTCGTCTACGAGTGATATATACATCTGCTGTGCTTCGCGATCAGCTTTATAATTCCAATTGCTGATACCCTCGAAAGTGTATTCCAAGACACGAGCTTTACGACGAATAATTGTATCAAAAACAAGTTCGCCGTATTCCTCACGAGTCGTCTCCAGGATGTGCTGACTCATCAGATATCTAGAATCGATCATCGCCGTTAGTATACCGAGTAGGCGGGTGTCTGGATTAATCACATTAATCGTATGTTGAAGAGTCTCTAGATAACGCTCGAGAGATGACTTACAGAATGGCTCCGCCTGCAGGATTACAACTGCATAATCGGAGGCAGCCATACCATTAATCGTAAGTTCACCAAGGTTAGGAGGGAGGTCGACTAAGATGAAATCATACTCATCTTTAACCGTCTCCAATGTCTTCATCAGGATCTTGGAGGGAGCATACTTATCCGTATTTCCTTCACGTTGTAGCTGCGCTGCGTACTCGGTGTAGATCCAACTGTTGAGACCTGCCAGGAAGTCCTCGGCCGTTAGAATCGAAAGATTTTCGTTAATCTCATGAATGTACGGTCTGGCGTCCAATGCCTTGCATGCCTCGAATACTGTCTTCTTAGTAAAGTCGTACGGATCTCTCTGTGTCAGAAATTGCGTGAGGTTACCCTGAGAGTCGTAATCGACCGCCAAAACCTTAAAGCCAATTCTCGACAAAATTGTCGCCACCATTGCCGTGACTGTGGTCTTCCCACAACCACCTTTTTGAATACCAAAACTAATTGTTTTCCCCATAGATTGTCCATCCCCCTTCATGCCCTAACGTACTTGAAAACTCCTTATTCGTCAAGGGTTTTGGGGTGTTAAAATATTGAAGATAAATCATGAAGATGCTTATTCATTAGGAATACTAATCGTGAATAAGGTTTAAGAATATTACTCAAGAAGTCAGTACCAGAATAATGAATAGGAATCAGGAGTATATTCGGTATGTAGGTATATATTAGATCATTATATTTTAGGAATATAAAATAGGAATATAATTAAGGAAGATTGTTTGCGATGTGTATACCTATGTGTCAGTCGTGGTAGTAGACAAGAGTAACGCCGGACTGCGTTTAGTCCGGCGTGTTGGGTGGGTTGTGATTAATCTATTTAATATTTAACTATTTGAGACTTGCGCGAGACAGCAGTCCGCGATAATCCTCGTTTCGATCGAGGAGGCGAGCTGTTGCGCCTGGGATCTTATCCAGGCCATCAATCATCAAACCCTGTAGATCGAGGATGATGTTGTTACGCTGTTTCTCTAGACTCAAGACTTCTTCTTTCGTATGATCAATCTTCTCTGTAACACGCTCTAGGCTTTTACCTAGACGACCAATTTCCGATACGACAAGTCGCTCCATCTTGCTTATATCCTCGAGAGGGAATAGGGCGACCACCTGCGCAGCCTTTACAGCGGCCTCCTGATCCTCAGTTAATTTCTTCTGTTCATTTTCCATATTAATATTCTCCTCCAATTTTCGTACGCGATAGAAGCAGTCTTTGAAGCTCTTCGCTAACCGTAGCCACCTTAGATCCGGATATCTCTAGATCTTGCGGTACTGGCACTCGGTTTACGCCCTTAGCTTTGAACCTATACTCATCGTAGACGAATTGCTCATTTGTATCCGCATAGCGCCGACAATCAACAAGAACCGGCCCATCTATGCGCTCTATTGAACTATGACCGGACTCAGATCCATAGAATATACCCATCGGTATCTCGCTCGATCGTCTCATCAGATCCTTTATCCCGTCGTCGTGATCCATCACGTAACACCTGAACGAGCCTTTGATCTTATAATCGTCCGAGCCGTCAAATGATTCTATCCAGTTGATACTCGCTATAGAGCCTATAAACTTATCTCCGATTACAAGAGTCATGTCAGCAAACTCTAACGCTTTAATAATTTTTAGTTCCATCCTCATAACCCCTCTCAATTCTGACATGTTATTTATAAAAAGGGCTGTCGCGTAGACGACAGCGACAGCCATATTGATTCAATCAGGAGAAAAAACTATTACAAACGTATCGTAACATAACATTCTCGCAATTGACAATATATATAAAAGCAAAACGACCCGGGGGAGGGTCGTCTTACCAGGGGATTACTACATAGGACAATATACCAGAATAATTGTTTTTTGGACTTACCTGCATTATACACGGTAACCCTAGATGAATCAAGGCGTTACGGGCATTTCGGTACCATCATCTGCATGGCGCTATTACCATTTAATGTAAAATCGTATAGGGGGTAAAAATTATATATATTTCCGCGCAGTAGCACCATATATATATGTGATGGGGTATAGGGTAGTTTCATGCCCCACCCGGTCACACAATAAACTAATCCATGTGAGGAGACAACGACAATGAAGAAAGACAAAGACAAGGGTTATGGGTACGCACTAAAGAACAAGGCACATCTTGAATTCCTAGGATACTGCGACCAGAAAGGGTTTGTGTATTCAGAGTACTTAGGAGATGAATCATACCGTGTAATCTCATTGAACAATGGTGAGTTACTAGAGCTAATCCGTTTCACTGGCGATCGCAAAGACGGATACGACTACTAATACTAAAGGAGATGTCAATTATGAGAATGGCAATTGGAAGAGTAGTTAATGGACGTATGACAACCATGGTGGCTAACGATAAGGGGATCACTGGGTACTCCAGACCCCTAGTCAGTATAGCTACACCAATTCAACAGCAAGGATCTATCGCACCTGTACCATCATCAGTAGAACTACCTGATTTCATGAATCGTTATATGGAAAAGAAGGCAAAACCAATTAGCGCACCGAAAAAGAACAAGGGTACATTTTATGATTGTCTAAAAGAAGCAATGGGTAAACTATAAAAAAATAAATACCCATGCATATATAAGCACTACACCAGTTGAAGGTTAAATATACCAAGGAGGGTTTTACCACTATGAGAACAATGACAAATACAAATAAACGTTTAGCTAAGTGGAACTTAACACGTCGTCAAATGATGCAGGATATGGAGGATATAGCATTCGCTAAGAAGAATGAGTACCACAACTCTGGTGTGTCTGCATACAACGCTGAGGTACATGCTCTTCGTGGACAATTAGAGTACACTATGGATATCATCGCAGAACAAAGCAGTGCAATGATTGATATGATGAAAGATATAAATGAACTACGCAGCCTACTCATGAAGGGTGTGCGCACAGGTGACATCCACATCGAGCATACAACAACGACCACTACTACTACGACAGAGACAACTGAAACATTGACAATTACTACACCTACAGGCCGCAAGCCTAAATGGGATAAAGACAGTATCTTCCGTGAGTTCGATATGTATCGTAGAGAGTACGGATTATTCGGTCGTATTACCCCTGAGATTGTAAGAAACAATTGGTCAACCATTGCTATGGCTACACGCAAGTACACAGGCATGACACTGAAAGAACTACTGGATCTATACGCACATGAACGTGATATTTATTAATACACATGCATGAAGGTAGAGGGCGAGGACATCATCTGCAGATGGATGGTGTCCTTTCTTGTGCCTTTATATTGGCACTGCATAGTAGACACCTAATATGGATTACAGAGCTATGCGAAAGGAGATATAATCATGACTAAGAACAACGCAAAGAACACTAACAACGGTACAACAACAGAGGCATTGTTCACTAGAGAGCAAGTCCTATCCATGGTAGCAACCGCAACTAAGGAGGTTCTTGATGAAAACAACAAAAAATGGAATGCTAGACTTGACGCAATGGAGGCTAAGTACCGCGACTTGGTTAACTCCAAGACCACCAATGAGGAGATGAGTGAAGTGAAAGAAGAAACTACTGTGGTAACAGAAGAGCAAGCAAAGGAAGCACACGCAGATGAGATTAAGCAATTAGAAGAGAAAGACGGTTTCCTTAAGCGTCGTATGCAAGAGATCCTAGCTGAAATTAATACAGCTGCTGGCCAAGCAAAGATAGATCTGATGAATGAATTAAAAGAAGTAACAGAGACACGAAAAGTGACACAAAACAGCATCCGCAAGCTTACTGCTAATGGCATTCGCGTCGTAGCCAATGTACAGCACGTAGGTGTAGATGCAGCTGTTGATCTCGTGGCCAATGCAGTCAAAGGTGTTAATCACATGATCGTCAATGGTCTGAATTGGACTGCAGATAAGATCGACGTAAAGACTGCCGCTGCTCCTATAGAAGGAGGTCAGGATATTGTAGATCTGACTCCGGCACAAATCGCTCATCTGCGTAAGGTACTTCATTTAGCATAATCTAAATCTATTCTCAGACCCCATGTGCAAGTGGGGTCTATCTTCACCCATACCATATTAATAATAAACCAAATTAAAAGGAGACTATTATCATGACTAATCAAATCACTGTTAAATCCCTGAAAGAAGAAGCAAAGGTTCTTGGCATCAAAGGATATTCCAAAATGACGAAGGCTGCTCTACTCTTGGCTATCGAGCAAGCTAAAGGATCCGCTAAACCTCAACCTGCGAGCGACAGCGAGCAGGCATCCGATGTGTTCGACGCTATGAGTGGCGATCTTAATGACGATGATACGTCAGAAGAAACATCCGCATCGACACAGGAAACGCCGGCTGTAGACTTGGATGACGATGACCTATTCACCGAGGACACAATCGTCCAAGTAAACCATCCCCTCGTCAAGTATCTCAAATCTGACAATACCAGAGTTGAGTTCTTGGTACGTGGGAAACGTGTCATTATTGGCTGGTCCAAGAAGGACTACAACATGCATATCTTCAAGGAGTCCACAGGTACATCCTGTGTAACATCCTACATCACACAAATACAATTCTTCAAGAAACTGATCAATGGCCGCGATGGCGACATCGCACTGGTCGTAGCTGCGCTTAAGCGAATCAAAGCTAAGCCAGCGCTGATCAAAGTTCTTGAACGTAAATCTCATGTGGCTGAGCAGAATGTGAGTGCTCAGACATCAGAGGAAAATACTCGTCCGCACCGTGGTGCTGTCGACCCTATCATCTTATCCAAATTCGTATCGGCTTATTCAACGATGATGAACATCAGCGAAAAAGAAGTACGATCCAATTACGGGAAAGAGATACGCCAATTCTTCAACGGGCTTGATTCATCTATGACCGTTGATCAGGCGATCGACACTTACATGTACACAGTGCTTAGCAATGACTATATGTAATATCAGCACCCCTCGAATCGTAGAGGGTCTTAGGTTAGGACGAGGTTCCGCTCATTTACCCTACACCAAGCTTGCGATGGGGCAGCGACTCGGTTATCGATATCCCGCCTACCGGCGTATGGTAACCAGTCTATCCGCATCACCCAAGCCGACCGGGTCCCGGCGACAGCCGGGCATTTGCACTACGCAGATGACGATATCAGATTCTCATGAGAATACAATCGGGCCGCTCGGATATCAATCATTAACGATGATTGTGATAAGCATATCGATCGAGTAGACGACGATGATAATGCATCTTGGTGAGAGATGAGGATAATAATCCGAATTCTCAAGCAGAACCACACCGCGTCTTACAGGTTGTACCAGTTCTGGTACGATGTACAAGTTCGATAGAATATCGTCAAATATATGTCCCACAAGGGATTGGTGCCGTTGACACGGCACCTGGCGATATCTCTTCTGATGATTATTATCATCAATTCGATACGCTTACGCGTAGACGATGATTATCGGATGAAGATGCTGTTCTTTGTATTAAGACGATGTAGGTGTAATTTGTAACATTGGTATCATCACACTAATAAGAGAGGATGAAGAAGTATGTCTGTTGTCTATCACCTAAGAAGTAGGGAGGTAAAGGAAATGATCGATGTCTTAGTTAAGTATTCTCCCTATCCATTGTACTGGTATGAAACACGTAGCGATAAGCAGATCAGTGCTATGTATCGTAATCACTTAGAGCGCCGCCGAGAGCAACGATCTGCAGATAAGAAGGCGGCGCACGATTATGCGATCAAGAGAGCCGAAGAGATGGAGGCATCAAGAGTAAAGGAGATGCTTGCTCCTCACCTAGCCCGTATCGAGCAGATACAAACAGATGGTCCGCCCGCGATTGAAACGCGTCGTCGTATCATCGGCGAATATCACATCACCGTCATCAATCGCAGATCAATACGATTCCAGTTCATCCACATGAATGGTCGTGTAGATAATGCTATCGTATCAAGACTCAGTCTTACAGGATTCACACTAGAATCATCTAGCGATAGTCTGCCACCACGTCATCTGTGTTTAGCCTGGGAGTCAGGTAAGAAACTTGTCATGACTGTAGATCAGTTGGTCGCCAAGATTCTAGGATCTGCAACAAACAATCCGCGTGAACTTGTGCAAGAGTTGTACCGGATTACGAACACGAAGCGACAGTCCAAGAGCGCAGTTTAATATCAACCTATACCAATACCCATACCAAAGGAGATAATCAATCATGGCTAAGAAAAGAAATCAGTATAAACTAGGAATCATCCGTGCAGAGGAAATGCAATTCGTACGCGTCAAAGGTGAGAAGAACGATCGCCTAGTATTCGATACTAAACACTTCGATGTGAAGTTCATGCGTTCCAAAGAAGTCATGACGAGTGAGAACCGTTTGTTCCGTACGTTCTCTCATGACACAGAAACCAAAAGTATCGTAGCGAAGGACGAGAATACGAATCAACCTATCGTAGATGAAAATGGTGAGCTCCTACAAGTTGAAGTGACAGTGAATCTGGCACGCGAGTTTGTCGTTGTCGACATGAGTAAATGTAAGGAGCTCAGCATCATCGTTCATCTGCTTAAGAAGGGTTTTACGATTCTTCGCTACGATGCAGATGGTAACCAATATGAAGAAGCAATGCGTATCGCACTACGTTCTCCATCACAGGTACGTCAAGGTAAAGCTATCTACACAACACTTAATGTTGCAGAGATCCGCCGCGATGTAACGTTCAATATGGAGATTGCGACAGATGAAGTTATTGCAAAGATCCGCGCTCATGAAGGATTGGGATTATCGTCGACGATTGAGATCACTGATGAGAAATATACATTCGACGTAATGCCTGACTATGAGATTGAGCGCACACATGACGTTGAAATCTACGACCAGAAGTCGATGTCCATTCAATCGCTTCCTGGTATGACAAAATCATATAACCCACTTGATGGTCAAGGGACAATCCTTCCTTCCGCAGCCATCCGTACAGCACAAAAGCTTCACTTGATCTCTAGGAAGGATCGTAAATTCATGCTTCAAACATTGGAGCAATATCGTATCGTTAAGCTTGCATATGAAGCATCCGAAGAGTTCGCAGAACTGTGGAAGAAGATCCCGTCTGCATTCCAGGTACGTATGGGTCTGAACAAAGGACTTCTTATCGTACATGAGCATCAATATGAAACAACAGACTGCAACGGTAGCGATCACCGTTCATCTGCAGACAAGAAGATCATGCGCTTCTGGAAAGGCATGGGTAAGGATTTCTATACCGTTGTTGATGGTGAGGAGATTCACTACTACAATTTCCAATCCGATATCATGTTCACAGATTCCATGTGGAAGCGTAACTTCGATCCGAAGCGTATCGATGAAGTTAACCTTGAGATCGTATTGTATCAGAAGCCACGCAAAACGAATCGTACATTCATGGGTTATCAATATTGGCAAGCGCTCAAAGGTGTGAACGTGAAGAACTTCGCCGCTCGTGAGATCAAGAAGCTTCATGACAGTATCTTCACTGATGCTGGAGAGGCACTTGCATTCCTGAACATGATTGATTCCGGTGATGAGTCTAAGGATGATTACGAGGATCGTATGCAGCGTGCAGGCACGAAGGTTCAAAAGATCATCGAGGTTCTTCATGAGAATCCAGATATGATCGAAGAGCGTTGGGTGCAGAAGTCCATTCGTCAATTGAAAGAACAGTTCATTGATCGTATGAAAGGTGGTCGTATTCCAGTAGATGGTTGCAATCCTTATATCGCTACCGCTGTCGAGTGCATGTTTGGACGTAAGTCCGTCCTGCAGGCTGGTCAGCATTATTTCAACAACACTATCGGTCGCTATGCCGGCTTCCGCTCTCCGCTGATTCATGAGAGTGAGGCTGTTGTGATTAATACGGTTGAAGTTCCATCTTATGAATATTTCTACAACGATCTACTCATCATGAATCCATATGACGATACACTTCCACGTATGGGTGGTGCTGACACAGATGGTGACCGTATCGCTATGGTAGATAACGAGGAGATCGTTAACGCCGTACAGACAGACCTGCCAATGCTGTATGATGAAGGATTCAGTGCAAAGGCACGTCCAGTGAACCGTCAGGAGCTATACGAGTATGATTTGAATACAATCACTAACGATGCACCTACAATTGGACAAATCACAAACATGGCGTCCACTTGGAAGGATCTTCTGCAAAACGAAGATAAGATGAAACAGCTTGGATTCAGTGTTGAGCAAATCGAAACGATCGTGAAGATTCTTCGTTTCATGCAAGGGTGGGCTATCGACTTCGCTAAGACGGGTTGGTTCCCTAAAGTTCCGAAGTATGTGAACACAAACAAATCCCCTGACTGGTTGCCATGGAGCATGGGCGCAGTTAATGCTGGAATCAAAGGTGCAGAGGTATTCGAATCCAAGTCGCAACTGGGTATGCTTAGCCGTGCTGTGAAGTCTTACCTCAAGTCATACAAAGAGATGGAGACTAAAGAAGATAAGAAGCGTAGCTATCGCGATTTCTTCTTTGAGATCACAGACCATGCCGATAAGGTTGAAGAGAACCGCATCCGTCCTATCGTAAAAGCATTGTTCACGTCCTACAACAAGGAACTTCAAAGCTTGCGTGATATGAAACTTGAAGAAGATGAGTTGAAAGAGTTCATGTCTCACATCTTCGATAAATATCAGAGAGCAATCCTCTCCATCGATGCAGACATCTCTTCAATCGCGTCCGCAGCCTACAAAGTAGCTTACTCAAAAGGCAAGAACAAGGCAGTCAGTTTCCCATGGGTTGTTGCATACGAAGGTATGTTGATTAATATCGCGGCAACAACAGAGACTCGCCTTAAGCTACGTAAAGCTGACTATGAAGGACATATCGATGATATCCCTAGCGAGTTGTCTTTCTACCGTCGTGAGTCAAAGACAGCTGAATATATCGTTACAGCAAACGTAAAGAACGGCACATACAAAACGTATCGTAAGAATGGTCAACTCTACATCGCGATGGCACATGCCGGTCTTAAGAAATCGAAGAAGGATCGCACCGTGCGTCCTGATGATCTGCATATACCGTTTACGATTCTTGGTTTCAAACAAAATGGTCAGTCTGCTGAATCTATTATCGATATCCTAAAAGAGAATGACGGAATTGTGACAGCTAAGCGTGTAAGAGACAATGGTCCAGATGGTGAGCTGCGTATTGGTATTTTCGCAGAGGTTGACGGCGAACTTACTCGTATCTGCTCTACTGATAAGGATGCTAAAGATATCATCGGATCCTACCTACCATGTACGTTCCAGGTAGGTAACATCGATGATCTCAAGCCTACCTTCACAGCGAAGAAGGATGAGTCTATCAAAGAAACAAAAGCATATCACTTAGATGCTACTTATATCGATGCTGTTGAAACTGATATTGAAGAAGAAAATTTACAAACAGATGTTCCCCATTATGATGATTACATGTATAATATGGATGGTGGTTCCTATGGATATTTCTACGCCGACCCAAATACGGATAATTATGTCGAAATTGACACCGACGATTTAATTGACGAAATGCCATCTGATCGCATAGAATCAATCATGGAAGAATTAAGCATTGTTCATGCGTCTGCTGAATATGCGGATGACCTGAAAGTCATTCTCACAAATGAGAATGGTAAATCGCTAACTATACCAATGATGATTCTTCATGGTGATATTGTTGTCGATTACTCGTCCATGACTCCGACTAGAGCAACGCGCATTAAAGGTTCTGAATACGAAAACCTAGCGATTCTTGTTCTGGAAAAGGATCTTCCTTCTAAATTGTACGAGAAATTAGCCTAGTAACAGGAGAATCATTCTCCCTACCCATATTTTAAACCAGAGAGGAATATGCTGTATGAAAGAATTGGAATTGGCCCAAGCTGGAGACTTTGTCGAGGCATTCGTTGTTCACGAAAATGAAGATGTTTTCTTTAAAGGTTACCTAATGGATGTTGAACCGGGGGTAATCACAGACATGTCTCAACCGTTGCGATTCTTAGGTAAGATTTTGGTCACTGAATCGCCAATACCGCTAGGACCATTCCAGTACGTTTCGTACGATGGAGATAGCATTACAGTCTTGAAGAAACGAGCAGGACGCTGACGCGTCCTGTTTTGCTTTTATACGATATTAGGGGGAGTTTCGTGTGAAATTTGAAATTAAATATGCTAATAGCATCACTGGTGAGTCACTTCAAGTAATTGAAAATGTAATAATTGGTGGCGACTTGAAGCCATGTGCTGTATGTGAGGAAGACACTGCTTTTGTTGATATATCAGTAGAGCGACGTATCTGTTCGGAAGAATGTAGCGAAACATACTACAATAAAATATTTCCGGCAGACCATGCACAATGCTAAGGGGGTGTTAATTATGGTATCTCGTTGCGCCATATGTCGTTGTGTCATTAGTGACATTTTCTCTTTATGTGATGATAACCGTTGCGAAGCTGAATGGGATGAAGCTACGGATTCTTATAATTTACCAGATGGTCGTGTATTTACCTTTTCACCAGCTACCGGATTCTATGAAGAGAAGAAATTCAATTTTTAATGTCAAAGGAGACAATTTACAGCATGAATGCAAGTTTTGAAATAGCATTAATGATCCGCGAGGGTCAGCCTATCCCTGACGAAATCAATGTGCGTATCGGGGATTCAGATGTCAAAGGAAAAGTCGTAACCAGTACGCGCATCGACGAGATTTGGGTAGATATGAAGGTTGAGTTCTCGTCTAATTTGATTGAGCTCCAGACAGCTCCACAATCATTCAGCTTCTCTGGTCTTCCTAGTTATCCACGCACTGGTTTTGGATCATATGAACAGTTTGGTTAAAGAGATCGTTAATATCGGGGCGCTGACGCGCCCTATTTTGTTATCCGTACTATCATTATGATCTAATAGGGGGAGATTTATACTATGCCATCAATAGAGAATTTAAAGAGAGCTCAGAGAATCGATGATCTCACTACGGATTTAAAGGAGGCATCCTTAACCGGCAATTTTGCTAGAATAACAGAAGTGTCTGATGAAATTAGGTCACTTCTCGATGATATTATACTCGACTTCGATTTCGATACCCCGCAACAGGTGGACCCGGATCTCGATAATTTTAAATTTTCTGCTTGTGTAAATGCGGATCAGAAAATGGATATCGAAGATTGGGATAACGATGATATCTACTGGGGATCTGTGAGTGTTACGAAAACTACCGGAATACTCGTAACAAATCTCATCACCAACGATATATCAACAGTCGATGTTTCAAGTGCAGCTGATGATAAAGAGATCATCAAGCTCGTCAAGGAGCACTTAATAAATCATCATCAGTAAATACAAATTATAATCGAAGGGGTCATTCATATGTCATACACAGCTGACATTAAGGAAGGTTTGCGTGAGGTCCATGAAATTCAAACCGAGTGGGATGAATTACTTCGAAAACTCGATAAAAGACTTACATTGCTAGAAAACATGGATCTCGAGGATGATGGGGCGGACGAAATAATCGTCCGCCCTCTTTTTATTTAAGTCTATTAAATTGGCCCTGCACGATGTGGCTCTAAACCAAAAATCATTAGGATGGTGAATTGTTAATGAACTACAAATTTAATATTGAGGAAGCTATCATCCCCATTAGTGAAGAAAAGGATATGGTCATCAAGAATATGCAGGTTGAGGTTGAAGATCTGTCTATTCCCGACATTACAACCCTGCTTAAATCCATTCCATCGATCGTTAAGGAGGTAAAAAAGATCTTTACTCATTCTGAATTCGTATACTCTAACAAACAAACTTCCGTCGAGAGCGATCAGACAGAATCTATTCCTACAGAATTCAGCGAAGAATGGGAACACCGGCGTTCAGTATTAGCTAAGTTAATCCGTGACTCTGTTCACTCGATTACAGCTGTTGCCAAACCAATTAATGATTCCGTATCCGCTTTTCATCATGCCCCATCGGGCCATATGTTCTATGTATATGATACGTTTACACAATCGTATCCTCCGACCGGTCTTTACTTAGGAGAACTCGAAGATTATCGAGTCTACGCATCTACAAAGGAAGCTTATCATGAGACTATGGAGCTACTTCGAGACGACCATTGTGTTTCCGGATGAAGCTCAATGCCAAGAACCCTCGTCAATTATTAGGTTTAAAAGCACACCAAAGACTACCAGAGAATACTAAGGTAGGACACGTCAACAAGCAGGCTCAAAAACGTAATAAGCCTGTCGTATATATTTGGACTGATGGCGGATGTAGGCGGAATGGATTCAAGAACTCTGTCGGCGCCTGGGCTTGCCTACTGCAGACGCAGCTTGATGGTGAAGAATATCAGAAGATTTGGTGCGACGGTGAATGGGGTACGACGAATAATCGTATGGAGATGATGGCGTGTATCGTAGCTCTTAGAAAGCTTCGCAACCCGACTCGCGTCGTCATCCGAATCGATTCTAAATACGTTAAGAATGGTATCACTAAGTATATCAAGACTTGGCAGTATAACGGATGGATGACGCAAGCAGGTACGCCGGTTAAAAATAAAGATCTGTGGGTTGAATTACACAGTCTTATCAAGAAACACACTGTCGTCTTCATATGGGTTGAGGGTCATAAAAACGATCGTAATAACTTATACGTCGATCAGCTATGCTACCTCAAGATGGACGAGCTCGAAGCTAAAGCTGGCATGAAGAAGATCATATGAGAGGATGAAACTACATGATACGAGGTTTTATGAATATTCCCACGTTTGATGACCAAGTTATAATAGATGATAAGGTCCTTGTGTATCTATGTAAGTCTTGTGCTATGAAATTATCGGCAGATAAAGGGTCACCATCAGCAATAGGGATATGCTTCGTTCGTGGTTGTGAAAATGAATCCCATTATGTCGTTGATAAAAATGAATTGGAAGAATTCCACCAACAAGATAACAAAGGATGGCGAGAAATATGGCGTCATCGTACTATGCTTACCCGTTTCGATACCCGTGTTCAAGCCGAAAAATGGGTCAAGAAGAAAGATCATTTGTATGATAATGAGTTGAAGATAGATATTCATCCTAAAGACGGGTATGTAGTTTACCAAGCTATCACCAAAACCCCGTCATTCGAGAAAAGCTAATACTAGTCCCCGTCATATGACGGGGTTTTTGTTATCCGCGTATCACTTGAAAGATTTGAATCTCGTATATCTTGATCTGCATGAGGACGGGCGATGTCTCGCCCTGGGGGATTATCCCCTTGATTGAAGGTAGAGATTGAAGAGAGAGCGGAGCAAGTGAGTGTAAACGAACGCGTCGGTCTATCTCTGCACACACCTCCGCCTCACAGGGCTCCGGTGTACGTCCCTCTGAATGACTCATTCAAGCCGAATAAGGGAATGAAATGACCAGTATCATTGGCGACGCTTCGCTTTCTTCAATGACCCTGTCATTCAGGTGAACAGAGTTACTGTCACATACATATATTAAGACAAGCTTTAGGGCATTTTGTAACCTTTGTCACAGAATGTTCACAAAGATTTGTTTAATATACACTAAATACTAGGAGGTTTGGTAAAATGTCTGTAAAAAATGGACAGCAGCGCACCAATGATGAAAACGACGATCGTGTTGTTATCGACATTGATGATGATGCAGATCTGCAAGACATCGAGGCGGAAGATATTGAGGATGATATGATGAATATGATCAGCAGTATCGTTCAACAACAACTTAATGAAAACAACGTGAAGATCGATGAACGATTCAATTCGATGCAAACACAGCTCGATAAGATGGATTCTCGAATTCAGGTGTTGGAAAAAGCAAGCGCGAAGATGGGTCCGTCTGCAACCAAAGCGCAGAACGTCCGAGGCGAGCGCAATATGGTTGACTCTGCTTTGGATATGACGTTTGGAACCGCCGGTAAGATCCTGCATGGCGCACTCGACACACTATCTTACGTGACTTCGACATTCATCGATTTAGCTACACTAGGTCGCGCAAAAGATAAACCGATCATCCACATCAAACCGACTAAATAGGAGGTGCTCCTTTGTCTAAGGAGAGAAGAAAGGCAACGATTATTTTCAAGCGCGAACTAATCCGTCATGACGAGATGGGAAAACCCATTCATGGACCTATCATGCTTGATACCATAATCACACCGTGGGACAAGGTACAAGAACGTATTAAGATACTTCGTAGTTGGAAGTATCAAGTTGCTAGTACGCAAAGATATGCTTCTCTTACCGAAGACGATATGACCAACGATATTGGTACTATCGTTGATGACTTAAAGTTTGAGTAAGAGTAAACTGGAGCCCCGCGTTGTCACGCGGGGTATTGTTACAATGTCTTTCATTATACTTATGGTACAGTGATGTAAAATAGGTAAGGGATAAGGAGTAGGCGCTATGGATGTAAAAGTAAATAAGCTTAAAGCTGAAATACCAGGTGTTTTTGCCGAATCGGGCGTATGGATTGGAGCTAACGGTGAGCGGATCAATATATCCGACATGGATATCGCACATCGCGAAAACACCATAAACTTCTTGAGTAAATTACAAGAGGATCGAGACTATATTAATTGGATCGATTACGATGATAGACAATTATTCTTTGGCGAAGCTTATCATGCTATTAGGTTTAAATTGGACGAATTCCTCATAGCAAGGAATATTGGAAAATCCACAGCACAGGTCCTACAAGAGGAACAGTCTATTAAAGAAAATATTGCTGAAATCGGAATGAACGTGGGGTATCTTATCGCCTCAGGATCTATACCGAAAAATGAGTTAGATCTTCCTACAACAGAAATGAGCTCCAATATTGCTCTTTGGGCCGCCGAATTCGAATCCATAATCACCAAGGAAGGATTCATGTACTCAGAGTGTTCCGAACTTGGTGATCCGCAAGGATACATTGACGCTATTGATAACTTTACGGATTTGAAACTCAAGGAGAAAGGTTGGTTATCCGAGCACTATCGCAATGCATCGCATCGTTTCTGGAATATGATCCCTTGTCCTAAATGTGGAGCCAAATATACGAAAACGGATTGGACTACAAACACTCGAACCGTTGTATCTCAGTTAAACGGCGGTGACCCTACGACTGTAGTGCCATTCTTCAAGAGACGCAAAGGGTCTCTGTACCGATGTCCAAACCCACTCTGTCAAGATGAATTAATCATAGACAAAGACGGGAATTTGCAAATCCAAGACACAGACACTGAATAGGTTACACAGGGCACAGCCGACCCTTCAAATATCGGCTGTTTTTTTTATTTTATCCAAGATATCGAAAACAATTCATTGAGGAGCTGAGCGTTAATGTTAATAGCATCAGTTTTTGTAAGATCAAACGAGGGTGACATTTTGGTTGAAACATTGGGGTTTGAGGTACTACCGAGCGTAGATCACAAACTTAAAATCGCAAAGAAAGACGGTACGGGCTGGACCGATCAGTTATTTCTTGTTCGTGAAATTGAACACGCGATGGTGTCGAAACAGGATAAACCTTCGTACGCGCAGTTCATCAACATTTATGTAATCAGGCTCTGATAAGTATTAAACACATATAGAGAGGAGGTTATCTATGTTCTCACCAGACGTTCCAAAAGTATCATTTAAGATGGCTTATTTCGGCGCAGCCGAAGGATACAAGTTAACCGGCGCACGCATCAGTAAGGAAGAGTTTATGGCGATTCGTTGTGATTTAGTCTATTTGATCGCAGATCGTACCGATGAGTTTCCATACATGATGTGTATGTTCAGTCCCCATCTGATGGATCTGAAAGACGGTATCCGTACAATTCATTTCGAAAGCCTAGATCCATTCCTGCTTCGTGAAGAGATTGACGTAATACTCAGTGAATACAGCGACTTCGAGTCGAAAGCAATCCTGTTCAAGATTCGCAATTCTATCAATCTCAGTATTATCGCAACTAAGGAAGTAAAAGTTCAATACGCTTAAGACCAGGTCGTTGTCACGACCTTCTGTGTTTAAAATCGGGTCGTTGACACGACCTTTGATGTTCAGCAATTCTCATACCAAATCAAATTAAATTATAAGGAGATGTTTTGTTATGTTTAACGCAACTACTATGGGCCGTATGTATAATGGGAAGATTCACGAGTGGAAGCGCAATAATGAAGATCGCGAGATGTTCCGTGGGCGCTTGAATTATCGTGATCCTCAAAGCGGAGACTATCACTGGATCGATGCTGTCTGCTTTGCCGATTATGGCGAGAATGGCGGACTTGTGGGCTTCCTTGGAGAGAACTTTACAAAAGACGGTGGCGCAGAAGAAGGTCGTAGTATCGTTTTAACCGGTTATCCGCGTCCTACCCAAAAGCAAAAGACAGTTAAAGTTACTTTTAATTCTCCATCTAAGGGTAAGGTGCAGAAAGACGTTCCAAACGTACCATACGAAACTTTTGAGTTTGTAATCTTAAGCGCATATTTCCCTGCGCGTTCGCAGAATGCTTCCAGTAATGGTAGTGGGTCTGCAGATATGGGAGACTTCGACGAAGAGGATTTCGATGATGTTCAAATAGAGCCAACTATTGAAGATGGAAATAAAGAATCCGAAAAGAAAACATCTTCAAGATCGGCAGGCAAGAATACGAAGAGCGATGCCAAGAAGACCGAGAAGGAAAAGAAAGATAAGAAGGCTTCATCATCCAAATCATCGAAAGGTAAATCAACTACAAAGAAGGCGGCCACCACAAAGGGTGCGCCTGACGATGAAGACTTCTTTGATGAAGAAGCATCATAATATGTAGCAAAATGCTACAAAATGAGATTGACAATTGTGACACTGTTCAGTAAAGTAATGGCTAGGGGTTCTGGGGCGCCATGGACGACGTCCCTCCCCGGTTATATTAAGAGGGGTTGAAACTTCGTGAATAAACCTACCGAATCATTCACCAGAGAGAACATTGATCGAATTGCATCTGCTGTAGATAAAGCGGTGCAAGAAGAAGTTCAGCGTAGTGGAGAATCTAATCCATTTGTTATCGCGGCTGGCATGAGTCAAGCAATTCATTATTTTCTAATAGCGTTGTCACAAATGACACAAGAACAACTCGAGGGAAAAACAAGCCAGGTTATTAGAGACTTGACTGATCAAATCCTCAAAGCACTCGATGCTGGCAATAAACAAGAAAGAACCAATATTGAGGAAATGATGGCACTGATTCATTCCTTGAATACGTTATTGGAGTATTACAACAGTGTAGTTATGGAGAATAGGAATGAGTAAACCTCATTCCCTACTTCATCAAGAGCGTGAATTTTGTTCGGTCCCCCCGAACATAGTTGCCCCCAACTCCTCCTTCACGCTCTTGATGAAGTGGTCTTGCACCCACTTCAAAACTCTCTTTTGATTTGACCTAATGGTATGGGTAGGAAGGATTCGTTCCTTCCGTTATGCATATACAACATTACACTCTATATTCTCTTCATGGTTTCCCCCAATGAATTATGTATGTAATATAGAGTGATTTCCAGAGGTAACAGGGTAAAACTGTAATCAGCGGCCGCATGCTGCGAGCGTGATCGCATGCTTCCTCTGCTGATGATCTGATGTTTTTTCACCCTTCCTGTTTTTCATCGGATCGTCGGCAGATTAGGCTCTGACTGTAGTGCCGCGAATAGGTAGCAGCCTTTGATCGGGAGCTGGCGACTAAACAAGGATAAACCTAACACCAGTATGTTGTGTATGCAGAACGGAGTGAATGATTTTAGGAGGGTAACATCATGACAAAAGTGGTTTCCTTTAATGAAGCAAAAAATAAAAAGGATCAAGAAACAAAGAGCGACCAAGCCGTAAATGCTATCGCCGACTATCTTGATAGTAAGATGGCTGAGGAAAATGTGAAAGTTGAGGAAATCGTTTTTAAACTCGACAACGCACTTTCCGATCATGCAGACGTTCAAGAAAACAAGCCAGATATTAATAATGCGATCGAAGGTCTCGCTAGAACGTCTTTATTTTTGGCAATGGACATGGATCGAGAAATTGATGTCCTTGAACCGCACAACATTGTGCGGATGAAGATGATCGAATCCATTGCTGCAGTTATCGATCATATAACAGAATCAAGTCCACACCCAGTGTACGCACATGACATTTATATAGCTCTTCAAAACGTTACGATAGGGATGGCTCAAAACTTTCAAAGACTAACCCTTATGAGAGAGTACAAGGAGGATGATTCTAGTGGCAAATCTAATAATGAATCTGACAGCGGACGATAAGAAGGCGTCGTTAACTTTAGACGATGTCAATCATGACAATGTATCTTCAATCATTACTGGTATCTTTTCAGTATTCGGTGCGGCAACTACTCCATTACTGACTGGTGTCGCAGAATATGTAGGACCCACAGAATTTGGGCGTGATACTGCACATGAGGCTATCACGCATATTGAGGATAAGAAGAAATCTGTGGCTCCTATCGCCGCACAAGATTCTAACAAGATCTTTAGAACGAAACCTTATGACGATAGACCTCGTGCTACATTCGAACAAACAAAGCCGGAAAGCGAAGTCGTCTTCTCTACGAAAGTATCAACTGTTGAGGATAGCCCGTTATATCACGCGATGGCCAAAGCAGGATTAGAGGTAGATTCAAAGCCGCATGTAGACGAAAACTTCGATCCTGGAACGATGCCTGAGTTCTACAGAACAGGTATCAAGATAAAGACGATCAAGGGATTAGAGACAAAATGCTATCGCACACGGTATGTTTGCCCTGAGTGTGATAATAAAGGAAAGCACTACATCCCAGAAGGAACGGATCATGTTACTTGTCATAACTGTCAAACGGATATCACAGTACGTGATGCAGGGCCTGTGAGAGGGAAAGATAGCTATGGTCACTTCTATAATGCATCCGGATATCACAATACGGTTATTCATCCATGATAGAACAAGATGCATTAAAAGGGCTTGAACCAATCATAGCTAGGTTTTACGAGGACCTGTCTAAGCAAGGGGTTGAGGATCCGGCTAAAATAGCCATGGTCCTCTCCAGTATGACGAATACCCAAGTAATCAACGCTATGAAGGAACACGCATCTGCGTCTGATGATGAAGTTGAAAAAATTAGACAAGATGCAGTCAATGACTTCACCGAAACACAATATGCAGCTTCATTGGTCGACGTCTTAATCGGATACAGTACAAAAACATCCTTATCCATAGCAACACTTCTCAAGCTAGTGACTATGGTACAAAATATCAAAACAGACGATAAAATCGACGCTATGGGCTTATTATCTGAAAGGGAGGATCTCCATGAGTGATATGAGTGATATCTTTGAAAAAGTAAAAACTTTCTTAGATGACGCTGGTCTAGATGGCGAATCAGCGAATCTAGAATCTCATTTAGAGAACGATTTGTGCGCGGAAGTCGTAGACATTCTCCTCGTATGTGAGGATCTAGAGGATCACTACGATATCGATATCCCTCATGGGGATTTCGCTTCATGGGATACCGTTCAAGACGTCGTTAATACGGTGCACAGGTTGTTGTCTAATTAAGATAATCTCTTTTCTGAATATGTCTACACCTGAGGAGGAATAATGTGAACATCGGACAAGCTATCGAAGAAATGAAGCAAGGAAAGAAGGTTGCAAGAGAAGGCTGGAACGGCAAGGGTATGTGGATCGTATTAATGCCGTCGTTATACTTACCACCTCACTCTCAGCAAGAGCCTGGACCGAAGGTAAATGATCGTACAGCAAAACATATCGGCGTAGATACACCGCTAGATTCACAACCATATATCGCGATGTGGACTGCAGCTGGTCAATGGCAACCCGGATGGCTTGCTTCACAAGCGGATCTTCTTGCTGACGACTGGACTGTTGCTCAATGATTCATATTGATCCGTTTGAAAATATGTGGAAGAGAGAGCGATACGAAAGTTTTTGGCAGATGGCATGGCTCTTACCGGTCCTGTGTCTCCTATTCCTCATATGTATCTTCTATTTAGCCTTTGGCACCCTCATATACTGGTTTTACGCAATACCAGTATCTATTTCAAGAATCACCAAGAAATGGCGTCACAGGAAGCCCTAGGCGATTAAAACAATACTTGAATTGACCATTGATTGTGTTGTATATTATCTGTATTGTTATTATCACGAAAAACAGAGCATTTCGAAGTATTTGAGAGATAACTTGCAGAAACGGCGTATAATTAAAGTTTTACGCAGTTTGCGTTTTAAACGATTTTTAGATATGGATCTTACCACTTGGTCACTGAAAATCGTTTTAACGAGCAATCTAATCTCATAATTTCTTCCAGTTTAAAAGAGTGGGTCGACCCTATTAAAATTATGCCCGAGCTCTATCAATCTTATACTCGGGCATATAAAATATTAAAAAAGAGGAGGTTATCCAAATGTTTGAAGTTCAACCTAAGCTAAGTGGCTATGGAGAAATTAAAGTCACCCATAAGGTATACGACGTAAGGACCATCGGAGAAACGATAGAGTTCTTGATCTACAATGGGGTCTCGTGGACATGGGTAGATTCATCAAAGTATAAGCCACTTGAAAGTTATGGCCCAATTAAAAAGAAGAGTGGTCCTAAACGGAAGGATAAAAAGAAGATTGAGAATTCAAAAGAATCTGAAAAGGTAATGTATAGACATCTTGTTGCAGATAACGAAAAACAAGAGTAAACATACCATTTGACGGCATAGCTCAAGTTGGTAGAGCACCCTCCTGATGAAGAAGTAGCTTGCCCAAAACGCGACGTAATTTGATGTCGTTAGTAGGGGTAAGTGAAATGGATGCATGGTTCAAATCCTGCTGCCGTCTACAAAAACATCCTATTGTGAAGCTGAACTTGCTGCGGTGCAAATAAATCATATCGAGGATATGGTTCGATCGGCTTCACAATAGGGGCGTTTTTATCGAGTTCCCCCATTAAACCAATATTCCTTAAACAGGCTGAAAGGTGCGTCAGTGAGCTAGCTACTCCCGGCCGGCAACACCTTATAAAACACGTAGGACTCAGCTGGTGAGGTTCATCAAAAACTCGGTGAATATCCATTCCTATCGGGCCTGGATGTTGAGTGGAAAACCGTCATGGAAGAGGCGAGTTCGCTCGCCTGTTCGATTCAGCACTATATGCAGTACAGCTTGTGATCTAGGAGTCACCTTGGGAAGGCTTTGGGAGCTTGCAACTCCTGTGGAGGCATTTCGGGTACTTCTGACGGTTCGGAGAAAGCCGGACAGAAGAATACCCTTTACCAGTAGGCTGTACGACCAGTTAATCCACTGATCGGTACGCGCTCAAATAACCGATAAAGGGTATAAGTGTTGATAGTTATGTAGAGATCATCTGCACGAGGTGGCTTTCTACTCTTTCATTTTCGTACTTCGGTCACGATGTCCTTGGTCCTGCCAGACCAAGACAGAAGCATCGACGTGTTCGTCCACGAAAGGGACGGTTGCCCAAGGAGGGTGCTTGTTTACTACATTTGGTTGGTGTTTGTAAACATTTTCTTAAAAACTTTCGTTCAAAGGTTTTTATGTACGACCGCAATACCATCACTACGTGGACGCGTTAATTCCGGCGATACGGAGTTAATTATGAATATCCTATCAAATTAGGAATCATGATTCAACATTTTACGAATTTTACATCGCATAGGGGTTCCACGGCCCCGATCTTATGGGAATAAGGACAACGTTCGATGAATGGGTCCGGTTCGATTCCGGCAGTTCCCTACAAAGGCATACTGCCTATCCACACTAGATTGTCATTTGTGACAATGATATAATCTTCATGAAGCCCTAGCATGGGCGTGATCTTTTAATAAAGTAGGTGTTCAATATGGCACTAACAGAAGAAAACAAGACCGCTATCGCTGCGCAAGTCTCCGAAATCAAGGAGGGCGTAGAGGAAATCAAGCAATTGATTCTCGGATCCTTGTCCATTCAGAATGTTGGCGGAGGTCACGTATTCAATCTTAGCGTAAATCTTACAAAGAAGATTGAGGCGTTAGAGAAATCCGTTAATGACTTAACAGTTTAATAATCTTGGGCGACCTTCTTTAACTGGGGGTCGCCCGGATTGTTTTAGGAGGGTATCTCGTGTTGAAACAATTCTTTTGGCTTACGATGGCACTCGTGAGTTATATGTTAGTTACACTTCTATAGTAGACCGCCTCTGGCGAGGCGCGGAATGGTATTACAAAATCCGCGCCCGAGGTGATTTTTATGAGTTTACTTCATCTGGATATTTGGAGCGATATAGATATTGATGACGTTCTAGCCAGATGTATTATGGGTTGGCATAAACATCACGATTACATACTTGTTATGAGTAGTGTTTATATACCAAAGACGGATCTTCCTATAGATCGTCACTGGTCGCCATCAACGAATATTCGAGACACATTTGAGGTTATCGAGAAAATTAAAAATGACAGCATTTTCGTCGCCATCGATTCGCTGCCAAGAGGATTTAAGATCAGAGTAACCTCGCCAAACTGTAGGTTATTCGAGACTGTAGAGTCTCTTGAAGCTCTGCCGATGCGCATATCTAGGCTCATCATGAGAGCCACATTATGTATCGAAGAAGGTGAGACGTCTGGCAAATACTTTATGGAACATAAATGATCAAGAAGTCTCTTACGACGATCCGGTAACCGACATCTTAACTGCACGAGGGATACAGGATCCCGATAGGTTTCTTGAGATTACAAAGAAGAAACTTCACAACCCCTACAAGATGAAGGACATGAAGCTTGCTGTCACACGAATCATTCAAGCTATCAATGCGGGCGACCTTATCCGGATCTACGGCGACTATGATGCCGACGGCGTTTCTTCCACATCGCTGTGGTATATCGTACTAAAAGCACTGGGAGCCAAAGTGTCCTATTTTGTGCCGAACCGATTTACTGACGGCTACGGTGTTCATGAACACGCCATTGATCAATTCAGTAAAGACAAAATCAATCTTATGATTACTTGTGACACCGGAATAACGGCAATCAAGCAGATTGCATATGCCAAGAAACTCGGTATTGAAGTTATCGTCACGGATCACCACGAGCCGCAACTGGTAGGCTCTTACGATGCCGCTATCGCGACACTTGGCAAGCAAACTCTGGATTCATCAGGGACGCCTTATCTCATCCCTGATACCATCGTGGTTAACCCAAAACGCCCAGACTGTAAATATCCATTCAAGTCGCTTGCCGGGGTAGGAGTCTCTTTCAAGGTCCTTTCAGCTGTATGCGACAAGATCCATCCAGACGGTAAGAAGGCTCTCTACAAATACATGGATATTGTAGCCTTAGGTACGATTGCCGACGTTATGGATATGGTGGATGAGAACCGTGTAATCTGCAGCCTAGGACTTCACCGTATGGGCAAGTCAAAGAATAGAGGACTTCATCAACTACTCAGAGCTACTGAGCTAGATGGAAAACAAATAACCTCTAAAGATATAGGTTGGACCTTAGCCCCATGCATTAATGCCGCAGGACGTATCGTATCTGCAGGTGAAGCTGTAGAAATGCTTATATCCGACAACAAGCTAGACGCGTATCGCGCGGCTAAAAAGCTTGTTGAAATTAATAAAGAACGTAAGGAGGTCACGAAAGCTTATGTTGGAGATATCATTACAACCATTGAGGCTCGTCAGGAACAACAACCTTCATCGATCATCGTACACTATCATCCTCAAATCCCCGAAGGTATTGTCGGGCTCGTGGCTGCCCGCGTATCAAACCATTTCTATAAGCCGACCATTATCCTCACTGATGCCGAGGAAGACGGTATATACAAAGGCTCAGGGCGTAGCATCCCGGCGCTTGACCTCTTCCGCTCGTTAATGGGCATGACGGATTTAATGACTAACTTTGGGGGGCACGCAGCCGCCTGCGGTCTATCATTAAAAGCCGAGAACTTTGAGCAACTTCGGGAGCGTCTAGAGTTTTATGCTGATACGATGCTATCGAAAAAGGATCTTGTAAAAACGATGACATTAGATGCCGCCCTAAGCCCCGAGTCAATGACTCTATCATTCCTAGAACGTCTTGGGGAAATGGAGCCTTACGGTAATGGAAACAAACAGCCGATCTTCTATATGAAGGATGTGAAGGTGGTTAAAACCAAA
The DNA here is from genome assembly GCF_049311625.1 of Paenibacillus sp. EC2-1. NCBI lineage: Bacteria > Bacillati > Bacillota > Bacilli > Caryophanales > Paenibacillaceae > Paenibacillus > Paenibacillus sp. EC2-1. The sequence goes on from NZ_CP186007.1 coordinate 102,196, forward strand.
GCAGCCGGAGATGAGAAGAATCACTTTTGGGCTCTTCTAAGCTGCAGAGGTAGGACTATATCGTCTATAGGTTTCTTTTTACAGAGTAAGTATGAAGAAATAGGTAGTCCATCGGTAATCGATGTCGCATTTTTTCCTGCAGAAAATGAGTACCCGAAAGGATCTGGAAGAGTCAATGTTCAGATGCTTATTGAAGATATCCGACCTGCAGCAACCAAATCCAAAAAGAAGAAGGGAATGAACAAGAAATGACGTTAAAAACGCTTAATTATCAGCACATCTATTCTGTACTCCGGTCTGCGATGGTCGACAGAGATCGAGATATCACCATGGTTATTGAAGATGTAGTCTTAATTCCGGTGGGTAAGACGGAGTTCGCTCTGAAAAAAGATGTGCCATCAGGAGCCCTGTTAATTTCCTATATGATGTTGTTTTACCCGAACTTCATTAGACGATGTGCGGACGACAAGAACTGGGTAATCCCTGCGTTACCTTGGCTAGGTGGCCGTCGTAATAAAAAGATGCCACTATTTGAGGACGAACTTCTCGTAGGGATTGCTTTGGCTATTGGTAAGTATGCCGGCATTTTAGAAGTCTACACACACGATATTCTAGACCAAATCGTCATTCGGGCAAACACACTATGCCCTATGGTCATCCGTACGATGGAGTTAATAGAGGAAAACAATCTCGGACTGGATGATGCTCGAGAGCTGTTTATCTCTTTAATGCAGGACGATGAGTATCGTTTATTTGTTTCATTAGCCGATGATTACGTAGCGAACACTTCCTGGATCATTGAGGATTCCATCAGCGCTGATACAAACGTGAATGAGAGAATTGACTTATCGAAGACGCAACCATCCAAAATGCCTGACTTTGGTCCTCCAGATTTTCATTAAATCAGAAAGTAGGTCATTCACATGAAAAAGAAGAGACACCGCACCTGGTGGTACCCCGCATTTCAGAAGGAATTAGATAAGATTAGGATCTCTGGTAAAATTCAAAAAACGACTACGATCACCAACGATGGCGGTACTGCCACGATTAGCGCACCTGCGCTATATGATCGAAAAGATGAGGCATATGCCGTCGCAACTTCCAAGCGATTCGAGGCTATGCGAGACGTGGATGGCAAGGTCATCACAAACGATGAAGGGTATGCACGGCTTGAAGATCTAGGAAGAATTACATTAATCGGCATTCGAGGGAAGGCTATCAATTGGAAGACGGTAAGCGAGGTACCACCATTAGATGGTATGAAGGGTGAGAGGATTGTCGTAATGGATGAACTTAGTACACATTCAACCAATATTGACAAGGTTTTCGAAGAGACCGACGAGATGTACGCTCGGTATGCAAACTCTCCAATCGCACGAGCCGGCGGTATTGCGCCAGTGGAGGTGAAAGAACTTGGAACTTCTGCAGACGAAACAGTACCTACTGAGGCTGAACAGGGAGCAAGCGCATAATACACTTGCGAACTGGAACGAATGTGAAACTAGTGTCGATGAGGCGTCGCTTCCTCTTTATCGTAGTCTTCACAAGGATGTTATCGATCAATTAGCTCAACAGGGATTAACTGTGAAGTTTGACTCACCTGTTGATGTAGATATCGAAGCAAAAGCAAGGGCTGCAGAATTACTGAGTCAGTTAGAAATGACGACCCAGAACCCCGCAGTGCCCTGCGATGTAATGATCTCAACACTCAAGATCATAGAAGAGCTGAGGGGCATGCTCTAAATGTTAGGTTGCTTTATTATCCCATTTCATGTTTATAATAAAGTTACCTTAACTGGGTGTTTTCTTTTCTATTGACCAGCTGACGACAAATGCCACCGTCGTCCGGTGTTGCGGGAATCACGCTCGAACCCTCCTGAGTGCCCGCGCTTAACACTGTTGCTGGTCCTTTTTTTATTCAAGGAGGTTGTCAATTCTGATACAATGGGGGTATCAATGAATAAGAGGGTGATGTTGTGGCTGCACAAGTTGAATTCCTGACCAAGAAAGAGCGTGACGCTAACGCTACTGCTATCCTGGATGCACTTAGCCCAGATCGTTTCACATTTAGTACGATGCTATTCGGATTCGCAGATATCATCCAATCACAGATGTTTAATAACGTCCGTGCTCAATGTAAAACCGAAGCCGAATATAACGAAATGATAGCCCGTATGACAAAAGGAATGTATGAAACCTCCAAGGCGCTCGACAGCGTATCTCAGAATGACGCAGAGGATTTGATTATTCTTTCATCTATTATGATCGATACAATCAATCGAGCCCTAATCCGTGAAGAATCACGAGGTGTGGCGGTATCTAAGTCATTTAAAACAATGTCTGATAAGACAGAGAGCTGATAACCTCAAATATCAATATTGGAGGAGACGATTAAATTGAGGATCCCGGAATACGCAACTCACGAACAGATCGATGCAAACTTAGCACATCAAACAGTACACCGACGTATCGATCTCGAATGTAGAAATGGAAGTAGCGACAAGGTTTATATCATCCTTATTACAGAGAATAATAACCTTATCGACTGTGTTGGTTACTATGGACGGCGTGGGGCTACGCTCCAATCCAATTCATACGGACCGTTTTCAACGTTACAGGGAGCTCATCGTATGGCGGACCAAGTAAAGCATGAGAAAATGAATGGACGAAGTAACTATACGCAATGCCTAGATGAGACGTTTGTGCCACGCCCACCAATGAAATCACAACAACCTAGTTTCCCCGGAGCATCGCCGAACCAAGGTACTGTAAATGATATCGTGCTTGGAAGTATGCTGTTCCCAGATTATGATATCGTGACATTTACGGAGTTCGAAAAATGTCTAGATAACGATGACTACGCATTGGAGCAGGTTCCATCAGCACAATCAACATTTTCTATGTTACTCCTTGTAGATGAGGGATACTTTAATGCATTCCGACGAGACGGTACTATGGGTAGATTCATTGAAAAAGTATCTATAGAGATTCCAGAAGACTTCGCTAAGAATAATCATGGGATGATCCTAGAGGCTTTTAAAAATCCACAAACCGGTACTTGGTCCGTTAACGATATCATTAAATATGACGATATTGAAAATGTAAGGAATAAACCTTGGAATAGTCGACGGGCGATTATGGCCAGTCTCTTTGAAGAGATGTTCCCAGGCGTCGATCATTACGATACGTCCGAAACGATCCACCTGAATGATTATCATTATGGTGATACGGAAGATGCTTACCAGCAAATGAAAGGTTTAATTGTTGCGAGAAACATTCACAGCATGTTCGCTCAAAGCAGGATTGTAACTACTAAGTTGTAGTGTAACTGCCAAGGATTAAAATAAAGGCGCTGACGCGCCTTTTGTTGTTCTTTTGAGGGGAGGTGAGAAATGTGGGTTTGTTTTCAAGGATATCAAACTTATTCAAAGCATCGACGCATGGCGTTATTGATCGTATGGAGGATCCGGAGGCGATGTTGAATCAGTATCTTCGTAATATGGAATCCCAGATGAGAAAAGCAGAGGCTTCCGTTGTACGTATTATGGGTACTGCTAAACAATTGTCAGCGCAAATTAACGAAGAGCAGGAATTGCTTGAAAAGTATGCGAATCATGCGGTTGCTGCAGCGCAAATTGGCAACGAAGAGCTAGCGCGTCATGCGATAGTTAAGAAGCAACAGCATGCGGCCAAACTTGAAATACTTAATAATGAATTCGCAGCTACATCTAAAAGTGCCGATGAATTGCGCCAGGCTCTACAAAAGATGCATGAAGAGTATGTTGCGATGACACAGCGTAAGGACGCACTAATTGCGCGGGCTAGTAGCCACAAAGCACAAAAGAAAGTAATGAAAGCATTGAGAGACATGTCTTCCAGTGATGGAGTAGCAGCAGGCTTTAATCGCGTCGAGCAGCGCATAAATAATATGGGTTACGAAGCGATGGCTTATAATGAGCTCCAGCAAAGAAATTGGGACGACGAATTACAGAGGATTAGCGATAATAAAGCTATCGATGACGAGCTCCAAGCTCTGAAAATCAAATTTGTATCGAATGCGGGTTGATGAATGATGCCAGGGATATTTGTGGATCGTCGAGATGACGATTTAATTGAAGTGAAAACACCATACCATGAACCCTATATCAAACGTCTCCGGAAAATCGATGGAGCCACATGGGGTGGAGATGAAGACCCTATGTGGCTATTGCCAATCGAATCGGCAGAAGATCTGGACGAGGAGTTTCGTGGCGAACTGATTTATGTTACGCCGCGTCACGAGCTTCTTGAGATCAAGCCGCCAAAGCCGCCAAAGATCCTAAAAGAGGTCCCAAGGGTAGACATACAGGGTATTAAGCTACCCCCAAGGGACTTTCAGGCTTTCGGTGCTAACTTCCTAGCGTATTGCCTTAAGGAAACCAAGATAGCGATTCTAGGCGATTTGATGGGGACAGGAAAGACGATGCAATGTATCATGACTGCAATGCAGCTTAAGCAAGAAAAGCGTGTTAGGAAGGCCCTTGTCGTCGTTCTAGCCCCACTACGAATTCAGTGGACTCAAGAGATCCGTAAGTTCACAGATGAGGATTCCATGCTCTTCGCTGACTTCAAGGCGAAGTATTCCAAAAAGGGTGGAAAGTCAAAAGTCGTAAAGACGATAGACGATCAGAAAAAAGAGTTCATTAATGAGTTTGTCAATTCTGACAAAATGTTCATGGTTATGAGCTATCAAGGTTTCCAACAGAACACCGCCATGTTGGAAAAAGCCGGTTTCGATATGATTATCTTCGATGAGGCCCATTATCTTGCAAATAAAGATGCGAAGACAAATAAGGCTGCGAAGAATTTCATCGCAAAACGTACAAAGAAACATCGGCGCGGTGCCTATCCAGGGATTAAGTATTCACTATACGCTTCTGGAACAATGATTACGTCTTATCCGGATCAGATCTTCGGACTTGTGCGGACAGGCAATGAGAAATTACTTGGTACGTATCGAGATTTTAAAAATAAGTTCTTGGAGTTCAATAACTACGACGACATCGTAGGCTACAAGAACTTAGATCGACTGCGTAAACTGATTCACAGCTTTACAATCCGGCGAACGGACAAGGAAATCCAGATGTCCTTACCAAAGATTGTTGAGGATGATATCTACATTGAACCTCATCCCAAACAGGTTAAGATCGATAAAGAACTCCGTGATTACCAGAAGGAGCTAATCGATCAGAAAAATAACCTACTCCGATCCGGTAGAAAAGATGAGGCGGAGGTCCTTGAGCAAAAGATGAAGGGGATATCCATGCAACGACGCATGGCTTCAAATCATCCTAATCTGTTTCAAATGTCTGCTAACGAGAAGACTCGGGAACGATACGAGAAGTTTCAGGTAAAGGAACTAGATTGTCCGAAGTTCGCTCGATGTATAGAGATGGTTCGTGAGATCGTGGAGAACGGGCACAAGGTTGTTATCTTCACCGAAAGTAGAAGAATGACAGCTATGCTACATAAACATATTAAAACGTTCACGAAAGCCGTCCGATACATAGGAGGATTATCTGATAAGGTCCGCGAGCGACGAAAACAAAAATTTAATAATAGTCCGGCGTGTAAAGTGATGATCGCCAACTCTGCTGGTAGCACAGGTCTTAACCTGCAGGCAGGCAGATATTTGATTAATTATGATTTACCCGATACTCCAGCCATGTGGGAGCAGCGTAAATATCGTATTCGCAGACTGGATTCTAAATTTGATAGGGTATTCATTTATAACTTAATCAATGAGGATCTCGTTGATCAGCAGACGTACGATAAGCTGAAAAACAAACAGGATTCGTTCAACGCTATCATCGAGAATGATGCCTCACAGACGGAGTTTCATAAAAAGATGGTCAAGAAGAAAGGGGCTCGTAAGCGTGCCAAATCAGTTTGAGAATCATGTGGCAAGCGGTGAGACTTTGCCATGTGTTACGTTCCCAGGAGCATACCCTATTATTTATATAACGCTTAATGGCGCTATACTTTGTGCCGACTGTGCTTCAAAGGAGCCTAAAGAAGTCGTCAAACATGATGCTTATTTCGAAGGCCCTACTATTGAGTGTGACGGTGGCTGCGGAAAAATGATCGAATCAGCATATGGAAATTTGGAGGAGGTTGTAAAAGATGAGGATTGATATTCCAGTAGAATTAACAGTGAGCGACCTGCGTGAGAGTAAGATTATAGATGACGTCAACGACCATGTCATCGCGCATGCTGATGGAGATTTCGATATAAGGATCCCCACCAATTTTGATGAGCTACCTATCAAAGTTCAAAAAAAGATTAATGAAAGATTTGGTAGGGGTCGTGTTCGAAATGCGCTTGATCCGGATAGTAATGTAATTCTCAATATAAACAAAAGTGCCTATATATCGATGAGCTCTCGCTCTATCGGCGGCTTCGCTTATGCCGTCCATTTTACAGACGATGTACGGGAGGATGAGTACTTCGACGATGTAGATAACAGGATTGGCAACTACTTTAAATCCAAGTTAAGAGGAGGATCTGCATGCTTCGATTTATAGGAACAGGAGAGGCTACAGATTTAGGCTTCAATTATGTAACACCTTATCAGCCAGTTTGATTTTTATAAAAAAGGGGTTGTCACCCCTTGTCTTGTTATATATGATAAGAAGGTATTTTCAGACAAGGTCATTTCTGACAATATTATATAGTAATGCTGAAAACAATCTTCTTTTTCATGTATAATATCAATTATTGATAGTCTCGGAGGAGGAATAACGTTGAGTCAACAAGTTGATGTATTGAAGAAGAGCTTGGAGATGGTCGACGCGTTTATAGAACAGCGTGAGCAAGAATTAAAAACGTTCTCGAACTTTGGTATTGATACAGAGCCACTGGTTATATTGTATAAGCATTTCCGTGAGCTATTGCAGGAGATGTTGGCCGCCCCAAGCCCACGTGAGTTTCATGACCAAATGATGGCCCTTTCGCAATCCATTGCTGGTATACTGATTATCGTTAAGCCAGCTAGTGCGAATGATATTATCAACGATATGCAGGCGGCAAATCCCACGATGGATGCAGATGCTTTCGCGGATCTGATTAAAGATATTAACAAGAACATTGCGCCGCAATTTCGAGCTAGTGAACAACTAGCTGATGATGACATTTTCGTAGATCCGGAAAATGATGCAAATGAACTCATTGATATGATGGAGCTCGGAGATCAGGTCAAGAAATCATCCGGTAAAAAGACAAAGAAGAAATCGGATGACAAAGCAAAAAGTTCAACAAAATCTAAGGGATCTGCTGATGAAGGTTCGAAGAAGAGCAAAGAGCCGAAGAAGGATCCATTCAGCGATATCTACGATAAATATAAATAATGAGTTAAATTATTAAGGAGGGTATTATTGTGGCCGTAAAAGAATTGAAAAAGACAAAGGCACCTAAATCAAGATCCGGAGCTGAGAAGCCCGACGAAATGAACTGGGACGATGCAGAGAGTAAGCCGAAGTTGTCCGTAAAAAAGAAAAAGAAAGTAAAGACTGTATCTACACTTGCAGCACCAGTGGATGATGTGGTTAAGAAGATCAAAAAGATTAAGAAAGAAATGTCAGATCGATTATTCGAGCGTACTGATGTCGTTGATGACGTTATGAGAGCTCTAGCTTCTGGAGACAATCTACTTCTGTTAGGCCCTCCAGGAACGGGTAAAACCATGCTGGCCGAGATGCTGTATCGTCATATCGCGGACGCAAGTATCTTTAAATACATGCTCAACCGTACATCAGACCCTTCTGCAATCTTTGGTCCATATTCCGTAAAGGAGATGGAGAACGACCGTTTCGTGAGAAGCACAACCGGTATGCTTCCAGAAGCTGAGATCGCGTTTATCGATGAGATCTTCAAAGGTAATGAGCCGGTACTAAACTCCATGCTTACAATGCTTAATGAAGGTATCTACCATAACGGAGGCAAAGCTGAAAAAGTAAACCTTCGTATTATGATCGCGGCAAGTAATGAGTTCCCAGAAACGGATGATCTAAACGCGTTTTATGACCGGTTTTTGTATCGTCACTGGGTTGATTATGTACAAGATCCAAACAACCGCATTCAAATGGGACGAGCTTACCGTGAAATGCTCGATCCGAATTTCCAAAGCAAAATTACGACAATCACATTGGATGAGATTGATATCCTTCAAGACGCTGTAAAGAGTGTCGAGTTTCCAGATCAGCTCGAAGCTATCTACGACAAGATGATTCGCGCACTTCAAGCGGAAGATATTAAGATCTCCGACCGTCGTTACAACAAAGGACAGATGGTTATGATGGCGAACGCTGTGTTAAACGGTCGTGATCGTGTAACTACAGACGACTTCAAATGTCTTCGTAACGTTCTTTGGAACAAAGACGTTAAAGAGATCGCGATAATCGAATCTGAATTGGGGAAATTCGTTAATCCATATGAGTCGAGGATTAAAGAATTTGTTAAGAAAGCCGACGAAGTCATGAAGAAGACCATGGCTGTAACAAATCGTTCTGAGCGCGCAGGTGAAGCTGTATCCGCAAACGCTGTGTTGCAAGAAGTCATCGCTAAAATGACCGATGAATTGAATGACGCTAGAGCAAATGGTGTAGATGTGAAGCCTCTAGAGAAAATGGTAAGTGATGTAGAGGGCATGATGGTAGAAATCGCAGAGAAATGCCTACGACAAACAATACAAACCTCTAAGAAATTCGGTTAAAGATATACGCCCTGCGAGATAGTATATATCTCGCAGGGTCGTTTTCTACTAACACATTGACGTGAAAGGAGTTGCAGTATGAGTAATTCAAAGGATCGCGCTATCGCAAGCGATGATACCAAACAAGACGTACTAGGTTTAGGTGTAAATACGGATGGCGACGAATTTCATGCAGTTGTAGAAAAAGATCCTAACTACCCTGGAATTGCAACAATGATCAATAGATCTTTGGGGACCCTCGTTGAAGCTTGTGATTATAAGGCTATGATACGGGTTTACTCGAAAGATAATGAGTCTCCAATATCAGTAAATTGGCTGACTGGCGAGATCAATATCCCGGAAGACTGGCAAATATCTACGATTAAGTAATGTTCAGAAGGGAGGTATCTTAGTGAAAAACAAGAAAATCAACAAGGTAGCAAAAACGCTTGGGCTCAGAGATAACGTAGATGTCCCATTATCACCTAACGCACTAGACCTTACAGAGATCGATCGAGATGTCTACCACGATTGTGTAGAGAGATATCCAGCGATGAAAGATAATCTGGAAATGGGTTTAAACGAATATGCTCCGTTTGATCATCTGTCAGAGGACATATTCAACTCTTTGTTCAAGTATAACGCGAAGCTTCGAGATGAAGACGAGGTTAAGTCTTATTCGCAATTCAACTATCAGATCATGGAAGAGATGCTCGAATCTGACGAATACGAGAAACTACGTAAAAATACCCGATTTGATCTAATGAGTTCAGCGATAGGTACGGAGGTACTTCAACAAAAATCATTAGATAAGATTACGCATTTTAAAGAGCAGCTGGCAAAACAGCGCAAAACTGGTCAACCGCAGGATGGTGCTGATGCTGGAGAGCTCATTGAGCAAATGAATCGAGCAAAGCAAATGTCGGGTAGTATCGATGATTTTGTCGGTGGTATTCCAGGCGGGGTAGATGGCATGACTCCGGATCAAGCCAAGGAGTTAGCGAACATGCAGCGTCAGCTTCGAGATATGGAATCTGATATCGATAAGAACCTTCTTGGCCAAAAGCAATTCGTAGGTGAGATGACGGATGCCATTGATGACGCGGCAAGCGAGACAGCTACCATCGTAGGTGACGTGAGAAACGTCGTTATGCAGTGGGGTCTAGAATCTGGACAATCTGGACGACGAATATCGCTTGAGAAGCGAAGAAAAGCGATCGAGCGTGTCCGCAGATCGTCAAGGCTTAAAAACCTTACGGATTTGATCGGGCGATTCAAGAAACTTGCTATGTCCAAAAAGAAACAGAAGGTAAAGGACGGTTACTCCGTACACGATGTCACTACAGGCGATCGTCTCGAAGACATTATACCGAGTGAGTGGGCGAAGCTTTCCCATCCCGTAATGCGAAAGGATTTTTATAAACGCTTTACGGAAAAACAACTCCTGCAGTATAAAAAACAGGATGTGAAATCAAGAGGACGTGGACCCGTTGTTGTCTGTCATGACAAATCGTACTCTATGTCCGATCATGGAAAAGATGATTGGGCGACAGCATTAACATTGGCAACGCTGGAAGTAGCCCAAAAGGATGGTCGAAATTTTGCGTATATTCCCTACAATAGTGACGTTATGCTGGAGACCGTTAAGGATATCCCTGCAGGAGAACTGGATCCGGACGATATTCTAGATATCGCTGAGCTTGCCGTTCATGGAGGTACTTCGTTCGAAGAGCCACTGGAGAAGGCTGTAGAGTTCATATCCAGCAATCAATACAGCAAAGGCGATATACTATTTATTACAGATGGGGACGCGGGCGTATCAGATAAGTTCCTTCAAGAATTTGCGAAGATCAAAGAAGATAAAAAATTCTTCGTCCACACCGTTCTGATTAATATCGGGGCATCAGGAGCATCGGATGGTACTGTAAAAAGGTTCTCCGATCACATCACAACCATATCTAGCGTCGCTGATTTGGATGATGCAAACGCTAATAATATATTCAGAATGATTGAAGATAGTGCTGATATACAAGACGCAGCTGCCGCTGCTGCCGAGCTGAATGACGACAGCGACGCTGGAGATATGGTATAATCTTGAAGCCGGTGAATAGATTGCTCCCGATTGCCGAATGCGGGAGCAGCTACTATCCTAAAGGAAAAGAGTGATTGAATGACCAGAACGTATAAGGCCAGCATTCCTTTTCTTCTCCTGGCTGTCGCCTTTATTCTTTGCATCATGGTTTATGATGTCAATTATGACAAAGTCAAAGCAGAAGATGCGCTGATGACAATTACACAGCAGCATAAGGATCTGGAGGATAAGGTTCAGGACTTAACGCAATCCAACTCACAATTACTGAAAAAGGTAGACGAGTTAAAGTCCAAAGAAACCGCAAATAAGCAAGAAATTGAGAAATGGAAGAAAGAAGTCGAAGCCAAGAAAAAAGAAGTGAAGACCCTAAAGCAACAAAAGGTTGTCAATTCTGACAATGACGGACCATCAATTAAGTTGGCATCCTCATCTTCTTCTAAGACATATAAGATGGAGGCTACTGCTTATACCGCCAGATGCGCTGGCTGCTCCGGCATTACGAAGCTAGGTATCGATATTCGTAACTCCACTCCCAAACTTATTGCCGTGGACCCAAACCTGATCAAGCTAGGCTCAAAAGTCGAGTTGATCGTCGGAGGACGCAGCTGGGGAACTTACTTAGCTGGAGATATAGGCGGAGATATTAAGGGACATCGTATTGACGTTCTTATGAGTACCAAAAAGAAAGCTAAGCAATTCGGCAGAAGATTCGATGTTTATGTTCGAGTAATCGAGGTACCTAAAAACCGGCTCAATTAACGCGCGACGGGTGAAAGCCCCGTCCTTTATTATGCAAAAAATCGGAGGATTACAGATGGCAGCACCAGTTATCATCACGCGCCGAGACTCTGCCCTAAAAGGGTTTGTAGTGAGTATGCTTGATTTATCTACCGCACACTTAACTCCGGAGACAATAAGAAGACTTAATCTTCGAGACGAGGAGTTAGATTCATGCATCACGATCTATGAAAAAGGCGAGTTCGGATGGTATATAGCCGTTCCAGAAAGACAGTACTTCTTACCCGAAGAAGTAGAGGGCATTCCTGATGAATTGTTGGAAATACTCAAGCTTGCAGTAAAGAACGACATCGATTGGATTATGTTCGATTGCGATGCTAATAGGCTTCCAGTGCTGCCCACGTTTGAATAAACCCGATTGGCCTGGGTTGTAGGCCGAATAAAAACAAACATTCAAGGATGTGTCTATATGTTAGCCCTTAAGGAACTAGATTCAACGTTAGATAAAGCAACGATACGACTGTCTTGTGTCGGCAATGACCCGGCGATTGAAGTATTACATTACCCCGAAGAAGGCGGCGTGCGAATAATCCGTGGCAAAATGGATAAAAATCTAGAGCTTAAGACGGTCTCTACCTCATATATGGGTGATGCACCTAAATGGGGGATATCTAAGGCCGAAGCCGCCTATGTATTGCAGAGAGCACGAGACAAGTGGTCTGTATTTGGAGACGATTATCAGGACGCACACTCAACCACGCTGCCTGCAGTAGGGGCTTATTTCAGTATCGAGGGTCATAAGAATTTCCTCAAAAAATATTCCCGAGATGATGCCTTAACACTAAGGATCGCTTGCGGTACAGAAAATAACACTTATTACAGAACCTATACGGGGAAATTCTACGAGCTTGAAAACTCTCGAGGCAGTATTACGGTATTCCTTGATGGAGCCCGATACTCCATGAATGAGATGGACGGTAGAAAGGTCTTAATAGATAGCGGACTGTTTCAAATTTTCAGCATTCCAACATATGCTCGTTTTTATCACACTTATAGATAGGGGATAAGGCCAATAATGAAGGCACCAACAATAGAAAGCAAGGTATTAGTCGCGTACAGCAGACGTAGACACGAGGTATACGTCATGAATTCCGATGGAGATATGCTCTTTTCAATTCAGGGGAGAGACCTGCGTAGGGTTACAAAAACAACATTACATGACGATGATAAATTAAAGACGTGGGTTTTAGATAACTACCTTTTAGAGCTGCAAGATCTCCTAGAAGCGAGTTAGACGAGAGGTAGTTATCTATGGAACTATTTACATTCTATCAACCCACATATCATTTGTGTAAGAGATACCGAGAGCGGATGGTTGACTCTGTCACAAATCAATTAGCGAGGAAGAAGATCCAGGCTGCTGATGATGATGAATTTGCGTGCCGTGTTAACTATATGCTGCTATTTTCTATTTATGGCCGCCCCGGATCAACTTGGAATACCGAGGTTCGGTACTATTTCAATTGGGACATTGTCATAGATATTCAGAGTAAAACTGTTGTGACGATGTATTTAAACGACAATCGAAAGGTACCTTCTGCAAAGAAATTCGGAGACAAGAAGATGAAGAAGACGTTGTTTAAATTTATGTTTCGGCAAAACACAGCGGCGTAACCCCGGTGTCCCGGGGTTTATCGTTTAATAATTTCTGCAGGGGGACAGATATGCCTAAACCACTAACAGACGCACTATTGTACTTGATCACAATCGAGGCCAGCACAGATGAATGTAGGGTCGTTGTTCAAGAAAAAGAAGCAAAATATTCAGGCTTGAACTATTTCTGCGAGAGAAAGAAAATCGCTGGAAAAGAAATAGGGGCAATTACTCCTGTCGCTAGTAGTACAGAGAGTATAAATATATATGCATGGGCCGACAATCCTGACGCCATTGACGACACCGTGTGTGAACTTCGTAATTTCGCTACAAGTTATTTTCAGCAAATTTATGATCAAACCAGGCTGGCCTTACAGCATATTTCGATTAGGGAGGACTATGAGTATGAACCTATCCGCAAAGTCTCTGGTAGAGCTGTCTGAGATCGTATTAGATATCACTCCGCTGGAGACGAAGATGACGATTAGTAGGGTTAACGCCCACGAAAGACCGAAGACATATGTGAGCGATACGCCCACAATGCTTGGACTCACCAGGTTCCTTAAAGCCAAGATTGGCGAGATTGGTTTCGATACCCTGTATCAGCATCAAAATGACACGATATATCATGTCCGTCGTAAACTCGTTTGCTTTACGAAGGATGAAGATGTCATGCAGAGAAAGCTAATCGAAGAAGGCTCGCGTATTGTTGAACATATCCTGCAACAAGTTCGCATGTTGAATGATAGCTTCACGAAATTCGAGGCTGACAAACGATGACAAAGCAGTGGGTCGAACTAGCGCAGCCATTTAACTATTTTGGCGATCATGTAATGCCTGCAGGATCGGTTGGATATATACGTGAAGTGAATAGCGGTATCGAAGTGGCATTCCCACAGAGTCATACATCCGTTCCTATAAGCATTTTAAAGCCAGCAAAGCTTCTCACGGTGGAAGAAGCGATTAAGATAATTCAGGCCCATATGGGGCACCACTGTCGTAACGGGAGAGATCTCCAATTTAATATACGCTTTAATCATTTTGACGCACCAGAAATTATCGAAAAACACTGGCTACGTTCAGGCTACGAATGGGATCAAAAATATTGGGATGCGTATGATGAGATTATCGAGAATGAACTAAAGGGTTACATCGGGGAGGACTACGAAGGTGGTCTTAGTAAGCTCGTCCCATGGTTTGAGGATTGGCGTCAGGCTGGAAGATCCGGGGGGTGGCTGATTATCAAGTGTGACTACAACTTCGTTGAAATTATCGATGAAGACATTCCGACTTATAGAGACGAGGGGCACTTAAAGGATCTCGAATATGCCGAGGATAAGATAATCGACCTAGCCATGTGGATTCAGTATATCGAGGCGGATATTAAGGTAGCTCAAGCAGGTTTGCAAAACTGGATAAAGCAAGAAGAGTGTTGGGAGACTCAGATCGAAGAGATTAATGCTAGATTAATTGAAGATGAGGGTGACGAAGATGAAGAAGCAGCATAACCCATTTACTCAAAAAATTGAGACTATCGCAATCTCAGAAGACCAAGCTAAGAAGCTTGTGATGGTCTCAATACTCGATGCGGACGACGACGCAGTTGAAGAACTTGGCCGAACTTTAACAGAAGGTGGGTTCACTGAGAATTATCAATTCCTGATATCCGGTAGTCCGATTCAAACGATAGACCCCATCTCTCTCATCGAACAATTCTCTCATATTTACAACGTTCAACAGGACGGCGACCCCAACAATACGGGTTTGACTAGAACGGAACTGTTTCGCATGTTGTTTCATCACGTGACGCAGATAACAAACTCCATGATTCATTACATGAAAACAAATGAGGATAATGTAAGGTTGCTCGCCACGATGATCAGTAGCTTAAGCGTTGAAAGAGGCAGTTCGCCAATCTTACTCGCGGATCAAGAAACAAACATTGAAAAAATAAAGCATCATCATAATTCTCTTAAGGCCGAAGGGCCCAAAGAAGGAGTGAAATTTTAATGCCATTTACATGGTTGGATCCAGAAATTCTATTAACATATCGTGGTATAAATGTTTACCACACTTATAAAAACGACAATATAAACGATCGTAGTTACCTCTGGTATTCATTGAACGACGATGGGTCGGAAGCATTTGACGTGCGAGACTTAACAACTCCTTCAAATATCGCAACTGAGCGACACGATTTTATCATCATGCGAGCTATTGACGAGGGGGAGCTTAATCAATTTATAGCTGACTCCGAGCAAGCCGGTGATCTTCGACCGTTCGATTGGCCTGAGAACTGGGACAATCTAAGTCATCACATACTTGTTGAGTTTATTACTCAGTATCACAAATACGTGGACGAAGAAAGTAAGGAAGGCCGACGTAGCTCGAAGTGGAAGCCAATATCCTTGTACGACTTCTTTGACGGCCCGTTCCGAATGTATGCATATGAAAGAGAGTGGCTTGAGTCCGAAATAGATGAAGAGGTGAATGATTAAGCATGAGAATTATAGCTGATAACAAAGAAGAATATAAACTGATGGCGAAACTGCAGAAGATGATTAACGGCATGTATCAGCAGGAGGAAAATCACGCGATCAAGAA
Organism: Paenibacillus sp. EC2-1; assembly: GCF_049311625.1. Lineage (NCBI taxonomy): Bacteria > Bacillati > Bacillota > Bacilli > Caryophanales > Paenibacillaceae > Paenibacillus > Paenibacillus sp. EC2-1. The sequence goes on from NZ_CP186007.1 coordinate 118,012, forward strand.
CGTATATAACGTTATTCGTAAAGCCAATATTGAAAAGTCTTATGTTCAGCCTGGTAAGTCCGTGGAAGAAGCTGAATCGGATATCGAAATGTATACCGAGGATAAAGAACTGATCATGGCTTATATCGTAACGGCAGCTGTCAATCGTAAGAAGCTCATAATTGACTACGTTGGCAAAGACGGTAAACAGTCTCAGCGTACGATAGAGCCATTTTCGATCAAAAACGGGATGATTGTGAGCTGGTGTCATGAAGCAGGCAGCTGGCGTCATTTTAAGCCGGCTAACATCCAGCGGATTGCGACAACAACTCAAGATTTCGAACGTGATGAAATTGTAGAGATCGTGCCAACTGACGCGAAGAAATATGCGTTCCTGGCATCAGTGTCCTGATGTGATGAGAACATATAAAGTCGTAAGATCCGGATTGGGCGGGATGTTAAATCCACCAGGACATGCAGAGCATAATTTTAGTGTGAGCGACGGATATGGAAGTCGTATGGCATTAACTTCCGCATTAAATGATGATCGGATTCCGGATGAGTTCAAGGATCAGGTCAGATTACTCTTATTGATGCATGAAGGTACGTTCACCGAGGAATGGGAGCATACTTGCTATAACTATTTCCGGAATTGTTATAGCCCAGACGGCGTCAATCGGGATGTATCATGTTGTTTGATTGATCGATCTAATAAAGCGCCTGCAGACCATCACTTGGCAGTAATGCACATTAGATTGTTCTTTCCTACCTATATACCAAACTATAACTTGATTAAAAATAATGGCGATAAAGGAAGCTGGAGCAGCACTGCCGCGGAGGTGTAGAATTGGCCACAAAACTTGTAAAACAAATTGATGAAGACGTTAAGCTTTACATGGATAATAAAACGGGTATTGCTTGGATAGCGGGCCATAAAACAAGTGAAATATACGCTCCGCACCCTTGTATCTTAAGCCGGACCGACTTGTATAACAGTTGGGACGGCTGCGGGACAGAGCGTATAAAAATAGGCATAAATGACTTAACGTATGACGTAGCGGTAACCTTTAAATCAAACCACCCATATGATCAAATTGCTAAAGAACACTGTTTATGTATCGGCTGCCGTAAGCAAGACTCAATAATGAAACTCTTAAAAATCAATGAACTGCAGCCAGGTAAGATGTACGATATGATTAACAATCCAATGGCTAACTACCTACTGTACTTTGTCGATGACCAGGGAAATTTGTGGCGAAGAGATACGGTCGTCAAGGTAGAAGGGATGGAAAGATTAGAGTACAACGAAGCAATAAAAGCTGATTTTTACGAAGTTTAAGTACTGAGGAAAAAGAGATAAATGGTTGGTGGAGTATTGCAGATTAAAAACAGGAGGCCCATATGGCTAGAGACTATAAATTCGAATTTCGTCTTGATAATGGCCAGGATGGGCTTCTGCTTTCAAGCTATTTGCAGAAGTTCATACGGACTGGGGACCACGACCGCGCATATCGAGTAGCGCAAATGTTCTGGCCACGTTATAGAACCTATATAGCGAAACGATTAAGACAGTGTCTCCCGGAAGAAATAGGGCTCGCTAATCTACCAATCTACAGACCAGTAATGTTTCACTGTAAGCGGATTGGCGATCCTTCGACCGGTGGGACCTTGGACGATGTAAAGAAGGCTATTTGGTTGCTGTCTACTTCTGAGAAGAATAAATGGACGGATCTAGCGTGGATTTGGCACAAGTTCAACCCCATGACGAAAGATTATCCAGTAAAACCTCTGGCACAGCTCGAGGATCTCCAAGACTGGCTGGCTTATTTCCTTTCCGAATTCGGTAATGTCAGACAATGTGCTGAGGTTATAGAGTCCTTTGCAGAACCTGCAGCTTACGATATCCTGAAAATTGCAGCGGAAGCTTTAAGGTTGAATTCAAATTCAAAACAATGCAGGGGGCTTGGGACTTGGATATTCTTAGCTGCTCAGATATGTCATAAGCAGATTAGTCATGTTCACCATGCTCCGTCACCGCATACTACAGATGTTCTGATTAATGAGGATGTTAGAGTACAAGGCGTACCTAGCTACTTCAATGATATGCATACTTCTATTGGTAAAAAGAAGGGGCGCGACCAGATTCATTGGTTTAAGAATTGTATGAAGGTGAACAAGTATAAACCGTTAGCCGGAGACTTTCATTACGATCCATTGAAGACGGGCTTTAATCAATTAGGTCTTATTGATCCGGACGGCATTAAGCTAGAATATCTTCAAATGAGTCTCGACGATCTAAGTCCGATATATAAGACGTGCATTCCGGATACGCATATTAAAAGGATTTAAGACATTCCGGAACGAAAATATAGGATAGCATAGGAGGGATGGGAGAAAGATGGACAAGATAAAAAAGGTAAAAAAGAAACCGAGTTATGAAAGACTGTCTGGTGAGGAGTTGGAAAAAAGATTTAACCTCAAGACACTCACCTGGTACGTTGTTGAAGTCTCTTTCTTTCCAGGGAATAGCGTGCATCGTGTTGTGTGTAAGTATAAACATTCCGGTAGCGTAGAGCTTTTTGGAAGTTACGAAAATATAGAATACAAGCATATTAGCGACCTACATTATTTTAAAGTTATAAAACCATTAGATTTGATGAACGAGAGAAGCGATTATTATCTCGTGGACGAATCAAATACAAAATAAAAGGTGGTTCAGATATGCGCGCTTTATCTGCAGACGAGATCTCCGGGATCGAAGATGAACTTGCGATCGCCGATTTCATTATTAGGAGGATCGGGAGAAATAAGTTTGAAATCGGCAACCACGGGTCTATCGTGGTTACAGGCACGGCCATACAGTGTCACAAGTTTTTTACTGAAATCTACGGCCTTTGATTGGAGGAGATAGTGTAATGAAAAAAGAGAAGTATATTATTACGGATCGCGTTTGCGTAGAGTGTGGAGGACTGAGTCTGCAGGCGGATACAAGAAATCCTGGCGTGCTGATATGCCTTACCTGTACAGCCTCTTATTCGGATAGTTACGCTGTACCTGAATGGTTCTTCCACAATGTGATCTGCGATGAAGACTGGGACGAGGTTAGACTCATCGTTATTAGTGATGCAGATAACGATGCGGTCGCCAGCCTTATGTCAACAGATATTCCATCGCCTAAGTACGATATTGATGGCACACCATATTCCTTCATCGAGAAATTCGAAGGTGGCGCATATTGTATTACTGTGAAGGTTATAAACGGAACTCCTCCGAGGGTCCTAGCCGAACTGCATGATAGTGTTGCTTCTAATAATCCTCGCCTAATTCTCGAAGATGATGAGGGTATACTCAACGGTAATTATGATTTTATATTCCTAGAGGATACGGAGATCGGCAAGGCCGAGAAAAAACTGAGATTGTTGATCATGAGTCACAGTGAAGTGCGTAATCTTCCAAACCGAGTACCTCAAGCCGACGAGGAATTGGCGCACTAAGAACAAGGAGGACTTTCATGCCTAAAGAACAATCGCGGGCTAAGGGAGAGTACGGTCTATCCGGCTTTCTCGCCCCGGATGGGGTGTTCTATCCGTGCAGTTACCTAGAGCATTCAGCTTTAGCCAAGAAACTAATCAAAGAATATGATGTTAATTTATACGACGGTGATTATAATAAATTATTTATCAAATTCGGATGCGATCCGTGGACCGGACCAATGGGTACTGGAATGTGCCATGTGTTTATGTTTGAAGAGCCTACACCAGACCAATTGGAGTGGTTGAATAATAGTATAGACCGAGCTACGGATAAACAGAGGAGGATTATCGAAGAACATCTTGATTCTTATGAATTATTACCGTAAATTAGAAAGGGTTGTGTCAAATGTGTCAATCTCACCATTGTTCGGAAGTTAAAGACTGTTGTGAGGGTGGGGAATGTCGATGTCTAGACTGCGGTTGCCCGAATAGTCTTACTTGGGTCTGCAACAAGTGTCAAAAGAAAAGAGATGGTCAGTCGGTTACGACCAAGAGCGAACGAGGTGCAAATAGCATGAAGAAGCAAGGCAATTGTTTTCGACAAAATGTTGATCAGCATGATCTTGTTGTAGCGGAAACTAGTGAATTCGATTTAACAGAGGACCGAGTTTATTTAGTACTCTACGTCAATTGGTCTTTCTTAACGATTCTTAACGATTTAGGAAAAGAAGAGCAGTATGCAGATGAGCATTTCCGTTTTTATAACGGTGAGAGAGTTGAGCGATAAAATATGAGGGACTGACGTCCCCTGCGCTGAAATTTTAAGGAGGTTATTTAAGATGACAAGCACGGTGGCAGTGGCGAGAAGTCTTGCGGATGTTAAGTCCGAGGAGCTATTGGGATTCTTGGAATTCCATACAGTGTCAGAATTGAGAATACACAAGGATGAGCTGGAAACTTTATTCGTTAATAACAATATGAATACGAAGAAGTTTCTGCCGGGTAAAATCAAGCCGCACGACGCTTATCGTAGGGCGACAAAGAAAGCAGAGTCTACGATCGATATCGACTATTTAGGCGAGAAAAAGAAAGCCAGGTTGTTGGTTCGAGAGGTCAGATCCGATCAGAACATTGTTATCCGTCATTTGGTGCGTGAAATCGTCGACAGTAAAAATGAACAATTAGCGTACAACCCTGTCGGGAAATTTATTTTGAACCGAAAATCGGATACAATGGATATTAGTTGGGATGCATCGTACCTCGACGAGTATCCATACGATCAGCACGTCAAGCAGATCAAGACGCTATTTATTGAGTGGACGGAGTATCATACTCGTGATACGATCAATAATATCGTACGACGCATCATCAGCGCGATGAACCATGTAGCTATCATGCCTAATGGTAAAGCTACGTTCATTCCAAAGACACAGCGTTTTGCGCTCGACTCATTAATCGGACTGTTTGAAGACCTTAAGAGTTTTCATTTAAACAATGGGGAGTCGGTCATCGAGATCATTCCCATCATTGACACGGTTGAACAGCGTGAGATGGTCCAAAAACGTATTGAGGCTGAAATTTCTAATGACGCGAATGAGCTCCTTGCAGATTTCTCAGATCTTCTTGGTGAGGCCTCGTTGACACCGCGTCTGGTGAAGTCGTATGCGACGAAGGTAACGGACCTGCAGATCAAACTTGAAGAGTACGAAGATCTTATCCATAGAAAAATGGGTACTATTCAGAACCAGCTGTCGGATGCGCTCAGCAAGATCAAAACGACAAGAGTTTAATTGGTTCTTAGATGAGGGAGGTGACAGTCTTGAGGATATTCCGATGGCTGTCCCGTTTCTTTGTTCGCAATTCTCGCGGCGAAGAAGGAAGCGTCGAGTATATGGATGCTTATGCAAAAGGTTTTAATATTAAAAAATAGATAACTTACCCCAGGGAGGAAAAATTATTATGTTATTGAAATCAAAATCCGGTGTAACCACTTTTTCTGCTGATGTTGTAACCTCATATTCCGATGTAGAGATTCACTCGATCGAGGGAAAGATCTATGCTGTTAAAAAAGGAAAGACGATTGGTCCAGTTTTCGGCAACTTTGTATCTGATGAATCTGGCGAGATTAAAGTTAGCGATCTTGTTCCTTCTGTAGATTACGCAGCACTTCTTGCAAAGAATCCTGCAGAGATGGATAAAGAAGAGCTTATCCTGTTGGCGGAGCACTTGAAGAACCTTGCTGCAGGTAAACTTGGAACAGACGCTCCGGCTGTAAAAGAAGAAACTAAATCCACGAAAGCTGATAAAGTAGCACAAGCTCCAGTTAGTGCAGCTAAAGCTGAATATACGATTGAACAACTTGAAGCCATGGGCGCAAAAGATCTTTGGAAGAACGTAATCCAGGCTATTGTGGACGAGCTTCCAGGCATTACAAGCCGCTCTAAGAAGCATGAAATGATTGAAGCTTACGCATTGTATGCAGGTCTTGGTGCGGAATCCGAAGAGGAAGATGAAGAGGACGACATCGTCGATAACGATTCATCCCAAACCCCTGATCCTGAAACGGATGAGGAAGAGGACGATGAGGAAGAAGATGACGAGGACGAGGACGAGGACGAAGATGAGGACTCGGAGGAAGATGAAGACGAGGATTCAGAAGAGGACGAAGATGAGGACGATTCCGATGAGGAAGACGAGGATGAAGACGACTCTGATGAGGACGAGGATTCAGAAGAAGACGAAGAGGAAGACGATGATTCCGAAGAAGATGAGGAAGAGGAAGATGACTCCGAAGATGATGAGGACGAAGACTCCGACGAGGACGAAGAAGAAGACGATGAGGACGAGGATTCAGAAGATGAAGATGATGAGGAAGAAGACGATGAGCTGACTCCTGAGTATCTCGATAATCTTAATGATAAAAATGAGCTTCAAGCTATCATCAAGCAATATGGCGTAAAGATTCCTAAAGGTCAGAAGTTGAATGTCCAGACCGTCAAAAAGATAATCAAGAAGCACATCTTTGGTGAAGACAAGTAGTGATGTATAATATGGAAGGTCGAGATCATCTCGACCTTCCATTATTCGTAGAAAAATAGAAACAATTACGCCGATTAACCGGCTTTATATATATGGTTAGCCCCGAGGTTCTCGGGGCGACCAAATAATTATTCTGGAGGACTTCTTATGTTGTTTCGAGATCAGATCGAGGCTGTCATTAATGACAATGCCGGAGAAAGACTACAGTTTGTAGCAGCCACGTATATGCCAATCAATGATCAGCACGACATTATGCACTTCTATGGCATTAAGAAGGAAAATGGAAATATCTCGGCTAGAGTAGAATACCTAGGTATGAGCGTTGACCGACTAGGCATAGAAAACGATAAAGTTGCCTTCGAAAAAGAACTCAGTCCGGGAGACTTTGAACGCCTCATCAATGATATGGCGATGAAAGTAGCCATGGAGCGCAAAGGCAACCGCTTAATTGAGTTAACCTACAAAGCAAAAGGGATCACACACCCAGATGCTGACCGACTGACGCCAGAGAGTAAGCACAAGATGTTTAAGTTATTCCTGATCATTGCTACAGGTAATAAGTCATCGGAGGCAGGATATGACGCCATCTACGACACCCTGAATCACGTCAATAACGGGAATGCAGATAGCGTCTATGAAGATATGCTGAATCGCTACTTAAAACAAATAAACTAATCTTGGAGGGTCATTAGATGGCAGAACGTACTTTTCTAGAAGGTTTTGAAGGCTTGCAGCCAATGGGCGCACGTCTTGGGATTCGACCAGATGCTACAGAAGAATCCACTAATTCCGGCATCATCCTTACCGGATCTCAGGAGCCAAAATTTGAGGGGACTGTGGTCGTAACGGGCCCAGGAGCTAGACTCGAGAACGGGTCACAAATGCCAATGGATACAAAGGCCGGTGATCGCGTTGTATATTCCCGTTTAGCTGGTGTACCAGTCGAATACAACGGTGAACAGATCCTCATCATTAACGAGCGCGATATCATCGCGGTGGTGGGTAGTGTTGAATAAAAGAAGAATTCTCGATCTAGCTATTAATGCTGATGGCCGAATCATTACAACGGCAGAGGATATCGCTCGTTACGGCGAGAAACCTAACATCGTCAATATCGATTGGCGAATAGGGATCGAGTATCATTGGCCAGCTCTTGGCTTAAAGATTACAGCTACTCCAATCCATAAGGATGAAAACTATGGAGCACTTGTCTGGCGTCAAGGCGGATTTTGGAGTACTGATGGAAATCCAGATGCAAACGATCAAATTGACGGTATGACTTATCTGACTACGAATCATAGTGAGGAAGAGCTGTTATTTATTTTTGGCCACGCACGCTTAGATCCGCCTGAGTCTTACGATGAGTTTGTTAACAGGGTACATCAGATGGCCAATTCTATATCTCTTGATGCGGCTGTCGCCGAAGATGAAGAGGATGATGCGATTGAATTACAGCGCATCCACGAAAGCTCCGTATTAAGTGATGATAGTAAAAAAGCGAAGTCTATCGCCATTGCTAAACAAACGACATCCCCAGAAATCTTGGATCTCGTCATTGCTTACTATGGACCCCTACCGAGGGAGAATTGATTATAAAACCATTTTTAGTCAAACCCGTGAAAATTCACGGGTTTTTACTTTATTTACTGGCGCTAATACGGGGTTGATGGTAAACTAAAAGACGTTCATCGTCAGGGTGTGTCTTTTGTGACAATGTATAAACTGAGGATGATGCAAATGTGGCAAAAAGTTCTAATGCAGTTGTTGGAAATCGTCCTGCTTGAAATATCGCAGAAGGATATTCGCAGTGCATTAAGACAGAGGAGGTTCGAATATGAGCAAGAAGGAAAAGAAAACATCCAGTCCTATCGAGAACGTAGAGAAAAAACCATCCGGCGATTCAAAGGTGAAAAAGAAAAAGAAGGCGAAGAAGCCAGAAGCCGCGAAGAAGTTACCAGGGATGGCGGAATTACCTAAAGTAAGTGATAAGCTTCCCGACGAGATTGCCAGCCGAAAGATCATGGCGACATCATCGTTAACCGAAAAATCGTGGCGCATTAGTGCCCGTGATATCGACGGTACAAGCATTTGTCACTACGTTAATGATATTCATGACCAGAATCCAATCATTATGACCTCCATCTACTGGCTGCGGTTGAAAAACAATCCTTACGTGATTGTCCGAGTAACCGAGGAAGATTATAATTGGGTATTAGATACGATGAAGATCCCTGCAGCGAATCATTTGGCAAACATCGTTGACTGCTCAATTAATCCGACTTTGTCCTACGGATTCCGTCTCCACGAATTGAACGGTCATCGTCTGCCGACGCTGGATCTCATTAAGCGATATGAAGACGAAATTCTTAAGGGAAATCCAACTATGTTGCATAACTCAAAGATGGTCATCAAAATCGCCGAAAAAGAAAACCCAACAAAGACGGAGGATTTGGCAGATGACACAAACGAAGAGGTATTCTTCTTCGACGACAACGAAGAAGTCGAACTCGATGAAGGAGAAGAGTGGGTCTCGTAATATCCGAGTATTAAATAAGAATGGAAGCTTTGTGGCGTATATAGAGAAAGATAAAGCTGATTTTTCTGTTAGAAGAAAGAAAAGCCGGTGGGTAACCCCAAATACGATTCAGGTTCTATTTGAAAAACGGGACTTCCAGAAGATGAAGGAACAAAAGTGGGCGGAGCAAAACTATACATGTTATATATGTGCCGAAGAGATGTATGTGGGTCATCCCAATCTCTCAATCGATCACATTATACCGGAATGTAGGGGTGGCGTCGTCCTTCCCAAAAATATAAGCACCTGCTGTAAAGATTGTAATGTAGAGAAGGGATCCCGTACGTTTGACGAGTATTTGCGAGATTTAATCGCTTTTGTTCTGTATGTCAGAATCAGACATCGGGAGGTATGCACTTTTGAAGGACAAACAAAAGACAAAGAAGAAAAAGGTCACCAAACGAAGAATTGTACATATTCATAATCACTCTATCTTCTCTATCGGCGACGCTATGTGTAAACCCGATGAGTTGGCCAAACGTGCCGTAGAGCTTGGAATAGATACAATCGTTTTAACAGACCACGGAAATATATCAGGCGTTATTCAGATGTACGAAGCGTGCAAGAAACAAGGCGTTAAATTTATACCGGCTTGCGAAATGTACGAAGCGAAGGATCGTACGGAGCTAGCACAGGCGGCGTGCCGAGACTGGAATAAAGCCGCACACGTCACTATGCTGCCCGTAAATAATCAGGGTTGGGAAGATATGCAGCAGATGATCGCTGACGCGAATAAATATGTGTATTTTGCCCCAAAACCTATACCGCGTACCGACTTAGACTTTATAGAGTCTAACGGGCTAGGAAAGAATATTATAGCCACAAGCGGCTGCCTAGGTAGCGTTACATCACGAATGATTATGGCAGGCGACATTGATGGCGCTAAAGCGGAAATCCTTCGCCGGCAGAAGATATTCTACGCTTACTATTTAGAGATCCAGGACAACGGATCTGTAGAGCAACAGATGGTTAATATGGAGCTAATGAATATCTCAAAAGAGCTCGATATACCGCTTGTATATGCAAAAGACGTCCACTACATTCGTGCAGAGGATGCTACCGCGCATCATACCCTTGTTGCAATGGACCGAAAGCAGTCTATTTACGAGTGCGCCCCTTATAGCGGTACTAACACGTATCATTTTGCATCTGCAGACGAGGTGTACGCCTGGGCTGACGAAAACAACATCCCACATGAAGCGATCGAGAACACGTGGAAGATTGCAGATATGTGTGATGTAAAGCTCGAACTGGGAAAGCCATTAATGCCAGAATATCAGTTCTGTGAAAATGGATATAATCCGGCCTCATATCTCCGTAAGTTGATCAATGAAAGTCTGATTAAATACACAGAGAAGATGGCCATTAAGAAAAAGAAGATCAACTTGAAAGAGTATATTTATCGTCATGAATACGAGCAGCTTGTCGTTAATGACAAAGGCTTTCCATCATACTTTCTATCCCTTTGGGACATCATCCTGTGGGCTTCAAAGCGTGCGGAATGGGTGGCACTGCCAAAGAACAGGGAATGGCTTGATATCGAGATAAAGAACAAAGATGGATCTATAGACAAGCCAAATGCTAAATATGAGTACTACCCCGAGTTTCTAGTAGGTCCGGGTCGAGGATCTGCAGCCGGATCCATGATCTCATTCTTACTTGGTATCACGAAGCTTGATCCAATTGAATACGGGTTTATGTTTGAGCGTTTCCTTAATCCCTACCGTGATTCACCTCCCGATATTGACGTCGACTTTCCAGGAGACGACCATGATCTATTGCTGGACTTTATAGCACAAAGGAATGGTCGAGATCGTACGGCACAAATCCTAACGTTCACTAAACTCAAGATTCGCTCAGCGACGGATAAGATTTGTAAAGCCATTGAGGTACGCGATCCGGATAATCCCAAGAAGGTGTTGTCCTACGGCTATGCTGTTGCGGATGAGGTAAAAGAGATACTCGAATTAACTGGTGATCAAGGTAAGATGCCAGATCAGTCAGACTGTACGTATGCTTTGATGATGGATATCTCTGTTAATCCACATAAGTACGAGGGGTACGATAATGATCTTCCGAAGTTTATTGAGGCGTCTAAGAAGTTTCGAAAGCTTATGGAAAAGTATCCAGAGCTCAATGAGCGTCTACCCAAGATTGAGGGTTGTATAGAAACTTCCGGAGTCCATCCTGGTGGCGTCATCATATCGAATCGTCCACTCAGCTTAGATTGCCCGACGATTATGCCGACCGAGAAATCTAAAGCTGTTCTTCCGATTACGATGTGGGATTTTCCGGACTGTGAAAAAGTCGGATTGCTCAAGATGGATATGCTACGAACAGCTACGCTTCGAGTGATATCCATGACTATTAACTTAATCAGAGAGACGACTGGTAAGAAAATCGATATTTACGATATTGGTAGAGAGGATCCTGCTACATTTGAAACCATAGCCAAAGGTTTCACTCATGGTCTGTTCCAGATCAACTCTAAAGGGATTACTCAGTATACTCGTCAAGTTGCTCCAAAGAATCAGGCAGAGGTTATCGATATCCTCGCACTCTTCCGTCCAGGACCACTAGACGCCGTTCTAGAGAATGGAAATACGATTGCTCAACAATATGTCCTTAACGGCAAGCGAGAGGCTAAAGAGTACCTGAAAGAGGTGCACCCATCGCTACGAAAGGTGTTTGGAGTATCACGTGGCCAAATGACGTACCAGGAACAAGTCATGCATGCTGTGCAGATTGTTGCAGGGTACAACCTCGGTCACGCGGATAGCTTTCGAAGAGTAATCGGTAAGAAGAAGATATCCGAGGTTAAGAAACTGTACGATGAATTTATGTATGGTCACCAGTATGTTATCGAGAAGTATGAAAAGTTGACCAAAGAGTACGACGACATGCCGAAGTTCAAGGATAAGGACGGCAATGAAGTTGTACGTATTAAGTCCGAGTTTGATGGCACAGATCTTGATCTAACCCGTGGCGACATTAATTCGAAGCTAGCTGAAACAAAAGCAGCTCGCGATGTCTTCGAAGTTCCAGGAGCAGTCAACAAGGGCTATAAAAAGAAATACGCAAGGTCGCTCTTTAAGCAGATGGCCAAATTTGCAGGCTATGCCTTCAACAAACCGCACTCCGGATGTTATGCGGATGAGACCTTCCAGACAGCTTGGCTTAAGACACATTATCCTGTTCAATTCTTAACGGCATTGCTGACGATCAGAGCAGAGGGTGCAGATTCTAAGAATAAGACGCTTGATAATCTGAAAGAAGCTAAGAGATTAGGCATTCGAATTCTGCAGCCGAATATAAACGAATCTCTCGCAGGTTTTTATCCGGAGGCAGACGGCGTCCGTTTCGGACTGCAGTCGATTGCAGGTATAGGAGAAGGGGTTATCACACCAATACTAAAAGAGCGCGATGAAAATGGGCCTTTCAAATCGTTTGAAGACTTTGTCGATCGCACATCCTTTAAAGGGAGTAAGGTCAATCGCGGTGTCTACCGTATTCTGATCCGAGCTGGATGCTTCGATTGTTTCAATCCGAACAGACATGAGCTTCTGAACCATTACAATTTCGATATCAGAAAAGACAAAGAATGGGTAGGTAGCGAAGAGGAGCTAAATAAGGACTCCAAGAAGAGTAATCACTCTTACCGTTACGACACCGCGTCCTTCACTGATAAGCGAGCGCTCGAAATGGAGAGAGAGCTAATTGGTATCTATGTATCCGGATCTCCGTACGATGATCTACCATTCACGTCATTGGTTGAGATGAGCGTGTCGACGAGACGCGATAAGAAGATGTATGAAGTCGGGGGTAGGATTGCTGGCATCAAGGCGATCACGACCAGAGGCGGCAAGAAAATGGCCTTCATTACAATGGAGACACAACTTGAACCGATGGATGTTACGGTCTTCCCAGAACAGTACGAAGATTTCAAACACCACCTGTATCGAGATAATATCGTCGTTATCCGGGGCTATAAAGAAAAGGATTATCGTAATGAGGAGAACGAGAACTTCATTTGCGATAAGGTCCTAATCAAACAAGCCAAAAAGCTCAAGAAAGAACTTGGTGTTAAAGAAGGAAAGATCGAAGAAGAGGATCTGCAGACGCAACCAAAGAAGCCGGTTGAGGATCGCCCGAAACCTAAAGCCGATCCTGTAGCGGACTTATTCGAAAAACCGAAGAAGAAGCGAAAGGCGGGCTAGCGAAGGAGGGGACCAAATTGATAAGCGTACAGCTACCAACATATTATTCTGCTGAGATGAGATTTATCGAAGAAGATGGTCGATATTTTATGGAGATCGCCGAATGGAGTATAAGCCGTACAGAAATCAGTAAGTCGTTTTACTTGGCAGCTACAGCTGAATTCAAGGATACAGTGCCGGAGTTTAAAAGTTAACAATCTCATCTGATGATCTAGCGTAACGAAGGAGGATGGACGAGTTGATGATCGTTGTAAATGTTGTACAGAAGCAAAACCCATTACAAGTTTATATCGATAATTACCTTTTGCCAGACGGTAGGAGAGTCGAGGTTCAAGAGGATACGACGAAGCAAATCGATCTAGAACCTATACGACCGTTTATTGGACAAGTATTCGAGATGCATGTTAATGGTGGCTTTCTTCAATATTGCAGATTAACTGGTTTAAAAGACAGCAATGGGGTAGCGATGATCACCTATGATGAGGTCGGTATGGAAGAAGAAGATATCGAACTAGAGAAAGCGGAAGAAGAGTACTGGCATCGATCTAATCGAGCCGCGGAGGCGATTGACATTGATGAAGATAAATAACCATGGTTGGGGAGCAGGCGACGAATGATCTGTCGCCCTTCTTAAACCCCAAACGTGTCAATCGTGACAGTGCTACAAAATACATGGTTAAAATTTTCAAATCGCGTGAAGTCAATACTTGATTCTGATTTAGACAATGTTATAATTGACACAGTAATCAAGATTGCTATCAAATTTAAGATAATTATAATTAAAATGAAAGAAGGTAATCACTATGAGTAAAACTATTATCGTAAAAAATCTACAAGAAACAGGTCTATCAGAAAAGCAGGCGTCTGCAGCTCTGGAAACAGTATTAAAAACAATTAAGACTGAGACTGCTGAAAAGGGTAAATTCCCGATCAAAGGTTTCGGTACTTTTGAAAAACGTGTACGCGCAGCTCGTAAAGGACGCAATCCCCAAACTGGTGAAGAGATCGACATTGCTGAAAGTAACAACGTCGGCTTCAAGGCTGGTAAGGAATTTAAAGAAGAACTTTAATATCCGCTTAAACTCCGCTCTCGGTCGTTGTCACGACCGGGAGTGATTTATTCTGTATATTTGCTCTATCAGTTGGTAAGATAGAGTCTGTACGAATAAGGAGGTTCTGTCGTTACGACAGAGGTGGCAGAAAGAGAAAAGAGAACAGGGACACGATCCCAACGCGCGGCCCCGCGAAATATGGGTACATAAAATTTATTGGAGGTAACACTCATGTTTAGTGCTACAATCGCAGGAACTATTAAACGTATCATTCATGACAACGGCAAAGACAAAGAAAAAGCTATGCTCAAGATCGTCGTTGAGTGCCGCAAGGCGTTCGTAAGAGATGGTGAAATGCCAAATACTTATCCAGTTGTAACGGTATGGGGGCATGACGCTGCATATCTACGTGATTACGCTGGTGCTGGACACTGGGTAACTGTATTTAATGCAGAGCATGAATCTTATCGGGGCGAGGATGGGGATGAAGAAGAGCGTATCTCCTATCGTGCTGGTCGTATCGAGATCCTTCCTAAGAAAATGGCAGAGGCTGTTGCTGAAACTATTGAGGATGAAGATGACGACGATCGTAAGAAGAAAAAGAAGAAATCTAAGTCCAGCGACAGCAAGAAGAAGTCCAGCGGTAAGTCTCGTTCGGAGCGTCGCGGTAAAGTTCGTGACGATGAGGACGAAGATGAGGATGAAGATGAGGACGAGGAAGAAGAACGCAAGTCCAAGAAGAAGAAATCTAAATCCAAGCCAGAGAAATCCAGCAAGAAGTCTTCTGCTAAGGATAAGAAGAAAAAGTCTCGCGATGAAGACGAGGATGAAGATTACGACGACGATGAGTATTATGACGATGAAGATGAAGAAGATGACTATTTTGATGAAGAGGACGAGGATTAAAACCCCGTCCCTTCATCAAATGGAGGTATGCTAGATGGACGACAATAAACAGCTTGGAGCCAAGGTGATGTTCGACCAATCTATTGTTTATCTCTACAACTCCTATCGCGAACAGGGCCTCTCGCACGATGAGGCCCAACGCAGGGTTGTATCAGATATGGATGAGGTTAGAACAAAACATCAGGGAACCGGTGTTTTATCCTCCGCTGTCGCTACGGATGAGGCGGTACGCTTGATCGGATCTGTCATTTCTGACATTGACAAGATGTACAGAACGCCGCCGTTGGCGATCAGACAAGTCACATCTAAATTAAAACAAGCGGTTAACGCCCTATTGAAGTAGGAGGTCAGCATGGACAAGAAAGCCGTATTGAAGAAAATTATGGATGCACAAAATAAGAAGGCGGGTTCAGTCGTCGTTGGATTTGGCAACGAGGTCGCGAATCCGCTTGAATTTTTGCCCACACCCTCCGAAGAGTTTAATGCGATCGTCGGTGGAGGGATTCCACGCCGTAGAATCAGTGAGATTTTTGGTCCGCAATCGTCCGGTAAGACTTCCTTGATGGAAGAGATGATCGGTGAAGATATGCAGGCTGATCCAGACGCGTTCTGGCTTTGGGGGGAGACGGAAGATACCTTCGACCTCGAATACGCCCAAAAGGTACACGGCATTGATCCTGAAAGGTTGATCCTAATCGAGCAATCGGAGGACGGCGGTGAAGCGCTGATCGACTTAATGGAGCCTTATCTTCGCTCTGGCGTGATTAAAGGTTTTGTGGTTAACTCTGTTGCTGGTCTAGCACCGAAAAAGGAACTAGAAACTGACATGGCCAAAGACAATATCGCGCTCCAAGCCAGAATGATGAGTAAGCTAATGCGTAAGTGGACAGCTATCATCAACAAGAAAGGTTTGTATGCCGTATTTATCAATCAGGTGCGGACGAACGTTGGTCAGATGTTTGGAGACCCTAACGTTACAACTGGTGGTCGGGCACTATCATTCTTCTCATCTCTTCGCGTCGGCTTGAGTAAGCTCCAGTTAAACGAACAGGACCCCATTACTGTAGATGATGGGATGAAAGTCGGTGTACGTGTCGCTAAAAACCGTTGCGTATACGACAACCCATACAAGAAGGGTGAATACTTGGTTATCTACGGTATAGGCGTAGATAAGCTTAGCGAGATTATCGACAAGTCACCAGAGGCAAACATCGGCGTAAGGAAATCCGGCAGCTGGTTTTATATTGAGGATGCAAGTGGTGATGTAATTAGCGCACCAAAGGCTGTCGTCGATGGAGAAGAGGTAACTGACGTACCACTTAAGTTCCAAGGAAAAACGAAATTCCGTGATTTCTTAAATCAGAACGAGTGGCTTGCAAACGATCTTCGCGATAAATTGCGTGACGCCGTTAAGACTGGTGAAATCGTCGCTAAGAGCCAGGATGAAGACGAGATGAAGGAAATCGAGAAGCTTGAGAAATTGCAGGCGAAGATCGACGCTCAAGAGAAAGCCCGCCTTGAGAAAGCGCAGCAGAAGAAGAAGGAAAAGAAGGATAAAAAAGACGTTACTCCGGAGAAAACGAAGAAAAAGAAGGAGACGGCGTAAGTCAGACTTCAAATAGATTGGAGGCAGAAGAATGAGGGAAGCAAATTGCCTATCATGCGGGGAGTCCTTTTCAACAGAGGACGATCGGCTGATCTGTGTACTTAATAAAGATGACCACATTGTGGTTGATGAAGATCATTCCTGTGATGATTTTAACTAATGGGGCCCAGAAGCCCCTTTTTCCACCATTGCGTGATTCGGTAGGAGGATAGATACGTGAATAGTCATATAAAGCAAGTCAGGATTTATTATAAAAATGGCAGGAGAATGTCTGATATAAACGATCTTCCTGCTGCAGAAGTGAAGCGTCTACTCCAGATGATTAGAAAGAAGGGAGAGCAATTTATCGAAATAAATTCTCCCCAGAAAACACTTCTCGTTGCGAAGTCGGACATTTCCCATGTGGAGGTAGATCATGAGTAACCAAGTAAAGCTAGTAGACTTAGAACTCCAGCTTCTAAAACTGTGGTCCGATTCCGGGATTGAAGAGGTATATAAGTACAAAAATAGGATAAAAAAGGCAGCCAGAGAAGGATTAGCAAGCTATGATCTTTTCTGCGACATGACCTGTGGTGAAATGTTCACAGATGTAGAGGACACTGCAAACGGCGATGATCTCTATGCCGAGGACTGCAAAGTTAGTGTTGAGTCACTAATACAGAGTAGGAAAGTACTCACTATTAAGCCCGCAGAAGCATACGCCTGTCCTAAGTGTGGAAATAAGAATTGTTTCAATAAACCGCTAGATGAAACTCAAGTGGACTGGTTAAAATGTTCATTTTGCGACAGTAGACATCCTACGGAGGAATGGAAGGGTATATCCACCATCAAGCCAGGAGACAAAGTCAACTATACCGGCTTTCATGACGAAAAAGAGATGTGGGAATGGCTAAGATCAAATCAATGTGCAAGGTGCGGCATTGTTACAATCCCAGATGATGAGATATGGTGCGACAAGTGCCGACCCAAGTCGGAGGTAATGAAATGAATAGGGATGCTCAAGATCTTGAGACAATTAAAAGATATGATGATTCATTTTGGTTACGATATCTAGCAGAAAACACCGTATTCGACACCGATAATATAAAAGCGCAGAAAGACTGGCTAATTGAGCAGGTCGAGGCAGAGAGAGCACGTGCAGATAGAGCAGAGAGGCGAGAAGGGGAGCTAAAGGATACTGTGGAGAAGTGTTTAAATATACACTGGGAAGTAACTCTAGGCGATACCGAGTCATCCATGGCGATCTGTGACGAGCTGACGAACGTTTTAGTCTCTGTATATTCCAAGGAGGGTTAAACATGAACTCTAGATCTTTTAAAAGTATTAGTGGACGTGACTTAACAATCAGAAGCCGCAGATCTGCTGTGATTTTCGAGAAAAGCCCGGAGGATTTAAGTAGTAGGTTTTCTATGCAATTTTCATTTGAACCAGAGGTTTTCGCAGAGCTCATAGAATATATAGAGGACGTGGCATCCAAGTCTTGGCCTAATCTGCAGCCGGTAGAAGCTCGCAATCTATCGTCAGATTATCACGAATATTACGACAGAGAGTTCGGTAATAACGGATACTTAAGTATCCGAGGTAACGCATTGAATTTTGACAGACCTTCACTGCAAAGCGATAGGCTGTACCAGTTCGATAAAAGAAAGATGGCGTCATTTGTTTACGATTTATTGAAGCTGCAGATCAAAGCCCGCAATAAGGAGCTTATGATGCAAGCTTAAGGAGGTTAAGGTAGTGGCATACCTAGTATCGGCACCAATGACACTCGTATCGGCGAGTGTCAAAATTAATTTAGAGAATGGAAGAGTTGAGCATAGAGTTTATCATAGTATGACCTATGCTCGAGGCGTTTTGGACAGTGAAGGTATACGACAAGCGGCTCAGCGCCTTGCGGACTCGCAAGTCGAAAAAGATTACACCGATAAGGCAGAGTTTTATGAAATACTTGAATACGGAGTAATCGCGCCGGATTTGGTAGAGCTCCCTATGGGAACTTGTGAATCTGGACATAAAGCTATTGCGGCGAATATCCACATGACGATGAGTCCAGAGGGTTGGAAACTCAAAGAAGGTAATCCATACAAAGATATTGTGGAGGTAAGAAACGACGATGAACATAGATTTTCATAATACACGTTATGGCCGTACGTTTTTTGAACATCAGCTACCGGAATTAATAAGAGGTATCAATCGGCTTGCTGATCAGATTGAGCGTTATAACGAATTTGGTGCTGTCGCGGAGGATCCTTCCACGGATGAACCCCAGATCAAAGAACTGAAATCAATGGCGAATGATGGGGATTATTGGGTAGGACAAGAGGTAATCGTTTCAAACAATAAATGCGGAAACCACAATTCGCATGTTGGAGTTATCTGTGAATTGTATGTTGATTACGCGAAAGTCCTATGCACGGCCAAGAGTGTACATGAGAGATTTTGTGGGGTCGTAGAAGTACCGTATTGTGATTTAAGACAAACCTAAGAAGGTGAGGGTGGTCCATTGGCGACAGCAACTCCAATTGTAATTAATAATAAGAAGCTCAAACGCAGAATTAGGGGGCTAAATAAGCCCCAAAAGCAGGCCGTACTAAAGACGCTAAAGAAGCCTGCCCTAGTTATTGCCGGGGCCGGCAGTGGAAAAACAAGCGTGCTTACGACGCGTGTAGCCTTCCTAATGGATCAGGGTGTGAAGCCATGGAATATCCTCACCGTTACATTTACTAATAAGGCTGCCAAGGAAATGAAAGAGAGGATCGGTCAAGCGGTCGGTGAAAAGAAAGCCGCGAGAGTTAATATCGGTACCTTTCATAGTCTTGCTGTAAGGTGGCTCCATCAGTATTATTCGGAAGCCGGATTGGATCAAAATTGGGTTATCTTCGATGATGACGATACCAATAAGGTAATGAAGACCGTCCTAAAAGATCTAAACTTCGAAGCAAGTGCATCAATGATCAGGCTCTATAAGGGGATCATATCCACGCAGAAGAATGCGATGATCACACCAAATAGATTCAGAGACGAGTGCATTGCTACGTCAGACGATCAGCGAACATATAAAGTATACCGAGAATACTGGAGACGGATGCAGCGTCAGAATGCTCTAGATTTCGATGACCTATTAATGAAGATGGTTCGTATGCTGGAACGAGATCCGGAAGTAAGAAGAAAGTTCCAAAAGAAATATCATTACGTCATGGTCGACGAGTATCAAGATACGAATGAATGCCAGTACCGCATGATTAAATTGATCGTGGGTAGAAAGAATAACCTATTCGTTGTGGGTGATGACTATCAGTCTATCTACGGATGGCGAGGAGCTAATATCGAAAAGATCCTAGGCTTCCAAAAAGACTACCCGGACTGCAAGATTATTAAGTTGGAACAAAATTACCGATCAACCAAAACGATAGTTGAATGCGGTAATGCGATCATGAAAGCGAATCCGAATCAGATGCATAAAACGTGCTTCTCGGATCATCAGCAAGGCGAGCTTGTTCGTAAGTTTAGTGGAATTGACGATGAGAGCGAAGCTTCATTCGTCGCAGAAGAAATTAGAAATCTGGTCGATTCCGGACAATACAACTACGGGGATATTGCTATCTTGTATCGTACGAATGTACTGTCAAGACTGCTAGAAGATCGATTCATGACGCACCAAATAAGCTACAAGATGGTTTCCGGATTTAGCTTCTATCAGAGAGCAGAGATTAAAGATGTCCTTTCCTGGATCCAGCTTGCGGTTAATCCCGACAATGATATATCGTGTGAACGTGTCCTGAATACTGTTTCAGGTATAGGAAAGACGACAATTCAAGCGATGATCAAAGAAAAAAGGATCTCCAAGAAAAAAGAGATCCCACTCTATACTGTCCTCGAGACGTACAAAGCAAAAATGACCAAAACGCAAGCAGCAATCGTTTCAGTCACTGATATTATATCCAGACTCCACCATATTTATTCCGTAGGTACATCGGTTACTGAAACACCAGTTTCTGATATGCTAGATTTGGTTCTTAAGAATACGGGATATATAGATCGACTACTGGAGGAAGCGACAGACGAATCTACGGAAAGAGTCGCCAATGTCAGAGAGCTGGTCAAGATCGCAAAGGGGTATGAAGAGGTAGCTGCAGAACCGAACCTGCAGGAATTCCTGGATCAGATCGCGTTAGCCAGTCAGACTGACGGTATCGATGATGGTAATGCCGTAAACTTGATGACGTTACACTCTGCAAAAGGACTTGAGTACCCTGTAGTATTTGTTATTGGCGTCGAAGAAGGCATGCTCCCTCATTCCAACTCTCTAGGTAGAGACGAAGAGCTTGTTTACGAGGAGCGCAGACTCATGTATGTTGGAATCACGAGAGCTAAAGAATTGCTCTATCTGACACATGCGTTTCGTCGGATGCGTTGGGATCGCCGATACGAGAATATGGACGAATCTAGATTCTTTGAGGAGCTCCCAGGTCATCTCATTACAGCCGTATAGGGGAGAGAAGTTATATCATGAATGAAAAAGATAAGAAAAAATTGCTTGAACTCGGTTTAGCAAATCGTATTCATTACAAAGCGGATTTCATAATTGCTCCGCCAAACCCTGATAATCCGAAAGAAAATCTGCAGGGTGTTAAAGTGGGGGAATTAACCATACTCGATAAACTAATCTCGCCAAATGATTTCGATGAGCAATCAATAAAAAACGCTCTCCCCGAATTTAATGAAGATGTTGAGGATGAAGACGACTTCCATTTAGATAGTGATGGGTCACATGAATGGAAAACATTTAGTCTTCCAGATCATACGGTGGGTAAAGTATATAACCCAGATACGAAGGAGGAGGAAGACGAATACGAAGAAGTTAAGATTCCGGTCGTGGGCAAGAGTGGAAGGCTGCTCACGAATCATGATGGATCTATTATTTATCAAAGGGCACTTAAGCCGAAATTCGGGAATTCAAAGGTCCCGTTTCCCTCTAGGATTGTATCAAGCAATACAAATCCAGAGATCCGAATTCATGTTAGTGCCTGCACAAATAGAGTGGCGGCCGAGCAAATTCTTACTAAGCATTTCGATGATTTTTATGTAAAGCATCATGATAGGTGGACTGAATCTGGTGTAACTTGGTGGAGAAATCAGTCGCCCGGCGAATCTGATCTACTGCAAGCATTTATAAACTTTCCTCTTGTTAAGGACGAAAGGCAAAACTTCGCACATTTTGTTGACGATTTTTACATCATGCAAGATTTCTGTGAAGAACTGTCATTACTATTCGAAAAAGGCGGAGTCTTTGCGCCGATTCTATTGTCTAACGGTAGTGATGCGCCCAAGATGTTCATTCAGAAGGGGCAACAAAACGACATTTTAAAAGCGTTCGATAATTATAGCAAAGTTCTTTGTTACCTTAATGAGGATGAGGAGTAGGTTGGAGATGACGAAGATCGATTGGAGTAAATATTCTATTACAGCTGTTGTGGAGGCCATCCAGGAAGTTGACATGAGTGATGATGATCTCTATCTCGAAGGTATACAATCTACCGAGCGAATTATGCAGATCCGAATCAATGTAGCTAGCGATGGATCGCAAGTGGCCATTTTCAATACGAATCATCTTGACGAGAAAGAGATCACCAGGAAGGCAACGGATATCATTCAAGATTACGAGAAGGGTCAAGTCTGTGGGGTTACCGACGACGCTTCGAAGGTCGCCTGGGAATACAATATGTATGTAAATATTGACGGTACGGTTTACGAAGAGCCTATTACAATGCTGCTAATTAAGGAAGGTAGTGTGTTCTACGAGACACTTTGCGCTGGTTGGCAGGTCGTTCCACGCCCGCTGACGCAGGCTGAGGCGGAATTTCACGCCCAAGTAATCGTCGACGATTATAATGCGACGGTACGAAAGCCGGAGCAAACCCCAAGGACGCTAGTCGAAGTCCGACCTATAGTGTCATTAAATAAAGAGAAAATGGAGGTAGACGAATGAGACCACAAACTATAACATCTACGTTCTATTATCGTCTTGAAAAAGAGTTAGGCGCAGGGGTCGACCTCGAGACGGGAGACCCCTGCGAGGCTTACTGTCAGGCGAGCATCGATCACGAGAAAACCATTGATTATGAAGAGATTCACACAGGTCTAATGCGGCGCCAAGTTGCTCTATTCGATGAAGATACGATTAAATACGTTACTCCGATTACGAAAGACGAGTATGAAGCAGCAATGCGTAAAGACGACTAGGGGGCAGTATCATGGCAGCTAAATCAAGAGAGCTCACACCAGAGTTCAGAAAGAAATATGTTCAGAAAATTGGCGGAAATCGAGGGAAGGACGCTGTATTATATAACGGGTTGCTCGCCCTTGCTCACGAGGAATCCGAATACGGACATATTGAAGTGAAAATCACTCAGTATCCCAGTCCCGAGAATAAATTTACGGCATTTGCCAGGGCGGAGATCTTCAATAAAGACGGCCGCCGCGTGGGGATGGAGGAAGCAGACGCCAACGCATCAAACTGCGGTAAGATGACTGCAGCAAGTTTTCCGCGTATGGCCTGTACCCGAGCCAAAGCGAGAGCGTTTCGTGATTATTTGAACGTAGATATGGTTTGCTCCGAGGAAATCGCAGTCTACGAGGTTGAAAAAGCAGATCCAAAAGTCATAGGTAAGATAAAGCGGCACGGTAAGGATGCAAAGATTAAGAAAGAGAAGATGTACAAGCTGCTTTATGAGCAGACGGGTTGCGAATCCTTCAACGATCTATCCACACAGAGTGCGAAAGAGTTCTTAGAATATCTCAAGGAGAATCGACCTGTCTCAAATGACAATGATATTTTTGATATGGAGGATGCCGGATAGGCTAAACCCATTCACACTGCTCTAATCCTGTGATAAACTAAGAGCAGTGTGACAATTCTGACAGGGGGTAATCCTTATGGCGACAGCCATTGCTTCACCCGATAACTTATTGCTCATCGCCAGGCTAATCAAAAATGGTGAACTAAAGACATTGCGCATCGGAGAGAGAAAGTCTGGTAGCCGCAAGGGAGAAACGTGGATCGATTACACGAAGAAGGATAACCAAGGTGACAATCCAAGCCTAGCAACCCGTCTTCAAAGACAGCGTGTGTCCGAGACATTAGAAAAAGCAGCATCGCACATTGCCAATAATAACGATGTCACAATTGAGATCAACAAAGTCTCCGCGACAAAAGACCAGTATAAAATTAAAATGGAGGCTTCCGTATGATGAGAACAGACACGCAGCCACTCACAAGAACCTATTTCTTTCGGCCGGATGTCGATAAGCCAGCCTACAAGAATAATCGTCCGGGAGTCGATGCCGGATATGATTTATACTCCCTAGAAGATAAATGGCTTATGCCGTTTCAAACACACGTCCTTAAGACAAACTCCCATATACATATTCCTAAGGGCTTGTTGGGTCGTGTGACGAGTCGTAGTGGGCACAGCAAGAAAGGGTGGCTTACCCATCCAGGGACGATAGATCACGGTTATACAGGGAATATTGGCGTTATTATGACGAATCTTTCTCTATTCCCACGACGTATTAAAGCTGGAACGAGGATCGCCCAAATCATCTTCATGCCATTTGTAGCTCCGGAGATGGAAGAAGTCGACGATGACCACTTTTATTGCTTAGTTGAAAGACTGAGTGGGTCATCCCGGGGTGAAACCGGTTTTGGAGATTCAGGAGAACATTAAACCCTGCCTTTATGGCGGGGTTTCGCCATGAGGAGGACATATGAATCATCGATATGCAATATCGGACATCCACGGGAACGCAAAGCAGTTTCTTGAGCTACTTGATTATGTGGATCCAGATCCAGAGGAGCTAGTTATCTGTGGAGATTTAGTAAACCGAGGCCTCGACGCCTGGGGTGTGTACGTAGAGTGTCAGGCTCTATTAAAAGAAGGTGCGTCTATCGTTTGGGGCAATCACGATCTAGCCCATAAAGCGAATTACGACAGAGATCCATCCGTTCCTGATATCTCGTTTAGACACGAAGATATAGGAGGGCTACAGACTCAAAAATCTATCGAACTTGCTCAAATGAAGCATGGGCATGCCCATGTACATAAGATACTCAACTACGTGTGGGACCGCATGGAGTTCTTTATTGAGGATGACGACTATATCTTCGTTCATGCCGCCATCAATCCGCGAATTCCCTACATGGAAGACCAGAAGGTCAGCGATCTTTTAACTGGTCATCCGGATTGGAAAAATCCTAACATCGACCATGCCTTTGATCAGACCATTGTGTTTGGTCATACGCCAACCGTTCTGCTGCATAGGGATATCGAGGAAGAGGATATGACCGTATGGTATTCACCCAGACGACGCAAGCTTGGTATCGACACAGGTGCTGGTTTCTACAAAAAACTATCCATGGTCGATTTAGAAGAAGGAAAAGTAATCGAGTATAACATGTTGACAGGGGGTATCGGGGATTACAAGTTTCGATATAAGAGTCCCCGTAAACGAACATATTATTAAGTCAGGGGTGAGTTGTTATGTCCATAGTTTTAACCAACGGTTTCGTCATCTTCTTATTCGGGGTCTATACCTTTATTTGTGCATTCGCCGGATGCGTTTTAGCCAATAGGATCAGCAAAAAGAGTGAAGCAAAAGATGTAGCGAACCAAATCATGACGAAAATGTATGTAACTACTGAGGAAATGATTACTAAAGAAGAAAGAGCAATCAAAAGGACGAACATATAATGTATAGCGTTGGTGATCGAATTATACATAGGGCTTGGAGTACTCCAGGAGAGGTTACATCTGTCCCCGAAGGCGCGACAAACCTATCAAATGTGACGGTGAAATACGATGACGGGCGGGAAGTAGAAGCATGGATTCCATCAATTATGCTTGACTTTGAATACATGGTGTTTGACTGGGAGACGGGGGATGATGAAGAAAGTGGCGAACTTTTGGATACCGACGAATGGTAAGCGTGTAAAAGTTAAATCTCTCGGTATCAAAGGTACCGTAGAATATGTTAATATGAATGATATTGCGCATAGTCATTTCAGCCCAGTGCAGGTCTTCTTGGACAAGCCTTATGATGACTCCGGACACCGCCTTTATCGTACAGGAATCGAGGATCTAGTTAAACTTAAAAAGAAAACAACATCCTCGAAGGAAAAACCGAAGCGCATCAAGAAGAAAAAGGAGATCGAGAACTTCGATGAAATGGCTTGGTAATATTATTTTAACTCGGTTGGGTGTTGAAAAACACTTTCGTCTACTGGTAGACTCACAGAGGAAGGAACAATCGGGGGAAATTTTGTTCCTTCTAAAGGGAAGAGTGCTCTGGCGACGAAAATTGCTTTTCCCGGGTGATGGTACCCACCTTACACTGCCTCACATGGCGACAGCCGGTGCAACACGAGTGGATATTCGCTGGAGTGGCATCCAATAGCGAAACTCGTGCAAGGAGGTTCTTAGACAGTTAGGGACGGGGGATTTAGAAAAAGAGAGGAGTATACCATGAAAATCTTGTATTGGACTGACCCACATATTATGGGTCGAAACCCCGGCGCTCGGATCGATAATTATCCTGAGGCCATCTTTCGCAAAGTGCTTTATTTAGAGCACGTTTGTAAAACAGATCGACCGGACGTCATGGTCATTGGTGGAGACTTGTACGACTCACCACGTATCGCCGATTCGATTAAAACCCGTTACAATCGGGTGTTTCGTCGTATCCGGAAAATGGGGATTAAAATCTACTTAGTACCGGGCAATCATGACTTGTTCGGCTACACCTTGGACACCGTAGATCAGACGGCCATTGGTGTAATGGCATCTAGCGGCGTCATTAACTTACTTACAAGAGAGATTAGCGAAAAGACAGAAGGCATTCTTATAAAGGGATCGGACGGAACAACCGTAGCTATTCACGGTCAAGAATTCCACAAGGATATTGATAAGGATCCGCAACGCGATTATGAGATCAACCGTAATCGTAATGCGGACTGGAATATCCTATTTTCGCACGGCATGCTATTGAAGGACAGCTTCCATCCGGATGTACGTTTCACATTGACCAAAGATGTGAAAACCAAAGCAGATATGGTCGTAAATGGACACTATCATCCAGGGTACGAAGTTCACGAATTTAATGATGTTATATTCGCAAACCCGGGTTCAACTGGGCGTGACGAATACAGCAAGCGCGACGAGGTATTCTTCGCAATGATTACGGCAGGGCAAGAGCTCGAGATTGAGTACATGCCTTACATTGTTGCTCAACCAAGTGCGGATATTTTTGATCACTCTGCGCGTTTATTGAAGAAATCACACGAGCGTTATCTCGAAGCTTTCGAGCAGACAGTTGAAGACGCGATAGCCTTCGATGCTTTCGATCCCAAAGACACAATTCAGCAGCTGGTTGATTCTGGCGCTGTTGAAGATGCGATCGCGAAACTCGCCTTCGACTCTATCGTTAATGCGGAGAGCACAGAGAAAGCTAATAAACTCGATGGTTTCGTAGAGAGTCAAAATCCAATCTCGATCCTATCCATTGAGTTAGAGAACTTCCAGAGTCATGGTCGTACGGTCGTCGAACTGAACCCCCGCGGTTTGAACGCCCTCACTGGACCGAGTGACAGCGGTAAGTCCGCAATCATCCGTGCATTGAGATGGGTTTGCTACAACGAACCTAAAGGCGCAGACTTCATTCGAGAGGGAGAGAATCGTGCTACAGTAACTGTGAATTTCAGCAACGGCATGTCCCTTACTAGAAGTCGTACAAATTCCTCATCTGGAGATTACGTTGTTAAAGATTCTTCTGGCAATGTAAAGGAGTTCAAAGGGTTCGGTAACGACATTCCAATCGATATAGCTAATGTTCACCAAATGCCTCGTGTTGAATTGGCACAAGGGTATGAGCGTAGCTTGAACTTCTCTAATCAGCTTGATGGTCATTTTATGTTGTCAGAATCCCCACAAACAAGAGCGGCAACTATTGGACGCCTTACAGGAGTTCATCTTGTTGATGCTGCAATTAAGGCAAAGCAAAGCGAACTACGTGCAGCGTCTAAGGATATGACAGCATCGCAACAAACGATTGATAATTTGAATCAAAAGCTAGGCACCTTCTCCGATCTTGAGTCTTTCAAGGATACAGTTTCCCTATCAAAAGCACTTCTTATGGGAGCTGAATATCTGGAGCGTGAGATTGACGAGCTGACATCACTAGATCGTGTTGTCGATGCCTCGGATATTGAAATTCAAACGCTTGAGACAATGCAGGATAGTATGAAGTATCTAGATGAAGCTGAGAATGCAATCCTCTCTGCAGATATTCAAATTCGTGAGATCGACGAGCTAACTAAGTTGCGTTCACAGTGGCGCAGATCGATCGAAGAAGTGGATGCTCTAACACAAGAACTCGACCAGTACGCTAGTATCGATTCAGCACTTGATCTACTG
This sequence comes from Paenibacillus sp. EC2-1, assembly GCF_049311625.1. NCBI lineage: Bacteria > Bacillati > Bacillota > Bacilli > Caryophanales > Paenibacillaceae > Paenibacillus > Paenibacillus sp. EC2-1. Next base: position 146,327 of record NZ_CP186007.1, read on the forward strand.
GATGATGCTGCAGAACTGCGTAGCGAAATTAACTCTTTAGAGTCCCTGAGAAGAGAATATCGTGAGTCTAAGGATCTTGTAGAACAGCTCTCCGATGCTGCTGCAAATTATGACACATTAAGTGAGGCCGAAGCTGCTATAGCTAAGGCGGACGAGCTTATGAAGGAAATTGCAGAGCTAGAAGTGCTCCGTAAACAATATAATGCCCACAAAAAAGAAGTGACTGGACTTGAGAAGGATCTAGAGGATCAGGATAATGCGATTGCTAGATTGTCTGAGGAAATGACAGAACTGATTAAGGATATGGGTAACAAGTGCCCTACATGTAACCAGTCTGTTGATGCGGATCACATTCTTGAGCATATTGGTTAATCAAAGAATCGATCATTCGTTATTATAAAAATTATTCGATATTTTAGGAGGATATAACCATGGCCGTTGATCAAGAGAAGCGTTTTAAAGATTTGAAGAAGCACCTTGCTGAGTCCAAACAGGAACAAACAAGAATTCAAACTCGTTTAGAGATTGCAAAGAAAAACCGTAAAGAAGCTGTGAGCGATATTAAAGCACGAGGTTATGAGCCTAAAGAACTTAAGACCGTTATCGCAGAAAAGAAAGCGGAGCTCGATAGCGTTTATTCAGAAATCGAAAGCTACCTGCCAGGTGCGGATCAAGTAGCTGCTTCCGTTGAGGAAGACGATGATTTTGATACAGAAGAGTCATCAGAAGAAGATGATGACTTCGATTACGAAGATGACGACGTACGAGATTGAGTATAACGACTTAACCTCGCGGTACGATATTATTCAGATCTACGAAACCTCTCAGGGACCAGTTAGGTCCCTGATTCAAACTTATGATGATAGATTTATGGCCGAGGGTCATATTGCCGCAATGAGAAATAGCCAGGCAATAAAAGGACGTACGGTTGCTCAAGATGTGGATTTTGATAATAACGTGCGAGATCGCCTTATTCGGGATCACGTACTGCATAGTCTAACTCCGCAGACAGTTGCCAAGCTATTTAGTATTGATCAGATAGCCCAATCCTTCTTTTATAAGATCGGCGGTATGCCAAGTGAGGATTCCGTCGAGCGCTTACTTGAAAAAGTTTATGAAGAAGAGAAGAAGCTACATGCTCAAAGAACCATCCGCATGTCGAATGGACCAAAGGGTATTACGCATACAAACTATCTCGATATGATCGAGGATTCCGTTAAGCGATTGCCTGGGGTAACTGACGTCATAGTCTTAGCCGATGATTATCCAAGGTCGGCCTCAATGATCATTAAGTTGAGAATGGGGCATTTAACGCCCGATGAGTCCGTACAGACGATGGAAGCTATTGGCGCAACGATCGAGCAGCATAAGTCATCAAGATTGAAATTAGAAGTTATCTATCATACCACTGAGGTATACTGAAAGGAGAGATGAGCGTGTCCAAGTCAAGTCTCTACATCGATCGTTTGCGTGAGATGGAAGATCAGTATTCACAGCGTTTCGGTGAGTACAAGATTCTGGAACGGCAGCGTGACGACGAGCAGGCGAAGCTAATCAAGCTGATGAAGGAAAAAGAGCAACTCGAAATGGTAACAAGCCTTCTCGTAAAAACTGCGGATGCGGCTAGAGAAGCTGGCCGTAAGCGCATGGAGAAAGTTGTAACCAAGGCTCTTCAATCTGTGTTCGGTCACGATTTCACTTTTGAGATCGAGCTAGATGAGCACGGTGGTAAGCCTGTAGCAAACTTTTATGTTACTACAGTTGACCCTACAACCGGCGTAATGGTTCGTAATGAGCCTCAGAGCTCTCGTGGTGGCGGTATCAATGACATCATCGCATTCGCGCTGCAGGTGGCTGTCCTGGTTGTTTACAACGAGCCTAAGATTCAGGGACCGGTTATCCTCGACGAGCCAGGTAAGCACGTCTCTGAGGAATATGTAATTAAATTCGGTGAGTTCCTTGATTTCATATCTAAGACGTTCAATCGTCAGATTCTGATGATTACTCACCAGCCACACTTGGCGGCAACTGCAGATCGGACTCTCGTGAGCCAACTGATCAGCGGTAAAACTTCGATCAAGAGCTATGATATGTCAACATTGACCTTGAGCGATGAGGATGAATTCTATTATGAGCAAAGTGAAGATCAATCAAACGATGGACCGGAGGAGAGACTATAAGTCTCCCACCGAATCCGATCGTATCTGTCCGTATTTTAAAGAAAGATTCTTTCAGTGGGGTGACGTTGATAAAGTAGCGTGCTGTGAGCTTGCAGATAGTAATCTTGCTAAATGTGATTATCGACATAACCTAGATGATGGAACGAAAATATGCGCACGGTATGATTATTTTCCTAAGTTCGAAATTATAGAGGATGGCGAGGCCGACACCGGCCTCGATCCCATTCCTTATATAGAATCGGAAAAGCTAATCTACCAGAAGATTGACCAGGCGACCGGCCTGGGATTATACCTGGATACCACCGTTGATCCTGCAATAGAGACAACTACCTCAAGTGGGGTCGATCATTTGGGCAATGTTGTCACATTTGACCCTGTCATGATTGAAGAGTATCCTAAAAGACAATGGTTCTCAAAAGCGTACGTAGATACCCACCAAAAAGTATGGGGGATCAATGATCGTACTTTAGGTTGGCATCACGGTATATAAGATCCCAGGAGGAGATAGCTTGAATATTTTCAGATTAATCAAGAGAAAGTTTCGCGTTAAATTCGGTAAAGATATCGGCGTACTAATTCCAGATGTTGAGGAGTTAAAAGAAGAGGTACCGTATGTGGAGCCAGTGACCTGGCATTTTCGGTGTCCTTGCTGTGGCTATGCCCACAAGATGTTCCTTACAGCCGATATAAAATTAAAGCAGGATGAGACTCTAAATAACTTGTATATCGAAGTCACCAATTTGGCTGGTCTTCATATCGTTCCCTACGGGCCTATGTTCCACCAGCTCATCGAGGGCAAATCTAGTGAATATCCACCGGAAATAGAGATCCCCTGTATGCATTGTGGAGAAGAAAGTCCAAGGTGGAAGTGGCATGACGCATACAAAAATGCATATCGTCATCTAGATATGGATGGTGATCAGCTTTGCCATTGTGGCGGAGAGTTGTATATGGAACAAATACCCGGGACACCGAAGTATGGTATGGTGTGTGAAAGGTGTAGTTGGGTTAAACCAAGAGCTATAATCAGCGGAACCGCTGTTGATAATGGGGAGGGTAATTAGATGGATGCATTGACGGGAAATGAGACTCAGATCGGCCAATTCCAGATCATCGTACATGATGATGCCGATATAGAGGATGTAAGTCTTGAATTGAAGCAAAAACTAGATGAAGCCTTTGGGAACGAACCTGGCCATCGACTTGTCCGGATCTCTTATCAACGCGGTCATAAACTTGCTGCAGCGAACGCCACGCACGAACACCTGCTTTATGCGGATCTAGAGCAATACATTAAAGCCAGGATGAATGATGACTACTTTCCATTGATATTCCAGGCGCACTGCTTTGTATCATTCAGTCCTCTGAAACTAGTAAAGGAATAAAAGCACTACGAACAGCCGAAGACTCGTCAGTCTTCGGCTTTATATTTGTCTCCATCCGGTGAAGCGCAAGACAAACATAATTGAGGTACCCCAAAATCGTATGAGCGTATAAAGGTGATGGCCGGCCGGCGATCTAACGCATGATTGTTAGTTTATCCAACTATTAATCTTTCATACGCCCTATATACAAAATAGGGCGTATGCTGGTATAATTTACCCAATCCCGAAGTATACTGAGTAGCATATAATATATGATTATATGATACGGAGGGAATTTTAATGGGTAATGAGTTTAAGAAGGGAGATGAAAACATGGCAGTACGTAAAGAGGATCTTAAAGATGTTCAAGCAACTCTCGATCGCAAAAAGCGTATTCTTGAAATGACAGCGCGCGCTTGTGATAAAAACGATGCTGGCTTGAGGAGGCTTTCCAAGAGCTAATGGAGCGATTATCACCTGACGACATTCGAAACATTCACGATTATATGATTCACAGATACAATGGAATACTTGGAGAAAACGAACCGGGGTTAATAGACTTCATGGCAGACAAGCCTTTCAGCGGCTTTGGCGATGAGGAATATTACCCCGGTTTATTCATGAAGGCAGCCGTTTATATGGAGTCCTTCGCGACACACCAATTATTCTGTGATGGAAATAAACGAACCGGATATATGTGTGCAAAGGTATTCCTGGAGTTAAACAACTATATGCTCGATGTTACTGATGATGAGCTCTATGACACAACGATGGCCGTCGCTAACAAAGAAATGGATATCGACGAACTAGCGGTATTTATTAGATGTAATTCACATCTTCATTATTCAATCTAGCGCTGCAGACGGCAGCGCTATTTTATTGTGCGGTCGAAAGGAGTCATGCAATTGGATCTTAAATATGATGTACATACTGTTAGTTTTTCAAAAGGACGCATTACGGTGTCAACGGAAGTCAGTCCTCTGAGGATGGATGAAGCTATCAGCATAGCTAAGGCCGACCTTATGGGTGTTGTTGATGTTGAATTTCTCAACGAAGCGCACGCGACTGTGTCCTTTAACAGGGTTGAGCGAATATAATAAGCAAACTACAAAAGGGGTAAAAGAATTCTATGAAAAAATTATGTATGAGCTGTTTAAGTATCTTGCTCGTATTTATGATCGCAGGATGTGGGAGTTCGGGTAAACGTCAGTCAAACCCTTGTCGTGACGCCGGGTTTTCGGTAAAAGATTGTGCCGCAGGAGAAAATATACTCCGACAGATTAAATAATGAGAAAAGATGAGAGAGCAGCCGGTCATCCGCGCTGCTCTTATTTTATTAAGGAGCGATATTATGATCGTTAAACAACGAGAGCCTCAAATCGGTGAGAGAGTTGAGGTTTATGTCAACTTAAACAAACAGGGTCTGTTCTCTATATTGGACCGGGAGCCTAAAAGTAAGAGCCCTACTAGTGGAAAGGTAATTGCCTATGCTGAGTCTGTAGAGCTTGAAGACGCTGTATTTAAGATATCAAACAGTAAATACAATGGAATTCTGAAAAAACAACAAAGAGCAGTCTGTGCTGTCGTCGTCGGAAAGCTTTTATCTATCGACGGATCCCATCCTGCGGATCTTACGACCCGAGTATCTTATAATCCGTATCGACAGAGAGAGTTTCATACGGATGCAGGAGAGAGCGTACATGTGGCTGTGCGAGCTCATTTCAGAAACAAAAAAGTATACATCTGATGCGTTGTCACGCATCTCTGTGATTTAATAAGGAGGGTAAGGCATGTCGAAGATCGGCACGATTTCAGAAGAAACTATCGAGCGCATAAAACAAGAGAACAACATCCGGGAAGTAGCTGCAGAGTACGGCATCCGGATCGGACATAATAATAAGGCACGTTGTCCATTCCATAGCGAGGGACGTACGCCGAATCTGCACTTCTATGAAGATAGCTATCACTGCTATACATGTAAGGCGGGGACAAAGTGGGAAAATAAAGAGAAGAAGACACCACACTCGCTGAAACTACCGGACGGTAAAACCATTGAGGATGGCGGACCGAGCGTCATTGGATTCGTTATGAATCTGGAGCGCTGTTCTTACGTCGAAGCTTGCGTTATTCTAATGGAACGTGCTGGCATCCCTGTACCAAAAGCGAAAATAGATCATAAGCTTGAGAAACAGAAAAGAAAGACTCACGCTATGAATATTGAATTTTGTAAGGCACTCATATCTAACCCAGAGATGAGGGTTTACCTTTCTAAACGCGGAATTAAAGAAGAGTCTATCAAGACGTTTAGACTGGGATGGGTGCCTGACGGCTTTCGCCACCCGATCTTCAAGGGGCGTGTCGAGGGTCGACTTGTGTTTGGATTACCCGAGGATTCATGGGATGCCAAAAAAGCAAGGACTACCGCTATGGCGTATCGGGCGATGGATGAAGAGCAGGAGGCGGATGGAAAGTACCTAAACGATCCGACCTCAGAAGTATATAGTAAGAGCGGTTTCCTGTACGCGTTTAACGAAGCTAGGAAGGCGATTCGGGAGAACGGTTATGCGATTGTCATGGAAGGTTATGTGGACGTCATCTTGGCGCACCAGGCGCACGTACAGAACGCCGTAGGAACATGCGGAACCGCATTTACAGACGAGCAAATGGACAAGCTGAGAAAGCTTACAGATAAGATTGTGTTCTGGTACGATGGAGACCCAGCAGGCATGAACGCCATGCTCTCTGATATTGAGCGCTTAATGGCCAAAGGCTTTAGAGTATTTGTCATCGACTCTACGCCAAATGACCCTGCAGAGATTATCAATCTTCTTAATCAAGACCGGGATCGTGTATTAAAATACATTGCCGATAAGTCAGTACCAGCCCTTCAAATGATACTCCGTGGAGTCGTCGATGATTTTGAGAGAGATACAGCTGCAGCGAATAATCTAATTATTCGAAAGAAGACAGAGGCACTGGATCAATTAATGCCGGTATTTGAGTCCATTACGGATCCGTCAGAGAAAGTAATGTTTAAGACGATGATTTCAGAGAAGATTGGAGTGAGTATCTGATGAGCGAAAAGGGCAAGAAGAGGAATCCCGAAGATCTTATAATCAACGGAGTCCGCATGTTAAGAGATGCTAATGGTAATGTTGTTACAATCAATCGGATCTCGGAGGGTCTGCCGACAGAGTCTGCTCACGATGAAGGGTTTCTAAATAAAACCGTTGGAGATTACGTACTAGAAGGTATCCCTTGTATATTCAAAAATAAAGTATACGCCGTAATGTACTCAATATCAGAGGGTCGGTTAATGCTACATGCAGAAAATAGTAATCCCAATAAACCCTCACAACATATCATGCTTCCAGAGGATGAAGCCGTTAAATTAGCAAAAGAGATATTGAAAAAATGGGGCAAAGAGTAATAGTTTTAATATATCATTGTCACAAATGACAACGCATGATATTATTGATAAAGTTGCTAATAACCGTTAGCCATTTCCCTGTTTGGAGTGATGCTTTATGGCAATTACCCACTATGCAGTTGTGAAAATGAAAAACGGAGAGAGCCTGTACTATCGCCGCGACACCGCGGAATCGTACGCAACTCTCGCTGATGACTACAGAATGCAGCGTTCGGCGTATATCGGATTGCATCGCGATCTCGATTCTATGATGAAAGGCTGTCCAGAGTCTCATTTTGTAACGAACTTCCTGAATGTCGATTACCTCGAATTTATTGGAGTATTCGTGAACAGACAGAGTGAAGGACAACCGCATTTTGCTGAGTTTCGGCTATAGCGACAGGAGGGAGCCAAGCGCTCCCTTTTTCTATGTTTAAATTCTGAGAAGAGGTGCTAACCCCATGGGTGTTGATATAAGTCCGGATAAAAGGCAGAAGATCTTTAAGACTCAACTTGGGATGTGGGCTCTTTGTGGCCTCAATTTCTTTAAGGTAACTGGTACCTATGCGATCGGTTATAAGTTTAATACGACAACGAAGCAGCATGTTGTCTTTACGGAAGTATCTGTGAAGAAAGACGGGAGGGTACAAACTGATTCGATTGCGGTTAATCTGGATGCCATCCTATCCATAGCTGACGAAATCCGCGAAGGTATCGATTTCGAAACAATCATTGAACGCGAGAATACACTGAAAACTGAATCCGAAAAAGATAGATCAATAACAGATACATTGAAGCTACAGATAGGATCGGAACAATAATAATCTTGATTGAAAGGAAATGATATAATTATGTCAATCGCGAAAACTAAGCAACCTTTTGTAAATATGGCGGTACAAAGAGGGCCACAAAATAAGACCATGGAGACGACTGTAAGGCAGTTTGAGGCTTATTCCAAAGCACATGCGTCGATGCTAGCCGCCGCCATGCTGATGATCTCGGAGAAGATGATTATAAACGTAACTGTAGCAGCGGCTCCAATTGGCAAAGGTGATAAGCCGGCGACACAATGTGATTCTGTTGATTACCCACAACGAGGTACTAGGAAGTGGGTAACGGAATATCAGATATTCACATATGCAGAACGCATAGCCGTAGGCTTAACTAAATTCGACTACCTAGGAATGGATCTGGTGAAGGGTGGCATCGAAAGTAAGACCGAGGCTGTAAAGGAAGCGAAACGACTGGCTATAAAGCACGGCGTTCCTATGATGGTTCAAATTCATAAGATGTCTGTAGATGATGACAACGTAGCGCTTATCTGTGAGCCTAAGATGAAGAAGAAAGTTTATCTCGTTGAATACATCTCTAAACTATAGCAAACAACAAGAGGGGGTACGATGATGTATCGCTCAAAGGATAAGGAGTATATGGACGGTATTAAGGAATCCGCCCTTAAGGTCACTCGGGGCCAAGATCGTGACGATCGGAAATTTGCCGTAGATTACATGCGGACAAGTATAAAGATTGAAGACCTGCACGCATCAGCCGTCCAGCAATTCCCGGGGAAGATAATCGACTTTGGTAGCGGATCTCTAGCACCAACAGTCGTTGTCGTTACAAAGGATCCGATAGGACGAGCGGAAAAGGAGCGTTTAATCGGAGTATTTAAAAAGATGCAGATTGAAAACGAAGTATTCTTTACTCATTTACGCTTCGTTAAAACTAAGAAAAAACAAGATGAAAGGCTCGATATCTTTCAGAAGTTAATTAACATCTTGGCTCCAAAAACGGTGCTGATCTTCGATAAAGTAAAAGTCGAAGTAAAGCCCGATGTATTGAAGACTGGTGAAGACGTCAGCGTACTAACCGATCCAGATAAACGATCGGAGCGAAAAGCGCTTAATGTGATCTTTAAAAAGATTGTCAGAAAAGACACATAACGATTGATTTGCCGATACTCCTTTTGCTATACTGTGTTTACAGTCATCAGATCGACTATATATTGTTAATTCGATCATCAGATCGGTGATGTAAATACAACATATCCGAACTGACTTACATAGGAGACATCAAGGGTTTGCGTCATTCATCTGACGCAAACCCATTATTTAGCCCTAATGAGTCAATTCTGACAATGTAAATTTGTAGAGAGAAGGTTTATTGATGCCAGTACAAATCGTGTGTCTAGTAGGCGAAGGCGGATCGGGGAAATCGGCAATCGCTAAACGAGCTTTGGAATACGGATTTACCCAGATAAAAAGTCTCACGACAAGGGCTCCCAGAAATGCAGCTGACTTCGATACGCATGTGTTCGTGAACGATGAGCGATTTGAGGAGTTGCGGTCTCAGCTGGCTGCGTACACTTTATTTCATGGTTATAAATATGGAGCGACCTTCGATCAGATAAGAGACAACCACATTTACGTCGTTGATTCCAAAGGGGTAAGAGATCTATCCAAGTCTCTTGGTCGTAAAAACTTTATGGTCATTAAGATCGATACATCAAGAGATGAGCGACTGCTCCGGATGATTGCGGAAAGAGGTGCTAAGGCAGCCTACGATCGCGCTGAATTCGACGATGTCGATATGGCCAACTTCACAGATTATGATCTACTTCTGACTAATGAGGTTCCAGAAGATTTAGACAATTGCGTGAAGGAGCTCGTATCTCATCTGAAACGGTTGTTCTAAACAATAGGAGGATCCGCGACAGTGAAGAAAAGAAGACGGGATTACCCGCAAGAGATCAAGGACTTGCTTAAATACAAGAATGATATCAGGCTGGTTGAGGATGATGAGTGGGAAGAGTTTGAAGACCTATATACAAGGGCCGTCAATTCCGTTGTCATCCCCATTGACTTGACGCCACGCGGCATCACTAGGATAAATGCAGAGGTGGATCAGATATACTCACTGGCGCGTTTTGATCAGGCTTACGCTAAAAGGATGCTCGATAAGTACAAAGGTAGATTGGCTAACGCTCACAAGCAGGCTAAGTTAGGCTTCAAGAGAACGCCAGGATCGACTATAGAGGATAGAGACGCCCTTGTGACGATGTATTTAGAGACTAGCCCACTTAAGGGCGATAGCGAGCCTCTGTACGTGCTTGTAGAGCGTTGGCAGGACCGACAACTCTTCATGAGCGCTGTAATCGATACGCTGACGCGAAAATCCGACCGTATGATTACCGGAAATGGCGCACTTAAGCTTGACGCCCAAGGACGGGGTAATGGTGGTGACTTCGGCGATGACTGATGTTTGGGATTGTGAGTACTACAATCGATGTGAAAACAATGATAAGTGTCTTAGATGCGGGCCGGATCAGAGGTTGCTTAAAACAGCCGAAGAAAAAGCCCGCAAAAAATTTGCCAGCAAGACGAAGTTTAATGAGTCAACGTCAGTTACGGATAACTCCGGTGAAACCTTGGAGGAGTATGTCAGGGACAAGCTAAACGGTCTTCCCACTGTTAAAGAATACTTCGCTTCCAGACAACTCGGATCCGGCAACATATGGTTTATGCCTGGCGATGTCGCTGATCCGGTTATTCTAGCAGAGTGCAAGGAGCGTCTGCTCGTTAATGCTAAAGGCGAGAAGACGATGACGATCCCGAAAGATATGATCGAAAAGATCATGGAAGAGGCCAAGATGCTTAATAGGTATCCAACATTGATCTTTAGATACAAGGGTGACGAGAATGGGAAGACTTATGTCGTTAATGATTTTGATGTCCTTGTTGAAATGATTCATGAGATTAAAATCTTACGACATGAGATGAAGGTTGTCACAAATGAGAGGGATATGTATAAAGCTGCAGCCGAAGAGCTTCACAAAGAAAAAATGCGACTTGAGAAAAGGCTTAGCAGATTAACATAATACAAAAACCATTATGAAGGGAGGAAAAACATGTCTAATATCATGTACGACGATTATGAGCGTTGCACATCTTGTGGAGGTACAGATTTTCTAGAAGTTACAATCTGTTCATTCAATAAAGCCATCCGGCCTCGCGAGGAACATCTAATGCATGAAAAATTACAACCGACCGAAAAAGAAATCAAGTATCAGTGTACGACCTGTAAACAAATCCTCGATAAATAATTAAAAAGGATTTGGATTTACAAAACCTTGGATTTCATCCAGAATATCAAAGCTATACATGGTGTTAACTGTGTTGGAACGCGGTTTCCAGTTGAAATCACTCCAACATAGCTGAACACTGACAGTTCAGTACGATTTAATATAAACTTAGGAGGTTACACAATTATGATTATACCAGCCTATATCGAGGTTAAAGGAAGTTTAACGAAGGACGTTAGGAACGATATCGCAAGCCAACTCGAAGCTCTTGCGCGACACTTTAGGGAGAAAGATGCGTATATAGGTACTGTCGGTATCAAATCTGCATCGTCCGCCGTCAAGATTCGCTTTAGCCAAGCAAAAGAAGAAGAGACCATATCCGTTTAATTCGCCATTTCTCTTTCGCGTTCTTCCTTTTCTAAAATTATGCTTGAAAAAGACGGGAGAGCGGTTAAAATTGTAATAAGAAACACGAACGTAAGTTCTTATTTTAGGAGAGTGAATAATGGAAGACCTAGTGAAGAAGTCGCTGAGTAGGCAGACAAGTGAATACGTAGGCCGAATAGAAAGAGAATTGTTCGATACATTTTCTTCCATTGTCAAAACTGACAACGACCAACTCAAAACGGAGGTGAGCGCAGTTGAGGGTGGGGTGATGGTGCCGGAGGATTTACTGGATTTAGTTAAATCTCTTTCGTCCCGAAACCCTAGTCCACAAAGTGGAGTTACGAAAGGGAATTGGGGTCTGTATGGACGCATACCACTTGACACGACACTTCACGAAGACGAGGTTATTCTTCTCCATAGAGTAAATAAGAGCATCACGTTTACGGATGATCAACTGCTGTCCTTTCTAGGGGATTCCAAATTACAAATATTCGAAATCGATCGGTTAGCTACAACTGTGGGAAACCCCTGTCTTGAAAAGCATATAGGTTTAGATCGGGTAGGAATGCCAAAGCGGATATGGATTAGCGAAAAAGGTCTAGTGGCGAACCTATCAATCATTGATAGAAGAGATATAGGGCAGGGGAAGAATCAGGAGGAAATCAAAATTATGTTCGGCATCTCTGAAACCAAAGTTGGCAAAAAACGTGACTTGTCGTATGACTTATTACCCACGTCTCAATCAGTCTTACCAAGTAGCAAATTCTTTCACTTAAGTACGTCAATATAACACAAGGGGGAACAAAACATGGATCCATTCATACTGAATCGAGACGCAATCCTTCAACACAAGAGGCTTACTTTTGTTGGGGAGGAGTTTGTGCCGATCGAGAAACACCTCGACAGCATAGAAAATTACATCAACGTCTGCTTTGTAGACGAGGGAATTGAGGTCATACAGCATGGACGTGTTGTAGCCCTAAGATCAACAGATCGTAATCGTCTATCATCCGCGTTTAAGGCGGCGCTATATCTTGGAAAGTACGATGATATGGACAATAAGAAGAGATTCCTTACGAAGATGATGGCTTCTAGTCACAGTTACGAACCCATCCGTGGAGAGTCGATTCTGTTCTTATATATTGGCGTAGGAAAGCCAGTTTACGATCATCTCATTACTCATTCGGTTGGACGCTATACCAGAATAGCTGGTGGGCAACGCGCTAACCTACCGTGGGGATATGAGGTGCCTACAGAGGCACGAAACAAGCAATACTTCGTTGATCTAAATCTACCCCGTATTGAGGAAGTTATTCAGACAACCAAGGGTTTAAATGAAGATACGGAGAGAGAGCAGATCCAGGCTATGAGATCCTCATTACCAGTGGGGTATATTATGCCACCATATCTTCTAGAGTTTTCCGAGGAATCGCTGGTACATCTGTTTGAGAAGCGAATCTTTGAAAAAGGTGCGCAAGGTGCTACCGTCGACATCGTCGATGACATGTGGAGATGCTGTATCTCTATTGATTCCGAAAAGTGGCAATATGTATATGATTACCACGGGCCTCACGTCAAGGGCTGGTCACAAGCGATGAGAAAGCTTCGTGATAAAGACTATTCAGTTGGCGAATTGATGGACATCGGTATGGAAGCCGGAGTGCTGGATATTCAAGTTGATGGAGAGTACAGTCTCAATGATATTAAATTATACGATCTTATTATGAATACTGTTGGCAAACCACCAAAATCCATGTGGGAGAAAACGGTATAGAAACAAGGCCCTGGGTCAATCCCCAGGGCCCATATTGTTAATATAAAAGGAGGTAACAGGGGGTGACAGCATGCAATAACTATGAGGGTGGTGAGAGATATTATATTTTTCAAAAACCCAGAGGTTATAAAGCTAGTAAGTCCATGCCGGAAAAGAGCTGCTCCGAATGGATATGTAAGATTAGTCACGCTGCCGCAGAAGGCAGGATACGACAAGATCTTGCAGATAAAGTCGTGCAATCCCTCGAGCGCATGCCTGATCTGCCTAATGGGAGAACGGCCTCTGTTAGTTTTTCTGGAGGCAAGGACTCGATCGCTATCTTCATACTTGCCAGGATGCGGTATTCTAAGGATCAAATTATATCGTTATTTTGCGATACGGGCGACGAGTGGCCAGAGACGTACCAGACTGTTGATGAATTCCAAGACTGGGTCGGTGTACCCGTTGAAAGACTCACATCGATGGGCATCCATACGTTATTGCGTGAGATTATACCGGTATGGCCCAAAAAGGGTGTTAGACATTGTACAAAGAATCTTAAAATGGTTCCACAAAGAGATTGGTTTGATTCCAATGGATATGGACAAGTTCGATATCGAGGAAAGGTTTCATTCCGAACCGGAGAAACGTATCAGGTACTCCATGAAGATCCGTTAACCTTCGCCGGTGAGCGGTGGTATGAGAGTTCTAATCGGGCCAAGCTGCCTTTCGATTCAAGGGACGAGACGATGCTTAGATGGACTCACCGACCGGTCCTGGATTGGAGGATCGAGGATATATGGGACTTCATTTTCTTTATGAGATCTCCGTATAACCCAATATATGAAATGGGCGTTAATAGAGCCGCATGCGCCGGCTGCATCTTCGCCAACACAGAAGAATTATATATGCTCGGAGAATATCACCCCCATCTTCTTGAGGAGTGGGTAACGACTGAGGCTGCTATCGGTGTCCCCTATCCAGGGCGAAAAGAGACATTCGAGGTCATTTATGAGAAGCTCAGGATTGAGAAGAGATTGGGGTGTCGTCAGTTCTTTGAGTGGGATGGCGATAATCTTAAGGAGGTTCCAGCATGATGGAAGTCAAAATGTTAAGTGGTTTATTAGATATCGTAAAAGATGGCCAAGAGGTTTCAGAGAAAGAAGCCTACGACTTACTACTTCAATTCGTCGGGTACAAGATTGGTGCAGAAGAAGGTATGCCGTCGCCAACACTGCGATACAAAGTATGGCAGGACTTAGAGGATCGCTTGGATCTTGGGGTCTTGCTCACGGATCCATGGGATTGGTTTGGCGAGTTGTATAAAGAGAGAGTCTTCAATAAGTTTCAACCCTTTATGGGAACGAGAAGTGCAGCTGCGCATCTGATTACAAAATTAAGTGCAGATACATCCAGGCCAAAAGGCGAGATTGTCACGATGTATGACCCTATTGTAGGATCTGGGCGGATGTTCATTGCAACTCACGCTGCTGTAGGTGATCATTTCTTGTACTATGGATGCGAGCCAGAGCTGACGGCGTATCGTACTTGTTTAGTGAATATGAAGCTATATAAAATCAATGCAAAAATACTTCATGCCGACGAGCGTATCTACAGCTCGGATATTAAATCGAAGAACTGGAAGTACGCTAACTGGTGGACTCCACCGGACTCGAAGAAGCATTTTGAAAGACGTACAACTACGGCCGCTAATTGAGCGGCCTTCATTATTAACTATGATAAGGGAGAGATTGAGAATGAAGATCGAAGGAAGCTTGAGAGAGATATTGGACTTTATCGAAAAAGAAAATCCAGAGTTTTCTGCAAAACTGCGTGAGAAGATGTCGGGCGCGATGTTGTCACTGGTTAGCTCGGACGAAATGAAACAAGGTGTAGAAACTATGATCATGAATGTCGTGGAGACTCGAATTCATGACGTGTTAGACCGGGCATTAAAGCTGGATAAGGTAATCGGGGGCTATGGTCAACCAAATACCTACAGAATCAGCGGATTTATGGCCGAGACTGTAGAAGGGCGTTTCAGGGATATTATTATGGGAGATAAAGAGTATCTCGTCAGAACGGCTGTTAGGAAGGATGTTCAACAAATAGCGGATGAGGTTCTCGGATCGTATAAGAATACGGCTGACAATATAGTCGAATCACTAGTACGTCAAATCGTACCAGGAGTGGTAAGCGAGACTTACAGTGAACGGGTCGCTGATCGATTCGATCGTCTCGGAGTTAGTCCGATGATTGATGAGAGAATCCAGAGCTCTATTGGTAGGATGGTTGCGTCCGGAGTGATAAAGTTTAATGTAGATGTAAGTGGTGGAAAAGAATGACGATAGCCAAAATGAAGGCCTACAATCCTCCAATGTGGAATCGACATCTTACAGAGGTTACTTTAATGGATGGCGAAGGTTATTCGGCGAAGGTTACGATAGAGTGCGGCGGAAATATCACCGCACTTAGTGTCCTTCAATCAGCTGCAGATTCTATCTGCGATGGAGATTATGAGCCGATTCAAACTGAAAATAATACCAAACACATTAAGCTCGACGATGAGGGCTACCCAAAAGCATATATCCTCTACAATGATAACAATGACGAGTCTTATGTGGATGTCGAAGATATAGAAAACTATATCATCGGTATTAATATCGTGTCGTACGATATAGCAGATTAATAGGGTTACATAGAAGGTGGGAAAAGCTTATTATGGAAGAGTTGCTAAACAAATTGATCGAAAGAGATATGGTTCTCGGATCAAAAGAAAATGCGAAAGCACTGGTTGAATATGCTAATAGTAGGGGATATATTGCAAGATATTTTGAGGATCGGAAAAGACCGCATGTTGAACTAAAAAGAGAAGGTAATTGCACCACAGATAAACCTATTAGACACCAGATCCAATAGCAATTATATCGGCTAAATTAAAGGAGAGTAATGACATCATGACACAGGATAATGAAGTATTGTGCAAGAGTGACTTTGAAGTTCAATCGCCATTGCTGCAGCGACGTTATGTTCAGAAACTAAAAATCAATCTGCAGATGACGCTATCGATGGCGAGGATGACGAGTATGGCCGAGGACGATCTAGAGACGATCCGACAGTCCATCAACATGTGCGACGCAATAATTAAGGATGACTTAGTTCAGATGTATGAGCTTCTGCCGACTAAGTATTACGAAATTATTGGGCCTGCAGGTCTGCGCGTTGGAAAGACAACCGATCCAGACGATGTCTGGGATGAAGAAAAACACTATCGCTGCCGTGAGATATCTAAAGAGGAATTTGACGCAGAGGATTAATATATATAGACAACTACGACAGAGGAGAATTTGAACTATGAATAAAACTGCCGACAAGCTATTAAACGAATATGTTGAGACGGGTACGCAAATCGAGGTTCTAAAGTCAAAAAGATCGGCCATAAAAGAGCGATTGATAAAGGAGTGCGGATGCACCCCTGGCGAGATTCTACTCAGAAGTTGTCGAATAAAAGAAACCGGGGTCGAAAGTGCTAGTGAGCCTAAAGAACCATCGGATGAGGTTTTAAACGCACTTGAACTATCAAATATCCTAGAAACCGACATAGAATTATTGATCCAAGGAAATAAAATCCCTGAGAGTTTAGGAGAAAACATTGTCAAAAGAATCATTGCCGTCAGAGAAACACTAAAGAAAGTCGGTGGATCCGAATGAAAAGACCGAGTTGGCAAGAATACTGCAGTAATCTCGTCCAGCAGGTGGCCTTAAGATCCACCTGCAGAAGACTCGCCGTAGGTGCATTGATTGTAAAAAACAATGTCATTATTGGGACCGGATATAACGGAAGTCTTCCAGGGGATGAACATTGTATCGATCCAGGAGTCGGTTGTCTGATAGGGGCACATGGGGGTTGTATTAGGACACAACACGCCGAAAGAAGTGCATTGGCGCAGTGTACAAGATTAGGGATCGCCACACAGGATGCTGAGATCTATGTCACACATTTCCCATGTCTGGATTGTACTAAGCAAATTATTCATTCGGGTATTAAGAGAGTATATTACATGCAGGATTACAAGAACGATCCTTACGCAGAGCAGCTACTTAGTGTACATGAGATTGAATGTATTAAAATTAAGGAGGGTGCCGAGGATGAGAGATGCGTTAACGGTTGATATTAAGGGAATTAAGTGCGACAACGCTTCTTGCGATTATAACGACGAGAGCGTGAAGGTCGAGGATTATTACACCTGGCTGAACAAGCCGTGCCCAAAATGCGGTGACAACTTGCTAACTGAGGCAGATTACAAAGGAGTGCAGGCGCTAATAGCGTTTACGAGTAAACTGAACGGTTACGTAATGAAAAACATGATCCCACTGAACCAAGAGGAGCGTGTTGCCGCTACATTGGGGATGAACGGGTCAGGGGAGGTTGAGTTTAAATCCATCGAGATAGTAAAAGAAGAAACTCCGGATTAAATCGCCGGAGTTTCTTCTTCTGTAAACCATTCAATTGGTTGATAGTCTTCGTAAAGGTCAGTCATTACGGTTTCGATAACGTTATGAGCGCTAGCAAATGCGGCTTTGTGAGTTTCTTTTTCTTGATTGAAAGCACGGACACCTTTAGGGGTGATCTCGTATACACGAATCGTTTTCTTAGTGCTATCCCCGATCCATTCCCCACGAACGAGACCTTCTTTTTCAAGATCTCTTAGAAGTGGGTACATCAATCCATGCGATGGCTTCCAGTTACCGTCAAAGCGCTCCTCGATCTCGTTGATAATTTCTTTACCGTATTTCTTACCTTTTTGCAGTACGTTCAAAATGTATATAGTCATCAAGCTATTCGTAGATACCTTGACTGGAAATAACCGGCTATAAGCTCCAACATAACGTTCTTTCTTTTGAGCAGCTTCCATCTTAATTATTCACTCCTTAATTAGTTAGGCGTTTGTTACGCCCCTCTTGGTTTATTTACCCAAAACCTATTTCGATGAAACATATCATTTGAGACATTGTTAATTTGTATCACTGCGATTCGATATATCGAGTTTATAATCATTGTCACGATTTAACAATGATGCGTTAGGACTAAATTGTTTTTCACAACTTAAGCAGTGTGCGGCTATATTTCGACAATATTATTCGCCACTTTCCCAGTCGTCGAAGAGAGCGAACTCATCTTCGTAAAGATCTCCCATGAGGGTTTCCATGATCATATATGATTGAGTAAAGACTTCTTTATGAGTCTCTTTTTCTTCTTCAAATGCTTTCAGTCCACGATGCGTAATCTCATAGACGCGGATCGTCTTCTTCGAATTGTCGCCCAACCATTCACCTGTAACAAGGCCTTCTTTTTCTAACTCTCTCAGAATCGGATATACCAATCCGTGAGAAGGTTTCCAACTTCCTTGGAAGCGATCTTCAATCTCTTTTATAATCTCCTTACCATAGAGACGACCCTTCTTCTTCAATAGATGGAGGATGTAGATCGTAAGAAACGTATTGGTAGATACCTTTACAGGGAATAGACGATTGTATGCACCGGTGTACCTTGCTTTTTCTTCTTTCTTTTCCGATTGCGTTGCATTGCTCATAATATCTCTAACCTCCTATGTCACTTTTGAGATGATCCGCGTAACGAGTCATCATACGATACCATCTTACGCAGCTTCATCTAAATATATACATTAACGCTCGACGATGGAGTTCAGTATCCTCTTTATTGTATCACCATGAGTTTGTATAAACCATAGAATAACCGTGGTAGTATATGCCACTGTTATAAACGACACAAGTGAGAGCCGACTGCAGATCTTGTTGTGAAGCGTTTTACGCTCGAAGAATCTGTTTATCATCATAGCACATGAGAATGGTCCGAGAAAGGGGCTATTCGGAAGTTGGGTCTATATACACAGAAGAAATGTGAACGAAAACGAAATTTTTAATTGCGTCATAGGTACGATGCGGATAAAAAGAAAAGAGGACGCCTAATGGCATCCTCAAATGGAGTAGTCTGGGAGACTGTATTCTACGACCGGCGACCGCGGAGATTCGTTTCCGCTGCTGTCGATCGCACTAACTTGGAAGTAATATCTTGTATCTGGTCTCAAGAGTGGGGAGACAAAGACGGGTTCCGGAAGCGGCACCGGAGTGACCCGTTCGAAATGCTTTTCATCTGCAATACTCATGTAAACGATGTATCCGGCAAGATCAGACTCAAGGTTACGATTCCACCGAAGCTCAACGGAGCGATCATTAATAGAGATAAGGCTTTGCGCTAAGTAAATCATACGATCACCACAATTTCTGGTGCTGGACGACGACGGTATCGTCAGGCATAAGATCGAATGAAAACTGTAAGGACCAAGGGCCGGACTCTGTGTAATCTGCATTTTTTACCGCCAGAGATCCATTAACGAATACCATAATATCTCCGCTCCCAGGATCATATTTTTGATTTAGGGTGATTAGAGATTTTTGGGACAGTATCTTAATGGTGTCCTGTTCGGAGTAGGGCTCATTCCATTTCATTTAAACACCACCTAATATCGTTCCTTTGAACGTCTGAGCGTCAGTAGCGTCTTCGTGTACGACTTTGAGTGAGACTTTCGTGCCGGCTGGTAATTTCGAGCCGCGATCTGCAATGTAAGCAGTCCGATTACCCGGGCTTGTCATATAAACATAAACAGGATTAGGATCTTGAACACCGACGTAGAGACGGAATTCGCCGGAGAATGAACCGGTACCCGTAAACCCTATAAGATAGGAAAGTCCGTCGGCAGTCCAGCTCGTGATCTCTGTTTCGTGACCCGGATCGACTTTGACGCCGGCAGTGTTATGTGCTAACAATAGAATCGCCTCCTACGGCATTTTAATGTGCTGACGAATGATGCTCATTACGCCAGCCTCTTTAAGACGGGTGAGGATGTAATCTCTCGTAATAATCTTGTTGTACTTAATTGTAATTAAGGTAACACCACGCTTGTCGCAACCCTTTTGCTTACGACGATCACAAGACTGCAGATAGTCGAAGGCGGCACGATCTTTATGCATATACGGATTGAACTCATAGTGTTGCCTGCCATTAAATTCGAATCCGATCTTAAAAGTAGGATAGTATCGATCTAGTTGAAGAGGAGAGCCCTTAGGGGATATCAACCATGAATAGTATCCATTGTCGATATATTCAGCTGCAGGTAGAAGGTCGTTTAAAACTTCCTGCAGCTTAGCTTCCTTCTTCGACCGTTGCGGCTTCCGCTTTTTGTGTTGAAAAGATGATTCCTTAATATCTCTACATCTGTCGCACCGTTTTGGGCGGTTCGTTTTATAAGTTACCGACTCACCGCACTCGATGCATATCGTAGTCTTCTTCATGATGACCACATCCGTTATGCGAAGGTAAGGGCGGCTACCCTTTTATAAGCCGCAGTCTTTGAGCAATCTCCCTGACTTTCTCCTTGGCTTCGTTGCGCTTCACATTTACGGTTTTCCTGCTGCATCCGAGACGACTAGCGATGTCGGTTTCAGTCATACGCAGTGTTGCTTTTAAATGGTTGTAATCCTCTGGCGATAGATCATCACGACTCAGTGCTTTTTGCTCGTAATACCATTTAATAATACGACGTTCATAAGTTGTGAGATGAGAGAAGACTTCACCGCAATCAAGGCCATTTACCCAGTTTTCATCGAACATCGTATCCTCAGTAGATCGGATACGGTATGCGTGATCCATATCATCCTCAATATCAATCTCCATTTCATATTGAGGCTCGTAATGCGACTCATCAAATGGAACGATAGATACGATTCGTGGATCCGGGCTCCAAGTTTTGATTGATCTAGAGAACTCAACAGGGAACCATCGTGCGATATATTTTTGAAAAGGAGCCTTCCAGTTATGGTTTTTGGCCATGGATAGGAAGACTACATGCATTTCATTGATCAATTCTTCTCTAGAACATTGAGCGTACCGCTCAGCAATCCAAATCACCGTAGTACGCAGCTGTCGCTGCATATAAGGGCTTTTCTTGAATAGGTGAACGTTGTTACGGATCTCCGGATGATGCATGTACAGTGCCGCAAAACTTCGCTGTGTGCCGTCGTTCATATTGAACTTATGATTTCTCAATACATTTATAAATTTCTGAAAATAGCCGTCGAAGCAGCGTAGGAGTTGCGCCGCCGCATCTTTGCTATTGTCCTCTTGATATGCAGATATTAAGATATTTACTTCTTGGGCGGTTAATTTCTTCATGGCCAGTATTCCCTTCAATGGATCAGGCGACTTTGGCTACCGTCGGATTTAATATAAAGGTAAGGGCGACGCCACACGCATCAGCCATGTCTTCGTTTTTCTCATTATTGTCTTTACTCTTTAGCTCAGTACCCAGGGCATCTCTAACAACTGGACTATCTGCAAACCGATACACGATATGATCGAACATCTCCTGTTTTGAAGCCTGCCCGTTTCCAGTAATCACATTTTTTACTTGTGATGCAGTGTAGGAGTATAAGTCCGAGAATCCGTTATCGAAAAGTGTTTGCTCGATAGAACCGCGAAGCATAGCCAGAGGTAGAGCAGAGGAGAGCTGACTAATATAGACATCCTCAATCACGACAGCATCGATATCATATTGCCACAAGAGATAGCTTAATTCAATGCATATCTTCAATCTGCGCTTGGCAGATGTTGGTGTGGACTTATTGATCTTTGTTCGAACCTTACTTATATGAACAAAGTCAGATTTGACACTGTCATAAACGGCAAAGCCTGTGGTCGATGGGCTGGCGTCTATCCCTAACACTAGCATATTATTTATCTTCCTGTTCGGTGATTTTTACGCCTTGTTCCATTTGCTCTTTGAGCTTTTGATCTTTGATGTCTTCTGTGCCGTCGTCATGAAGAGTCATCAGTTCCTCGCCGCTCGCGTTCTTAATTTTTAGCATCGGTGTACCATCCCTTCTCACAATGTTTTTGATATGTACAGGTAAGACAACGCTCATTAAATACCGGTATTGAGACGCCGATCTTCCTCATATTTTCAATGGAATCAAGCAGTCTTTCGAGTTGCTTGAAGTCGTCCTCTTGCCGGGACGTTTGGATTAATTTGCCGCTTATAAGACCATGATACACTATTTTTTCTTCGGTGACATTCATTAGTTTCCTAAACGCGTACGCAGCTGCTGTAACGCGCCAATCGCGCTTCGCGTGAAGAAATGGCGCCGATTTATCGTCCTGCAGAAACTCAACCAATTCTATGTGCTCACGACCATTCCCACCGCGAACGACGCGAACCAAATCAATTACACCAGTTAGCGTATGTCTTCCGATGGGGAGGGTATACTGATAGTCAATCATGATCGGTGTGAAGCTCTGATCCCGGTAATGCTCCCATAATTTCGAAAGTTTAATCCAACCTTCTTTGCGTTTTTGCTCATGTGTATCTCGCCAGCTGGCCTCACGGAAACGTACGTCTTCTTGCTCGGATCGCGGCTGTACCCATAAATATCCCCATCTCTTCGAGAGGTGGTGGAGGCCAGGGTAGACGCCCTGCTGCATCGAGTGAAATAGGAAAGACGCCGCCTTATGGAGCGCCTTATCGTATTGTTCGATTATGGATTGCCGGTTCGCACGCTTAAGCTTCGCGGTCTTAGAGACATCGATAATGTCAATATACCTGAACTGATGCAGAGCAGAGCATGCTACAAAGTCTAAGACTTCATCAACACTGATATTCAATAGTAGATCACCCTGTTATTCGACGTAGGCTGGCCGATTAAGACGTACCATACACGCTCGTAAATCGCTTGCTTCTCTTCATCAGAGAGACTATCAGGTATAAGTAAGTAAGATCCCCTGCGGCCCCTGAGCCCTCCGTCGATTGAGTCAACCGAAGTAAGAATCCTCTGATACCCGACTGTCATTACTACGGACGCGAAATCGAGGCTATTAAACTCCATTATGTGTCGCTTAAATTCTTGGCAACCATCTTCAATTATTACGATACTGTCGTACTCGGCCATCATTATAATCACGCCTTTGCATTACTTAATAGTAAACTATCCGATGCCGAATAAAATCATAATGATGACCGAGGGTTGGCCATACGAGACTGTAGACATCTTCTCGATCCTTAAACGATAGTGCCTTGGGGATCATGACCTGATCGTATTGCTGGCCGCGTATGTCACCACGGATAGGATCGTCAAAAAGCTTCTTGACGCCAAGGGTCGATACATTTACACAGGGTGTATCATCATTAGAGCTACCAGGATGAAACCCAACTTCGTCCATAACTATCATTAAGATTTGTTTATTCATTATATTATCAACCTTTCATTTGTTTAATAATAAAGTAGCTTGATTATCGTATCCAGCCTTTGTGGTGGGACTGAATTGTACATAGGTGTTGGTAGATATCCCACCAGTTTGATACGACACTGCATGAGGCAGTCGGCTTGATCCAGGTGTCTGTACGATCCCACAATAGAACGGGAGTATTTTCGGCGATACACTCATGTGCTTCATCTACACTGTCTGTAATAACGACGTCAATCGCCGTATCGTCGTCGTACGATTTAGTTTCGATATGAGAGTAGACACCTGCCGCAATCAATCTAACGAGGTCCGGAGTGGATGCGGTAACGTAGAAAGTGAAATTACGCTTCCTCAACCCCTTAATCATATCGAGTAAATGTTCTTTAGGGTTTGAATCTTGGTCGAGCAGGCTACCGACCTTTAGAGCTACGTTCATTTTGATGGCCTCCCTGGTGAGCTTCCTTTACGATCCCTCAAGATACCAGACTCGCGATCGAGGAAGTTATTCATTTTCTTTTTACATACCTCATGTGTACTCCATTTTTCCTCCCATTCCGTCATCTTGTGTCCCTGGTAATCCATCGGGTAACCACAAAGATTACAGAACAGGGCAGGGCGAGAGAAGACCTTTTCATGGATCCGTTTCTGATCGCGGAGGTAGTCGTCATAGTTCGTCCATTCCTTACGCTGCAGGTTATCAGGCAGCCGATCAGCTTGAGCTTTACGGTGTTTATTTAACACGTTCCTTGAATGGTTATTAGGATAGTTGGGGGATCTCGACGACATATCGATCATCTCCATTCCAACCGAAGGCGGTAGCAGTATATGTAAATGGACCTCCGGTATATTCAGCGTATTCGGCTAGGTCCGCACAGCCAATTTGGATGCATCCGCCTGTATCACATAGAGTAACGGTAAGTGGGTCAACACCTTGCTCTATTAGCAGTTTTATCTCTTTAACACGCTTTTCGTTGTACCGATTCCCGATAGGCGCTCGTTTAAACATTGAACTCATTTCTCTTCATCTCGCTTTCTTTGCTCGGTCCATTCAGCGATCTTGCGTTCTGTCTCTTTGGAGACCGTGATCGCGAAGTTCTCTCTGCGAATTAACATCGCACGTTGTTTTTCACTATGGCCACAAAACTCTACTGGGCAATCAAAGCAGCGTACGTACAAGTGAGAAGCCTTAGCCTTACATTTAAAACAAATGGGGCAGGGGTCGTACATAGAACATCCGTTAGATAATTCCATATTCTTTTCCTGTGCTTTTATCATTGTTATAGGTCCTCCTAATAGTCGGTCTTATATCTGAGTTGAGCATTTTCAATGTCTTGCTGGCATCGACTGCAAGTACGAGCGATGGGTCTATTGTGATTAACAACAATACCAACGATAGAAGAAACGACTGCGCCAATCGTAATCACGATAGCGACTATGACGATCGCTGTTGGCCAGTTGAGCATTTTATCACCTCCGTACCGGGTGGAGGGATGATGGAGCCCTCTTTTTTGAGTTCATCAATTAGAGTTCTAATTGATTCATCGCTGATATTGCTAGCTTTAACTTTTGCTCGATGTTCTGAAATTACCGTAATAAGATGATTCAGCAAGTCAAATACGTAAACCATAAGCAGACATAGCGTGATAGCGGTAGGGAAGTTCAACATAAAATAACACCTCCTATGAAATATCGTGATACATACGATCGCCAACCGAAGGATCGTCTTTTATCTTCTCAACCCAGTGATCAAATTGACGATTGGTGCAAAGTATCGTAAGGAGTTTGGGGCGATTACGATCTAAGCGAAAACACATATAGTTATTCAGGCATATAAGGAATACGACAAGAACGACAGCAACGAGAATAGTGATGAGGAAGATAGCATTTTCAGTCATTCGAAACCTCCAAGTTCATTCCAACTAAAACCATAGATTGTGACACATCATATACAAATGCTTGATACGCAAGGGCTCAAGCTAAAATTCTGGACATATGCACAAAATACAGACTTTGTGTAAATGTCTCAATGTTTTCCAGTTACATAAAGTGTCTCTGGTTTTTCACATAGTTAGTTACTACATATAGTTACTACACAATATGTTGTCAGAATTGACACCGCTATTTAACTTTCAAAAAACCATCGTATAGTTCTATAAATTCTTTTAGTGTACATTCACGAATTGGCTTAGTATCATTGTAGCCAATAAAATCTTTATGAATGCTCTCACTTCCAAAATCATCAATCCCTACAACTTTAATTATTTCATAACGCCCCGTTTTCCCACTCTTCATGGTTCTTGTTTCTATTGTCCCCACATCTTCTGGATAGTAGAGTTGAGAAATGTCAATATAGCTATCAGTGACTTTTCCTTTTAGTTTTTTTCTATAATACCTCCTGTATATCAAGTATTTTTTAACGCCATATTTTTTATAAAGCGATAGCATTATTATCGTCCCTCATCCAAATCTACTCCCTTATACATTGTCTGAATTGACACGTATGAGAAATTTATTTAGGTCTGACTTTGAAGCCTTTGTCTTTAATCATTTCATGCACCCAGTCAATACAGTGTTCAGCTGCTTCATTGCGTGTGATTGAATCAATTCCGCTGTTAGCTAGCATCTCCATAATTTCTCCAAGCTTTTTTGCTTGTGATTGACCGATAATAACTTCTTGCATAGGTATTTCCTCCTTAACCTTCAAACATCTTCATTTCATTATCTTGGGTATTAATAATGTAAAACGGACCAGCGACGCCTACACTGAAATTAGCTGCAGCCTGTAGTGCCAACCTGATGCGTTCTACAGGATCCTCGTTATCTTTGGTGCTATATAATGACCCCAAAGCGAAATCTTCGCCTGATCCGCAAGCATCGAATCCTTCTAGCGCTTCGCCGACCTGGTAATCGGAATCTATTTTATACAATTGATCTTTATACCCAAGTAAGAATGTTCCAGCACTTTTTCGTCCACTGTCGTTTTTGGAGTATCCACCATGCTCAAATAGATTGATGACCTTTGGAACGAACTTTGTGACAAGATACTCATGGTCGACGTCATTTGCGTCCCTTCTGTCGATGAGCCCAGTCCCATACATAAGAAGCTGACCCATTCTAAAAGAGGATGTATAACCCATTACCGCGTTGCCAATATCTTTCAGGTGAAAGACTTTTTTGTCTTTTCTGACCGTCTTGCTATATCCATTAGATCCGAGTGAATCTCCACCAATATACGTTACACCATCGTGAACCAACCCAACGATACAAGTCAAATCTATTCCTCCTTTTGTGTCAATTCTGACAGTTGAGATACCATTTCGAACGCCTGGCTTAGGATGAAATATGCGCTAGATAGGCCGGCACGATCATCAAGAAGTATGTTGTAGTATACCTTACGACCGTTAAAAGGTATGAAAGGCATATTCTCATTAATCGTATCGAACGGAATATCATTATCCCTTAGATAGCGTCCGATCTCGCCATACTTCTCCGGATCACACGACGTGAAGACAATGAAGTGAGCGTGATTACGAACTCGCTGCAGTAACCCTATAATTTCGGGATACTCGTGACCCTCCTTATGATAATCAAAAACTGTGCTGTCAAAATCATATGCGATGATAATCTTGCCGTAGCTTAGCCACTCTTCCGTCAGACGATGAATGGCAACCCCGTAATCTAAGTAAGGATCGTTCATTACTTCCTCCTCATGGTCCTGATAATAAGCGTATTGAGCGTAAGTGATACGGCCAATATTACGCCGATGATCGAATCAAACAGGTCGGGACGCACCTCGCCAAAGCTCACCTTTTCATACAGTCTCCAGGATACCGAGATGAGTATGATGTAAATGAAGTAAACAACTGTGGCCCTTGTCATCTAGACTCCTCAATCTGCCTGCCAGTCGCATCAATGTCGTCCTCATCTTTCACGGCACCTATCAGTTGATTACGAACTGCTTCGTACACCCGATTCCATGCTGTCGGTATGCCATCGGTCATAGGGCAGTCAAATATAGGTATTTCCTGAGCCTCTGCAGTAACCTCTGCAGTTAGATTTGGAATGAGCTCTTTGGAGTCGTATACTACATGGACGATACCTCTGCGCGGGTCGTATATAGCTCCCTCAACGGTAACTTCCTCGGGGAGCCCCAATAGTACCTGCAGCATCTCACGAGTAATCGCTACTTGCCCTTTAAATTCTTGTTTCTTCATCGTCGTACATTCCCGCATTATGACGTGTGTCAGAAATGACATTGGTACCGAGATATGATAGATACTTCTTTTCATTGATTAAGTACATCAGCTCGCTTACAAAATCGAATGTTTCAATATCCCTTGCCTCGATGAATTTATAAACCGGGACTCTACAGCCTTCGGCTATCTCTGTTGTACCAGGAATATCTACTGGCGAGTAATAGGTGAGAATAATATTACCGCGAGACTCATCAATGGAAGGATACATTAGTACGACATCGGGCGAAATCCCCATCACTTTAGCTAGGGCGTCCATCGTTATCCCGACGCTTCCTTTAAAATCTTTCTTTTTCATGTTCTTTAGCTCCCTCATTTTTATTTAACTCCCAAAGATCTGCTAAGAGAAGGGTCATGATGCGCTGGTTCGCTACGAAGGTCTGATACTCTATCTCTTTAGCAATTTCATCTGCGGTCATCAGTTTCACTTTTGGTACATCAAGAACTTTCTTAAACATTACCATCTTGCATCCTCTGTCTAGTTCGAGCGTTATTCATGATGAGGTCCGTCATATCTCTAGTAAGTTTCTTCTTATGCTCATCCGTAAGAGTATCACCAGGCTGCAGACCAAGCTCTAAACTCTTCTGGGCTAAGAACTCTCTCATAGTTGCCTTATTGTTGAGCGTATCTTTTATCGCGTTCACAACATGCCCTACGATGAAGCTTTCTTTTTCTTCCATCTCATCGTCCCCCTATAGTAGTTTGCAACAATGTGCCCGCGAGATGTAATAAACAACCGCAGACCAAAACAATAAAAGACAATGTCAATTGTGAGACATAGCACCAGGACGAATAAGAAATCCGTCCAAGCACTATTCGCTCTGTAATCATACCCCACAACGTTGGCAACAAATGATCCAAGACCGAGCAACATTAAAATGTTGAGAGTTATCTCTCTCCATCCGCACAACCATCTGCGTATAATACGCTTCATGACGATCGACTCCTTATTCATTGGAATAGATAACGTTGTTGTATCTCTTGGTTGAAGCCTCATCTGCTTCGACGAAGTATGCCATCTCTGGATAGCCCTCGAAGAATACGCGGCCTTTGAACTTGCTATATTTGTTCTTAGCGAATTTAACTTCAAAGACAGGTTGCTTAGCAGGATCTCCGGCCTTTTCGAAGTATACACTCGCCGCCTCCCCTTTTAGGGATACCTCGTTGTAACATAGCATTACGGATTTGGCTTCGTATTTAATCTTTACCGACTCACGCAGATCGTCGATGCCGGGACGGCGGAAACCATTCAGTTTCTTAAACTCACCCGTGCAGACAATTGGAATATCAAGCTTTGTGGCCATATCGGATATGTATTGAGCTAAGTAATCATACTTAGCTTTATCGCTCCCTGTAGCCTCACGTGCTGATGTCGTTAAGTCATGGAAGTTATCAATGAATAGTACGACGCGTCTCTTCTCTCCTTTTTCTTTTAGGAGAACCATGTGACGCTCAACGGTTTGGCGGATGTCATCTACATCCGTCGAGTGGTTCTGGTCATACGCTTTGTAGCAATTGACCATCTTACGAAGTCCTTTTAATCCGTCGCCACGTCGCTTAAGCATGTTAGGATATTTCAAATATTTCATCGGCGTCTTTACCGCGTTAATTAAGACTCTGTTTTTTGAAGCAATGATTCTAGAGATCTTGTCATGAAGAGGATCGTCAAGGCTCATATCGATCACGTAGGCATCTGGATTCATGGTAGCCACATTAACGGCCATCTGACCGATAAAAGATGTCTTACCAATGTTAGAATCACCGCCAACCATGTGGAAACCTGTCTGCAGGCCCTCTAGGGCGGCGTCGATTCCGGCGAAACCCGTAGTAAACCCTTTGACTTGATCCGACCAGGAACGACGTTCAAAAGCGTTGATCGTTTCCCACATCTCGACTTCATGTTCATGCAAGCCGTCTGGGGCCTTGAGAACCAACCTTCCATTTCCATCCTGGCGTTTCTTCTTTTTACGCCGAATTTCCTCAGACTCCGGTCTAGGCTTGGTGCGTTTCTTTTTCCCCTGGTCCATTATTCAATTATCCCCTTTTCTGTGCTTGTCCTATCTTACACTTATCGCGCTGGCAGTCCCCCAACTGTTCCAGCGTCGAACACCCGTAGGTATAATTACCATTATAAATGCTCTCAAATGTCGTTTCTAGTTCTTTTATGCCTAGATTTGCGTATTCGCTATTCCACTCTCGGATTAACTTCCATCCTTTAGCTTTGGAATAGCCGCGCTGCTTGAAATAACTGGCCATTACAGCAGCCGTATTATTTCGAGCCCCCTCAGCGCACGGACGATTTAAGATAGATTCAATACACGGTGGACAGAAGTTTAATTTCTTCTCGAATCCCTTTTTATCCTTCTTTGCTCGTTCACGTTGCTCGCGCTCATATCGTTCGATGTACGTCCGAAACGTACGCTCAGCTCGTGGATTGTATACTGGTCTTCTATAGGCAACCTTACGGCGTTGTTTGCTAAGTTGAACAATCTCATCAAATGACAATGTACGAAGTTCTTCGTACGTTAGTGGTATCTTGTGACGACCAGTTACCGGATGCTTTACGCCCGGAAGTGAGAACAATCTAGCGTTGTCATAAATGCCAGTGTCAATCGTTTTATTCTTACTCAAGTTATGAACATCAAGAGCAATAAGTCGGAAGATACCATGAAGTTCTTGCATCGGCTTAATGCCTAGGATACGGGCAGGCACGATAACATGTAACCCTTTTTGACCACTATAATAAATCTTGATCATCTTCTCATCTATACCGAAGATAGCAGAGAAGTACGAGACCACCTTGATCGCGTCTTCTCGGATCTTACTAAAAGCTTCATCTGCTTTTCCGGGATCTTTCAAGTCCGTAATATCCAAATCGATATAAGGATCTCCGTAAAGTAATGAATTAGCTTTATCCTTGGCGTCCGAATATCGATAGGCTGAGACGTAGACGCCTTTGTTCTTGTATCGCTTACGAACATCAGGAATCTCACTGACGTGTTTATATATATTGCGGATCCAGCTGCCAGATGGAAGACTTACGCCCATCTCAACTTCTCTGCACTCTTTTCCGTCTGACAATTTTATTCCCTCCCGAGATAACAGCTTCCGTGCGTTTAGTATCTCGAATCATACGAGCGGCTTCATCATGATCCTCTAGATCAAGAGGAGTCCGTGGAGGCGAGAGATCCTCTGAATGACACTCATTTGCAGAGACATCTATCATGAATAACAGCATTTCGACATCGTAGTTCTTCAATAGATAACCAAGGCTACCCGTTACGCGCTTCTTTATTGATGACGCTGGTTTCATGCCGAACTGTTTAAAATAGTAATCAGCCAAATCGTTGACCGTCATGCTAGCTCGCATTTCAAGATAATACTCCATATCCCCAACTGTCGTGATTTCCCCAAGGTCATAATCGATATGACGCTTAGGAGGCGGTGGAGCGATCCTTAGAAGGTTGTGATAGAAGAATCTCCCTACAGGAATGATGTTCTTCTTTTTCTTGGATCGGTTAACAAATATCTTCGAAGGATAAAGCGTCGGCTTGTCCGGATGTCTCCGAGCCCATGCCTTGAATCCCTCGATCAATTCATCAGCGACCCACCCTGATTTCAGCATATTCTTGATCTCACGATGAATCGTCTTCTTTCGTTCACCCTTGGGGCGATCGTTCGGATATACGATATTAATATACTCATGGACGAGATCATAGATCGAGCAGATCATATTCGTAACCTCCGTGTCGTTCTTTAATATCAGTTAGATTTCTATTAAGCAATTCCAGCGTGTCAATACACCCAGTGTTGTAATCTTTCATATTAATACCACGCCGATTACCGATATGATTTAGTCTGGCCTCATCTAGCGCGGCGTCAGTATGAATTTTGTGGACACGCTTTATATCGTCGATCATCTTCTCTGGTGCCTTTGCTACCTCCCTAAGTAGGGCTGTTTCATGATGAAGTACTTCTAAATAAGAACCTAGGCTTTCTAAATAGCTTATTGATCTTTCCAGTTCCTTTGGAGTTAAACCCGATCGCAAGCCGTCGATGACTTCATGTAACTTCTCCACTATCCCCACTTGAGTTGAAGTGATGGGCCGATCGTGTACGTCTTGTACGTCTCCGGAGAGATCATCGATGGCTTGGTCGTTAGTATTATAAAAATCATCAGGGTCGTGTGTAAAGGGCATTATAATAACCTCCAAAGGTAAGGGGTGAGGAAAATTCTCCCCACCCTTAAAAGTCTTCAAACTCAGTTTTATTTTTATTGAAGTATTTGAAGAAGGTATCCCAATCCTCATCCGTCATATCATCCAGTTCAATGACGTCTTCATCCCAGATCTGTAGGAACTCGACAAGGTGGTCGTCTTTCTTAAGCTCATAGGCGTCTCGAAGCTCCTTGATGCGATCATTTAAAGAAGCCTTGGACTTCGTCTTCCCGGTATCTTTCTTTGATGTCGGCTTCTTCTTCGACTTAGCTTTCTTCTTGGATGACTTCTTCTCTACCTCTTGCTTCTTCGTTTCAATATACTCCACTACTTCATTTTCAAATAGCATTTCATCGAATTGGTCATCGCCGACATTCGGGGCCAAACCCATCTCTTTGCAGGCATTTTTAAATGCATACGTCTTCGCTGCAGAGAGCGCGTTTTCGTTACTCTTCTTATCGAGCTTCGCACTACCGATACCTGTATGTATACCAAACCCCGGGACGATTAAGAGTCCAGTGAAGATAATACACTTGTCATCCCATCGCTCCTTATAAGGAATGAATGACCAACGGTAGTTCGTGAGCTGGTTTAATATTCTACGATAAACCGAATCCGGTACGAACTCTGAGTTGTTTGCGTATTTATTCTTATCGATTAGGTCCGAATTGACAGGCTCATCGATAAGCTTTCTTTGCTCGGTGGGTACCGGGACATTAAATATAGCCGGGTCAAGCAGTCTGGCTAATGACTCTTCCATTTTAGCACCCCTTATTTGATCTGTATATGGAGATATTATACACGAGAGGATCGCAAAATAGCAAACTTTCTGAGATTACACAATATAGACAGTGTCAGGAATGACACACAGAAAAGGCGGCCATTATCGGCCGCCTACATAATGAAGAAAATGATGTTATATAGTTGGCCCATCTCCGCCCCTCTGATCGTCGTTTTGTCGATCATGAATATCTTCTGGGGCAGGGTCCGGAACAGGTCGACGAGACATGACTCTCTCGGCAATATTGATACCAGCGATGGCTGTTACTAGACCGATAATGACGGATACCAAGTTAGCTGGAATATCTCCGACTCGGACCGTCATGTATATAGCCAGTATCGAGAAAGCCAAGGACAGAATGATTAGTGTACTGATACGAGATTCATCGACAGAAAGACCATTGGACCAATAATTATTCGTCTTCTTTCTTTTCTTCCTCATCGGTACTCACCAACCCTGCTTTTGTCATCGCGGTCTGCATTTCGAGAAGTCCCTTTTGAAGAACCCTATTCTCGCCTTCAAGTTCATCTATACGTTTTCTTAACTTTTCATTTTCCTGGATGATTGTCGTTCTAAAATTCTGTTCGGCCGAAGCCAACGTTCCTTTTTGAGCGCCCATAAACCCAACGGCAGCGACTAAAATAGTGCCAACACCAGATATGATAGCTACAAGGATACTAGCGTCCATACTGCTCACCTACTTTGTACACGACAAACGTGTTTAAGCAAAAGATTACAAAGTAGGTACCTGTTCCGGTCGTTGCGATATTGCCTATCGCCATCATAGCTGAGACGAATAGCCATAAGAACGAGCCGGTGATAAGGCCAACCAATCTAATGTTCTTTCGCTCGTATATCATCCCGACGAAACTAAACGTCGCAGCGATGAAAAAGCCTGCAGACCACACCTCCTCTGGTGCGATACCTGCCATCGCCTGATAAGATGAACTCGTGCCAAAGGTGTCCATCGGGAGGATCAAGATGAAAGACCACCAGAGTAGAAGTGCGATTAATGCGGTCTCGATCATCTTAAAATTAATGAATAGATGTTTCTTAATCCACTTCATGAAATTGTGCATTGGTAAAACCTCCCCACAAGGGGTTTAAGAGTCGCCTTTGAACGTCAACTCTACTCCGGTTAAGGCCGGGGTCGCCTTCGTATTCCGATCGTACTGAATGATACATTTAAGCCGAATCTTATTATGGTCAACTTGGATTGGGAACCGATCAGCCTTGTAGATCGTCTTTCCGGTATCGTCCACCTCGTAGACCTTAAATGAAACCTGACGGATATCCGACTGATGTAGTGACAAAGATCCGTCGTTTTGGAAGATCGGCTTAATAGATAGAATTTCTTTCTTAAGGAATCGTTCATTCAGATCGACGTCGGCATCGAAGCGACCGATCGTACTTTGAAAGTCGTCGTAGAAAACGCCGATATCCCGAAGACCCATGTGGAAAACGTTACGTCCGCCCTTTTGAATAAACATCGTCTGTCGTAGCGTCAAGCGGATCTCACTCATCCCTGTTGGCGAGAAGCAGAACTTCACATCTCCAGCTCGCTCAATCGGTTTGAAGCCAGGGAGTTGCCGCCAGCCGCCATTCAATTGATACTCTACATTCATGATATCCATTGTGTTGAGTGGGAAAGGATGAACGTAGATCATGTTGATATCACGGCTGGATATGATGTTGTCAGGAAGCTTAAGTACGATTTGGCACGTAGCCTCTTGCTGATTCACGTTGTAATTATACTTACGATGCCAGAATTTGAATTCGTCTGGCGTCAGAGCGTCCGAGAAGTCATTTTCGACGATCGTCACTCCGTCGGCAGCAGGAGATATGTCGTACGATAGGGTCGACGGTACGATGTATTCGTTGTTTACTTCATCGTATAGATAGAGCTTAGAATTTGATTTGGCAGATGGACGAAGTGTAACTAAGTTATGTACCTTATCAATAAGCGCCCGTTCATGCTCTGGTACGTCGTTGTCGGCCTGCATCTCAGACGGTTGAATAGTACGTGTATACTCTCTGCCTGAGCTCTGTAGCTCCTTTACGCGATCCCTCAGTCTATCCAGTTCAATCTCCATCTGATTCACATGCTGCTGAGAGAAATGTGATCCGACTTCAAAGAATTCCCTGATCTTATTAGACTCAGCTTGTAGCGAATTCCCCAGATTGAACAGCTCAATGAGATCGTAGAAAACATCGTTGGTCTGTTCATTTTGTTTATGGGAGTCCGTTGCGTCGCGGAATCGTATTTGATGTGATTGGTACGTAGGCGCTTTGGACATGTTATAACTCACCTCCTCTCGTAGACTGAGCAGACCGGCGGATATGATCCACCGGCTGAGGCTGGTCTACGTGATATTCTTGAGATATAGATGAGAACAAACTGCTCATAGAAGCCTTGAGATCTTTATATTCGGAGCGCAGGATATCTATAGACCTACCGATATCGAGTATCTGAGAAGTCTCCTTCTCGCTCTCCATAGGTCCCCGATAACGCGCATTCCTCTTAACCATTTCTGGATATCGCATTCTACCCCACTTCCCGAACCTGGCCTTTGCCGTGGATCATACACTCGATCTCGACGTTGTTATATCTGCTCAGTTCCTTTGAAATGATCGGATGAGAGAGATAGAGCTTCACTTTCTGCTTCTTCTCCTCTTCCGTACACACATCACACTTGATCATAACCGACATCCGCATTCGCCCCTATTCGATAACCAGTTGATAACCCTTGAGTCGCGGTGAGACGGTGACGTCGTCGCCCTCCTTGCTCAAGATGGCCATAAGTCTAATCTGATGACGATCTACGCCAGCAATCGAGTATCGGTACGATAGGGAATACTCCACACCATTACGTTGGATATCGAGATCCCTAGGGTCATAATTGACAATGATACGATTGTCATCATCTACGGCAAAACGATTGTAGATCCTGTTACTTGTGTTATTGAGGAGATCGTATAAAGATACCTCAACCAATGGTTCGTTATTGGCGTAGATTTTATCGCTCATCTCTCTTAAATATAAGTTAAAAATGATCTCCTGACCAGTTTTTCTTGAGTACGTCAGGACTTCTACCTTATTCCACCCGGAACGAAACGATAGCTTGTAGCTGCCGTCGATAGACTTTGCTTTGTTGCTGTTTACGTACAGCGCATATGAAGCGTCTGCCCCCACCTGAACAGTCCCGGTTGTCTCACTAATCCCTAATGAGTTATCAATAAAAACGAACGTAGTATATCTCTGAAAGGTGTTGGCCTGCAGCGTATCTTGATAGTTGTCGATATTCATGTAGTCCTTCATTGAACTTGGTACGCGAATCCAGTCCTGCACCCCTGTTTGGTATGGAGGAATCGTATCGTCACCATCAAGGAAATTAGTAGATATCGTCTCCTTCGTCCACATATTCCGACCCATCTGAACACGTGTTGATTGTGGAAGCGGACGGAATGGCAGTTTACCAACTGAGTAAAACGATTGCCCGAAGTTTGTACGAAGCAAGTCTCCATAAGACTCCGTATAAGGATCAATTTCAAGCTGTCGTGTTTGGACCATCTTCATCTCAATTGGGGTATCCGGCTGAATCTCCTGCCACTCAATCAAGTTATTATCGTAATCAAGACCGACATAGTATCGGATATGAGTTCCTGGAGGGCGATACTCTTCCGCCTCCAGATGTATATAATCGATAGCGTCGTGGTTATGGATAGGAAAAGGCTTAGATACCAGATACGCCTGCTTAACATATTGATCGTCTTTTAATTCGATTTGTTTAGCAGCGAAGATATAATCGAAATCCGTGCCGTTAGCGATATCCTCCTCAATCTTGTGAAACCGAAAACGAAGATAAGCAACTTCTCTTCGGTCGTAAACCCATTGCTGCCGAGCATAAACTTTACGAGTCTCAAGTTCTGTGTAATATTCTCCGTCTGCAGATAGGAGCAGAGTTACCATGATAGGTTTTCCGCTTTGCATATCAATGCTAACATTTGTCGCAAACTTAGGATCAGGTAGCGTAATATCCATCTGCATCACTACGCCATCTGCAGACGGGGCTGTGACCACAGAACGCCAGCCAGTGTCTGACTGATCGGCGAATGCATTCTTGATCGGGGATAGAGTTGCTGTCCTGCAATCTGGTGTCAGTGTCTTGATAATAACCTCTGCAGGGGACAGATCATGTTTTGTTGTGGAGTTCTTAACCTGATTAAGGACCGCCTCGGAATGTCTTAAGTCTACAAAGGCATCTGTACGAGGGATATTTCTAGAGGGATCCGCTGTGAACTCGATGTTAGTGAAGTTGTGAAAGTTATCACCGACAACATCGCGGTTCGCCTGAGAGCGAGCTCTTGTTGCTACGAT
The DNA here is from genome assembly GCF_049311625.1 of Paenibacillus sp. EC2-1. Classification (NCBI taxonomy): domain Bacteria; kingdom Bacillati; phylum Bacillota; class Bacilli; order Caryophanales; family Paenibacillaceae; genus Paenibacillus; species Paenibacillus sp. EC2-1. The sequence continues at coordinate 183,449 of NZ_CP186007.1, forward strand.
CTCACTCTTCATCTCAATCCGGTGAAGATCTTGTTCGACCCTTGTCCTCGCTGACTCATAGTAACTAGTTAAGGCCATTAATTGATTATTAATGGCCTTAACCTCTTCGAACCCGACAAGTAAATCTTCATCGATCTCTCGAAGCATAGCGTTGTAAGCCTTCATATCAGATGTCTGGCCCTTGACGATCGGACGATGAATAAAGAGTGGTAGGCCGTTAGTGCGGTCAGCCAGCTCGGTATCCATTTGTTTGTCGATCATATCTACGCTAGGGAATTCTCCAGATATTAATTCGGTTTTAATCAATCGGCTTCGTATAAGATTACGCTGTGTCTCTTTAATGCTCATCGATTACGCCTCCTCTTGCGTCGTTACATATAACTCATAGCCGTAGACGATCGGTGTGTAATACCCGGAGTCTTTAATGTCATCTGGGCGCTTTAATACGATCCTGAATTGAATCTCATGTACTGGAGTAAGCGACTCAATATATCCGATCTCATCCGTCCGGGCCTCTTTTGGTGCGCCAGAGTTTACGATGTATTTTGTAATGGCATTCTGCTGATACGTATTTCTCGGATGGATTGGATTCCAGTTCTGACCTTTATCTACAGATATGTAGTATTCAAGCCACGCTTCGTCTGACGAAAAGACATCCGGGACCTGAGCATCAATATTGAGCTCAATCTCTTTAAGTGGCGTTGTAGAGATAAAAGGCTGAGATACATATTCGCTCTCCGTCTGATACTGATAGCTAGCTAAATCAATATCGCGAAGTCCGATGACGTACCGCCAGGCGTCGACCTGCTCAAGGCCGGCTTGCACGTTATTTGGCGTAGCAGGTAAATTGAATAGCGATTGCTTCTTTTCAGCCTCCCCATCTACAGTGGCCCCGTATGCTATTGTCGGATACACAACTTTAGAGGACCCTGTGTCATAATTGACACCTAGGTTCGTAATCGACGGTCCGGTACCGTGTACCCTGATTCCGACTTTTTGAATTGGGTCAACAACGTTGGTCGTGCTCTTATTTAACTGCATGAAATATACGTGGCCAATAGTAGTTTCATAGCCGGTTTGCTGAACGAGGTCAATCTTAACGCTCTTCACCTTCTGCCTCGGAAAAAGATATCCTTTCTCCGCATCAAAAGTTTCCTCCTGACCGGTCGTGTGAATTGTACCTTGGCCATCCGATATTACAATCTTCTCGATCTTTGATGGCGTAGATCCCTTATCAGACGGAATGAATGGTGAAAGCGACAGCCAGTTCATCGTTTTCGCTTTATCAATTTCAATGAAGACGGACAAACGAAGAGGATCTTGGTTCGTGGTGATCCAGCTTATCGGCTCCTTATATTCGAACCCCTTACCCTCGGTCGTTAGTCCGGCTTGACCTGTTGGCTCAATAATCTCGTATTCAAACCATGTATCCGAATTTCCATCTAGGACGTCAGCTAGGTTTATATGCAGTCCTTCCTCTCCATCGAACTTCAAGCTGCCACCGACGGAGCGAACAATATGTGTATTGCCGGGAAATCCATTTCCGTCCTGAAGCGTAATTGTCGCATACTCATTAAAGGTCTGAGCATCGACCTGAGCCAAGGTTAGCAGTCCTTCCTTTGCAGACAGATGTGCTGGTACACCTTTAACCATTTCTTTTGCGTATTGATCGTTATCGACGAAGTAATCTCGGAAGATAATAGTACGATCTGACTCCGTGATATTTAAGGCGATACCTTTCATCGTATCATTCAGTCGCTGCAGACGGTTCTCAAAAGATTGTCGCTCAAGCTCAACCTGTTCAAAGTTACTCTGCAAATCCGATGTCATCAGTTGGACTTCTTCATATAACGTAAAGAGGTCATTCTGGATCTGTGTCATCATGTTGTTGTGATCGCTAGAATACGGAGGCCCCCAAGCGAAAATTGGATCAAAAGTAGGGCGACCAATTGAGGCGTAGAAATAGTTAAGGTCATTAAATACTCGATGCTGCAGCATGGCTGGTGATGTAATTTGACCAGATCGATAATCTCTAGCGATGGCACGAAGGATCGCGTCCATCTTCGCTTTAACGACGGTCGTGCGGTTCTTGACTTTCATTGAATTAGACATGGGCTACCCTCCTTATATCAGTGACTGGAATACAACTTTATATTCATTCAGGAACGGGGTCAGTCCATCCATCTCGTGTAGATTCCTACGGAGGATAGCCTTCATCCGGATCGGCCCGGTAAGATATGAATATCGGACAGTAACGATAGAACCTGCAGGTAGTTCGGTATTGAATTTCACGACGTTATCAATGACACGGTATTGATAGTTCTCACCCGAAAACGCACCGAGCATCGAGACCTTTGGTTGGAAGTAATTAGTCATGTTAAGTATCCCCACAGAATCGTCACCAACTGCAACTGGTTGCTCAATACGTTGACCGTCAGGGAGAATGACTTGAACCGTCATTGGTAGATATTCATTAGATAGGTAACTAGGTTGATAATTAAGACCCTGTGCGTTTAAACGTTCCTTGTCTACAAATGGACTTCGAGACAAGACAACTTCATTCCGGACGTTTTCAAATTGGTCTGTCTGCGTAGACGCGTGGGTCTTGCCGGATCTCGTGTATAGATTTAGGAAGTCTACGTAGTAGGCGCTATTTTCTGGAACGTAATCGATTGTATATACGCTAGACAGATTATAGTTCATCATGTTAATGCTTCGTCCGATCATCGTGTAGTCTCGGCCTGCGGTTAGGGGGCGTCCGTTCTCCCGCACTGCGATGATGTTTTTTACTGCGAATCTAGCGGCAGCCTTATAGATACCGTTTTCCAAGATGAAAAATAACGGTTCAGAGAAGATGTCCGAGACGTTATTTGGAAGAATGGGGTGCCAATCGTTGACGCCAGGATCCTCTTTATCCGTAAGATAGTATTCAATATTCGTAACGGATAAATTAATCTGTGACAAGGCAGGATGCTCCTCGACGGTCTCAAGAGAAGCTCGGTGGATGTTGCCCTTAATTAAAGGGGTCGTTACATAAACGCCCGTCGTGTGATACTCATTTCGTCCAACAGCGATGTTTGAGAACCCGTATTGATATTCATATTTAGAAGCTTGTGTACGTTGCAGCCGAGCGTCATCAGATGATTTATTAATCTCATGAACTACATCGCGCTCCTCGAGGAACTTAGATAGATAGGCCCAGTGTGGGGTAATCTCCAGCTTGTCTTGATATACCGGCTTAAATATCTTATCTGCAGATATATCGATATGGCCCTGGGATTGAAGCCAGGCGTCTGTCAGACTTTTATCCTCAATATCCATGATGATATCTTGTTTGACATAATGCCTCTGATTAAGAATAATCTTGAGTCTTTTGCAGACGATCTCAGGGAATTGAAATGAAATAATATCTGCAGATTCACTGCTTCGAAGTGCGCTGGACGGACTGACGATCTCAAAACCAGATTCTTCATTACGGTCTGTTGTATAGGCTATAACTGCAACGACCTCTATTGGGTAATTCACAAAAGGTGTAAATGTAATCTCATTAATCTTTGAGATATAGTCAAAATTAATCTCGAGCTCGCAAACGGCCCCGAAATTAATTCCATAGTATTCAAGGCCGAGGTCTACTTCGAACGGAGAATCCGTCAGGATCGTTTCATTCCAAAACGTCTCAAGTGAGGTATCAAAGGCCTTATCAATGTCTTGCTCGGGATTCCTAGTTCGGATAAAACCGCCGCCAAGCTGCTTGGTTATTTTAATGTTAGCAAGCTTAAGGCCGTTAAAGTTAACGATAGCGTTCTCCTTATACAATACCGGTAGCTTAAGGGCGTTTTTGTGTACATCCAGAGTCGCTCGATATGCCGGAGGAATTGGTGTGCCATCTCGGTCCGTATAATACTTTTGATCCTTCTCCACCGAATTGGAATCGATGAAGGTTTCCAAAAATACACCATGCGCGGACCGATCGCGAATCAACTGATCGTACTCCTGCAGCTGCTCCTCTACTTTCCGAATCTTAATACTAATATCATTGAGGACGGAGTCATTCAGTTTCTGGTGCTGATTTACTCGTTCACTAACATGATTCAGCTGATCATACAGCGTATTGATATCAATCTGATACTCCATGAATTCCTCATTGATATTGGTGGCGTTTGTTAGCCCGTTTTGCGGACGGAGTGTTAACGCCGGTTTACCTCCATCCATCGCTGATATGATCGTGGCGATCTCCTGCTCGATAAAATCCCTTGTCGCACCATCATCTTTGTGACGATCGGTAATTAACGCACGTAAGACTTTCTCTTGAGTATCTCTCAAAGGAGATGTAGATTGTTGGATCTTACTCATTAATTCACCCCATTAATATAAAACAGGGGGCGATTTTCATCGCCCACTCTGTTAAGGATTTAGACTACCTTCGATCTTCGGTGGTTCAAGATCTGTTTTACCAACGAAATCAACCGGTGCTGATGGGCCGAAGTCGTTACTAGAGATTAATGTGTATGTGTAATCCGTACCTGGAGACAACCCCGTATCTTGGAAGGTCAATAAAGGACCTTTGTAGACTTGAATGGCGTCTCGTTTAAGGGTGTACTCTTTTGCTTCCGGAACAGCATCCCATGCGATCGTCAATGTCGTCGTTGTGTGCGCGGTAACCCGAAGTACACCATCAGCGAGCGGTGATACAACTGTAACTACGTTTGACCAATTCGACTCATCACCATCAGCATCTTTCGCTTTTGCTCGATAGAAGAATTTAAAACCCTCTGGAACGCTATCAATATAACTGCGCTGCGTACTCCATGAGCGGACAACCTGAGTTCCTGTAAAGAACGTCTGGTCTTTTGATCTTTCGATCTGATATTGTGTGCCGGTCGGGTTATTATCCGGCTGAATCGTAACTGTAATGGACCGTGACATTCGACGTCACCCCTCATTATTTTATGACAGTGTCACGATTGACACTATATTACCAACAGAACCATTATAGCAGATTGGTTATAGAACCTGATACATATGGTTCTAACCTACTTTATTTTTTGTAGTTTATACCCGAACTGCATTTTAGCCAAGGTGTCTCTTTGCCACCAAGCTTTTCAATACCACTCGCTTGGTTGGCCACAAGTTTAACATATATGTTTGCTGCGAACTTTGTGACGTCCACATTTTTATGTGGACTACCGTCATTACCGTAATAATACGGAGCAACATAACAATCCATCATGACCGTATCTTTGTAGTTACCGCCAGCCCCTTCCCAGTTAGAGATACCAGCCCCGGGCATAATTAATGTAACAAGTCGTCCGAGTGACAACAGATTTTTATTAACGGTCGCAGACATACTACCATTTGAGAATGGGTCTGTGCTTGTTGTTGGCAGAGGGTACATATTACCTATCATTCGAGCTTCGTCTTCCGCGGACACATAGTTTACGCCAGGAGGCGCAACAGATAAAACCACATACATTGTGAGATCCGTATGCATCCTTCCGCTCAACCTTCCGAGCGCGCCCTTCTTTAACTGGAACGATGTACTCAGGGGAACCCCGGACAATCCGACAGTGTCGTGGCTGACACGAGCGGTCGCGTCATGAGTGCTAAGATCCCAGTCTTTGTATGTTACTGACGCTATATCTGAAATCTTGATTGTAACTACGGCCTCCGGTGATGCGACACCTCCCGAGATCGCCTTTACTTTATAGGTATATGTTTGATCCAGCACTACGCTATTATCGGTAAAGTACCTATAGCCAGCATAAGTGGGTTGATCGCGATGCAACTCAATACCATCTCTAGTAATGACAAATTCGTCAGGATATTCGTTACCCCATCCGTACTGTAGCTTTACATAGTCTTTTGTATCGTCACTAATCATTAGCGTAGGCGCAGAGAAACTGATGGTGGTGATTTTAATAGAGTCTCCATTAGACTCTGCTCCTTTTGAGTCAATGCCACTTACGTATATAGTGTATTCACGGCCGGGAGTTAGCTTCGAAAAGGTGTATGAGCTCGACCGCGAATCTGGCAAATGCTTAACCATCGTACCATCGAGATATACTTTATAACCTCCACTAAACCTGTAGTCCCAGTACCAACTTACATTTGCTTGAGTCCCTGAGGCCCAATCCAGCTTAGCTACAGGTCCAGTGATGATGGTTTTAAAGGTTTTAGAAGCGGACGGATCTGAGAATGTAGATCCCCTTGTCGATCGGACCGTGTAACTGTAAGACGTTTCTTCGCTCAGCCCGGTGTCTTTATACGACAGCCCCGCCCCGGTATAGACAACGACGCCGCCCCTTTTTAATTCGTATCCGGTTGCAGCTGGATCGCGATCCCAAGCGATAGTCAGGCTCTTACCCTCAATTTTTTCGGCACGCAAGTTTTCCGGTGTCGTCAATGGGTGATTAATCAAGGTACCGATCGTATTACTTGCCCTAGATTCCTTACCCTGACTATCAACCACGCGTATGTAGTAGGATTTTTGGATCACGGAGATAGGCAATGTTTCAGACCAAGATACTACCGTAATAGGTGATGGGGTTAATTTTTTGTTTTCACCATCGTAAACATTATATCCGGCGGCCCCGGCGACCGCCGTCCAACCAAGAGTGACTGTACTCCCTGCAACAGTATATGAGAGTGTCGATGGACGGAGCACAGTATAGGCCTCACTTATTACATTAGACTGTTCACTCCTGTCATTGACACCCAAAGCTTTGATGGTCATATCTGAGCTCAAATTAATAGGTGTCTTGTATTCAGTACTCGATGTCGTAGGAGAAGATCCATCTGTCGTATAATAAATCTTCCCTGTTTGATCTAGCTGCAAAGCGATCTTGGTATCGTCCGAATAGATACCCTGCTTTGGTGTGATCATCAGTACCGGCGGCAGAGACGCTGCTACTGATTCCCAATCCGTCTCAACGCCGCGACTATTGCGTGCTTTGACCCGATAATACGTAGGAGTTCCGGTTATAGGATCCGTTACGACTGTTGTCGTAGACCAATTGGATAAGACCACGGGGTTTGAGAAATTGGAATTATAACTCCGCTGTATGATGTACTCGGTACCTTGTGGATTGTTCTTTGTATCAATTCTAATTTCATACGTATCTCCTGCTGGCATCTATTTCCCTCCCCTTATTTCTTTAAGATTGTAACCCCGGGCTTTTGAGCAAGAGTTACCGCGGTTATCTGAGCTCCATACCCTATATCCCCAGCGTCATTGGCGCCATGCACAGTAAACATGTGGCTTGTATTCGGAGTTAACCCACTAAGCTCCGTACGTTTTCCCGTACCAGACCACACAATGCTACCACTCAGTTTCACAACGAACCGACCGTCATTAGACCAACTCAGGATTATAGAACTATCTGTCGCAGATTCAACTCTCAGGTCCGTCGGTTTAGGTATTCCTGGGATAGCGCCTCCGCCTCCACCATTTGCGATATTTTCTTCAACGGCTTCTAGGCGTTTCTTTAGGTCAGCAATTTCCACATCTTTTTCAGAATTAGATTTTTCCAGAGCCGAGATCCGATCAAGTACACCCTTATCTAGACCATTTAGTTCATTCTGTAGATTGTTTACAATCTCGGTTAATCTTTTGACTTCCTCCTGAGATGGCAAACCTATAATTTGATCCGCAGTATGTTTATGATCGTATAAGTAGGTAACATGTTCTTTAGTCATAAGGCCGCTACTGGTTCTGGTGGCTGGCGGCAGGTCGGCAATAGTTATAATTGTTTCACTACCAAAGATTGGCGCGCCCTCTTGCCAAGTGACCGTAACTTCTGTACCTGCATTCTGGCCACTTTTGAACTTGATAGTTTTGCCATCCCCCTGCTCATCCCACACATCAGAACTCTTACGTTGACCATCGACATAAACTTGAACCGTACCCGTATTCGGTCTGTACTCACCTAGCGTTAGGACGAAATCCTTCTGCCCAAGTACAGCGATGAACTTTTCCTCTTTAATTAACGTAGGCCGAGTCTTAATGATTAACTCTGTCTCTCCATCTGCAGTTTTTTCAAAATCAAAGATGATTCCGTCATCACCACGTAATCGGAGCGTGTCCGTTTTGCCTACAGCCGCCAGCACATTCCATAGCGGATTATAATCTGGATGAGTCGGGCCAATTTCGTTACCCAACTTATCTTTCGGATACGGAACACCACTTGCTTCGATATACGAGAATGCCATCTGATTCTCTTCGGCCTTATATCCTACGGAATTTAACTTTTCACGCTCCTCAGTCGTTAGACCATTTCGAAAGGTATCCTCATTAATGACATTGCCATCTTTGTCACGAAGATTGCCAATAATTCGAATATCACCATCTAATGTATAGGGTTCATTCCTTTGTTTCGTGATGATGCCGTCGCCGATCTGAATCGCACCACTCTCACCATCACCTGCGATAAGAGCCGGCGTGATTTCCATAGTGCTTGGATCGAGTGCGGTAGTTGCGTGCAGCTTCTTTAACTTCAATGACATGTCTTCATTAAAATGGCTCTCATCAATTGAACCTGGACGGATCATGTTCCCACTAAAACGTCCGGAGGGTCCGCCTAGTGATAGTAGCTGCTCAGCAACTGTGGCTAGGTCGGATTCCATGTAGAGACCGCCACCCTGTTGTCCGTTAGCTATTAAGAGTTGAATCTGTGTCCAGCCTTGCGCCAGATTAACGTAGACGACACGCTCGGTGTCAAAGCTAGGATTTTCAAAGATCTGTTTTGTCTCACCAGCGCTTGAGCGAGTATAAACCGTACATGCATCGCCAAAGCGAAGGCGGAGCGTGACTTTTTTATACCCTTGCGCCGATGAGTATGCCATGATTGAGTATCGTCTAACCGTATTTGGCGAAATTGATCCAGTTTCCGAATACTGCTTATCACCACTCGCAAGTGTTGTAACAACGGCGTCATTAATATTTGCACCAGGATAGTGACGATAACCGGTACGGATCTCTTGCATATCTGCTTCGTCAAACCATTCATTCTTAGGAGCCGTATTGGATACGACGGGATATGATATCTCATCAATCCGCCAGATGTTCATAAATTTCCGGATTTCTTCTTTGGAGTAAGAGTCAACGACCGCAGATTTTTGAATCTCAATAATCGCTTCTTTGTTAGCCTCAATATCCAATTCGTGAATCCCGACCTTGGTGACTAAGCTGGTGATATCTGCGTCTTTTTGTTTTAGTGTGGTCACATCCGTAACTATTGAAAGGATGTCTTCTTTTAGTGACTGGTCACTCTTGTGTCGAGCCTTTTGCTCAGCAGCAAGTTCAAAGATAATTGCGAGCTCTACAGAGGAGTACGTCTTCTGGTATGTACCGTCCGCATTCTGAGATATTTGCGACATATGTGTTCACCTCTTAGGTCGGCATACCCGATACAACATCGGATGCCACAGATTCGTAACCGCTATTATCTACTGCAGTCACGCGGAAATTATAAGTTCGTCCGGCGGTCAACCCGGTCTTTGTAAGGCCATTGCCAATAACAAGACCGGTCGTATTCACTGGGATCCAAGATATATTTGACCCCTCGGACATTTGAACATTGTATCCGACAATATCGTGCTCAACATTCGCCGTCCACGAGATATCGAGGGAATCCCCCAAACCTGGGTCTGTGACTGTTACGCCGACGACCTTACCTGGAGCTGTCATAGATTCGATCTCTCGGACGATCTCATCATCAGTAGCATCCTTTTGTGTCTTACGCGTACCGCTAAGTACTGTCGTCGTAGCTCCGCTGGAATCTGTATACGGACTGTAGATAAACTTTTCAAGAGTCGCAACACCTTGTACGATCGTGATGGTGTGATCTAATCGATCATTTACTAAATCGTAAAACATGTACGTTTCATCATCCGGAGACTTCACATAAACCAAGCGATCTCCTAGTTTCGGATCAAAGTACATCGCGGTCTCTCCAGGCAGTCCCGTCCAAACTTGGAAGGATAAATTTTGAATTGGGAGCGTTCCTACGACCTCAGTCTCTAGGTTAACGAAACTCACCCCATCTTGACCGTGAACGTGATCTTTTGGGTGGTGATCGTCTGGTCCGACATCGGTCAAACTGGCATGACTAACAAGTCCAGAGCCATCGGACCCATCATGGCTGTGCATCTGCGGATGGTGATCATCAGGTCCGACACCAAGCAACTGACTATGCATGATGTTAACCAAGCCCTCATACTCGTCCTCGTTGTCCGGATCACCAATAACGATTTTGGATCCGTCCGGCATCTCAATGATATCGAGCGAAGGATCTCTAAATAGAATGCACCAGGCGTCTAATCGAGGAGATACATCTGTATTCGTTCGTACGAAGCGAGCTCGCAGCTTCAATTTCTGACCATCTGTAGGTATCTCAAATAATTTACTGTCAGAAAGGGCAATGTCATAAAAGTCAGTCCCGTTATTACTGATCTCAATAATGATCTCTGTATCCTTCGGTTGTTTCGTCGACGCAACGACCATAACCTTCTTCATGTTACTACCATTAGGGTTGCTGTATGTTTTAGAATATAGCCACCCGTCGACAGCCTCGCTCGCATCAGGGAAGACGATCGCTTGCTCTGCCTCTGAATATACAAGCTCCGTGGATTTAATGAGATCTACATTATCTAAATCCATAAATACATCAACCCATAGGGCGTTCAACGATCTGTGATGCTCTAGGATAAATAAAGCTTTATCCATGAAATCCCTATCTTGGGCCTGATAAATAGCCTTCTGTGTTGTTTCGGACGCAGATTGCAAGCTATTAATGTGGTCCGCAGAAATCACTTCATTTGCGTTGTCTTGCTTTGGTGTAAATCGAATAAACCGATCATCTGACATAGTATTCACCACACATTGGTAGATAGGGCGGTTTTATCGCCGCCCTGAAAATAATTATACATCATTATCCTGAAACGATGTGGAACTCATTCGTCTGAATCCCTGTAGGTGTCGCTGGCGGTGTCGCATCCCGGACCGTCACCTGAACGAAACTGATTGGGGAATAGTTTCCAGCCTTGTCTACAACCCATAGGCCATATACAAGTTTGGTGTTATCTCCAACTGTTTCTGTAAATGTCAATTGTGACAGGTCTGTAATGACGGAGATTGTCGTCGCGTCGTTCCCTGCATAGCTCGGAATCGTTCCATCGTCCGTTTTTCTGCGTATGATAACTTTCTCAATCCCTACTTTCATCTCTACAGGACCAACGACTGCGCTCGGATCCGATACAATCCCTACTTTGTTTCTCGCACGGATTCGATACATAGATGTGGACGATGAGTTATCTTCAAGCAAAGCACTCCATGATAATTCTACAATAGCTTGGCTCTGACTCGGTTGTAGTATTAAATTGTAATCTAGCCCCCTAATAGCTGGCGGCGCCTTTCTATCGATCGAGTATTCAAAGAACTCGTTGGTCTTTGTTTTGGCGATTTCCGTCCACCGAACTCCATCCTCCGATCGCTCCACTACATAAGGGCGATCGGCTAAGGCCTCCCGCAGGAATACGCTCCGTAAGTCTCCGAGTTTTGAATACCTCTGCTCATCGATAGCTGCATCTATTCGGTAGTACAGTCTTTTACCATTTAACTCAGCAGCCTGCCATCGAATAATGATGCGGTTCTCCCCCACGTCTCTTTCCAGCGTAACATTTTGCGGAGGAGACGGAGGCGTCGTGTCTTTTGCTTCTGGACCATAATATTTTTTACCTTCTTCCTCGACATCGTAATCCCAAGCTTGAACTCCGTCGAAAGTATATTCTAAAGCCACCACAGTACTTGTTTCTGAAACGGGATAGTCAAATATAACTTTTCCATGCTCCCGATCCAGTGTAAAGTCGACACTATCAATATCGTCAATGGCAATCTTAAATGGATAAGAAGTATTATTGTGCTCTATTAAGATTTGAGTGTGAGCTAGACTATAGGTCTTTTCTGTCTCACGCTGCAATATCTCTTTTCTGATCGTAACCGGGCTTACATGTTTCGGGTGATCAACAATCATAACAACTTTGTCTCGGTTGTTTCTGTTATCGAGATTCGGCTGCTCATCGCGGAATACGCGATAATGCTCTGTCTCAACATCCTGGTTCCGGTCCCAGGTTAAACGTACTCGGTTTGGCATCTTTTGTCCTCCTAGACCGTATGATCGCTGATCTCATAAAACGGCACAGCTTCATTATCGATTTGATCCATGTAAAAGAATGTCCAAGAATAGACGTAACCGGCAGACAACCTGTCATCGATCAAGACAAGACGCGGCTCCAGTGGATCGATATCCGATTCTCTAATCCGGAAAACATCTATAGCATCGGACCCCGTTTTCGTCGCCGCACTATTGTTATGAACTTTTCTTCGAACAAGAACCTCTTTCGGTAACAGATATATCTCTGGGGGATTATCGATGTAGGCATAGTCGCTAGCCTCGCCATTAAAGTCTTCACTTCGGATTCTGTACCTGTACATCTGTCTGGGCAAGGTGTCCCAGATATGCCACGGATTGTCGAACTCAATCCGTGCTTTTGTCGTCTCTAGGTAAGTAATCTGCAGATTTTGAACGTTGCGTGGAAGATCTACCATATACATCGGATCTATCCAGCTATACTGTGTCGTCCTCTGGACCGGTTCCCAATGAACGGCATCCATCGATCGTTCAATGAAGAAGTACAATTGGGAACTATCCGGTACGACACCAATCTTTTGTTCAGAGGAATACTGTGATAGGCTTCCAGTATTGTCTTTTGCCCTCAGACGGTAGTAATACTCAATTGGTGTAAGGTCTGGATGATAGGATATTTCGATCGTTCCGTTGCTTAAATCCGGAGTGAATACAATATCTTTTGGTGGCCGCAGTCCAGTAGCCGGAGGGCCATAATACGTAATTCCACTCTGCAATTCATAGTCATCTTTCGCCGGGGTCGCTTGATACTCGTAAGTCATATAGATGCGACGAGTATCACCGATACCAAGGCCGTGGCCAACAATCTCGACCGTCTTTTGCTCCGGATTAAAAATCAGGTCGCCTTGCGGAATAACATCCCCGCCAATTTGAACGACGGGGATCGGATTTGTTTCGAAATGCCTAGCGGCATAGAATAGATTGGGTATCTTACTATCACGCCTAAGCATCTCTGAATCTTCAATAAGAACTTCCTTGATCACCATCGGATCGAAGACATTCATAACATGAGTATCAAGATCGTCCACTGACGGGGTCGTTGACCGATAAACTTCGATAGTTACGTCATTGATGTGTGATATTTTATCAATATTAACTTTCACGCGGCGTGGCATATTAACCCTCCAATACAAGCTGATAAGTTGGAACCTCGACAACAATATCTCCGTCGTCTTCTCTTGCAATAACTTCGACGACGAGATTCTCCGGAATGGATAACAGTTCGTCCGAATCCTCGATATATTCGATAATGGCCAAATTGCCATACCCCAGATGTTTATCTAGCTTCTCTTCGACTTCGGCCTTACTAAATCGCCCACCATATTCCTTTAGTATTCGGCGGGAGAAACGGAATATAGCTACGGCATTCTCCGAGTAAGGCTTTCCATCCCAATGGCCAATATCCCAATAGAAACTAGACTCAGGTTCAAATTCCTCCATGATAGCTTGTGTGATTTCCGGTTTAAGTCCGCCGCCTCGAGAACGGGTATCGATCAGTTTAATCGATGAGTGGTTTGAATTTGGTCGTACATGAATCTCACCAATCAGGATAGCTTCGGCATCGTCGATCTTGTCGAACGTGTGGAACAATGATGTCGTCTTCACAGTATCGATAGCCCGAAGTTCGTTGCTCATATATCCGTATCGAATGAAGTAAGTACCTGGTTGAGGATTCAGGATCCGAATATGCGTAATAACGTTATCGACAACGGTTGGTGTGTAGGACTCCATCGTACCTGCAGATGTCATCGGGAGTTCAATCTCGTCGCCAGACAAATCTACGCGGCCAACTACAAACTCGTGGCTGCGAAGAGCCGGCTCAGGAAGACGATAACCCTCTGATGTAAATTTATCCTCTATGCTATATACCGCTTTGAAATTTACCGGTGTATACTTTGCTGCTGGCCTAAGATATAGATAGACCGTCTCATTAATGAGGGCGAAGCTAGGCAGATCTTTCACCTCGCCATCATGTCGATCACGTATGGTCACGTAATGGCCTGCACTAGGATTCAAATCTAAGCTCCAGAAACGCTGTGAGTCTTCGTCGTAGTATCCACGGTAGATATAACCGTCCTCGACATATTCGTACGATATAACAATGTCGTCATTCTCTGTAACAATTCCATCTAGATCGAAGATTCCATCAAACGTATGCCAAGAGCGTATGGCGATAGGTCTATCGTTTACAAGGACGCTAACGTTTTTGACCTTTCCTTTTTCAGTCTGAACATATAGCGGTGAGTAAAGGACTTTGATTTGACTATCGTTCAGAACTTTAGGCCGCTCATTTTGGACGCGCATGTAAGGCATACCATGCTCTGTTGAAAAGCTTTGCGAGTAATATTCTGGTATAGAATAAGAATATACGGTCGGCCGACCAGATGTATCTAGCAACGTTCTCTCAAAACGACCGTTCTTGATACGCGGGTACCAACTAAGATGCGATTCTTCTTCACGCGGCCCAAGAACACGAATCTGTTGTGTATCGTTAAATCGAACAGCGTACGTGTGCTTGAAGGAATATTGCCAGGATTCACACTTCGCGTATACAAAGTAGGTATCCGCCGACTGCATGGCTTTAATCGAAATAACATCCGCCCCATTAAAGGACGGCAAGTTATGCTTCGATGGGTAGTCCTTAATATAAATAGCTAAGCGGAGTGGATCGTCGATAGGCAACTCCTCAACTTTTGTCACAAAAGGAAGGCCAGTCGCATCTTTCAACAGGATCTGCAGACCATAGCGTTCCGGGCGATCTTTAGCGTATTGTGGTATGTACCTGCCGATTCCTTGCTGGTCGTTCATGTCGATATTAAGTACCTGCAGATCATTATCTAAAGGCGACATAAGAAATTGTTTCGTAACGACATGGCCAAATTCATTGAATAGATACTCTGACTCTTCCATTCCAGAGAGTTCAAAGAAGAAGTGACGAAGATCCATGCTCGCTTGTGGGCTCATCGCGTTAATGCAAATCATCCCGTGATTTTTGCAGATTCGATTAAGCTCGTCGAAATGATTGAAAGTAACGATACATAGGGAGATATCACGCGCTTTTGCTGATACGATCTGATCCTCTATCTGTCGATAGTTTAAAAACTCACCGTCTGTCAACATTACGATCGTTTTCTTCGCCTTTCGCATTTGGGTTAGCCGTATACCTTCTAAGCTGTTTGCCGCAGCGGATAAGGCTAATGAGGGTTTTGTCGTATCATCATCTTTACGGATTTTTTGGAACTCCTTCACAAACTGATCGATATCATCACTAAACTCTTCTCGAATTGTTTTATATCCATATTGATAGTAGTACCCGTTAATCATGGAGTTCTCGTAAAAATCCCGTCCAGCTGCAGCGATAGATTCGATTAGGTTTACCCGGTAACCCCCGTCAGCATCAAAGCGTTTCATGGATTTTGAACCGTCGATAACGAAGGAAATATACGCGGAGGTCCTATCCGCACCACGGATTGGGCGTACTTTATAGAACAGAATGCCCTCCTCCATCTTCGGCTCTTTAATCTTGGCCACTTTCATTGGGACCTTGAACGGTCCACTTGCCGGATCCGTGTTCGCATCCGTCCGAGCATAGACTGGAGATGACCCATCTATTCGGGTAGACATCTTAACTCTGTCATTGTTACAAATGACAAAGTATCTCTTCTTGGCCCGGATATGGAACATGTAGGAATCTTCTACGTATCTCCGCATAATCGTCTCCGACGTTTCCGTCGTGACCAATCGACTACCATTTTGATACTCCTGGCGCTCGTCTGGCGTTAATGACGTAACATTTAGTACGCCGTTCATATTCCACGGCGTCGTAAAGATTCGTTTCTCATTATTAATTGTAATCTCTACACCTACTTGGAATCGAAAGAACTCCGGCTGTCGTGCATCTTTGATTGGCGGTGTTGGCACAAAGAACTTGCTGTAAGCTGGATTAACGCCATTACCTTGATAGTAAATCGGATAGCTCGATGTATCTTTAATCATCGGCATCATCGCTCTCAAAGAGTCTACTTTTGAAAAGGCGGGGTGTAGATTAAGCTTTTCTGTGAAACCACTTTCCGTAATCGTTCGACCATCCTCAGTAAATGAGACGGCATTGTATATGACCGAATACGTATCACTCTCTGTATCATTGAACGATGTGTAGACGATAACTTCATACAGTCGGCTCATCTCTGTAGCAATTAATTGGATACGATATGGCCGAATAATTGGTGATCCCTTACGGTCTACAATCGTAATCCCATTACCATCATACATACCGAACTCATCAGGCCCGGCATTGTCAAAATGTAGATAGGTCAACCGGTGTGCGTAATACAAAGGTACGCCATCTTTGAATATGTTCGTCATGGATACATCCATCGTCGGAAGCTCACTCTTTCCGTCGATCGTGTTTAGCAGCAGGGATTTATCCGGATACATATACACATCAGAAGCCTGGGCGTTCTTACTGTTCTCCAGGATGGTGTTAGATAGATCCGTGATAAGGACATTCTCTCGAGAATTAATCGGTGGGATATGAGCATACGCCAGGTTAACCGCGTCTTTCGGTACCCGAGTTCCCATCCGAATTTTATGCTGCGTACCTTGAGGGAGCAGGTAGCCAAGCCCCTGCTCCTCCAATTCACGATCTTTATCGGTTTTGAGTATCTCCGATGTATGGGCTTTTGTTGGCAAGAACAATATCTTGCACCCCCTAATTCAGTACCGCCGTAATCATTGGCGTGTCCAGATTCTTCTTATACATCGATACGTTGATCATCATATGCTCTACTATCAATTTTCCATTCTTGTCATAAGTATCCGCCTCGATTAAGAGATACGCATCACCTTCGGTCAGGAAACTATCACTGATCTGATAATAAACAAGATATTCTCCGTTAATGTCTGTCTGACCCGTCGTATTTACAATAGGCTGAGGATCTGACGCACCCGTTAAATCGCTATCCTTCCAGATTCTAAAGCTGACCCCACGATTGGGTAGTCGTTCACTATTTGCGCCCAACGTGATTATCTTTAATTTTACAACATCAGATTGGTTTACGGCATTGTTTTCTGTGACAATGGCAATTTTGTTCACGAACTTCTCTTCGATAAAGTAGATTGTCGTCTCTGCAGTCATCTTTGTAGATTCTTCGGTGATCGTTATAATCGTCTTGTCTGCGAAACTGTTCGTCATGCCTGCGGTCGAAAAAATCGCAGTGACCATCCCATTCTCGTCCGTGAAGTTTGTATTCATTGCCCGTATCGATCCTACATCGGTTGAGAAGATCAGCTTTCTACCCACCAATGGATTTCCGTGCCTATCAAGGACTCTAGCCGATACAGTCACCCGATCCTCTTTGTTTTTATAGAGGACATTGGGGTTATGCTCGATCTCAATCTTGGCCGGTGCATACACTATGTCGGATAGATAAATGAATCCGGAGTTGAGTCTATTCTTTAGTGGATTCAGGTCGATCTCTTTTGCTAAGTAATACGAAGTATCCTTGTTGATTTCATACTTTACATCTAAGCGGCGAGTATCCTTGTCGTTAGGATTGAAGTCCGTATGCAGACGAAGCAAGCACCAATCCTCGTCGGGAGCGTAGTTCCAATCGATGAAATATGAATCCTTCAGTTTATACAGTACTTTAATCTGTCGACCCGGCAAGAACCTGTTTGGTAGCCGCAGTCGGTTTTCTTGAATCGTACATCCAGGGATTTCCGTAAACTCACCTACCCCATTAATATCGACACTGACGTTTAGAGAAGTAGGGTCGATATCCTGGAAGCTCAAGAAAATAAACAAGCTTTCATTTGTCTCCAGCATTTCTAGGTTCGTCAGCGTAGGGTTTCCATTCTCGTCTCGGAAATGCGTATGACGCAGAAGTTTGCCTGCAGCGTTTCGCACAACGATTGGGCTGCCGGATTGGGGTACGGGTCTCAATACCGTGCTCCGTGTCGTTTCGTCAAAGTAGATACGCACATTTCGGTATAAGACGTCCCCCACATTAGCGGTGGATCGACCGCGGATAACCTGATTACCAGAAGTGTTTGTAAACATCTCAACAGGGTAAGAGGTGGAATCCCACTCGAGCAGATAGTCAGTGAATGATAGCATGCTGCTATTATCAATACCGTTTGACGCCAGATAATCTTTCACAATCTCTTCCGCTGTCTTCACTGTCAGGTCTCTCTGTACGCCATCCGTTATCAACTCGGCCGTCATAGGCACCACATAATTCTCGACGGTATTACCTGCAGCAACATGACCGCCTAAAGTGACACTATGGATAATCGGTGATACTTTAACAAAGGAGTACAGATCTGGCATTACCCGAATATCAAAAACAGTTGGCGTATAGTTCTTCATCTGAATCGATGCGATACTCACCTCGTTAATAGCAGGAGACGCCTTATCGAATTGATCGACGTCGAACCCGACTCGGTACACAACTGGTGAAGAATAAACTGTTCCATTAAAGACGAGCTTAATATCACGAATTGTCGGCGACACATAAGTTGTTGTATCTGCTGATAGACTACCAATTAGCGTTACCTTGAAACGGAAATATTTTCTTCGATCTGCAGTAAATGCCCCAGAAGTATCTACACTATGCCAAGTCACTTTACTCCAATCGTTATCAATATCATTTGTCGCGACTTGCACCAGCACAGACGTTTGGCCGGGCGTATCTATGGTGTGCTCTAAACGCAGGTACTGAATAACATCCGAAGCATCAAAGGTTGGAGATGTGTAGACGTCATTATCTTTAGCATCAATCAAGCTAATCGCGCCACTAGGACTTACTTGAACGTTCGGGGGAATCGTCGCGCCAGTTCGGAGCTGAGATTCCGTATATTGATGCGTAACAAGAGACGTCTTTGTGATCGGTAGCAAATCAAGAGTATACCGTAGATGCGAAGCCCCAGACTGAGGAAGTTGACCCACGCCATTCGTATCAAGTACGACAACCTTCTCACTTTCCCATACCCCATTCACCTTGTAACTTACAGACAATTTCAGAGATGAGATGTCGGGACTACTTACTTTGATCGGATGAATACGATCCTGGTACCCGAGATCAAATTGCTCGGAGACATACGAGCCCTTGACCCTAGGATTGCCGAGTTGAATATAATCATCGATAGCAGGAACGATATCTACATTCGACCGATTTGCGTGTGAATCCCACTGAGCGGCCGTATCGTCTTCGAATGTAACAACTCTACGATCTTTTTTACCAGAACGAATCTTAATTCGATACATCATCCATGTTTTGATCGCGGATTGTACGACTCCAGACTGTACCGTTCGCCATTCACTCTCGATCCGAGCGGCGTTCTCAACATCTACTTTGGAGTTACCCGTCACCGTTTGTACGATGACCTGTGAGCCCTCATACGTTTCAAGTAACGAAGTAACTACCTCTCCGAATTTTGAGATCGTGCCCAGATATATAGCCGGAGATATAAATACGCCCTCCTCCGCTGGATTAGATAGCTTAATGGTGTCTCCACTGATTATTAGGTTTGTCGCCTTTCCTGCCCCGAACTCCGTCTTGTTCCACACTGTTTTATTTTTCTGTTCTACGCTGCCGCGAACCAACTCGATAGCGATCGCCAAGCACGGGCGCTCAACAGCTCCATTCGTATCTAGGTATGACGACATGACATCGAAAGTATATTCATCTCCGTTTTGAGAAGCTGCAGCTAATGGCGTCCATTTTGTTCGGTCATAAAAAACGGCGTCACTCTCGGAGGAGCCAGTTACACTATAAAATCTTGCACTAGATCCGTTAGGAGTAGCCATACGAAGTTTGATCTTGCCAAGACTATTGATCAGTCTACCTAAATCAATAGGTCGTGTAATAAATAACCCCTCCGCATAGAGGTCGGCGTTCCCGATAGATAAACTATCCTCAGAAATTACAAGGTGCTCTAAATATCCACTAGCGAGTTCCTGGCTTCCTTGGCGTAGCGTTGGAGTGTAGTTACGCTTCTTCTCTCCGGACTCAAGCGTCAATCGATACCTTAGTCGATCAACCGGTGGGCTTAACGGATAGGACATCTGAACATTATTCGCCTGCTCCATCCAGTCGCTCTCATTGTAGTTCCCATTTTCATCACACCTAACAACCTCGACCTTGAGCTTTGCGCCATCTGTGATCATTTGATCATCCTGATCTATACTAAGCTGATGCCAGGATGTCACGGGATTTCCAAACGTCATGAGCCTAGATATGAAACCCGCAGCTGTAGCCTTGTCAGCAAGAGTCATTGACCCGGAATACATATCGAGCGATAAGCCCCCGCCCACTTTTCCTTGCAGAAAGTCGGGCTTCTCTGAGTCAGAGAAAACAAGATCTTGTTGAGGATGGAATCGCTGACCGTACGCCTTGATTGTGTATGGAAATTGAAGAACATACGTCGTATCAATATCTCCATCCTTTGGGCGCACCCTATCGTCAACATATAGATAGTTCTCTTGCTGATTCATATAGAAGTAACCTGAGTGTATAGATGGGTACCAGAGTGCCTGAGTTTCGTTTACTATGCGAGCTTTCATCTTCACCTCAATGATTGTAGAATCGTTCGGAGTAAAGTCTAGTACCTCGCTTTCCAAGACGATTTCCACATTCGGGTTCGATGGCGTGATGACGAGCTTACATCCGTAGATATCAGCCCTCCAACCATACTGTAGATGTGCCGAACGAATGTATTTAGTGAAGTGGATCTCTTTGCCTTCGCTAACCTCTAGGGGGCCTCCGGAGGCTAGTGGAGATTCCCAAGATCGGGTCATCCGCCGATTATCGACTCGATCGGATGTGACGACGAGATAATCCGACGAATCATTCGTCGTATCTGTCGCAGACTTACTCAGGGCCCATTGAATTGGTGCTGTCGGATCATTTATCGCGATCTTCTCCGTTTCATTCATTCGGATCTCCACACGATAACTTAAGTCTTCAATATTAAATGGAATCCCTTTGGATACTGGATAAGTGAATGGCTCAGGATCTCGCCCGTCTTTTGTGTTCTGGCCATTGACAGATGCATCAATCCAGTCCGTCGCATCGTAGTACGGTAGGTATTCGTCGACTTCGGAGCCGTCAGGCTTACGTATCCGAAACTTCTGTCTACCATTTGTGACGATCTTAATCTGAAAGGCTACGGCGGGATGATAACGGTCAACTTGCTCATCGTAGAAACCTTTGATGCCGACAGTGAAATTGAATCGCTCGACATTTAGACTCGATGGAAGATTGGATACCTTGAGGTCGAGATAGTCGCCGACACCGGACTGAAATGCTTCGATCTTACCCGTATCCTCTTGCTCATGATCGTAAGATACATCGGCGTACTCTTCTTCCTTTTCATCAGGAATATCTGGCGGAGGAATAGGTTCAACGACATGCGGTGTCACAAATGACACTATGTTCGATGATGCACTATTTCCATTGTCGTTATATGAAACGACGAAGAATCTATAAGTTGTATTCGGTTGTAAATGCGAAAATAAAAACTCTTGCTGATCTGCAGGAACGGCAGCCATCATCAGACCGTCTGATGAGTAGATCTTGAATCCTGCTGCAGCATATAGCTGATTAGCTGTGTACTCCCAAAATACACGAGCTGTCACGGTATCGATAACATCAACACCCATGTTGTATGGGGCACTAGGTCGGTCGCTATGATCGTTACCTTCACTTAAGGTTTTCCCGATTGCAAGAGCCGATGAGGGTCCTACGCCTCCTTTATTTACAGCCCGGATCTTTCGGTAGTAGTACATAGCAGAGACCAGATTCTTTTCCTCGTGGAAGGTACTGTTAGCTGGGATGGTCGCGATAAGTTTGTTGTCCTTATCTAGCAGCTCAAAATATTCTTCGCTATTGACGATATCTTCCCAAGACCAATAGATGGATTTGTCGGAGATACCTACACCGTAGAAATTTATTGGCGCCTCTGTCGGCGGATCGATCTGAATGTCTTTTGTTGTTACTTGAACGAAATTAGATTCCGGACTTACCCCTACAGCGTTCACCGCTCGAACAGAGCGAACATATGTCGTCAGCGGTAACAAACCTGTCTCCACATATTCCGTCTTGTCTGCGGGTAGCGTAGCTACGACCGTATCGACACCTTCATCCCATGCCACCAATTCAAAAGCGTCTTCATTGATTGAGTTATCCGACCATGACCAATGAATCTTCTTGTCGGTGTAAGTCACACTTTGCAGATTAGATGGAGCCACTGGGATTGTTTTTGGCGTAGTAACGACGACAATATCTGTTGGCGGCGACTCTCCGTACGCATTAAATGACAAGACACGACGCTTATAGGTCGTGTTTTCATCTAGATTCGTTTCTATGAAACGGAAAACATCAGCGCCGACACTTCCGATTACGTTATCGTTTTCATCAAGGATATGAAAGCCAGTTTCCGTATCGTCATCTGCAGGATGGGACCAACTCAATTGAATTGTATTCGCATCGACCGCCTGCAAGATCGGATTAGATGGTGGCAGCGGTGCCGCTGGAGCGTAATCATTGTATGCAAAGATTCGAGCCGCAGGACTCCCTGTAATGTTGACATTTGCTTGCTTGTCAAATATGACAATAGCTTTCGGGTTATTCGATGTCAGTCGGAATGACTTCCATATGTGAGATACGTAGGTTCCACTTACAATCTTCATAACTTCGCTTAGAAGGATATCTCCGACAGGATCTGGGTGAACCAACACAGATAGATCCGGTGTATTGTTAAGATTCCCTACAGACAGGTCTCGAAACTCTTTCATAACGGTATAAGCATTTAGGCTCTTAGTTTGGAATCCGCGCCATTTCGCGAACT